>NZ_JADYVE010000100.1 GCF_020193655.1 Ensifer sp. IC3342
ATCTCGAGGTGGTCCAGTGCGGCTATTGCCAGCCCGGCCAGATCATGTCGGCGACCGCTCTGCTGGCCGCCAATCCGAAGCCGGACGACGCGGCCATCGACGCCGCCATGGCCGGGAATCTGTGCCGCTGCGGGACCTATGTCCGCATTCGCGAAGGGATCAAGCATGCCGCGCAGTCCTGAGATGCAGCCCGACAGCCCCACCCTCTCGCGCCGCTCGCTTCTGCGCGGCGCCGCGGCCGTCCTGGGCGGCCTTGTGATCGGCATCGAACTGCCGGCACATGCACGAAGGCGTTCACGGCCGCGCCGGAGGCCTGGGGCTCGTCTGCGCGTGCACGCCGTGGAGATGGGCCAGGGCGTCTATACCTCGCAGGCCATGTGCATGGCCGAGGAACTGGAAATCGGCCTCGATCAGGTGCAGGCG
>NZ_JADYVE010000101.1 GCF_020193655.1 Ensifer sp. IC3342
GTTGCGTTCAGCGATGCCCTGGTACAGATAGGTGCGCTCTTTTTGTTCGTCGGCGTGAGCACCTTTCACCACCAGCAGATTATCCTGGGCGGTAATTTCCAGTTCGCTCTCAGCAAAACCAGCCACAGCGATAGCAATGCGGTAATGGTTTTCGTCTACCAGTTCAACGTTATACGGAGGGTAGCCGCCATTACTCTGGCTCTGGTTGTTTTCTAAGTGGTTAAACAAACGGTCAAATCCAATAGCAGAACGGTAAAGCGGGGATAAATCAAAGTTACGCATAATCAATAGCTCCTGAAATCAGCGAGAATGTAAGACCTTCCACAATGGACAGGTCAGGTAGCCAGAACACCCATCAGGCGCGTCCTCATCGGCTACGATGTAAAAATGGGTCTGGAAATGAACTTTTCAAGCCTTATCAG
>NZ_JADYVE010000102.1 GCF_020193655.1 Ensifer sp. IC3342
CTCATAGGCTTCGGTCGCGGCATTGGCGAGGTAGTGCAGGCCGCGATGCACGTTGGCGTATTCGGATGTATAGGCCTGCGTCATGCGGTCGAGCACAGCACTCGGCTTCTGCGCCGAGGCGGCGTTGTCGAGATAGACGAGCGGCTTGCCGTAGACCTGCATGGCGAGCGCCGGAAAATCCTGGCGCACGCGCGTAACGTCATAGGCGCCGTTCTTGACCGCCGGATGCGTGCTCATGACCGCCGCTCCAGCCAGCGCTCGGCGATGCCGATCACGTGCTCGCGCAAAGTATCATCGGCGATCTGCTCGATCGCCTCGCCGACAAAGGCCTGGATCAGCAGCGCCTGGGCCTGCTTCTCCGGCAGGCCACGGGCCTTCAGGTAGAACAGCAGACTGTCGTCGAGCGCGCCGGCGGTGGCGC
>NZ_JADYVE010000103.1 GCF_020193655.1 Ensifer sp. IC3342
ATCCAATACCCAATTAAAATCGCGCTCGCTATGATAATACCGTACCATTTCACTTCTAAGCCGCCCAAGGAAAAAGCGACTGGATCAATATATCCTATCATTATTCTATGTCTCCTTTATTTTGTTGACTGTTTTTTAAGATTTCAGCATTTAAACGTTCATTAAACTCTTCTGCTGTATTAATTCCCATAATATTCAAGCGGTAATTCATGGCCGCCACTTCAATGATGACAGCTACATTTCGCCCTGGACGAACAGGAATCGTTTTTTTCGTAATTTCGGTATCTAAAATCTTAAGTGTTTCATGATTTAAACCGACACGGTCATACAATTTATCTTGATGCCAAGTTTCCAGATTGATGTTTAAGCGAATGCGTTTTTGCGTTAAAATCGAACCCGCACCAAAC
>NZ_JADYVE010000104.1 GCF_020193655.1 Ensifer sp. IC3342
TTGTTACACGGTCTTTAGCAGAAACGCCAGTGGTAACGCCTTGAGCAGCTTCAATAGTCACTGTAAATGCAGTATGAAACTGACTTGAGTTTTGAGAAACCATTGGTGGAAGTTCAAGATGATCAGCTAACTCTTCAGTAAGGCATAAACATACAATACCTGAGCCATCACGAATCATACGTGCCATGGTCTCAACAGTTAGGGTTTCCGCTGCAATAATTAAATCTGCTTCATTTTCACGGTCGAAGTCATCCATCACCAAGACAGGTTTGCCTCGACGGATATCTTCTAATGCTTGTTGAATGCGTTGCTCCGCAGGAGAGAGGGCTGAGAAAAAAAGTTCTGGTTGAATTAAACTAGACATAATGAAACGCTCTCGTAAGAATACGGTTGAACATTTCAGGAC
>NZ_JADYVE010000105.1 GCF_020193655.1 Ensifer sp. IC3342
GGACAGCAACGTGCTGGCCGCCAGTCGCTACCTGACCAAGATCCGCAAGCAGTTCTTCTCCAGCAAGCACCTCGACGAACGCGAGCGCCTGGCGTTCACCCTGGCGGCCTACAACATGGGGCCGGAGCGGGTACAGAACCTGCGCACCCAGGCGCGCCGCCGGGGGCTCGATCCGAATCGCTGGTTCTTCCAGGTCGAGCGGGTGGCTGCGGAAGAGATAGGCATGGGTGTGGTGAGTTATGTCAGCAGCGTCAACAAGTACTACCTTGCATATGAACGCGAACGGGTTCGCCTGGAGCCCGGGGTGCGTGCGAAGACGGCGACGGCTCAAAAATAATCTATAAATTCGATATTGATAACGCGTTTTTTACGGTTTTAATATCGAATTATCTTGCCTATAGTG
>NZ_JADYVE010000106.1 GCF_020193655.1 Ensifer sp. IC3342
ATAATAATCTTTATTTGAATGATAAATAGACACATAATCCTCTGAAATTTCCTCCCTAAGATAAAAACACTTAATAGTTGTAGCGCCAAACTCATCTTTATGATCTTCCATAACATAACGCCATAAATATGAATTATTTGCTCTGCCCGTAAATGCATTAATACAAGGGATTGATTTGAGGTTATTTAAAGTTGATAACACAGTCATCACCACTCCATCATTTTAAATAATGATTTGATAGCAATGGAGTTATCAAGGCTATCGCCAATATATGCCCTACCTGTAACCTTAACCACTCCAGAAACTTTTCTAACAAAGGAAAAAATAATCTCGTTATTTGTTTTCACTATTAAATTTAGCGTGCCTTTGCTTTTCTTAGTTTGTTTATATATAAGCCCAAAAC
>NZ_JADYVE010000107.1 GCF_020193655.1 Ensifer sp. IC3342
GCGCTGCGAGCTGCGACCACGGCAGGTCGACATCGATTCGTGCGACCTTGGCGGTGCGGACCCTGGTGTATTCGGCGAAACTGCCGTTGATCGTTCGGCCCAGGCCGCCCATCAGCGCAGCCACCCGATCTCCCACGTCGAACGTTCCGTCGGGGCATGAGTCGACCACACCGACGCACTCGATGCCGCTGACTTCTGCGGCTTCGGCCCATTCACCTCGCCGCATGTGCATCTCGGCGTGGTTGAGGCCGAATGCCTTGACGGCGATGACGACTTCGCCGTGTTTGGGCCGGGGCTTGGGGATCTCCGTGTAGACGAGTTTGTCCAGGCCGCCGAAGCCGGTGAGCACAATCGCGCGCATGGTTTCGGTGCCTGCCGCTTCGCGAACCACGGTAGGGC
>NZ_JADYVE010000108.1 GCF_020193655.1 Ensifer sp. IC3342
ACATTAAATATATTGATGGTGTAAAAAGCCCTTCAGGTATCACATTAAACGGTCGTCTTGATGAATTATCAAAAGCAGATCAATCATTTACGCATTATGCTATATTTAAACCTAAGCATAATAACTTAACTAATGTAACTTTAAGAGGCACAGTTTCAAATAACGCACAGCAAAATGAAAAAAATGGTCAAGTTAATGTTTACGAATATATTGGTCAAGGAGAATTGCCACAAAGTGCTTATGCCAATGTAAATGATACGAAGCAGTTCAATGACATTACTAAGAGTATGAAATCAATCAAAAATAACAGTAATGGCTATGAAATTACTTTTGACATGAACAAAGACAATCATCCTTATATCATAGTATATCAAGGTCACTTTAACAATAATGCAAAAG
>NZ_JADYVE010000109.1 GCF_020193655.1 Ensifer sp. IC3342
CTATTAATGCGGCGCAACTCAATGATTGCGCCGCTTAATCATCAGGCGTTTTTGATTTCTTCGAGGTGCAGCTCTTCGGCAACCTGCTTCACCCATTTCTCAACGCGCTCGTTGGTCAGCTCCGGCTGGCGGTCTTCATCGATGGCGAGGCCGACGAAGTGGTCGTCATCCGCCAGGCCTTTGGAAGCTTCAAAATGATACCCCGCCGTTGGCCAGTGACCGACGATGGTCGCGCCGCGCGGCTCAATGATGTCGCGGATGGTGCCCAGCGCGTCGCAGAAGTATTCTGCGTAATCTTCCTGGTCGCCGCAGCCGAACAGCGCCACCAGTTTGCCATTGAAGTCGATCTCTTCCAGCGTCGGGAAGAAGTCATCCTAGTCACACTGCGCTTCACCGTAG
>NZ_JADYVE010000010.1 GCF_020193655.1 Ensifer sp. IC3342
CGACGAGCGTAGCGTCGAGGCGACATGGCGGCGCGTCGGCGACGTTCTCAAGGCGTTCAGCCCGCACGAATGCGCCGCCTATCTCAGGCATTCAGGATACGCTTCAACATAGGTCTGACAGACTCTAGAGGCCGACCAGCACGCGTTCTACTCGCACACGCGTCAGCTTTCACCGCGGTTTCGCGTCTTTTCTCGATTGGGGGGTGCAGCAGTACAGGCACTTTACGGGACGAACGCCGTGAAAGGATTCGAACTGCCGGCCCACCTGGTTTGATGACGGGGCTAGCACCGTTTGCCGGTGGCAAAGCATGTGCCTATACCAGATGCGCGCTACCGTCCGCGGTAGCGCAAGGTGGCCGATGACATCGCCGTAAGCTGGTCCGTGTCCCGCGTCAGGCGTTCGCGCAGCGGCGAGCGGATGCAAACCGGATCGGTTGTGCTCGCGTCGCCGGCAAGCGCCATTGCCTGGCAGCGGCAGCCGCCGAAGTCGACGTGCTTGCGCTCGCAGCTGCGGCAGAGTTCCGGCATCCAGGCCTCGCCGCGATAGGCGTTGAAGGCGTCGCTCGCATACCAGATCTCGGAAAGCGCGCCGTCGCGCACGGTCTTGAAGGTGAGGCGCGGGATCGTTTCCGCGGCGTGGCACGGCAGCACCCGACCGGACGGCGTGACGTTGAGGCCGACGCGGCCCCAGCCGCCCATGCAGGCCTTCGGGTATTGGGAATAATAATCGGCCGGCACATAGTCGATCACCAGAGTACCCTGATATTTTTCCCGGGCCGCGGCGACGGTGCGCGTCGCGGCTTCGACCTGTTCGCGCGTCGGCAGCAGCGCCGCCTTGTTGCGCTCGGCCCAGCCGTGAAACTGCACGGTGGCGATCTCCACCCGGCGCGCCCCAAGCCGGATCGCCAGCGCGATCATGGCGTCGATCTCGCCCATGTTCTGCCGGTGGCAGACCGCATTGACCGTCAGCGGGATGCCGGCGCCCACCACCCAGTTTGCGACGGCCATCTTTCGTTGATAGCCACCCTTGTAGCCACCGATCCGGTCGGCGCTTTCGGCGGAAACACCCTGGATCGACAGCTGAACGTGGTCGAGACCGGCCGCGGTCAGGTCGTTGATCCTGGCCTCCGTCAAACCGACGCCCGAGGTGATCAGATTGGTGTAAAGCCCCAGCGCAACTGCCGCTCGCGTCAGTTCGACGAGATCGCGTCGCGCCGCCGGCTCGCCGCCGGACAGGTGCAGATGCAGCACGCCGAGAGCGGCCGCCTGGCGGAAGACGTCGATCCATTCCTCGGTCGACAACTCTTCCTCCCCCGGCGTCAAGGCGATCGGGTTGGAGCAATAGGGACAGGCCAACGGACAGCGATGCGTCAGCTCCGCCAGCATCGCCATCGGCGGCGGCACGCGCGCAACAGCGGCGGCGGCACGCTTTGTGGCGGCGACGGCGCTGCTCATGCGACGATCTCCAGCAGGCGGCGATTGGCGAGTTCCTCGACGAAGGCCCTGACATCGCCGGCGATCTCGGCGGCGGGGGCGTCGAACTTTTGGGCAAAATCGTCGGCGATCCGGTCGAGGCTGCGCTGGCCGTCAAGCGCCTCGACGATGGCGACGGCGATATCGTCGAGCGCCATCGCCCGCTCCGGTGCCAACAGCACCGTCTGGCCGCGAACCGGGTCCTCGTGCAGCCGCACGCCGCGGGCCAGTCTGACGACGCTCGCCCCTGAGATCCTCACCCCTGAAGTCATCGACGCATCGGCGCTCATTCCGCCGCCTCCCGCGCCGCCGCCTCCCGCGCCGTCGGCCTGACGACGACACCTTGCTCGCCGTCCCAGACGCCCGGCGGGATCAGCCCGGGCGTCACATAGGCGCAATAAAGCGCGTCGAGCTGCGACCACAAAACGTCGGTCTTGAAGGTGAGCGCCGCGGCGGCGGCATCCTGTTTTTCCGCCGTGTCGGCGTGATCGAGCACATAGGCAAGACCGAACTCGACGTCGCGCGGCGCCTCGGTCAGTCTCTGGCGGAAGTAAGCGAGCGCCGCGTCGTCCGCGAAGGCATAGTGCGCCAGCAGCCCGGCAATGCGCTCCGAATGGATTTTGGGCGCAAAAAGCTCGGTCAGCGACGAGGCCACCGCCTCGATCAGCGGCTTCTCGCGCACGAACGCCACATAGGCGTCGACGGCAAACCGGGTCGCCGGCAGCACGCCGCGCGTCGAAGCGACATAGGCGGGGTCGAGGCCGACCGCTTGCGCCAGACGCAGCCAACGGCGGATGCCGCCGCCCTCGTCAAGGCCGCCGTCGTGGTCTTCGATCCGCGAGCGCCAGGCCCGGCGCAGGTCCGGGTCGTCGCAGCGCGACAGCAAGGCCGCGTCCTTCATCGGAATGCGGATCTGGTAATAATAGCGGTTGATTACCCAGGCGCGCACCTGCGTCATCGTTGCGCGGCCACCGTGGAGCAGCGTGTGGAAGGGATGCTTGTCGTGATAGCGTTCCTGACCGATCGCCAGAAGGCGCGCGTGAAACGCTTCTCTGTCCGCTGCCGTCGTCACAGGCTGACCTCCATGCCGTCGAACCCGACTTCGAAGCCGCGGCTTTCCACCGCGGCGCGCTCGGGACCAGCCCGCCAGATCGGGTTCGTGTTGTTGATGTGAATATAGACCTTTCGGCGAATGTTCAGGCCGTCGAGCGCGTCGAGGCTGCCGCCCTCGCCGGCGATCGGCATGTGGCCCATGCGCCGGCCCGTCTTGCGCCCGGTGCCGGTGGCGATCATCTCGCGGTCGCTAAAGAGCGTGCCGTCGAAGAACAGCGCGTCGGCCTCCGCAAGGCGCGCGCCGAGGCCGGCAGTGATCACGCCGCAGCCGGGAATATAATAAACGCGCTTGCTGCCAGCTTTGAGTTCGATTCCAACCGTGTTGTCGCCCTCGACGTTGAGATCCGGTTCGTCCCCTTCGAGGAACAGCGGCACCTTGCCGGGAACGGAAAAGAGCCGCGCCTCGAGGTCGGGAAGTGGAAAGAAGACTTCCTCGATCGCGACGCTCCGCCTTAAAACCAGGTCCGGATCGAGCACGCCGAAGACCGGATTTTCGGCGATGATCGCGCCGACCGAAGCGGTGGAAAACAGCGTGAACGGCTGCTTTTCCCTGAGCACAAGCAGTCCCGCCAGATGGTCGATGTCGCCGTTGGTCAGCACCACGCTCTTGATCGGGCTGTGGCGCAGCCGGCGCGGCTGCAGCAGACGATTGTGCTCAATCTGCTGGCGGATGTCGGGCGAGGCATTGAACACGGCCCAGGCCTCGCCATCGCGGCTGACGGCCAGCGATGATTGGCTCTGTGGCTTGAGGCCGGAGCCCGGATCGCGCGCCAGCGTGCAGTTCAGGCAGCCGCAATTCCACTGCGGAAGGCCGCCGCCGGCGGCGGCCCCCAGAACGATGATGCGAAGATCGGACGATTTGTTCACAGGAATACCCAAAGAGTTGCGGGCCGATCCTCGTAAGGCCGCGTGTCAAAAGAGGATCGGCTCGTCCCCGTCCGCGGGAACGTAGCGGGTGATTTCCATCGCGCAGCTTACGTCGATGAATTTCGGTTTATGCCAGGACATGTTTTCTCCTCTGCCATGACCAGTTGGTGTGCTCGCTCCGGTATCCACATGCGCGCTTGCAGCCGGTCGAACATGAAACGAGCTTTGCCCGTAAGAGCTCTGCTCGGGTGAAGAGCCGGAACGGCCATTTGCTGCACCGGCAAGGCCCGGCGACCGCGCTATCGCAGGACTTTTCGCGAATCGTTTCCTTGCCACACACCCCGCCTGAGAGCGTGCACCGACGGAGGCCGTGAGGACGCTCGCGGCGCCGGAATATTCCTGGCGAAAGTTGCCGATCGCAGACCGTCATTGGCAGCGCTTAACGCGCTCCTCACCCGAAGCCGTAAATGAAAGCTCTTGGCTGGTCGCCTTCTGAGATCGGTCTGACGAACATCACGGAACCTCCCCTTCCGTAAACAAATGGTAATGACCGCGCAGATCTACGCAATACGACCTAGGGACAATCGACATCGGGTCTGCCGCGGGTAACGCGCGGAGCCACGGGACCGCCGACACTACGACCAAGGTGCAATAGCCCGAAGCTTTGTCACAGGAGGATGATCGATGCCGCTAGACGGTTTGCGGCTGACGCGACCGATTGCGAGGGAAGGAGATCAATATGAACAGACTGATGCTGACTGCCGTGACGGTCCTGTCACTGGCGGGACTGGCCCAGGCGGAGGTGACGGAGGAAGACCTCGCCAAGGACGCCACTACGGTCGGCGATGTGCTGACGAACGGTATGGGGAGGGGCCTGCAGCGCTTCTCCCCACTTGAGACTCTCAACAAGAACAACGTCAAGAACCTGGTGCCCGCCTGGGCCTTCAGCCTCGGTGGCGAAAAACAGCGGGGGCAGGAAAGCCAGCCGATCGTCTACGGCGGGATCATGTATATCACGGCCTCCTACAGCCGCCTTTTCGCTATCGATATCAAGACCGGTAAGGAGCTCTGGCAGTTCGACGCCCGGCTGCCGGAAGGCATCCTGCCCTGCTGCGACGTGGTGAACCGCGGTGCGGCGATCTATGGCGACAATATCTACTTCGGAACGCTTGACGCGCGCCTCGTCGCACTGAACCGCAAGACGGGCGATGTGGTCTGGAACAAGAAGATCGCCAATTACAAGGAGGGCTACAGCTACACCGCCGCGCCGCTGATCGTGAACGGCCTGGTAATCACCGGCAATTCCGGCGGCGAGTTCGGCGTCGTCGGCGAGGTGCAGGCGCGCGACGCCAAGACCGGCGAGCTTGTCTGGACTCGGCCCGTCATAGAAGGGCACATGGGCACCTACAAGGGCAAGGAAAGCACCATGACCGGGACGTTGAACGCGACCTGGCCCGGCGACCTGTGGAAGACCGGGGGCGGTGCCACCTGGCTCGGTGGTTCCTACGACGCCGATACCGACACGCTTGTCTTCGGCGCCGGCAACCCCGCCCCCTGGAACAGCCACCTGCGTGGCGCCGGCAGGCCGGTCGAAGGCAACAAGGGCGACAACCTTTATGCCGCGAGTCGACTCGGCATCAATCCCGAGAATGGCGAGATCAAGTGGCACTTCCAGACAACGCCCCGCGAAGGATGGGACTTCGACGGCGTCAACGAGGTCGTTCCCTTCATTTCCAAGGATGGCAAGAAGCGGTTCGCAACCGCCGACAGAAACGGCTTCTTCTATATTCTCGATCGCGAGGACGGGAAGTTCGTCGCTGCCTATCCTTTCGTCAAGAACATAACCTGGGCCAAGGGCATCGATAAGAACGGTCGTCCGATCTATGTGGAAGAAAACCGTCCGGGCGATCCTACCGCGGCGGCCGACGGCGGCAAGGGACAGCAGGTCTTCGCGGTACCGTCGTTCCTCGGTGGCAAGAACTGGATGCCGATGGCCTACAGCCAGAAGACCGAGCTTTTCTATGTGCCCTCGAACGAATGGGGCATGGACATCTGGAACGAGCCGATCTCCTATAAGAAGGGCGCAGCCTATCTCGGTGCCGGCTTCACCATCAAGCCGCTTTTCGAGGACTATATAGGCTCGCTGAAAGCGATCGATCCCAACAGCGGCGAGGTCAAGTGGGAATACAAGAACAGCGCTCCGCTCTGGGGCGGGGTGATGGCAACGGCGGGCGGGCTTGTTTTCGTCGGGACGCCCGAAGGTGAATTCAAGGCTCTCGACGATGAGACCGGCGAGGTTCTCTGGACGTTCCAGACCGGGTCCGGGGTCGTCGGCCAGCCCGTCACCTGGGAACAGGACGGAGAGCAATATGTGTCGGTCATTTCCGGCTGGGGCGGTGCCGTTCCGCTCTGGGGCGGCGAAGTTGCCAAGAAGGTCAATTACCTCAACCAGGGTGGAATGGTATGGACCTTCCGTTTGCCAAAACAGTTGGCTTTGGCACAATAGGCACAAGGGGCCGGGCTTTGGCAGCCCGGCCCTCGAACGCCGTGACTACGGCAGAATAATGCGGAGCGCTCGCACATGATCATCATCCGCAATTCCTTTCATGCACCGCGTCCGAACCTGGCGGTGCCACCTCTACTCAAACCGGTCGAGTTGCGATCGGCGCTGATCGTTGACGATCACCCCTTGTTCTGCGATGCCCTAGCGATGACATTGACCGGTCTCGTCGGCATCGAGTCCATCGATTCCGTGGGGACGCTGGATGCCGCCCTTACACGGCTGGACGGCGATACGCCGCCGGATGTCGTGGTGCTCGATCTCAATCTGCCGGACGTCAATGGACTTGACGGCGTCGTGCGGCTGAGACAGGCGGTTCCCGGGGTCCCGATCGTCGTTGTCTCTTCGCTGGACGAATTGAAGATCATCCGGGCCTTGCTCAAGGCGGGGATCAACGGCTTCGTGCCCAAGCATGCGGTTCGAGACGAGTTTCGTGCCGCCTTCGCGGCGATCGCTCGGGGCGAAATCTATGCCCCCCAGATGGCATTGGAGCCGGGCAGCCCTTCCTTGTCCGACGAAGCAATTGCCCGGCTGGGGCTGCTGACGCGCCAACAGGCGAAGATCCTGCAACTCGTCTGCGCCGGCCTGATGAATAAGCAGATCGCCTATGAGCTTTCCATCGCCGAAACCACGGTGAAGGCGCATGTCACCGCGATCATGCGCAAACTCGGCGTCCAGACGCGGATGCAGGCAGTATTGTTCGCACAGGAGGCTCGTTTCACGGCACTGACGCCGGAGGAATGACGCCCCCGGCCTGCCGCCCTCGAAAGTTCGCTGGATTCCGGACCGATTACGGTTTTACTGTAGTTTCGGGAGGAAGAGGGAATGAGGATATTCGCTGGGAGCGGCATCGCGTGCGAGGCGATCGTCCCGCGCGGCAGCGTTTCGACGCGCGATCCGAACGTCTTGGAGACATTGGCACGGCAACTGGGGCCGGGACCTTTTTCGCTGATCATGCTTTTCGTTTCGCCAGCGGCCGACCTGGAGCGTCTGCCCAGCGAAGCAGCGCGGGTCTTCGGTGACATCCCGATCGTCGGTTGCACCACCGCAGGCGAGATTTCCGACGCTGGCTACAACGAGGACTCCATCGTCGCGATCGCCCTGCCCGCAGCGTACTTCCACGTCGATACGCTGACGATCCCCGACCTGATGCGGCTTGACCCGCCCGCTCTCGCCGCCGCCCTCGTCCGAGCGCGCACCGCGATGGCTGAGCGCCATCCCGAGCTTGCACATGAGTTCGCCATCCTCCTGGTGGATGGGCTTTCGCAGAAGGAAGACGAACTGACCTCGGCACTTGCGGCAGGCATGGGAGCAACGCCGATGCTCGGCGGTTCGGCCGGCGACGGGACGCGCTTCGCCCGGACCTTCGTGCTCGACGGCCACCGGCTGTCGGAGAACGCGGCGGTGCTGGCCTTGGTGCGCACGGAGTGTCCGGTCCGCGTCTTCAATTTCGATCACCTCGTGCCGACCGAAAGACGCATGGTGGTCACCGAGGCCGATCCCCGCCACCGCATCGTCCGCCAGATCAACGCGGAGCCCGCCGCACGAGAATATGCGCGCCTCGTCGGCATGGACCCCGAACAGCTCAGCACCTTTACGTTCGCCGCACATCCGGTCGCGGTCCGCATGGGAATGCGGCATCACGTGCGCGCCATCCGTCAGGTGATGGAAAACGGCGACCTTATTTTCTTCTCGGCGATCGACGAGGGCGTGGTGCTGACGATCACCGAGCCCGGTGACATGGTCGGCCAGCTCAACCGCGAGCTCACTCGCCTCTCTTTGCCCGAGCGCCCGACAGCGATCCTTGCCTTCGACTGCATCCTGCGCCGGTTGGAGGCTGAGGAAAAGCAGATCGTTGGCCGCGTCTCCGAGCTCTTGCGCCGACACGGCGTAATCGGCTTCTGCACCTATGGCGAGCAGTTCGGTCCGATGCACGTGAACCAGACGATGACCGGCGTCGCCATCTATCCGCCAGGCACCGTGCTACCCGAAAAGGCTCCGTAATGGCCCGCATCTCTGACTGGCTGATTGATCCCGACGGCCATCCCGAGCGCAACACCGAGAAGCTTCTGACCATCGCCGAAGTGTTGATGCGTCAGGTCGAGCAGGCATCTGGCGAACGCGGAATCGCCTACGAGCAGTTCCAGCGCGCCGCTCAGCTGGAAGAGCGGGTGCGGCAACGCACGTCCGACCTCGAAGCGACGCTGAAGGTGCTCAACGATACGAACGCGCGGCTGGCCGAGGCCAATCATGCGACCGAGCGCGCCCGCCGCAACCTGGCCGATGCCATCGAGGCGGTGGAGGAAGGCTTCGCCCTCTTCGATGCCGGCGAAATCCTGGTGATGTACAACTCGAGATTTTGCTGCGATCTTCAGGACGTGCGAGCCGTGCTTCATCCCGGGCTGCCGTTTGCGGATTATATCGAAGCCTGTAGCCGGTCGCGCTTTCTGGCCCTGCCGGAGGGCGAGGCGCCGGCCGGCTGGATGGCAACGAGGATGCAGCGCCATCACGCGCGCAGCGTGTTCCAGGTGGCGCTTGCCGGTGACCGCTGGCTCCAGGTGAGCGAACAGCCCACGTCCGACGGCGGTACGGTCGTGCTCCAGACGGATGTCACCGAGATCATTCGCATGGAGCGAACCGAGCGCGGCAGGATGCTGGATGATCAGGCCCGGCTGATCCGCGCGACGCTGGAGCATATCAACCAGGGAATCTGCATCTTCGACGCGGCCGGCCGGTTGGTCGGCTGGAACGAGCGGCTCCGCCTGTTGCTCGATATTCCCGTAACGGTCCTGCGCACTGGCATCGGCTTCGACACGCTGCAGCGCTGGATCCGTCGCGACAGCGAACTGGTCAGCGCCATCGCTCCTTCGGCCCTTTCCGCCTGGGCAGCCCAAACGACAACGCGGCCCCCCTTGTTCCTGGAGATCCGCCGCACTTCGGGAATGATTCTCGTCGTGTTTGCAGAGGAGACGCCGGATCGAGGCTTCGTGATGTCGTTCAGCGACGTGACGCGCGAACGGCAAGCGATCCAGGCAATGCAGCGCGCCAACGCCTCTCTCGAGGCGCGGGTGGCGGCCCGCACGGAGGACTTGCGCGCCGCGCTGGCCGATGCGGAACGGGCCAATTCCACGCGCACCCGTTTCGTCGCAGCCGCCAGCCACGATCTCTTGCAGCCGCTCTCCGCCGCAAAGCTCTTCGTAGCCTCGGCCCGCGACGAAACGCGTGACGATCACGCCGGCAGTACGCTCGACAAGGCACACAAGGCACTGGCAAGCGTCGAGGCGATCCTCGGAGCGCTGCTCGATATCTCGCGGCTGGATGAGGCGGTGGTCGAGATTTCGCCGGTGCGTCTCGCACCGCTGATCGCACAACTCACCGACGAATTTGCGCCGATGGCCGAGCGCAAGAGTCTGAAACTTGCCATCCTGCCCTGCACGCTGACGGTCTTTAGCGATCCGGCCTATCTCAGACGCATCCTGCAAAACCTCATCGGCAATGCGATCCGCTATACCCGCACCGGCCGCGTGCTCGTGGGTCCGCGGCGCATACCCGGCGGCGTACGCATCGAGGTGCATGATACCGGTCCCGGCATTCCGGCCGAGGAGCAGCAGGCGATCTTTCGTGAGTTCCATCGGCTCAATGCCACCGCTTCTGCTTCGGAGGGCTTGGGACTTGGCCTCGCCATCGTGGAGCGCGCCTGCACGCTGCTCAATCACCGACTTGCGCTGCGCTCGACGCCGGGGCGCGGCACATGCTTTGCGATCGAGCTGGAGCAGGCACCCTCGCGCAACTCTGCGAGTTACCCTGGCGCCGACGCTGCAGATGCCGACCCGTCGAACGACTGCGGCGACCGCATCGCGCTTCTCATCGAGAACGACGAGGAACTGCGGCACGCGATGAGCCTGCTCCTGGAGCGGCGCGGCATCACGGTCCTGGAAGCGGGAAGCGGCGAGGAAGCGCTGGAACTGGTCGATGAAATGGGCATCGTGCCCGATCTCTATCTGGTCGACCAGCAGCTCGGCGAGGGATTGACCGGCGTCGAGACCCTGACCGCGCTCAAGATACGCCACGGCGAGCGCCCGGCGAGGATCATCACCGCCGATCGATCACCGAGTTTGCGCGACGCCTGCGCCGCAGCCGAGATCGAGATGATCTACAAGCCCATCGACCTCGAGGTGCTCGAAGCCTTCGTTACCAGCGCATGACGAACGGCCGCCGTTCCTGACGTCGCTCCTCCCCGAGCTCCACCGGTACCGACCTCAGGCCTTCTCCGGGGCATGGCTCACCATCTCCCCCTCAACTTATTGAAATCGAACACACTTATGCGGACGGTCGCTTCGACCGGCACCAAGGTCGCATTGTGTCGCCCTGCCCTTTCGATATTTGCTTTTGTCAGTTTCAAACCACAGGGAGAGATGAATGCTGAGAAGAATGGGTATCATGGCCGCGACCGTGCTCGTTGCCGGCGGGGCCTTCGCCGAGGAACACGAAGTAAAGATGTTGAACAAGGGCGTGAGCGGGGCGATGGTCTTCGACCCAGCCTTCGTGAAAGCCGCACCCGGCGACACGATCCGCTTTGTGCCGGTGGACAAAGGCCACAATGTCGAGTCGATAAGAGGGATGCTGCCCGACGGCGTGGACAAGTTCAAAAGCAAGGTTAACGAAGAATACGTGCTGACCGTCACTGTGCCGGGCCTCTACGGCGTCAAGTGCTCGCCGCACTTCTCCATGGGCATGGTGGCATTGATCCAGGTGGGCGACGTGCCGGCCAATGTCGAATTGGCAAAGGCCGCGAAGCTGCCGGCGAAGGCGGACGAACGGATGAAGGCGGCGCTTGCCGCATCTGCCCATTGAGCGAGCGACCTAAGAGGAGCCTACAGCGCCGCGGGTTTGATCAGACGCGCAGCGCTGGAGCCTTATCAATGGGTTCTGTTCGCGAAACTCTGGCGCTGCAGTGCCCAACACAAACTTCCCTTGGGTGGCGAGCGGAAGTTCGTCTTGCTCGTTGAAAGGAGTAGGTTGCGCCAGAAGCTGTCGCTGGACTAAAGCAGGCACCCTTGCGCGGAGCGCCGTTCGGCCGTCGGCCGGTAGTGAATGCGATGGACTTTGGGGCCCCGCTGATTTCAGCAGATGAGGTTTCGATACTCCCTGCTGTTGCTACTGCAGCGACCTTGGTACATCGATGAGACGGACGGCACCGTAGCGGCCGAGCCGAACCCCCATGCGTCAAGTAAGCGCTGCGAATCTTTCCACTAGTCTTGTCGGCCCTGACACGATCAGCAGATCGCCCGCCTCGACCATGGTCTCTGGCGTGGCGTAGGTAAAATCCATTTTCCTACGTTTGACACCGACGATAGTAACGCCATACTTGCTACGAAGACCGGATTCCCCCAGCGTTTTGCCGATGGCTTCTTCCGGCGCAGTCGTCTTGACGATGGCAAAGCCATCATCAAACTCTATGAAGTCGATCATCTTGCCAGTGACGAGGTGGGCGACACGCTCGCCCATGGCCGCTTCTGGATAGACGACATGATGCGCACCGGTACGCTCCAGAATGCGGCCGTGGTTAGGATTGACGGCCTTTGCCCAGATGTCGGGCACCCCGAGTTCCGAGAGCGCCAGCACTGTAAGCACGCTCGCTTCGATATCCGTCCCAATTCCGACGACGGCATGGGGGAAGTCCTGAACGCCGAGGCGACGCAGAGCATCGGTGTTGCAACTGTCCGCCTCCACTACGTGGGTTAGACGAGTGGCCCAGCTCTGAACGAGTTCCGGGTTTTCATCGATGGCCAGAACATCGTGACCCAGCCGAACCAGGGATTGGGCAACGGCGCTGCCGAAGCGGCCGAGACCGATGATGACGACGCCGTCGCCGCGGGGAATGCTGTTCTTAGCCAACGATTGGGCGCTCCTCTGGATATCGGAAGAGTACATTGCGCTCTTGCAGCGCGAGCGCGCTTGCAATTGTGATCGTGCCGACGCGCCCGATGAACATCAAGGCAATGATAGCGAGTTGGCCGGTGGGAGGCAGTGCTCCGGTAATGCCCGTGGACAAGCCAACGGTCCCAAATGCCGAAATCACTTCGAACATAACATCTTCAAGCGGGAAGCTCGTGACGCTGAGGAGAATGAGTACGCCTCCTCCCACAGAGGCAACTGACAGCAATACGATTGCCAGTGCCTGGCGTTGAGCATGGGCGCCTATACGGCGTCGAAACGCGGTTGAATCGGGCTGACCTCGCACCTCGGCCCAGACGACAAATCCAAGCAGGAAAAATGTGGTGACCTTTATGCCACCAGCGGTACCGGCACTGCCGCCGCCAATAAACATCAAAGCATACGTCACTACCAGCGTCTCGATACGCATTTCTCCAATGTTGACGCTGTTGAAGCCGGCGGTTCTCGTCATGATCGAATGGGTCGCCCCGTTCAGCAGCTTTCCTGTCCATTCGTATGATCCCAGCGTTGCCGGGTTGCCCCACTCGTAGGCGGCCGTCGCAGAGAGTCCAGAGACGAACAGAAAAGCTGTTCCAAGGAGGGTAATCTTTGTGTGGATAGACCAGCGTGCCGGCTGCCGGGTCGCCTGTCGAAGTTCGTGAAGAACCGGAAAACCAAGGCCGCCGATGACGACGGCAGCCATGATCGGAACAAGGATAAGGGGGTCGAGGGCGAATCCGATAAGGCTGTCCGAATACGTGGAGAAGCCTGCATTGTTGAACGCGGAGACCGCATGAAACAGGCCATGCCACAACGCGTCGCTCCAAAGGTGATCATAGCCGTATCGCAAACGCCAACTGAGCACTGCCGCGGTGAGCAGTTCGACTGTGACCGTTACGAAAAAGATGAGGCGAAGGACGGCAGCGATATCGCCCAGGGTGAGGCTCTTGGTCTCCGCCTGCGCGATGAGACGACTACTCAGTTTGAGTCTACGAGTAACGAGGAGACCCAGAAGCGTTGCGCCGGTCATGATTCCGAAGCCACCGACCTGGAACAACGCGAGGATCACGCTCTGGCCGAAGCCGGACCAGTAGGTGGGTGTGTCTTGGACGATAAGTCCGGTAACGCAGACTGCCGAGGTGGCGGTAAACAACGCGGTAAGCAGTGGAGCTCCCCCCGGCTCCGTGCGAGAGATCGGCAGCATCAGCAATGCTGTGCCCGCAATAATGGCAATAAGAAACGCCAGCGGCACAAGTCGCGCAGGGTGTTGCATGGATCGTTGCAAGTCCCACCTTTTCGTTGAACGCAGCTATCGCAAATCAACCGGCCGAAGGCAGCGGCATATTCGGAGAGGGGCAACCTTGGCGCAAGTCGCGGTTCACCGTCAATTCCGATGACGGTGGCAGATGCTGTGTATCTCTGCGGTGACACTGCGTGTCATTTGTAGTTCGTGCAATAGGCGGCAGACCCAAAGGAGGGGTTCCGGCCAGTCTGCGACAGCGGGGAACAAGTCCGCCTTAGGGGCAACTTGTGACGTAGCGCGAGCAAGCGCGGATGACAGCATTGGGTCGAAACGGGTATTTCGCAAATCGCCCCCGGGGGGAGTCCGGCACTCAGAGGCGCGGCGTCAGACTTTGCGGCCGGCCAGTCCACGCGCCGGGTCGTAGCCCCATATCGCCGCGGCGCCGAAGACCGCAAGCGCGGCGATCGTGACTGCAAGAGCGGACGGGTCGAGTTTCGTATAGAGGGCGAAGCGGATCAACTCGACCGCATGCGTGAACGGATTGACGGCGCAGATGTCGCGCAGCCGCGGCGACGCTTCCGCCATCTTCCACAGCGGATAGAGGGCGGACGAGAAAAAGAACACGGGGAAGATGACGAAGTTCATCACGCCAGCGAAGTTTTCCAACTGCCGGATGAACGAGGAAAGAACAAGCCCGAGCGCTCCCACCATCAGCGCGCCGAGCATGATGGCAGGAAGAGCGGCAAGGTAGCCGCCTGGCGTGAAGCGGACGCCCCAGGCCGCTGCGACAGCGAGAAAGACATAGGCCTGCAGCACCGACATCAGGCTGCCGGCGACGAGCTTGCACGTCAGCAGCCACCAACGCGGCAGCGGGGCCGTCAGCAAAAGGCGCATCGAGCCCATCTCGCGGTCGTAGACAAGGCTCAGCGACGACTGCATGCCGTTGAACAGAAGGATCATGCCGACGAGGCCAGGGGTGATGTATATCTCGTAGGTGATATAGGTCTGGTAGGGCGGCGTGATCGAAAGGCCGAGCGCGGCGCGAAAACCGGCGGCGAAGACGATCAGCCATACGAGCGGGCGCACAAGCGCCGCGAGAAGCCGACCGCGCTGGCCGAGAAAGCGCAGCGCTTCCCGCTGCAAGATGGCGCTGAGGGCGACAATGGCGCAATAAAAAAAAGCGTGCGCAGTTCTCCCCTGCGCATCCCGATCGAGCCCGTCGGTATCGACGTTCAGAGTCTTTGGCGGGTTCGGCGCGAAAGCATCCCGATCTGGCACAGCGTTCATGACACAGCTCCGGTTAAGGCAATGAACCGCCCGCTGAGATCTGCACCGCCGATCTCAGCTGCTTCGCCGGCGGCAAGCACGCGGCCGCGGTGAAGAATGACGAGTTGGTCCTGCGGGCGGATCTCATCGACGAGGTGAGTAGCCCAAAGCACGGTCAGGCCATCGTCCGCAGCAAGCCGGTGCACGTAGTCGACGATGGCGACGCGAGCGGCGGCATCGAGGCCGACCGTAGGCTCGTCGAGGAGCAGGACCGAAGGACAGTGCATCAGGGCACGGGCGATCTCCATCCGTCGCCGATGGCCGCCGTTGAGCGCTCCGGCCCTTTCGCCGGAACGGTCCGCCATTCCAAGCCGCTCAAGCACTGCCATCGCCCGCATCTCGGCTCGGCGGCCGAAAAGGCCGTGCAGGGCGGCGAAATAAAGAAGATTGCGCCGGACGGTGAGGTCGAGGTCGACGGTCGGCTGCTGGAAGACGATGCCGATGTGCCGAAGGGCGCCGTGCGGTTCGCGCGCGAGATCATGACCGGCGATCGAAATGGCTCCGGCTCGCGCTGTGAAAAGCCGCGTCATCAGGCCGAACAGCGTCGACTTGCCGGCGCCGTTCGGCCCGAGGAGCGCGCAGAACTCACCGCGGCCGACGGAGAAGCTTACGTCTTCGAGTGCCCGCTTCGCTCCCCACATGTGGGTTATCGAGTCGATCACCAGTCCACTCATGTCCGCCCCCTGTCCGATGGTTTCCTGTCCGTCACGGGCGGGCAGCAGCCCCCCAGGGAAAGCGGCCGACCTTGATCGACTTGACCGGTTCGCGCGCTGCCACATCGATCACCGTGACGTCGCCGGAAACGCCATTCGTGGTGAAAAGCTGTTTGTGATCGGGCGAGAAGGCCATGTGCCAGACGCGTCGGCCGACGAGAATGTATTCCTCGACCGCCAATGTCTTCATGTCGATCACGGCCACGTGGTTCGATGGGCCGAGCGCGACGAAAGCCGTTTTGCCGTCGGGCGCGAATTCAAAGCCGACGGGCTGGATGAGGTCTCCATTGATCCCGGCGATGCCGAAAGCGATCTTGCCCTTCTCCGCCTGAGTTGCGACGTCGAAGACGGTGACCGTGCCACCGATCTCGGAGGATACCCAAAGCTCGCTTCCGTCCGCCGTGAACTCCGCATGGCGGGGCCGGCTATCGACCAGCGTATTGGCGAAAATCGTCATCGTCGCCGTATCAATCCAATGCGCCATGTTTGTCGTCTCGGAAGTCGTTACGACGATCTTTCCGTCCGGCGAAACAGCCATGCCCTCGGGCTCGATGCCGACATTGATCTGGGCAACGACGTTGCGGGTATCGACGTCGACCACTGTCGTCACCGCGTCGTCTTCGTTTGCGATCCACAGGTGCTTGTCGTCGGGTGCAAGCACGAACTGCTCCGGATCCTCGCCCGAAGGAAGCTCATGAAGGATTTCGCCTGTCCGGGCGTCCATTACCTCGACCGCGTCGCTGTCGGATGCGCAGATATAGGCGCGCGAATGGTCGGAATTGAACGTGATGCCGCGTGGGCGTTCGCCCGTGGCGATGGTGCGCACGACTTCGAGCGTCGCGGTGTCTATCACCGAGATGTTGTCGTCCTTCTCGTTGGTGACCCAGATTTCGCCGGCTGCCGCGGCGACCGGACACGCGGCAAAGGGAAGTGCCGCCAGGAAGACAAAGATCCGTCTCATCTCATCCCCCGAACGCCTCGCAGGCGCTTTCCGCGCGGTCGAGGCCTAGTGTGTCCATGTTGTTTTCCTGGTGCAGATAACCATCGAGCGGCGCGAGCTCGACGAGCGCGCGGGCGTTTACCACCGGCATCGGCTGACGCAATTGCCCGTTCCAGTCGCGGTAGCTGAGTGGACGGCCCTTGAAGCCATCGAGGGCAAAGGCATCCGACAGAATGTAATTCCGCAGCTTTATCGGATCGGCCGAGTTCATCCGTGTCACCGCTTCGCCGACCGTGCGCAGTGCCGTCCAGGCGGCGTAATCGCGCGGCCGCATCTCCCGCTTTGCCGCAGCTTCGAAGCGGTTCTGCAGCTGCACGGCCCCCCATTGTTCCAGAACGGGCGCCCATCCCTCGCCGCTAAGGCCGTCGGAGCCGGCAACCGGACGCGGCAGCCAGGTGTTGTCGGCAACATAGCGAGCGAAATCGTCGGCCTTGTCGGCAATCAGCAGCACGTCGTGGTTAGGAAGATCCTGCGTGAATAGCGGCACCTCCTTGCTTGCTGCGCGCCTCAGGTCAGTGTCGAAGGTCCAGGCCTTTTCGGCGAGGATTTCGACGCCGAACTTCGCCGCCGCGGCCCGCAAGGTTGCTGCGAAGTCCTCATCCTCTGGTCTAGGGCCGACGATCAGGACCGTGCGCGTCCAGCGGCGTGCCCTCAACACCTGCATCAACGCGTCGGCGCGCATCGCGTCCTCCGCGATCGTGTGCAGGAGATTGGCGCGGCACTCCCCGTCGCGCAGGCGGCGTTCGCCGGATGCGACATTGAAGAGCAGTGCGTCCCTCGCCTCGGGCAGGTCGGCGACGGTCAGGATGGCTTCGACGGGCGCATCGAGGAGAAGAACCGGCGAGGCAGCGAGCGCGGTTTTCGCCGCCGCCGCAAGATCGCCTCCCGGCTCAACGGAGACGACCTGCAGTCTGTAGCGATGGCCGAGGAAACTGCCGGTCGTCTCGCTATCGGCCAGAGCGACCCTCGCTCCTGCGATCCCCAGGTCCGCCGGGATCGGATCGAGATTGGAAAGCACCGGCGGCGCTTTCTGCTCCTGGCGCAGATAAGTCACGGCGACGCTGATTTCCGCCCGGGCCGGCCCGGCAGCGCCAAGAAGCGCGGCCAGGAGGCATGCGGATACTGTCCGTCTGATGCGGATCTCCGGCATTGGATGCTCCTCCCACCGAAGACGTTAAGGCGGGGCCGCGGAGGGCGGAATACGACCTAGGTACCATGCCGGGGCGCGACCTAGGTCGTATTCCGCGGCACTCGCGACGGGCGCTACAAAAAACCTCAGCGAGATCGTGGAGGAGGAAAGATGTCCAGGAACCGTATCCGAGCCGGGCTTGCGGGGCTCGCACTGTTGGCAACAGCAACGATGGTCGTCGCGCATGGCGACGTCGCGCCCCAGCCCGTCAACACCGACGCGTTGCCGGAAATAGGCGAGGAATGGCTGACGGAGAACCCCTATCGGGAGGCTAAGGTCGGGCACGATGTCTGGCTGAAGGCCGTCGAGATCGGCGCATCCGGCTTCAACCAGAACTGTGCCCGTTGCCACGGGCTCGGCGCCGTATCGGGAGGGCTTGCCCCCGACCTTCGCTTTCTGGAAGCAGAGGAGTACGGCGACGAATGGTTCATAGAGCGCTTCCGCCACGGTTACACCCAGGACGGCACGACCAAGATGCCGGCCTTCGGCGATATTCTCGGCCAGAAGGCTGCCTGGGCGATCCGCACCTATATCGAGACACGACCCGCAGATGGGGCGCTCGATGCTCACTCGGACCGGCTTCATGAAATGCGGAATGAGCTTGCTTCGTCCAAGGTCGAGGATCCCAAGGCGTTGAAGAGCGAACTCGAAAAGATCGCTGCCGAGGTAGAAACGGCTTCCGGCGCACCGGTTGCCGACAGCGTCGCCTACGAGGCGGCCCGGATTCTCGGCGAGACACCGGAAAGCTGGAAGAAAGCGAGCGAAGTCCTGACCGTCGGGCTTTCGGCGACGGAGTGAGCCATGCATCCTCCCAGGGCCATGGCAATCGCAGTATTGGTCTGCGCCGTCGTGCCGGCCGTGGCCTTCGCACGATGCGAAGGCCACGTGCCTCAGCCCAAACCGCAGAACACCTTTCCACAGGACGTCGGGCGATCTTTGGATCGGGTGCTCGAGGACGGCTGGATCGAGTTTGCGATCTATGATGATTTCCCGCCGTGGTCCTATGAAGAGAACGGCCAAGCACGCGGGATCGATGTGGATATCGGCCAATCGATTGCTGAAGCACTTGGTGTCGAGGCTCGGTTCCGGCTGGTCCAGGCGGCGGAGACGCTCGACGCAGACCTCCTAAACTACGTCTGGAAAGGCGCGGCGATCGGTGGCCACGTTAGCGACGTGATGCTGCACGTGCCCTATGACAGCGAATATGCGTGCCGGATTGAGCAGGTGACCTTCACCGGCCAATACGCGACCGAGGCCATCGCGATCGCCTACGAGAAGAAGGACTATCCCGAAAAAGGACCAACGCCGCCCTTCTTCCGCTACGACACGGTGGCCGTGGAAAACGACTCCATTGCCGACTTCTACCTGACCTCTTTCCTCGGCTCGATCGACACGATTCGCCGCTACCGCAGTACCGCGCTTGCCATGGAGGGCCTGGCATCCGGCGAAACCATGGCCGCTATGGCCCCGCGCGCGGAGCTTGAGGCGGGCATCGCCTCGCATCCCGAGGCGAGCCTCGCGGTGCACGAGCCGGCACTTGTGGGCTTCGCCCGCGGGACATGGACTGTCGGGGTCGGCCTGAATTCTCAGCACAAGGATCTCGCCTATGCTGTCGACGACGCCATCGCGGCGGCGCTGTCCAAAGGAAGGATAGCTGCGATCTTCAAGAACTGGGGCGTGACCTTCGAGCCGCCGACGAGATGACGCCCAGCACGCAATCCAGGTTTGGCGAAGAGCGCGGTTCCCGTCCAAGCGATTCCGCCTTGTGAGCCTCATACGCGGCGCCGATCGTGTCGAAGGTCCGAGCGGCCGTCAGAATTTCATCGGTGCGGCTACATCACTAGCAGCCATTCTCTCGGTCGATGTTGCCGGCTTCAGCCGCCTTGCTGGGTTGGACGAGGAGGGCACGCTACGTGCACTCGAGCTGTGCCGCGGTCGGCTGCTGGCTGCCTGGTCGGCAATGAGCTGCGACCTGAGGACGGCCCGATGGGCCGCGCAGAGGCTATTGGCAGCCGAGCCCGGCTTTACGATCGAGCGCTGCCCTGTTTCAAAACATACCGCAGTGGCAAGATCAAATAGCCGAGGGTTTGCGGGAAGCAGGATTGCCCGAACGCTGATTGCTATTCAAAGACATACGAGATCCGCTCTCGGCCAAGGAGCCGCCAGCCAATGTCTTGGCGGGTCGAAACGAGCCGTGCGCCCGCCGACCTGCTAATGACGGCATAGCAAGTTCCGGACGAGGGCCGACGACGGCTAATGCGCAAGGCTGCAATTAAGCGGCATTAGATTTCATGAACCACCAGACCCAAGTTGGCATCCCAGTTTTCAACCTTCCATTTCGGTCATGGGAGCCACCTCAAGCGTGACAGTGGGCCTTTCTCCCACTGGACGCGTGCTAAGCTGTTCGCTCCTACTGCTGCTCGTACATCGGGACCGAAGATTGTTTCTCAGTCCGGTCGAACGCGGTATTAATGAGCACGATGCAGATCCTGTCGAGCATAGTGGTATGGGCCGTCGTCTCAACACACCCTGAACATTGGACTGGAGCTAGCCTGGGGGGATGATATGCAGGAAAGGGTCTCTCCTTCCTCTCGTGCCCCGGTCGGCGCGGATGTGCGCACGGCGATTGCGGCCTCGCATCTCCGTTCGCTTCCTCCGGAGGTGATCGCCGGGCTCACCACCGACGCTTCGCGTCTGCGTGTCCCAGCCGGCTCAATCTTGCACCGGGAAGGCGACACCTCTGCGCACGTCGAGCTAGTGGTGTCGGGACTCGTCCGCGTCTATGTGACAGCGTCCGACGGGAGGTCAATGACCGTCCGCTACTGTCGGCCCGGCGCGCTTATTGGCGCTGTTTCGCTGTTTGCCTCGCCGTTTTCGTTGCCTGCGACGATCCAGGCGGTGACGGATGCCGATCTCCTGGCTCTGCGTGCCTCGGTCGTGAAGCGGGCGGCCGAGAGTGATCTGCGGGTGGCACGAGCGCTGCTCGATGAGCTCAGCGAGCGCGTTCTGTCGTTCATGACCGAGATTCCCGGTGCCTTCGCGACGGTGCGGCAGCGCGTCGCCCGTCACCTCCTCGACCTCGCTTCCGAGCGCCAGAAAGGCTCCGAACTGGTCGCGGCGATCGGACAGCAGGAGCTCGCCGATGCCGTGGGAACGGTGCGCGAGGTGGTCGTGCGGACCCTGCGCGAGCTTCGCGCGCAAGATTTGCTGCGGACGGGGCGCGAGGGCATCGTGCTCCTCGAGCCAGACCGGCTCGCCGCCGAGGCGTATAGCGGCCCAATTGGAACGAATGTCACCGGCGACTGGAACTCAGGTCGCTGACACGCGAAGGCATTCGGGCAAAACTGCTCCCACGCAGGTCCTATCGGCGAAAGAATTAATTGGAGTCAGAAGCCATGCCATTCGTAGAAGTCAAGGTCTTCAAAGACGAACTGAGCTCCGATCAGACACGTGCACTCATTGAGAAGATTACCGACGCGGTTATCGCGGTGACAAGCGAGAAACTGAAGGAGGTAACCTGGGTGATCGTGAGCGAAATTCCAAGCGGACACTGGGGCGTCGGCGGGGCGGTCTTAGGCCTTGATGATGTCAGGAAGCTCGTAACGGCCCCGGTACATTATTTGGATACGGATATGCGGTAGCGGCGAAAGTCTCACGCTTGGTCCCGAGGATCAGATTGCCGCTTTGGCTCGTGAGCGGAAACGGGGGGTCTCCAGGATAACTTCTGCTCATGCGCATCTCGCACCTCCCAGCGCTCGAAACGAACGGCGGACTTCCACCTACTCCCGCCCCAGGGAACGGGCAAAATCGACTTGCAGCCACCCGGATTTTGCTCCCACTGACCGGCCATTCCCAAGTCGAATTCGCTTTTGAATATGGGCTGCGTGCAAGATCTGCGGCGACGCGGCGACCCGAGGGGGTCTCTTCGACCTTGAGCGGTACGCCGGACGTTTCTCGCCGCCCCTTCCTGTCCCGTAAATTGACTCTGCGCATGCCGCTGCGCGCGTGGATGGTTCTATTTCTGTATCGGGAAATCGCGACGATCTCGCGCCCAAGCCGCATAATCTCAATCCGTTATAACTAGCCTGGTCGAGCACCCGATCCTATGATGAGCTCGAGTTCGGTCTCAAATCTTCCGGCGGCTTCAAACTGCGTCAGGCATTCATGAACCTCGTCCCAGGCCTTGGATTTCGCTTCATCACCGAGGCCCGCCACCATCGCGCGGTAGGCCCCAGCGGCTTCTTGCAGCAGCCGCAGAGCGTCGGATGCGCTCGGCAGTGCAAGCCGAGCCGACACGGTTTTCGTCTCCACCCCTGCGAAGCCATTGTCCTTCATCAGATTTTCCAAGATTCCGGTCTCACCCAACGCGAATATTCCGGGTTGGCCGGGCGCAGGCGGCGACCTGCCAGCATGGCGCAGCAGGACTGCCATCGGCTGTGCCATGAAGGGATTGTTGGCCGGAGTCGTAAAGACCAGTGCCGCGAAACGCGCGCCGGGTTTCAATACACGTCGGACAGCCTCCAGGGCCTTGGGCGGCGATGGAAAAAGCATCAATCCCAATCGGCACATCGACGCGTCGAACGGCGCTTGCGTCTCATCTAACTCGTCTGCCGCACATTCAAGCGTTTCGATATTCTGAAGACCTTCACGAGCGGCGTTTCGGCGCACATGTTCCAGCATAGTCCCCGAGATATCGCTGGCCACTACCTTGCCGTTCGGACCCACGCGCTTCGCCGCTTGGATGCTCTGGCTACCGGCACCGCAGGCAAGATCAAGAATTCGCATCCCAGGCCGGATACCGGCCATATCGATGAGCACATCGGTAGCGCTGGAGAGACTCGCGGTGAACACGTGTTCCCACTTCGCCCAGCCTGGTGCTGCCGACTCCCACGTGCTGCGCAGTTCGGATTTCACGGTGTCGTCGGTCATTAGCAGCCCTCACAAAGCCTGCCGCCTCTGTAGAATCAGTATATCGCAGTGATGATGGGCATGGAATTTCGATCCTGACTTATGTCCAACGGATGTACTGCCGGCGTCCATCGGAAGGTTGTTTCCGGCGCAAACCAGTCGCAGGGAACCGAAAAGATCGACCTGTCGACGACATTCCTTGGCGATTTGATCGACAGCAATGCCTGAATAGAGGTTTCTCCGTGGGCTGTGGGCCCGGCGAAAGCGGCGCGAGCGCAATCGTGGCCACGCGTGTTGAGGCCGCCCTCGACCAGACCGGCGCAAGCCTCCAGGAGCCGGCACTTAGCGTGGAGATCGTAGCGCGCCGCCTGAACATCTCACCGCGCTATTTGCAGCGCCTCTTGGAGATGTCGGGAATGTCGTTCACCCAGAGCGTGAACGAGCTGCGGCTCCGGAAGGCTTTGGCACTACTGACCGAGGTGGGCGACGGCCCACGCCGGATCTCCGACATCGCCTTGCAGGCCGGCTTCTCCGATATTTCACACTTCAACCGTCTATTTCGTTCCCGCTTCGGTGATACGCCGAGCGCAGTCGGAGGACTGCGACCTCGGACTGGAGAAGGTGCGTAGCGTCGCACCTGACAGGCTTTCGCGTGCCCGAACGTCCGCGTAAAGTCACCATTCCGCTCTTTGCGGCGCATGAGTGAACGGCACCCCCACCCTTCTGCGACATCTGAGGAACGTGAAGGGACCGTTTTTCACGTTGCATGGAACTGTGCAAAGGGAAGCTGGCCATCGCATGGGCA
This sequence comes from Ensifer sp. IC3342, assembly GCF_020193655.1. GTDB lineage: Bacteria > Pseudomonadota > Alphaproteobacteria > Rhizobiales > Rhizobiaceae > Sinorhizobium. The sequence continues at coordinate 23,135 of NZ_JADYVE010000010.1, forward strand.
CTCGTGACGGGCATTGCTGGATCATGGTTCGCGACATGGTGCTGGTCGGCTCAACTTGAACACGGTGATCGCAGAGATCACACCGATGAACTGTAAGACGGCCCCGATCGCCTCCGCTGAGGTGGGCCGCCGCCCTTCGAAGACGAAACCGTAGGCAAGACCGAACACTGTTTCGGCCACGACCAAGCAAGCCGTCAGAATCAGTCGGGTTGCCGCAAGCATCGTCTGTGGAGATTTCAACCTTGGGCACCTTGAACGGGATCGAACCGCGGGATCCCTTTTGTCGATGCGTATCGTCAGGCTACATTGGTGGCGAAGAACAGACGCAGCTCTCCCCGGCTCGCCGATCTCGGCAATTGATGAATGATTTCGTTCCGAAAGAGCACATGCTGGAGCGCCGCCGAGGCTTGGCGCTCCGGATCCTGATCGATGGCCAGTTCCAGCCAGCCTTCCTGCAGATAGCTTCGGTGATCCGGCGAAATTTCGTGCGTGATCCAGATGATCTGGCCCGGTTTCGTCTCGGCCCGGAGTGCACGCAGCACACCTTCCGAGCCGGCGCCGGTATTGTAAATGCCCCGCAGTGGCTTCTCGCGCCTCAACGACGAGGAAACCGCCCGGAAACAGCGCTCGGGATCGTCATGGGTGTCGGTGTCGCCGATCTCGAGCACGAGATTTGGGAACTGTAGGATCGTGGCGGCAAAGCCTGCCCGCCTGTCCTGATGACCCTGATAGTCGCTGCGTGATCCAATCACCAGCACGCGACCCTCGCCGCGCGCCATTCGCCCCATAACATAAGCGGCGGTGGCGCCGGCCTCGAACTGGTTGATGCCGCAATATTGGACTCCCTCAATTCCGGGAAGATCCGTTGCAACAGTCGCAACCGGCTCACCTCGACCGATCACCAGTTCGGCTGATTTGTAACTTTAATAATGCCGTGCTTTTGCACATCTCCGTCGAGCCTCGGCGGAATGGACGCTGATTTCGCTAAGACGGCTTGTGAGTAAGAGCGCTTTCACCTCAGCCTGCCGGCCGTCAAGACTGATGCGAGGATAAGAAGATCGTTGCCGCTGGTGCGGTAGAGAGAGTACCCTCCCGATGCCCGGGCACGTAGGAGGAAGCCATGCAACCGGAGCAAGTCCGCCTCACCGGCGCAAGGGAAACCCTGCTGATCACGCTCCGAGCCAAGGCGGCCGAAAGCGCCATGCCGGATTCGCTGCTTCGCGACCGCTTCGCCGCAGATGCGTTGGACCGTATCGATCAGGATAGCGGGCACCTTAAGGTCGGCCACGACATGACCATCGGCATTGCGCTGCGCGCCTACATGCTTGATCGCTGGACCGAGGCATTCCTGCAGCGCTGCCCGGAGGCGACTGTTGTCCATCTCGGCTGTGGCCTCGACAGTCGCATCTTCCGGATAGATCCTGGGCCGGGCGTTCGCTGGTTCGAACTGGATTTCCCCGACGTCATCTCCTTGCGTCAGCGGACCTACCCCGAGCGTGCGGGCTGCGCGATGATTGCATGCTCGGTCGTTGAGCACGGGTGGCTTGCGAAACTTCCCGCCGACAGGCCGGCCATGATCGTCGCCGAGGGCGTTCTGCCCTATCTGAAGGGATACCAGGTTGCGCAGGTTCTGCGGCGGATTGCCGGCCACTTTCCCTCGGGCGAGATAGCCTTCGATGCCTATGGCAGTTTCGCAATCCGACTGCTGCGCTTCAATCCGGCGATCCGCTCCACCGGTGCCTGCCTCCATTGGGCGCTCGACGACCCGACAGAGATGGAGCGCCAGGTACCGGGGCTAAAGCTCATCGAAGATCGTTCGGATTGGGACACCGGACAGGTGGCGCGGATGTCGCCGCCCGCCCAGGTCGCGCTACAGCTCTTCAGCACCATCCTGACCCCATATCCTATGGGACGCCTGGTTCGATACGCCTTCTGAGACATTCGCACCATAGCCAGACGGCGCCGTGCGCCTCCCGAACACTGACGCTCTTCTGTGCAAGTTGATGTGCCCGCCCCACCGGGCAAGGCGGCCCGAACCTGGCCTTCGAGGCGCACTTAAAAGGAGTCCCGAAAGGCTGACTTGCACAGACCTGAGAAGCAGCGCACCATCATAAATAGTAAAGCTTCCATCTACTGTTCGGATCAAGGACACTTCGTTATTCGCCGCAGGGATCGGACATTGATCAGCGTCAACGACTTTCGGTTGTAAGGAGCGGATAGATCTCATGGCACCGCTTGTGGTTAGAACGCAGCGGCAAGGGCTGAATGGAGTTTCGCGATGGAGAGATTGACGCGTGACACACCAGTCTTGGTTACAGACCGCCCGGCGCAAGCAGGGTCGGCCGTCTCGGTAGCGGCTCAATCGGTATTGCCGCACGAGGACAAGGACTTGGGGAGCGAAGCATTCCGGGCGATCGATCGGATGCGTGAAGCTCTGAGTGCAATGGCGACGGGAGGTCTTTCACCTGCCGCATTGGCGCTCGCCTTCTTCGACTGGTCGATCCACCTCGCATCGGCTCCGGGCAAGCGCATGGAACTTGCCGACAAGGCAGCGCGGAATTGGGGCCTGCTGCTGACTTACATGGCTGCGGCGGCCACGCGTTCGGACGCGCCGCCCTGCATTGAGGCGCTGCCAGGAGACAACCGGTTTCGCGCGGAGGGCTGGCAACAGCAACCCTACACGGTCTGGGCTCAGGCGTTCTTGCTCTGTCAGCAATGGTGGCACAATGTCACGCGCAACGTCCCCGGCATGACACCGCACCACGAGGACGTTGTCTCCTTCACGGCGCGTCAACTGCTGGACATGTTCTCGCCGTCCAACATTCCCTTCGCCAACCCGGAAGTGATCCACAAGGCGATAGAGACGGGCGGGGCGAACTTCGCGCAGGGATTCCGCAATTGGTTCGAAGACGCCAGCCGGCTGGCCATGAAGCAGCCTCCGGTCGGGACGGAAGCGTTCCGCGTAGGGCGGGAGATCGCGGTGACGCCCGGAAAGGTCGTCTACCGAAACCACCTGATCGAGTTGATCCAGTACGCGTCCGCGACCGAGAACGTCCTGGCCGAGCCGATCCTGATCGTGCCGGCCTGGATCATGAAATACTACATCCTCGACCTTTCACCGCATAATTCGCTCGTCCGCTATCTCGTGTCGCGGGGCCACACGGTTTTTTGCGTTTCCTGGCGCAATCCGACCGCGAAGGACCGCGACCTCACTCTCGACGATTATCGGCGGCTGGGAATCATGGCCGCGCTCGATGCCGTCAGCGCCATCGTTCCTGAAAGCAAGATCCACGCGACGGGCTACTGCCTGGGAGGGACGCTTTTAGCGATCGCGGCGGCCGCGATGGCGCGCGCCGAAGACAAGCGATTGGCATCCGTTACGCTGTTTGCCGCCCAGACGGACTTCTCCGAACCTGGCGAACTGGCGCGCTTCATCGACCATAGCCAGATGCACTATCTCGAGAGCATGATGTGGAACAGCGGCTATCTTTCCGCCGATCAGATGGCGGGCGCATTTCAACTGCTGCGCACCAACGATCTCGTGTGGTCGCGCCTCGTCCACGATTACCTGATCGGTGGGCGCACCCCCATGAGCGATATCATGGCATGGAATGCGGACTCGACGCACATGCCCTACAGGATGCATGCGGAATATCTGCAGCGCCTCTATCTCGACAACGAACTTGCCTCCGGCCGTTTCATCGTTGACGGACGCCCGGCTCACCTCCAGAACATCCGCGTTCCCATGTTCGTCGTCGGGACGGAGCGAGACCATGTCGCACCGTGGCATTCGGTCTACAAGATACATTATCTCACCGATACCGACGTCACCTTTGTGCTGACAAGCGGGGGCCACAACGCCGGCATCGTCTCCGAACCAGACCATCCCGGCAGACGTTTTCGCATCGCATTGACGCGTGCGATCGATTCTGGCGTCAGCGCGGAGGAGTGGGCCGCGGCAGCCTTGTCGAAGGACGGCTCATGGTGGCCGGATTGGGTCGACTGGCTCGCCTCCCATTCTGCGCCGGAACGGGTGCCGCCGCCGGTCATCGGCGCCCGCAAGAAAGGCTACCCTCCGATCGGGGATGCGCCCGGCACGTATGTCCATCAGCGATAAAGCTACTTTTCGGGCAGTGGTGGACCGGCAACGCTAAAGGCTCAAAACCAGCAGCTAATCGCGCTGCATTTAGTTATGATGCGGATCGGCGGATGGTCGAGGAGACCTGTTGAGCGCCGAAGCTTCTTCTATAGGACCGTGCAACGATGCACTCTTTGCACCGCATGCTTGCTGTCGCGCGACGGTCGCAGGGCCGCACGTGCAGGGATCCTCCTCAAGGCGTCGACGGTGCGGGAATGTTGCCGTTTCGGCAATCAGCGATGCGGGGCGTTGTCAAAGCAGCCACCGGGCGATGCCGTGGCCGGGTGTTCGTTTATCGCGCACACATGGACATTCTCAGCGACGGCGCGGCCAGCTAAAGTTGCGCCTGCTTAAAGCTGGTGGCGTTTCAATCGATACATTATGCGATCTTTTCAGCACAGAACGAGAACAAGCTGGGGTTCTTCGTCGTATACGCCATCGCAAACAACGCCCGTTCCTGCCAGTCGCATGTTTAGCGCCGAGACGAAAGCACCTACAGCAGCGTGGCAAGGATCAGCGCCGCGTAGGTGAGTTGGTGCAGCAGTTGATCGGCTCCGTGCATGGCCCAGTAGGCCCGGGTCGTAGCATCGGCGCGGCTATGCTGTGACAGCAATGCCTTACCGTAATCTATGAGATAGTGAGCCAGGAATTCCGCGAGCACAAGAATGGCGACGCGCGTCATGCCAGCGCTGGCGAGCATCAGCGCCGGCACGGTTCCGAGCGCGTGCCCGCCCGCATGCACGTAGCCGCCGATCATGCGGAAATTGCCCTTGCCGCGCAGGATCCAGGCTGGCTGCAGCACATAATCAACGACGAAGTGCTTGAGCTGCAGGCACGCGAGCATCGCCACCGTCGTAATCGCCATTTCCATCGCTTCCTCCCGCGGACCGAACTCTTGGCTGGTCAATCGTATGTATGCCTACGGGCTTGGCCTTGCCGCGCACCGTCGCAAGCCCGAGCGGTCTCGTCATCGGCTCGGCCCCGAGCTCCCGCATGGTCGCGTCGCTGAGCACGATTTCGACGCCGCGCTCCTTGGCCACATTCACCAGTCGGCTCGCGAGATTGACCGTGTCGCCGATGGCGGTGTAGCTCAGCCGCTCGGCGGAACCGATATTGCCGATCAGCGCCGTGCCGCTGTTGATGCCGATGCGCACGCGGATCGCGTTCTCGCCGGTCGCGATTGGCGGGTCGTCATGCATTGCCGTCCGGATCGCGACAGCCGCGCGGCAGGCGCGGGCGGCATGATCCGCCTGCTTGCCCGGCGCATTCCAGATCGCCATAACCGCATCCCCGATGAACTTGTCGACCGTACCGCCCTCCGCATGGACAGCGGCGACCGCAATAGTCAGGAAGCGCGTCAGATGCGGCTCGACGCCGGGTCCGAGCTTCTCCGTCAGCTCGGTGAAACCGGGCAGGTCGGCGAACATGACGGTCACCTCGCAGACCTCGCCGCCCGGCTTCGGCTCGATGCTGCCCTCGACCAGCGGTCGCACGACATCGAGCGGCATGTAGCGAGCGAAGGCCGAAAGGCCGACGGCCATGCGCTTCAATGCCTGGGAGAAATCGTTGAGCTCGGCGAGGAAGGTCGGGTGATGGCGGACGCTCTCCAGCGAGAAGCGCTCGACCGCACGCAATTGCGCTGCCAGCCGGGCGAGCGGGCGGGCGAAGAGGAAATTTGCAAGGGCGACCGCAGTCGCTGCGGCAAGGGCGGCCATAGCGAGCACGACGAAGGCTATGCGCCGGATATTCTTGTCAATACCGCTTGCGAAGGTCGAGCGTGGCGTGGCGGCAACAAGGCGCCAATTCTCGAACGGCAGGCGCGACGACGACACGAAGATAGGTCCGAGCAAAGCGCTCGGCACAACGATGCGGAAGGCGTCGATTTTGCTGGCCGCGACCGCCTCGGCGGCGGCCGACGCCAGCGCATCGGAAGCAGGAAAGTCGGAAAAATGCGCCGCCATGACGCCGTCGGAGGGTTGCGACGTCGCAAGGACCCGCCCGCTCTCGTCAAGAACGAAGGCTTTGCTGAGCGCTGGTAGTTCGAGCGCCTGCAGCGCCTCGGAAAGGCGTCGGAGGCTCACGGCCACCATCACCACACCGGTAAACTTCCCGAAGGTCTCGACGCGCTTCGACAGGACCATGGCGGGCTCGAAACCATTCGGCAGCACGTTGGTCACCGTCCAGACGGGCTCTCCATTTTCCTTGCCCAATCGATACCAGGGAGCGCCGAGAGCCACATAGGCACTCTCCGCCTTGATCCGCTCCTCGAAAAAGATGTCGCCCGGGATCGGTCGATAAAGATCGCGCCGCAGCGAACGGAGTTCGCCGGCTCTCGCAGTGCCGATCTCCACCATCTCGATCCGGCCGTCGGCGGTCGCATGAGACCCGAAAAAACGCCCATCCGGAAAACCGAAGCCGATCCAGGCGATTGACGGCTGCTCGCGCAGCAGCGACAGGAACAGGAATTCGCGCTTGACCTCGTCATCGGCGCTGATCGCACCCTGGAACAAGATGGAGCGGACAATTTCAGCCGTGCTCGACACGAGCGCCAGCGTCCGGGACAGATCGTTCCTAACGGACCCCGCCGTCTGGGCATCGAGACTCGCCACGATCTCCTCGATGCTCTCGCCGGCTGCCCGCTGCCAGATAAGATGGATCAGCGCGGCGGTGGAGAGCACCGATAGCATGACGAGAACGACGACGACCTGGGCGAGCTTCGGGCGATACATACTAGGCCTCATGGTGACCGGTAATCAGCCGCGCGGCGCGATCATTGCGCACATAGGCCAGCGCCCAGTCGAGAAAGACGACGAGGCGATTACGGAAGCCGACGAGGAACCAGAGATGGGCGAAGTTCCAGACGAGCCATGCGGCATAGCCAGAAAGCCTGGCCCGGCCGAAATCCGCAACGGCTGCCTTGCGGCCGATTGTGGCGAGATTGCCGTAGTCACGATAACGAAAGGGTGCCGATTGCTGTCCCGCGATGTCGCCCAGAATGGCGCGAGCCGCGTAGCGCCCCATCTGTTTGGCTGCCGGCGCCACGCCCGGTACGGGACGTCCGTCAGCATCGGTCACCGAAGCCGTGTCACCGATGACGAATATTTCGCTGTGGCCTGGCGGATTAAGGCGCTCGTCGACGATGACTCGCCCGGCGCGGTCGGCCGCCGCACCGATCCACTTGCCGGCACGTGAAGCCATGACGCCGGCGGCCCAGAGAATGCAGGCGGAACCGATTTCAGTTCCGTCGGAGAGCCGCACGCCGTTGTCGTCGCAGGAGGCGACGGCATTGCCGAGCACGACCTCGACACCAAGCCTTTCCAGTTGTCTCTGGGCCTTTCTCGAAAGGCAGGGCGGCATCGCCGGCAGAATCCGCTCACCCGCCTCGACGAGCACGACCTGAGCGGAGGATGAATCGATGCGCCGAAAATCGCGAACGATCGTCCTCCGGGAGAGCTCGGCGATCGCACCGGCGAGTTCGACGCCGGTCGGCCCGCCGCCGACGACGACGAAGGTCAACAACTTCTTCCGCAGACACGGGTCATCGGTCACTTCCGCCCGCTCGAATGCGGAGAGGATGCGCGCGCGGATCGCCGTCGCATCCGCGATTGTCTTCAGGCCGGGGGCGTGGTCCGCCCAGGTGTCGTTGCCGAAATAAGCGTGGCGGGCGCCAGTGGCGACAATCAGATAGTCGTAGGGGATGCGCCGGCTGCCGGTTACGACGCACCGCGCAGCGGTATCGACCGCCTCGACCTTATCCATCAGGACCGTGGCATTCGACTGCCGCGAAAGAATGCGGCGGATCGGCATGGCAATCTGCGCCGGCGAAAGCCCTGCAGTCGCTACCTGGTAGAGCAAAGGTTGAAACAGGTGATAGTTTCGCCGGTCGATAACTGTGACTTCGACCGGCGCGCGGCTCAGCGCCATCGCCGCGTTCAAGCCGCCGAAGCCGGCACCGAGAATGACGACGCGCGACCGGTGCTTTGCCTGGTCCGTGCCGGTCGCGATCTCGCCCGGCACGGAGGCGCTCTGAACAGGCGTCCCCAACATCACTCAGCCTCCGGCACGGATACGGCGGGCGACCAGATGGTCGACGGAAAGGACTCCGGGGCCCCGCGAGAGGATGAGCAAGAGCAGGCTCGTCCACATCAGATGCTCAGCCCAATGATCCGGGTAAACGAAGATCTGGATGGTGGCGACGACGCCAAGCAGCATCAGTGAGGCGAGCCGCGCGAGCAGCCCCAAGGCGAGCATCGTCGCGCCACTAAGTTCTGTCGTCGTCGCCATGATGGCCGCCAGTCCGGGATCGAGCAGCGGCAAGTGGTATTCGAAGGCGAACAGCTGGAGCGTGACCGGCCAGGAGGCGAGCTTTGTCTGTGCGGACTGCCAGAAAACCTCTGCGATGGCAATGCGGGACGCCAATTGCACGATCGATAGCGGCAGGGCGGCCGACCACTCCACGAACGCCTCGTGAAGCCTGTATATCGTTCTGGAAAAACTCATCGGTGTTGCGCGCATTGTGATCATGACACTCTCTCCTGCTGGTTGGAAGACTCCTTCATGCGATGGATGCCGATGACGAGCTCGCTGACGAAGAGGCCCGTCAGCGCTCGCGCGATATCGAACTCTGGCGAATGGCGGCAGGCGCGGGCGACCGCAGCCTCGAGTCCCCTGCCCCGCATCAACATGTGCCAGAACGCAAGCTCCGCGGCGTCGAGGCGCAGGAAGCGAACGGTGTCGCCATGTCGCCAGAGCGCGATCCGCTCCGGTTCGCGGTTGAGATCTGCGAGCCCGTCGGCATCGCCTCCCTGCTGGTGCGCCGCCCAGATGCTGAGCGCGGGCCAGCGGCAGAAAAGGAGTCGCAGCGAAGGCTGTAGGAAGAGGGCGAAGGACGCGCTCGCGAGACCCTCGTAAAGCTCGATTAGTGTGCTTGGCCGTTGCAAGGGCGCGTCGAGCGCTTCGGCGATCTTCCACTCGATGCGCGCCACCTCAGAGACGAAGGGCATGTGAGCGGTCCCCTCGAAACGCGCGAGAAACGCGGCAAATCCTGCGCCGTAACGGGAAAGGCGTGGCTCTTGTGGCGGGCTGCTCCGGATGAAGCAGTTGGCCACGTAACTAAAGTAGCGTTCGTCGAGCAGCCGCACCGTCACGGGGAAGACGGCCTTCAAGGTCGTCGTGAGCGAGACCAGCGTATTGTTGCGGTAGATGTTGAGCCGCCTTGCCGGATCGAAACGACCCCGCGCGAGCAGTGGCAGGATATCTGCCGGCCCGGTCGTCAGAACCGCACGCGCAACGACGCTCTGCAGAGTTTCAATGGAAGACATGCCCGTCCCTCCTGCAGTGATCCGATGCGCACTTGCCGCAAGCGGCTTTGACTGCCGCAATTGCGGCAAGCGCTGGGAAACGGATGCCTGTTGCGTCGTCTCGGCCAGGCAACCTCATGGTCTCGAAACGGCTGTCCCGCACCGTGGCAGCAGGCTCCTCAAGGCGTTCATCGAAGGCGATCCGCCGAGCGAGCATGTCGGCCCACATCGCTTCGCCCAACAACACCTCGAGCGGCGGCACATCCGTGTCCCATTCGATTAATGTGGGTCGCGGGCCGATCGTGCGGAGAGCGTGGGCATAGAGCGACCAGACGGCCGGTGGCACGCGCGACCCATGATCGTCGATGAGAATGACGTCCCCGTCCACTTCGTTGACTGCGTGGCCGGCAAGATGGATCTCACCGATGGCATCGGCAGGCAGAGCATCGATGAATGCCAAGGCATCGAAATCGAGATTGCTTGCGGAGACATGGACGTTGTTGACGTCCAGCAGCAAGCCGCAACCGGTCCGGCTGACGAGCTCGGCCAAAAACTCGGCCTCGGTCATGCTCGATTCCGCGAAGGCCAGATAGGCGGACAGGTTTTCGATGAACACTTGGCGCTTAAGCGTGTCCTGCAGTCGGCCGACGTTCCCGGACACGATAGTGAGCGCCTCCTCGTCGTAGCGGAGCGGCAGGAGGTCGTTCAGGTAGGCACCGTCGGCGACGCTCCAGGCAAGGTGCTCGGAGACGATCGCTGGCTGAAAGCGTTCGCAAACGCCATGCAGCCGCTCCAGATGCGTCCGGTCGAGACCTGAGGCGCTGCCAAGCGACAGTCCGACGCCGTGCACCGAAAGCGGATAAACCTCGCGCAGCTTCTCGAGCGCATCCACGGCCGCTGATTGGCCCATGTAGTTTTCGGCATGGACTTCCAGCCAGCCCGCGGCGGGCTTGCGGGAGAGCATCTCGGCGATGTGTATGGAACGGAGGCCGATGCCCGCAGCGCACGGCACCGGGTGAGATGGAAACGTCTTGGGCATCGGTCTACTCCCTTTGCTTGGTTGTCTAGAGGCCGTCAGGCCTTAGGGGCGTTGCTGCCGCCGGCGATCTTTCCGCAAGTGCCGGCAGGCACGTAGATCCAGGCGTCGGCCTGGTCGTCCATCGTCGAGGTGCCCGCGCAGGAATGGGTTGCCGTCTGGCAGTCGTTCTGGCCAGCCTTGACGATGCCGTAGCACTTCTCGAACGAGAAATCGGGCTGGGCGGCCGGTCCTGCCGAAGCCGTGGAAGCCGTGACGGAAGCGATCGCCGCAAGCGCGGAACCGATGAGCGTACGCGTGTTGACCATTGAACATCTCCTGGATCTGACGTTATTCAGACCGGACATCGGCCTGATACCAGGAAGCTTGGCAGACCCTTCTCGCTCTTTGAAATGCTGTTCAGGCATGGTTTCAATAGCCGAACCGTCCGCCTGACTACGGGCAGCTGCAGACGAAAAAAGCCCCCCGGATCGGGGGGCAAGACTGCCATCGGGAGGCAGATGGCAAGGAGGGTGCGCACCCAGTGGCGGCGCGCTGCGATTGGTCGGGAAGCGTCGAACGCCCCTAGAGGTTTGAGCGGGATGCGGGCGAAAACCGCTTCACACCTTTCCTCATCCCGCTCTAAAGGTAACGCGCACTGATATCGACGCTCGAACGCTTCCCTATCGCGTCGTAGTTCGCCATCAGCCAGTCCTCCGCGCATTGTCGGCCGCGGTCACGGAGGTCTACAAGGGCTCCCCACTCGGCATTGAGCTTGCTCGAGACGCTGAGGTTTCTCATCGTCTCGTCGTCGGATATGCCGTGCACGAAGATGCGCTTGAGATCGAGGCCGGTGCTAGCCTTGGAATCGATCAGTTGCGTTACGAAGGCGATTGCTCGCATCTCCCTGAGCAGCGACGAATTGAAGCTGATTTCGTTGATCCTGTTCAGGATTTCGCCGGCAGTGCGCGGCAGTTCCGTTCGCTCGAGCGGATTGATGTGCACCACCAACACATCCGGCGTATCGCAGCCGTAGATCAGCGGGAAAATGGCGGGATTTCCCATGTAGCCTCCGTCCCAATAGGCCTCTCCGTCGATCTCGACGGCTTGAAACAGGAACGGCAGACAGGCCGAAGCCATCACGGCGTCGATCGTTATCTCGTCATTGGAAAACACCTTGACCTTGCCGGAGCGCACGTTCGTCGCGCAGATGTTGAGCTTCACCGGACAACGGGACATGCGGATCGCGTCAAGGTCGATCGATTGCTCGAGGACCTGGCGTAACGGATTATAGTTCAGCGGATTGAACTGATAGGGCGAGAGCAGCCGCGTCACCATATCGAAAATGACAAAGGCCGGCGAAAACTCCAATGACTTCGATCCGGTAACGCGGTCCAGCAAGCTCGGCTGCAGCGGGCTGAAGGCTGCTGCATGGCTGATGCGGCGCCAGAAATTGGCGAGCGCCTTCTGCGCGCCGCTGCGCCCGCCTTCCGCAAGCCCATAGGCCAAGACGGCAGCGTTCATCGCGCCCGCACTGGTGGCGACAATGCCTTCGAAGGAGAGGTTCGGCTCGTCTAGCAGCCTGTCAAGCACGCCCCAGGTGAAGGCGCCGTGCGCACCACCGCCCTGAAGGGCAAGGTTTATCGTTCGTGCCGTACGCACATCGGCCATGGTAGGTCTTTCCTGATCGACGGGCGCTGGCAGGTCCACTTTAGCGTGCTCGTTCATGGTTCTCCTCCTCTTTCGCTGCGGCAAATCAATGGGCCGTCCATCCGCCGTCGACGGGGATCGCCGTGCCGGTGATGGAGGCGGCCGCGTTGCTGCACAGGAAGACGCTAAGCGCCCCCATCTCTTCCACCGTAGCAAAGCGCTTGGTCGGCTGGTTCTTCAGGAACACATCGCGGATTACGGCATCACGCCCGATACGGTGCGACTTTGCCTGATCGTCGATCTGCTGTTCGACGAGCGGCGTCCAGACATAGCCCGGGCAGATCGCGTTGGCCGTGATGCCGAATTCCGCGCCTTCGAGGGCCACGACCTTGGTGAGCCCGACGAGACCATGCTTGGCGGCCACGTAAGCTGACTTGTAGGGCGAGGCGACGAGCCCATGGGCCGAGGCGATGTTGATGATGCGTCCGTACCCGCGAGCGCACATTTGCCCGTAGGTCGCCTGCACGAGATGAAAGGCCGCGGACAGGTTGATCGAGAGGATTGCGTCCCACTTTTCCGCAGGAAATTCGACAATGGGAGCGACATACTGGATGCCGGCATTGTTCACCACGATGTCGACCTGCCCGAAGCGCGCGCTAGCGCGCTCGACCATCATCCGGATCGCCTGCGGGTTCGACATGTCGGCGCTGTCATAGGCGACGTCGACGTCGTTCTCCTCGGCTATATCGGCACGCTGCCGATCAATCTCACCCGGATCGCCAAAGCCATTGAGCATCACCGCCGCGCCCGCCCTGGCAAGCGCCTGCGCAATGCCGAGTCCAATGCCGCTGGTCGAGCCGGTCACGATAGCGCTGCGGCCCTCAAGCGCCCTTCGCCCGAATATTGCGTCCAATTCTGCGTCGGTACTTTTGAGCATATCCACATCTCCTCGCGTTTGGGCCTAAGAGCCTTTCTCGGAAGAGAATGCCGTTCAATTCATTCCAACTGAAATGCCACTGTGCTATGAATTCGATAGGTGAATTGCATTGGCGAAGGCGGCGCGCACGTATGAAATTTTCATCGCCTCAACTTCGGCGCTTCGCGTCGTTCAAGACGCAGATGTCACCTGTAGCGCTTTGAAATAGGTATTTTCAGATCGGATCCGATCCGAAGAACTGCGTCGTTGAAGCCTTCCGGGGGGCAGGTATGGACATTCACCATGTTCGCTATTTCCTAGCGGTCTGCGATACGCGCAACTTCACGCGCGCCGCCGAGAAATGCCATGTAACGCAGCCGGCACTGAGCCGCGCCATTCAGCAGCTTGAGGACGAGGTCGGCGGACTTTTATTCCGACGCGAGCGCAACCTCACCCATCTGACCGACCTCGGAAACCTGCTGAGGCCACGCTTTCAATTGATCGTCGATGAGTTGTCGGGGGTGCGACAGGAAGCGTCGCGCTTTCTCTGTCTCGAAGACGCGCATGTAAAGGTCGGCATCATGTGCACGATCGGGCCGCGTCGATTCACCGGCCTTCTGACAGATTTCAACATGCGCCACCGCGGCATTCAGCTGCAGCTCGTCGAAGGCGTGCCGACCGGGCTTTCCGAATTGCTCGAAAGCGGCGAGATCGATGTTGCCGTTATGGCGAGCAGCGACCGCTTCCCGGAGCGTTTCGATGTGACGCCGCTGTTTCGAGAAAGGTTCATGTTAGCCTTTCCCGCCGGACATCGCCTTGGCCAATACGACAAGATCCCGGTTTCGGCGATCGATGGCGAAGTCTATCTCAAGCGGGTGAACTGTGAATACAACGACTACCTTTCCGACATTTGCGACGCCTGCGGTGTGCACACGCAGGATTCCTACTCGAGCGAGCGCGAGGATTGGATCCAGAACATGGTCGCCGGCGGCCTCGGGATCTGCTTCCTTCCCGAATACAGCGCTGTCATACCGGGGCTCCAGGTCCGCCCCGTGACCGACCCCGAGGTTAGCCGAGAGGTCTGCCTCGTCACTGTGGCAGGCCGGCGCTTCTCCCCCGCCATGGCGACCTTCGTCAGCGCCGTGAAGTCCTATGGCTGGGCCACGCATTCCGGCATAGACATGCGACGGACGGACCTGCTGGAAGCCTAATGGGACAACGACATGCATAAAAACAAGGACCTAAAGCGCGTCGCATGAGTCCGATTGAACGCGACGCGCTTTAGTCGGCAGTTCTATGCGGGGCCGTGGGGCGCCTCCCGCCTGCAATAGCTCCAAGCTATGGAATTCAAAAACAGGCGGCATTTCAGTGTCGCTCGAATGTCCCGCAATCTTCTTGCGCCGCCGGAATTTCTCCGGTCGGACCGAACAAGGAGATCCGGACATGCCTCAGAAGTTTATTGCAGGCCGCCTGCCCTTGACCGTGGCTGCTACATTCGGCCTCGTTGCTACGACCCTTGCCGCCCCGCCGGCCATGGCGGGCGAATGCCCCAAAGATCAAGTGACAACAGACGCCATGGCACCGGGCGCAACCGCACCGGACGGCGTCACCGACAACGTCCTCGCCTCGATCGATCTCTCCTCCAAGGGCGGCGACTGGAAGGGAAGTGCGCTGCGTCTGCGCAAGCTCGTCGTGCAGCCAGGCGGCGTTGTGCCGTGGCATTCGCATGAGGCACGTCCCGCCAATATCCTGATCGTCGAAGGAGCGATCACCGAATATCGCAGCAGCTGCAAGGTTCCGATCGAGCACAAGGCGGGCGAAGTCACCGCCGAATTCGGCGAGCTTGCCCATTGGTGGAAGAACAACGGCTCAAAACCGGCCGTGCTTTATTCGGCCGATATCCTGCCGCCGATGCAGGATGACGACCACGTCATGTGAGCCGCCACGCTGTAGCACCGCAACATCGCGGACGTTTCCGGCCGCTGGCGGGAGGCGTCCGCATTTTAAGGAGGATCAAGCGATGGCGAATCTCGATCGCGCCACGTTGCCGGCGTCCGTGTCGCTTCTTGCAAGCCCGGCGGCCGACCGCTGGCATTTCGGCATCATCGCACTCATCGCATTCCTGACCCTGGTCGACCTCTTCGCCGCTCAGGCGATCCTGCCGTCGCTGCAGCGAGAGTTCGGAGTCAGCCGCGCTGTCATGGGTCTCGCAGTCAATGCCAGCACCTTCGGCATGGCGGCCGCCGGCCTCGCCGTCGGAATTTTTGGGCGCAACCTGGATCGGCGGAACGGCATCTGGATCAGTCTCACACTGCTTGCCGTACCGACCGTGTTGCTCTCTACAACCAGGGACATTGCGATCTTTGCCGGCCTGCGCGTGGCGCAGGGCCTGTGCATGGCGACCGCATTCACCCTCACCATGGCTTACCTGGCTGAGCACTTCCCGGCTGAGCGGGCAACGAGTGCGCTTGCGGCCTACGTCACCGGCAATGTCGCCAGCAACCTGTTTGGCCGCATTCTCTCGGCCGCAGTTGCGGATCTCGGCGGACTGGCGATCAACTTCCAAACCTTCGCGCTTCTCAACCTGGCGGGTGCGGCCCTCGTCTGGACCACATTGAGGCGCACAGAGCACATGATGCCGGACCGGCAAATGCGAAGGAACGGGAGCTGGCGCTCGGTACTCGGCAGTCGGCGCCTGCTGAGCGTGCTCGCCATCGGCTTCCTGATCCTCTTCGTATTCATAGGGACGTACACCTATGTCAACTTCCGGCTCGTCGAACTCGGGCTTTCACCAATGCAGCTCGGCCTCGTCTATTTCGTTTTCCTACCCTCGCTGTTCACCACGCCGCTGGGCGGGCTGATCTCGCGTCGTCTCGGCGCCGGAGCCGGCATTCTGCTCACGCTCTTCTTCGCTGCGCTCGGCCTTATCATCCTTATGAGCAGCAGCCTCGCCGTGGTGCTTGCAGGCCTCGCTATGGTGGCCGTCGGCACTTTTCTCGCGCAAGCGCTTGCGACCAGTCAGGTTGGCCGCATCGCCGACACGGAGAAGGCGGCAGCAAGCGGCGCCTATCTCGCCTCCTATTACACGGGTGGACTCTTCGGCAGCCTGGTGGTCGGTCAGATCTACGATCGTTTCGGATGGAATCCGTCAGTCTTGGTGCTCGTAGCGATGCTTGTGCTTGCCATGCTTTTCGCCGTACCGCTGCGCGCCATGAGGTCCGGTTATCGAAATGGACAAGAGACGGCATTATCAAATCGCAGCAAGCAGCCGCATCCTTGAATAAGCCCATTGGGGGCTAGAGAGAGAGGAGCTTTGAAATGATGAAGATCGGCAATGCGATACTGTCGGCCGCCTTGATCGCAGCAACCACGGCATTGGCTCAAGTTTCGACGGCAGAGGGCGCGGACGGCGACGGCATCGTCACGGTCAAAAGCCGTTATTCGGTCAGCGAGACAGTGAACCGCATCAAGCGAAGCGTCGAGGAAAAGGGCATCACCCTCTTCGGCGTCATCGACCAGGCCAAACTCGGCAACGCCTCCGGTAACGACGTGCTTCCGTCGCGCCTGGTGATGTTCGGCAATCCTGCACTCGGCACGACTTTCATCACCGCCAATCCCCTCGCCGGACTCGACTGGCCAGTCCGGGTCCTCGTCTATCAGGCGAAGGACGGATCCGTCTACGCGGCCTACACAGACTTCGACTGGATCGCAAAGCGCCATCGAATTTCGAGTCGGGACCGAGAGTTCGCGATGGCGTCGCAGGTGATCGAAACTGTCACAGCAATTGTGAAACAGTAAAGGCGCGGCCAAAGCGCTCGCCATCGTCTCCTTCTCCAGGAGCCGGCGAGCGCTTCTGCACTACTCTATCATCAGGCGTGAAGGCCCCCAATGGGAGGGCTGCAGCCATTACGTGCTCGCCCTGAGCGGTATCGAACCTGAGACCGCGAGACAGTAGCGTCGATCTAAATCTGACCTTGGTCGCGCGCAGGCAGGATCCACGCGCCCGTTCTAGGATGCTTCTGCCCGCTGCCCCTTGCAGCCAGTCACACAATTCTCACGCAACGCTGCGATGGCGTCCGCCGAGACGTGCGCCGGCGTAGCGCTCGCGCCGGATCGGTTCCCACCACCAACCGTTGGCGAGATACCAATCGACAGTGTCGCTCAAGCCCTTCTCGAAACTCCGCTTCGGCCTCCAGCCGAGCTCACGCTCGATCTTCGAGGGATCGATCGCATAGCGACGGTCGTGACCCGGCCGGTCGGCGACAAGGGTGATGAGATCGCGATAGCTTTCGCCGCCCTTGCGTGGCAGGCGGATGTCGAGCAGATCGCAGATGCTCTCCATCACCGACAGATTGTTGCGCGCGGCCCGGGCGCCGATGTTGTAGCTCTCCCCTGGCTTTCCCGCCTTCATCACCAGCTCCAGCGCGCGAGCATGGTCGTCGACGTGGAGCCAGTCGCGAACATTTGCTCCCGCCCCATAGAGCGGTAGCGGCTTCTCCTCGATCGCATTGATGATCGTCAGGGGGATAAGCTTCTCAGGAAAATGAAACGGCCCGTAATTGTTGGACGAGTTCGAGAGCACCACCGGCAGCCCGTAAGTTTGATGCCAGGCACGAACGAAATGATCTGCCGCCGCCTTGGAGGCCGCATAGGGCGACGAAGGCGCGTAACGCGTCTCTTCGACGAAAACGCCGCCGGAGAAAGGGAGGTCCCCGAACACTTCGTCGGTGGAGACATGGTGAAAGCGGAACCGATCGCGAGCTGTTGGGCCGAGCTCCAACCAGTAGGTCAGCGCTGCGCTAAGCAGACGGACCGTGCCGAGGACGTTCGTTTCCGCAAATGCGCCGGGCCCATCGATCG
Source organism: Ensifer sp. IC3342 (assembly GCF_020193655.1). Classification (GTDB taxonomy): domain Bacteria; phylum Pseudomonadota; class Alphaproteobacteria; order Rhizobiales; family Rhizobiaceae; genus Sinorhizobium. Next base: position 41,014 of record NZ_JADYVE010000010.1, read on the forward strand.
ATCGATCGACGTGGCTCTCGGCGGCGAGATGCATGACAGCGTCGACGCGCTCGAGACGCATGATGTCCAGGAGCGATTGCTCGTTGCGGATATCCGCCCGGTAGAAAACATAGCCCGGGTGATTGTCCACCGCTCGCAAGGACTGGAGATTGCCGGCATAGGTGAGCTTGTCGACGTTGACCACCCGCTCGGCGCCATTCGCAACCAGATGCCGGCAGACCGCAGAGCCGATGAAGCCGGCGCCACCGGTGATGAGAACACGCATGGCTGCCCCCTCACCGGCCAAAATCGAACAGGCTGGCATCGGCCAGCAGCGATGCGTCCCGATCCTTTGCGGATAGTCGCGAACGATCAGGGGCCACGGGCCATCTTATCCCGATTTGCGGATCGTCGAAGCGGATCGTGCGGTCGTGTTCTGCGGAATAGTGCTCGCTCACCTTGTAAAGGACCTCCGTCTCCGGTTCGAGTGTGACCAGGCCGTGGGCGAACCCCACGGGCACCAGGATCTGGTTCCATTTTTCGGCCGAGAGTTCGACCGCGACCCACCGCGCGAACGTCGGCGATCCCTTGCGGATATCGACGACCACGTCGAACGCCCTCCCCCGAACGACCCGCACGAGCTTGGCCTGGGCGCGCGGCGGAAGCTGGTAGTGCAGGCCGCGCAACGTGCCCGCCATTGCGGAATAGGAGTGGTTGTCCTGCACGAAGGTCAACGCGATGCCATGCGCAGAAAAAGTCTCGGCATTGTAAGTCTCTGAAAAGAAGCCCCGCTCGTCGCTGAACCTGCGCGGCACGATCTCCAGGACGCCGTCGAGGGCGAGGCGCTTGATCTCAAGCATCGGCAAGCTCCCTGATGCGTCGCTGGAGGTAGGTCGCGTACTCATTCCTGCCGAGCATGGCGGCACGTTCGAGCACCTGTTCGGCCGAGACGTAACCGAGCTCGAAGGCGATCTCTTCCGGGCACATGATCTTCACACCCTGGCGGTGCTCGATCGTGCGCACGAAGGAAGCGGCATCATGCAGGCTGTCATGGGTGCCGGTATCGAGCCAGGCATAGCCCCGGCCCAGGCGGCAGACATGAAGGTCCCCCCGGTCGAGATAGGCGCGATTGACGTCGGTGATTTCCAGTTCGCCGCGAGCCGACGGTTTGATCGAGGCAGCAACGTCGAGCACGCTGTTCTCGTAAAAGTAGAGGCCGGTCACGGCCCAGCTCGAGTTCGGCCGTTGCGGCTTTTCCTCGATGATCTCAGCGCGCCCGTTGCGGCTATTGAAGCTCACGACACCATAACGCTCCGGGTCGTCCACCCGATAGGCGAAGATAGTGGCGCCGCTCTTGCGGGCCGCGGCCTCGCGGCAGAGTTCAGGAAGGCCTGCGCCGTAGAAGATGTTATCTCCGAGGATCAGCGCGACCGGACTGTCCCCGACAAATTCGCGGCCGATGATGAAGGCTTCCGCGAGGCCGTTCGGCTCGGACTGCTCCGCATAGGAGATCGAAAGACCGAGTTGACTTCCGTCGCCAAGCAGCTCTTCGAAGAGCGGCCTGTCCCTCGGCACGGTGATCACCAGAATGTCGCGAATTCCCGCCAGCATGAGCGTGCCGAGTGGGTAATAGATCATCGGCTTGTCGTGGACCGGGAGCAATTGCTTCGAGACCGAGATCGTCACCGGGTAGAGCCTGGTCCCCCTGCCGCCTGCAAGAATGATGCCCTTCATGCGGGATCTCCCGGCGCCGTTAAATTCCGCTTGCGGCTGGTGACCGTTCCCGTCATCTCGCCCGCGCTCCTTCGATTTCGGCCGGTAGGATCGCCGCCGCACCGGCGGGGCTCAATTTGCCGCAGCGCCAGAGGCTGTAGGACGGCTCCGTGTCCCAATCGTAGTAATAGGCGGCCGCCAGTCGCCCCTCCTTCATCAGTTCGCCGAACGCTATGCGCATGGCACGCACCGGCCCCTCTCGCGTCCGATCGTCGACGGGGCAGGAACGCGCGAGATTGGCAATACCCCATTCCGTCACCCAGCACGGTTTGCCCTGATCGATCGCCCGGCAGAAGTCGAGGAGGCCGTCCACACGGGTCGCCAGCGCTTCCGGCGCTCTCCGTCCCGGATAGATGTGGATCCCGTAGGCATCGATGAAGCTGTCGCCCCCCCGATGGCGAAGAGCCGCGACGAACACGCGCGGATCGAGCCGTTCCACGCCGCGCTTGTCCGCCTCCTCGGCGCTCATGTCGGAAAGGCCGGCGGAAACGATGATTGCGTTTCGGCTGTGCACCGTGGCGCGCACTTCGTCGCGGCTGATCTCGAGAACGCGGACGTAATTTTCCAGACCCCGCTCGAACGCCAGCCGGTCCTTGAGATCGACGATGCTGCGCGGCGTCGGAGCGCCCGGTTTCCGGTAGACGGCAAGGTCTCCGTTGTAGCCGGCGTTATTGATCTCGTTTCCGGGTTCTATCGCCTCCAGGCGAATGCCCAGCGCGTCGATGCGCCGGAGCGCCTCGCGCAAACCATTGCGATAGCGATCGAGCTCGAGATCGGAGAGCCGATAGACGTCCCATTGACGGCCGAAGCCTGTCCGCGGGTGGGCGCTTTCGTGGTAGTAGCTCTTGTTCGCAAGCTGGATTTCGAGAAGGATCCTGAGGCCGAGCCGACTGGCGATGGCCAGCGCCTCGATGCTCCTGTCCACGGGGCGCGACAGGGAGAGGCGCACGTCGGTTGCTCCACTCGCGGCAATGTCCTTGAGTATCCTTTCCTGCTCGCCATGGGACAGCCAGCCGAGATTCACGCGGTTTATCCCGACGCGAGCAGCTGGGGCGTCATCTGCATAGGCAGGCTGGAGCGCAAGCCATCCGCTCAACACGGTCGCTGCCAGCCGCGCCGGCCCCTTCCACAGCCTAGAGGCCAACATGCGCGAGAGCAGTGCGGAAGTTGGCCTCACAAGCCGAATACCGGTCGATAACGGCCTGCGAGTCGATCTTCGAAAGGAAATTCGCCAGATAGGCCTTCCTGTCCGTCTCGCGGTTCCAGATCGCGGCCTCCATGTAGGGGAAGCCGATGAACTCCAGCATCTCCCGCATGCGATCGTCAACCGCGATCATGAGCGAGGGCACGCCGGCCTGCATGCCGATGATGCAGCCATGGAACCGGCGGCCGAAGCAGAGATCACGGGAACTAACCCAGCTTCGCCACTGGTTGGTGTCGAAGAATACCAGCAGCTCGTGCTTCCTCTGCCACTTCTCGGAATGCTTGTATTCGGTCTGTCCCGTAATGCGTCCGCTTGCCCGGTCGTAGACATGCACGTCGTCCTCGCCGGGCAGTGAGAGGTTGTAGGCAACCACTTCGTCCTGGACGACGTAGCTTGCAACGCTGTCGGGCTTCAGGAGCGCATGGGCATCGACGATCGTATCGGCCACACTGCCGAGATAGCCGCCGAAGGCGATCTTCTGGGCCGTCGCCAGCTCCGGATTGGCGATGGTCGTAAGCGAGCGTTTCATCTCGTTCGGGGCAAAGAAGAGCGACGGACAGCCCGTGGGCCTCACGGATTTCATGCCTTGCTCCCGGAGGAACTCGGCGGTGAAATAACCTCGTGTCAGGAAGAAGCTCTCTTTCTTTCTGAGCACTTCCAGAAATTTGAGCGTGCCGGCCGGCAGATTTTCCTTGAGCCCCTCCCTGCGCTGAATGCCGATCCCCATCACCACCACGGGCATCTTCAGCTTGTCGAACACTTCCGCTTCGAGATCCGCGGAGTAACCAGGCCGCAAGAGATTGGCCGAGGCGAAGACACAGATGTCGAACTCCTCGTTGAAGCGCGCATAGACCTCATCGGAGTTGCGGCTGTTGGCGAGGTGCCAGAACGGCACATAGGTGACATCATGCCCACGCAGGGCGCTGGCCGCGCCCTCGCCGATCAGATAATTGCCCGTATTGGCGATTTTCCGCACTTGGTCGATGAGGTCCTTCTTTGTCCTGACCTCATCGAAATAGGGCCTGTGGCGGACCTCCGACCCGGACACGCCCGCTACGGTGCGCTGCAGATATGACGGGATTCCTGTAAGCAAGATACGCATCGAAACACCTGATTTCTGAAGTCCAAGACCGCGCCCGCGGAGGATTATTGCCCGATGCCGATTTCGCGCAGCGCCGAGCGGAACGTGCGCTCGCGATCGGAATATCTGTCGACCATTTCGGACGCATTCAGCCCGGCCAGATGGTCGGCAACGAACTCGGCCCGGTTTTCCGCCTTGTCCACATCGATGGCATCCACGGCAGGCAGGCCTGTATAGCCGAGCATTTCGCGCATCCGGTCGTCCACCGCCACCATCAGGCTTGGTACGCCCGCCTGCATGGCGATGATCGAGCCGTGGAAGCGCCGCCCGAAATTGAAGTCCATCGACGAGGCCCATGCACGCCACTGGTTCGTATCGAAGAAGGTGCGGATGTCGAAGGCTGTTTTCAGCCGGTCGGTGCCCGGATAGTTGAGTTCGCCGAGCATCGAACCGGAGGCGGAATCATAGACACGCCCGTCGCCATTCGCCTCCACCTTCATGTCGAAGTGCAGAAACTCGTCCTGGATCACGTATTGGGGGCGCGAGCCCTCAGGCGCCAGCGCATCGGCATCGACGATCGTGTCGTGATTGGCGCCGAGATAGCCGGAAAAGATTGTCCGCGCCTTGCCGACTTTCACATGCGGCAGCTTCTTCAGCGACGCGCGCATGTTGTGCGGCATGAAATAGACGGAGGGGCAGCCCGTCGGCTGGACGTAGGAAAAGCCCTGGTCCTTCAGAAAGCCTGCCGTCTCGAATCCGCGCGTGAGGAAATAGTGCTCCCGCTCCTTGAGAACGTTCAGGAGCCGCTTCGTGCCCTCAGGCAGGCTGTTCTCGAGATCCCGGCGGTTCTGAAGACCGATGCCGAGCATGACGATCGGCATCTTGAGCTTGCTCAGCACTTCGGCTTCCGCGTCAGCGGAGAGGCCCTTGCGCAGGAGGTTCGCGCAGGTGAACACGCAGATGTCGAAATTGGCGTTGAACTCCTCCAGACCAACGCCATTCTTGCTGCAATTGTAGAGATGCCAGAACGGCACCTGCTTCGCGTGGGGCGCGATCGCGCGAAGCGCCCCTTCGCCGATCAGGTAGTTACCGGTGTTGCTGATATTGCGAAGCTCCTGAAGAAACTCCTCTTTCGTCTCCGGCTGCTTCTGCCGCTCCGAATAGGACACCGACAGGCCGTGTGCACCGTTGGCAAGGCGCGTGTAGTGGCCAGGAATTCCCGTCACGAGGATTCTTGGACGCATGCAATAGACCCTTCTTCTTGAAACTGGCGCGGGCTTGTCAGCCCACCGCCGCAACTTCGGGATTGGATGCCTCGCGCTGACGCATGATCGTCGAGCGTGAAAGCGATGAATTGTTCACTGAGCGGTCGCACCAGCCGAGGAACTCGGAAAAGGAGGATGCCCACGAGCGACGCGCAGCGGTTCTGAGGCACCCCTCCATGAGAGGCGCGAGCTTCTCGCGATCGCGGGCCACCTCCGCGATGACCATCGCCATATCCCGCACCACCTGCGGGTCGGCGGCGGCGTCGATCAGGATGCCGTCCTCCCCATCCGTTATGAGCTCGTCGACGGCGCCGACGGCGGTCGCGATCGGAACGCAGCCGAGTTGCTGCGCTTCGGCGATCATCAATGGCGCCCCTTCCCAACGCGATGGCATCAGGAGGACATCTGCCCACCCCAGGGCTTTGACGAGGTCCTTGCTCGCAAAGACCGGCGGGCGCACTTCAACGCCGAGGTCCTTCAGCCGATCCGTCCACGATATAGTGGCGTCCGCAAGGATCTCGCCGCCAATCGCCCGGGCATCGAAAGGTACACGCGAGGCCCTAAGTTCCGCGATCGCGGCAGCAAGGCGATCGATTCCCTTTTGCTGGTCGAGTCGGCCCATATAGAGGACGCGGAGCCGGTCGTCCTTGCGCTCAATCCGCCTGACCGACAGAACCTCGGCCAAGACTTTGGGCGGCACGGAGAAGCTCGCGCCATTAGGGACCGCAAAGGTTTTTTCGTGCGGCACGCCGAAGCTGTGCAGATAGATTTTGAGCTGCTCCGAGCAGGTCAGAAACGCGTCATAGCAATGCTCGTGGGCAATTGCCGCGAACGGCTGTCCGGCAGGTCTTTTGAAGCCCGTATTGTCGACGACGTGAAGATAGCAGGCCGTGCGGGTTCCTTCGGAGCGCAGGCGTGCGATGAGCGGGTGCACCGCCATGACATGATTGTTGATTATGAGGTCGAAGCCGGAGAGCTGTCCTTTGAGTGCCGACCAATCGACCTCATGCCCCTCGGCTATGAAGTCCTGCCCCAGGAAGGAGCCGGAGCCGCCCCAGGCGGGAATGCCCTGGTCCCAGAAGTGGATATAGTCGAAGCTCGCGTCGAACTCGTCGATTACGTCCATCCTGGAGGTGCCGAGCACGAACAGGTGGGTCTCGTAGCCGTTGGCCTTCAATTCACGCGCGGCCGCGTAGACGACCTTTTCGGCGCCACCAAACGAGGCGTTCGGAACGAGCAATGCCGCGGTTCGCTTGCCTGCTTCGCTATGCCCGAGCGGCAGGACGGGCGAGCCGCCGAGCTCGTGGCGAAGCGCCTTGTGGAGTTCCGCATAGGGCACGAGCCGCGCGGGGCGCCAAGTCCAGCGGCGGCCGGCTGTCCGGCGCAACGGGCTGGTCGCGATGGCGTTGACGCAATTGATCATCACCTGCTGCGGCGTGATCAGGGAACGGCGCGGCAAGGTTCTCGGGAAGGGAAAGCGCACCTTCAGGACCGCCGACGTGGGCCATACCTGCTGGTTGCCGATCGACGCGAACCAGTCGAGCGCATTGTTCTGGATCACGTCGCGGACGAGCGAGGTCGACAAGAAGATGAGGTCGGCATGCCCCACATGCGCTCCGGCCTCATGGAAGACCGGCTCGATCTTGCGTTGCGCGGCATCGTTGCCGAGTTGGACGAAGACGACATTGGCCTTCTCACTCAACCGTTCGAGATGCGAAAGCACGTTCGGTAGCATGCGCGAGCGCAGCAGGAGATCGAGGGTGGCGCCGCTTCCGGCGATCAGGAACGGCGGGAAATGCACGTTGTCCGGCTCCCCGACGCTCGCCCAAAAGGCCGGGATGATGTCGTCGAGACGAAGCCTCTGCGGTGTCTTTGTCGGATCAGTGAAGAAGGAAATCGCGGCATCTTCCGTCCGCGCAAAGAAATAGCGCGGGCATTCCTCATGTTCGAAATCGACGAGCATCGGACGCTGGAAGAGTGCCCTATGGCGTTTTCTCAGGAAGCTCACCGAGGCGGCACGGTCCCGGTTGGCTTCCTTGAAGCGGCTTTCCGCGCGGAGCCGATATTCGAACGTCGTATCGTGGCACGGCGTTCCGACGAAGCCGTTTTCGATGCAGGACAGCCAGAATTCCCAGTCTTCGAAACCGTTCTGCTTGTCATCACTGAAGCGCACGCCGGCACGGAATACGTCGATCGAGATCATCGAGCCCGTGTCGCAGATATTGTCGGTGATGCAGTGGACAAGCCGCGAGTAGCGGTTGCCATAATGGGCCCGCCAGCTCACCGAGAAAGTGTCGATATTGGTGTAGACCCAGCCGCAGCCGCTTGAGGCGAGCTGACGGTAGAGGGTCTCGATCGTGCCCGGCAGGACGCGGTTATCGGCGTCGAGGAGGTAGACGGCTCGCGCTTCCGGCAGGTTTTCGAGCACATAGTCGATCGCGCGGTTGCGCGCCCCGCCCGGCCCCGCATTCGCTCCGAATAGGACATGAACCGTCGAATGTACTGCAGCATAGAGGAGCAACTGATCGAAGGTCTCCTGCCGAGGATCGCCGTCGACCGATACGACCACCGCAATCCTGCATTCGGAAACGGTCGATGCGAGCACCGATTCGATCGCCTCCAGGACGAGCGCCGCGTGGCCGTAGAGCGGCATGGCGACTACGATCAGGTCCGAAACGTCCTTATTGCCGGACATGTGACGCCCCTGCGGACTGCTTGACCAACCGGAAGCCCGACACCTTGAGCCACGAAAAATCGACCGTGTCCGTCACGGCACGGCTGAGGATCATGAGATCCATGGGCTCGCGCACGGGTTTATCCAGTTGAAAGTTGATGTTGATCGCCTGCTGGGCGGTGACTTCACGCCAGCCGCTGAAGAATGCAGAAGGCTTGGCCGCTCCTTTGCGCGCCAGTTCCGCCACCTCGGACCGCGCATTCGAATTGGCGGGTGCGAGCAGAAAGCTCACCGCCGCAGGGGCGCCCTGCGGATGGTCGATGACGGCGCTCGCCGAGAAGGAAATCGTGCCGGGCTCGACGGCGCGACCGATGGTCCCGGCCGAAATTCCGCTCGGCAGCGGGTGACACACCACGGCATGCTCGTGCTCGAGGAAGCGGACGGTCTGGAACTCCGGAACCACAGGCGTGACGGACACGTCGACAATCTGGCTCAAAAGCTCGACAGCCAAACGATAGTCTTCGATGAAGTGCCCTTCGAGCAAGGCGGTCGGAGCGATCATGTTGGGCATGCGCGCCGGTCTGACGCCGGCCAGCCCCGTGAACACCCGGAATGCAAGCGGCCGGAGGTCGAGATCGGCATGCGCGGCGTCGGACCGGGCGGTATAACGCTCGCTTGCGATCGGATAGCCGAGCGAGAGCCCTACCATTTCCGCACCGGTTGTGGAGACCCTGAGCCGCAGCGTCCTTGCCCCGCCTCCGCAAGCCCGCGGCAGCGCGAAGAAATTCCAGCCTGCGACGACCTGCGCGTAAGGCACGGTCCACTCGGCCACGCCCTCCCCGCTCTCGACATAGCCGAGCATCACGACCAGCTCGCCACCATCCTTCGGGACGGAGTGGAGATGCAGCGCGACGCCCGCCACGCCAAGACTGGAGACCGGCAGGAGTTGCTCGACATACCCGGTCGAAAGCAGCTGCCCGATGCCCTCATCCTTCGGATCGACATAAGGATCGTGCGCGAAGATCTCGGTCACCGGTTCCCAGTTGCGAGCCTGAAACGCGTCCTCGAGCGCGCGGTAGTTCTCAAGCAGCGCCTCGCGCTCGCGCCTAAGAATGGCCAGCTCGGACGTTACGGAGGCGGCGAAGCCGGCAAGCCGCCCCACCCCGCCTTCGACCAGCGCACGAACGAGCGCCAGGCTCTCCGTCTTACTCCTCGCATCGATCCGCTGAAGCGGTATCTCGGGGATCGTTCCCAGGGCGCGGAGGGCCGCAAGTCCCTCGTTTAGGTCAGCCGCCGCCTCGTCAGAGAAAGCGAGCGCTATCAGTGGGAATGCGTTCTGCAGAGGAACGCGGGAGTCTGTTCCCGTTTTGAGGAAGTGGACCAGATGCTCGATGTCGCTTCCTTCGACATGTGCCCGGTCCCGATCGGATGCTACAACCAGCCTTCGCTTCGCCGGCGATTGCCTCACGCTAGAAGACATCAACTCTTGCACACAGTGGCCCCAGAAGAAATCGGTTATGTTGAGGATGAATCTTGCTCAGCGAATGAATAAATTCGCTCCGAAAATCATCGCTCAAAACCTACCGAGGCTTTTCGCAGTGCACAATAGTAAAATCTTGGGGTTTTGCTAGAATTTATACTTCAAAACTTGAAGCAATATTCAAGCAATGTGCATTTCGTTAGAAATGGCTATTGTCTTTCTGGTAGCGTTGCCGATCAACATCAACTGCCGCGCGAGGCAATCATCCTGTCGGAAGCGCTGCTCGACCGTCCTGCGTGCGGCAGCGCGCAGCGCACGGAAATCGCTCGGGCGTTCGAGCACACCGAGTATTGCCTCGGCGAGCGCATCTGTGTCGAAGAACGGGACAAGAAGGCCGTTGCGGCCCGACCGGATGACCTCCTGAACCGGGGTGGTGTCCGATCCGATAACAAGCGCACCGCACGCCATGGCCTCGAGCACCGACCAGGACAGGACGAAGGGGTAGGTCAGGTAAAGGTGGGCCGCGGAGATCTGAAAAAGCTGGCGGAGTACGGAATGTGCCACGACGCCCGGGAAAATGGCCCTCTCGGGCGGAAGATCCAGTGACGCAAGGAGGTGTTCCTTCCACGATCCTCCACCGGGAGGCGGCGCTCCATAGCTCACACCGTCGCCGCCGACAAAAACGAACAGTGCATCCGGATGCCGCCGGACGACCTTTTGGGCCGCCTCGAGCACCTGTGGAAAACCCCGATAAGGCTCGAGGTCGCGTGCGACGAAGGTGATGACGGGGTCACCGGCTTTGAGCACGCGCCCATCGGGAAGCCTCAGCGAAGCTGCGGGATCCGGACGGAAGCGTCGCGTGTCTATGCCTTCATGGCAGACTTCGATGCGTTGCTGCGCGTCGGCCGGATAAAGGCTTCTCTGCCAATTGGTCGGGCTGATGCCGCCGTCGATTGCCTCCAGCGAAAGGAGTTGCGCGATGTTACGCAGACGCAATCTCTTGCGGGTTTCCGAATCGGGCTTGTCGTCCGGCGCGAAGCCGACATCCGCCCCTTCGGCACGATAAAAGAACTCGCAATATCCAAGTGCGGCTACGCGCGGCAGCACATCCTTCACGAACATCATGCTGCCCCAGCCTATGTGGCCGAGAACGACGTCGGGGATCTGGCCGAGGCCAGCCATCGCGTCGAAGGTCTCCGCGACCCGATGGCCGATCCGCACATGATGGTCGGGTGCGCTGAGGTGCCGGGCCATTTGGGCGTGCACGCGTGGACCGGGTTCCGCCCGATGCCGGACCACTCGGACCGAGGGGATCCTTTGATCCACAGTTTCGGTCACGAGGGTCACTTCGTTGCCCGCCTGCACGAGATGGTGAGCGAGGGCCGCGAACTGGCCAAAGCCGCGCCGGTGCACAAATGCTACATGCATGTTCTCAAGCCCGCCACAAAACAGGGATCACTCTTCGAAGGCGCATCAAATGCCGTAGCGAGCGGCATTGCCCCAGACCAGTTCGAGACGGTGCAGGGTCTGGAAGGCGGTCTCGAGGTTTCGCCGGTCCTGCTCGCCATGGGTCAGCGCGCGTTCATAGGACTTCGCCGCTTCGCGCAGGCTGGCGCAAAGCTTTCTGCCTTTTTCCGAAAGCCGGATCCGGGCCGATCGCTTGTCGCGCTGCGAAGCGATTCGGTCGATGTAATCGCCGTCGCCGAGCTGCTTCAGATAATAGGAGATGTTGGAGCCCATATAGTAGCCACGGTCCAGGAGCTCCCCCACAGAGAGCTCCGCCTCTCCGATAGCCAAAAGTACCATCGCCTGGGCGGGCCCGATGTCGTCGACACCGAGCTTGGAAAGTTCCGTGCGCAACAGGCCGGAGAACCGTCGGCTGGCGCGCTCCATGACCCGAGCCAGCTCGAAATATGTGATCAGAGGACCGTCTCCATCGCGATCGGTCTCCGGATTGTCGGGCATCTTCCTCATCGTGTCACTGGCGGGCAGGACAGCCACCGTGTCTGCGAAATCTGCGAACGGATAGTGAATCCTATGATTCATCCCTCTCTCCATTGGGGAAGTTACTTCAAAGTTCTGGAATTTACTTCAAAAATTGAAGCAAATTTCGTGACGCCCCCGCCCGAAATTCCTCATCTTGAGCAAGCGATCTTTATTGTGCCACACTGATCGCAGCAATACTGTGATTTGAGTGAATCTGACCCAAATCGCGACCTCACATACACCTCCTAGCCGGAAAATCGCCGATGCGTAATACTGTTCCGAATCAAATGATTAGCAAGGGCCAAATCAGTGCAAATCCGGCGCAAAACGGAACAATCAACCCAAGGCTGCTAGTCTTGCGGGCCCGTCGCGTCTTCGTTGTGACACTTCTTTATGCAGCTTTGCTAAGCGCCTGTATCAACCTCCTGCAACTCACCATGCCGCTCTACATGATGCAGGTACATGACAGGGTGTTGAATAGCCAGAGCATGGACTCGCTCGTGATGCTGACGATCCTGGCACTCGGCGCGCTTGTCATTCTCGGCGTACTCGACTTCATCCGCGCCCTCACCTTTCAGGCCATGGGCAGCGCCGTGGTGCGCTGGCTGAACCTGCCGGTCCTCACCGCTGCAGTGCAAGCCTCGGCCGATCAAGGGCTTGCCCGCGCGACGCAGTCGCTCAGGGACCTGACCGAGCTGCGCGGTTTTCTGACCTCGTCAGCAGTCAGCGCTCCCCTGGACGCTGCCTGGTCACCCATCTTTCTGGGCGTTCTTTTTCTGCTGCACCCGCTCTTCGGGGTGATCGGCGCGATTTCCGTCACGGTGCTTGTCTGCTGCGGTCTCCTGAACGACCTTTTGACCCGACAGCTCATGAAAGAGGCAAGTCAGGCTAATATTGAGGCAGTCTCGAAAATAGGTGCGACATTACGTCACGCCGAGGCCATTGAGGCTATGGGGATGTTGCCTGCACTCGCGAAGAAGTGGCGAATCGCGCAGTTGCACGCCCTCAGCGTGCTGGAGGCCAGCGGAATCAGAAGCAGGGCGATGGCCTCGATTACCCGCAGCCTACGCTTTTCCATTCAGATGATATCGCTCGCTGCCGGCGCCCTGCTCGTGATGAAACAGGAGATCTCCCCCGGCGCGATGATGGCGACGACCATTCTTGTCGGGCGCCTTCTCCTACCCTTCGATTCCGTCATCGAAAACTGGCGGCAATGGGTCTTGGCGATCGCCGGCTGGCGCCGGATCGAGGCAGCACTCAGCGAAGACCTCGCCATCCGCCAGACCATGCCGACCCCGCGCTCTGAAGGCGACCTCGTGGTGGATAAGTTGGTCTATGCCGCACCCGGCATCGATGTGCCGATCATCAAGGGCATCTCCTTCTCGCTCTCACCCGGGGAGGTCCTGGGAATCGTCGGCCCCTCTGCCGCCGGCAAGTCCACCCTGGCGCGGCTGCTCGTCGGCATCCTGAAGCCCACGGCGGGTGGCGTCTTCCTGGACGGCAATAATGTCTATCTCTGGGAGCGCAGTTCATTCGGAAGGGTGGCAGGCTATCTCCCCCAGTCCGTTTCCCTCCTCGAGGGAACGATCCGCGAAAACATCTCCCGCATGGAAGAAAGCGACCCCTACAAGGTGCTCGAGGCGTCGCGGCTCGCCGACGTCCACGACATGATCGGGCGCCTGCCGCTCGGCTATGATACGCCGGTGGGCGAAGGGCAATTGACCCTTTCCGGCGGCCAAAGGCAGCGCATCGCGCTCGCCCGCTGCCTTTACGGCCGCCCGCGTCTCATCGTCCTCGATGAGCCCAACGCCAATCTTGATGCGATCGGCGAGCGGGCCCTCATCCGCGCGGTCGAAGACGCACGCGGCGACGGCGCCATTGTCATCCTCATTGCCCACAGGCCGGCCATCATGCAGGTCGCCGACAAATTGCTCGTGCTGGAAGGCGGCCGCATCACCCAATTCGGACCCCGCACGGACGTTGTCGCTTCCATGATGCCGGGCGAAACACGACGCGAAGGCACCGCCTGATGATGAAAGAACCGATCCTGCCCGTTCGCCTGGAAGCCCAGCCCCCCGTCAAGACCGACAATCCGGAACGCCGCCTGCCGGTCCGCGCAGCCACGCCGCTTTCCACGGTCGCGCCTGAACACGACCTCCCGGAGGACCATACCCATTCGCCCATTCGGCGCCTCGTCATTGCAGGACTGACGACGATCCTGGTCGCTTTCGGCGGATTTTTCGGCTGGGCGTTCTCGACGGACCTCAGCAGCGCCTCGGTGAGCAGTGGCACTATCGTCGTCGATTCCAAGCGCAAGACGATCAGCCATTTCGAAGGCGGTGTCCTGAGCCGGGTCCTGGTTCAGGAGGGCGATCACGTCGTCGCCGGCCAACCAGTCATCAAGCTCGAGGACACGCGTGCCCGCTCCGACCTCCAGGCACTGCAAAGCCGGCGCGTCGGCCTCATCGCAAAGCTCGCCCGTCTCCGGTCCGAGCAGGCGGGAGCGGTTGAGATCGACTTCCCCGTCGATCTCGCCGGGACGGGCGACACGGCCGCTCGTGACGCCGTCATGGCGGAGACTGCGTTTTTCGAGAAGCGCCGCGAAGCCAAGAAGGGGAAGCTAGAGATCCAGCGCAAGACCATCGAGGAATATTCCGAGAAAGCCAAGTCACTCGCCGCGCAGCTTCAGGCGACCGAGCGCCAGATCGAGCTCATGAACGAGCAGCGAGCGGCAATTGCAACCTTGGTCGACAAGGCATTTGCCCAGCGCTCGAAGCTCATCGAGATCGACGCCAGACTCAGCGAACTTGCCGCAACGCGCGGCGAAGTCGCCGGCGACAAGGCCCAGGCAGAAAAAGCGATGGCCGGCGCCGAGCTGGCGCTGACCGGAATAGAAAGCGACTTCCAGTCGGAGATCGCCGGAGAGATCACCACGGCGCGCCTCGAGCTCGCGGACGTCGAAGAGCGGATGATCGCTGCGGAGGACGTCCTGCGCCGCCTCGAAATCCGCTCTCCCCAGGCAGGTGTCATTGCCAATATCCAGCTGCGGACGCCCGGCAGCGCGGTCACCCCCGGCCAGCCACTGCTCGACATCGTCCCCGAGGACGAGCCGCTGCTCGTGGAAATGCATGTCAGCACGCGCGACATCGACAGCATTACTATCGGGTCCAAGACGCAGATCCGCCTGACGGCTTATAATCAGCGCACTCATCTGCCGCTCGACGGTAAGATCACCTATATCGCGGCCGACCAATCGGTGGATGAGAAATCCAACGTCTCTTATTTCGTTGCGCGTGCCGAGCTCGCACCGGAATCCCTCGCCGCCAATCCCGATATCCGCCTCTATCCCGGCATGCCCGCCGAGGTGCTGATCGTGCACAAACCCCGTTCGGCAATCGACTATCTCGTTTCCCCGGTCACCGACAGCTTCAACCGGGCATTCCGGGAAGATTGACGGAAATTCCACTAACAGCGCCGCGCGTCCAATCGGACGCGCAAAGGTCGCTGTAGCACTTTGAATGGCTGCATGATTTTATCCTTGAATCGATTCCGATTTAAGGAATCATGCAGTAGACGGCGATCGCATTGCACAAATTACTTCGAATTTTGAAGCGATTTATGGGTATTGCGAGAATAATAACTCCTAAAAATATATTGTGCCAATATTGGCACATATTCCGACTCTTCGTAAAAATACGAAAATAATGTCGAAACTACACGGGTTTATTCCTGTTCTGGATGTTGCTTTCCCGTTTTTTGCGATGCACACTCCGGCACGCAATCTCGGCTCCCTGCCGATGATGCATGCATCAAACGACGAAGAGGAGTAAGCAGATGGCCACTTTGGAAGGCGGCGCATACGACGACGCCCTGTTTGGCTCTCGCTTTGACGATTTCATCCGCGCCCACGGGGGTGATGATTTCGTCAACGGAGGCAAAGGGCACGACATCATCTTCGGTGACGGAGGTGACGACCTGCTGTTCGGCGGCGACGGAAACGACACCGCATTCGGCGGCGAAGGCACAGATATTCTCTATGGTGAGAAGGGCAACGACAACCTGATCGGCGGAGCGGGCGACGACCTGCTCGACGGCGACAAGGGTAACGACATCCTTCTTGGCGGCGACGGCAACGACTTCCTCGTCGGCGGCAAGGGCAGCGACCTGCTCTACGGTGGTGCCGGCAACGACATCATCAATGGCGGCGAAGGCAACGATCTGATGGTCGGCGGCCAGGGCAGCGATGTCTTCGTTTTCGATGGTGGTGGCGGCAACGACGTCATCCTCGACTTCACTCCCGGTGAAGACGTTCTGCAGATCGCCAAGGGCATCAATGGCCTGGACGTCACCGCGCCTGAGGATCTGGCTTCGCGCATCACCCAGGTCGGCGGCAATGTCGTGATCGACCTCGGCCACGGCGACACCCTGACGCTGGTGAACGCGGACGCCGAAGACATGCAGGCTCACCCCGAGAACTATTTCACCATCCACTGAGTTTGAACGGGCGCGCCCTGCCTCCTCCCGCGGGGCGTGCCATCTCCTGCAATCCGTCCAGAGGAGTGGCGTGTGACGTTCGACGACCGTACGAGGGGCGCCAGCGTTGTTTTCGACCGCGCGAAGGCCTTTCGGCTCGGCTCCGATGTAGCCGTATTGATCCTTGATGTTCCCGCCAGGCTGCCGTCCGCGGCCAAGTGCACACTCGTCATGCCTGAGCAACCGGTCCCGCTAGTCAGCACCATCCTTTCACTCGCCGCCGGCGGTCATCGCATCCTCTGGGCCATGCGTCCCGGCAAGCAACCGGCCCCCGCGCGGATCTCGACCGAAAGCGGCAGCCTTCAAACGGTTACCCTGCAGCCCATCGGTGAACTGCCCCCCTTCGATGTCGAGACGCTCTTTGCCGACCTTGCGCCGGAGGGCTGCATCAAGTTCCTGAGCAATATGCTGACGGCTTGGCGAAGCGCGTTCCGACTCTCCCGGGACCCGCTTTTCGTCGGTGTCGTCGAGGACGCGCTTCACGCGCTGACCTCGCGGCCGGGGCCCGCCAAGCTCGCCTGCCCCGTCGCTGAGGGACGATACATAGTCGAGACCGCCATCAGTGCTGATTTCGGCGAAGTCAGTGCGGTCTACGCACTCAGCGCAAATGCCGTCCTGCCACTCGCTTCACAGTCTCGCGTCGGCACCCAGGGGGAGAAGAACCTGCGGCCGTGCCACTTGATCGTCGAATGTTCGAGGCTCCCTCAGTCTTTGGTCCTGCAGGGCAAAAGGGGCATAGCGGTCCGGGATCTGGCCCCCGGCAATCCCCGTTACCCGAGCCTTCGAGCCTGGTGGACCGAACGCGGCCGCGCACCCGAGCTGCGCGAACTTGTCGTGCGGTCACTGTCTGGCGTGCCGGAAGGTGGCGCGGCGATGGCCGTCGACCTGCAGCTCCGCGCCCCGTTGCCTGCGCGTCACATCGGCAAATCCCCGATGCACCCTGCCGCAGAGGTCGACCTTGCTCTCGCCCTTTCGGGCGGCCTGCTGACGGGCGGCTGGTCGCACGATCCCGCAGATATTCTCGCCGGAATCGACTACCTGAAAGAGGACGGCACGGCGGTGCCGCTCGATGGCAACTGGTACGAGTTTCCCGCCTGGGCGCGCGGAGCAAATGAGGACTCCAGAACGGACGTGACCGGCTTTGTTGCCTGGCTGCCGCTCAATGAGCCAGTGGGCACCCTCCTCCAGCCGCGCTTCCAGATGCGGCTCGCCTCGGGCGCAGTGAAGCCGCTGGTGCCGAAGCCACAGCCGTTCGAGCCCACGGCACAGCGCAACCGCATCCTGCGCGCAGTCCCGCCGCAGCACGCCATCGACCAGGCCTTCCGCACAATACTTGCGCCCGCTCTGCAGGACGTGGAACGGCGACTGGGCAGGATGATAGAGGTCGACTACACGAAGGACTTCGGCCTGCCGCAGGCGGCGCCGATCGTCTCGATCGTTGTACCGCTTTACCGGGTTCTTGATTTCCTCCGCTTCCAGCTCTCCGGCATGGCGACGGATCCCTGGCTCGCCCACAACGCGGAGATCATCTATGTGCTGGATTCTCCCGAAATTCAGGACGAGACGGAACATCTGCTTGGCGGCTTCCATCTGCTCCACGGCCTGCCGATGAAGCTCGTGGTCATGAACCGCAATGGCGGCTATGCACGGGCCTGCAACGCCGGTGCGCGCTTCGCGCGGGGCACCGTGCTCGTGATGCTCAACTCCGACGTCGTACCCACGGCAACCGGCTGGTTGCAGGCGCTCATACGGCCTCTCATGGAACAGAAGAGGCTCGGCGCCATCGGTCCGAAGCTCATCTTCGAGGACGGGTCGCTGCAGCATGCCGGACTGTATTTCGCGCGCGACCGGCACGGCGTGTGGCTTAACCACCACTTCCACAAGGGCATGCCGGGCGACTATGCGCCGGCGCAGGTCCCTCGCTCCGTTCCGGGCGTTACCGGAGCATGCCTGGTCACGCGGCGGGATATCTATGAACTCGTTGGCGGATACACGGAGGACTATGTCATCGGCGACTACGAAGACAGCGATCTGTGCCTCAAGATCCGCCGGTGCGGGTACGACATCGGCTATGAGCCATCGGCGTGCCTTTATCATTTCGAGCGCCGATCGATCCGCCGCAGCGAAGACTACATGCGCGGCGTCGCCAGCCAATACAATTCATGGCTGCACACCGAGCGCTGGAACAACGACATCACCGACCTGATGGCCGCCGGCAGCGTCAGTGAAATAATCGCGTCCTTCGGCGGCGAAGCGGAAGCAAGGAGTGCCGCATGAGCGAGATCGCGCTGCGTCAAGAGAGCGTGCCGGCAACGGCGCTTCCCGCCGGTGAGGACCGGGTTCAGTGGCTACTGACTAGCGTCCTGCGCAACCGCTTCCTGCCGCAACCGGCCCCCGACAGCGTTTTCGTCGGCGATGGCGACTTCAAGGCGGTGGGTGCCGAATTCCTCGGCCACTTCATCCGGATGGGCGGATTGCAGCCGGAAAGCCGCGTGCTCGACATCGGTTGCGGTATCGGCCGGATGGCGGTTCCGCTCACCCAATACCTGGACTTCGAGAAGGGACGCTACAGCGGCATCGACCCGGTCGAAGGCGGCATCGCCTGGTGCCGGCGCTTCATCGCCCCCGCCTATCCGAACTTCGCGTTTCAGCGGGTCGACATCGCGCACGACCTCTACAATCCGCAGGGCAAGATCAGCGGCAAGGCACTGAAACTTCCCTATGCCGATCGCCACTTCGATTTCGTCATCATGACATCGATCGTCACTCACCTGCCGCCGGACGAGGTCCTCGTCTACCTGAGCGAAATCGGCCGACTCCTTCGGCCGGGCGGGCGCCTGTTCATGACCGCCTTCGTCGTCGACTCCGTTGCCGCGGCGAATGAAACGGGCCGGCGCGACCCGCGCCTGTCGTTTCAGCGCGATGGCGACGGGCCCTGCTGGTTCGTCCCCGACCTGCCCCGGCTTGCCGCGGTTGGCTTCGACGACGGCTTCTTGGACGGTGCTCTCGGCCGAGCCGGCCTTGCTGCCGTCACAAAGTCCCTCGGCTCCTGGCGCGGGCAGGCGGCAGATCATTATCAGGACGTCTTCGTTGCCGAGCAGCGGGGGAGCAACGCTTGAGCATGCGCATTCTCGTTGCCGCCCACAATCATCCGGCACTCCATCCCGGAGGCACCGAGATCTTCGCGCACGACCTGTTCCGCGCCTATCGGCGGGCCGGCTGCGAAACGTTTTTTCTCGGCGCCACGAACCAGATCCATCGCCAGGCACGGCCCGGGACGAGCTTTCAGGGGATCGGCCCCGCAGGCGATGAAGTGTTGTTATGGTCCGGTCACTTCGATCGGTTCTTCATGAGCCAGATCGATCTCTACGGCGTCGTTCCCGATCTCGAGGAACTGTTGCGCGAGTTCAGGCCAGATGTGGTGCACATCCATCATCTGCTCCTGCTCGGCGCAGAGTTTCCGCATATCGTCCGCCGCACATTGCCTGAGTGCCGGATCGTCATGACGCTGCACGACTATTATCCCATCTGTCATCACGACGGGCTGATGGTGCGCACGAGCGGCAAGGAACTCTGCTACAAAGCGACCCCCGACCGCTGCCACGCCTGCTTCAAGGACATAGCCCTTGACCGATTCGTGTTGCGCGAAAGTCATTTGAAGGCCCTGCTTCGCGAGGTGGACCACTTCGTTGCACCGAGCCGTTTCCTCCGGCAGCGCTTCATCGAGTGGGGGCTCGATGAAGATGCGATCAGCGTCATTCCGAACGGATTGCCACGCAGAAGCGCACCCGCCGGCGCGCATCGTGTCGGCGGAGATCGGCCGGTTTTCGGCTACTTCGGCAACCTCAATCCGTGGAAGGGCGTGCCGGTGTTGCTCGAGGCAGCGAGACAGCTCATTGCCGAGGGCGTACCGTTCGAGCTGCGCGTTCACGGCGGGGCCCCCTTCCAGAGCGAAAGTTTCAGGGAAGAGATTGCTCGCCTGTTCGGCGAAACGGCTCCCGTGGTCCAACAGCGCGGCCCTTATCGCCGCGAAGACGTCACCGACCTCATTGCGGCGGTCGACTGCACCATCGTTCCCTCGATCTGGTGGGAGAACGCGCCACTGGTCATCCAGGAGGCGCAGGCGCTCGGTCGGCCGGTCATCGTGAGCAACATCGGCGGCATGGCCGAGATGATCGAGGACGGCGTCAACGGTCTCACAGTCGCGCCCAACGATCTGCGTGCGCTGGCGTCCGCCATGCGCCGCTTCGTGGAGGATCCGACTTTGGGTCAGCGCCTTTCCGCAAACGCCCGCGAGCCCGACGACATCGACACGACCGCGCGACGCTATCTCGAGTTGATCGACGCGATCGAGCCGGCGCGTATCGAAGCGGCATAGGGGGAAAATCGATGTCTGTTGCTGCCGAAAAATCAACTGCCGCCCCGGAACAGGACAATGCGAGGCCCATGAATGGCCGGGTGGATGCGATCGATCAGGGGCGCGTCTTCGGCTGGGCATTCGATCCGGCGACACCCAACAAGCGACTCACTATCCGTGTGCTTCTGGATGGCAACGTGATCGCCGAGGCGGTCGCCGATCGCAATCGTCCCGACCTCAAACGCAATGGCATCGGGGACGGCAGCCACGCATTCGAGATCGCGCTGCCGGAGGCGGCAGCCGTGCGTGCGGCCGAGCTCGTCGTGACGGCCCTGGATGGACGAGGCACCGAGCAGAGGCTGCGTGTCCCCCGCCCCGACGAGCAGGCGGCCGAAGCCCTCATTGCCGCACCGTTGACGAAGGTTCTCGACAAGCTCGACGTCCTGATGGCGGCGCAGCGGCAATTGCAGGTGTCACAGCGCTCTCTACTGCGCACGCAGAACGATGAGAGCGGCGAGACCGAGACACAAGGATTGGCCGCGATCGGCGACGCCGTTGCAACCCTTCGCTCCGAAGTCGCGCAGCGGCTGGACGACCTCGATGTCCACCTCATGCGCCTCGATGGCGTCGTGGCGGCAATGGAGAAGAACCTGGGCGGCTTGCAGAAGCGTTCGAACGCGGAATTGAAGCCGTTGCTGCTGTTGCTTTTCGTTCTCGTGGGCTTCGTCGCCGGCGCTGCCCTCGCGCTTTTCACGGGCGCGTAAGGGGCTCGACATGGTCGCTGTGGAACAAGCACTTCGTTCGGCCTCGCAGCTTGCCGCCAGGATCATGAGGGGTGGACGAGTCCTCGCCTGCCCCGTCGACGAGGGACTTCTGCTCGTCATCGGTACGGGTGAACCAATGGCCGGGACACTGGTGGCTGAGATCAACGACGACGTCGCCACCCGGGTGACTGCCTCCATCGGTGGCTGGCGCTTGGCCTTGTCTTCGACATCGGCCACGCATGGGTTCGCGGCGTTGCTGCAGATGAAAGACACTGATCGCCCCCTCACGACGCTTCGCCTCGGCGAGGAGGAGGCGGGCAAGCGATACATCTTCGCTCCGCGGTCAATCCCGGTGAGCGATGCCGCCGCGCTCCTGGCGGAGCTCGCCGGGGAGCAACTCGGCGGCGTGCTGGATTCGCTGGTCGATGGGCTGATGCAGGGCGCCATCGGGCCGCGAAGGCTCGCCGCGATAACCGCTCTGTTGCAGTCCAGAAAGGGGAGCGACGGTTTCATCGAACTCCTTGGCGAAACCCACGACGAAGTAGTTTTCGTCAAGGGATGGGGCCGCGTCATCGAACCCGGCAGCTGCCGCGTCGTTGTGAATAGCAGCAAGCCCGTCGTTTGCGATTGTGGGATTGCCACCTTTCTTCGTCAGGACGTTCCGGCGGGAGGCTCGGGTTTCGTCGGACTGCTTTCGACAAAAGAACCATTCCGGGTCCGTGACATCGAGGGGCTCGTCTATCGCGGGCGTGGAGGCTGGCGGTACGCGCCGGTTCATGAGCACCGCCAGATCGCCGGGCCCTCGGAGACACCCGGGCATATTCGCTCCGTGCTGCTTCAAACCCGCAGTTCGCCGCAGGTTCTCTTGCAATTGCGCTCAGCCGCAAACAGCTTCGAGGGCCGCGAGACGGTCTCCACCCTCCCTCTTCCCGTGCGGATGGGAATCGACATCGCCTTTGAGGCAATCGGGGGCGCTTTCCTGATCTCCGGCTGGCTGCTTGACCCCGAAACCCACGTCCAAAGCGTCAAGCTCTGTGGTCAGCGGGTGGAAGCGCGGCTCGACGATCGTTGGACCCGGCTCGAGCGCTCCGACGTGACGGACGCCTTCGCCGAAGAGCCGGCGTTCCGGAGCGCATTCGGCCATGGAATCCACTCCCACGGTTTCATCGTCTTTGCGAGCGGCCTCGGTGGGGATTCGGCGGCACCCTTCCATCTGGAGCTGACGCTCAAGGATTCCCGTCGCGCCTTCTTGCCGCTGTCACCGATCCGCGCTCCGGCCCGCTTGGCCGCACTTCGTCAGATTAGTTCCATCGATCCGGCAAGCTGGGGGCTCGCGGAAATCGTCGATCGCCAGGTCGTTCCCTTTCTCTGTGCCTCGGAGGCTCCCGCGCCGCGCGTTGGCACCATCCTTGAGGCCGGTGCGTTCGAGCAAGCCGGAGGCCCGCCGATCGTCATAGCCGCTGAGGACTCTGAAGAAGGAGACATGGCCTCCTTCCTCGGACTCCTGGCGCTCGATCCCGAGACCCGGCGCGCACCCATCGCCCTCGTCCTGCCCGCGGAACGCTTTCGCCGGCACGCCGGCCGCATCAAGGACCTGGCGCAATTCTACCGGCTGCCGCTCAGGCTGATCTCGGCCGAGGAGGGCGGCGATCTCTACGACCTTCTGGAAACAGGAATTCGGGCGATCTCCCATGAGACGGTGGTTCTGCTTGCCGGCTCGCTGTTGCCAAACCGAGCCGGCTGGTACGGCAAGCTCGTCGCTGCCCACGAGGCGAACGGGGGCATCATTTCTCCTACGCTTGCCTATGAGGACCATTCTGTTCGCTGGGCCGGAACCTGGTCGGCCGGCCCATCCGAATATCCGGCCGCGGGGCGCTATGCGGGCTACCCGCTGAGCGCCATCACGGGCCTCAAGTTGACGCAGGTCGCCGCAGCCTCGTTCGAATGCTGCATCATGCCGCGCGAAGCCTTCCTCCTCGCCGGAGGCTTTTCTGGCGGCTATCTCGGCTCGCAGAAAAAGGGACTGGACCTTGGCCTGAGGCTCGGCCACGCCGGAATGCATTCCTACTGGCTGCCGTCGGTGCAGATGCTGGGGGCCGATGAGACGCCCGGCGCAGCGGCGGCTCCCCTCGTCGAGCGGATCAACCAAAGAATATTCGCTGCCCGTTGGGCTCCCGGCCCGGAAGGCGAAAGCAATTGGCTCGAAGAGGTCCCCGCATGAGCGATCGTCTCCGCGTTCTCGTTGTTTCACATGGACATCCGGCGATGTCGCTGGGCGGGGCGGAGATAGCGTCCCACAGCCTTCATAAGGGCCTGAACACGTTGCCGGGGGTTGAATCGATCTATCTGGCGCGCGTCGGTCATCCGGTTCCGCGCCACGGTGCGTCAGCGCTCATGAGCCATCGGCTCGCGCCGGATGAAGTGCTCTTCCACGCCGACGATTACGACCACTTCTTCCTCTCCAACGGCGATACGGAAGCAATCCGGCGCGACCTCTTGCGCTTTGTCGGCGATCTCACACCCCACGTGGTTCACTTCCATCACCTGATCGGCATGGGAGCGGAGGCCCTCTACGCCCTTCGCGAGGCATTGCCGGAAGCGATTATCGTGGTGACCTTCCACGAATATCTGTCGATCTGCCACAATCACGGGCAAATGGTGAAGCGGCCGTCAGGCCAACTGTGCAGCAAGGCTTCTCCGATCAGCTGCCACGGCTGCTTTCCCGAAATCCCCGTCTCCCGTTTCCTGAAGCGCGAGCAGTTCCTGCGCGGCATGCTCAGCCTCGCCGACGCCTACGTCTCCCCGAGCATGTTCCTCGCCACACGGTATGTCGAATGGGGCATCGACGCGGAGAAGCTCTCTGTAATCGACAATGGGATAGTGTCTGGCGAGCGCGCGCCCGTGCGAGACCTACCGGCTCAGACCGCCCGCCGAAACCGCTTCGCCTATTTCGGGCAGATGACGCCTTTCAAGGGCATCGACGTTCTGATCGATGCGGTTTCGCGCGTGCCGCAGGAGATCTGGGGCGAGGATTCCTGCCTGATGATCTTCGGCGGCAACCTTGAACGCCAACCGATCGAATTTCAGGACCGGGTCAAGAAGCTCATTGACGATGCCGGTCGCAGGGTGCGCTTCTACGGTGCCTATCAGAACGCGGACATGCCGCGGCTCATGCGTTCGGCCGACTGGGTAGTGCTGCCGTCCATTTGGTGGGAGAACTCGCCGGTGGTTATCCAGGAGGCCTTGCATCACCGTCGGCCAATCATCTGCTCCGACATCGGCGGCATGGCCGAGAAGGTTCAAGACGGCAGGGACGGGCTGCATTTCCGCGCGGGCAGCGCACAGGATCTGGCCGACCGCCTTATCGAAGTGCTGGCCCAGCCCCAGGTTTGGGATCGACTGCATGCGACGCTGCGGCCGCCGACCAGTCATGTCGACGCGGCTCGCGCCCATGCAGACCTCTATCGCCGGCTACTCAGAGAAAGGCGGAGCGCGATGGACAACGGGCACTACGATCCGGTCCCGCTGACCGGCTGAAGCTTTTGGGAAGAAGTGCGCCATGTCCCCGAAGAGTGAAGCGATATCGAGTTCGCAGCCTCGTCCAAATCGTCCTGGAGTCTCCACATGCTCATCTATTCCGACGAAAACCTCGAGGTAATACATCGCCCCGGATCGTCGGCGTATCTTCTCGTCACCTTCAATGAAATGGAAATGCAGGCGAACGGCAGTCGCTTCTGGGGTCAGCGGCTCTGCGAAAAAGCGGACATTGCCGCGCTCGGTTTCATCAGCAGGCGGCCGAACTGGTTTCCGGCGGCAAGCGTCGTGAAGGCGGTGGGCGCGGCGGCGCCGATACTTCGCGCAGCGTCGGAGCGCATCCTCTACGGCCATTCGCAAGGCGGCTACGCGGCGCTGCGCTATCGTCGACGCTTTGACGCCACCGTCGCCATCGCCTTTTGTCCGCAACTCTCGATAGACCCCAAGGCCGTGCCTTTCGACGGTCGCTTCGCGCGTCATTTCGTGCCCGACCTCCATGCCAATATGGGGATTGCAGCCGACCACGCTGCCGGCCGGGCCTATATTTTCTACGACCCCTTCCATGCCGTCGATCGCCGCCACGCCGAGAGGATTGCGACGCTCCAAACGGATACGCGCCTCATCGCCGTGCACATGACGGGACATGGCACCGTACGGGCCTTCACCGGATCGGCGCGCGCCCTTTCGCTTATCGAGGCCTGCCGTTCAGACGATGATCCTGGCCTGCGCGCCCTCGCTCGCTCGGCCCGGGTCGACGCTCCCATGCGACCCTATCAAATCGCAGTCGCGGCGATCGCCCGCCATCCCGCTTGGGCCGACTGGTTTCAGCAGCGCTTTGAAAGTGGCTTTTCCCCCGTCGAGCGGGTCAACTTCCTCTATCATCGCGCCAACCGCCATATCCGCGATGGCGAACTCGCGGTTGCACGCGACAAGCTAGCCGAGGTCGTGGCACTGCGACCGGGCGATCCAGGCTTCGCGCGCCGGCTACAAGAGCTTGATAGCCGCATGGCTTCGCACACTCTAGGCACGGGGCCCTGAAGTCACCTTGGGGGAGCTCCGTAGCGGCGAAAAAGAACTTCATGTCCTGCGGACTGCCGCCCCCTCCACTATCCGACGTCCTTCGAACAACTCGCGCTTGCAGGCATACAACGCTCCAGCCGCGGCGCAGCGCGGCGCCGCCATGGTGGCCAGAGCGCGGTAGCCGTGTGGCGATCCTTTATGGCAGCGTGCTTTGCGCCACATCGTTGCGATTATGCGAAGAGGCGACGTGAGCAATCTCGCCTGTCGCCGGCGAAGCCGGGAGCCCTGCGGCACGCGTTCGATCAACCAGGCTCCCTGTTATCGCTGCATCCTCGAAAAGCTCCTGCATGCGCAAATACTCGACGGAGAGCGTCGGGTCGAGCGCAAGGGCCTGCGAGACGAGCTGCCTGGCGCGGTCGAGGTCGGAACAGGCCATGCGCGCTGCGATCCGATAAATGTAAGTGCGTCGCGTCTGGAATGGCAGTTTGTGCGAGACATCGAACATCTCCTGGTAACGTCCGAGCGTGTACAGCGACGCGACGCGCTCCTCTGTTATCCAAACCGGTAGAAACGGATCGAGCGTTTCCGCGCGATCGAGAAGTTGGAGCGCTCGTTCGGGCTCGCCTGCAAAGAGATAGAATGCGGCGCATCGCCCGATCGTGTAAGCGTCGTTGGGCGCCATCTCGATGGCCTTCTCATGATGGAAGCGCGAGGCGGCGAAATCGCCCCTTTTCATCTTGAGCGAGCCCATGACACGGTGCGCCTCCGGGTCTGTCGGGTCGAGTTCCAGCGCATGCGCCGTCTGTAACTCGCCGAGACGGAGATCGAAACTTGGCAGCGAGCTCCAGGAGCAGACATGCATGGCGAAGGGCCGGCCGAAGCTCGGATCTGCCTTCATCGCCTTCTCGAACCAGTGCATCGCCTCGTGAAGGTGAAAGTCGGCGACTCCCGCCAGCCGATGATGGTCAAGGCCGCGGAGATAATGCTCATAGGCGGACATGCTTTCTGGCCGCTTCAGGCGCGCAGCGGCGAGTTCGGACTGTTCGATCCGACCGGAAACGGTTGCCGCGACGCGGGCGGTGATCTCGTCCATAATGTCGAGAATTTCCTCGAAGGGACGTTGGATGCGATCCGACCACACCAGATGTCCCTGCTCCGTCTCTGCGAGCGAGATGTTCAGCCGGACATAGCTGCCGGCCTTGCGGATGGAGCCTGCCACGACATAGTGCACGCCGAGCGATCTACCGATCTCAACCGGATCGGTCGTTCGCAACACCATCGAGGCTGAGCGCGAGGTGACGAAAAGGCTCTTCAGGCGGCTGAGTTCCAGCGTCAGGTCGTCGGTCATCCCCTCTGCAAGAAACGTCTGGTCCTGATCCGCGACCGACGTCGTCGTGAACGGAGCGACAGCCACCGAGTTCGGCCTGATCGATGAAGGCGGTGGCGCCCGCGTCGGCGCGACCTGGAAGCGGTGGCGGTCCATGGCGGCGCCGACGCGGTAGATTTTGACCGGCTCCGACACGCCCTTCAGGTGCCGTTCGCCGATCGCTTCAAAGGCGCAGGGCGATACGCGCCGGACCTGATCGTAGAGCGCCTCCGAGACCTCGATCTCGCCCGGTTCGGCGGAGGCTTCGATACGTGAGGCAATGTTCACGCCGTCGCCGCGCAAGTCGTCGCCGACGACCGCGACATCGGCGAGATGCAGGCCGAAGCGCATGTCATGCGTGCAGGTGCTAGGCATGGATCCGATGGCCAGCCGCGCCTCCATCGCCGCCCTCAGCGCATTCACCGGGCTCGAGAATTCGGCAAGGATCGCGTCTCCTGCCGTGTTGAACACCCTGCCGCCAAAACTCGCCACGACCTCGCCGATCAGGCTCATACAGTCGACGACGCGCGCGATCGTCTGCTCCTCGTCGAGCTCCATCGCCGACGTGGAGGCCACGAAGTCTCCAACCAGAATTGCAGCCAGCTTCCGATGCATACGCCGCCCGGCTTGATGAACCGCCGAATGGTATCACACGGTTTCGCAGAAGGCATTACCAGCCTCAATGCGTGGTGCGCAGTTGAACAAGGCGGTGCCAAGCGCGTATAAATATCATGGACTTCGGTTGGACGAGCGCCTCGTGTCCCGAACGCCTGTGTTTCGGGAACGTCCATGCGCCCGGAACGTTTCGGATAGGCAGTATCCGGCGAGGCGCCGCCGAGCCGAGCACCCGGGAACAACCTGGAGTGAGGCCATGGAACGAACAAACGCTTGCAAGTTGGCAGAGGAATATCTGCGCCTCGGCGGTCATCGCCGCGTGGTCATCGACGATAACCAGACCTCGGTCAGAACCTGGGAGCCTGAGCCGGCGGCGGCCGAGGCGTTCTGGAGGAACAACGTCGAAATACTCGGGCCGGAGAGACAGCGCGAGGTGCAACTGCTGCTGCCTACGATTAATCGCGCATGAGGCAGGAGCCCGGCTGATTTCGAGCGAGTGCCGGCGCGTGACGCGCAAGCGGGGCGATTTTTGCGTCCGTGCGCGGAACAGAAATGTTCGATTCTGAATTGTAGCCGTATCACCGATACGCGGAATGCGGCTGCGAAAGCGTTGAGATGAATGGACCGGATTGCCCGAGCAAGGTGTTGTCGGTGTCTCTCGACAACGAATGGTGGACTCAGCATCGCGGTGACTCTCCCATAGTTGCCACGGCCATCCATAACGGCCATGCGGTGCGCAACGCAGTCGAACGTCTCCTTGCTCTTTCGCCCGCGGAACGGCTACGCGAGGAGGATCCTTTCACCGAGTTCATCATCCGCGATTTCCCGAACCGGATTGTCGTTCATCGGTCGCGTTTTGAGGTCGATATAAATCGCCCCCGCGGCGGTGCGATATACGTGCGGCCGGAACAAGCCTGGGGTCTCAAAGTTTGGACCCGCGAGCCTCCACACGATCTGGTCGAAGCGTCGTTGGCGATGCATGACGAATATTACGCTATGCTCGAGGCAATGCTCACCGGCATTGAGCGGCGCCATGGACGCTTCGTCGTTCTCGACGTCCACAGTTACAACCACCGGCGCGACGGCCCCGAAGCGGAAGCAATGCGGGCGGAAGCGGCGCCGGAGGTCAACATCGGCACATTTTCGATGGATCGTGTGAAATGGGCCCTGGTGGTGGATGCCTTCGTCGAGACCTTGCGCTCCGTTGACTGGCAAGGACGACGGCTCGACGTACGCGAAAACATCGCGTTTCAGGGCAGAGGTGAACAAACGCGATTCATCCATGAGCGCTTCCCCGACACGGGCTGTGCGATTGCGGTCGAATTCAAGAAGTTCTTCATGGACGAGTGGACGGGCGAACCCAACATGGAGGCGCTTGCGGCACTCAGGAAGCTTGTCTCGTCAACGCTGCCGCTGCTTGTGAGCGCGCTGGGAGCGAACCGATGAAACGTGCCGCCGCACCCGCCCCCAGGGATACGGCAGATGCGCCCGACTGGCTCGCCGAGGCCCTGGTTGCCATCAAGGACGGCAAGGCCGTGCGAAAAGACCTTCCGGACGGCGGGCGGCTGCATATCGACCGCGCGCTTCCTTTCGTTTGCCTGCACATTTCTGGCGACGAAGAAGGTCCGGTCGCGCGCGAGATCGCCCAGGCGAATGCCTCCTACCTCATTGCGCCGGATGCCAACGCCGCTGTCTCGGTCATCGGGGCCATCGGCGCGCTGCTCAAGCAGCGCCTCGGGGCATTCATGGTCCTGGAAATCGGCGAACTCGCGCGCGACGAACTGTTGACCGACGACGCGCCATATCTTCCGCCATTCAAGATCGAGGTTGCGGCAAGCCCGGAGGGGCCTGCACGGATTGCCGCCACGGCGTTCGCCAAAGCCGCCGAGGCGACCGAAGCAAAGTTCCGCACGCCGCGCGTGGAACTGCGTGAAGCCGAAGGGCTGGACGTGCCGTTTCCCTGTCTTCGCGTGCGATTTGCACCGATCTATCGGCAACGTGAGTCCGGCAACATTTATCCGCAGCTTCGCGAACGGCTGATCGCCAGTATCTTCGATGCCGGCCTGCAAGCCTTCGCGGCGTTCGTCAGGGCCACCAAATGCATGAACATCTCGACGCATCGGGCACTCGGCAGAAAGGCCTTCATAGACGCCGTGGTCCGCACTGACCGCAGTATCGACGAGGTAGCTTCGACCTTCGACTTCCTGCTCGCGGTGACCCCGATCAATGCCGACGCCGCATGGAGCGATTTTGCCGCGAGCGAGTACCGGCGAGCTCCGCGTTTTCTCTATCGACCGTTGACGCTGCAGGTCGAGAAAGCGAAGAGAAAGCTCTTCTCGATCGCCTTCGACCACCTCGAAGACCCGGTGCTTTACCAGCTCTACCGCGAAAAGCAGCAAGAGCTCGACCTTCAGCTTTCGTTGCTTTCGGCCCGGGAAACCGCAAAATTCATTGAATTCGGCCGCGCCCTCTATGGTCCCGTCGAACCGGAACTCTTGCGGGCAGCGCGCGACATTCTCGTCCGGGCGGGCGACGAGACGGCCAATGCCGGGCCTCAGGCTGTCGCGGAGCGCCACGCCGATTGCTATTTCGTCGAGCAACAGGCACGCGCGATGATTGCCGAATACCGGCGGCGTTATGCCGGCTTCGACGCCACCGTTGAAGTGCGTGACGACCTTCCCTCCGGCCTCATGGTTTCGGGTGACCGGTTGCTAGTTGCACGCAGCACAGCCATGGAAGTCGAACGCGTCGAACCAATCTTGAGCCATGAGATCGGCGTCCATCTGCTGACCTATTTCAACGGTTCGGCGCAGGGTCTGCGTCTTTTCCGGTCCGGCCTCGCCGGATACGAAGGCATGCAGGAGGGATTGGCAGTCTTTGCGGAGTACCTGACCGGCGGCATGAGCAGCGAGCGGCTGCGCCTCATCGCTGCCCGCGTCGTTGCCTGCGCCGCAATGCTTGATGGCGCATCGCTGCCGGAAGCTTATCAGCAGCTTGTCAAGGATCATGGGTTCTTGAAGGCCGATGCCTTCAATGTCGTCTTGCGCGTTTATCGCAGTGGGGGTCTCGCCAAGGATGCCATATATCTGCGCGGCCTTCTGCAACTCCTCTCCCATTTAGCCGCTGACGGCGCCTTGGAGCCCTTCTGGATGGGAAAGATCGCCGCTTCGCATTTTGGCGTTATGCAGGAACTGAGTGCCCGCGGGCTGCTTGGTGTGCCGGCAGTGCACCCTATATTTCTTGACAATCCGGAAGCGCCCTCGCGCCTTGCCAAGGCACGCACGGGAATGTCGCCACTCGATATGGTCGAACGTTAGGAGCCGGACATGCGCATCGCCTTTTTCGTCAATTCCATCGAGGGCGAGGCTACCTATTACGCGACGACGTGGCTTGCGCTCGCGGCGCTCGCCCGTGGTCATGACGTTTGCTACGTGATGCCCGGGGATTTCGTGCTGCGTTCCGACGACAGCCTGATGGTCCGGGTCACGACCTTGCATGGTCCGAAACCGAAGAAGCCGGAGACGTTGCTGAATGCGCTCAAGGACGAGCGAGCAAAGGTCAGTACGATCGACATCACGGAAGTCGACGTGCTTTTTCTGCGCAACGATCCTTCGGAAGACGCCGAAAAGCGTTCCTGGGCAGCCTATGCCGGCGTGAATTTCGGCCATCTTGCGGTCGATCGCGGCGTGATCGTCGTAAACGATCCGACCGGCTTGGCAAGTGCGCAGAACAAGCTCTATTTGCAAGGCTTTCCGGAACTTGTCCGCCCCACCTCACTGATCTCCCGGAGCATCGAGGAAATCCGGGACTTCATCGATGCGCATCCTGATGGCGTGATCCTGAAGCCGTTGCAGGGATCCGGCGGCAAGAACGTCTTCAAGATCAGTTCCAGAGAAGAAGCCAACCTCAACCAGATATTCGAAGTTGCCAGCGGCGAAGGGTACCTGATCGCCCAGACCTACCTGCCCGATGCGACCGCTGGCGACATCCGCCTTTTTCTCATGAACGGACGGCCGCTGGAGCGCGACGGTGTACATGCAGCTCTCCGCCGGGTGCCAGCCAAGGGTGATGTGCGCTCCAACATACACGCCAGCGGTACGCCCGAAGCGGCAACGATCACGCCGGAGATTCTCGCCCTTGCGGAGAAGCTTCGACCGAAACTGGTG
This sequence comes from Ensifer sp. IC3342, assembly GCF_020193655.1. Taxonomy (GTDB): domain Bacteria; phylum Pseudomonadota; class Alphaproteobacteria; order Rhizobiales; family Rhizobiaceae; genus Sinorhizobium. The sequence continues at coordinate 72,811 of NZ_JADYVE010000010.1, forward strand.
GAAGACGGCATGTTCCTGGTAGGCCTTGACATCGTCGGCGACAAGATACTGGAGATCAATGTCTTCAGTCCCGGAACCCTCCCGGAGATCGCCGGGCTTTACGGCGTGGATTTCAGCGAGGACATCATCATCGCGCTGGAAAACAAGCTGAGCATCCGACAGCTCTATTCGGGAACATTGTCGAACCGCTCGCTGGCGACGCTTTAACGACGTCAAGCGCACGACGCATCGATAAATTGCGCGAAGACGCTCAATGATTTCAAACGTGAGTTTACAAAAGTATTATTATATGATTTTTTCTCCACAGCTGCATGGAGAGCAGCTTTCTTTGGGAGGAAATCATGAAATTTGCGAAGGCACTCGCGAGTGCAACGATTCTTGCTGCCTGCACCTTCGGCAGCGCATCGGCTGCCGAGCTCGTCGTCGGCTTTTCCCAGATCGGATCGGAGTCCGGCTGGCGCGCCGCTGAAACGACGCTGACGAAGCAGCAGGCCGAGCAGCGCGGAATCGACCTCAAATTCGCCGATGCGCAGCAGAAGCAGGAAAACCAGATCAAGGCTATCCGCTCCTTCATCGCCCAAGGCGTGAACGCGATCCTTGTCGCTCCCGTGGTCGCGACTGGCTGGGACGAAGTCCTGCAGGAGGCGAAGGATGCGGAAATTCCTGTCATCCTACTCGACCGCACCGTCGATGCATCCGACGATCTCTATTTGACGGCTGTGACTTCCGACCTCGTCCACGAAGGCAATGTCGCCGGCAAGTGGCTTGTTGATACCGTTGCCGGCAAGCCCTGCAACGTCGTCGAGCTTCAGGGCACGACCGGTTCGTCGCCGGCGATCGACCGCAAGAAGGGCTTCGAACAGGCGCTCTCCGGTCACGACAACCTGAAGATCGTCCGCAGCCAGACCGGAGACTTCACACGCACCAAGGGCAAGGAAGTGATGGAAAGCTTCCTGAAGGCGGAAGGCGGCGGCAAGAACATCTGCGCGCTCTACGCCCATAACGACGACATGGCCGTCGGCGCGATCCAGGCCATCAAGGAAGCCGGCCTGAAGCCGGGCACGGACATTCTCGTCGTCTCGATCGATGCCGTTCCGGATATCTTCCAGGCCATGGCCGCTGGCGAAGCCAATGCCACCGTCGAACTGACCCCGAACATGGCCGGTCCCGCCTTCGACGCCCTCGCCGCCTACCTCAAGGATGGAACGGCGCCGGCAAAATGGATCCAGACGGAATCGAAGCTTTATACCCAGGCTGACGATCCGATGAAGGTCTACGAGGAGAAGAAGGGCCTCGGCTACTGATCTCGCTTGCGGCCCGCCCGGCAAAACCGGTGCGGGTCGCTTCTGCTCTTCTGCAAAGAAGGCTCGCGATCGAACACGAGAGCAGATGCCGCCGAGGCGGCACTGGCGTCTCCGCCCCGGTCTCGGCCTTCCTGAGACGGTATCCATGCAAACCAGCAGCGACAACATTCTTTCGGCAGTCCGGATCGACAAGGGCTTTCCCGGAACCAAGGCCTTGGACAAGGTCGACTTCCATCTGCAGCGAGGCGAGGTTCACGCGCTTCTCGGAGAGAACGGCGCCGGCAAATCGACGCTCATCAAATGCCTGACCGGCGCCTATCGCCGGGATGGCGGGAACATCCTGCTCGACGGGGTTGAAGTCGACCCGCGCGACACCTTCGACGCCCAGCGGCTGGGGATCGGGACCGTCTATCAGGAAGTGAACCTGTTGCCGAACCTCAGCGTGGCCGAGAACCTGTTTCTCGGCCGGCAACCGCGCCGTTTCGGCATGGTCGATATCCGCGCAATGAACCGCAAGGCACGTGAACTTCTGTCGGAATACGAACTCAAGCTCGACGTCACCCGGGCGCTCGCAAGCTATTCGGTCGCCATTCAGCAGGTCGTGGCCATCGCCCGCGCCGTCGACCTTTCGGGTAAGGTGTTGATCCTCGACGAGCCGACGGCGAGCCTCGATGCGCATGAGGTCGCGATGCTCTTTCGCATCGTCCGGCGGCTCAAGGCACGCGGCCTCGGCATCATCTTCATCACCCACTTCCTCGAGCAGGTCTACGAGATCTCGGACCGCATCACGGTGCTCAGGAACGGGCGACTCGTCGGAACCCGCAACACGGCCGAACTCGACCGCCGCGATCTGATCGCGATGATGATCGGCCGAGAACTTGCGGCAGAGATTCACGCAGCCGAGGCTCACGCTGCGGAAGGCGGCGAGCCGCGCTACCGGTTCAGGAACTACGGCCGGCGAGGACGCATCGATCCTTTCGATCTCGACGTCAGGGCAGGTGAGGTCGTCGGCATCGCCGGCCTGCTCGGTTCGGGCCGTACGGAGACGGCAGAGGTACTCTTCGGTGCACATCGCGCCGACAGCGGCACGGCGGAAATCGACGGCCGCCGTGTCGACCTGTCGTCGCCTCGTGCCGCCATCCGCGAGAAATTCGGCTTTTGCCCGGAGGACCGCAAGACCGACGGCATCGTCGGCGATCTCTCGGTGCGCGAGAACATCGTTCTTGCTCTGCAGGCGAGACGGGGCTGGACGCGGCCGATCTCGCGCGCGGAGCAGAACCGGCTGGCGGACCTCTATATCCGGGCATTGGACATCCGAACGGCCGACAGGGAAAAGCCGATCAAGCTGCTTTCCGGCGGCAACCAGCAGAAAGCCATCCTCGCCCGCTGGCTGGCCACGGAACCCGAATTCCTGATCCTCGATGAACCGACGCGGGGTATCGATGTCGGCGCACATGCCGAGATCGTCAGGCTGATCGAATCACTGCGTGAGAAGGGCATGTCACTGATCGTCATTTCATCGGAACTCGAAGAGCTGGTCGCCTACAGCACACGGATCATTGTTCTTCGCGACCGCGCCCACGTCGCCGAACTTGGCGGAGAGCGCATTACTGCCCATCAGATCGTCGAGGCGATTGCCGCGGCCAACGAGCGGAGGGCATCGTGACATCGATCTTCCGCACCTATCTCGCCCGTTTGCTCCCGCAGCTGATCGCACTTTCGGCCATTATCATCGCGATTTCAATGACTTTCCCGGGGTTCTTAAATCTGGAAATTCAGAATGGTCGCCTCTACGGCAGCCTGATCGACATCCTTAATCGCGGCGCTCCGGTCGTGCTGCTGGCGATCGGCATGACCGTCGTCATCGCAACCAAAGGCATCGATCTTTCCGTTGGCGCGGTCATGGCGATTTGCGGTGCCGTTGCAGCATCATTCATCACTTCCGGCCACTCGCTGTTCGAGACGATCCTGATCACGCTTGCGGTCGGCATCCTTTGCGGCGTGTGGAACGGCATTCTCGTCGCCGTCCTCGACATTCAGCCTATCATTGCGACGCTCGTGCTGATGGTTGCCGGGCGAGGAATCGCCCAGCTCGTAACCGAGGGCGCGATTCTCACCTTCAATGATCCCGGCCTCATCTTCATCGGTAGCGGTTCCTTCGCCGGTCTACCAATGCCAGTCGTCGTCTGGCTCGTCTTCGGAGTTCTCGTCGCCCTGCTCGTCAGGCAGAGCGCACTCGGCATGCTGATCGAGGCGATCGGCGTCAACCGGCAGGCAAGCACGCTGTCGGGGGTTCTCACTCCTGTCCTTTTGATTGCCGCCTATATGCTTTCCGGCCTGTGCGCCGCGATTGGCGGCATCATCGCTGCGGCCGACATCAGGGGCGCCGACGCCAACAATGCCGGGCTCTGGCTTGAGCTCGACGCCATTCTGGCGGTGGTGGTCGGCGGCACCTCCCTGCTAGGCGGCCGCTTCAGCATCGCCGCGTCGGTGCTCGGGGCGATCATCATCCAGGCGATCAATACCGGCATCCTGCTTTCCGGTTTCCCGCCGGAGTTCAACCTCATCATCAAGGCGGCAATCATCGTCTTCATTCTGGTGCTTCAGTCGCCGCGCTTCCGCACCTCCTTTGCCTTCCTCGCCTTCCCCCGGCGAGCAGCCAAAACGACCGAGCAGGAGGCGAAATGAAGCAGAAATATCTGCCGCTTACGGCAACGATCTTAATCTTCGTCTTAAGCTATGCGCTCTGCGCCGCCCAATATCCGAACATTCTCTCCACCCGGGTCATCGGCAATCTTCTGACCGATAACGCCTTCCTCGGCATCGCCGCCGTAGGCATGACCTTCGTCATTCTCTCGGGAGGCATCGACCTCTCGGTGGGGTCGGTCATCGCCTTCACCGGGGTGTTCCTAGCGGTGGTGCTGGAACACACTAGCATGCACCCGATCATGGCCTTTGCGCTGGTCCTCGGCATCACCACGCTTTTTGGCGCGCTCATGGGGATGATCATCCATTATCTCGAGATGCCGGCCTTCATCGTGACGCTGGCTGGAATGTTCCTTGCCCGCGGCATGGCCTTCGTGCTGTCGATCGATTCCATTCCGATCAAGCATCCCTTCTACGCGACGTTGAAAGGCTTCTACTACAAGCTGCCAGGCGGAGGACGGATCACTCTCATCGGCGGCCTGATGCTGCTCGTCTTCGCCGCCGGCATCCTCATCGCTCATCGGACCCGTTTCGGCACGAACGTCTATGCGCTCGGCGGCGGCACGGCGACAGCGAAGCTCATGGGCGTTCCGGTCGCCAGCACAACGGTCAAGATCTACGCTCTCTCGGGACTGCTCGCGGGCCTTTCCGGCATTGTATTCTCGCTTTACACGTCGGCCGGCTATTCGCTTGCCGCGGTCGGCGTCGAGCTTGATGCAATCACCGCCGTCGTCATCGGTGGCACGCTCTTGACCGGCGGATCGGGCTTTGTTGCCGGAACGCTTGTCGGCATCTTCATCCAGGGCCTCATCCAGACCTACATAACCTTCGACGGATCGCTCTCCAGCTGGTGGACGAAGATCCTGATCGGCGCGCTTCTCTTTGCCTTTATCCTTCTGCAGAAGGGGATCATCCATCTATCGCGCGATGCCCGACAACGCGCCTGAGTGAGCGGAGAACCGTGTGAATGCCGCCGGAAACCTTCGCCAAACGACCGGGGAAGCGCACAAGTCACCAGCTCGTCGTCGATGAGCTGGGCCAGGCCGTGGTCGGCGGCGAATTTGCCGTTGGCGACATACTGCCAGGCGACGCGGAGCTTGCGGCGCGTTTCAACGTCTCGCGTACGGTCCTGCGCGAAGCGATGAAGACGCTCGCGGCCAAGGGGCTCGTTTTCCCCCGTGCGCGCATCGGAACGCGCGTCATGCCGCGGACGCATTGGAACCTGTTCGACGGCGATGTCCTCTCCTGGCATTTCAATGTCGGCGTGGACCAGGATTTCCTGCATCACCTAAGCGACGTGAGACTGGCCCTCGAACCCTATGCCGCCGGTCTCGCCGCGCGACGGGCCTCCGACGCCGACATCAGCCAGATGATGCGGCTTGCCGTTGCCATGGGCGATGCCGGGCACAGCGCCCAGACGCTGGCGCATGCCGACCTCGAATTTCATCTCCATTTGCTCGAAGCCTCCCTCAATCCCTTCATGCGGACGGTGGGGAGTCTCATCGAAGCAGCGCTGATCGGCGTTTTCAAGCTCACGAGCCCAAGCCCCGAGGAGGCGGAAATCGATCGTGTCGCGATGGCGCACATCCGCATCGTCGAGGAGATCCAGCGCCGTGACGAGGACGGCGCCCGAAGCGCGATGGAGAACGTGATCCGTGCGGGCCAGGAGCGACTCATGCTCGACCTAACGGAACGCAAGCCCGCTCTACAGAGCGGATCCTGAAAGTGCCGAAGGCTTGGGCGCCCAAAAGAACAAGGCGTTAGGGCAGTTTTCTCAGATGAGACGGCCGCCCTGACTTTGAGGATTACCTAGCTCGCGTGACCCGCAACGTGGAGGTGCCGCGGGGGCTCGATACCGACGCGGCCATTTTCCGGTTCGATCCGCCGGCCCGTCGTGGTGTCGAAGAGATGCAACTGCGCCAGGTCTATCGCAAGGCCGATGATCTCGCCGCTCCTTGCCCCGCCGCGCCCAGTCTCGACGATTGTCAGTTCCGGCTGAGTGGCCGACGTGATGAAAGTGGCCGAGCCGGTCGACTCGACTATACCGACCGAGACGTCGAAAGCACCCCGTCCTTCAGCAACGATCTTGATGTGCTCCGGCCGGATCCCCGCGGTAAGGGACATGCCCGGTGAAAGGCGGCTGCCAATCGCGAGTTTCGCCTGCGTCTTGCCGAAGTCGAGAACAATGTGCGCACCGTCTTCTCCGACGATCGCTGGTATGAAGTTCATCGCGGGCGAGCCTATGAAGCCCGCAACGAATTTGTTGGCGGGTCGGTCATAGAGATCGAGCGGTCGACCCTGCTGCTCGATGATGCCGTCGCGCATGACGACGACATAGTCGGCCATGGTCATCGCCTCGATCTGGTCGTGCGTCACATAGACGGATGTTGCCTTGAGCCGGTCATGCAGGGCGCGAATTTCCTTGCGCATATGCACGCGAAGGGCGGCATCGAGATTGGAAAGCGGCTCGTCGAACAGGAATGCCTTGGGGTGGCGGATGATCGCTCGGCTCATCGCCACGCGCTGGCGCTGGCCGCCCGAGAGTTCGCGCGGATAGCGCTTCATCAGATGCGAGAGGCCGGTGGTTGCCGCCACCTCCTCCGCCGCCTTGCGCGCTTCGGCCTTTTTCACGCCGCGGATGCGCAGGCTGTAGGTCAGGTTTTCCTCGACGGTCATATGCGGATAGAGCGCGTAGGACTGGAAGACCATCGCCACATCGCGCTTGCGGGGCGGAACGCCATTCATGAGCGCGCCAGCGATCTTCATCTCGCCGGTCGAGATCTTCTCGAGACCCGCGAGCGAACGCAGCAAAGTCGACTTGCCGCAGCCGGACGGGCCGACGAGGGCGACGAAGGTCCCCTCCTCTATCGCGAGATTGATGTCCTTCAGCGCATGAAAGGCACCGTAGAACTTGTTGACGCCGTTGAGTTCGATCTGAAGGGTCATTTGAGGGCTCCCGAAGTGAGGCCGGAAACGATGCGGCGCTGCAAGAGAATGAAGGCTGCCAGAATGGGCGTCACATAGATCGTGGCGTAAGCCATGATGTTGTTCCACTCATTGGTGTTGGGCCCCATGAAGGAATTCAGGCCTACGCTGGCGGGCTGCAGTTCGATGTCCTGGATCATCGACTTCGAATAGACGAACTCGCCGAAGGCCTGCATGAAGATCAGGATCGCGCTTACCAGAATGCCGTTGCGCGCCAGCGGCAGGACGATGTTGAAGAAGGCGCCGATGCGCGAATTGCCGTCGACGAGCGCCGCCTCTTCCAGTTCCATCGGCACGCTCATGAAAGTCGCCCGGACGAGGACCACGAAAAACGGCATGCTCTTGGCCGCGATCGCCAGGATAACTGCAAAGCGCGGCGTGTCGAGCAGCCCGAACTGCGAGAAGCCGACGAAGATGGGCGTGATCATCAGCGAGGCCGGCAGCACCTGCAGCATGAGGATCAGGAACAGGCCGATATCGACCCAGACGTTGCGATAGCGCGCAAGAACGTAGGCGCAGCCGACGCCGAGCACCGAGATCAGCGCCACGGAGCCAAAGGCGATGACCAGCGAGTTCCAGAGGTAGCGCCCCATGTTCCGGCTTTGCCAGACATCTGCGTAGATCCTCCATTGCGGCTCGCTCGGCCAGAACTTCGGCGGCGTCGCGAACATGGCCGAACCGGTCTTCAACGCGGTGATGTACATCCAGTAGAGCGGAAACAGATAGATGGCGGCGAGCACGAGTGCGACGGCCAGCATCAGGCGGTTGCGGAACTGTTCGCTCATCCTCTGACCTCATGACGGGTGGAGCGCACATAGACGACCGAGGCGAACATCACGAAGACGATCATGATCACCGAAATCGTCGCGCCTTTGGCAAAATCGTACTGGCGGAAGGAGAGATCCCAGGCCCAATACTGCGTGACGTTCGAGGTGTTGTTCGGCCCTCCGGACGTGATCGCGGCGAAGAGGTCGAACTGCTGTAGCGTGAAGATCAGTCCGAGCGCGATGATCGCGCCGATCGTCGAGCGCATCATCGGCAGCGTGATCGTCCAGAAGCGCTGGAGCGCATTGGCGCCGTCGAGTTCGGCCGCCTCGTAGAGGTCCTTCGGAATGCCCGAGAGCCCGACGGAAAGCAGGATCATGTTGAAGGACGTGCCGAGCCAGATGTTGGCGATGATGACGGCCCAGAGCGAATAATTGGGATCGGAGCGCCAGAAGATATTGCCGTCGATGACGCCCGTTTCCCTCAGGAGGAAATTGAGGACACCGAAGTCGCCCGAAAGAATCCAGTTCCAGATGGCGCCGACGACGAGACCAGGCATCACCCAGGAGACGAGGAAGAGGCCGCGCAGCCACGAGGCGCCTGGAAAATTGGTCCAGAAGAACAGCGCCAGGCCGAAGCCGATCGCGAATTGTCCGGCGATCGAAGCCACCACGAACAAAGCCGTATTGAAGAGGATCGGCCGGGTTTCATGCTGGGAAAACAGGTCGACATAGTTGCGGAAGCCGACGAAAGGCCGCGCGAAGCTACCGAGGCTGAACATGTCGACCTCCTGGAAACTCATCACGACATTGTAGACGAGCGGCAGGCCGGACATGACGAACAGGAAGCCGAGCGGCAGCACGACGAGGCCGATGTCGAAGCCTTTGCCGTCCGTGACACTGGATAGAATTCTCTTCATGGCGATCCCCTCTCCCGCCGGCGACCCCGGCCGAAGCCGGAGATCGCCACTCGGGAGGAAACTCGGGCGGACATGACAATCCGCCGGTGAATGCCTGTCGCCGCTCCGCAAGTCGGAGCGGCGGCATCGTCTCAACCGAGAACTGCCTTGATCTTCTCCGCCGCCTGATCAAGCGCCTGCTTGGAGCTCATCTGACCGGTCAACGCCGCCTGGATAGCATCCTGGATCGCCTTCGAGATCTTCGGCCATGCCGGATGCGGACCACGAGGCTTGGCATATTTCAGCTGCTCCACGAAGACCTTCAGTGCCGCGTCCTTCTGAGGCTCGCCGGTCTCCGGGATGGAGATGTCGGAGCGCGCCGGCAATTGTCCGAAGTCCTTGAACATCCGGTCGTCCTGCGAGACGAAATATTCCAGAACCTTGAACGCTTCCGCCGGATGCTCGGTGTTGGCAAAGATCGCCCAGTTGAAGTCGCCCATCGCCGAGGAACGTTCGGCACCCGGCTCCGGCACGGGCAGGAGCGCGACACCCCAGTCGAATTTGGCTTCCTTGACCATCCGGTCCAGCTCCCACGGCCCCGAGATCGCCATCGCCGCATTGCCTGAATTGAAGGTGCCGGTCGAATCCCATTGGCCTCGCGTCAGCGTATCCGGAGACGCCAACTTCTCGTCGATGATCTTCTTCCAGACATCGAGCGCCTTGACCGCGCCGTCCGAATTGATCGCATCATAGCTGCCGCCGGCCATCTGCGCCCAGGGCAAAAACTGGAACGTCCCCTCTTCGTTCGCCTTGGCTGAGAAGGTGAGGCCGTACACATTCGCCGCCGGGTCCGTCAGCTTGCGCGCCATCTCCACCAGTTCGTCCCAGGTTTGCGGCGGCTTGTTCGGGTCGAGGCCTTTGGCTTTGAACATGTCCTTGTTGTAATAAAGCGCGATCGTATTCGTCGCCTTGGGAATACCGTAGTATTTTCCCTCCCAGGTGACGGACGCGAGCGGCCCCGGGAAATAGTTCTCCGCTTTGACGACCGACGATTTTGCAATCATGTCGGTGAGGTCGAGGAACGCGCCGCGCGACGAAAAGAGCACATGCTCCGGATTGTCGACCGCAATGATGTCGGGTGCCTGTCCCGTCGAATAGGCACGCATGGCCTCACTGACGACGTCGTCAAACTGGATCTGGCGATATTCGACTTTAATTCCGGTGTTCAGCTTGTTGAAATCGTTGATCAAGTTTGGCGCCGGCTGAATGTCTCGATCCAGCGACCAAACACTGATCGTCACATCTTCTGCGCTGGCGGCGAATGCCGCCAACGAAGCGCCGAGGGCGACGGTGCCCAGGATTGCAAATCTGCGAATACCCATAGTCTCCTCCTCCGTGGTTGTCCCGCGACCGGCATCCTCCGCGCCGGTCGTCGGGCATGGTCTCAGGCCGGATCGACGACGAAATCGCCGCCTCGGCAGGTTTTCAGGTAGTTGAGCGCGCGAACCTGGCCGGTCATTTCAAGGGCGTCGCGATAGACGGGATCGTGCCAGCCTTCAATGTCGATCGAACCGGACCAGCCGGCAAGCCTGAGTTCCGAGATGATGTCGGTCCAGTTGCTGTCGCCGAAGCCGGGCGTGCGCATGAAGACGAATTTCTCCTTGCCGAAGATGCCATGCTCGCGGATGACGTCCCACCGGATCGTCGCGTCCTTGCCATGCACATGGAAAATCTTGTGCGCCCATTTGCGGATCTGCGGCAGAGGGTCGATCAGATAGACCATCTGGTGGCAGGGCTCCCATTCGATGCCGATATGGTCGTCCGGCGTCTCGTTGAACATCAGTTCCCAGGCATCGGGATTGTGGGCGATGTTCCAGTCACCCGTCGCCCAATTCCCGTCCATGGCGCAATTTTCAAAGGCGATCTTCACGCCCTTGTCTGCGGCGCGCTCACCGAGTTCGCGCCAAATCTTCCTGTAGCGCGGCAGGCTGTCGGTCAATGGACGATTGCGGATGCGGCCGGTGAACCCCGCGACGCAGGTCGCGCCGAAGTGATGCGCGTTGTCGATGCATTCCTTCCAGCCCTGCAGCGTCTGCAGGTCTATGTCGGTCTCCTCCAACGGATTGCCGAACATGCCGAGCGTCGAGATGGTGATGTCGCGATCACCGATCGCCTCCCTGCAGCGCTTACCAAGCTCGGCGAGGTCCTGCCCGTTGGTCGTTTGCCAGAAGAAAGGTTCGAAGCTCTCGAACCCCAACTCGGCAATCTGGCCGATGCGTTTGGCGGCCTCGCCTTTCGTGGCGCTGACCATGGTGCCGATGCGTATGGATTTGGCTGGATTGCTCATCAGATACCTCAAATTGTCACGCGCTGCCGGGTGCGGGCGCTTTCGATCGCCGCAAAAACCATGGCAAGGCTGTTGATGTTGTCATCGCTCGCCGTTTCCGGCTTCTTGCCGGAGCGGATGGCCGCAACGAAATCTGCGATGACGCTGGCGTGGCCATGCGTCTCTGCTGGATCGGCCGGTTCCGGGACGTCGATCGGGAGCAGTTCGCGCAGAAAGCCTTCGCTGCCGGCGACCTTGTTGGCCTGGAAGCTCTCGGCTCCATCCCAGAGCAATGTGCCCTCGGTGCCGATGATCCGCCACTGGCTCTCCCAGCTCGTATTCGCGCCCTCGGCGCACCACGAGCCGCGATAGGTGAAGGTGACGTCATCCGAGAGCTCGAAGATGGCGTTCGCGGCCGCACCGTGCGCATACCAGGAGCCGCGCGGATTGCTTTCGTGGCAATAGACCGCGAGCGGCGTCTTGCCGGCGATGAAGCGCGCCGCATCGAAGGTATGGATCGCCATGTCCAGGAGCAGCACGTTGTCCATCTCTTCCCGGAAGCCGCCGAAATGTGCGCCGATGAAGAAATCGCAATGAAGACCGGTCAGTGTGCCGATCGCGCCGCTTTCGACGAAACGGCGGATGCGGCGCACGCCGGAGATGAAGCGGCGGTTCTGGACGACGGCGTGGATCTTGCCGGCCCCGCTCGCAAGACGGATCAATTCCCTACCGGCGGCGAGCGAGGTCGCCATCGGTTTCTCGCTCAGCACGTGGCACCCATGCCCGAACCCTGTAGCAACCACATCATGACGGGCGGAAGGTACGACGATGTCGAAGAGCAGATCCGGTTTGGCTTCGCTCAAGACGGCATCGAGATCGGAGCCGATGATCGCATCCGCAATATCGAATTCCGCCGCAAGGTTCCGCGCGGCGTCGGCATTGAGGTCGACAAGCCCAACGATGCGGATCGATGATTGAAGTTCGCGGTTTGCGGCGATCGCCTTGAGCCAACCTTTGGCCATAGCTCCGCACCCGCACAGAACTGCGCGCAAAATCACGTTTCTCCTCCCGTAAGTCTACGAAATCGCCTTGTTTTGGCAACCGTAAACGTTTACGGAACTATGCGGAGTTTCCGAAACATGTCAATAGGGATTCGGAGACGGGCGGACGAATGACGGAGGATGACAGTCGGGATGAAGGGAATTCGGCGTCTTGCGCAACATCTCGATATTTCCATCGGGACGGTCTCGCGGGCACTCAACGGCAAGCCTGACGTCAACGAAGAGACCCGCAGGCGCGTGCTCCAGGCAGCGACGGAACTCGGTTATGTTCCGAACCAGTCTGGCCGCAGCCTCCGGCAGGGCACGACCAATATCATCGGCTTCATGATTCAGACCGGCACGGAGATCACCGGCCAGGGCGACATATTCTTCATGAGCGTTTTCGACGGTGTGCAGGCCGTCTTCGCCAGACACAAGCTCGATCTCGTCGCCCTGCTCTGCTCGTCGCAGGAGGATCCGAACGACTATCTGCGCCGCGTCGTGGCGCGCGGCTTTGCCGATGGGCTGATCCTGTCGGCAACCCAGCGCAACGATCCCCGTATCGAATTCCTGGCCGAACGCAACATCCCCTTCGTCACACTCGGCCGAAGCCTGACTGATGCCGGCCAGCCCTGGCTCGATCTCGATTTCGAAGGCATGGCGCAGGCATCGATCGACCGGCTGGTGGCACGCGGGCATCGACGCATCGCTATCACGCGGCCGCACGACGATGTCAACCTCGGCTACATCTTCGTCGACCGCTGCCGCCAGGCGCTGGCGGCGCACGGCCTGCCCCTCGAGGAGGATCTGATCTTCCGCTCGACGCCGAACGAAGCGGGCGGCTACCAGATCGCACGTGACCTTCTCGCGCTCAAAGAACCGCCAACGGCAATCGTGCTGATCAACGAGACGATCGCGATCGGTTTCTACCAGGCACTCTCGGAAGCCGGCGTTAAGCCAGGGCGCGACATCGCCGTGATCGGGCGCTATAGCCCGCACGCGCATTTCCTTTCGCCGCCGCTCACCTGCTTCCGCCTGTCGCTTCGCGATCTCGGCATCGCACTGGCGGAGACCCTGCTTTCCGCTATGCCGGCCTTCAAAGATCATTATCCGGACGCGCCTGCAAACAAGGTTTGGCCCATGGAACTTGTCGAGGGCGAGAGCGATGCATTCCTCGTCCCGCAGCGCTGAGTAACCGCAGACACTCCTTCGGTTGGCGTGATTATCGCCCGAATCTGAACCGGTCGACGGCCGCAAACGGATCATTTCCGCAATTTCGGCGTTTGAAGACTTAGGTCAATTGTCGGCTTCGGCCCATCTCCCCGTCGGAGCCGTCCTGAAAGGAGATCGCGATGCGCGGTATTTTCCTCGTCCCTGCCCTTCTCTGCTTGTCAACGACCGCCTTTGCCCATGACGCCCCTAGCGGATGGAAATATCCAAACTCCTGCTGTTCAAATCTGGACTGCCGGCAGGTCACCCAGACGGCAATAAGCGAACGTCCGCAAGGCTATATCATCGAGGCGACCGGCGAAGTGCTTCCCTACACCGATGGGAGGGTGCGCATCTCACCTGACGGGTTTTACCATTGGTGCTCCGCAGCGGGCGAGGAACACAGCAAGACAATTTGTCTGTTCGTGCCACCGCGGGCCTATTGAGCATTTTTTAAAGAGCCCGACTGTCGCAGTTCGTATCTTCGCCATGGCGAAGCCGAGGTGATCGACTATCATAGCGTTGTCGGCACCTCGGACGACGGCTGAGGTCATTGAAGAGGAAAGGCTGCCTGCCGGCAACAGGACGCAGGAGCGGACGCACATGGGTTGGTCTCTCAGGATTGGAACGATTGGCGGCACGGCGATACGGCTGCATGTCACCTTCGCGCTCCTGCTTATCTGGATATGGCTGATGCATTACCGGATAGGCGGCGCGCCCGCGGCGTGGGAAGGCATCGTTTTCATCATCGCCGTCTTCGTCTGCGTCGTGTTGCATGAGTTCGGGCACATCGCCGCCGCGCGCTATTTCGGAATCAAGACTCCGGATATCACACTGCTACCGATCGGCGGCGTGGCTCGTCTCGAACGCATGCCCGAGGAACCTCGCGAGGAGTTTGTGATCGCCATTGCCGGTCCCCTCGTCAATGTCGTGATCGCTGGGCTCATCTTTCTCGCGCTCGGCGGATCGGTGGGCATGGAGCAGATGGCCGGTGTCGAAGATCCCGGAAGAAGCTTTCTCGCAAGGCTTGCCGGGGTCAACGTCTTCCTAGTCCTTTTCAATATGATTCCGGCCTTTCCTATGGATGGGGGCCGCGTGCTGCGCGCAGCCCTCGCCTCGCGCCTCACTTGGGCACGAGCAACCGAGATTGCCGCAGCAATCGGCCAGGGTCTTGCCTTCGTTTTTGGTTTCATCGGCCTGTTCTATAATCCGCTGCTGATCTTCATCGCCATTTTCGTCTATCTGGCCGCAACGGCCGAAGCCCAGAACGCGCACATCCGCGCCGTTTCCGGCAGCGTCCTCATCGCCGACGTCATGGTCACCGAATTCGCAAGACTTGACCGCTCGGCGACCATCGACGAGGCGATCGAAATGCTGCTCGCAACGACGCAACGCGAGTTCCCCGTGGTCGACGCCACCGGCCGTTTCGAGGGACTGCTGACACGCGACGATATGATCCGCACTCTGAAGGAAAGAGGAGCCGCAACGCCGGTCGTCAGCGCGATGCGCAACGACATACCGCGGATCCACTATCGCAAGCGCCTCGAAGAGAGCCTGAAACTGATGCAGCAGGCGAGTTCTCCCGCCGTTGCTGTGGTCGATGGTTCGGACCATCTCGTCGGGCTCATGACCCATGAGACGATCGGCGAAATGATGATGGTGCGCGCGGCCGCATCAGGGAGCTTCCGTTTCGGCCACCTGCGCCGGGACAAGGGTGATCACACCCACTTTTGAGGCTTTCAGAGGCAAATGGCACGGGAACCGAACATGGGCTGAAGCGTTCGACCCCTGAAGCGGAATCGGGTTCGACCATGTTCTTTGCCTTTCAAGTTGTGACGATCACCATTATGGCTATCGCCATGGCGCTGGCACTCGCGCACGCGCTCGAATTGCCGGGCAAGCTCAGATTGGCCAAGGAACAGTATTTCGCTATTCAACCGATCTATTATCCCGGCTTTACCATCGGAGGTGCGGCCGAACCTCTCGGCCTGCTGTTCACCGCCATTCTCCTGTTCTTGACGCCACCCGGCACGCTGGCTTTCTGGCTGATAGCCTCCGCCTTCATCGGATTGTTGGCCATGCAGGCGACCTACTGGATTCTGACGCATCCGGTGAACAATTTTTGGCTCAGGGATGTCGAGCTAAAGGGCGTGAGCGCCGGCTTCTTCTCGCTGGCCGCTTGGCGTGACCCTGCTCAATCCGGCGATCTGGATTGGACCTATCTGCGTGATCGGTGGGAGTTCTCCCATGTCGCACGGGCGGCGTTTGCCATCATCAGCCTAATCCTCCTTGTAACGGCTGTCGCACTCTAGCTTCTGCGACGGCTGAGTGGCGCTTGCTCCTCGAGATCACGGCCATTTACAAACGAACGCAGATCGGGCGTTTCAAGCAGGCAGCCGCGGCGCCAGCACTGCCATGCTTATCGATGCGAAGGCTAAGATTTTTGCTGCCGCAACAACCATATGTCCTGTTTCCCATTGCAGTCGGACCAATGCGAAATCGGTCGGGATAGGACCGGGGGGCCAGGAAGCCAATACGGCATTGGCTGGTGACACGAGTGTAAACCAGGCCCCGAGAGCGACTACCAACAGGCAGGTGCCCGCGAAGGCAAACCAGAAGGCGGGCCGCTCTCCCGCAAGGAAATAAGTCAGCAAACCCGCCACCAATATTGCCGCGACATCGAGCGGACCACCGATTTTGGCAAAGAGTTCGAATTGGCCGTTGAAGACTGTCGCCTCTCGCCAGAGTTCAGGCGACCACACGCTCAGCCGTGGCGGAGCCTCCAGCACATGGGCAAATGACGGACCGAGGCTGAGCGCCGTCAGCAAAAGCGAAACAAGAGCAGTCAGATACAGCGTCATCGTTCGTCCTTCCGCGACAAACCACCGAACATCGCTCGCCTGGTCGTTGTTCCCGGCTGCGCTCGCCAACCAGCGAAAACGCCGCGGCGCACTCACGGAATGTTGTTTGCCGACGTCGCAATCCAGCCGCGGTTTCGCCGATACTACAGCGCCGCGCGTGTTATCAGACGCGCAAAGGACGCTGTAGCACTTTGAATTGCTGCATGTCTTTATCCTTAAATCGGCTACGATTTAACGAAGCATGCAGTAGCCGAAACAGAAACGGAAATCGGCCCATGCGCACAAGGACGGTCGGCTCCCTCCCCCTCATACTTTTGCTTTTTCTCACATCCTCGCAAGCCTTCGCCCTCGAACCGCCTCGATCGGGGCATCCGGTCTTCGACCGGGCCGTCACGCTCGTGGTGGATAATTTTCATGACGCGTCGGCGCTTGAGCGGTTCGCCGCGACGGTGCGCCGCCAGATTGAAGATGTGCCGCTAACCGCCAAGAGTTCGCAGGCGCAGGTCGACGAAGCGATCGAGACGATCCTCGCAAGCCTCGGTGCGTCGCATACCGCCCGCTTCAAACGCGATACGATCGACTATTTCGAAATCATCGATATATTCCGCTTTGCCGTCCGCAACGACATGCGGCGATTGTTTCCGCCGGATGGGGACGTGAACTATGCGGGCATCGGCATGGTCACGCAAAGCGATGGCCCGCGGTTCGTCACCGATGTCTATGACGGCTCGCCCGCCGACCGCGCGGGAATTCTCGTCGGCGATGAGATCCTTTCGGTGGATGGCGCCCCCTATCGCGAAATAGAATCCTTTCGTAGCAAGATCGGGCAGAGCGTCGAGGTGCGGTTGCGGCGTCAGCCGGGCGCCGAGCCGATCGCCGTCAAAGTTGCGGTCGAGCGGCTGAGGCCGCTGCGGACATTCGAGAGGGCGATCGCGAACAGCGTGAAAGTAACGGAGCATGACGGGCGGCGGATCGGTTATCTTCGACTGTGGACGCTCTCGACGGCAGACGGGCTAGACATCGTCGCCCGCGAGCTCACAACCGGGCGCCTGAAGGATGCCGACGGCGTGATCGTCGATCTGCGCGGCCGGTGGGGTGGCGGGCCGGCCGACGCGGCGGAGCTTTTCGTCGGCGACACGCCGACGTTCCGACTGATCAACCGGAATGGCAAGGAGACGCTCGCCAACGTGCGCTGGCGCCGACCTGTGGTCGCGATCATCGACGAAGGTGCCAGGAGCGGGTTGGAACTCTTCGCCTATGCCTTGAAGGTGAACGGAATCCCGCTTGTCGGATCGCGAACGGCCGGCGCGCTGCTCGCCGGACGCGCCTACCTGCTGCCTGACGACAGCCTGCTGGAACTAGCAGTGTCCGACGCCGTCATCGACGAGGGACTGCGGCTCGAAGGACGAGGCATCGATCCCGACATTCCGGTGCCATTCAGCCTGCCTTATGCGGCAGGAAAGGACCCGCAGTTCGACGCCGCCATCGAAGAGATGCGGCGTATTCTGGTCAAGGGCTGAGGTGGCAGCTCCTCATTCGCTCTGCCGGAAGTTGCGGACCCGGTCGAACAGGACGGCCAGTACCGTGGCACCGCCGATGAAGGTGCCCTGCCAAAAGGCATTGATGCCGAGCAGACCAAGACTGTTGCGGATCACTTCGATGAGTGCCGCACCGATCAGCGCTCCGGAGGCCGTGCCGACGCCACCGGCGAGATTGGCGCCGCCGATCACCGCGGCGGCGATGACCTGAAGTTCCATTCCCGCGCCGATATTGGTCGTGACGGCGCCGAGCCAGCCGGTCTGGATGATACCGGCGACCCCGGCCGCGAGCGCGGAGATCATGTAAACAGCGACCTTGATCCTTCTGACCGGAACGCCCGTGAGTGTGGCCGCGTGCTCGTTGCCGCCGATGGCAAATACGTAGCGGCCGAACTTGGTCCAGCGCAGCACGAAACCAGTGAGGAGCGCCAGCGCGATCATGTAGAGGACGGGATTGGCGATGCCGAAGAACCATGCGCCGCCACCGAGCGCCAGCAACTTGTCATGATCCGGTCCGAACTGAAAGACGACGGTGTTGTTCGACGCCACCATTGCGAGGCTGCGTGCGATCGACAGCATGCCGAGTGTGATCACGAAGGGCGGAAACCCGAGATAGGCGATCATCACCCCGTTGAAGGCGCCGATCAGAAGCGCGGTGCCGATCGAGGCGGCGATGCCGACCTCGATGCTGTAGCCGGCGTGCATGACGACCGCAAGAATCATGCTGCACAGGCAGAGCACGGATCCCACAGACAGATCGATGCCACCGGTAATGATAACCAGGGTCATGCCGAGAGCGATGATCGCAACGAAGGTCACGTTGCGGGTGATGTTGTAGAGATTCTTCGCCGTGGCGAAGGAGTCGGTAGCGAAAGACAAGAATATGCAGGCGAGGATCACCGCGACCAGCACCCAGAACGTCTGGCTCGCGAGCAACGCCGCCGGCCAGGTTTGCTGCCTGTGTTCTATGGTCCGTTCCAACGTTGTTGCCATCGTCGACCTTCGTCTCTCTTCGAAGCCGGTCCGATCATACTTGCTCGATCGCGCCGGTAATTAGTCCGGTAACCTCTTCCGGTGAGCTCAAGGCAATCGGCTTGTCTGCAACCTTTCGGCCGCGCCGCATCACGATGACACGGTCGGCGACGTCAAAGACGTCGGGCATGCGGTGGCTGATCAGGATGACCGCAATGCCCCGGTCGCTCAGTTCCCGGATCAGGTTCAAGACTTCCGCCACCTGACGCACCGAGATCGCCGCGGTGGGCTCGTCCATGAGCACTATCTTTGCCTCGGAGAGCATCGTTCGGGCAATCGCCACCGCTTGCCGCTGACCACCCGACATCTGCTTGACGAGATCACGCGGCCGCGTTTCCGATTTCAGTTCCCTGAAAATCTCGCCGGCACGCTTGTACATCCTCTTGTGGTCGAGAATACGCAATGGGCCGAAACCGCGCCGCAGTTCGCGTCCGAGGAACACATTTGCCGCGGCCGTCAGGTTGTTGCAGAGCGCCAGGTCCTGGTAGACGATCTCGATCCCGTATTGGCGCGCCTCCACGGGTTTGTGAAGCACGAGTTCCGCGCCGTCGAGGCGCATCGTACCGTGGCTTGGCCGAAAATTGCCGGCGATCATCTTGACCAATGTGGACTTGCCGGCACCGTTGTCGCCCATCAGGCCCACCACCTGCCCCGCTTCCAGCGAAAGCGAAACGTCGCTGACCGCCTGGATGGCGCCGAAATGTTTGGAAATGTTGGCGAGTTCGAGAACCGCCACGGCCGTCTATCCTCCCGATAGCTTTAGGCTCGCGGCCGCCCCAAACCCTCCACCTTGGATACGGAGCCGTCGCGATTTCGCTTTTCCGATTTCCTCCCCGAAAGAGCGATTAGGCGAATTTACGCAAAACCGTGGGACAGCGTCAATCGATTGTCCTGCGATTTAAGCCGCTCCACGCCGGCAATAATCCATTTTGTATTACAAATACTCGTTGACGAGCGAAGCTGGCGGATATTAGCTTTGAAAAGGGGAGCAAGAGCATGCTGATCCTTGTCACCGGTGCAACGGGCAAGGTCGGGCGGCACTTCATCGCTGGGCTGCTTGACGATCCGCGATTTTCCGAGGCGCGCATCCGTGCGCTTTGTCACAATCGCTTGTGCCCGCAAATGGATCGGGTCGAAGTGGCGCGCGGATCGATCGCCGACCGGCACCTTGTGTCCGAAGCGCTTGCCGGCGTCACCCACGTGGTGCACCTCGCCACCTGCAAGGAGACTCCCGACGACGTCATCGACGTTACGGTCAAGGGACTTTTCTGGCTGCTGGAGGAGTTCCGCGCAAGCCCGACCGCCTCCCAGTTCATCCTCATTGGCGGCGACGCCGGCATCGGTCATTTCTACTACCGTCATGACAGGCCGATTACCGAGCAGGTACCGCATCAGGCGTATCCCGGGTGCTACGCGCTGTCGAAGGTGCTCGAAGAGGTGATGCTGGAACAGTTCGGCATCCAGTACGGCCTCAACGGCTGCTGCTTGCGCGCGCCGTGGATCATGGAGAAGGACGACTTCAGGTACACGCTATCTTTCGGTGATGACGTCTTCGGCGGCCCGGTGTGGAAGGACCTCGTTCCGGAGGCCGACGCGAAGCGCTACGCCAGAGATGGCACGGTGCCGCTGCTACGCGATGCCGACGGGCGGCCGCTGAAACGCAATTTCGTGCATGTCGATGATCTGGTCTCCGCCATACTGGCGGCGATCGACAATCCACGCGCGACGCGGCAGCTCTTCAACATCTCAATGGACAGGCCGGTCGACTATGGCGAAGTTGCCACCTATCTCGCCCGCACCCGCGGCCTCGGTTCAGTCGATATAGCAAGCCAGTTTCACTCGAACTGGATGGACAACAGCAAGGCGAAGTACCTGCTGAACTGGCGACCTGACTACGACATGGAAAAGCTTATCGACTCGGCTTGGCAGTACGAGCGTTCGCAGGATGATCCGCGCATCGTCTGGTATCCGGGTTGATTTGTGGGGCGGGCACATGGGTGCCCGTTTGTTTTAAGGGAGGAAGAAATGAGGAAGGCACTATTGCTTGCCGTTGCCGTCTTGGCACTCAGCGCCGGAACGGCCATGGCCCAGAAGAAACAGCTTGTAATCGTCGTGAAGGGCCTCGACAACCCGTTCTTCGAAGCGATCAACCAGGGTTGCCAGAAGTGGAACAAGGAAAACCCGGATTCGGAATATGAGTGCTTCTACACCGGTCCGGCATCCACGTCGGACGAGGCTGGCGAGGCGCAAATCGTCCAGGATATGCTGGGCAAGGCGGAAACGGCCGCTATCGCAATCTCGCCATCAAACGCAAAACTCATCGCCCAGACGCTGAAAACGGCCAATCCGTCGATTCCGGTTATGACGCTGGATGCGGATCTTGCCGCCGAGGATTCGGCACTGCGCAAAACCTATCTTGGCACCGACAACTACCTGATGGGCGCGCGGATCGCCGAATACATCAAGAAGGCCAAGCCCAATGGCGGCAAGATCTGCACGATCGAAGGTAACCCGGGTGCGGACAATATCCTGCGCCGTGCCCAGGGGATGCGGGACACGCTGACCGGGCAAAAGGGTCTCGCAGAGCTCAAGGGCGAAGGCGGCTGGACCGAAGTCGCCGGCTGCCCGGTCTTCACCAATGACGACGGCGCCAAGGGCGTCCAGGCTATGACCGATATCCTTGCCGCCAACCCGGATCTCGATGCCTTCGGCATCATGGGCGGCTGGCCGTTGTTCGGTGCGCCGCAACCCTATCGCGACCTGTTCAAGCCGATGGCCGACAAGATCGCCAAGAACGAGTTCGTCATCGGCGCTGCCGACACCATCGGCGAGGAAGTCGCGATCGCGCGCGAGGGCCTCGTAACAGCGCTCGTCGGCCAGCGGCCGTTCGAGATGGGTTACAAGGCACCGGCGGTGATGCTGGACCTGATCGCCGGCAAGCCAGTCGAAGACCCGGTATTTACCGGTCTCGACGAATGCACCAAGGATACCGTCGACACCTGCATTCAGAAGTAACGCCATATGGTGGAGGCCGGCAGCTTGTCATGCCGGTCTCCCCGAAGACTACATCGCTTAAATGTGCCAATCGGCGTCGAGCGAATAGGCCTTAATGTAGTCGATTTTCATTTCAGCCCCGTCGACAAGACCATCCGCAGGCGTGCCCGCGATACCTCCGACGGCGAGATTCACGAGCATATACATGGGCTCGTGCATGTCCGAAGGCGTGTCGGCGTGTGCGACCGCGACGTCGTCGAAATACCAAACGATCTCGTCTTCCGTCCAAAGCACCCCGTATTTGTGGAAACCGCTGGTGTCGGCGACTTTAACGGCGCTTGCGATGCTGGTCTGCGAGCCGGTTTCGTTGGAGTGGACGGTGGCGATGACGGTGTTCGGGTCCTGACCGCGCATTTCCACGACGTCCAGTTCGGGCGGCCAGGAGCCGTCGGCCGGCAGCAGCCAGAAGGCTGGCCAGGCACCTTGGTCGTTCGGCATGTCGGCGCGAATCTCGAAATAGCCGTAGGTCTGGGCAAAGGAGGAATGGGTCGTGAGCAGGCCCGACGTGTAGTCGTAACCGTTGATCTGAGCCTGAATGGCGTCGGACGCTGGCGCCGCGGTGATCGTCAGGACACCGTTGTTGATGGAAAACGGATTGGCGGAAGCCGTCGGCTGATAAGCCGGGTTTATATACCATTGCAGTTCGCCGTTGCCCGTGAGCGTGCTTCCCTTTTCGGGTGCCCACCAGAATTTGGCATCCCAGATACCACTCGCGCCGTCACGAAGCTGCAGGGTATTGAAATCGTCCGAAAAAGTCTGCGTCAGAACAGACCGGTCGAGGCTCAACTGGAACTGGCTCGCCTGCAGTTCGTCGACCGTCGTATCGGCGAAGACCAGGCTCTCGCCGTTGGCGAAGCTAAGCCGGAGATTACCGCCTTCCTGCGCCACATTGTCAAGGAGTTGGTCGAACGAAGTCAGGCCATAGCCGTTCAGCCGCACGATATCATTCGAGCTGAAATCGGTGATCAGGTCGCTGCCATTGCCCTTCGAGAAGACAAAGGTGTCGGCGCCGCCCGCCCCGATCAGGACGTCATTACCGCCATCGCCGTCGATGGTCTGGCTACCGGAGCCACCGGTGATGATGTTATCGCCGTCATTACCGAAGGCGAAACGACCGTTGCCGGTGACGGTCAGGTTCTCGAAATTGTCCGGCAGTGTGTAGCTCATCCAGGTGTTGATCGTATCGACACCCTCGCCTGGCGCCTCGTATGCTCGATTGATCCCGGAATAGAGATAATAGATGTCATCGCCCTTGCCGCCGATCATGGTGACATTGACGGAACTGTCGCCCCAGATGGAATCGTTACCGGACGTCCCGTAGAGTGTCGGGCCTGATCCCGTGGCGGAAAACCATGCCGTCGAATTTCCGCTGTAGTACAGCGTTTTGCCAACGGCGTTCAGCACAGTTCTGCTCATAAAAACATCTCCGATTTAACTACTCGGTCTCCTCCGCGGATCCTGCCGGTCTCCACTCCACCGGCGAGGGAAGCTAACATCAGGTTTGCCGAGGATCTACCCATGTGACCTTGGGGGTTCGCAGGCAGGCGGCCTCCGTGCCTATCCGGAACAAACCAGCCCGTGCGGCGTTTCCCGGGGTCAGCGAGCGCTTGCGGAGGGACCTATGTGCAGCGCGGAGGCTCTGCCGAAAAATTTGAGCAGCAAGATCGGAACTTTGGATTCGCCGGATCTTCGGGCGGTGTTGGACGCATTGCCCATGGCGGTCTACGCCACGGACCCAGAGGGGATCATAACCTACTTCAATCAGGCGGCCGCGGATCTCGCCGGCAGGGAACCATGGCTGGGCAAGGATCGTTGGTGCATCAGTTGGGAATTGCGTCGTGCGGACGGATCAATTCTGCCCCATGACGAGTGTCCCATGGTCCAGACGCTCAAGGAAGGACGAGCCATAAGGGGGCATGGGATTGTGTCTGTGCGCCCGGATGGAACGATGGTTCCTATCCTTCCCTGCTCGACACCGATCTTTGACAAGTCGGGGATGATGACGGGGGCGATCAATCTCCTTGTCGACATCAGCGAACGAAACGGCTCGGAAACTATTCTGGATGCGGAGGCCGAGCGAACAGCGGTCCTGGACCCGGTCGTTTCCCGCTCCGGCGAAGTACACGCAGCAACAGCGATCGACGACGCAGATTCGCCACTCGCCAGCCAGCATGAGGCTGAACGCCGCCTAAGGGCCGAACGGGATTCCCAATATCTCGCCGCGATCGTCGAGTCTTCCGACGATGCCATCATCAGCAAGGACTTGAACGGCATCATCAGCAGTTGGAACAACGGAGCCGAACGTCTTTTTGGCTACGCCGCCGATGAGGTGATCGGGAAGCCGGTTACCATTCTCATACCGCCCGGCCATGAGGATGAGGAGCCCCATATCCTCGATCGCATCCGCAATGGAGTGCGCATCGATCACTACGAAACGAAGCGCCGACGCAAGGACGGAAGCCTTGTGGATATCTCGCTCACGGTTTCGCCCGTTCGTGACGCCACGGGCCGCATAATCGGCGCCTCGAAAATTGCCCGCAACATCACTGAACAGAAGCAAGCCGAACAGACAATGCAAGCGCGTCTCCGCGAGCAGGCTTCACTTTACCACCTCACCGAAAAGCTTCACCGTGCCAATGGCACTGAAGAGATCTACGACGCGGCGTTGGACGCCATTAGAGCGGCGCTCAACTGCAGCCGCGCGTCGATTCTGTTATTCGACCAGTCCAATACAATGCGTTTCGTCGCCTGGCGTGGATTATCGGAACGTTACCGCCATGCCGTCGACGGCCATTCTCCATGGACTCCGGACGCCCGCGATCCGGATCCGATCTTCGTTGAGGACGTGACTAGGGCCGACTTTTCCGACGAGCTCAGAGCGACAATCGCATCGGAAGGCATTGCCGCACTCGGGTTCATTCCCTTGATTACCGGAGGACGGCTGATCGGCAAGTTCATGGCGTATTACGACAGGCCGCATGCGTTTAGCGAGACGGAGATCAGCCTCGCGCTGACAATCGCACGACAGCTCGGCTTCAGCATCCAACGCATCCGAGCCGAACGGGCAAGGCAACTCGCGGAGGAGCAACTGCGACGCAACGAGGCCAACGAACGGGCACGCGCGGCGGAACTGCAGGCCATTATGGAGGCTGTTCCGACCCCCATCTGGATCACGCGAACGCCCGACTGCCGTGTCATCGACGGTAACCGAAGCGCTTACGAACTGCTCCACCTGCCGCCAGGTTCGAACCTTTCATTTTCGGCGCCCCCTGATGAGCGGCCGTCCGGGTTTCAGATCTTCTCGGCGGGCAGGACGTTGTCGGCCGATGAACTGCCCGTGCAGCGCGCCGCAGGCGGAGAAGAGGTCGAAAACTTCGAGGAGGAGATCCGGTTCGATGATGGTAGATCGCGCCATCTCCTCGGCAACGCGACCCCGTTGCGAAACGCTCTTGGAGAGCTAACGGGCGCGGTGGCCGCCTTCATTGACATCACGGAGCGCAAGCAGACAGAAGAAGCCCTTCGAGAAAGCGAGCGCCGGCTGAAAATGGCTCTGGATGCCGGGCGGATGGGCGCTTGGGAGTGGAACCTGCAGAGCGGCCGGGTGATCTGGTCACCCGGGCTTGCGGTGCTTCATCATCTCGAGCCAGGAGCATGCGAGGGAACACTTGCCGATTTCGAGCGTGATATTCATCCGGCCGACCTTCCGGCCGTCGAACAGGCGATCGAGAGGGCCCTTGCGAGCCGCGAGGACTATCATGTCGCCTACCGCATGCGTCTTCCCGACGGGACGATACGCTGGATGGAAGCCATTGGCCGGTTCTCGCCCTCAGACGGCCCGGCGGGTGCACGCCTGGCCGGCATTTGCATGGACATCACCGAGCGAAAGGAGGCTGAAGCGCAGAGGGACCTGCTGGTCGCTGAACTCAGCCATCGTGTGAAGAACACGCTGGCCACCGTCAACTCCATCGCACGGCAGTCTTTTTCGACGAACCCGGACGCGCGCGATGCGCAGCGATCGTTCGATGCCCGCATCCGGGCGTTGGCACAAGCGCATACCCGTCTTGCGGAGGCCAGGTGGTCGGGAGTCTCTCTTGAGACCATATTCTCCGATGAGCTGGCCCCCTATCGAAGCGAGAACAACATCTCTCTCGACGGCCCACCAACGACTCTGCCACCCAAACATGCCCTGACCCTCGGCATGGCCGCGCATGAGCTTGCCACCAATGCCGCCAAGCATGGCGCGCTTTCCGTAAAGGCTGGTCGCGTAAGTGTCGATTGGGCTGTCGACCCAAGTGAGAACCGGCTTTGCATCCGCTGGTGCGAGACGGGGGGCCCTCCCGTCTCACCGCCAAGCCGCAACGGTTTCGGCCGCTTGCTCCTCGAACGGGTCCTCGCTTCCGACCTCGGCGGTGATGTCCGCCTGGAGTTTGCGTCGCAAGGGCTGAGCTGCACGATCGACGTGCCCTATCTCAGGGGTGCCCAATGACCGAATCCGAAGGCTGCCGGGTTTTCGTAGTCGAAGATGAATTCCTGGTTGCATTGCAGATTGAAGACGACCTTATTGCAGCCGGCTACGTCGTCGTGGGTCCTTACACGACGTTGCAGGGATCGATCATCGCGTCCCGCCAACAGAAATTCGAAGTCGCTACTCTCGACCTGAATCTGCGCGGCGAGTTTGTCTATCCACTTGTCGATGAACTGATCGAGCGTGGCGTGCCCGTCCTGCTGCTGACGGGCTATACAGCGGCAGATTTACCGGAGCGGTTTCGTGCACTGCCTCGCCTGGCCAAACCGTTCGACGGTCCCGAACTGATCAGGCAGGTCGAAAGCCTTCTGGCCGCGAGGTGACGACGGCTCTATGCGCAGGGCAGCGCAACACTCTCGACGGCGCGTCCTGGCGAAAGCTCGCCCATCTCCATCTCGTCTTCGGCCAGTACTCGTAGAGAGAAACGGAGAGAGCATGTCGCGCTGCCAAAGCGCGACATGCTTTTTCTACAATGACACCGCAATCGGTGAGTTGGCCTCCTTCTTATTCTGCGGGTTGGGGCAGCGTCCCCGCCGCAGCTTCCATTCGGCCTCCGGCCAGAATGCCCTGACCCAAAGCGATGGTCGCCACGGTCGTCACTCCGGCGGCTACAGATACGAAGAAGCCGTTTTGCGCGCCGAAATTATCGACTACCCAGCCCGCGACGAAGGCCCCGAACGCCATGCCAATTCCAATGCCTGTCATCACCCATGTAACGCCCTCGGTCAGCATTGATTCCGGAACCCGCCGCTCGATCAAGCCAAAGGCCGTGATGAAGGTCGGCGAGATGGCGATGCCGCTAACAAAGACGGCGACAGCCAGAAGCGGTACCGTATCGGCAGCCAGCAGCGGCAGGGCTGTCACCGCAAGGATGGTGACCGCGATCAGCAACTGCCTCTGCAGTGGCATGCTGGGATTCAGGGCCCCGATGACTAGCCCTACGAGGAACGAACCGATCGCGTAGACGCCGATGACAAGGCTTGCGGCATTGGGCTGACCGAGCTCCTTCGTGATTGCAACGGCACTGACTTCCGCCGTAGCGAACATCGAGCCGACGAATACCAGTGCGAGCGTTATGATCTGCACCGGTCGCAGCCGAATCGCGGAGCCCTGGGAAACACCTCGCTCCAGGTGACGCACTTTCGGTTCAGTCGAACGCTGCAGGACGAAAGCCGTCGTTCCGATCGCAAGGAAAATGGTGCTGACCAGCATCCCCGCTTCCGGAAACAGCGCGACCGCCAACCCGACCGAGAGCGACGCGCCGGCGATGTAAACCAGTTCGTCCGCTGCCGACTCGAAGGCAAAGGCCGTGTTCAACTCGGGACGGTCGCGGAAAATCTCAGTCCAGCGCGCCCGCAACATCGCCGGAATGCTTGGCATCGCCGCCGCGAAAAAGGCCGACATGAACAACGCCCAAGCTGGCCAATCCTGGTTCGCTCCCACCATGAGTGCAATAAACGCCAGGACCGAGACCACCGTCGTCGGCACTATGACCGTCGATTGGCCGAGCCGATCGACCAGTCGCGAAATTTGAGGAGAGGCGAGCGCATTTGTAAGGGCGAACGTTGCTGAAACCGCGCCCGCGATCCAATACTCCCCGCGTGTCTGCGACAGCATCGCGACAATGCCGATCGGTGCCATGGCAATAGGCAAGCGAGCGAAGAAGCCCGCGGCGGAGAAGCCTTTCGTGCCCCGCACACTGAATATTTCTCTGTAAGGATTGGACATGAGGTGTTCCTTCGTCATCAGGACGCCCTAATTACATACGTGGCGTATGCGCGAAGGTAGTTGCATACGCCGCGTATGTCAAATAAAATACGCGTCGTATGCGAAGAAGGAGAATCCATGAGTAAGCCGCGCCCGGTGATGATTGCCGAAACACGCGCGAAGTTGCTTGCGGCGGCCCGGCACGCCTTCGGGACAGTAGGCTATGCGCAATCCTCGATGGATGATTTCACCGCAGGCGCGGGATTGACGCGTGGCGCGCTCTATCACCACTTCGGAGACAAAAAGGGGCTGCTGCAGGCAGTGATTCAAAAGATGGATGCCGAGATGACGGCGCGGTTGCACAACGTCTCGTCACGAGCGCCGACGCGCTGGCAGGGATTCGTCGACGAGTGCGTGGCCTATATTCAGATGGCGCTCGAGCCCGAAATTCAACGAATCATGTTTCGCGACGGCCCCGCCGTCCTCGGCGACATATCTCAATGGCCAAGCACCAACGGCTGTATCGCAGCCCTTAGTCGGAGCCTGAGGGAACTCAAGGCGGACGGCGCGATTGTCGACGTCGATGAAGAAGCGACTGCGCGCCTGATCAACGGTGCCAGCAGCCACGCTGCCTTGTGGATCGCCAACTCGGAGAACCCGCAGGAAACATCGAAAAGGGCGGTGGAGGCCTTCCGTGCATTGCTCGAGCGGCTCAAGAAGCCTGACGGAGAGACAGCCAAAGCTCGCGCGACGATTTCAGTGACAGGATCTTGACCGAGCACCTTCACCTGTATGGCGGTGCGTCTTCTCGCCACTTATTGAGCCCAGCGACCATGGAGCCAGCGCGTCAGGATCGCCGCGAGTTCTTCGGGCGCCTCCATGGGGATCATATGCCCGGCCTCCACCAACACCATGACTGAGCCAGGAATGCCATCGCGCAGTTCTTCGGCCTCCTCGATGCTGCGGAGGCGGTCCTGTGTTCCTGCCACGATCAGCGTGGCGCAGCGGATCTCGCCCAGGCGTTCAAGATCGCCATCACGACGAAACATTGTCTGCTGCTGAAAGACCCTACCGCCGAGGCGAACGCCCATCGTATGGATCCGATCAATCAATTCAACATCGTGCTCCCGATCCGGGTGAACAGAAGTGCGAAGGGAAGCAGGGCTAAGCCCCCCGGAATGAGGCAGGATCGAACGTGGAGGCTGCCGACCTGCGCCGCGCTTGAATTTCGCCGTCTCCTCGCGCAGAGGTAGCGATCAGCACGAGCGACGATACCCGCCGTGGTGCAAGCCGTACCATCTCCCGCGCGACGTAACCTCCCATGGAGAAACCGACGAGCGTGAACTGCTCCGGCGCATCAATCAGTGCCTGTCCCGCCATTTCCTCAATCGAGTGCGCCTGCGTCGAATCGACATGGACGATTTGGCCGCCGGTCGGCAGGCGACGGAGCATGTCCGACCACAGTTCGCGGTCAGTCATGAACCCCGGGACAAGGACAATGTTCATCCGTTCGGTTCTTTCACGTGGTATGACCGCTCGACCTGCAAGACCTCCGGACGTTTAAGAAGAACGTCGAACAGGGCACTGAGCCGAGCAATTCGCCGCAATGTTTTTATCCTTAAGCCCGCTACGATTCAGACAAACATGTTGTAAGTGGATACGCGTCGGAAAAAGCCCGGGAAAGAGCATCGGTGCCTAAACGACCCGCCGCGCCGCTCGGGCTCAACAAGGACCGGAATTACCTGAATAAAGTCAATGGCATGCAGAGAACCGCGAGATCTTCCGACCGGTCCGCGCGGCGGGACCGGTCGGCTTGTCCGTCAAATTTCCACGGTCAAGAAGTCCGATAGCGGCAGTTGCAACGCGGATGCAATGCGCTTCAGCTTTGCCGGATTGCTATCCAGACCACTTTCAATCTCACTGATTTCGACGTTGGCGAGGCCACAGGTAACAGCAAGGTCTTCGATGCTGTAGCCGACAGCCTCGCGAGCGGCTCGGACGCGGGCAGCCACGTCGTTGCTGACGACGGGAGCGGCTTGCTTGTTGCTAAAACTTTCGAGTGAAATGGACA
Organism: Ensifer sp. IC3342; assembly: GCF_020193655.1. GTDB lineage: Bacteria > Pseudomonadota > Alphaproteobacteria > Rhizobiales > Rhizobiaceae > Sinorhizobium. The sequence goes on from NZ_JADYVE010000010.1 coordinate 102,832, forward strand.
TAAATGTCTCCTTCTCTGGGCATTGAATTTTTATAAATTCGATGTTGAGGGGGGCGACACGCGCCTTGGCGACGGCGGTAACGTTTTATGTCATCGATGTAACATAGACAAGCCACCATACCGCGAAACGCACGGCAACCGCCTCGCCTTGCATCATCAAAACCGAATGCAACCGCGCTTTGGACCAAGTTGTGCGCGCCCACGGAGTTTCCAACGTCCGGGGGCGAGAACCTGCCCCCTATCCTTAAAACCAGTTTCCAGCGGGCGCCGTTGGCCATAGACTGAGACTCATGAGGGTTTTCAGTTTCACTGCATTTCAGCACCTCCAGATCTTCAGTGGCATATTTGCTTTGCACAGGCTGCTGCTCGACAAGGAAACGCGACGTCGCGACGGCAGCAATGAGGCCGGATATCTCGGTTCTCCATTGAACAGACAGTTGCCGTCGATCCCTGTAACCGGCTCGGCCGGTTGGACACGGCATCCGGCGGAATTGTTTCCGCCGCCGAGCCAAGCGCGGCCGCAAGATCCCCCAATCCGATGGTTGTGCCTCGCTTTGGACGATAGCCCCACCTGAGCACCCGAACGACTGCCCCTTCTGAAGGCAAGGAACCGAAGATGACGAATCAAGCCGGAGCGAACGCAGCCCCCAGACCCCCGGGCGCGGAGAGCACGACCCTCCGAGACCAGTTCGACATGATGCGCCGCGCCTTCATGGCGTCCCCGCTGCTGAAGACAATTCTATGGCTCACGGCCGGCAGCTTCGCGATCATCATCGCGACAGCGATCGGACAGATCATTCTCAACCGCTGGAACCGCCCTTTTTTTGACGCGATCGAGCGGCGCGATCTCGACGCCTTTTTCTATCAGCTCTTGGTGTTTGTCGGCATCGCCGGTGGCCTGTTGGTGCTCAATGTCACGCAGCAATGGCTCAACCAGATGGTACGATTGAAGCTGCGTGAGGGGCTGACGCTCGATCTGATCAACGAATGGATGCGGCCGCTGCGCGCCTTCCGGCTTGCCAACTCCGGCGCAATGGGCATCAATCCGGATCAAAGAATGCAGGAAGACGCCGGCCATCTTGCCGACCTCACCACGGACCTCGGTTTCGGCCTTCTGCAGTCGTCCATCCTGCTCGCATCTTTCGTGAGCGTTCTGTGGGCGCTGTCGGCAGGCTTTGTTTTCCACATCGGCGGCTACTCGCTTGAGATTCCGGGCTATATGGTCTGGGCAGCGATCCTTTATGCCGGCTCGGCATCCTGGCTGAGTTGGCTTGTCGGGCGACCGCTGATCGCCTTGAACGGCGAACGCTACGCACGCGAAGCTGAATTGCGTTTCTCGCTGATGCACGTCAGCGAACACATCGACGCCATATCGCTTGCTGGGGGCGAGACCGGCGAGCGGCGGCGCCTGGAGCTCGATCTCGCGACCGTGCTCGGCGCCATGCGCAACATCTACCGTGCCCAGATCAATCTTGGCTGGGTCCAGGACGGTTATGGCTGGGTCACGGTCGTCGCGCCAATCCTGGTCGCCGCGCCCGTCTATTTTTCCGGCGAGATCAGCTTCGGCGGCCTAATGATGGCCGTCGGCGCCTTCAACCAGGTTCATACGTCGCTCAAATGGTTCGTCGCCAATATTAGCGCCATCGCCGACTGGCGGGCGACGCTTCTGCGCGTCGCGGCCTTCCGCCGTGCGCTGATCATGACTGACGTCCTGCACGACGCGGAAAAACGGATCGAGTTCGTCGAGAATGACACAAACAAGCTGACCTTCGACAAGCTCGAGGTCGCATCGTCGAGCGGACGCACCAGGCTTTCCGAGCCGCACATCGAGATCGGCGCGGGTCAGCGCGTAGTGATCAGCGGCGACCCCCGCGCGGGAAAGACGCTGCTCTTCCGGGCGCTCGCACGGCTTTGGCCCTGGGGAAGCGGGCGCGTCGGGTTGCCGGCTGGCGAGATGATCGCGTTCATCCCGCGCTCCCCCTATTTCCCGAGGGGCAAACTGCGCGACGCGCTTTCCTATCCGCGTGCCGGTGACTTCTCGGATGCGAGCCTTGTTGCTGCACTTTCGAAAGTCGGGCTTGATCAATTGACCACCCTGCTCGATCGCGAAGCGCGTTGGGAGCGCGAGCTCAGCGATGACGAACAACGTTCACTCGCCTTCGCACGGCTTGTTCTCCATCGGCCGCGCTGGGTGATCATCGATGAGGCGCTCGAGACGATGGATGGGGAAGCGATGAAGCGAGCCCTGTCCATCTTCGAGAACGACCTCCGCGATACCGCCGTCGTCAAAATTGGCCGGACGCCGAGGAATGGACCGCTGTTCTCCCGCGTTATCCATCTCGTGAAGGACGCCGAAGGGCCCGTCCTGAAACCCATTCACCTTGGCGGTGGTATGCACGAGAAGGAACTCGCGGCCAGCGCGCCTTGACGGCGGTGCGGCTTCGGCCGGTGCAGGCGCTGCAGTCGCCGCAAAAGATGCCACGCAGGGTCTGGATCATGTCATTAATTTGCTGGGATAGCAAAACGATATAACTCTTTGAACATAACTCAATTCCGGACGGAGAACCGCGTACACTTTTCTCATGGCGCTCTAGACACCGCGCTTGTTGCCCCAGAGCAGGACATGCAGTTGCGGCAGGACGCGCGCCTCGAACCAGCGGTCCTCGGTAACCTTGGCGACCAGCCAGAGCATGCGCTCCATTATGCCGTCGACGTCGATCGCCGCATCGTCTTCGTCGGGGGGCGGCGGTGTGTGGTTGCCGGGTTGCAGATAGACCGGCAATTGCGGATAACGCGCAGCCGCGGCCCGGGCATAAGCATAATCCGCCTCGTCGAAGACGACGATCTTCAGCACAGTTTGCGGCCTGCCTTCAGACACCCGCAGACACGCGTCGAATGCCTGCCAATCCGTTTCCATCGAGCTCGACGGCGGCTTCGGGCTCAGCACCAACACGTCGAGATTGGCAAACCAGTCCCTGGCAACGGACCCCTGCGTTTCGAGGGCAAATCGATAGCCTTGGCGATGGCCGCGGTCGATGAGTTCGCCAAGCGGCTGGATCGCCGGATTGCCGCCGGACAGCGAAACCATAAGCGGCTTTCCGTCTGAGAGCCGCACGACCTCCTGCCAGACATCTTCCGTGGACATCGCCTTCCATTCGTCGCGATAGCGGCTGTCGACCGCGTGCAGACTGTCGCACCAGGAGCAGCGATAATCACACCCACCGGTCCTGACAAAGACCGTTGGCAGGCCGATCAGCACGCCCTCACCTTGTATGGTCGGCCCGAAAATCTCGCTGACGCGGATCTCGGCAGATCTGTCGGAGGTCATGGCCGGTATTCCGCCCAGGTCTTCGCCGTTTCGCTGACGCGCACCGCGGTCGTCTCCGGAAGACGCGCCTTGCACCAGTCATAGAAGTGCTGTGCCAGACATTCCGCCGTCACCCGGTCATGGCCGAGAACGTCGTTGAGATGCCGGTGATCGAAGGTCTCGTCGATGTAGCGCTTCAACGGCGCGAGCTCATGATAGTCGCGGACGAAACCGTGTTCATTCAATGTCTCGGACGAAAGCTCGACCTCGACGACATAGTTATGCCCGTGCAGTCGGGCGCACTGATGCTCAGACGGCAGGCTCGTCAGTTGATGCGAGGCGGAGAAATGGAATTCCTTGGTGATGCGGAACATTATTTCACCTCCTCGGCGGAGAAGGCGCCTGTAGCCACAGCCCAGAAATCCGGATCCTCGTATTCCGTCGGATCCGGAACACCCGCCAGATGAAAAGCTTCGCGTCGTTCGACGCAGGTGCCGCAACGGCCACAATGGCGCGCGCCGCCCTTGTAGCAGGACCAGGTTTCGGCGAAAGGCGTTCCGTTTCTCGCCCCCTCCGCAACGATCTCAGCCTTTGAGATATTGACGTACGGAGCACAGAGCGTGACGTCGGCATAACCTTCCAACGCGTGGCTCTGCATCGTCCGGAACGCGTCGATGAATCCCGGCCGACAGTCGGGATAGATGAAGTGGTCGCCGCCATGTACGGCGGTCGCCACCGCATCGGCCTTGCGGGCCGCGGCAACGCCGAAGGCGATCGCGAGCATGATGGCGTTGCGGTTTGGCACGACCGTTATCTTCATGGTTTCCTCGGCGTAATGTCCGTCCGGCACGTCGACATCGTCGGTCAATGCCGAACCGCTCAGGTGGCGGCCGATCTCGCGGATATCGACAATCTGGTGAGGGACGCCGAGACGTTCGGCACAGGCGGCGGCGAAATCCAGTTCCTTGCGGTGCCGTTGGCCGTAGTCGAACGATAGCAGGCCGACGAGCTCGTGTTCCGCCGCGATCTTGTGCGCGAGCGAAACGGAATCCAATCCGCCGGAGCAGATCACAATGGTTTTCATAACAGGTGTCCTTGTTTTGACCGGGTAGGCTGCGACCGGAGTTTTACCTGCCCGCTCTTTAGGCCAAACGGCACGCATTGTGAAGACCCGGCGGCCACGGGGGCGACCCGGCGGTGGCATGAGCGGAACCCCGCGCTTTACTGCGGTCACAACTCGGCATTTATCGAGCCAGTCGATAGGGGCTATCGGCCGACGCCTACTAATCGCATGCATTCAGCGCACTATGTAAATTCAACGGACAGGCGGACCGTCCCCGCCAATTCCGCCGACAGGCGCACCGTCCTTGACCTCTTCATCATCGAGAACTGGAGCTGGATATGCAAAGTCCTGGCGCACTTGAAATCTCGCGGCGCGACCTGCTGGTCGCCTCCGCTGCTACCGTCACGGTGGCGAGCACAGCCTCGCTCAGCCACTCCCAGACAAATGCCCCCGCCGCATCGCAAAGCACGAAAGTCTCCTTCACGGTGAATGGCGAGCGCCGCGAGCTCCAGCTCGACAACCGAACAACGCTGCTCGACGCACTCCGGGAGCATCTGCATCTGACCGGGACAAAGAAGGGATGCGACCACGGACAGTGCGGCGCTTGCACGGTGCTCATTGACGGGCGCCGCGTCAACGCATGCCTGACGCTCGCCGCAATGCATGAGGGCGAAGGCATCACGACGATCGAGGGCTTGGGCCAGCCCGGCAGCCTCCATCCGATGCAGGCCGCCTTCGTCGAGCATGACGGTTTCCAGTGTGGCTACTGCACGCCCGGCCAGATCTGTTCCTCTGTCGCCATGCTTGAGGAGATGAAGGTCAATATTCCAAGCCATGCGACGGGCGATCTGCTCGCGCCCGCCGAGGTCACGCCCGCCGAGATCCGGGAGCGCATGAGCGGCAATATCTGTCGTTGCGGCGCCTATTCGAACATCGTCCAAGCCATTACCGAAGTCGCGGGGAGGAAGGCATGAGAGCTTTCAGCTATGAGCGCGCCTCCACGATCGAGGCGGCTGCAAAGGCCGCCGCCGGCACAGACGGTGCGAAATTTATCGCCGGCGGCACCAATCTCCTGGATCTGATGAAGCTCGAGGTCGAGACGCCTACGCATCTGATCGATGTCAACAGACTGGGTCTGGACAGGATCGAACCAGCGCCGGAAGGCGGTCTCAGGGTCGGCGCCCTCGTCCGCAACACAGATCTTGCCGCCGACGAGCGGATCCGCCGAGACTACGCGGTCCTGGCACGGGCCTTGCTCGCTGGAGCATCGGGACAGTTGCGCAACAGGGCGACAACGGCCGGCAACCTGCTGCAACGCACGCGCTGTCCCTATTTCTATGACACCAACCAGCCCTGCAACAAAAGGCAGCCCGGCAGCGGCTGTGCTGCTCTTGGCGGCTTCAGCCGCCAGCTTGCGGTCGTTGGCGTCAGCGATGCCTGTATCGCCAGCCACCCGAGCGATATGGCTGTCGCCATGCGCGCCCTCGACGCTGTTGTCGAGACGGTCCGGCCCGACGGCACCACACGCAGCATCCCGATTGCCGATCTCCATCGCCTGCCGGGTGACACGCCGCACGTCGAGCACGTCCTCGAACGGGGCGAACTGATCACGGCGGTCGTCCTGCCGAAGCCTGTAGGCGGCAAGCACATCTACCGGAAGGTTCGTGATCGCGCCTCCTACGCCTTCGCACTGGTCTCCATCGCTGCGGTGGTGCTGCCGAACGGGACCGGCCGCGTCGCGGTCGGCGGCGTCGCGCCCAAGCCCTGGCGCGACGAGGCTGCCGAGCGAGAGCTTCCGAACGGAGCAAAGGCGGTCACCGCCAAGCTTCTCGCGAATGCTCGCCCGACGGAACAGAACGCCTTCAAGGTCGCGCTCGTCGAACGCGCGCTGAGCGCGGTTCTTGCCGAAGCGAGGGGATGAGAAAATGAGATTCGACACACCTGCAACGACGAACCCGATCGACCAAGGCAAGGTCGTCGGCCAGCGCATCCATCGCATTGACGGCCCGCTCAAGACAACGGGCCGCGCGGTCTACGCCTACGAATGGCATGATCCGAACACGCGCTATGCCTACGGCTATGTCGTCGGCTCGGCAATCGCCAAGGGCCGGATCGGGTCCATGGACGTCTCCGCCGCAAAACAGGCGCCTGGCGTTATCGCGGTCGTCACCTCCGACGGCATAGGGGAACTGAAGAAGGGCAAATACAACACCGCCAAGCTCTTCGGCGGCACCGAGATCCAGCACTACCACCAGGCGATCGCGGTTGTGGTCGCGGAAACGTTCGAGGAGGCCCGTGCTGCCGCCGCGCTCGTCAAGGTCGACTATGCCGAGCAGAAAGGCGTCTTCGATCTGGCGGCGGCGAAGGACACCGCCGTCACGCCGAAGGAAGGTGAACCGGACTCCGCCGCCGGCGACTTCGATGCCGCCTTCGAGACCGCAGCCGTCAAGTTCGACCAGAGCTACACCACGCCGGATCAATCGCATGCGATGATGGAGCCTCACGCCTCCATCGCCGCCTGGAATGGCGATGACCTTACGGTCTGGACATCGAGCCAAATGATCGACTGGTGGCGGACCGATCTCGCGACGACCCTCGGGATCGACAAGGAAAAAGTCCACATCATGTCGCCCTTCATCGGCGGCGGTTTCGGCTGCAAGCTGTTTTTGCGCGCAGACGCGGTGCTCGCGGCGCTTGCCGCGCGCGAAGCCAAGCGTCCGGTGAAAGTCGCCCTCCCCCGCCCCTTCCTGATGAACAACACGACACACCGTCCAGCGACGATCCAGAGGATCCGCATCGGCGCGGAGCGCAATGGAAGGATCACGGCGATTGCGCATGAGAGCTGGTCGGGCGATCTCCCTGGCGGAGGCCCCGAAGTGGCCGTTCAGCAGACGCGGCTGCTTTATGCCGGCGCGAACCGGATGACTGCCACGCGGCTTGCTACCCTTGACCTGCCGGAAGGAAACGCCATGCGCGCTCCGGGCGAAGCGCCGGGCATGATGGCCCTGGAAATCGCCATCGACGAGGTGGCGGAAAGGCTCGGCCTTGACCCGGTCGAGTTCCGGATCGTCAACGACACTCAGGTCGATCCTGAGAATCGGGAGAGACCATTCTCGCACCGCAATCTCGTCGGCTGCCTTCGCACCGGCGCGGAGCGCTTCGGCTGGCAGGACCGGAACAAGCAGCCCGGCACTCGGCGCGAGGGAAACTGGCTGGTCGGCATGGGGGTAGCCTCGGCCTTCCGCAACAATCTTGTGCTTCCCTCTGGAGCCCGCGTCCGCCTCGACCGCGAGGGCATCGTCACGGTGGAGACCGACATGACCGATATCGGCACGGGCAGCTACACGATCATCGCCCAGACGGCTGCCGAAATGCTCGGTGTCCCGGTTGACAAGGTTGCCGTCAGCCTCGGCGACTCCCGCTTCCCTGTTTCATCGGGCTCAGGCGGACAATTCGGGGGAAACTGCTCCACGGCAGGGGTCTACGCCGCCTGTGTCAAGCTGCGGGAGGCGGTGGCGCAGAAGCTCGGCTTCAACAGCTCCGATGAACTGACCTTCGCCGAGGGCGAAGTCGGCGCCGGCGACCGCCGCGTGCCACTTGCGCAAGCAGCAAGCGATGAATCGCTCGTGGTAGAGGACCGCATCGAGTTCGGCGATCTCGACAAAACCCATCAACAGTCCACCTTCGGTGCCCATTTTGTCGAGGTCGGAGTTGATGTTGCGACTGGTGAGACGCGAATCCGGCGAATGCTGGCGGTCTGCGGCGCCGGCCGCATCCTCAATCCGATCACCGCACGCAGTCAGGTAATCGGAGCTATGACTATGGGCGTTGGCGGGGCCCTATCGGAAGAGCTCGTCGTCGACAAGGAGCGCGGATTTTTCGTCAACCACGACCTCGCCGCGTACGAGGTGCCGGTGCATGCCGACATCCCGCACCAGGAGGTCATCTTCCTCGACGAGACCGATCCGATGTCGTCGCCGATGAAGGCCAAGGGGATCGCCGAACTCGGCCTGTGCGGTGTTGCCGCGGCGGTCGCGAACGGCATTTATAACGCGACCGGCATAAGGGTCCGGGAATATCCGATCACGCTCGACAAGCTGATCAACGAGCTTCCGGAAGTCAGCTAGCCCACGGCGCATGACCACGCCGTGCCTCGCTGCGGTGGTGAGCAGCGGGGGCATCTTGAGAATAGTTGTCGCCTTATTCTGAGGCCCCGCAACAGTGTGACAGGCGTAACACTCTCAACCGAACGGGTGTGCTAGCGTTGAGCAATGCGTGAGATGAGCCCAATTTTGGCGTTCCGGCTGGGGTGCCATTCATCGACGCTTTCATTAGCATTTGCGTAACTGCATCCAAGAGGGGGATATCATGGGGCTGGTAACGCTTGTGATGACTGTGTGCCTCGTGTCGGCGCCCGAAAAGTGCCGCGAAGAGATCTTGCAACTTCAGGAGCTCAGCTCGGTAAACCAATGCATGTTTCAGTCCGTCGCGTACGTCGCCCAATGGTCGCAGCAGCATCCGGCTCTGCTTGTCAAGAAATGGCGATGCAAGCTTCCGGACATTGACCAGCTCATCTGAGTGGTCGCAATTAAGTCCCAGACCTCGATGCGCGCTACCGTCCGCGGTAGCGCAAGGTGGCCGATGACATCGCCGTAAGCTGGTCCGTGTCCCGCGTCAGGCGTTCGCGCAGCGGCGAGCGGATGCAAACCGGATCGGTTGTGCTCGCGTCGCCGGCAAGCGCCATTGCCTGGCAGCGGCAGCCGCCGAAGTCGACGTGCTTGCGCTCGCAGCTGCGGCAGAGTTCCGGCATCCAGGCCTCGCCGCGATAGGCGTTGAAGGCGTCGCTCGCATACCAGATCTCGGAAAGCGCGCCGTCGCGCACGGTCTTGAAGGTGAGGCGCGGGATCGTTTCCGCGGCGTGGCACGGCAGCACCCGACCGGACGGCGTGACGTTGAGGCCGACGCGGCCCCAGCCGCCCATGCAGGCCTTCGGGTATTGGGAATAATAATCGGCCGGCACATAGTCGATCACCAGAGTACCCTGATATTTTTCCCGGGCCGCGGCGACGGTGCGCGTCGCGGCTTCGACCTGTTCGCGCGTCGGCAGCAGCGCCGCCTTGTTGCGCTCGGCCCAGCCGTGAAACTGCACGGTGGCGATCTCCACCCGGCGCGCCCCAAGCCGGATCGCCAGCGCGATCATGGCGTCGATCTCGCCCATGTTCTGCCGGTGGCAGACCGCATTGACCGTCAGCGGGATGCCGGCGCCCACCACCCAGTTTGCGACGGCCATCTTTCGTTGATAGCCACCCTTGTAGCCACCGATCCGGTCGGCGCTTTCGGCGGAAACACCCTGGATCGACAGCTGAACGTGGTCGAGACCGGCCGCGGTCAGGTCGTTGATCCTGGCCTCCGTCAAACCGACGCCCGAGGTGATCAGATTGGTGTAAAGCCCCAGCGCAACTGCCGCTCGCGTCAGTTCGACGAGATCGCGTCGCGCCGCCGGCTCGCCGCCGGACAGGTGCAGATGCAGCACGCCGAGAGCGGCCGCCTGGCGGAAGACGTCGATCCATTCCTCGGTCGACAACTCTTCCTCCCCCGGCGTCAAGGCGATCGGGTTGGAGCAATAGGGACAGGCCAACGGACAGCGATGCGTCAGCTCCGCCAGCATCGCCATCGGCGGCGGCACGCGCGCAACAGCGGCGGCGGCACGCTTTGTGGCGGCGACGGCGCTGCTCATGCGACGATCTCCAGCAGGCGGCGATTGGCGAGTTCCTCGACGAAGGCCCTGACATCGCCGGCGATCTCGGCGGCGGGGGCGTCGAACTTTTGGGCAAAATCGTCGGCGATCCGGTCGAGGCTGCGCTGGCCGTCAAGCGCCTCGACGATGGCGACGGCGATATCGTCGAGCGCCATCGCCCGCTCCGGTGCCAACAGCACCGTCTGGCCGCGAACCGGGTCCTCGTGCAGCCGCACGCCGCGGGCCAGTCTGACGACGCTCGCCCCTGAGATCCTCACCCCTGAAGTCATCGACGCATCGGCGCTCATTCCGCCGCCTCCCGCGCCGCCGCCTCCCGCGCCGTCGGCCTGACGACGACACCTTGCTCGCCGTCCCAGACGCCCGGCGGGATCAGCCCGGGCGTCACATAGGCGCAATAAAGCGCGTCGAGCTGCGACCACAAAACGTCGGTCTTGAAGGTGAGCGCCGCGGCGGCGGCATCCTGTTTTTCCGCCGTGTCGGCGTGATCGAGCACATAGGCAAGACCGAACTCGACGTCGCGCGGCGCCTCGGTCAGTCTCTGGCGGAAGTAAGCGAGCGCCGCGTCGTCCGCGAAGGCATAGTGCGCCAGCAGCCCGGCAATGCGCTCCGAATGGATTTTGGGCGCAAAAAGCTCGGTCAGCGACGAGGCCACCGCCTCGATCAGCGGCTTCTCGCGCACGAACGCCACATAGGCGTCGACGGCAAACCGGGTCGCCGGCAGCACGCCGCGCGTCGAAGCGACATAGGCGGGGTCGAGGCCGACCGCTTGCGCCAGACGCAGCCAACGGCGGATGCCGCCGCCCTCGTCAAGGCCGCCGTCGTGGTCTTCGATCCGCGAGCGCCAGGCCCGGCGCAGGTCCGGGTCGTCGCAGCGCGACAGCAAGGCCGCGTCCTTCATCGGAATGCGGCTCTGGTAATAATAGCGGTTGATCACCCAGGCGCGCACCTGCGTCATCGTTGCGCGGCCACCGTGGAGCAGCGTGTGGAAGGGATGCTTGTCGTGATAGCGTTCCTGACCGATCGCCAGAAGGCGCGCGTGAAACGCTTCTCTGTCCGCTGCCGTCGTCACAGGCTGACCTCCATGCCGTCGAACCCGACTTCGAAGCCGCGGCTTTCCACCGCGGCGCGCTCGGGACCAGCCCGCCAGATCGGGTTCGTGTTGTTGATGTGAATATAGACCTTTCGGCGAATGTTCAGGCCGTCGAGCGCGTCGAGGCTGCCGCCCTCGCCGGCGATCGGCATGTGGCCCATGCGCCGGCCCGTCTTGCGCCCGGTGCCGGTGGCGATCATCTCGCGGTCGCTAAAGAGCGTGCCGTCGAAGAACAGCGCGTCGGCCTCCGCAAGGCGCGCGCCGAGGCCGGCAGTGATCACGCCGCAGCCGGGAATATAATAAACGCGCTTGCTGCCAGCTTTGAGTTCGATTCCAACCGTGTTGTCGCCCTCGACGTTGAGATCCGGTTCGTCCCCTTCGAGGAACAGCGGCACCTTGCCGGGAACGGAAAAGAGCCGCGCCTCGAGGTCGGGAAGTGGAAAGAAGACTTCCTCGATCGCGACGCTCCGCCTTAAAACCAGGTCCGGATCGAGCACGCCGAAGACCGGATTTTCGGCGATGATCGCGCCGACCGAAGCGGTGGAAAACAGCGTGAACGGCTGCTTTTCCCTGAGCACAAGCAGTCCCGCCAGATGGTCGATGTCGCCGTTGGTCAGCACCACGCTCTTGATCGGGCTGTGGCGCAGCCGGCGCGGCTGCAGCAGACGATTGTGCTCAATCTGCTGGCGGATGTCGGGCGAGGCATTGAACACGGCCCAGGCCTCGCCATCGCGGCTGACGGCCAGCGATGATTGGCTCTGTGGCTTGAGGCCGGAGCCCGGATCGCGCGCCAGCGTGCAGTTCAGGCAGCCGCAATTCCACTGCGGAAGGCCGCCGCCGGCGGCGGCCCCCAGAACGATGATGCGAAGATCGGACGATTTGTTCACAGGAATACCCAAAGAGTTGCGGGCCGATCCTCGTAAGGCCGCGCCTCACAGCGCCGCGTGTCTTTTGAGATGCGCAAAGGTCGCCTCAAACCGATTCCAGTTTGAGGCATCACGCAGTAGAGCGGGATGAGAAAACGTGTCGCGCTTTCCGGGGGCATCCCGCTCTGACTTCTTGGAATGGATCACGGTCGCGATTTTGCGTCGATCCGACCGGAATCATCGCGATCTAGAACAGGATCGGCTCATCCCCGTCCGCAGGTGCGTAGCGGGTGATTTCCATCGCGCAGCTGACTTCAATGAATTTCGGTTTATGCCAGGACATGTCTCCTCCATTCGTCCAGATCTGTGTGCCGCCCTGCATTGCCGGCGCCTCGCAACCGGGCCGAACACGAAACAAGCTTTGCCCTCAAGAGCGCCGCTTGGGTGAAGAGCCGGAACGACCTGCCGCCGCACCGACATGCCCGGCGTCGCCTTCGCCGGGTTTTGAAACCGCTATCGCAGGTCGGACCTGACCGCGGCGGTCTTGAGGTGATCCGTGCGAGGGTCCTCCGCCCTCTATGTTGAATGGTATCAACCGTTCAGTGGCCTCACAATTAAGACCAAGGTGTCGGTCGACACCGCGTTTCCTGCTGTGGGACCGGGAGCTTTGCGCTTTCCATCGGCTGAGGCCCGCCCGCGGGCACCCCGGCCTAACGGAACGCGTCGGCGGGATAGGGCTTGCTGACCACCGGCAGATATCGCGCGCCCTGCGCCAGCAGGAACCGCTCGAAAGCCTGCATCGCCGGGGCGGTGGCGCGGTCTGATCGCGATACGCTGAACCACTGCCGGCGGATCGGAGTCTCGACCACGTCGAGTATGACCAATCGGCCGAGCTTCACCTCCTGCTCGATAGTATGGGCCGAGATGAAGGCAATCCCAAGACCAGCGATGACGGCCTGCTTGATCGTTTCGTTGGAGGCGATCTCAGTGCCGAGTTCCTCCAGCTTATGCGGCGTGCCGCTCAGGAAGATCTCAAGCGAGATGCGGGTCCCCGAACCCTTCTCGCGTACCAGGAACTGCTCCTGGGCAATCCGCTCCCGCGAAATTTCCAAGACGCCTGCGAGCGCATGACCGGCGGAGGCGATGAATACCAGCGGATGGTCGCCGAACACCTGCGCGCGCACCTCGACGTCGCGCGGCGGCCGCCCCATAAGGGCGATGTCGATTTCGTGATCCCTCAGTTTGGTGATGATCTCGGCGCGATTGCCGATGAAGAGATTGATCTCGATGCCCGGAGTCTGATCGCGGAAGGCGGCAATCAGCTGCGGCGCGAAGTACTTTCCGGTCGAGACGACACCGAGGCGCAATCGCCCGGTTCTGAGCCCCTTGATGGCACTGATCGAATCCTCGAGCCCGACGAGGCTGTCTTCAACCGCCCGCGCAGCCTCCAGGAAAGCAAGACCGTAAGCTGTCGGAACCATGCCGTTGCGCGTTCTGTCGAACAACGGGACGCCGGCGTCCCGTTCCAGTTGCTGGATCTGCAAGGTGAGCGCTGGTCCGGTCACGCGCAAGGCCTCGGCGGCGAGGTTGATCTTCCCCAGCCTGCAAATGGCCTCGACGGTGCGGAGTTGGCGAAGGGTCACGTTGCGCATGGGATAGCAGAGTAAGTAAATCTAACTTCTACAGTCAATCGAATAAATTTTACAAACCATCCCTTTGCGTCATCCTTCCCCTGGACATCTGGGAGGAGACATCATGTCAGGCGCAACTCTCGAGGCATATCTCGCCTCACGTACGGCCAATGGCGACGATCTGGCGCCGGACGTGGCTGCAGTGATCCAGAGGCTGACAACGGCCGCCCTCGTGGTCCGTAAAATCATCAATCAGGGGGCGCTCGACACCGCTTTCAACAGCACCCGCGGCGGCAGCAACGCCGACGGCGACCTGCAGAAGAATCTGGACGTCCTGTGCAACGAGCTCTTCCTCTCGTGCCTGCAAGGGGCACCGGTCGCCTACTACGCCTCGGAAGAACTGGAAAAGCCTGTCCCGCTCGATCCGACGGCGCACCTTGCGGTTGCCATCGATCCGCTCGACGGCTCGTCGAACATCGACAACAACGTCTCCATCGGAACGGTCTTCTCGGTTCTGCCCGCTGTCAAGGGACCTGATCTGGACCCCACACAGTCCTTTCTGCAGCCCGGAAACCAGCAACTGGCGGCCGGCTTCTTCGTCTACGGAGCACAAACCACGCTCGTACTGTCGCTTGGTAAGGGCACGGAAATTTTCATCTTCTCCAACCGGCTCGGATGCTTCGTGGAGGCCTACAAGTCGGTCAGCATCCCAGAGCGCACCAGCGAATTCGCCATCAACATGGCGAACTATCGACACTGGGAAGAAGCGATCCGGCTCTATGTCGACGATTGCCTGGCAGGCTCGGAGGGGCCGCGCGAGCGGGACTTCAACATGCGGTGGATCGCCTCGCTGGTCGCCGAGACCTATCGGATCCTGGTCCGTGGTGGGATTTTCCTGTATCCCGCCGACGGCCGAAAAGGCTATCACCAGGGTCGGCTGCGGCTGGTCTACGAGGCCAATCCGATCGCGTTCATCATCGAGAACGCCGGCGGCGCGGCCACAAACTCCATCACGCGCATTCTCGATCTCGTTCCGGAAAACCTGCACCAGCGCGTTCCGCTGGCTTTCGGCTCGCGCCGCGAGGTGGCGCGCGTCGCCCGCTATCACGTCGACCCGAACATGATTGGCGAACGCGCTCCGCTTTTCGGCAAGCGCGGTCTGTTTCGCGCCTGAGGAGAGCAGCATGTCAGCCAGATATCCAATCATATCGATCACGGGCTCCTCCGGCGCCGGCACCACGACCGTGAAGGACACCTTCGAGAAGATCTTCAAGCGCGAGAACGTCTCGGCGTCCTTCATCGAAGGTGATGCTTTCCACCGCTACGACCGGGAAACGATGCGCCGCAAGATAGCGGAAGAGAAAGCGCGAGGTGTCGATTTCACCCATTTCTCCGCCGAGGCGAATGAACTGGAAATCCTGGAGAGCGTCTTTGCCGAATATGGCAGGCGCGGCGTCGGGCGCACCCGCCACTACGTGCATGACGACGCCGAGGCTGCGAAATACGGGGCGGAACCCGGTACATTCACGAACTGGGAAGAGTTTGGCGACAGCGATCTCCTGTTCTACGAAGGATTGCATGGCTGTGCGGTCACGGACACCGTCAATCTCGCCCAGCATTGCGACCTGAAGATCGGCGTCGTTCCGGTGATCAACCTCGAATGGATTCAGAAGATCCATCGCGACAAGGCGACGCGCGGGTACTCCACCGAGGCCGTGACCGACACGATCCTGCGGCGCATGCCCGACTATGTGCACTATATCTGCCCGCAGTTTTCGCTCACCGATATCAATTTCCAGCGTGTGCCGATCGTCGACACGTCCAACCCCTTCATCGCCCGCTGGATACCGACGCACGCCGAATCCATCCTGGTCATCCGCTTCGCCAAACCGCAGAGCATCGATTTCCCCTACCTGCTCTCGATGCTCCACAACAGCTTCATGTCACGCGCCAATTCCATTGTGGTGCCGGGCGACAAGCTCGACCTCGCCATGCAGCTGATTTTCACGCCGCTCATCCACAAACTGCTCGAGCGCAAACACCGCATGTCGTGAGGAGGACATCATGAATGTTTCGCAGCAGATCGAAACCCGAGCCGCCGCATCGGAGCGCAACATGGCCGATGCCATCCGGTTTCTTGCCATGGATGCCGTGCAAAAGGCCAATTCCGGCCATCCCGGGATGCCGATGGGCATGGCCGACGTGGTGACCGTCCTCTTCAACCGTTTCATCAAGATTGACCCCTCCCTGCCCGACTGGCCGGATCGCGATCGTTTCGTGCTTTCGGCCGGTCATGGGTCGATGTTGCTCTATGCCATCCATCACCTCATCGGCTTTGCCGACATGCCGATGGCCGAACTCTCAGCCTTCCGCCAGCTCGGCTCGAAAACGGCCGGCCATCCCGAATACGGCCATGCCCTCGGGATCGAAACCACCACCGGCCCGCTCGGCCAGGGAATTGCCACGGCCGTCGGCATGGCGATTGCCGAACAGATGATGGCCGCTCGCTTCTCGAGTTCGCTCTGCAACCACTTCACCTATGTGGTTGCCGGCGACGGCTGCCTGCAGGAGGGTATCAGCCACGAGGCGATCGACCTTGCCGGACACCTGAAGCTGCGCAAGCTCATCGTGCTCTGGGACGACAACCGGATATCGATCGACGGTTCGACGGAGCTCTCCACCTCCATGAACCAGCTTGCGCGCTTCCGCGCGGCCGGCTGGGATGCGCAACGCGTCGACGGCCACGACCACGAGGCCGTGGCGAAGGCGATCCAGCGGGCGCACCGGACCCGCAAGCCGTCGCTGATTGCCTGCCGCACCCGGATTGGCAAGGGCGCAGCAAGCATGGAAGGCTCGCACAAGACCCATGGGGCGGCACTCGGCGACAAGGAAATCTCCGCGACACGCGAGAAACTCGCCTGGCCACACCCACCCTTCTTCGTGCCACCAGAGATCAAGTCCGCCTGGCAAAGGGTGGCGGTCAGAGGTCGGGTGTCCCGCGAGGCATGGGAAATCCGACTGGACACTTCCCGCTCGAAAAAGCGTTACGAAAAGACCGTCGCCCGAGAATTGGACGCGGGTGTCACGGATCTACTGGCAAAATTCCGAGCCACGCATCGCAAGAGGGACTCCAAGGTCGCCACACGCCAGGCCTCGCAGATGACGCTGGAGATCATCAATGGCGCGACGGCCTTGACGGTCGGCGGCTCCGCCGATCTCACCGGGTCGAACCTGACGATGACCTCGCAGACTCAACCCATTGTTCCTGGCAATTTCAAGGGCCGCTACCTGCACTACGGTATCCGTGAGCACGGCATGGCGGCCGCCATGAACGGCATCGCCCTGCATGGCGGTTTCATCCCCTATGGCGGCACGTTCCTCGCGTTTTCCGACTATGCGCGCGGCGCGATCCGTCTCTCGGCACTGATGGGTCTCCCCGTCATCTATGTGCTGACTCATGACTCCATCGGGCTCGGCGAAGACGGGCCGACCCACCAGCCGGTCGAGCATCTGGCGATGCTGCGCGCCACGCCTAACCTCAATGTCTTCCGCCCCGCTGACATCATCGAGACCGCCGAATGCTGGGAGATCGCGCTGGGCGAGAAGAAGACCCCAAGCGCCCTCGCCCTTTCGCGGCAGGCTCTGCCAATGCTGCGTCAGACGGACGCGGACGAGAATTTGTCAGCGCGCGGGGCCTATGTCCTCAAGGAAGCGCGCGGGCCGCGCGACATCACGCTGCTTGCCACCGGGTCCGAGGTCGAGATCGCCATGGCCGCCGCGGAACGCTTGCAGGCCGAGGAGGGTATCGAAGCGGCGGTGGTCTCCATGCCGTGCTGGGAGAAATTCGAAGTCCAGGATGCATCCTATCAAAGGCAGGTGCTCGGAGATGCCCCGCGCATTGCCATCGAAGCGGCGGGCCGGCTCGGCTGGGATCGCTGGATGGGGCCGGACGGTGCCTTCGTCGGCATGCTCGGCTTCGGTGCCTCCGCGCCCGCTGGAGACCTCTATCGCCATTTCGGCATCACCGCCGACCACATCATCGCCGACGCTTTGAGGCTTGTTCGCAAGGACTTCCGGGAGGCGCCCCCCATGGGCGCCCGAACGGACTCGCGGGCCGGCAAAGACGTCATCACATCTTCCAGGGAGGTCTGACCATGGCCCGCATCACGCTCCGCCAATTGCTCGATCATGCCGCCGAACACACTTATGGCGTACCGGCTTTCAACATCAACAACATGGAACAGGGGCTCGCGATCATGGAAGCCGCGCGCGCCTGCGACGCGCCTGTCATCCTCCAGGCCTCGCGCGGCGCACGCTCCTATGCCAACGACATCATGCTCGCCAAGATGATGGAAGCGCTCGAAGAGATGTATCCCGACATCCCGCTCTGCATCCACCAGGACCATGGCAACAATGTCGCAACCTGCCTCACGGCGATCCAGCATGGCTTCACCTCGGTGATGATGGACGGTTCGTTGAAGGAGGATGCGAAGACCCCCGCCGACTACGCCTATAACGTCGCGATCACTGCCGAGGTAAGCCGCCTCGCCCATATGGTCGGCGCTTCGGTAGAGGGCGAACTCGGCTGCCTCGGCTCTCTCGAAACCGGCCATGGCGAAGCCGAGGACGGCCACGGTTTCGAAGGCGCGCTCGATCGTTCGCAACTCTTGACCGATCCGGATGAGGCCGCCCGCTTCGTCGCCGAAACTGAAGTCGATGCACTGGCGGTCGCCATCGGCACCTCGCACGGCGCCTACAAGTTCAGCCGCAAGCCGACCGGCGAAGTGCTTGCCATGGACGTGATCGAGAAGATCCATCACCGGCTGCCGGACACCCATATCGTCATGCACGGCTCCTCCTCGGTGCCGCAGGAATGGCAGGATGTCTTCAATGCCCACGGCGGGCAAATGCGGGAGACTTACGGCGTGCCGGTCGAGGAGATCGTGCGGGGAATCCGCTTCGGCGTGCGCAAGGTCAATATCGACACGGATCTGCGCCTGGCAGCGACCGCCGCCTTTCGCCGCGTGGCCGACACGAGCCGCAGCGAATTCGATCCTCGCAAGTTCCTGAAGCCCGCCATGGACGCCATGTCCGCGGTCTGCAAGGCCCGTTTCGAGGCCTTCGGAACCGCCGGCAACGCATCCCGCATCAAGGTCGTGCCGATCGCGGAGATGGCCCGGCGCTACGCGAGCGGCTCGCTCAAACCTCATGCGGCGCGGTCTGAAGCTGCCTAACACAATCCATCAGAGGAAAGGACTTTGTCATGAACGCCGATGCAAAGACGGAGATCAAGGGCAAGGAACGCTACAAGGCCGGCGTGCTCAAATACGCGCAGATGGGCTACTGGAACGGCGACTACGAGCCGAAGGATACCGACCTGATCGCGCTTTTCCGGATTACGCCACAGGAGGGTGTCGATCCGATCGAGGCGGCCGCCGCGGTTGCCGGCGAAAGCTCGACGGCAACCTGGACCGTCGTCTGGACCGATCGCCTGACCGCCTGCGAGCAATACCGCGCCAAGGCCTACCGGGTCGATCCGGTGCCGGGAACGCCGGGGCAGTATTTCTGCTATGTCGCCTATGACCTCATCCTCTTCGAGGAAGGATCGATCGCCAACTTGACGGCGTCGATCATCGGCAACGTCTTCTCGTTCAAGCCGCTGAAGGCGGCAAGACTCGAGGACATGCGTCTACCCGTCGCCTATGTGAAGACCTTCAAGGGTCCGCCGACCGGGATCGTCGTGGAACGCGAACGGCTCGACAAGTTCGGCAAGCCGCTGCTTGGCGCCACCACCAAGCCGAAGCTCGGACTGTCCGGCAAGAACTATGGCCGGGTCGTGTACGAGGGCCTGAAAGGCGGTCTCGATTTCATGAAGGACGACGAGAACATCAATTCACAGCCCTTCATGCATTGGCGCGACCGCTATCTCTATTGCATGGAGGCGGTCAACCACGCCTCCGCCGTCACGGGCGAGGTCAAGGGGCACTATCTCAACATCACCGCCGGCACGATGGAGGAGATGTACCGCCGCGCCGAATTCGCCAAGGAACTCGGCTCGGTCATCGTCATGGTCGATCTCATCATCGGCTGGACGGCAATCCAGTCGATCTCGGAATGGTGCCGGCAGAACGACATGATCCTGCACATGCACCGGGCCGGTCACGGCACCTACACACGGCAGAAGAACCACGGCATTTCTTTCCGTGTCATCGCCAAATGGCTGCGGCTCGCCGGCGTCGACCACTTGCATGCGGGCACTGCCGTCGGCAAGCTCGAGGGAGATCCCTTGACCGTGCAAGGCTACTACAATGTCTGCCGGGAAATGAAGAATGAGGTCGACCTTCCGCGGGGCCTCTTCGTCGAGCAGGACTGGGCCGACATCAAGAAAGTCATGCCGGTGGCATCCGGCGGCATCCACGCCGGCCAGATGCACCAGTTGCTCGATCTTTTCGGCGACGATGTCGTACTGCAGTTCGGCGGCGGCACCATCGGCCATCCGATGGGCATCCAGGCAGGCGCCACCGCCAATCGGGTCGCACTGGAGGCCATGGTGCTCGCCCGCAATGAAGGCCGTGATATCGCCCATGAAGGTCCTGAGATCCTCAGGGCGGCAGCCAAGTGGTGCAAGCCGCTCGAAGCGGCCCTCGAGACCTGGGGCAACATCAGCTTCAACTATACGCCGACGGACACCTCGGATTTCGTGCCGAGCGTAAGCGTCGCCTAGCGGCATAAGAGAAGGAGAAACGACATGCGTATCACCCAAGGATGCTTCTCGTTCCTGCCGGACCTGACGGACGAACAGATAACGGCACAGGTGGAGTATTGTCTCCGTAAGGAATGGGCGATCGGCGTCGAGCACACCGACGACCCGCATCCCCGCAACACCTATTGGGAAATGTGGGGCAACCCGATGTTCGACCTCAGGGATGCCAAGGGCGTCATGATGGAGTTGGAGGATTGCCGCAAGGCCCATCCGCAGGATTACATCCGCCTGAATGCCTTCGATTCCAGCCGCGGCCTCGAGACGGTGACGATGTCCTTCATCGTCAACCGGCCCGACAACGAGCCTAAACTGCAGATGAGCCGGACGGAAAGCCGCGGTCGCAACCAGCGCTATGCTTGGGAAACGCAGCGGTAGGAGGAGCAGACAAGATGGCGATGCCGGAAGCCCAATTAAGCCCCGAAAGCCTGCCGACGTTGGTCGATCTCGCCGCGGAATACAGGGCCTCCGGCGTCGCCGAGGTGCTCGATGAACTGGACAGAGAGCTCGTCGGCCTGAAGCCCGTGAAGCGGCGGATCCGTGAGACAGCCGCCCTGCTGCTCGTTGAACGGGCCCGCCGTGCCATGGGCCTCTCCCACGAAGCGCCGTCGCTGCACATGAGCTTCACCGGCAATCCCGGTACCGGCAAGACGACGGTGGCCTTGCGCATGGCCAATCTGCTGCACAGGCTCGGCTATATCCGCAAGGGGCATCTGGTGTCGGTGACGCGCGACGATCTGGTCGGGCAATATATCGGTCACACCGCGCCCAAGACCAAGGAGATCCTGAAGAAGGCAATGGGCGGCGTGCTGTTCATCGACGAGGCCTATTACCTCTACCGGCCGGACAACGAGCGCGATTACGGCCAGGAAGCGATCGAGATTTTGCTGCAGGTGATGGAGAACAACCGCGACGACCTGGTGGTCATTCTCGCCGGATACGCCGACCGCATGGACCGGTTTTTCGAGAGCAACCCGGGCTTCCGCTCGCGCATTGCCCACCATATCGATTTTCCCGACTACGACGACGGGGAGCTCCTGTCGATCGCCGAAGGGATGCTGAGCCGTCAGGGCTATCGCTTTGACGCCAAGGCAACTGCTATGATGAGCAATTACATCGCGCGGCGCCGGCGCCAGCCGCATTTCGCCAATGCGCGCTCGATCCGCAACGCGCTCGACCGGGCCCGGCTGCGGCAGGCGAACCGCCTGTTCGAGGAAAGCGCCGGGCCCGTCGACGCCGAACAACTGTCGACCATCACGGATCGGGACATTTCCGCAAGCCGCGTGTTCAGCATGGGTGAACCCAATCATCCGGAGATATCGTCATGAGCGAGAAGACCATCATAGCCCCCTCTGTTCTGTCGGCCGATTTCTCGAGGCTCGGCGAAGAGGTCGAGACCGTCTGCCGGGCGGGTGCCGACTGGATCCACCTTGATGTAATGGACGGCCATTTCGTGCCAAACATCACCTTCGGGCCACCAGTTATCAAAGCGATCCGGAACCGAACGGAAAAAGTGTTCGACTGTCACTTGATGATCGCACCGGTCGACTCGTTTCTCGGTGCCTTCGCCGATGCCGGCTGCGACATTATCACCGTGCATGCCGAAGCAACCACTCACCTCGACAGGTCATTGCAGGCGATCCGCGACCTCGGCTGCAAGGCCGGCGTGTCGCTCAATCCCTCGACGCGGGAGAACGTCATCGAATATGTACTGGATCGGCTGGACCTCATACTGCTGATGACGGTCAATCCGGGCTTCGGCGGCCAGGCCTTTATTCCATCCGTCGTCGAAAAGGTGCGGCGCGTGAAGTCCATGATCGGCAGCCGTCCGATCCACATCGAGATCGACGGCGGCGTGACGCCGGAAACGGCGCCGCTCGTGGCCGCGGCCGGTGCGGACGTGCTCGTCGCCGGCTCCGCCGTGTTCAAGGGCGGCAGCGAGGCCTACGCGAAAAGCATCGCGGCCATCCGCGCGGCTTCCGATGGCGCCATGAAAAAAGCGGCGTGAACCATGGCCGCTACCCCTCCCGTCTGTGAATTCGGCTGGCCGGCGGTCGACGCCAGGCTTCCCGGCGTCGATGGCGCCACCCACTCGATATTCGATCAGGCCGGCCCGAAGGGGCTGGTCGTTGCCTTCATCTGCAATCACTGCCCCTATGTGAAAGCGGTCATCGCGCGGATCGTTCGGGACGCGGTCGGCCTCAGGACTCACGGTGTCGGCTTCGTGGCGATCAGCGCCAATGACGCCGATACTTATCCGGAGGACTCGTTCGACAACATGAAGCGCTTCGCTTCGCAAAACGCCCTGCCCTTCCCCTATCTCTACGACGAGGACCAATCCGTCGCCAAAGCCTACGGCGCCTTCTGCACGCCGGACTTCTTCGGCTTCAACAAGGATATGAAGCTGCAATATCGCGGCCGACTGGACGCTTCGCGCAAGGAGATCGGCCCCGCCGATCTGAGGCGCGATCTTTACGAGGCAATGGTCATGGTCGCGCTGTTCGGCAAAGGACCGGCGGAACAGCAGCCCTCGATCGGCTGCTCCATCAAATGGAAAGTTTCGCCGTATCAGGTCTGAATAGCTGTTCCATTGGTTCCTCTGGGCGGGGTACCCCGACAACGAGCGCTTTCCCGATCTTCGCCGCGCATCGACTCCGAAGGCACAAAACGCCTCAGACCCCACCCGTGGGAGAGCTTCCTGGAGGAGGCAAACGGGCGGGGTCCGAGGGAGGAGGCGTTGGGCTCTCTTGTCAGGCCGGCAGGGCGCCGGACTGTTTGGCGATATGTGTCGCGATTGCGTCCATCAGCGCCGGGGACAAGCAGTCGTAGGGCTGCAGGCCAAGTTCCGTCAGGCGTGCGCGTATTTCTGGCATCCTGTCGGGGTTGACGCCGCTTTCGATGACCGAGGAAACGAAGGCTGCGAACTGCGGCGGCGACCAGCCCGTCTCGTCGCTGAGCTCGGTGTGAACGAAATCGAGGCCGTAGAAGGGATGCTTGGTGTTCTCGATCCGGCCATACATGTGCGTGCCGCAATCCTTGCAGGCGTAACGCTGGATCGTTGCGCTTGGATCGACGACCTGCAGCTTTTCCGAACCTGAGGCGACATTCACCTTGTCGCGACTGACGACGGCGATCTGTGCGAAGATCGCGCCGTTCGGCTTCCAACACTTGGTGCAGCCGCAGGCATGGTTGTGCGCCGTCTGCGCGCCGATTTCAACGGTCACCGGATTGGTAGCGCATTTGCATTTCAGCGTGCCGCCCTGAAAGTCCGGACTGGCCGGCGGAAAGCCGTTGTCGATCGACGGATGTAGCTTAAGCATTTGTTCCTCCTCTCTCTTGAACGTCTTCAGGTCCTTCCCGAGAAAGCAGGATCGAGGCAAATGCCGTCGGCGGCAATATAGCGGAAAGTGTCGGTTTTCGGCGTCGACCTCCTGGAAACTGGCTTCGTCGAGAGTCTTGTGCGATCCGTAGCTATCGCTGACATGGCTCATCTCAAGCCCTGTCCTGATGCATCCCCCTGGAGAGCAACGTCGATGTTGTTGCCAAGTCGCTCGCAATCGTCGCCGGTCTCCCGGCAAGGCGCAGGCACCGCCGGGCCAGCCGCTGCGCCTCGCTCTCCGAATGGGTCACGAGAATGACGGCAGGACCGGTTTCGGCGATCAACGCCTCGGTCAAGGCCAACATTTCCTCGGCGGTTCTCGGATCGAGAGACACATAAGGCTCGTCCATCACGAGAAGGTCGGGCCGGCCGGCAAAGGCGCGCGCCAGCGCCAGCCGCCGCTGCTGGCCGAGCGAAAGCTGGCCGGGAAAGAGCCGCGCCTTGTCGACGATGCCCACCCGCTCCAGTGCCGAAAGCGCCGCTTCCGTCCCGAGTTGCGGATGCACCAAGGTCAGGTTCTCAACGGCGCTGCGCCACGGAAGGAGAACGGGCTCCTGAAACACCATGCCGATCTTGTCGGGGCGGATGATCTCGCCCTCGAAAGCCGGATCGATGCCGGCGATCAGCCTCAGCAGTGTCGACTTGCCTATCCCCGACGCGCCGAGAATGGCGATTGTCTCGCTGGCGTCCATCGTGAAACGGATGTCGCGCAGGATCTCCTCCCCGCCGAATGCCTTTCGTCGGATATCGACCTTGATCATACCGTCCTCCAGCGCCGGATCCGGCGTTCGGACGGCTGCAGGAGCAGCGCCTCGACCAGCAGCATCACGCCGATGAAGGAAAGCGCGTAGACCAGCACCATGGCCACATCGAAAAGCTGGAAATAGAAATGGATCTGGAAACCGATGCCACTGGAGCGGCCGAGAAACTCGACCACCAGCACGATCTTCCATATCACCGCAATGCCGGAGCGAGCGGCGCCGGCGATGAAAGGCGCAAGTTGCGGCATGACCACATGGCGCAGCCTTGCCAGCGGCCGCATGCGGTAGACCTTGGCCATCGCGTCAAGATTCGAGTCGAGCGCCCGTGCCCCCTCGCGCAGGATCGTGGCGACGTTCGGAATCTTGTTGAGCACCACGGCAATGATTGCAGCGGTCTCGTTGAGCCCGATCCAGAGATAGCACAGCACGATGAGCACGAGGGCCGGCAGATTGAGGAACACCACAAGCCACGGATCGAGCCATTGGTCGACCGCGGGAATGCGCCCCATCAGAAAGCCGAGCGCCGCGCCGATGGCCATAGCCGGCACGAAGGCGCAAACCACACGCCACAGCGTCATGCCCAGGTGATAGGGCAAAACCCCGGAAGCAGCGGCTTCGGCAAAAGGCGCCAACAGCGCCCAAGGCTGAGGCAGGACGGACGCGTCCGCCGTCAGTTTAGCCGCCACGATCCAGAGCAGCAGAAGGAGCCCTGGTGAAGATGCGCGCACCAGCGCAGGGCGTTGCAGCGTCTTACTCAAGGCGCAGGAACAACCCGCTGGGCAGGCTTGTCGCCTTGCCTACGAGCTCCGCTCCGCCGAGATTCGCCATCAGCCGCAAGAACCGGTCGGCGGCGGCCTCGTCGATCGGCTTGCCGCTCGGGATTCCGGCGCGATAGCCGTCGCGCAGCGCAATGAATTCCGAGTCGTTTCCAGCATTCATCTGGTCTCGCAAACCCTCCCACACCTCGTCATCATCGCGTAGAAGATCCTTGGCCGTGCGCGATGCCGTATAGAGACCCTTCACGATGTCTGGATGGGCCGCGGCATACTCGCCCTTCAACACATAGCCGAGAAGCGGCGTGTCCGGGTCAAGCTTGAGCGCCGCTGCGGCATCGGAGACGGAGATCAGCTCGCGCATGCCCTTTGTCTGCATCTTCGCGAGAAAGTGCCAGAAATTGATCGCACCCGCCGTCTCGCCGGAAAGGGCTGACTTGAAGATCAGCGGCGGCGCTCCGAACACCTGCTCGGTTTCTGCGGCGAGATCCATGCCATGTTGCTGCTTGGCATAGGCCCGCAGGATCAGCCAGCTCTTGTCAAGCGGTCCGCCGGCAATGCCGATCTTCTTGCCGGCAAGCTCCGGCAGCGCCTCGATGCCGCTGTCGTCCTTGACCACCAGCCCGCCGACCGCCCGCGAATAGGGGATAAAAACATAATCCTTGCCGCTGGCACGCTGGTTGGCAACCCAAATCCAGTCGGCCACTACGGTGTCGGCCTCGCCGCCTTCGAAGGCGACGCGCGTCGCCCCGTTGTCCGCATAGTCCTGGACCTTGAGCTCGAAGCCGTTCGTGCGGTCGAGCTCGTGGGTCTTGATGGTGGAAATCTCCCAGTTGACGGTGCCCGAGGCGAGCATGGCTGCGCGCAATTGCGGCAGCTCCTCGGCCACGGCAGCCGCCGGCGCGAGCGCGAAAAGACACGCCGCCAGAAAGCGTTTCAAAACCTTCATTGCTTTTCCTCCCCTGCCGCCTTCGCTTTTGCGTTACCGGCTCCAATGGACTTACAGCACTGAGGTCCCATAAGGTATTGGACGTTGGTGCAGCATGCATCGTCGAGCTTAAGCTTGTGCAGCCGGCTCACTGAATGGAAATCAGCACCTTCTGGCTGTCGCCTGTGATGTCCGGAATTTTCATCTCGTAGCTGCCCGGCTTTACAGCGATAAACGACAGCGTCGCCGTGCCTGCCTCGTCGAATTCGAGGCTGTCGACCGCCATGGGGCGCACTTCTATGCCGTTGATGACGATCTCGTTCATCCAGATCGCACGAAAGAACGGCGCGCCGGTGAGTGCCAGTTCTGCCGACCCGTCCGCGGTGATGCGCATTTCGTAGTAGGCGCCGGACTGCAGCGTAACGGGCCCCTTGCCCAGCGGCTTGCCGGCACTGAGCGTGATCTCGATAGGCTCGCCCCGGTTGCATTTGGCGAGCAATCCGGCAAAGCCGAACTCGCCACAAAGCGGCGCAGCAATGCCCGGGGTGGCCAGACCGAGCCCGGTCAGCGCGACGAAAATCAATCTACGCACGATGAAAATCCTCCCAATATGTCTTTCGGCATTGCACCCGCTCAATTCGGGGCGACTACGACCCCCCAGGGCTGCTCGCCGACTTGAACCGAGCGGATCACCGTTTCCTCCTTGACATCGATGACGCTGACGTCGTTGGAATTGCCGTTCGTGGTGATCAGGAACTCCTCGTCCGGGGTGAATGCCATCTGCCAGACGCGTTGCCCGACAAGCAGGTAATCGAGAACTTCGTCCTTCGCGGCGTCGATGACCGCGACCCGGTTAGCCGGGCCAAGCGCCACGAATACGCGGGAGCCGTCCTTGGTCGCCTTGACGCCTACAGGCTGCAACCATTCCGGGAGAATGCCCGGTACGGCAAAGCCAATCTTCTTGGCGATCGCCGGCTCGGACGCCGTAAGGTCGATCACCGAAACGGTGCCGCCGATTTCGGAGCTGACATAGAGTTTCTTGCCGTCGGCCGTGAATTCTGCATAGCGCGGACGCTGGTCCACTCGTACGTTGTGCACGATCTCGTAGGTGGAGGCGTTGATGAAATGCGCCATATTGGTCGTCTCGGAGGTGTTGATGATGGTCTTTGCATCCGGGCTGACCGCAACGCCTTCCGGTTCCACGCCGACGGGTATTTCGGCCAGCACCTGGCGCGTCTTGACGTCCACGACGGTCACCAGATTGTCGTCCTCGTTGGCGACGTAGAGCGGATTGCCTGAGGGATCGAGCGCGAAAAGTTCCGGATCGGGGCCTGACGGCAGCGTATGCAGTTCCTTGTAGGTTTCGGGATCGAACACCCGGACGGTATCGTCGTCCGAAGCACAGACGTAGAGCTCCTTGCCATCCGGACTGATTGTGATGCCGCGCGGCCTGTTGCCGGCCGGAAAAGTGGCGATCACCTCCCAGCTTTGGCTATCGAGCACGGTCACGTTATTGCTGCGTTCATTGGTCACGAAGACCTTGTTGGCCTCAGCGGGACCAGCAAACATCAGAACGGCTGACAGAAGCGCCACTGCGGATCTCAGCATTCTATCCTCCGAAGACGTGACAGGCGGTTTCGGGTGCATCGATACCCAGCGTGTCGAGCGGTGAATTCTGGTGCAGGTAACCGTCCTGCGGCGAAACGGACACCGTTACTCGGCCGTCGGTCAAAAGGATCGGCTGGCGCAGTTGCCCGTTCCAGGGACGGAAGGTCAGCTTCTGGCCCTTGAACGCAGCCAGTTCGAAATCCGCCGAAAGGGCGTAGGCCCGCACGGACGCCGGATCGGTCTTGCCGGACTGCATCACGGCCTCGCCGATCACGCGCATGGCAAGCCAGGTCTGATAGTCTTCCTCGCGCATGCCGCGGCCGGTCAGTTTTTCGAAACGGCGCTGGAACTGCGTCGCGCCCCAGGCTTCCTGGGCGGCATGCCAAGACACCGGGCGAAGGCCCGCGGATCCTGCCACAGGCCTCGGATCCCAAGAGTGATATGGCAAGTAGGGTGCGAAGACACCGGCCTCGTCGGCCGCAATGATCACGTCGTAATCCTCGGCGTCCTGGGTAAATACGGGGATCTGCTTTTGCACCATGACATGGCCGGTATCCGTGCGCCGGGCGCCGCCCGTATCGACGAACTCGCGCTCCTCGACGATCGTGGCGCCGAACTTGGCGGCCGATTTGCGATAGTTTTCTGCCAGAAGCGTGTCTTCCGGATGCGAGCCGCGGATCAACAGGATACGCGGCCATTTCTTCCACATGAGGAACTGGATAACGCTATCGCTGAGCATGGAGCGGCTCGGCGAAACATGCAGCACGTTGGCGCGGCAGTCTACGTCGCGCAGCGTCTCGTCACGAGCGCCTGCATTCAAAAGCAGCACCTCGGCCCCTGCCCGGTCTGACAGCGCCTTCAGGATGTCGCCTTCGGCGATCACCGTGATCAAGCCGAAGCCTTCGGCTTTCAGTGTATCCAGTGCTGCCGCCGCCTTATCTGGTGCAACCGCCTGCGTTCTCAGCGTGTAGTCCGTGTCCGTGAAGGCGCCGGTCGTCCGATTGTCCTCGTTGCCCAGCATGGCGCCGGCAAAACCCAGATCGGCAGGCGGCGCGTCGAGCCGCGAAATCGGCGGGCCGACCACGCGATCGATCCTGAGCACGGCAGCCTTCACCTCCATTGCCCGCAAAGGGAGCGCAACAAGCATCGCTGCACAAAAAACGGCAAGCGCAAGCCGTGGATCGGACATTACCGGAACGACCTCCCAATCTTCCTGACAATCCCTTTGAGGAGGAGATTAACAGCGCAGTTTTTGTTGCAGAACCGATACTTAAGGAGCGTAGTTTAGCAAAATGCCTGTGCTGGGCTGAGCCATGCAACGCGTCGTGATAGCGCTCATCCTGGCCTTGTGGCCCACATTCGCCATGGCCGGGCTGGACAAGCCATTGATGCCGGCTGCCAAGGTGGCGTTTCTCGGTATGACCTTCATCGATCTGTCGACGGAGGGTGCCTACAACGGTGTGCGCGCCGACGAAACGGCGCGCCTCGAGCTGTTGGAGGGGGCCGCGCGCGACCGGTTCGTGGCGGAAGGTTTCGTCATCCTCTCCAATGACCGCTTGGCGACCGATCTCGCCAACACGGTAAACCCCGCCAACTGCTACGGCTGCGACGTGCGCATGGCCGCCCGGCTCGGTGCCGACTATGTGCTGGTTGGCGAAGTGCGGAAGGTATCCAACCTCATCCTGTCGATAAGCCTGGTGCTGCGCGACGTCCGCTCCGGCGAGATGCTGCGCGGCCTTGCGGTCGACATTCGTTCGAATACCGACGACAGCTGGCTACGCGGCCTTCGTTACATTCTGAAAAACCACGTCTTCAAAACGTGAGGCCGGCAGCCGTCGAGGCCGCAGGAACAGGAAAGCTGCGGACGATCATTGTGACACCTTGAGCGGCCCTGTCCCCATATCGTTCACGAGCGGCACGCCCGCATCCGTGAGAATGGTGTTGATTTCGGACTGGTTCCGGCGGATCAGGGAGTTCAGCTTTCGCTCCCAGACCTTCTCGCCTTGCCGCACGCCCATGGTGATGCGGTAGAAGAGCTTCGGCAGGGTCGGCTCCTGCAAAAGCGGCGTCATCTTCAGATCAGGATGGCTCGCCTTGACCAAGGGCGCCCCGATCGGCCCCCAGAGGATGGCTGCATCTATGGCGCCGGACTTCAGGTCGGCAAGCATCTCGTCCGCCGGGTCCTCGTAACGCCGATCGACCATCAGATGGTACGGCTTCGCTTTGGGCAACAGCCCGTTCCTCGCCATATGCGTCGCTGGCGGGGTTCCCGCGATGATGCCGATCCGCTTGTCCTTGAGGAGTGGATCGGACAACTTCGTGACGCCAGACAGCGGACCGCTCGAAGGGACGATCAGAACATAGGCCGAGGTGTAGTAGTGGTTGGTATTCAGCACGAGCTCGTCGCCCTGGGCGTAGCCAATGACCACATCGCAGGCATTGGCCTGCAGGGTCTTGCGAATGAAGCCGGTGGCCATTGGAAACCAGGTATAGTCCAATGGCAGTCCGAGCTTGGACGCCATCAGTCCGGCAATCTTGTTCTCGTACCCTGCACCCGAGCGATCCGACATCGGCAGATTGGCCGGATCGGCACAGACGCGGAAAGCTGTCTTCGACACCAGGTCCGACGTCTGTGCCACCGCCGGACCGGCACGGACAACGCCAAGGACCAGAACGCTGACCGCTGCGACGAGGCTAGTTGCTGCCGAGGCACGATTTTTCAGCATCCCGGATCGCATCCGATTTCGCTTCCTTCTTGGCCGGGCGTCCTCGCGGCAGGGCACCGGAGCCGCGCGCCTTCAGATAGGTATAGATGTCATCGAGGTAACACATGACGTTGGCGTTCTCGCCGAAGGCGGGCATCACCGAGTTCTCGGCCACGTTCACCTTCTTGCGCCCGTTCGTGACGACTTCGACGAAGGCGTAGTAGTCCAAATTTGTCGCGGAGTTCTTCAAGGCCGGCGCATAGCTCGAACCCTCGCCCTCCGGGCCATGACAGACATGGCATTCGGCGTGATAGCGGCGGAAGCCCGAATAGGTCATCCAGTCGACCGTGCCATCCTTGGCGATATTGAAGGTCGGAACGTCGTCGGCAGTGTAATACCGCCCGTTCTCGCTGCGGACGGCGGTGATGTTGTCCTTTGGCGCCGATGCGTCTTCTGCGCCAGCGGTACCGGCAAAAAGCGTCAACAGGGAAAGGATCAACGGTAAAGCGGGTCTGGTTCTGGTCATCTTGCGTCCTTTTAGGCGGGGGACGAATGGACGCGGGTTTCACTACCCGCGTCCATTCCCTGGGCGAAGTGCCGCTTCATTCCGGCAGCTTGAACACGGTGAGCGTGCCGCCGAGCGCAGTGTAGTTGCTGAGGGCCGCATAGCCGCCGACCGCTCCCAGACCTTCATTCGGGTTCGTCAGGCCCGCTGCCAGACCGATGCCGGCCCAGCCGCCGACACCCGAGAGCACGGCCACGTACTGCTTGCCGTCACGGGCGTAGGTCATCACGTTACCGATCACCCCGGAAGGCGTCTTGAAGCGATAGAGCTCCTTACCCGTGGAGGCATCGACCGCCTTCAGATAGCCCTCAAGCGTTCCGTAGAAGACCACGTCGCCGGCTGTTGCCAAAGCGCCCGACCAGACGGAGAAGGGTTCCGGCAGGGACCACTTGATCTTGCCTTCCTTGTTGTCCCAGGCAATGAAATTACCCATGCCGCCATGGCTGTCTGCCGCCGGATACATCGACAGCGTCGCCCCGACATAGGGCTGGCCGGCGGTGTAGCTTACCCGGAACGGTTCGTAGTCCATGCAGACATGGTTGGTTGGCACGTAGAACAGCTCGGTTTTCGGCGAATAGGCCGCGGGCTGCTGGTCCTTGGATCCGAGCGCCGCCGGGCAGATGCCGGTCGAGTTGGTGTCCTCGCCATTCTGCTCGGTCGAAAACTGCGCCACGACCTGCGGCCGGCCATACTGGTCGGACTTCGGGTCCATCACCACTTCGCTCGCCCAGTTGACCTTGGGATCGAATTTCTCGGCCACCAGCAGTTCGCCGGTGACACGGTCCATCGTATAGCTGAAGCCGTTTCGGTCGAAATGGGTCAGCAGCTTGCGATCCCTGCCGTCGATCTGCTGGTCAGTCAGGATCATCTCGTTGACGCCGTCATAGTCCCATTCGTCGTGGGGCGTCATCTGGTAGACCCATTTGGCCATGCCGGTATCGACATCGCGCGCCCAGATCGTCATCGACCATCGGTTGTCGCCGGGCCGCTGGGTCGGGTTCCAGGTCGAGGGGTTGCCTGATCCGTAATACATCAGGTTCAGTTCGGGATCATAGGCATACCAGCCCCAGGTCGTGCCACCGCCGATCTTCCACTGATCGCCTTCCCAGGTGGTGAGACCGGAGTCCTTACCGACGGGCTTGCCCAGGTGGGTGGTCTTTTCGGGATCCATCAGCGTATCGCTGTCCGGACCCATGGAGTAACCGCGCCACAGGAGCTTGCCATCCGCCATCGAATAGGCCGTCACGGAGCCGCGCACACCGAACTCGCCGCCAGAGATGCCGACGAGCACTTTGTCCTTCACGGGCATGACCGTGGCGGTGTTGGTCTCGCCCTTGGCAGGATCGCCGTTCTTGACGCTCCAGATGACTTTGCCGGTCTTGGCGTCGAGCGCCACGACCGTCGTGTCGGCCTGATGCAGGAAGATCTTGTTATCCGCATAGGCCACACCGCGATTGACGGTGTCACAACACATCACGGGAATGACGTTCGGATCCTGTTTCGGCTCGTATTTCCAAAGAATCTGACCGTCTTTCTTGAGATCCAGCGCGTAGACCGTGTTCGGAAACGGCGTATGGACGTACATGATGTCGCCGATGACGAGCGGCGCACCTTCGTGACCGCGTAGCACGCCGGTCGAGAAGGTCCATGCCACCTGCAGTTTCCCGACATTGTCCTTGTTGATCTGGTCGAGCTTCGAGTAGCGCAGGTTGGCGTAGTCGCCGGTCTGGATGGCCCATTGATTGGGGTCGTCTATAAGCTTCTGCAATTCCGAGTTGGCGAGAGCGACCTGCGCGCCGCCTATCGTCGTGAAGGCAAGCAATGTAAGAAGTCGTTTCATTTTCATCCTCCTCTCGAGTGCTGCCGATCAGGGCCATTCAACCCGCTCGCCCCGGGAAAACCTCACGGTCTCCTCACTTCCCGGCATCGGCCTGCGACACTATCCCCGCGGCTTCAACGAGGCCGGGGCACCTTCCTCCTGCTTTTGGGTTCGGCTCCTCCTTCGCTTTGGTGCATGTCGCCCGAAATCGCTGCGGTTTCGGGACAACGACATGCGTGAAATCAAAGACCTAAACCGCATCGCACGGCTGCAATTGAATGCGACGCGCTTTAGGGAAACGTTGCCAAATAGGCGATCAGATCGGCGCGCTCCTGGTCCTTGCGCAATCCCGCGAAGGTCATCTTCGTGCCGGACAAAAAGGCCTTCGGGTTGGTGACGAACTCAGCGATCTTGTCCGGCGTCCAGGTCAATCCACCCTCTGCCGCTTTGGTCATGGCGGGGGAATAGGAGAACCCTTCGATTTTGCCGGCCGGGCGGTCGACCACGCCGGTGAGCAACGGGCCGGTCTTCGATTTGGCATCCGGACCGATCGCATGGCAGGCCTGACATTTGCGAAACACCGTCTTGCCCGCCGCCGGGTCGCCCGCTGCAGGATCAAGAGCAACCGCCGGCGCCACCGAGCCTGCAAAAACTCCACCGAATACGACGACTGCGGTCAGTGCGGTACCAAGTCTAAAAGCCATGCCTTCCTCTCCCTTACGCGGTGTTCAACCGCTCTGCATGCCAACGCACGTGGTCTTCGCCGAAGCTCGCCACGAAGTAGTAGCTATGGTCATATCCCGCCTGCACCCTGAGGACGCTGGCCTGGCGCCGCTCCGCCAGCAGCCGGGCCATCGCCTCGGGCTGCAACTGTCCCAGGAACTGGTCTGCCGAGCCCTGATCGATCAGGATATCGCCCTGCCAGCCAAGTTCGCTGAGGAGCAGGCAGGCGTCGTACATGCCCCAATGGGCCTCGTCGTCGCCGAGATAGGCCGAGAACTGTTTGCGACCCCAGTCGGACCGGGTCGGATTGACAATCGGTGCAAAGGCGGAGACCGAGCGGAACAGCCCGGGATTGCGAAAGGCAATCGTCAGCGCGCCATGCCCGCCCATCGAGTGCCCGGTAACGCCGTTGATACCGTTGAGCGGGAATTGCTCCCGCAGCAGGTCGGGCAATTCCGTGACGATGTAATCGTACATCCGGTAGTGCCGTGCCCAGGGCTTCTGCGTCGCATTGACGTAGAAACCGGCGCCCTGACCGAGATCATAGGCTTCGTCGTCGGCGACCTCTTCGCCACGCGGCGAGGTGTCGGGGAAAACCAGTGCCAGCCCCTGCTCCGCCGCGTGCCGCTGCAAGCCCGCCTTGATCATGGCGTTCTCATGGGTACAGGTCAGCCCGGAGAGATACCATAGCAGCGGGACCGGACACGTCCGCGCCTGCGGCGGCAGGTAGAGGCCGAATGTCATCTCGACGCCGCAGACGTCGGAGGCGTGCCGGTAAACCGACTGTGTCCCGCCGAAACATTGGTTTTGCGTTACGAGTTCCATCTTCACGCTCAATAGAGGACGACGCTGCGGATGCTTTCGCCGGAATGCATCAGCTCGAAGCCCTTGTTGATGTCGTCGAGCGGCAACGTGTGGGTGATCATCGGATCGATCGCGATCTTGCCCTCCATGTACCAGTCGACGATCTTCGGCACGTCGGTGCGCCCGCGCGCGCCGCCGAAGGCGGTGCCCATCCAGGTGCGGCCGGTGACCAGCTGGAACGGGCGGGTGGCAATCTCCTGGCCGGCGCCGGCCACCCCGATGATCACCGACTTGCCCCAGCCGCGATGCGAGGCCTCGAGCGCCTGGCGCATCACCTTCGTGTTGCCGGTGCAGTCGAAGGTGTAGTCGGCGCCGCCGATCTGGTCGGCGCCGCGCTTGGTCAGGTTGACGAGATAGGGCACGAGGTCGTCGCCAACCTCTTTCGGGTTGACGAAGTGAGTCATGCCGAACTTCTCGCCCCAGGGCTTCTTGTCATTGTTCAAATCGACGCCGATGATCATGTCGGCGCCGGCAAGGCGCAGCCCCTGGATGACGTTCAAGCCGATGCCGCCGAGACCGAAGACGATCGCCGTCGAGCCCATCTCGACCTTGGCGGTGTTGATCACCGCGCCGATGCCGGTGGTCACCCCGCAGCCGATGTAGCAGATCTTGTCGAACGGCGCGTCCGGATTGACCTTGGCGACGGCGATCTCCGGCAACACGGTGAAGTTCGCAAAGGTCGAGCAGCCCATGTAGTGGTGGATCTTGTCGCCGTTGAGCGAAAAGCGCGAGGTGCCGTCGGGCATGACGCCCTGGCCTTGGGTGGCGCGGATGGCGGTGCAGAGATTGGTCTTGCGCGACAGGCACGAGGGGCAGGATCGGCATTCAGGCGTATAGAGCGGGATGACGTGGTCGCCCTTCTTCACCGAGGTGACGCCGGGGCCGACATCGACGACGATGCCGGCGCCCTCGTGGCCGAGGATTGCCGGGAACAGTCCTTCCGGATCGGCGCCCGACAGGGTGAAATCATCGGTGTGGCAGATGCCGGTCGCCTTCACCTCGACCAGCACCTCGCCGGCCCGCGGACCTTCGAGCTCAACTTCGCTCACAATAAGGGGTTTTCCGGCTTCGACAGCCAGAGCAGCGCGAGTGCGCATCAATGCCTCCGATAACTGCGTTCTGTAGGGGTGGCCCTGTGTGGCCTTGTACGCAGATTACAGACGTGCCAAGGCGCAAAGACAATTGCGACCTTAGTGTGTAAAACGCGACCTTTGGCTTCTCCCTTGGTCAGCCTATACTGACGCTCGTTCGAACAGGGGAGATCGCAGATGAGAGCCGCCAGTTATGCGTTCTGTCTGGCACTTTGCCTGACGCAAGCTTCCGGCTTTGCAGGCGCCGCGGACTTTTCCGATCCTGACTGGCCATGCATCCAGCGCAAGGTCGCGAACCTCTCGGCAAGCCTGATGTGGCCGGAGCCGATAGCGCCTATGGCACTTGCTCCTGCGGCAAAGGAGCTGGTCGAAGTCGTCTCGCTTCGCCGGGTTGCGCTTGAAGAGGCTGAGGCCCATGTCCGGGCCTTCGTCGAGAAGAGTGCTCCCGTGGACGGTCAACTGCTCGGCAATATCTTCCTCGCCGTATTCGACAAGATCGCCGACACCCGACAGCGGTTGCTTGCCGGGATTGCCCGCTATTCCCGCAGCCAGATCGCGCTCTCCTCGCGGATCGACGACGGCCGCGTCGAGATGGCTAAACTTACGCGTGAGAAAGATCCGGATTTCGACCGTATCGACAAGCTGGAGGAACAGATCGACTGGGATGAGCGCATCTACCGCGAACGCGCGCAGGCGCTCACCTATGTCTGCGAAACGCCGGTGCTTCTGGAAAAACGCGCCTATGCCATTGCTAAGATACTGCTCAAGCAGATGCCGGATTGAGCCAAACCTCTCCACGTCGGCATGTGGCCTTCTGCGTTTCCTTAAAGCACAGCCGATTTAAGGAAATATGCAGTAATTCAAAGTGCCACAGCGTCGTTTGCATGTCGGATAAGACGTGCGGCGCTGTAGGTCAGAAGCACAACATCTCCGCCTCTGCCTGGGCGCGCCTCAGATCGGCCACGATCGTGCGCGGCATAGCCGCCGACTTGAACATGGCCATCTGTTCGCCGCCTGCCTGCTGAAGAGAGAGCACGGTCTCGGCCTGGACATATTTGTCATAGGGCAGGATGGATGCGATCAGATCGATCGAGCAGGCACATTTGCCCAGCACCGCCCGGCTTTGGCCATTGACCGCCATGCATCCGAACACATAGTCGGCACGCGCCTCGGTCGGATAGTCGTTCAGGCTCTCCGAAATGCTTTGTCCGCTTGCCGGCACCGTAGCTGCTGCAATTGCGAGCGCGGATAGGGCTTCCCGCATCATTGTCGGCCCTCCCCTGCCCGTTTCAGGGTAATCGCGTTGATATAACCCGCCTCTGCCCTGCCAGCAGCCGCCGGCACGGTGGCAACCAGCGAATAGTACCAGCCGGGAACGTCTTCCGACACGGTGATGGCGAGCGCCAGTTCGGCAAACCGCCCCATCCTTTCGCGCGCCTTGTCCTTCGTGAACGGCCGAATCGTCACCTCGCGCGCGGCGATGTCCCGGTTTTCGTAGCGGAGTGATACGGGCACGACTTGCGCATCCCGCAGCAAGGCTTCCTTGATCCGGTTGCGCATATAGAAGGGGCTGCCGCCCGATTGACCGGCAACGTCGACAAGCACGCTTTCAAGGAAGTACATGATCAGAGGATTGCCGACCGAGGCCGGATAATTCCCAAGCGCGCGGGACCGAGTACCCTGATAGAGCGTCATGGCGACACTGTCGTCGTCGGGCTTGATCTTCAAGTCTATGCCGAAGCTGCCGCCTGCCTGCCCGACATCAGCACCGGATATGACTTTGTCATAGACAAGCGTGCCCTGCCCGGCTTCGCTCTTACCCGGCACCGCCTCGAGCCCCTTCAGTGCCGTCGACCGAAAGAGAAGCTCGTAAGTTTCGGCAGCCGCGGCCGGCCCATGGCCCGTTCCAAGGAGGAACAGAGCAAAGAGGAGAAGAATACGCATCGCAGACCTCCCGTTCTGCAGCGCCGCGCGTCGTACACGCTAAGGTCGCTGTAGCGCCGGTGACGAGCCTAGCAATGCCTGTAACAAAGTCACCGGAGACCTTTGTCTGTGTTTGGTCACGCCACACGCGTCCGGGTCTTCCAGTCGATCAGTGCCCGCAGCCGCACCAGTTGCACCGGCTTGGTGAGCAAGGCGAATGACATTTCGTTGCAGAGTTGCAGGAATTGTCGCTGCCGGTTGGCAGAAATGATGATCGCGGGGATTTCGATTCCCGCAAGGGCGCGCAGCGTACGAATGGTTTCTATGCCGCTGTCGCCATCGTCTAGCTGATAATCGACCAGCAGAATGTCGGGCGCTGTGCCGATTTCCTGCATCAGTGCAGCGGCATCGACGGTCGAGGCCGCCGCCAGGACGCTCGCTCCCCAGCTTTCCAGCACCTGCGTCATCGCGTGAAGCTCGTCAGCATCGTTCTCCACGACCATGACGATGAGATCGAGGCTGCCGTCGAGCATCTGCTCCATCATCGGGTTTTCGCAAACGCTGGCACGGCCAGGCGCGGCAAGCGGCACTTCGATCGAGAAGACGGAACCACGGCCGGGCTGCGACACCAGCCGGACGGGATGATCGAGATGCCGGCAGGCCCGGTCGACGATCGACAGGCCAAGTCCCATGCCGGTGCCTTTTCCTGCACCGCCCGCTCGGATGAACTCGTTGAAGATCCGGGTCTGGTCCTCCTCGGAAATGCCGATACCGGTGTCCCACACTTCCATCCGCAGCCGATTGCCGCTGAGCCGGCAACCAACGAGCACGCGGCCGCGCTCTGTGTACTGGATCGCGTTCACCACCAGGTTCTGGACGCAGCGCATCAGGTAGCGCTGATCGCTGGTGACCCAGCGCGTGGAAGGGACTATCCGAAGCTCTATCCCCTTCTCTGTCGCCAAGGGGGCCAGGTCCCCGGCGAGCCCCTGCAGCAGGCTTCCGAGTTCGAACGACGTGATGTTGAACTCGGCTGCCGCACTGTCGAGGCGCGAAATATCGAGGAGCGCCTGCAGAAGAGTTTCGATCGAGGTAAAGGACCGCTTGAGCCGGCCGACCACATCTTCCGCCCCGGGCTGCCCCGCCGTCTCCGTCAACATCGAGAGATAGAGTTTTGCGGCGTTGATCGGCTGAAGCAGGTCATGGCTGGCCGCCGCCAGAAAGCGGGTCTTCGATGTATGGGCCGTTTCGGCTGCCTCCTTGGCCTGCCGAAGGGCGGCCTCGATTTTGATTTGCTCCATGGCATGGATCTGCAGCAGGCGATTGGCCTCGGTCAGTTCGGCTGTCCGCTCCTGTACACGTTGCTCGAGAAGCGCTGCCGCTTGCGTCTCTGCGGTCACGTCCATAATCGACACGATGAACCCGTCGCCGGGCAAGGAATGGATGCGAATGTCGAGGCTCATCCCGTCGCGTCGCCGGCACCGTTCCTGCATCGTCTCGCCGCGACGCATGGCCTTGAACCAGCTCCCGAATTTGGGCCGTCGGCCTTCGCGCTCGAGAATCTCGTGACGTTCCAAATGCTCGATAATGC
Organism: Ensifer sp. IC3342; assembly: GCF_020193655.1. GTDB lineage: Bacteria > Pseudomonadota > Alphaproteobacteria > Rhizobiales > Rhizobiaceae > Sinorhizobium. The sequence goes on from NZ_JADYVE010000010.1 coordinate 142,034, forward strand.
GCTGGAAGGGACTTCCCTTCTTCAGAAGTGAAAGCGGTACGCCGAGAAGCTCGCCGAAACGCTCGTTGCGAACCAGCAATTCGCCGCGTGACGAAAACGTGCAGATGCCGAGCGACATGTGATCGAAAGCGGCCTGCAGGAAATGGGCCTGCTGGTCGATCAGGCGGTTCTTCTCGCGCCGGTTCTCCCGCACGATGTCGGTGATTTCGGTCTGCAGCACGGTGATGTTGCCGGAACTGGTCTGCCGGTAGGAAATCTGGAACCAGCGATCGTTCCTCAACTCCATGACGAAGGACGAAAAGCGTTGACCGGACCCCTGCTCATTCACCAGCGGCTGGGGACGGCTGATCCCCCCGTTTTCGTCCCGGTTCAGATACTTGCTGGCATTGACGGCCGCGAGGTAGTCGTCGAAACCGAGACCAGGCTTGATCAGCGGCTCGGCGTCGGGGAGTAAGTACCGGAACTGGGCATTGCAGACCTGCAACCGCTCATCGGAGAAGAGGGCGAAGCCGTCTTCCATGGCCACCATGGCATCGGCGAGGTTTCTCTGGATGCGCTCCTGCGTCTGATAGGCAATCTCAAGTTCATTCGACGCCCTGCCGAGTGTATCGAGGGCCTTTTCCAGATCCTTGGTCTTTTCCCAGACTTCCGTCTGCAGAGCGATGGCAGATTCAAAAAGCGAATAGGCGGAGCCGCCGACTTCATGGCCACGCTCGGCCCGATTGATGAGCGCCTCGATGATCTTGGCCTGCTTGGCGATCTGGATCTTGTAGGGTTCGTTCGGATCGATCACAGCGGCGCGCCTCCTTTTGGCCGGAAGAAGGCGACGCCGACAAAGGTCTGGTTCACATGCACGCCGAGATGCTGTTCGCCATAGGTGTTGAAGCCGACGACCCGATGCTGGCGGAACTGCTCGGACGCCTTGCCGTCCAGGCCTTTGCGCTCGATCTCGAGCTTGCGCAGATAGCAGTCGAACCCCAGGATGAAATCGGGTGCCTCACCATCCTTGTCGCTGACGGCGAGACCCGTCTCGAGCGTGCGGATGATTTCCTTGCCGCGGCCGAGCCTCAACAGCAGACCGTCATCGATGGCCGACAGGAAGGTGAGGCCATGTTCGCCCTGAATCTGCTGGATCGCCCGCACGTGATAGAGATTGCCGTTGCGCACCAGTACCGGGTTCTCGGCGAAAACCATCGGTGACAACTCGTCGACCGGCACCTTGACGAGCCGGGCATACTCCTCGGCCGCCGGTGTGCCATTGATTTCCAGAACCAGCCGTTCCTCCGGGACCGCACGGGTAACCACCATGCGTGTTTCCGTGGGCTGGAAATGATCGAAGCCGAGGCCGCTGAAGTCCAGATCGGTTTCCAGGAGCAGAAGAAGCGCAGCGTTGCTGTGGAACTCGCCGTTGCGCAGAACCTGCGTGCGCTCGAACCGCAGCCCGTCGCCGGCCGACCCGCCAAATACGGGAATGTCCTTCAGGCCCGCCTCCAGGGCTGCCATCAGGATATCCTCCTGTTTGGACAGTCCATCGGCAAAAACCAGGGCAAGCCGCTTTCGACCCGGCGTCGCACGGAATTGCGTGGCGAGCCGCTCCGTCTGCGACACGACATCGGCAATCGAAACCGGCGAGATGGGTTCGAACAGGATCGAGGCCACCCGGAAGTGTTGCCGCTGGAAGGCGATCGCCAGCAACGCGTCGTCTTCATAGCCCCGCGACGTGATCTGGCCGGCCGTTGTGCAGCCGAAGACCACGGTGTTCGGTAGCGACACGCGCAGAGCCTTGGCAACGTCATCGGGTTGAAGCCTGTTCGGCACGAACAGAAGGACGAAGCTCGGCCTTGCGGTGGCGAGCTGCCGTCTGATCTCGGCAAGCGCAACGGCCGCGTCATCGGCACGCGATGCGGCAAGCCGCACCGCCTCCGCCGGTCTGCGGTCAAGATCGTCGACAGGCGTCATGCGCCGTCATCCTCCCTTTCAGTCCCGATTGCCTGCGCCGGCACGCCTCATTGCAGGCTGTGGCGGATCGAGACTTCGCGCACCAGCATCGCCGCCTGTGTGCGGTTATGGACTCCCAGCCGGCGCAGAAGCGCCGTGATATGGGCCTTGACGGTCGCCTCGGCCAACTGCATCTCGTAGGCGATGAGCTTGTTCGGCATCCCCTCGCAGATCAGCCCCAGAATGCGAGTCTGCTGCTGCGACAAATGCGCGATCTTGCGCGAAATCGTTTCCACCGACAGGTCCGTGGCTGTGGTGCGGGCCGGGATCGTGTAGCCGGGCGGCACATAGGTCTTGCCGTTCCAGATATCCTGCATGGCGTCCTGGAAATTCTGCCGGTCCATATCCTTGGGAATGAACCCCGCAGCACCGGCCGCAATAACAGACTGAACGACCTCCTTCGACGTGATTGCCGAGATGACGATCACCGGGATATCGGGCATCCTTTCCTTGATCTTCAGAAACCCGCTCAGACCCGACGCATCCGGCAGATTGAGATCAAGCATGATCAGATCGGGCGAGAACCGCATCCGCAGTTGTTGCATCGCTTCGCTCAACGAAGTTGCCGTTCGAATTCGACGCGTTTTGAAGGTGCTTTCCATCGTCGCGGCCAGGGCGTCACAATAAAGCGGATGATCATCGATCACCAAGGCCGATTTTATCGAAAGCGAGTGGACAGGTAACGCAGTCTGCGACATGGCACTCCTCCCAAAATACTTCCTGGGTCTCTGGAGCTGCGTCAGTCAACTCCAAATTACACTGGAAATATCTTTGCTCCCATTGCGGTCATGCTCTCCTCCAGCACAACAGCGAGGAATTTGTCGCACAGTTTTCGAGGTCCGGCAATTGCCGACTGCAGGACTCCCGCAATGCTGCGCCGTCGACGACTCGCTGAAAGCACTCAAGTGCCGTGTCGAAACGCGGCACCGATAATCCTCCGCCAAACTCGTTCTTGACGGCAGGCAGGCCGACACTTCCGCTTCGTCGGCTGCCGAATTCCGCGAATCGATCAACCGTGGCAAGCCCCCTCAAAGAGGACCCTGCCCTGCAGTAGATCACTGCAGTGATTGCCGTCCAGCCGAGTGCGGCGGGCGTGATAAACGCGGTCGCTTGACTGCTGAGGCGTTCTCAGATTTGAATGGATTTGAGCCAGTCGCCTATCGTGGCTCCGCGGGGGCGCCCGGAAAGGGCAGGTGGTGCGACATGCTGTTCGGCAGCCGCCATCTTGCGGATGTCGCGCGGGTTTGCGCCGAATTCGTGATTGAAGGCCCGCGTGAAATTTGCTGCCACCTCGAAACCTGCAGCTTCCGCTATTTCGGAGATAGGCCGCTTGTTCGTCGAGTCGCTGAGGTCCGCATAGGCCTGCAGAAGCCTGCGGCGGCGAATGTAGTTAAGGACGCCGCCACTCGGCTCGAACAGCTGGTAGAGGCGCGTGCGGGAAATGCCGAGTGCGCGGCAGATAGCATCCGGTGTCAAATCCCCCGAATGGAGGTTGAGATGGATATACCGGTGCGCCCGTTCCATCATTCCCATGTTTGCCTGGGACCCTGCCGCATCCGGCCGCGTCGAAGATGCGGCGCAGGCGACGATCATGTCGCGTATCGTGCGCACGATACGCGGCACTTCAGGCGCGGCGATGGTGCTGAGGTTTGATTCGATGCCATTAATGTAGTTGATGAGCAGATCCGCCAAACTACCCGTTAAGACAGAATTATTGGCACCCTCAAACTTGCTCGCATCGTCCGCCAGCAATTCATATGGCATGAAGAGAAGGACGGCCACGGACTCCGTCACGCGCCCGCGGTAGGGATAGCCAAGAGACCGGAAAAAGAGCTCGCCCGGCCCTGTCTCCGTGACGTGGCGATCGACTTCGGTCCATGCCCGCCCGCTGCGGAACACTCCAACATTCCAGTGGTCGATCGGGCTGGAGCGCAGCATGGCGCGAGACCGCTCATAGCTGTATCCCGGCGTGCGCTGTTGAACGACGAGCAAATCGCCGAGGTGCCATCCCACCTGCTCTGCAGGAAAGCCTTCATCCAGAGACTTCTGGTCTGGCAAACGAACATTGATCAGCGGGGCCATGTGCGCGCGCCAAGCGTCAAACTGCTCCGCCGGCGGCAATCCGAGCGTCGAGAAATGCGAGGGCACTAACCCGGGGTGGGCGACGGCTTGATGGCCCCCTCGCGCAGTGGGCTCGCGGGGCCACCGGCGCCGCTCCAAATGGGCAGGCCAAGCGGGAACTTCCGGCGGACTATCTCCTGATCCAGACCCCTTACTCATGCAACTCCTCCAGTGAATGGTCGCTCTCGAGCGTGATGCGCAGGCCATGGAATGCCTGCAAAGGGGGCCTGCCCCGTCGTCACAGCTCGCCCAAAAGTGGAACACAGCTTCCGGATTACATCCAGGGAGTGCTCTTTATACCTCTTTTTGAGTAGAAATGCACGGCAAGATAACTATCCGGATTGGGTGATAATGACACTCTCCACACGGCGATTGTATCAATAGGCAACAGTCGATTCCCAATAGCGCAAGGCAAACTCCAAGGTAGTTTCGAACGATAGTGTTTGTATTACCCAGTTATTCCTTCCGGTGCAAAAATTTCTCGGTTTTCTGACAAGTTGCGTGGAGTTTATCCGTGAATTATTTTCATAATAATTTCAGAAGCACTTTGCCAAGTATAACAGACGACAATGATTTCCTGCGGCGCCCGAAAGATCTGAAGCGGATACTCGTTGCTGGCGGCGCAGGCTTCCTGGGATCACATCTCTGCGAGCTGCTTCTCGGCGCCGGCCATGAGGTCATCTGCGTCGACAACTTCTCGACCGGCTTGAGGCGTAATATCACGCAGTTGAAGCGCTTCGATACGTTTCGCGTCATCGCCCATGACATCGTGGAACCGATCGACCTCGAGGTCGATGAAATCTACAATCTCGCCTGTCCGGCGTCGCCGCCGCACTATCAGGCCGATCCGATCCAGACCATGAGAACATGTGTGATCGGATCGCTTAATCTTCTGGATTTGGCTGCGCGCAAGGGCACGCGCATCTTCCAGGCGTCGACGTCGGAAGTCTACGGCGATCCGCACGTCCACCCGCAGGTGGAAAGCTATTGGGGCAACGTCAATCCCTTCGGCCCGCGGTCCTGTTACGACGAGGGAAAACGCTGCGCGGAAACGCTGTTCTTCGACTTCCACAAGGTTCACGGGGTCGAGATCAAGATCGTTCGCATCTTCAACACCTATGGTCCCCGGATGCGTCCGGACGATGGCCGCGTCGTCTCGAACTTCATCGTCCAGGCCCTCAAGGGCGAGGACATTACCATCTATGGCGATGGATCGCAGACCCGCTCCTTCTGTTTCGTCGACGATCTGATCGACGGCTTCGTGCGGCTGATGGCGTCGCCGTCGTCGCTCACTGGCCCGGTCAATCTCGGCAATCCCGGAGAGTTCACGATCAGCGAACTCGCTGAACATGTGGTCCGTTTGACCGGCTCGCGCTCAAAGATCGTCCGCCGGCCTCTGCCTGTCGATGATCCGCGTCAGCGCCGCCCGGACATTTCGCTCGCGACGGAAGCGCTCGGCTGGCGCCCGACAGTCAATCTGTCGGAAGGTCTCGCGCGCACCATCCACTACTTCGACGGTCTGCTCTCCGGCTCCGATCGGAAAGTTGTGGAGCTGGCCTGATGGACGCGCCACGCATCCTTGTGACGGGTGGCGCCGGCTACATTGGCAGCCACACGGCAAAGCTTCTCCGCCTGGAGGGCATCGAGCCTGTCGTCTACGACAACCTGTCGACCGGGAACCGCACGGCGGTGCGCTGGGGACCGTTCGTACATGGGGACATCCTCGACACGGCCTGCTTGGTCGAAGTGATGGAACAATATCAGCCGGCCGCCGTCATCCATTTCGCGGCATCCGCCTATGTAGGTGAGTCCGTCGCCGACCCCGCGAAGTACTACAACAACAACGTCCGCGGAACATTGTCGCTCCTCGATGCGTGTCGCCAGGCAGGCCTCGACAAAATCATCTTCTCGTCGAGTTGCGCCACCTATGGCGTACCGGCGGTATTGCCGATCGACGAAGCCACGCGGCAGGTACCGATCAATCCCTACGGCAAGACAAAACTGATGGCCGAGCACATCCTCGCGGACTATGCGACGGCCTTCGGACTGAGCTACGTTTCGCTTCGCTATTTCAACGCCTGCGGGGCCGATCCGGAGGGCGATCTCGGCGAATGGCACGATCCCGAGACGCATCTCATCCCGCGCGCGCTGATGGCCGCCGCGGGCAAAATTCCGCATCTTGAGATATTCGGCAACGACTACGACACGCCCGATGGGACCTGTGTGCGCGACTATATCCACGTGGCCGACCTGGCGCACGCCCATGTGCTGGCATATCGGCATCTCGCCAAGGGTGGAGCGAACCTTGCCCTCAATCTCGGCGCCGGCCGTGGTTTTTCCATAAAAGAAGTGCTTCGGGCAATCAGCGACGTTACCGGGCGCGATGTCCCAGTCGTGTTTCGTCAGCGACGTTGCGGAGATCCGCCAGCGCTCCATGCGGATGCTGCGCTTGCGCACCAGACGCTCGGCTTCCTACCCCGCTATTCCGATCTTGAGACAATCGTACGAACCGCTGCGCCGTTCTTCGGCCTGGAGCCGCAACGATGACCTGCGTCTCGGCCAATGACGGGACAACCCGTTCGCAAAGCGGCGAGCCATTGCTCGTCCCTGTCCTCGCGGGATACCGCCGCGCGGAATACCTCCTCGGTGCCGGCCTCTGGGCAGCAGCCCTCGTTCATTTCTGGGCTTGGTGGCTGGAGCCGCGCCACCACATCGACACTTTGGGCAGCGTTACGGTGACCGCGGTCCTCGCGTGGGTGACCCTCTTACCAGCCTACTTCATAGCGGTGTTCTATCGCGCGGCAAAACCAAATGGACCACTACGGCTGCCGGCCGGAAGCCGCGTCGCCATGGTCGTGACCAAGGCGCCATCAGAACCTTTTTCGATCGTGTCGGAAACACTGAAGGCGATGCTCGCGCAGGATGTGCCGCACGACACTTGGCTCGCGGACGAAGATCCCTCCGAAGCGACGCTCGAGTGGTGCCGCAGGCACGGCGTCCTCGTCTCGACCCGCAAAGGGCGAGCCGACTACCACCGGACTTCATGGCCGCGCCGCACCCGTTGCAAAGAGGGCAACCTCGCCTTCTTCTACGATCATTACGGTTATGATCGCTATGATTTCGTAGCCCAGCTCGATGCGGACCATGTTCCTGGGCCCGGCTACCTCTTCCAGATGCTGCGCCCCTTTGCCGACCCGAGGGTTGGTTATGTCTCCGCACCGAGCATCTGTGACCGCAACGCGTCCGAGAGCTGGGCGGCGCGCGGGAGGCTCTATGCCGAGGCGAGCATGCACGGCTCGCTTCAGGCCGGCTATAACGGGGGGCTGGCGCCGCTGTGCATAGGATCGCACTATGCGGTCCGCACAGCGGCGCTGGGGGAGATCGGCGGGCTCGGCCCCGAGTTGGCCGAAGATCATTCGACGACGCTGATGATGAACGCTGCCGGCTGGCGCGGCGTCCATGCGCTCGATGCGATCGCGCATGGTGACGGGCCGCGCACCTTCGGGGACCTCGTGACCCAGGAGTTCCAGTGGTCGCGCAGCCTAGTCATGCTGCTGCTGCAGTATTCGCCACGTCTCGTTGGTCGGCTGCCGCTGCGGCTGAAGTTCCAGTTCCTCTTCTCGCAGCTCTGGTACCCGCTTTTCGCGTGCTTCATGGCGCTTATGTTCGCAATGCCGATCATTGCCCTTGCGCACGGCGAGACCTTTGTCGCCGTGACCTATCCCGATTTTCTTGCTCACTTCGCGCCGCTTTCCATCATCCTCGTCCTTCTGGCCTACCGCTGGCGGGCCAGTGGCTCGTTCCGGCCATATGACGCGAAGATCCTGAGCTGGGAATGCATGCTCTTCCTCTTTGCGCGTTGGCCTTGGGCCCTCGCAGGCACGCTGGCGGCGGTGCGCGACTGGATAACCGGGTCCTTCGTGGATTTCCGCGTCACTCCGAAAGGCGCATCCGAAGTCGATCCACTGCCGCTCCGCGTGCTGATGCCTTACGTGCTCCTCGCGGTTACGTCGGCGCTGCCGGTTCTCCTTGTTGACGATGCTGCCGATGCCAAGGGCTTTTATCTTTTCGCGATCCTCAACGCCGCGATCTACTGCCTGCTTCTGCTGGTTATCGTCGCGCGGCATTCGAAAGAGAACGCGGTCGCGGCCACCTCCCGTTTCCGCCGTCCGGCGATGGCGGCCGGTTTTCTGGCACTCGTTGCGTTGCCCGGTATCGCGACAGCCGAACACGGGAAAGACGGGCTCGAGGCGCTCGCATGGGGTGCCGGGCACCTCCGCCTCTTTGAGGAACGCTATGCGGTGGCCGGCGCCGGTCGGAACGGCACCGCCTTGCGAAAGATTGTCTTTCGGCCGCGCTGGATTTCCGTCCCGGCGGCACAGGGAAACGGCGGAGCGCGCTGAGGGATAAACCATGACGGGAGCTTGGAGGTGTGCAATGACCAAGAAATCGAAAGCGATCGCATTCTCATTCGTCGGCCTAATGCTGTCGGGCACCGTTCTAGCAGCCACCATACCGCGGGGAATCCCCAACGCGGATTCTACCACCACGGCGGCGCCCTCGCAGAAGCGGCCAGTGCTGACGCAGAACTCGATAGATTTCGGCGCCTATGACCCCCATGGCGATTTCAGCGAGCCGTCGCAATCCAAGATCGAGCATCTCTTCCTGCCCTGGGAAGACGTCGATCTGTCGACGCTGATGCTTGCAGACGATTACGCGCAAGCGCGCGGGCGCTCGCTGATGATCACAGTCGAGCCGTGGTCCTGGTCGCCCGACTGGCGCGTCTCGGATCAGGAACTGCTGCGCAGCATCCTGAATGGAGAGCGCGATGAGAACATGGCCGCGGTCTGTTCGACGGCTGCCACGCTGAAAAGCCCGATTATCATAAGGTGGGGCCAGGAAATGGACGAGACGGATAACCAGTTCTCCTGGTCGCACTGGCGGGGTAAGGAATTCAAAGCGGCCTACCGGCGCATGGTGAACGTGTGCCGCGAGCATCTGAAAAACGCGAAATTCATGTGGTCGCCCAAGGGGAACCAGGGACTGGAGGCGTTTTATCCCGGCGACGACGTCGTGGATATCATCGGGTTGTCGGTGTTCGGCTATCAAGAATATGACAAAGGCATGACTGGCCGCGACCAGTCATTTTCGGAACGGCTGACGCCCGGATATGAACGGGTGAAAGGCTACGGCAAGCCAATCATGGTTGCCGAGCTGGGCTACGAAGGTGACGCCTCCTATGTGGCGCACTGGGCGGCAAGCGTTGCCACGCGTCATGAGGAATTCCCTGAACTAACCGCGGTCGTCTACTTCAACGATCGCGAAATCTACGCATGGCCCGGAGGCTATGGGCGGCCCGATTGGCGGGTCGTCCGCGAAACCACCAATTAGCAATCAGCCCGACAGGAGAGTTGAGATGAGGTCAGCACTACGCACAGTGTCCTTGGCTGTCGCCATCGCAGCGGCCATAGGTGCGACGGCATCGGTTGCCGAGGCCGCCGGACGCGTGAACGCTCAAAATGCAACGCCGCTGACGCACGAGGAGCTTTATAAGCTCTACGGCCAGAAATCGTGGATCTGGAAAGCCGGCGCAGGATATTTCTCGGTGCGGCAGCGCCGGTTTACCGCCTGGTCGAAGGAGAACGGCAGTCCCTCCTATGGCGTCGGTCGCTGGTTCATCACAGGGCCAGGGAAACTCTGCTTCAAGGCCGACTGGCACGCAAAGGGCGGCTCCGCTCCTGCAACAACCTGCTTCAGCCATCGCAAGCAAGGTAGCCTCATCCTTCAGAAACGGGAACCGAATGGTGAATGGTACGTCTTCAAGAACGCGCGGGCAAAACCTGACGACGAATTCGCCAAACTTCGCCGCGGCAACTATGTGAGCGCGCGGCTGAACAAGATCGAAGCCAGACTCGGCAAGGTCGAATGATCTTGACCGGGTGAAGGAGTTGCGCGGCCTATGGGCGTCAGCGCATCAATTCGGCTCCGCAGATGAGCCCCGTCGCCGATCGGCGCGCAACTCCACGCCTATCGAAGGAAGCAGCGCGACGTGCTGCCAAAACCGCTCGGCGTGCAAATATATGGCGCGCGCCCGAGATAGGCGGCCCGCTCGAGTTTGGCCGCGCGTTGAACGACGACCTGCTTGGCCGCGGTGGGCTTGTTGCTCAACGCCGGATAGCCGACCTGTCTCGTCAGCGACGAGGTCGGGATGCTCTGGTCCGGCGTCGCCGAGCATCCCGACAGGGCTGCTGCAAGGAGTAGGACAAAGACGCTCCGCACTATATTGCTGCGGCCGTCGAACAGCCCGACCGATATTCTTGTTTGCGCTTTCATGTCTAGAACTCCTGGTTCTCGAACCTCATGCGCAGCACGGTAGATGAGGCGATTTAAATCGCCGTGGAGAAAATGCATACAACTTGACCGATCCCGTCTGCGATCCACCCGCATGTCAGAGTTAGGTCGATCGTGGCGGTCGCCATCACAGCATTCCGACACAAGTGGCGGCCATGATCAATGTCCGCTTCGCGCCAAAGACAATTATGGCCCCTAGGCGGCCTCAGCGACGTCGAGAGGCTCGAGCTTGTTGATCGCATGCCGATACGTAGGCCCGCCAAAGCGGACCGTCGCTTCCCGTCGGAGAATGTCGCCGATCCTCGGGCAGCTTACGCCTTTCCCGCCGGGGATCGCGCCCGCAAGCTTGATGGAAACAATTGGTCCGATCGGGTTTCACCCTGAGACGAGGGGCTGGGCGCGTTACATGCCGCGTCCATGACAACCTGGTTTCGGCCAGCAGCCTTCGCGGCGTAGAGCGCCCGGTCGGCCCGCGAGATGGCCCTGTCCAAGGCCCGTTCCTCCGACTGAACCGCCGACACACCGCAACTGACCGTGATCCTGTCGTGGATGCCCTCGCCACGCCAGTCCCTTTCGGCAAAGGAATGCCCCAGCCGCTGAGCGATCGAGTAAAGGTCCTGAGGCGCCGCCGCTGGCAGGAACGCAACGAACTCCTCGCCGCCGACGCGGGCGACATATCCGTGCGTGCCGACAATATGCCGGAGGTCACGGGCGAGCGCCACGATCACCTTGTCACCAATCGCATGTCCGTAATTGTCGTTAATCCGTTTGAAATAATCGATGTCGCAGACGACCACCGCGCCCCAGGGGATCGTGGACTTCAAGCCTCTCTCAATGGCCTGTTCAAAGCCGCGCCTGTTGAAGAGGCCCGTTAGAGGGTCTCGTTCGGAAGCGTCGCGATGTCTTTCAACCGCCGCCGACGCAATCGCGCCTAGGGCGATAAACGGGAAAAGCATGCAAACCGTAATGGTCGTTACGTGGACCGCGAGATTGTAGGCCGAATCGGCAAAATCGGCGAAGTCGTCACTCGACGTCGTAAAAAACGTAAAGAAGATCGTGCGCGCGAGCGTGTCGATGACGACGATGGCACTCGTAACGACCAAAGCTTTATCTACGGGACGGGAGGCCCTTCGCGCCACAACGCACAGAGCCATACTGAACAGGAATGCAAACCCGGCATCCGTCAGGAACAACTGCCATACCAGGCTTTCCTTGACGAATACGAGGTGCGCGAGAGCGAGTATATAGGCCACGGCGAAGAGGGTTCGCTCCACGCGGATCGTTGGCGCACCGAAATGAGCGAGTATGCCACTGCCGTAGCAATAGGCAGCTCCGATAAATACAACGCCGGAGGTAAAGGCATCGAAGGAGGGCTCTATCGAGAAAGTCGAAAGTACGAAGCCGGCCGCTGTTTGGGCGAATCCTGCGCTCCAATGCCAAGAGGTCGTAATCTTCAGATGCCAGAGGAGAAAGAAGGCGAGTGCGACGATGCTAAATAGCGCTGGCGGCACATAGACGATAATATTGCTCGTCCCCATGGCGGGTCATATCCCAGTTATATGCATTGCCCATACAGCCTTGGATCTATTCGACGCGTTTTAACGTTTGTTGAATCTTAAAAGAAACCTTCCAGAAAGTACTCTCCATGACTCGTCGCGGACCGGAGCGACGAGGGAATCCCGGAGACGCCACCGATGTTCGACCTGATCATTCGCAATGCCAACCTTCTGGACGGCCGCCAAGGTATCGATTTGGGCCTTAAAGGCGCCAAGATCACCGCTATCGAGAAATCCATTGCTGCAACTGGCGGCAAGGAGATTGACGCGACCGGCCGACTGGTCAGCCCGCCGTTCTGCGATCCCCATTTTCACATGGACGCGACGCTGTCGCTCGGCATGCCGCGCATGAATGTCTCCGGGACATTGCTGGAGGGTATTGCGCTCTGGGGGGAATTGCGCCCGCTGCTGACGAAGGAGGCGCTGATTGAGCGGGCTCTGCGCTATTGCGATCTCGCAGTCAGCCAGGGTCTCCTCTACATCCGCAGTCATGTGGATACGTCCGACCCGCGCCTTGTGACGGCCGAAGCACTGTTGGAAGTCAAGGAAAAGGTCGCGCCCTATATCGATCTGCAACTCGTCGCCTTCCCGCAAGACGGCTATTACCGCGCGCCCGACGGCGTCCGCTCACTGGAGCGTGCACTTGATATGGGCGTCGGCATCGTCGGCGGCATCCCACACTTTGAACGGACGATGGAAGACGGCACCTGCTCGGTCGAGGCACTGTGCCGGATCGCCGCCGATCGCGGTCTGCCCGTCGACATGCATTGTGACGAAACCGACGATCCGATGTCGCGCCATATCGAGACGCTGGCGGCCCAGACGGTGCGGTTCGGCCTCGAGGGACGTGTTGCGGGTTCGCACCTCACCTCGATGCACTCGATGGACAACTATTACGTTTCGAAACTCATCCCCCTGATCGCCGAGGCGGAGATCAATGTGATCCCCAATCCGCTGATCAACATCATGCTGCAGGGCCGCCACGACACCTACCCGAAACGGCGGGGCATGACACGGGTGCGCGAACTGATGGCGGCCGGAGTCAACGTTTCCTTCGGGCATGACTGCGTCATGGACCCTTGGTACTCGATGGGCTCAGGTGACATGCTGGAGGTTGCTCACATGGCAATTCACGTGGCGCAGATGGCCGGCATCGAGGACAAGCGCAAGATCTTCGATGCGATAACCGTCAATTCGGCCAAGACGATGGGGCTCGAAGGTTACGGCCTCGAAATCGGCTGCAACGCAAATCTTATCGTGCTGCAGGCGGCCGACGTCACCGAAGCGTTGAGGCTGAAGCCGAACCGGCTGTTCGTTATCAAGGCCGGCAAGGTGATCGCAAGGACAGCGCCGCGCATCGGCGAGCTGTTCCTTGGTGGGCGTCCGACTTCGATCGATATGGCGAAAGATTACCTGCCGCAAACGCCGCAGCGCTGAGCCTCCATGCGGCTCATACAGTTCCAGTCCGGCCACCTATATGCGGTCGCGTGAACCTATGCGAAAGTATAAACAACACTTTCGTACAATAGATTTTCCACCGAACTTGATTGATCCTTCCCATAGCATCCAACTACCTAGATGCGCTCAGTGGAAAGGAAATCGTGTCATGAAACACTTGTTTCTTATCACGCGGGTTCCGTCGAAGTTTCGCGAACTCGTCGCGTTCCTGTCCCTGGTCGCCGTGTTTTTCGTCGGTGCATGGGTTCTGCTCATAGCACCGAATGCCAGGGCGCATGCGCTGCCAACTGCCGCGCAACCGCAAGCCCTTGCGAATGCTTATGACCAACAGATCACCTATGCACGCGTGCCCAGAATCCCGGGTGACGTAAGCGAATGATGACTTAGGTCGCTCAAGCAGGCAGGCGCTCAGGCTCGTGGGCCGTTTGCGCATTGCTGGCGACCAACGCGCCGACATCGATCGGTTGGCGATCTCGCTCCGGCGATTGGGCTGGTAGGCTGAAGGTGACTGTAGCCCCGCGTCCAGGGGCACTCTCGGCCCAAACGCGACCGCCATGCGCTTCGATAACGGAGCGGCAGATCGCCAAGCCCATGCCGATACCGTCTTTCTTTGTCGTGAAGAACGCTTCGAAGATCCTGTCAGAATCGGCGATTCCGTGGCCCCGGTCGGAAACTGCCACCTCCAGCATCTCGGAATTGTGCAGGCGTGTCGCTATGCGAAGGATACGGGCATGCACAGGCGTTTCCTGCGTGGCCTCAATGGCATTTCTGACGAGATTGATAACAACCTGCTCGATTTGAACGCGGTCCGCCCCAACGCTTGGCAGAGTGGGATCGAGGTCGATTTCCAGCCTGATCTTACCCGCCTGAAGTTTGTCGGAGACCAACTCGCATACTTCATTGACGACCGTGTTCAATTGGATCGGCTGTCGTGAATGGCTGGCCTGGGTAAATAGGGCCCGAATTCGATTAACGACGTCGGCCGCAGCATCGACGTCTCGAATAATCCACTCGGCGGTGCGGCTCGCCCGTTCAAAATTCGGCGGGTTTGCACGCAGCCACCGCTGGAATGCATTGGCGTTTGCGACGACCGCCTGCAGTGGCTGATTGAGTTCATGCGCGATCGAGACCGACATCTCAGAAAGACTTGCCGCGCGCAGAGCGCGAGCCAGCCTCTCGTCCGCGAGACGGGCAGCTTCCTGTGCCTGCATCTCATCGTGAATGTCGAGGCATACACCATACCATTGAAGAATGCGGCCATCGGTGTCGCGCAGAGGCTCGGCCTTGCCGTCGATCCAACGATAATCGCCGTCAGCCCTTCGCAGCCGGTACTTCAGCATGAACGGATTGCCTGACCTGAATGACTGACTGAGAGCTGCCTGGAATGAGGACCGATCGTCCGGATGGACGGCCTCGATGAACGTCGCAGCCAATTGGCCGGCAGCTCGAGTTGTCTCTCCGCTCTGAGGCATGCCGGTCCAGCGCAGCAACGGCTGATTGACGTAGGACGGCTTGCCGTCGGGAGTTGCGCACCAAATGAGTGCCGGCACGGTATCGATGAGCTGGCGCAGTTGCTGTTCGCTCTCACGCAAAGCGGCTTCTGCCTTGCGCTGGTCATCGATATCGACGGTCGTACCGTACCAGGCGGTGATGCGCCCGTGCTCATCTCGCGATGCCACGGCGGAGTCGCGAAACCATCGGTAAGTGCCATCGTGGCGGCGGACCCGCTGTTCGTCGATCAATGGCTCGCCGGTACTCAAGCTGTGCTTCCACAATGCAAGGCTGCGCTCGCGATCATCGGGGTGTACAAACGGTTGCCACCAAGCGGTGTCGCCAGCTTCCATGAGTTTTTTCATTTCCTCGACTGTCAGCCCGACAAATTCCAGCGCCTTCGGATTGACAAAACGCATCCGCCCATCGGGGTAGCAGGACCAACCAAGACCGGGAATATCCTCCATGGTCGGCTGGACGTTCCTGTAGACCTGCTCGTAGAAGCTGACGACCCTGAACAACTGCACCACAAGCCATAGGCCGAATGCGCTGGCCACGCACACGGCGACACGAAGCCATCCACCCGTGGCGATGGTATCGGAAGCCATTTCAATCGCGGCTGCCGCAAAGCCCACCACCACGATCGTCAACAGCCCCGTCTTCCAGCCGATGCAAATGCAGGCGGCGGCAACCGCGATTAACAGGCCGCTTGGATCTGAAGAGAACCACGCCAGGAGGGCGCCGGCCGCACTTATGACCCCCGCCAAAGCGCGCCGCTTTGTCGATGACATTGCTTCCATCGAGCCCCCTCCGCGCCTTCGGGCCTTGGTCAATGCGTGTAGGTCACTCCACCCTACCAGCCAGGCGACGGGTCTGAAAACCTATGCCTTGGGACAGACGACAAGGCCTTGAGTGCGCGATCCGTCAGCAGCTTTGGCGCCAATCGCGCCAGGTTTTGATGCCCGTCATTCGTCACCGCGCCGTACCCGTTCAGGCAGGGACTGCCAGGCCGTGAACAGCTGCGTGATGGAGTTTGCGTGCATCTTCTTCATCATGTTGCTTCGATGAAGTTTGACGGTAATTTCGCTGATACCGAGTTCGAAGGCGATCTGCTTGTTCAAGGCGCCGCCGATGACCAGGCGCAAGACCTGCCGCTCGCGCTGTGTCAGCGTCTCGTAGTCGGCGGCATGCTTGCGCGCCGTGAGGGTTGCCTCCCGTCGCGCGATGTCGGTCGCGATGGCATTGGAGACTGCGTCGAGGAAAGTCTGGTCACGTACCGGTTTCGTAAGGAAGTCGACTGCACCTGCCTTCATCGCCTCCACGCTCATTGCGATGTCGCCGTGTCCTGTCAAAAACACGATCGGTGTCTCTATGCCGTTGGCCTGAAGGTGACGCTGCAGGTCGAGGCCGCTCAAACCCGGCATGCGCACGTCGAGCACGAAACAGCTGGGCCGATCCGGAAGTTTGGCCTCGAGAACTTCGCGGGCCGAAGAGAATGAAATCGTTTCGATCCCAACCGAGTTGAGAAGGTTGCTCATAGCCTCACGGACCTTGGCGTCATCATCAACCAGCATCGCGATCGGTTTGTCTCCCGATCCGGGAAATGATGCGTCCATGCCCTGCCCTTCAATTCAAGCTTCAACCAAGACCCCGCGCGCGACATGCGCTCTGTCGCAGCCGCACCATGGCCCTCGCTCGGAAGACAATGCGGATGGTGATTCTCGGAAAATTGTTCGCAATATATAGTAAAAAGGCTGGGGACTCGAACACGATTCTTGTCATGCAAGGCGCAGAAGGGGTCTCCATCGCGGCCTGATAACGCCGGCTTGACGCTTTGCAGAACCGCCAGTGAGCACGACCAGGCCTCGCCGAGCCTTCCCTCAGGCGGATGACGCAGTGCACGCCTATACCTTGTCCTGTGTTGTCACGGTCCGATTCTTCAATATTTTCTTGCCTTCAGCCGCTACGCTTGAGGCGCCATGCCTCGCTGGATGGGTTGCGCCGCGGGCCGGGACACAGCACTGCCTGTCAAGCAGGTGGTCTCGTTTTGACAATGATCAAATTACGGTGATGGCTGACATCGCCGATGGGGATAGGGCGTACGGGGACGCGGAATGCAAGCAAACCCTTCTGATGTTGTTGGCCGGGCGGCAAGATTTCGCCTTGGCGTTTTCCTGGTCGGGCTTCTTATGGCGCTGCTGGCCTTGGCGATGCCGGCCTATGCAGAAGAGATTCTGCGCATTCCATATGCCATCGACATTGGCACCTTCGATCCCGACAATGGTTTCGAGGTCGACGGGATAGGCGCAGTCAACAATGTGTATGAAGGCCTCGTCGAATATGCGCCCGGATCCACCCAAATCGTCGGTTTGCTTGCCAAGCGTTGGGAAATTTCCAATGACGGGCTCAGCTACACGTTTCATCTGGAGGATGGCGTCAAATTCCACGACGGCACAGCCTTGACCGCGCAGGCGGTCGTCGGCTCCTTCAAACGCCGCCGCGATGGCGGGCTCGTGCTCAGTTATATGCTCGGCAATGCCGCGGATATCAGCGCGCCGGATGACGCCACCGTGGTCATCCGACTGAAGCAGCCTCAACCCTCGTTCCTGGACGCGCTGGCGAGTGCCTGGGGGCCGAAGGTGATCAGTCCCGTGGCGCTCACCGAGCACGACAAGTCAGACAAGGCCACAAACTGGCTCGGGGAGCACGCTGTCGGTACCGGGCCCTTCAAGCTCGCGGAGTTCAAGCGCGGTGAGCGGTACGTCCTCGAACGCAATGCGGACTACTGGGGTGAGCGACCGTATTTCGACAAGATCGAGATACCCGTCGTGCCGGATATTGGACAACAGATCCTCAAACTGAAAGCGGGTGAGCTCGATGTCGTGCCAACCAACTTCTCGTTCGCGCAGTTGAGCCACCTCCCGGCAGAGCTTGAGGTCACTGCCGTTCCGAGCATGACGCAATACGCCCTGTTCATTAAGCCCCGCTCGCCTCTCGACAATCCTGAAATTCGTCGTGCCATCCTCAGCGCGATCAATCCGTCGCTTTGGGTCAAGGATGTATTCGGTCCATACGCAGAGTTGTCGAAGTCAGCCTATCAGAACCTGATGCTCGATCCCGCCGATCCGATCGAGTACCCGAGTGACATCGACGCTGCCAAAGCCGCAATCGCGAAACTTGGCGACGTCAATGTCGTCATGGGTTTGCACAGCACGAAGGCGACCTATGCCCGCATCTCCGACCGCCTGATCGTTCAGCTTGCGCAGATCGGCGTCAAAGCGACGGCCCATGTCCTGCCGCCAGGAGCTGCCTTTGCATTGAAAGGCGACCCTAACGCGCCTGACGCCTTGCTCACCATTGCGAGTCCGGACGCGGCCCATCCGGAGAACCAAGCGCGGGCTTTCTTCACCAAGGATGCGCCGCTCAATTTTTATGGCAGCAGCCTGCCTGGGGCTGACGCCATTGTCGACGTGGCGGGCACAAAGACTGATGTTGCCGAGCGCAACGCCCTCTACGAGAAGGCCGGGCGCCTGTATGTTGACGCCGGCCATGTCATTCCTCTGGTCGACGTAAAGGATGTCGTGGTGCACGCCAAGGGACTGACTGACCTTGGGCTGCGCCCCGCCTTTCCACTCGGAAACATCGATTTTGCCACCGTGCGGTGGGCACGCTGACGTAACGTTTGAATGGTCGAAGGCAATCAACGCGTGAGGCTCGGGACATGATCGGCGGTTTGAACCTTAGCAATTCGCAGCCGGGCTGGCGTGCCATTGCGCCTCGGGACGCGTGCTTCGTTGAGCTTCTATTCGCCGCGCACCGAGATGGTTGATCCAGTCCTCACCGTTGCCAGGCTCGGGGTCGTTCTCGCCAGGAACGGGGAGCGGCATCGTGTCCTCGACGAGATCAGTTTCGCAGTAGCTCCGGGCGAAATCCTGGCTGTTGTCGGGGAAAGCGGCGCGGGAAAGTCGACGCTGGGCGCCGCGATCCAAGGCCTTCTACCGAACGACGGTAGTGCGCCGGAAGTGAGCGGCTCGATCCGGCTCGCGGGTCTGGAGATCGTCGGTTCACCACCGCAGCTGTTACGCTCGGCGCGACGTTCGCTCGTGCGTGCCGTCCCACAGGACCCGATGGGTGCACTCAATCCCACAATGACGATCCGCCGTCAGCTGCACGAATCGGCAGACGGGGACGAGGCGCTGATCCTTGATAGCCTGCGCCGCGCCGGTTTGAGCGACGAGAGGCGCATCGCGCGCGCTCACCCGCATCGTCTGTCCGGCGGCGAGCGTCAACGGGTGCTGATCGCAATGGCGATGATGGCGCGGCCGAAACTCCTGATAGCCGACGAGCCGACGACTGCGCTCGATGTCACGACACAGGCGCAGTTGCTGCAGATCGTTCGCGATCTCGCCCGAGAAGAGCAGACCGCGATCATCTACATCACGCACGACCTCAATGTCGCGGCGGCAGTTGCAGACCGCGTAATGGTGCTTTTCGGCGGGCGAATGGCGGAGATTGGCACGTTGCGCCAAGTCGCGAGAAGTCCGCAGCATCCCTACTCGGCCAGTCTCTTTGCCGCCCGTTACGATCTCAACACCGACCGTTCACGTCCGTTGCCGACCCAGCGTGCGGCATTCAGGCATGGCGAAACGAGCGATCGTGGCTGCGGCTATGTCTTGCACTGCCAGATTGCGCGGACCGACTGTTCCAGCATCCGACCCCGAGAGCGCCGCGCTCGAGCGCATTCTGGCCTGGTTGCATGCCATCGGTCGGACGAGATGCCGTTACCCACCCTTCCTGTCGCGGCATCTCGCGAGGCATGGACGGGTGAAGAGGTCACGGACGGACCGGTAGCGCTCCAGCTTATGGACGTTCACAAGCACTTTCCTGCAAACAGGCAACGGGTCTGGGAAAGCCCGCGCCTGATACCCGCGCTCAGAGGAGTGAACCTGTCAATCTCGCTCGGCCAGTCAGTCGCTGTTGTTGGTGAAAGTGGCTCGGGAAAGTCGACCCTATTAAAGATCGCCGCGGGACTGATAGCTGCCGACAGCGGGCGCGTCTCATGCCTTGACCCTCGGCCGCAGGTAATCTTTCAGGACCCCGTGTCGGCCCTAACACCGTGGCTGTCCATCGGCGACCAGATCGGTGAACGCATGCGTCCACGCGTCACCTCTGCTGCCGAGCGTCGCCGGAGGGTCGGCGAGGCCTTGCAGCATGCCGGGCTCGATCCATCGCTAATGCATGCCCTGCCGTCGGAACTCTCAGTCGGCCAGTGCCAACGCGCCATTGTGGCCCGAGCTGTCGTCGTGCCACCCAAGTTGCTTCTCTGCGACGAGCCGATCAGCGCTATGGACGTTCCGCTGGCGGCGGCAACACTCAATCTTCTAAATGACCTTCGCAGACGCCTTGGGCTCGCGATGCTGTTTGTAACCCACGATCTTGCCGCGGCAAGGATCGTTGCCGACCGTATCGTTGTGTTAAACAAGGGGGCGGTCGTGGAGGAGTTTGAAGCGGACATGTTGCAGTCCCCTTTCCGTGGCGCTGTCACACGGGCACTGATTGAAGCCTGTCCAAGCCTCGACGCGATGCTCGCTCGATGATCCGTGGCATGAATGGACAGACAAACTCGCCAGCGCGCCTTTACGAGGGCCTGCGGCTGATCGGCTGGTCGGGTTCCGTCGGTATCGTCGGTGTCTTGCTGATTACGATCGTTGCCATGTTGGCGACACGGCTGACACCCCATGATCCGTATGCGCGGATCGCAGAGGCTTATCTCCCTCCTTCAGAGACACATTGGTTCGGCACGGACGAGGTCGGTCGCGATCTGTTCGCGCGCGTGCTTGTCGGCGTGCAATCCACCTGGCTGGCAAGCCTTTCGGTGATCATTTTCAGCCTCGTGCTCGGTTCGCTCATTGGACTTATCTCCGGCGCCACTGGCGGCAAGGTGGATTTCCTCGTTCAACGTATCGTCGACTTGTTCCTGGTGCTGCCCAGTACCATGATTGCGCTTGCGGCGGTCGCTGTCTTGGGGCCGGGCCTCCTCAACAGCATTATCGCGCTCGCCATCTTCTGGTGGCCATGGTACGCCCGTGTCTCACGGGACGAAATTAGGCGGCTTTATGCGCGGCCGCATGTGGAGGCGGCACGGGCCGCAGGTGTGCCCGGCCCTCGCCTGATGCTGCGTTACTTGCTTCCAGGAGCGGTCCCTTCTTTGATCATCGCGGCGACGCTCGATGTGTCCAACATGATCATGGCACTATCGGTGATGTCGTTTCTCGGCCTTGGCCAGCCGGCGCCTTCGGCCGAGCTCGGAGCCATGACAGCACGCTCACTCGACAGTTTGACGGTTTTCTGGTGGATCCCGATGTTGCCGGCGGTTGCTCTCTTCTTCCTGTGCTTCTTCTCAAATCTCGCCGGCGATGGACTTCGCTCGGTGCTGAAGGGCACGTGAGCATGGCCCTCTATCTCGCGAAACGGGCGTGTGGTCTGGCCATCGTTCTCATGGTCATGAGCTTCATCGTCTTTTTGCTGCAAAGCGTCATCCCCTCTGACCCTGCACGCGCCATGGCAGGCCCCTACGCGCCGTCGTCGACGATCGAAACCGTACGCGAGGAATTTGGGCTGAACGATCCGATTGCGGTGCAATATGGTCACTTTCTGGTGCGTGTGAGCGCGGGAGACCTCGGGAAATCGGTTCGCACGCGCCAGCCGGTCGGCGACGACCTTCTGAGATACCTGCCCGCTACGCTGGAGCTCATTTTGGTGTCTACCATCCTGGCCATGGGATTGGCGTTTAGCCTGATACTGCTCCTGTTGAGCGGTGCGCGGTCGCAAGTCCTGCGCCACGTGTTTATTGCTCTGGGATCGACACCAATCATCTTGTTGGCGGTGTTGTTGGCCTATGTCTTCTGGTTCAGTCTGGCTTGGTTGCCCGGAAGCGGTCGGCTTCAATTTCGCGACTTCGTCGGTACGACGGGCTTTTATGTCATAGATGGTCTTCTTGCGGGCCGGCCGAACGTCAGCGTCGATGCCCTGGCACATCTGACCCTTCCTGCAATGGCCCTGGCGCTGCCGTTTGCAGTCGCGGTCGTTCGCAGCCTCGCAGGCTCCCTGCACGATGTGATGCGACAACCCTATATTCGAACGGCGCGAGGCAACGGCCTGAGCGAGGCAGCCATTGTGTTGCGTCATGGTATCAGGAATGCCGCTTCCGCCCCCTTGGCGATGACGGGTCTGCAGATAAGGCTGCTGTTCGGTAACCTACTAGTGGTTGAAACTGTATTTGGTTGGCCTGGCCTTGGGCTCTATATGACCCAATCCTTTGCAACTGCCGATCTGCCGGCGATACTCGGGGTCTCAATGGTTTTCGGGACGATCTACATTCTCGTCAGCATTGCGGTCGAAATCGCTCAATCGCTGGCCGATCCGCGGATCGAATTGTAAACGCTGGCCGGGGTGGCCCGCCAAAACTCTCGCTGTGGCGACCACTCCGATCTGTGAGGCAAGGGGGACCTATACCGTCGTATAGGTCGATAGATACTACCATACGGTGGAACGGCGCCAGGATATTGAGGTCTAATCGTGTTTGCTCGGTGCCATATACTTATGGTGCCCCCGAATGGAGCAAAGATGGACCGCCTTATCCAGCCCAAAAACATGAATGAAACATCGACGGATCGGCCGAACGCAATCGTGCCGCGCCGTGCCGGCGTATCGTCGTCAATCGGGTTCGAATCCGAAACCTTGCGCGACAGCGGAGGCGTTCTGGCCGGCACCAGCCATCCGATCGCTGGTATCCGCATCTATCCGGGTCAGGGCGACACCGCGCTCAGCGATCGCCAGTTCGAGCGCGTCGTGGCCTATGTATTGCGCAACATGGATGGCCCACTCAGGGTTCGTGAACTGGCGGCGGAGGTTGGGCTTAGCCCCAGCCACTTCACCCGCGCATTCTCAGTGCGACTCGGAAAATCGCCCTACGCCTTCATCATGGAGCAGAGAATGCACCACGCCCGCAATCTGATGCTGAACACCGGTCAGAAGCTCACCGAGATAGCCGGCAACTGCGGTCTGGCGGATCAAGCCCATCTCACGCGCATGTTCAGGAAGTTCGAAGGCACGACTCCGGCGAGATGGCGACGCCTTCGCCGGTCGAATCCAAAAAGGGAATTGTCAGACGGTACTGACCCCGAACTAACGGTCAGTCTGTGACCTTCATTCGTAAAGAAAACCGGCAGGGGCAGCGTTCCTGGGTGCTAGAGTGCGAGCCGACGTATTTCGACTCTGAGAGTGTTGCCCTATCGAGGCACTATACTTGTGTACACTGACGACTGACTCAGAAAGATAGTATGTTCATCACATCATCACTTGCCGCCCCCAGCAGGTGATGGTGCCTCAGTCCTCCCTCCGCTGTAGCACGACAAATAAGCCTGATCCGCTTGACTGGGCCGTCTGATTCCCCCGCAGACGGCCCATTTTGCCGCCTGCCGAGATACGCGATGCGTGGTAGCGTGGCGGACGCCTTCGCCATCGTGATCCGCAACCGGACCGGATTCAGCTACGGGCTGTCCGGCATGTTCCTGCTCGGAATTATCCTCGCACTGATCAATAGGTCGCAACAGGTGTATGTCGATATCTATGGGCTCGGCCCCCTATTATCCGCTCGCCCTTTGCCACCATGCCGGGGGCCGCAATCATCGGGTTCCTGGTCAATTCACGTCTGCTAGCGAAGTTCGGAATGCGCCGGCTGGCGCATGGCGCGATGCTCCTCTTCCTCACGGGGAGCGTTGCCTGGCTTGCCATGGTTCAAATGGCAACGCCGCCGCTTTGGCTGTTTCTGCTGATGGTCGTCCTGGTCACTCCCATGGTCACGTTTGGTTTTCCCAATACCGGCGCGCTCGCGATGGAACCGCTCGGAGAGGTCGCCGGCACGGCGTCCGCCATCTTCGGCGCCATCCAGACCGTTGGCGGAGCGATCCTCGGCTGGGCGGTGGCAATCCTTCGACGGGACACTGAGACCGGTGATCACGAGCCTCTGCATCTTCGGCACCTGCGTGCTCGCCTGCTTCCTGGTCGCCGAGAAGGGTCGGCTGCTTGGCGATGGGAGGGCGCAGACTGCGCCTGCGGCGGACGCCTGATCCATCCGAGAGCAACTTTCCCATTTGTTAACCAAATTTGCTCATTGTCCGTGGCTCGACCCAAGGAACCTCGGAGCACATGATGAGCTACGATTGGAGCGGCGAACGGACACGCCGAACGAGGATGCGGAGGATCAGTGGACTGGTCCTGATAACCGCGGCGATCATTGCCGTTGTGGCGACCCTGTCTATCTAGCAGACGGTCGCCGCCACTCGAACGGCGGCCGATACATTGGCAAGGGGCCGATGCGAGCAAGCTTAAGGCATCAAAGCAACCGCCGACGCGGATGTCTTCATTTATCGCGGGCCAGGCGATGCATGAGGCCTCGCCGACCGCGTTCCATCACGACTGCATGGTTCCAACTGAAGACAGGCTTCAGGATGAATGAAAGTTTGATCATCCAGGGCTTCGTGATGCTGACGATCCAGTCATAGCGGACATTGCATTTCAAACCATCGGGTTGCAGCGTCCATCGACCAACACCCTCGAGTTCGCCGCGGGCTCTCCCCTCGATGATGGACAACGGCACGATCCTGGTCGTTTCGATTTCGAAGGCCAGGTCATAAGGCAATGCTGTGGACCATTTCATCCGATGGACGGCGCCGATGCCGACCTCGTCGCCTTCGCGCAGAAGCGTGACCTCCTTCACCGACGGCCACCATTCCGGCCAGGCCTCCGGCGTGTTCAGTGCTTGCCAGACATCCTCGACCGGGGCGTCGATGGTCCATTTCGTAACAAGCTGGAACTCGGTCGACGGCATTTGCATCTCTCCCGAGAACGAGGCAGGCCTCATTCTGACTTCGTCGGCTCACGTGATCCAGCTTGATGCTTAGTTTCGAGTTGTCCAACTGGTAACTGCACTGCTTCCGTCTGTTTGCGCGGGCACAAAGACGAAGCGGCATCTTCATCGACAGAATGACGAGCATCTAGATTCTGGATCATCGGGCCGGCTCCGGTCCCGGCATCGTCGGCCCGAAAGATCCCAGCGCCATTAGGATTAAGGAACAGATCATGACCGGAATAAGCCTCGACAAGACAGTCGCAACGATCGCCGCGGAATTGCCAGGGGCCGCGGAACTCTTCCGCCGCCATGACATCAGCTTTTGTTGCGGCGGCAACGTGCGGCTCTCGGAGGCTGCGGTTAAGGCCGGCCTCGCACCGTCGGCGCTGCTTTCCGAACTTGAGGCGCTGGTCGAGGCGGCAAGACGGGACGCACCTGAAGACACCCCGGATCTCATCGCGCATATCCTTGCCAGATATCACGAAACGCATCGCTCCGAACTCACCTGGCTAATTCCGCTCGCGCAGAAAGTGGAGCGGGTACATGCCGACCATCCATCGGCGCCAATCGGGCTTTCGCAGGCGCTGGAGCGTCTGCGGAACGAGCTTGAGGGCCATATGGTAAAGGAAGAACTGGTACTCTTCCCGATGATGCGGTCCGGCGGCAGCGATACGATCGTGCATCCGATCGCGCAGATGCGGCATGAGCATGATGACGAGGCGGAGCACCTCCGGACGATCGAGCACCTGACCCATGGCCTCTCGCTACCGGCCGGAGCCTGTGGCTCATGGACTGCGCTCTATACGGGGCTGCGCAAGTTCACCGACGACCTCGTAGCTCATATGCACCTCGAAAACGCCGTGCTGTTTCCGCGTTTCGAACCGGCATGACAGGCCCCGGATGACGGTTGCCGTGCCGAAGATCTGGATATCCGTCTGGCAGGCGCCTTACCGTCCCTTGTTTCTTCTGGCGGGACTGTGGGCCTTGGTCGCGCCCGCAGTCTGGCTGCTCCCGGAGGGAACAGGTCCGGAGCCTATCGCCTGGCATCGCCATGAACTTCTCTTCGGCATGACCAGCGCTGCGGCGGGGGGCTATCTTCTGACGGCCTTGCCTTCCTGGACGAAAAGCGGCCCCGTCCCGTCTGCCGTCACACTCTTCGTCACCTGCCTCTGGTGTGCCGCCCGTCTGACGGCCGTATTTTCAGACCACCTGCCATTCGTCGTTGCGGCGGTCGGGGCATCCGCCTATTTCGTCTGCCTGACAGTGATCCTGACGCACGCCGTGGTGTCGTCCGGGGCCTGGCATCGGCTCTGGGCACCGCTCGCCATGGCCGCGCTCGGCGCCAATGCCCTTTCCCTTGTCGCTCAAGGCGTGAGCATCATGAGCACGCCGCTCTTGTATATTGTCTTGATCATTCTGGTCGGCGGACGCGCCGTACCAGCTTTTACCCGTCGATGGCTCGACAGGACAGGTGCGGGGCCCCTTCGCGATCGGCCCGCGCTTTCGTACCTGGCAACAGCCGGCGTCCTCGCCACCGCGTCTATCGAAGTTTTCCGTCAGCATCCGGTATCGGGCTACGTGCTGATGTTTTCCGGTGTTCTGCTGGCGCTGCAGATAACGGGATGGCAAAGCGTTAGCACATATCGTTATCCCGCCTTGTTCATGTTGCATCTTGCTTTTGCCTGGACACCGGCGGGTCTCATTCTGACCGGTCTTGCGGCTGTCTCTCCCGACCAGATTGCGCCTGCCGCCGCTCTGCATGCGTTGACCATGGGTGCCATGGGAACGATGATGGCCGCCATAATGATGCGCTCGGCCATGAGACGAGATGGCGCGGGCCTGATCGCTAATGGGACTATGGCGTGTGCGATCGGCCTTGTATCCCTTTCCGCGCTGTTGCGCGTGCTTGCCGGATTACCGGGCGAGGCGCACGTCGACGCCGTGGTTGCCGCTGCGATCTGCTGGATGGCGGCCTGGACGCTCTTCCTGGTCGCCTACATACCAGCCCTGATGGGTCCTGTTCCGCGGCCGGTATTCAGCGCAGCAATCGGCGACCGCGCCGAGCGGATTGCGCCATTCGATCGGGGTGTTGATCGGCCCGATGAACGCACGATTTGTCGCTCCGGTCTCAATCGACGGTGCAGCGAACGAACCCTTAGCAACGACTGAATCGCGGTAGAAAGCCAATGCGCATCGAACGCAATCAAACCGGAGACTTCATATTGGAATCCAGCGAGCTCGCAGATCGGTTCGGACTGTCGAGCGATGAGTTCCGCCAACACATGAGGAGAGGCTCGGTAATGAGCATGGTCGAACGCGGCGAGGCCGAGGATGCCGGCACGTGCCGCCTCAACGTAAAGCTCGGAAACCGGGTCTGGCGGGCTGTCCTGGACAGCCAAGGTCGGGTCGCGAGCGAAGAAATGACCATTCTGCGCAACCGCGTGCGGCCCTGACACTACAGGGCCGCGCGTCCTATCAGATGCGCGAATGCGCTGTATCCATTTACTTATGTTTTTCTCCTTAAATCGGCTACGATTTAGGGAGATGCACAGGTGCGGTGAGCTTACAGATCATCACCGCACGAATGGATCTTGGCCGCACTCCCCCTTCGTCCCCGATCTAACCCAACCTACCCGAAGCGGGTGCGTTCACCTGAGATGGAAACGAGGTCAACGGCAATATCAGGATGTCGCTCGCTCACGAGGCGGATGTCGGACATATCCATCAGGCTGAATGCGGTTGAGAAGGCGTCCGCCTCCGCGGCTGTCTGGGCTATGACACTGACCCTCTTGAACAGTCTTGGCGTTTGGCCGCTGTGCGGGTCGACGATGTGGCCGAAGCGGTTGGAGCCGCCGAAAAGAAGGCCGTCCTGGCTCGAAGTGGCGACGGCCTTGTTGACGATGTCCAGAACGTCGTCCGGTACCGGCGCATCTTCCGTCGAAGCAAGACCGACCCGCCATGGGCTGCCGTCACTCTGCGCTCCGATTGCCCGCGTTTCCCCCATGCTGACGAGGCTGTTTGCGATGCCGCCGTCCTTGAGCAGCGCGACGATGCGGTCGGTTATGTAGCCCTGCGCGACGCCGTTCAGCGTCAGCGCCATTCCTGGCCGCGTAAACACCACGCGGTCGCGGCCGAGCCTGACCTTGTCGAAACCGACCCGCGCCAACGCCTGCCCCCTCGCGTCATCGGACGGACCCGCGGGATCAGCGCCCTCGACGGAGAAATGCCGTGCGTAAAGCGCCCACAGCGGCTGGACGGTAGGGTCGAAGGCGCCGTTCGTCGCCTCCCAGTATTTGCGGCACGCCTCAAGCAGCCGCACGAGATCGGAAGGCGGAGCGGCAATCGCTCCCGCCCGGTTCAGCTCCGAGAGGACCGAGTCACTCCGGTATAGGCTGAACACGCTCTCGAGCCGTGAGACTTCCGCGACAACGCGGTCGATCAGACGGGTGGCCTGTGCCTCGTCATCCAAGTGCAGGATCAATGTCGCCGGTGCTCCCAAGGCCCGACCTTTCCAGGTGACCACGGGTGCAGCGGCTTTGGCACGTGTGCTGGCCCCCAGCAATCCAAGTCCGGCAGCGGCAGCCATGATGCAGATAGCACGGCGGCGTGTAATCGGGTTACCCATGAGTTTGCGCTCTGCTTTGGCTGTCACTTTCCGAAGCCGCGTCCTGATCAGGGGCATCGGTCCCCAACACGTAGTCCCTCGGAATTTCGGTAAATCCTGTCACCTGCCCGCCGTTCTTCGCGGCGAAATCTCGCGCGGCGCTTTCCTCGAGGAACGGTACGGCTTCTTCGGCCCCCATGCCGCTCTTCACGCCGCTGCGGATGACGTAGAACGCCTTCTTCGCATCGATCCAATTCTCCGCACCTGGATCTTCCCAGCTCTGGGCGGCGCCCATGTCGGAAACATAGATCGCCGCAATGTCCTTCGGCTCCTCCGGCAGCATCGTGAACGCCACGGCGTCGCGCGCCGAGGAGAACCAGATCGGCTCGGGAATATCCCGGAGGATCACCTGCCCCTTCGGCCCGGAATGTTCGAGGACATTCATGCCGCAATAGCGCCCCATGGCATCGGCTGTAAGTGCGTATGGAGCGGGCGTTTTCGCCTCCTCCTTTTCGCAACCGCCGAGGAGAAACACTGCCGTCAGCATTGCCGCTGTGAGCGCCTGCCTCATAATTCCCTCCTTGAGAAGATCACTGTGGCGAAGCCGAGCGGAGCAAGCGCCCAGAACCCAAGGGCGACAAGCAGAACCGGCGAGGAAAGGCCCGTGTACTCGGCGACACCCCCCATGGCCGAAAGCGTACTCGCACCGCCGGAACCCAGATTGAGCAGGCGATAGACATCGGTGGGATTGGCGAGCAGGAATGCATTGAGAACGCCCGTCGGGATCGTCTGCCCCTGAGCGGCAACCAGGCCACCGAGCAGCGCCATGTCATAGATCAGCACGAAAAACAGCCAGACCCCGATGGCGATGCCACCAGCCGTGGTCCGTTCGCTCGCCAAGGAACTCGTCAGGTATCCTATTGCGGCGAACACCGCCCCCAGCATGATCGACGACGCGATCATCGATGCGAAGGCGCGCCAGCTTTCCGGTGCGATCTCGCTTCCCGTCGCCATCAAGGCTATGGCGGCCACGCCGTAGCCGAAGAGCGTCGCAAAGGCGAGTATCGCCAGGTGCCCGAGGAACTTGCCGAAAACAATCTCGCGGCGTCCGATGGGATAGCTCAGAAGAAGCAGCATCGTCCCTCGCTCCATCTCACCGACAATGGCGTCATGGGAAAGGAGAAGCGCGATCAAGGGTACGAGGAAGATCGTGAGGCTCGAAAGACTGACGATCACGACATCGAGCCTGTTGACGCCGACCGTGCCGGTCGGCGCGCTTCCAAGAAACGTCAACGTCAAGGCAAGAGCCGCCATCAGCAGCGTCGTTGCGAGAACCCAACGGTTGCGGGTGCCTTCTTGTATCTCCTTGCAGGCGATTGTCAGAACATTTGTCATTTCGTCACCTGGGCTTTGAGAAAATGGGCGTATAGGTCATCAAGCGTCGGCTCGGTGATCGTCAAACCGGAGATCAGGGCCGCATCCGCGGTGATGTCGTGCAACAAGCGGATCTTCCGATCCGGCAAGATTTCTGCGTCGAGGACACCGTCCACACTACGGCGCCAGTTCATCCCGCCGTTCGCCCATTTAGGTGCTGCGTCGATTTGCGAAAGTTTGACGCTGATGCGGGTCGGCAGTTGCGCGATGCGACGCAAATCGTCGAGCGTGCCGTCGGCAATCGCCACGCCGTTGTTAATGATGATGAGGCGATCCGTGCGCCCTTCGAGCTCCGTCAGCGCATGCGACGAGAGCAATACCGTGGTGCCCTTGCCGCGCAACTCCGCGATCAGATCGTAGAAATTCCTGCGCAGCGCAGGGTCGAGGCCGCTGGTCGGTTCGTCGAGCAGCAGGATCCGTGGCGCACCGAGCAAGGCTTGGGCGAGGCCGAGGCGCTGACGCATGCCTTTCGAGTAGGTCCGGACGGGTCGGTCGACGGCTTCCTTGGCGAGCCCTACGCGCTCGAAAAGTTCCTGCGCGGCGGTGGCATCGACGCGCTTCAGTCGCGCGTAGAAGCGCAAGGTCTCGCGTCCCGACAGGGCCATGTTGAACGAGACGCTTTCCGGCAGGTAGCCGAGGCGCTGACGCACCGCGAAGTCGCCGGTGGCAGGATCCTCGCCGAGGACACGCACTGTCCCGTTCGTCGGCCGGATCAAGCCGAGCATCAGCTTGATAAGTGTGGTCTTGCCGGCGCCGTTGTGTCCGACGAGCGCGACCGTCTCTCCCGCTCGGAGCGTGAAGGATACGTCCCGGACGACGGTCGACTTCCCATAGCGCTTGGCTATGCCTGAAACCTGGACGGTCTCATTCATTGTGTAGCTTCCTTGCGTTGGGGCGGGAGCATCAGCGGATGGCTGTCGACGACGCCACCGGGCAGAAGCGCCGGAAACTGCGCCTGGGCCCAGCGGATGACCTGAACCGCGGGGCTGCTCGTCAGAAGTTTCGCCTGGGGCGAAGTCCAAAGCACCTTGTCGATGAGATCGTTGGGCCTATAGGGACTGTCCCCGACGCCGTCCCCGTTGAGATCGAAAGCCGGATTGTCGCTCCAGTAGTTGCCCCAGCCCTCCGCCGACCAATCGAGGTGGCGCGTTCCGACATATTTGACTTGGTTGCGATTGTTTATGAACGCGTTGCCGCTGATGCTGTTGCCTTCCGATCCTGCAGTGAAGTGAATGCCGATCGCGCACCCCTCGAACACGTTGTCCCGGAAGCGATTTTTGTTGGCGTTGTAGATGAATACGCATTTTTCCGGACCGAGGCGGCGGTTTCCGTCAGCGATCGCGGCGCTTTCGTCGGTCTGGGGCATGCCGTGTTCGTTGGATCGGGTTCCTGCCGCCAGCCAGCGCTCGGCCGATTGCAGGCGGCCGACGACGATGTTGCCGGTGATCTCGGAACCGTTCGCGTAGTTCAGCAGCAGACCATGGTCGCGGTCCCCATCCGAGCGATTGCCTTTTATTTTCAGGCGATTGGAAAACATGATCGCATAGCCGACGGCGTTGGCTGTCGACACGTTGTTGCTGATCTCGCTATCGTTTGTGTACATGTAATGAATTGCGAAACGCAGGTCGCGGAAGCGATTGCCGCTGAAGACATTCCGCTTGCTCGCGTTGGTCGAAATTCCGTCGCGCCCGAAGCTGATATCGTTGTCGAGAACCATCGAGCCTGGCGCATTCCATACGGTGACGCCATTCCCTGATTCACTCAGGCGGCCTTCCTTCAGGCCGGCAATCCGATTTCCCCTGACGATGCTTTCTGATGCTCCGTGAAGGTAGACACCAAAGAGATTGCCGGTGATCGTGTTGTCCTCGATCACAGCGCGCTTGGCGGTCTTTGCGGCAAAGATCCCCGAATCCAGCTTCGTGAGATCGGTGCCGGAACCGCTCACCTGAAGGCGGCGAACCGTCACGCCCTCCGCGGTGATTGTGATGACGCTGCCCTTGCCGTTCCCGACGACCGATGCGCTCCCCTGCCCCACGAGTGACAAGGCTTTGTCGATCGTGACAGGCCCCTTGTGCTCCCCCGCCTGTAGCGTGATGACGTCGCCGGGTGTCGCCGCGTCGATCACCGCTTGCAGGGGCCGCCCCTCGTCCGGTGCAATGGAGCGGCTTTCCGCACGCGCGAGCACCGGTAAGGCGGCCAATATGGCCGCCGTCCCGATTCGCATAGTCAGCGTTTGCACGTTCATCATGCTGCCGTGGGTTCGACGAACATGCGTCCCTTCATTTCCATATGCATGGCGTGGCAGAACCACGAGCAATAGTACCAGTAGACACCTGGCTTGCTGGCCTTGAAGGTGACGGAAGCGGTAGCCTGTGGAGCCACTTCCATGTTGACGCCGTAGTTGACGATGGCGAAACCGTGGGTCAGGTCTTCGACCTCGTCGATGTTGGTCACGTAGACGGTGACCTCATCACCCTGTTTCACCGTGAAGGTTTCCAGGCCGAAGGCCGGCGCGGAGGAGGTCATATAGACGCGCACCTTGTTGCCGTCGCGAATGACTTCCGAATCGACCAGCAGATCGATGTTGTCCGCCTTTGCCTGCGCGACCGCGTCTGCAAAGAACGGGTCCTCACGGTTCCAGACATGCACGGGGTTGATCTTCGAGGCGTGCACGATCGTCGCGTCATGCGGTTCGGCGAAGGTCGGGTTGTCGTGGACGATGACCATCTCGTCCCCGGAAATGTCGATCAGCTGATCGTTTTCCGGCTTCAGAGGGCCAACGTTCAGGTAACGGTCCTTGGAGAACTTATTTAGCGAGATAAGCCATTTGCCGTCAGCGTCTTTGGTCTGTCCCATGGACGTGTGGTTGTGACCGGGCTGATAGTGGACATCGAGCTTCTGGCGAACGGGATCGACCTTCTCGCCCTGGTAGGCGCGCTTGGCGTCCTCGATGTTCCATTTGCAGACCTGGCTGTCGATGAACAGCGTCGTGTAGGCGTTGCCCTTGCCATCGTAGGCGGTGTGCAAGGGGCCCAAACCGAGTTCTGGTTCGGCAACGACAGTGTCGCGTGGCTTGATCTTGTCGTCGAACAGATCGTCGAACTTGCGCACGTCGAAGACGGTCACGGTCGGCGACAGTTTGCCGTTCGCGACGACGTGGATGCCGTCGGGCGCCGTGTTGATGCCGTGCGGACTGTTCGAAACCGGGATGTAGCGCGTGTAGGGCGAACCCTTGCGGCCGTCGAGCACCGGCACCCCGCCGATTTCCTTGTAGTCACCCTTGGCAACCGCTTCCTCGATGCGCTTTAGATTGAATACGACGACCCAGTCCTGCTCGCTGGCCATCATCTCCGCGAGGTTGACGCCCTCTTCGGAGTTGTAGCAGGTGGCAAAGCAGTACTTGCCCTGATAGTCGGCATCGACGTTGTCGAGGTTACCGTCGACCATGAGCTGCCAGGCCACCTTCATGGTCTCGCCGTCGACAGCGGTGAAGATCGCGCTGTACTGCTTATGGTCGTCCAGAACCTTGCCGTCGTTCGGGATCGGCACGCGATCCTCGCCGTTGCAGAAGACGTAGCCGGTCTTCGGATACTTCTGCACCCTGAGCCCGTGAACCGTGTGCTGGTTGGGAAGCTGGATGATCTTGTCGCACTTCATCACGTCGAGCCGGATGCGGCAAATGCGTGTATTCGCTTTGTCGTTGGCGAAGAGATAGCGCCCGTCATAGGTCCCGTCGGTGAACGAAGGATGTGGGTGGTGAAGATCGCCGTTGAGATAGAGGCCGCCTTGCTCCTTCAGGAATTCCATTGTCTCGGGAAGCAGCCCTTCGGTCAGGATCTTTCGGCTTTCATTCGTCTGCCCCCAGCCCGTGGCGCTGCACCGGTTGAAGACGGGGATTCGCATCATTTCGCGCATGGAAGGTGCGCCGACGACGCGGACTTCGCCCGTCTGCCCCGATGAGAAGAAGACGTAGTATTCATCGAGCTCGCCGGGCTTCACCTCGTAGCTGGAGCCGGATGTTTCCTGCGCCTTTGCCGGCGTAGCGGTG
The DNA here is from genome assembly GCF_020193655.1 of Ensifer sp. IC3342. GTDB lineage: Bacteria > Pseudomonadota > Alphaproteobacteria > Rhizobiales > Rhizobiaceae > Sinorhizobium. Next base: position 176,008 of record NZ_JADYVE010000010.1, read on the forward strand.
CCGCCCGACAGCGCCAACGCGCCACCGGCTCCCATTGCGCCGGCAGCCGCCACAAACGCGGATGTACCGAGCATTTGTCGTCTGTTCAGACGCATTTTGGTTTCATCGTTCGACATTGTGCCTCTCCTTAGATGTTGGCGTCAGACGGGATTTTCCGGTGCCTTCTCAGGTTTCTTGATCGGGACACCCTTGTGGGTCACGACGGTTTTCGCCGGCACCTCCCCCCGTGAGACCGGGGTGGAAAGCGCCATGAACTTCTCGCGTTTCAGCCGCACCTGGATCATGTGCGGACAGCGCTGGTCGTCGTGGTAAAGCTCTTGGCAGTGCATGCAGTAGATGCACTCGTTGACATTGATGCCCCCCTCCGGATGGATCGACTGGACGGGGCATTCCTTCGCGCATCGCTGGCAGGGCGAACCACATTCCGGCCACCGCTTCAGCCACTCGAACATGCGGATTCGCCCAGGTATCGCGAGCGCGGCGCCCAGCGGGCAAAGGTAGCGGCAATAGAACCGTTCGATGAACAGTCCGGCGGCGAGCACGGAGAGTGCAAAGATGACGAAGGGCCATTCGCGCGCGAATTTGAGAATGATGGCCGTCTTGAACGGTTCCACTTCCGAGAACATTTCGGCAAGCGCGAGCGAATAGAGCGAGAGACCGAAGAGGCCGAGGAAAATGATGTACTTGATCGGCCAGAGACGTTCATGCAGTCCCCATGGTACGCGGACCTGCGGCACTTTCAGCCATTGCGCGATGTTGTTGGTCCACTCCTGCAATGCACCGAACGGGCACAGCCATCCGCAGAAAGGACCACGCCCCCAGAACAGCAGCGCGGCGGCAACGCTTGCCCACAGCAGAAAGACCAAGGGGGCGGAGAGAAAGAACTCCCACTGGAAGCCGGTGACCAGAGAGTTGAAGAATGTCAGGACGTTGACGACGGAGAGCTGCGCGTTGGCGTACCAGCCGAGCCACACGAGCGTGAAGGTGAGATAGCCGCGCCTCACCCACCCGAACAACACCGGTCGTTTCACCAGCCAGTCCTGGAAGAAGAAGATGAGGGTGAGGACAAGCACCGCTGCAATCGCGATCGCGACCGATATACGGTTCATATCCCACATCTTCATCCAAAGCGGCGCGCTTGCCGCAAGCGGGTCGTCAGGCGCGGCCTGCTCGACGGCACCCGGTTCGACGGGCGCAGGTGATGCCGGTGCAGCTTCGACCTTCACGTAGGCATCGGGGAGCGCATAGCCGAGATTATAGGGAAGCACTGCCTTTTCGCGCCCTACCGAACTGCGCTGGACCAGCAGCTGCAGTTCCCAGGGCGCCGTCACATCGAAGCCGAACTCGGCCGGAACCACGAAAAGCGCGATTTCGCGAAGACGCGGAGCGCCGGCGGTCGCAAGTGCGGGCAGCCGCGTGTGATTGCGGTCGCGGAACCGCAGCCCCTGGCCATCCTGGAGAAGCTCGATGCGATCGAAAATGCCGCCTCGAACGTAACCTGATCCCTTGAATGAATAGGCTCCGTCCCCAGCCACGACGATCGCCTCCTCACCGGGCTTGAGTTTGGCGCGCATCTGCTCATAACGCGCTTCGCCCAGGAGCGACCTTCCGATGCTCGGGACGCTGACCGGCGCGATGTAAAGGTCGATGAACCTGTCACTTGGCTTCCGCGTCTCCGCGTGCTCGGCTGCGCTCGCTTGCCCCGCCTGCCGGAATGCGTCCGAGACTTCTCCGACCGTCAGCCGGAGGCTTCTAACCGAACCGTCGCCGACAAGGGTCCGCCAATCGCCCACGTCGCTCTTGCCAAGATCCACCCTGCGGATCTCGGAGGAAGGTCCGGCCGCTGCGGCGATGTCCGCGCCGAGCCTGTTGCTGCGGATGAGTTTGAGAGCGGAGCGGACAATGCTGTCGCCCATGACGAGGACGGTCACGGTTGCGCCGCTGACGATATCGACCTGCGGGGGCCGTTCGGCACCCGCCGAGACGCGCCCCAGATCTTTGCCGATCAATGAATTGACCGAAGCAACAACCTTGGCCTCCGGAATGCCAATGAGGACGATCGGCTCCTTGTGCTCCACAAGCTTCAGCCCGCGTACGACGCCCTTCGGATCAATGCCTACGACGATATGGATGGGCTTGCCGGAATAACCGACCGAACTCGTAACGTCTGAGTTGAGGAAGGCGTATCCCAACAACTCTTCGCCGCGGAAAATGGGCGCGACTGGAGGGTCCCCCGTCGCCTCGCCGAAGCGGGTCGCGCCGGGGAAGATTTCCGCGGGCTGCACCTTTTGAAGCTGGGCGGTCAGCTGGCCGGCGGCCGTGCTCGGAAAGGCCACGAACAGGGCGATGCAGAAAACGGTGAGACCGCGGACAAGGCTTTGGAAATACATTTGATTGATCGCTGTCTGGCACATCGAATTTCTGGGCCGTACGCGGCCACTGCATCGCAGCCATCTGACATGACCGAGACGGAACGTCTTTGCGCCAAATCAACCCCATCAAATTCGTTTCGAGCCAGTCTGCCCAGTTAGAGGAATCGTTTCGCGCCAGCCGGGAGAGCAGAACATGCCGGAGAAAAAGACAGAGCCATGGACAATGGCGTCGATGGACGAATTGCTCGCCTTTGCGCGGGCCATGGAACAAGAGGCGATCGACGGCTACGTTTCGCTGGCGGCCCGCATGCGGGCGGAAAACCGCCCCGATCTGGCGGCAGTATTCGACCGCCTGACCGCCGAAGAAGAGGGGCATCTCGAGAACGTCGATCGGTGGCTTGGTGATCGGACACCGCGACCCGTCGTGCTCCCCAAGCCGCTCTTCGACGACGAGGGGGCCGGGCTCGTCGCTCAGGAGCTGCTGACGTCGTACCGCGCCTTTTCCATGGCAGTTCGCAACGAGGAGAGAGCATTCGTATTCTGGAGCTATGCGGCAGCGCATGCGCCAAACGACGAGATAAGACTCGCCGCGGAGCGGCTGGCTATGGATGAGCTGGGCCACGTTGCAACGCTCCGGCGCGAACGACGCCGGGCGTTCCACGCAATGCGCCACGCCGAGGCGCATGCGGCCAAGGGGAAGTTGCCGGTTCTAGAGCGACGACTTTCCAGCCTTCTGATGAAACTCGCCGCTTCCGTAGGGGTGCCGGTTGCCGAGCGCTTACGCGCCCATTCGGCTGAAGCGGCCGAGCGGGCTCAACTCCTGTCGCGAGAACCATCTGCCGAGACACCTCTCCTGCAGCACGTGCCGGACAATGTTTCGGAGCGGTTGGTCCCGCTTTGTGAATTCCTCCTCGATTGCTACCTCGACCTGGCGGAACGCGAGCGCACGGAGGCGGGACGGAAGCAGGCGCAGATGTTTGCCGGCGATATGATCCGTTGCCTGCAGGATGTACGCGCACTTCCAACCTCGTGAACGCCTTCACTCAGGCGGCAGCGAAAGATTGCGTCGTTCTGACGCGAGCCAAATTTGCGTTATGTCAAAGAACGAAAGGACCACACGGCTTAGTCATCGTCCTTGCAGGCGCCCATGCGGGGTGTCTTCCAGCAAGGAGAATTGCAATGCGTTCCATGACCAAGTTTCTCGTCGGTGCAGCGTTCCTGAGTATCCTGAGCGTGCCCGCTTTAGCCGCCGACCATGAGATCAAGATGCTCAACAAAGGCGCGGACGGCGTGATGGTCTTCGAACCGTCGGTAATCAAGGCCAGCCCCGGAGATACCGTGACTTTTGTGCCCGTGGACAAGGGTCACAATGCTGAAACGGTCAAGGACATGATCCCGCAGGGTGCCGAACCGTTCAAAGGGAAGATAAACGAAAAGCTTAAAGTGACCCTGACTGAGCAAGGCATCTATGTGGTCAAGTGCACGCCTCACTTCAGCATGGGCATGGTTGCCGTCGTTGTTGTCGGTGACGCACCAGCCAATGTCGAGCAAGTCAAGGCCGCAAAGTTCCCGAACAAGGCGCGTGAACGAATCGACGCTGCGCTCGGCAAGTTTTGAGCCTCGTAGGGATTGCGACTCACGGCGAAGCAAAATCGCCGTGATCGCAGGTTGGGCGCGGAATCACGCGGCATCGGCTTGCCGGTGCCTCTCGGTGCTAGCCTGCCGCGTCTGGAAGGCCGCGAGTTGATCGCGCAGCTTGCTAGCCTCGATTGCAAGGGTTTCCGTGGCGGCTGTCGTCTCCTCAACCATGCTGGCATTCTGCTGCGTGAATTGGTCGAGCTGGCTGACCGTGGCGGTGATCTCGCCCAGCGCCGCGGCCTGTTCCTTGGCAGACTGTACGATGGTGAGAACCTGGCGGCTGATCAACTGCATATGCCGTTCGATCCCGGAAAGCGCCTCCCCGGTCTTGCCTACCAGGACGACGCCGGCCGAAACGTCGTCCGTCGCCTGATCTATCAATGCCTTGATCTCCCGCGCCGCGACGGCAGAGCGCTGTGCGAGCTCTCTAACCTCCTGCGCCACGACAGCGAATCCCTTGCCGGCTTCGCCTGCGCGCGCTGCCTCGACCCCGGCATTCAGCGCCAGAAGATTGGTCTGGAAGGCGATCTCGTCGATCACACCGATGATTTGGCCAATCCGCTCTGAGGAATTGGCAATGTCGCGCATTGCGCCGACGGTATCGGCGACGACGCGGGTCGCCTCGGCCGCAGCGCTGCTTGCGATGCCGACCGAGCGCTGTGCTTCGTCGGCGCCAACCGACGACATCTTGACCGCCGTCGCGACCTCCTCCAGGGCGGCCGCCGCTTCCTCCAAGGCTGTCGCCTGGCTGCCCGTGCGCCGTGCGAGGTCGTCCGCGGCCGTCCGCAACTCTGCGCAGCCGCCGTCGATGACACTCGCATTCTCGCCGGCCAGAGAAACGAGCCGCTCCAGCGTCTCGACGGACCCGTTGAAGGCCGTTCGAAGCGCGTCGAAATCCGGGGCGAGCTTCTGGGCGATCCGGAAGCACAGATTCCCCCGGGAAAGTTCGTCCAGGCCACGGTTTACATTGTCCAGCGCCTGTTCGAGATCCCTTGCCCACGCAGTCCGTTCTTCATCGAGCGCCCGCGCCTCCGCCTGCCGTTCCGCCGCACGACGCAGATCTTCCTCATGCTGTGCCTCCGCCTGGTACCTGGCGGCCTGTACGGCCCTGGCGACCGCGCGCCCCATGGCTCCAACCTCGTCCTTGGCATCCGTCTGGCCCACTGTCGTCCGGGCGTCGCCGTCAGCGAGACGCTCGATTGCCGCGGTGAGTGCCCGGATCGGTCGGACCACCCCGAGTGCGATCAGCACCGACACAAAACCGGCGGCGGTGAGCGCGGCGGTCAGGCCGCCGCCAATGATCAGCAAAGCGGTCATCTGCTGACGGGCAAGATCCGCCGCGTCCGCTCGCGTGGCCCCGAGCAGCGCCTTCTCGACCTCGCGCATGGTGTCTATCCGTGCACTCGCCAGGCGATACCATTCGGCGGCACTGAGGGTGGAGAGGTCTCCCGCCTCGCCGGCTGTCAACAGCCGCCGCCGCATTCCCGCCAGTTGTTCCGAGGCGTCCGGCTCGACGGACTTCGCCCGATCGGCAAAGGCCGGCAACTTGGTGGCGAACTCATTAAGCAGCGTCGTCTGTGCGCCGTAGAGCATGGCCAGGCGGAGGAGGCCCTCGCGATCAGCCCGGTCCGTGGCGATCAACGCATTGCCGGCCGCCCGTTCCTGGCCCGCATATTCCTTCGCCAATGAAAAGAGGTTGTAGGCTTCGACTTTCCCGGCAAGTGCATCGCCGATGTGCCCGCCATTGGTGAGCGCGTGCAACATGGTGAGCAAGCGGGAAACGGATTGGCTATACAGCGCATTGCTCTCCGCCGGCGCCAACTCGCGACGATCAACGCGCCCGCGCAGCACTGCAAGCTGCTGCACACCCCCTCGCAAGGCACCGTGCTGATCGATGGCGAGGTTCGAGGCGGCAGTCAAAGCCTTTCCAGCACGCTCGTCGAAACCGCGCCGTGCAGCGTTCAAAGATGCGTCATCGCCATTAGCGTTATTCGCGAGGAAAATGGCCGTCGCAGCGCGCTCCATCTGCAGGGCATGCACTGCGTCCCCGAGGGTCGATATGTAGTCGCTGATGTCTACCAGGCGCGCGGCGTCCCGGTAACTGGCCATGCTCTCCTCGACCCGTCCATAGGCGAGCCAGACGGCGGCGAGCGCCGGCAGGGCAACACACCAGAGGATCCGCTTGGTCAGGGAGACGTCCGACAAACGCATGAGGCAAAGCTCCAAGGGAAGTTCGACCTCATGCCGACGCGCCGCAATTCATTTTCGGCCTGAGGCACCTACACCACCGCCAAGCTCATCTCTTTGATCCGGCACAAACACCGCAGTTCGCCCGGGGCCGATCTGCGCGATCGGCAAGGCACGCTTCGACCAAACAAATCTCGATCGCGCATTCACCGCCCACGGCAGTCTTCCCGCATTGAGCGGTTTTGAGGCGTGGGCCCCATCGAAGCAAAATCACCATGATCCAGAGCAATACCAGGAAACGTGTTTAACGGTTTCCGTCTGGGATTGGCTGATCTCAAAGCGTCAGCTCATTCACGGAAGATGCCTTTATAATAGGAGCCGTTTCCTGGCGGGGGATGGTTTACACCGCTTGCCCTGGGTCGAACGTCCCGTTCCTGGCCCCTGCATTGGGCGTTATCGATGCAGTGTCAGGGCTCTCTGATACGCAGGCTACGCTGCCGACGCTGATTGCAACCGCCGTCAGCGAGAGAATAACAAACTTATTCATGTCCACTTCCTCGGGTTGAAGCTTGCCCATAATCTGAATTCAAATCGGGCCGGAAGCCAGGATCATCCGCTCCTCGTCCTAAAAACCGGGCTAGTCTGCGGTCGCGCTCAGGCTACTGCAAAGTCGCGGAACTCCCTCGGACGGTTGTCATCAATCGGAAGATCCGCCGCGCGAAGGATGTCCGGCACTACGGGTTCGGGCGCCTCTGCGGGATCGACTGCGGCGCCAAACGCTTTTGAGGCGACCCATCCGTCGAGGATGGCCTGTGCCGTAGAGCTACACGCTAAGTTTCGGGGTAAAGTGTAACGGGTGTGTGATACCCCACCGGCTTGTTTTCTACTGTTTGGAAAAGACCTGGCTCGCCGCCGTCATCGCCGACTGAACGCGGCTGAAGCCAGCGTAGGGCAGCATGTGGGGAATGGCCTCGGTTATTTCTGCTTTATGGCGCCGGTGTTCAACGCGCCTGCAACATGAACCTTGAGCGGCCCTTCATCCGCGGTCGTACCCCGCGCCGTAAGTGCAGCGACTGTGGCCAGTTCGCGCGATTTGAGATCGATATTCCGCCGTTTCGGGTTGTTCAGCCTGGCATGCTCGTCATGACGCAGATCCCGGCCACCAATGGCTTCGACGCGTCGTTCGGGAGATCTCGCGGCAGACATGACGGTTCCAAACTATTTTTGACGCCCTGCTAAATGAACCTCAGTAGCCGTAGCGAGCCATCGTCGCGGCGAAGACTGGAATAAGCGTGAAAACGCCAATTTGCGCCCGAATATAGCCGCGCACTTTGGCAACGTCCTCGGGTAGCAGGGTAAACGCGTCTTCGTCCGCATTCTTTCGCCACGTGCGGATTTGCAGCGTAGGCCTGATGGAGAGGAGCCCGACCACCACGAAGGCCAGCATCTTCAGCCAGAACGCCCAATTGTAAACGTAGGCTTCCCATCCCTTTAGACCGAAGAGGACGCGAGCGATCCCGATGAGGATCACGAGGGCGGCGGTCGCGCCGTAATAGGCATCGATCCGTGAGAGCAGTCTCGCGCCTCCGCCAGACATACCCGGCCGCGCGATCACTGCTTCCATGGCGAGGATCGCTGCCAGCAAGAAGACCAGGAGGTGGTGGGCACTAGCGAGAACAAGATCCGTGAACATCTGGGACTCCCAGCCCGTCCGACAAAAGGCCGCGGTCGGACATGGTGGTCCGACCTTGACTTTACTGCGGGCAAGTTAATCTTAACCATGTTAACATAACGGCGTTCTTAACAGTGTCAAGATTATGCCCGGAAGCACGAAATCGAAAACACAAGCACGAGGATATCACCACGGCGACCTGCGAACCGCGCTGGTCGAAGCAGGATTGGCGCTGCTCGAGCGCGAAGGCGCTGCGGGAGTAAGTTTGCGCGCCGTGGCGCGCCAAGCTGGTGTGAGCCAAGCTGCCCCTTACGCGCACTTCGCCGGCAAGCGCGAACTGATGTCGGCCGTTGCCACGGTGGGGTTTTCGAGACTGCGAGATCTGATCGCGCCACTTGCATCCGATCCCGCACGCAGCGTCGGCGATCTAGGCGTTGCCTACATCGAATTCGCAAAAGCAAACCCTGGCCTTTACACGCTGATGTTCGGATCCGGCGACTACATCGACAGCCGAGACGTGCAGTTGTCTCACGCCAGTCGCCAAGCTTTTGAACTTCTTGCCATGAAGGCGGGGCGGAAGGGGTCGAATGCAGTTGACGATCCGGGTCCAATTGCCGCTTGGTCTTTGGTGCATGGGCTGGTGATGCTTCTGATGAACGAGAAGATCCCGCCAGAAATGAACGAACGCCTTCCTGAAATCCTCCGGCTGCTTGAGCCGGGGATCGCCGAGCACACTCGCGAAGGAGAAGTGTAGCGAAGCTCCACGGATGCCATGCTTTAGAAACAGATCGCGGGGAGCGTCGACGCGGGGCATGGCCGTGATTGGCCGCAGATCAGTTGTCATCAGGCTCCATCGGCCTATTTCGGTATGCATGGCTGAACCTTGATCGGTCGCGGGAGATCAAAGAGCAACCGATTTCTCGAACGCTTCCGAAGCGCGGTGCTGACCGTACGAGAAAATTTCTGTCACAATGTCACAATGTCGGTTGGCACGATCGTCAAACGTCTAATTGATGACGGTGCAGATTTGCTGGAGCCTTACGATGCGCAAGCTGGATGGGCCGACGGCGCGAAAGCTTCTTACTAACGGCGTAGACCGCGCGTCGGTGACCGCGGAGAAGGTCGATTTCGGCGCCTTGGGGACGCTTGGCTCCGATGACAGGTCGGGTCCCAAGGCATCAGACGCCCATCGGCCGTTACCGGCCGGCGCAGCCCACAATGGCGCCCGCGTCGTACGAGGATCGATCCAGCCATGATCGAGTTCTTTATTCACCGACCGATTTTTGCCTCTGCTATCGCCATCGTCATGACGCTTGCGGGCGCCATCTGCTATTTCCTGCTTCCGGTGTCGCAGTTCCCGGACATTACGCCGCCGCAGATCGTCGTCTCCGCCAACTATCCGGGTGCCAGCGCACAAGTCGTCGCCGATACGGTCACAACACCGCTCGAACAACAGATCAACGGCGTGCCGGGCATGCTCTACATGTCTTCGACGAGTTCCAATGACGGCTCGTCGAGGATCATCATCTCCTTCGACGTCGGCTATCCGATCGACGTCGCGGCGCTCGACGTGCAGAACCGCGTGTCGCAAGCGGCGTCCTCGCTTCCGGCCCTGGTAAACCAGAGCGGAGTGACGATCGCCAAGCAGATACCGAACTTCACTGTGCTGGTCAGCCTCGATTCGCCCGATGACTCCGTCGATTTCGCCTCCGTCAGCAACTATGCCTACCTGCAGATCCTCGACCCGCTCAAGCGCCTGCCGGGCGTAGGCGATGTCCAGCTCTTCGGCGAACGGCGTTACTCGATGCGCGTCTGGCTCGATCCGGACCGGATGGCCAATCTGGGCATCACCGCGGTCGACGTGGAGAACGTCATTGAGGAGCAGAACGTCCAGGTTGCCGGTGGAAAGATCGGACAATCGCCGGCACCGGCCGGGATTCCTTTCGAGATGCAGATCAACGCACTCGGCCGGCTCAGCGACCCCAAGCAATTCGCCGATATCGTCCTGCGCGCCGACCCGGCGACGGGCGCGGTGATCAGGCTGCGAGACGTGGCGCGCGTGGAACTGGGGGCGCTGCTCTATTCGTCATCGGTCACCTTCAACGGCAAGGAGAGCGTCGTCCTGGCGGTGTTCCAGGCGCCCGGTTCGAATGCGCTCGATCTCCAAAGCCGCGTCAAAGCCAAGATGGACGAGCTGTCGCAGCGCTTCCCGAGCGGAATCGCCTATCACATGTTCTATGACACCACGCGTTTCGTGTCGGCGGCAATGCATGATGTGGTGATCACGCTGGTCGAGGCGCTGGCTCTGGTCATCGCCGTCGTCTTCATCTTTCTCCAAAACGTCCGCACCACGATTATACCGACGATCGCCATTCCGGTGTCGCTCATCGCGACGCTCATCGTCATGTACCTGCTCGGCTTCTCGCTGAACATGCTGAGCCTGCTCGGAATGGTGCTCGCCATCGGCCTTGTGGTCGACGATGCGATCGTGGTCGTGGAGAACGTCGAGCGACAGCTCGAGGCCGGCCTGCCGCCGCTCGCTGCGACGCGCAAGGCGATGCAGGAGGTGACGGGACCGATCATCGCGACGACCGCCGTGCTTCTGGCGGTCTTCGTGCCGGTCGCCTTCATTCCGGGCGTAGCCGGCAGCCTTTACAATCAGTTCGCCCTGACGGTCGCGATCTCGGTCGCGTTCTCCGCGTTCAACTCACTGACGCTCAGCCCTGCGCTCAGCGCCGCCTTTCTGCGCCATCGCGGTGCGCCGAGATTCGTGCTCTTCCGCTGGTTCAACACGGGATTTCACTGGTTTTCGCATGCCTATGCGCACAGCATCGCAAGACTCGTCCGTTGGCGTTGGGCCCTCTTCGCACTCTTCCTGATCGCGATCGGTTCCACCTACGCCTTGTGGCAGCGCATTCCCTCGACCTTCCTGCCCGTCGAGGACCAGGGATATTTCTTCGTGGTCATCCAGCTCCCCGACGGTGCATCCATAGAACGAACCGAAGCGGTCGCGAGGCAGTCGGAGAAAATCCTTCGCGACACGGCCGGCGTGGATTTCGTCGGCTCCGTGGTCGGCTTCAATTTCCTGAGTTTCGCGAGCCAGTCCAATTCCGCGGTCCAGTTCGCGGTCTTGAAGCCGTGGGACGAGCGCCCTCCGGAACAAGGCGCATCGGCGCTGCGCGAAGCGGTGCAGCCGCTCCTCTTGCAGATCCCCGATGCTCTCGTGCTTGCCTTCGATCCCCCGTCGATACAGGGGCTCGGCGCAACGGGCGGTTTCGAATTCCAGGTCGAGGACCTGGGCGGGCGCGGCAGCGTGGCGCTGAACGACGCCACCCAAGCTCTGATAGCCGAGGCGCGAAAGCAGCCGGAAATCAATCCGCACCAGCTCTTCACCACCTTCAGCACGTCGAGCCCGCAATTCAACTATGACCTCGACAGGGACAAGGCAAAGCAGCTGGGTCTCAACCTACCGGATATATTCAACACCCTGCAGATCTATTTCGGCTCGCTTTATGTCAACGACTTCAACCTGTTCGGCCGCACTTTTCGCGTCACGCTTCAGGCCGATCAAAGCGCGCGCTCCAATCCTGCCGACATTTCCCGGCTTTACGTGCGCAATTCGGCGGGCGACATGGTGCCGCTCAGTACGCTCGGCGCGCTGAAACCGACCGTCGGCCCCGAGACCGTCAGCCACTACAACAACTATCCGTCGGCGCTGATAAACGGCGCGGCCGCGCCGGGCTACAGTTCGAGCCAGGCGGTGGCGGCGATGGAGCGCACGGCCGCGGCCACCCTGCCGCGGGACTTCGGCTTCGAATGGACGGGCATCACCTATCAGGAGATCAGGGCGGGATCGATCGCCGCGCTCGTCTTCGCGTTGGCAATCGTCTTTTGTTTCCTGATCCTGGCGGCGCAGTATGAAAGCTGGTCGATGCCCTTCATGGTGCTGCTTTCCGTGCCGCTCGCCCTCCTCGGCGCCCTGCTCGCGCTTTGGCTCAGGGCCATGCAGATCGACGTCTACTCGCAGATCGGGTTCGTCATGCTGGTTGGCCTTGCCGCGAAAAACGCTATTCTGATCGTCGAGTTCGCCAAGCGGCGCCGGCAGGAAGGCCTGGACATCATCACCGCCGCCGCCGAAGCGGCCCGCCTGCGGCTACGGCCGATTTTGATGACGGCATTCGCCTTCATTCTCGGTGTCGTACCACTGATGTACGCGACGGGCGCCGGTGCCGCCAGCCGGCAGTCGATCGGCACAACGGTATTTGGCGGTATGCTCATGGCAACCGTCCTGACACTTATTTTTGTCCCGGTTTTCTATGCTGTCATTGAACAATGGCGGGAAGGGCTTTCGACGAGCGGCGCCGAAGGGCAGGAAGACCCCGGGGCGGCGGAATAGGACTGGAGCTTGATATGCGCGGTTTGAAACTTAGCTTTGCCGCAGCAGTCGCGATCGCGGCTCTTGCTGCGGCCTATTCATACACTGGCGGCAGGCTTGAGCTCAAAGGCGGTGGTGCGGGGGCGGCGGTTGCGGCTGCACCTCCTGCCATGCCCGTTCCCGTCGCCGCGGTTGTCAAGAAGACGATCCCCATTTACCTCGAATATTCCGCACGAACGGAATCGATCCGCAATGTCACGCTCCGGGCCAAGATTTCCGGCTATATTCAGTCGCAGGAAGTTCCGGACGGCGCCGATGTCAGGCAGGGCGAGCTCCTCTATCGGATCGACCCGCGCGACTACGAAGCCGAGCTCGATCAGGCGAAGGCCCAGGCCCAACGCGACGAGGCATCGCTCGCCTATCTTCGCAGCAATCTCACACGCGGCAACGAACTGGCCACGACCGGCTATCTGGACAAGGACACCTTTGACCAGCGCGCAAGCGCCGTGCGCCAGGCAGAGGCGGCCCTCGCCATGTCGCGGGCGGCGGTCCGCACCGCCGAGATCAACCGCGACTACACTGAAATCCGCGCGCCCTTCGCAGGAAGGCTCGGGCGAAACCTGGCTCCCGAGGGAACACTGGTCAGTGACGTTGCCGGCACGCCACTCAACAACCTCGTGCAACTTTCGCCGATCTATGTCTCCTTCAATCCGAGCGAACCCGAGCTCGCCGATATCCAGCGGGCACGGGCGGCTGGGCCGGTTCAAGCCGAAGTGTTTCTGCCGGGTGACCCCGAGCCGCGTCACCGCGGCGATCTGACCTTCATCAACAATGCGGTCGAGCGCAATACCGGCACGGTGGTGGCGCGCGCGACGATCGAAAACACGGATCTGACCTTGCTGCCCGGTCAATATGTGCGCGTCCGCCTGCGCGTCAGGGACGAACCGAATGTGCTTATGGTGCCCGAGACCGCACTCGGGTCGAGCCAACTCGGCAAATACGTCTATGTCGTCGGCAAGGGCGACGTTGTCGAGCAGCGGCTGGTCTCCCTCGGCCCGAGCAATGGCGGCCTCGTGGGTTTGTCATCCGGTGTTTCCGAAGGCGACAAGGTAATCGCCGGCAACCTGCAGAAAATCTTCCCCGGCGCGCCGGTGAAGCCGATACCGGCGAACCAGGCGCCGGAATAGCCCGGCGGTCGTGCAGCGCTGAAACGCGGGTACCGGACGGGCGGGGCGGCGCCGGTTCCGGTTCTCGCTGCCGACCAGGACGACGTTCTCCACCTGCGCGAGGCCGCATCGCAACCAAATAAACTCCCGTATAGTTACGGCACCTGCGGAAAGCATCTACACCGCCACGAGCGGCCGCTAAGCGGCATCCGATCTACCGTTCACAATATTGAGTGGGAGATAGGGATGATACGCAGTGATATTAAAACGCTTGATAAATCTCCGACCAAGCATGTTTGGGATGTGGCGGAATATTGCAGGCGGGCGGGTTTAGGCGAAGCCGAGCAAACGCGGCTGATCAAAGTGCTTGGCCCGTATGCGTCAAGCCACGAGCTGCAGATGAACATCGTTCGGCCCCAGGTCCGCACACGCTGAACGGCAAGCCTTCAACGAACGTCTCATCGGCGTGAGGCTGGCTGCTTTCATTGGACGACCGGCCGGGTGGCGATCTTTATCCGCCACCGGCAGCGGCCGAGCCGGCCGTCTTTTCCGGCGCTATCAGACCTTTCCTGGCGTTGATCTGATCATGAAGGAACGGCTTGATCTGCTCCGCCACGAAGTCCATGAACAGTCGCGCGCGCAACGGTGGCGTCCTGCCAAACGCATGAAGAAAGTGAAGCGGCACGCGTGTGAGGGGGCGTGACGGCAAAACGACTTCCAACTTCCCCGCACGGATGTCGGCTTCGACTGCGCAACGCAAGAGACAAGCCACTCCAAATCCGTTTAACGCGGCGGCTCGAAGCGCGAATCCGCTATCCAGATCAAGACGGCCCTCAGGCTCTATGATCTCACCGTCCAGGAACCGGATCAAAAAAGGCCGCCCGCCGAGGATGTAGCGCAAGTGATTTGCTGAGCCGAGCTCCGCGATGGTGGCGGGACGCCCAATCTCGCTCAGGTAATCCGGCGACGCCACCAGGGCCATCGGCAGTTCGCCGAGCGTGCGCAGATTGAGTTCGCTGTCGGCCGGAGCACCAGCACGCAATGCCAGATCGTAGCCCTCGCGGATCAGGTCCACAGGACGATCCGCCCATCCCACTTCCAGCCTTATCTCCGGGTGGGCGCGCAGAAAATCGGTTGTCAGCGCATTCATCAGAATTCTTCCGAGCTCGCTTGGCATAGTTACACGCAGCGTGCCTCGGGCGGTGGAGGCCGACCGAACCACTTCCTCGGCATCCTCAAGGCCGCGGAGCAACGGCACGGTTCGCTCGTAGTAGGCTGTTCCTTCCACCGTTAGCGTGAGCGAACGCGTGGAACGCCGGAAGAGTTTAGCGCCGAGGCGCTGCTCCAACCTGGCTACGCTCTTGGAAACCGCAGATGGGGTGGTTCCCAGGAGCTTGGAAGCGGCACTAAAGGAGCCGGTCTCCACGGTCAAAACGAACGCCGACAGTCCGGCAGCCTTATCACCAATAATCGCCATTACGGACATCCCAGCACAAATTCTGTGCCGACCTAGACACTAAAGAGCCATATTGTCGAGGCGCGTAGTGAGTCGTGGCATCGAGTCCAGCGAGTGCCGCACCGCCTAACCCGCGGACAAAGCAGCGAAATCGTCGATCATTCAAAATCTTGGACGCTCGGTTGTGCATCCTCTAGCTTCTGCTCGCCACGGCCAAAAACGCGAGCGGGCTAAACCATTCTATACTTCGAAACAGGGTGCCTCCTGAAGCAGTTCCAGGCAGAATGCGGCTATCGTTCCGGCATTCGAGGAGACAGCAAGATGTCCGCCGCACTCAAAATCGAAGACGCCCCGATCGAAGAACAGGCTGTGGTTGTTATCGACGACGATGCCGACATACGCCTCTCCATGATCGATCTCTTTGAATCTGTGGGCATTAAAGCATCCTCTTTCCGCGACGCTTTGGATTTCATCGAGAACGGTTGCCTGAATACATCAGGTTGCATTGTTCTGGATGTTCGCATGCCAGGAATGAGCGGCATCGAGTTTCAATCTCGCTTGGAGGATCTGGGCTGCCAAACTCCGGTGGTCTTCGTGACAGGTCACGGCGATGTGCCCATGAGCGTAACGGCGATGAAAGCCGGCGCGGTAGACTTTCTGCTAAAGCCCTTCACCAATGAAGAGCTGCTCGACGCAGTGGACAGGGCTTTCGAGACTGATCGGTGCCGACGACAGGATGCTGTCGTCAGGAATGCTGTCCGGCAGAAAGCGTCGACACTGACGCCTCGGGAAAAGGAAGTGATGCAGCACGTCACCGACGGCCTTATGAACAAGCAAATAGCCTATGAACTCGGGATCAGTGAGATCATGGTCAAGATTCACAGAGCCAGCGTGATGCGCAAGATGGAAGCCCGCTCGCTGGCCGACCTGGTGAAAAAATCAGAGCTGATCTAATCCTTGCCACCATTGAAAAAGCCGTCCAAGAACAATTGCTCGGCATCGCCGTTTCTCAAGACGCCCCGATTTACGCGACTGTCAACGTAGCCTGTTGGCGACGTTCACTAATCGCGCTTGATGCAACGATACGTTGCGAAAGTCTTATGGGCGCATTGACGCCTATTCTCATCTACACGCAAGATCCGTGGCTACTCGCGCTGGCGCGGTCGCGTGGACTTCGACACCCTTGAAATCGATCAAGCGGAGACTGGTTCTCGCCACCAGCAGGGCAAAGGCTTTCCTTGCGCGATAGTCCTGCAGCTGCCGCAAATTCGCGTCCGCGAAGGGCTCGAAGCGGATCCTAAACCAATGTTTGGGATCCCCGGGGCGAGCGTTCAAACTACTATTCGTGTCGTTCCAAGATCTCCCACGTGCCGGCCCGGCCGGCATCCGTTGGCGAACAAGCAAGGTAAGATTTCAATGACACAACGACTGAACTACGCACAGCAGTCCCCAGAGCTCTTCAAGAAGTTGATGGAGCTCAGCGCCGCAGTGAACGACAGCGTCATCGACCAGAAAACGCGAGACCTGGTGCAGATCCGAGCTTCGCAGTTGAACGGCTGCGCTTTTTGCCTGGACATGCACGTCAAGGAGGCAAAGATCCATGGCGAAAGCGAGTTGCGCGTCCACCATATTGCGATCTGGCGTGAGTCCAACCTCTTTGCCCCCCGCGAGCGGGCAGCGCTGGCCTGGACGGAAGTTCTGACGAACCTGCCGGTGGGCGGCGTTCCGGATGATATTTACGAGCGTGTCCGCGGTCAGCTCTCCGAGAAAGAGATTTCCGACCTCACATTCGCAGTCATGACCATCAATGCGTGGAACCGCGCCAGCATCGGGTTCAAAGCCGTGCCGGGATCGGCCGACAAGGCCTTTGGCCTCGACAAGGCCGGCTTGAACTAACTCGTTGCTCTCAACAGCTCCAAATGCGACTCGCTTTGCAACCGAAGGTATAAACAATGAAAATCGTTATTATTGGTGGGACCGGCCTTATCGGTTCGAAGACTGCCGATCGTTTACGCCAGCGCGGCCACGAAGTCATCGCTGCGGCACCGAATACGGGCGTCAATACGATTACCGGCGAAGGACTCGCCGAGGCTCTTGAGAATGCCGAAGTGGTGCTTGATCTCTCAAACTCTCCATCATTCGAGGACAAGGCCGTGCTCGAGTTCTTCGAGACATCGGGCAGAAACCTGTTGGCTGCGGAGAAAGTTGCAGGTGTCAGGCACCACATCGCTCTGTCCGTGGTCGGCACCGAACGCCTGCAAGAAAGCGGCTATTTCCGCGCCAAGCTGGCGCAGGAAAACCTGATCCGGGCATCCGGCATTCCTTATACGATTGTGCACTCCACACAGTTCATGGAGTTCGTTAACGGCATCGCCCAATCGGGCACCGTCGGCGACACGGTCCACCTGTCCCCAGCCTTCATACAGCCGATCGCTTCGGACGACGTCGCAGACGCCATGACCGACGTAGCACTGGGTGAACCGCGGAATGGAATTGTCGAAATCGCCGGTCCCGACCGCGTGAAGCTCAGTGGATTGGTAGAGCATTATCTGAAGAAGATGAACGATCCAAGAAAGGTCGTGGCAGATCCGGAAGCACGCTATTTCGGTGCACGCCTCGAGGACAACTCACTTGTTTCCGACAAGAGCCCGCGCCTTGGCCGCATTACCTTCGAACAGTGGTTCGCCATGACGGCCCAGCCAAAGTAAAGCTGAGCACGCGACGAGAGCATTTACGACATGCCGGGCGACCGGCACGTTCTCGGCGTAGCCACAAACAACCCGAAATGACAACAGATCTGGCCGCGACAGTGGGTTCGCGGCCAGCTTTTTTCCACCCCGGCTCTCAGACGACCGAAAGCCCTCCATCTACCGACAGAATCTGGCCGGTCGTCCATGCCGTCTCCGGGTTCGCAAACATTGCCATCCATTGGGCGACGTCGTGCGGTGTGCCGCGACGCTTCAACGGGATCAGATTGCGCTCATACTCCTTGACGTCCTCCGCTTCTTCGGCAGTCAGTCCCATCATCCCCGTCAGAGCGCCGGTTTCTGTCGGCCCGGCGGCAATAGCATTTACGCGCACTCCATGGGGTGCAAGTTCAAGCGCCCAGCAGCGCGTCAGATGCTCGAGCGCTGCCTTGCTCGCAGCATAGTGCGAGAAGCCCGGAGCAGCCTTGTGACCATAGGTACTGGAGATGTTGATGATGGCTCCGCCGCGATCGCTCAAGTGCGGAAGGGCTGCGGCGGCCAACAGACTCGGGCCTACCACGTTGACAGCGAAAATGTCCTTTATCCGGTCCTCCGTTGCGTCCGCGAGCGGCATGATGGCGCCTGCTCCGGCATTGTTGATCAGAATATCCAGCCTCCCCCAAAGACCGATCGCTTCCTCAACCGTCCGCTGAACATCTGCCGCCTTTGCTACGTCGGCAATAATTCCTTTGATGTTTTCCGATTGGGTGCAGACTTCATCAAGTCCCGGCTGACGCCGTGCTGTTATCAGAACACGAGCGCCAAGCTTTGCTAGTGTAATAGCCACTTCGCGCCCGATGCCGGAACTACCTCCAGTTACGATTGCGACTAGATCGCGCATCACTAAACCTCTTCATTTCGCTGGATCTTCGTCGTCATTGGCAACAACGGATATTTGCCACATGAACGACTTGCTCTTCATTCCTGCTAACAGGAGCCAGACTGATCTATCACAAGCGGAGGTTTTTATTAGCTATCCACATGGCACGTCGCCTTTGCCGCTTTGTCTTGAATGAGGTTGCGACGGCGGCCTTGAGGAAACGGCCAGACCCCAAACCTTTGTACATCTACAGTTGGCAAACCTGGGCGCTCATGCTCGCAAGCGCCCAACGACGTCGTGGGCGGCACGAAGCACCGAAAACCATCCAACACGCATCGACGCGTTGTTTTGCCGATGTAGGAGAAAGCAATGGATTCCAATACCCCCCAGACCACTCGCCGTGGCGTAATGTCCGCCGGGCTCGGCCTCGCCGCTGCAGCGGCCCTTCCCGTGGCGTCGGCGACACCAGCCTCAGCTGCCCCCGCTTCTCCAGCGGGAAGCGGCACGTTGCGCGCAAACAGGGTCACCACCGCTGACGGCGTGGAGATCTTCTACAAGGATTGGGGCCCAAGGAGCGGGCAGCCCATCATGTTTCATCACGGTTGGCCGCTCAGCTCCGACGATTGGGACGCGCAACTGCTTTTCTTCATGGAGAAGGGCTATCGCGTCATCGCTCACGACCGACGTGGGCATGGCCGGTCGAGCGATGTAAACGACGGTCATGATATGGACCATTACGCCAGCGACGCCGCGGCCGTGGTCGGGCATCTGGATCTTCGCAATACGGTTCACGTCGGCCACTCGACGGGCGGTGGCGAAGCAGCCCGCTACGTTGCGCGCCATGGCGATGGGCGCGTGGCCAAGCTGGTTCTCATTGGCGCCGTCCCCCCTCTGATGGTCAAGACGCCTGCAAACCCCGGTGGGCTGCCAATTGAAGTGTTCGACGGCTTCAGGAAAGCACTGCTGGAAAACCGCAGCCAGCTTTACCGGGATTTTGCAAGCGGACCGTTCTACGGATACAATCGACCCGGCGCGGTCCCCTCGAATCCGGTGATCGAGAATTGGTGGCGGCAAGCAATGTTGGGCAGCACAAAGGCCCAGTACGACGGCATCAAGGCATTTTCGGAGACGGATTTCACCGAAGACCTCAAGACCATCGATGTGCCGACTCTCATCATGCACGGCGATGATGACCAGGTTGTTCCGATCGCCGACTCCGCCCTCTTGTCCGCCAAGCTTCTCGGCAGCAACGTACTCAAGGTGTACAAAGGGCTTCCGCACGGCATGGCAACCACCCACGCCGACGTGATCAACCGCGACATCCTCGAGTTTATCACCGCGTAGAATTAGCCGCCGCGCAATTACAGCCCCCAGTGTCGCTGGGGGCTCCCTTCCCTCACGGCCCGCTATGCCGCCTGCAGCAATGCCTGGAGGTCGCTTCTTCGTCGCAGAAGATCGGCGATGGTGTACTTCTCAAACACCGAGACGAAGGCTCTCGTAGCTTCCGAAAGTATCGGCGGCAGACTGCAGGCCGGAGCTATCAGGCAGCCAGAACACTCAATGAGGTCCGTCAAGCCCTCCGTATGCCTGAGGAGCGCTCCTAGGTTTATTTCGTCGGCGGACCGGGCAAGTTGGATCCCGCCATTCCTTCCGCGCGTGGATTTAATGAATCCAGCGCTCGCCAGATCCTGCACAACCTTCATCAGGTGGTTCTGAGAGATGTCGAATGCATCCGCAATCTCACGTATGGAGCAGACGGCGGGTTCACGTGCACCTAGATAGGTCAGCGTCCGGATCGCGTAGTCCGTATATCGCGTGAGCCTCATTTCCCCACCTGCGTCAAAACGCCTGCCCGATAAAGATGCATTCCAATAGCATCTTTTTGCGCCGCACAATAGATGTATCTCAGAAGCATGTTATGGAGGCTTGCGGTGGAAAGAGAAAAACTCGACGAGCGCGAAATTCCGAAAATTCTGGAGCGGTTTTGCGAGCGCGTGAGAGCAGACGCCGAGCTTGGACCGGTTTTTGCTGTCGTCGCGGATTGGGACGAGCACCTTGTCCGCCTGTCGGAATTCTGGTCGTCGGTGATGCTGACGACAGGCCGGTACAAAGGGAACCCTGTCTCCATGCACATGATCCACGCCGAACGGATCCGTCCGGAAATGTTCGATCGCTGGCTGGCGCTGTGGCGTCTGACGACCTCCGAGATGCTGCCGCAGTCCTTGGCGATAGAGATGCAAGCGAAAGCCACACGCATAGCATCGCGGCTGTCGCGGGCAATTCATGCTGAGGCACCACAAGCATACTCGAGGCAGCCGGCCAAGGCTGAAGAGCCCTGCAGCCCGTACAGGATCACCTCGGCGTTCGACGAGGTTTCATTGCCCCAAGCCCTGCTTCAGTCGCATACGCTTAAACCCGGGACCTGGGGTGTAATTCGCGTCAACGATGGCGCGGTGAAGTATCGCGCCGACGGCGCGACACAGGCGATCGTTCTTGATCGCAACAGACCGGGGGTCGTTCCCCCGGAAGTTCCCCATCGCCTGGAGCTTACGGGGCCCGTGAATCTGCAGATCGAGTTCTACGATCGCAATCCAGGCATTGAAATCCGCTAAGAGAAAGAAAGGACCTCTTATGCCACGTCCGCTGTCATCGCAGACAATTGAACTCGTGAAACAGAGCGCACCCGCGCTCGCAGCGCATGGCGCCGAAATCACCAAGCGCATGTATACGTTGCTCTTTCAGGACGAACATATCCGGGCACTCTTCAATCACGCCAATCAAGGTGAGAAGGGATCGCAAGTGCACGCCCTTGCAGCCGCGATCCTCGCATACGCCGAGAACATCGAAAACCTCGCGGTCCTCGGTCCGGCCATCGAGCGCATCGCGCACAAGCACATCGGCTATCACATTCTGCCCCAGCACTATCCCTTCGTGGCCAAGGCCCTGCTTGCGGCGATCGAGGACGTTCTCGGAGACGCTGCTTCTCCCGCTTTGCTTGAGGCCTGGGGCGAGGCATATTGGTTTCTCGCCGACGTGCTGAAGGAGCGCGAAGGCGAGATCCGTGCCGACCTCGACAGAAGGTCGGGCGGCTGGAATGGATGGCGAACTTTTGCGATAGCCGAGAAGCGGAGGGAGAGTGACGTTGTTACGTCGTTCATACTCCGGCCGACGGACGGCCAGCCAGTCGTCCGGCACAGGCCTGGTCAGTATCTGACGCTCCGCTTCCGCCTCGCCGACGGCTCGGAAGTGAAGCGCAATTACTCGATTTCCAGCGGCCCCAACGACGAGTACTACCGGATTTCCGTCAAGCGTGAGGAGCACGGTCAGGGCGGCTCGAAATTTCTGCACGACCACGCTGAGGTCGGCACGGTGCTTGAGGTTACCCCTCCTGCAGGGGACTTCTTCCTTCCGGATGAACCGGACCGGCCGATTGTTCTTCTGTCAGGCGGAGTTGGCCTCACACCGATGGTGAGCATGCTGGAGGCGATTGCCTCCGACTATCCGGAATTGGAGGCCCACTACGTTCACGGTGCGCTCAACAGTTCAACGCACGCGATGGATCGCCATGTTCGGTCGCTCGCCAAAACACACGGTGGTGTCACGGTCCGGACGTTCTACAGCGAGCCCGGCTCGGCAGATGCGGCGGGCTATTCGCACGACCATGATGGCTTCATCACGGTAAACTGGCTGCGGGAAAATACGCCCTTCGCGTCGGCAGATTTTTACCTCTGCGGCCCCAAGCCCTTCTTGCGCTCCCTGGTCAGTGATCTGGCCCGCGCGGGAATTTCAAGTGAGCGCGTCCACTTCGAGTTCTTCGGTCCGGCCGACGAACAGATCGCCGCCTGACACCTCCGCCGGGGCCTAGCAAGCCCCGGCGTCCACCTCGCCGCCCGAACTGCTTGAACGGCGCAAGCCGGAACCGCGACAAGAAGGTGGCGAATGCTGCTCCCGAAATCCCAAACCAACGTTTAGTTACGCACGCATGCATTTCTGCGTACTCTAGCAACGTGGCGTGCACCCGTTGACCACAAGGATGGTTCCCCTCCCCGTCCTAAGGCGGCAAGTCCTCCCCC
>NZ_JADYVE010000110.1 GCF_020193655.1 Ensifer sp. IC3342
CATCCACACGCAGCCAGCGTTTCAGCGCAGTCACGCCCCAGATACCCGCCAGGCCAGAGGCGATACCGACGATCAGCGCCCCGCCGACACCGATATAACCACACGCCGGCGTAACGCCAACCAGACCGGCAATTGCCCCGGAGCAGGCGCCCAGCAGTGAAGGTTTGCCGCGCAGAGCCCATTCGCCAAAGGTCCACGCCAGGATAGCCGCAGCGGTCGCCACGACGGTGTTAACGAACGCCAGGGCCGCAATTTCATTCGCTGCGCTGGCAGAGCCGGCGTTGAAGCCGAACCAGCCCACGTAGAGGATAGCGGTGCCAGTGAACACCATCGGCAGGTTATGCGGTTTGAACGCTTCTTTGCCGAAGCCCACGCGTTTGCCCATCATATAGG
>NZ_JADYVE010000111.1 GCF_020193655.1 Ensifer sp. IC3342
TCGAAAAAGAGACAGGCTGCGCGGTGAATGTGAAAACCGCCGCGACTTACGATGAAATGGTCAGTCTGATGACCAAAGGGGGTTACGATCTGGTTACGGCATCCGGCGATGCCTCGCTGCGTTTGATTATGGGTAAACGCGTGCAGCCGATTAATACCGCATTGATTACCAACTGGAAAACGCTCGATCCGCGCGTGGTTAAAGGCGACTGGTTTAATGTTGGCGGCAAATTTTACGGCACACCTTACCAATGGGGGCCGAACCTGCTGATGTACAACACTAAAACCTTCCCGACGCCGCCGGATAGCTTGCAAGTGGTTTTTGTTGAGCAAAATCTGCCGGACGGCAAGAGCAATAAAGGCCGCGTTCAGGCTTATGATGGCCCTATCT
>NZ_JADYVE010000112.1 GCF_020193655.1 Ensifer sp. IC3342
ATATTCGTCTTATTAACCTTGATGCTTATGCTAAAAATGATTGATGTTGTCGCCGCCATTATTGAACAGGATGGCCAAATTCTGCTGGCGCAGCGTCCGCCCCACGCCGACCAGCCGGGGATGTGGGAGTTCGCCGGCGGCAAAGTGGAGCCGGGTGAAAACCAGCCGCAGGCGCTGGCCCGCGAACTGCAGGAGGAGATGGGCATCATCGCCCACCCAGCTTGCTATATCACTAGCCATCAGCGGGAGGTCTCCGGCCGCCGGATCCATCTGCACGCCTGGTGGGTGCCGCACTTTCAGGGCACGCCGCTGGCCCACTATCACACTCAGCTGCGCTGGTGCCTTCCCACAGAAGCGCTGGCCCTCGATCTCGCCCCGGCCGATAT
>NZ_JADYVE010000113.1 GCF_020193655.1 Ensifer sp. IC3342
GAGCAGAAGGTTGCTGATGATAAGCGGTTTGGCCAGCGAGAAATCGGCTTTGACTGACAGGTTCTTCACTTTCGCCAGACGAATAAAGCAGAAGCCAAGGTTAACCAGCGCCCCTCCGCCCATAATCACCACGTAGCTTGGCAGCGCTGCGTACAGCGGGTCGACGCCGAGCGCCGCGGCGGCATCATGCATCGGTTTGGCGGCGTTCATCGCGAACGACATCCCTGCGGAGAAGATACCGCACATTACCGCCAGCAGAAGCCCTTTCTTCAGATTGAACTCTTCGGCTTTGATGCCCATTTTGCGCTCTTTCAGCTGGCCTGCGCGGGTGACGATGCCGACGCCAATCACCGCCACCAGCACGCCGAGCAGCGTCATTTGAC
>NZ_JADYVE010000114.1 GCF_020193655.1 Ensifer sp. IC3342
CCGATGAGCAGCGTGTCCATGCCGAGCACGTTCTTGAACTGGCCGACGATGGGGATGGAGCCGCCGGACCCGATGGCGACCGGCGTCGTGCCCCACTCCGCCTGAAGCGCCGTGCGCGCCTTGGCGAGGTCCGGGCTGTCCGGCGGCACGAGCACGGCGCGGCTGCCCTCGCTCTTGCCGAAGGTGACCTTGCAGTCCGCCGGCAGGCGCGCCTGCACGAAATCCTTGAAGGCCGCCGCGATCTTGGCCGGATCCTGATTGGCCACAAGGCGCATCGTCACCTTGGCAGTGGCGGTCGAGGGAATGATGGTCTTCGAGCCCTGCCCCTGATAGCCGCCATAGATGCCGTTCACCTCGAAGGTGGGGCGGGACTGGATCTGCT
>NZ_JADYVE010000115.1 GCF_020193655.1 Ensifer sp. IC3342
CGCCCTGCATCGTTCGCGACAATGCAGGATGCGATAAAATCGCGCTCGTCATCCATCACTCCTCGTTTTGACACGAGGGGTCAGTTCTTCGCTTCGTTAGGGGGTCAGTTTTTCATTTCGCCCGACACGGGGGCGGTATCGATCTCGCGGCGGTTCTCTCGCCAGCGAAAACTGATATGTGTTCCATTGCCCTTTCTTCGGTGTGCTGTCCAAGTTACCTTCAGCCGGCCTTCGGGCGAGGCCCAGGCGCCGTGCTTTACGGCATTGGTGGCCACCCCCCCCCCCCCCCCCCCCCCCCCCCCCCCCCCCCCCCCCCCCCCCC
>NZ_JADYVE010000011.1 GCF_020193655.1 Ensifer sp. IC3342
GTCCAACAAGTCCGACATTGATCGTTAATGTGGAGAACATGTGAGGGCGGAGCTCCTAGGAGGCCGCCCTCCGTTTGTATCTCGAAGCCAAATCGAAGCGGGAGAGACGCTGCGAAGCGGCCCTTACGTGCTCCCGGTTCCGGTCTCGATCGGGTGATGCCGGATGAGTGGCGCCAATATCGTCCGGTGAGGGTGTGATTCACGTCGGCAATGTCTGCAGGAGTGGGTTCCGACCAACTGAGTACACAGATCTTGACCGTGGACAGAGCGGAAAAGACTTGTTCGGCACTTCAGGCCAGCATCTTGCCGATCAGCCTTTGACAGCGTTCCGCCATGAAGTCGATGATCAGCCGCACCTTCGGATCCTGAAAGCGTTTGTGCGGATAGATCGCCGCGAGCTGCGCGCCGAGCGGCGGCGTATCCTGCAGGATCGGGACAAGCGAGCCCTCATTAATATACTGCTTCACCTCGAACAGCGGCTTGTTGATGATGCCGCGGCCGTCGAGCGCCCATTGCGTCAGCACGTCGCCATCGTCGGAATCGTAGGGGCCGCTCACCTCAAACTTGCGCACGCCGTCGGCCGTCTGCAGCGTCCAGTAATATTCCTTGGAGCCGGGATAACGTAGCAGCAGACAGTCGTGATGTTCGGTGATGAGCTCATCGGGAGTAGCCGGTGTGCCGCGCCGCTCGAAATAGGCGGGCGCGCCGCAGACCACCCGCTCGCAGTTCATGATGCCGCGCATGCGCAGGTTCGAATCCTCGAGAATTCCGAGCTTGAACGCGACGTCGACGCCCTCGCTCAGGATATCGACATTGTGGTCGGAGAGGCGCAGGCGCACCTCGATATCCGGATACTTGTCGTGGAACTCCGGAATCCCGGAGGCGATCAGCCGGCGGCCGATGCCAAGCGGCGCGGTGATGCGAAGCGCGCCCTTGGGATTGCGCGAAAGGTCGGCGATGGCGCTCTCGGCCTCGTTCACGGCCTCGAGAATTTTGACGGCGCCGTCATAGAAGACGCGCCCGTGCTCCGTCGGCGTCAGTTTGCGGGTCGTGCGGTTGAAGAGGCGGACGCCCATATGCCGCTCCAGCTCCTTGATCCGGTTGCTGGCAACCGCCGGCGTCACGCGCTGGTCGCGCCCTGCAGCCGACAGCGTTCCGAGTTCCACGACACGCACGAAAACGCGTACATTATCGAGATAAGACATGCCTCCCGCCTATGCTCCTCCGCTGCCGGCCGGTGCACTTCAGCGCACAAAAGGCCGTTTTAACACTTTGAATTCCTGCATAATTTTATTCCCAAATCGACTCCGATTTAATGGGCCATGCAGTAAAGCATCCGCGCTCCTTCGATTTTATAGTTTTTTTTGAAAGAGTTGGTGGTCGCGCGGCGTTCTCCCCCGCCCAAGCAATGACACATAATGCCGCCAAGAAAAATGGGAGAGCTGCATGTATGAATTCGCCATTGCCTGGGACTGGCTGACGTTTGCCGTGAGATGGCTGCATGTCATCACCGGCATCGCCTGGATCGGTTCATCTTTTTACTTCGTAGCGCTCGACCTGGGCTTGAGACAGCGGCAAGGCCTGCCGGTCGGAGCCTATGGCGAGGAATGGCAGGTCCACGGCGGTGGTTTCTATCACATCCAGAAATATCTGGTGGCGCCGGAAAACATGCCCGAGCACCTGATCTGGTTCAAATGGGAGTCGTACGTTACCTGGCTCTCTGGCTTCGGCATGCTTGCGCTTATCTACTATGCCGGTGCCGACCTCTATCTGATCGATCCAGACGTACTCGACGTGTCGAAACCGACGGCGATCGCCATTTCACTCGCTTCGCTCGCCTTCGGCTGGCTCGCCTATGACACCGTCTGTCGCTCGCCGCTCGGCAACGACAACACCCGGCTGATGGTGCTGCTCTATTTCGTGCTTGTAGGCGTCGCCTGGGGCTATACCCAGCTCTTCACCGGCCGCGCCGCCTATCTGCATCTCGGTGCCTTCACGGCGACGATCATGTCGGCCAACGTGTTCTTCATCATCATTCCGAACCAGAAAAAGGTCGTTGCCGATCTGATCGCGGGCCGGACGCCCGATCCGGCGCTCGGCAAGCAGGCAAAGCAACGCTCGACCCATAACAACTACCTGACGCTGCCCGTCCTGTTTCTGATGCTGTCGAACCACTATCCGCTGGCTTTCGGCACTCAGTACAATTGGATGATCGCCTCGCTCGTCTTCCTGATGGGGGTCACGATCCGCCACTGGTTCAACACCCGGCACGCCCGCAAGGGCAGCCCGACCTGGACCTGGCTGGTCACCGCTGTGCTTTTCATCGTGATCATGTGGCTCTCGACAGTACCCAAGATTCTTTCCGAGGGTGGCGAAGCCCGCGCTTCAACGGCCGAACAGGCCGTTGAAGCGTCGGCCGACTTCGAAAAGGTGCGCGACACCGTGCTCGGCCGCTGCTCCATGTGCCATGCCAAGGAACCCGGCTGGGAAGGGCTCATCGTGCCGCCGAAGGGTGTCGTCCTCGAAAACGACAGCGACATCGTCGCGCATGCCCGCGACATCTACCTGCAGGCCGGGCGCTCGCACGCCATGCCGCCTGCCAATGTCACCGGCGTAACCGAAGAAGAACGCCACCTGCTGGCTTCCTGGTATGAAACGGCAGTGAAGGAAGGAAAGCTTCAATGAGCGAGTTGCTGATCCGCGGCCGGGTACTGACTTTCGTGAAGGAGCCCGAGGGCATCGACGATACGGCCTCCTACCACTTTTTCGAGGATGGCGCCGTGCTTGTCCGGAACGGCAAGATCGCCGGTATCGGTGCCCATGGTGACGTCGCGAAACAGGCAGGCGAGGGCGTGAAGGTCGCTGATCATCGTCCCCATCTCGTGCTGCCCGGCCTCATCGATACGCATCTGCACTTCCCGCAGACGCAGGCGATCGCCTCCTATGGCGCTCAACTCCTGCAGTGGCTGAACACCTATATCTTCGTCGAAGAGCAGAAGTTCAAAGCGCCTGAGCACGCCGCCTTCATCGCTGGCCGTTTCATGGACGAATTGCTCGCCAACGGCACGACGACGGCGGTCGCCTATTGCTCGGTGCATCCGGAAAGCGTCGATGCCTTCTTTACCGCGGCCGAGGCGCGCAACATGCTGATGGTCGGCGGCAAGGTGATGATGGACCGCAATGCCCCGGAGGCACTCAGCGACACGCCCGAGAAGGGCTATGACGAGACCAAGCGCCTGATCGACAAATGGCATGGCCGTGGCCGGGCGCATTACGCGATCAGCCCGCGCTTCGCCATCACCTCGACGCCCGAACAGATGGAGATGAGCCGGGTTCTCGCGGCGGAGCATCCGGATTGCTATGTCCAGACGCATCTTTCGGAAAACAAGGACGAGATCGCCTTCGCGACTTCGCTCTATCCAGAGGCGGAGGACTATACGGACATCTACGCGCGCTATGATCTTCTCGGTCGCAAGACGTTGCTCGGCCACTGCATCCATTTAAGCGATCGCGAGATATCCGTGCTGGCCGAGACCGGAGCGGTCGGCGTGTTCTGCCCGACGTCCAATCTCTTCTTGGGCAGCGGCTTGTTCGACCGCGATCGCTTCGACAGGCTCGGCGCCCGCTATGCGGTCGCAACCGATGTCGGCGCCGGAACGAGCTTCTCGATGCTGGAGACTATGGACGAGGCCTACAAGGTGCTGCACCTCCAGGGCCAGCGTCTTTCGCCGCTTAACTCATTCTACATGATGACGCTCGGTAACGCCCGCGCGCTCGAACTCGAGCATTCCATTGGCTCGCTCCACGTCGGGGCCGACGCGGATATCGTCGTTCTCGACAGCCGCGCGAAGCCGGCGATGGAACTGCGTATGCAGGTGGCGTCTTCCCTAACCGAGGAACTTTTCATCCTGCAGACGATGGGCGACGATCGCTCGGTGGCCGAAGTCTATGTCGCCGGCAAGCCGATGAAGCACGGCGCCCGCAAGACGCCCGTGACCACGCCCTCGGCAAGTATGTTTGAAACGGCCTGATCTCGATCATTAAAAACGACCGCGCCGGCCGGGACCCCATGTTCCGGCCGGCTACAGTTCTTCCGGCCGCCTTCCACCCATCGCGCGTGTGAGGGCGTCGGCGGTTTCTCTGACCATCGGCCCAAGGGTGGCGAGCTTTTCGTCGGTTACCCGGACCGAGGGGCCGGAGATCGATATGCCGGCGATGGTCTCGCCATATTCGTTGAAGATCGGTGCCGCGACGCAGCGCATGCCAACCGTGTGTTCCTCATCGTCGATCGACCAGCCGCGCAGCCGTATTTCCTGAATGTCCCGCAACAGGCCGGGCAGCGTATCACGTGTCTTTTCCGTAAAGTGGGTGAGGGTTCGGCCTGACATCAACCGGGCGATCTCCTTGTCGGACCAGGTCGACAGGATCGCCTTGCCGATGCCCGAAGCGTGGACCGGGCCACGCCGCCCCGGCCGGAAGAAAGCCCGCATCGGCGCATGGCTTTCGACCTGGGAGATGAATACGACGTCTCCGCCCTCCTCGATGCCGATATTCGCCGTCTCGCCGCTTTCCTCCATCAGCTGCTTCAGGAACGGCCGGCTGATCGTTCCGAGCTTGCGGAAGCGCAGAAAGGCATTGCCGATTTCGAAGGCCTTGAGGCCGACGGTCCAAACACCCGTGTCGCTGTCGCTCATCACCATGCCGTGGGAGGCGAGCGAGGTGAGCAGCCGGTGTACGGTCGAGGGCGCCATGCCGGTGCGCTCGGAAAGCGAGGTCAGCGTCGAGTCGTCGTGTTCGGCAACGATCGCCAGCAGCGCCAAGCTGCGATCCAGCACTTGCACGGACGAAGGTGCGGCATTCTCGGCAGCCTTGCGGCCGCGCTTTCCCTTGCCCGTCAACTCCATGAGCCACTCTCCAAATCAGTTGCCTCGTTCCATCTTCCTCTACCGCGATTGCCTTCGATTTTCTCCTTTTTGTTGAAGATCTTTATTTCCGTATCATGGAAATGATTTCCATTTTGGCATTGCCGAAATCACCGAATGGATTATCGTCCTATTTCAAACAGGAGGAGTTCCCATGGCCAAGATGCGTGCTGTCGACGCGGCAGTTTATGTTCTGGAGAAGGAGGGGATCGATTGCGCCTTCGGTGTTCCGGGCGCTGCGATCAACCCGTTCTATTCGGCCTTGAAGGCCCGCGGGTCGATCCGCCACATCCTCGCCCGTCACGTCGAGGGCGCCTCGCATATGGCGGAGGGCTATACGCGAGCCGAGCACGGCAATATCGGTGTCTGCATCGGTACCTCGGGGCCGGCGGGCACGGACATGATCACCGGCCTCTATTCGGCCTCCGCCGACTCGATCCCGATCCTCTGCATCACCGGCCAGGCGCCGCGCGCTCGCCTCGACAAGGAGGATTTCCAGGCCGTCGATATCGCTGCGATCGCCGGCCCCGTCACGAAATGGGCGGTCACGGTCATGGAGCCGGCGCTGGTCCCCTTCGTCTTCCAGAAGGCGTTCCATCTGATGCGCTCCGGCCGACCGGGCCCGGTTCTGATCGACCTGCCGGTTGACGTTCAGCTCGCCGAAATCGAGTTCGATCCGGAAACCTATTCGTCGCTGGAGCCCTACAAGCCATCGGCGACCCGCGCACAGGCCGAAAAGGCGATCGCGATGCTGAACGAAGCCGAACGGCCGCTGATTGTCGCGGGTGGCGGCATCATCAATGCCGACGCCTCGGACCTTCTGGTCGAATTTGCCGAGATCACCGGCATTCCGGTCATTCCGACATTGATGGGCTGGGGCACGATTCCGGACGATCACCCGCTGATGGCCGGCATGTGCGGACTGCAGACATCGCACCGCTACGGCAACGCGACGCTGCTTGCCTCCGACTTCGTGCTCGGCGTCGGCAATCGCTGGGCCAACCGCCACACGGGCAATGTTCCGACCTATACGGAAGGCCGCA
The DNA here is from genome assembly GCF_020193655.1 of Ensifer sp. IC3342. Taxonomy (GTDB): domain Bacteria; phylum Pseudomonadota; class Alphaproteobacteria; order Rhizobiales; family Rhizobiaceae; genus Sinorhizobium. Next base: position 5,966 of record NZ_JADYVE010000011.1, read on the forward strand.
AGTTCATCCACGTTGATATCGAGCCGACCCAGATCGGCCGTGTCTTCGCGCCGGATTTCGGTATCGTCTCCGATGCGGGGGCAGCGCTCAAGCTTTTCCTCGACGTTGCCACAGAATGGAAGACGGCCGGCAAGCTGCGCGACTGGTCGGGTTGGGCGGAAGAGTGCCGCGAGCGCAAGCGCACGATGCTGCGCAAGACTCACTTCGACCAGACGCCGCTCAAACCCCAGCGGGTCTACGAGGAAATGAACCGGGCCTTCGGCCGCGACACCTGCTACGTCTCGACCATCGGGTTGAGCCAGATCGCCGGCGCGCAGTTCCTGCACGTCTACAAGCCGCGCAACTGGATCAATTGCGGCCAGGCGGGCCCGCTCGGCTGGACGCTGCCAGCCGCGCTCGGCGTCAGGGCGGCGGATCCGGATCGGCCGATCGTCGCGCTTTCCGGCGACTATGACTTCCAGTTCCTGATCGAGGAACTCGCCGTCGGCGCGCAGCACAAGCTGCCCTACCTGCATGTGGTCGTGAACAATTCCTATCTCGGCCTCATCCGGCAGGCGCAGCGCGGCTTCAATATGGATTTCGAGGTGAGCCTCGCATTCGACAACATCAATGCCGACGGCGATGCCGAGAAGGGCTACGGCGTCGATCACGTCGCCGTAGCCGAAGGTCTCGGCTGCAAGGCGATCCGGGTCAGGAGCCCCAACGAATTCGCCAAGGCTTTCGACAAAGCGCGGGCGCTGATGGATGAACATCGGGTCCCGGTTGTCATCGAGTTCATCCTCGAGCGCGTGACGAACATCGCCATGGGCGCCGACATCAATGCCGTCGTCGAGTTCGAGGAACTCGCCGCGCGGGGTGAGGATGTGCCGACGGCCATCGCCGCCCTTCTCGACTGAAAATCATCTGAGCGGGACGAGAAAAAGTGTGCGGTTTTCAGCCCGCGTCCCGCTCCAACTTCCAGGAGGAACAATCGCATGCCGAGATTCGCTGCGAACCTGACCATGCTGTTCAACGAGGCGCCGTTCCTCGATCGTTTTTCGTTGGCCGCCAAGGCCGGCTTTGAGGGCGTGGAGTATCTCTTCCCCTACGAGTCCGAGAAGATGGCGTTGCGTGCCGCGCTCGACCGCAACGGCCTGACCCAGGTTCTGCACAACTTGCCTGCCGGAGACTGGGCGCGCGGCGAGCGCGGCATCGCCATTCTTCCGGACCGGGTCGACGAATTCCGCAAGGGCGTAGCGACCGCCATCGACTACGCGACCGCGCTCGATTGCCGGCAGGTCAATTGCCTCGTCGGCATCGCGCCGGACGGCGTTTCCGACCATATCCTGCGCACGACGCTCATTGCGAACCTCAAGCTCGCGGCAACCGAACTCGGCAAGCACGGCATCCGCCTCTTGATCGAGCCGATCAACCGCTTCGATATTCCGGGCTTCTATCTCAATACGGTCGAGCAAGCGGCCTCGATCATCGAGGAGGTCGGCAGCGATAATCTCTTTATCCAGTACGACCTCTATCACCAGCAGCGCACACAGGGCGAATTGGTCGGCACCTACAAGCGCTTCGCCGACCGCATCGCCCATGTCCAGCTTGCCGACAATCCGGGCCGCAACGAACCGGGCACCGGCGAGATCAACTATCCATTCGTCTTCGACGCGCTGGAGGCGGCCGGCTACGACGGTTGGATCGGTTGCGAATACAAGCCGCTGACCACGACGTCCGAGGGTTTGGGCTGGCTTGGTACCGAGCGCAAGCAATCCGCAGACATCATCAAAATCAGGAGCTAAACCACGATGGCATCTATCGGTTTCATTGGACTGGGTATCATGGGCACGCCGATGGCGCGTCACCTGCAGGATGCCGGGCATACGATCGTCACCTCGAAATTCGTCATACCGCCGCGCCAGGAGCTCGTCGATAACGGCCTCGAATTCGTCGAGACGCCGAAGGCGCTGGCCGAGACCGTCGATACCATCATCCTGATGCTGCCGGACACGCCGGAAGTGAAGGACGTTCTCTTCGGTGAGAACGGCGTCTTCTACGGCCTCGGCAAGGGCAAGCTCGTTATCGACATGAGCTCGATCTCGCCGATCGAAACGAAGGAGTTCGCCCGCAAAGTCCGCGAAACGGGCGCCGAATACCTCGATGCTCCGGTCTCCGGCGGTGAAGTCGGGGCGAAGAACGCCTCGCTCAGCATCATGGCCGGCGGATCGCAGGAATCCTTCGATCGCGCCCTGCCGCTCTTCAAGCTGATGGGCAAAAACATCACCCTTGTCGGCGATTGCGGCGACGGCCAGGTCACCAAGGTTGCCAACCAGATCATCGTTGCATTGACGATCGAGGCGGTCTCCGAAGCGCTGGTCTTCGCGTCCAAGGCCGGAGCCGATCCGGCCCGGGTGCGCGAGGCGCTGATGGGCGGCTTTGCCTCCTCGCGTATTCTCGAAGTCCATGGCGACCGGATGATCAAGCGCACCTTTGATCCCGGCTTCCGCATCTCGCTGCACCAGAAGGATCTCAATCTGGCGCTGCAGGGCGCAAAGAGCCTCGGCATCTCGCTGCCGAATACGGCGGCCACGCAGGAGCTCTTCAACAATTGCGCCGCCAATGGTGACAGCGGGCTCGACCATTCCGGTCTCGTCCGGGCGCTCGAGCGGATGGCCAACCACCAAGTTGCCTAAAGAAATTCCAGATTCAAAGGGTTGGAGCAATTTCACTGTTTGGGAGAGACGGTGAAATGCTCATCCGCAGGGCGGCGGTGGGGAGTCCGCCGCCCTTCATTTTCAGGGAGACATACAGTGGCACCGATCGCCGATCCGCGCGCCTTTCTCGAAACGCTGTTTGCCTCGGCCGTCGCCGCCGCCGATCCTGTCCGCGTCATCGCCTCCAATCTGCCGGAAAGACCGAAGGGGCGGACCGTTGTGGTGGGGGCAGGGAAGGGCGCTGCGCAAATGGCGCGGGCCTTCGAGGAGGTGTGGCGCGGGCCGCTGAGCGGTGCCGTCGTCACCCGCTACGGTTTCGGCGTTCATTGCGAGCGCATCGAGGTGCTGGAGGCCGCCCATCCCGTACCGGACGAAAGCGGGCTCCACGCCTCGAAACGCCTTCTCGCCGAGGTTCGCGGGCTGACAAAGGACGATCTGGTAGTGGCGCTTATCTGCGGCGGCGGCTCCGCGCTCCTGCCTTCGCCGCCGTCCGGCCTATCGTTGCAGGATGAAATCGCCGTCAATCGCACTCTTCTCGCCTCTGGCGCGCCGATTAGCGCAATGAACTGCGTGCGCAAGCATGTGTCGACGATCAAGGGCGGCAGGCTCGCGGCGGCGGCCTATCCCGCGAAAGTCGTTTCACTTGTCGTCTCCGACATACCTGGCGACGATCCGGCGCTGGTCGCCTCCGGCCCGACGATCGCCGACGGGAGCACGCGCGGGGACGCCTTGAAGATCGTCGAGCGTTACGGGCTGTCGCTGCCGGAGAAGGTCATTGAGAGGCTTGCGACAGATGCTGCCGACGCGCCTGACCCGTCCGATCCAAGGTTTGCCCGAAACGAGGTACGCCTGATCGCCTCGGCCGCCGTCTCGCTGGAGGCCGCAGCCGCGCGCGCCCGCGAAGCCGGGATCGAGGCGATCATCCTTTCCGACGCGATCGAAGGCGAAGCGCGCGAAGTCGGGCGTGTCCATGCCGCGATCGCACGCGAAGTGGCTCAGCGCAGCCGCCCGTTCTCGAAGCCGGTCGTCGTCCTCTCGGGTGGCGAGACGACCGTGACGATCAAGGGGAAGGGCAGGGGCGGCCGCAACGGCGAATTCCTCCTGTCACTGGCGCTCGGCATAGACGGTATTCATGGCGTCTCGGCACTTGCTGCCGATACGGATGGGATCGACGGCTCGGAGGACAATGCCGGCGCCTTCGCCGACAGCACGACGATTGCCCGGCTTCGCGGGCAGCGGCTGGACCCGACGGCACTGCTTCACTGCAACGACAGCTGGACGGCTTTCGATGCACTCGGCGATATCTTCACGCCGGGACCGACGGGGACCAATGTCAACGATTTCAGAGCGATCCTCGTGCAGTAGTTGGCGCCGCCTCGGCGGCCGCTGAGCCGCCGCCGAGCCTGGCGGGCGCTACCGGCGTTTATTCGGCGGCGCTAATCGCAATGCGTTTGGACTTGCTCTGGCTCTGCTCCGTTTTCGGAAGCGTGACGCTCAGCACGCCGTTCTTGAATGTCGCTTTCACCTCGCTTTCGTTAATGTCGTATGTGAGCGGAATACGCCGCTCGAAACGGCCGTAGTAGCGTTCGGAGAACTGCTTTTCCTTGTCCTCGCTCTCGGCGCGCTTTTCGCCGCGCAGCGTCAGGACGCCCTCGGAGAAGGACAGCTCGATATCCTTTTCTTCGAGCCCGGGCAGCTCCGCGGTGACCTTGATCTCGTTATCACGGTCGGTGACTTCGACATTAGGCCAACCGAAGCCGAAGCCCGGCTGGTTCGAAAACGCAAACGGCATGCGTTGATCGAAATTGCGGAAGACGTCGTCGAACAGGCGGTTCATTTCCCGGTGAAGCATCAGGAATGGATTGCGGTCGACATCGCGATAGGATGTCGGCACGGGGTCATGAGCGCGGCCCCATGGAATGAGATCACGTACGTTCATTGTCAGCTCCTTTTTCTTTTATCGCCGTCCGCCGAAGCGGCGGCAGTTGCCGGCCTTCGGCGATTTTCGGCATATGCGGTTGCCCTGCACGCCTAGGCGGCCTGCTTGCCACTTTCGGCCCGCTCGTGGTGCTCGAGCGGGGGCAGCGCCTTTGCCTGTTGAATCTCGATCCGGCGTGGCTTCATCTGCTCGGGCAACTCACGGACGAGATCGATGGCCAGCAGGCCATTGGCGAGATTGGCACCTGTGACCGTCACATAGTCAGCCAGCTGGAAGCGGCGATCGAAATTGCGGCCAGCAATACCGCGATAGATATAGTCAGCCTTGTCCTCGCCGGCTTTTTCGCCGCGAACGACAAGCAGGTGCGGTTCATGCGTGACGGTTATCTCGTCCGGCGCGAAGCCGGCCACTGACATGGTGATGCGATAATGGTTATCGTCGACGCGGAGGATGTCGTAGGGCGGCCAATTATCGGTTGGTGCCAGACGGCTCGCTGTGTCAAGCAGGTCGAAAACGTGGTCAAATCCCACGCTTGACCGGGACAGGGGCGAAAAGTCGAGTGTTGTTCTCATAGCCATATCCTCCTTGAGCAACATGGACGATGAGGAGCAGCGTCGAAGAGGACGATGCCCCTCGACTGCGAACCCCGAAAAGGCGGCCCGCAATTGCGATTTAGTGACTTCGGCAGCGGTTTCAAGGGGTAGTGCGAGCCCGCGGCCGGGTGATCGGATGGCAAGGAAGGCAATGGGCGCAAGTCTTTGTAATATCCTGAAAAATTTCGTCGCGCGCTCACCTTGATTTTCCGAAATCGACGCCAATATCTCTCTGCATAGATCCATTGGCGCATGCGAAAGGAGGAAGAAATGCTTCTCAATGAGATTCCGTGGACAACTCCCCTCACCGTACGCCTTTCAAGTGGCATCAAGCACACCTTCAATTCCGTATACGAAGCCCTGGATTTTCTCGAAAACGAATGGCCGCTGCGCAAGGGCCAGCGTTACGAGCGTGCGGTACGCACCTGCCGCGGCGCGCTTAATCGGATGACGCCGGCCGCGATCGCCCGAGAAGCCTTCGTCGCCGCCTGTCTTGAAGCCGGCATGCCGATTGTGGCGACTGGCCATGCATCGCATCAACAAGCGGGCGACGGCAAAGAAACCCGGCGTGCGTGAGGAAAGGTAAGTGCCGTCCACGGGGCCAAAATGGATGATCGGGGGATGGGCGCGAAGGCGTCCGAAAACTGCCGTGCTTAATGTCGTTCAGTGATCCGGAAACGCATTATTCTACAAAAACGCGAACGCTTGCCGCCCGCCCCATGGCATCAATGACCGTGAGAGTGGAATGGCCGCCGCCATCGGGGAGCCACTGGCTGGTGCGGCGGCGGGTGACATCGGGCAGAGGTCTGCCATTGGCGAGCCATCGGAACGGGGCGCGACCACCCTGCAGCTTGAGGGTCAGCGGCATCATCGCTTCACCGCTATGCGCCCCAAGTTCCACGCGCGCGCCTTCCGGCGGAAAGACGATCTGCGGGGCCGGTTCGCGTGCCGATGCCGAAAGCAAGCCGCTCACGGTCATCGAAAACCGCCGCTGGCTGATCGGCAGGTCGGCCTGGGCAATGCGAACGGCGCCGGCCGGGGCATCCGGCAGTGGCGTGATGGCGATCCCCGATTTGGCGAAGCCTTCGAACAGGATCGGTGCGGCGGCGCCGTAGCCGGTCAGTCCAGGTACGGCGCCGTTGTCCGGGCGGCCGACCCACACGCCGAGCACGTAGCGGCCGTCGAAGCCGACGGACCAAGCATCGCGATAGCCATAGCTGGTACCTGTCTTGTAGGCGATGCCGCGCTGCCTGCTGCCGGCGGGCGGCAATACGTCGGAGAGAATATCGGCGACATGCCAGGCAGCAACCGTCGAGAGCAGCGGTTCATCGTCGATCAGGCCCGCCTTGCCCTCGATGCCGTCGCCAAGCCGCACCGGCCAGCCGTGATTGGCAAGGCCTGCGTAAAGCTGAACGAGGTCACGCAGGGTGATGCCGACACCGCCGAGGCCGATCGCCAGCCCCGGTGCCTCATTCGGCGGCAGCGCAGGCCGTACCTCCGCGCGGCGGAAGCGCACCATGAGCCGGGCGGGACCGACAGCATCGAGCAGACGGATCGCCGGCACATTGAGGGAGAGCTGCAGCGCCTGCCGGATGCTGACGTCGCCCTGATAGCTCATGTCGAAGTTGCGCGGGCGGTAGCCGAAGAAATCCGCCGGCCGGTCCTCGATGATGGTTTCCTGGGCGACCAGCCCCTCCTCGAAGGCAAGTCCGTAGATGAAGGGTTTTAGCGTCGAACCTGGCGATCGCGTGACCCGCGTCATGTCGATCCAGCCGGCGCGGCTTGCGTCGAAGTAATCGGCGGAGCCGACTTCGCCGACGATCTCGCCACTGCGGACGTCGGCCATCACCATGGCGACGGAGACCCTCGGCCCGAGCTTCGCCGCCCCCTCGCGCGCAACGGCTTCGAGCCCGCGCTGAATGTCGCGATGCAGCGTCGTATGGTGCCGGAGGATCTTCGGCTCCTTACGAAGCGCCAATTCGGCGAGATGTGCCGCATGGGCCGGAAGCGAAAGGCGCCGCGTCGGTATGGCAGCCAACGCCGCCCGTTCCGCTTCGCCTTCACCGATCACCTGGGAGACAGCTGCGCGGCCGAGGACTCGTTTGCGGGCGGCTTCGGCGGCGGTGAAATTGCGGTCGGGACGACGCTTTTCCGGCAATTGCGGCAGCGCGACGAGAAGCGCCGCCTCGGCGACCGATAGGCGGCGCGGTTCCTTGCCGAACCAGGCGAGGCTTGCGGCGCGCACGCCTTCGAGATTGCCGCCATAGGGCGCATGGGTGAGGTAAAGATCGAGGATCTGGTCCTTGCTGAGGCGACGCTCGATCTGGATGGCGCGAAGGAGTTGCAGGAGTTTAGCAGCCAGCGTGCGCTCCCGGCGCGGTTCGATCAGCCTTGCCACCTGCATCGAGAGTGTCGATGCGCCGGAAACGATGCGGCCGTTTGTGGCGAACTGCAACGCCGCGCGGCCGAGCGCCAAGGGATCGACTCCGTGATGGTCGCGAAAGCGCTGGTCCTCATAGGCAATCAACATCTTCAGAAACCGCGGGTCAACATCGTCGACGGTCGTCTTCAGCCGCCACAGACCATCCTTGGTCGCAAAGGCGCGCAGCAGGCGCCCGTCCTGGTCGAGAACTTCGGCCGAGACGGTGCCTGCCTCGTCGAGCGGTGGCGGAAAGGCCTTGTCCGCCCATTCGAGCGCGAGGGCGGTGAGCGCGGTTATGACGAGCCCAATGGGCAAGGTGATCAGCAAGGTCGTGTAACGACGCGGAAGGTGTCGGGAGCGACCTGGATTGATCGTACTGGCTTTACCCCCCTCTGCCCTGCCGGGCATCTCCCCCACAAGGAGGGAGATCGGCAAAGCGCTGGCTTCTCGCGTCCTATCCTCAACAGAGACCGCATCACCGCCGGAAGGGGCGGTGTCGTCCGTCGGTTCCCCTGCATGGAAGACATTCGCCTCAGCGTGTGATGCTGCATGAGCCGTCGCGTGCGATGTGGAGGTGGCGCGCGCCGGTGCCTCCCCAATCTCCCCCCTTGTGGGGGAGATGCCCGGCAGGGCCGAGGGGGGTGACGCCGGGGCGACGCCCTTGCCGTTCATCCCCAGGCCGATCAGGAGCCTTCGCAGGAAGAACATTGCGCGTACTACTGGGCTGCCAGCACCTCCATGCGCCCGGTCGCGGTGCGCGCCGAGAATTGCGGCCGGTACATGTCCTCGACGCTTGCGGCCGGATGGTCATAGGTCCCGGGGGTTACCGCGCGCACCACGTAGGCAAGTGTCATCTCCCGGTTGTCGCCGGTCGACCGATCGAAGGCCGCCACGAAGCGATCGCTGCGGAACTCGGTATGGGCGGCCTGCACCTCGCCGATCCATTCGAAGTTCGTGAGCTGCGCGCTGTCGACAAGGCTCGGATTGTCTATCTCGAAACCGGCCGGCAACAGATCGGTGATCAGCACGCGCGACGGCCAGTCGTTGCTTTCGGTAACCTTGAGCACCACGACATAACGCTCGTTCTGCCGCGCTTCGCTGACATTGGCCTCGGCGCCGTCGAGCGTGTAGTAGGTGCGCTCGATCGTGAAGCCATCACCGCTGGCCGACAACGGCTGAGCCGGGGCGGCGACGGTCGTCACCACGGCGGAGACCGCGTCGGTGCCGTTGTTGCGGATGACGATCGGGTGCTCGATGAGGGCATCCCCGGTGATGCGAGCGGCGTAGCTGCCAGTGCGCGCCGCGCCGTTGATGTCGAGCTTCATATCCTCGTCGCCGCCTTGGATCGCACGCGCGGCAAGCAGCATCCAGGTCTGTTCCTGCGTGCTCGTATACTTCGCCTGTTGCCACTCCCGCGCGACGATCTTGGAAAGCTCCGGAATGATCGCCGGAACTGGACGGCTTTCGGCCGCGAGTGCCAGCACCGCGGCATCGTCGCGCAGCGACGAGCCGTAGTCGGACCGGGCAAGGCTGACTTTGACGAGACCGGAACTGGTGGACATGTTCAAGGACGCCGCGAAGATGTCCTGCGAGCGCACGGCATCGCCGTAGAGCGCCAGCGCCGCGGCGATATGCGCCTTGGCGAGCGGCGTGGGGAAATCGTCAAGCATCGTGTCGGCGTAATAGCGGAGGTCGCTGATCGCCGCCTTGCGATTGCGGGCGAGCACATAGAGCGCATAGGCGATCTCGTTGCCGCGATCCTTGACGTTGGTCTCGTAGCTTAGCCCGTTCTGAAGATTCTCGAGCGCCTGCACCATCGCCTGTTCGGGCACGTCGAATTTCTGTTCGCGCGCACGCGTCAGGAAATCGCTCACATAGGCGTCGAGCCAGAGATCGCCGGAGCCGGGGCTCCAAAGGCCAAAGCTGCCCGCGGAGGACTGATAGGCAAGCACCTGGTAGATCGCCTCCTGCACCCGCTTCTGCACGCCTTCGTCGTCGGCAAGTCCCGATTGCTTGGCAAGCTCGCTGAGATAGAGCAGCGGTAGGGCGCGGCTCGTCGTCTGCTCCGCGCATCCATAGGGATAGCGGTCGAGCGTCATCAGGAGCGCCGGAATATCGAAGGCGGCCGAGCGTGTGACGTTGAGACTGACGGACGCGCCCTGCAGCAAACTGTCGGCAAGCAGTTGATCGTCCACTGTCAGGCTGCTGCCGGCGGCGATATTGACCACTTGTCTTTGGGTGACTGGCAATGCGGCCGGACGGACCGGAAGGTTCAACGCCTGCTCGATCGACAAGCCGGAAGCGTTGGAAAGTGCCACGGTGACGAGCCCGTTTCCGGGATATTGGCCCGTCAGCGGCAGCGTCACGGCGGTCTTGCCGCCGGCGTCGAGATGCACGGTTTCGGCTGCGCCGGTCTGCTCCGCCGTCACAGGCCCGTTTGTCGTCACCTGCAATTGATAGTCACCGGCCGGTGCATCCGTGTTGGCGATGTCGAGCCTCAGTTCGGCGCGGTCTCCCGGGGCCAGGAACTTCGGAAGGCTTGCGGTCACCACGACCGGATCGCGGATCACGACGTCCTTGGCCGCATGGCCGACACCCGCTTTCGTCCAGGTAACGGCCATGACCCGCGCCGTGCCGTTGAACTGCGGAATATCGAAGCTGACCTTCGCCTCGCCGTCCCCGTCGAGCTTCACCGGCCCCGAGAAGAAGGCAACCAGCTTCTCGGTCGGCGGGCTGCCTTGCAGCGGCATTTGCCCGCCGTCGCCGCCGGTGCGCAACCGGCCAGTGGCGCCGAGCGAGCCGTCGATCAAGCGTCCGTAGAGGTCGCGGATTTCGAGGCCGAGCTGCCTTTGGCCAAAGTACCAGCCGTCGGGATCGGGCGCCTCGTAGCGCGTGAGGTTCAGAATGCCGACGTCGACGGCGGCGATTGTGACATAAGCGTCCTCGTTCGCGCCCGCGCCGCGCACCTTGAGGTTGATGTCGAGGGGCTGGCGCGGCTGCATCTTCTCTGGCGCGTCGAGCGTGACCGCGAGCTTGCGTCCCGCCGGATCGACGGCGAGCCACTTGATGCCGATCGCGCGCATCGGCATCCGGCTCTCCTGGGCATCTCCGGGGCGGTAAAGCGTCGCGGTGACATAGGCCCCGCCGCCCCACTCGGCGGTGACCGGCAATTCCAACTCGCCGCCCGCCTCGGCGATGGTCGCCGTCTTCGTCGTAATCAGGCTTTCCGTGCCGACCGTGACCAGTAATTCGCCTGCAAAACGCGGTGAGACCTTGAGTCTCGCAGTCTCGCCGATCGCGTAGCTCTCCTTGTCGAGCGCGATCTCGAGTCCGTCCGGCGTTTCAGTTGAGGTCGCTTCGACATACCAGCCGGCGTCGAACTCCACGCTGGAGGCAGGACCGTCGATCGCAGCCGTTTCGATCTCGATGCGGTAGCGGCCCCAGCCGACCGGCACGGCGATCTCGGCACCGTCTGCGGCCACGTCGACCGTGCCGTTCGCCACCTGTTTCGTGGAGATGACCGGCTCGTATTTCCAGGCGCTCCCGTCCCGATACCATTGGTAATTGCGTTCGACGCTGATCAGCTTCCAGAGCAAGCCGGGCATCGGTATTTTCGCGCCGTCCTCCCCGACCGCAATCACGTGGAACTGCCCGACGGAGTTTTCGGCAAGATCTCCGGAAAATTCCGGTTTGATGCCGACCATGGGTCCTTCCGGCTTGACCGGCAGGGTCAGCGAGCGCTCCACGGCGCGGCCGCCGGCCTCCCGCATGCGCACGGTGATATCGGCGTTGAGCAATTGCGTCGTCGAAGGGACCTCGGTCAGATCGACGTCAAAAACTGATTTGCCGTTCTCGTCCAACGGCTCCAGCGCCTCGAGTGGCAGGCGCGTGTCTTCGCTCGCCTCCTCGTCGGCCAGGCCGAAGAAATAGCCCTTGAAGGCGGCGGTCTCCCGCGTCGGCTTGATCGAGACTTCACCCTCGAGCGTCAGCCCGGCCGCGGGTGCACCATAGAGGAAACGGCCATCGACGGCGACCTGCACCGGCGTGCCGAGCGTGATCTCCTTCGCCTCGCTCGTCAGATCGAACTCGGTGCGGTCCGGAACGAAGTCGTCGACGAGGAATTGCTTTTCGCCGATCGCGGACCCTTTCGGATCGGCAAAGATTTGCATGGTCCAGGTGCCGCGCATCGCGTTTTCCGGGATCGGCAGGTCGAGCGTGTGGCCGCCGAGCTTGCCGCCATTGCTCACCATACGCCTGTCCTCGACGCCGTCCGGACGCAGGAACACGAAGGTGAGCGGCAGGTTTTCGATCGCGACGCCGTTCACGTCGCGGGCAAGCGCTGCCGCATGCACCGTCTCGCCGACGCGGTAGATGCCGCGTTCGGTCCAGGCGAAAAGGTCGATCGCGCCGGGGGCCGCACGGCCGGTGACACCGCGATCGGAAAGATCGAAACCGGCGCGCGTCATATCAAGAAACACGTAATCCGCGTCGCCCGTCTTTGCCGTGATGACGGCGGGCGTCATACTCGCCGTGCCGCGGATCAGGCCAGCGTCGAAAGTCGCTTTGCCCTCTGCATCGCTCGTCGCGGTGCCGAGCACTTCATTGTTCTTCGCGACGAGTTGCAGTTCGACGCCGTCGAGCGGCCTGGCGGTGGCGAGCGAGCGGGCGAAGACGGTGAGCCCGTCCGTGCCGGCATAGGTCGAGATGCCGATGTCGGAAACCACGAACCATTGGGTGGCGCGGGCGTCCCAATCCTGGCTGAGGCCGGTGCCCGAAACCGCTGTCAGCACGTAGACGCCGGGCTTGCGTTGAGGCAACGCTTCATCCACCGGGAAGCTGGTCACCACTTCCTTGTTAAGTTCGGTTTTGATGTCGATGCTGCCCTGCCAGACAAGTTCGCCGCTCTCGTCCTTGATGCGCTCTTCGCTGTAGCCGTCGAGCTGCGTTAGGAACTGCGAGCTCGCCAGCAGAGAGGAGATGCTGCGGTCGCCGATGCGATAGAGCTTGAGGTTGGCGCTCTCCGTATTGACGGAGACGATCGGAATGCCGCGCCGTGCGGTTGACGGCAGCACGAAGCTGTCGCCGGTGAAGCGCACCATCGGCGAGCGGTCCTTGACATAGATATCGAGGCTGACGGGCGTTTCGATCACTTCGACGACGGAGGAGGGCAGGCCCTGCCTCAGCACAAGCTTGTAGCGTTGCCCGTGCGACAGGCCCTCGACGCAGATCTCGCTGCCCTTAGCCTCGACCGCCTTGGGGGCCTTGCCATCGAGAGTGACGAACGAGGCATAGTCCGGGCCGTTCTTCAGGAGCTGTTCGGAGAATTGAACGCAGGCGCGGGGGCTGGCGCTGTCGGCATCGATCGTGTGGCCGGTAACGCGGAAACCCTGCCGCGCTCTGAGGTCGAGATAGGCCGTCTCGACCGTCTTTGCCTGCACGAGTTCCAGGCTCGCCTTATAGGCGCTGAGGGCGGCGCGATAGTTCTCCGTATTTTCGAGCGATTTGGCGAGAACTGCGAGCGCGTCTGCCCGGCTCTGGGTCGTGCGGGTCAGCTGATAACCGTTGAGGGCGGCAAGTGCTGCCTGGCCGGCAATCTCCGTGTTGCCGGTGATCCGGTTGGCCGCACGCGCCGTCTCCAGCCACAATTCGCGGTCATCCGGCGTTATCGCCAGCGCCCCCCGAAAGCCCTTCAGGGCGTTTTCGATGTTGCCGACTGTCAACTCGTTCCGGGCCGCTTCGATCAGGCCGTTGACGCCGAAACCCTGTTGATCCTCTGTCAGCGCAAGGTTCGCCTTAACGTCACGCGCCTGCTGCAGGAGATCGTCTGAGATGAAAGAGAGGCGCGGCGGCGCGCCGATATCGGGCTCGCCGCTACCCGTCTCGACGACCTTGCCGGCGATCGCCCCTTTGAACGTGTTCAACTGATTGAAGTCGGATTTCAGGAAGCACCACTTCACCTTTGGATTGTAGGTGAAGGCGCGGCAAGCCTTGTCGGCAATGCAGGCGGTCTCGCACTGCTGAAGCGAGACGTTCTGCTCGGTGCGGAGATCGAAGCCGAAATAGTCGCCGTCCTGCGTGATCTCGACCGTCCGGTTCGTTTCCGCCGCCGCAGCAGGCGAGCCGAGGGAGACGAGCGTGAGAAGGAGGGTGGAAAGGCCGACAAACGCGCGCATAGACTTAAGTCCTCCCAATGCTGCCCGTCTCGATTGAGCGTCACTTTGTCAACCTTCTCGCCAGCTTGTCAATCGCGCATGCGGCAGCGAGGGCCGCTGATGCCGTTTGAGGGGCGCTGCAACCGGAGCGATTGATCGGGCGGGGGCTCAGGGCCAGGCTGTTTCGGGCGCGAAGGCCTGCATCGATCCGGTATAGGGTTTTGCAAGCGGCGCGGCATAGGAACCGCGCTTGCTGGTCGTAAGGCCCTGCGAGACGAGCGCCTCCGCTTGCTTGACCGCCGCCGAGACGCCATCGACGACCGGGACGCCGTACTCGCGCTGCAGCGCCTGCGCCAGATCGGCCATTCCGGCGCAGCCGAGAACGATCGCCTCGGCTCCGTCCTCGGTGAGCGCGAGCTCGATCTGGCGTTTGAGCTTGGCGAGTGCGCCGGACGCGTTGTCCTCGAGGTCGAGCACCGGAATGTCGGCGGCGCGAACCTTTGCGCGGCAAGCCATGCCGTAGCGCACGACGAGGTTTTCGATGAGAACGCGAGAGCGCTCCAGCGTGGTGACCACGGTGAAGCGTTGGGCAAGAAGCGCGGCCGTCATCAGGGCGGATTCGCAAAGCCCCAGCACGGGAATGTCGGCGAGGGTGCGCGCGGCCTCCAGGCCCGTGTCATCGAAGCAGGCGACGATCGCGGCGTCGGCGCCGGCTGCCTGTCCCGCGCGGATTTCGAGAAGCAGGCCCGGTACGGCGATCGCGCCGTCATAGTGCCCCTCGATCGAGGCTGGCCCGTTCTTCGAGGTTGCTGCGACGATTTCCGTCCCGTGTCCGGCAACGGCGCGTGCTGCTTGCGCAGCCTTTTCCGTCATCGAGGCGGTGGTGTTCGGATTGACGATCAGAATGCGCATGGATGTCAGCTTATCTTTGCCTGCCGGCGCCTGAGCACGAGGATGACGGCGAGAGCGACGAGGATGATGGTGAAGGAGAACAGCGTCGTGACCGTGCCGAGAGCGTAGAGCACCGGCGTCGTCACATTCGTCGTCATGCCGTAGATTTCGAGCGGCAGCGTGTTGTAGGTGCCCGATGTCATAAGCGTGCGGGCAAACTCGTCATAGGAGAGGGTAAAGCCGAAGAGGCCGACGCCGATGAGACTCGGCGCGATCATCGGCAGCACGACATGGCGGAAGGTCTGCCATGGCGTTGCGCCGAGGTCGCGGGCGGCTTCCTCATAGGCCGGTGAGAAGCGGTTGAAGACGGCGAACATGATGAGCACGCCGAACGGCAGCGTCCAGGTGAGATGCGCGCCGAACCCGGACGAGTACCAGGCGGGCTTTAGCCCGAACTGCTGGAAGACGACGCCGATGCCGAGCGAGATGATGATCGAGGGCACGACGAGACTCGCGACCGTCACGTAAAAGAGTGTCGTCGAGCCGCGGAAGCGGTGGCGGAAGGCGAGCCCCGCCAAGAGCGCCACGATGACGTTCACGACCATGACCATAAGCCCGAGCGTGAAGGACCGGCGGAAGGAGGCGCCGAAGTCGCCGACCGCCTGCTTTTCGAAGAGGTTGTAGAACCAGTGCAGCGAAACGCCGTTCAGCGGAAAGGTGAGACCGCCGTCAGGCCCCTGGAAGGAGAGGATCAGGACCGCCGACAACGGCCCGTAAAGGAACAGCACGAACAGCGCAAAGAAGGCCGCCAGCACATAGAATTCCAAAGTCCGTCTTTCGTGGCTCATCTCAGAGCTCCTTCCTGATATCGACGACCCGGAGGATCGCGGCGACCATCAAAAGCACGACGATCAGAAGTACGACGGCGTTGGCTGCTGCTGCCGGGTACTGCAGCAGCGACATCTGGTTCTTCATCATCAGCGCAACTGAGGCGCTCTGCCCGCCGGACATGACCTGCACGGTGGAAAAATCCGCCATCACCAGCGTCACGACG
The DNA here is from genome assembly GCF_020193655.1 of Ensifer sp. IC3342. Lineage (GTDB taxonomy): Bacteria > Pseudomonadota > Alphaproteobacteria > Rhizobiales > Rhizobiaceae > Sinorhizobium. The sequence continues at coordinate 21,713 of NZ_JADYVE010000011.1, forward strand.
AAGATCGAGCCGATCGCCATGCCCGGCTTTGCGAGCGGCAAAATGACGTTCCAGAGGATTTGCGAGCCGGTCGCGCCGCAATCGCGCGCGGCCTCGATCAGCGAGCGATCGATGCGCATCAGAGTGTTGAAGATCGGCGTCACCATGAAGAGCGTGTTGAGATGCACCATGGCGAGCACGACGGCGAAATCGGAATAGAGTAGCCATTCGATCGGCTCGGGGATGATGCCGAGTTCGATCAATGTCGAGTTGACGAGGCCGTTGCGGCCGAGAACCGGGATCCAGGAGATCATCCGGATGATGTTGGAGGTGAGGAACGGCACGGTGCAGACGAGGAAAAGCACCATCTGCATCGTCGTCGTGCGGATGTGGAAGGCAAGGAAATAGGCGACCCAGAAGCCGATCACGAGCGTCAGCGCCCAGGTGATCGCCGTGAATTTCAGCGTGTTGAGATAAGTCTTCCACGTCACCCACGAGCCGAGCGTGTCGGTGTAGTTCATCGTCAGGAAATCCGGGTATAGGCCCGCGAAGTCGTAGTCCCAGAAACTGACGACGAAGATGGTCAGGATCGGCAGGATGAAGAAGAAGCCGAGGATCAGGATGAGGGGTGTCGCTTGGAGATAAGCGATCAGCCAGTGTGGTGCGGCGAGGGAGCGTGGTGTCTTACCCGCCTTGAACTCGCCTGAGGTTGCGATGGCTGTCATACTCAATCCTCTTCCATTCTTGCCTTGGAAATCGCCCCTCATCCGCCTGCCGGCACCTTCTCCCCGCTCGCGGGGAGAAGGGACTTGCGGCGGCCTTCTCGCCCTCGCCCCCGAGGAGAAGGGAGACCTGGCGGCGCGCACGTCCCCTCTCCCCGCGAGCGGGGAGAGGGGACGGGTGAGGGGCAAATCGCCTACGCGTAGCCCTTACGCCGCGATGAACTCGTTCCAGCGGCGGACCATGTAGCGATCCTCGTCCATCACGGAGTTCCAGCAGGCGACCTTGCCCATGCGCTCCTCGAAGGAGCCGCCGTCGCGGACGGCGCCGGCCTTTTCCATGACTTTGCCCTCTGGAGAGAGGATGTCGCCCTTTGCCGGCTTGCCCTCGACCCAGAAGCCCCACTCGTCCTCGGACATATGCGCTTTGGCCGTCTCCATGGCGGCGGAATAGTAGCCCTGCCGGTTGAGATAGGCGCCGACCCAACCCGAGAGATACCAGTTGATGTATTCGTAGGCGGCGTCGAGCTGGGCGCCCTGCAAATGGGCGGCAAGGCCGAGACCGCCGCCCCAGGCGCGATAGCCCTCTTTCAGCGGCTGGTACTTGCAGGCGATGCCCTTCGAGCGCACGGCGGCGACCGCTGGCGACCACATGGACTGGATGACGACCTCGCCCGAGGCCATGAGGTTGACGCTCTCGTCGAAGGATTTCCAGAAGGCGCGGAACTGGCCGTCCTGCTTGGCCTTGATGAGGAAGGCGATCGTCTGGTCGATCTCGTCCGTCGTCATGTTGCCCTTGTCGGCATATTTGATCTTGCCCATGGCCTCCATGATCATGGCGGCGTCCATGATGCCGATCGAGGGGATGTTGAGGATCGCCGCCTTGCCCTTGAAGGCCGGATCCATGATGTCAGCCCAGGTGGTGATCTCGCGGCCGACGAGGTCCGGGCGGATGCCGAGCGTGTCGGCATTGTAGATGGTCGGAATGAGGGTCATCCACTGCGTCGGCTCCTTGGCGAAGGTCTTGGAGTCCTGCGCTTCGACGAAGCCAACGGTATGTGGCGCGGTGCCCTGGGCGATCACGCTGTCCGGCTTCAGCTTGCCGTTGATGAAGAGCGGCACGATCTTGTCGTAGTATTTGATCTTGGTGACATCCATCGGCTGCATGACGCCGGCCGGGAAGACCTTCTTGGCGATCCAGTACTCGATGTCGGCGATGTCGTAGGAGTCCGGCTGGGTGACGGCGCGCTGGGCGGCAGCGTCGGAGTCGGTCGCCGTCATTTCCAGGGTGATTCCCAGGTCCTGTTTGCACTTCTCGGCGATCGCGTTGATGTTCGAAACGCCGGTGCCGAACTGGCGGAGCGTGATCGGGTTCTGCGCCCAGATGGTCGGGAAGCCGGTGATGACACCGGACCCGGCGATGGCGCCGACCGCGGCCGCACCCGTCTTGAGCAGCGAGCGCCGGGAGATGCCCTTTTGAGCTTTCAGTGAATTGGCTTCGGTTGTCATGCGCAGTTCCCCTTTTCTTGATGGTTGGTGGTTGTTTGTTGATGGTTGGCGGTTGGCTTTTAGCGGAGTGCGGACGGAAAACCGCTTCGCGCCTTCCTCATCCCGCTATGCCGAGAGACGGCCGAGAGGGATCACGTCCTCCAGGGCCCAACTCAGGGACGCCGCATCGCCGACGGAGAACGGTTTCCTGAAATAGTCCGCGTCGGAGAGGATCACGGTGAAGTCGTCGCTGCCGGCGCCGATCACGGTGATCTTCACGGAAGCGCCGCGATATTCGACATTCGAGACAACGCCTTGGAAGCCAAGCGACTTTTCCAACGCCGGCTCGAGACGCACGCGATCGGTGCGGATGCCGATGTCGATCGGCTTGCCGACCTCCTGCCCGATGTCGCGTACGGTGAAGCTCTGACCTTCTGGCACCTCAAGCGTCACGATGTCGTCTTCGATCTTCGTCACGCGGCCCGAAAGCACGTTGTGGTCGCCCATGAACCGCGCAACGAAGGCCGTCGCCGGCCTTTCGAAAACGGTCCGTGGCTTGGCGGCCTGCTCGATGCGGCCGTTGTTCATGATGACGATCAGGTCGGCGAGCGCCATCGCCTCTTCCTGGCTGTGCGTCACATGGACGAAGGTGATGCCGAGCGTCTTTTGCAGCTTCTTCAACTCTGCCCGCATCCTTATCTTCAGGAAGGGATCAAGCGCGGAAAGCGGCTCATCGAGCAGCAGGGCTTCCGGATCGGTGATGAGTGCCCGCGCGAGCGCCACGCGCTGCTGCTGGCCGCCCGAAAGCTGCGCCGGGCGGCGAGTCGCATAGGCCTCCATCTGCATCAGCTTGAGCATTTCGAGCGCCTTCGCCCGGCGCTCGTCCTTGTCGACGCCCTTCATCTTCAGGCTGAAGGCGACGTTGTCTAAGAGATCGAGATGCGGGAACAGCGCGTAGGACTGGAACATCATCGCGGTGCCGCGTTTCGCCGGCGGAAAATCCGTGACCACGGTGTTGCCGAGGCGAATGTCGCCGGACGAAATGCTCTCGTGCCCGGCAATCATGCGCAGCGTCGATGTCTTGCCGCAGCCGGAAGGTCCGAGAAAGCAACAATAGCTGCCGGCGGGAATCTTCAGACTGATGGCATGGACGGCGGTGGTCGTGCCATAGATCTTGGAAACGGAAGCGATATCGATCTCTGCTGCTTTGGACATGCCCGATTTTCTCCTTGCGGCAGGCAAGAAGCATCAAGCGTGCCAGTTCGCTAAACGCCTGATTTCACGGCCACGTTTTCGGATGCCGCGATCTGCCGGCAGTTTTGGCCTGATTGGCTGCACATTTTGTAGGCGGTTGTCGGCAAAGGTGCCTAATATTGTATACAATTGAAAGTCGAGTTGAACACAATTAATGATTCACTTCCGGCGTACGCCGCGTTAGAGTGTCAATATTGTTCGGATTCCCAGCCCCATGACCCCAGCCAATCTTGCAGAAAACGCCATCGACACCGGCGCCCAGCATATCCGCGACTCGATCCGGGACGCGATCGTCGAGCGGCGGTTGGCGCCCGGAACGAAGCTTTCCGAAAACGACGTCGGCGGCCTTTTCAACGTCAGCCGCACGGTCGTGCGCGCCGCGCTGCAGGCGCTTTCCTATGAAGGGCTCGTGACGGTCGAAAAAAATCGCGGCGCCTTCGTCGCCTATCCCTCGGTCGCCGAGGCGCAGCAGATATTCGCGACGCGCCGGCTTATCGAGCCGGGCCTTTTACGCGAGGCGGCCCGTCATCTGGAAAGGCGACATATCAAGGAACTGCGCGCGCTGCTTGCCGAAGAGGAGCGGCTGACCAGTGAGCGCGGCCCGTCGGCACGCCGGGCTGAGATCAAGGCTTCCGGTGACGTTCACCTGGCACTCGCGGCGATCACCGGAAATGCCATTCTCCAGCGTTTCATGGACGAACTCATTGCGCGTTCTTCGTTGGTGATTGCGCTCTACGGCCAGTCCGTGGCCTCAAGCTGCGGTCATGCCGAGCATCATCAGATCATCGACGCATTGGAGAATGGAGATGTCGAGGCTGCCTGCAAGCTGATGCTCCAACATATCGATCACATCGAGGCCGACCTCGATCTCCGAGCGAAGAAAAGCGGTGATCTCAAAGACGTTCTGCGCCTCTAGGATACCCGTTCAGAAACCGTGTGAGGTCGCTTGCCCAGAATATGATTTCTGTGATAATTTTCACAAAATTGTTCTGAGCGAGTTCCCGCTCGAATGCTGGATTGCGAAAACCGGAGATCGATGTCTAGTCGCAAGTCGACACGCATCACGACCTTGAGCGACGCGCTTTCGGCGCGGCGCGTGCTGCATCTAAAGGACGCGGCCGCGCTGCTTGGCGTGTCGGAGATGACTGTGCGTCGCGACATTGCCGACAATCCCAGGCTTTTCGGCTATCTCGGGGGGCACATCGTTCCCGCGGCCGATATCGAGAGCGACGTGCCCTATGAACTCGCGCGCGCGGCCGACAGCCACGCCGCCGCCAAGCGCGAGGCCTGCGTCCACGCTGCACGATACATTCGTCCCGATGAGACGATCTTCATCGACTGCGGCACGACACTTGAATATCTCGTCGACTTGATTCCGGAAAATTATGCAATAACAGCAGTCTGTTATTCTTTGAATGCGGCCGACCGCCTGACCCGGAAACCCAATGTGCGGATTGTCATGCTGGGTGGTCTTTATCATTCGTCGTCGGCATCCTTCTCAGGCGATTCCGGCCTGGAGACGCTTGATCGCCTTGGCATCAATGTCGCGTTTCTCTCCGCCGCCGGGATCGATCGACAGCGGGGTGCGACCTGCGTCCATTTCCACGAGGTGCCGATCAAGCAGAAGGTGATTTCGCTGGCGCGGGAAAACTACCTCGTCGTCGATCGCAGCAAGATCGGAAAGCTGAAGCCTGCCTTTTTCGCGCCCACCGGCGCCTTTCGGGCGGTGATCACGGAAGACGGCGAGACGGCGGTCGGATAGGCGCTTTGCTTGACAGATCGGCGCTTTGGTGGAATTCTAACATAAATAGATAAAAAGATAACAACATCGCCAAGGCGGACAAAAGCTGCGAAGATGCGCGCCCGAGGGCGACATCGGCGATACGAGGAGTAGTCGGTTGGAAGACCTTGCTGTAAAGAGCACGGCGGCGGCATTCGCTGAGACCGCCGGCGTCGGCCATAATTGGTCGCGCAATGATGGCATAGAACTCGACCTTTCCTGGGTGGTCGATCAGCGCGTCAATCTGTCGGCGGCCGAGCGGCGCGTTGCGACGCTGCCGGGCCGGCGTACGGTGAAGAAGGACGCCCAGGCCGCCTGGCTGCTCAAGGCCGTGACCTGCATCGATCTCACCACGCTCAATGGCGACGACACGGCCGAGCGCGTCAAGCGGCTCTGCGCCAAGGCGCGCCAACCGGTCCGCCAGGACATTCTCGAGGCGCTCGGCATGGGCGATCGCGCCATCACGACCGGCGCCGTCTGCGTCTATCATCGTTTCGTTTCGACGGCGGTCGAGGCGCTTGAGGGTTGCGGCATCCCGGTTGCCGCCGTCTCCACCGGCTTTCCGGCGGGTCTCGTGCCGCACGACGTGAAGCTGAAGGAAATTGAAGCCTCGGTCGCCGATGGCGCGCGCGAGATCGATATCGTCATCACACGCGAGCATGTGCTGACCGGCAATTGGCAGGCGCTCTACGACGAGATGCGCGATTTCCGTGCGGCCTGTGGCGACGCCCATGTCAAGGCGATCCTCGCAACCGGCGATCTCAAGACGCTACGCAATGTCGCGCGCGCATCGCTGGTCTGCATGATGGCCGGCGCCGACTTCATCAAGACCTCGACGGGCAAGGAGGGCGTCAACGCGACGCTGCTCGTGACGCTCGTCATGCTGAGAATGATCCGCGCCTATCAGGAGCGCACCGGGCTCAAGGTCGGGTACAAGCCGGCCGGCGGCATCTCGGCGGCAAAAGACGTGCTGAACTACCAGTTCCTCATGAAGGACGAACTTGGCCGTGAATGGCTGGAACCCGATCTCTTCCGCATCGGGGCATCGAGCCTGCTCGCCGATATCGAACGCCAGCTCGAGCATCACGTCAGCGGCGCATACTCGGCCCTCAACAGACACCCGATAGGATAATTCCGATGAGCGTTGCCAGGTATTTTGACGAAATGTCCTATGGTCCCGCACCCGAGGCCGACACCGAGGCGCGTGCATGGCTCGCGCGTCACAATGGCGTGTTCGGCCACTTCATCAACGGCACCTTTGTCGCTTCTGCGTCTGGAAACACGTTCGATACATACGAGCCTGCGACCGGCGCCTTGCTCGCCAAGATCGCGCTCGGCGGGCGCGAGGACGTCAACAGCGCGGTTGCCGCCGCCCGCAAGGCGCAGGGTGCATGGGCGAAGTTGCCCGGCCATGCACGTGCGCGCCATCTCTACGCGCTGGCACGCATGATCCAGCGTCACGCGCGTCTGATCGCAGTGGTCGAAGCGCTCGACAACGGCAAGCCGATCCGCGAGACGCGCGACATCGACATCCCGCTTGCCGCCCGTCACTTCTACCACCATGCCGGGTGGGCGCAGCTTCAGGAGACCGAGTTCGCCGATCAGGTGCCGGTCGGCGTCGTCGGGCAGGTCATTCCGTGGAACTTCCCCTTCCTGATGCTGGCCTGGAAGGTCGCGCCGGCGCTGGCGCTCGGCAACACCGTCATCCTGAAGCCGGCCGAATTCACGCCGTTGACGGCACTTCTCTTTGCCGATCTTGCCGCCGCGGCCGGGCTGCCGCTAGGCGTCCTGAATGTGGTGACGGGCGAGGGCGAAACCGGCGCGCTGATCGTCGAGCATGAGGATATCGACAAGATCGCCTTTACCGGTTCGACCGAGGTCGGCCGCCTCATCCGCGAGAAGACCGCCGGAACCGGCAAGTCGCTGACGCTGGAACTCGGCGGCAAGTCGCCCTTCATCATCTTCGACGACGCCGATATCGACGGGGCGGTCGAAGGCGTGGTCGATGCCATCTGGTTCAACCAGGGCCAGGTCTGCTGTGCCGGTTCGCGCCTGCTCGTCCAGGAGGGCATCGCGCCGTTGTTCTACGAGCGGCTGAAGCGGCGCATGGGAACCCTGCGGGTCGGTCAACCACTCGACAAGGCGATCGACATGGCGGCGATCGTCGCGCCGGTGCAGTTGCAGCGGATCGAAAGCCTGGTCGCCCAGGGTGTGACCGAGGGTGCGTCCCTGCACCAGCCCAAGATCGAGCTGCCGAAGGGCGGCAGCTTCTACCCGCCGACGCTGCTCACCCATGTCCAGCCGACCTCGATCGTCGCCACTGAGGAAATCTTCGGACCGGTGGCCGTTTCGATGACCTTCCGCACGCCGGAAGAGGCGATCCAGCTCGCCAATCATACGCGCTACGGCCTTGCCGCCAGCGTCTGGAGTGAAACCATCGGGCTCGCTCTGCATGTCGCCGCGAAGCTTGCGGCCGGTGTCGTCTGGGTCAATGCCACCAATCTCTTCGACGCGGCGGCCGGCTTCGGCGGAAAACGCGAGTCCGGCTTCGGCCGCGAGGGCGGGCGCGAGGGCTGCTACGAATATCTGAAGCCAAAAGCCTGGATCGGGCGCAAGCCCCGGCCCGTCCCGGCCGCACCGGTCGTGAAGGCAGCCGCGAGCGACTTCTCTATGCCGGTACTCGACCGTACCGCCAAGCTCTTCATCGGCGGCAAGCAGGCGCGGCCTGATGGAAACTATTCGCGGCCGGTGCTTTCCTCCAAGGGTAAGGTGATCGGCGAGGTCGGCGAAGGTAACCGCAAGGATATCCGCAACGCCGTCGTCGCGGCGCAGGCCGCATCGGCGTGGTCTTCCGCAACGGCGCATAACCGGGCGCAGATCCTCTATTACATCGCCGAAAACCTGAGCGCCCGCGCGGCGGAATTTGCCGATCGCATCTCGGCCATGACCGGCGCCTCGGCAGCCGGCGCGAGAGCCGAGATCGACGCTGCGATCGCGCGTCTCTTCACCTATGGCGCCTGGGCGGACAAATACGAGGGCGTCGTGCACCAGCCGCCGCTTCGCGGCGTCGCGCTGGCGATGCCGGAACCGCAGGGTGTCGTCGGCGTCGTCTGCCCGCCCGAAGCGCCGCTGCTCGGCTTCATCAGCCTCGTCGCGCCGCTGATAGCCGTCGGCAACCGCGTCGTTGTCGTTCCGAGCGAACAGCATCCGCTGGCGGCAACGGATTTCTATTCCGTGCTCGAAACATCGGATGTGCCGGCCGGCGTCATCAATATCGTCACCGGATCGGCGATCGAACTCGCCAAGACGCTTGCCGCCCACAACGACGTCGATGCGCTCTGGGCCTTCGGCTCACCGGAGCTCTCGGCGCTTGTCGAGAAGCTCTCCGTCGGGAACCTCAAGCGCACCTTTGTCGACTACGGCAAGGCGATCGACTGGATGGACCGCGCGGCGGCCGAAGGCCCGGCATTCCTGCGTCGCGCCGTCGACATCAAGAACATCTGGATCCCCTACGGCGAGTAGGGGAGCAGGCATGCTTCGGACTGGGGGACGCGGCCGAAGGATCGGGAAAATCCGAACGACCTGTGGACGACCGGCTCTGGAGTCGGCCTGATGCGGCCGCGCGCGCCACCGGCAGCCCGGCGATCGGCGCCCCGCAGCACCGCGCGTCCGATCGGACGTGCAAAGTTGCTGCAGCACGTTGAATTGCAGCATGATTCTGTCGTTAGATCGGTTTCGGTCCCAAGGAATCATGCAGGGGAGGACAGGAATGCTCAAGAATATCGACCCGGCTCTCAACGCCGACGTGTTACACGCGCTGCGCTCGATGGGGCACGGCGACACGCTGGTGATCTCGGACACCAATTTCCCATCCGACGCAATCGCGCGTCAGACGACGCTTGGAAAGTTGCTGCACATCGACAATGTCTCCGCCGCGCGCGCCGTGAAGGCGGTGCTCTCGGTCCTGCCGCTCGACACGCCACTGCAGCCCTCGGCCGGGCGCATGGAAGTCATGGGCGCCCCAGACGAGCTTCCGGCGGTGCAGCGCGAGGTCCAGGCCGAAATCGACCGCGCCGAGGGCAAGCCGGCGCCGATGTACGGCATCGAGCGCTTCGCATTCTACGAGGAGGCGAAGAAGGCCTATTGCGTCATCACCACGGGCGAGACGCGTTTCTACGGCTGCTTCCTCTTCACCAAGGGCGTTATTCCGCCGGAATCCGCCTGACGCGTCGGCGCGACAATCGTCCGGAAGTCCCGACGACGAAGATAGAGGGGCGCGACCTAAACCGCTGCGACCCGATCAGGGCTTGGCCGCCCTGCTTACTTCGTAGCGGCCCGCGCGGCAGCGAGGAAGGCGAGCTTCGCCGGCATCTCGATGAGCTTCGAAAGTGCGACCCTCTCCGGCGTGTAGTGGTGCTCGACGTCGAGACAGTTGACGGTGCCGAGCAGTTCGCCGCTAACGACGACGGGGATGTTCACGACCGATCCGCAGCCAAGTGCGGCGATCATCTCGTAGTCGCCGAAGACCGTGGAAATGTCGGCGATCGTATTGGCGACAAAGGTCTGGCGCGCCTTGTGGACCGTGTCGAACCAGCGATCGTAGCGGATCGGCTTGGTACCGGAGACCGGATACTCGTCGGGATGTGAAGTATAGGCGCGGCGTGCCAGCTCGTTCGCCATGTCCACCGTCATGACCGTGAAAAGCTTGGCGCCGATCAGCTTTCGGCTAAGCGTCTGCAGCGCGCGATAGGGCGCATCCGCTGCGGTGTCGTTGGCAATGGTCGCGTCGAATTCCGCCAGGGCGGCGATATGCTCGGTATTCATCATATGTCCTTGGGAGGATTGTCTGGGGCGGTTTAGGTGGCGTGTGCGGCGCTGATCTGCATCAGCTCCCGCGAATAGGATTCCTTGAGGTCACCGCGCTTCAACTCGTCGATGTCGGCCACTTCGACGATGCGGCCCTGGCGCATGACGGCCAGGCGGTCGCAGAGGAAGGAGACGACCGGCAGATTGTGGGTGACCATCAGGAAGGTGAGGTTCTGCTCGCGGCGCAGACGTTTGAGCAGGTTGAGAATTTCGGCCTGCACCGAAACATCGAGAGCCGAGGTCGGCTCGTCGAGCAAAAGGATCTTCGGCTTCAGCATCAGCGCACGGGCAATGGCCACGCGCTGGCGCTGGCCGCCGGAAAGCTGGTGCGGAAAGCGGAACCGGAATTTCCGGTCGAGGCCGACGGACCCCATGACCTCCTCGACACGCGCGCTCCGGTTGCCGATACCGTGGATCGTCAGCGCTTCGCCAAGCGTCGCGTCGACGGTCTTGCGCGGATGCAATGAGCCATAAGGATCCTGGAATACCATCTGGCAGATCCGCGAGAAGTCGCGGTCCACACCGTGACTGCGTGCTTTGCCGAGAACGCGGATCTCGCCGGTCCATTGAGGTGCGAGCCCGGCGATCGCCTTCAAGACGGTGGACTTGCCCGAGCCGCTCTCGCCCACGAGCGCGAAGCTTTCGCCCTCAGCGATATCGAGGCTCACCTTGTGGGTGATCTGCGTATCGCCGTAGGAGATGTCGAGGTCCTTGAGAGAGAGCGCGATCATGCTTTGGCCCAGGCGCTGCGGTCGAGCACAGGCAGCTCGTCCCTTGTTTCATCGAGGCGTGGAATGGAGGCGATGAGGCCGCGCGTATAAGGGTGCGCGGCCTTCATCAATTCGCCGGCCTTGCATTCTTCCACCACTTCGCCGGTGTTCATCACCAGGATCCGGTCGCAGTAACTCGATACGAGATTGAGGTCGTGGCTGATGAAGATCAGCCCCATGCCCTTGCGTCGAACGAGCTCGTCAATAATGTCGAGCACCTGGGCCTGGACCGAGACGTCGAGGGCCGAGGTCGGCTCGTCGGCGATGAGCAGGTCCGGCTCGGGAATGAGCATCATCGCGATCATCACCCGCTGCCCCATGCCGCCGGAAACCTCGTGCGGATAAAGCCGCGCGACGCGCTCCGGATCGGAAATACGCACCGATTCAAGCATGGAATGCACGCGGTCGTTCACCTCCCGCCGCGGCAGACGTTTGTGCGTCAGCAGCGCCTCGGCGATCTGCTCGCCGATGGTCATCACCGGATTGAGCGAGAATTTCGGATCCTGCATCACCATCGAGATGCGGGCGCCGCGGATGGCGCGCATCTGCTTCTCCGAACGGGTGCTGAGATCGATGCCGTCGAAGGCGAGCTTGTCCGCGGTCACGTGGCCGGGCGCGCGCACGAGCTTCAGGATCGAGCGGCCGGTCATCGATTTGCCCGAGCCGCTTTCGCCGACGATGCCGAGGCGCTCGCGGCCAAGCGTGAAGGAGACGCCGCGAACGACGTCAATATCGCCGCGTGCCGTCGGGAAGGTGACGCGCAGGTTTTCTATTTCGAGGAGCGGTCTCATCAGCGCTGTTCTCCGCTCTTGGGGTCGAGCACGTCGCGCAGACCGTCTCCGAAGAAGCAGAAGCCGAGGCTGACGAGGATGATCGCGAAGCCCGGCATCGTGGCGACCCACCATTGATCGAGAATGAACGAGCGTCCGCGCGAGATCATCGCACCCCATTCCGGCAGCGGAGGCTGTGCGCCGAGGCCGATGAAGCCGAGGCCGGCCGCCGTCAGGATGATGCCGGCCATGTCGAGGGTCACGCGGATGATCATCGACGACGTGCAGAGCGGCAGCACATGGCCGAGGTTGACCCTGAGGCTCGATGCGCCGAGCAGACGCACAGCGGCAATGAACTCGGAATTCTTGAACGTCAGGGTTTCGGCGCGCGCGACGCGGGCATAGCCGGGCCAGGAGGTGATCGCAATCGCGATAATGGCGTTCTCGATCCCCGGGCCAAGCGCGGCGACGAAGGCGAGCGCCAGGATCAGCTTCGGCAGTGAGAGGAAGATATCGGTGATGCCCATCAGGATGCGATCGACCCAGCCGCCGAAATAGCCGGAGATGACGCCGATGACGAGTCCGGCCGGCGCCGCAAGGACGGCGACGAGCGCGACGATCACCAGGGTAATGCGAGCACCGTAGACGACGCGCGACCAGATATCGCGCCCGAGTTCATCCGTGCCCAACCAGTGAGCGGCGCTCGGTGGCAGCAACCGTTCGGCAAGCGCCTGGCGCAGCGGATCGTGCGTAGCGAGCCACGGCGCAAAAAGTGCTGCGAGGATCAGGCAGATGATGATGATCGCGCCGATCACCGCCAGCGGATTATGCATCAACGCGCCGAAGATGCGGTAGAGCCGGCCAAGCCGGGCCTGCATCGGGGAGGCGGGGCTGTCGTCGATCAGCCAGTCGCGAAGCATTGCCATATCCCACACCTCCCTAGCGCGCACGCGGATCGAGCACGCGATAGAGCACGTCCGAAATCTTGTTGATGCCGATGAAGACCGCGCCGACGACGAGGGTCGAGCCGAGCACGGCGGACATGTCAGCGTTGAGCAGCGCCACGGTCAGATAGTTGCCGATGCCGGGCCAGGAGAAGATCGTCTCGATCATCACCGAGCCTTCGAGAAGGCCGGCGTAGGAGAGCCCGATGACGGTGATCAGCGGCACGCGGATTGGCCGGAACGCATGGCGCCAGATGACCAGCCGCTCCGGAACGCCCTTGACCCGGGCGGTCGTGACATATTCCTGGTTCAGCTGGTCGAGCATGAAGGAGCGCGTCATGCGGGCGATGTAAGCCAGCGAGAAGAAGCCGAGGCAGGAGGCGGGTAGTATCAGATGCCAGACGGCATTGCCGAAGACCTCCCAATTGCCGGCGATGATGCTGTCGACCAAAAGGAGGCCGGTCACCGGCTGCACGATGCCGTCGAGAAAGATCTCCACGCGGCCGGGTCCTCCGACCCAGTTGAGCCGGGCATAGAACACCGCGAGCCCGACAAGGCCGAGCCAGAAGGCGGGAACGGAATAGCCGAGCAGGCCGACGACGCGGATCGCCTGGTCGAGCCACGAGCCGCGCCGGCTTGCGGCAATGACGCCAAGGGGGACGCCAAGCAAGACACCGATGATGATGCCGAGCGTTGCCATCTCGAGAGTCGCCGGGAAGACGCGGGCAAGATCCTCTAGAACCGGCCGGCCGGTAGAAACTGACGTGCCGAAATTGCCGGTCAGCACGTCGCCGACATAGCTCGCGAATTGCGTTGTCAATGGGCGATCGAGGCCCATTTCGACGCGTACCCGTTCATAGACGGCGGCGGGCGCACGGTCGCCGACGACCGCGAGCACCGGATCGATCGGCACGATCCGGCCGATGAAGAATGTAATCGCGAGAAGTCCGAGGAAGGTTACGGCCAGCGTGACGACAAAGCCGGCAGTTGCGGTGAGCCTGCGGTGGCGCGAGACGGTCGCGCTGCGGCGGCGCACCGGTCCGGCGACGGTGGTCGTGCTGTCATCTGCCAAGTGGCGGCTCCATCCCTCATAACCCTGCGTTGGCCACGCCCATAGCGCAAGAATTCGCTTGGAGTATATAAACAAATTTGCTTAGATCAAAAAAATTTTACTGGAGGGGAGTCGGTCGTGACCGCATCGGACGATGCACGTGCTGCACAGGGAAGCGCGAATTCCGCGGCGCAGCCGAGGATCGGCCCGCTGGTGCGCGCGCGCCGGCGGCAGATGCACATGACGCTCCAGGAATTGAGTGACGCGGCCGGCGTTTCAGTCGGCTATCTCAGCCAGGTCGAACGGGATCTCGCGATGCCATCGCTCGGCACGCTCGCTCAGATCGCACGCGGCCTCGACACCGAGATCAGTCATTTCATACTCGCCCCGGCAATCGACACCGGTCTTTCTCGCGCTGAAGATCGAATGGTCTTTTCCGTCGGTGGCTCGCCGGTCGCCTATGAGCGCATCGGCGCAGATTTTGCCGGCAACCAGCTTTCGAGCTTCGTCATCACGATCCCGCCGGGCCATCGGTCGGAAGTGTTCAGCCATGAAGGGGAGGAGATCGTCTTCGTTCTCGATGGCGAGATCCTCTTCGGCCTCGATAGCGAACAGACGACGCTGACGAACGGCGACGGGCTGCATTTCAGGGGCATCCAGCCGCATTACTGGTGGAACAGGACCGACAAGGCTGCGCGCATCCTCTGGACCGGAACGCTGCCGCTCTTTCGGCCGCGAACCGCATCGAAGGAAGCAGGCCGTGCCGAGACCACGGGAACACCGGCACGGCCCGCAAAAACCAAATCTCATCGAAAACAGGAGAAGCGATGATGAAAATCTTCAAGGCCGCGGTGTTTGCGGCATCACTGGCGCTCAGCGTTTCGCCGGCAGCATTGGCCGAAACGCCGGCGGATGTCCTGGTCGTCGCCCAGAACATCGACGACATCGTCAGCATCGATCCGGCTGAGGCCTATGAGTTCTCGTCGGGCGAATATGTCACGCAGACCTATGATCGCCTGGTGCAGTACGACGCTCCTGACGTTCAGAAGCTCGCGCCCGGCCTCGCTAGCGAGTGGACGGCGGACGACGCCGCGAAAACGATCACGTTCACCCTGCGTGACGGCGTGACCTTCTCGTCCGGCAATCCGTTGCGCGCGGAAGACGTGGTCTACTCGTTCAAGCGCGTTGTGGCCCTCAACAAGGCGCCGGCCTTCATCCTGACACAGCTCGGCTGGACACCGGAAAACATCGAGAAGATGGTGACCGCCGACGGCAACAAGGTTGTCGTCAAATACGAGGGCGACTTCTCGTCCGCCTTCGTTCTCAACGTTCTCGCCGCCCGCCCGGCATCGGTCGTCGATGCCGAGACGGTCAAGGCGAACGAAGAGAACGGCGACTTCGGCAATGCTTGGCTCAAGGCCAACTCTGCCGGAGCCGGGCCCTTCGTGCTGCGCGCCTTCCGCGCCGGCGAACTGCTGAACCTCCAGAGTAATCCGAACTATTTCGGTGGCGCACCCACGATCAAAGGCGTCATCATCCGCCATGTGGCGGAAGCGGCGACCCAGCAGCTTCTGCTCGAGACCGGCGACGTCGACATGGCGAAGAACCTGACGCCCGACCAGGTCGCCGGCATCACCGGCAAGGAAAATATGAAGGTCGAGACCTATCCTCAGGCGGCCGTTCACTTCCTCTCCTTCAACCAGAAGACCACGGCCCTGCAGCCGGAAGCCGTCTGGGAGGCAGCACGCTATCTGGTCGACTACAAGGGCATGACCGACAGCTTCCTAAAGGGACAGATGGAAGTACACCAGGCCTTCTGGCCGAAAGGCTTCCCCGGCTCTCTCGACGAGACGCCGTACAGCTACGACGTCGAAAAGGCGAAGAAGATCCTTGCCGACGCCGGCATCAAGACGCCGATCAAGGTGACGCTCGATGTCATCAACTCGACGCCCTTCACCGACATGGCGCAGTCGCTGCAGGCCTCGTTCGCTGAAGCCGGCATCAATTTCGAGATCATTCCGGGAACCGGCAGCCAGGTGATCACCAAGTATCGGGCCCGCACCCACGAAGCGATGCTGCTCTATTGGGGTCCCGATTTCATGGATCCGGATTCCAACGCTGGTGCCTTCGCCTTCAACGAGGACAACTCCGACGATCACTACCAGTCGACGACGACCTGGCGGAACTCCTGGGCTGTTCCGGCAGAGCTCAACAAGGCCACCAAGGCGGCCAAGGCCGAGGCCGATCCCGCCAAGCGGAACGCGATGTATGTGGACCTGCAGAAGAAAGTGCAGGAGAAGTCGCCGATCGTGATCATGTTCCAGGCGGCGACTCAAGTCGCGATGAAGAACAATGTCGCGGGCTACGTCAACGGCGCGACTTCCGACTTCGTCTTCTACCGCCTGGTGAAGAAGAACTAAGCGAAGGAGAAGGATCCTCATACGATCCACGCTCTTTCTCGCCAACAAATCGCGCCGCGGGCCTGATAAGGTCCGCGGCGTCGTTGCAGGAGCGGAGCTTTGTCTCGATATTGCGCCGGTCGCGTGCGCAGCGGAAGGGGACGGTGAATGGCTGAGTTGAAGGTAAGGACGAGGGAAACCGGCGCGACCGCCGTCGTAGGACGCACAGGCTTCCCGCACGTGACATCGGTTACCGGCGGTGAACTCGATATCGTCACCGGCCCGTCACAACCGGGCTACGGCCCGCTCGATCTTCTCTATGCTTCGCTTGCGAGCTGTCTGGTGCTGAGCGCCCGCATTGCCGCAAGCCGCTTCGGTGTGCTCGACAGGCTGACGGAAGTCTCCGCAAAGGTCACCGGCGAGAAAGCCCATGACGAGCCGTCGCGGGTCGCACGCTTCGACATCGAATTTTCCATCAAGGGCGATTTCGACGACACCGTTCGCCATTCGATCGCGGAGGCTGCGGAAAACGAGATCTGCACGGTTAGCAACACGCTGCGCGGTAATCCCGCATTCACGAGCAGATTGTCGGAATGACGCGGCGGCCAATAGTGGTCCCGTCAGGCGGATGATGCGTCCGCGTAAGGCAGTAGCTCCGGATCGAAATCGACTTCGACGACATTGTTGAACAATGCGGTCGCGACCATAATGCCGGCAAAGGCGACGAGGTTGACGAGCGTGGCGTTGTCGTAGCGCGCCTTCAGCCCGTCCCATATTGCTGCGGAAACGTTGTTGGAATCGGCAACGATCGCCCGCCCGAACGCAATCAGGCGCTCTTCATCCTCGTTCGGTGCGATCGACTTGAAATCAATGTCGGCATTGGCAAAGGCGCGGCGAAAGAACCCCATCGCGATGCGGGAATGCATGGCCTCGGAAATCGCATGGCAGAGCAGCCAAACGGCACGGTCGTCGAGGGCCGGTCTGAGTTCCTCCCGCAGCGTGAACCATTCCGCGTAGATGCGGTGTGCCGTCGGCGAATGAAGCAGCGTGCGCTTCATATTCGTCATTCGCCCGCGAAGGTGGATCTCCTCGTCGTGCGCCGCGCGGATCGCATCGGACGCAGTGTCATAGTTGATCTGGGGAATGTGGCTCACAATATTTTTCCAGTTGCGGTGAGAAGGATTGGCCGCGGCCGCAGTCAGATGCGGCCGATAGATGTGTCGTCGCGATGTCGTCGAGCGCTTGCGCTTCGGCTGGCATTATCTTTACAGCGAGTGCCCGCAATCAGAGAACCGCTTTATACCTTTCCTCGTCGCTTTACAGCGCCGCGTGTCTTTTGGGACGCGCGGAGGTCGCTGTAGCACTTTGAATCGCTGCATGATTTTTCCTCAAATCGATTCCGATTTGAGGAATCATGCAGTAGAAACGGTTGGTCCAAACCAGAGGGTGCAAAGAATGCTGCAGTCACGCCCCGCCTACGCGTTCAACTCCATCATTGTCCGCACGCCGTCGCAGTCCGTCGTCAACGGCCTGCGCGCTGACGACCGCGGCAATCCGACCTATGAGGGCGTGAAGGCCGAGCATGACGCCTACATCGGCGCAATGCGCGAAGCGGGCGTCGAGGTGACCGTTCTGCCTGCACTCGAAGCCTTCCCGGATTCGATCTTCGTCGAGGACCCGGCGCTGGTCTTCACCGAAGGTGCGATCCTTCTGCGTCCGGGGGCAGCGACCCGCGTCAACGAAACCAAGGAGATCGAGCCGACGCTGCGCGAGATGTTCGACACTGTTCTCGACCTGCCGGGCAGCGGCTATGCCGATGGCGGAGACGTGCTGACGACACGTGAAAGCGTGATGATCGGTCTATCGGCCCGCACCGACAAGGCAGGCGCCGAAGCGCTGCAGAGCTGCCTCGACAGGCTTGGCCGCAAGAGCGAGATCGTCGCGACGCCTGACGGGGTTCTCCACTTCAAGACCGATTGCTCGCTGCTCGACGACGAAACCGTGCTTTCCACCAACCGCCTGGCCCGCTCGGGTGTCTTCAAGAAATTCAAGCAGGTGATCATTCCGGAGGGCGAGGAGGCGGCCGCCAATGCGCTCCGCGTCAATGACGTCGTCATGGTCGGCGCCGACTTCCCGCGCACGATTGAGATGCTCGACAACGCGGGCTTCAAGGTCGTGCCGCTGAAGACCACGGAAATCGGCAAGATCGATGCGGGCCTCTCCTGCATGTCGCTGAGGTGGTTCAGCTGCGGAAAAGGCGGGTGAATCGGTGCCGCACTGGCAACGAACGATACCAGATCGTCGCAGGCGCGTGACCTTGCCTGCTTAATTGTTCGAGTCCGCCCAATCTGTTATCATTTTAGCTCCGGCTAATGCGACTTGGGACAGCCGCCGGCCGACACAATGACAACGATGAATACGATCCGGGAGAACGACCATGAAAAGGCTTCTAACGGCGGCTGCTCTATTGGCAGCAAGCAGCCTGGTTGCAGTGCAGGGCATAGCCGCCGACGCAGCCGTCGACGACGCTGCACTGATCAAAAGCGCCGAATCCGCTGCGCCCGCTGCGGTAGCAAGCGGCGCTGCGATCCATGTTATGGACGAGAACGGCAGTATGCGCACGTTGAGGGAGGGCACGAACGGCTTCTGGTGCATGCCCGACGTTCCCGCCACGCCCGGCCCGGACCCGATGTGCGGCGATGCCAATGCGATGGAATGGGCGACGGCTTGGATGCAAAAAAAGGAACCGCCCAAAGGGAAGGTAGGGTTCATGTACATGCTGGCCGGCGGCAGCGACGGAAGCAACACCGATCCTTACGCGACGAAACCTGAAGAGGGTAACAACTGGGTTGAAACCGGCCCGCACGTCATGATCGTCAACGCGACGGACATGATGCAAGGCTATCCGACGGAGCCTAAGCCCGACACCTCACGGCCGTATGTGATGTGGGCGGGCACTCCTTATGCCCACCTTATGATTCCGGTGAAATAGCGACAGTGGAAAAGACGCGGGCGCGAACGGATCTCGCGCCCGCAAATCGCAGCAACGACAGCTGAGATGCCTTTTGGTCTTTTCGCGAAGGCACTCATTCTCGTTTGTACTGCGCCCGCCCGCACGCCTCGACCCGTGCGAACCTGGTGGTCGCGGGGCCGGTCTCGACCGACAGGATCAGGGCGCGCCGCGGTTAAGCACGACCGGATTGAGCCGAAATCGCGGAACAAGCCGATGCGTGGTCCGTTTACTTGCGAACCTGAGGGCACCATGAACGCAGTCACGCGCGGAGCCGCTTATGGAAGATCTCCTACTGTTCGCGGCGGTCGGGTTTCTGGCCCAGGCGGTCGATGGTGCTCTTGGAATGGCATATGGGGTGATCTCGTCGACGGTGCTCCTTGCCTTCGGTGTGCCGCCGGCGCAAGCATCAGCTTCAGCTCATGCTGCGGAATTGTTCACCACCGCCGCCTCCGGAACGGGCCATCTCTATCACGGCAACATCGACTGGAAACTGTTTCGGCGGCTCATTCCCTTTGGTGTCGCTGGCGGGATATTAGGCGCCTTCGTGCTCACCTCGTTTGACGGCGATCAGGTCAAGCCATTCGTTACAGCTTATCTCGCAATTATCGGGAATTGGCTGTTATTTCGCTCTTTTCGTCGTATTCCGACCAACCCTGTGAAATTGAGAATCGTCGCGCCCCTGGGCGCCACCGCCGGTTTCCTGGATGCCGCGGGAGGTGGCGGCTGGGGTCCCGTCGCCACCACCGGCCTGCTCGGCGCGGGCGGGCAGCCGCGATTCGTGATCGGCACGGTCAATGCGAGCGAGTTCCTGATTGCACTTTCGGTGTCGCTGAGCTTCCTCGTCACAATTGTAACCGGCCACTGGAAGCAAGCCGTCGAACTCGGCGATTACCTAACATCTGTTGGCGGGCTGATCGTCGGAGGTGTTTTGGCGGCGCCGTTGGCGGGATGGGTGGTCAAGACGTTGCGGGAGAGTACACTCCTGCGGCTTGTCGGATCCCTGATCACGCTTTTGGCTGGCTATCAGACACTCGAACTGACAGGGGTCGTCTGAGGGATTCGGTAAGGACAATCCTGGCATTACTTCGCAGGAGAAAGTTCCCCGAACACCGTCGGGATCAGTTCCGAGACTGTCGGGTGAATATGCATCGCCCGGCTGATCGTCGTGTAGGGTTTCTTCGCATACATGACGTCGAGGATGCTCTGGATCGCCTCATCTCCGCCCGTGCCGAGGATCGACGCGCCGAGGATTTCCTGCGTGTCCGCGTCGACGATCACCTTCATGAAGCCCTGCGTCTCGCCCTTCTCGACGGCACGGCCGACCCGTGTCATCGGCCGGGCGCCGATCAGGAGCTTGCGGCCGCTCTTGCGGGCTTCGCTCTCCGTCATCCCGGCGCGCCCGAGGGGCGGGTCGATGTAGAGTGCATAGGTCTGAATACGGTCGGTCACGCGGCGCGGATCGTTGTCGAGGAGGTTGGCGGCGACGATTTCGAAGTCGTTGTAGGAGGTGTGAGTGAACGCACCCCGGCCGTTGCAGTCGCCCATTGCAAAGATATGCGGAACGTTCGATCGCAGGAAATCGTCGACCTCGATATTGCCGCGCGCGTCGGTTTTCACGCCAGCCTTGTCGAGCCCGAGATCGTCCGTATTCGGCCGGCGGCCGGTGGCGAGCAGCACATGCGAGCCGGTGACCTCCGGTGCCCCTGACGTGCAATCGACGCCGGCGGCGACCCCGTCCTCGTGCTTGGCGAAGCGGATGCATTCGGCATTGAGGCGGATATGGATACCTTCCTTTTCGAGAATGTCGCGGATCGCATCGGAAACGTCCGGGTCTTCCCGCCCGATCAGGCGCGGCCCCTTCTCGATGACGGTGACCTCTGAACCGAAGCGGCGGAACATCTGGGCGAATTCGAGCCCGATATAGCTGCCGCCGATGATAACGAGATGCTCCGGAAGTTGGGCGAGGTCCATTATCGACGTGTTGGTGAGATAGGGAATCTCGTCGACGCCCGGAAAATCCGGAACGGCAGCACGTCCGCCGGTGTTGAGAAAAATCTGATCGCCGGAAATCAGCTCATCGCCGACGCGGACGTCCGTCGGGCTTTCGAAACGTGCATGGCCTTCGAAGACCGTGCAGTTGTTCATGCCCTTAAGCCAGCTCTCGACGCCCGAGCGGGCATCGAGGCGCACCTTTTCCTTGCGGGCCATGACGCGGGCGAAGTCGACGGAAATGGCGCCGGTCGTCATGCCATATTCGGCGCCGCGGCGGGCGGTGTGGATCGCGTAGGCGCTGGCGACCATCGCCTTGGTCGGCATGCAGCCGGTGTTGACGCAGGTGCCGCCGAAGAGTTTGCGTTCGATGAGCGCAACGGTTTTGCCGGCGGCGGTCAGCCGCCCGGCGAGCGATGGTCCCGCCTGGCCGGCGCCGATGATGATTGCGTCGAAGTGCTTGCTCATGACACGGAGGACACCACCCAGAACGCTAGCAGAATTGCAACCAGATCTTCGAGAAGGGCTACCGGCAAATCCTTGCCGATGGCCAGGCCAAGCCGCTTTCGCGCCTCGTAACCGCCGAGCGTGCCGATCACAGCACCGATGACGCCGCCGAACGCACCGCCAATGAGCGATCCGCCCGCAGTGCCGATCACCGCGCCGCAGAAGCCGCCGCTGACGATGCGCGCGCCGAACTGCTGTGGCACCTTGCGGCTCGGCGTGCTCGGAAGCTGATCGGTGACGTATTCGACAAGTGCCAGCAGGCCGAAGATATAGGGCGTGAACCGCAAGCCCATGAAAGCCGCCCAGCTATTGGAAACAGGCAGCCAGCCGGCAGCGGCTGCGATGCTGACGGCAGCGGGCGCGGTCATGGCACGAAGCCCCGCCACCACACCAATCAAAAGCGCGAGAACAAAGGCGGACATGCTTCCCCCGAAACAATTCCATGCGCAGAGGGAAGAGTGGCTGAGAACGGTAGCGATTGCAATGTCCAAAGGCTGTGCGTATTGAGAATTCAACCGCAGGTCAGGACGCGCCACTCGCTCTATTTTTCGCCGAACCCTGACATATATGGAATGGCTTACCCCGACGCAGCGGAGAATCCGTGATCAAACTGCGAGACCAAATCGAGGGAGACAATCATGCGCCTGATCAAGACTGTTATCGGTACTGCCCTTGCCATTGCGCTCACCGCCGCTGCGGCTGAGGCCGATGTCGTCGTTTCCTCAAAAATCGATACGGAAGGGGGCGTGCTCGGCAATATCATTCTCGCCGTCCTCAATGCCAACGGCATAAAGACAACGGACCGTGTTCAGCTTGGCGCGACACCCGTCGTGCGCAAGGCGATTACCGCCGGGGAGATCGACATCTATCCGGAATATACCGGCAACGCGGCCTTCTTCTTCGAGAAGGCGGACGACCCGGCCTGGAAGGATGCTGCCACGGCCTATGAGCAGGCAAAGAAGCTTGACTATGACGCCAACAAGATCGTTTGGCTGACGCCGTCGCCAGCCAACAACACTTGGGCGATCGCGCTGCGCAAGGAGGTCGTGCAGGCCAACAAGCTCAAGACGCTCTCCGACTTCGGCAAATATGTCACGGGCGGCGGCGAGGTTAAGCTCGCGGCCTCGTCCGAATTCGTCAACTCCGCCGCGGCGCTGCCGGCGTTCCAAACGACCTATTCCTTCACGCTGAAGCCGGACCAACTGATCACGCTTTCGGGTGGCGATACGGCGGCAACGATTGCCGCGGCAGCAAACCAGACGAACGGCGCCAACGCCGCGATGGTTTACGGCACAGACGGCGGCATTGCGCCCTCGGGCCTGGTCGTGCTCGAAGACGACAAGAGCGTCCAGCCGGTCTATCAGCCGGCGCCGATCATCCGCGAAGCGGTGCTCAAGGAAAACCCGCAGATTGAGGAACTGCTGAAACCGGTATTCGAAAAGCTCGACCTGGTGACGCTGCAAGAGCTTAATGGCCGCGTCCAAGTCGGCGGCGAACCGGCCAAGGCCGTTGCCGAGGACTTCTTGAAGAAGAACGGCTTTCTGAAATGATGTGATGAGGGGAGGGCGCTTGTTCTCGATCACGATGACTTTAGGTCTAAGCGTGATCGATTCTAATAAGTTGGAGCGGGATGCGGGTGGAAAACTGCGCATACTTTTCCGCATCCCGCTCTGGCAAGCGCCCCCTCGTCCATCCGATCGGACGGGCAACGCCTGAAACGCCATGGGTGATGGCATGATCCAAGCAAAGGAACGCGTGCCCTTCCGCATCGACAAGCTCGGCGTCGTCATTGCCGCGCTTGCTGTCTACGGTGCGCTTCTTGCCCCGTTTGCAACCTTCCGGGCCAACCGGATCGTCCAGGGCGACGCGAAGGCGATTCTGGAGGCCTTGCCGCCGTCGCTTGGATACGCGCTTCTCGGCCTGGTCGCCTTGGCTGCGGCAATAGCCCTCTTCAGGACGCCGAGCCTAGTGCGAATGGCCGTGGCTTTTGCCGCTCTCGTCGCGCTTGGCGTTCTGATCGGTGTGGCCGCCAATCATCTGACGCCGCCGGAAAACACCTATGCTCGCGTTTCGCCGGCCTCCGGCTTCTGGGTCATGGTTTTCGCCTTCTCACTTCTGGTTGCCGATGCGCTGACGCGCCTGAACCCAGGGCCCATCATCCGCCTGCTCTTCCTTGTTGCCGTTCTTGCGGCCGCCGGTGCGATGCTGCTGGCCGGCGGCTGGGATGGACTCTCCATTCTGAAGGAATATGCGAGCCGCGCCGACACCTTCTGGAAGGAGGCGGGGCGGCACGTAACGCTCGCGCTCGGATCGCTCGCAGCGGCCACCGTCATCGGCTTGCCGCTCGGCGTGCTTTGTCATCGCGTCGAACCGTTGCGCGCCGGCGTGCTGAATGTCCTCAACGCCATCCAGACAATTCCGTCGATCGCGCTTTTCGGCATTCTGATCGCACCGCTCGGCTGGATCGCGACGCATGTGCCGGGTGCGGCTGCAACCGGCATTCGCGGCATCGGCGTCGCGCCTGCTTTCGTTGCGCTGTTTCTCTATTCCTTGCTGCCGGTCGTCGCCAATACGGTGGTCGGGCTCGCCGGCGTTCCGCGCGATGCCAACGACGCGGCGCGCGGCATCGGCATGACCGACTGGCAGCGACTTGCCGGCATTGAGTTTCCGCTCGCCTTTCCGGTGATCCTCACGGGCATCCGCATCGTGCTGGTCCAGAACATCGGGCTCGCAACCATCGCCGCCCTCATCGGAGGCGGCGGCTTCGGAGTCTTCGTCTTCCAGGGCATAGGCCAGACGGCGATGGACCTCGTGTTGCTGGGCGCCGTGCCGACTGTCGTCCTGGCTTTCGCGGCGGCGATCGTCCTCGACGCCTTGATCGAAATGACCGTAACGGACCGTAACCAGGGCAATGCCGCATGATCGAAATCGAACAGGTTACCAAGCGCTATGGCAACACGACCGTCGTCGACGACGTGTCGCTGACCGTCGAACCGCATACGATTACGGTGATCGTCGGTACCTCCGGCTCGGGCAAGACGACGCTGATCAGAATGGTCAATCGACTGGTCGAGCCGACTTCTGGCGCGATCAGGATCGATGGGCAGGATAACCGCGCCGTGCCGGATTTCGAGCTTCGGCGCAGGATCGGCTACGCGATCCAGGGCCACGGGCTGTTTCCGCACCGCACGGTCGCCCAGAACATCGCCACCGTGCCGACGCTCCTCGGCTGGGACAGGAAGCGCATCGGCGCGAAGGTCGAGGAACTGCTGACGCTGTTCCAGCTCGATCCCGCGGCCTTCGGCCCGCGCTATCCGCATGAGCTTTCCGGCGGCCAGCAGCAGCGGGTCGGCGTTGCGCGCGCGCTCGCCGCGGAGCCGAACGTGCTTCTGATGGACGAACCCTTCGGCGCCCTTGATCCCATCATCCGCTCCAAGGCGCAGGACGATCTTGTCGCAATCCAGAGACATTTCGGCACGACGATCATCCTCGTCACCCATGACATGGAAGAGGCGTTTCACCTTGCCGACAGGATCGCCGTGATGGACAAGGGAGAGGTCGTGCAATACGCGACGCCGGCCGAGATGCTGGTCAAACCGGCGACACCCTTCGTCGAAACGCTGATTGGCACCAGCGAGCGGCCATTCCGGCTGCTGGCGATCGACACGGCTGCGGATGCGGTCGAGCCCGGCTCGGCCGAAGGCGCGCCGATACCGGCGACGCTCAGCCAGCGCGACGCGCTCTCCGAACTCCTGTGGTCCGGGCGTTCCGCGCTGCCTGTTGCCGCGCCTGACGGTGCGATCCTCGGCAAGGTCAGCCTCGAAGGCTTGGCAAGACGCGCGGCGAGGCCACGCTGATGGCGTCGGTGCCCAATTTCGCCCGGCTGGTGGTTCTGCTGCTGTTGCTTGTCTTCCTGCTGCAACCCTCCTGGTTCGAGCCGTTGCTCAGGCCGTTGGTTCAGCAGAATGCGCCGGCGATCTATAACCAGGGCAGTCTGTTCTGGCTGACGCTGCTGCATCTCAGGACGGTCTTTGTCGCAACGCTTGCCGCGGCTCTGGTTGCCGTGGCTCTGGCGATCCTCGTGACGCGAAAGGCCGGTGCCGAATTTCTTCCGCTTTCGCGCAGCCTCGTGAACATCGGTCAGACCTTTCCGCCGGTGGCGGTTCTGGCGCTCGCGGTCCCGATTTTCGGCTTTGGCGAGAAACCGACGCTGATCGCCCTCTTCCTCTACGGCCTGCTGCCGATCTTCGAAAATGCGCTAACGGGCTTGACGACACTACCGCCCGCTGTGATGGAGGCTGCACGCGGCGCGGGTATGACGGAGCGCCAACGGCTCTTCAATATCGAACTCCCCCTGGCACTGCCGGTGATCCTGACAGGGATTCGATTGTCCGTCGTGATCAGCCTCGCGACCGCAACGATTGGGTCGACCGTTGCGGCGAAGACCCTCGGGGAAGTCATCATTGCCGGCCTGCAGTCGAACAACCTCGCCTTCGTGCTTCAGGGTGGCCTCATCGTCGCCGCACTGGCCGTGCTCATCCATGATGGGCTTCAGGCATTCGAAAGGTTCCTTTCCGGTCGGGTGCGCGCTTAGACCCCCGGACGGCTCGCCACCGCTCTGTAGAAATTCAAGCAAAAGGCCGCAGAACCTCTAATGGTTTCAATAACTTACTGGTAGGAATTCATTCCCATCCGACCTAAAAGTCGCCCGATTTTGACCCAAAATTAAGCGTTTGAAAACACTGACTTTTTCCTAATCGGAGTTAGGCCTCGTTCCCAGCTGATTTTGGGGCATTCGGCTGTCCAGCGCGGGTCAGCACCGCGCCTCAAGGCGTGTTCAATATGCACGCCGGTTCGCTCCCGGCCGAGACCATTGGACTCGTCGGGCATCTTCGAAACAAGCAACGTTGATGCTGGCTGCCGACGAATGCGAAGCCTTTACCGAGCTCAAGAATGAGAGAGCGTAGGTGCTCGAGTAGTCCTTGCTCGAGTTCGCGCTCGGACATTGCCGGACCGAGGGCAAGAAAATCGAAGCTGTAAGGATCCTTGATTAACTCCTGCGCCAGATCGGATTGCGGTGCAGGCAGTGTCCGGGCGAAATTGGTGAGTGCCTTCCCCTGCCGCCGGTAGAGGCCGCTTTCGATCTGATGTACGAGAACATTGCGGCTCCACCCATGTTCTACCGCCTGGCGGGCATACCAGAGCCGCTCTTCGAGGCTCCGCGTCTAGCCGCCGAATTTGTAGCGCAGACCGAAAGAGATGATGTCGACGCTGCCCTCGGCCTCGCCGGCATAGCGGACGCCGGCGGTCGTTTCGTCCACCGGCGCATCGTCAACGAAGAGATGCGAATAGCCGACGTCGAGCGAAAGGCGCTCGTTCCAGTCGTAGCTCGCGCCGATGCTGGCCCAGATGCGGTCGGCATCCGGCAGCCGCATGGAGCGGTCCTCGTCCGTGGTCGGTGCGATCTCGTAGCCGAGGCCGGCGCGCAGCGTCAGATTGGGGTTGTACTGATATTCGCCGCCGATCGCGAAAAACCACCCGTCGTCGTAATTCAGAGCCAGATCCGAGCCAGCCGGCGAGCCCTCGAACGGCACGGTCTGGATGCGGCTCCAATTCGCCCATTCGATGCCGGCCGTGAGCGCGAAAGACTCGGTGATCCGCTGCCGCAGGCCGACGGTGACCGTTTCGGGCAGCTTTATATCGGCTGTGATCGGATAGCGGCCCGCGGGAATCAAACCGCCTGCGACGGGAATATCGAAGGACTGGCTGCCGTCGAGCGTATGCTTGACCATCGAGCGGTAGCCGATGCCAAGGGTCGTGCCGTCGAACGGCGTCAGCGTTACGCCGGCCACGAAGCCGACGCCGTAGTCGTCACCTTGAATGCGCTGCCGCGGTGGTGAACCGGTAGGCGCCAGGGCACTTTCGATCTCGACGTCGAAATACTGCACCTGCAGGCCAGCGGCAACGCTGATCATGTCGTTGAGCTTGACGCCAACCACCGGGCTCACATTGATCGACAGCACGTCGGCCTCGAGATGGCTGAACATGCCGACCCAAGGCACGTCCGAAGTGGTGCTGAGGCCATAGGGCGCGGTGACGCTTACACCGAAATAGAGCTGGTCGCTGACCGGCATGGCAAAATAGGTGCCCGGCACGATGCCAATCTGGCCGACATTGCCGCCGTCACCGGTGATCCCAAGCGCCGTCAGCCTCGAACGGGAGGGGTCCACGTCGAGTTCCGATCGCGGGAAGACGGCCGTGACATTGCCCTCGACAGTCACGCCGGTCACCGTTGTCACGGCCGCGGGGTTCCAGAACATGGAGCTGATCGAATCGCCCGGCGCAGCGATTCCGGCGAAGCTTGAGCCCTGGCCATAGGCGGATTGCTCTCGAACGGCGAAGCCCCCGGCCTTCGCCGTTGCCACTCCCGCCAGTAACGCCGCCACCGCCGTCGAAGCAAAAGATGATGCACGCATGCGCGTCCTCCCTCTCCGGTCTCATTCCACGCCCTCATGCCTCCTCGCATGCGAACGCTTTCGGCGCGCTTCGCGTCAAATTGCGACAAAAGACCCTTCCGGACAATTGCCTCTCCGGCATGCGGTGCTCTTGCTTCAGCCAGGATTGTGCAGGCATGCGGCAAGGAGGGATTTTAGAGGGCGTAATAATTTCGGTTCGAAATCAACCATTTGAAAGAATGATTGAAGAGTGGAACCACAAGGCGGCGGGCCGAAATCCGATTGCGATCGCTCCTGTGCTGACGTCCCCTTTTGTGTCAGACGTTGCAGAAAGACAACAAGGCTGGAACAAACCATTTGGCCAGTGGACCGTATTTAGGGCCCGCGGCAAGCGGCGGTTCTGCTTATAAAACCCTTCTCCAAAAACGCTCGGCCAGCCCGCCGCCAATCGCAGGGAGCGGAACAAATCAGGCCAGGCTCACGCTCTCCGGCAAGCTGGAGATCGAACTTAGAGGCAAGGCCAAGAGCGGTCCGCAGCGCAGTCGATGAAGAATGGCAGATATTCGTGCTACCCTGATGCCATCGGCGCGGATTTCTAATTCTGGAGGCTTGCCATGGCTTCGGCGATTCGCTGCGGTGCATGGGGACGAGCATACATCCGCTCAAGATATGCTTTGAGATTTGGAAAGCCGTCAATCAGCCCGTTTTCATTGCCCCAGTTCAGGACATAGGCGGTGACGCAATCGGCGATGCTTATGTTGTCGCCGACGATGAACATACGCCCGTCCATGTGCTGTTCAAGCACCGCCGCCCCGGATTACCTACGGGCACGCGGGCGACCACGACATCCGCTGGACCTCGCGAGCCACGACTACGTGCTTCATGCCATGGTCACCGACGGGGAACGCTTCCTGCTCACGAAGGACGGCGTCGAATCGATCGAGGTCACCGTCAAGCCAGCCATCCGGTCCGACAACTCGGTCTTCACCGGAGAGGCTATTCTCGCTGGAGTCGGAATCGGCCTGGTCCACGAATTGCTGCTCAAGCCACTGGTGTCATCGGGTGCACTGGAGCACGTGCTTCCGGAGTGGCGGTATCCCCCGCAGGAACTCCACGCAGTCTATCCGTCGAACCGGCACATTCCTCATAAAGTTCGGGTCTTCGTCGAAGGGCTGGCGCGCTACCTCCGCGGCTTGGATGTGTTTGCGTCGTCCACTGCAGGGCCCTGAAGAACGACACGGCTGCCGCCAGCGGCACGCGGACGCTGGCCTCTGCTTTCGCTTTATCCCGTTTGGACGGCGTGCAAAGCTCTCCCATGCGAGCCGGTGTCCTCCCTGGCGTCCGATTGCCGTAACCAGAAGCGATCCCTCGCTCAATACGCAGGATAAGAAATAGATTTAGGAGTATGCGTTAAGCCGTTGAAAAGATATGCTTAATTTACCATTGATCGAATAGTTCGGCGCTACTATGCGGGACGGAACCCGCCGAGCCACCACGCCCCGCGGTCCCGGTCAGGAAGTCGGTGACCGGGGCACGGCGATCTGGCCGGCTGGTCCAGTTAGCGAGCGCGGATCGGGACGGGGGATCCATCGGCTTCAGCCTTGACAACCACAGCAGCACATCACTCCGCAGCTTCAACGAAACGGTGGCGCTCGTAGAGGAACTTGAGCACCGCTTCGCGACATTTCAGATAGGTTCGATCGGAGGCGAGCTCGATGCGCCGCCGCGGCCGGGCGAGCGGCACGTCGAGGATTTCGCCAATTCGTGCCGACGGTCCGTTGGTCATCATCACGATGCGGTCGGAAAGCAGGACCGCTTCGTCGACATCATGCGTGATCATCAGGACCGTATTTCCGAGGGTCGCGTGAATCTGCATGACCTGGTCTTGAAGATGTGCGCGGGTCAACGCGTCGAGCGCCCCAAACGGTTCGTCGAGAAGCAGCACCTTCGGTTCCATGGCGAGGGCTCGTGCGATGCCGACGCGCTGCTTCATACCGCCGGAGACCTCGGAGGGGCGCTTGTCGGCGGCATGCGCCATCTGCACCAGGTCGAGGTTGCGCATGGTCCACTCATGGCGGTCCTGCTTGTTGCGCGTCGGAGAGAACACCTTGTCGACGGCCAGCCGGACGTTTTCGTAGACCGTCAGCCACGGCAACAGCGAATGATTCTGGAAGACGACAGCTCGATCCGGACCTGGCTCATCGACCACCTTGTCGTCGAGGAGTACCACGCCGGTGGTCGCCGGCGTCAACCCGGCGACGATGTTGAGCAAGGTCGACTTGCCGCAGCCGGAATGGCCGATGATCGAGATGAACTCGCCCTTGGCGACAGACAATGAGACCTGCTTCAGAACCTCGGTGCGCTTTCCGCCGCGTTCGAAGGTCTTGTCGATGAGTTCAAGCGAGAGATAGCTCTTGGTCATGAAAATCCTCCTTTTCTTCAGGCGTTTGCAGTGCCGCGGGTGACGGCGCGGCCGATCAGCGCGATCATGCGGTCGAGGAGGAAGCCGACGATGCCGACATAGATCAGCGCCACGATGATGTCGCTGATCAGCGACGAGTTCCAGGCGTCCCAGATGAAGAAGCCGATGCCGACGCCGCCGATCAGCATCTCGGCAGCCACGATCGCCAGCCAGGAGAGGCCGATGCCGATCCTCAAGCCCGTGAAGATGTAAGGGGCGGCGGCGGGCAGCATGATCTTGCCGAAATATTCGAAACCGTTCAGTCGCAGCACCTTGGCGACGTTCTGGTAATCCTGCGGGATGTTGCGGATGCCGACCGCGGTGTTGATGATAATCGGCCAGATAGCCGTGATGAAGATGACGAAGATCGCCGAGGGGTTGCCGTCCTGGAAGGCGGCAAGCGAAAGCGGCAGCCAGGCGAGCGGCGGCACGGTGCGCAGCACCTGGAAGATCGGATCGAGGCCGCGCATCGCGAGGGCGCTCTGGCCGACGAGCGTGCCCAGCGCCACGCCTACCGCGGCGGCCATGGCATAGCCGAGCGCGACGCGCTGCAGACTGGCGAACACGTGCCAGAAGAGGCCCTGGTCGACACCCTGGCCGGTGTAGAAGGGATGTGCGATCAGCTCCCAGCTCTCCTCGAGGACGCGCGTCGGGGCGGGCAGGCTCGACTCCGGCGACGAACAGGTCAGCTGCCACGCGAGGATCAAGAGCGTCAGCGTGACGAGCAGCGGCAAGAGATTCGTGGCGGCCGTGGCAGCGAGGCGAGACAGCCGGCTGTCGATGCCCGGACTTGCCGTGTGCCCGAGAGCGATGACCTGAGCGGGAGACTGCGGCGTCGGCTCCGGGTTGAGCTTGAGATTGGTGACGGACATCCCGTTCTCCTAAGGGTTACGGTCGAAGGCAGCCGGGCCAGGGCCCCGGCCGCCAGTGCGGCATCAGGCGATACGGCTGATTGCCAGGCTCTTCAGGTACGCTTCGGGGTTGGCGGGATCGAAGACCTTGCCGTCGAAGAGGGTCTCCGGACCGCGCGAGGTCGAGGCCGGGATGTCGCCGACACCGAGGTCCTTTGCCGCTTCGCGCCAGATGTCCTCGCGGTTCACCTTGGCGATCAGCCCCTTGACGTCCGTGTCCGGCGCGAGCTTGCCCCAGCGGATGTTCTCGGTGAGGAACCAGGCGTCATGACTCTGGAACGGATAGGAGGCGTGGTCGCGCCAGAACTTCATGAGGTGCGGGCTGTCTTCCACGACCTTGCCGTAGCCGTAGTCGTATTCGCCCTTCAGCCGACCGACGATGTCCTTGGGCGGCACGTTGAACCAGCTGCGCTTGCCGACGATCTTGGCGAGCTCTTCCTTGTTCGCCATGTCGTCGCACCATTGCGCGGCCTCCTCGACCGCCATGACCAGCGCCTTGGTCGCACGCGGATTCCTCTCGACCCAGTCGGCGCGCATCGCGAAGGATTTCTCCGGATGCTTGGCCCAGATCTCGGCGGTATTGACGGCGGTGTAGCCGATCTTCTGGTTGACGAGCTGCGCATTCCAGGGCTCGCCGACGCAGAAACAGTCCATGGTGCCGACCTTCATGTTGGCGACCATCTGCGGCGGCGGGACGACGATCGTCTCGACGTCCTTGTCCGGGTCGATGCCGCCCGCGGCGAGCCAATAGCGGATCCAGAGGTCGTGCGTGCCGCCGGGGAAGGTCATGGCCACCTTCGCCGCTGCGCCCTCGGCCTTTTTCTTGGCGAAGGCTTCCTTGAGGACCGAGGCGTCAAGGCCGACCTTCAGATCGGCATAGGCAGCGCCGACCGAGATCGCCTGGGCATCGAGATTGAGCCGTGCCAGGATCACCATCGGCAGCGGCTGGTTGTTCTGCGTCACCTTGCCGGTCGAGATGAGATAGGGCATCGGCGTCAGGATATGGGCACCATCGATGCCGGCGCCGGCCGAGCCAAGCACCAGGTTGTCGCGGGTCGTCCCCCAGGAGGCCTGCTTCACGACGTCCACTTCGGTCATGCCGTACTTGTCGAAGAAGCCCTTTTCCTTGGCGATGACAAGCGGTGCGGAATCGGTCAGCGCAATGAAGCCGAGGATGGCCTTGGTGGTCTCCGGACCGGCGCCCTGCGCAAAGGCCCCTGAGGGCAGCAGCGTTTTCGCCGCGCCGACCATGGCGGCCGTCGCGGTAGTCTTCAGAAGGCTGCGGCGGGTCAGGCCGCCGATCGAAGTCTTGGTCATCCGTACGTTCCCTCAATTTGTTGGCCGGTCGAAAACCGACAAAAAAACGCCGCTTGGACGTTGCGCTCCTGGGGGCTGGGAGAATCCCTTTGGAGACAAGGACCTTGCGACGTCGGTGTCGTTGGCAGGCGTTATCGGCGCCTGAGCTCGCTTCAAATCGCCGTTGACCGAAGCAAATAGTGAAACGCAAGCGTCGTGCCAGTTTTGCCCAAGATCCACGTATTGTTGAATTTAAAAGGTAAAATGAGATATCTGGGGTATGCCTAAAAAATGGATATTAGCTTTTGATGATTAAGTATTGTGCGCTGCGGCATATTTGGATGGATTTCCATGCCGCCTAAACAAGCAACGCTGCCGCTCAGATGTCGCCGAGCGAAGGCTGGGGGGAGGCGGGGCGCATTTGCGTAAATCGGCCTGGAAGGCTCGAGGTCGCCCCCTGTTTCCCAAAGCCCTGGCGCGGGAAATAGCTGCCGGCATCATCGCCAAGGCCAAGAAGCAAAACCGGAATGTGCTGACGAGCAGCGGTGCCGTAGCGCAAACCGCGGAGGACTTGCTGGCTGGAGCGGATACGGAACCATCGGACCACTACAAAGCCAGCATGCAAGTGCAGATGATCCCCCTGCTTAGCGGCTATGCAAAGATCGCGTTCGGCTTCCTTCATTTCGCCCTTGGAGAGCAGTGGACGTTTTCGAAGGGTGCGACGGCCCTGAGAGCAGTTTCGCGCGGGCAAGGAAACGGCGACGGAGGTCAAAAGCCTTGTCGTACAAGGACGACCCGAAATCAGATCTCTCTTTCTTGGGCAGGAAGCCGCCGATCCCAGAACGCATCTGCTGGGTATAGTCCCCCAAGGAAATCCACTAGTCCTAGTCTCCCTGTTTGGCGGCACATTTACCTACGGCTTCAAGGTCGCAATACCAGGCGGGCCTCGAAGCCTTCATCAAGCGCCCGCTCCGGCGGCAACCTTCCGGAACGGTGATCCCGAAACCATGAACCGGCGCTTCGTATACCTCGAACAGGCCGAACAGGGCATGATTGGGGATCATGCATATCGGCTTCAGGAGGTTTTTCACGACGTCATCATAGCAGGTGAAGAATGGAGCATCAGGGTGCCAGAGAACCCTGGCGTGCCCCCGATGGTCGAGACATTTGCGGATCAGGAAGCGGAATGCCCTGTCCTTGATCCAGAATTCTTGCAGAAAGCACTCAGTCTGGCCAGAGATCGGGCTCTTCAGGTTCGCGCGGAAATCTCTGCCGATTGGCCCCGACGGTCTACCAAACCTGACCTTGGTGGTGTGGTTCGACATCCGCTAAGCCGCGACGAGTCGGCTGTGTGGTTCTGTCTACATTGCGATGGAAAGATCACCGGCGCCCAGATCGCTCAGAACCTCTGGCATTGCCCGGGATGCGGGGCATCGCCTATCGACATCTTTGACACGCCATTCTGGTCTGATGATGGCGGCAAGTCCTTCCTCCCGGTGAAAACTGACGGTGCCGTGGATAGAGACGAGCCCGATTTCCGGTTAGAGAGGCTTTCGTCCCGCCCGCCAGGGACCGAGCATGCGAGTGAACGAGAACTCTCCCGGCTTGGTGTCGCCCAGCCCCCAAGCTCGGGCCGCCTCGAGCGTCGAGGAGACGCCAATATCGAGGAAGAAGGGTCCGTCTTTCTCATACCCCTTAGCGATATCGATGGGCGCGCCATGGCCCATGGCAGCCAGCGTGTGAAGCTCTATGACATCGCGCCCTGTGGCGTCTTGCCAGATTTGTAAGGTGTGGTCACCTCGCTGCTGAGAGATGGTCGGGCGTGATTGGACGCAGTGTACGCCTCGCCATTGGTCCACAATGGCCCTGGCATTGGCGGGGGCCACCGTATCGTCTCCGCCGCCATGCCAGACGGAGATTGCTGGCCAAGATCCCTCGTGGTCCGAAGCACTGCGGAGCTTAGCCTGAAGTGCCAGCCCACTCGGAAGGCCATAGCCTCTCATCCGATCGAACGCCTGCGGCACCGTCGAGGCAGACATGTACGGCAGACCTGCAAGAATTGCTCCCGCCGTGAACACTTCGGGATAGGCGGCCAACATAGCGTTAGCCATGGCTCCGCCAGCCGATAGGCCGGTTATAAATATCCTGTTCCGATCCAGGCAGTACCTGTCGACCATGTGATCGATCATCTGCCGGATGGACATAGCCTCTCCGGAGTCCCGTCTGACGTCGACCGGGTTGAACCAGTTGAAACACAGGTTGGTGTTGTTCGAGCGGACCTGTTCCGGAAAGAGCACCGCGAATCCACGCTCCTCGCCAAGGCCGGACCAACCGGAACAATGGTCGTAAACTGACGCCGACTGCGTGCATCCGTGCAGCGCCACTACGAGTGCAGGGGCAGGCGTTATATTCGCTGGTACATGGCACCAGGCGCGTAGTCCACCGGGGTTCAATCCAAAGCGATTAAGAGGTCTGAGTCGTGGGGAGGAGCGCGTCGGAACCTCCGGAACGGATCGAAATCCCTTGATCCGCCTCAACGTGTCCGCAAGTGACCTCATGGTGCCTCCTTGTTACTACCGAGCCACTCTCTAAACGGCTACGGCGCGAATTGGTTGCTGCAGTGCACAAAAATAACGGATTGGCGGACGTCGGTCGGCTTTGTGAGCCTCTGAACATTTGACCTCCTCAGGCCGAGCTGTCTGGACGTTCAGACGACGGGCGCTACGTTGATGGCGCATGTGTAACGACTACGAGCAGCACATTAGATATGCCGAATACTGCAAGATGATGCAGGAGCTCACGCTCGGTACCCCTTCGCATCAAACGGAACTCGATCTGCCGCAAGCGGACGACGTCCGGATTGGTGACACCGGACCCGTAATGAGAGCTGCAGGTGGAAACGTGGTCGAACTCGCGCCGATGACGTTCGGCTTCCCGCCGCCAGAAGGACGCAAGGGCGGAGGGGCGCAGCTTTGCAGAGAGCAGGCGATGCCTCATACCCGCGTCGGCCTTCTTCGAGTTCACCGGTACAAAGTATCCGAAGGCCAAGCATCGGGTCACGCTGACGCGCCTTTCATGGCGATTGCCGGACTCTGGCGGGAAGGGCAGGAAAACCAACCGCGTCATTTACAATGCTGACCACGGAACCCGGCCCTGATGTCGCGCCTATCCACAACCGCCAGATCGTCGTTCTGCTGCCGCGGGATTGGAAGCACTGGCTCGACCTGTCGAAGCCGGAGAGGGAGCTTCTGCGGCCGCTTCCCGAGAAAGCCTCCACGTCGAGGCGGTCAGCTCAGGCAGCGATTGATGATCGACCGATTGACATTCCCGTCGGAAAAGGCGGCCTTCGCATGTTTCGACAGGCTGTTGTCGGGCAAGGCATCACCGGCGCTAACCCAGATCGCGTCACCGGAAGACGGTAGAATTCGATCGATCAGCATCGCTTCTTCCAGTTGCGTATATTGTGGTGGGGTGAACTACTGTGCCGCGTATGAGTGATTCCCAAGGCGGGTGAATGGCTACTACCGTACGATCGAGATCGAAAATTTCCGCGGCATAAAAAGCCTGAAATGGCACCCGAGGCCGGGTCTCGACTGCCTTATCGGCCCGGGAGACAATGGGAAGTCCACGATCCTTGACGCGATCGACCTCTGCCTCGGAGCAAGGAGAACGGTACAGTTAACTGATGCCGATTTCTGTGCGTTGGCTGTCGACAACGCCACAAACATCACCCTCACGTTCGGAGACCTCGGTCCGGAACTGAAGTCGATCGACGGCTACGGAATCTATCTGAGAGGGTACGATCATTTTTGAACTGTGCTCGGCTACCAGAGACTTGGTCGGTAGGGATGTGATAGTAGTTTCTGGAAAACTTTTGATTCAGGCACGTCAGTCAAACCGCGGACCAATGGTGTCTTAAGTGTTCGGCCGGATCCGTTCTGTTGTAAGCTTGGCAGTGGCGGCGACAGCTCTCGCCGGATCGCTGATGGCCTTCTACTCGTCGCCCTTTGCTGGCGCACTGGCTCTGCTATTCGATGGCGAACCGGAGGTCATCACACGATATAGGCTGCAGCGCCTTTCTACAGAAGCACTGGTGAAAGAGATCCGTACGGCAGTTGAAGGGGACGAGTTTTCCGACGCCGAGGATCTGGTGAGAATCGGGCAGGAACTCGGGCACCAGATTCCCCCCGACGTTGCTGCCTCCACTGTCGAACCGGTCACTGAAGCGGCCTGGCGGAATTCGACTGGATTTTTCCAAGGTTTCATCTACGGCGAAGTCAACTCGATACCCAGCATTCTTGGTGCGGTGGCCGCCGATTATTTCGTGTTCGGCGACGTCCGTGACACCTACACGCAGGGAAGCAAATTTGTGGTTGGCGACGACTATGATCGTTTCACGCTCGGTGCCTCACTGTTCGGGATTGCAACGCTCGCCCCAGGCACAGGGGCATTCGATGCAGGAGCCTCCATCCTGAAGAACGCCAACAAGGCACGCAAGCTGAGCACCAAGCTGACGGCGCACCTCGTCCGTTCGGCAAATGAAGCCATTGACGTCGACATCCTGAAGAGGGGTCTGACCTCGATGCCAGCGCCGAAAGTCTCCATTTCGAGTCTCTCGCGTCTAACGAAGGAAGCAGCGGATTTCAAAATCGACGACGTCCGGAAACTCGATTTCTCGAAGCTCGAGGGGGCTGTGAAGGAAGCTTGGCCCATCGATACCTCTGCTATCCGCAGGCAGTTTGACGGTGTGTTGAAGCCAGCGGCCATCGAAGAGCTTCGGGTCGCAGCCTCGAGCATAGGCGGCATCCAGAACTACGCCGGCTTCCGCTCCGTGTTCAAGGCTATCGAACGGGCCGACAGTCCTGCCGAACTTGATCGCTTCAAGTCCCTCGCGAAGGGGATGGGAGATCGGACGGCTGGTGTCATACGGCTGTTCGGCAAAGGCGCGATCTGGCTCGGCGATCTTGTGTTCGAAATCGCGGCCGCAATCGTGTTCGCGATCGTTTGGTCCGTCGGGGCCGCATGGACAGCCGTCACATTTCTTCTGAATCTTCGCCGAGTTCTTCGATCTCAAGTGGTGTGACAATGAGGTCTCTCTGGTGCCCGCGGCAACCAACACCTGTGCCGTTCGGTGGCTCACCGCATTTCCTCAACGGCACATCAAACTGGGCTTGCCCCGCTCTCAACGAGCCAGACCCTGACTTCTCCGCCATCGCGGAGCGTTTGGCACCGCCAACCCAGGAGTTTTGTTCCAGAGCTAAGATCCAAGTTCACTCGAACTTCAGACTAATCTTTCTGCGGCCAGGAGGTGGAGACACCGTCTCGGGTGTTGACGCCGCTCTCTTTCCCAAACCGGACGCGCGGGCGAGTTCCGAACGTTGGCGCGCGTAGTTCTTAGCCGTCATCGGATAGTCGGCTGGAAGCTTCCACTTTTCGCGGTATTGTTCCGGTGTCAGGCCGTACTTTGCCATCAGGTGGCGCTTCAGCGATTTGAACTTCTTGCCATCCTCCAGGCAAATGATGAAGTCGTCGCCCACTGATTTTTTGACCGAAACGGCGGGTCGTTGCGGCTCGACGGCAGGCTCGGCTTGAGAGTTTCCGTCCAGCGAGGCGTAGATCTGTTGGATAAGGTTCGGCAAATCTCCCGCGGGAACGACATTGCGGCTTAGATAGGCGGCGGCGACCCGGCTGGTGAGTTCCAGTCTCCGCTCTTCTCTGTCCGAACGCGATTCGGTCAATGCTCTTCTCCTCTGCAATCTACCCAGATCAGATTAGCGTCGGTGCATTTCAGGTCTTTAGGTCGGGAGGAAGGCGGCTCCACTGATCGGGTAGGGTTATCGACAGATTTCCGCTCGGTTGAGCGTAGGCGCTCAGGTTATCCCGGCATTCTCATTGCCAGAATCGCGTCCGCTTTCTATCGTCACACCTGCTTCGCCGCGTTCCTGACGCGTACAAGCCAGAGGAATACTGAACAACGATGGCATTACAGTTCGATATGTTTTCGTCCCCCCCCCGCGAGACGAACGATGATGCTGTCATCACGCTCCGCCGGACGGCGAGACGAGGCGACGAAAAGCAGCTCGATAACGAAGGGATGGCGCGGCTTCTGGAGGAGACCGGTGACTATCGTGTCCTGCGCAGACTGATCGGCCGCGAGGTGGTCGATGCCCCTCGACCGGGTTTCCCACGTGTTGGGGTACTCGTTGACACAGAGACCACGGGCCTCGACCATCGCAAGGACGAGATCATCGAGATAGGCGCAGTCGCGTTCACGTTCGACGATGAGGGCGACATTGGCGACGTTACGGGTGTCTACGGCGGCCTTCGACAGCCGTCGAACCCCATCCCGCCGGAGATCACCCGCCTCACGGGCATTACCACATGGCCAGCTCACGACGTAAGCTTGGCTGACCTGAATCGCCGGGCGTTCTCGATTTCCTGATCAGTGTATTGAACTCCTCCAGCGCCTTGTGCGAACAAGCACCTGAAGTGGGAGTGATCCAAGTTCAGTGTCGCGCCCGGGCCGAATTCAAGCTCAATCTTCTGCCATTCCTCCAGGACCTTCTCGGCACGGGTGATCGCGGCACGGTGCTCATCAGTGAAGAAGCGACTGTGCTTCGGAAGCTCAGTTCTAAGCCATTTATCGAGGAATCGCAGATCGCCGACATCGCGTGCGTAGTCCAGTACTCGTACGCCCGCGTCGACGATGGCATCTGCCGACAGCGGGGGATAGCGCCGCACAAACTCCTCTCGGTCTAAATGTAAAGGAGACACGCGAGAGAGGGGCGTTTGTTTCCGCGGGATGTGCCCTGCACCGATGGATGGAAGATTGTCCATGTTCACTCCGTTTTACTAATTCTGAGCGGCGGAACGGACCGGCGCAATCTGGAGTTCTGGAACAGAGCGGATCTGACTTATTTGCCTGTTACCGCTGACGCCCGAGGGTTGCCCTGCCGCATGGCTCCGACCTTCGGCAGGCTGAGCCAACTCAAAAGCCTCAGAACACTGGGGGAGACGAGGCGGTACGAGTGACGGGTCCTCTCCAGATTGCTGACGCTGAAAAGGCGGCCGCGGCCGATATCGCATGCTCGAAGGCGGGGGAGCCGGACAATGCCGGGTCGCCTTCGAAGGCCTGGAGGACCGACGCGACGGACGCCTCTTCTCCTAAGGGAACGATGCCGACGCAAATTCGCGCGCCGACCGCCATGGCGTCGGCGTAGGTGCAAGTGCCCATCGTTTTCCACCCGGGCTCGTTGCAGACGAACGTGAGTTCCACGGCGAACTTGCCCCCGCACACGATCTCACGCATGTAGCAGCCCTCGATCTGGGCACCGGTAGACGGCAGCGATATGGCAGGGGCGCCTTCGAACACCACGTAGGAAACAGGGCGCGGGATATCTGGGAACCCGATTGCCGGCGCGTCCGCGCACGGCACATCGTGGCCACCCGACACGGAGTAGACATGTTCCCCGTCGATGCGCCAGTCCGCGATCAGGCACTCTAGGTGCCGTAGCCGTTGGCGGCGGCGTGCAAGTTCCAGCCTGGTTACGCCAGCCTGTTCCGTTTCGAGGAACTCGCGAGACGGGGGCCGGTTTGGCTGCTCTCTGAGTGATTCCGGGGCAAACGCGTTCAAGTCGGTCCAATTGCGAGTGGAAAGCTGCGGGATATCTATAGGGATGGAGGCCGGTCATTGCTTTGTCTTCCCGGTTTATAGTGGGAGACTAGCTTCGACGGATGCAAGTACCAATCTTACATTGTCTTTGGTTTATTTATACATTGTTCTGGGCGGGGGCGGATATGAACGTTGTTCTCAAATTTGTTACGTCGGAAGTCTCGATTAAACGTTCTCTTAACCCGTTTGTCTCCGAAAGATATCTTTTTTGAATCGGCTGTTTCTGTTGTAAAGAATATTATCCTAATTGGTGTTTGGGTCGTTTTTTGGTTTTCGGACATTTTGGGTGAACTTCCACACGCTCGCAAAAGTCGTGGCGCCGCCAGTTCGGCGTGGATGTGAAAATGAATTTCACGTTTCGCCGGAATGGCCGATTTTTTGTTGACGCCCTGAAAAATCTATCCCAGTCTACGAAAATAAATTACGCCAAAAGGCAAGGGAACAGCGCGAGCATGAAAGTCGGTATAATCGGACTCGGATTCCGTCTTGGCTATCTGGGCTACGTCTTCAAGGCAATCGACGAAAGCTTCGAGATCGCCGGCTATGTCGACCCGGCGCCCGCCGGTCTTGCGACCCTCGTCGAAAAGGGCATTTCCCCCGGCAGGGCCTACGTCTCGCCTGAGGAGCTGGTCTCGAACGAGAAGCTTGATCTGCTGATGATCGGCTCGCCGAACCACATGCATCTCGACCATATCCGCATCGGCCTGGAGGCTGGTCTCAAAATCTTTTGCGAGAAGCCGATCGTCAGTACGATCGAGCAGAGCCTGGAGCTTGCAGGACTTCTGGCGAAGCACGGCCACGACCGGTTGATGGTCGGCCTCGTGCTCCGCTACGCGCCGCTCTATCGCGACCTACGAGCCGCCCAGGCCGCGGGAACGCTCGGTGAGATCGTTTCGATCGAGGCGGCTGAGCATATCGAACCCTATCATGGCGCATTTTTTATGCGCGACTGGCGCCGCTATGGACGCTACGCCGGCAGCTTCATGCTTGAAAAATGCTGCCATGACCTTGACCTCTACAATGGCGTCGTCGGCGCGCGGCCCGAGCGCGTGGCGAGCTTCGGCGGCCGCAAGAGCTTCATCCCCGCCAACGATCCCGCCCGTGAAGGCATCAACGATCTGCAGCTCTTCCACCGCAAGCCGAGCGGATGGCTCGGATCGGACAGGGTCTTCGACAGCGACGGCGACATCATCGACTATCAGGTTGCGATCATCGAATACGCCAACGGCGTTGCGATGAATTTCCACACCAACCTGAACGTGCCGGACCAGTTCCGCCGCTTCTGCGTAATCGGATCGCGCGGCATGGCCGAAGGCGACTTCATTCGCGGCTACCTCGATGTGCACGAAGCGCATTCCGGCAAGAAAGCCGTCGAGAAGCGCTATGCCGCTACCGCCCTTTCGCAGCATTACGGCGCCGATGAACAGATGGCGGCCGAGATCATCGCCCACGTCAGGGACGAGGGCCCGTTGCCGGTCTCACCGCTCGATGCGCTGGAGGCCGGCATCTTGGCGCTGTCCATGGACGAGGCGCGGATAAAGAGGGCGGTCGTCGATTTGAGACCGCTCTGGGACCGCTTCGACGAAGCGCTTCACGCCCAAGCGGCCTGAGAGGGTGAGGAGCATGAGCGTTCGGCGCAGCACCTTCATCTTCGCCTGGATCCTGCTTCTTCCCGCCTTGCTCTATGTGTTGGTCATCGTCGCCTATCCGCTGCTGGACACGTTCATCCTCTCGTTTACTGATGCTTCGCTGAAGAAGACGACCAAGTGGGTAGGCACGGTCAACTACGACAAGATCTTCAACAGCACTTTCGCGGAAGTGATCATCCGAACCTTCGTTTGGACCTTCTTTTCCGTCTCGATCAAAATGATCATCGGCACGTTCGGCGCCGTCATGCTGAACGCCGCCGTGCCGGGGCGCGCCCTGTTTCGCATCCTGACCATGCCGCCGTGGATCGTGCCGATGGCAATCGGCATCTTCATGTGGGGCTGGATGTACAACGGCCAGTTCGGAATGATTTCCGGGATGCTGCAGAACTTGGGCCTTGTCGACGGCCCGATCGCCTTCCTCGCCCACGGTTCAACGGCCTTCTGGGCAACGATCATCACCGATGTGTGGATCGGCGTGCCGCTGGTGACGCTCTATCTGCTGGCCTCCATCCAGGCGATCCCGCAGGATCTTTACGAGGCGGCGTGGACGGACGGGGCCGGCCGCTTCTACCGCTTCCGCCGCATCACCCTGCCGCTGCTCGTGCCGGCAATGATCACCATGTCGATGCTGTCGCTGATCGCCACCTTCAACTCGTTCGACATCATCTGGATCCTCACACAGGGCGGTCCGAACGGTGACACGACGACGATGATTATCGACACCTATCGAACGGCCATCGGCTCGAAGAAATACGGCGAAGGTGCTGCGCGTGCCGTGGTGATCTGCATCTTCCTGTCGATTTTCTGCCTGCTCTACTTCCGCGTCACCCACCGCCTCGCCTCAGGAGAAAGCCGATGAGCCAACCGGCCCTGATCAATCGCTATCGCTGGTACGAGCTGGTCGGCATCTATGCGGGGATCTTTGTCTTCCTGAGTTTTATTCTCGCCCCCTTTGTCGAAGGCTTCCTGGTGTCGCTGAAGCCGCTCAGCCTGCTTTTTTCATCGCCCTATCGCTTCTGGCCGGAGAATGGCTCCTTCGCCGCCTACAGGACCATGTGGGTGAGCGTGCCGGGATTCGCGCGCTATATCTTCAATTCGTTCTTCATTTCCATCATCGTCACCACGGTCGTGCTGGCACTGGTGGTGCCGGCTGCCTATGCATTTGCGCGCTTCAGGTTCCGCGGCAGCGGCGCGCTGCTCGCGGCCTTCCTTGCGGTCAACATGTTTTCGGGCGCCGTGTTGTTGATCCCGCTCTTCCGGCTGATGCGCAGCTTCGGCGTGCTCAACACCTATTTCGCCATGATCGTGCCGGGCGTCGCCTTCCTCATTCCCTCGGCAATCTGGCTCTTGCGCACGTACATGATGCGCATCCCACGGGAACTGGACGAGGCAGCCTTCGTCGACGGCGCCAGCCACTTCTACACGCTTCGCCGGGTGATCCTGCCGATCGCCATGCCTGGTATCACAGTGGTCGCGATTACCACCTTCATCGGCTCCTATGCCCAGCAGTTCATCTTCGCGCTGACCTTCAATTCCAAGACCGAGTACATGCCGCTGCCCGTAGGCCTCTTCGCCTATTTCGGCCGGCAGGAAGTGGTCTGGAACGAACTGATGGCCGCAAGCTTCGTCGGCATCGCGCCGGCCGTCATCGTCATTTTCTTCCTGCAACGCTATCTCGTCAGCGGCCTGACCGCCGGCGCGGTGAAACAATAAGCACCACCAGAAAAGGGGAGTTCCATCGTGACCATTGCTTACAAGACTGCTTTTCTAACGCTTGCCTTGCTCGGATCGACCGCGCTCGGGAGCGTCACCGCGCGGGCCGCCGACCAGGAGATCAGCTGGATCTATTGCGGCGACAAGATCGATCCGATTCACGAGAAGTACATCAAGGAATGGGAAGGCAAGAACGCGGGCTGGAAGGTGGTGCCGGAAGTCGTCGGCTGGGCCCAGTGCCAGGACAAGGCGACGACGCTTGCCGCGGCCGGTACGCCAGTCGGCATGGCCTATGTGGGGTCCCGCACCCTCAAGGAGTTCGCCGAGAACGATATGATTGTTCCGGTTCCGATGACCGAGGAAGAGAAGAAGAGCTACTATCCGAACATCGTCGACACCGTGACCTTCGAGGATAACCAGTGGGGCGTCCCGATCGCATTTTCGACCAAGGCGCTCTATTGGAACAAGGACCTCTTCAAGCAGGCGGGCCTCGACCCGGAAACGCCGCCGAAGACCTGGGCCGAGGAAATCGCCTTTGCCAAGCAGATCAAGGAAAAGACCGGCATTGCGGGCTATGGTCTGCCGGCCAAGACCTTCGACAACACGATGCACCAGTTCATGCACTGGGTTTACACCAACAACGGCAAGGTAATCGATGGCGATGAGATCGTCATGGACAGCCCCGAGGTCTTGGCCGCTCTGCAGGCCTACAAGGATCTCGTGCCCTATTCCGTCGAGGGGGCGACGGCTTACGAGCAGAACGAAATTCGTGCCATCTTCCTTGACGGCAAGGCTGGCATGATCCAGTCGGGCTCCGGCGCCGCTGCGCTGCTCAAGGAAACGAAGATCAACTGGGGCATCGCTCCGCTCCCGCTCGGCCCTTCGGCCAAGGGTGAAGGTACGTTGCTGATCACGGACAGCCTGGCGATCTTCAAGGGAACCGGCGTCGAGGAAAAGGCGATCGAATTCGCGAAGTTCATCACCTCGCCGGGACCGCAGGGCGAATATGAGCTGCAGGGCGGCGCAGGTCTGACGCCACTGCGCCCGTCTCCGAAGGTCGATGAATTCGTCAAGGCCGACGCGTCCTGGAAGCCGCTGATCGACGGCATCGCCTATGGT
Organism: Ensifer sp. IC3342; assembly: GCF_020193655.1. GTDB lineage: Bacteria > Pseudomonadota > Alphaproteobacteria > Rhizobiales > Rhizobiaceae > Sinorhizobium. Next base: position 66,518 of record NZ_JADYVE010000011.1, read on the forward strand.
GGCCCGGAACCGCTCTTCACGGATTACAAAGGCTTTCAGAACGCAATGATCGAAATGGTGCAGTCGGTCGTCACCGGCAAGGCAGAGCCGGCCGATGCATTGAAGAAGGCTGCCGGCGAACTCGAACAGTACAAGTAAGCCCGACGGAGGCCGCGGAGCGCAAGCCCGCGGCCTCCACTTATTCTGGCGGCAAAGCCGCCTTGCCCCGGCGGCCGGAGACAGATTCTTGGGACAGCTCAATCTCAAAAAGGTTCAGAAATTCTACGGCACCTACGAAGTGCTGAAGGGCGTCGAGCTCGAAGTCAGGAACGGGGAGTTCGTGGTCTTCGTCGGCCCGTCGGGCTGCGGCAAGTCCACGCTGCTCAGAATGATCGCTGGCCTCGACGAGACGACAGCGGGCGACATCGTCATCGAGGGCAAGCGTGTCAACGACTTGCCGCCGGTCAAGCGCGGCATCGCCATGGTCTTCCAGTCCTATGCGCTCTATCCGCATATGACGGTGTTCGAGAACATTGCCTTTCCGCTCCGCGTGGAAAAGATGCCCGAGGAGAAGCTCAAGGCCAAGGTCGAGCATGCGGCGCGCATTCTCCATCTCGATCAGCGGCTCCAGCAGAAGCCCGGCATGCTTTCCGGCGGCCAGCGCCAGCGCGTCGCGATCGGCCGAGCGATTGTCCGTGAGCCGAAGATCTTCCTCTTCGACGAGCCGCTGTCGAACCTCGATGCGGCCTTGCGCGCCGACATGCGCATCGAACTGGCGAAACTGCACCGGCAACTGAAGGCAACGATGATCTACGTCACGCACGACCAAGTCGAAGCGATGACGATGGCGGACCGGATCGTTGTGCTGAACGCCGGAGAGATCGCCCAGACGGGCGCGCCGCTTGAACTCTATCACAAGCCGGCCAACACCTTCGTGGCCGGCTTCATCGGCAACCCGAAAATGAACTTCCTGCCGGTCACCTGCAAGAGTGTCAGCGACGCCGGCGTCGAGGTCGAGTACAAGGGGCAGACGGCGATCATTCCAGTGATGCCGCGGGGCGGCATGGCGGGTGCGACCCTGACCCTTGGAGTGCGTCCCGAGCACATCCAGATCGGTTCCGGCGACCTGACGTTGGCGGTCACACCCTCGGTCATCGAGCGTCTAGGCGCGCATACGGTTGCCTATGCATCGCTCGGAGGTGAGGGGGAGAATTATTGCGCCATGCTGCCGGGGACCGCTGCGATCCGGGCGGACGAAGAGGTGAGGACCGGCATCCGTGCCGCTGACTGCCACCTGTTCGATCGAAACGGCATCGCCTTCGAGCGTCGCGTCGAGATGACTGATATCGACATGGCGCTTTTCGATCCAGCGGCAGCCTGATCGGCTGGAGCGCATCCCGCCCGGAATTCTCGGCTGCGGTTTCAGCCGTTCGCCATAGGAAATTTCTGCTTCCGTGATCGTTGGCGTAGAGTACAGAGGTCAATCTGGCTCGGAGGCTGCAACGGGAGGCAGGGATGTCCGAAATAACCGTCAACGTGCGCTACATGGTTGATGACGTCGAGGCTTCCATCGAGTGGTACACGAAGCATCTCGGCTTTTCGCTTCTCTCCAACCACGCTCCGGCTTTCGCGGACGTCAAGCGGGGAGCGCTGCGGCTGTTGCTGAGTGGCCCCTTGAGCTCCGCGGGGCGACCGATGCCTGATGGCGAGCGTCCTCAGCCGGGCGGCTGGAATCGGATCCACCTCATTGTTGATGATCTTGCCGCCGAGGTCGCCCGACTGAAAGCAGCCGGCGCCAAGTTTCGCAACGACCTCGTCACCGGACCCGGCGGATCACAGATTCTGTTGACCGACCCGTCCGGCAATTTTGTCGAGTTGTTTCAGCCCGCCGGTCGCTGATAGGCGATGGCGACCGGGCCGGCGCGCTTAACGGAGCGCCGTAGCAGGACAGCGCTCCGCCGGATTGGAACGATTGCAACTCAGGCGGTCATTTCTTGCCGAGGACTTCAGAGATGGCGCCTACTGCCGCCTTCACCACAATGTCGGCCTCATCGCGCGTGAGGCAGAGTGGTGGGGCAAAGCCCAGGATGTCGCCTTGCGGCATCGCGCGGCCAAGGACGCCACGCTCTGCCAGGGCAGTCGCCACTCTTGGGCCGACCTTCTGGGAGGGATCGAAGAACTTCCGATCGTCCCGGTCTTCAACGAACTCGATCGCCGCCATCAGACCATCTCCGCGCACTTCGCCGACGTGCCTGTGCTCGGAGAGCGCCTTTGCAAGCTCGGACCGGAAATATGCTCCGGTCGAGCCGGCGTTCTCGACAACACCGAGCTCATCGATCAATTCGAGATTGGCGATACCCGCAGCAGCGCAGATCGGGTGGGCGGAATAGGTCCAGCCATGGCCGATCGGGCCCAGTTCGTCCGATCCCTGCACCAGCACCTGCCACATCTTTTCCGAAACGATGCTGCCGGAAAGCGGCGCATAGGCCGAGGTCAGGCCCTTGGCGATGGTGACGAGGTCCGGCTTGATACCGTAGTGATCGGAGCCGAACATGGTGCCGAGACGTCCGAAGCCCGTGACGACCTCGTCGGCGACGAGCAGGATATCGTATTTCTCAAGCACCGCCTGGATCTTCTGCCAGTAGCCCTTCGGTGGCGGCACGATGCCGCCCGTACCAAGGATCGGCTCACCGATGAAGGCCGCGATCGTATCCGGCCCTTCCGCGAGAATCATTTCCTCCAGCTTGTCGGCGCAATATTGCGAGAACTGCTCTTCGTTCATCGAGCGGTCCGGACGGCGGAAATAATAGGGCGCCTCGGTGTGCAGGATCGGTGCGCGCGGCAGATCGAAGGCATTGTGGAAAAGATGCAGGCCGGTCAGCGAGCCGGTCATAACGCCTGAACCGTGATAGCCGCGCCAACGGGAAATAATCTTCTTCTTCTCGGGCCTGCCGAGAATGTTGTTGTAGTACCAGATGAGCTTGATGTTGGTCTCGTTGGCATCCGAACCGGAGAGGCCGAAATAGACGCGGCTCATGCCTTTCGGCGCCCGATCGATGATCATCTTGGAGAGCCGGATCGACGCCTCGGTGCCGTGGCCGACATAGGCGTGATAGTAGGCGAGGTTCTTCGCCTGTTCGCCGATCGCCTCGGCTATCTTCTGCCGGCCATAGCCGACATTGACGCAGTAAAGGCCAGCAAAGGCATCAAGGCTGCGCTTGCCGGCAACGTCGGTGATGTAAACGCCTTCACCGCCGCCGATGACCCGTGTCGGGGTCTCACCGCGCGCATGCATACCCATATGCGTGGACGGATGGAAGAAATGGTCGCGGTCCCAAGCGGTGAGTTCGTTGCTTTTATCGAGCATGGTCTTTCCTTTCGTCAAATCCGTTCAGGCGGCGGTGTCGATGCAGAGATATTTGAGTTCGGTGAAGGCCTCTATGCCATGGCGTGAGCCTTCGCGTGCGAGGCCGGACTGCTTCCATCCGCCGAAGGGGATCGGTCCGCCGGTGATCTTCACCCGGTTGATTGCCACCATACCGTACTCGAGCGCTCGTGCGAGCCGCAGCTGGCGAGCACCGTTCTCGGTAACGACGTAGGCCACGAGGCCATATTCGGTGTCGTTCGCCCGAGCGATTACCTCATCCTCGCTGTCGAATGCGGTGACGGCGGCCACGGGGCCGAATGTCTCTTCGCGCATGATCAGTGCGTCGTCCGGTAGGTCGGTGAGCACGGTTGGCTGGAAGAACAGCGGTCCTGCGGCGTGCCGCTTGCCGCCGATCGCGAGTTTCGCGCCGCACTTCAGCGCGTCGGCGACCTGCTCCTCGACCTTGGCGATGGCTCGCTCATGCATGAGCGGTCCGATGTCCGTGTCTTGTGCGAGCCCCGCGCCGACTTTGAGGCGGGAAACGCGTGCCGCGAAGGCCCCGTTGAAGGCTCTGAGGATCGGCCGTTCGACATAGATCCGGTTCGCCGCGAGGCAGTCCTGCCCGGAGGTCGCGAACTTTGCGGCGATCGCGATGTCTGCAGCCTTCTCCACGTCGGCATCGGCGAACACGATGAGCGGCGCATGGCCGCCCAGTTCCATCACCAGCCGCTTCATCGTCGGAGCGCACTGGCGGGCGATCAGCTTGCCGATCTCGGTCGAGCCAGTGAAGCTCATGGCGCGGACGCGGGGCTCCTCGCACAGACGGCCGACAATGGTCGCGGCATCACCGGTGACAACATTGAAGACCCCGGCTGGAAGACCGGCGCGCTCGGCGAGTTCCGCAAGCGCCAGGGCGGAAAGCGGCGTCTCGGAGGAGGGGTGAGCAACGACGGTGCAGCCGGCAGCAAGTGCAGCGGCTGCCTTTCGGGTGATCATCGCAGAGGGGAAATTCCAGGGCGTAACGATGCCGACGACGCCGAGTGCCTCGCGACGCACGATCATCTCTGCGCCCGGCAGATGGCTGGTCACGCTCTCGGCGTTGAGCCGCTTGCCTTCCTCGGCATACCACTCGATGAAGGAGGCGGCGTAGTCGATTTCGCCGCGGGATTCCGTAAGCGGTTTGCCCTGCTCCAGCGTCATCAGCAGGGCGAGATCCTCCTTGGCGGCAAGCATCAGCTCGTACCATTTGCGCAGAATAGCGGCGCGTGCTTGCGGCAGCATGCTACGCCATGTCGGAAAAGCCTTGGCAGCGGCATCGACGGCTTCGGAAGTCTGGGCGCCGTCGAGCGAGGCGACCCAGGCAAGCGTCGCGCCCGTTGCCGGGTCTGAGACCTCGAGGGCCTTCCCATCACGCCCGGCAACCCATCGCCCGCCAACATAGGCGAGCTCCCGTAATAGCTGCCGATCATTCAGGTGGTTCAATGCGTCGTGGAAGGTCGTGCGCGCGAAAACAGCAGTCATTTCCGATCTCCTCTCTTGTTGCGGGTAATCTGGACCGCAACGGGGAGAGAAGTTGTCTATTCCGGGCGCATGCTGCAGAGAGTTGGACTAAATAACCGGGATTGGAGAGCCGGATTGTCTATGGTGTTTGAGACAGCAGGCTGGTGAGGGGGAGCTGGGTTTCTTCCTTGACCGTCTTGGTGACGATGTAGGTGAAATAGCGGTCTATGCCCAACTCGCGATTCAGCAAGCCATCGATCAGTCGCTGGTAGGCGTCGACGTCCGGTGTCATGATTTTCAGAATATAGTCGACGCCTCCGCCGACCGACCAGCAGGCGACGATTTCGGGGATCGAGGCGACCACGCGTTCAAAGCGTTCGAAATCGGTTTGGCGGTGGTTGCCGAGCGTGATCTCCGTGAGAACGCTCGTGACCGGAGTGACTCGGCGCATGGCGAGCCGTGCGTGATAACCCGTCACTATGCCGGCCTTTTCCAGTTTCCTCAGCCTGAGCCAGCAAGGTGTTGGCGACAGCCCCGCCTTCTCGGCAAGCGCCAGCTTGGTAATCCGTCCATCCTTCTGGATCGCTTCAAGGATGCGCAAATCAATGGCGTCAAGCTTGATCATGCCTTGGAACGCTCTTCGGACAGTTCCGACTTGTCGGCATAGGCCATCATGCGGTGGAAGCTCATCGAGATGTGGGCCCGGCGAATGTATCCGATCGCCTCCCAATCGCCGATTTCGGCGGCCGACAGAACAGCCTGCATCTCGCTGCGGAAGGCCGAGAATTCTTCTGCCAGTCCGAGTTTCGGCATCATTTTCAGCACGACGCGAACGACCTGATAGTAAAGCCGCTCGCTGATCTCCCGCAGCGGCAGGTTTCCTGTGAATGCCCTGATTTCGGTAAAGAATGCCATGTTCAGGTGCAGGAAGGCCTTTTGCGTGGGATTTTTCATCTCCTCGTCGCAGCGGGCGATCAGCGCCCTGATCCGTTCCAGATCCTCGGCGCTGCGCGGGATCGGCGAAAGCTTGCCGACCAAAAGCGCAAGTTCCATGCGCAAATGATAGATCTGCACCAACTCGCTGATATCGGGGTCGGTCACAATGGTCCCGACGCCATGCACCGATTCCACCAGCCCCTCGGATTCCAGCCTTGCCAGCACACGCCTTACGGGCGTGCGGCTGGTGGAAAATTCCTTCGCCAACTCTTCCTCGGACAGGCGGCTGCTCGGCGCGTACTCGAGCATGCAGATGCGGTCCCTGAGAGTATGGTATATCCGGTCGAACCTCTCTCTGACCGATACCGGCTGGAAGGATGCGCTGGTTTCCACATTGTCGGGCAATTCAGGCTGCAAGGCTATCCTGCTTCCAAGACAGCATTCAGAAACTGTCTTGTCCTTTCGTTCTTGGGGTTTCCAAAGATTTCCGCAGGGGAGCCCTGCTCGCAAATCTTACCTTGGTAGAAGAAGCACACCCTGTCCGAAAACTCCTTGGCGAAACCCATCTGGTGGGTAACCATGAGCATGGTCAGGTCGTGTTCGCGGCCGATCTTCCTTATAACCTGCAGAACTTCGCCCACAAGTTCCGGGTCGAGCGCCGACGTTACCTCGTCGAACAGCATGATCTTCGGCCGCATTGCAAGCGCCCGCGCGATTGCCACACGCTGCTGCTGGCCGCCTGACAGCTGCGAGGGGTAGTGATCCTTCTTGGCCGACAGGCCGACCATGTCGAGGAGCTCCGCGGCGCGTTCCTCAGCCTCCGAGCGCTTCAATCCGAGCACGGTTATCGGAGCTTCGATGCAGTTTCCCATCGCCGTCATGTGCGGGAACAGGTTGAAGGATTGGAATACCATGCCGATTTTCGCGCGGATCCGGCGTATGTGCTTGGTGGTCGCGGGCACAAGCTTGCCGTTCTGCATCATATGCGTCATCGGCTCTCCATCGACCCAGAGGACACCGTCATTGATGGCCTCCAGCGTCATGAGCATGCGCAGCACGGTCGTCTTGCCGGAGCCCGAGGGGCCGATGATGGACACCTTCTCGCCACGGCCGATATCGAGGTTGAGATTGTCGAGAACGGTGAGCGCGCCGTAGCGTTTTGAAACGTTCTCGAAACGAACCATTGGCATGTCGTTCATCTTTTATCTCCGCTGCAACCAGGATTCGAGCATCCGGATGATGCCCGCTGAAACGAGACTCATAACCAGGAAGAACACCCCGACGAGCGTGACGGGCTCGGTATAGCGGAAGGTTTCGGATCCGATGTTCTTTGCGGTCTGCATGAGCTCGAGGACCGCAATGGCCGAGAGCAAGGGCGTCTCCTTGAATAGCGCGATCAGATAGTTTCCGAGCGCAGGAACGACGGGAGGCAGAGCCTGAGGCAGGATTATATCCTTGAAAGTGTTCCACGGGGACAGATTGAGAGCGATCGATGCCTCCCATTGGCCCCTCGGAACGTTCTCGAATCCGGCCCGGTAAACCTCGGAGCAATAGGCGGCGTAGTGAATGCCTATGGCGGCCACGCCCGCCGTGAACGCATCCAACACGATTCCTGCCTTCGGCAAGACGAAGTAGAGGAAGAATATCTGGATGAGCAGGGGCGTCGACCGGATGAGTTCCACCAACACTGTGACCACGACGCCGGCAACCGGAAAAGCCAGCCTGATGGAGGCGAGCACGAGCCCGAGTGTCGCGGCTATGACGAAACCCAGAGCGGTTGCTTCGACCGTCATGATCGCCGCCCGGGCAAGGACCGGCAGAATCTCGAATGTGAATGTCCAATCCCACATCAGGCGACCCTTCCGCGTGTCAGTCCCCTCGACGCGCGCTGCTCAAGCAGGCGCATGCCAATGGTGACGGTTAGAGAAATGGCCAGATACATCAGCAGCACGAGGGTAAACACAGGGACCGTCTTCAGCGTTGACTGGTTCATTTGCTGGGCCTTGAAAGTGAGGTCCGCCAGCGTAATCAGGGAAACGAGCGACGTGGACTTCACCAGCTCGATAAAGAGGTTGCCCCAGGGCGGGATCATGGCCGTAAAGGCCTGCGGCAGGATGATCCGACGCAGCATTTGCGCTTTCGACATGTTGAGCGCGATCGAAGCCTCCCACTGTCCGCGGGCCACGGACACGATGGCGCCTCGGACCACCTCCGCTCCGTAGGCTCCAATATTCAGGCCGAGCGCCAGAACCGCCACGACGAAGGCGTCTAGGAAGACGCCGAATTGCGGCAGGACGAAATAGAGCCAAAAGAGCTGCACCAACGCGGATGTCCCGCGGAAGATTTCGATGTAGGTCGTCGAAAGCCACCTTATCGGCAGAGGGCCGTAGAGCTTTGCGAGCGCTGCTATCAGCGCCATGAACACGGCGAGTACGGCTCCCAGAAGCGTTATCTCTACCGTCAGCACGGCGCCTTCGAGCAAACCCGGCATGAAGAGCCGGTATTCAGCGTTGGCCGAAAGCAGGGCAATCAGCAGCAACGTTCCCGCGAGCATCGCGGTGAGCATACGAATCCACATCTGGGTCCCTCATGAACGCAGGGATTGGAAGTGCGGCGCTTTCGCGCCGCCGGCCAGAAGGCGTTACTCGCCTGCGCAGAGCTGCGCGGTCGTCTTGTTGGGCAGATAGCCCTTGCCAAAGCCAAGCGGTTCGACGAGGGCGATGTGTTCCGGGGTACCCAGGAAGGCGGCGAGTTCCTTGTTAAAGGCCTCGACGAGGTCCGTGTCTTCCTTGCGGAAGCCGAAGCCGCCGTGCCCCTTGACCGACTTTCCGGCAACTTCGCCGAAGGGTTCGGTCGACTCCACGCCTTCCGCCTTCTTGGCCATATCGGCGATTGAGAGCGCGGTAAGCGCTGCCGCATCCGCACGGCCGGCTTGAACAGCGGCGACGAGGCTGGACTGATCAGGAAGGGAGACGACCTGCTCGGCGGAGACGCCGGCATCCTTAGCGTAGCCACTTTCCACAGCACCGGCCATCACCGCGAGCTTCAGGTCCTTGTTGGACGCGAACGTGGAATAGTCTTTGACGCCCTTGGGATTGCCCTTCGCAACCAGCATGGCCTGCCCGATACCATAAGAGGGCTCGGAGAAGGCGATCTCGGCGCAGCGCTTGGGATTGATGAACATGCCCGCCGCGATGATGTCGAAACGGCCTGCCTTCAGGCCTGGAATGAGCGAACCGAACTCGGTGAGGACGCCGTCCACTTCGGCAATGCCCATTTTCTTGAGCACGGCCTTGGCGACTTCCGGGGCCTCTCCCGTGAGCTTTCCGTCCGGAGTGGCGAATCCGAAGGGTGCCTCATTAGCAAACCCGATGCGGATATAGCCGGCAGCCTTTGCTTTCTCCAGAGTTGTTTCTGCATGGGCGAAGCCGGAGAAGGATACGGCGGCGAGGGTGAGGGCTGCGGCCCTCAGTGCATTCCTGCGGGAAATGAGAGTTTTGAACATGGGTTCCCCTTTTATTTAAAGATGGTGTTCGCCTCGGACGGCATGAATGCCTCGCGAGAGAATAGAAGTATACATCTGACTCTCGCTTTGGCAAGGTGGTCAGCAAAAATCTCAAATATGCCGAGACCATGTTGCGTGCCGCGCAAAATGATGTACACATCTATGGCGTCGTACACGATGGAGGAGATGTCGTGAGCAGGTCGGCTGTTTTTACCGCGGCGGAGTATTCCCGCCGGATCCGTGACGTGAAGAAGCGCATGGAGCGGGCGGGCTTCGATCTCATTATTTGTCAAGATCCTGCGAACATGGGCTGGCTCACCGGCTACGACGGCTGGTCGTTCTATGTTCCGCAATGTGTTCTCGTGCACGTGGACGAGGAGCTGCCTATCTGGTTCGGCCGGGCGCAGGACGAGAAGAGCGCGCTTCTGACGACCGGCCTACCTCAGAGCAACGTCGTGCCGTTCTCGGAGTATCTGGTGCAGAACCCGGAAGGCCACCCTTTCGACGAGCTTGCCGAGCGGGTACGCGCCCGTGGCTGGGGGAAGGCGCGCATCGGTGTGGAGATGGACGCACACTACTACACGGCGCGGTGTCACGCCCATCTCGTCAAAGGGCTTCCAGACGCCAGCTTTTCCAACAATGGCGACCTGGTCAATTGGGCGCGCCTGATCAAATCCGAGCCCGAACTGGCCCTGATGCGTGAGGCCGGCGCCATTTGCTCCCATGCGATGGAGCGGGCCATCGCCAAGATGAGCCCCGGGGTGCCGCAGAACGAAGTCATCGCCGAGCTCTATCACGCCCAGATCATGGGCGTGGGGGGTCTCGGCGGCGATTATGCCGCCATCTGCCCACTGATGCCCGTCGGCGAAGGCACTGCCACGCCGCATCTGACCTGGACCGAGGATCCTCTGCCGCAGTCCGGCCTCGCGATCCTTGAAATCGCCGGGGTCAGGCGACGTTACCATGCGGCGCTTACCCGCACTGTGCACTTCGGCCGGCCGCCGCAGACCTACATTGATATCGCCCAGGCCATCGTCGACGGTGTGGACGCCGGGCTCGAAAAGGCGCGTTCCGGCAACACCGCCGAGGAGGTCGAGGCCGCATGGCAGGCGCTTCTGCGCAGCCGGGGACTGAAGAAGGAAAGCCGCGTCGGTTATCCGATCGGCTTGGCCTATCCGCCGGACTGGGGCGAGCGCACGGTCAGTCTCCGGCCGGGCGACCGGACCGAGTTACAGCCGGGCATGTGCTTTCACATGATGGCGGGCGTCTGGCTTGGCGATTTCGGCCTGGCGATATCCGAGTCCTTCGTCGTCACGGACCGGGGCGGGGAGAAGCTTTGCGCGTCGCCCCGGGAGCTGATCGTCGTCGAATAGACGCCCATTGATATCCATTCGAAGCGCCGCCGACTGAGCGCGGAAGACAAGAGAGAAACCATGGACGGTAATCCTTTTACCGATGGCGAGATCGCGCGCCGTCTTGATGCTGTAAGAGCCGGGCTCGTCGATCGCGGGCTCGATGCAGCGGTCTTCGCATCGCCGGAAAACATCTTTTACCTGACGGGCCTCGATCATTGGGGCTATTTCGCGCCCCACCTTCTCATCGTTCCGGTCCGGGGCGTACCCACCCTCGTCACGCGTGCGATGGAGCGGGTGACGATCGAAAATCATGTCCGCGCAGCCGAGTTCCGCGGCCACAGCGACAGCGAAACCGCAGCCGACCTCGCGTCGCGCATTCTCAACGACCGGGGTTTTGCCGGAAAGCGGCTCGGGCTCGAGCAATGGACCTCCGGGCTGAGCCATGGGCTTGCACGGCGGCTGGAATCGCTGGTGTCGGCCGAGTGGAGCGATGTCTCCAACCTGGTGGACCACCTGAGATTGGTAAAGAGTGCCGAGGAGCAAGTTCTCATGCGGCGGGCCGCTGCGGTCACCGACGCGGCAGCGAGCGCCGCCATCGAGGCGATCGCGGACGGTGCACGCGAGCGCGACGTTGCTGCGGAGTGCATCGCCGCGATGACCCGCGCGGGGGGGCATGTGCCGGGCTTCGGCCCCTTCATCCGTCCGGCCTCCCGGCTTGGCGAGGAGCACACGACATGGGGATCTGGAAACTACCGCCAGGGGGAACCGGTCTTCATCGAGCTTTCCGGATGCATCTCGCGCTATCACGCGCCTCTGGGACGCCTGATCCGGCTTGGAGGCATCAGCGACGCCGATGCGCGCATGGCGGAAGTGACGGCTGCGGCCTTCAATGCGGTGGTCGGGGCGCTGAGGCCCGGCGCGCGCGCCCGTGAGGTCTACGCCGCCTGGCAGGCTGTCGTGGATGACGCGGGACTTTCCCATTACCGCCGCCATCACTGCGGCTACTGCGTGGGCGTCGGCCAGCCCCCGTCGTGGACTGGTGGAAATACGGTGACTGGTCTCAGGCACGATTCCGATCTCGATATCCGCACGGGGATGAGCTTCCACATCCTTTCCTGGCTTATGGGGACCGGCAAGGGCGACGATTTCGTTTCCAACACCGTGTTGTTGACGGAGACCGGACCCGAGGTGCTGACGCGAACGCCGCTCGGCCCGATCGTTCGATAGGACTTTGTCATGAGCCGTTATTCGGTCTTCTCGCTGCTGCGCCACGCAGCCACAGGCAACCGAGGATGGCAACGCGCATGGCGCGCCGCCACTCCGAAGGCCTCCTATGACGTCGTCATCATCGGCGGCGGCGGGCACGGCCTCGCAACCGCGTTCTATCTCGCCGAGAACCACGGCATCCGCAACGTGGCGGTGCTGGAGAAGGGCTATATCGGCGGCGGCAATGTGGGCCGGAACACCACGGTCATCCGGTCGAACTATCTGCTGGACGGCAATACCCAGTTCTACGAGTTCTCCATGAAGCTCTGGGAGGGAATGTCGGCCGCCCTGAACTTCAACGTCATGTTCTCGCAACGCGGCCAGCTCGTGACGGCACATTCGGCGGATCAGCTCGACACGTTCAGCCACCGCGCCAATGTCATGCGCTCAAACGGCATCGATGCGGAGATTCTCGACCGGGACGCCGTGCGCAAGCTTGTGCCCTATCTCGACTTCTCCGACACCGCTCGGTTTCCGATCCATGGGGCGATCTTCCAGGGGCGCGCCGGCACCGCCCGCCATGATGCGGTCGCATGGGGCTATGCGCGCGCGGCGAGCGGTCACGGTGTCGACATCATCGAGGGCTGCGAAGTTACGGACTTTGTCCGGCAGGATGATCGGATCGTCGGCGTCGAAACCACTCGCGGCCGCATCGGTGCCGGCCGGGTCGGTCTTGCGGTGGCCGGCCACACCTCCGTCCTGGCCCAGAAGGCCGGACTGGAGCTCCCGATCGAGAGCCATCTGCTCCAGGCCTTCGTGACGGAGCCGGTCAAGCCTTTGGTCGACCATGTCGTTGCCTACGGGGCGGACCACTTCTACCTCAGCCAGTCGGACAAGGGCGGCCTTGTCTTTGGCGGCAATCTCGACGGCTACAACTCTTACTCCCAGCGCGGCAACACCGGCGTGCTGCGCGAGGTCTGCGAAGCAGCGATTGCGCTGATGCCGAACATCTCGCGCCTGCGCCTGCTGCGCCATTGGGGCGGCATCATGGACATGACGCCGGACGCAAGCCCGATCATTTCGCTGACTCCTGTCGATGGTCTCTATCTGAACGGCGGCTGGTGCTACGGCGGGTTCAAGGCGACGCCCGCATCCGGCTGGTGCTTCGCCGAGATGCTGGCGACCGGCGAGACGCCTGCCCTTATCCGCGGCTACGGGCTGGGGCGCTTCCGCAGCGGGCACATGATCGACGAAGCGGGTGCCGGCCCCTTCGCCTGGCTTCAATAGGAGAGCGAGATGCTTCGTATCGACTGCCCCTGCTGCGGCGTGCGTGACCATAGCGAATTCCGTTACGGCGGCGATGCGACCGTCGAGCGGCCCGCGCACGACAATCCGGATCTCGATGCCTGGTACCGCTACGTCTACTTGCGGGCCAATCCCAAGGGGCTGCATCGGGAATATTGGCAGCACGTTCTCGGCTGCCGCCAATGGCTCGTCGTCGAGCGCGACACGGTCACGCATTCGATCCATTCGGTCAGTTTTTCAAGAAGGCAACGGGCATGACTTCAACCGAAAAGCGTCTTGCGTCAGGCGGATATCTGGACCGCTCGCAAGTCCTCAAGTTTATGTGCGATGGCCGTCAGTACACGGGATTCAAGGGGGACACGCTCGCTTCCGCCCTGCTCGCGAGCGGGGTCTCGCTGGTCGGCAGGAGCTTTAAGTACCATCGCCCCCGCGGCATCCTTTCCGCCGGTGCCGAAGAGCCGAACGCGCTGGTAACTGTCGGCACGGGCGCGCGCCGGGAGCCGAACCTGCCAGCTACGATGCTTGAACTGACATCCGGCCTGGAGGCGGCAAGTCAGAACAACTGGCCGTCGTTGCGTTTCGATGTCCAGAGCATCAACAGCCTGTTCAGCCCGCTTCTTTCCTCGGGGTTCTACTACAAGACCTTCATGGGGCCGAGCCGCCGGGCCTGGATGTTCTATGAGCATTTCATCCGCAAGGCTGCCGGACTCGGCAAGGCGACAATGATGCCGGACCCAGATGTGTACGACTCCCGTGATGATTTCACGGACGTGGCGGTCGTCGGCAGTGGGGCGGCCGGACTTTCCGCCGCCCGGGCCGCCGCGCAAGCCGGAGCGCGTGTGTTGCTGATCGAGCAGGACTTCGAAATCGGCGGCCGCCTGCTTTCCGAGCCTGGCGGAGCGACATGGCTGCACACGATGCGGACAGAGCTTGAGGAGATGGCGAACGTGCGCATCATGCGCCGCACGACCGCCTTCGGACTCTATGACGGGAATACGCTCGCGCTGATCGAGGATGCGGATCCCTTCGCTGGTCTCGTGATGAATGCAGCACGGAAAACCTGCACGTTGCTGCACGCCCGAAGCATCGTGTTCGCGACCGGCGCGATCGAGCGGCCGATGGTCTTCCCGAACAATGACCGGCCCGGCGTCATGCTGAACTCGGCGATCAGGGCGTATGTCAATCGCTACTCGGTTCTGCCCGGTAGGAATGTCGTGATCGCGACCGCCGACGACAGCGCCTATCTCACCGCTTTCGATCTCCTGGCTCACGGTGCACGCGTCGTGATCGCCGACGCAAGGCCGCTCGCGGAGCCGACGCTGCTGGCGAAGGCAAAGCAAATGGGCGCGGAGGTTCATCTCGCGACGAATGTGACGGACGTGAAAGGCAAATATGCGGTGACCGGCGTCGTTCTCGCAGGAAAGACGGGCACCATTGGCGTCAGCTGCGATCTGGTCGGCATGTCTGCCGGCTGGTCTCCGGTGGTGCATTTGACGTCGCACCAGGGAGTGAAGCCTGTCTATCGGGCAGACATCGACGCCTTCGTTCCGGGGCAGCTCCCCGAAACCCAGTTCGTTGCGGGCGCGGCGGGCGGAAGCTTGAGCGTCTCGGAGGCGATCGCCGAGGGTGTCAGCGCAGGCCGCGCCGCGGCCGCCGTCGCTGGAAAGGTGGAGAGGGTCGCCGAAGCGCCCGTGTTGGAGATTGAGGAAACGGCCGGCCCGACGACCGTCTACAAGCCGATCTTCGGTCAGCGAAAGGCATTCGTCGATTTCCAGATGGACGTGACGCTCGACGATATCCAGCTCGCCCAGCGGGAAGGCTACGAGTCGGTCGAGCACCTCAAGCGCTATACGACGCTTGGGATGGGAACGGACCAGGGCAAGACAAGCAATATCAACGCCTTGAAGGTGATGGCCAAACTGCGCGGGATTTCGATCCCGGAGGCCGGAACGACCACGTTCCGCCCGCCCTACACGCCGGTGGCGATCGGGGCCGTTGCCGGACGTGCGACGGGTCATCACTTCCGTCCCTACCGTCTCACACCGATCCACGACTGGCACACCGCGAATGGCGCGCAAATGCTCGAGGTCGGGCTCTGGATGCGGCCGTGGTTCTTCGAGGCATCCGGCAGGGATGTGAATACGGCTTACGTCAATGAAATGCGGCTCGTGCGATCCACGGCGGGGATCATGGACATCTCGACGCTCGGCAAGATCGACATTCAGGGACCGGACGCAGCGGCCTTTCTCGACCGGGTCTACGCCAATGGCTTCGCCAGCATCAAAGTCGGGCGGGCGCGCTACGGCGTCATGCTGCGCGACGATGGCATCGTTTTCGACGATGGAACAACGACGCGCCTGGAGCAAAACCGCTTCTTCATGACGACGTCGACTGCCAAGGCGGCCGACGTGCTTTCCTGGCTTGAATTTCTTCTGGACACAGCGTGGCCCGATCTGCGCGTCTCCGTGTCGTCGGTCAGCGACGAATGGGCAGGTATGTCGGTCGCGGGGCCTGAGAGTGGAAAGATTCTCTCGGCGGCGTTTCCGGACATCGATTTCTCCAACGAGGCGCTGCCGCACATGGGGCTCGCCGGAGGAACCTTCAACGACAGTCCGCTTAAGATCATACGCCTCAGCTACTCCGGCGAGCGCGCCTACGAGATCTATGTCGGAGCCTCGAACGGAGAAGCCGCCTGGCGGCACCTCATCGACGTCGGCGCCGCCTACGGCCTGAAACCTTACGGCGTCGAGGCGCTTGGGGCGCTGCGCATCGAAAAGGGCCACGTAGCCGGCCCTGAAATCGACGGCAGAACGACACTCTCTGACCTCCGTATGGGGCGGATGGTCGCCAAGCGAAGCGGCTATGTCGGAGAGGCCCTCAGCCATCGTGAGGCTTTTCAGGCTGCAAATCGCCAGCGCCTGGTCGGCCTGAAATGCATCGACCCCGGCAAACGGCTTCGCGGTGGCGCGCTTCTTTTTGCACCCGGCGAGCCGCTGCAAGGCCACGGCCGCGGCCGCATGACGTCGATCACCTACAGTCCGGAGCTGGACTGCTACATCGGCCTCGGTCTCCTCGCCGCGGACTTCAAAGGCGACGAGGTGATTGCCTCCTATCCCATGAAAAATGAGGTCGTCCGGGCGCGCGTCGTTTCGCCCGTCTTCCTCGATCCCGCCGGAGAACGCATGCATGGTTGAGACGTCATCCGCCAAGCGCATGGTGCTGAAGCAACTGCCATGCCCGCTCATTCAATGTGATGCCTGGGAAGGCGCACTTGCGGCGTTCGAGTCGGCGCTTGCCGGCGAGATCGGTGGCGCTCTGCCGACCCAGGTCGGGGAGATTGCCGGTCGCGATGGCCTGAGGGTCGTGCGCGCCGGGCCACGGCGCTTCTGGATTTTCCCGTCAGAGCGCTCGGCGACGATCGCTTCCGGCATTCCGCCCGAATTGGGCTGCAGACTCGACCTCAGCGAAGGGCGGATACGCATCGAGGTCTCGACGCCCGATCTGCGCGATGTCGTCTCCAAGTGTCTGGCGATTGACTGGGACCGCACACTGGGCGTTGCGACCTTTTCCTCGCTGCACCGCATCCCGGTCATGTTCACGCGTTCCTCGGAGTGCGATGGCGAATTTGTCGTGCCACGAAGCTTCGCAAGAAGCATCGCCGAATGGCTGGAGGAATGCCAGTGATGGAGCTCGACACTTTCCTGGCTGCCCGCCAACGGATCGCTGGAAGGGTCCTGCGCACCCCGTTTGTCCTTTCCGCGTCCCTTTCCGAGCGCTGCGGCGTGCCTGTCGGCCTGAAGCTCGAACACCACCAGACGACCGGCAGCTTCAAGCTGCGCGGCGCTACCAACGCCGTCCTGTCGCTCAGCCCGAAACAGCGGGCCCGCGGCGTCGTGGCGGCCTCAACGGGCAATCACGGCCGGGCGCTTGCCCATGCGGCGAAGGCCGAAGGATCGAGCGCGACGATTTGCATGTCGCGGCTGGTACCGGAGAACAAGGTCTCGGAAATCCGACGCCTTGGAGCGTATGTGAGGATCGTCGGCAGATCGCAAGACGAGGCCCAGCAGGAGGTCGACCGTCTGGTGAGCGATGAAGGACTGATGATGGTGCCGCCTTTCGACCATCCGGCGATCGTTGCAGGCCAAGGTACCTTGGGGCTGGAGATTGTCGAGGACATGCCGGACGTGTCCACGGTGCTGGTGCCGCTATCGGGCGGCGGGCTTGCGGCGGGCGTCGCCGCCGCGGTCAAAGCGCGTCGGCCGCAGGCGCGCGTGATCGGGCTGACGATGGAGCGGGGGGCGGCGATGAAGGCGAGCCTCGACGCCGGCCGGCCCGTGCAAGTCGAGGAAGAGGCAAGTCTTGCGGACTCGCTCGGCGGGGGGATCGGACTCGACAACCGGGTCACCTTCGCCATGTGCCGCGATCTCCTCGATGACGTCGTGCTGCTTTCCGAAGAAGAGATCGCCGCCGGCATTCGTCACACCTACGAACAGGAACGCGAGATTGTCGAGGGGGCAGGGGCCGTCGGCTTTGCGGCGCTTTTGGCGGGCAAGATCAGGGACATTGGCGGACCTGTCGCACTGATCCTTTCAGGACGCAACATCGACATGGGGCTGCACCGGCGCGTGATAAACGGCGAAACGGATCCCCTTTGGGAGGATAGAGCATGAGACAAATGACGATCCTCACAGAGGCCGATCTGAGGGCGGTCGTATCGCTCGATCTCGAAGCGATCGATTGCGTCGAGGGCGCTTTCCATGCCTTGGCTACCAAGGCCGTGGCGATGCCGCCCATCCTGCGGCTGGATATTCCAGAGTATCGCGGCGAGGTCGATGTCAAGACGGCCTACGTTCCCGGTATCGAAGGCTTTGCGATCAAGATCAGCCCTGGCTTCTTCGACAATCCGAAGATCGGCTTGCCGAGCACCAACGGAATGATGGTGCTCCTCTCCAGCCGCACCGGCCTCGTTGAGGCGCTGTTGCTCGATAACGGCTACCTGACGGATGTCCGCACCGCCGCCGCCGGAGCGGTTGCCGCCAGGCATCTTGCCCGGGAGGATGCCAGCGTTGCCGCGGTTCTGGGGGCCGGAATGCAGGCAAAGCTGCAGCTTCAGGCGCTCGCGCTGGTGCGGCCGATCCGCGAAGCGCGCATCTGGGCGCGGGATCATGCCAAGGCCAAGGCCGCGGCGGAGGAGCTTGCCGCAAAGCTCGGGATCCCCGTGACCGCCGTTTCAGACGCCAAGGCGGCTGTCTCCGGCGCCCACGTCGTCATCACGACGACGCCCTCGGCCACGCCTATATTGAAAGCGGAATGGCTAGAGAAGGGACAGCACATCACGGCGATGGGCTCGGACGCCGAGCACAAAAACGAGATCGAGCCCGCCGTCATTGGCCGCGCGGACCTCTATGTGGCCGACAGTCTCGCGCAAACGCGCCGGCTCGGCGAACTGCACCACGCCATCGAGGCTGGTGTCGTCGGGGCTGGAAATGACCTCCCGGAGCTGGGGCAGATCATCGCCGGGAAGAGACCCGGACGCACCGATGCCGATCAGATCACCATCGCGGACCTCACCGGCACGGGCATTCAGGATACGGCAATCGCCACTCTCGCTTTCACGCGGGCCAATGCGGCGGATGCCGGGACAGCGTTCGAGAGCTAGGTCGGGGGGAAATAGAGGAAACGACGATGACGCAACCCAATCTCAAATTCTCGTTGGCGGAATACCAAACAAGACTGCTGAAAACGCACCAGTCGATGGAGGCGAAGGGCATCGATCTGCTGATCGTCAGTGATCCATCGAACATGGCCTGGCTGACGGGCTATGACGGCTGGTCCTTCTACGTGCACCAGGCCGTGATCGTACCGCCCACGGGCGAACCGATCTGGTTTGGCCGCGGTCAGGACGCCAACGGTGCGAAGCTGACCGCCTATCTGAAGCACGAGAACATCATCGGCTATCCCGACCATTACGTGCAGTCCACCGAGCGCCATCCGATGGATTACCTCTCCGGCATCCTTGCCGATCGCGGCTGGGGGTCACTGCGGATCGGCGTCGAGATGGACAACTACTGGTTCTCCGCCGCAGCCTTCGGCTCGCTGCAAAAGCACCTGCCGAATGCTCGCTTCGTCGACGCGACGGCGCTCGTCAACTGGCAGCGCGCGGTCAAGAGCGAGACCGAGATCAAGTACATGCGCAATGCGGCCCGCATCGTCGAGGGCATGCATCGGCGGATCTTCGACAAGATCGAGGTTGGCATGCGCAAATGCGATCTCGTCGCGGAGATCTACGACGCCGGCACGCGCGGAGTTGACGGTATCGGCGGCGATTATCCGGCAATTGTGCCGCTGCTGCCCTCGGGCCGTGACGCGACCGCACCGCATCTTACCTGGGACGACAAGCCCATGAAGGCGGGAGAGGGGACCTTCTTCGAGATCGCCGGCTGCTACAATCGTTACCATGTGCCACTGTCACGCACCGTCTTCCTTGGCAAGCCGACCAAGGCCTTTCTCGACGCGGAAAAGGCGACCCTCGAAGGAATGGAGGCGGGACTTGCCGTCGCCAGGCCGGGAAACACTTGCGAGGACATAGCCAACGCCTTCTTCGCGGTCCTGAAGAAATACGGCATCGTCAAGGACAACCGCACCGGCTATCCGATCGGGCTTTCCTATCCGCCTGACTGGGGTGAGCGCACGATGAGCCTGCGTCCCGGCGACAGGACGGAACTCAAGCCGGGCATGACCTTCCATTTCATGACGGGGCTTTGGCTCGAGGACATGGGCTTCGAGACCACGGAAAGCATCGTCATCACCGAGACGGGTGTCGAGTGCTTCGCCAACGTGCCGCGCCAGCTCTTTATCAAGGACTAGCATCAAATGACCGAGACGATATTGCGGCCATCGCCGATCTCAGCAAGCGTCGATTTTTCGGCAAACGGCGTCCAGCACGGCTTCCTGCGGTTGCCCTACAGCCGTGATGACTCCGCCTGGGGATCGGTGATGATCCCGATCACCGTCATCAGGAATGGGGACGGGCCCACGGCCCTTCTCACGGGCGGCAACCACGGCGACGAGTATGAAGGGCCGATCGCGCTCTTCGATCTCGCCCGGACATTGGAGCTGAATGAGGTGAGGGGGCGGGTGATCATCGTACCTGCCATGAACTATCCCGCCTTCGCTGCCGGCACCCGCACGTCGCCGATCGACAAGGGCAACATGAACCGCAGCTTTCCAGGAAGGCCGGACGGTACCGTGACGCAGAAGATCGCCGACTATTTCCAGCGAGAGCTCCTGCCGCTCGCGGACATTGTCCTAGACTTCCACTCGGGTGGAAAGACGCTTGATTTCCTGCCGTTCTGCGCGGCGCACATCCTGCCCGACAAGGAGCAGGAGGCAAGGGCCTTCGAACTGGTTAAGGCGTTCGGCGCGCCCTGGTCGATGAAGATGCTGGAGATCGATGCGGTCGGAATGTACGATACCGCGGCCGAGGAGATGGGGAAGGTGTTCATCACTACCGAGCTTGGCGGCGGCGGAACGGCAACCGCCAGGAGCGCCGGCATCGCCAAACGCGGTGTGAGGAATGTGCTTCGCGCCGCCGGTATCCTGAAAGGTGCAGTCGAGATCTCGGGGACCGAATGGCTCGACATGCCGGACGGGGACTGCTTCCTGTTCGCGGAAGATGGAGGCCTGATCGAGCCACTGGTCGATCTGGGGGAGAAGGTGCGCAAGGGCGACGCGGTCGCCCGCATTTACCCCATCGGACGCACCGGCGCCGACCCTGTCGCGATAAAGGCGAAAATGGACGGGCTGCTGGCCGCCCGGCACTTTCCAGGTCTGGTCAAGCAGGGCGACTGCGTTGCCGTCGTCGCAGTTTAGCACATCGGCCGACAATGACGTCCCAAGGAAGATAGTCGTGAAATCGCACATTCTTACAATAACCTGCAGGTCGACGACCGGCATCATCGCGGCAGTCTCGGGTTTTCTCGCCGAAAAGGGCTGCAACATCACCGACAGCTCGCAGTTCGACGATCTCGAAACAGGCCTGTTCTTCATGCGGTTGGTTTTCATCAGCGAGGAAGGCGTGAAGCTTGACGAATTGCGGGAAGGCTTCGAACCGGTCGCCAAGCGCTTCGAGATGACGGCAGAGATCGGCGATTCCGACGAGCGCATGAAGGTGCTGCTGATGGTGTCGCGTTTCGGCCATTGCCTCAACGACCTGCTCTACCGCTGGAAGATCGGCGCACTGCCGATCGACATCGTCGGCGTCGTCTCCAACCACTTCGACTACCAGAAGGTCGTCGTCAATCACGACATCCCCTTCCACTGCATCAAGGTGACGAAGGAAAACAAACCGAAGGCCGAAGCCCAGCTGATGGAAATCGTCGAGCAGACCGGCGCCGAGCTGATCGTGCTTGCCCGCTATATGCAGGTGTTGTCGGATGCGCTCTGCAAGAAGATGTCGGGGAAGATCATCAACATCCATCACTCGTTCCTGCCGAGCTTCAAGGGCGCCAACCCCTACAAGCAGGCCTATGAGCGCGGCGTGAAGCTGATCGGCGCGACGGCGCATTACGTCACCGCCGATCTCGACGAGGGTCCGATCATCGAGCAGGACATCGCCCGCATCACCCATGCGCAGTCGGCCGAGGACTATGTCTCGATCGGTCGCGACGTCGAAAGCCAGGTGCTCGCCCGCGCCGTGCACGCCCATATCCACCACCGCTGCTTCATCAACGGCAACCGCGTCGTCGTCTTCCCGCCGAGCCCGGGAAGTTATGCGTCGGAGCGAATGGGGTGATTAGCTACTGCATGATTCCTTAAATCGGAATCGATTGAAGGACAAAATCATGCAGCAATTCGAAGTGCTACAGCGACCTTTACGCGTCCGATTGGACGCGCGGCGCTGTAATGTGACTGTGTCGTCCAGGCTGCAGTTTACCGTAAGCCTCGGCCAGTGGGCTTTGGCGATTGGTTTCTGGACTGGAATTCGAATGCGTTCCTGGCGTCTGGCCGAAACGCTCGCTTTTTGCCATTCAGCCGAGCGTCTGCCAGGCGACAGGGTGCGGATGATCTCAGCGGGAAGGCCTTGCGTAAGGGTGGCGAGCCCGATAAAACCGGGCTTTCACCGAACCGACATTTACTGGATCTGATCCGCACTTGCGCATGGGCTGGTCAGGGCGCTGGGCCGCGCCAAGCTACTCAGCGATGTCACGGCGGCCAAGCAGCCGCGCCTGGACGCGCTGCAGATGGAGGCGCATGCCATTTGCGGCGGCACTAAGATTACGCTCCTCGATCGCATCCACGATGGCATCGTGATCGGCAAAGCTGTGGTGATCGGCGGGGGGGCGTGGCAGATCGTCCCGAAGCCGGCCCCATACCACCGTCCGGCGCACGGCGTTAATCGTGTCGAAGACGGCCAGGAGCAGGGCGTTTCTCGATGCTTGGGCGATGGCCCGATGGAGCCGGTTGTCCCAATTCTCATACTGCCGCCATGTCTCCGCCATGCGGGCACTTGATGCGCAATGCCTTAGGGCTCGCACGTCTTCCGCTGTGGCGTGAAGCGCCGCCTCCCGGGCCAGCTCTGGTTCGATGACAAGGCGGGCATGCATCACCTCGGCGGGGCTCGTCTGGTTGGCGATGTTGGCCACCGATGACAAGTCACCCGTCGGGCGGGCCCCGATGAAGGTGCCCTTGCCGACATGACGCCATAGTTCGCCCTGGTCTTCCAGGACTGCAAGCGCCTTGCGCAGGTCGCCACGCGAAACGCCCAGAATATCGGCCAATTCGCGCTCCGGCGGAAGACGCGTTGCGGGCGGAAACTTCCCTTGCGCCAAGTATGCGCGAAGCTGCACGAGCGCGCTTTGCCCGCCGCCGAGATCGGCTTCGACCGCGGTCGCGAATTGCAGTCTGTCCTCGGTAAACGCTGTCATGTAAATCCAGCTTTCATCCTGATCAATGCTCTCTTATATCCTGACCAATCGTGCATTGGCAACGGATTGGTTGACACTGAGGTGTGTTGGGAACACAGTGCTGAAAATGAAATGAAAGGGAGGAAACCGATGACACTGTGGAGCAGGATAGCGGGCGCCGTCGTTGCCGGCGCTGTCACGGTGATCAGCCTCGGCGGCCTTGAGACTGCCGCGGCGCAGGAAAGGCTTCGCGTCGCCCTGGGTGACGTTGTTTCAGTCGAGACTCTCGCCTTCCTCATCGCGCTCGAGCGTGCCAAGGAAAAGGGACTAGACTACGAACTGACGTCCTTTGCAGAAGAGGAATTGGCGATCCAGGCGATCGTCGGCGGTCAGGCGGATGTCGGCATCGGCACGCCCTATTCCATCATTCAGAAGACGAAGGTGCCGTTGCGGAATATCTTCCAGGTTTCTACTCTCGTCTTCTTCCCCGTAGTCTCGACCGAGTACAAGACCTGGAAGGATCTTGACGGCGAACCCTTCACCTTTCACGCTCGCGGAACAGCCACCGAAGCTTATGGAAACGTGATCGCGGCGAGGGAGGGGATCACATTCGGGCAGCGCTCGTATGTGCCGGGGTCGGAAAACCGGGTCGTCGCCATGCTGAACGGAACCATCAAGGCGACGATCGTCGATCTGTCGAACAAGAACCTGCTTCTCAAGCAGGCGCCCGACAACTTCCACGTCCTTCCCGGCATTGAGGAGAAGGTCTCCGACGAAATCCTGTTCGCGAACGCGAATTGGATAAAGGATCATTCAGAGGCAGCGACCATCCTGACGCAAGAGCTTCTTACGCTCTGGCGGGAAATGAATGCGGATCCAACCGTCGTCGAAAAGGAAAGGGCGGCTAGAAAGCTCCTCTCCGATCAGCCGGCCGAGGTGCTTGCCGAGGTCGACAGCTACTACAAGGAGGGGGTCGAAGCGGGACTTTGGAATCCGGAGGGAGCAAGCGAGAAGATCGCCAAGGATGACTTTGCCTTTTACACCTCCTCGGGACAACTCGAAGGACCGGCCGAAAATCTGAAGATTGAGGAATTCTGGGACTTCGGCCCGATTAAAGCGGCAAAGGCGAAGATCGGTGGCTGAGCATCGCGCGGGGATCGAGGCGGCGCATCAGGGCTATCGTTTCTCCCGCGTCTTTCCCTTTCAGGGCTCGGGGAAAGCTCTGCGAGAGAAACGCCCAAACGCGCTCGCTTCCTTCGCCACACATCACTTCACGCTGAACTTCCTCTCGGCGGCCGCTCTCTGCGGCGCCTGGGAATGGGCTGGGCTGGTTCCGATCAGTCCTGCCTTTCCGACTTTTGGCGAAACGATGGGCGCCTTGTGGTCGATAAGCGCGGACGGTTCGCTCGCCGGGGCGTTCGCCGTGACGCTTCAGCCGCTTGCGCTTGGGCTCGTCGTCTCGATGGTCCTCGGCGTGGGTATCGGTGTCGCAATGGGCCTCAGTACGAAGACCGAATGGCTCGCGTCGCCGATTTTCATTGTGGCGCAGTCGGCCCCGCTGGCTGCCCTTATCCCCCTGATCGTCTTCGCCTACGGCATCGGCCTTACGTCGAAGACGATCGTCGTTTGTATAATGGCGATGCCGGTCATCGTGCTGAATTCATTTGCCGCGGTCCGCCATACCCCGAAATCTCTCATTGAGATGGGCGAATCCTTTCTGGCAACCCGGCGTAAGGTAATCATCCGGATCATTCTGCCGGCGGCAAGCCCCGTTATTTTCGCGGGCCTGCGTCTTGGCTGCGCATCGGGCTTCATCGGTGCCGTACTGGCCGAGCTACTGATCACGCCGACTGGCGTCGGCGACCTGATCACCTATAGCCGCTCCATTGCTGATTATCCGACGATGTATGCCGCGATTCTTTCCATCATGGCGTTCTCCGTACTCTTCATCGAGGTGCTCAGTCGCGTCGAGGTCATGATCTTCAGACCGGAAAAGCGAGCAGTCTCATGACCGCGCTGGCACATCAGTTCTTTACCGAACCTTCCCCGGTCACTGACTGCGCGGTCAGCGTTCGCAATGTCGGCAAAGTCTATGCCGGCGTGGTCACCGCACTCGAGAATATCAACGTCGACTTTCCGCGTGGCCAGCTCACTTCCCTACTGGGGCCGTCCGGGTGTGGAAAGACGACGCTGCTCAAGATCATAGCGGGGCTTCTGCCGGCAACCTCAGGCGAAGTGCTTGTCAACGATCTTCCCGTGGCCGGCCCTGGGCCGGAACGCGCCTTTGTCTTCCAGGATTTCGCTTTGATGCCTTGGGCGAATGTGTTGCGCAACGTCGCCTTCGGGCTCGAAATGCGTGGTATCGCAAAAAGCGAACGCGAGGAGATCGCCCGAAGCCATATCGCCCAGGTCGGCCTCGCCGGCTTCGAAGCGCGCTATCCACACGAGCTTTCAGGCGGCATGCGCCAGCGCGTCGGCCTGGCGCGGGCACTGGCGGTGAACGCGGATGTTCTGCTGATGGACGAGCCCTTTTCGGCCGTTGACGAACAGATCCGGCGAAAATTCCAGGAGGATCTTCTCACCCTCATCGCCAGAGAGAAAAGGACCTTTATCTTCGTCACGCATTCCATCGAGGAAGCAGTCTATGTCTCCGACCGGATCGTGCTCCTGTCGGCGCGACCGGGCAGGATCGCACAGATCATCGAGCCGGCGATTGAGCGTGGCGGCGATCCAGACGCTATCCGGCGCCACCCGGCCTATCTCGACACGGTTGACGCCATCTGGCAGTCGCTAAAGACCTATCTCGAGTGAGGCGCGCCATGATCGTCTTCGGGCATCGCATTCCCATGACCGGTTCTCTCCTCCTCTGGGCGCTCCTTTGGGAAATAGTCGGTCAGCTCAAGCTCACGATCCTGCTGCCGCCGCTCTCCCGCGTCGTCTTGCGGGCCTTCGAGATTGTGCCGACGGAGACGTTTCTTTCAGCTTTCGCAGTGACGGCGTCCGCCTTTGTAGCCGGAAACCTGATTGCGATCCTGGTAGGCGTGCCGCTCGGCATCCTGATGGGGAGCTCGGTCGTGGCCGACCGGATCTTTCTGCCTTGGGTCAACCTGTTTCTCTCGGCGCCCCTGACAGCCCTGGTCCCAGTGATCATGGTGCTTTTCGGCCTTGGTCAGACGACGATCATCCTCACCGTCGTCCTCTTTGCCATCTGGATCATCGTGCTGGACACGCGGGCGGGTGTACGTTCGATCTCCCCTTCGCTCATTGAAATGGCGGCAAGCTTCGGCGCCGGCCGTTGGCAGACGTTTCGCAAGATTTATGTTTGGGCAGCGCTTCCGGAGATCCTGGCGGGAATTCGGCTCGGCGTTATCCGCTCGGTGAAGGGCGTCATCATCGGTCAGCTTCTTGTATCGATCGTCGGTTTCGGCGCTCTGTTCAAGCTTTATGGCTCGCGGTTTCTCATGGAGCACTTCTGGGCGGTTCTCATCGTTCTCTTCGCGCTGGCCTTCGCGCTT
The DNA here is from genome assembly GCF_020193655.1 of Ensifer sp. IC3342. Taxonomy (GTDB): domain Bacteria; phylum Pseudomonadota; class Alphaproteobacteria; order Rhizobiales; family Rhizobiaceae; genus Sinorhizobium. Next base: position 93,091 of record NZ_JADYVE010000011.1, read on the forward strand.
GCCGAGGCCTTCGCCTGGCTTGAGCGTCGTGTCGAATTCTACGCCGCAACCCGCGGCTGACTCGATCTCTTATGCAAAGAAAGGGTATTTCCTCCATGTCCTACGCCTTCAACCCTGCCGCGGTGCCTGCTCTTCCGATTAGGAATACATTGGACTTATTTCCACTCCGACGTGTCTACTGCGTGGGTCGGAACTATGCCGATCACGCGATAGAGATGGGCCATGACCCTGATCGCGAAGCTCCTTTCTTTTTTCAGAAGAACCCGGACAATCTGGTGCTCGACGGTGAATTTCCCTATCCGAGCCGGACATCGGACGTGCATCACGAGATCGAACTCGTCGTTTGTCTCGGCAAGGGCGGCGAAAATATTCCGGTCGACCAGGCGCTGTCGCACGTTTACGGCTATGCAATCGGTTTGGACATGACGCGACGCGATCTGCAAAACGAGGCGAAGAAAATGGGCAGGCCTTGGGAGGTCGCCAAGGCGTTCGAGAAGTCTGCGCCTTTATCGCCGATCGTCAGGGCAAGCGAGATCGGGCATTTGGAAGCGGGCGCTATCTGGTTAAAGGTTAACGGCGAGGTTCGCCAGAGCGGCGATCTGAACCAGATGATTTGGAAGGTGCCGGAGGCGATCTCATATCTCTCAGGACTCTTTCAGCTGGCCCCGGGCGACATCATCATGACCGGAACACCCGCTGGTGTCGGTCCGGTCAAGCGTGGCGACCGCCTCGAGGGCCATGTCGACGGTTTGGGCGAGCTCACGGTAATAGTCGTTTAAAGAACATCTTCGCGATATCGCCACCGCCGTCAAGGCAATCCGGCGTGCCGCCAGTGCTGCGTCTGTGCCTGCGGTACCGCATCGCGATTGGTAAATGCGCCGGTCTCATCATCGTTCCTGAAGCCAGGCGAAACGCTGAAGTCGACTACGATACACAAGTTCTCCACCGACGCGTCGTAGTGCTACAGCTGCGTTCGGCTCGGGTTGCTGGATCAATGGGCCAAATTCCGGCGGCCCTAGCCAACCGGACCTTCATGCAGGTCGCCGTTGGGTCTGAATGGGGTCGAGAATTCACCTTTATCAGAGGTGCGCAACGGTCTAGCGGAGCCCGTCTCTGCACGGCGCGAACTCACGACCTGTTTGCCGTGATCAGGTGCAAGGCAGAATTGCCCCTTGTGACCGCCGCCGCTGAGAGCTTGCGATCGAACGTCGCCAGCTGGCCCCCACGCGTCTTGGCGAGCGCAAGCAGATAGGTGTCAGTTACCTGCCCCGAAGTTAGGATTTTCGTGGGAGCGATCTCACCTGACCCGACAAGGCTCACATCGTCGGGCCAAAAACTATGGCCGGGGAGCGCCCGCAATTTGCCGACGATCTCCATCACGAGTGACGGTGAACCGGGAGAATTGGGATATTTGGGGTTACCGACAATCCGGATGACACCATTTTCGGTGATGGGGCAGGTAGCCCACGCGGTCCGACCGATCGCCGCGAACCATTCGTGCGCATCGTCATGGGCTACATGGCCTGGATCGATTAAGGCAATCAGCACATTGACGTCGAGCAGGAAAGTCACGGCAGTTCGTCCCGCAAGGCATTGACGATTTCGAGCGTCACTGGCGGCGCATCCGGCCGAGGTGATAGAAGAGGAATTCCGTTGCGCTCGCCGCTGCTGCGGGGTCGGCTGAGAGAACGTCTCGCCAGCTCGGAAATGACCTCGCCGACGCTCCGGTGCTGCTGAGCTGCCATCGCCTTTGCGGCGATCAGGACATCGTCGTCGATTGCAAGGGTCGTTCTCATATCCGCCTCATCGCGCATCAATCATCACGCATCATATAAAGCAACAGGATGGCGCTCTCAAGGTAACTGGTCTGCATTGAGCATTGACCGGAGTGGAAATCAGAACATAGAGCGCCGAATCCTAGCGTGGCTTGGTCGTAGCGCTTGCCCCATCGCTCATGCCATCACTCCCTGGCAGCTGAAAAGCTATGGCGGCTTCAACCTTCAGCCGCCTTCCGGCCACTACCGAAACTGCTCTTCGAAGGCACCGTCCCAATCAGTGCTCAACGGCGCCACGCCACATTTCAAGTGTTCGAAGGGATATCGCTGCAACAATGCAGACGAGATCATCTGTGCCATGCTGACGCGCGCGATCTGCCTTCGACCGGTCCCGATCGTATGCCTCCCGTCGCAGCTCGCCGGCGGTGACTAACCCATTTGTGCAGCTTTTGCTAATTCATGCCTTGAATTACCATCTTCGCGCGAATTCGCCGGGGAGGGGCATGAGCTATCGTCAACGGGGTAGGAGTCCACAGCAGCGTTCGGTGCTCCGCACGGCGCCTGGGCTAGTGATTGCGGCCGTCGCGGTGGGCGCCGCCGGCGGCATGACCGCAACCGACCTGATTGCCACGTGGGATAGTCTGGGCAGCAATGGAACCTCCTGCAACATCAAGGGCAATATCAGCATCGATTCAGGCGAGCGGATATTTCATGTGCCAGGCCAGAAATATTATTCGCAGACGCGGATAAGACCGGAATATGGGGAGCGCTGGTTTTGCTCCGAGGAAGAGGCGTGGGCCGCAGGTTGGCGGAAGGCGTATAGATGACCAGCCCTGGAGATTTTCTCAATCAAGAAACGGCACTTGGCCTGTTGGCTGGCTTCGTGGTGGGATTGCTGGCGTATTTTGCGGCGTCGAAGCTCCTTGGAGCCACGCGATCGACTAAGGGTAAATCAGCAGTCGAGCGGCAATTCAGAAACGTATTCTCCATCGTGGATGACGGTCGCCGGCAGGCGCTGATCCGCTACTACATGGAGAAGTACGAGTGTGGTTGTGCGGAGGCTATGAGACGGGCCGTCGATGAGCGCCAGCACGACGCCAACAGGTGGTAGCAGGGCGATCCGGACCGATGTGGAAACCGGTCTCAGCGAGGCGCGCCAAGCCGTTCGCCTCGATCCCAATCTCGCGGTCGGCTATCAGGTCTTAAGCTTCGGGCTTTCGTTCGCCGGCTACGCCGGCGCTATGCAGGCCGCTCGACAGGCGGTCGAACTCAATCCGAACGAACCGGACAGCCTGATGGCGCTGGCAAAAGCTTCAAATCAGGCGTAGCCCACACATCAAAGGCAGCGCATCGGCCTGGTGATTGAAAGATTGCTCAAGCCTCTAGGGTGCCCCTTGTTGCGTCACCCCTGCCAAGCCGTAAAGTGCTCTGACCGTCGAAGAAGTGGACATCGGCGGAAGCGAAGGCGAGGCCGATCTGGTCGCCGGGTGCGAGGCTCACGCGCTCGCGCAGCAACATCGCCAGTTGCGCTCCGCCAAGCTCCACCAGAAGGTGTGTTTCGTCGCCCGTCGGTTCCACGATCAGCACCTCGGCGGGGGGACCGGTGGCGCCGATTTGCAGCTTGTTTGGCCTTATTCCCGCGACGGCCGGTCCTCTGTGAGCCAGATTGCCGGCAGGGATGATGATGCCGCCGGGCCCTCGGAACGTGCCGTCGACGATCTCGCCCTTGATGAAGTTCATCGAAGGACTGCCGATGAAGCTCGCGACAAAGAGATTGCGAGGATTATCGAAAAGCTCCAGCGGCGTCCCGATCTGCTCGACACTGCCGTCGCGCATCACGACGATGCGGTCGGCCATCGTCATGGCTTCGATCTGGTCATGGGTCACGTAGATGCTGGTGGTGCGCAGGCGCTGGTGCAGACCTTTGATCTCGGCACGCATCTGCACTCGGAGTTTTGCGTCGAGATTTGAGAGAGGCTCGTCGAACAGGAAGACTTCCGGACGGCGGACGATTGCCCGGCCCATGGCGACGCGCTGGCGCTGGCCGCCCGAGAGCTGGCCGGGATAGCGGTCGAGCAGACCCTCCAGGCCAAGCATAGTGGCCGCTTCGCCTACCTTCTTCTTCTGCTCGTCCTTCGGGAGCCGGGCGAGGCGAAGTGCAAAGGCCATGTTCTCCGCAACGGTCATATGCGGGTAAAGCGCATAGTTCTGGAAGACCATCGATATGTTGCGGTCCTTGGGAGCGACCTCATTGACAATATCTCCTCCGATCACAACCGCTCCGTCGGAGATTTCCTCAAGGCCCGCGATCATGCGCAGAAGAGTGGACTTGCCGCAGCCCGAGGGGCCAACCAACGCGACGAATTCGCCGTCGGCGATTTCTGCCGAGACACCATGGACGACTTCCAGCGCACCATAGCGCTTGACCACATTCCTGATTTCGACGCTGGCCATCTCAGCCTCTCGCTCTCTTCATTGCCGCTTCCATGTTGTGGAACGGGCGGCGATAGGTCGGCACCCGGTCCGCGACATCGGGCAACTTACCGAACGGCTTATGCGGCTCTGCCTGGTACCAGAAGGCGACGGAGGAGATGTCGTCGGCGCGGCGGTTGGCATGTCCATGTTCGATCGTCACCCGAATGCTTTTCTGGAAGATGGCGGGGTCTTCGATATGCCAGCGGTAGAGCGTGACCGGCTCGGTCCAGTTGGGGCCGCCGGCCGCGATGATGCCGTGGTAGGGTGCGCTATAGTCCTGGGTCGGGCACCAGGCGGTGTTGAAATAGTCTTCCGTGCCCGTGCCGTGCAGGGTCGGCGGCCAGGCATCATTGGCACCCGGTTCAGACTCCGGCCGCGGCTCGATCAACACCGCCTTGGGACCGATACGCGGATCGGGCTTGCGAACCGTATCCGGCACCGACAATCCCTGCTCGCCGTCGATGAAGATCATGTCGTCGCCTTCGCCGTACCAATCCCAGACTTCGGAACGGCGGCGCGAATAGACGCTATAGAGAACGCCGACGTAGTGGCCGCGCCCTTCGGCTTCGAGGATCGTGTAATTCTGCCGACCGTCGACGTTCTCGCCGCCAAAGAGGAACTGTTCATTGGTCAGACTGGCTTCGCTCATACCCGCCGGGCGTGCCTGGCGATAGTGTGCGTGGAAACGGCCCATGTCCTGCTCGAGAACATCATGAAGCTCGAGATCGATGTAGTAGTAGAAGAGGAGGTCATGTTCCGCCTCGTTGGTGACGGTGAACTTCATGTGTGAGCCGAAGGGCATGGGGAAGTAGCAGTTGAAGGCTTTGCCATCCTCGGGGCTCGCCTGCATCGGCAGGCTCGAATAGTTGGCGGTGCGGGCATGGCCCATACCGAAGAAGTCGCCGATAGGTGCCTCGATGCTCGGCTGCGTCTCCCCGTCCCAGTAGGCTCTAAGGACGATCTTGCGGAGGAAATCCTCGCTCTCGCATGCGAGCGTCGCCCAGATATGGGTGATGATGCCGGCGCCTTCGTGTTCGCCGATCACAGCCGTGGTGCCGGGTTCGATGTGCAGCCTGTCGTCGTTGCCACCGGTCCGGTCATGGCTGGAGAAGCGGCGCGTTTTCGCTTTGCGCAGCTTCGCGAGACCGCGAAGGGGCGAGAGGCCGGCGTTGGTCATTCGAATTGCTCCTGTGTGAATCGCTAGCAGCTCACTTGAGGCCGCTGGTCTTGAGGGAATCCATGATCTGTCTCTGGAAGATCACGAAGAGGATGAGGGTCGGGATGGCGACGATCGTGGAAGCGGCCATCATGTAGTTCCAGGATGCGGAATACTGGCTCTTGAAATTCGCAATCCCGAGCTGGACGACCCAGAGATTGGGGTCCGACGTGATGGTGAGCGGCCACAGGAAGGAATTCCAGTTGGCCAGGAAAAACAGTATCGCCAGCGCCGACATGATGGGACGGCTGAGCGGGAGGATGACGCTCCAGTAGATCCGCCAGTAACCCGCGCCGTCGATGCGCGCGGCCTCCTCGATCTCTTTCGGCAGCGACAGATAGTATTGTCTCAGAAGGAAGATGCCGAAGGCGTTGAAGATCGCCGGGATGATCAACCCCGCGTACGAATTGAGCATGCCCATTGCTTTGACGATGACGAAGAGCGGCACGATGATCACCGGCAGCGAGACGAGGAATGTCGAGAAAATCGAGAGAAACAGCACCTCGCGGCCGGGAAACCTCAGTCGCGCCAGCGCATAGCCGGCCATGGTGTGGAAGAACAGCGCCACGATCGTCACCGTGGCCGACACGACGAAGCTATTTGCCATATAGCGAACGAACGGAACGGCGGTCAGCACATAGATGAAATTGTCGAGGGTCGGTGATTGCGGGATGAGATTCGAAGAGAACGACTCCGCCGCCGGCTTGAAGGCGATCGACACCATCCAGAGGAGCGGAAAGAGCGTCATGAAGGCGAGGATGGCCGTCACCACCATCCAAAGGCCACGGACCAGCGTGACCTGCGATCGGGAGAAATAGGGCTGGGGGCGCTTACTGCTCATGATTGAAACGTCCTCCCCGCGTCAGAGCAAAGAAAACCGCTGTCACGATCATGAGCGCCACGACGAGGATGGAGGCCATCGCTGCCGCGTAGCCAAAGGCGCCGAAACCGAACGCCTGCTGATAGATGTAGACGATCAGCACCGACGTGGCGTTGGCAGGCCCGCCCTTGGTCATGACGTAGATGATGTCGAAGGCCTGTGCGCCTGCGACGGCCGCAACCATCGACACCATGACGACGAAGAAGCTCGTGGGTTTGAGAAGCGGCAGCGTGATGAACCAGAAGCGGGCGACGGGGCCGGCCCCGTCGATCATCGCCGCCTCATAATATTGGCGGGGAATGTCCTGCAGACCGCCCAGGAAGATCAGCATGTAGAATCCCATCAGGAACCAGACGCTGACCAGGACAATGGTGATGAGCGCGAAGTTGGGATCGCCGAGGAAAGAGAAACCGCCGATATCGAGAGCGGCGGTCAGTCTGCTGACCACGCCGATCTTGTCGACCACCATGAACTGCCAGACGAGCGCGACGACGACGAGGCTAACCATGTGCGGTGCAAAGAACATCGAACGCATGACAGCGTTGAAGCGGTCGGTGCGCTGCACGAGAAGGGCAAGGCCCAGTCCGCATACGTAGAGCAGCGGAACAAGCATGATGGCGTAGAGCGCGGTGACCCTCGCTCCCTTCCAGAACAGCGGGTCGTTCCACATGCGGAGGTAATTTTTTGCGCCGACGAAGGAATAACCGCCGAAACCGTTTACCTCGAAGACGCTGAGGAGGAGGGATAGTGCCATCGGCACGCCGAGAAAAACGAGCAGTCCCAATGCATCCGGCAACACGAAAAGGTAGCCCGCGATCCATTCGCGATGCCTGGCGGAAAGGCGGGTTCGGCCGGCGTGCCTGCGCCGCGCGGCCGTTTCGGCAATCGTTGTCATGACGTCATGTCCAGCTTGCTGAGGCGGACGCATCGTGTGCGGCCGCCGGTTTGGCCGTCAAAGGATCGGCGCGCCTTCATAACTCGAAAGGAACGCGTCGAGTTGCTGAGAGGCCGCCGTCGCGGTGGCTTGCGGATCGGCACCGCCCAACTGCGTCTGCTGGATAGCATCGGAGATGATCTTGTAGACCTCCGGCGGAACGCGCGGCTCCGCCCGGGTTCCCGGATGGATCTCCTCGGCGAATTTGCCGATCATACCTGTCGAGAAGGCCTCGCCGCCGGCCTTCAGTGCGCTGTTGCGCGGGGGCATGTCCGATTTGCCCTTGGTACACCAGGTGGCGACGCGGTCGATCGAGCCCTGTTCCTTGGAGGCGAGCGCCCAGGCGCAGAATTCGCCTGCCGCGTCGGAGTTGCGGCCATTGGCATTGGCGACGAATGCCCATCCGCCGCCAACAGTCACATATTTGCCGTTCGGCGGCGTGGGCAACCGGAAGACGCCATACTGGAAGTCCTTGGCATTGCTCTGAAGCTGCGAAATGCCCCAGATGCCGACGTTCTGCATGGCGACATAGCCGGATGCGAGGTTGGCGATGGTATCGTGTCCGCCCGCACCCATGATCTGGCGAGGCGCCACGCCACTGTTGATCGCATCTTGCCAGAATTTGAGCGCTTGCACGGTTGCCGGCGAATCGAAGCTGCTCTTGCCGTCCGCCGTCTGGAATTCGCCGCCGCCCTGCCAGAGGAAGGGATACCACGTAAAGTTCTGGTAGTATCCCGGCTGGGTCTCGAGCATCACCCCGAAGCGCTCGGGTGTCGTGAGCTTCTTTGCGACCTCCAGCAACTCCTCCCATGTCTTGGGAACGTCGTTCTCGTTGAGGCCGGCTCCCTCGAAGGCCTTGACTGAATAGTACATGGCCATCGGCTCGACTTCCATCGGGATGCCGAAGATCTTGCCGTCCACCATGCGGTTGGCGATGACGCTTTCGGGAAAGTCCGCCTTGGCCGCTTCATCGATGAAGGGGGTCAGGTCCTTGAGGACGCCGCCATTATAGTAGCGCAGGAAGTCGCCTGGCGAGATGATGAATATGTCAGGCCCTTCGCCGGAGGCAAAGGCGGTCGCCAGTTTCGGACCGCTGATATACTCGGAGTTCGGAATGAACTCGAGTTCGATCTTCTGCGGATGGCTGTCGTTCCAGTCCGCGACCGTCTTCCCGAACCAGGCGACTTGGCTCGCGACCGGCCCGCCGGGCGCGTAGAACTGCCAGAATTTCAGCGGCGTTTCCTGTGCCCGTACGGCCAGGCGGTTGATGTAGGGAAATCCGCCAAGGCCGACGACGCCTCCAACTACCGCCGCACCGCCCTTGAGCAGGCCGCGGCGCGTCAGTGTCGGAAAAGCCTTCTTTTTGTCACTCATTACTTCCTCCCGGGTTTTGCTGGTAAACGCCCCCGGCTCCTCTTCCGGGGGCGGCTTCGCCTTACGCCGTATCGAAGGCGTGAAGGATGCAGGGGATCACCTCCGAGCGAGGCGGCCCTGAATACTCGCCCGACAACCGTTCGAGCAGCATGGCGGTTGCTCGGTGGGCAAGCAGCGACGGGGTGTTGCCGACACGCGCGATCCGCGGCCGCACATATTCGAGCTGTGGCTGGTCGCCGAAAACGGCAATCGCGACGTCGTCGGGAATGCGGACGCCGCGATCATGGAATTCGGCGATCGCTCCCGCCGCCATGAGATAATTGCCGAAAAAAATGACTGAAGGCAGGCAATCGCCATGGGTCGCTAGCAGCCATTCAACGGCTTCCTGGCCTGACGGGCTAAGATACGTGCCTTCGCGCCGCAGCTCGGCGAACGGTTCCACGCCGTGATCGCGCAGTCCCTGCTCAAAACCCGCCGCTCTAGCCATGGCCTCGGCAAAGAAGGACGGGCCTGTGACATGGGCGATGCGCTTGTGGCCTTTCTTGGCGAGGTAAGCGCCCATTTGGTAACCGCCGCCGAAATCGTCGATCTTGACGCTGTCGACCGCCGCATTGGGCAGGTCGCCGATGAAGACGGTGGGAATGTCTATGCCGATCAATGTGTCGTGCATGCCATGCAGGGCAAAATCGCCGACGATCAATCCGTCGATCCGACGATTGCGTATATGTTTCAGATATTGGTGGCTATGTTCCTGCGAGTGACCGCCGGGAACGTCGGTGTTGAAGATCAGAAGATCCAGCCCCGTAGCATCGAGATCCGATTGCGCCGCTCTTACGAGTTCCGGATAGAAGGGGTTGCGGATGTCCGGGATCAGCATTGCCACCAGGTTGGTCCGCCCCGTGCGCAGGCTCTGCGCCTGGGGGTTCGGTACGTAACCCAGCTCGGCGATCGCCGCTTCCACCCTCCGACGCATTTCCGCTGAAACGCGGTCAGCATGATTCAACACATGAGAGACCGTGGTCAGGGATACGCCCGCTCGTTTCGCGACTTTGGCAATCGTTGTCATGTTTTATTGAATAAGCGACTACAAATCGTTTTGCAAATCGTTTTGCAAAACGATTTGCAAATGCCGGGCATAAAGCGACTTTGCCAAAAGCGAGCAGGTCGCCTCCGCGCGAGGGGCCGATTAGCAGGCATTCCGCTATGGGCAGCCGGCGATGCTATCGTCCGTGAGGGCAAGACGCTTCTGGATGCGGGCAGAGCGCACTTCGGCTACACGCGCATAGACGCGCCAGCCGCCCCACCACGGAACGGCTGGATGCCGGCCTGCCGATTTTGGCCCAGTTTTAAGGCCTCACTCCGCACAGCGGCGCAAGTGCATCCGGAGATCTCCGGATGCACTTGCAATATTTGTATCCAAGATCAGAATTTGACCCGGCGGCAGAGCCCGCGCGAGAGATGAGTGCGATTGCACGGGCGTTCCGCTACGTCACCGCCACCTCGGCGGCCGCTTGGCATTGTGCAGCAGCTCCCGCGATGTGGCGAACGCGCCAAAGAGGAGAGTTAGCCGCCGTTCTTCTTCATCGCACAAGCGATGCCGTCGGCAAAACTCGTGGACAGACCAAACCTTGGTGGCGGTTTGGTTCGAAAGCTTATCCGCTTCTACTCGCTCCATCTTGCTCCTCCCAAAGCGTTGGACGCTAGGTTATGCTACTAAAGTCTAATGAAGCAAGAAATAAACTAAGACGTACGTTGCTCATTTCCCCTGGCGCCCTCTGCTCTGGCGAAGGGCGATCATGCGACCGGGTCTCCTCGGTGGTTGAGCTGGCCGCTTCTGAAGTCGTCGAGCCTGCAAACGGTTTGTGACGGGTGCGTATGATCAAGAATGGGGGGCGTTACTTGATCCTGTTCCGCAGTCGCTGGTCCGCGTTGGGAATGGATGATGTTGCGCGTGGCGGTGCCGCCGCGGCTTCGTCGTGGACAAACGAGGCGATGTCGTTGAGCAGCATGAGCTCGATGGCGGCGTATGCGGGATCGCCGGAAAGGTTCACGGTTTCCCGTGTGTCGGTCTGGAGGTCGAATAGCTCTCGTTGGCTGAAGCCGTCGCTGATGTAGAGCGTAAGCTTGCAGCGTTGGTCCCGCGCCATGGTCGCCTGCATCGATGGATCCCAAAAGCTGCCGCTGTCGTTTACGCCGGAGTTGCGGTAAGCGCAGATTGCGCTGCTGCGCCTCGCTGCGTTCCGCGATGCCATGGCAACGAGATCCTCGCTTTGCGGGCATGATTGTGTGCTGAGGCCCGCTGCCGCAAGACATGTGGCCGCTACGTCGCGGCCCTGCGCAAGCGCGGTGCACCGGGTGCCGGCGGCGATGTGGCCTGGCCAGCGCAGTAACAGCGGTACGCCGACCGTAGGCTCGTAGAGTGCCACTCCCTTGACGAAGAGCCCATGGTCACCAAGCTGGTCGCCGTGGTCGGAAAGGAAGATGACGAGTGTGTCGTTCGTTAGCCCCGCATCGTCGAGTGCCCTCAGGACGCGACCGATTTGTTCATCAAGGAACGCAATCGAGACGGCATAGCCAACGCGGATCTTTCGGATTTCTTCCGGTGAGAAATCCGTAAATCGGCCGAGATAGGACCCTTGCTGCTCCCGCTGGACGCATTCAGGTTGCATCGTACGCGAAGAGATCGGGCCTGGAATATTCGCTGCGTCTATTCGATTCCTGAACGTCGACGGGTAATCCTCGTAGGGATCATGGGGATCGAAAAGGCTCATCAGGCAAAAGAACGGCTGCCGTTCCGCTTTCATTGACTGAATGAACGCGATGGTCCGATCCGCCGCCCACTTGCTCATGTGGACGGCTTCAGGGTGGTGGAGCTCGCCACGGCCGTTGCGCTGAAGTGCTGCGAGGAAATCCGGCGCGGTTTCGCGAAGCCAAGCGGTATAGCCGTTGAACGGGCTTTGCATCGCGACCGACGGTTCCAGGCACCATTCATAGATATCAAAACCGTCATGCGGGTGCCGCTCGTGTTCTTCTTTAAGACGGCTGCTGACATGGAGTTTGCCGAAAAGCGCGGTTCGGTATCCGGCTTCCTGTCGCAGTCGTTCCGTGAAAAGCACTTCGTCCGGGGGCAGATTGTCATGCACCCGCTCAACCCCGTGGCCCGGCACGGGCTTGCCTGTAAGGATGCTGGCGCGCGAAGGGGTGCAGATGGGGTTGTCGACCGTGCAGTGCTCAAAGACCGCTCCGGCATTGCCCAACTGGTCGAGATTGGGCGTGGGAATCCAATCGCAGCCGTAGACGCCAAGCGTGTCCCGACGTTGCTGGTCCGTCATGATCATCAAAATGTTCGGCGGCGTCATGATGCTTACCTCGGCGATTACAGCATGATTTCGGGGAGGGCGGCTTTGGCTTTCTCCCGTAGTCCCGACACGATCTGGGGATCGAGCCAGCGATACGGCCGGCGCAACCGGGTACCGACGTCCGCCCATCCCCCGATCGCGGCCAGCAGCTTGTCCAGTGCGGCATTGGAGTAGCCGTGCACTTTGGCTAGCGGTGTGATGTGGACTTCAAGGAAAGTGCCTAGCCGTGCTTCCACCTTGAGCGCCTCATCGACGTCGCTGACCATCGATGCGGTCCAGCGCTGTGCTCCCGATGGGTTCAGGCAGGCGACATTAGAGAATGCCCCAACGGCGACGCCTTGTTTGACGCCTGTCGCAAGGTGGTGCCCCGGAACATAGATTCCCCACGCGCCGAGGTGCTGACGGGCCTGTTCGTACCAGCTCAGATCCCCGTCTGCGAGCTTGACGCCGACGACCTCGGGCACCGGTGCGAGGATCGCGGCCAACTCGGCCGGGGCAAAGACGCGCTTTGCATGCGGCGGCTGGTAGAGAACCAGCGGTGTCGAACTGGCCGCCTCCGCGGCCATCCCCAGGAAATCCGTCGCCTCCGCGGTCGTAACCGGCCACCAGTCCGGAAGGATCACCTGGATCGCCTCTGGCTTAAGTGTTGCCGCCCTTCGTACGCGTTCCAGTGATATGCGGGCATCCGGTTGGCAGGCGCCGATGACGAAAGGCATCGCCGCGGGCTTGCAGCGATCCGCCAGCAGCTGCTGAATGGCATCGAATTCTGCCTCTGTTTGATTGTGGAATTCGCCTGCAGTGCCGTTGGAGTAGATACCATCCACGCCGGCTGCGATCAGGTGGTCCATTTCGTCGGCGAGGCGCGCGAGATCGATCGAATCGTCGTCATTTATCGGCAAGAGCAGCGTCGCCCAATTTCCGCGAATGCGGCCCCAGCGACCATCCCGTCGTTCGAACTTTGCGGCTGCCACACCTCACCCCCCTTTGCGGCCCTGTGGATTCAGCTGAGCTTCCGGCAGCGCCGAACGGCAGAATCCACTCGCTCCTCATTTATCGACTTGCAAGATATCCTACAAGTCGATATACCTCAACCGTATTGGAGGCCGATCTGACAGGGAGCAATTCTTGGCCAAGCCGATAAAGCCGTTGGCGCGCCCGCCGCTTCTGCACGTCAGCGTGCAGGAGAGCCTGCGCAGCTATATTGAGGACAATAACCTTGCGGCTGGCGCAGCCCTGCCGCCGGAGACTTTCCTAGCGCAGCAATTGGGGGTCGGACGCAACTCCGTGCGCGAGGCGATCAAGGCGTTGGAGTCGGTCGGCATCCTCGAGACGCGACGCGGCATCGGCGTTTTCGTCAAGGAATTCTCGTTTGCGCCATTGCTGGACAATCTTGCCTATGGTCTGCAGGCTTCGCTGCGCGACGTCGAGGAGTTGCAGGAGATCCGCCGCGTACTGGAAACCGGCCTGATCGACAGAACCATCGAGATGATCGGCGAGGAGGATATTGCCGAGCTTCGGAATATTACCGATCGCATGCGTCAACGCGCTGAACGTGGCGAGAGCTTTGCCGAGGAAGACCAGCAATTTCACCAGCTTCTGTTCCGCTGCCAGAACAACAAGATGCTGAGCGCGCTGATCGATATCTTCTGGTCTGCTTTCTACAAGGCTTCGGGCCTCACAAATCTCACCAATCCGAACCCTCTGGCCACCTGGCGCGATCACCATGAGATTGTCGAAGCCGTCGCGGCCAGAGATGTCGAGGCAGCGCGCAGACGGCTCGGTGACCACTATTCCGGTATCAGGAGGGTCATTGCGATGAACCGGCCCGGGGAGGGGCTCCATTCGGTCCAGCAATAAACTGAATACAAGAGGAGGAGAGCATGTATCGACGGAATTTCGGCCGCCTTCTGGCGGCGGCAGCCATTGCTTTTGCCAGTGCCACGGCGATGGTGTCCACGCCGGCTCTGGCGCAGGAGCAAAAGACCATTGTCGGCGGCTTCGATGTGGGGCCGGGCGGCTTCCCCGGTAACTTTAACCCACAGACCGCAACCGCCGGCTTTACCTGGCTCAACACCTATTTCGAGCCATTGGTCATCTACACATCCGATCTCTCAAAGCTCGTCGGTGCGCTCGCATCCGAGTTCACCGTCAGCGAAGACAGCCTTTCCTACACCTTCAAACTGGTCGATACGAAGTGGCACGACGGCGAGCCCTTCACCTCGGCGGACGTCAAGTTCACCCTGGAACTCGCCAAGAACGCCGACAGCGGCAGTATTTTCGCCGCCCGGCTCGCCGACATCGCGTCGATCGAGACTCCTGACGACCACACGGCAGTCGTCAAGCTCAACAAGCCCAACTCGGCCTTCCTGTCCGTCTTGGCGCAGGTGATGATGCTGCCGGAGCACGCCCTGTCGTCCACGGATGTCAAGGAAATCGCCAAGAGCCCGTGGTGGTCGACAAAACCGGTCGGCACGGGTCCGTTCAAGTTCGTGAAGTATGTCAGCGATCAGTACGTCGAGATGGCTGCCTATGACGGCTATCGAGGCGGCAAGCCGAAGGTGGATCGCTTGATCAACCGGTATTTCGCCAACCCCGCTGCAGCCGTCTCGGCACTCTCGGCGGGAGAGATCCAATTCACTTTTGCCGAACCCGATGACGCCAAGACCTTCAAGGGCAATGACGACTTCCAGATCATCGAAGGCGACTCCTACGTGGTGAACTACATCGGTTTTAATCACAGGGCCGGAATCTGGAACGACCCACGCGTGCGCCAGGCGGTCACGCACGCCATCGATCGAAACGCGATCATCTCGAGCCTGTTTGGCGGAGCGGCAAAGCTCGCCAACTGCGGCTACGTCGCGCCGCGGCTCGTTCCGAACGGCCTTGACCCGTATGCCTACGACCCGCAGAAGGCGAAGGAACTGCTTGAGGAGGCGGGCTGGGAAAAGATCAACGGCGACAAGCCGATCCCGTGGCTCACCTACTATAATACGCCGCAGGTAGCCAACGTTATGGCCGCGATCCAGGCCATGCTCGCGCAGGTTGGCATCAATGTGGTGCCGCGCGCCCTCGATGTCCCGAGCTACAACGGCATCGTCCGAAGTGAGAAGTGGCCGGAGTTCCCGCTGGTCTATGCCGGCCTGCAGAACGGCCCCAACCCGGCTTCGCTCAATGTCGGGCTCAACGCCGCGCAGATACCGCCCGCCGGCAACAACATCATGCGTGTCGAGATGCCTCAGCTCACCGAGGCGTTGAACACGGCGATGGCGGAGACCGATCCGGCCAAGGCGGACGCCAAGTGGCAGCAGGTCTGCAAGGAAATGAACGCTAAGCTTCCCTGGAGCCCGATGTGGGTCGCGAGCCGCTACGGGGTCGCGTCCAGCAAGCTCAAGGACTTCTTCTGGACGCCCGCTCCGGGCGGCGGTCCATTCGTCTCCCACCCCGAGAAGTGGGATATCGCTCCGTAATGGGGGCTGGGGCGAGGGGCGGTCGGACAGTCAAGTCCGGCCGCATCCCCTGCTGCATGTTTCTTTAAATCGTAGCCGATTTAAGGACAAAAACATGCAGCAATTCAAAGTGCTATAGCGTCTTCTGCGCGTCTGATAGACGCGCGGCGCTGTAGGGACCCTGTTGGTGAAACATGCTGCAATATGTCTTCCGCCGCACGGTCGTCGGCCTGCTCATGCTCTTGGCCTTGACCGTCCTCATCTTCACACTGCTGCGGCTCACGCCCGGCGACCCTATCGATGCCTACATCAACCCGTCGGTCCCAATGTCAGCCTCAGATCTGGTGGCGCTGCGCACGCGCCTCGGCCTCGATCAGCCGCTGCCGGTGCAGTATTTCGCTTGGCTTGGTGCGGCCGTGACCGGAGACTTCGGCTATTCCATCCAGCGCGGCGGCGAACCGGTCTTGCCGCTCGTCCTCGGTCGCATCGGACCGACGATCCTGCTGATGTTCAGCGGTCTTGCCATCTCTGTCGTCGTCGGAATCGCGGCCGGCATTCTTGCCGCAGTCCGGCGCAACCAATTCACCGATCTCTCGCTGTCAACGGCCGCCTTCGTCGGGATTTCGAGCCCGGCCTTCCTGACGGCACTCCTGGGGCTCTATGTATTTGCGGTTGTCCTGCGCTGGGTGCCGGCCGGCGGCATGCTGACACCGGGCGCTCCCTTCTCGGTCGGCGACCTGCTTGCGCACCTCATCCTGCCGGCGGCCCTGCTATCGATCGGCCACGGCGCGCTGATCATGCGCTACATGCGCTCCTCACTGCTCGAGGTGCTGTCGCAGGATTACGTGCGGACGGCGCGCGCCAAAGGCGTTCGCGAGTTCTGGGTTATCGTCAAGCATGCCGTGCGCAATGCCCTGCTGCCGGTGATCACCCTGATCGGCTCCACGATCGGCATTGCCATCGGAGGCGCCATCTTCATAGAGAGCGTGTTCGATTGGCCGGGCATGGGCCTGCTGATGATCAACGCCGTGGTCCGGCGCGACTATCCCGTGATCATGTGTGCGACGCTGCTGACCGGCGCCTGCGTCATCCTCGTCAATCTGTTGACCGACGTTGCCTATGCCGCTGTCGATCCGCGTATCAAGGTGGCATAAGATGACGAGTTTGACGAAGACGCGTTCGGCCGGCCCCATCCGTCGCGCGATGTCGCGCTTTCTCGACAACGGTGCAGCCGTGGCCGGTTCGGCCATCCTGATTCCGATCCTGCTGCTCACCCTTACCTACGATCTGTGGTGGCCTTACAAGCCCAACGACATCGACCTCCTGGCGATGAACCAGGGTCCGTCGTCGGCCCACTGGCTTGGCAGTGACGGCGTGGGGCGGGATATCATGGCGCGGCTCATGCAGGGCGGCCGGATCTCGCTCCTCGTGGCGACCGCGTCGATGGCGATTTCGACGTTTATCGGCTTCTTCATCGGCGCCGTCGCCGGCTTCGGAGGGCGCCTCGTTGACGGTGCTACGATGCGCTTCGTGGATCTTGCCATGACCTTGCCGCCGGTCATCTTCCTCCTGGTCCTCGCCTCAATCGTCGGGAGCGGCATCATGCCGACGATCCTCGTGATTTCGCTGCTGTCGTGGCCGGTGCTCTCGCGCATGGTCCGGGCCCGGCTCCTGGAACTGCGCGAGCGCGATTTCGTTGTGGCATCGCGCGGCATGGGCGCCGGTTTGTGGCACCTGCTGGTTCGTCATGCCCTGCCCAATACGATCGATATTCTCGTGGTCTATGCCACGCTGCAGGTGGCGAGCGGTATCCTGCTGGAGGCGGGCCTCTCCTTCCTCGGTCTCGGCGTCACACCACCGGAAGCGAGCTGGGGCAACATGCTGAACGCCGCCCGAGCGACGCATGTCCTCGAAAATTACCCCTGGCAATGGATGTTCCCCGGCGCGGCGCTCGTCGTGACCGTCCTTGCCATCAACTTCGTGGGTGACGGGCTTCGTGATGCCTTCGACCCGCGCTCCGAACTCAAGTGAAAGGTCTGAAATGCCCCTCTTTACCGGCGTCATCCCTCCTGTCGTCACCCCGCTCACCACGAGCTTCGAAGTGGACTACCCTTCGTTCTCGCGTGTCATCGACCATCTCATCGACGGTGGCGTGCACGGCCTTTTCGTGCTCGGCTCGACCAGCGAGGTCGTGTTCCACGATGAAGCCACGCGGCGGCGCATTATCGAACATGCGGTCGAGCGGGTGCGCGGTCGCGTGCCGACCCTGGTCGGAGTGATCGACCCCACAACGGAGCGCGTGATTGCCCACGCACGGGCGGCGCAGTCGGCTGGTGCCGACGCGGCTGTCGTGACCGCCCCATTCTACACGCGCACCAATCAGTCCGAGACCATCGACCACTTCCGCTACATTCGGGAGGCGGTCGACATACCGCTGATCGCCTACGACATACCGGTCTGCGTCGGCACAAAGCTCGAGCGGAAAACCACGGTCACGCTCGCGCGCGAGGGCACAGTCGTCGGTCTCAAAGATTCAAGCGGCGACGATGGCAATCTTCGCTATGTCATGGCCGACACGGCCGATCTCGCCGACTTCTTCGTCATGACCGGATCCGAAATCGTCGCCGACAGCGTCGTGAACATGGGAGCGCATGGCATCGTGCCCGGCCTCGGCAACGTCGATCCACATGGCTACGTGCGCCTGTGGAACTTGTGCCAGGCGGGCGATTTCACCGCCGCACGCCAGGAACAGGAGAGGCTTTGCCGGCTCTTTGAGATGGTCTGGGTCAGCCTGTCACGGACCAGTGCAGGTTCTGCGGGTGTGGGCGCCTTCAAGACCGCCATGCGCCGGCTCGGCGTCATCGACACCAACATCATGGCCCGTCCGCAACGATCGCTCAATGACGAAGAGGCCGCGATCATCGATCGCATCCTGCGTCAAACCGGCCTCTTGGACTGATGATGAGTGTAGAGCCGATCCTCGAAATTTCGGGACTGACCACGGTTTTTCATATCGGTGATCGCGAGATCGTCGCTGTGCGCGACCTCAATCTCACCGTGGCGACGGGAGAAACCGTGGCACTGGTCGGGGAGTCCGGCTCTGGAAAGTCGGTGACGAGCCTGTCGATCATGGGCCTCCTGCCGCGCGGCGTCGGCCGTATCGCCGCGGGAACGCTTCGCCTCAGGCGCAAGACGGGTGAGGTCGTCGAACTGCAGAGCATCGGCGGCGAGGCGTTGCGTCGGGTGCGCGGCAACGATATCGGTATGGTGTTTCAGGAACCGCTGACCAGCCTCAATCCCGTCTATACTGTCGGTGAGCAGATTGCCGAGCCGATCCGCATCCACCTCGGCAAGTCCCGCCGGGAGGCTCTGGCCGATGCCATTAAGCGGCTGGAGGATGTCGGCATTCCCGATCCGCGCCGGCGTGCCGGACAATATCCGCACGAATTGTCGGGCGGCATGCGGCAGCGGGCGACGATCGCCATGGCTCTGGCATGCAACCCGACGCTGCTGATCGCCGACGAGCCGACAACGGCCCTCGACGTCACCATCCAGGCGCAGATCCTCGACCTGCTCGGCCATCTGCAACGGGAACGCGGCATGGGCATGCTGTTCGTCACCCACAACCTCGGGGTCGTGGCCGAGATCGCCGATCGCGTGGCAGTCATGTATGCCGGCTCGGTCGTCGAGACCGGTAGCGTGGCGCGGGTCTTCGCCCATCCGCGCCACCCCTACACAAAGGGGCTGATGCGCTCTGTGCCGCGGCTTGGAACAGCAACGCGTCTCAAGGAGGCGGGTACGCCGCTGCCGACCATCGCCGGGTCGGTTCCAAGTCTCATGAACCTGCCTGAGGGCTGTCCGTTCGCGCCGCGCTGCCCCTATCGGATAGAGGCTTGCTCCGAGGCTTACCCGCCGCTTGTCGAAACCGGCGATGGCCAGTTCAGTCGCTGCATACGCTGGCAGGAGATCTGAACGATGTCAGATGAATTACTCCTTGAGGTCAGCGGGCTGACCAAGGATTTCGCCCCGGTGGCGTTCGGGCGCGGACCGGTCGTCCGTGCCGTCCAGGACGTTTCGTTCAACATCAGACGCGGGGAGGTTGTTGGCCTCGTCGGGGAGTCGGGCAGCGGCAAGACCACCATCGGTCGCATGGTCGCGCAGTTGGTCCCGCCGACCTCCGGCAGCATTCGTTTCGACGGTGTCGAAACGACGAGCCTCAGCCGCCGCGAACTTCGCCGCCTGCATGCGCGCGTCCAGTACATCTTCCAGGATCCCTTTGCCAGCCTCTCGCCGCGCATGACCATCGGTGAAATTCTCACGGAAGGGCTGGTTATTCAGCGCATAGGCAGCAAGTCCGATCGGATCGCCAAGGCCGCCAGGGCCCTCGCGTCGGTGGACCTGCCGCCCGACGCGATCTCCCGCTATCCGCACGAGTTTTCCGGCGGGCAGCGCCAGAGGATCGGCATTGCACGGGCGCTGACGCTCGCGCCAGATCTGCTTGTCGCCGACGAACCGGTGTCGGCGCTCGACGTCTCGATCCAGGCGCAGATCGTCAACCTGCTGCGCGACCTGCAGGTTCGCCTCGGCCTTACCATGCTGTTTATCGCGCATGATCTTGCGGTGGTCGAATATGTCGCCGACACCGTCATCGTGCTCTATCTCGGGCGGATCATGGAAATGGCGCCCAGCCCGAAGCTCTACGCCAGCCCGCAGCATCCCTATACGCGCGCGCTTCTCTCGGCCGTACCGTCACCCGATCCTTCTGAGCGCCCCAACCGGCAAATCCTCAAGGGTGACATACCAAGCCCAGCCAATCCTCCCAGCGGCTGCGTCTTCCGCACCCGCTGTCCGGTCGCGATCGAGGCGTGCGCCAGTATCGTGCCGCCCCTGCGAGAAACGGCGAAAGGACACTTCAAGGCTTGTATCCGTGACGACCTCGATTGATCCAAAAAAATAGGGAGAGCATCTCGACCATGAAGAACCTGCTCTTCATCGGCGTCGATCAGCTTCGATGGGACTGCCTCGGGCCGCGCAAGGCGGTGCCGGTTAAGGCCCCCCATCTCGATCGGTTGATCGAGAACGGCGTGAGCTTCGATCGTGCCTATTGCACCTCGCCGCTCTGCACGCCATCCCGTGCCTCGATGCTTACCGGAGATTATGCCTTCACCCACGGCATGGGCACCAACTGCGACATGTATCATGCGCTCGCCCGCGAGCTGGCGCGGCCGGAGCGGTTGCTGCACAATGATCTTCGTCGCGCCGGCTATCGCTGCGGCTTCCTCGGCAAATGGCACGTCGGTATGGAGAAAGGCCCAGGCGACTACGGTTTCGAGGGCGACGCACCGGCCGGCTATGGCAATGTCGTCAAAACCAAGGCTTTTCAGGATTATCTCACGTCGAACGGTTTGAGCTACCGCATCGAACCGGAGCTTTACTTCAACCCCGACCAGCAGACCATGGCGGCCGGCCGGTGGCGCGGCCCGCAGGCCTCGACGCCCTGCCATTTCCTGACCGACCAGATCATCGGGATGCTGCAAGATCTGGTCAGTGGATCGCAACCCTTCTTCGCCACGGTGCAGTATTGGGATCCCCCATGGGCCGCACCTGATCTCAGACGACTTCTACGGCCTCACCGACCGCACGCAGATTACGCCCTGGAGCAATTTCTCGGACGATCTTTCAGGCAAGCCGCGGCGCGTTAAGCGCGAGCGGGATGATTTCTACCGCGACCATCCGAGAACCGAGGAGGAGCTCGTCGCCTATATCGGCTACTCTTGCGATCATGTGACCATGCTCGACTATGAGATCGGTCGCCTACTCGACTACGTTGACCGAAGTGGTCTGGACGAGGACACGCTTGTGGTGTTCACGTCGGACCATGGCGACGTGACCGGCGGCGCGCTCATCGACAAAGGCTTGCCTATGGCGAGCCCATGGGGTGCCCCTGGTCTTCAGCCATCCATGGTTGCAGAGCGGCAGGCGGGACGGTCTGGCGCTCTGCATGGACATACTGCCTACGGCCCTGTCCTTGCTTGGCGTCAGTTACGCGCCCAGGCAGGCGGAGGATCTCTCGGCGCAGGTGCTCGGGACAAGCCATCGCGAGCGAGTCGCTGTTGTTCGGCCTCGCGACTGTAGAATCCCGCATGCTCGATGTCGTCGTGTCCGACGTGGTGTTCATGGCTGCCGCGTGACGGCTCCGACCTCGGCCAGCATCTGTGGCCCTCACAGGCTGTCGCTTAGCTGAAGCACCGCATGATGAAGGTCTAGAATTTCGGCAGGAAAGGCGCCTTCTGTCAGAAATTCTGTTGCCAAGAGGTCAGCCAAGGCCGCGTCTATAGCAAGTTTTGTCACGGGGCCGTCGATCTTCAGAAAGTAGCTTCTGACCGCCGAGTGCTCATCCATGGGGACTTCGTGATGAAGAGTCATTTTCATTCCGCCTAGGTAGAATGACCTAGTACTCGAATTCTTTGTCAGCTGGATGATACTCGCGACGGAAATGTTCCTCCCACGGATCGAATGTCTTCTGGTCCTCTGGGCGGCTCGACTTACGTTCCTCATCGCGATGCTGGTGTTCAAAATCCATCCTAAGAACCTCCAAAAAATTTCGTCCTGCTCTTAGCTTGTTTGGAATACGAAGACCACCCTCGAATTGGTGGCGACTGCATGACAGCCATAATAAGTTGTGCATTTGCTACAGCCATCCTGGCGCGAGCGGACACCTCCGCCAACCGGGATGTTGAGTGCGCCCCGTTTTGGTTAATCCTCGTTGCCTACAACCTAAAACTGTTCTATCCCTTCGACAAACCAGCAAGGGGCAGGAAATGGGAAAGCTGACGGTTGCGTCAAACTATAGTTTCGATCAGTGGAGTTTCGATTTCAGCAATCTCTACTATGGCGCGTCCTACGTCCGGACGTCGACTACGTTCAGGGTCAACTATTCCGACGGTACAAGCGAGATATTCGAAGGCACGGGCTTCCTGTACGACGCCTACGGAGTGCCCTACAGCGGTACGGTCACGAGTTATTCCGCCTACTATAACGGCAAGCCGCTCGTCGTCTTCCAGGGTGGCAGCATCGCGGCATCGGATATCGTCGCTGCAGCAAACACCAATTGGCACTTGGGGGATGACGAGGATGTTATCTTCGACGCGCTAAATGGGAACGACACGCTTGTCGGGGGCAACCTTGCCGACGCGCTCGCGGGCTTTAATGGCAATGACTTGGTCAACGGCAATGGCGGCACCGACATTCTCTACGGCAACGACGGCAACGATGCCATCATCGGCGGCAGCGGAAAAGACGTGATCGACGGCGGCGACGGCCGCGACACCGCGTCCTACGCAGGTGCGGCAAGGGGTGTGAATGCCAACCTCACCAACAACTCCGGGAACACGAACGACGCCTATGGCGACACTTACTTCTCGATCGAGAGCCTCATCGGGTCCAGCTATTCCGATGTGCTCCATGGTGATACTGGTGTGAACAGTCTTGTCGGCGGGAGTGGCAATGACTTCATTTCCGGACATGCGGGAAACGACATCCTCTATGGCGGCCTGGGAACAGACCGGATTTATGGTGGGGTCGGAGCCGACAAGTTCCTGTTCAAAACCATAGCCGAGTCCTCGGCAACGTCTTTCGATTCGATCTTCGACTTCATGGCAAGCGAGCGAGACAGGATCGATCTCTCGGCGATCGATGCCAGTACGAAGCTTTCCGGGAACCAGGCATTTTCGTTTATCGGGACAACAGCTTTTAGCGGAGCAGCGGGGCAACTTCGGTACGTGAAGCAGGCCTCGGACACCTACATCTACGCTGATGTGAACGGCGACAAGAAGGTGGATTTAACGGTCCATCTTGACGACGCCGTGACGCTGACGAAGGACTATTTCGTCCTCTAGGACGAGACGAGAAGGCGAGACCCCGCTTCGGCGGGGTTTTTCACGAAGGCATTATCCTTCAGAGAGATGGGTGACGCGCCGCCCAAGCCTGTCACGAAGGCCAAAGGCTCGGAGCAGTAACCCCCCGCGGTCCTCACCGGACGGATACGCTGCTTTTACACTTGAAACGCCTTCAAGCGCGTCGAAGCTTCGTTCATGTCGGCGTCGACCAAGCGACCGATGCCCTTATCGAGCGTCGCAGAGACATTCGTCGGGAAATCCTGCTGTAAGGATATTCGCATTCGCTGCTGTACATCTGACCGCAACAATCACCTGATGGTGTGACCGAGTCCGAACCGATCTTCGGCACTTGATCCTGTGGGCTGAGGGTCGTCAATCACACGGCACGCAGCCGCCAGGCTAGACTGTCGGCCTCCGATGGTGGGACGATCTCAATCGTGGTGATCGGCCCGGACTGCAGGAAGCCCAGCCCAGTCATGCCCCTGATTGGGGCCTCTTGCCGACCGTTGATTAGATTGATGTCGCAACCTTGCGGTAGCACTATTTGCAGTGACAGCTCCGATGCAGGATGAGATAGGCGCACGCCGCTGTTCTCCAGCTTGACCTCAACTCCTTCCCCGCAATGCAACATCAGTCGCGCATCCGCCGGCAGGTTCGCGACGTCGCGCAGCGCATCTCGTAACTGGAGGTCCAGCCGATCGGTCGCGCCCTCGATCCGGCGATGGAATTCCTGATCCCGCACGGCGTTATGGCTGCCCTCGAATACGAAGCCTCCGGGGATTTCCTTGCCCCACAGCCGTGCCAGCCCTGGCTCGATTACATAATCCGCGCCGGGTAGGACAAACGCATTATGTGCCTCGGGCCCGCGCAAATAACGCGGCAGATCCCGGGCATATTCATGCGAATAAAAGCTCGGGTCGATCAGCCATTCGATCCCGTCAAGATAAAGCGTGAAGGAAAGGTTGTCGGCATGTTTGTGGGTCGCCGCGAGCGAGGTAGCCAGGAATACCAGCATGAAAGGCCGTCCGGCATGATCGGCCTTGGCGACGGCGTATCCGGCCCGCGGCAGAATGGTTATCTCCCGCCTGCCATAGGGCTTGTGTCCGTCCGGGTCGCCCTCGGGTGGGTTGGATCGGCGGAAGGTATCACCTTGCGCCAACGTGCGCTGGCCGTCGGGATAGCGCATCAGGGCGGAGAATCTGGATAATGCCCTTGCGATGACTGGGATTTCTGTCTCGCGCCCGCTGAGGGCTGCGAAAGCCCCGATGGTTGCGACTAGCCGCTCGATGCCGAGATGATAACCGATGGAATTTTCTGCAAAGACCGCGAAGTCTCCGTCGCGAGCAATTAGCTGTGTGAATTGATCCGCGGCGCGTGCCAACGCGGTTTCCACCCAGAGATCGGCGCAGGCCCAACCCGGAAAAGCTAAGCCAACCGTAATCAGCGCCAGGTCCTGGAACCAGGCATGATTGTGGTAGCGGATTGGCTGGTGGCCGGCATAGAAGACCTCGGAGGCGAGCAATTGCGCATGGCGATGGATAGCCCGGCGCAGCCGGGTCACGAAGCGGGCGTCGAATCCGTGTCTTTGCCCTAGTGCATAGAGCGTCACAATCGCAAATGTGCGTTCTGCGACGCCATGGTCATACCATGCGTATTTGACGTTTGGATCAGGTTTGTCGAAACTGCGCTCCAACCAGTCGACGACAAGATCACGGGCGGCGAACAATGGCCCGATCTCGCTGGTGTCGATGTGCAGCAGCATCAGAAGAACGGCCGGATGCTGAGAATGCCACGAGTATTGATAGGTGCCGTTATCTTGGAGTTGTGGCGGCAGCGGTGTGCCCACAGGCCAGTCAAGTAGCGTGTTGCCGGCCAGTGGACACCGGCCGGATTCCATGAAGTCGCGCGCCAGGCGCATGTAGTCGGGAAAGCAGGCGCGTTGATAATCGATGAGCTTGCTAACAACCTCACTCGGAATGGGCTGATCCATGCCGAAAACACGATCAGGCTGGTCGGCCTCCTGCCAGAGCCAGATGTCCGAAATGTCACATCCCGCATCCCGCCCCGGAACACCCCTGATGTAGAATCGGACATCGGAGATGGCGCGCTCCTGAGGGGTATTCCAGCCATTTCGCCAGCCCCAAGCAAGATCGCGCAACCCCACGCAGAAATCGAACCACTCATCCTGCAGCGGATGGGTCGCTTTTGCATGGTAATAGGTGCCGTCTTCGGTGTGACCGATGGCGATATAGGAAATTTTTTCCCAGCCGCGTAGCCGCACTCGCGCGCCAACTCCATTTGAGAGCAGCCCCTCCGGCACGCTGAAACGCAGTTGCTGGCTGATCACCGCGCCATCGCCCAAGGCAGCGAAGTCGACGCCGATATGATCTCCCCGGGCGGTGACGCTGCCAGGGCCGCAGTTCAGGCGGGCAGTGTCCAGCGGCTGGCTGTCGGCGTCCGCCAACACGCGGAAGTGCTCGCAGCGGAGCAGGTCGCGGTCGCCGAGACAGGTGGAAAAGGCCATAGAGCGGTCTCCCTCAGATGTTTTCCGGCTCCGCCCCACCATCAATGCAGCGCCGATCTTGCCAGCGATGCCACCTGGTTCTTGAGAGCATCAGTGATGAATTCGCCTTGTGTGTGGTGTCGGCTGTCCTTAGTTGATCACCGTCAGTTCCGCCATGACTATTTTCTCCTTTGCGCTTTGGCCGCGGACGCGCTCCGCTGCGGCCTGTGACTTGCGCAGGAAGGTCTCTGGATTTGTCCACAGGTCCTCGATGGCACATGCCAGTCCATCGGCATCTTCGGCTTCGGCCATATAGCCGCAAGCGTCATCGACAAATTCCGGAATTGCCGCGACGCGGGACGTCACCGGCACGAGCCCCGAACTCATCGCCTCATCGCGCGAAACACCTTGGGCATCCATGCGGGTAGGATTGAGAAACACCCCATATTCACGATGCAGGGCCGCTATCTCCACCTGGGTCAGAAAGCGCTTCTCACAGGTAACATTAGGAATGTTGATCAAAGGAGCGGTAATTTCCTCAAATTGCGGGCCGTCGCCGACAATCCGGAATTCCAGCTCGTTAAAAAAGTCTCGCTTCTGCAACGCCAAGATCGCCTTGACGCTAAGGTCGTTAGCATATTTGGCCGAGGCGAAGGGCCGGATCGACAAGATTTTCCCACGTTGCTCAACCGGTTTTTCGTGGTAGGCGAACAACTGATCGTCGATCGGATTGTGGATAATCTGATACTGGCCGGGCGGGCAGACGACCTCCAGATCCTCGAACACCTCGTTCGCAAAGTACTGTGACACAAATACGAACTGCAGGTTCTTGGGCAGTGGCGCAAACAGGCTACGCCAGAAAGCCAGCCGCAGATCGCTGGTCGCCTTTGCCCTTTCCAGTTCTTCTTCGGTTGAATAGTTGAAGGTTCGCCGCCACCACGGCTGCACTTCGGCCCCATGTACCCAAACCGTGATTCGGACCCGATCGACGTGGCGCTCCAATACCTGCCACATAGCTTCGTCAAGGAAATGCACCAAAACATGGTCATATTGATCGGAGTCCAGCAGCAGATCCAGTTGCTCCGCGGAGCCCGTCATGCAATCGATGTTTTGGAATTCGTGCCAGGACAAATCCTGCTCGGGACGCAGCCGGTAGATGTCCGGCGTGATTCCGCCTAGTTCGCGATATGCGCGCACGCGGCTATGGACAAAACCATTGCGGTAGAGATCCTGATACGATGGGTAATGATTGGTCAACAGAAGCGATCTCGATCCGGAGACAATCGGGCGCGGGGCAGGGTGGTGATCGCCTAGCAAGACTCCATGTATAGCGCAATTGCCCGGACCGCGTAGGCGGATACCGAACCTGACGAATTCTGTGCCTTCAGACGGCTTCAGTCGGGCATTTCGGCTAGCGGTCAGCATTTGATGACCAAGCTTCTGCTTCTGCGCATCGAGCCAGACCGCGACAAATTGCGTGCTCAGCCCCGGCCCGGCCAGCGGATGCACGCGATAGCCGCCATCATCGCCCTGTAACTCCGACAGCGGTCGGGCCTTCCGTTCGTAAATATAGACATGTTCCTCGTCGCCCAGAGTGCTGGTCAGATGCCAAACGCCCTTTTCATCGGTTGTCCAGGTAACCTTGCCAGATCCAATCGCCGGCATGTCGGCCGCCAGCGCCGCGCCGGTGACGAATGGGACGGTAATCTCGACATCCCGCGCCGGAGCCATGGCATCAGCCCGCGCCGCAAGGTCGGCCTCAGCGATCCCCAGATTGATCCCGGGCAAATCCTCCACCGCAGCCGCGACCCGCTCTGCGTCGCCCGCATCAAGGGCCCCACCTTCGCAATAGCCGAAGGGATCGAGTGCGAGCATGTCGTTCCCTTCGAGGACCGCATCGGGCAAGGCCCGCAACCAACGATCTAGACGGGCCGCAGGCGCTTGATCGCCGCGCAGGAGCGAGCGGCGGGCCGCCAAACGATCGACCGGCATATAGCTTGGACCGTCGACAAGCGCTATGCCGTCCTCGTCGAGGTGGTGATAGGCTGCCTTACCTAGAACGACTGCACCGCTGTAGCGGGTCGCAAGGATCAGGTCTGTCAGATAATTCTTGCCGTAATGATCGCCAGGAACGAAACCGGCCAGCCACTCATCACACTCCACCAAGTCGCCGAGGTGGATTCGGGCGGCCTCTTCCAGGGTCAGCCGACGCATCGAGCAGGGCAGATCGGCCGCGGGCAGATTGATCTCCGCGGGCAGGACC
Source organism: Ensifer sp. IC3342 (assembly GCF_020193655.1). Lineage (GTDB taxonomy): Bacteria > Pseudomonadota > Alphaproteobacteria > Rhizobiales > Rhizobiaceae > Sinorhizobium. The sequence continues at coordinate 121,214 of NZ_JADYVE010000011.1, forward strand.
AGAACCAGCCGCAAACCAGGTAGGTTCTGGCGACGGATCTGCGCAATCAGGCTGTCGGCCTCGGACTGGGTTGTAACCTGGGCCAAAACGGTGATCTTGGGAAGGGCGGGGGCATCGGGCATATCAATCCCCGCGTGACGGGCGATCCGCGCCAATCGGTGGCTGTAGGTGTGTTCCGACAGCGCCTTGCGCAACGCTGCCAGTCGCAGCCTAGCCGTGAGGCCCATCTCGTCTTGCTTGCGGACCCGCCGTAGTGCCTCGTCGCCGCTGTCTGTCGAAACGACCAGATCACCGAACATAAGTCGCAAGCCCCGTGAATAGTTGCTGATGACACGAGTATTGGACGCAAGCAATTCGTACACCCGCCGAGCATACATGCTCTGGGAATTCTTCACCGAATTCAGATTGATGCCAAAGGTGTAACCCTTGTAGGCTCGATCAATCTCGGAAGGAGGTAGGCTACCTACAATGTATTTGCGGTAATCCTCCGGGAATTTGTAATCCGGGTGATCCTTGCCAAAGTTCCGGTCAAAGATCTCAAAACGGCGATACTTCGTCAGGCTGGCTAGGAAATTATCCAGGTCGCGGGTGCGATTCGGATAGCGGACGTAATATGCTCCGGCAAAGCAGAAGGCGTCCTTGCGCGGGCCAATCTCGACTGGGTTGTGAATTTCAGGCTGGCAGGCGAAAGGCAGCAGATGCACCCGATCATGGCCAAGTTTCGCCTTGTAGCGCGAAATGCAATCGATATCCGTGGTAAAGACCAAGTCAAACTTCTGAGCCGTGGTCAAGAAGGTTTCGAAATGGACCGGATCCTCCTTGTTCCAAAAGGCGGTTGGGATGCCACGGTCACGGCACCAGTCAAGGATGCCCTGTATTTCCCGGCTCAGTTGCCCGACCTTCGGCCCCCATTCCTCATTCAGTCCCCTCCAGGCAGATTCGACTAGAAGCAGTTCGGGCCGAAAATCCTCTAGCTCCGTCTGCCAATTTCCGACCGATAGCTGTTGCAGATCACATTCGGGCGAATAGCCCGTGTAAGTAAATTCATCCATGATTGCGGCGACACGCAGGCTGCTGCGCAGGACACGGGCAGCGCGCGCCTTCAATGTGGTGGCGTCATGGCCTTCGTGCGCGAGCTGCAGCAATCGCTCCTCGCGCGAGGAAAGATTCAGTCCGTGCACCTCCGGCTGAAGCATTTTGAGAGCGTCCTCAGCCGCCCCCGTTTCGATTAACGCAAACCCAAGTTTCCTGGCAATTCGACGCGAAGAATCGAGTTCATAAGCCGCGCGCAGCAGCGCAAGGGCCTGGCTGGGAAACCGAGGCCGTATTCGGTCGGCCAAAGCGGCCCACCGACGGGCAGCATCTTCAGGCGACAGTGGAAGGGCCAGTACCCAGCCGGCCACCAGCTCAGGGGAAACCGAGGTGCCTGCTTCCGCGTCGGCCGGGCGCGCAGTAATGATATTGTTGTCCACCGATCAGAACTCCGTCTTCGCGTATGCTTTCGTACGCGCGACAAGTAGCCTCCCAATCCCCGGGGCAAATCCTTGCCGAGGGAATTTGGTGAGACAAGCGCGCCGAGCGCGTCTATTTCCATATGGGGGGTAGTTTCACGCTACGAAGCGGCCTCGTGATCCGCCAGGAAGTGCTTTTATACACGGCCTTGAGCTTGCGCTCCGAGGCTGCCAAGTCTTGACGCAGTTTCGCGGTCTGTCCTGAGAGTGCAGTCTTCTCTTTCTGCAACGCTTTGACCTTGCCTCGCTCTGAGGCTAGGGCGCCTTCAGAAGTCCTAAGTCGGCCCCGTAGTTCCGCCACTTCTGCCGCCAGTGCGGCTTTCTCTTCTTGCAGTACCTTAACCTTAGCTTGTTCTGATGTTTGCGCACTTTCAGAAGCTGCCAGCTGGCCACGGAGTTTTACCACTTCTGCGGTCAGCGCGATCTTCTCTTCCTGCAGTGCCTCGACCCGAGCTAACGCTGCGGTGATCGAAACCTCGGCTCGCGCATCGCGTGCTCTGTTAGTTTCCCGCGCGCTCTTCAACGCTTCGATCTCCCGGCGCGCCTTGGCCAATGACAGCTCAAGCCCAATAACCTCAGCCTGCCATTCGCTCTGGGGACCATCCGCAGGAGGTTCCAAGGTTAAGGCAATATCTGCCTGCTCTGTTTCATTTCTGATGCCGACTACCATGCTAATCATCCGGTCTTGATACGCGCTGCTGTGCCCGTCCCGACATGCTCCAGTTCATAGCGTTATTCGATTGAACTAATCGCGGTAAAGTTGAGGGCTCGTGATCGTTTGTCGATTCGAGCGGTAAAGGTCAAGAGCGTTCTACGCTCTGCTCGTGTGTGGCGTTGATCGAAAATGGTCACGGCGGTTTTTGGGGAACAGTCGCAGGCGGTTTCGCATCAGATTGAGGCGCTAGCCTATGCTATCGGCGATAACGACTGAATGCTACGAAACATTGGCTTCCTGCCTTTGTCGCGCCGCATCGTGCTTGCAGAGACTGGCGACCAAGATATCCGCAATTCCATCCGTCCCGTGTGCGAGAATGTGGTTCACACAGTCGGCATACGTGGCGGGCGGCAGGGCCGCGTGGTCATTTCCCCAATTTCGAAAGTAGAAATCTATTCCGTTGTGGCTGGCATCTCTTGGACCACCCCATCCGCCAAGCGCTTTTAGCAGCGGAAACGCATGGCGTTCCAGGTGATGGGTGTCGCTGTCATTCTGAAGATAGACAGCGCGCATTGGAGGCCGGCCGGAAAGATATGACGGAAGTGAGAACACCTGATCCGTGAAGCAGCTTTCCAGGCTCTTACCCTCTGTCCAATCGAAGCAGCTTGACACGAAATTTCGGGTGTGCCGAGCGTAGTAGCGCAGGATATCGGTTTGAGGATTTACGACCATAACCGTGCTGGGTACTACGGAGCCATAATACAGAGCAGCAAAACCACCGGCGCTCCCGCCAGTCAGCACAATTTCATCGGCTTGCAAGTGGGAAGAGATGTGCTCGATGATCGTTGGAATGATCTTCTGAATCTTGATGTCGCGCGTCCCTAAATGCCAGCCGATGCTCACATCATCACCGAATTGGTGCGCAACATCGTCAAACAGCAATACGCTGGCGTTCAAAACCTCCGACAAAGAAACGCCATTGAAAAACGGCGGGTACCGACCTGGCGCGCGAGTTGCGGCCGCACCGAAAATTACAACGAGCCGGCGGGTGTTCGGCTTCGTCTTCAAGCGCAGAAAGAGATGCGCACGGCCGGCCGGTATGGCAGACACGCCCTCCGGGGTACGCTTCGACAAGAAATCTGCCAGGTGTGCAAAGACTATGCATGTGCCCCACTTGGCGACAGTTCGCGTTTTTTCTTGGTGGTTCATGCTTACATTCACCCGCGGTAATTGAGCTGCTGCTATCTTGCTGAGGTTGGAGACGGACGAGACAATCTAGTGACCTATCTTGTCCCGCCAGCTCCAAGGGGTGCTTCCACCTCGCCGCATTCGAAGCGGCGTTCTCTATGTTTCGTTTCGCAGCGTCTTTCGGGAGATCGTGAAGACGGTCATGCCGCCGAAGAAAACCAGCGCAGAGAATACGGTGAGATAGGGGAGGTTCAAACCTATAGCTCTGTACTCTGGGTAGAATCCAGTGCGGAAAAGCATAATCACGTGGCAAAGGGGATTGCTCAGAAGAATGTCCCTGTACGGATGCGGCATGTCGCCGGGCACGAAGAACACACCACACAAAAGGAACATTGGTCTCGTGAGAATGCCGTATATCTGTTCATAAAGGGCGTGTTTTACGAACATGACGCTGTTGAACAAGCCGACGCCAAGCGCCAGCAGTCCCGCGTATAGTTCAGCCTCGAGTAATCTCGGCCAGTTCAATTCAGGACTGTGCGGTAATGTTAAAAATATCGCGGCAAATACAATTACTGAGACAAGTGTCGTCGTCAGCGTCTGCAATATGTATCGCGCAGTGATCGCATCGATCGGCGCCACATTCGGATAGCTGAGCAGCGGCTTGTTGGCCCGCACTGCCGAACTCAGGTACATGACCTTTGCCTGATACATCTGGTATCCGAGATACCCGGTTGCGAAGAAAAGAATAAAGCTGGTGCCGAGTGCAGGGATATGCGCAATGGCGCCAAAGATGACCGTCATCATCGCGATGTAGCCAATAGGCTCCAGCAGCGCCCAGAGATAGCCGCCAGGTTTGCTGCCGAACTTTGTAGACATTTCGCGAACGATCATCGCTGAGACCACGCGAAGATGGGTCTTGGCCAATCTCATCGTCCTTGCACTCCGGATGGGTTTCGCGCCTGTTTACCGTCACATTCCCGGGTGGGCAAGCCTCGGCATAAAAGGTGGCATGAACAAAATCGCGCCCGCCGGCGCGGCGATCCAGCGAGACCTTGCTCAACTACAAGCCCCGCGTCCTGTGGCTGTCGCCGTAGCTCATCTGGTGAGCGTGCAAGGTCGATAGAGCCGGCCCAAGTTCGACTGGAAGCGCGTAGGGTTCATCCTCGACTTGCCAACCTGAGAGATGCTGAGTACCCCGTCCGGGATGGCCGCCTTTGCTGAGGTAGGCTGAAGGCCGGAGAATTTTGCCGTCGTTACCAAAAAACGCAAATACGCTGTTTGGGAAAAGGAGAGAATACGGTGAGCCATAAAGGTCAACCAAGGTTTTGGCCTAGCATAACCTGCGAAATTATTAAGACAGGACCAGTAGTCTAACACAACTTCTTGCTCAGGCACTCATCATGAACTTTGCTGATCTCGAAATCGGCCAATGCATCTCCTTGTATCTCAGAGCTAAGGTGTGCGGGGGGTGGAGCGCATAATACAAATTTTTTCAGCGTTCCTATCTCACTAGATACGCACTTCCCGACCATCAAACACATTGTTCTTTGCAAAACGCGACGATTTCTTTGGCGATATAGTGATAGTAAGGCGCGGTGTAGTGAAAGGGTGATTCGCCCCAGATATGCCTTGGATCTCCAAACAATTGCGCGTCGTACCGAATGAAATTCTTCTCTGGAAGAAATCGCCTCAAGGCGTCGTAATATTGTCTGAGCCGTTCGTTGTTCTGGCGGATATTCTCTAGGTCATCGTATAGTATAGGTCCGCCGGCTGTGGCGCGATGTTCGGCCCAGTATGCCTCATTGACAAGGACATTGTTGCTCATTCCGCAAAGTCGACGAAGAATAAGTTCGGCACATTGCGAAAAATACTTGTCGAATGTCCCATCGCGCCGGAAAAGCCTGCCTTTCCTCCTGATATCGATTCCCAGTTGTTCCTTGGCGATTTTTGCGGAGAGAGTTACAAGTGTGCCGGAATACTCGTAAACTTGAAATCGTTCGTCGATTAGATCAATGACAACAATGTCCGGGTTGCTTTGGATCAGGCTCTCAATACCCGTCTTTTCCAGGTCATGCCTAATCATCCGTCGTTCAAATGCTCCAATAGAGACGGGAAGTTCTTTTTCAATCCGGTATGGCGTCTTTTGTGCCGCACTTACGAAAGATGAACGAGCGATATAGGATACGAGCTCAATTGATGGCGGCAGATGCGCGACAACATCGCGCGTAACGCAACTTCCAAAAATAGCTAGTTTCAAGGCGGTCCTCACGATATTTATTACTAGCTAATAAAGATGATTCGGGCGCGTTTTTGACGCCGTGCCTGATACTCCCCATTAGCGGCTTTGCCGGACGTTGGTCAGAACTCGGGTGATTCTGCAAACCAGAGCCTATGTTCATGGGGTGAGTTATCTCTTAGTCAGGACACCCTCCCAGAACGTCGTGCGATATTTCCGCTTCAAGGTATTCCAGTCAGCGTTCTTGATGTCTTGACGCAACTCGAAGAAATACGCGTCAAGCGCGTTGTCAATGAAGCGCATTTGATGGATGTCGTATTGCTGCTCTTCACGTTTGGCGTTGATAGCCTTTATTTCTTGGTGCAGCTTCCGGCGCGTCCACTCGTCACTCTCATCATGGAGCCGATCGAAAAGCTCCAGATCGAACCCATAACGTTCGAAGAGTGCTTGGAAATACTCCCATCTTCGATAGTAGATGTGAAAGGGCGTTCTGACGAAGTGCGACCAATAGTCAGGAGCGAGAAGGGAGATGCCAAAGATTTTCTTGTGCCCCTCAGACAGGACGAAGCGGGGCGCCAAACCATTTGGTACGTGAAAGAACAGCTTCCCACCTTGGGCCATCAATGATTCGATATTGTCGAGTAGCCCTGGTGTGTCAAATATGTGCTCAAACACGTCATTAACAATGACAATGTCGAAAGGGCCATGTTGCTGAAGCAGCGTTCTCGCCTTCCGCGCCGAAGCATCGCACAAAAAGAAGGTCGGTGAGCATTCGCCTGCGGCGTTGATCTCTGCTAATTTCAGCCATTTCTCGTCTATGTCGATGCCAACTGCCGCCGCTCCCGCCAGAGCCATCTCAATGGTATTGCCACCATAGGCGCAGCCGATGTCGAGAACTCTCGCACCACTGACTTTGGCTCCGTAATTGGAGAGAAAGCTAACTAGGGCCTTGCCGCGCTCTCTGTTGGTGATCGAGAACTTGTATTGTTCCCGATGAGTTGACAAAAGCGCTTCTTGGTCCGGAAGGCCATAGAGAGTGGCGAGACCGTCCAGAAATTGTTCATAGCTCATGCATGCACCTCAGCAATCGGAAGGTGTTTAATCATTGGAAGATTTGGAACGCAATCCTTCGCTGCTATTGTGTTTCGCCCCATCCAAGAAGCTCGCCAACGCGGGATCATGTCGAAGTGTATGGGGCGTGGCTAACCGTTGCTCGAAGGTGTCGCTGACGCGGTGCTTGCTCAACGCCTAGCCGTCACTGTCCTCGGATTGTCGTATTTTTAAAGCGGCAATACAAAGCGCGATGGCTGGGTTCGCGCCGGAGCAGTACGGTCCATCGCCAAGTTTTGCGTAACCCCCGCTTTCGTCCCAACTGACACCTCCAGCAAGCCCAGGCGCTGCAGTCTGAGCAAATGAGTGCGCGTCTTCAAGCGAGGCAGTATAGAATGGTACGCGACCAGGATCTTGGCCACCGGGGAGTAGCCAAAGAACGCGCCTAGTCTGTTCCCCAGAATTTGGATCCTTAACGTTTTCGACTTTCCGCTTGTAGCCAAGCAAGATCGCCAAGGCTACGTCTAATGTGCGGCTTGGTTCCTTCGCCTCCTCGAGGTCCTTGATAAGATCGACAATAGCCATCAGTTTTTCTTTGCAGTTCGACTGGCACTCGCCCTGAGTGGACGCGATGCCACCATAGGCAATTAGCTGCTCGTCCAACAAGGGGGAAACACATGCCCCATGGAAAGAGGTGCAGCAATATGCTCGCTAGCAGTTGGGTTACAAAAGGCTGGGAAACTCAAGGACAAGCTCGTCCTTGTCGTGTGTTTTTCTAGTTCTTGCGGAAGGCTGCTTCCCAGAAATCGACCAGATACTTCCAATACAGTTCTGGAGTCGACAGCCGATCGAAATCCAAGGCTATTTCATCGGCGTACTTCTCAATTGCCTGAGCGAGTATAGCGCGAGCTAAGTCGTCATATTGGTGCGTGGAGAATTGCTGCTTGATTTGATGCAGGTCTTTTGTGATGCGCTCCTTTACTGCAAAATCGGGTTTGGCAGCATCGAAGCCGTTGAGGGTAGAGAGTTGGCTGAGGCCAAAGTGTACAAAGATGGCGGCGAAATAGGGCCAGCGACGATAAAAAATGCTGAAATCGCTTGGCTCTGGCAGGAACCTCCACCAGGAATCTGGGTTGACCAGCGTTATCCCAAAAATGCTCTTGTGGCCCTCATTGAGCACGAACCTTGTGCATTGACCGTTGGGGACTTGAAAGTGAACGATGCCGCCTGGTTTTAGGAGAATCGAAATGTTGTGGACTAACTGCACGGTGTCGTAGATGTGCTCAAATACATCATGGAGCACGATGACATCGAAGAAGCCGCGAGGTAGCACAGTAGGTAAGGTGGCCGCCGCGCCGTCGGCGCGCAACAGCGTGACCGATCTTTCGCCTTTGGCATGCTCGACGCCAAATTGGTGGAGACGGTGGTTGATCTCGATACCGTAGGCTGTCGCCCCGCGTGAGGCCGCTTCAATAGGGACGCCGGCGTAGGCAGTTCCGATATCAAGCAGAGCTTTCCCCTCCATCGATGAGCCAAGCAGTTTTTCGACGGTATCGATGACGCGGGCGCCCCGCCTACGGGTATTAATTGCGAAGGAAAGGTTTTGCTGCCGAAGGCGATCTCTTCGGGGAGCCGTTGGCGGGAGGCGAGGGGACCTAACCGCAAAGGTCAATGCTTCATTGGAGTTCTTAAAGCCATAATCTTTGGCAAGCGCTTGAAGAAAGTCTGAGTATGCCATTCAGCACCCCTGATTTGAATGCGTCTATTCACCCGACCGAACCGCTAGGGCACTACGAAAACGACTACGCCCAACGGGGCAGTTCGCATCTTCTTTTCCAGCCGTCACTCATCGTGCGCCCCGAGGTTTCGTGGCCAGAAGCTGCAAGCGATGGCGAATTAGCTTAACAAAAAGGAAGCCAAGATGGCTCGGGAAATTCTTCCACTCACCCTCGAATTTATGTTCGGTGGGTAGCCATTCGTATCGCAAGTCCGATCTTATCGTGGCTGTCATGGGAGGCCACCCGAGTCTGGCATATTCTTTAGACTTTGAGACGCTATAAGATGAATTTCGAACACCAACACGGTGATGGCGAACGCGAGCCGGACCACACCGGCAGGGAGGAGAAAGCACTCGACCCGTGGGAGGACCACTTCGCTGCGAGTTCGTGCCCTCAGCAAGAAATTCGAGTACAAAGTGATTCTGTCTCGGACGGAATTTGGAGCCTTTTCACCACGAAACCTCAATCGAGGATGAATATTTGGTCATCAGGCGCCACCTTCACGCGAACGACGGTTCAGCAAACAAGTCCTCCTTAGGTCGGCTTGCGCCAAGGCTTTCCTGGGGTAGATCCAGCAGAATCTGCTTAGCGTATTCTGCGCTTCAAGCCGCCATTTGCTCCGCGCGCATTCTGGCGAGGACTTGCAAAGCGTATTCGAGCTCGATGGGTTTCTTGGTGACGGGGTCGAGATATTTGGCGTAAAGAATATAGGCTGCCGCGAAGACCTCGTCGACGGAGAGTTTCCGATTGCGGCGTGGGTTCGGCTGTCGATCGTCAGTCAGCCCCCAACCGGAATAGAAGGGGCAGCCGACGGTTGTCACTTTAATCCCCCGCAACAGAGCCTCGAAACCGGAAAGCGAGGTGATGGTATAGACGCGATCGACAGTTTCAAGTGAATCAGCGAGACTAATGTCCTGTGTCAGGACCATCGCGATGCCGCGAACCACCTCGGTGTTGGACCTCGCCGCGGCCGTGCGCTTCAGTACTTCGGGGTGCGGCTTGTAGATAATCTGGGCGTCCGGGTTTTCTGAAGCGGCCAGCCGGACGAGATCATTGTTCGTCACTTTTTTTGCGCAACCGTAGGCGATGGATGCGTCGCGCTCCACCTGGCCGATAACGAGCACGCGCTGTCGGGTCTTCTTGCCGTAGACGGAGGCAATATCGAGTGAATTACAGGAATTGTACTTGCTGAGCCGGCTCGCGAGTAGCTGCTCCCGGGCGGCCTTTGCTCGGCTCATCAAAGCGCGGTCGCCCTCGAAATCGTAGGTCTTTAGAATGTCTTCAAGGTCAGTCGGGCCGTTGGCGTTGAAATACATGTCCTGCGTGTCAAAGGCCAGCGAAAGCGGAGGCACCTTCAACGCGCCGAGTGCTACAGATCGGAGAAATCCGTCCTCGACATAGAGGAAGGGGATGCTGTGGCGGGCGCAGAATTCTTTTAGCATTGGCGGCACGTTATACTGCCAGCCCAAGACCTTGGTGCGCGGGTCGCGAAGAAGCTGACGCTTCCAATAGAGATCGAATTCGAACGGCAGAAGACGGGGACGCGAAGGAATCACATGCGCATCTGGAAACCAGTCACGTATGTAGGATTTCCAGCGACTGAAGCCGAACAGGAAAAGCGGAGGTCGTTCAGCATTTTGAGCGTAAGCAATCGTCGGCTTCCGGTGGTTCAAGGCCATTTCCATGCTCCAATCCCGCGCAGACCGCTTCCTTCTGCGGGGCTTAACTATCACAGGATCAACTATTTTCTAAAGCCCAACCACGCTTCTTATGTCGTCCAACCGTTGCGACCAGGTGTGTTCAGCGAGCACATAACGCGCGCCTGCCTCGGCACGCTCCAAGTCCCGGGGGGAGGGGCCCCTCTTCAATCTAGCGAACAAATCTGTGGCCTCGGCGGAATCTCTGACAACATGGCAATATTCCGAGAAGTATCGATCGACAGCTACAGTTGGATTTGTCACGGCAATCCCGCCGCACGCGAGAATCTCGACCAAGCGGCGTGAATACATTGACGGGGAGTCCTCAATCGTATTTACGTTAAGTGAAATCAGATGGTCTCTGTATACCTGAGCCGTGTCTGAATGCGGAATTGACGGTCGAACTTCTATCCCTTCAAACTCAGGATATCGATAGTTTGCGGAGTTGCGCCCGGAGTTCCGATCATAAATGACGGTCTTAACCCCGGCGGCTGCGCAGGATGAAAACATTAGGTCCTGCCAATTGCGTCTAGTCTCGTGTATTTTTCGACTGTAACTTCCGACGAAGTTTGCCTTATTGAATTTGAAATCAAATCCGCGAAAATAATGGGTAGCCGTTTGTACGGGAAACATTAATGTGTTTACCGTACTCCCTTCGGAGATTATTTTTTTGTAATTTTCTATGCAGTTCGCATCCACAGTAAAGATGTGGTCAAACAATCGCGCACTATCGATAAATCTATTAAAATGGACACCATCTTCTTTATTCCAGAATACAGTCGGTATCCCGCGATCGCGGGCATACAACACGACGTTCTCCAGCTTTTTGTTGTTACTGTGCCCCCCTGGATACGACGCGATCTTATACTTCCACCTGCGTCTATGCCCCTCCCAAGCGGATTCGACGAACAATAAGTCCGGCTTCTGCAGGCGGAGCGCCCACTTATAGTTCAGCGGCGTCAACGTCAGTACGCGACATTCCATTGATAAACATGCTGCCGTAAGGCTGTCGGAAATTAGCGCAATGGTTAACTCACTTGTTCGCATTCATGGATTCCGATTTCTTATGCATTCGAGACCGAGGCGCTGGCCCATCGACAAGGTCTGCTCTCTTGGAGGTCGCCATGCGAGCCTGGGCGAAGCGAGCGCTCAGAAAGAGTGGAGAGCATTAAACTCCCCGTATCAGCGCAACCTCACGTTTCACAGTCATCTCATAACCCGATTGGGATCGAACGCGAAGCGATGCGGCCTTGGAGAGTTTGGCGAACTCGGCCGGATCGGAGTACAGCCGCTCGACGGCATCAGCTATTGCGACATAGTCCTCCGCTGGTACCACGATCCCGCAGCTTTCATCAACGAACTCTGGGATGCATGCCACATTGGTTGTGATTGGCACCAAGCCTGAAGACATGGCTTCATCGCGTGATACACCTTGGGCATCCATCCGCGTGGGAGTTAAAAAGACCCCGAAGTCCCGGTGAACCTCTGCAATCTCTGCCTGTGTTAGGAATCGCCGCTCGATTTTTACATTTCCAAACGATTGTAGTGGAGACGTCGTCTCCTCGAACAGGTCGCCATCGCCATAGAGGCAGAACGTAAGGTTCTGAAATATGTCCCGCTTTGACAGCTCGATTATGGCAGAAACGGTCAGATCATTCGCGTATTTTCTGTTCGCATATGGTCTGATTGATAAGATCTTTGCTCTGTCGGCTTCTCGCTTCTGTTCATACCTGAACATATCCGAGTCGATGAAATTGTGTACGATATGGTATCTAGATTTATTCAGCTTCACTCCAATATCTGATTGGACCTCGTTCAGAAAATACTCTGAAACGAATACAAAATTCACGTGGTCGTTAGATTCGGAGAATACACTCTGCCACAGTGCCTTCCGCTTGTCGCTCAATCGTTTCTGTCGGGCGATTTCTTGATCGTCCATCCGCTCAAATTCAAAGGTCCGTCGCTGCCAAACCTGAATCTCAGCTCCGTGGACCCATATAGTGATTCTTATGCGATCGAGGTAATCTCTCAAAACACGCCACATGTGTTCGTCCAACAAATGTACCAACACGTGCTTGACTTGACCTGCTTCCAAAGTGGATCGAAGCAGTTCTGCGTCTCCAGTTGCGACGTCAATACCTTCGAACTCATGATAGCCGAAGGCCTCTTTGCTTATGCGAAATACTTCGGGAACCAGCCCCTCCTTTTTGTAGGCGCGAAGCCGGCTGTGGAGGAAGCCGTAGCGATATAGGTCGTTGTAGCCAGGATACTGCTTGGAAAGAACCAAATATGGAGAGCGAACCGCAAGTGTTGCTGGGCGTTCTACCCGATTGCCGAGCACGATGGCCTCGATCCGTGCTTCGCCGGCCCCCTGCACCCGCAAGCCAAATCGAACTGTCGTACAATTCTCTGGAATAGCGAGTGAATGGCGACCGCCCGTCCTATTTATCTGATGTGAAATCTTCGCGCCGTTTCCGTCCCTAAACTCGAAAACGGTCCGCAGATCGAGATCGGCCCTGCAAACCAGTTCAAACTGGCTGTTCAGCACCAGGTTCAGCTCGTGCCTTTCAAATTCTCGGCGGCAGTAAAGATAGACGTGTTTGTCATTCCCAAGCTTGGAGCGCAACCGAAGCTTGCCGCCCTCCAGTCGCAAGTCTATTCCACCTGTTGTCTTAAGCATGCCGTGCAGCTCCGAAGCACTTAGCTGCGGCAACTCGCCAGATTGTTGTGAAATTGAACTAGCGGCGACCGAGGGATTCTCCGCGATCGGCGTTATTTGATCCGCTAACGAGGCGCCTTTGTCGGCAATCGTCAGGTCTTCGACGTCCGGCCTGATGGATTCAGGTAAGTGGGAGCCACCTTCAATGTAATGGAATTCATCAGTCGCTAGCATTTCGTCGAGCGAAACTTTTGCGCTGCCAGGGTCAGCAATCGCCGAACCGATCCAATTGTCAGTGACTGCGGATGCTCGAACTAGCGTAGATCGAGCAACCAATCTGTCTGTCGTGCGATATTGGCGCCCGTCTTCATGGAGGGTAAGGCCGCCAGCTTTCGCTTGATAGCGGCACATCTTTCCAAATGCCTTAGCCGAAGAATATCTTTGCGCTAATTGCAGATCCGTGAGGTATTCAGTGCCGTAATAGTCATCATGATGGAAGAGGCCAACAAGATCATCATCGTTTGTGGTCCGAATACATTCAATACAGGCTGCTTCGTCTGCGCATTCGATGACACCGTCTACGTGGTCCGGCGCACCGCCAGAATAACGTTTCAATACGACCAAGCGCTTGTTTGAGTATCGCTGACGGTTGAAACTCTGCACCACGGATGCATATTCGTCCGGTGTGTCAGCAACTGAGAACAGGACAATCAGTGGGCGTGCCGACGATTGCGTGTCTCCGCTTAGCTTTGACCGTATATAGAATAGCCGGTCGGCATAGGTATGCTCGGTCATGACTTTCCGCAGGCCGAGCAGGCGGAACTTGCGATACGCGACTTCATCTGCGCAGATCGCTTCGAGCCGTCGATGCAGTTCAGCGGCATCATCCGACGAAATTACCAGATCGCCGAACAGCAGCCTTACACCGCGAGAAAAATTGGACGCAACGACAGTATTTGATGCAAGCAGCTCGAAAACACGCCGGGCAAACATCGTTTGCGATTGCTTGATGGTGTTCATATTGATGCCGTATCGGTAACCCTTATAGGCCCTATCGATCTCGGCAAAAGGCAACTTTCCCAAAATCATCGGGGCGTATTGCTCGGGGAATGTATAATGTGGATGGGGATTGTCGAAGTTTCTGTCATAGATTTCGACGGGGCGTAGCGAACCGACAGCATCAATCAGGGCTGCAAAATCGCGTTGCCGCTCGGGATATCTTAAATAATAAGAGCCAGCGAAATTAAAAGCGTCTTTGCGATCGTATAACTCTATCGGATTGTGAATCACAGGTTGTGCAGCGAATGGGAGCAAATACACTCGTTCATGCCCGATACACTCTTTATATTTCGGAATGCAGTCCATGTCCGTCGTGAAGACATAGTCAACGCATTTTGCGATGAACATAAAAGTACTGAAGTGGACTGGATCCTCTTTATTCCAGAAGAGGGATGGTATTTGTCTTTGCCTACACCAATCAATAAGCTCCAGTACTTCAGGCTCAACGTTGCTGATCTTCCCCTGCCAAAGACCTTCCAGACCCCTCCAAGCGGACTCGATGAAGAGCACATCGGCATTAAATTCAGTTAACTGTTGCCGCCAGCTTTGCGGATGAAGCTGCAGGAGAGTGCATTCCGGCTCGTAGGAATGGACAGTAAATTCATCCATAATGCCCGCAATACGCAACCGTCGGTTGCTGTCGACATTTAGCTTGCAGGGCGGCGCCGCTAACGCGATATCGAGGACCTGCTCTTTTTTTTTTGCCCCTAGCTCGACTTCTTTCAGTTTGGCCGCACGACGACGTTTCCCCTCCTTGTGAATACGCACAGCCTCCTTCGGAAACTCAACCAAACCCGACCACGAGTTCGTCGCGCGTATTAGGGCTGCTCCGAGTTGATACGACAGTGTGTTTTTGGAGTTGGTCGCACGCGTTTCTGCAGCCGATCTTTGCTGTTCTGAACGGGTCAACAATTGTTGAGACCGCCGCAGGTCGGCCTCCAGCTTTCCTATCCTCTCCTTGTCCGATTTATTTTCGGCAATGGTGCTTTGAAGTTGAGCAAGCTCATTCGCCAAGTTCTCCCGTTCGGACAAAAGTTCCCGTTCTCGTCCTTCTTTCTTCTTGACGCTATCTTCGAGTCTGAGCTTTTCGGTTGAGAGAAGGGCAAGCTGGTCGGCAAGTTTTTGCCGTTCGGATAAAAGTTCCCGTTCTCGTTCTTCTTTCTTCTTGATGCTCTCTTCAAGCTTCAACTTTTCGGCAGACACGTTTTTCATCGTGTCTGTAGTCTTCTTTAACCTATCTTCTGAGCGCGACACTTCATCCTTCTTGCCGGCCAACTCGTCACGAATAGCCCGCTCCAAAAGAAAGAACGACCGTTCAAGTTGCTTCACCTCCTCGCTGGGAACGGAATCTCGGCCTTTCTGAAGCGGTCTATCTTCCGGTTTAACAGCAACCAGTCCGATCCAGGTTCCAAGGAACTCCAGCGCAATGACGTCGAAATTATGCGTCAAAAGATCGTGTATTTCGGTGAGATAGAACGTGCGCTTGTGATCGATAAATTCGTTTATACCGAACGGTACTGTGACAATAATGTGACCGTTTGGCCTGAGGAACTTTGCTGCGGTATCAAGCATATCCTGCGGCCGAACCAAATGCTCAAGAACCTCTGAAATCACAACCGTATCGAAAGGTTGATGTTCCTTGGGATCGACAGTGAGAAAATCAGCTTCTACAAATTTCACCCTCTCCCGCGTTGTTTCGGATTCGGTTGAGAGGTGTTCTCGAGCTTGCTCGATCACTTTTTCAGAGCTGTCGATGCCCAGCACCTCCCTTCCTTCTCGCCCGAGAAGGATAGGTACAATTCCGGAACTGCAACCGATATCGAGGATCCTTTTTCCCTCAACCATGCTACAGATCCAATGGATTCGTTTTTGCGTGCTGCGCATAAAATTGCGCCCCAGCTCTCCGTAGTATGCTTCCCACACCCGATCATGGGTGAGATCCTTGATCGACATGCGGTTACCTCCAGGTCCTCCAGATTCCGCGAGTATCAACCAACAACGCATCGTCCCGCAGCGCTGGTACTCGTTCCTTGAATTCCTTGTGGTCAACAAGCATTACAACGACGTCCGCAATTTCGAGAGCTTCAGTTTGGGCCGAAAGCCGCGCGCCGCGCTTGGCAAGTTCTGCCGGTAGGGCATCGATATTGGGTTCAACTACGTATATCTGCTCGGGATACTTATCGGCCAAGCGAAGCGAGATTTCGAGTGCGGGACTTTCACGAAGATCGTCGATATCTGGTTTGAACGACAGGCCCATGCATGCGATTTTGACCGAACTGGGGTGACGTCCGCCCTTGGCGACGGCGGCAGCCACCGCAGTATGAACCTTTGCTTCGACCCAACGGGGTTTGCTATCGTTCACTAACCTGGCGGTTTGGATCAGCCGAGCTTCCTCGGGGGACTTATTGACAATGAACCACGGATCCACGGCGATGCAATGACCGCCGACCCCGGGTCCCGGCTGCAGTATGTTTACGCGCGGGTGCCTGTTTGCGAGCTTGATTAGCTCCCACACATCAATTTTTAGTTTGTCACAAATTAGAGACAACTCGTTAGCGAATGCTATAGATACGTCACGTGAGGCGTTCTCGGTCAGCTTGCACATTTCCGCTGTGCGCGCGTCGGTCACGATGCACTCGCCTTGTACGAATACTTTATAGAGTGCTACCGCGGCTTCGGAGCATTTTTCTGTAAGGCCGCCAATTACCCGGTCATTCTCAACAAGCTCGCGGAGAACATGGCCGGGCAGGACTCTTTCGGGGCAATGGGCAATCCGTATATCTGACTCCTCACCCCTGTCCTGCGGGAAGCTCAGATCGGGCCGCTCCTCTGCCAGCCAAGCGGCCATCTGTTCCGTTGTGCCAACTGGAGAAGTTGATTCCAAAATTACAAGATCCCCCTTTTTCAAGACAGGGGCGATGGCTCTAGAAGCGGCTTCGATGAAGCTTAGATCCGGTTCGTGACCATCCCGAAACGGGGTGGGAACGGCAAGAAGGAAAGCCTCTGCGGGTTCGGGGATTGTTGTTGCCCGTAGATAGCCTTCGGTGACGGCGGCATGCACCACCATATCCAACTCCGGCTCGACAATGTGGATTTTCCCCTGGTTAATTATGTCGACAGTTTCTTGATTGACGTCCACGCCGATTACTTTAACGCCTCGTGCGGCAAATGCGGCGGCCGATGGCAACCCAATGTAGCCGAGGCCAATAATGGATATAGTTTTATTGATGAAGTGTTGCGGCATTATATTCCCTCTTTACTTACAGAACGCGTCCTGAATCGCAGACAGTATGCGGATGCAGGCTTGCCCGTCGCCATAAGGATTGTGAGCAAACGTCATCTGATCGTAGGCCGATTTATCGTTCATCAACTGGCTCACGCCGGCCGCGATTTGAGCCGCATCGGTTCCTACAAGCTTTACCGTACCCGCCTTCACTGCTTCCGGACGCTCGGTCGTTTCGCGCATGACAAGGACCGGCTTGCCCAAGGAAGGCGCCTCCTCCTGAATACCTCCGGAGTCTGTGAGGATGATGTGCGCTCGCGTCATCAGGTACACAAATGGCAGATATTCCAGAGGTTCGATTAGGTGAACATTTGGAAGCCCGTTTAGGATGCGCCCGACTGGCTCACGAACATTTGGATTGAGGTGCACGGGGTATACAAAGTCGTCAGACGGGAATTCTTTGCTTAGTTGCTGTATAGCAGAACAGATGCGTTCGAAGCCGCCTCCGAAATTTTCTCGGCGATGGCCGGTGATCAGTACGAGTCGGCGGCCGTGTAGAAAGGAGAAACGTTCTGCTAGATCGGACGCCAGTCGCGTGTCGGTCTCCAGCCTGCGTCGAACCTGAAGTAGTGCGTCAATGACCGTATTGCCGGTAACGTGTATTTCGTCATTTGAAACACCTTCTCTTAGTAGGTTCAAACGCGATTCTTCCGTCGGAGCAAAGTGAAGTTTTGTCAACGCGCCCGTCAGTTTCCTATTAGCTTCCTCCGGCCAGGGGGAATAGATATTTCCTGTCCGCAGCCCCGCTTCCACATGGCCCACTGGAATTTGGTGGTAGTAAGAGGCCAATGTGGTAGCCAGTGTTGTCGATGTGTCCCCGTGGACCAGCACCATATCCGGTGAAAAACCCTTGAGAATTGGCTCAATGCGCACCAGAATCTCGCTGGTGATCCCTGAAAGGGTCTGACCAGGCTTCATGATATCCAGATCATAGTTTGGCTCGATCTCGAACAGTTCTAAAACTTGGTCGAGCATCTGGCGGTGTTGAGCGGTCACGCAGACGCGAGCGTCTATTGTGTGCTGTTCCCTCAGCACTCTAACCAATGGAGCCATTTTGATGGCTTCGGGCCGAGTTCCAAAGACTGTCAAAATTTTCATGCTGGTTATCTCGCAATCACTTCGTTGCTTAACTTGATCATACCCATGAGAGAAAGCGCGTCGGGCGCATCAGTATCCAAATGGATTGGCGTGAGCAACAGCTAGTGGCGCGGAGTCACGGAAAATTAAGCCTCTCGGTCCAAGATGTGCCGCCGTTTCACGCAACGAGCCGTAAAATAGCCCGCGCCGGGCATCGCAACCCTCGCGTGTTTGCCAGATAGGATGCTCCGATTGGGCGCCGACGCGGCCTTAACACGTCTGCGGTGCGTCTTTACACTAGGACACAACTACTGCGCTTGGAGAAGCCTAGCGCCGGCGACAGGTCATTACGCCCGATCTCTGATGTTGTAATAGCTCATCACGCCGACCCCCCAAGCAAAGAGCAGCCCGAGGATCACGAGCAGTGCATTCACCAGTCTGGTGGGATATTGCGCCAACTCCGATAGCGTCGGCTCGATGAAGAGTGCGAGATAACGCTGACGGTTGTTTGCCTCGATACGCGCCTTCTCAAGAGCTGCAAGTGCAGCCGTGTAAGCACGCTCGGCGAATTCGCGCTCGGTTTCCAGTTCCTCGAATTGGGCGATGCGGCCGGCGACGTCCGGGGAGTTGTGGTCCCCCGCGGCAGATGTCCTTTCGCCCGTCCCCAGTCTCTGGCGTTCGACGGCGAGCTGCTGCTCAAGGCTTTCTATGCGCGTTTTCAGCACGCGAATTCGGGGCGTGTCGTCGCTCATCTGGCTTTTCGCCGTGGCAAGATCGGCGTTGAGCTGCGTCAATTGCTGTTCCAGCGAGCCAATCAGCTGCACTGCGAGCTTTGCCCCTTCTTCCGGGCTGATTTCTTGTGATTTGTCGCGATATTCACGGAGCGCCACGCGCGCCTTTGAAAGCCGCGCCTCTCCCGCCAACACCTCGTCTTGTGCGGCGCGCAGCACGTCGTTGCGCGCCGAAAGCGAGAGGCTGTTCACGAGACTATCGCTCTGATCGGCGATGAACTGAGCGATCTCCTGAGATTTACGCGGATCGAAAGCCTTGACGGTCACCTCCATTATACTGGAGGCGTGGTCGAAGTTGACGTTCACCATGTCGCGCCAATAGGCTAGCTTATCCTCGATCGGCAGATCGGAGCCGATGCCATAGAAAAAATCGAGCCCACGGGTAGCGTAGACATCCTCGAGATTGAACTTCCGGTCGGCGGCCGCAACCATGCGTTCGCTCAGAATGTAGTCCATGAGAATGTAGCTGTCCGAGACCGTGCTGCCCCCGGAGGCTTGGGTGAACATGCCTAGAATGTCGCTCGAAACGCCACCCTCGATGCTGCGCACGGCAAAGGACGTCGAGCTATGATACTGGTCGGCGGCGATGAAGGCCATGTAGAGTGAAGCCAGCGTTGCGGGGACTGCGACCAGCCCGACAAAAGAGGCGCTGATGATGGCGTGGCGCCAGCGCAGGTTCTTGAGCCAGCGGGCTTTCCAATCCGACTTTCTAACGGGTTTAATTTTGTTGCGCCGCTCCGGAAGTGGAATGACGGGTGCGCTCTCGCGCCCCAACAGCCCCTCAAGAATGGCGATACCCTTGCTTTTCGCATCGCCTTTGGCGGCCGGAGTATTCTCGTCGGCGTGCGCGGTTTTTGGCCTGTTCACCGCCGCGTCCTTGCTGACCGCCATTCAATTCCCTTTCATATTTCTGTCGTGTGCGCGGATCGCGCTCTCGACATCTTCATAATAAGTAAGTTCGCCTCTTTCCAGTACGACGCCGCAATCGCAATAGTCGCGGATCGTGCTGGTGCTGTGCGAGACCATGATCACGTCTGAATCCTTGAGCTTGGTCTCGAATACAGCCTGGCATTTTTTCTTAAAATTTGAGTCACCAACGGCGGTGATTTCATCCACGAGATAATAATCGAAGTTGATGCCCATGCTCAAGCCGAAGGCGAGGCGCGCCTTCATGCCGGAGGAGTAGGTACCGACGGGCGCCTTGAAGAAGGGGCCGAGTTCGGCAAAATCCTCCACATACTCGATGAGTTGCTCGGTATCGACGCCATAGATGCGGGCGACGAAGCGCACATTCTGCTCACCGGTCATCGAGCTCTGGAAACTGCCTGCGAAACCCAGCGGCCAGGAGATCTTGCCGTGCCGGATGATTCGACCCTTGTCGAGCTTAATCGCGCCGGCGATCAGCCGAAGCAGCGTCGATTTGCCGGCGCCGTTGCGGCCAAGCAAGCCGACGCTTTTGCCTCGGTTGAAGGTGAGCGAGGCGTCCTCGATGATGGGCTTCTTGATGCCCTTAGTGCGTGCGTATTTCGTCGCCTGTTCGAACCGGATCATTCGTTTCTCAGCGTCTTTGATGAAAGGGTGAACACAAGCATTCCGGCAAACAACGTCAGAAGTGCGATTCCGTAAAGGTAATTCATATCAAGGCCGGTTGCTCTGTATTCCGGATAGAAACCTTGGCGGAAGCCCATGATGATGTGAACCAAGGGGTTGAACAGCACGAGATCCCGGTAAGGCGCCGGAATCGAATCAGGCAGGAAGAACACCCCGGATATCAGAAAGAGCGGGCGGTTGACGATGGTGAAGATCTGTTCGTAGAGGGGGTATCTCAGAAACAGCACGCAGTTGATCATCGCCGCCCCAAGGCCGAAAAGGCACGCAATCGCGACAGCTTCGAGGATCGCCGGCCAGTGAAGATTGGTCTCCGCGCGCATGGTCGCGACGATCGTGCCGAGAACGATAAAGGCCACGAGGGATGTCGTTCCCACCTGCAGGATGAAGCGTGCGACGATCGCGTCGATCGGCGCGACATTGGGGTAGCTGAGCAGCGCCTTGTTGGCCCTGACTGCGCTGTTCAGATAGCTGGTCATCGCTTGGTAGAACTGGAAGGCGATATAACCTGTCGCGAAGAACAGGGCGAAACTCGTGCCGAGCGCGGGCGCGCGGGCGATTGCGCGGAAGATCAGCGTCATCAGCAGGATATGCGCCGCAGGGTCAAGTAGTGCCCACACGTATCCACCGGGTTTTGATCCAAAGCGAGTGGACATTTCCCGGACCAGGAGGGCGCCAACAACTCGGAAATGGGTGGAAAGATAACTCACCTTAGTCGCCCGAGCGGACAGAGAAGAAGCCCATCATCCTAAGGCTCCATTCGGACATGTGGCGGAAAAACGAAGGGATCGCCCCGACGTCGGCGACATCACGATCATTGCCGACGCGCCGTGGGACGGGTGCAACTATACCGCTCAACAGGTGACGCCGTCCGGGCTCGTCAGTCAGCTCCCAACTCGAATAGAAGGGACAGCCGAACTGCAGTTTCTTGGTGGGGAAAGAGGATCCCAAGTCGTCACACGCCCATTTGGTTTGCTGCACATGCTGCCAACTCTGGCCCCAAGCACGGTCCCTTTGAAAAGCATAACTTCCCTTGATCCTGGCTCGACGCGTTCAACAAGATCATCATCCGCTCATGCCGGCATTTGTTCAGTTAGGCAAATACATCATTCTCGGCATTGCGCCAAGCCTTAGCGGGCGCTGGGTCGCTCTCAGCGATGGGCGCGTCGCTCAACGATCTTCATCCGCCGGTCACCGTATTCGCCCCGATATCGCTCGTGGGATCGTCGTTTTGGATAGGATTTGAGAGCCTTCGAGCTTGTTGTTGCGGACTGTGTTGTGCTGAGCGACGTCAAGATTGCTGGCGCTGCCGAACGGCGAATCCAGCTCGAGTTGCAGCGCCAAGTGGACGCTGCAGTCGCCTTGGGCCTATCGCGGCCGCCATAAGTTCGTGGGACGATTGCAGATGGTCCCTGCGCCACCTCCAGTCACAGTTCTTTCCGCAAATCGCTGTCGAGGCACACACGCGCATGGCCGCCAGGACACCGTCAATCGATACCCACAGCCCGCTTCAATAATAGCAGCCGCTCCTTGCAGATGGTTTCGACAAGCCGATGTAGGTGTTCGGTCCTCTCCGTGAGCCAAGCGAACGCCTCCTCGGTGATCTCGAAATGCTTGGAGTAACGTGCCTTCACATAAGCCTCATTGAGGATATTATACCACGCGGTGAAGCGATGCTGGTCCCGGGGCCAGGCTTCGACGAGCCGGCGTTCCTTGTCCTCCGCCAATCCTCGAAGGAATTTCAGATTATGCGACGGTGGGCTGTAGTTGGTGAGGGTGAGAAGGAGCGTCGAATAGGCCGTCTCAATAGACTGATGCAACTGGAACGCCGCTAGCCGAAGATTTCCTCTGTCGACAAGGAATGTTGCTGTGTCCATAAAATCCTTTGAATCAGGAAATCGCCTTGCGAAATGCTCTGTTCCCACCCGGAGGGCGTCAGCGGGCGAAAGCTGCTTCGGTTCCGCCAGCGGCCGATCATCGAGCTCGTAGAGCACGATGCCTTCGCGAAGGATGTCGACGAAGAAATACTGCCCATCGGCCAGGAAGTTGTTCACCTCGCGGGCACCATGGACGATCAGTCCCACCGGCGTCGAGACGCCCTTGTCCCACATCAGCCGGTCGATCGCCTTGTCCCAATATTGGGACTCGGCAAGCTTCTTCGAATTGACGATGACGAGGACGTCGTAGTCGGAGCGATAGCCTTTCATCGTATGCGGCTCGTCGACGAAGGTGCCGCGGGCATAGGAGCCGAACAGGACGATCTTCAGGATCCGTCCGCGCTTCTTGAAGCCCGCGGAGCTTCCCTCGAGTGCATCGGCAAACTCTTCGTGAATGATCTCCACGACACGGGCAAGTTCGCGCTGCTTGTTCTCCGGCAGATGTACCAGGCTCGATCTCATCTCCAACCGATAGGGCAAAGATGACCCGTCGTCTACTGCCGGAGTTCAAGGGTTTTCGGCTCGACGTCCTGAACAGCCACGGGCCTGACCCCGCGATCTCGATCCGAGAGGACGTGAAGCGTATCTGGCGGGTAGGTGTCCTTCGGATCCATGGATACCGATGGAAATGATCCGCGAGCACGCCCCGCACCAGTTCGTGGGGCGCCGTGGCAACCCTATGACAACGCCAAGGCGAGAGCTTCATGAAAACACTGAGGGTCGAGGCGGTCTATCCAATGGTCTTTGAAACCTTCGAGGACATCACCGAACACCTTCTTCACTACATCGGGGAGGTCTACAACAAAGCCGGCTCCATTCAGTGCTCGGCTACTTGAGCCCAGTTCGAGGATCAACAAAAACTGGCGGCCGGGAAAGTCGCCAGCATGATTCATGTCCACCCAACGGGGACGCAGTCGGGGGCTGCGCGACATGATTGTGAGAATTGTGTTTCTCGCAATATCTTGCCTATAAGAACACGGTCGAGTCAGGCGATAGGGCTCCGCCTGCGATCAATACCAAGGAGAAATGCGAATGGAACGGACGTGCCTGGCAATCATCCTGGCGGCTGGCGAAAGCACGCGGATGAAATCGTCCGTATCGAAGGTGCTGCATCCGGTGGCGGGCA
>NZ_JADYVE010000012.1 GCF_020193655.1 Ensifer sp. IC3342
GCATCGCTCGCTCTGGGCTGTGGTGACGATTTAAGGGATGACCAGCAGCAGCATCGGCACCGGGTGCCTTCAACCAGTGCATATCGTGACTGCGTTCGCCTGTACGCCCCGGCGGTGCCATCGGCGCAGCACAGGCTGTGCCGACGCTAGGCGGCCTCCTGACGCGAGGGGTCAGGCACTTTGACACGCTCGAGCTGGAAGAAGAAGTGCCCGTCGTAGCCCTGTACGCTCATGACCCCTACCAATGTGTCGGTGTCGATCTTTCTGAAATGATCAGCAACAGGCTTCCTGTCATAGACCATTACCGCGCTGACGTTGCCGCGGAAGCGCATCATTCGCAACGAAGCGACTGGACCGGTCGCGCGCAGGTGCTTGATCAGGTGGGAGAAGAGATTCCTGGCCGCTTCGGTACGGCCCAGTCGATGCAAGCGAAAGGCAAGTCCCAGCGGGATCGGTGACGGATCGATCGGCACAAGGCGGTCGCCGTCCTTCTTGAACAACAGGGCGTCGGCGCGCATGTCGGCGCGGAAGCGCTTTCCGTACCACCCCAGATTTTCGAGCACGCCATCGAACGGATGCCCCGTCGAGATTTCGCTTCCCTTCCAAAGGCCGACCAAGTCGCCCGCGGGCACCGGATGCAGCCTGTCGAAATATGCGAAGGCCGCCTCTTCGGATGGGAATGTCAATCGGTCGATCATCAATCGCTGCCTGACCTGACCGCCTCGACGTGGAGGCTTCCCTCGGGAAGCGGCCGCAGAAGCTCCCTCTCCGGCTTCGACAGGTCGAGCCAGTCCTTCCAATCCGGCGGGCGCAGAACCACGAGCTGGCGATTGTGGATGGGCGCGACATCAGGTCCGGGTTCCGTGGTCAGCATTGTAAACGACGCGGGCTGGTTTCCCTGCCCTTCCCGCCAGAGTCCGGCGATCGCCATGAAAGGCGCGTCGTTCAGCGTGAACCGATGTTTGGCCTTCGGATACTTTGTACCGGTGAACTCGAAGAAGGCCGACGCCGGTATGAGGCATCGCCTGCTCTCTGCAAAGCCGCGCCCTTCGCTGCGGAAGTTGAAGACCGGCCCGCCCGTGCGCCCTTCCGGCGGCGGGAAGCCGAACGTCATCGGCACGAGTTCGACCACGTTACCATCTGCGGCTCTCATTACAGGTCCCGTATCGCCGATCCGGACATCGTCCGCCTGTGGGAGGTCGAGTTCCGTTTGATGCGGAGGGATGCTCAGCGCGAGCTCCTGCATCATTCTGCAGTATTCGGCATATCTGATGTGCTGCTCGTAGTCGTTACACATGCGGCATCAACGTAGCGCTCGTGATCAGGACGTCCAGTACGTCTGATGACTGCAATCAGAATGCCAGCGTGTGTCGGCTGACTTGCTGCTTTGCGCCAAAAGCAGGAGTTATCCCGGAAACGGTCAGTCTCCGCTCTCGGACCAATGCGGTCATTCCGGATATCGCCCGATGCACGCTATCGCTCGGCCGCTGGCGCGGGTATTATCGGCGTCCTGGATTTCACCCGGTGGCTAAAATTGGATTTGCAGACCTTCAGAGATTCGATTGCTAAGCCACAGCCGCCCGCCGGCTTGAGCTCTGCCCTGCAGGCGCTGTGGTGGGATGCGAAGGGCAATTGGAAAAGGGCGCACGAGCGCGCGCAGGAGCACGACGATACGGCGGACATGCGTGTGCATGCCTACCTCCATCGCAAGGAAGGTGATCAATCGAACGCGGAATATTGGTATCGCCGCTGCGGCGCCGCACCGTCAATCTTAACGCTTGATGAGGAATGGGAAGAGTTGGCGCAGCGACTTTTGGAGCAAGGCTGAGCCCTGCTCGACGCAGCGTGTGGTTCCGGCGCATTTGAGGCGACGAACGCATCCGCTCAGCTTCACTAGAACCACGTCGAAGGCCCGGCTCGGTTGGCGAGCGGAAGTTCCCGTCCGTCCCTTCAACGGGGATAGGGCGCGCACAAGTGAACGTTGCGCACTCTAACGTTGGTTGTCGACCAAGGCCGGCCTCAAGCCAAATAGACATGGCAGCAATACGGCAGTAAAATTTGGACAATGGGTGCTAGGAAGGCGCCATTGCATATGGCCAACGAATCCATCAGACGTCGGCTTGCTGCCATATTGGCCGCTGACGTGGTCGGTTACAGCCGGCTTATGGAGCGGGACGAGAAAAGCACCCACACGCTGCTCATGGCGCGGTGGAAAGAGGTGCTGGAGCCGCTCGTCGCAATCCATCAGGGCCGCGTCTTCAAGCGGACCGGCGACGGCGTGTTTGTCGAATTCGGGAGCGCCGTCAACGCCGTCGAGTGCGCCGCGACCCTTCAGCAGGCCATGGCCGCCGCGAACAGAGACATGCCGGAAGACCGGGCTATCGTTCTCCGCGTCGGTGTTAACCTGGGCGACATCATGGTCGAGGACAGCGACCTCTATGGCGATGGGGTCAACGTGGCTGCGCGTCTCGAGACGCTCGCCAATCCCGGCGGCGTAGCGATTTCGGACGGCGTCCACGAATATGTACATGGCCGCGTCGGCATCGATTTCGTCGACAGCGGCTATCACGAGGTCAAGAACATCGAGCGCCCGGTGCATGTCTGGAGCTGGTCGCCGAACGACCGCACGAACGATCCCATCAAGACTGCTGCCGAAACCCCGCCGCAGCTTCCAAAGAAGCCATCGATAGCCGTCCTGCCGTTCGATAACATGTCCGGCGACCCGGAGCAGGGTTATTTCGCCGATGGCATCACCGAGGACATCATCACCGATCTTTCCAAGGTTTCCGGCCTCTTCGTGATCGCCCGGAATTCCTCTTTCGCCTACAAAGGCAAGACGCCGGACATCCGCAAGGTGAGCCGGGAACTCGGCGTCCGCTACATCCTTGAAGGCAGCGTGCGCCGGGCCACCGACCGAATCCGCATCAACGCCCAGATGATCGACGGTATGACCGGCGGTCATCTTTGGGCCGAGCGCTACGACCGCGGACTTGAGGATATCTTTGCTGTTCAGGACGAGGTGACCCGCACTATCGTCAACGCGCTCAAGGTCAAGCTGACAGCCGGCGAAGAGGAGCGGCGCGAGAGCCGCGCCAAGGTCGATCCTGAAGCCTATGACCTGCTCGTCCGCGCCCGTCAGTCCATTCTGCACTTCAACTCCGTTTCGTCCTTGGAGGCGCGCAGCATGCTGGAGCGCGCCGTCGCCATCGATCCGGGGCTGGCGGCTGCCTATGCTTCGCTCTCGATCATCGCCTTGACCGAGTTCATCAACCAGTGGAACGGCGCGACGCCTGACAATCTCACACAGGCGTTCGAGCTGGCACATAAGGCAATCGACACGGACGATACCGAGCCGCAAGGCCATCACGCACTCTCGCTTGTTCTTGCCTTTATGCGGCGTCTGGATGAAGCGGAGCGCGCTGCAGAGCGGGCGATCGAACTCGACCCCAATTCGGCCAGCGTCTATACGGCACTTGGCGGTATAAGGGATTTCCAGGGTCGGCACGAAGACGCCCTGGCGCTGTATACACGGGCTCACCGGCTTGACCCACAATTCGACCTGTCGCTGCATTTCCTGGGGAGGGCGCTATTGAGCCTCGGGCGCTTTAACGAGGCCGAGATCGCCTTCAAGCGTCGGCTAACGCTTGCGCCGCGATCAGACATGACGCGCTTTTATCTCGCCTGTCTCTATGGTCGAATCGGGCGCCACGAAGAAGCGCGGCGCTATTGGCGTGAGGTACTGGAGGTTAACTCGAACTTTTCTGTCGATCACCTCAAGCGGGCTTTACCCTACCGGGATCCCGATCTGCTCGATCGACTGATGGACGGACTCCGCGACGCTGGTGTCTCCATCTAAATACGAAACGGGACAGACATGCGTCGTCAGCGGAGAGGAGTAAGGAAGCGATCGCGATGAGACAACTCAGTGAAGAGGGCCGACGGACCCTGGGAGGGATTGCAGAGCGGTACGGGGTCAGCTTCGGCGCGGTGGAGCACCTTCTGATGGCGATTATCGCCGGACAGGCGACACAGGCCCAATTCAACCATCCCGATCTGGGTGGGATGGGGCAATGGTCGCAGGGCGGCATGATCATGGTCGGCGACATGTTCAACAATGCGCTGAAGGCGAAGGTGGCCGGGATTTGTTCCGAGCTTGCGGCCTTGGTGCGCGGCATGGATTTGCTGGGCCCGCAGACGTCGCGCCAGTCCCAATATCAAGGTCAGGGCGGCGGCGTCAGCCTGTTCGTGCCTGGCGCGCTGTCGGCTGGGAACTGGTGGCCCGAGGAGTTAGGGCATCCTGCCTCGACCGGGGCGCAGAATGACCTGCGCTATGCCTTTTTCCCGACAACCCGACGGCTGGCGATCGATATCGGCGGCCGGGTTACGGTCTATGACACGAAGGACCATCGCATTGGCGGGTTCTCGCAGCAGCAACGCGGCGACCAGTCGCTGAGCTTTACCTCTCAGCATGGGCTGGTGAAGATTTCCGAACTGGATGTGGTACCGCAGGGCGGCAAGGAACCAACGCCGGGTACCGGAACATCCGCCGCCACGGCTGCGCCGTTCGCATCGGAATCCGCCGAGCCACAAGGGGCACATCCAGCGCCGGAGGGGGTTCGGTCGGATGAGGACATCTTCGACAAGATCGAACGCCTCGCGGCACTTCATGCGAAAGGCATTCTCACGGATCAGGAATTCGAGGCCAAGAAGTCGGAGTTGCTCGGCCGACTATAGCATCCGATGAACGGGGCTTGCCACCATCCTGTTCCCGATCGCCTAACAAGCGGGGTGTGTGACAATCCGGATTCGACCCTTCTGCACAGCGTCCGTATCCGACCCCGTTGCGGTCATCCGTGAAGGAAACGAACGTCTTATTTGGTGAAGGTTTTTCGATGCGGGCCGACACAGGCCCAGCCGCGACCGTCACGCTACGGCCCGCATCGAAAAACCTTCACCATTGCTACCCTTAACCGATAGCCTGTGAATTTCCGGTGTTGGCCCGAAGCGGACTGTCAATTCGTCGCGCGGGGACGGCAGCTTTGCGCCCCTTATCGGTCATTGAGGCAGTTGGTGGCTCTGCCCGAAAGCGGCCATAGCATTGGTTCGACGCGGCGACTTCTGTGCGCCGATACTGTTGAAAAAGTCCGTTTTCTGCGACGTCTGATTTGTTGGAGGGCCGTAGAGGCCGACAAAGAAAATTGAGGTGGGGGACCTGCCAATTTTGCGATCAAGGAGCGTGTGAGCCGCGTAGCGGAATTGAGATTGCATTGAGCAGTAACATTCACTGAGATCGCGAATTGGCCGAATTTTCGGCGAGCCCCGAGTTTGGACTTTTTCAACAGTATCCGCCACAAGCGGACAAAGCAAAGAGCGTCGCTCCATGCCGCGGCAGACGGAGCCGGGAGAAAATTGACGTGCAAGATCGCCTGGGCGGAGCGTCAAGGTTTTCCACGAACTGTCTGAAAGATCAGCCGACTAACCGGGTCGTTGAAAAGACCGACAGGAACTCAGCTTTTCACAAAGTCCGCCGCGCCGAGGGGAACAGGTCTGTAGCCGTCGACGTCGGCGATGTCATACTCCCGACCCAGCTCTGCCGCGACCAGGACACGCCCGGATTTCGACATCAGCGCAGGGTCCCGCCAAAGTCCGGCGATGACATGGCCGATGAACCTCGGGGACTCGGAGTTGGACAAGTCGAAATATTCGGCGTTCTGCATGACGGCTTCGGTGCGTACCAGCCCGGGATAGAGTGCGACGGCGGCGACTTTATGTGGACGCAGTTCATGTGCGAAGTCCGCGGCCATCTTGTCGGCGGCGGCTTTGGCCACGCCATAGATCGCGTTGCCGTCGTAGAATTGAGCTGCCCAGAATGAAATATTGACGATCAGACCGCGCTGCGTCGAGATCATCGTCGGCGCCACTGCGCGCGACATCATGAAAGCCGCCCTCAGGGCGGTGCCGATCATTGCGTCCCACCGCCAGACGGACTGCTCCCAGAAAGGGCGCGGCCAGGTAAAATCGCCATCCTCGACCATGTTTTCATAGCCGGGCCATGCATTGTTCACCAGAATGTCCAGCCTGTTGGCGGCGCTGATCTCTTCAGCCACGCGCTCGGTTTCGGCGTCGTTGCTGTGGTCGCAATGATGAACGACCAGTCGTCCGGGTAATGCCGCAGCCTCAAGCGCAAGCCCCTCCAGCGATCCCGCGCGTTTACCTCCCAGGCTTGCTTCCGCCTCGGAACGGGTCCTGCCGGTAACGTGGACCGTGGCTCCCTCGGCGAGCAGCGACAGCGCAATCCCGCGGCCGACACCGCGGCTTGCGCCCGTAACCAACGCGACGACATCTTTCATACTGGCTAGCCTCCCATACGATGGCTGTTGCGGCAGGGAACATCGGAATTTTGCTGCAGGCGAAAACGGATGCTTGCCGCATGAAACCCTAGGGAGCAGTCAAATACAATCTCGCGTAGACTGCCCGATTAGGGCCGACTGCCGCCATGGCACAGATGCGCCACAAGCTGACATGGACGTGGGCTAGTACAGACTGGCCCGGCCCGGAGCCCTTGATCGGCGCGAACGCTTCCGGCAGCCAGTTCGTGACGAGCAAGCGCCGGACGCCCGGAGAGGGGATGGTCTTGCGGCAACACCACGATAAGCGATGAGCGCTAATTATTCTGCGAAAATACCTAGGCTGGCTTGCGCACTCGACGAATATCTTGGGTGACCTCAGCCAGATCATTGTCGAGCTGGTGATCGCGGCCGCTGAGACGGCGCACGTGCGCTTGCGGGATTGCCTTTGCGTAGAGGTTGAGGTGCGTCATGGGCGTCGTCTCATCGGCGTCGCCTTGGTAGAGATAGATGGTGACACGGGCGAGCGGCCCGGCCCAATCCCGAGCAGGAATGATGTCATCACTCGGCCAGCCGCCGTCTCCGACGAAAGGCGCGGCAATTAGGCAGATAGCGGCGATGTGTCTCAAGAGCTCAGGTTGCTTGGTGACCGCGTGGATCAGGATCGTTCCACCGATCGAATGGCCAACCAGAATGGCGCCATCGTCCAGTTTAGCGATTTCCTGTTCAAGCGCGGCGCTCCAGGCACTGAAGTTTGGCTCTTCCTCGTTCGGCATGCGCGGATAGCGGACGTTATAGCCCGGCCCTAGCCCCCGCCTAAGGCTGGCGACAAGCTTGTCGTCCCATTCGTCATAAGTGCCCTTGCCGCCGCCCTGGACGAAGAGCACTTGCCCGACGTCAACCTTCTTTCTGACCTCTGTTGAATTGGTGGACATTTCGTGGCCGCTGCGTTCACCCGCTGATACCTGCGCCAATGCAACCATTTAAATGGGGCCTGACTGAGATTTGTGCCGGCAAACCGAGCATCGAGGTCGCGGGCGCGAGTCGTGATGCGGCAGCAGCAAGAGGTGTGCGGCTTCGGCAATGGTCCGCGCTCCGGCAGCCGGATGTGGACATTTCATCGGCGTGTCCGATGTCCGAAATGGGCTCTGTCACGACGATGCCCCAGCCGCCGGGAATGTCCGCAATTCAAGCACGGCCGCTGGGAGCCGACTGGCTGGCGGCCCCAAAGCTGCCATAGCGAGCGGCTCCCAAGGTATCATCCTGCGGCCCGGCAAGCGCCGCTCGGCTGTCGCCCGCGTGATATGGAAGTGGTTCGATTTCAAGCGCAGTACCGTCACGCTGTTCGCTCCAAGAACGATAGTGGCTTGCCGCGATTTTCAGTTCGCCGCAGATTCAGCAAACCTGATATCGTTCGCCGCTACTCTGCTAATCTGCCGGTACGTTATTTGAGCAATTACCAGCGCAAGCGCGATGAATGCGGCACCGATTAGACCGAGTTGGTACCGATCGAGCAATGTGATGCCGGCGGCACCAATCACGCCTGATGCGGATACACCGACGTAGAGAGCCGCCGAGTTCAACCCCAACAGAAGCGATGCGGAACCGGGTGCCAAACTAATCAAGCGGTGTTGTTGTGGTACAAGCAGCCCCCAGCCACACACACCCCAGACAACGAGCGCCAGGGCCGAACTCCAAAGATGAGCCGTCGTCCATGGCAGCAACGCGAAATTGATGGCCGCAGCGGCAAGCGAGCCATTAATGGCAAGCCGGCTTCCAAAACGATCGGTGATATACCCCGCAGCGAAATTGCCGGCCGTCGCCGCGATTCCCCAGAGCAGGAGCAGCGCGGCCAACACGTCAGGCTGTCCGCCGGTGGCCCGATCAAAGGTCACGCCGACGTAAGTATAGACTGCAAAAAATCCGGAGTAGGCTACCAGCGTCGTCACCAGAGTGAGTGCGACGCGACTGTCCCTGAGTGGAACGAGGCGCTCACGCAGGGAAACTGCCGGCAGCGGAGGTATCGTCGGCAAAAACATGTAGACGCCAGCGCCGGCAATGAGTCCGACGGCGGTCACAAACCACATCGTGGTTCGCCAGTCGCCGAGCCCGCCTATAAACGTCCCAATCGGCGAACCCAGCGCCGTTGCAGCAGACAGGCCCGCAATCACGATCGCCAACGCTCTTGCACGTCGCTCCGGCGCGACAAGCGAGGCGCCGGTCGCCGTCGCTGTCGGACTAAACATCGCCGCGCCAACCCCTGCGATAAAGCGGCTCGCCAAGACCCACCCGATAGAAGGTGCGATTGCAGTAATGAGGTTGCCAAGTACGAACACCGCCATGCCGGTAAGCAACAAGCGCTTTCGTGGCCAGTGTGCCGCTGCTGCCGCAATGACGGGAGAAAGCAGGGCGAAGCTCAAGGCGTATACAGTCACCATTTGGCCTGCGACCGCGATGGACACACCAAGGGATTCTGACACCTCCGGAAGAATTCCAGCAATGACAAAACTGTCAGTGCCGATAGCGAACATGCCGGTGGCAAGCACGACCAAGCGACGATCCATGGAGATAATCCTTCGAAAAACCCGTCAACGGCAACCGTGAGATACGGGCCGCGGGAATACTGGGAAAAGGTTCAATGCCGTCGATTTTCGCTGACAGCTAGCTCGGGTTCTAAGGTCGCAGCGCTTGCTCTGCGACAGACGTCCCGCGCCCCCTGGCCTCCGGCTCCTTCGCCAGCATTAACGCTGCTTCAACACCAGCCTCTAGGATGTCTTCCGCGAGAGACGCATCGGAAATGGCGCGGGCGATTTGCAGGGTCCCGACCATAACACTGAAAATCGCCGTGGCGCGTCTGATTGACGCTGTCGTGCCAGTTTCCGGTAGCTGCTCAGCGAGGTTCTTGATGTAGGGGAGAAGACTATTTTCGTATGCTTTTCGCGTCGACTGGGGTTGCCGCCCGATCTCCGGCAACAATGCAGCCGAGGGGCAGCCTTCTTCGCTCCGTTCAAGATGGGACTTGTTCAAGTATCCCCGGATTGCACCTTCGATACCGCGGCCGCCACCACAATCCTGCTTCGATCTAGCAGATTGGTCAGCCAAGGTGTTCACGAGAGCCTCTCGGAGGAGAGCCTCTTTAGACTCGAAGTGCGCATAAAACGCCCCATTAGTCAGTCCTGCCTCGGCCATAATCCCAGCCAAGCCCGTCGCGGATGCGCCATCCTTTCGGAAGCGTCGCGAAGCGACATCGATTATCCGCTTCCGCGTAGTCTCTTTGTGACCTTTCTCATAACGCATCGTGCTCATCCATCTTTCGGTATGTTGAAGGGTAACTGCGTAGCGCTTTCATGCTCGCAACGATAATTTCCTGGCCCATCAGGTTTCCGCGTATCCAGGCGACACGCCTCAGGCTCAGTGCCGTTCAGACCGGCGTCGACAGCATGCCCACGGATACTTCGACACGGCGCGCGAGTTGGAGAAGGCTTCTGTCACGACCCTGCTCGCCGTCGAGCTCAAGCCCAAACGGAAGCCCATTGCTAGACACGCCTGTAGGAATGCTGATGCCTGGCAGGCCCGCTATGCTCGCGGTGATAGTGTGTTGTGCCAGAACCAGATCACTGACCTCATGACCCGCGATTAAGAATTTCGATTGATGCTCGATTCGCGGCGCCGTACTGGGAGTTGTTGGAAAGAGAAGGGCCGTAGCTCCGCTGCGAGCCAATGCTTCGCCGAACCGACGCTGAATTTCGGGGCGATCGACTGATACGGAGGTCTGATACGCCTCCGGGCTAAAGCCCGGCCCGCTCGGCAATACGACATGTCCCCACGCGTCCTTTAGGCCCGATTTAAGTCCATTGTAAATTTCGTCGAAGGTGGTCGGAACGTGGTTGTGCAGAAGGAATTCCGAGATGGCTTCCATTGTCTCGTGGAAAAAGATCCTCCAAGTCGACCTCTCGGTGATCGATGAAAAATCTTCTCCGAGGTCTACCTCCACAACCTCGGCACCAACTTGGCGTAGCCGGTAGATAGTATCTTTGAAATGGGCCTCGATATCAGGCTCTATGAGATCAAGATATTGCCGAGGCGCATAGGCCAATCTGACGCCCTTCAGATCAGAATGATCGGAGGACGCGACCGGCTCAGCCTTCGTCACGATTTGATCGACAAGCATGCAGTCGTCGACGCTGCGCGCAAGCACACCAGTTGTATCGAGGGTATGCGAGATCGGGGCGACGCCGTTGCGTGGCCAACGTCCTGTCGTCGGCTTGAAGCCAACGACGCCACAGAGCGAGGCAGGCACTCGGATTGAACCTACCGTATCACCCCCTAGGGCCGCGGGCACGAGCCGAGCTGCGACAGACGCGCCGGCCCCGCTCGAGGAGCCCCCGGAAATATGATTACGACTGTGGGGGTTTCTCACTTGGCCATAGGGGCTGTTGTTGCCGGTCAAGCCATAGGACATTTCAACGAGGTTATTTTTGCCAAAGACGATGCCGCCAGCCTTTTTCATCGCACTAACAACATCGGCGTCCTCGCTCGGCACGAAACGGTCCAGGTTCTGCACCCCGAGCGTCGTACGGAGTCCTTGAGTTAGATAGCTGTCCTTGACCGCCAACGGAACGCCCAGAAGGGGAGAGGTAGAGCCAGCAGCGCGGGCCTTGTCCGCATTTCGAGCCGCATTCAGCGCGGCTTCTTCATCTATCGTGATGAAGGCATTTAGATCTGAGTGGGTCCGGGCGCGCTGGAGGAGCGCGGCGGTGTATGACTCTGACGAGATATCTCCGTTACGAATGGCTGCGGCCGCTGCAACGACGCCAAGCCCCGCGAGCCAGTCTGATACTCCGTCCGAGGCTGCTCCAACGAGTTCAATGTCCTCTTGCATGATAACCTCACTTAAACGCTGCATGGAAACTTAGGATTGGTTCGCCCGATCGCCGCTATCCCGTTGCAGCTAGTTGCATTACGATCATAATATAATATTGCACCCATAATGCAATAGAAAACTTCGTGTCGTGAAAGGAGCTGAGGTCGCGCTGCCAAATCGCGCCACTGTTGTCCTCGGAAGACACAGTTGGCGACCGACCGTACGCCCCGCCCGGGCGCTAGTGACCACTGTGGGTTTATCCGCCGCTGAGGGCAGTTCTGCGGAGGATAGTTGGCCTTCCGCTAGAATAGACCGCATGAGAGGCGGGCCAACAACCGTTGGCCCGCATAGCAGCTACGTCTCAAAGGCAAGTTCCTGCGACTGCCGGCTACGGAGGCACGGCTGAGGCAGGCAGCCAATATCGATCCTGCGAAGGATCGACTGTTTCGTCCGGCTAGCAGCAGTCCGCTACCGAGTTTCCCAACAAAACATAGCCCGATCTAGGCTAAGGCTCGCAGGAGCTTTAGCTCGACAGGTCCCTCTGTCAATGATGCAACCGTCGTTGACCACTCGTTCACGTGCGGGGTTTGTTTATGAGCTTCAAGTGCTGCGGTACTCTCGAAGATTTCATAAAACACAAAAAGGCCGGGCTCTTCCAAACCCTGGTGGAATTGGCAGAGGAGATTTCCGGCTTCGTGCCGCACCTTTGGGACCAGAGTATTCGTCGCGCGGACGAGTTCAGCCTCTTTACCGTCTCGTGCCCGTAGGGATGCGACGACGGTAACGGCTCCTTCGGGGAGCGCCACCGTCTGAGCGGCGTGAGATGCCATCGGGGCAGAGATTGCGCCAGCCGCAGCAATCATTCCGAACGTTGTCACTAGGCTGCGTCGATTCATTTGCAACTGGTCTTTCATTTCAACTCCATCCGATCGAGTTTCAGGGCGACTGTCATCAGCGCGGCGCGGCGCGCCATCACGAACCTGTTTTGGCATCTGTTATTCCTATTTGTTGTGTTTCCAGCGTAGAGCGGTGGGCATGGCCCCCTCTTCATCTGCAACTGTGAGTAAGGGAACATTTGTTTCTATCGGGCTGCCGGCGATCTCTCGATCCCGCACGCCGAGCCATCTTACGGCTCGGCGTGCGTAGTCCAGATTGGCACCAGACGGGCCGCTCTCGCTCCTGTGCGGAGCCGAGTCATGCTCAGTGCGTGTGAGGAGTCGCCGTGTCAGGGACCGTGAACGTATGCGTCACCTCCTGCCCGGGGATCACGTTGTGATTGGCGTCGACCAACCGGATATTCACCCTGTGCGGGCCGGGCGGGAAATTGGCTATATCGACCGTGTTGTTGTCGCTCGCGTCCGCCCACCACCACGGCAGGTCATCGACGATAACGTGGAGATGACCGATGCGTGGAGACACGTCGACGGCGCCGGCTCCGAACACCGGCACGATGCGCAGGTTCTCCACCCGATACTGAGCCCAATAGATACCCTGCTCGATTGCCTCGGCAACCGGGGGATCGACGATCAACTTTGGCGGGGGCTCGTTCTCGATGGCGATGTAGGGAGAAGGGCCGCGGATCTCCCGCGCGCTTTGGGCGAAAGCGCCAGTGGCAAGCAATGTGGTGGCCGTGGCGACAGCGAGGGTCTTGATGAGCACGTTCATGGCATTCGTTCCTTTGGTTCAGAAGGCAATTGCCTGAGGGCAGTTCTTACCCGGACGCAAATAAGCGTCCGGCGTGAGGAGACTTTGATTGATCGCCCGATGGTTCGGATCTTTTAAATTATAATCATAATATAATATTATGCTCATAATGCAATGCGAATTTTAGCCGTCGTTAAAGGAGCTAAGGTTGAGCGCAGTCAGATCGCGCCTGGGTTGTCTTCGGAATGACGCTTGTTCGAAGGGGTTGCCGTTCAGACCGTCTCGGCTGAGGAGGATCGGAAGATTGCCGAGCTTTGAAAACGAAATTGCGCGGCGACAGAATAACGAGGTTTTTTCGCGACGAGGAAAACGTCGACAGTGACCGCTATCTCCGCATTCCAGTCGCTCTGCATGCCAACTACGGCCCTCCACCCATGGCGGACATCTACCTGACAAACAGCCTTAAACTGCGGGATGCGCACTTAGTGTCACCTGTGTTGGGGCAACGAGGGCGAGTTGAGCGACCAATGGAACTAAATTCTCGTGAAAGTGCCGAAGGTAACTGCAACGACCGCGTTTTTACAATAAAGTGCTAACATCCAGATTAGGTGACTGGGGCATCAGTCGGCGGGAATTTCCGATGCTTTCAATCCGGCTCCGAAGAATTTTGTTTCACGGGGTTAATCGTGAAGGCGGACGCGCCTAAACCGCGGTGGTGGTCGACCGCGTGCTGCTCGTGCGATTGAATTGACGAGGACTGAGCAGGTAACAGGAGTAAGCTGTATAGCCCGGACACGTGGGAGAGCGCATCAGAATAAGCCGTATTCGACTATGGCAAATGGGATGCTAGGTCATGCCCGACATAGGAGACTGGCTCGCCAGCATTAGGCTTGAGCGGCATCGCGAAACCTTCTTGAAGAATGGCATCGATCTCGATGTTGTCGGCGATCTTGCCGATGCCGACCTGAAGGAGCTCGGACTGTCCCTTGGTGACCGCAAGCGGTTTCTCAGGGCGGCCGCCGTCCTAGCTCAGAAGTCGCCCCCTCCGGCGGCGACACGGCCCCCGCTATCCCCAATCCACGGCGAGGGGGAACGGAGACAGCTTACGGTGATGTTCTGCGATCTCGTTGGATCGACAGCACTCTCCACACGCCTCGATCCAGAAGACCTGCGGCAGTCAATTGTCGCGTACCGTACTTGCGCCACCGAGATCGTCGGCCGGTACGACGGCTTCGTTGCCAAGTATATGGGCGACGGCGTCGTCGTATACTTCGGCTATCCGCAGGCTCACGAGGAGGATGCCGAGCGGGCCGTGAGGGCCGGGCTGGCGGTCATCGAGGCGGTCAACCGGCTGGATGCGGCAGGCGAACACTTGGCTGTTCGGATCGGAATCGCCACTGGCCTGGTCGTGGTGGGCGACATCATTGGGGCCGGTGAGACCGAGGAACGCAGCGTGGTGGGCGAGACGCCGAACCTAGCGGCCCGCCTGCAGGCGCTGGCCCAGCCCGGCACAGTCGTCATCGCCGAAGCGACGCGCGTGCTGCTGCGGGGCCAGTTCAAGCTCGAGAGCCTTGGGGTGCGAACGATCAAGGGGTTTGCTGAGGCGGCTGAAGCCTTTCGGGTGCTCGGCGAGGTGCAGAGCGAGGACCGCTTCGAGGCCGGTCACGCAACCGTGCTGCCGTTGGTTGGCCGCGATCAGGAACTCGCACTGCTGGTCGATCGCTGGCGTCTGGCAAAGGCCACCAAAGGTCAGGTTGTTCTGCTCGAGGGCGAGGCCGGAATCGGCAAGTCGCGTCTTGCGCTCGCACTTCGCGAGAGCCTCCTTCGAGAACCACATCTGTTGCGCCGCTACTTCGCCTCACCCTACCACGTCAACAGCGCGCTTCGTCCAGTAATTGCCCAGCTCGAACAGGAAGCGGGATTTGAACGCGTTGATTCACCGGCCGTCAAGCTCGCCAAACTCCAAGCACTGCTCGCCGAAAAGGGGGGCGAGGTGAGCGAAGCGACCCCATTGCTGGCAGAGCTCCTCGGAATCCCAGGCACCGACCGCTGTCCAATGCTGAATCTTGCGCCCCAGCAGCGCAAGAATCGGACCTTCGAAGTATTCATCGCCCAGCTTGCCAGACTGGCTGCAAGGCAGCCGGTGCTCATGGTCCTTGAGGACGCGCACTGGCTGGACGCAAGCAGCCTTGAGCTGTTCGGCTTATTCGTGGACCGCATCCGACAGCTCTCGGTGCTGCTGGTCATTACCTACAGGCCCGAGTTCGTGCCGCCTTGGCGCAGTTATCCGCACGTGACAAAGGTGGTCCTGAATCGTCTCGACCGGATGCAAGCGCAATCGCTGGTCTGCCAGCTCACCGGTGGAAAGCCACTGCCTGCCGGGGTGCTCGATTACGTTCTGGCCAATACCGATGGCGTACCGCTGTACCTCGAGGAGTTGACCAAAACCATGCTCGAATCTGGTCTCCTGGAAGTGGCCGGCGATCAGTTTGGACTGGCTGCACATAGACCGCCGCTGGCGATCCCGGTAACGCTGTACGACTCCCTTATGGCCCGTCTCGACCGCCTCGGCAGGGCCAAGACTGTGGCCCAGGTCGGTGCCTGCATTGGGCGCGAGTTCTCCTATGAGTTGATTGCGGCGTTAGCGGTGCTCGATGAGCCAGAGCTGCAGCGGGGGCTCGATCAACTGGTTGGTAGTGGGCTGGTTTTTCGCCGCGGAAGTCCCCCTGAAGCGATCTACAGCTTCAAGCACGCGCTCGTCCGCGATACGGCCTATCAGTCCCTCCTCAAGAGCTGTCGCCGCGAGCTCCATCGCCGAATTGCCCAGGTCCTCGAAGAGCTAGCCCCACATGTCGTGGCCGCCCAGCCGGAGCTCTTGGCGCATCATCTGACGGAGGCCGGACAGTTGCCGCAAGCGGTCGTGTTCTGGCACCGTGCCGGCGAGCACGCCAATGAGCGGGCGGCGAATGCCGAGGCTGCCGGCCATTTGGCCAAGGGCCTCGATCTGCTCGCTCAGATGCCCGAGAACCCGGAGCGCCTCGAGCTTGAGCTGACATTGTTGACTACGCTGGGGCAAGTGCGTACCGCCGCAAAGGGCTATGGCCACCCGGAGGTCGAGCGCGCCTACAACCGTGCTCTGAACCTGGCCGAGCGGGTCCAGGAAACGCCCAGGCTGTTCCCGGTGCTTCTCGGCCTCACCATCCACCATGCAGTGCGGTCTGAACTTTCCGCGGCGCGGGGCCTTGCCGAACGGCTCCTGAAGTTGGCGCAGCAAATCTCGGATCCCGTGCTCGTGGTGGAAGCGTCCTACGCTCTGGGCATTACCTGCTCCTGGCTTGGCGAATTCGCCTCGGCATGGCAGCACTTCGAACACGGGATCAAGCAATACGACATCGCCCAGCACCGGGCGCATCTGGCGCTTTATGGACAGGATGGAGGACCGATCTGCCTGTGCCGCGGCGGCATGGCGCTCTGGTATCTCGGCCACGAAGACCGGGCGCAGAAGCTGATGGACGAGGCGCTCGCCATAACTGCGAAGCTCGGGCATTTGTTCAGCCGCGCCTATGTACTGACATGGGCAGCGATTTTCCATGCGCATCGACGGGACATCGCGAAGGCGCAAGAGGCGGCGGAGTTGGCGTCGGCGTTCGCGGCCGAACACGAATTTCCATTCTGGCACACCCAAGGGGTCTTACTGCAGGGGTGGGTGCTGGCCGAACAGCACCAGGTCAGGGCAGGCATCGAGCGGTTGCGAGAGGGGCTGGCTGGCATGCAGGCGATCGGGTCAGGAATGACCAAGCCATGGGCGATGGGCCTACTCGCGGAAGCGTATGGAAAGGCCGATCGTATTGCCGAAGGCAGCACCTTGATTGACGAGGCGCTTACCATTGTCGGGCGCACTCACAACTGCTGGTGCGAAGCGGAGCTGCATCGGCTCAAGGGCGAGCTCATATCATCGGACCCGGAGTGCGATTCTGCCGAAATCGAGGCGTGCTTCCGCCGTGCTCTGGACGTCGCCCGCATGCAGGGTGCCAAGATGTGGGAACTGCGCTCGGCGGTGAGTTTGGCCCGGCATTGGGGAGCACAGGGTCGTAGAGCAGAGGCTTGCGAGC
Source organism: Ensifer sp. IC3342 (assembly GCF_020193655.1). GTDB lineage: Bacteria > Pseudomonadota > Alphaproteobacteria > Rhizobiales > Rhizobiaceae > Sinorhizobium. The sequence goes on from NZ_JADYVE010000012.1 coordinate 16,968, forward strand.
TGCTCATGCCGCTCCTCGGCTGTTTCTCGAACGGCCAAGGGTCGCTCGATCTTCAGGAGGCGCTAGCTGTCGTTGAGAGCTGCGGAGGTAGTAAATTGAGCGCCTGAACACTTGCTCCGCTGCAACGACTTGATCGCAACTCCCCGATTGGAGCGATGTCTCCGAATCCGACATTTGCGATGTCGCAGGATAGGGAGGCACGCAACGACTGCCACCGACGCGTCTGCGACGGTGGTGAACGCGAAGAATCGACCCAGTGCGGTCATCTGGAGTGAAGGCGACGAATGTCTCATTTAGAGTCATTGCAGAGCTTCGACGGATAAAGGCGATAACTAAGTCTGCTGTCATTTCAGGCAGTCTGCGCTGCCCGCGCGCCCTCAAAGTGGTAGGATAAAGCTTGCCATCGGAGGCTGGGCAGAGAAATGGAGAGGCGGCTCACCGCGATCCTTTCCACCGATGTGGTCGGCTATAGCCGCCTCATGGGAGAGGATGAGGTCGACACGCTTGAGCGGCTGAAGGCCTGCCGCCGGGAGTTGTTGGATCCCACCATCGACAAGTTCCACGGCCGCATCGTCAAGCTGATGGGCGATGGCGCTCTGGTCGAGTTCGCGAGTGTTGTCGAAGCGGTCCAATGTGCCGCGGCGATCCAGCGGAAAATGGCCGTCTACGACCAGGGAGTCTCCGACGCACGGCGACTTCGGTTGCGGATCGGCATCAACCTCGGCGACGTCGTTGTCGAAGGCGATGACATCTACGGCGATGGTGTCAACATAGCCGCCCGCCTGCAGAGTCTGGCGGAACCCGGCGGCGTCTACATATCCGGCACGGCGTTCGATCAGGTAGCGCGTAAGGCCGATGTCAGCTTCTCGGCTCTTGGTGAGCAGCACCTGAAGAACATAGCCGATCCGGTTCGCGTCTATCGCGTTCTGCTCGACCCGTATGAAGCCCGAAAAGCCGTCCCTGCCGCCCGCAGGTCGGGCCGTCGCGCCATCATGATCGTGGCGAGCCTTGCAGCGCTGCTGCTTGGAATCTCCGTGATCGTCTTTCCATGGCGATGGCCGTTTGCGCCGCAACGTCCAGCGCTTGCGGTGCTGCCGTTCGCCAATTTGAGCGGCGACCCCGGCCAGGACTATTTCACCGATGGCATCACCGACAATCTGATCACCGATCTCGCCCGGCTTTCAGACCTTGATGTCATCGCCCGGAGCTCGGCTTTTGCGTACAAGGGCAAGCCCCTCGTCTTGCCCGAGATTGCCCGTGATCTCGGTGTGGGCTTTGTCGTCGAAGGCAGCGTGCAGCGGATCGCCGATCACATCCGCGTCAATGCGCAACTGATCGACGTCGCGAGCGGCGACAATCTGTGGGCCAACCGATTTGAGCGCGGCGTTGCGGATGTCTTTGCCATTCAAGACGAGATGAGCCGGCAGATTGCCGATGCGCTCGGCGTGGAGCTTACCCGGTCCGAGGCCGTGCGGATTTCGCGTCCGCCAACTGCGAACCTCGAAGCCTACGACTATTATCTGCGGGCTGAGCAGGCGGCGCGGACCGGAAGCCCTTCGCGGTTATTGGAAGCGCTGGGCCTCTTTGAGAAGGCGGAGGCATTGGACCCCCGTTTTGCGGAGGCGTTCGCGGCCGACGCGCGCGCCACCGCCTACGTCTGGCGAAGCACCTTCGACGACGTTCTTCCGAGTGCGTTGGCGCGCAAAAGGGCATATGAGAAGGCGAGCCGCGCCTTGGCGGTCGATCCCGATCTGTCGTCGCCGTATACGGTTCTTGCCTTCATCCAGGTGGTGGACCGCCGCTATGACGAGGCGATCGCCTCGGCGCGGCAGGCGGTGTCACTTGCACCCGCCGATGTCGAGGCGCAGATGGCCGTCGCATATGTTCAAGTGTTCTCCGGCGACCCCGTCGAAGCCGCTGCTGTGGTACAGACGGCGCTCGAGCACGATCCCAATCTCTCAGCCATTGATCGGTTCACCGCTGGCCTGGCTTTCTACCTGCAGCACGACTACACGAAGGCCATCGACAGTTTCGAGCGCGCGCGCGATGGTTCCCCTGGGAACGGATATTTCGTAACCCCGCCCGCTATGGCCTACGTCCGTGCCGGCCGACTTCAGGACGCCCGCGCGGCTGTCGCCGAAGGAGTCCGGCTGCTCGGCGGACGCGAGTCCCTGGCGGGCTGGCGACTGAGCTTTTCTCATTTCCGCAATGAGCAGGATCTGGCATTTATCCTGGCTGCACTCCGCGAGGCCGGCATGCCGGAATGGCCGTTTGGGTTCCGAGGCGACGAGCGTGACCGGCTGAATGGTGACGAGATCGCACGAGCCGTCATGGGCAAAATGCTCAAGGGCAAGATAGAGCCCTCCGGAAGCCCGGCGCTCATGCAGATCGGTCGCGACGGCAAGGCGGCGTTCCGATCCACGACGCAGATGACGGTCGAAACGATTTTCGTCAGGGGAGATACACTCTGCGAGCAGGGTCAGGATATTTTCTTTGGTCGGGCCGATTGCGGACCGGTATATAGACACGCAAGGTCGCCCGATGGCACCGCCTATGCTTACGTGAACTCGAGCAAGGTCTTCTATTTCTCGCCGGTCAAATAGTTCAGCGATACTGGTCCCGTTGGAGGTCGGCCGCGACCTTCGGCCAGTTGCCATCGGCTTTGGGGACCGTTTCCGCCGCATTGGCCGCGAACCAGTCCGCCGATCCCTTGTCGTACGTCAGGTAAAGCTTGCCGTCGATGATCTTGAAGGCTTCAGGATCGATGTTGGCGGTGGCCGACCCGTTCGTCACCTCGCCGGCGCAGTAGCCGCCATACTGAGGCGCATATTTGAGCGGGTCGCTGATGAAAATCTCGCGGTGTTTGGCATTCGCGAAATGCCACGGCGTTCCCAGCCATTCATAGGAGAATTCCTCGGAGCCCCTCACCGCCCTGCCTTCGGTAAAATAGGCGACGGGGTCGTATCCCATGATTGCCACGCCGCCGAAGTAGCCTGTGTTCACCTCGTCGCCGGCGAATGCCGAGGGGACACCGAGAGCTGCTGCCAGACCGAATATCGCCGCAGAACCACGAATTCCTCGTGTGGAAGCGCTTCTGGTCACTACACTAGCCTCCTGCTCAATCGTGGATTTCCATGCACTTCGCGTAATCTTTATCGCCGAGGAGACTGGCCGGAGGGCAGGTCGCGCCATGACGCTTGAACAGCCGGACGATCTCCGTGTTGCCCTTCAAGAACGCCCGCGTAATCGGCATATAGCCGTGCACCTCCGCCCGCCCGACATTGGCTCCCTTGGCGAGCAGGAACTCGGCAAGCGCGACGTGGTTTTCCTCCCCGGCTACCATCAACGGCGTCGCGCCCGCCTTGTTGGCGGCGTCGTCGAGCGTCGCGCCATGGTCGAGCAGCAATTTGGCGATCGGCACGCTGCCGGAATAGGCAGCGGCATGAAGCGGCGTAAAGCCGCCCGAAGTTCGTGCCATGACGTCAGCCCCCTTGCCGATTAGCAATTCGGCTATCACGAGCTTGTCGGCGAGAGCGGCGTTGATGAGAGGAGTTGCCTGGTCGCGTGTCCGGCTGTCGACATCGGCACCCACGGCCAGAGCCTTCTTGACGGCGGCTGCCTGTCCGGATGCTACGGCATCGAACAAGGGATCCCCAGCGGCGGCTATTGTCGCCGTAAGAATCAGCGCTATGGATTCCAGCAAGCCGCGCATATCAATATCCGACTTTGCTAAAATATCATGGGCGCTTGAACTTCGGTAGCCGCCGCCGCTACCGCCATTCCGCAGGGCCCTCGCTGCTCAGGATCCTCAGATTGACTGTGATGCCCGTGTCCCTAGCGATAGGTCCGACGTGCCTGTTTTCGCATCTTGAATGCCACATCAGGCCTGCGTCATGAACGTCCACTCTGTCGGAAATCCGGCCATTTGATGCAGTTGTGTCGAACTTCCGCCCTCCACCCATTGCTGCCGTTCGTTTTGATCGACAGGACGTCTGCATCTTTGTTGGAGAGCCGTCGGGACCGGCTGCTCGGTCGAAACCGGGATGGGTTCCATCGGCATGCCGCACCGGCCACAGCACGCTGCTGGTCGATGCCGTGCTTCACGCGACGGCAATCCGGCGCAGCAATGATTCCGCCCGAACCGCTTTCTCCTTGGGGATGATGCTACAATTCCCTCCCGCTCCAAGCGGGGAGAGCTCAAGCGAGCCCCGCCAATGCGGAGGCATGGCGAATGGCGAGCACCGCATTCGGGTTTGTCACGGGACGCCCCGCGATGAAGCGTTCTACCGAAAAGTCGGGAAATTCAGCTTTCAAGCGAGCCGTAGCCTTGGCCACCTCGCCGGTCTCGCCCATGGCCGCATGCGCAAGCGCCAGGAACATAAGCACGTCTGGCGAATGCGGCGCGCTTCTTTGCAGCGCCGCAATGGCCTCCGCATACCTGCCGGCGACGAAGAGTATGCGACCCTGCATGGCGAAATACCAGGGCGGGGCCAGCGGATTGAGTCGCATTGCGCGCTCCATGAGCGGAATCGCCTCGGACGGATCGCCGACAACAAGAGCCTTGCTACCGGCCAGCAGCGTCAATATGCCGGCGTGGTTGGAACCGTATTCGAACGCGCGCCGATGCGCGCGCTCCGCCCCATCGAGGTCGCCAAGGCATGCCCTGAGATCGCCAAGGGAAGCGTAGGCGCAACTGTCCGTTGGGTCGAGCTGTAGCGCGTTTTCGACCGCCGTCCGCCAGTTTTCGATCGACGTTAGCAGATCGTCGCCAAAGCCGTTGCAAGCCTCCATCGAATAGGCATAGCCGAGCTCGGCCCAGGCATTGGCGAAGGTAGGGTCAAGCTCCAGCGCGCGTGAAAACAGGCGGATTGCCTCGGCATTCCCGGCGCGGCTGAACGTCGTGTGCTGTTCGAGGGCAAGCAGATAACAGTCGTAGGCGCCCAAGCTGGCCGGCGGCTTCCGGCGAACAGCCTTGCGGCCGATCCTGGCGAGTGTGCCGAAACTGCCGGCGAGCACATTGATGATGCTTTCGACCAGGCTGTCCTGCAGCGCGAAAACATCCTCGACCGGGCGGTCGTAGCGCTCGCGCCACAGGCTGACGCCGGTGCGAGCGTCGGCAAGCTCGATCGTCAACCGAATCCTATTGTCGTCCGCGCTCAACCGGCCCGATACGATATAGGTGACGCCTAGCGCCCTGCCGTCCGCCGTGAAATCGGCCGGCTTGCTACCCAACGATTTCATTGTGTGGAAGGCGATGACAGGCAACCCCGCGTATCGCGCCATGTCTATCGTGATATCTGACGACAGACCGTCGGCAAGGCGGAGCAATCGCTCTTCGGAATTCAAGCATTCGATCGGGAATATGGCGAGCACCGGCGGGGCGTCAGACAAAGGTAAAAGGGCGTCCGGCTGCGCGCCGGAGGTACCGGTAAAGTACGTCGCGAGCTCGATCTTGTTATGCACCCCAAGTTTTTCGTAGATGGTCGCGAGGTGAGTGCGAACAGTGTTCGGGGCAATGAAAAGTGCATTGCCGATTTCACGGTAAGTCATGCCGGCCGCGAATTTTTCTGCGATCGCGCGCTCGCGGTTCGACAAGGCATCGAGCGCCTGAGCTTTCGAGGCGTGATTGAGCATCATGGTGACCCCCGTCCCAAGAAGCTTCTTCGCTGCCATTAGGAGAATACTACAGATGCAGTAGGTCGAATACTGCATCTGCCCGATCGCACCGCAGACGCACACGTGCAAGATTCGCGCTGCAACAAACTGCAATCAGCCAGAGGGGGCCGTGCGACAACGCCCAGACGCCGTGGTTCGCAAGCGGATGCAAGCCGTTGCTGGAGTCAGACGTGGAAATCGCCAGCAATCGCGTCCGTGCCGACATATTGGCCAATGCCGCCCGCAAGGGCTGGAACGACGCGTCCCAATCTATCGTCGGGGCTCAAAGCGCCGGTCCGCAGGGCACCCAGTTGGCCGACCGTTAGCAACCAGACATCCGGCCCCTTACGGCGCAAGTTTTGTCGAGACATCCACATGTCGAAGGTACGGGACAACTGTCTGCTTCTGCTTGCCGCCGTCTTTTGGGGGTTCGGTAATGTTTGCAAGAAGACCGTGCTGAACTAGCTCGGTCCTCTCAACGCCGTGGGTATGCGCTGCCTGATCGCGGCCGTGATCGTCATCGCGGAGAGCGTGTTCGGCGCGATTGGGGCGGCCATATTTCTCGGCGAACGGCTGTCGCCGGTCGGTGCAGTCAACGCAACGCTCGTATTTGGATCAATCACATCGCTGTCTCTATCGACCAACAGGACCGAAATCAGCAAGCCGGCGGAGGCAGACTGAGAACCTGTGCGCATCCCGATGCGACGATTGTTTGCAGAACGACCTGCATGTTTCGCCTGCTGATATTGACGGAAAAAGCAGCTAGAGGGGCCGACAATGAGCGTGAACTCATTCTTGAGACTGGCGGGGACGCTTGCTTCCGTGTTTTGGGGACTGCAGGCACATGCCGCCGATGTTGATGCTGCCATCGTATTCGCCGTCGATGTCTCATCCTCGATCGACCCAGATACTGCCGGCCTGCAGCGCAAGGGACATGCCGCTGCCCTAACTTCGCCCGAGATCGTTGCGGCCATTGCCGGCAATCATCTAGGTTGCATTAGCATTGCTTATTTTGAATGGGCAAGTCCGGGGCGCATAAGAACCGTCCTGCCCTGGACGAATATCTGCGGGCTTGAAGATGCCGAAGCGGCCGCCCTGGTGATCAACGAGAGGGGAGACACTGGTCTTAGCCGCAGGGGGCGAGGCGGCACGTCCGTTTCCTCGGCCATCGACGTTGCATCTCTGTTGCTCGATGAGTTTCCTGGAAGGGCCTCCAGAAAAATAATCGACATCTCTGCCAATGGCGAGAATAACGACGGGCTTCCTGTTCAGCCGAGCAGACTGAAAGCGATTGCCAAAGGATACACGATCAACGCGATTGCTATTCCAGCCCAAGACGAAAATCCTGGCTATCAGTTGGCATCCTATTTTGCCGACTATGTCATTGGTGGTCCCGAGGCTTTCGTAATGAAGCCGAGGGGTCCAAGCGACTACGCCACGGCTCTCCGCCGCAAACTGGTGCTTGAAGTTAGTATGAAGGTTGACCCACAAGTCCCGTCAGAGAACTGACGGACGCCTTGGTAGGCGGCTGTACCGCCCATTCGAGAAGATTGCGCTGAACAGTAGCCTTGGGTCATGATTTGCCTCGTGGGTGCCGCCTCGGGAAGGCTAGCATGGCATCCCACGACAGCCATAGCGCGAAGGGATCGTCTTCGGGTATGCGGTGGTAAAGGGCGGCAAATGGCGCATTGTGCCTATCCAGCTCCCGTCGTCCAACTTCCGCTTCCCACCCATTCGAGACGATCGGCGCTGGCCAATGCGGTGTTGGGGAATCCGACGTGAATCCCTCGCCTTGAACGGATCCGAACCGCTGACACAGTGCCTGGGCGCTAGTAGAGCGTTAGCGACAGATTAGGCGCATGGCAAAGCGCTTCAAAAAGCCGGAGAAAACTGCCGCGTTCCTGCTTGCGGCCACGGAGGCGAATGGCCTGACCGAAACCGTGGACGTACTGAACCCGCATTATATCACTTCGACTGGAAGGTTTATGCCCGACCTCATCTCCCCCCGGGGCGGCGTGAGTGCCAATTCCAGGCGGATTCTGTGATCGCGGCAAGGTCGTATTGCGGCTCCCAGCCGAGCACCGCGCGTGCCTTGTCGTTGTTGGCGACCAGCGTGGTCGAGTCGCCTTCGCGCCGCTCGGCATAGCGGATGTTGAACGGCCGCTTCGCAACCTTTTCGATTGCGCTCAGAAGCTCCTTGACCGTCGTGCCGGTGCCTGTACCGAGATTGAGCTCGACGCTCTTGCCGCCATCCAGCAGATAGTCGACCGCCCGCACATGCGCATCGGCCAGGTCGAGGACGTGGATGTAGTCGCGCACGCAGGTGCCGTCGCGGGTATCGTAGTCGGTGCCGAACACGCTGAAACTTTCCCGCCGGCCAAGTGCCGCGTCGATCGCGAGCGGTATCGCGTGGGTTTCCGGCTCATGCCACTCGCCGATCCGTCCTTCAAAGTCGGCACCGGCGGCGTTGAAATAGCGCAGGATCACGGAGCGCAGGCCCTTGTAAAGACCATAGTCCTTCAGCGCCTGCTCGCAGACCCATTTCGTGCGCCCATAGGGGTTGATCGGCGCCTGTTTGTGCGTTTCGTCCATCGGCACGCTATCGGGCAGCCCGTAGGTGGCGCAGGTGGACGAGAACACGAAGGCATCAATCCCGGCAGCAAGCGCCGCCGACAGCAAGGTGAGCGTGCCGATGACATTGTTGTCGTAGAATGCAGCCGGATCCTTCACCGACTCGCCGACTTCAATCATGGCCGCAAAATGCAGGATCGCACGCGGCTTATATCGTGCAAGAACGTCATCGAGACGCTTGCGGTCTCGAATGTCACCTTTTTCAAGAACGCCCCATTTGACGAATTCTTCATGGCCGTTCGAAAGGTTGTCGTAGACGATGGGCTGGTAGCCCTTGGCGGCCAGCTGGAGGCAAGTATGGGAGCCGATATAGCCGGCGCCGCCGACGACAAGAATATTGTTGTTCTGCACAGGCAACCTCAGGGATGACTTGGGAAGACTGCGATAGACGCGTAGGCTCCGCAGCGGCGAATTTCCAACACATTGTGAACGTCCTGAAGGAGCGGTATTTTCTTCCGGTAACGCCGCCGTTTCGACGACGGTACCGACCACAGTTAGGTCTCGTCATACTCCCGCCTGACGGTGCGGCAGGCACTCGACGACGTTTACAACGGCCGAGCGGGAAGCAGCCAGCGCCCGCAGCAGGCGTTGCCGATGAAGTGCATGCGCTCGCGGACTGGGTCCGTTCGCCAGCGCCGTGCGGGCGGTCCGTATCGGCTCGGCCAGGTTGGCGGCAACCTCCGGCAGCGCCACCACCTCTGCCTCCAGCCGGTCGAGGTAGGCGCCGAGCCCGTCCGCCGCAGCCTGGCGCAGGCGGGCGGTAGGGGCAGCGTAAAGCTTGTCCGCCGCCCAGCGCAGGTGCTCCTCGGCATGCCGGTGCAGCGCCTGTGGCTGCTTGTAGGCCCGGTGGTCGCCGAGGAGGCCGGCGACATAAGCTACCTCGCCAAGCTCGCCGCAACGCCACCATAACTCCATGTCCTGCAGGTACTGCCAGGCAGGGTCCCAGCAACCCGCCTCAAAGAATACATCGGTTCGGATGGTCGCGCCCGGCATCGCAATCATGTTGTTGAGCAGCAGCAGTTCCCGGAACGCTTCGCCATTGTTGCTGTAGCTCCACGGGAAACGGTGACCGGGTATAGGCGCGCCGTCATAGGTGATCTGCCGGAAGCGGCCGTGGACCAAGGCCGGGCGGCGCCTTGCCGCGCGCCCAATCGCCTGCAGTGCCCCCGGCGCCAGACGATCATCTGCATGCAGGGTGACGAGGTAATCCGCATGCGACCCGGCGGCGTAGGCGCGGTTCCAGTTGTCGGTGCGGGAGGCCGTGTCCTGGTGCAGCGCCGGCCGCAATCGGGGCGAGGCGTGGGCCTCGATGATCTCCCGGCTGCCGTCCGAGGAGCCGTTGTCGCAGACATGCACTTCGAAGGCCGGGTAGTCCTGCGAGAGTGCGCTTGCGAGCGCCTCGGCAAGGGTCTCAGCATTATTGAAGCAGGGAATGATGATGGCGAGAGAGGGCACTTTTGTGGATGGCTGGGCTGTCATAGCTAACTCCCCTCCGTCTTTCTACGGCGTGTCGGTGGTCGCTGGCGATCGCTCAACAAGCCGGTCCGGTCGGCCAGGCTGCCCCGCCGCCAATTTGACATCCCATACATTGCGCGCGGGTAAGCACCGCACGTCGAGCCCCTGCGCCACGACGCCGTTCAGCATCGGGCAGACGAAGAGCGCGCCCTGGTGCGACAGCGTCGCGCGATGGTGCAGGCTGTGCGCAAAGGCCGCGTGGAAGACAGCGACGTCGCGAAATGCATAGACGCCAGCCGACGCGTTCCCGGAGATGACCACCTTCTCCCTCGCCTCCTGCATCCGCCCATCCGGCGCAAGCCGAAGATAGCTGTATTGCGGATGGCGTGAGGCGAAGGTCAGCGCAAGGCCGCCGAGAGCGGGGTCGGCCGCGAAGGCTGCGGCCACATCCGCATCGCTCTCGAACATGATGTCGCAGAGATCGACAATAACCGGCGCCTCCGGCCAGGCGACCAGCGCTGCGCCCGCCACGGCGCTCCAGGCGCCGCCGGCGCTGGCATGCGACAACCAGATGATCCTCGCCGCAGGGTATTGCGCACGGAGCGTCTCCCGCGCAAAGCGCTGCGACGCGGCGGTGTCGCGCAGCACGAAGACGGGCGTTGCGGCCGCGCTCCACCAGGGACGTGCCTTGAGGGTGGCGCTGAGCAGCGTGGCGCCTCCAACCACCATCTCCGCCTTCACCGAGCCATCGGGCCGCTCAAAATCCTGCCCCGCCAGGGGAATGATAACGTTCAGCGGCGTCGAATGGCCATGTCTTGCGCCCGCATCAGGCATAGGCTGGCTCGCGGTCCTGCAGGTACTCGGCCAAATCCTCCGGCGTGCCCAGGCCGTGCATGCTGCTCTTGTCGATCTCATAGACGCCGATGCGCGCCCCGTTGCGGATGGCGTAATTGTAGGTCGGGCAGACGTAGAACTCGCCATTGGTGCGGTCGTTGTGCACCATCATGTCGAGTGCCGCCTTCATGTAGTCGCCCGCGCGGCGAAAGAGATAGATGCCGACCGTTGCGAGATCGGAGATCGGCTGCTTTTCGGCGACCCGCAGCACCAGGCCGGCCGCATCGGTTTCCGCGAAGGACCATTTCGGATCGCGTGTCCGGTCGCGGAAAACGAGGATCGACCCGTCCAGGCCGCGCGAAATGCAGTCGTCAATGAAGTCACCGATGCGCATGTCCACCACTTGGTCGGAGTTGGCGATCAGCAGCGGTGCCTCTTCGTCGATTTGCTGGCGAGCCAGCAGCACGGTGCAGGCGGTGCCCTCGGTGAGCTGATTGACCGGAACGACGCCTACGCCCTGCGAGCGAAGCTCCGCTACCGCATCGGCCTGGCTGTGCAGGTGGTCGCGCAGCAAAAGTACGGTCGGGCGGCCACCCGGCGGCAAGGCGTTGTCCAGCACATGTTGAATCATCGGCCGGCCCAGCACGTCGATGAAGGGCTTCGGATGCTGGAAGCCGACCTTGGCGAAGCGGCTGCCCCGCCCGGCCGCTGGCACCACCAGTTGCACCGGCCGGCTGGCATGCGTGGAGGACAGACGCTGCACCCCATTCACCTCGAAATTCTCGATCATCTTCGGGTTGTAAAAACTGTGGTACCGGTCCGCGCCGATGGCGGCCGAGACGACGCGGCCGCCGCCGAGAATTACCTCGTTCAACGAGGAGCTGACATAGTACCGCCCTTCCACGGTGACGCCGTGCCGCAGCGCAGCCGCGGCCGCCTTGAAGAACAGCTGCGCCTCGCGGAAATAGTAGAACCCGGCGATCGCCTGGTTGCTGATCACCTCCTTCTCGGAGGTGCGGTTCACCAGGCCGTCATCCCCAAGGGTCGCATAGGACCAGCGCGGATGGATCGTCTCGAACGTGATGACGCCGGCATCTGCCCGGGCCGCCTCGAACTCTGCGATCACCGAAGAGAGACGGATGTCGATGATCTGATCGCTGTTGGCGATGACCAGCGGCTCGGTCGGGTCGATGACGTCGATCGCCATGAGGCAGGTACACAGCGCTCCGGCCGTCGACCCCTTCAACATCAACATCTGCGAGCGACCGCCCGTGCTGAGGTCGAAGATCCGCTCGTAGGAATATCGGACGGCCTCTTGCTGATCGACGACGAACAGGAAGCGTGTCTCGGCGCCGAGCGACTTCATGTTCTCGATGGCCCATTGGATCATCGGCTTTCCCGCCACTTCGATGAGCGGGCGCGGATAAGCGTAGTCTTCCGGGCTGAAGTAAGGGCTCTGGCCATTGGTCGGGAATAGCACGATCATGCCGCCACCTCCGATACAAGGTTGATCTCGGAAACGATCCTGGCGTACACGACATCGGCCGGCGAGCCGACCTGCAGGACATGCGCGCCGCTGTCGCGGGCCGCCTTCAGGCCGTATTCATTGTCTTCCAGGATCAGGCATTCCCTCGGCTGCAGGCCGAAGCGTTCCATCGTGGTCAGGTACATCTCCGGATCCGGCTTGGAGCGGGTGACGTCCTCGTTCGAGACGATCAGGTCGATGTAGTCGATCAGCCCGGCGCGCCGCATCATGGATTCGACGGTGTCGCGGATCGAGTTCGAGCAGACTGCGATCTCGTAGCCCTCATGCTTGAGGCGGCTGAGGGCGTATTGATGCGCGAAGACCGGCCGGCAGCGCGTGTAGATCAGCTCCATCGTGTAGTCCTGCTTCAGCGAATGGATCAGCTCGCTGAGGCCATGCGGCAGGCCGTTGGAGCGGGACAGTATTTCCAGCTTGCGGCGGGTCGGCAGGCCGTCGAAGGTGGCAAGGTGCGCCTGACGGTCGATCGGCATGCCGAAAAGCTCAAGTGCCCGGTTCAGTGCCTCATAATGCCATTCCTTGGCATCGATCAGCACGCCATCCATGTCGAAGAAAACACCTCGGATCATTGGACTTCCTCCTGATGCATCCAGGCGAAGCGCTGCTGCGCTGAATCCGGCAGGTCGGTGCACAGCATCAGTCGCTCAAGCGGCAGACCGCCCATCGCAGCACGTCGAAGCGCGGCCGACCACTCGGCCCAGGCCGCTTCCTGCGGACGCTTGTGCAATTCCGGCGACACCATCGCGACAAACTTGCCGCGTGCAAGATCATCGATGGCGCGCTCGATCGAAGCGGGTGCTTCGGTGAAGGAGTCCACCCACACGCCCTGACAGCGTTCATAGAAGGCCGGGTAGCGCTCAACCTCGCTGAAGCGGGTGAAGACCGGAAGGGCGGTTTCGAGATAAGGCCTGAGATCCGGGACCGACGCGTCAAAGACGAAGGCGCGGTTCATCACGCCGTAGCGCGCGAGCAGCGGGACGAGCGCGGAGCAGAGACCGTCTGCCTTGATGTTGATGGCCAGCCGGCCCGGAGCGCCATGTGCCGCGTAGCACTCGAGCACGCGCTCGAAAGGCAGGGCTCCGGTTGCAGGGAGATCGTGCGAAATGACGAGGGCACCGTTTAGATCGCGAACATCCAGCTCGACGCCGTGGCCGGCGGCAAAGGCCTTATCGAAGGCCGCCAGAGTGTTTCGCTCATGGGGCGCATGCCACCAGCCACGATGCGCAAGGATCATCATCGGTCGCGCGCCCCGGCCAGACGGGTCGCAATGCCTGCGCCAGCCCCGTGCTCAGCGCCTGCCCGCGTCATGTTTTCACGTCGTGCTCTGGTCACCATCTTTCACCTCCCTCTTGCGGCGAAGACCAGTGCGACTTTGCTGCACTGCGATGAGGCTGTATGTGACCAAGGTCATAATGATTAACAAAATATTCTGATAGGAATCGCGCTGAGTATGGCGCAAGTGATTGATTATCTAGTCTTGTTTAGGACCGAAACGTCTTCTGGAAGAATGATTTTGCCGAAGTGATTCTCCAAGAAAACAATCCCTTTCTGACTTGCCCATGCTCTTTGCTTTCGTGCTGGAGATGCCCGTTGCGCTTTTTATTTTGCGGCAAAGATGTAACTGAGGAATGTAATGCTATCCCCGGCCTCGGCGTGCCTTGGATGCGCCGCCGATGAGTTCGTCAGACACCGTAACCGGCCCGAAGGTGGGCCAGGCGGCAGGCCGCTCATCCACCTCGCGCGATGCGCTCTGGGTATCCGGCGCCCGCTTGGTCAGCCAGCTCTGCGGCATCGGCGCCCTGCTGATCGCCGCGCGCATCCTGTCGCCGGCGCAGGTCGGCGTTTTCGCCATGATTTCGGCAATCGTGCTGCTGCAATCCAAGGTCGCTGAGGCCGGGTGGAGCGAATACCTTATTGCTGCGCCGCGCGGCAGGGAGTTGCCCGCGACCGTGCTCTATTGCGCGCTTGCGAGCGGCGCCGTCTTCACGCTCATCGGCCTCTGCGGGCTCGCCGTCTGGCTTGTCTGGATGGAACCCGAAGGCGCCATCTTCCTCACCCTGCTCCTGCTGATGGCCACTATCGTTCCCGGCACCTTCATCATCTGCCAGAGCGGTGTGCTGGTGCGGGCACGGCGGTTGCGTGACCTTGCCTGCTATCAGGCGATGTCCGAGCTCTGCGGCCTGCTGGTCACTGCTGGAGGATTGCTGCTGGGGTGGGATATCGTTGCACTGGCGGCAGGGCGCTGCTGCGTAGTGCTCGTCGCGCTGGTGATGTCTACGAGCTTTGCGCGCTGGCTGCCTCGCTTTGAACTCAGGCTGAGTGTCGCCCGAGAGGCCTCGGCCTATTCGGCGCGGCTGCTGATGTCGCGGCTGATACAATTCGCGCAGAGCTATGGAGCGGAGTTCCTGATTGTGTTCTTCATCGGCGTGGCTGAGGTTGGCCTCTACCGGATCGCCAGCCGCATGGTGGGCGCGGTGACCGAGCTCATCTCCGAGCCGGTGCGAATGCTGGCCTGGAGTTACTTCTCGCGCCAGCAGGGCGATGCAGGTGGCCCCGAGGGGTTGGGCCGCCTTACCGGGCTGATGTTGGCCGGCACGGCTTTCGCAGCACTTCCGGTCTTCCTGGGCCTCGCTGTGGTCTCGCAGACGCTCGTGCATGTGCTGCTCGGCGAGCAGTGGCTCCCGGCTGCCCCGGTTCTGGTCCTTTTGGCCGCCGCGCGGGGCATTGCTGTCGTCCAGATGCTGAACGAGCCTGTGCTCAGCATCATCGGCCGCGTCGCCCTGTTGCCGCACCTGAACATGCTGTTTACTGCGGCGAGCCTTGCCTGCCTTGGAATCGCGGGTTGGATCAGGCCACAACTGCTCGACATCGCCATTGCGCAGGTGGCGGCAGCGGTGCTGACCACGGCTGCATCGCTCCATGTCCTGCAGCGTGGCACGGGGTTCCGCTGGGGGCCGCTGCTGCGCAGGATCCTACCGGCCGGCCTGGGCGCGTGCGTGATGGTCGCCACGGTCGAGGTGTTGCTCCAGACGACGGGCGGCTTCCGCCTGCTTCCCGTGATGGAACTGCTGGCCGGGGTGGCGGTGGGCGGCCTCGTCTATGGCGTCATCGCCTGGCCCAGTGGGCGTGCCTTGATGGCGGAGCTCAGCCATGTGACGGAACCCACTGCTGCGCCGCGCGTCTTGTCAGACGCGCCAACGACGCT
The DNA here is from genome assembly GCF_020193655.1 of Ensifer sp. IC3342. Classification (GTDB taxonomy): domain Bacteria; phylum Pseudomonadota; class Alphaproteobacteria; order Rhizobiales; family Rhizobiaceae; genus Sinorhizobium. The sequence goes on from NZ_JADYVE010000012.1 coordinate 32,291, forward strand.
GTAGCCATTTGAATTCCTTAAATCGGCGGACGATTTAGGGAGACATGCAGCAGCAAAGTGCAGATGACATCTATGCCCGCCCAAATTCGTCTACGATGCGGATGATGTCATCCTCGCCGAGGTAGGAGCCCGTTTGCACCTCGATCATTTCGAGCATTATCTTGCCGGGATTGGCGAGACGATGAACCTCACCCTGCGGGATATACACGGACTCGTTTTCGCGAACGATCTTGACGTCGCTGCCAATGGTGACTTCCGCCGTCCCCTTGACACAGATCCAATGCTCGGAGCGATGATGGTGCTTCTGCAGCGAAAGCTTCTTGCCGGGCGTCACGAACAGCCGCTTCACCTGGAAGCGGTCGCCATTGAGGACCGAGGTATAGCCGCCCCAGGGGCGGTAGGACGTCGGATGGCTTTCCGTCAGGCAGGCGGTCGTCTTGGCCGACGCCAATTGCTTCACGAGCTTGCCGACATCCTGGCTTTCACAGAGCCGGCCGACATAGACTGCGTCTTCACTGGCAATGACGGCAACACCCTCCAGCCCCTGAACGGCAAGGTGGCTGGTGCGCGACATGACGAGCGAGTTCTTGGTGTTGACGAGCGTTGCATTGCCGGACCTAACGTTGCCGTTGTCATCGCGGTCTCCAAGCTTCCAGACCGCATCCCAGCTGCCCAGGTCCGACCAGGTGAAGGACGATGGCACGACGGCAGCATTGGATGTCCGTTCCATGATCGCGTAGTCGAGAGAAATGTCCGGGCACAGCATGAAGGCCTCCGCATCGAGGCGCGTGAAGTCGAGGTCGCTTGAGCCTTTTTCCACCGCCTCTCTTGCTGCCCTCCCGACCGCCGGCGTCAAGCCGTGGATTTCGTTCAATACCTGGCCTGCAGAAAACATGAAGATCCCGGAATTCCAGACGAATCCGCCGGTCTCCACCATCCTTTGCGCCTCTGGGAGGGCAGGTTTTTCGACAAACTGCCTTACGACATGCGCTCCACCACCCGGCAGCGCGGCGCCAATTTCTATATAGCCGTATCCGGTCGCCGGTTCTGTTGGGGTGATGCCGAAGGTGACCAGTTTGCCATCGGCTGCCGTCCGCTGCGCCAAGCGGATCGCATCGAAATAGGCAGCATCGGCCACGATGTCATGGTCGGAGGCCAGCACCTGCAGAACTGCGTCGCTCCCGAAACGTCGACTTACCAGGGTTGCAGCCGCGGCGACGGCGGGCGCGGTATTGCGCGCAACGGGTTCCAGCAGGATGGCGGAAAGCGCGATACCGATCTCGCGAGCCTGTTCGGCGACGAGAAAACGGAAGTCCTCATTCGTGATGACGACCGGCGCTTCATAGAGCGCCGGGTCCGAAACGCGAGAAAGAGTGGCTTGGAACAGGGTCCTGTCGCCCACGAACTGGATGAACTGCTTCGGAGCGCTTGCGCGCGACAGCGGCCAAAGACGTGTCCCCTTGCCGCCTGCCATGATCACCGGAACTATCCTGTTGCTCATGCGAACATTTCCAGTGTTCAAAGGCATAGGCTATCGTTCCTGCTTCCCGCCCACTCACGGATCAGCCCAAGCCCCTGATCGAGAAGGGTATTCGCGGCCTCTTCCGTTTCGGCTTCGACGTAGCAGCGCATCTCCGGCGCATTGCCCGATGGCCGGAAGTGCACGACCCGGCCATCGGCCAGTGTCATGCGCAGTCCGTCGATGTCGCTCTTGGCGGCGACATGAGAACCCGCTTTGAGAAACCCGGCGAGATTGCCGTCAGATCTCCTCAGATGTGCCATCAGTGCCGCGCTCGCCTCCCCCGGAACGTTCTCGTGCCTGCCGGCCGCCGCGAAGGGCAACCGATAGCCGGCAGCGACCTTGGAAAGCGGCCGCTTCTCCTGGATGACATTGAAGAGCGCAGCGAGCACCGGCAGGAAGCTGTCACGGGTTGGCAACGGGCGAAGCCTGCCGGCCGCCACGGGAAATTCGGAACCGGTGAGCACGCCGCCATTTGCCTCAAAGCCCATGACGGCATCAGCCTTGCCCTCGAGCGCCGAGAGCATGGCGGCGATCACGAAGGGCGAACCAACCTTGGTTCGGACCACCCGGAAATCCCCCGCCTTCTCGATTCCGGAATTCGATGTAACTGGCGTAACGACAACCTTCGCGTCCAGAAACTTGGCAGTCATCAGCCCGAGCAGATCACCACGCAGCGGCGCGCCCGTCTCGTCAGCGACGAGGGGTCGGTCACCGTCGCCGTCGGCCGAGACAATGGCGTCGAGCTTGCTCTCCCCCGCCCAGGACCTGAGAAGACCTATGGTCTCGGGCGAAACAGCTTCGGTGTCCACCGGGATGAAGCGGTCGGAGCGACCGAGCGCAACGACCTCGGCGCCGTAGATCTTCAGGACCTTCCCTAATAGGTCCCGGGCGACTGTCGAATGCTGGTAGAGTCCCACCGTGAGGCCGCTGAGGGCGCTCGGAGGAAGCACGATCGCGTTGCGCTCCAAGAAGAGCGCCTCGATTTCGGTTGAGTGGTCCGGTGCTTCTCCGGCAGAACTGTCGACCTCTCCTTTGTTCAGCTCCGCGGCAATCGTGGTGATGTGCACCTCGTCCTGCTTGCCGATCTCGCCATCGGGCCGGTAGAACTTGATGCCGTTGCGGTCTGCAGGGATGTGCGAGCCCGTAACCATTAGCGAAGCTGCACCAATGTTCATCCCGTAGAGCGCCAGGGCCGGCGTCGCGACCGCACCGCATGCAACTGGCTTTAGACCTTCACGCTTCAGGGCGCCGATGCAGGTTGCGGCAATTCCCGGGCTTGAAGCGCGGAAATCATGGCCGACGAGCACCGGATCACCCGCCCTGATGCTGCCTGCCGCCAATAGATGCCGGACGAATGCCTTCGTATAGAGCGATGACGTTCGTCCTTCGAGATCAACCACAAGCCCGCGAAGACCGCTTGTTCCGAATTTCATGAGATTCTCGCAAAAATCCGCGCCGCCATCGACATTCCATCGCTGGCAGCAGTCGAGAAGAACGCCGTAAATTCAATTCCTTACACACAAGCGAAGCCGTGGCGGCAGCCGGGCAACACGCTCAGGCATCGTTCGCTGCAAACCGATTCGCCCGGTCGGCACACAGCCGCCTGGACGGCTGTTTTGCGCTGAGGGTCTCGTCACCGGCCTTTGCCGGGGACTTTGAACTCACTCGCTCCGGATCAAGCATTCGCCATTCGCGTTCGAGTTTGACCAGGAGACCGGCGGGATCGAATAAAACCATGTGATACCCTGCGATAATATTTCACGCAGCATCGGACAACAGTATTCGACCGAACAATTCGCATCGAATAAATAACAATATACGCATCGAGTGAGAGGAAATATGTGACCTCGGTCACTCCCTTCACTCGGATCGACTTCTTCATTAATTCTAAGTATTCTTCTTCAACTTGGAATCTATTCTTGAACGAAAACGCAGAACTACAGCGCCGCGCGCCTGATCAGACGCGCAAGGGCAGGTGTCAAACAATGAGCTAAAACGAGCGAGCCGCCGGGGTACGAGGGTGAGCCCGGCCAAGCCTTGCAAGAGCGATTGGCGTCGTCGATGCACCCAATGCGCTTCGATCTTCACGGCCGTTTCTGCACTCGTGATAAACGAGGTAAAGCACCCCGAAAAAGTACCCGAGCTGCATCAGAACAAAGCAGCCGCCGGCATATTTGAGTGCGGGCCATATCGAGCCCTCGGAGAAATAAGTGATCAGACCTGTTACGAACGAGGCGAGAGGGATCTGAACGACGACAGCCGGAGCCGCCATGAATTGGATAAACCTTTTCAAGACTTTTCCTCACGTGTTGCGGAAGCTTCCTGGGAAGCCCGCCTGTTCGATGGATCCGCCGTGACTACTGCGCTCCGAAGGACGCGCCGTAAAGCAGTTCAGTTTTCTGCACTTTGGGCTTTGCGCTTATAAACGTTAATGTAATCCACCAGGAGATATGAGGGGTTCGGCGTCTCATCGATCGGCCAGCCCGCACCGAGAGCAAGATTCACCAGAGGGAAGAAGGGCATGTGAAATTCCGGCGGCGTTTCAAAACTCCATATGGCCTTGCGGTCCAAATAGAACGTCGACCTGCCTGGGGTGATCTCCACACCATAGGTGTGGTATTCGTTGCTGAGCACACCATCCTCGACGGTAGTCAAGTGGCCGTCCGTGGTGTGCTGCGCTCCCTCGCCTTGCCTCCAGACATGATAGCCACTGCTGAACTCCCCGGGCGCTCGTCCGTAATACTCGATGACGTCTACCTCAGCCGTGAACTTTGATCGATCAATACCGATCAGCCAGAAAGCCGGCCACACTCCCTTGCCCGGCGGCAGCTTCATCCGCGCTTCGAAATACCCGAACTGCTGAGAAAAGCCCTCGCCCTTTGGGTTCGTCGAAGCCAGGAGGCCGGAGCGCCATTGTCCGTCGGCGCCCTTGCGCGCCTCAATTCGCAAGATGCCTGCGTTGACGGTAAACGGAAAGCCCTCCTCAGGATCGTGGAAGCGAGCATCGCCGAAGTCGCCGTTCCAAGGCGTGTGCGAAATCCAGCGTGTGCCGTTCTCCCCCCAGGCGGAGACATCCAGCTGATCGAAATCTTCCGTGAACGTGATCTCAAAGTCATCCAGATGGATCTGTTCCTGGGCGATGCCCTGCCTGCCTGCCAATCCTATGATGAACATGCAGGTCAATGAGAGCGTCCTGGCAGATTCTGTGAAGCGCATTTGGTTTTTCCTTCACGACAATGGTCGAGCGTCCTGTCGGCCGGTGAGATCAATTGGCGCCGGCCCATTGACCCGCGAAAGACGTGATCGAGGCGTCCGAGCCGCCGAAATGCGCCGACAATTGCTGCTCGATGAAACCAGTCAGACGATTGCGGAAGGTCGCCGAGGAGAATTGCGAGGCATGCTCGCGGATGAGGGTCGCGTCCATATCGTCCTCGACCCGCTCAAAGGCCTCGATGGCTTCGAGAAGTGCCTCCGGCGTCTGGCGCGCAAAGCGAAATCCGACAACGGAGGAGGAAACAGTCTCTCGCGCCCCGCCGGCATCAAAGGCGAGCACCGGCCGCCCGGATGCCATCGCCTCCACCGGAAGAATGCCGAAATCCTCGACCCCGGGAAACAGGAGAGCGCGGCACCGCGACAGGTGATCGCGCAGGACGGGGAAGGGCTGATGCCCAAGGAATTGCACGGTGGGACCGGCGATGGATTTAAGGAAGGCTTCCTGTTCCCCCTCCCCGATCACCACCAGCTTCCGACCCGTCTCACTGCAGGCGCGCACCGCGATATCCGGCCGCTTGTAGGCGGTCAGTTGCCCGGCATAGAGATAGAAGTCGCCCCGTCCACTGCCGATCGTGAAATCGGCAACGGCAACGGGTGGATGAATGACCGTGGCTTCCCGGTCATAAAAGCGTCGGATGCGGTTGGCGACATAGGCGGAGTTGGCCACGAAAGCATCGACCCGCGTCGCGGTCGTGACATCCCAGGCCCGCAACATCGGCGCGGTCGCCGTCATCAACGCCCGGCCCGGCCAGGAAAGCCCATGCCGATAGACATGAAACTGGTCCCAGATGTAACGCATCGGGGAGTGGCAATAGCATATATGAAGCGCATCCGCCCGGGTTATGACCCCTTTGGCGGGCCCCGATTCACTCGATAACACCAGATCGTAGTCCTGCAGGTCGAAATGTTCGAGCGCGAAGGGCATCAGCGGCAGCATCTTGGTATAGTGCCGCTGCGCGCCGGGGATCTTCTGCAGAAAGGATGTGTGGATGGTCCGTGCCTGCAGAAAGGCGCTGAGACGATCGCGGTTGCAGACCAGCGTGAAAATATCGGCGTCGGGAAACATCCGGCACAGTTCCTCGACCACCTTTTCGCCGCCGCGCATCGATACGAGCCAATAGTGCACAATGGCGACGCGAAGCTTCTTGCCGTCGCTTCCGCTGGACGCATTGGCCGCCCGGGTCTTCACGATCGTCGGTTCATCGGCCCTGAAGGCTAAGACCTCAGGAAGCGCAGGCGCTAAGTCGAGCATCACGCGAAAACTCCTTCAAGCGGTGTCCTTGTTGACGCAGCTGGGGTGCTTTGCGAGATCAGCACCCGATACTCGGCGAGGAGCGCATCGCGCCATTCGTCGTTCGTCAACGCCAGACGTGATGACGATCGGAAGGCACGCTCGCTCATGTGGCGAATCTCGTCCGTTGGCATTTCAAGGAAGCGCACCAGCACATCGGAGAAAGCCTCGTCGTCGCCCGTATCGCAGGAAAGCGCGATGCCGGCACCGATCATCTCTTCGGCGAGAAATGCGTCTTTCGACAGGATGACCGGAACGCCGCTGCGCGCCGCTTCGATCGCGACCAGGCCGAATGGTTCCGGATAGCGCGAAGGCATGACAAGTGCGCGCGCCTTGCGGATCGCCTGGCTGATTTCCGCGTGCGACAGCCACCCGAGAGTCCTCACGTGCGAGCCCGATGCCGAAACCTCTCCCATCAGCGGGCCGTCGCCAATCACACAGAGCCGTGCTCCGGCTCGCTTCGTGGCTGCCACCGCATCTTCGATGCCCTTCTCCTCGTCCAGCCGGCCGATGAAGAAGAACTCATCATTGTCTTCCGCCTTGACGCGTTCGGAAGAAAGGAAGGCGACAGGATTGCGGATAGTCTTGGTCCGGCTGGCCGGGTAGCCGGCACGCAGGAAGTAGCCCTGCATCTTCTCGTGAAGAAGAACGATCCTGCCAAACTTCTCCTCGCCCCGCAAAAGCCGCTGGACATTGGCACCACGGACAACCCGCCAAAGCTTTTGCGGATAGCTCCGCTTGTCGCAGGCGGTCGCAAGGCAAGCCGCCCCGAGCGGACGATGGGGGCAGATCCTCTGGGCCTGATAATCGAAATAGGCGCCGTTCGGACAGGCCGCGAAGAAATCATGCGCGTGAACGACACACCGACTCGCGACCGGGGCGAGCGAGCTGAAAATTGCCGGCGACAGGATCTTCGACCAGCCATGCACATGATAGGCCGTGTTCGGGGTGTCGTTGGCCCTGACCCAGGCGGCTATCATTCGAGCGGCATTGACATTATGGATTCCGGTAAACGCCGCCGTCATCCGCTTGGCATTGAGCAGATCGCGGCCGCCCAGGGCAACGATGGTAACCCCAAGAGCCCGCAGTTCCGCGTTCGCGCCATCGTCGCCGCAAATATAGGTCACGGGAATGCGAAGACCGCGCAACAGCCTTGCGGACAACAGCGAAAGGGTCGTTGCTCCCCCGCGCGCCGCAGAGTAGTCGTCAATGATGACCACCCGGTCGAGGCCCGCGGCGGTCAGGTGATCGCCGAAGGAGCGTTCCGCAACGACGTTTGCGCCCGGACTTCCTCGTTGATCGCGACTATGTGCTTCAGCCTTGGACACGGGAACCTCATTTCGCCGAGAACGTGCTGTCGGCGTAATCTTGCAAAGCCTTGCGGTTAAGGATGCGGATCCGCCCCTGTGCTCCGTCGATGATCTTGCTCTCCCGCAATCGCCGGAGGCACTTGTTGACCTTCTCGCGAGAGGCTGGAAGCGTCGCCGCAAGCTCGTGCTGTGAAATGGTCAATTCGTCCCGGGAGTTTGGCGCGTCCTTGGCGTAGACCTTCGAAAGCCGCAAGAGCGTGCTTGCCAGTCTTGATTGCAGGCTCGACCCGGCGTTCGAAATGATGCGGAGCTCGAGCTCCGAAACACGCGCCAATGCCTTGAACAGGACCGCTTCCTGAAAATCCGGATCGCTGGCGTATCTCTCGCGCAGCAGCCGTCCTTCGAAGAAGTGAAGTTCGCAATCCGCAGCGGCGCGATATTCAAGACTGAGCGTCTGCCTCCGCAGGACTTCGAGCTCACCAATGATCCCCGCTTTGGGTATGATTTCGACGATGAACTCCCTGCCATCAGGCAGCACGGTGCTCGCGATGACCAGGCCGTGCTGCACGCGGGCGAACTTGTCGATGCGGACGCCTGCCATGGCGATGACCTCGCCGCGGCGAAAGGTTCTCACACTCGAGCGACAGAAGGCGAATTCATCGTCCGCGGCTGCGCGGCGCCCCCCGCCGAGAGGCGGCACAAGCGCCCGACTGACACTGTAATCGCGGATGGGTATGGGGCCGTCCATACGCTTCACTCCTCGAGCAAGATCCAGGGTGAAATGCTGCAGCGCAATATGTGTGAATACATATCATTACTCTACTAGCGCTGGTCAAATCACCCATTGGGATTATTTTTTGAGTATCAAACTAATACCATGACGTCTTTTAAGGCAGAAAGCGAATAATATAGGCAGATAACGGATGAATTATTTGGCCATTTTTGGAATTAACGGTCATTACTTCATTCAAAGCAAAGACTTATCGAACTGAATCAGGAACAATAGCCATAATATCGCCGAACTTCCGGCAATTTCCCTATCATAATATTTTGTTAAGCAGTATGACCTTGGTCACATACAGCCTCATCGCAGTGCAGCAAACTTGGCTCGATTTTGACCGCGAGAGGGAAGTCAACGATGGTCAGCAGAGCACAAAGCCGAGAGGCAGAACGGCCATGGCGCGGCATCGACGTTTCCGCGCATACTCAGAATTTCAGCGGATCCAGATCTCACCCCCTCGGGCGAACCTCCAAACGTGCAGTCGACCTCGTGCTCGCAACAGTCGCTCTAGTCGTTCTCGCTCCGCTTCTTCTTATCGTGGCGATCGTCGTGAAACTTGGTGATGGCGGTCCGATCCTTTATTCGCATACGCGGGTTGGATTTGGCGGCGTCCCTTTCGGATGCCTCAAATTCCGCACGATGAAGACGAATGCAAGCGCTGAACTCGCAGAACTGCTGAAGACCGATCCTGCCGCCCGGATGGAATGGGAAGCGACCCGGAAGCTGAAGAATGATCCGAGGATTACGGTTGTCGGCGAAATCCTGAGGCGATCGAGCCTTGACGAGCTGCCGCAGCTTATCAACGTCGTGCGCGGGGAAATGAGCCTGGTGGGACCACGACCGGTCACGGCCGAGGAACTGCCACGCTACGGAGAGCACGTTCTCACCTATTTTGCCGCCCGTCCCGGTCTGACCGGCCACTGGCAAACGAGCGGGCGCAATGATGTCAGCTATCAGAGCCGCGTATCGCTCGACGTCCACTATGTCCGGACCTGGTCGCTCTGGAGGGACTTCGCCATCATGCTCAAGACCGTTCCGAGCCTGTTTTCGCAGCGCGGGTCATACTAGCGCGCCAAGGCTTCGAAAATTCCAGTGATTGCTGTGGAGACGGATGAGGCAATATGAATTACGTCTATGGCGGTGTTTCCCCGATAGCCCTCCCCGTCTCGAACAATAGCGCCAATTCGCCCTTGGCCCTGCAGGACGTGTTCTTTTTTCTTCGCGTGCGCTGGCCCTGGATCGTCTCTACGATCACAGCCTTCCTCGCCATGGCGATTGTTCACCTCGCGACCGCCAAGCCGACGTTCGTGGCGGATACCCAGCTCCTCGTCATGCTGCCGGCCAACACGTCCGAGACGCAAAGAGCTTCGGCCGAAGATGCGTTCATCGAAGTGCAGCTGCAGATTGCCGGTTCCAGCGACGTACTCGCCGCAACAGCATCCGCGCTCAATCTCGCCAGCGACCCGGATTTCGCCGATCAGCCGCCGTCGTCCAAGGAAATCGCAAAAGAATGGTTGATGGGGCTTCTTTCGGGACGCGCAGAGCCGAGCAGCGAAGCCCAGCCGGGAGCGCGGACGGAAGAGCAGAAACGGATCGATCGGATCATCATGCGGCTGCGCGGCATGGTGACTCTGCGCCGAAGCGGGCGATCCACGATCCTGCAAATATCGGCGGCGGCATCCAGCCCCGACAAGGCAGCGAAGATCGCCAACGCCGTCGCGCAGGAATATATCCGCAAAAACATCCAGATGAATGCGCAAGCCGCGCAACAATACAGCCAGTGGCTGGAGAAATTCGTCCTTGAGCAACAGCGCGAATTGAGCGAGGCAGCCAACGCCTTGACCACCTTCAGGGCCAATCCACGCGACCAGTTCAAGCTTGCCGAATTGCGGAGCGCCGCGGACGCCCGCCGGGCACTCTTCGAAAGTACCCTGACGCGCTTTACGGAAGCGAAACAGCGCATCTCCTATCCGGTCTCCGACGCCACAATCGTTTCCGCGGCAACCCCGCCACTTTCCAAGGAGCGTCCGCGCAGCAACCTGATCCTCAGTTTTTCCATCGCCGTCGGCACAGGCGCCGGCTTGATGTTGGCCATGATACGGCATGTCGGTGACCGCCGGATCATCCGCGCCCGGCAGCTTATCCAAGCCGCAAGCCTGAAATCGGTCACCATATCGGGACGTCGCCCTGCCGCGTCCTCCCCCGCCGCCGACGCAAGCAATGGCGCCTTCACTCTCAGGACGCTGGACGGCATGGGCGAATTGGCGGCGGTCGTCGCCGGCTTGCGGCGCAGGCAACGGACCGTCATCGGAATAGTCGCGGTCAATCCGGGCGCCGGGGCGTCGACCACGGCCCGCGACCTTGCGATCCTCACCGCGCTGTCGGGCTCGAAGACCCTTCTTATCGATGCGGCGGCGCCAAAATCCTCGCTGAGCGCGGCAATGGCGCCTCAGGCCGCGATCGGTCTCGCCGATGTGCTCGACGATGCCAGCCTGATCGAGAAGGCGGTGATCTCGGTGGTGCCGACCCTGCAATTTCTGCCGCTTGGAAAAGTCGGCAGGGTCACGCCAGCCATTCGTATCGGCTCGGGCCGGACCCAATGGAGCTTTGATGCGCTGAAGAAGAAATACGACACGATCCTCGTCGACCTCCCCGCATTCTCCGCTTCCCCGGATGCGAATGCGATAGCGCCGGAACTGGACGGAGTCCTGGTGGTGACGGCCTACGGCCGCACATCCGTCGATGACGCGGTCAGGGCGATCGACAGCATGCGCAATGTCGACGGCGAGATCCTCGGCGCCGTCATCAACAACGCCCCAGCCAGGATGCTGCGATGACAGCGGACTCCGGCTGGACGAGAAAGCGAGGCAGGCAAGCCATGCAAGCGCGTTTTGACCACACCTTGCCCCGTCGCGCGGCGTGCGCGCCGCTCCCGTTGCGCACCGCCGTCGGCATCGCTTCGGCCGGCCGCCCCGCGACGCTTCAACAGACGATCCGCTATCTGGCGACGACGCAAGCTGCTCCCGTGCGGACGATCGTATGCGTGCCGGATATCGACGATGCAGGCTCGCTCTCGAGTTCGCCCGGCGTCGAACTCATCGTCGGCCGGCGCGGCCTCACGTGCCAGCGCAACGCGATCATCCGCGCCGCGGCGCCGGATACGGATATTGTCGTCTTCCTCGACGACGACTTCGTTCCTGCACCTGACTTCATGGCGCGAATGGCAGCCGTTTTTGCGCGGCAGGAGGATGTCGTCATCGCCACCGGCGAAGTGCTGGCCGACGGTATCCTTGGCAAGGGACTGAGCATGGCCGAGGCGCTTACCATCATTGAAGGGGCGGGCGAGCGGGCGGAGCTGGTGACGGACGTCTACAATGCTTACGGCTGCAACATGGTGGTGCGCCTGGCGCCCGTCCTGCAACAGGCGCTGACATTTGACGAAGAACTGCCCCTCTACGGCTGGCTGGAAGACGTCGACTTCAGCAGGACCATCGCCCGTCACGGGCGATCCGTTAAGGTCGCAGGAGCCCTCGGCGTTCATCTCGGCGTCAAGTCGGGTCGTCAGCCTGGTCTACGGCTCGGCTACTCGCAGGTCGCCAATCCTGCCTACCTGATGCGCAAGGGCACGATGACGGGTGCGCGCGCGATCGCGCAGATAAGTCGCAATATGCTGGCAAACCTTCGCGGCGTGCTGATCGCCGACCGCTCCGTCGATCGGCTTGGACGCCTGCGCGGCAATATCATCGCCATGAGAGATCTTCTCGCGGGCAATGCCTCTCCTTCGCGCGTCCTGGAATTCAGCAGTAGCTCAACCAAACCGTTGCCAACGACCCCAGCGAACCGGAGCGCGTCATGAAACGACTTTTCCTGCCCGCTCTTCGCCTTTCCGGTGGCCTCGCCATGTTTGCCGTCGCCTGGGCTGCGCATTTTGAGGCAGCCCATGCCGAACCCTATACGCTTGTCCCGGAGGACAGGATAAAGCTGCGCATTGTCGAGTGGCGTTCGTCTGACGAACAATATGCCAGCTGGCAGGCGCTCGACGGAACCTATGCGATCGACGATGCGGGCAACCTGTCGATCCCCATCGCGGGCCAGGTCGCGGCCTTCGGCAAGACGACCGAGCAGGTCTCCGACGCCATTGCGAGCGCCCTGACCGAGAGGGCGGCGCTGCCGGGCAGACCCTTCATCGCCGTGGAAATTGCCGAGCATGCGCCGATCTTCATCACCGGCGCCGTTGAGACGCCCGGGCGTTATTCCTTCCAGACGAACATGACCGTGATGAAAGCGGTCAGCGTTGCCGGCGGCTTTCTGCGCCGTGGGGAAACCTACACCCTCGAGCGCAACCGGATCGAAGCTGCCGGCGCCTATCGCACGGCCACCCTCACCCAACGCGATCTCCTTGTTCGAAGGGCCAGGCTCAGCGCCGAAATCGCCGGTGAAACGAGCTTTGACATCCCCGCAGAACTTTCGGGCACGCCGGAGATCGACAAGTTGAAGGAGGAAGAAGCCAACCTGATGCGACTGAGGCGCATCGAACTCAAAAGCCGGATCGACGCGGCCGATGACCTCAGCCGTCTTTACAGCCAGGAAATAAAGACGCTTGAGGCAAAGATCACCACGCAGAAGCGACAGATCGACCTCGCGCAGCGGGAGTTCGACAGCGTCAACAACCTGGCCAGCAAAGGCCTGACCGACAATGCGCGGCATTTGTCCGTCGATCGAGGATTGGCGGAGGCCCAGGGCCGGTTGCTCGATCTGGAAATCGCCCTCACCAAGGCCCGCCAGTCGCTCAGCGAAAGCGAGCAGGAAAAGCTCAATATCGTCAACAAACAAAATGCCGAAAACCAGCAGGAGGTGAATACAATCGCCCTGGCAATCCGCAAGTCGGCTATCGACATCCAGGTCGCACGATTGCTTGGCGAACAGGCCGACTACAGCGCGCAGGTCGCAGGGAACGCTGAGGAGGAGGCGGTCGCGCTTGGCAACATCGGCAGAACCTTCAGGATCATGCGCCGCAACGGCGACGGAAGCTATAGCCGTATCGATGCCGATGAAACGACGCCCTTGCTTCCGCACGACCTGATTGAGGTCGGCGTCGGCGTGGCCCCGCAAACATTGTCCTTGCCGCAGCACCCGCAACTTTCTCCCGCAATGCTCGCAAACATGGCACAGGAGGGTCCGCCTGCCTCCGAGCCGCTCGAGCCGACCAAGAGACGGCCATGACGATAGAAGTGATCGGCTATATCGTGTTTCTGCTTGGTGCGTTCGGCATCGCTCTCGGAGCACGCTTCGCGATCGCCGTCCTCTGCTTGTCGGTGTTGCTCGGCGCCGCCGCCGCAATTCAGCTCCCCTCGCTTGGCGGCAGCAGCATCCAGCCTAGCCATCTTCTTCTGTTTTCGCTGATCGCATGTTGCATGCTTCGCCCCCGCCTGATCCAGCAGGCACTGGCGAGCGCCGCTTATCCGGGCCCCGGCTTCTGGTTCGCCGGATACATACTCTTTTCCGTGCTTTCGGCTTTTTTCCTGCCGCGAATCTTCCAGGGCGCGACGCTGGTCTACTCCTCGGCACGGGGCGCGTCAGGCGTGATGTCGACGATAGCCTCCCCGCTTTCGCCGGGCTCGTCGAACCTGACCCAGGCCGTCTACATGCTCAGTGATCTCGCCTGCTTTGCCGTCGTCTGCGGCCTCGCGCAACTGGGGTACGCGCGCTTCCTCGCCCAGACATTGGTGATGACAGCCGTAACCTGTTTTGCTCTGGCGAGCCTCGATGTGGGGACGTTCATGGCCGGTCACCCCGAATGGCTCGATTTTATCCGAAACGCCAACTACACGATGCATACGGCTGAAACCATGAGCGGTTTCAAACGCATCGTCGGTTCGTACCCCGAAGCAAGCGCATACGGCTCGGCGGCGTTGGCGTACTTCACCTTCACGCTCATGCTTTGGCTGGAGCGTTTTCCAAGCCGGCTGGCCGGCTTTGCCGCCCTGTCGATCGGCGTGACGATCCTCCTGTGCACATCGACGACCGCCTATATCGCCGGTGCGCTTGTTGTCTCGGCAGTGATCGCGTTCAGCCTGAATCAGCTTGTCGCCGACCGGACAACGCCGCGCCACGCAGCCTTTCTGAGCGTCACGCTCTTCGTCGTCCCCGCCGCGGTCATCGGCCTCATGCTGATCCCGGACGCGTGGAACGCGGTGAACGATCTCGCAAGTTTGACCCTCGTCGACAAGCTCGAGTCGCAGTCCGGCGAGGAACGCACGGCTTGGAACACCTTGGCTCTCACGGCTTTTGTCGAGACGGCGACGTTCGGCGGCGGACTCGGAACCGTGCGGGCATCAAGTTTTCCGGCCGCATTGCTGTCCAATATCGGGGTGGCCGGCACGGTCCTTTTCCTCGTCTTCCTGTATAGCCTCCTAAACGCGGCTCGCTCGAAAAAACTGCCTGAGCGGCCAGGCAGAACGATTGAAGACAGAACGATCGGACTTGCGGCGATCTTCGCATCGATGGCCCAGATCGCCTCCGCAACGGTGTCGGCAAGCGGCACCGACCTCGGCCTTTTGTTCAGCATTACCGCAGGCCTGGCTGCCGGTTGCCTGACACGTCCCGGCGCAGCCCGGGAACGGTTCGCCCAGCCGCATCTATCGAGGACATCGGCATCGTTGACGACCTTGCCGGTGCTGGTCTCAAGATGATCGACCGCTCGCGTTCCAGACCGGAAACGACGAGGCCGTCGGCGACGAGCGCGCCTCGCTTTCGAGAGGCACCCATCGAGGTCGCAGGACTTGCCCGTCCGAAAGGCTGGAAGCTACTTGCCCCGGGTATGCGAGGGATCGGCGATTGCCTCCCTTGCGGAAGGCCGGCGTGCACGGCGCAGCAGTCCCCAGAAGAACACGCCGCCTATGTAGGAAATCTCCATCAGCAGGAGAAAAGCGATGCCGGAGACGGTCGCATCGAGGATGGGAGACCCCTTCATAAAGGTCAAAATTTCGAAGCCGAGCGCTACAAAAAGCGCAAACACGGCGAAGGCCGCTACGCGGATGCGGGCCGCGGCTGCGATCGATACGGCCGCTACGATGACTCCGGAAAGTATCGTCATCCTTCGCTTTGCACCCCTTCCAGAAGATTGCCCATTACCCCCCGCTTTGAGCCGTCCGACGCGCAGCTTCGGGGTATCAGTCGTTTATACACGCTGGCATTTAAGATTGCGATAATCAAACGCACCGGCGTCGGCCACTTCCAACGCGCCGCGGCCGCTCAACCTCCCGTGAGTTTTTTTCAGACGAGAGCTTTCCCAAAACAGATTTCATCATCGCCGTCCCGGCGAGGCGGCATGAAAAGAGGGTGATGACATGAACACTCAGTGCGTCGTTTACGTGGCAGATGTCGAGTATTCGTTTCCGACGATCCTGTCAGCGCTCCAGGCACGAGAATTCTCAAGTCCGACAAGCGATGTCTGTATCCTCATGTCGGAGCATCTCGATAATTTTGACGAGCTAAGAAGCCTGCTTGCATTGCGCGGGGTTCAGCTGGTGGATGCCACAGAAGCCCTTCAGCAGGCCCTCGGCAGACTCGACGGCTCCCACTTCCAGGGGCGCATCAGCGTCAGCACCATGGCGAAGCTCGTGCTCTGCGACGTCCTGCCGCCACACTATACGCAGATTATCTATCTCGATGGCGATACCCAAGTCGTCAGCAGCTTGAGCGAGCTTCAAAATGCCTATGTCCCTGAAGGCAAATTCTTTGCGGCTCGAGACTACACGTCCGTTCGTGACTTTCTGCACTGTGGCAAGGACAGCCACTACTTCAATGCGGGCTTCCTCAAATTTCACCGCAATGGCTGGATCGGCCCGGAAGCACTGGAGTTTTTCGTCAAGAATCCGGCTGCTTGCGACGGGATGCACGATCAGGGTGCCCTGAACCGTGTCTGCGGCTCCTCGCTCACTCTCGTTTCAAGCCGCTGGAACTTTCCCAAGCAGTTCCTTCACCTCGTCAATCCGTCCTCCTTGGCCGTCGTCCACTACATGGCGCATCCGAAGCCCTGGCATGGAACGTTCTTTCCCTGGACGAAGAAGGAAAGCCAAGTCTATGTGGAGTTGCGCAAGGCCCATCCGCTGTTCCGATCCCTCTACCGGGGAATAAGCTTCAATCGCAAGGCCTTATACAAGTATCGCTCGTTGAAGGAGCGTCTCACGCACGCCGTTCGGCAAAACAAATTCGGTCCGCAGCTGCAGGGCCTGTTTGTCGGAGATTACGCTGTTTGACCGCCATCTCGCACGCGATGTCGCACCGCCGCTCAACGCGCGGCGCTGTAGCGGCGATCCAAGTAACCCGTGCATCGAAGGCGAGAGAATGCGCCGCAAAAGCTTGAGAAGACCGATGGACCCGATCACAACCACCGCCAGCATATCCCACTACGTCAAGGCTCGCCTGCGTCGGACCTGGAAAGCCAGGGAGGTGACGTACGAACAGTTGCGCAGTGGACTCGAGCGTGCCCGTCACGTTGTTGTCTTCGTCGTTCGCGACGAGGGACGCCGGCTTCCCTTCTTTCTCCAATATTATCGCAATCTCGGCTTCGAGCACTTCATCTGCATCGACAATGGATCGGCAGACGGCACGCGCGAGCAATTGTCAGACTGCAGTGATGTGTCCTTTGTTTCAAGCGGAGGCTCCTATAAAGGCGCGCGCTTCGGCAACGACTGGATCAACGCGGTCATCAATCGGCACTGCCGGGGAAAATGGATCCTCTACGTCGATGCAGATGAATTCTTCGTCTACCCTCACTGCGATACACAACCGGTCAGTAGTCTGACTGCCTATCTTGAATCAAACGGCAATCAGTCCCTGCAGACGGTCATGGTCGACATGTATAGTCGGAAGCCAATTCTTGAAAATATCTGCGAGGCAGGGCGGGACCCGCTTGAGATCTGCAACCTGTTCGATCGCACCGGCTACGCGTCACATTTCGACAAACGCAACCAAACAATCTGGATCAAAGGCGGCGTTCGCGGACGGGTGTACTTTCAAAACCGGATCTGGGATGGGCCGGCGCTCAACAAGGTACCCCTCATCTATATGGGCGGAGAACGCATGTTCCTGAAATCGTCGCATCAGGTCTGGCCGCTTTCCCTCAATCTTGGCGAAATGCGTGGCGCCGTCAGAGTCTCGGGCGCGCTTCTGCATTTCAAGTTCTTGTCGACCTTCGTCAAAAAGGCAATCGATCCGCTTAACCGGGCCGAGCATACCGAAGAATACACGGCGTATACCTCAAACATCGACAATACCAACTTCCTCAGCAGCAATACCACCGAATACAGGACCTGGGATGATCTGTCAGGGGCCGGGCTTATTCAAGGCGCCGGATGGATATACTGGAGGAATGCGGTCGATCAGCACGCAATGTCATCGCAGCTCAGCCAGAGCCACCCCGGCCGGCGTGTCCTCCCACGGAATTCGCTCGAGAATGGGAGAGCATAATGTTTGCAGACGCGCATGCCTTTTCGGGACCGTTTCAGGTCTGCATCGTCGGCGCGGGGCCGGTCGGGTTAGCCGTGGCTCTCGAATTGAGCCGGTTGAATATCCGCACATTGCTGCTCGACGCGGGAGCGAGGCGCGCGAGACGTCCACGCCCGAACGAGGCCCCCTTCGACGTCTGTGAAAACCAAAATCACCGCGGAGATCGCGAAACGCTCGGAACAGGGCTCGGCGGCACCTCACGGCGGTGGGGAGGCAAATGCGTCGAGTTTGACGATATCGACTTTGCGAAGCGGAATCACATCGGCGATGGAAATTGGCCGATAAGCCACGGGGAGCTTTCGCCTTTTTACGAGCGCGCGCGCGCAATCCTCAGCTGCGACGCGGATATCGACGAGCCCGCTGCCATTGAACCGCCAGGATTTTTCCGGTCGCTCGAACGCTGGACGCGTGTGCGCGACACAGCCGCGGCGAACGGAAAGGAACTTCATTGCTCGCCGCAACTGACCGTCGTCCTGAACACGCGGGTACATTCCATAGAGTTCGATCCCGTCGCAGGCACGGTGAGGAAGCTCGGCGTCTCCTGCAGGGGTCATTCTCACTTCATATCCGCGCAATATTTCGTACTGGCCTGCGGCGGTCGTGGAAACGCCCGCCTCCTGCTCAACCTGCAGGCGGAGTTTCCTGATCTATTTTCGGGTAAGAAGGGCCCGCTTGGCCGTTTCTACATGGGGCATCTGGCCGGCGAGATCGCACAGGTTCAGTTCTCGAGTTCCGAGCAGGCGCGACGCTATTGGTTCTACAAGTCTGCCAATGGCACCTTCGTGCGTAGGCGATTTCAGCCGGATGCTCAACTTCAGTCGGAGTTTGGTGTCTCGAACATCGCGATGTGGCCGCAAAATCGAGACATGGCTACTGCCGTCCCCGGGGACACGACCAGTTCCCTCGGGTATGTGCTCAAGAACATGAATTCCGAAAACCGAGGACCTACGGAGCCGAGCATTGCGCCTCATCTGTGGAACCTGGCGCGCAATCCGTTGAAATCCATCCGCTCGGCCGCGAACCTGTTCCACAAGAGGGTGCTTCTCCATGAGCCGCATTTGTTCGTGCCCGACCGGCACCATTTCTACCGTCTGCGTTATCATGCAGAGCAAATACCGAACCGTGAGAGCAGGGTCTCCCTCAGTGAGGCGCGCGACTGCGACGGCTCCCTTAAGCTGGACGTGTCGTTCAAATATTTGACGCAGGATTACCAGTCGACGGTCCTTGCCCATCAGGCGCTCGATCTATGGCTCGCACGGCAAGGCATCGGCCGGCTGGTCTTCCTGGGCGAGACCGAGGAACTTGAGCGGCTGGTCGCGATGCAGGCCAAGGACGGCTACCACCAGATCGGCGTTACGAGAATGTCTGCGAACCGTCGCGACGGGGTCGTTAATGCACATTGTCGGGTGCATGACATCGCCAACCTCTTCGTAGCAGGTAGCTCGGTGTTCGTGACGTCGGGCCAGGCCAACCCTACCCTACCGGCCGTCGCAATGGCGGTTCGGCTCGCCCATCACATACACTCGTTAGGCTCTATGGTGCCTGCCACGATCTTGAGGGCGCGGCCCACCACCAGAATTTTGCCTCCACCCTCTGAGATTGCTCAGCGACTACACGACTAGATCAGAAGGCTACTTCCGCCGGACATCGAGGCCCAGGGCCTCGGCGATAATGATCGTCTGGTCGGTCGTGATGATCGCCTCCTTGAGGCGGACGTTTTCCGGCTCGATCGCGCTCAGGTCGCTGCCCCGAAGATCGCAGACGATGAAGTCGGCGCCGTGCAGCCAGGCGCCCGTGAGATCTGCCTCCCCCAGGCGGTGCCCTTGAAGGAGGCGCGGCCGAGCGCCGCGCCCGGCAGGCCGGTAAAGGACCAGTCGCCGCCCAAAACCTGCATCTGGCCGAATTCGCAGGCATTGAACATGCTGCCGACGAACTTGCACTCCGTAAAGCGGCTGTCGAAGAACTTGCAGGAGACGAAGGGTGCAGTTCACGAAAGCGCTCGCCTGATGCGACCAAGCATTGAAGCGGGCGCGGCGAAAGGTGCATTCGTGGAAGACCGCTCCGATGGTCTGCGCCTCGGTCAGGTCGAGATCGACGAACAGCGTGTTCTCATGACGCTCGCGTTCGATCTGCCGGCCATACCAGTCCGCGCCGCCAAGGGTAGTGTCGGTTTTTGGCGGCGCTTCGCCATATCGTCGCTCAGCCATCGTCGTCCATCTGCGGCGCAGCCCAAGGCGGAGACCGCCTGCTGTTTTCCATCCACACGGATGTATGTAGCCTTCGTCGGGCATCGTTACCTTCAAGATAGCCAAACGGAAGGCTATGAAGGGGAAATTTTGCCCGACCTGAGAGATAGGTGACGTTTCGTACCGGCAACCCATTTTCATACGAAACTGTCGAGTTTCCAGGAATGGTTAACCGCTGGGCCTCGGGAGAAATGAATGAAGCTTTTTTGGGCGGCGGCTGATAAAGACTCGCCATATGACGACTCTTGTCCCTGCACCAGACGGTAGTTACGTCTCCCTATTTACAGAGCTGAAGGAAAGAATCCGAGCGGCTCGCCTCAAAGCGGCTGCTGCCGCCAACCGAGAACTGATTCTCCTCTATTGGAGCATCGGCCGCGACATCCTCGCCCGCCAGACAGTGGAGGGATGGGGGGCTCGCGTGATCGATCGGCTGGCAGCAGACCTTCGGCGCGATTTTCCCGAAATGACGGGCCTTTCGCCTCGAAACCTCAAAATATATGCGTGCCTTTGCTGAGGCGTTCCCCGACAGCAAATCGTGCAACAGCTTGTTGCACATTTGCCCTGGGGCCCTAGCGTCAAGCTCATCGAGGCGCTGAAGAATCCGGAAGAGCGCCTCTGGTATGCCCGCCAGGCAGTAGAACATGGGTGGAGTCGCAACATTCTCGTGCATCAGATTGAATGCGGCCTTCATCGACGACAGGGAAAGGCCCTCACGAATTTCGCTCGGACACTGCACGCGCCGCAGTCCGAACTCGCCCGGGAATTAATCAAAGACCCGTACAGCTTCGATTTTCTCGCTCTCGGCCCGGCGATGTCCGAGCGCGAACTCGAGCAAGGGCCTGCTCGAGCACCTACGCTCCCTGATCCTTGAGCTCGGCAAAGGTTTCGCGTTCGTCGGCAGCCAACATCACCTCGAGGTTGGCGGCCAGTACTAATGTCTGGATCTTCTATTCTATTACTTGCGGCTGCGCTGTTTCGTCGTCGTAGAGCTGAAGATCGAGGACTTTAAGCCGGAGTTCGCTGGGAAGATTCAGGGCCAGCCATCTTCCCTCGCAGTTGTCTGGCGGCGAGCAGCAGCGAGTCGCTATTGCCCGCGCGCTCGCCAACAAGCCGAAAATTGTCATGGCCGACGAGCCAACAGGCGCGCTCGACACCGCGGTCAGCCGAACGATTCTGAACATGCTCCACGATATCAACGAAACTGGCGTCACGCTGCTGCTTGTCACGCATGACCCTGCGGTCGCCTCTTCTATGCGCCGCATTCTCACGTTGAAGGATGGACGGATCATCTCTGATGCGTCGTCAACGAGCGGTCAGCTCGAGGCGGCCCAATGAGAACCGCCCTCAATGTCCGTGAAGCCTGGCGCGCCATCCGAGCCAACACGATGCGCAGCATCCTGACGACGCTCGGGATCGTTTTTGGCACCGCCTCGGTGATTGTCATGATTGCGATCGGGGCCGGGACACAGCAGAGGATTAGGGAGGATATCGAAAAACTAGGCCCGACCACGTTCACCATCAACCCGGCTTCCGCTCTCGTCAGCGGCGTCAGTATGGGTGCTGGCACGAGGCTGTCGCTGACAGACGAAGACGCCGCTGCGCTCGCCCGCGAGTTCCCGCATATTAAGGCCACGCCTTTTGTCCGTGTGCGGGCGCAATTGGTGCAAGGCGGCCGGAACTGGTCGACTTCGGTGCTGGGGGTCACCGGCGATTTCGTGAACGTGAAGAATTGGGACATCGCCAGCGGTCGGTCCTTTGGCTTCGACGAAATGGAAGACGCCTCCAGAGCGGCCATCCTCGGTGATACCGTGGCGACCAAGCTTTTCTTCGGGATTGATCCGGTAGGCCACGACATCCGTGTAAATCATCTGAGCTTTCGAGTGATCGGTGTGCTCCAATCGAAGGGCGAGATGGTGGACGGCTCGGACCTTGACGACATTGTCCTCGTGCCCCTGAAGGCTGCACGCAATCACCTGCTCGGCCGCCGAGCCGGTCGGTGGCAGTCCGTGAGCGGCATCGCGGTGAAGGTCGAACCCGAGATTGCGCTAGAGCCAGTAAAGGAAGATATCAGCGAAGCACTGCGGTATCGCCACCGTTTGGCGGCCGGGCAGGAGGACAGTTTCCGCATAACTGACTTGGGGGAGTTCCGCAAACTGCAGGAGGCTTCCTCATCGGCACTTACGATCCTGCTCGCTTCTGTCGCGTCAATCTCGCTGCTGACCGGGGGCGTCGGCATTATGAACATTATGCTCGTGTCGGTCGCCGAACGGACGCGCGAGATCGGCATTCGTGCCGCAATCGGAGCCGCGCCGAAGGATATCCTCTCGCAGTTTCTCATGGAGGCGATGATGCTCGCGATGCTCGGCGGCATGATCGGCATTCTCGTAGGTGTCACGGGCGCGACCCTCGTCGAAATCGTGTTCGGCGTGCGAACGGCGTTGAAGATCGAACCCATCCTGCTGGCTAGCGGCTTCGCGGCTCTGGTTGGTGTCTTGTTCGGGTTTTATCCGGCTCTCCGGGCGTCTCGACTGCCGCCGATCGAGGCCTTGCGTTACGAATAGGGGGCCGGATCCTGGTAGCCCACTCGAAATGCCGCACACTAATGTCGCTGCGGTGAGCGCCACCTTATACGTTAAAGGTCTGCAATGTGGCTCAACCGCGTCGTTGCGGTAAGAAAGACCAACGACCGAATTCCACCCAATCCGGTCCTTCCGGGTGTCGCCGTCAGCGGCACAGGTGGGTGGGAACCTGAAGCTCGCGGGCAGTCAGATGAACGGCCGCTTTGCGGGCCCTCTGCTGCGTTCCCACAGTGCCCGCCATTCAGTCCTGGTCACCATTGCCCTTACCTTGCAGCTTGCCGAGAAGCGCTTGCAGAGCAGAACGCAACACCTCCAGGTCCCTTTCGCCAAGGAGCTGCGCCCACACTTCTTCGACGCGCTTGCCGGTGGCCATCGCGAGCGGACGTATCTGCTTTCCGCGTTCAGTAAGGAACACCAGGCGTGCGCGCTTGTCGGTTGGATGTGGCCGTCGCTCGACGTAGCCTAGCTTCTCCAGCTCCTCCACGGCTTGTGCCATGGATTGCTTGCGCACGCCCGCCTTCACCGTCAGTTCGGATACCTGAATCCCTTCGGGCGGCACGAAGCTGAAGACATTCGCGTGGTGTGGGCGGATGTCGCCGAACCCCGATTGGTCCAGCGCCTCATCGACGGCCGAGGAAAAATGTTGGTGAGCAAGCCGCAGCAGGACGCCGAGAGATTGCGGAACTGGAATAGGGCCGATGGGCATATTGACAGGCGCCTGTCTATTTGATTTAAATAGACAGGCACCTTACTAAATTCGACGCAAGGAATAAAGCCATGCCTTCGCTGCAAGTTCTCAATTCCACAATGTTCTACCGCGAGTCCGGGACCGGAAGCCCATTCGTGTTCCTACACGGCAACCCGACATCGTCCTATGTCTGGCGAAACGTCATTCCGCATCTCGGCTCGCATGTCCACAGCCTTGCTCCTGACCTCATCGGCATGGGCCAGTCCGGCAAGCCGGACATCGCCTACCGCTTCTCTGATCATGCCGGGTACCTCGACGCCTGGTTCGAAAAGTTGTCGCTCGACCAAGTGATCCTCATTGGCCACGATTGGGGCGGCGCGCTCGCCATGGACTGGGCGGCTCGGCATCCGGAATGCGTCCGGGGCGTAGTCCTCATGGAGACGATTCTGCGGCCGATGACTTGGAATGATTTTCCCGGCTCGCATCGTCTCCGATACGAGACGATCCGCGCGGCCGGCAGCGGCGAGGCCAAGGTCCTCGATGAGAACTTCTTTATCGAGCAGGCGCTGACGGTTACCATCCAGTCCGGCCTGAGCGCCGTGGATCACGACATCTACCGGCAGCCTTATTCCACTCGAGAAAGCAGGCGTCCGCTGCTCGCCTGGCCGAGAGAAATGCCGATAGAGGGCGAACCCGCCGATACAGTGAGACGCATCGAAGCCTACGACACCTGGCTGGCGAATTCGCCGGAAACACCCAAACTGCTACTGACCTTCGACGGCTCGGATGGCACCCTCATGATCGGACCGGGAATGTCACGTTGGGCGCAGGAGAACATCTCATCCCTGGAGGTGGAGGCATGCGGACCGGCTGCCCACATCTGCCCGGAAGATCAGCCGGAGATCATCGGCAAGGCCATCGCCGCGTGGGCGGACCGTCATAAGCTGCGTTGAAGCACGTGCGGTTATCGCATTGGTGGTGGCCGCCGATATCATCGGGGCGGAAAATCGGCCCGGGAACGTCGGCAATGCGATCATCTTGCGCGCCATAGCGCACTGGAACCCGAATTTCCGGAACGGGTCGAACTCGTCCCTACCAGCCGCCAATCCGAACGTCTTGAAAGTCCGCAAACCGGTCGTTGTTGGGCCACGAGTTCAACGACCGGAATCCACCCTTCCATGACGGATGGGAAACGGAATGATCGACCCGAATCTGCCCTTCCTTTGGAGCGGTCGCTAGGGCACGCCTTGGTTCCGAAGCGGACGTCGCCGAAGAGAACCGATCGGGAAGCCCTGCTCAGAGAGAAGCCTTTGTCCCCACCGAGTATCAGTACAGACAGTTTGTGCGGACCAACACTGTGAAGGGATCGAGCCCGAACTCCGCCTCGAGGTCGCTTCCGAACAGATCCAGCCATCGCTCCTGCGCTTCGAAGGCCGTCTTCTCGCGTTCCTCTAGGCATGCAAACTTCAATCCTGCCACGTTCTGAATATGGTGGACCATTTCGTGCACAAGTACGGAGAGCTCACCCGGTGTCTTCCCTGTCCATCCGTCCGGCAGATGGACAGTTCTTGCCTCATCGTCGTAAACAGCAACGACACCGGACCGTTCGCCAGGCGTGTCCAGATGGGCAGAGCCTCCGCTCCATTGGTCGAACGGCACGTCTCGATAACGCAGCCCGATCATGCTCCTGGCGGATGCGAAGGCGATGGCAGGCGGTTCATCGATCAGCGGAAGACTAAATTCCGACGAAAGCCACGCCGCGATCGCCTTCAGCGTAGCCTGCCGCGAATGGTTGGGTTCTGACGCGAAAACGAAGGCATCGGGCTCGACAATGAGTCCGGTGCCCGGCAAGACCACCTGTCTCGACGCATCGCCAGAATTGACGTCGGGCTGTACCGGCTCTGCCGCTGACGCGGCGAGGGTCGCCGATGCAATTGCGGTGAAGATCCAGGGAACGATTTGCTTCGTGAAGGTGTGCATAGGCGCAAATCTCCTTCTCCGGCGGTCGGATCGATACGCCGTGACAAATGGCTGGTCGGTCAAAGAAGGCCTCAGCTCCGCGTCAGAGTCCGCGAACCCGCGGGGCGCAAGTAGTCCATTCCCATGGTGGGAGGCGCACACTACCGCACCGACCCGGTCGTGCGCATCGGTAACGGCCCCCTAATTTCTTTACGATCGTTTTCCTCGTATTCGCAGGACTACCCAGATTTCGTGGACTTACGGTGCCCACCGGTCATTGCTACTGATGCGCGAACGCCGATTGGCCGGGAGGGTCATCTGTCGAAGCCCTATGGCGGCTGTTCAGTTGCGATCACTGCAGGTCATCCAGCAGCACGCGCGCTTCCACGAGATCGGGCGTCTCTGACCCCTCGCTGAACCAGCCATAGATCGGCGCGAGGATATCACGCGCCTTCATACGCTCACCGCGCGACGCGTGGAGCGAAGCCCGCGCGATGCGCGCACGAAGCTCGAGCAGCTTGGCTCCTTGAGTCGCGGCGGTTTCAATCGCGGTCAGGAACTCAGTGTCGGCCTCATTTTCAGCCTCCTCCGAAGCGTCAATCAGCAGTTCGCCGCGCTCGCGGTGGAGCTCGGCGCTGCACCAGCTCTCGTGATTTGCATCCGCGATGGCCGTCGCTTCGGCAATGAGCCTTAGTCCGGCTGCGGGATTTCCAGCCTTGCGATGAAGCATGGCGAGTTGTCCGAGATAGTGTGGGAGGCGAAGGCCTGCGCCGGTCTGCCGGAACGCCGCGAGCGCTGCGCCGTAGGCTGGCAGGCTTTCGTCAAGACGATCGGATTCACCGATCGCCCAAGCGCGAACGAGGCTACTCCAGGCGGCATAACAGTCAAAGCGATACTCGGCGCAGACATCGCGTGCTTCCTCAGCCGTTCTCAGCGCCGCGTCGGGCTCACGACGGAACTGATGCAGCATCGCGAGATAATCAAGCGCGAGTGCGATGCTGAACGGGTGCGAGACATCGCGCGCGAGCGCCAGTGCCTCGTGAGCGATCTTAAGCCCGCGGTCTGGATAGCCCAGATGCCAGTCGCAATGACCGATATAAGCGCGGCAGAAGACGCCCATATTGATCCCGTAGATCTCGGAATGATAACGGCCGCGGTATTCATCCGCTTCCATGCTTCCCTCGAGCCGATCGCGGGTAGACTGGAATTTTCCGAGATGAAAGGCGAGTACCCCTGCCAAATGGGAGGCGTCGGCCAGGAACGCGGCGTCACCGTTCCGCTCGGCCAACGCCAGAGCCTCGTCCGAAAGCTCCGCTGCCCCGCGCAGATGGCCGCGCACATGGTGGACAAAGCCCAGCCCTCTCAACGCGGTAAAGAGTTCTGTCTCGCTTCGCAGCTTCCGACTAAGCTCCTGCGCGCGACGGTATGCGGCTTCCGCCTCACTCGAGGCGAACCCCCTGGTCGCAAGAAGCGGGCCGCCGAGGGCTAGCTCCAGAGACAATTCTAAGCGTGCGTGCGCCTCACCTGGCGGAAGCGCCCGGACACCTTCGAGCCCCGCCCTCAGGTGGGCTATCGCCTCCGCGTTCGCCGACCTTCCGGCAGCGAGGCGGCCGGCTCGCAGCCAATAGGGGCCAGCTTTCTCTGTCAGCCCCGCCTCGCCGAAATGGCGGGCGACCAGCTCCGGCTGCATTTCGGCAAGCTGTGGAAGCCGCGTTTCGATCGCCGTCGCAATTCGTGCGTGCAGCTCCTGGCGCTGCCGCTTGAGCAGACTTTCGTAGGCCGCATCGCGCACGAGGGCGTGCTTGAAGACATAGGTGGTCGCGGGCGGAAAGCCGCGCCGGAAAACGAGTTCGGCCGCAGCCAGGCGATCAAGGGCGGCGGCGAGCTCCGCCTCCGGCAGCGAAACGACCGCGGCCAGCGTCTCATGGTCGAACTCGCGGCCGATACAGGCACCAATCTGGGCGACCATCTTGACCGGAGCAAGCCGATCGAGCCGCGCCATCAGCGAATCGTGCAACGTGGCGGGGATCGCCAAGGGCGGGACCGGCCCAGCGAGTACATAGCGATCGCCGGCGTCGTGAAGGAACCCCGCTTCGAGGATAGCTTTCGTAAGTTCCTCGGTGAACAGCGGGACACCCTCGGTCCGCGCCAGGATCTCGTCGACCACCTCGGCGGGAAGTGCTTTCCCCCTAGCGATCCGGTCGACGAGCGCAACCACCTGCGCCTCCGGCAGGCGATTCAGTGTGAGCAGCGTGACATGCGGAAAGCCGATCCATGGCGGCGGGAGCTCAGGCCGAAATATCACGACCAGCAGTACCGGAAGGCGCTGGAGGCGATCGACGATTTGCTCGAAGAGCTCGCGGGAGGTCGGGTCGAGCCAGTGCGCGTCCTCCAGGACGATTAGGAGAGGCCCGCGCGCCGCATGCCGCTCGAGCCGCGTGAGCAAGGTACCGAGGAGTAGCGCCCGCCTCTGTTGGGGTGATATGTCTGGAAGCGTACTACGTGGGCCTCTCGCCAAGCAGATCAGCAAAGAGCGCGACGACGTCGCCAGGCACTTCCCCTCCTACCGCAATTCGTCGATCCCACACGGGGCGCGCTGCATTGGCAGATCCTCATCCTCGGCCTCACCTTCATGGGGCTAGGCATCATGAGCGATGCGGTATTCGCGCTAGTAGCTGGTACCGCCGGCGATTTCCTTCGCCGCAGCCGGCGCTTTCAGCAATTTCTGCGCTGGTTCTCCGGTACCTCGTTCATCGGCCTTGGGGCAACCGCAGCATTGGCGACGAATAAGTAATCGACCTGGTTTCTAGGGCCGAGGTCATACCGGTTCGCGCTGTGTCTTCGTGCACGATCAAAGGCAGATCAGTCAGCAACTCGTGTGAGACCTTTAAGCACGCTCCATGCTCGCGACCCAGATCGCCTGCTTAGGGCAACTTGTCCGACGGGACCACACCGAATGGTTGTTCCCCCCATTCCAGGATCAAGGCGGACCGATGGACCGACCCCTCTTCGGAAGCCGGCACTGCATGTCTCGCCTTGAGTGGATACGAACCACAGGCCCACCAATAGTTTCGGCGGGAATGTCCGAGCGGTCAGTGATTGTTCGGCTCCTGCATCCATTGCGGAATGTCTTGCTTGGCATGGAGCACGCGCCACACATCGACATGATCTGGCTGCTCGCGATAGAAAATGAGATAGGGATATCGCTTCAGAGAGACACTCCGCAGGTCAGGCAATCCCAATTCGTATGCATACCGCAACGATCCGGCCTCAGGATGGTTTGCGATCAAAGCGTACGCCGCTTGAAGTGCGTCGATGAATCCGAGGGCGGCCTCGGTTCCTGCTTCGCGTGCATAATAGTCAATGGGCGCCTCGACGTCGCTGCGCGCCAACTGCCGCAGGATAATAGTCTTATTATTCACTTGGTGTGCTGACCACGAACTCGATCGCGCAGACTGGTGAAATATTCCGCGTCGACCGGCTCAGTTCGTGCGGACGAGGCTCCGTCAAGCAACAACCTGCGTAACGCGAGGCGATCCTGATCTCGACGTATCAACTCCCGAATATACTCACTGCTTGTCCCATAACCCCGTCCGGCGACTTGCTCATCGACGAAGCTCTTAAGATGGTCCGGCAGGGAAATGTTCATTGTGCCCATGCAAGTGACCATACCGGCCTTGGCAAAAATTGGCAAGACCGCTCGCTTCTCTTGAACCACGAGACCGACGCCGCGATGCCGAATCGCGGCATGGCAGCAGGTTCCTGTTGATACATTATGCGACCTTCCGAGCGCAAAACGGTGACCGTGGTCCAGCGTTCGCGCCCAAACTCGACACCGCGGATGCCGCACCGAGTGCGGTTTTCTGCGAATTGACAGCACTCCAGTGCCGGCCATCGGAAACGGCGGTAAAATGCAGCAGTGGAAGGGAGGGCCCGGTCATGAGGTGGCCCGACAAGGGCGTTCGCCGGCGTTACTGGGAGAGGGTCGGCCGTGAGATGTTCTTGGCGGTCATGATCGCGATCCCCATCGCCATGCTGGTGTACATCGTCCTGCATCTGTAGCTGTCCTGGATTTGCGGTCCTCTTCACCCGCATCAAACCGACTCAATACCCAGCAGGCAATTGTGCCGGCCAATGCTGGCATCGCGGTGCGCCGGCCATGTTTCTCGGACGCGCTTCCAGCCCATGCCAAGCGCTTGTAAACGCTGCAAAACACGCATGTTTATGGGCGGATATTAGTTAAGTCCAGAACCGCCGCGGTGCGCTCTTTGACGTCGACGTCAATCCGCGTCTGGACAGGTGCCGTTGAGGTCATATGCGAGTCTGTCTTTGCGAATGGTCAGCGCATGACAAATCCAAGGACCACCGCATGCTATCGGCTCCCAAATCGGAAACGTCAATGTGTCGGAATATTCTTTTGAAGCATCAATAGAGAGGTGCTAGGCTTCGAATATAAGGGCCAGAGCATGACAAGCGATGGTTGGGTTGTGATCACTGCTGCTCAATTGCGGGCCGCCAGGGCCCTTCTCGGGATCGACCAGCGTCAGCTCGCTGAACTGGCCGGGATTTCGATCCCGACCATCCAGCGCATGGAGGCAAGCCCCGATGTGGTCCGCGGCAACGTGGACACGCTGATGCGGCTGCTGGCTGCGCTCGATACCGCCGGCCTCGAATTGATCAATGAAGGAACTGTGAGCGAGAACGGTGGGCGCGGGGTGCGGCTGAAGGCCGCCGCCGGCGCCACGCCCCTCCAGCGCCAAACCTCCAAGCCCGCCGGAAGCGGACGCGGCGCGAGGGCCCGCCCATGACGCCGGTCCTTGTATTGCTGCTGTGTGTGCTGGCTTTCCTAGCGACGGCGGTTTTGGCGATCTTCATCGCGCGAGCGAACCAGTCGACCTCGATCATTTACGGCATAAGCCTTGCCATCTCGGCTATCGCCTTTGCGACCGCGCTCACGCAGCTTTTCGCAGCCGCCTCTCCTGCCATCCCCTCGGCCCTCGTGCTGCCTCTCGGTCTGCCATGGCTTGGCGCCCATTTCCGCATCGACGCGCTTGCCGCATTCTTCCTCGCGGTCGTCGATCTCGGCGGCGTCCTTGCCGGCCTCTACGGGCTCGGTTACGGCCGACACGAGCACGCGCCGCAGCGAGTGTTGCCATTCTTCCCGGCCTTTCTCGCCGGCATGAATCTCGTCATCCTGGCGGATGACGCCTTCACCTTCTTGCTCTCCTGGGAATTCATGTCGCTCGCCTCCTGGGCGCTGGTGATGTCGCACCACCGCGAAGCCGACAACCGGGGCGCAGGCTATCTCTACATCGTCATGGCGAGCTTCGGCACGCTGAGCCTGCTGCTCGCCTTCGGTCTCCTTGCAGGCCCCGCCGGCAGCTACGATTTCGCCGCCATCCGCGCTGCCGAACACACCCCCTCCACGGCCGCGGTCACGCTTATCCTTCTGCTCCTTGGCGCCGGCTCCAAGGCCGGGCTCGTTCCCTTGCATGTCTGGCTGCCATTGGCCCATCCGGCGGCACCGAGCCATGTCTCCGCCCTCATGAGCGGAGTCATGACCAAGGTCGCGGTCTATGGGTTCATCCGGGTCATCTTCGATCTACTCGGTGCGCCGACATGGTGGTCAAGCATGGTCGTGCTCGCCTTCGGCGCCGGCACCGCGGTGATGGGCATCCTGCACGCGCTGATGGAGAAGGATCTGAAGCGGCTGCTCGCCTACAGCACGATCGAGAACATCGGCGTCATATTCGTTAGCCTCGGACTTGCGCTCGCCTTTGCGGCGAACGGCATGGATCTCGCTGCTGCATTGGCGCTGACGGCGGCGCTGTTCCACGTCCTCAACCACTCGTTCTTCAAGGGCCTCCTGTTCTTCGGCGCGGGCGCCGTGCTGAGCGCAACGGGCGAACGCAACATGGAAAAGCTCGGCGGCCTCATCCACAAAATGCCCTTCACCAGCTTCGCTTTCCTTGTCGGCTGCGTGGCAATCTCCGCCCTGCCGCCGCTCAACGGTTTCGCTTCTGAATGGCTGGCCTTCCAGGCGATCCTGCAAAGCCCGGAACTGCCGCAATGGGGATTGAAGATCATGGTACCGGCGGTGGGCGGTATGCTGGCGCTCTCGGCGGCGCTTGCCGCCGCGTGCTTCGTCAAGGTTTTCGGCGTCACCTTCCTCGGCCGCCCGCGAACGCCCGTGGCCGTTGAGGCGCAGGAAGTCGACCGCTTCTCGCTTGCCGCGATGTTCGTGCTCACGGCATTCTGCCTCCTTGCCGGCATCCTGCCCGGGCTCATCATCGACAGCCTCGCGCCGGTAACGCTCTCGCTGGTCGGTGGTCAGATGCCGGCGCAGGCGAGCGTGCCGTGGCTGTCGATCGTGCCGATCGCCGAGAGCCGCAGTTCGTATAACGGGCTGCTCGTTTTCCTGTTCACCGTCTTCTCGGCGTCGTTCACCGCATACCTCGTCCATCGTTTCGCCTCGCGCAAGCTGCGCCGCGCACCTGCTTGGGACTGTGGCTTTCCGCTGGCCGATCCCGCGACGCAATATACGGCCGACAGCTTTGCCCAACCGATCAGGCGGGTCTACGGAACGCTCGCCTTCCGGGCGCGCGAGCGGGTGGACATGCCGGCGCCGGGCGATCTCCGGCCGGCACGGCTCGTCGTCGAGACACATGACCTGACCTGGGATCGGCTCTACCTCCCGATCGTGGGCGGCGTCGGATTTCTTGCCGAGAAGCTCAACCACCTGCAGTTCCTGACCATCCGCCGCTATCTCAGCCTGGTCTTCCTCGCCCTCGTTGTCCTGCTCCTGGTGTTGGCGCTATGGTCCTGATCTCCGCCCTTCTCGTCCAGGCTCTGCAGATGGTGGCCGTCGTGCTGCTCGCACCGCTCTTGACCGGCCTCACCCGCAAGATCAAGGCACGGTTGCTGCGCCGCCAGGGCCCCCCCGTCTTCCAGCCTTATCGCGACATCCTGCGGCTCCTGCGGAAGGACGTGGTGCTGGCGGAGAACGCATCCTGGTTGTTCCGCGTCGCCCCCTACCTGATTTTCGCCATGACCTGGGTATCGGCGGCGCTCGTCCCCACTTTCGCCACCGGGCTTATGTTCAGCTGGAGCGCTGACCTGATCGCCATTATCGCGCTTCTCGGCAGCGCGCGCTTCTTCCTGGCGCTGGCCGGCATGGATGTCGGCACCAGCTTCGGCGGCATCGGTTCGAGCCGCGAGGTGATGATCGCGACGCTCGCCGAGCCGGCAATGCTGCTGATCATATTCACGCTGGCGCTCGTGGCGGGCTCCACCCAGCTCTCGACGATCGCCGCCTTCATGACCTCGCCGGCGGTCGGACTGCGCGTTTCGCTCGGCATCGCCCTCATCGCCCTCACCATAGTGGCGATCGCCGAGAACGCCCGCATTCCCGTCGACAATCCCGCGACCCATCTCGAACTCACAATGGTGCACGAGGCCATGGTGCTCGAATATTCCGGCCGTCATCTGGCGATGATCGAACTGGCCGTATCGCTCAAGCTCTTGCTCTATATCTCGCTCATCGCCTGCATCTTCGCACCGTGGAAACTGGTGGCCTCGGGAGCCGCTCCGGACGCCTATCTCGTCGCCATCGCCGCCTATATTGTCAAACTTGCAGTCGGCGGCGCCCTGCTTGCCCTGTTCGAGACCGCAACGGCCAAGATGAGGGTCTTCCGCGTCCCCGAATTCTTAGGCGCAGCCCTCATGCTCGGCCTGCTCGCTACCCTGCTGCTGTTCGTCTCCAGGAGCCTCTGATGACGAACGGCCTCGTCTTCGATATCGCTCATCTGCTCGCCGGCGGTCTCGTGCTGGTCAGCATGATGATGCTCTACCAGGACCGCCTTTATGCGCTCCTGAATGTCTTCGCGCTGCACTCGTTCATCCTGACGCTGTCGGTCGCCTGGCAGGCCTTCGTCCAGGACGCGCCGCATCTCTACGTGACGGCGACGATCGCGCTCGTCTTCAAGGCGATCATCATTCCCGTGGCGCTCCACCGCATGATCCGGCAGCTCGGCATCCACCGCGAGATCGAGACCGTCGTCGGCATTGGCGTGACCATGATCGTCGGCATCGGCCTTGTCGCGCTCGCGATGGTCGTGATGCTGCGCGTGACGTCCGAGGCAGACCCGTTGGCGCGCGAGGATCTCGCCTTTGCGCTCTCGGTCCTGCTGCTCGGCCTGCTGATCATGGTCACCCGCCGCAACGCCGTCAGCCAGATCGTCGGCTTCATGTCGCTCGAGAACGGCCTGGTGCTTGCTGCGACCGGCGCCAAGGGCATGCCGCTGGTCGTCGAGATCAGCGTCGCATTCTCGGTCCTGATCGCCTTCATCGTGATCGGCGTCTTCCTGTTCCGCATCCGCGAACGGTTCGACACGGTGGATGTGCGCGCGCTCGACGACTTCAAGGGGAGGCGGCGCAAATGAACGCATTTGCCCTCGATCCGGTCGCCCTCGTCCTGCTGATACCGATCGTCGCCGCGGCGCTTCTGGCACTCTTGCCCGGCTATCGGCTGACGGCGCGGCTCAACGTGCTCGCAAGCCTCCTCACCCTGCTGGCCGCCCTTTTCCTGTTCGTGACCGAACCGCCGGCACCGGGGCAATATCTCGTCGTCGACGATCTCAACATCGTCTTCATCATCCTCAACACCTTCGTCGGCTTCACCACCAGCGTCTTCAGCGCCAGTTATATCGCGCATGAGCTCGAGACCAGCCGGCTCACGCCCGCGAACCTGCGTTTCTACCATGCGATGTACCAGATCATGATGTTCGGCATGAATCTGGCGTTCGTGTCGAACAACATCGGCCTGATGTGGGTCGCCGTCGAGCTTGCGACGCTGACCACCGTGCTGATGGTCGGCATCTACCGCACGCACGAGGCGCTCGAAGCCGCCTGGAAATATTTCATTCTGGGAAGCGTCGGCATCGCATTCGCCCTCTTCGGCACCATCCTCGTCTACATGGCGGCCCAGCCGGTCGTCGGCGAAGGCTATGACGCCATGGTCTGGACCCTCCTGATCCGGCACGCCGCCACTTTCGACCCGGGCATGCTCAACGTCGCCTTCGTATTCCTGTTGCTCGGCTACGGCACCAAGGTCGGCCTCGCCCCCCTGCATGCCTGGCTCCCCGACGCGCATGCCGAAGGGCCGACGCCGATCTCTGCCGTCCTCTCGGGGCTTCTCCTGAACGTCGCGCTCTACGCCGTGCTGCGCTTCAAGATCCTGCTCGCCGCGAGCCCGGAGGCGATTGCGCCCGGCCCCCTGATGGTGACGATGGGGCTCGCCTCGCTCCTCTTCGCCGCCTTCATGCTCTATCGCCGCCGCGACATCAAACGCCTGTTCGCCTATTCCTCGATCGAACATATGGGCATCATCGTCTTCGCCTTCGGCATGGGCGGGCCCATCGCCAATTTCGCCGGCCTCTTGCACATGGTCATGCACTCGCTGGCAAAATCAGCGATATTCTACGCCGTCGGGCACATCGCCCAGATCAAGGGTACGCAGCGGCTCTCCAGCATCCGCGGCCTCACGGAAACTCATCCGGGTCTCGGCTGGGGCCTCGTGATCGGCGTCGTCGCGATCGCCGGCCTGCCGCCGCTCGGGATCTTCATGAGCGAGTTCCTGGTCGTGAGCTCGACCTTTGCGAGGCAGCCCCTGCTTGCCATACCGCTTGTCGTCGGACTCCTGATCGCCTTCGGCGCATTGCTTCTCAGGCTCACCGGGGTCGCCTTCGGCCAGCCGCGCGGCAGCGTCGCCCCGGTCGAGGCATCCTACGTGCCCATGTATTCGCACCTTGCGCTGGTGTTCTCAGCCGGCATCTACCTGCCGCCGCCGCTGGTCGCCTGGTTCCAGCATATCGCCAGCCTTCTTGGATGAAGGGGAGGAGCCATTGCCACCCCTGACCGATCTCCTCCGCAACGGCCGTCCGGTCGAACGGCATCACCCTTGCCAGCGCGCCGTCGTCGAGCCGGCGGTCTGGACGTCCGCAGCCCAGGGGCTTGCGGCGGGAGACTGGACGCTGCTTGGCCTTTGGGGCGACATGAAAGCCGTCCACATGGCGCTCCTCGAAGAGCCGACGGGCACGATCGGCATCGTCAGTCTGGAAGGGCTGGGAGGCAGCTATCCCTCCGTCGCAACATACCATCCGCCGGCGTCACGGCTGGAACGCGCGATCCATGATCTCTTCGGGCTCGAAGCGGCGGAGGGGCCTGACAGGCGCCCCTGGCTCGACCACGGACGCTGGGGCGTGCGGTTCCCCCTGGGCGGCCGCGAGGCCGCCGGGCCGGAGGCTGCGCCTTACGCCTTCCTGCCGGCGGAAGGCGAAGGCCTCCACCAGATTCCGGTCGGTCCGGTGCATGCCGGCATCATCGAGCCCGGGCATTTCCGGTTCACGGCGAATGGCGAGACGGTGGTCCGCCTCGAGGAGCGCCTCGGCTATGTGCACAAGGGGATCGAGGGGCTGATGGCCGGAGCGAGCCTCGACCGGGCGGCAGGGCTTGCCGGGCGAACCTCCGGCGACAGCACCGTCGCCTACGCCTATGCATTTTCGCGCGCGGTCGAGGCTGCGGTAGGGGTCGACATCCCGTTGCGGGCCGTGTGGCTGCGTGCGCTGATCGCCGAGCTCGAACGGCTCGCCAATCATTTCGGCGATATCGGCGCGATCTGCAACGATGCCGCATTCGCCCTCATGCACGCGCACTGCGGCGTGTTGCGCGAGCGTGTGCTGCGCGCTGCCGACGTCGCCTTCGGCCACCGGCTGATGCGCGACCGAATCGTGCCCGGCGGCGTCGCCGGCGACCTCGGCCCCGAGGGGATCACCGCGTTGCGGGCCCTGATCGCCGAGATACGGCAGAAGTTTCCGGCCTTGATCGAACTCTATGACAACACCGCATCGCTGCAGGATCGTACCGTCGGGACCGGCGTGCTCAAGCCTGGGCTTGCCCGTCAATATGGCGCCGCCGGCTATGTCGGGCGCGCCTCCGGCCGCGCCTTCGATGCCCGGCAGGCGCTTCGCTATCCGCCCTATGATCGTCTTGCTTTCGAGGTTCCCGTGCTGAGCGAGGGCGATGTCAACGCCCGCGTCTGGATTCGCATTCGCGAGGTCGAGCAGAGTCTGGCGCTTGTCGACCAGATCCTCGGCCAATTGCCGGAAGGGCCGCTGCGCGCCGAGATGCCGGCGGTTGGCGAAGCAAGGGAAGGCCTGGCGCTTGTCGAGGGCTTTCGCGGCGACGTGCTTGTTTGGCTCCGGCTCGCCGAAGACGGCACCATCGACCGCTGCACCTTACGCGATCCGTCCTGGTTCCAGTGGCCGCTTCTCGAAGCGGCGATCGAGGGCAACATCGTCGCCGACTTCCCGCTCTGCAACAAGTCGTTCAATTGTTCCTATTCCGGTCACGATCTCTGAGGGTTGAGCCATCATGCGCAAGCTGCTGTTCGAAAGCCTGATCCGAGCACCGCTGACCGAACCGGTCGTTCGGCATGACGACGCGAGCCTCAGGGAACTCGCCGCCACTGTCGACACTACGGCCCGCCGGCGTCTGGGCCGCAGCCTGTCGATCCGCGAAGTCGACGCCGGCTCCTGCAATGGCTGCGAGCTGGAAATCCATGCCCTCAACAATGCGTTCTACGATATCGAGCGCTTCGGCATCCGCTTCGTCGCCTCGCCACGGCATGCCGATGTCCTGCTCGTCACCGGCCCGGTGACGAAGAACATGCGCGAGGCCTTGCAGCGGACATACGACGCCACGCCCGATCCCAAATGGGTCGTCGCGGTCGGCAATTGCGGCCGCGACGGGGGCTGCTTTGCCGGTAGCTACGCCGTCGTGGGCGGGGTCTCGGAGGTCGTTCCGGTCGATCTCCATATCCCCGGCTGCCCGCCATCGCCGCTCATCATCCTCAAGGGCTTGCTTGCCCTGCTGGAGCATGTGAACGTTGAGGGCACCGCTTCGTAGGGACAAGTGTCGATGCTACGATTTTTTCAGGCCGGGCTTGTCGCGACATGCGTTCAATTCGTCGCCGTGACGTTGCTGACGCTCGCGGTCTCCGCGAGCACTCGATATGGGCTGATCCCATCCTCCATCTACCGCTTCCTCGCCTGGTTCTACCTTTTGACCGCCTTTGGCGCGGCTCTCACAGGTAGCCATTTTGTCGATGCCACCACCGCCCATATCCGTCATGCGTCCCGCCTGATGCGGCCTGCCGAGCCGGATCTCGCGGCGAGGATCTTGCTGACTCAGCTTTGGTTGACGACCGCCGGCCTTATTGTCCTCTCGCTTCGTCCCCCGCCTGAAGCATTGAGGCAGGCCGGTCTCTGTCTGGGCAATGTCGATACTGCATCGATCGCGTGGCCGGCGTTGATGACTGGTGGCGTCGCATGCTTTGGCGCCATGACCTATGCGACGATCAAGGCACTTTGATATGGCCATGCGGCCATGAAGCGATCGCCGTTTGAAAATGCCGACCGCTCACCGCAATAACCCGAATCGAGACAATCAACCCTGAGGAGGAACGACGAAGAACAGAAGTGGTCAGCAGCATCATCGTGGTTATGGTAGCTCGCTGAGGCGCTGGAGTAGAAGGCGCAGGTTCCGTCGTCGCTTCGGGGGCCGACGGCGGAGGTGTCGGTTCGGTGGTTGTCGGTTCGGGAGGCGTCTCGGCTGTCTGCTGACCGGATCCCCGTATCAGGTGTGGTAACGCAAGAAGGACCAACCCGGCCGCTGCGTCACACTTGCTTTTGCGTTACAGCGGCTGATGTCAATTGCTGCTCGGGTGGACCCGAACTCATCAACAGTTAACCATATGAATTAACCTCTTAAATTCCATAAACAGAAGCTAAATGACATCGTCTTTCCGTCATCCGGACGCCGATTTCTGCGCCTCATCACTATCGATAGTATCCAAGTATCGATAGTGATGGATTTGGGGTCGCTGAAGGCGGGAAGCTGGCTCGAGACATGGGCATCTGCAACGGCGCTCGTCCGGAGACAGGCATTGCAACAGCTGCAATCAATGATTAAATTGCAATCAGTGATGAACGGAGGCTCCTATGGCCAGCATGACCATCCGCAATCTCGACGATAGCCTCAAGCAGCGGCTCAGGCTGCGCGCCGCCGCGCACGGTCGCTCAATGGAAGACGAGGCGCGCGACATTCTGCGCGTGGCACTGTCGACGAGTGAGCGGCAACCGGGCAATCTCGCCGCCGCCATTCGCGCCCGCATCGCGCCGACCGGCGGCATCACGCTTGAAACACCCCCACGCGAGGCGATCCGCGAAGCGCCGGACTTCTCCGCGTGATCATCCTCGACACCAACGTGCTGTCGGAATTGCTGGCGCCGTCGCCGTCCGCTGCTGTCGAGGCGTGGCTCGTCGAGCAGCCGCCGACGTCGGTGTTCACCACGACCGTCACCGAAGCCGAGATCCTTTACGGACTGCGGCTTCTACCGGATAGACGCCGCCGGCGCGACCTCGAGGGGGCGATCGTCCCGATCTTTCGCGAGGATCTTGCCGGGCGCATTTTGCCATTCGACAGCGAGGCTGCAGACGCCTATGCCACGCTGGCCGTGGAGCGGCGCAAGGCCGGCCGCCCTATCAGCCAGTTCGACGCACAGATTGCCGCGATCGCCCGTTCTCGCGGCGCGGCGTTGGCAACGCGCAATGTCGCGGACTTCGAAGGCATCGGCATTGCCATCATCAATCCTTGGAACCACCAGCTCCCGTGATTTCGGGACGCCGATCGAAGGGAGCACCGTTGCCGGTAGGCTCAATCGGGAGAAGCCGGACTCAACAGTCGACGTTGAAATGATCGAGGCCCGGCTCCATGTCGGATTTCTCGATCGCAGCGATTTCATCGTCGCTCAATGTCACGGTTGCTTCTACGCAACGGTCACGCTTAGCCTGCGAGCGACGGTCGTTCCACGTCATTGCAATACTCCCTTTCGCGGAATACACGGGATATCCGTAGTTTTCTCAAATCCGCCGGAAAACGTCGGAGTCAATCTTGGGCAATCGTAAGTCACCGGGTGCCAACAGCCAAGCCGTCCTCCGCCGCGCCGAACAGCTCGACGCGCTTGACGCCATCCTGCCATTCGACCGGCGCGATCAGCTGGCCGCGCTTCTCACAGACGACGATGTCGAAACCTTGAAACATCTCGCCGCCGAAGGCATGGGCGAAAACACGCTGCGAGCGCTCGCCTCCGACCTCGGCTACCTCGAGGCATGGTGTCAGCTCGCCACTGGCGCCCCCCTCCAATGGCCGGCGCCGGAATCGCTGCTGCTGAAATTTGTCGCCCATCACCTCTGGGATCCAGTCAAGCGCAAGGAGGACCCGACCCACGGCATGCCGGCGGAGGTCGAGGCCGCATTGCGGGCCGAACGCCTGCTCCGGGCCGACGGTCCGCACGCACCGGGCACGGTGCGGCGGCGGCTGACCACCTGGTCGATCCTCACCCGCTGGCGCGGCCTGACCGGCGTGTTTGGCGCGCCGTCGCTCAAATCCGCCCTGCGGCTTGCCGTTCGCGCCAGCGCCCGGCCGCGGCAGCGCAAGAGCCGGAAGACGGTCACCGGAGACGTGCTCGCAAAGCTCCTCGAAACATGCGCCAGCAATCGGTTGGTCGACGTGCGCGATCGGGCCCTGTTTTTGACCGCCTTCGCCTCCGGCGGCCGTCGCCGGTCGGAAGTGGTGGGATTGCGGGCCGAGGATCTCGTTGACGAGGAACCGGTACTCGCCGATCCGGCCGACAAGACCTCCCCTCCCCTCCCCTGTCTCAGCATTCACCTCGGCCGCACCAAGACGACGACCAGCGACGACAGCGCGCATGTGCTGTTGATCGGCCGGCCGGTGACCGTGTTGAAGCGATGGCTGGCGGAAGCTGCGATCCAGGAAGGACCGGTGTTTCGGCGCATCGATCAGTGGGGCAACGTGGACCGACGGGCGCTGACGCCGCAATCGGTCAACCTGATCCTCAAGCGCCGCTGCCAGCAGGCCGGCCTTGATCCGGCGCTGTTTTCAGCGCACGGCTTAAGATCTGGCTATCTGACCGAGGCGGCAAGCCGCGGTATCCCGCTGCCCGAAGCGATGCAGCAATCGCTGCACAAATCGGTGACCCAGGCGGCGAGCTACTACAATAATGCCGAGCGAAAGTCAGGCCGGGCCGCAAGACTCGCCGTGTAAATACGCCCCTGATGATACGTCTGAAAGCGGATTGGGAGGCAGAGACGCTCCGAGCTGCTCTATACCCCGCCAGTTATCGATAGCGATTGGTCGCATCGCAAACCATCCGCGTGACGGAATCGAGAGACTCGTTTGCTTTCATTTACCGAAAATTAACCACGCTCTTCAATGGGCATTAGGCGAGGCTGCGCATGCCCATGCCGGTCACCGGTCACCATGGCCTATACCAACCCGCGACTTCGGTCTGTGCGTCGCGATGCTTTCCGCCCAGCGTTGCCGCGTAGTAAGCCGCAACGGCGCTGACAAACAGGGCAGCGGCGGTCAAGAACGCACCCATCAGAGCAACCTTTCGGGCATTGTCAGCTATCTCACGCGCATTCGCTGCTGCTGCCTTGGCGTCGGTTAGGAGCGCATCTACTCGTTGCTGGGCGGCGGCTTCGTCGATTCCTGCACGCGCGGCGACGGTGGAGGTCAGGTACTGCCGATCAGCCTCATTCAAGCTGTCCTCCGCAACCGATGCGATGAGAATGCGACCAACCTCGCCACGCGTTTCCGGTGGCAGGGGCGTCTGCGACGTGGCGTTGCCACGCAAGAAACGATCGACAGCGAGATCGTAGGTGCGTGGATCCTCGGGACCGGCCGCGGCGCCGGCGGTCACCACACTGGCAGTTCCGGCCGCAGTCGCGGCAACCCCGGCCGCACCGGATAGCGCGACCAGTGTGCTGAACACGACACCCAGTGCCCATACGATCAAGCCGTGGGAACCGTCACGAATATCGGACTCGTATTCACTTGCGTCGCCTATCCGGCGGCGTAAGCGTCCCGCAAGATAACCGCCGGCGAAATAGCTCGACACTTGCACCCATAGCATCCATAGCGCGGCGGCAACGGCGAACCAGATCAACGGTCTGCCCGCTCCCTCATCGAAGTCAGCAAATGTCAGCCCGAGTGCCGATCCGAAAGCGAGCAGGACAACGGATATCGCGCTCGCGACTATGGCTCCAGCAAAGATGGCTGCCCAATCTACATACGAGGGTTCCTCGGTTGACGTCACAGGCACAATGGATTCCTTGGATTCCTTGCTTGGAGGCAATTCAGAGAGGGTCATTTGATTATCTCCTGCGTCCTGAGCGCCCACTTCAACCGAGTTTGGACCGAGGATCCGACCGGAATCTGGCGGTTCGTGAAGCCTTGGCGTCCCATCTAATCTTTCGCGGCTGCATATGCTGCCAGCTCCGGGGGAGCTGGTTGGTGTCACGGCACAGCGATTAATTCAGGCCGACTAAGGACAGCAACGCCATGATGACGACAACGAGCCCCACGAGATAAATGAGACCGTGCATGTCGGGTCCTCCAAAACATAACTCTGGTTGCTACAACCATTGGAAGGGAAGAACGTTCCCGTCATCACGCCAGATCGAGCAGCTGCAGCAGCTATCTCTATGACGATAAAGCTGCATTAAAGGTCTGCGATTAGCCGGCGCGCTCTGTCGGGCTGGAACCTACCCGTCTCATTGTCGATCGCGCCATTGCAAAGTGCGGTGAGCTGGATGGTAGTGTCATTGTTAGCGGCGATAGCCTGAAACTTTTTAGGCAAGTCCGTCGTCGCCTCCTGAACATGGATGTCTCGGGCAACCCACCATACAGGTCACCCCGCCAGCGGTCTGACACCTTTGACGACAACGATTACGACACTCTCCGCGCCTCCACGCCATTGCCCCTGAGCAGGGCCATCAACATCGGCCCGAGCGAAAACTCGCCGCGCGCCGCCTTTCGCGTGAGATCGCGCAAATAGCCGCCGGCATTGTTGATGTGCCCTGCCCTTTCGAGGATGCAGGCGACAGCCACCGCGGCATTCTGCTGCCCCATGACCTCGCAGGCGTCCTGATAGGCCGACGGGCTGACCCCCAGCGTCGATCGAACGACGACCGCCGCCGACATCAGGTCGCGCCAGCTTCCAACCGCGCCGCCCGGCCCGTAATCGTTGATCTCTGGGCAGGCCTTCAGCACCATACCCAACGGGAATGCCTTTATCGGCTCGCTCGTCGGCCGGCTGGTCTGGTTCGACTTCGCGCCCGGCTCTTTTCTAGAGCTAGGTTCAAGTTCACTGCTGGATTCGGTATTTGAATTCTGTATGTGGCGTTCATTCTGAACGGCATTGCTGCCCGTATCTTCGGAATTTTCCTGAATTTCCAGCCGGTTGATGATTTCCTCGCGCAGCATCTCCATTTCGTCGAGGATTGGCTGTATATCCGCGATCGTCGGCGTGCGGGGGATGCGCCCGGTCAGGCCGAGGAATATCTCCTCGATGTGTCCCCAGTCGCCGGCAGCCCCCTCCTCCATCGCAGCGCTGATCAGCTTGCGGACGTCGCGCCGGCAGATCGACAACGCTTCCTTGGTGATGCGAAAGCGCTTGCGCTCTGCGGCAACCTGTTGTGCGGCGTGCGCCAGTTCCTCGGCGCGTGCCAGTAGCGGCGCCAGGTTGAAGCCGAACGCCTCCTCGATCGCACCGGTCTCGTCCTTGCGGGCGTAACGTTTGCCGTTGGCGCTATCCTTGCGCTGGATCAGGCCAGCGTCGATGAGCGCGGCGAGATGCCGGCGCAGCGTCGTGCCGGCGATGCCGTGCGCGCGTACTGAGAGCTGGTCGTTCGACGGAAAAACGACGAGCCCTCGCTCCTCGCAAAGCTCGTTGTCCGGGTAGAACGTCAACAGCGCATCGAGAACCGCCAGAGCGCGGTCCTGGATGCCGAGCACCGCCCTCGCCTCGCAGGCGTCGCGAAACACCTTCCATTTGTCGACTGTCTTGCCGGGTCTGATTTCGGCCGTCCGCATCTGCCCTTTGATTTGGGCAAGCGAGATCGGCCGCCGCCCAAAGGGCGTCGTCACATTTCCAACCTGCATTTCCTTCACCTCTCAGAAGGCAAAAGAAGTCCGCTCACCAAAAA
This sequence comes from Ensifer sp. IC3342, assembly GCF_020193655.1. Lineage (GTDB taxonomy): Bacteria > Pseudomonadota > Alphaproteobacteria > Rhizobiales > Rhizobiaceae > Sinorhizobium. The sequence continues at coordinate 75,581 of NZ_JADYVE010000012.1, forward strand.
CGGTGCCAAAGACTCTTGACGGGGATTCGTGGAAATGCGATTCTCAGATCGCTACATCAGAGGAAGGCTTCCACGACGGCAACGTTTGGGGGCCTTTTTCTTTTGCGGTTATCCTCCTAGTTCCAAGTCTGCGAACTACTGTTTATTTCGCTGCACGAACTGATCGTGCAGCGTCTCAATCTGCGCCGCAACGAAGTCGACGAACCCAGTCGGCACGGATTTGTTGAAAGCGAGTTTGGAGCCGGATTTGGCGTGGCTCACCTGCCCCAAAACAAGGCCGTGAGCTACGAGCTGCGTGGCGTCCACTGTCGCTGAGGCGGAGTCTCGCTCCGCGCCGAGCACGTCAAAAACGGCGTTAAATCGGGCGTCGCTTCCTCCGCTTAGAGTTTCGGGTCGGCCAAGCGCTTCCCGGGCCGCCTGGAGCGGCGCCGCATGTGCCGCCCATCGGGCCTCCAAGTCTAGCCAGCGCCGGCGACCGATCTCCGGGGCCGCGCCAATCTCTAGGACAATCTCTCGCGGCAACGCGTTGGCGAGCCGGATCATTTCCGAAATATGCGATTTGCCAGTGCTCAGTGACTTGCAGATCACGTCGCGACCGAAACCGGCCGCCTCTTGCGAATGCGCGAAAAGGCAACGCTCTATGAAGGAGAGATCATTGCGGTTGCTATTCTCCCCGCCCTGAAGAACGACCGCATCAACATCACTGAGATCCCGCGCAATCGCCTTGAACTTGATGCCCAAGAGTTTGGCGGCTGCGAGGCGGCGGCGACCGAAAACAATCTGAAACGGTTTTGCGGCGCCCTGCACTGGGCGCACAAGGCCAGGTGTGCTCTGCCCATGCTCTCCCATCGACTGCATGAGTTCGGTGAGGTTCGCCGCATCGTATGCCGACGCGAAGCGATCAGGAATCGCAGAATCCAGTACATCGTCGGGGTCAATCTCGATGATCTGACCGCCATCCTTCAGCAGCCGCTCAGCGAATTCGCTGCGCTCCTGGATCTGCCTAACCCCAGCCGCTACTTTCAGAAGATGTGGGGACGTCGTTCTCTGACCCCCTCCCCTCTCGGGCGAGCTCTCAAGCTGACCCAGGACGTTAGCAAACAGGCCCTTCGAATCCTTGCGGCTCATTCTCTCCCCCATGCCTTCCAGAATAGGCTTTCCAGTTCGGCGTTGGCCGCATTGATGGACTCGATGGCGCGGTCATAGGTCTTGGGAGCGGAGAAGCGCGTCCGCTGCACCTCGTACAGACTTTGCTTCCAGGTTAGCGCATCTGCGACCGCAGTTGACTTGATGACGGAGTTCAACAGCAGGTCTTCACCAAACACCTGCCGCATGAGGGCTGACATATTCGCCTGGGGATGGTCGTTGGGCTCGAATTTCGTGATGAGGAACTTTGCGAAATCCCATTGAGCCGATGTGCCGACCTCATCGAGGATCTGCATATATGATGCAGCGAGCTCGAGGAATTTGGCGGTCGAGTCCACGTCAAGCATATGCGCCGGAACCGGGATGACGACGCCTGTCGCGGCAGTGAGGGATGACAGCGTCAAGAAGTTCAAGGATGGCGCCGAATCCATCAGAATGAAATCGTAGTCGTCCGCAACCTGTTCGAGGGCCTGGGAAACGCGAAGCAGGAAGCCTGTTCCTCCGGCCCGTCGCATCTCCAGCGCGACGGCCGTTTCAAATTCGGTGAGTTCGAGGCCGGCGCAGATCACGTCGAAGCCGGCGATATGCGTTTGGTGAACGATCGACTTCGTTGGAACCGGATCCTCGAAACGAATCGCCGAATAGAGGGTATCCCCGCCTCTGTAGTCGAAGTTCGGGAGATTGCCATGCAGAGCTGTCAGAGACGCCTGCGGGTCAAGATCAACGGCGAGAACGCGGTAACCGCGTAAAGCCAGGTAATGTCCAAGATGGATGGTGGTGGACGTCTTGCTGGAGCCGCCCTTGAAATTGGTGACTGCGATAATCTGGCACTGTTCGTTGCCGGAGCGACGCGGGTTCATCCACTTCTTGCGGCCGTTTGCGGCGAGCGCCATTCGCAGTTCGAGGACCTGCTCTAGAGTATAGAGCCGGCGACCGTTGGAGATTTCGGGGGAAGGCCCCTGCTCCTTTGCGGCCACCTGCCGGATGTAAGCTTCGGTGACATCGAGAAGCTGGGCGACTTCTGTAGATGTGAATTTGCGCATAGTGCGCCGCGCATCTGGCGGAAACTGCGCCATGCTCAAATTGTTCAACGCCAGCTCGAGCTTGCTGGAGAAATTCTCCATGAAGGAAAGGCTGCTGAGGTGTCGCGTCATAAAAAGAATCCTTGGTGGTCACTCTCGCCACTTAACCGCTGTTGTGGTTAACGATCTGCTAACAACCCCATAACTACTCAAAAACCCGCAGTTTCGAATTTTCTCCGCAACTAACCGGTACTCCGATTCGGCCCGGCGCATCAATTGTGGCACGTGAATTCAGATTAGATGTGAATGGCTATGCTTCGCACAGGTCCCCGCGGGGAACTTCCGGCACCAGAGGGCAAATCGGCACGCAGCGCCCCACACACTGAAGCAAATATTGGATATCCCCGCGCCCGTGCCGACGACCCGCAGCACCCACGGCGAAGCTTGCGGCCAAGTTCCCCGCGGGGAACTTGAACATGAGACGGGATCAGACTGGCGCCACGCCGGTCGTTCGAACACCACGAAGATAGCTCAGATCGTTAGCTCAGCGCAGCGGCAGCTTGTGCATAGTTCCCCGCGGGGAACTCGCTCCTGACGAACGAGCGCCCCTGCCCCAGATTCTGCCTCCCACGCAAATAGTCACATGCTCGTCTGGGCCGACGAACGAACAGCCGGCCGCGACGGAGTTCGCGACGCGTTCCCCGCGGGGAACTTTTGCACTGGATCAGACTGGCGGAATGCCAGTCGTTTGAAGTCCGGGAAGGTAGCCGGCTGCTGCCTGGGCTTTGGCGGCGGCAGTGATGATCGCCCGCTTGTCGTTGTTCAACGCCTTGAGCCAGCTTTCCAGATAGGTCGCGGTGTTGTCGCGAGGATCGTGGGCCACCCTGAGATCGGCGCAGAGGAATGAAGCTGAGAGCTCGGCAACCAGCTCCTCGATCGCGTAGCTTTCACTGCCGAAGCGGCCGCTCAAGCCACGGTCGAGGCGATGCTTAGCGCCTGACCAGTGCAATATTTCGTGAAGCAAGGTCGGGTAAAGGTGAACCTCGTCGACGAAGCGTGCCCGATCGGGCATGAGGATGTCGTCGGGGGCGGGACGGTAGCAGGCGGTTGTTCCGCCGTAGGTGATCGCCGCGCCGGTGTTGCGGACGAAAGTTTCGACGGTCTCAAGATGCGGGACTGCCATTGCCGGCAGCTCCTCCACCGGCCGATAGAACCGGTCTGGAAGGTTCTCGATCTGCTCGACATTGAAGACCGTGTAACCCTTGAGATAGGGAATTGCGCGTTCGTCATCTTCGCGCTCCTTGGGGGTGAAGGTGCCGTACTTGACGACAAGGGAGCCTTTCTCGCCCTTTCGGACCTGGCCACCGAGGTCCTGGGCTTGGCGGTAGGTCATCCAGGTGTTTTCCTCGTAGCCGGCGAGCTCACTTGCGAGCCACAGCATCAGAACATTGATCCCGCGATAGGCTTCGCCGGTGGCGCGGCGCGGAACGAGGGAGCCGCGGCTGTTTCCGCGCCAGGGCCGGATCCACGGCCTTGTGCCGGCTTCAAGCTGCTCGATGATGGCATCGGTGATGCGCTGGTAGGTGTCCTTGATGCTCTGCATTGCCGTCTCCTTCCGTTGGTTGACGGCAAAAAACGGAGATAGCCGAAGCGAGCCTACGCACCCGTAGGGCCGCAACAGAGTGGAGGACCGCGCCAGCGGTTGCGTGGGGGAGGGGCTATCGTAGCTTGTTCGTCAAATCACCCAACGGAAGGAGAGGGCGCAGAACATCGGCGCCTCCTGCTCACGGATAGCTCTTGCAGCTGAAAGAGCCGGTGGGCCGGTTACCGCTCGCGATCGTCGTCATCACGCTCCCGACTGCGCTGTGCCGCCATTTGCGCCTCGATTTCCTTCAACTCCGGGCTATGGTCCTGTTGTGGCTGCCGCGCTGGCGCCCCCTGCGATTGCGCCTCCTGAGTGGGCTGCTCTCGCCTCACTCGGGAAAGGTCCGACCGGGCAGTGAAGGTGATCTCCCCGTCGTCCGGCAACCTCTCCGGCAGATCCGCGCGATCGGCGACGACAATCCCTTGATCGGTCACAAGGCTGGCAACGCGATTGTCGTGGCCGAGAACCGTTCCTGTGATCTCCTCGCCGGCGCGGGCGGCGCGGACATGGTGTTGCAAGGGCTCTTCGCCGACCTCCCGCAAGTCTTCGAATGCGGATCGGAGAGCCTCCCGGCGCCCCGGATTCATCGCGTCCTCAATGACGTGCTTCATCGCGGGACTGGACGGGTCGTTCGTGGTCTCGATCGACGCCTCGATCATGCGCGGCTTGGTGATCACAGAGAAGTCGATTTCGCGGCCGTAGTGGCGGCCCAGCTCGGAAATAAACGCTTCCTGGGCACGTCCGTTTCCCTCTCTGAATGGATGCACATAGTTCAGCTCTGAGAGGACTTTCCCGGCGCGCTCAGCGAACTCCTCAGGCGTTGCATTGCGAAGGGCCTCTGGATCTCGGATCGGCTTCAGCGCCTCGTCCAGACCCATTTCTATGCGCGAGCCGGGCAGGAAGGACGTGCTGCCCTTAGAGAGGCCGCCGATCGGCTCTACGCGCTGACCCTCAACGACGGGACTTTCGTTGCGCGTATGACCGGCCCATTCGTACACATCCTGAAAAAATAGCCGTGAATCGCCTTCAGGTGAGCGTTGTCGAAATCGCCTTGCGGGCCGTCTCCTTCAGCAACTTCCGCCATCCGCACGGCGGTCGCGCGATACTCTTTCACGCGCAACTCGGAATGGGTTTCAATTCCCCATCTGTTTTTCAGAACGTTCGTCCGGTCTGGATCGTCCGAGGTGTTGGGTTAGGTGTAGGAACCTTTGGGGCGTTCATCAGCCATGGCGAAGCTCAACAAAAAGCCGCCAGCTCTCAGCGGGCCGCCTTGATCGGGAGGTTATCTGACAGGCGGCTCGATCATGAGCTGCCGGTATTCCTCGCGGGTGATGTCGCCGGCGACATAACGCGCGGTCGCCTCCTCGAGGACAGGATCGTGAACATAGCCCTGCCGGATATTGGCAGCGCGCGCCTGCTCGGCGGCCTTGCGCCGCTTCTCGATGGCTTCCGGGGAACGATCCGGACGGCGGGAATGCACGTTCATCGGCAAATCTCCGGTACGGGCCACCCTAGCAGGAAAAATGCTGAAACTCCAGCACTTTGCCGGATTCTCCGGCCTTTCGAAGGTGGGCGCCCGGCTGCTCGCCGGGCGCTGTGAACGGTTTAATCGCGGGGTTCCCATTCGATGATCGCCTGCAGGGAGGCGTCGTCCTGGCCGGGGAACCGGCCGAGATTGGCGTTGTAGCGAAGCTTGCGGATCGAGAGGGTGTAGTACGGCTTGCCGTCCTGGTTATCTTTTTTCCAGATGCCGCCGACCTCGATGTCATGGCCGCGCGGTGACTTGGCGTAGATGCGGTGCGTCGGAGCCTTTTCATTGTCGGACGCGAACGGCACAACCTTGATGTCCATGTCGCGGTCGATGGTGGAGATGAGGCCGGCGCCCTTTGCGGTGTCGAGGTTGTCGCCGTCGAACTGGATGTAGTTGGTGATGTTCATGTCTTTCACTCCTCTCTGGTGGTTGCGATGATCGTTCCAAAGGCACGGCGGAAAGCGGTGCCCACCGAAGGCCGGAGCGTCAGCGGAGGAGGCGAGAGGACGCGAACGTGCTGGTCGCCGATCATTTTTCCAAGATAGCTACGGGCTGCGACGCCACAGCGCCAAAACTTGCCGTCTTTCAACGCTATTGAAAAAACCTCATAAACCAAACAGGTGCAACAACGTGCTACACGCAAAAGCCTTTAAGGCGCGTGTTAGGCCGAGAATGCCCTTATTTCTTAATGGTTTTCCGTGTTTTTGCTGATCTTACGACGCCGCCTTTGAGGTCCCAAGGCTGAAGCAAGTTGCTGCAACAGTTCCTGAAACGCAAGAAAACCCGGGCGGGAAGGGGAGTTTGATGGTGTGGAACGGCCCTCCGAGCCGTCGCGGAAGATGACTATGCTGGTTCTCGAAGCGTCGGCATCAAGAAGGGGATACGCCATGGAAGGTATAGCAACCGTAGGACTGGATCTGGCGAAGAACACGTTCCAGGTTCATGCCGTGAATGCAGTTGGAGAAGTGATAGTTCGGCGCGCCTTACGCCGGTCGCAGGTCTTGGCTTTCTTTGAAAGGTTGCCGCCCTGTCTCGTTGGTATGGAGGCGTGTGGAAGTGCGCACTATTGGGCTCGGGAGATCGGCGCAATGGGGCACACAGTGCGCTTGATGCCAGCCGCCTATGTGAAAGCCTATGTCAAACGGAATAAGACGGATGCGGCGGACGCCGAGGCGATCTGCGAGGCCGTGACCCGCCCAACGATGCGATACGTTGCAGTCAAAGGGGCGGCAGGAGCAGGCGGCGGCCATCATCTTGAGAACTCGCGACTTGCTCACGCGACAACGAACACAATCCATCAATGTCCTGCGTGGTCATATGGCCGAGCTGGGGGTAATTGCCGCGGCCGGCGCGAAGAGCTGCGGCAAGCTGATTGCGATTGTACGAGACGATGCCGACGACAGGCTGCCGGCAATGGCGAGAGAGGCGCTAGCCGAGATCGCAGACCAGATCGAAAGCCTCAATGAGAAGATCGCCGCTTTGGAGCGCAAGATCGTTGCCACGGTGAGGCAGGATGAAGTCGCGCGGCGCCTGACAGCAATTCCCGGTGTCGGTCCGATCACAGCAGCGACAGTGAGGGCGGCAGTGCCCCATCCCGGAGGCTTTCGGAGCGGCAGGGACTTCGCTGCCTGGATCGGCTTGACACCACGGTCCAACTCGAGCGGCGGAAAGGAGAAACTCGGTTCGATCTCGAAACGCGGAAATCCTCAGCTGCGCTCGCTATTGGTCGTCGGTGCAATGGCAATCCTGAAGCTATCGCGGAATGGCTTTGGAATGCCGCCGTGGGTGGCCGCCCTTCAACAGCGGCGTCCGTTCAAGGTTGTCGCCACGGCAATGGCGAACAAGATGGCAAGGGTCATTTGGGCCTTGATGATGAAGGGTGAACAATACAGTGCGCCCACAGCGATGATGAAACCATAACGTCACACACTATTCCGGCGATTCCGCCGGATCATGGCAAGGTGCTTTCTGTTGATGAATCGAAGGAGCGTCATCCCAGTGCAAATCAGACCGTTCCCCTCTTTGCGCATGGGAGCGCGTGAGTTTGATTAGGCGATTTGTGCTGCGGATATCATCATGGCCAGCGGTTTTGACCGCGCAACAGGCCGGACATATGACCGCACCGGTCCACAGATTCAAAGACAGGAGTGGCCCTTGCCAAGCGGGCCGTTCCACATATGAGGGGAGGGGGAATCGGGCCTCCCCTCAACATGATTGTGGGCCAGGTTGATTCTGGCCCACGGTCATCGGCGGTTGTGAAGCGGGAATGGCCGATCACGCGGGAGGAACGTGACCGGCCCGCGACTGATGTCACTCAGCCGCTTGGGGGAACTGCTCGTCTTCCGCGGTGCTCTCGGCTCCAAGCTCCTGTTCCGCCTCGGCGGGGGCTATACGAAGCGGGAAGGATATCCAGCCGACCAAAGCAACGTCCAACGGCGTTTCGCTCGTCAAAAAAGATCGCGCTTTACCGATCTACCGGCTTCCTCGTATGCAGCCAGCCCGCCGATGAACTGCACGCGCTTGTCCGTCGCCGGAATCATTTCCTCGGTGAGTGCTCGCCGGATCGAATGAGGATCGCGGTTCCAAGAGGTGAGCGAGTTCCAGACGGCCACCTGTCTTTCGTGATCATCGCTCACCGTGAAGGCCGATATCTGCGCAGCGGGGGAGAGGGGGGCAAGGGGACAAATCGGAGGGAGATCACCCGCCCGAAGGGGCGACGCAAAATCCGCCTCGAGCGGATCCGCGTCGATCCTGCACGGAGCGAGCTAAGGGCGAGCGGAGGAAGGACGGGGAGACCGATTTTCCCCTTGCAGGGGAGAGGGGGCAGAGCGCCCTTTCCCCACCTAAGGGGACAATGAGCATACCATGCGCAGGCATAGCCGAAGCCAGTTCGCGCACCGCTTGACCGGTTAAAAGGGCAGCCGCAGCAGGTTTAGCATAGCGCCGCCCGAAGGGCGGAAACCGGGACCGACATGGGATAATTGCGGTCAGTGCTATGCTGCCGCTGTTTCACAACCCGGGAGCAGGCCATGGAACAGTTCGTCGGACTGGACGTATCGCAGGACATCACACACGTGTGCGCCATTGGCAACGATGGCAAGATCGTTTGGCAGGGCACATGTTTTTCGACCCCGGACGGGATTTCAGGGGCGATCAAGGCCAAGGCGCCGAATGCGATCCGGATAGGACTGGAGAGCGGTCCGCTGTCCACCTGGCATTGGCACGCGCTCAAAGCGGAAGGATTGCCGATCGTCTGTCTGGACGCCCGCCATGCCAAGGCGGCCTTGAACATGCAGATGAACAAGACCGACAAGAACAATGCTCATGGCCTGGCACAAATCGTCAAGGCTGGCTGGTATCGTGAAGTCGGTGTCAAAAGCTTCGACAGTCACACGGTTCGATCGATGCTGGGGGCGCGGGCTCAACTCGTCGCCATGCGCGTTGAAGTGAGCAACCAAATCAGGGGAATGCTGAAGACCTTCGGCGTTGTCCTCAGGCGACGCGACGGACTGCCGTTCGAAACACTGGTCAGCGACGCGTGCGCGCCAGATGCTGGTCGCGTAAGTCATACCGTTCGCGCCTTGCTCACGGTCTACTCGGGCTTGAAGCAGCAAATTCTCTGCTTCGACCGAGAGCTGGCGCGTTATGCCAGGGGAAACGCGACATGCCGGCAGCTGATGACCATTCCGGGGATTGGGCTGTTGACGGCGATCGCCTTCATCACCGCAATCGATGATCCGGTGAGGTTCGCAAAGTCGAGCAGCGTTGGTGCCCATCTCGGCCTGACGCCCAGGCGCTATCAGTCGGGCGAGGCCGACCACAAGGGCAAGATCTCCAAATGTGGAGATCCTCTCGTCCGTGCCTACCTGTTCGAGGCCGCGACCACCTTGTTGACGCGGGTCGAGAAATGGTCGGCGCTCAAGGCCTGGGGTCTGCGGATCGCGAAGAAGAGCGGCATGAAAAAAGCAGCTGTCGCCGTTGCCCGTAAGATGGCCGTCATAATGCACCGTTTGTGGGCGACTGGCGGAACGTTCCGATGGTCGTCGAGCGCGGCAATCGAGACCGCTTAGGGGCGTCTCGATCGATCACCAGATCCGTCACCTGACGGCAGCCCTGTCCCTTGCCGGGACGAAGCAGTGGTAATCCCGCGGGGGCAGTTGCGAGTCTTCTAAAACGGAATCGCGCGACCGACATTGGGAAGCACAGCATCCGATGCCATGATGTGGCGAGCACCGGTCTCGACCACGGAGAGAACAGTGAATCCGGCAAGAGCAGGCTGAGAAAAAACACTTGATCGTTCCGCCCTCGGCAACCCTACGGCGCTCTCATGACGATCACGGATGAATGTGCACGTGTTTATTCTCGCATCAAAGCCAGCGCTGACGCAAGATGACGACCTGGCTGGTGTGCTGCGCGACTGTCGCCTGACAACGATTGATCACGCACTCATCCGCGGATTGGTTACCGCACGACCCTGTTCCGTCGTGGACCTGCCTCCTTCAACCTGGCGGGCATCGGATTTCCTGCCCCAGCGCCGTATCGAGGATTGTCCTACGTCGATCAGACCGCGCAGCACGCCACCCAGGTCCTATGTCCTTCCCCTGAATCCCAGCTTCCTTCCCTGCAAACCGCGCGCTCCGGGCTGCGCAACCCCGACCAGCTTCGCCCTGTGCGCGCTACCCTCGAGCCTCAGAGGCAACGACAGGCGTTTGCCGCGCGATATCCCAGATGAAGCCGGCAAGCTCTCGCGCGACCGCCGTGACGACTTTGACCGTCGGTTTTCCGGCCGCAGCCAGGCGCCGGAACTTGGCGCAAAGGCGTACCTGCGCTTTCCAGGCAATCGCGTTGATCTCATGCGCGATTGCGGTGTTGCGCCGTCGCAATGCCAGTCCCTCCCTGGCGAGAAATGTGCCATGCGGACTCGATGAGCATCGTGCGGGCAGCGGCATTGCCGGTCCGGGTGATCTCCCCACGCCTGATGCTCTTTCCGGTCGAGTGCTCGGCGGGAACAAGACCGAGCCATGCCATCAGCTGTTTGGGACTTGTGAAGCGATCGAGATCGCCGATCTCCGCCACAAGCGTCACCGCCGCAATCAATTTTACACCTCGCAAGGCCTGAAGCGCTTCGACGATCGGCGCCAGCGTCCAGTCCGAAACCGCCTCGGCCAATACGTCTTCCAGCCGCTCGCAGCATGCCTCGAGGTCGTGGATGCGTCGCTTGTATTCCTCGAAGACAAACTGCTGATGTGGGAACGCGAATGTCAGCTCGGCCAACCAGTTCCAGTAGGACTTGCCCCAGATCGACTTACCGGTGAACCGCCGGTCATGGCGCAACAGGAAACTCTTCAACGCCGCTTTTGCGGCGGAAAGGTCTGTCTTGGCCTGTCGGCGCGCACGCACGACGTCCCGGATCGCCTCATGGGCCTCATCCGGAACCCAGACGGCAACAAGTTCGCCGGCGCGCAACAGACGGGCCAGCATGACGGTACAGTCAATCCCGACTTTCCGGAGATAGCGATAGATGACAAAGCCACAAGGGCCGGATTCGTAGCAGACGCAAAGCTCGAAACCGCCCTGAGCGATTTTCTTCAGCGCCGCGTGCAACGCTTCTGGTCGGTTCGCCACCGTGCCGAAATAGCGAACCTCCCGGTCGTTGCCTTCATCTGCCACCGCAATGGCGACCGTCTCCTGATGAACGTCGAGGCCGATGTACTTCCTTCCCGCCGACATGTGAGCTTCCTTTCTGTTGCTCGTCCACAAAGAGCACATTCAAAAAGCTCCGAACTCGGCGCAAGTGATCGTCATCGGGTCAACCTGGCGGGCGCGGGTTGCCTTCGGCTGCTCCGCTCCCTGTCGGTCGCTGCGGCCGCTTGCCGGCCTGTGCCGGCGCGGCTGGAAAACGCCTCGCGCGACTACGCTGAACTTCTCAACAGGGTGGAGTCCGGAAGTTCGTCGGGATGGTGCCGAGTGACTGCTGTGACCATAGTTGCGGACGTTTTTGTCCAAATCCGTTTGACTGTCGACCCAGAATGCACGCATTCAAGCCCTACAGGCGCACCGCTGGTCGACAGATCGATCGTGGCGACCTGGTGCGGAACGCCGATTTCCTCGAGAAGGATCCGGATCCCCAGCGAACAGGATCGGGGAGCATGAAAGATGGTGTAACGGGCGGATCCCGGCCCGCCAGGTTTGAAGGGCCGGTGGTCGTCCCTCACAATGATGGTGTCGCGGAGTCAGGAGTGGCCTGCTCCATAGCAGCACGGAGAGACGACCATGAAGCAGTATGCCGGCATCGACGTATCCCTGGAATACTCAAGGGTGTGCGTGGTGGATGCGGACGGCCGCATTGTGCGGGAAGCAAAGATCCTCAGCGAACCCGATGCGCTGATCGCCTGGTTCGGCGAGTACGGCGTGGCGATGGAGCGCATTGGTCTGGAGGCCGGCCCCTTGTCCCAGTGGCTCCATGCCGGGATGGTGAAAGCAGGTCTTTGCGTCGAGCTGATCGAGACGCGCCACGTGCGTGCAGCCTTTAAGACGATGCCGGTCAAGACCGACAAGAAGGACGCCCGCGGCATTGCGCAGTTGATGCGGCTTGGCTGGTTCAGACCGGTCCACTGCAAATCTCTTGCCGCCCAGGAGGTGCGGGCGCTGCTGACCGCCCGCAAGCTTCGTTCAGGGCAAGCTTCACGACATCGAGATGAGCCTCCGGGGCATCCTGCGCGGCTTCGGCCTCAAGGTCGGGCCGACGACACGGCGCACTTACGCGGGGCGGATCCGCGAGCTGATTGCAGGCCATTCGACCTTGGAAGCGATCGCGACGGCACTGCTGAAGGTGCGCGACGCGCTTGTGCATGAATTTGCAGGTTTCGAGCGCAAGCTGCGTGCCATCGCCCGTCAGGACGACAACGCACGGCGGCTGATGACGACGCCAGGCGTTGGCGTTCTGGTGGCGCTGACGTTTGTCGCAGCCGTCGACGCGCCGGAGCGATTCCGCTCCTCACGCGCGGTGGGGCCGCACTTCGGATTGACGCCGAAGAAATATCAATCGGGCGAGACCGATCAAAGCGGTCGCATCTCGAAGATCGGCGATGGCAGCGTGCGAACCGCGCTCTACGAGGCGGCCAATGAGTTGCTATCATCTGCAGCGGATAGCGCTCCTTGAGTTCGGTATTGCGCAGCCCTTCCCAGGAGGGGATGTAACGATTGACCGGTGGGCGGTCCGGATTGTCTGCCGTGTTCCGCTTGAGGATCTCGGGCACGAATTCGAGTTTGCCGCTCGGCGTCTGCAGGCCCATGCCGAACTCTTCGGCGTACTGGGATGGCATGGGAGCCGGTTCCGGCAAATCCTTGCGCCTGCCCTCGGCAAACCAGCGCATGTCGACGGGCTGGCGTAGTTCCGGCTTTTCGGGTGGCACGACGTAGTAGCCCTTGCGACAGAATTTCTTCCAGGAAATTTCGCCGGGCAGATCTGATGAATCGAACACGCGCTTGACCCAATCGAGCTCGCTGCAGCCCTCGGTGAAGACAGCGCCCAGGCCCAGCCGGGTCAGGATGGCGGTGAATATGTCGTAGTCGGACTTCGACTCACCCAAGGGCTCGATGCACTTATGCTGGAGGGTGATGACGCGATGATTTACGACGTTAACACCGTGATGGGCGTAGCCGCCGGAGTTCGCCCATTCGCCTATGTCCCAGCGCTCCAGCGAGGTGCAGGCCGGCAGTATGATATCGGCAAACTGCGCCTCGCCCTCCATCCAGATGGACTGGTTCACCACGAACTCGATGCTCTCGTGCCGATAGGCATCCACCCAGCGTCCCGATCGAGTAACGGTGCTGAGCGAGGAGCCGCCGTAGCGGTAGATCATGCGTATCGGCGAGTAGCCCGGCATGGGATAGCTGAAAGGGGCGAACTGGGCCTCCTGGGCCATGCCGTCCCAGAGATAGCCGGTGGCGTGACCGTTGATGATCGCGTCGGGCAGTTGCTGGCGCGGCACCATCTGCTTGACGGGATTCATCGTCAGGATGTGCGGCATGCGCTGATAATTATTGACCGCATTGCCTGTCCACGCCAGGTCGCCGGAAATCCCTCCATCTGCATAGCCCGGAAAATAAAAATGCAGGTCGTGCGGGACGCCGATCTGGAGACCGCCGAAATTGATGCCCGGCTTGCCCCAGCCCTGCATCGCCATCATCATGACCATGCAGCGCGCCCATTGCGCACCGCTCGCGCCGCGGCCTGCGCCGCCGAAGCCGGTGCCGGTCATCCCGACAGCTAGATAGACTTTCCTGCCGCCCCACTTGCGGGCCAGGGCGCGCACGTCTCTGGCAGGTATGCCGGTCTCGGCCTCCTGCCATTCGGGGGTCTTGGGAACGCCATCGGTTTCGCCCAGCAGATACGCCTTCCATTCGTCGAAGCCGGTGGTGCGAGTCGCGACGTACTCCTCGTCATAAAGGCCTTCCGTGACCCAGACATACATGATCGCCTGAGCCAGAGCCGCGTCGGTCTGCGGCCGAACGGGAAACCAGCGTCCGCCCAGCAACTGGGCTGTCGGATTGCAATGCGGGTCGATATGCACGAACTCGATGCCGAGTTCCTTGGCCCAAAGACGGCGCGTGGTGCCCTCGAACCCCGCATAGGCCCCATTGGTGCTTTCGGGATCGCAGGACCAGAAGACGATCAACTCGGCTTCCTTGAGGCAATCCTCCACTCCGCCATAGCCCGCAGGCACGCCGACACGCATTGAATTGCCGAAATGGTGCATTGCGCCCCAGTACCACCCCTCCCAACTGTCCGGATTGGCCGCGACCCGGGTGAAGCCGATCAGGTTGGCGAACCGCGTCAGCGAGCTCAGGTAATAGCCCACGTTTCCCCACTGGTGATGGGACGACATGGGGAACGTGATGGAGCCGGGCCCGTGGACGCGTTTCTGCCGGTTGATCTCCTTGGCTACAATGTCCAGCGCCTCGTCCCAGTCGATCCGCACGTAGCCGGATTTTCCGCGGTTCTGGGGATTGCGTTCGCCATCGGGATCGAAATCCACCCGCTTCATTGGGTAAAGGATGCGCTTGTCCGAATAGACCAGCGATTTCATTGTCAGAGCGTGGGGCGCTACCAGCGCGCGGCGGGGCGGGCTGAACTTACGCCCGCGGGCTTCGATCACCCAGGTGGACGGGTCGCTGCCGTCGAACTCGATGGGAGTAACCCGCAGTATCCTGCCGCCCTTGACGTATACGAACAGGGGACCGCCGTTGGTGCAGGTGGTGTAGCGAAGGCTGCCGTCGGGCATCGGCGTTCCCATGGAAAGCCCCGTGGTTTCACTCATGTTGAGCGTCTGCGTAAACCAGACGACCAGATCGTCTGGTCCCGTGGTCACGACTTTGAAGTTCTTGGCCGCGTGGATGATTTCCAACTGATCGCGATTGGGCATCAGGAGCTTCAAGGCCGTCGACGCGTCCTTGAAAGACATGGCCACTTCGGCCTCGGCCGCCGAGCCTGCACGGGAACGGAATCTGCCGCCTCGGATTTCCACAATGCGCCCGATGCTCCCGTCCTGGAGACCGATCCACGCGACGAGGTTGCGCTGTTTCAGCCGTTCAGCGAATGCCGGGACGCGGGAGGCGGTGAGGTTCATCACTTTGGGCAGGGCAAAGAGGATGGCCCTGAGAACCTGCCGGTTCATCTTCGGCTTAAGGGCTAACATGTGCGCTCACTAGGTCCGAGCGCCCAGAAATTCCGGTCCTGTCGCGCTGGCGCGCGCGGCTTGCTGTTTCATAGGCGTCTCCTCCCTACCAATCCAATTGACTGATAAGTCATAATGACGATTAAGTCAATAACGTGGAGGTTGAGCCGTAACCGGCAATTTTGATCACCGGCGTTCAGAACTTTTGAATTGTCTCTGTGAGGGGGAGGATCCAAACACGCGGTGGCGGAATGCCCCTCCGCTCGCTCGGTGGCTCGGCGTGTGGCGGATACGACCCTGGCACGGAGGAAATCTGCCAAAATGCCAGACAAGGCACAGCGTGTTGAGGGCTTTAGAGAATTGCTCTGCCGAGCCGCGCGAATGCTCGAAAGCTGGGGCGCCAAGGGTGCCCCAGCTCGACCCATTCTAGGCAGGCGAGTGGTGGCCGCCAGCGCCAGTCTTTGTCCCGAGCGGCCCATCCGCGGCCGTCGACATGCCCGCATCTCCGCAGGCATCAATGAACGCTTCGCGCGTGATGGCAACTGGCGCCACTCGGTTTAGGGCACGGCGGCATGTTTGAACCGCCCGATTATATTTTCTACCTTGATAGATGGCCCTATCCCCTTCGAGGAAATCGAGAGCGTCGTTGACAGAAGCGAAGACCTGAAAACAGCCCGTCCTTCATGCGGACGGTGACGGGCGCCATCCAAACCAATTCCGGGTTTAGCGGGATGTCCTCTCCTTTCGCTCAATGCGGACAAGAGACTGTCCCGGGATCGCTCAATTGGCCGTAGCCGCCACCGCATATGTGCCATCCAGCGTGCATTCGACCATCACGACGCGCGTGATTTTCGGTTGGACTTTGACGTGGATCAAGGCTGCCTTGCGGCGAGGGAGTAGACAGATACGCAGATTTTTTCTTTGAAGGGAATATCGCGTTGTTGATCGATCATCCGCCGACCGCGAAGGATGAACAACAGCGTGCGGTTCCGCCAGGAGCGGTGAAAACCGAACGCGAGCACCATGCGGTCGAAGTCCAAAGGAAGGCGCCTCTCAAGCGGTACGTGACCGTGGCGGTGGTGCTGGGCGCGCTGGGCCTTGCCGGGGGCGCCGGCTTCTACCTTTGGAAGCAACAAACAGCCAGTGCCCTGCCGGAGGGCATCGTCAGCACCAACGGTCGCGTCGAGGCCACTCAATTCGACATCGCGACGAAGATCGCGGGCCGCGTCATCGAGATCGTGCCACGTGAGGGCGATGTGGTACTGGCGGGGAGCATGGTCGCCCGCCTCGATCAGGCTGAGCTCGAAGCGCAGCTGCGCCAGGCGGAAGCTGAAGTCAAACGCGCAAGTCAATCGCTCGCGGCGGCGCAGGCGCTTGTCGAAAGCCGCAAGGCCGAGCTGACATTCGCCGACCAGGAGCTTGAGCGCGCCGAAGCGCTCCTCGAGAAAGGCTTTGGGACACGCGAGAAGCAAGAGGAGCGGAGGCAGCTCATTGTAAGCGCCGCAGCCGCCCTCAAGGCGGCGAACGCTCAGGTCGACGAGGCCCACGCGGCGATCGCGGCGGCGGATGCCCAGGTCGACCGGCTGAAGACAAGCCTCGCTGACGCGACAATCACCTCGCCTGTGCGCGGCCGGGTGCAGTATCGGCTGATCGAGCCGGGAGCAGTATTGCCGGCGGGTGGTCGCATTGCCACCGTGCTCGACCTCTCGGACGTCTATATGACCGTCTTTCTCCCGGCTGGGGTTGCGGGACGACTAGCCATTGGCGATGAGGCGCGCGTAGTGGTTGATGCCGCTCCGGAATACGTCTTTCCCGCCACCGTCTCATTCGTGGCGCCTGAATCGCAGTTCACTCCGAAGACGGTGGAGACCCAGTCGGAACGCGAGCAGCTTTATTTCCGGGTGAAGCTGCATGCGCCACCCGAAGTGCTCAGAGAAATGGAGGATGCGGTGAAGGGCGGCCTTCGCGGGATGGGCTACGTTCGGGTCGATGCCACGGCGGCCTGGCCCGCCTGGCTAGCCGTCAAGGTTCCCAATGCATGAGCGCGCCACACAGCCGAGCGTTGACATTGCGGTCGCCGCCTCGCTTGAGGGTGTCTCGCACCGTTACGGCAAGGTCGTCGCGCTCGACGATGTGAAAGTCACCATTCCGGGCGGCTGTATGACCGGGCTGATCGGTCCCGATGGCGTCGGCAAATCGACCTTGCTGGCGTTGATCTCGGGTGTGCGCAAAATCCAGTCGGGCTCAGTTTGGGCATTGGACGGTGACATGCGCGACCAGGCGCACCGCCAGCGCAGCTATGCGCGCGTCGCTTATATGCCGCAAGGTCTGGGGCGCAATCTCTACCCGACCCTCAGCGTCTTCGAAAACCTCGACTTCGTCGGGCGGCTATTCGGACAGCCGGAGGCCGAGCGGAAGGCACGCATCGACGATCTGTTGCGCAGTACCGGTCTCGATCCATTTCCGGACCGGCCCGCAGGGAAGCTCTCTGGCGGCATGAAGCAGAAGCTGTCTCTGTGCGGCGCGCTGATACACGATCCGGACCTTCTCATCCTCGACGAGCCGACGACGGGCGTCGACCCGCTTTCGCGCCGGCAGTTCTGGGAGTTGATCGATCGCATCCGTGCGCGCCGGCCGCAGATGAGCGTCATCGTCGCGACCGCCTATATGGAGGAAGCCGATCAGTTCGCCTGGCTCGCAGCGATGGACGCCGGCCGCGTCATCGCAACCGGATCTCCCGCCGAAATCAAGGCGCGAACCGGCGCCGACACCCTCGAACAAGCCTTCATTTCGCTGCTGCCGGAGGACAAGCGCGGCGACCATAGAGGCGTCCAGATCCCGCCTCGCGTGACGCAGGCCGGCCCGCCGGCGATCGAGGCCGATGGGCTCACGAAAAAGTTCGGCACGTTCGCCGCGGTCGATCACGTGAGTTTCCGCATTGAGAAGGGGGAGATCTTCGGCTTTCTCGGCTCGAACGGCTGCGGCAAGTCGACGACCATGAAGATGTTGACCGGCCTCTTGCCTGTATCGGAAGGGAAGGCGTTCCTGTTCGGCAAGCCGTTGAACGCAGACGACATCGAGACGCGCCAACGCGTCGGCTATATGTCGCAGGCGTTCTCGCTCTACAGCGAGCTCACGGTCTACCAGAATTTGCAGATGCACGCCAAGCTGTTCGACCTGCCGGCTGCCGAGCAGGGGCCGCGCATCGAGGAAATGCTCAACCGCTTCGGCCTCAGGGACGTCGCTGACACCATGCCGGAGAGTCTGCCGCTCGGCATGCGGCAACGGCTGCAGCTGGCGGTCGCCGTCCAGCACCGCCCCGAGATGCTGATACTCGACGAGCCGACTTCGGGGGTCGACCCCGTGGCCCGCGACCAGTTCTGGGAATCGCTGGTCGATCTGTCGCGCAAGGACGGCGTTACGATTTTCCTGTCCACGCACTTCATGAACGAAGCGGAACGTTGTGACCGCATTTCGCTAATGCATGCAGGCAAGGTGCTGGCGGCGGACGCGCCGCGCGCGCTCACCGAGGCGCGCCACGCCGAGACGCTCGAAGAGGCGTTCATCGCCTATCTCGAGGATGCGGTGGCCGCCGCCAAGGGACCAGCGAAAGCGCGCGAACCTGCAGCCGAGTTGGTGTCGGCGACTCCCACCGCGGAGCGGACAAACAGTGCGCGATTCAGCCTTGCCCGGCTGTGGGCCTGCGCACGGCGCGAGGCCGTGGAGATCATCCGCGATCCGGTGCGCATCGCCTTTGCCCTGCTCAGCCCCGTCCTCCTGATGTTCGCGTTCGGCTATGGCATCTCATTCGATGTCGAGCATCTGCGCTTCGCGGTATTCGATCAGAGCCGCTCACTCGAAAGCCGGGAGTTCCTGGAGGGTTTCGAAGGCTCGCGCTTCTGGAGCCGGCAGCCGGATATCACCGCTCCTGATCAGATCCCGACTCGCCTCCGCGCCGGCGAGCTCAAGTTCGCGATCGAGATCCCACCTCTCTATGGCAGCGATTTGCTTAGGGAACGCCGCCCGGAGATTGGTATTTGGATCAACGGCGACATGCCGAACAGGGCCGAGACCACGCGCACCTATCTGGGCGGATTGACGCTCGACTATCTGGCCAAGCAGTCCGCACGCCGCGCCGGGGACATGGCTGCCTTGCCCGGCACTGCCACGGGCAGCGAATCATCTGCCCTGCCTGTCAATTTCGAATCCCGCTTCCGCTACAACCAGTCGCTCAAAAGCGTCTATTCGATGGTGCCGAGCGTCATCATGATGATGCTGATCCTGATCCCTGCCATCATGACGGCGCTGGGCGTCGTGCGCGAGGTCGAAACAGGATCTATCGCCAACTTCCGCTCCACGCCGCTGACCAGCATCGAGTTCCTGCTCGGAAAACAGGTGCCTTATCTCATCATCGGTCTCATCAGCTTTGCTACGCTGATGGTGTTGGCGCTGTTCGTGTTCGCCGTGCCGGTGAAGGGCTCTTGGCTGGCGTTGATTGTCGGCGCGTTCATTTATCTCGGGGCTTCCACTGCGTTCGGCCTGGTTGTGTCGACCCTCACCCGCACTCAGGTGGCTGCGGTGTTCGCCACTGCGATCATCGCGCTGATCCCGACTTCACAGTTCTCAGGACTCCTGGTTCCCGTCTCCTCGCTGTCAGGTGCCGGACGCGCTCTCGGACTCGCTTTCCCGGCCTCATGGTTCCAGCAGATCAGCACGGGCACGTTCAACAAGGCGCTCGGTTTCTCCGAGCTTTGGCTCAACCATTTGGTGCTCGCCGTATTCGTCCTCGCCTTCGTTACCGTGGCAAGCCTGATTCTCAGGAAACAGGAGTCCTGATGCGCAAGCGGCTCATCAATATTCTGGCACTCGGTGTCAAGGAACTTTACAGCATCCGCGCCGACCCAGTCATGCTGGTGCTGATCCTCTACACGTTCACCTACGCCGTGTACGCAGTTGCGACTGGCGCCAAGCTCGAGGTCTACAACGCCTCGGTCGCCATCGTCGATGAGGACCGTTCCGAAATCTCGAGGCGCATCAACGAGGCCATCCTACCGCCTTTTTTCCAGGCGCCGCAGGAAATCTCGGCCAGCGAAATTGGTCCGGCCATGGACTCCAACCGCTTCATCTTCGTCATCGAAATCCCGCCGAAATTCGAACAGGACCTGCTTTCGAATCGGAGGCCAAGCGTACAGATCAACGCCGATGCCACGGCGATTGCCATTGCAGGCAATGGTTTGGGCGACCTGCAGCAGATAATTGGCCAGCAGGTCCTGAGCTATGTCCAGAATGCCAGCGGGGCACCTTCGCTGCCGGTCAATTTCGTGTTCCGCGTCATGTTCAATCCCAATCTGCACTCGCACTGGTTCACGTCGGTGATGCAGATCATCAACAATATCACCATGCTGTCGGTCATCTTGACCGGCGCCGCTTTGATCCGTGAGCGCGAGCATGGCACCATAGAACACCTGCTTTCCATGCCGGTGACACCCAACGACGTCATGCTCGCCAAGATTTGGGCGAACGGCCTTGTCATCGTCTTCGCGGCCGCAGTGTCCATGATGATCGTGGTGCAGCTCGTCCTTCAGGTCCCGATCGCCGGCTCGCTCTGGCTGTTCCTGGCAGGTACACTGCTGTACCAGTTCTCGGTGACGGCGCTCGGCATCCTGATTGCGACCTTCACGACCTCTATGGCGCAGTTCGGGCTCTTGTGTATCCCGATTCTCGTGATCCTGCAGTTGCTGTCGGGCTCGAGCACGCCGCTCGAAACCATGCCGCAATGGCTCCAGAATGTGATGCAGCTCGCGCCTACGACACATTTCGTCAGCTTCGCCCAGGCGGTCCTCTATCGCGGCGCCGGCCTCGCGATAGTATGGCCGCAGATGCTCGCGATAGCTGTCATCAGCGCCCTGATTTTTGTCTTGTCCGGCCTTCGCTTTCGCAAAACACTCGTCGCCATGCAGTAGGCAGCCGACAAAGAGGCCGGAACGCTGCACTTCGAACAACTCCAAATCCTCATCCTGCTTCCGAGCGTTCGATCACCTGCATGAACAACAGGGAGATCTCCGGAATGCGTGATTTCTTCGACGCGATCCTTGAACCCATGTCGATGGATATGGAGCCCGCACCGGACTCGATTCGGGCGGAGCCCAGCTTGGCGCTCAAGGCAGCGGAGGATCAATGCTGTTCCAGCCACCCTCCCGAGAAGCCGGCCCTGCGCAGGCCAGACACTACCCGTGGACAGCGGCGCATGATGTTCCAAATCAAGCCCGTGCGATAGTTTTCGACCATCAAGACAACCGGCCCCTGATCGATGCCAAAATGATAGGGGCTGATCCACCATCCGGTGGGGCTATCCTCCGCAGCAAACGTCCGGTTGAACGAGGGCACGAAGCCGTAAAGTCGCGTCATCCCGAGGCTCATCGTGGCAAAGTTGCCCGCCGTCGGGATCACGATCTCCGGCGCGAAAGGGAGGGAGGCGATGACGACCCACGGTGATACCGTCCCGTCGTCGGGGCCGAACGGCGCACCGCGAGCGATGTAGTCGAAGAACTCCCGCTTGACCCCGTCCACCTCGCGCGTGACCCAACCGGGCCCGTCGCTCGCAGTGAACCCCCAACAGCGTTCTCCGTAGCCGGCAAAGTTCATGGGATTGCGAATCGCATATTCCTGCTGGACAAAAGTCGCGTGACGACTGTTCTCGAAATAGTCGCTGTCGTGCTGCCGCATGAACTCGTCGCGGATGCCGCGGAAGTCCACCCACATATGCGAAAGCTGATGGGTAAAGAGCGGTCCCGAATAAAGAAGTTCGCGGCCGTAAATCTTTGTCCATTGGTAGGTTTCGGTATAGGCCGCGTAGCTTTCCGACGGCAGCGCATGGGTCGGTGATCCAAGGCCGAGAAGGTACAGCAGCGGGCCTTCATCGTACCCACGCCACCGATGGGGGATGAACCCGTGTTCTGGACGCCAGCCATGCGTCAGCGTCGGGCCGCCGTCGCAGGCCCAGTTCCAGTCGGCGCGCTCATAGAGCGCCGTTGCTTGCCGGCGAATTTCGGACTCGTCTTGTGTGTCACGATCGAAATAGGCCGCGACAGTCAGAGCCCCCGCGAAAAGGAACGCCGAGTCGATGGTAGACAATTCGCACTGCCGGACGCGCCGCCCCGTCTCGATGTCCAGGAAATTATAGAAGAAGCCCTTATAGCCAGATGCGTCCGGCTCTGGTCCCTGGGGAAGCCCCATCAAGTATCGCAGCACCCTGCGGGTGATCTTCGCCGCAAACTCGCGGATGATGATGCCGCGTTCGACGCCGACGGGGGTCGCCGCCAACGCCATGCCGATTGCCGCGATGCTTGCCGGGGCATCTGGTGCCGTCTTGTCGCGAACCAGACCGTTGTCCGGGTTCGTTTCATGAAGATAGTACAGCAATGTGGTGAACTGCAGCCGACGCCAGTCGTCGTCGGTCGGGAGTCCCTGGAGGTCAGCTTCGGTCGGCGGCATCTCCCGCATGGCTGTCAATCACGTGTTAAATGAAAGTCGCTCGGAGGGCCGTCGTCAATTGTCATGGCTGGGATCTCGTCGAGTCGGAATCGGCCACAACCGAGAACTCATCCTTACGGCAACTTCAACTGCTGCTCCACGACGACATCACCAAGCGTGACGGCATCGCATTGAAATCGTTGGCGCGGCAACCCGGCTCAGGATCTCGGGAAAGCGGCGCGCTTGAGCGCATCCCACCCCCGCTGGTTCGCCTGATCGAACGCCTTGCGCGCCTCCGACAAGGCCGAGCTCATCGATATCCAGGAGTCGCTTCCCGCCTGCTTCAATTTCTGCAGTCGGGCTTCGGCCTCCGCCGCATCCACCCTCATCTGCTTGATAGCCGCATCAATGTCGGCGCGCCTAGCGGCGGCGACCCTGGCCGCTTCGTAATGGAGCTTGTCCGCGGCCTCGCGCCAAGCGTTTGCTTGCGCAGCGGCAACCTTGCGGAAAGTCGCTTGTTGCTGCTCAATCTGCTCGCCGATAGTCTCGAAATAGCTTTCGACCTGGGCTTCGAAGCCGTGCCACAGCGACTCCAGCTGTGCGTTGCTGGCCTTTATGGCGGTTTCGCCCGCTTCAGCCTGTGCCTTGACCTGGGCCTGAAACTCGTCGCGCCGCTTGCTCAAGTCGGACATCAGTTGATCGACCCTGCGTCGAAGCTCTGTCTTCCCCTGATCGGTCTTGGTCTCAAGCGACGCCAATACGGCGTCCATCTCGTCGAGACGTTCCTTGGTCCAGCTCAGGTAGGAATGCATACTGCTTTGCTCCGGCATGACAGCCTCCGTTTTTGAACATATTGCCTAAACGAGGTCCTGCACACGTTGATTGAGATCAAAGCCGACACCGTTTGAAGGTCGGCGGCCCAAAAAGTCGTGAGTTGGAGGGGGGACTTTGGTTAGGTCACTACATCGCTTTTCAGCCAGCTATGCAGCCGGGCATTAGACGGTTAAGGAGGAACCCACCTTCTCCACCTGCTTGCCACGGCAAACTTGCCGAGAACGGCAAGTTTGCCCGGACCGAGATCGGTCACCTCGCGGGCATGACTCCACAGGGAGCAGGCCGCGCTCCCTGGCAGGACCGCACGCACGCGAAGGATCCGGGGACCTCGCGCGGCAGCCGCCGCGCGATTGACTGCCCAGCGGTCCTGACCTCAGTACGAGATCTGCCCGTCCACGATCTCTCCGCTCGAGGGGGAAAGCTCGCGTTTCAACACTTCGCGTGCTTCGCCGCTGATGACCGATGCCGGAGCCGCGACGGCCACGCGCGCCGCCGAACCTGCGAAATTGGCTGCCGCCACGCCTGCCCGGTCCGCGAATGTCACCTCGCCTCCCGAAAGCGTTTGACCGGCTAGGCGCCGGCCGAGCAGACGCACGATCTCAGGGCTGTCGGCGAAGGCATTATGGCCAAGCGGATCGTTCGAGGCGATGGCGCTCGTGTCGATAACCGAAACACCAAGCTCCTCCAGCGCGGCGGCATAGGGCCTGAGATCGGACCCTCCGACCCGGTCAACTCCGCCCGACAGCCAGCGAGAAGCCTCGAGCGCCTTGTCTCGCGTCGATGTCAGGATCGCGAAATGCGGCCGTTTGGGCCCCATCTCGATGAACTGGCGGCGAAACACATCGATATCGATGTCCGGCGACGCAAGCACGACATTCTTGATTTTGGCCGGGATTGCTTTTTCGCGCATGGCAACGCCGCGCAACGCCTCCGCGGCGAGCCAGCTTCCCATCGAATGCGCAAGGATCGTCACATCGGCGACGTCGGGGCTCCTTGTCGCTTGGAGGATCAGGTCCTCCAAGGCTCGCCGCGAGTAGTTGGCGCTTTCCTTGTCATAGAGATAGTCGAAAACGCGAGCCCGCGACGGCCAGGCGAAGAGGATCGGTGTCGCATTAGTGCCTGAGTCGTGAACTATCTGGGCGAAGCGAAAAACGGCATCGGCATAGGTGTTGTTGAAGCCGTGGACAAAGATGAGCACCTGCCGCTTGGCGTTCCGGTTCTTGCGAAACCATGCGAGTGCCTGCCCTTCCGTGGCAACCTTGCCGACTTCAAGGACTGAAAACTCCTTTTCCGGGTTCGGCGGCACCCGCGAGGGCCATTGCACCTCGCCGATCTTGCGGTTTCGATCCGGAGGAATGGAGACGGTGACGTTGTTTAGTGAGATCGCTGTTCCGCGCTCGCCCGAATAGAGGCGACCGGGATCGTTTGATGACTTGCGCGTCGTCGCCACCAGCATGTTCACCCGATTGGCGTCGCTGGCGGCCACCTGAGGAGGCTGAAGGACGTTCTCCACCCGGGTAGCGCAGCCGGGTGCGACGAGGCAAAGCACCAACAGCGAAGCAAGCGCCCGCTGCGGAAACGCATGTATCGCAGTGGTCCGGTGCGGCCCCCGGGCGAAACGACGCCCGGGGAAAGAGAGACTGGAAATCGCCATGTCAGTTCTGCTCGATCTCACGCGGTATCCGGAACCAGGCGACATAGAGCGCCGGCAGGAACAGCAGCGTCAGCGCCGTTCCCACGACGATTCCACCCATCATCGCGTAGGCCATTGGTCCCCAGAATATCTCGTGCGAGATCGGGATCAGCGCCAGGGTCGCAGCGGCAGCGGTCAGCATGATCGGCCGCATGCGATGTTCGGTCGCCTCGATGACCGCCTTCCACGGCGACAGGCCCTCTGCGCGCAATTCCTCGATCTGCACGATCAGGATCACCGAGTTGCGGATGAGGATGCCGACGAGCGCGAGCACGCCGAGCAGCGCGACGAAGCCGAGCGGGGCGTTGCTCACAAGCAGAGCCACGACAACACCGATGAGAGCCAACGGCGCAACTGAGAAGACCAGGAACAGCCTATGGAAGCTCTGAAGCTGGATCATCAGGAGCGTTGCCATGATGAGGAGCATGGCCGGCACCACCGTCGCAATGGGACCCTGCGACTTGGCGCTTTCCTCAACCGCACCGGCGATTTCAACGTGATAGCCGATCGGTAACGTTTGCTCGAACGCCGCAATCTCGTCGGCTAGCGCCTTCACGATTGTTGCTGGCTGCGTCGTATCACTGATCCCGGCCTTAACCGTGATGGTCGGGAGCCTATCGCGCCGCCAGATCGTCGGCTGTTCGAGTTCATAGCGAAACCTTGCGACCGAGGACAATGGGACAGACTGGCCGCTGCTGGATTGCAGTTGCAGATCCAGCAGCGTGTCGATCGATCCCCGCTCCGTTTCTGCTGCCCGGCCGACCACATTGACCAGATAGATGTCGTCCCTGACCTGCGTTGCCGCGTCCCCGCGTACGACGGTGTTGAGCGCCATGGCGACGTCCTTGGATGAGACGCCGAGCTGCCGCGCCTTATCCTGCAGCACGTCAAGCTTGACGACGCGCGCCGGTTCATTCCAGTCAAAGGCGAGGTTCTTAAGGGAAGGATGAGTGCCTACAATAGAGCCCAGTTTGTGTGCGAGATCGCGCACGGTTTGGAGGTCCTCGCCGGACACGCGGTACTGAATCGGTTTGCCGACCGGCGGACCGATTTCGAGGAGCTTCACATAGGCATCAGTTCCGGGAAAAGTCCGCTGAAGATAGGCCTCCACGTCCCGCTTCAGATTGTCGCGAGCCTTGAGCCCTTTGGTGACGATGACAGTCTGCCCGAAGGCAACGTCGGCCGGCTGCACGTCGAAGGAAAGGATGAAGCGCGGCGCGCCCCTTCCGACATATGTCGACCAATGCTCGACCGCAGGGTTGCCGGTCAGCACCTCACGCTCAAACTGACCCATCTGGCGACTTGTTTCGGCAATCGAGCTGTTCTGCGGCAGATTCCAGTCGACGATGAGTTCCGGCCGGTCGGAGCTCGGAAAGAACTGCTGTTGCACCATGGACAGGCCGGCGACCGATCCGGCGAAGAGGAGGGCCGTGGCGACGATCGTAATCCAGCGCCAGCGAAGGCAGAATTGCAGCAGCCGTGAAAACGCCCTCGCGGACCAGCCCTTGTGTTCGGCATGCTTCTTCATCGTCTTGGGCAGCAAGGTCACGCCGAGCAGGGGCGTGAACAATACGGCAACGATCCAGGACACGATGAGCGATACGGCGATGACGACGAAGAGAGAGAAGGTGAACTCGCCAGCGCTGCTCTTGTTGAAGGCGACGGGGATGAAGCCCGCGACGGTCACGAGCGTGCCGGTCAACATTGGGAAGGCCGTGGACGTGTAGACGTAGGTGGCGGCCTTTTTCAGGCTGTCACCCATTTCCAGCCGCGCCACCATCATCTCGACTGCGATCATCGCATCGTCGACGAGAAGACCGAGCGCGATGATGAGCGCTCCGAGCGAGATTCGCTGCAGCGAAATCCCAGTATAGAGCATAACCATAAAGGTGATGGCGAGAACGAGCGGGATTGCGATCGCCACGACCAGGCCGGCCCTTAACCCGAGACTGATGAAACTGATCACGAGCACGATCGCGACCGCCTCGAACAGGGCCTTTGTGAAGCCCCCGACTGCCTCGTGAACGACTTTCGGCTGGTCGGATACCTGTTCGACCGCGACGCCGACCGGAAGGTCCTGAACGATCCCGGCCATCGTCTTTTCCAGCGTTTCGCCGAAGGCAAGCACGTTGCCACCTGTCTTCATGCCAATCGCGAGCCCGATCGCCGGCTTTCCATTGAAGCGGAAGAGCGAGCTTGGCGGGTCGACATAGCCGCGGGTGACGTTGGCGACGTCCGTCAGCGGGAAGAAGCGGTCGTTTACCCTGAGATTGATCCCGCGCAAGGTGTCTTCGGAGATGAAGCGGCCGCCGACGCGCAGCGCGATGCGCTCCGGTCCCGCCTCAACGAAACCTGACTGCGTCACGGCGTTTTGCGCCTGCAGTGCGGAGACGATCGCGGCGCGGTCGATGCCGAGAGCTGCGATTTTGCGCGTGGAGAATTCGAGATAAATGGCCTCGTCCTGTGCACCGACGATGTCGACCTTGCCCACGTCTCGAATCTTGAGGATCTGCGTTCGGGCGTCCTCCGCGAAATCGCGCAATTCCCTGTGACTGAGGCCGTCGCCGATAAACGCATAGATGTTGCCGTAGACATCGCCGAACTGGTCGTCGAAGAACGGACCGATAACGCCCTGCGGAAACTCATGCGTGATATCGTCAATCAGGTTGCGCACCCGCGACCAGGTGGGTTTCACATCCACAGCGTTAGTCTCCGGCAGCAGATCGACGAAGACGATCGTCTGACCGGCGGTGGTGATACTGCGGGTATGTTCGAGATTGTTGAGTTCCTGCAGCTTCTTTTCGATGCGATCGGTAACCTGCTGCGTCACTTCCTGAGCGGAGGCGCCGGGCCACTGGGCCTGGATCACCATCGTCTTGATGGTGAAGGATGGATCTTCCTCGCGGCCGAGGGCCATATAGGCGTATGCGCCTGCCACTGTGAAGATGATCATGAAATACCAGACGAGCGAGCGATGCTCGAGCGCCCAGTCTGAAAGGTTGAACTTGTTCACGGGCGCTGCTCCTGTTCGATTCTCACGCTCTGTCCCTCGGTCAGTTGATTCACGCCGGCGATGACAACATTGTCCCCGTCCGTAAGCCCGGAGACGACCCGGACGGAACGGATGTCAGCGGAGGAAATGTCGAGCCGCACGGATCTCAGTGAAACTGTGTGGGTCGCCGGGTCGACCACCCAGACATGGTCGGCGCCATCCTTCCTTACGACGGCCGCCGCAGGCAGGCCGATCCGGGGCGGTTGCTGCACCTCTGGTGGAGCTGCGGTCACCACCGATCCGAGGCGGAAGACCTCCGGCGCCTTATCGATCGCGATTTTCAGCCTGTGCATGCGGGTGCCGGCATCGGCCTGCGGTCCGATCTCGCGCAGAACTCCGGAGGTCCTGAGCGTCTCGTCGAGCTGAAGGGCGATGTCGAACCGCTCCCCCAGACGCAGGGATCGCAAGTGGGTTTCCGGAACGTCGACGACCACGTCGCGCCGATCGAGGCGCGCGAGTCTCAGCACCGGCTGGCCGGCAGTTACCGTCTGCCCGACTTCGGCCGAGGTGGCGGTGACAACACCATCGAACTCGACCTTCAACGCGGCATAGCCAAGCTGCTCGCGCGCCTTGTCGAGGCTGGCATTTGCCTTCCCGACATTGGCCCAGGCCGATTTTAGCGCCTGCTCGGCAAGATCCAGATCCGCGATGCTCGCCGCGCTCGTCGAGGAAAGCCGGCGCTTGCGGTTCTCCGTCAACATGGCGTTCTCAAACTGCGCTTCAGCGTTGCGAAGGTCGGCTTCGGCGCTCCGGACCGCAAGCTCAAGAGCGAGCGGATCAATCTCGGCCACGACATCGCCTGCCCGCACGAGGTCGCCGACATTCACTTTGCGCGCCACGACGCGCCCCAATGTGCGAAATGCAAGATCGGTTTCCACCGGGGCCTGGACGATTCCGGGGAAGTGCGCTGTCTCCGCCTGCGCGGCGCTCGCCGCGACGGATTTGACGGGCCGCGACTTGGCCGGCTCGCCAGCGTTGGCATCCTGATCGCGGCCGGCAAGAAGCGCGAGTGCTGCGACGAGTGAAAACGAGAGGTGAGAGCGGTAACGAGCCATCTTACTTGCCCTTCCAGGCCACGGCTTGGCCTTCCTTGAGAAACTTTCCGCCCTCGGTGACGATCAGGTCTTGTGGGGCGATCCCACCGGCGACGATCAGATCGCTTTTGCGATAGCTCGCGACCGCAATCTTCCTGAGCGAAACGGAGCGGTTTTCGGGGTTGATGAGCCACACGGCGGGCTCGCCCATCGCGGAGGCAATCGCGCCCGCGGGCAGGATGATTCCCTTGCGCGACGGAGAACGGAATTCACCGACGACGGGCGTACCGAGCGGCCATTGCGCATCGTCCGGCAGTGCCACCTTGATGCGGACCGTTCCGCTTCTCGTGTCGATGAAGGGAGAGACTTCCCTGACGGTCGCTTGCGTTTCCAATGCGCGATCCGCGATCGGTGCCACCTCGACGGCGGCTAGCGGCCTTCCTTCCAGGAAGAACGCCTCGAACACCTCGAAGACGGCGTCTCGCGGGCCGTCATGGGCGAGCGTGAAGGCAGGCTGCGCCGCGGAGACCACTCGACCGACCTCGATTTCGCGTGCGGTGATGATGCCGTCCGCGTCGGCTTTCAGTTCCGTGTAGGACAGGGCGTCCTTGGCCGTCGCCAGCGCCGCTTCGGCAGCCTCCAGTGACGCTCGCGCGGTTCGCAGCTCCTTGTCTGCCTGGTCGAAGGTCGCCTGTGAAATCGAGCGCGAACGCAAAAGCGCCTCGTACCGATCGAACGTCAGCGTCCTCTGTTTGACTATCGCTTGCGCCGACTCGAGCCCGGCCCGGGCGACCTCCACATCGGCCCGCTGTTCTTTGTCCTCAAGGCGGGCAAGAACATCGCCGGCGCGCACATGCAAGCCAACATCGACGAAGCGCTCGATCACCCTGCCACTGACGCGGAAGGACAGGTCGGACTGAATTCGCGCCTTCACCTCCCCGGTGATCTCGGCGCTGGGCTGATACTCGGCCGACGAGGCGCGAACGGCGCGCACCTGCTGTGGCGATGGCGTGACTTCGGCTTTCTCTTCGCAGCCGGCGAGATAGGCGCAGGCGAGACCAATTCCAATCAAACGAAAGGGCTGCATTTTTTGCTCCGTTACGGTTTGCAACCAAGAGGACGATGAGCTAGTATCACTGACTAACGGGTTAGTCAATTAAGATGGAAGTGCACGTTGGCGGATGGTCAAAGCGGGCGAGGCAGCCCGGCCTAAGCCACCGGTTAACCTGTTAGGATCGCTTGAAGCAGGCGATTCGACCAAACGCCATCACCCATCAGGAATGGAAGTGAGATGAAAAAGACCGAGAAGAGGACCTCGAGGGCAGAACAAAAAGCCCGGCGCCCTCAGGAGATCCTTGAAGCCGCGTTCGAGGAATTCACTGTCAAGGGATACGCGGCTACGCGGGTGGAAGACGTCGCTGCCCGCCTCGGCGTGACGAAAGGAACCATCTATCTTTATTTTCCGACAAAGGAGGTTCTCTTCGAGGAGATGTTCCGCCACATGTCGACGCCGTTCAAGGATGTGCTGGACTCTGTTGGCGGCTTCAAAGGCACGTGCGCCGACCGGCTGCGGGCACTCCTGCTCCTCGCATACGAAAAGATCCCGAACGACCGGAAAACAAGGGAACTCCTGCGCCTGACGTTGTCTGACGGAACGCGTTTCCCCGACATCGTGGACCGACACTTTGACGAGTTCATCGCCCCGCTGGTCGCAGCTGTCCGCGCACTCGTCGACGAGGGAGTGTCTGCGGGCGAATTCCGCCGTGGAGCGGCTGCAAATTATCCTGACGTCGTCGCCAGTTCGATCCTTCACGTTGCCGTATGGCGGCTGATGTTTGCGGACCGAAGGTCGATCGATGGACCGGCATTCATGGAGGCGCACTATGATCTCGCCCTGAACGGACTTTTGCAGCGTTCGTAGCGCGCGAGGCTCGAGGGCGCGCGATCCACCTGCCATGGTCACTTCGGCTTCGGTACGGCAAAGGGCCACGGCTGCTCGCGTCCGTTCCGTCCGGCCTGCCGTGCGTTCGGCGTCAGGCGATGGTGAGGCTTCGCGCAAACTGCTCGCCTCCGAGTACGACGAAAGAAATTACGGCCATCATCAGGCCGCGCCGGAAGCGCGCCTGCTTGATGATTCTGACGCGGGATGTTTTGAGCAGTTCGGCGGCGAGTACCGAAGTCCAGTCGGACCTCAGTGCCTGTTGGACGAAGTCTTTGAGATCGGTGAATAAGTCGGGATCGACATAATACACACGCTGCTCAGCTCCGCCGGACGTTTTGGCGACAAGTTGCTTATCCGCGCGCGCCCGAGTCGGATAGAGCACCTGCCCGAACTGCAGGATCGGCATCATGACGATACCCCAGACCACCGCGAAGAACATCGGGCCAAGCGGTGCACGCGTCGGCAGGAGATCGCCGAAATGCAGCACCAGATTGAGCGCAAGGATGTAGCCGGCTCCAACGATCTGCGCCTTCGTGTCGTAGGACCGCGCCGTCACTTGCGTTTCCTGCAGGGCGGCAAGCAGCATCTTGTCTGCATAGTCGCGGCTGTTCTCACGGGGTTCCTCGTGCACTGCGGCATCCGATCGAAGGAAGCGGACTGACGACGGTGTCTCGTGCATGGCTGAGCCTTCCGTCAGTGCTCGGGTGCGAAAACGAGCGCCGTTATCGCGTCCGGATCCGCGGCGTCCTCAGGGATGCGGTTCACTGCAACAAAGAGTGCCGCCAGAGAGACCAGCGTCAGCACGGTGGCCTCCGCGAGTCCGCTGACGATGGCTGACCAGGTAAGGAGGCAGGTGCAAACAACACAGGGATTAAGTAACTCGCCGGGCGACGGGCGCATGAAAGCCTCCGCTCGAGACATTCGAGGTTTTGGGTTTGAGGATGGTGAAGCGCTGAGTGGCAAGCTCAGTCATATTTGAACAATAAGTCATTTCGACTAATTGGTCAATATGAGAATAGCGAAACGGTGCCGTGCGAAAAAGCGTGGCGGGCGAGGGGATAAAGACCGTGCTGCTCCCGGCTGTGGTTGGTTCATTGGCTTTCGTGTGCAAGGCTGGGCGCCGGAGGAGCCGCTTGCATTGAGCAGATGGGAAATGAAGGAGTGGCGCTCAGTCCTTCCGACGCAAGGCGGCCCCGTAAAGACAGGCTTCAGACTGGACATTCTAGTCAGTATGACCTATTCGTTTGAGAGTTTGAGGATTTCTGCACTATGGCAAACATCAATCCGGCCCGCCGAGCCGAAATCGGGCGCGAAAAGCGAGCGAGAACCCGAGCGCAGCTTGTTGAAGCTGCCAATTCGCTGTTCGCTAGACAGGCCGTGGAATCTGTCACAGTGGATGACGTCGTTAGGGAGGCCGGGGTCGCCAAGGGTACGTTCTATGTTCACTTCGATAGCCTGGAGGCATTGACTGCGGCAGTTGCGGAGGAACTGGTGCAGTCGTTCGACGAAATGTTGCAGCCGGGCCGGGTCTCCCTTTCCGAGCCCGCGCTACGAATTGCTTTCGGATGCAGGGCATTCATCGACAAGGCTCTCAATGACTCCCGATGGGCTGCAGTCGCGGCAAGAATGACGGCAGCAACTCCGAAGGGTGGCGAGAACATTCGCCGCCGCCTCTTCGAAGACCTCCAGCAGTTGCCGACGGAATCGCCGGAAGAGACGTCGGCGGAGCTGAATCTGGAAGTTGTCGTCGGGATCATGCTCCAGATCTTGCGCGCGTTGGGTGAAGGCAGGTTGTCCTCGCTCAACCGTGACGCTGTCATCAGCGCCATCCTCCGCGCTATCGGCCTCGGTGCTCAGGAGGCGGAGTCGGTCGTTGAGCGCTTGCCCACTACCGTGCCCGAGAAGTCCTCTCGAGCCGCAGCGAACTGACGACATGCTTGCTGACAAACTGCGCGTCTGCGGATTGCACTGCGCGATGGACACGCGAGGACGGGCATGATCGCCCTATCATGCCCGTCACGGACAGCTTCACCGGATGCCGGTCAGAGCTTGCGGTTCTCGTGTGGGGCACTCCCGAGGGCCCGAAGTGCCGCCTCCAGAGCGTGCCAGGATAGTTCGGGCGGAGCGGCTCGCTCGATAATGCCGCGTGTAACCTGCAGCCAGATTCCCACGAAGATGTCGACGGCCAGTTCCGGGTCCCGCACTGTCACGCGGCCTTGTGCAATCGCCTCGGCAAGATCGACTTTAAGACTATCTCGGACACTGCGGGCGAACTCGGTCGGCCTTTGCGACGTCTGAACGACCAACCGCGCCCATTCATTGTCAGAGATCGCTTTTTCCAAGCATTGCGTGAAGGCGAAAGACAAGCGCGCGATCGGATCCCGCAGCTCGGCCCGGGCGGGTGTCAGAAGTTCGTCGAAGTTCCGTCCAAGTTGCACACTCACTGCTGCAACCAGCTCCTCAACGTTTTCGAAGTGATAGTAGAAGGTGCCCTTGGCGACCGCCGCTGCCTCTGCGACGGCATCAACGGTAAGTGCAGCGCCTGCAGCAAGCAACGCCGCTCCGGCTTCGAGGATTTGCGCGCGCGTCCGCGCCCGTCTGTCGCGTCCGATTTTTGCCCGTCGTGCAAGGTCAATCTTCGCCATTCGCCATCCTGTCTTGCATCTTCGCCGAATTTCACCTTGACTATATAGTCGAAATGACCGTAACGTACAATTGAATTTGCCCGGGGCTGCCTGCCTCGGTTATTTCGCGTCCCCTGCTGATACCCATGTGTGAGGTTTATCGATGCCATCCCTTCTGCACCTCGATTCCAGCATACTCGGCGAAAACTCTGTCAGCCGCGCACTTTCGGCTGCGGTGGTCGCACGCCTCAAGAATCTCGATCCGACCATTGACGTGGTCTATCGCGACCTCGCGGCTCACCCGATCCCGCACCTCTCGGGCAGTTACGTGGCCGTCGTTAGGGGAGGCTTAGAAGCCGGCCACGATGCCGCGCTTCAGGCCGACCTTGAACTCGGCGGAAACGTTCTGGAAGAATTTCTGGCAGCCGAAACGGTCGTTCTTGGCGTGGCGCAGTATAATTTCAGCGTGCCCAGCCAACTGAAAGCGTGGATCGATCGCATCGCGGTCCCAGGCAAGACCTTTCGCTACACCGAAAAGGGACCCGAAAGCTTGGTAGGAAGCAAGAGGGTCATCATAGCTCTGGCGCGCGGTGGCTTCTACGGGCCGGGTTCCCCAGCCGAGAATTTCGAGCATACGCTGAGTTATTTGAAGAGCGTGTTCGCCTTCATAGGTATTGCCAATCCTGAGGTCATCGTCGCAGATGGCATTAACGTGAGTTCCGAGCAGCGCGACGCCTCCCTGAAGGAGGCAAAGGCGCAGATAGCCGGCCTGAAGGCGGCCTAGGTCATCACCAACGCGCGTGGGCTGAAGGCCTCTAAGAGCCCAGCCAATCACCGCGAGGACGGTATGTCAGCCCCATCATCCTTGGGCGCGAACCGGCTCCGAGCGGCCGCCATCCCGTAACGCTTCACCATCGACCTCCTAACCTTGTTTCCGCATGCGATCGCGGAACTCGGTGAGGTCATTGGTGGGATCGGGGTTGGGGCCAGCCAGATACACCTCAATGCCAACGAGATCGCGGCGGCAGCCGACGACCTCGCGCAGCGCACGGAGCGTCAGGCGGCCAACCTCGAAGAGACCGCGGCTGCAGTGGAACAGGTGACACGCACCGTGCAGCAGACGGCCGAAAGCGCAGATCAGGCGAATTCGACGGTGATGGCGGCACGTGCGAATGCAGAATAGAGCGGCGAGATCGTCAGCCACGCCATCGGCGTGATGCAGGAGATTCAGACGCACTCAGCAGTATCGCCCGTATCGTCGACGTGATCGACGAGATAGCTTTCCAGACCAACCTATTGGCGCTCGATGCCGGTATCGAGGCAGCGCATACCGGCGAAGCGGCAGGGGCTTCGCGGTCGTCGCCTCCGAAGTTCGCGCTTGCCCAGCGTTGCGCAGATGCGGCCAAGGACATCCAGTCGCTGATTGCAAAGTCG
Organism: Ensifer sp. IC3342; assembly: GCF_020193655.1. Taxonomy (GTDB): domain Bacteria; phylum Pseudomonadota; class Alphaproteobacteria; order Rhizobiales; family Rhizobiaceae; genus Sinorhizobium. The sequence goes on from NZ_JADYVE010000012.1 coordinate 110,691, forward strand.
CGCGATCAGGTCGAGGATGGCGTCGCCTCGGTCAACCAGGTCGCGCTATCGTTGCAGCAGATCGTCGCTCAGGTTGTCGAGGTAAGCTCCGTGTTCCACGCCATCCGTTCGAGCACTGCCGAGCAGGCGACGGGTTTGCATGAGGTCAACAGCGCCATCGGCCAGATGGACCAGATTACGCAGCAGAATGCGGCCATGGTGGAGCAGGCTAATGCATCCAGCCATGCGCTGACGGCCGAGGCCGAGCAGATCGCGCTGCGCCTCGGCGCCTTCAGGACGTCCGGCAGTGCGAATGCGGGTGCGGCGTCCCCTCTACCACCAGTTCGTTCGCTGCGATGCGCTTCTTAGGCGTATGTGGGTATGGCGGCTGACTGGATCGAATCGAGCGACACGAGATACCAACACTCCGGACCTTTGTGCCATCGACGAGCAATGGCCGCCTTGGTGAAGGTTTTTCGATGCGGGCCGCGGCGCGACGGTGGCGGCTGGGCCTGTGTCGGCCCACGTTGAAAAACCTCCCAAGGAGGAGGCCGCGGGGGCTGGGTGGAGCGCCTATGGGGAAAGCGTGCGGCTGCGGTTTTTGAAGGTGGCTATTGGTGGGAACGTGAGCCGGAGAAGGGTTGCCGCGAAGGCTTGCGATGAGACGATCGGGATTGGGTGGCAGCTCTTTCGCAGGCTCGCATCGGCGGTTTTGCAGTGTGCTGGGTTTGCCTGACGCAAACCGGCGCGACCCTGGAACGCGTCGCAGATCCGGGCTGGCCTTGGCTGATGTGACATGCGTTTCGTCATGCGGCGTCCTTTCGGGGTGGCTCACGGGATCTGGGCCGCTGGCCACGGCGGAAGATCTCGACGATGCGCATCGGGCCGCCGCAGTGCGGGCATGGCTCTCTCAAGGTGAGCGGGATGCTCTCGGTGGCTGGCGCGTCGTCCTGCGAGGGCGCGTCCACCCCGAGCAGTGTGCGTATTTTTGCGACGTTGGCCTTGCGGCCTGCGCCGGCCAGCAGGCCGTAATGGCGGATGCGATGGAAGCCGTCCGGCAGCACGTGGATCAGGAAGCGGCGGATGAACTCGTCGGTGGCCAGCCCCATCACCTTTTGCCGGTCACCGGTCTTGAGGCGGTAATCCTTCCAGCGGAAGGTGACCGCCTCGGCATCCGCGCTGATCAGGCGGCTGTTGGAGATCGCCACGCGGTGCGTATAGCGGCTGAGATAGGCCAGCACGGCCTCGGGACCGCCGAACGGGGGCTTGGCGTAGACGACCCATTCGGATTTGCGGAGCGGCGCAAGCCAGGCGGCGAAGGCATCCGCCTCGGCGAGCCCGGCCAGATCCCCGAAGAAGGCTAGATCGCCGGATTGATGCAGTGCCATCAGTCCTTCGACAAACAGCCGCCGGAGCAGACGCGACAGCACTCGAACAGGCAGGAAGAACCCGGGGCGACATGAGATCCAGCGCGTGCCACACAGCGACAGCCCACCACCGGGCACGATGATGTGCACATGCGGGTGATGGGTCAGCGCCGATCCCCAGGTGTGCAGCACGCTGGTCAGGCCGATGCGGGCGCCGAGGTGCCGGGGATCGGCGGCGATGGTGGTCAAAGTCTCGGCCGACGCCCGAAACAGCAGATCATAGACAGCCTTCTTGTTCCAGTAAGCAATCTGCGCGATGCCCGCGGGGACGGTGAAGACAACATGGAAATACTCGACCGGCAGCAGGTCCTCGGCACGGGCGGCCATCCAATCCCGCGCCGCGGGTCCCTGGCACTTCGGGCAGTGCCGGTTCTTGCAGGAATTATAGGCGATGTGGTCATGCCCGCACTTGGCGCAAGCCGCCACATGCCCGCCGAGCGCCTCGGTTCGGCAGGCTTCGATCGCCGCCATGACCTTGAGCTGGGTCAGACTGACATGTCCGGCATTGGCCCGCCGCCACGCGGGGCCGTAGGTGCGAAAGATGTCAGCGATCTCCAGCGTGGCCCGGGACACGCGACCCGGGTGCTACTCCAGTCCGCGTCGGAGCGTTTGATCCTGCAGCGTCTTCAGGGTCTCGAACGGACTGACCGTGTCGCGGATCGTCTTGGTGGCGACATGGGCATAGCGGGCGGTGGTCACCAACCTGGCATGGCCGAGAAGGACCTGGATCACCCTGACGTCGGTGTTTGCTTCCAAAAGGTGGGTGGCAAAGCTGTGCCGCAATGTGTGCAGCGTCGCCGGCCTGGTGATCCCCGCCATATGCTTGGCCGACATGAACGCGCGGCGGAGCTGCCGCGGCGAGATCGGGTTGATCTTCGGCTTGCCGGGGAACAGCCATCCCTGCGGCCGCGCTTCACGCCAATAGTCGCGCAAGAGCTCCAGCAGGCCCGGCGACAGCATCACCTTGCGGTCCTTCTGCCCCTTGCCCTGTTCGACATGGATCAGCATCCGGTCGCTGTCGATGTCGCTGATCTTGACGTTGCAGACCTCGGAGGCGCGCAGTCCGGCGCCATAGGAGATGCTGAGCGCCGCGCGATACTTCAGGCCCGGTCCCGGAGCCGCCATCAGCAGGTCGGAAACCTCCTCGACGCTCAAGACCACGGGCAACTTCTGCGGCTGCCGCCGGAACTGCATGTGCCGCTTCATCTCCTCGCGGCCGCAAGTGATGCCGAAAAAAAACCGCAGCGCCACGATGCGGGCGTTGAAGGTCGTCGGCGTCCGCCCGCATTGGTCATCTGCAGCTGGTAGGCGCGCAGGTCATCGGGTGTGGCGGTGTCCGGAGATCGCTTGAGAAACCCGGCGAAATCCTTGATCGCTCGGATATGCGCCTGCTGGGCCTTGTCGCCCAGCCCACGGATGCGCATGTCTTCGATCATCCGCTCGCGCAGCGGGGTGGTCCTCTCCTCCGTCATGGGAACCTCCTGTCTGATGATTGAGAGCACCCCAATCGTCAGCCAGGATCGCAAACCCGCAAATGCACGGCGGTCAGATCATTGCTGCATCCTCACCACGGGCGCCAGTGCCGCGCGAGCGGCTTCGTCCACGGGTCGAAACGCGTCGATTGCAGCTTCCGAGGTAAGGTCTGGAAGGGGCGCAAACTTGCCGCGCCATTCGTGAGCGCCGATCTGCAGCGCCGCTCAATCCAGATTGTTGTGATTGCAGTCATGGGCGATCGGTCGATGCTCCTCGCCGCAACGAGAAAGCATCACCGCTTCCCGGATTTAGCCTCACCCGGCCTTCTGGCCACCTGAGATCTCGCCTCTTCTGCTCACCTTCGCTGGGGCCCTAAGAGTCAGCTGCGGGGCTGCAGCAACGCCAGGACGATGGTCGATGCCGCCAAGACGGCGGTAATGATCAACGGCCCGGAAGCGCCATGGTGATCGACGATGTAGCCGCCGAACACCGCACCCATGCTGATGGCGACCTGGAACGAAACGACCATCAAGCTGCCAGCAGCCTCCAAGGCATCCCCTGCGCCCCGGGACAAGTTAGTAGGCAATACCACCGGAGCCATCCCAAAAGCTAAACCCCAAAGTGTAACGAGCGCAAACGCGATGCCGCTACGTGCACCCCAGAGTACGAGAGCAAGCGCCGCAAACGCCATCAATACGCCGGTGACAGCGAGTGCCATGCGGATATTGGCGTCTGCCAGTCGGCCGCCGGCGACATTGCCGATCACAGCGGCGATGCCAAACCCGAGGAGCGCCAAGGCAATCGGCCCCGTGCCAAGGAGCGTCACTTGTTCGAGGAAGGGTCGCACGTAGACCGAGCCGGCAAAATGTCCGGTCATCAGCAAGAGGATGGCAAGCATTCCGAGTTGAACAGTGCGCCGTTTCGTCAGCCGGAAGACGTCAGAAAGACTGTTGCTTGTGCTTGCGGGTAGTGTCGGCAAGCTGAGTATCTGCAGCAGCATCGCAACCGCCGCGAGGCCTGCCGTCATGCCTGTGGCGGCACGCCAGCCGAGCCAATCGCTGATCAAAGCACCCATCGATGGTGCAGCGATGGTGGCAAGAGAGACGCCGAGGGTGACTATAGCCATGCCCCGACCTGTCGCATTGGTGCCAACCAATCTCGCCACGACGGCAACTGAAAGCGCCCAGAAACCACTTAGCGCCACGCCCAGCCCGGCTCGGCCCAACAACAATAGCCAAAAATCGGTCGCGAGCGCGGCCAGAAGATTGGAGCCGATAGCCAAGGCACTTAGGCCAACCAGGACAGTCTTCCGGTTCAGTTTGCCGATGAGAACATTGCTCAACAAGGCCGTCACCGCGCCAACAGACGCGGTGGCGGTGACAACCTGACCGGCGGTTCCCTCGCTGATGCCAAGGTCACGCGCCATTGGCGTCAACAGGCCTGCGGGCAGGAATTCAGCTGACACCAGCGCAAAGCTTGTGGCTGCCATTGAAATGACGGCAAGCCAGATAGTGGGGCTCCATGCACTCGGAACGGCAGAATCGAGGCCAATCGCGGGGCCGTCAAGCTGTGATGTTGTGTCCGTCATTGAAGTACCTCCAAGGTTTGGACGTCTTCATAGCGGAGTCTTTCAGGATGATATGTACCCTAAAGTCCGAATTCTGTGTCCGTTCGTCCGGAAATGGTGCGGCGCACAACGCCAGGTGAAACGCTGGTGATGCGCTTGAAGGCGCGAGCGAAAGAAGCTCCAGATTCATAGCCCAGTTGAGAAGCGACCTCGGCAACCGACATGTTTTGACCGAGTAACTCTCGTGCAAGCTGCATGCGCAGACGGGCGAGATAGCGTGCCGCGCCTTCCCCCAAAATGGCGCTGAAGCGTTCCGCGAAGATCGAGCGCGATTGACCTGCCACGCCAGCAAGGGTCTCAAGCGTCCAGTCATGGCCGGGATCTCGGTGCATGGCTGCCAGCGCACGACCGATATGAGGATCACGGATCGCGGCGAGCCAGCCGCTGGTCGAGGCTCCGCTGCAATTGACCCAGCAGCGAATAAGCCGCGCGACGAGTACGTCCGCCATGCGTGACAAGACCGTGGCGCTGCCTATCTGGGGCTGCGACGCCTCTGCCGTCATGGCGGCGAGGAGGGGGCCGACGATCGGATCATTGCCAGCAACATCACAGCCCTTGATGATCGGTGGCATCAGAGCGATCAAAGGGTTGAGGGCATTCGCACCCAAAGCCATGGAACCGCAGAACAGGGTGCTCGTCGCTCCTGTTCCTTCATGCACCACTTCGCAGACATTGCCCCCCAACTTGGTGACGTGACAGCTCTTAAGCGAGTCCCCGACAACATCAGGCTTGCTGGCCAGTCGGTGTTCGACACCTTGTGGCAACAACACCAGATCGCCGTCTTTTAACTCCTGCCATCCCTGGGCTTCGGTATGGACCCAGCATGGCCCCTCACTGACGAAATGAAAGCGAAGCAGCTGTTGCTGCGGAAAGGCGATGCTCCATGGATGGCGTAGCTCACAACGGCCGTAGTTGACCCCACTCAGGCGAAAGTCCTGTAGAACTTCGCTTAGTGCGTCCGTAAGAATATGTTTCGGAGATTGGGATGAATGATCAAGCATTGGGCCAATTTATATGCCAGGCGTCCGGCATGCAAGTAAGGCATCTGTGCCATGGCCGCCTTCGGCGTCATCATTGGCAATGGGCAACTGCCCCTTTTCCTTTGTGGAAGTCCGATGTCTCGGCCTAGCTGACGCCCGGACGTACCCGTGCGTTTTGGCCGCATGGGCAGGCAGCGGGGAAGGCCGATGGCACGTACCCTCCGTCAGAAGCCCTGCTCCCAACGGAACAAGAAGCCCACCAGGGCTCCATTCGGAAGGCAATGTCCGCCGTCCGGCAGATGCAAACTCCGCGTTAATTGAGTCGCTTATCCGATGCGAAGTCGGTAAACCCTATTGCCGCGTCGATGCATCAAGCGATTCAAACGGTTCCTTTCGGGCGGCGGTGATAACTGCCTCTATGACCGATAAGAGGGCGCACAGCGGTCGTCCGCGAAGCGTGGCGGGAATGACTGGACCGGGCTCAAACTCGCTGTTCATCGTGCGGGACGGCAACGGCAGCAATGGGTCGACAGCAGCCCTATCTCCACGGCCTCCGAGGCGCGCAGCGAGGGATGTTCCCGTTTTGTGCTAAAAAGATTGCATAATGTATCGATGGGAACTGTCGGCCCCCGAATTCGCGATGGTGTTGGGAAGAGTCAGAGCTCGAGCCTGCTCTGGAATTTGTCGTGCATGTGCATTACATTTGCCGCATTAAAGGAGATTGCCAGATGGCTTCGAATGCACTCGTCCAGACTCGGATAGATGCCGACGTCAAGGAGCGCGCTACCGCAGTTTTGGAAAACATGGGTCTGACAGTTTCGGACGCCGTTCGAATTCTGTTAACCCGGACAGCGAACGAAGGCGCCCTGCCGCTGGAACTTGTCAGCCACAGCGAAGCGCATGACGCTTGGTTCCGTGCGAAGGTATTGCAGGCTCTCGAGGATACGCGACCCGATCTCGATGATGCCGACGTCGAGATGCGCTTTCGTGCGCGCAGGGAGGCAGCCGTGCGTAAAGCAGGGGCGGGTGACCGATGAGGCTTGTCTGGGCGCAATATGCGCTGGACGATCGCGAGACAATCTTCAGTTACATTGAACGAGAGAATCCCAGAGCGGCGGTCCACGTCGACGAGGAGATCGTCCGCGCTGTCCGCCGTCTTCTTGACTTTCCCGAAAGTGGTCGTCTTGGTCGGATCGCCGGGACCCGGGAGCTTGTCATCCCGCGTACACCTTTCATTGCCGCCTACACCGTGATGGGGGATAGAGTTCGCATTCTACGTGTTTTGCATGGCGCCCAGACGTGGCCCGTAGAGTTCAACGACGAATAAACGCGATCGACGCTACTGTCTCGCGGTCTCAGGTTCGATACCGCTCAAGGCGAGGGATGGGAGTCGACATCCCGCACTGGGCGGCATGTTGCCGGCTTCCGATCTTCTCAGGCGGGTGGTGAGCGGAAGTCTAGCGCCAACGCGCTGGATGGCGAGTTTGCGCCAACAAACGAACCTTGACCTGTGCCCATCGAAGTCGGGACGACACATGACTTTGTCATCTTGAACGTACTGGCCGAATCGCACGCGGCTGGGGCCGCTATTTCACAGGTGGCAGCCGGCCTTAGATCTGCGTTCACTCCGGCAGGCATGAATAAATAGATGTTGGCGGCGCCCCAGGAAAAGACCTTTCCATACAAGCCCGCCTGTCGCCCAGGCGGACCGGTCGCCGCCGTTTCCTTCAGGTCAGAAACGTGTGCAACGCTTGCAATTCCTCAGGTCGGATCTCATGTCCGCCGGAATGGTAGCATGCCTCTACGCGGGCCCTCTGTGCCGCAAAGTAGTCGACGAGCCGCTCCGTGAGCGGCAGGGGGCAAATCGGATCGCGTTGGCCAGCGGTGACCAGGATTCGTCGATCTTTCAACTGCTTGTTATCCGAGGGGATCCAAGGAATGAGCGGATGGAGCAGGGCAGCTCGATCGAAAAGCGTGGGCCGGCTGAACAGAACTGACGCAAGGATGTTTGCTCCGTTTGAATAGCCGAACCCATATATTGCCCGTCCGGGATTTTCCGCTTTGTGGGCAGCAATGAAATCGGCCATCTTATCTGTTCGCCTCGCCAGGTCCTGCATGTCGTAGGAGCCTTCGCTCGTTCGGCGAAAGAAGCGCAGCGCGCCAGATTCCGACACGTCCCCACGCGGCGAAATCAGCCCAGCATCCGGCAAGATTTGCCTGGCCAGCTCGGCGAACTGATGCTCGTCTCCACCCGTGCCGTGAAACGCGAAGACGATGGGCGCGTTGCGTCGCGGCGCTCTTATGAGCGCCTGATAGGATGAGATCGTCATGGCGATTTTCTCCGTCGGGCTGGACCCGAATTGCCGCTGTCCCGAAGCCGGTTAGTCTCTGATCGGCTCGAGGCGGCGTGAGATCTCGTCGCGATAAGGCTCGTAGCGCGTGGGAAGCTTCAGGGCTTCACCGAGGTGCCCGGTGTCTTCATCGCGATCAAATCCCGGCTCGTTGGTGGCGATCTCGAACAGCACACCGCCGGGCGTGCGGAAGTAGATCGCCCAGAAGTAGTCGCGATCGATAACTGGCGTGACCTGATAGCCGGTGTCGATCAGGGCCCTGCGGACCTCAAGCTGGGCCGCGCGATCGTCCACCGCGAAGGCGATGTGATGCACGGAGCCGGCGCCGAGCCGCGCAAGATCGGCAGTGGGGACGATTTCCAGGTCGACGACGTCGGCGCCGTTGCCGCCGCTGATCGCGAAGCGTGACCACTCGCCTTTGCGGTCGACCTCCTGGTAACCCATGAAGCTCAGAAGTTCCCGCGTTGCGCCAGGATCCGTAAGACGCAGAGTTGCGCCGTGGAAGCCCCTGACGGCCTTGTCCGCGTCCACTTCAGTGCCGGTCCAGCCGCGGCGCGGATCGTTTTTGACTTCGACCAGAGAGAAGGCATCGCCGTCCGGGCCTTTGAACTGAAGGCGCTTCTCGCCCCAGAGTTGGTGCTCAGAAAGTCCGGCGATACCGCGCGAGGCAAGCCGTTCTTTCCAGTAGCCGAGCGTGTCCTCAGGGATGGTGAAGGAGGTCTCGCCCACTTCGCCAGCGCCAGGACGTCCCCTGGCGATATGGGGAAACGGGAAATAGGTCATCACCGAGCCTGGCGTGCCGATCTCGTCACCGTAGTAGAGGTGATACACCTTCGGGTCGTCGAAATTCACGGTCTTCTTTACGCGTCGCAGGCCGAGCGCTTTTGTGAAGAAGTCGCTGTTCTCCTGAGCGCTGGCGGCCATCGACGTGACGTGATGAAGGCCTTTGATCTGTGTGAGCATGGCGGGTTTCCCTCCGGACTAGCGTGTATCGGCTGATCTGAAGACAAACTCGCTCAGGTCCTCACGAAAGTGAACAGCAATAATATTGACAAAATTGTTGCACATATTGCAATAAAACAGCATGGGCGATCTGAGCGATATTCGAGTATTCCTGGCTGTTGCGCAGCAGCGCAGCTTCACGGCGGCGGCGCGACAGTTGTCGATGACACCGCCGACCGTGACCCGCGCCGTCAGTGCGCTAGAGGACAGCCTGGGAGTGCAGCTCCTGCTGCGCACCACTCGTCAGGTTTCTCTGACATCTGCCGGCGCCGTCTACGCGGCGCGGGTAGAGCCACTGATCAGACAGTTTGATCAGGTGAGAGAGGATCTGCGCGAAGAGCAAGGGGAGGTGGCCGGGCTGATCCGCATCAATGCGCCGCTTTCACTCGGTCAACAACTGCTGCCGGACATCGTGTCGGGGTTTCGGGCCGAATATCCGCGGGTGAGCGTTTCGCTGTCCCTGACCGACAGCTTCATCGACATCGTGTCCGAGCGTTTCGATCTCGCATTGAGAGTTTCGGAGGCGCCGCGCGACAGGTCGACAATATGGCGCAAGGTGTGTCGCGTGCGGCGCATCCTTGTCGCCTCCCCAGGCTATCTCGCCAGTTTCGGAACACCTGAGACGCCCGATGACCTCAGTCGACATGCCTGTATCGCCTACGACGAGGAGGCGATCTCCGAGACCTGGGAACTGACGAACAGCGGGCGGACCCGAAAGGCGTTGGCCGGCAAAGTGCTGGCGGCGAACAACGGCGAGCTTATCGGCAGACTGGCGGAAGACGGGCAGGGCGTAGCCTTGCTGCCGCATTTCATCGTCGACGACGCTTTGGCGCGCGGCGCGTTGAAGCAGGTCCTTCCCGAGTGGGAGCCTCCCGAGCTCTGGCTCACATTGTACTATCCGCCATACGAGAAACTGCCGATGCGCGTTGCAAGATTCTCGGACTTTTTCGAAAAGTACGTTACCCATACACGCCCGCTATGAAGCGGCGGCGAGCTCCAGTCCTATTGTCGCTCGAAGGTGTCTTTCCCGGCAAAAGGCGAGCAAATGTTACAAGAATTTGACGGCGCCTGCAGGCATGCTTCCTTTGAATCGGACTTGAACGGCCTATATGGGGGCCCTTCTGTGATCGAGATCCTTGGGTCTTTCAAACCGCGAATACGGCCGCTCGGTCCGGTCGCGACCGGACCTCTCGCAGCAGAAAGAAAATTACTTGGAGCCGCGAATGAATCATAGGACCGGAACGGAAGAGGGCGTCGGCGCTCATTTTGGGCTGCCGCATGCTCCATGTCTCCCGGCTCGACCGGTTCGGGACGCCGGGTTTTCCGTGACGCGCCTGGAATGGCGGCTTAACGGGGATGCCAACCGCCTGGTGTCCTTGCCGCCCGACGAAGCCCACTTTCTGATGCTGTACCTCAAGGAGGCGTATCATTGCGACGTTGCTCCCGATGGCACCGAGAGCGAGACTCGCCGCTTCCGGCAAGGTTCCATTTGCCTCGTCGATCTTGCCCATGGCGCCTGCATCCGGCTGTTCAGCGATCTCGACTCCCTCGCCTTCCAACTGCCGCGAGAACTCTTTCGGGAAATCGCCGAGTTCTCGACTGCCCCAAAAGTAACCAGGCTTCGATGCCGGCGGGGCGAGGACGATGAGGTCTTGCGAAATCTCGGAGCGGCCCTTCTGCCGCTGTTCGAGAGGCAAGGGAACTCCCACACTCCGGTCTTACAGCACATTGCCATCGCCATCTGTGCCCACTTGCTTCATGCTTACGGCGATCATCGCGGCCAGGGGGTTTCCAGTTCAACGCAACTCACTGTTTGGCAGGAAAAGGCAGCCAAGGACTTCATGATCGACCATTTTGCCGATCAATTCCCAATTGCGGCAGCAGCTTTGGCGGCTGGTGTTTCCATCCGTCGCTTCATCGAAGGCTTCAAAGGCGCTACGGGCCAGACGCCGCAACAGTGGCTACTGGGCTATAGAACAACACGTGCCAAGCAGTACCTCAGCGAGCGCTCTTTGACACTCCCGGAAATCGCCAGCCGGTGTGGCTTCAAGGACCAGGATCATTTTACCAAGGATTTCTGTCGCATGACGGGCAGCACCCCATCAGCCTGGCGGGCGCGTTGGCTGCATTGACAGCGGTTTTGGTTTCGTGTCGGAATAAGGGTCGCTACGCATTCGAACTTTGGACTATTGCAACAACGCGGTCGAACCCTGGACTATTGTAGCATCCGAAACAGCGTTGAACGGTGTATCGCGCCTAGCCAGAAATCGGGAGACCACATCGATGGCGCTGCACGAAGGATCGAACGCCGCAAGCTGTGGGCGTGGCCTGATCATCAAGTCAATTGCTGCCGGCGATATAAGGGTTACGAGGACCTATTCCGATCGGTTCGATCTGGACATCGCACCGGCCATCCCTTGCACAGACGCATTTGGCGTCATTGTTCAGCTTCGCGACTTCGATGCCCATCGGCTATGGCGAAGTGGCAGATTGGTTTACGAGGGCGGACACGCCAGGGCGTCGCTGGCAATCACCGACCTACGCGACCAGTGGCAGTGCCATCATCTCTCGCCGTTCGACAATATCCGCTTCCATGTTCCGTTTTCACGCATGCGTGCCTTTGCGGAAGAGGTGGGCCGTAGTGAATACACGGCACTCAGTTGTGTCCAGGGTCGCATAGATCCGGTGATGTATGGCCTTGCCCAGGCATTGCTGCCATCGCTCGACGATCCCGACAACGCCAATCCTCTGTTCTTGGAGCAGATCAATCTCGCGATGCTGGCGCACCTCAGTCAAACCTATGGCGGGCTGCACTTTCCGGTGGACAAGAAAGGGACCTTGGCGCCCTGGCAGGAAAGACTCGCAACGGAATTTTTGGCTGCTCATTTCAACAAGCCGTTCTCGATCGGAGATCTGGCTTCTCGCTGCGAATTGTCGCGCAGCTATTTCAACAAGGCTTTCAAAGAGAGCTTTGGGCGCACCCCTTCAAGATGGCTCAGCGAGTACCGGGTCGCGCGGGTCAAGGAACTGCTGTTGCAGGACCTTTCGATTGCGGAGGTCGCGATCAATTGCGGCTTCGCGGATCAGAGCCACATGACCAGGGTCTTCACAAGTCTGACTGGCGACACACCGGCACGCTTCAGACGAAAGAATAGGGCGTTCGGCGTGGCCTTGGATCCGCTCGGGGTCTGATCACCTCCACCGGCTCAGATCGTTCAAAACGGATGAGTTTCGTACAAGAATGTTATTTCAGTCGCGGCGATGATGCGCCGATTCAGGGCGCTCCGCGCACCTCCGCACAGGGCCTCGGTCCTATGCCGATGATCGTGGTCGAGAGGTTTTCGCTCCAGGTAAGCTCAAAGTACGGGACCCAAGGCATGACGGGCGTCGCTTCCATCGCAGCCATCAAGAGACATGACAGTCTCGGTTGCTCCATGGACAAGCTCGACGACGACCGAACGATCGAGGGCCGCGACATGACGTTCTATCGCAAGAGGTCTGCGTCGGCGCCGCAAGACAGGGTCACGACACCAGCGACCGGGCGCGGATATCTGCTCGGTCTTTCCGCAGCAGGCGGACACAGGCGCCGGATCTTCCGAGTGCATCATTCGACTGTCCATGATTTCGAGCAAAACGCCATCTATCTGCGGGATTTCGCCGATGACTATCGCGCTGATCTCAGCGGTTCCTTCGACTTCATGCTGCTTGAAATCAACCACCACGCACTCGAGCGGATCGCCGACGCGGCGGACTTGAAAGGTGTCGGCGAATTGCGCCCGATTGCCGCGCACCCAGATCCCGTGCTCGGCGGCATGCTGGGCGCCCTGTTCGCGACAGTTGATGGGAGCGCGGACAGGAGCGCCTTGTTTGTTGACCAGCTCTCTATCGCAATCGGAGTTCATGTTGTTGAGCAGTACGGCAACGGCCGCGGCGGCGCGGCCGTCCGCGGACGCCGGCTTTCCGCACGTTGCCAGGCCAGGATCAGGGACCTCGTCCAGAGCCAGTTGAATGGCGAGCTGAGCGTCGAACAGCTCGCTTCGGCCTGCAATCTCTCGCAGACAACTTTTCTTCGTGCCTTCCGCGAAACCATGGGGAAGACTCCGCATCGATGGCTGCAGCAACAGCGCATCGAAAAGGCCGTTGATTTGCTGCAGTTCTCACAAACCCGATTGAGTGAGATCGCTAGCGTTTGTGGCTTTTCCGACCAAAGCCACTTCACACGTGCATTCGTACAGGCGATGGGCACCACCCCCGGCGCATGGAGACGAAGCCGGCAGTCCTGAACACGGCTCGACAACAAACAGCAGATCGAACAACGAGAGCCTCAGGGAGGCCAAGAGCCCCTTGCCGCCGCGCGGTTGAAGAGTGTCTTGGTGGCTCAACTTCGGCACTTCATCTCGCATCGGCCTCAGACTTGGCCGCGATTAAAAAATACAAAAGTCCATCGTTGGCTACAAGAATCGCGCCCCCGTCCTCGGCATAGTCGCAAACATCGGCAACCAACAGAAAGAGGCCAGTATCATGACGCTGAACGCAACACCGACGCCCGGCAACCTTCTCGTCTCGCCCAAGGATCACGCGCTGATCATGATCGACTTCCAATCGCAAATGTCGTTTGCGACAAAGTCGATTGACGCTGTGCAATTGCGCAACAATGCGGCGCTGGTCGCAAACGCGGCTGCCGGTTTCAAGGTCCCCACGATTCTGACGACGGTTGCGGAAAAGAGCTTCTCCGGGCCCATGTTCGCTGAGATCACCGATGCCTTCCCCGGACAGCCGCTCCTCGACCGCACCTCAATGAATACCTGGGAGGACGCAGGGGTGATCGAAGAGGTCAACCGCATCGGTAAGAAGCGCCTTGTGTTCTGTGGGCTTTGGACATCGGTCTGCATTGTCGGTCCGACCCTGTCGGCGCTCGATCAAGGCTTCGAGGTCTATGTGATCGCCGACGCCTGTGGCGACGTGTCCGACGAGGCGCACGAGCGCGCGATGGACCGCATGGTGCAGGCCGGCGTCCGGCCGATGACGGCGCTCCAGTACATGCTCGAACTGCAGCGCGACTGGGCCCGCACCGAGACCTATGACATGACGACGGGCATCGCCAAGAAGTTCGGTGGCGCCTATGGCCTCGGCATCATCTACGCCAAGACCATGTTTGGCGCTTCCGAAGGCCACTGACATCCAGGGGACCTGCTCAGCCGAGCACCCGCTCCGGCCGCGCCCCCGCGGTCGGAGCGGCGACGACCATTCGTTAAAGGGATTGACGATGAAGATGTATCTCCTCTCGCTCGGGGCCGGCCTTCTCGTCGGCGTAATCTACAGCCTGCTCAACGTTCGCTCCCCGGCTCCGCCGGTGGTTGCGCTGGTGGGGCTCTTGGGGATCCTCGTCGGCGAACAGGCGGTGCCTCTCGTCAAGCGCCTGATGTCGGGCAATCCGGTCACCGTTTCCTGGTTCGGTAGCCGCTGCATCCCCCATCTTTTCGGGGAACTGCCGACCGGGGCAGATCATGCTCATGCTGCTGCACCTGACCGGGCACCGACGCGGGAGATCAGCTAATGCCGACCCGCCGCGGTTTTCTCGGAGCAGCGTCTGCGCTGGCGCTCCCAAACCTGTTTTCATTGGCGCGCACCGCCAATTCCGCTTCGACCTCAGGAGACAAGCCAATGAGCGCTGATCTGATCTTCCACAACGGTCTGCTGACAACGCTCGACCGCACGAATCCGAACGCGACGGCCGTCGCCATCAAGGACGGCAAGTTCCTCGCGGTTGGGCAGGATCAGGAGATCATGGCGCTTGCCGGGCCTGACACCAAGGTCGTCGACCTCAAAGGCAAGCGCGTCCTGCCTGGTCTCAACGACAACCACACCCACGTCGTCCGTGGCGGGCTGAACTTCAATATGGAGCTGCGCTGGGACGGCGTGCGCTCGCTTGCCGACGCGATGGACATGCTGAAGCGGCAGGTCGCGATCACGCCGCCGCCGCAGTGGGTGCGCGTCGTCGGCGGCTTCACCGAGCACCAGTTCGCCGAAAAGCGGCTGCCGACGATCGAGGAGATCAATGCGGTCGCCCCCGAGACACCGGTGTTCCTTCTGCATCTCTACGACCGGGCGCTGCTCAACGCCGCCGCACTTCGCGCTGTAGGCTTTACCAAGGAAACGCCGAACCCTCCCGGCGGCGAGATCACTCGCGATGCCGAGGGCAATCCGACGGGTCTCCTGCTCGCCAAGCCGAATGCGGGCATTCTCTACTCGACGCTTGCCAAGGGGCCGAAGCTTCC
This sequence comes from Ensifer sp. IC3342, assembly GCF_020193655.1. Lineage (GTDB taxonomy): Bacteria > Pseudomonadota > Alphaproteobacteria > Rhizobiales > Rhizobiaceae > Sinorhizobium. Next base: position 125,808 of record NZ_JADYVE010000012.1, read on the forward strand.
CTTCGAGTACCAGGTCAATTCGACGCGTCACTTCATGCGCGAGCTCAATCGCCTCGGGGTCACCAGCGTCATCGATGCGGGCGGCGGCTTCCAGAACTACCCGGACGACTACGCCGTCATCCAGAAGCTCGCCGATGAAGGTCAGATGACCGTCAGGCTCGCGTACAATCTCTTCACGCAGAAGCCGAAGGAGGAAAAGGAGGACTTCCTCAAATGGACGTCATCCGTCAAATACAAGCAGGGCGACGATTTCTTCCGCCACAATGGTGCCGGCGAGATGCTGGTCTTCTCGGCCGCGGACTTCGAGGACTTCCGCGAGCCGCGCCCCGATTTGCCGCCGGATATGGAAGGTGAGCTCGAGGAGGTGGTGCGCATCCTCGCCGAGAACCGCTGGCCCTGGCGTCTGCACGCCACCTATGACGAGACGATCAGCCGTGCCCTCGACGTCTTCGAGAAGGTGAACCAGGACATTCCGCTCTCCGGCATCAACTGGTTCTTCGACCACGCCGAGACGATCTCCGACCAATCCATCGACCGGATCGCAGCACTCGGCGGCGGCATCGCCGTGCAGCACCGCATGGCCTATCAGGGCGAATATTTTGTCGAGCGCTACGGTCGTGGCGTCGCCGAGGCGACGCCACCGGTCGCGCGGATGCTCGAGAAGGGCGTGAATGTGTCCGCGGGCACCGATGCTACGCGCGTCGCATCCTATAACCCGTGGGTGTCGCTTTCCTGGCTGGTGACCGGCAAGACGGTGGGCGGGATGCAGCTCTATCCGCGCGCCAATTGCCTCGACCGGGAAACGGCGCTCAGGATGTGGACCGAAAAGGTGCAATGGTTCTCCAATGAGGAAGGCAGGAAGGGACGTATCGAGAAGGGGCAACTCGCCGACCTGATCGTTCCCAGCAAGGACTACTTCGCCTGCGCCGAGGACGAGATCTCGTTCCTGACGTCCGACCTTACGATGGTTGACGGCAGGATCGTCTATGCGGCGAACGATTTTGTGAGTCTCGATGAAAATCCGTTGCCGCCGGCGATGCCGGACTGGTCGCCGGTCAGAACCTATGGCGGATACGCCGCCTGGGGCGAGCCGGAAGGGGCCGGCCGGCATTCGCTTCGGCGAACCGCGATCGCGTCCTGCGGTTGCTCCAGCGATTGCGGTATGCATGGTCACGACCATGCCGCAGCCTGGACGTCACGCCTGCCGATCGCCGATCTCAAGGGCTTCTTCGGCGCGCTCGGCTGCTCGTGCTGGGCCGTATGAAGATCAGCCAAAGCTCCCGAAGGATCAGAAAAATGAAAAAGGTCGCTTGCGCAGCCGCGATAACGGCAGTCTCAATCCTAATCAGTTCATCGGCCTCTCTCGCCTATGACGGGGCCCGATTAACGGCCAATGCCCGCCGCCCCTGGGCGAAAGTCGTTGTGAACCACCCACGGCCGAAGCATGGCGCCTATTACAAAGGGGTATTCCCCGACCGCAACGGCTAATTCAATGAAAGTGGCCCCGCCCCACGTTAAGTCGAAGACCGCCTGAGAAGGAGCCAAGATGCTGAGCCAATCTTCCCTCGAGAACCATCTCACCACGCGCTTTCCGCCAGGCCTCGTCGGCAGGCGCGTCCTGTTCATCGGCCTGCTGGCGCTTTGCTCGGCCTACATCCAGGGGCCGCTGACGAAGATACTCGACTTTCCCGGCGCGCTCGCCGAAATGGACCATTTCGGCCTCCGCCCGGCCCCGGTCTTCGCCGTCTGCGTGATCGTCTTCGAGCTTTCGATGTCCGCACTCATCCTTGCCGGCATCTTCCGCTGGGCGGCCGCGCTTGCGCTTGCCCTCTTCACGCTCGCCGCGACCTTCGTCGCGCTTCGCTTCTGGGAATTGCCGCCTGGGATGGAGCGATCAATGGCCATGAACGGCTTCTTCGAACATGTCGGGCTCGTTGGCGCGTTCACTCTGGTGGCATGGCACGACCTGCGCGAACATGGCGCATCCGGAAAGGGACGGACGTCATGAGTTCTCTATCTGCAACCCCGGCGGCTGGCGGCGGGTTCACGCCGCTTCGCCAGAAAACCTTTGCCATTCTCTGGGTGGCGACCATTGTCGGTAACACCGGCAGCTTCATCCGCGATGTCGCAAGCTCATGGCTTGTCACCGACCTCTCGAACGCACCCGCCGCCGTCGCGGCGGTGCAGGCTGCGGGGACGCTCCCGATTTTCCTCCTCGCGATTCCCGCAGGTGTGCTGTCGGATATTCTGGACCGCCGCAAGTTCCTACTCTTCATTCAGCTCCTGCTGGCCGCAGCCAGTATCTGCCTCATGTTGCTGTCCGCGATGGGGCTGCAAACCGTTACCTCGTTGATCGCCCTCACCTTCGTCGGCGGCATTGGAGCGGCGCTGATGGCCCCGACTTGGCAGGCCATCGTTCCCGAACTCGTCCGAAAGCAGGATCTCAAGGGTGCCGTGGCGCTCAACTCGCTTGGTATCAATATCTCCCGAGCAATCGGCCCAGCAGTCGGTGGCCTGCTGCTTGCCTGGTTCGGCGCTGCCTTTACCTATGGCGTGGACGTCATCAGCTATATCTTCGTCGTCGCTGCCCTCATCTGGTGGAGGCGCGCCCCCGATCTCGACGAGGGCTTGTCCGAACGCTTCTTCGGCGCCTTCCGCGCTGGCCTGCGCTATGCGAGGGCGAGCCGCGAGTTGCATGTCGTGCTTCTCCGGGCGGCCGCCTTCTTCGCTTTCTCGAGTTCGGTCTGGGCGCTTCTGCCCCTGGTCGCCCGCAATCTTCTCGGCGGTGACGCCGGTTTTTACGGCGTCTTGCTTGGTGCGGTCGGGGCCGGTGCCATCGGCGGTGCGCTTGTGATGCCGAAACTTCGCGCAAAGCTTAATGCGGACGCGCTATTGCTCGGTTCGGCGCTCGTCACGGCTGCCGTGATGGCTGGGCTGTCCTTCGCGCCGCCTCAATGGCTCGCCATTCTGGCTCTGCTTGCGCTGGGAGTTGCTTGGATCACCGCGCTCACCACGCTGAACGGGGCCGCACAATCGATCCTGCCGAATTGGGTTCGGGGACGTTCGCTCGCCGTCTATCTCACGGTGTTCAACGGTGCGATGACGGCCGGGAGCCTCGCCTGGGGCGCCGTCGCCGAGGTCGCCGGCGTTCCGACGACCCTTGTCCTCGGCGCCGTCGGACTTGCTGTGGCCGGGCCCATCTTCCATTTCGTCAAGCTGCCAAAGGGCGAGGCGGATCTCGTCGCATCCAACCACTGGCCGGAACCCCTGACGGCTGCTCCCGTCGAACATGACCGCGGTCCCGTGCTCATTACGATCGAATACCGGGTCGATAAAAACGACCGGAGCGATTTTCTGACGGCACTCGCCAGGCTCTCCGGGGAGCGTCGCCGTGATGGCGCCTATGGCTGGGGCGTTACCGAGGACGCCGCCGATCCAGAGAGAATCGTCGAGTGGTTCATGGTCGAATCCTGGGCCGAGCACCTTCGTCAGCACCGGCGCGTCTCGAAGGCCGACGCCGACGTACAGCAGGAAGTCCGCGGCTTCCACAGGGGTCCAGAGGCGCCCGTGGTCAACCATCTGTTGTCGATAAATCTGCCCCATCTCGGTCGCAACTGAGTGCGAGCATTCGCAACGACGCGGGCGCTTTTATTCAAAAAACAAACGGAACCGACAAGATTGATCCGGGCGCGGTCCTTAAAGTTTTGTGGGCGCGATGGATAGGGGGCAGAGCAGCCATTACCGCCAATGGTCTGCCCCTGGTCGGCATCGCCTATAACGGCGTAGGAGAGAGAAGGATGACCACTCGGAGAACGGTTCTCAAGGAAATGCTGTCCCTCATGCTGGGCGCGACAGCAATAACGACGCTTGCGCCGCTCAGCGCGACGGCAAAGGCGCCGCAAGTCAAGACCGGGGCCCCAGGCTACTTCCGTATGATGCTGGGCGATTTCGAGATCACCGCGCTTTCCGATGGGACGGCGAAGTTTCCGGCCGAGACCCTGTATATTGGTGCCAAAGACCAGATCGCGGCCATGCTCTCGAAGGCTTTTCTCGACTCGCCAGTTGAGCTGTCGGTCAATGCCTTTCTGGTCAACACAAACGATCGGCTGGTGATGATCGATGCTGGCACCGGTACCTTCTTCGGACCGACGCTCGGTAAGCTCATTCCGAACCTCGTCGCCGCGGGCTATCAGCCGGAGCAGATCGACGACATCATCCTCACCCACGCCCACGTAGATCACCTGGGCGGCCTCGTTGCGGGCGATAGGATCGTCTTTCCCAATGCGACGATCCACCTCAACAAGCGCGACGCCGATTTCTGGTTGAGTGCCGCCAACCGCGACGCCGCGCCGGAGGCGAAAAAGGACTTGTTCTCTGCAGCCGTTAAGGCACTTGTGCCCTACCGCAATGCCGGCCGGCTGAAGACCTTTGAGGACGGGGCCGAACCGGTACCGGGGTTCAAGTCAACCTTGCGTGCCGGCCACACTCCCGGCCACAGCGCAATCGCCGTCGAAAGCAAGGGCCAGAAACTGGTGTTCTGGGGCGATATCACCCATGGTGACGTCGTGCAATTCGACGAACCGGACGTGACGATCGGCTTCGATGAGGACCAGGCGGCGGCCGCAACCGCGCGCGATGCTGCCTTCACCGAGGCCGTCAAGGAGGGATACCTCGTTGCTGGCGCCCATACGCGGTTCCCCGGCATCGGCCACGTCGGCACGGACAGCGACAATTTCGACTGGGTTCCCCTGAATTACAGCGGGACACTCTGATCCGCGGCTTTGGCGCCGCGTCGCTTCCGAACGCCCGCCGGAAGCCTTTGTATCTGCCCCATGATCGCGATGGACCGGCGCCTTCGCGGCGGGAAAAACGCTACCTCGAACCGAAGCAAAGGAAAGGTTCAATGACCCAGAACTTCATCAAGACCGAAGACGGCGTCGAGATCTTCTACAAGGATTGGGGCTCGGGGCAACCCATCGTGTTCCACCACGGGTGGCCGCTCTCCTCCGACGACTGGGACGCGCAGATGCTTTACTTCCTGAGCAAGGGTTATCGCGTCATTGCCCATGACCGCCGCGGCCACGGTCGCTCGACCCAGGTCAGCGACGGGCACGACATCGCCCACTACGCCGCGGATGTCGCCGCTCTTGCGACGCAACTCGGTTTGCGCGATGCCATCCACATCGGCCACTCCACCGGCGGCGGCGAGGCGCTGGCCTATGTCGCCCGTCACGGTGCGGGCCGTGTCGCCAAGCTGGTTATGGTCGGCGCGGTGCCGCCGATCATGCTCAAGACGGACGCTTACCCCGGCGGGCTGCCGATCGAAGTGTTCGACGGCCTGCGCGCCCAGCTCGCGGCGGACCGTGCTCAGTTCTTCCTGGATCTGCCGAGCGGTCCCTTCTATGGGTTCAACCGCCCCGACGCAAAAGTCTCGACCGGTGCGATCCAGAACTGGTGGCGGCAGGGCATGATGGGCAGCGCCAAGGCCCATTACGAAGGCATCAAAGCCTTCTCCGAAACCGACTTCACCGAGGATCTCAAGAAGGTCGAGGTGCCGACGCTGGTGATGCACGGAGACGACGATCAGATCGTGCCGATCGACAGTTCCGCGCGTCTGTCCGTGAAGCTCCTGAAGAACGGCACGCTCAAAGTCTATGCGGGCTTTTCGCATGGCATGCTGACGACCCATGCGGATGTGATCAATCCGGATCTGCTTGAGTTCATCAAGGCGTAAAGAAATTCAGCGGGCCGGCGACCATCTGAGCGTCGCCGGCCCCGCAGAGCCGACGCTGCACCGGTATTCGCAAGCACGCGGACCGTTTGGCCGTCCAAGAGATCAAGTGCCGGAGCTCTTCAAGCCCGAGAGTGCGCTCACAAGCTCATCGATGAAAATGCGAACCTTGGGAGGAACAAGCCTGCTCGTCGGATAAACGGCCCAGATCGCGAGCGTCTCGGGCTCTGCGTCCGCCAAGGTGACGCGCAGCAACCGACCGGACTTGAGGTCGTCGGCAATGTTCCAATCCGAAAGCAGCGCGATTCCCGCGCCCGCGAGGCAAGCCGCATGGCAGCCCTCGATGCTCGTGGATGAAAAGCGGCTCTGGAGACGCAACGAAGTCTCAACCCCGGCGCTCAGGACCGTCCAGTGCGTCACTCCGTAGAGAGGCAGGCAATGGTGATTCGCAAGGTCGCCAGCCATGCGCGGCGTGCCGTATTTCTCGAGATAGGCCGGCGAGGCGACAAGAGAGCGCGGGTTGTTCGCCAGCTTCTTGGCGATCAGGCTGCTGTCCTTCAGCCGCGCGATGCGGATTGCGAGATCAGTTCCCGAGGACACCAGGTCGGGCATGCTGTCGCTCATGTCGAGGGAAATCCTAAGCTCTGGATTCGTGTCCAGAAGCGGGGGGATAAGCGGCGCGATCACCTTGATCGAAAAAGCCACGGGGGCCGACACGCGCAAGAGCCCGGCCGCCCCCTTGTCCTCGCCGCGCAGACGGGCGAGCGCTTGTTGCTCCGTTTCGACGAGAGCCTGCGCATAAGCGAGGAAGCTCTCTCCTTCGGGCGTGAGCGATAGCGATCTCGTCGTGCGGTGCATGAGCCTCACGCCAAGCGAACGCTCCAGCGAAGCGAGCCGCCGGGTCGCGATCATCGGTGTAAGGCCGAGGCGGCGGGCAGCCTCCGAAAGGCTTCCGGCACCCGCCGCGACGGTGAACACAGCAACGTCATCAATGTTCATTATATCAGTTTTCGATATTCCAGCATGACACTGCCGATATCTAACACAGATTCCGATAAAATATTAGCCTCAGCACAGTTTTCATCAGCGGGAAAGAGCATCAAGCATGAACGTGTTCAATGAGAAGCACCTCGGCTCTCGATCCGAACTACGCCTCTACGCCATGGCCGCTGCCAGCGGCATTGCAGTCGCGAACATCTATTACAATCAGCCAATCCTCGGCCTGATTGAAGCGGAGTTCTCGGAGCAATCCGCGATTAGCATCGTTCCGACCGCCACCCAGCTCGGCTATGCCTTCGGCCTGTCTCTCCTGTTGCCGCTCGGGGACATTGTACACCGGCGGCGGCTTATCATTGGGCTGTTCCTTGCTCTGGCAGTGGCATCGGTCCTCGCCGCTATCGCGCCAACCGCTACCCTCCTGGTCGCTGCCTCGGTACTCCTAGGGTCAAGCGCCACCGTTGCCCAGCAGATCGTCCCCGTGGCTGCGGCGCTTGCCTCGCCCGAGCGGCGCGGCGCCGCGATCGGCACGGTCATGGCCGGCGTCCTTTCCGGCATTCTCCTCAGCCGCACGGTGTCCGGTTTCGTAGGTGAGCACTTCGGCTGGCGCGACATGTTCTGGGTAAGCGCGCCGCTCGCGCTTGTCGGCGCAGCCATGATGTACATAGCTCTGCCGGACTTCAGGCCGCTTTCCGGCTTGTCCTACCGCGCGGCGCTTCGATCGCTCGTCGGCTTGTGGAAGCGTCATCCTGATTTGCGGGTGGCTTCGAGCATGCAGGCGACGCTTTTTGCCTCCTTCACTTCTTTCTGGACCATCCTCGCGCTTTACCTCGCAACGCCCCAGTTCAATCTCGGCGCAGATGCAGCCGGGCTGTTCGGCATTGTTGGTGCAGTCGGCGTGCTTGCCGCGCCCGTGGCTGGGCGGCTAGCCGACCGGCGTGGCCCGCATTCGGTCGTTGGGCTGGGAGCCGCACTGACACTGTTTGCGTGGGGAGTGCTCGGTCTTTGGGCCTCGATACCAGGACTTCTCATCGGCGTCATCGTCCTCGATGTCGGCATCCAGATAGCTTTGATTTCCAATCAGCACATTATTTACGCTCTCGATCCGCAGGCCCGTAGCCGCCTCAATACCATCTTCATGACGAGCATGTTCCTCGGGGGAGCGGCTGGATCGGCGCTTGCCGTCGCTGCGTGGAGCTACGGCTTTTGGGGCGGCGTGAGCCTGCTCGGCTTTAGTTTCGCCTCGGTCGCGCTCTTTATCAGGCTTCGCCGGCGCGCAGCCGCTTGGGCGAAGCTGAGCTAAGGATGGCATTCGGTTTTGAACTGCCTTGAGGCAAGGATGAACGGTCATCGCCGGCAGGAGGCTCGTTTTTGCGATCAACCGATTGGCTGCAACGAGGCTGAATCGAGCCTTCCTGCACCGTTTTCCAATGACCTCAACGGATCGAAGCAGGTCTTCGGCCCTATCCCCCGCGACGCCGACATCGGTCGATTCAGTCCACAGGTTGGGGAGTTTTACAGGTCGGTCAGCCAGGGAAATGCGCGACCGAGAAACGCCTGTCCGCCGTCGGTGATCGGGGCGCCATGGGCCATCAGCACTTTACGGTAGCGTGCAACGCCATATCCCTTGCGGTGCGCGGCAGCCGCTGCGCGTTCAGCCGCACTCCGCCTCGCCTGTCACGCGCCAGATCACATCGCCGACATCGTCCGCCACCAACAGGGAGCCGTCCGGGCCGATGGCAACTCCAACCGGCCGACCATAGGACGCCCGCTCGTCAGGCGAAAGGAACCCGCTCAGAATGTCGCGCGGCGGCCCGGCTGGACGTCCATTCACGAACGGCACGAAGACAACCTTGTAGCCGCGCAACGTGCTGCGGTTCCAGGAGCCATGCTGCCCGACGACCATACCGTCCGGGAAGCCGGGCAGAGTGCCTGCGGGAAGCCAGCAAAGCCCGAGCGATGCAGTGTGCCCGCCCAATGCATAGTCCGGCGTTATGGCGGTCGCGACCATCGCCGGGTCCTGCGGCACCCGGTCGTCCACGATCTGCCCCCAGTAGCAATAGGGCCATCCGTAGAAGCCGAGGTCGCGCACTGATGTCAGATAGTCGGGAGGCGTCTCGTCGCCCAGGCCGTCGCGCTCATTAACCACCGTCCAGAGTGCATCTGTCGTCGGCTCCCACGCCATGCCCACCGGGTTGCGCAGGCCGGAGGCAAATATGCGGCGCTCACCACTCTCGAGGTCAAGCTCGTGGATGGCGGCCCGTCCTTCCTCTGCCGCCATGCCGCGCTCGCCTATGTTGCTGAGCGAACCGACGCCGATGAAAAGCTTTCGTCCATCGCGGCTCGCAAGCAGGCTCCGCGTCCAATGCCCGCCGGCCTTGAAGTCCGTAAGCTTTCGCCCTGTCGCGCTGATACGCGTGTCGCCCGTTTCATACGGGAACGCAACCACCCCGTCTGTGTTGCCGACGTACAACCTATCGCCGAGCAACGCCATGCCGAACGGCTGATTGAGTCCCTCGAGAAATGCCGTGCGTATCTCGGCCACACCGTCGCCATCCGCATCCCGCAACAGCGTGATGCGGTTCGGACTTGCGCCCACTGCGGCGGCACGCTTCATCGTGCTGAACATGGCGTAGTCGAAGGCCGATTTGATGCCCCCCGGCTCGCTCAGTGCCTCGGCGACCAGTACATCGCCATTCGGCAACACGTGAATCCAACGGGGATGTTTGAGTCCGGCCGCGAATGCGTTCACCTTGAGCCCGGCCGCCGCAGTCGGCACTTGCTCCGCTGACCATCCCTTGGCTGTCGGCATTTTCAGGGTCGGAATGCCCTGCGGCTTGGCTCGCGGGATTTTCGGTTCGCTGCCATAGGCCGGTTCCAGAGAATCGCCTTCCTGGCGCCGCAGAAAGATTACTACGGCGCCGATCACTGCGATCAGCCGACCGAAAATGTCTGACAGGCCCATGTGTCCTCCTAACCTTGAGGCACACGCTACCCGAAGCGCCCGCGGGTGGGTATCCTCAAACTGCATTGTTTTTTGTGGCCACGCCGCTGGGTTGAGAGCGCGCTACCTCGCTTTGCAGTGGTAACAAAGATGGTGGCTGGCTCTGCGTCGGCCAACGCCCGGAGAGGAGGCAGACCCAAGTCATCCAGCGCTCACCGTCAAACGACCGGAAGCGGAAGTTCGACGCTCGAACATATGGCGGCTGCTATGCGGCCCATGTCGGACAATGATCTCGGGGAACTTTCAACGGATATGCCTGTGCCCGCAACCCGGCGAGCACTGCTGACCTCGCGGCGAATCCCACCTTCGCCAGCGAGTTAAAATGATCCGATGGCCATTTGCGTAACGGAGATTTTCTTCCGAGGGTCGTCAACCTCAAGTCCACGGCGGCATTCCGTAAGGTTTACTTGGGGTTCACATTTCAAGCTCAATTGAGGTTCGTTTCCTTTGTCCTGGGCCGATTTACCTACAAGTATGACGACATACCACACGCGTTGTTGACGGGCGGCTGGACAGCTCTACTGGCCGATAGGCTTGATTCCGCTCTCGTTTTCTACCTATCTGCGGGCGCTGCCACTGCTTCCAGGGCGATCGCGACGATGCTGTCGGCAAAGCTCGTGTCAAGTGAGCGATGCCCGACGAGCAGCCGGTAGAAGACGGGTCCGTAAATCATGTC
>NZ_JADYVE010000013.1 GCF_020193655.1 Ensifer sp. IC3342
GGCAGGGGCTTGCGCGTTATGTCCTCGATCACCCGGAAACCGTGCGCGGCCGCCGCGTCGTCGATTTCGCCTCCGGCTCCGGCCTCGTCGCGATTGCGGCGATGAAGGCGGGTGCCTCCTCAGTCCTTGCCGTCGACATCGATCCCTGGGCGGAAACGGCGGTACGGCTGAATGCGGAGTTGAACGGGGTCGAAATCGCGTTCAGCGATCGGAACATCATCGGCGAGAGGAAGGTCGCCGATGTCTATCTCGCCGGTGACGTCTTCTACGACAAGGGATTCGCAGATCTGCTCCGCCCCTGGTTTGCCGCGTTGGCAAAGGCGGGGGCGTCGGTGCTTGTCGGAGATCCGGGACGTGCCTATTGCCCGCGGCAGCTGATGACGGCGCTTGCGACCTACAAGGTGCCGGTCACGCGGGCGCTCGAAGACAGCGAGGTGAAGCGCACGACCGTCTGGCGCTTCGAGCCGACCGACAGCTTCGGCTGACAGGCCCGTGCCGCCTCATTTCGCCTACGGCCGGATGACGCAGACGCCGCGTTCCCACGCGCAGACGCGGTCGTTCGGTTGCGGCGAGACGACGATGATCTTCGCGCGCTTCGGCGGCGGTGCGGGGTCGACCGCACCCCCTGCGTAATCGCTGTAGTTGCCGTATTGGCTGAAATAGATGCCGTTCCCCTCCTGCCGAAAGGCGGAGATGCCGCCGGCATAGGTTCCGATGCCGGGCGTGACCGATGGAAAGTTGTCGCCGCCGTAGGACCCGACACCGTCGTAGGAGCCGAAACCATAACCCCCGCCGATCACGATCACACTACGGTACCGGGGCCAACCACGCCCCGCGTAACCCCATGGGCCATACTTCATCTGTACGTGCCGGGTGCGGGTGTTGACGTCCGGCAAGCCCTGATTGAACGATCGAAAGTTGTCGATACCCGACATGACCGAACGGTGCCGCCGATGACCGGCAAAAAACCGACGGCCGTAAAATTTGCGAAAGCCCTGATAGCCGAAGCCGTGCTTGAACCGGACATTGCGTGTGCGGGTCTGAACGTCGCCAAAGCTCGCGCCGTTCGCCGCTGCCGCCGGCAGACTGACCGGCATTGCCAGAGCGCAAGCCAGCACTAGAACTTTGGTCGCGTGGACCACTCGCAACAGATTCATTCTGCCGTGCCCTCCGGATCATCCTTAACAATTCGTTAATGCCATCCTGGGCCAGTTGCGGGCAAATGTCACGGATTTGCTTATGTTTTCCGCGCTTATCGTTAATTCGCTCCCATGTCTCAGCGGGGCCCAAAAATGCCGTTTTTCGTCTAATCGATTTTATTTGTTTTGCACTGCAAGGATACTTGTCGTTACGGCTTAGGGTGATTAAAGGTCCGAATGACTGAATTGCGCACAATCGTGTGCGATACCGGACTAAGGCGGTCCAGTTTCTTTGGGGCGCGGCAATCCGGTCACACCGTGAGGTTCCGATGACGAATGTCACAAGAAGCCGGCCACTCTCGCCGCATCTTCAAATCTACAAACCCATCCCCACCATGGTGATGTCGATTGTGCATCGCATTACCGGCGGCGCCCTTTATTTCGGCACGATCCTCGTGGCCTGGTGGCTGATTGCCGCAGCCTCGGGTGCCGCCTATTACGATTGGGTCAGCTGGCTGTTCGGCACGTGGATCGGCAAGCTCGTCCTCTTCGGCTACACCTGGGCCCTTGTCCACCACATGCTCGGCGGCATCCGCCACTTCATTTGGGACCTCGGCTACGGCTACGAGAAGCATTTCGCGACGAAGATGGCCAAGGCGACGATCATCGGATCGGTTTCCCTGACGTTGCTGATCTGGGTGATCGGCTATCTGGTTCGGTACTGAGGGAATACGACATGGATATGCGCACACCTCTCGCCAAGGTTCGCGGCCTCGGCTCCGCAAAGGAGGGGACAGATCATTTCTGGCGCCAGCGTCTGACGGCTGTCTCCAACATTCCGCTGCTCATCTTCTTCGCTTTCTTCGTGGCCCGCTATGCTGGCGCTCCCCATGCGGAGGTCGTCGCGGCGCTATCCAATCCTTTCGTCGCGGTGATCATGGGTCTCGTTCTCCTTTCCGGTCTTACCCACATGCGGATCGGCATGCAGGTGATCATCGAGGACTACGTGCATGCGGAAGGCCTCAAGATCGCTCTTCTCATGCTCAACACATTTTTCGCGATCGCGGTCGGCGGGCTCTGTCTTTTCGCCATCCTGAAGATCGCTTTTGCAGGGTAATTTCGCCATGGCATCGATCAGTTCACCCGCTGCAAACGGCAGGGCTTACCAATATGTCGACCACGCCTTCGACGTGGTCGTCGTCGGCGCCGGCGGCGCGGGCCTGCGCGCGACCCTGGGCATGGCCGAACAGGGGCTGAGAACGGCCTGCATCACCAAGGTTTTCCCGACGCGCTCGCACACCGTCGCGGCCCAGGGCGGCATCGCCGCATCGCTGCAGAACATGACGCCCGACAGCTGGCAGTGGCATCTCTATGACACGGTCAAGGGGTCCGACTGGCTCGGCGACGTCGACGCCATGCAGTATCTCACCATGGAAGCGCCGAAGGCGGTCTATGAGCTCGAGCACTACGGCGTGCCGTTCTCGCGCAACGAGGAAGGCAAGATCTATCAGCGCCCCTTCGGGGGCCACATGCAGAATTACGGCGAAGGCCCGCCGGTGCAGCGCACCTGCGCGGTTGCCGACCGCACCGGCCATGCGATCCTGCACACGCTCTACGGTCAGTCGCTCCGGAACAACGCCGAATTCTTCATCGAATATTTCGCCATCGACCTGATCATGTCTGACGACGGGCGCTGCACCGGCGTCGTCGCCTGGAACCTCGATGACGGCACGATCCACCGCTTCTCGGCGAAGATGGTGGTGCTGGCGACCGGCGGTTACGGCCGCGCCTATTTCTCGGCGACCTCGGCGCACACCTGCACCGGCGACGGCGGCGGCATGATCGCCCGCGCTGGCCTGCCGCTCCAGGATATGGAGTTCGTGCAGTTCCACCCGACCGGCATCTACGGCTCCGGCTGTCTGATCACCGAAGGCGCGCGCGGCGAAGGCGGTTATCTCGTCAATTCGGAGGGCGAGCGCTTCATGGAGCGTTATGCACCGTCCGCCAAGGACCTCGCCTCGCGCGACGTCGTCTCGCGCTGCATGACGCTGGAAATCCGGGAGGGCCGCGGCGTCGGCAAGAACAAGGATCACATCTTCCTGCATCTCGACCATCTCGATCCGGCCGTGCTGCACGAACGTCTGCCGGGCATTTCCGAGAGCGCGAAGATCTTCGCCGGCGTTGACGTCACCCGCGAGCCGATCCCGGTGCTGCCGACCGTCCACTACAACATGGGCGGCATTCCCACCAACTATTGGGGTGAGGTCCTGAACGCCGACGGCGAGAACCCCGAGCGCATTGCGCCCGGCCTGATGGCGGTCGGCGAAGCGGGCTGCGCCTCGGTTCACGGCGCCAACCGCCTTGGCTCCAACTCTCTGATCGACCTCGTCGTCTTCGGCCGCGCCGCGGCGATCCGCGCCGGCCAGATCATCGACCGCCAGGACTCAATTCCGGCGCTCAACACGGCTGCCTGCGACCGCATCGTCGAGCGGTTCGACCGCCTGCGTCATGCCAACGGCCGGACGCCGACGGCGGTTCTGCGCGAGAAGATGCAGCGCGCCATGCAGGAGGATGCCGCCGTTTTCCGCACCCAGGAATCGCTCGAATCCGGTTGCCGCCGCCTCTCGGAAATCTGGAAGGAACTTCCCGACGTCAAGGTCACCGACCGCTCAATGATCTGGAACTCCGACCTTGTCGAAACGCTGGAGCTGGAAAACCTGATGGCCAATGCCATCACGACCATCTACGGTGCCGAGGCGCGCAAGGAGAGCCGCGGTTCACATGCGCGCGAGGATTACACCGAGGGCCCGTTGGGGGGGCGCGACGACGTCAACTGGCGCAAGCATACGCTTGCTTGGGTTAACGAGGCCGGCGATGTCCGGCTCGACTACCGCCCGGTTCATACCGACCTGATCGCCGAGGGCATCGATCCAATGAAGATCGCCCCGAAGGCGCGCGTGTACTGATCTCGAGGAAAACAGGACATGGTTGAACTCGCTCTCCCCAAGAACTCGCAGATCACCGAAGGCAAGGTCTGGCCGAAGCCGGTCGGCGCGACGAACCTGCGTGAATACCGCGTCTATCGCTGGAATCCGGACGACGGCAAGAACCCGCGCGTCGACACCTACTACATCGACATCGACGACTGCGGTCCGATGGTGCTCGACGGCCTGCTCTACATCAAGAACAAGATCGATCCGACGCTGACGCTTCGCCGCTCCTGTCGCGAGGGCATCTGCGGCTCCTGCGCGATGAACATCGACGGCACCAATACGCTCGCCTGCACCAAGGGCATGGACGAGATCAAGGGAACGGTGAAGATCTATCCGCTGCCGCATATGCCGGTGGTCAAGGATCTGGTGCCGGATCTCACCAATTTCTATGCCCAGCACCGCTCGATCGAGCCCTGGCTGAAGACGGTTTCGCCGACGCCGGCCAAGGAATGGAAGCAGAGCCATGAGGACCGGCAGAAGCTCGACGGCCTCTACGAATGCATCCTTTGCGCCTGCTGCTCGACCTCCTGTCCGAGCTACTGGTGGAACGGCGATCGCTATCTCGGCCCGGCTGTTCTCCTGCAGGCCTATCGCTGGCTGATCGATAGCCGCGACGAGGCGACCGGCGAGCGGCTCGACAATCTCGAGGATCCGTTCCGGCTCTACCGCTGCCACACGATCATGAACTGCGCTCAGGCCTGTCCAAAGGGGCTCAATCCGGCCAAGGCGATCGGCGAAATCAAGAAAATGCTGGTCGAGCGCAGGGTCTAAAGCACGTCGCGTTCAATCGGACTCCTGCGACGCGCTTTAGGTCATTGCTTTTATGCATGTCGTTCTCCCACACTTTTGGGTGACATGCATTAGTCCCCGGCAACTTGTCGGCTTCGACGGCGGGCTTTCTGGCCCGCCGTTTGTGTATTTCACGAACTTCACGGCCCCGTGTCGGCATTTGATTTTGAAACTTTCGGCGGTCCTCATAGCTTTATGTTGGGGATCGGAGATTGCGATGAATCGTTTGCTGTTTGCACTTGCCGCCGGTTGCTTGCTGTCCTTGCCGGCGCGGGCGGCCGAGCCGCAGTTTGCGCTGTTTGCCGGCGGCTGTTTCTGGTGCGTCGAGACCGATTTCGACGGCGTGCCCGGCGTTCTCGAGACGATTTCAGGCTATGCCGGCGGCAAGAGCGCCAATCCGACCTATGAGGACTACGCGAGTGGCGGCCATCGCGAAGTGGTCCGCATCAAGTTCGATCCGGACAGGGTTTCCTATTCGATGCTCGTCTCGGTGCTGTTCCACACGACCGACCCGACGGATGGTGGCGGCCAGTTCTGCGATCGCGGCTTTGCCTACACGACCGCGATCTACGCGCTTGATGAGCGGCAGGCGATGGACGCGAAGGCCGGAAAGATCAAGGCTGAGGCCGAACTCGGGAAGCCGATCGTCACGCCGGTCGAGGGTGCTGCAAAATTCTGGCCGGCCGAGGACTATCATCAGGACTTCGGCGCACGAAACCCGATTCGCTACTGGTACTACAGGAACGGCTGCGGCAGGAACCGGACGGTCGAGGCGCTCTGGGGCGACCGTGCCTACGCCGGTGTCAATCACTGATTGTATTCGCGCCGCCCGGCCTTGCCGATTTTTCATATCGGACGGATGCGGAGCGCACCCGTTCCACCCGGCGTTTCAATCGTGCAACAGGTACTGCTGAAATGCCTTCCCTTGATTTGTCAGGTGGATTTGCTGTAGTTCGGCCATTATTATCGCGTTGCATCATGGTTCGACGAAGATATTGGGGGTAAGAGACATGCGGGTTTTTCATGCGGCGGCGGGGCTGGCGGTTGTGCTTGCGCTGACCGGATGCCAGCGGACATCCATGGGTGGTTTCGGTTCTCAGGATGTTTCACCTGCTCCGCTGCAGGCGCAGCCCGTTCCGACGGTCTCGTCGAGCCAGCTCCCGGATCCGACGACCAACACCTCGCAGTTCCCGGCGGCGCCCACCGCCGGCACCGCAGCTCCCGGCGGCGGGCCGGCCGGCACGCAAGTCGCGGCCGCTCCAAACGCGCTCGACGTGACGAAGGAATCGATGGTCGGCAATTGGCGCGTGTCGAGCGCCGGCAGCTCCTGCGACATGTTCCTGACGCTGACGAACCTCGGCAGCGGATCGCGCGGCGGTACGCGCGGCTGCGCCGGCGAACTGACGACGATGGGCTCCTGGGAAGTCGCCGGCAAGCAGGTGGTGCTCAAGGACCGGGGCGGCAATCCGATCGCGCGCCTCTACAAGACTGCAGACGCGCGCTTCGACGGTTCGACCAACAGCGGACAGCCGGTCAGCCTTAGCCGCTGATCGCCACCGACACCCGGCGCTCAGCCGGATGCGACGCGGGACGAGGACGTGTGAGCAGTCTTGCCCGTCCCGCGCCTCTCGCCGAAATTGCTCCTTGCTCACCTTGGGTGCCGCGTGCTCAACCCGGACGACAGCATTCTTCACAAGCTTGAAACGCTCGTTACCACCGGCGAACGACAGCGCGATCCGGCGCAAATTGCGATCGCGCGGCGTCTCGACCACCTGACTACGGAGCTGCTTGCCAGCAGGCCGTCGCGCAAGTCCAATGCGCTCGGCTGGCTCTTTGCCTCGCGCAAGAAGGAACAAGCTTCGGTCAAGGGCCTCTACATCCATGGCGGTGTCGGCCGCGGCAAGACAATGTTGATGGATATGTTCTTCGACGCGGTGCCGATCCAGCGCAAGCGTCGGGCGCATTTCCACGAGTTCATGGCGGATGTGCACGAGCGCATCTACAAGCATCGCCAGAAACTCAAGAATGGCGAGACGAAACAGGCCGACCCGATCCCGCCGGTGGCCTCCGAGCTCTTTGGCGAGGCCCGGCTCCTGTGCTTCGATGAATTCTCGGTCACCGACATCGCCGATGCGATGATTCTGGCGCGCCTCTTCGGCGAACTCTTCGCCAAGGGATGCGTCCTCGTCGCGACCTCGAACGTCGAGCCGAACGATCTTTATCGCGACGGCCTCAATCGTGGCCTTTTTCTCCCCTTCATCGATCTTCTGAAGGCGAACACCGAGATCGTATCGCTCGACACCGAGACGGATTACCGCCTGCAGAAGACCGACGGAAATCCGGTCTGGCTTTCACCGCTCGGCCCGGAGGCGGAGGCGGCGATGGCGCGCGCCTGGTACGTCGAGACCGGCGGGGCACCGGAAGCACCGGCGGAGATCAGCCGCAAGGGGCGCAAGATCTACGTGCCGTCGGCGTCCGGCCGAAGCGCCCGGTTTGCTTTTGCCGACCTTTGCGCGCAGCCGCTTGGTGCCGCTGACTATCTCGCCATCCTGACGCAATACAGCACGATTTTCCTCGACCATGTCCCGCATCTGGGGCCGCATCTGCGCAATGAGACCAAGCGATTCATCATCCTCGTCGACGCCCTCTACGACCAGGGCGCCCGCCTGTTCGCCTCTGCCGCGGCCGAGCCGCAGCACCTGCTGACCGCAAAAAAAGGCACCGAAGGCTTCGAGTTCGACCGCACCGTGTCGCGCCTGATCGAGATGCAGAGCGAGGAATATGCGGCGCAACATCCGGCGAGAACGGCCGTTTGATGACGCAACCGTGACACATTATCTTACGTTTACGTAAGAATTTTATCATCTAACCGATTGAATTTGCTCTATCGAAAAGTATGCATTGATATTTTACCATTTGCCGTTTAAGGGCTTTCCGCGAAGGTTTGGCGTTTGCCGCGTTTCAGGCCTCGATGATTTTGGGATCACAAAGGAAGCACTTTCATGGCGCGCAACAAGATCGCACTTATCGGCTCAGGGATGATTGGTGGCACGCTGGCGCATCTCGCCGGCCTGAAGGAACTGGGCGACATTGTCCTGTTCGACATTGCCGACGGCATTCCTCAGGGCAAGGGCCTCGATATCGCACAGTCGTCCCCGGTCGAAGGTTTCGATGCATCGCTCACGGGCGCGAGCGACTATTCTGCCATCGAAGGCGCCGATGTCTGCATCGTCACCGCCGGCGTGCCGCGCAAGCCGGGCATGAGCCGCGATGACCTGCTCGGCATCAACCTGAAAGTGATGGAGCAGGTCGGCGCCGGCATCAAGAAATATGCGCCGAACGCATTCGTCATCTGCATCACCAACCCGCTCGACGCCATGGTGTGGGCGCTGCAGAAATTCTCCGGCCTGCCGAAGAACAAGGTCGTCGGTATGGCCGGCGTTCTCGACTCCTCGCGCTTCCGCCTCTTCCTCAGCCAGGAATTCAACGTGTCCGTCCAGGACATCACGGCTTTCGTGCTCGGCGGCCACGGCGACACGATGGTGCCGCTTGCCCGTTACTCGACCGTAGCCGGCATTCCGCTGACCGATCTCGTGCAGATGGGCTGGGTCACCAAGGACCGCCTCGAAGAAATCATCCAGCGCACCCGTGACGGCGGCGCCGAGATCGTCGGCCTGTTGAAGACCGGCTCGGCCTATTACGCGCCGGCTGCTTCCGCGATCGAGATGGCGGAAGCCTATCTCAAGGACAAGAAGCGCGTACTTCCCTGCGCGGCCCATCTTTCCGGTCAGTACGGCGTCAAGGATATGTATGTCGGCGTGCCGACGATCATCGGCGCCGGCGGCGTCGAGCGCATCATCGAGATCGACCTCAACAAGAGCGAGAAGGAAGCCTTCGACAAGTCGGTGGCGGCGGTCGCAGGCCTTTGCGAGGCTTGCATCAGCATCGCACCCAGCCTGAAGTAACCGCCATCCGGCCAATCAGACAGGAACAACTCCATGAACATTCATGAATATCAGGCCAAGGCTCTCCTGAAGAGCTATGGCGCGCCGGTCGCCGAAGGCGTCGCGATCTTCTCCGCCGACGAAGCGGAAGCCGCTGCGAAGAAGCTGCCGGGACCGCTCTACGTGGTGAAGAGCCAGATCCACGCTGGTGGTCGCGGCAAGGGCAAGTTCAAGGAACTCGGCCCCGACGCCAAGGGTGGCGTGCGGCTCGCGAAGTCCGTAGACGAGGTCGTCGCCAATGCCAAGGAGATGCTTGGCAACACTCTGGTGACCAAGCAGACCGGCCCGGCCGGCAAGCAGGTCAACCGTCTCTATATCGAGGACGGTGCCGACATCGACCGCGAACTCTATCTTTCGATCCTCGTCGATCGCTCGGTCGGCCAGGTTGCCTTCGTGGTTTCGACCGAGGGTGGCATGGACATCGAGGCGGTTGCCGAACATACGCCGGAGAAGATCGTCACTGTCGCGATCGACCCGGACAAGGGCGTCACCGCCGAAAACCTGAAGACGCTCGCCGACGCGCTGAAGCTCGAAGGCGAGGCGCGGGCCGATGCTGAAAAGCTCTTCCCGATCCTCTACAAGGCCTTTGTCGAGAAGGACATGAGCCTGCTCGAGGTCAACCCGCTGATCGTCATGAAGAACGGCCGCATGCGCGTGCTGGACGCCAAGGTCTCCTTCGACGGCAACGCGCTCTTCCGCCACGAGGACGTGGTCGCGCTGCGCGACACCACGGAAGAGGACGAAAAGGAGATCGAGGCCTCCAAGCACGACCTCGCCTATGTCGCGCTCGACGGCAACATCGGCTGCATGGTCAATGGCGCCGGCCTTGCCATGGCGACCATGGACATCATCAAGCTCTACGGCGCGGAACCGGCCAACTTCCTCGACGTCGGTGGCGGCGCTTCGAAGGAGAAGGTGACGCATGCCTTTAAGATCATCACTGCAGATCCGGCCGTGAAGGGCATTCTCGTCAACATCTTCGGCGGCATCATGAAGTGCGACGTCATCGCCGAAGGCGTGCTCGCCGCCGTCAAGGAAGTCGGCCTCAAGGTGCCGCTCGTCGTTCGCCTCGAAGGCACGAATGTCGAGCTTGGCAAGAAGATCATCAACGAATCGGGCCTCAACGTCATCTCCGCCGATGATCTGGACGATGCCGCCCAGAAGATCGTTGCAGCCGTCAAGGGAGCCTGAGGTTTCATGTCCATCCTGATCAACAAAGACACCAAGGTCCTCGTCCAGGGTCTGACCGGCAAGACCGGCACCTTCCACACCGAGCAGGCGCTTGCCTACAACGGCACGAAGATGGTCGGCGGCATCCACCCGAAGAAGGGTGGCGAAACCTGGACCGGCGCCAAGGGCGAGCAGCTCCCGATCTTCGCGTCCGTTGCCGAAGGCCGTGACGCGACCGGCGCCAATGCATCGGTCATCTATGTTCCGCCGGCAGGCGCTGCCGCCGCGATCATTGAGGCGATCGATGCGGAAATTCCGCTGATCGTCTGCATCACCGAAGGCATCCCGGTCGCCGACATGGTGAAGGTCAAGGCACGCCTGGAGAAATCCTCCTCGCGTCTCATCGGCCCGAACTGCCCGGGCGTGCTCACGCCGAACGAATGCAAGATCGGCATCATGCCGGGCAACATCTTCCGCAAGGGCTCGGTCGGCGTGTTGTCGCGTTCGGGAACGTTGACCTACGAAGCCGTCTTCCAGACCACCAACGAAGGACTCGGCCAGACGACCGCCGTCGGCATCGGCGGCGACCCGGTCAAGGGTACCGAGTTCATCGACGTCTTGGAAATGTTCCTCGCCGACGACGAAACCAAGTCGATCATCATGATCGGTGAGATCGGCGGTTCGGCCGAAGAGGACGCGGCGCAGTTCCTGAAGGACGAAGCCAAGCGCGGCCGCAAGAAGCCGATGGTCGGCTTCATCGCCGGCCGTACGGCCCCTCCCGGCCGCACCATGGGCCATGCCGGCGCGGTTATCTCCGGAGGCAAGGGCGGTGCGGAAGACAAGATCGCGGCCATGGAATCGGCCGGTATCCGCGTCTCACCGTCGCCGGCGCGCCTCGGCAAGACGCTGGTCGAAGTCCTGAAGGGCTGACGTTCCGATAGCGAGCTCGGAGCCGGCGCAGTCTGCCGGCCCCGCCCGACCAATTAATGACGCAAGCTTGGTGCAGTAAAAGGCGCCAAATAAACATGAACGACCGGGAAGACCCGGCATCCCAACTTCAGTCAGGAGGCGAACCAGGGGTTCGCGAAAGACCATGACAAGGCAAGAGGCCAACGAGCAATTCCAGCTCACATCGTTTCTGGATGGCGCCAATGCTGCTTATATCGAGCAGCTCTATGCGCGTTACGAAGCGGATCCGTCCTCCGTTTCGTCCGAATGGCAATCCTTCTTCAAGGCGCTCGCCGACCGGCCCGAAGACGTTGTGAAGGCCGCCAAGGGCGCCTCCTGGAAGAAAAGCAACTGGCCGATCGCTGCAAACGGCGAACTCGTGTCCGCGCTCGACGGCGACTGGGGCGTCGTTGAGAAAGTCATCGAAAAGAAGGTCAAGGCCAAGGTCGAGGAAGCTGCCGCCGTCACCGGTGTCCCGGTCAGCGAAGCGGAGGTTCATCAGTCGACGCGCGATTCCGTCCGCGCAATCATGATGATCCGCGCCTACCGCATGCGCGGCCATCTGCATGCCAAGCTGGATCCGCTCGGCCTTGCCGACCCGGTCGAGGACTACGAAGAGCTCTCGCCAAAGACCTACGGCTTCGAAGAGAAGGACCTCGACCGCAAGATCTTCATCGACAACGTGCTCGGCCTCGAATACGCGACCGTGCGCGAAATGGTCGAGATCCTCGAGCGGACCTATTGCTCGACGATCGGCGTCGAATTCATGCATATGTCCAACCCCGAGGAGAAGGCCTGGATCCAGGCCCGTATCGAAGGTCCGGACAAGGGCGTCGAATTCACACCCGAGGGCAAGCGGGCGATCCTGCAGAAGCTTGTCGAAGCCGAGGGCTTCGAGCAGTTCATCGACGTCAAGTACAAGGGCACCAAGCGCTTCGGCCTCGACGGCGGCGAGTCGCTGATCCCGGCGCTGGAGCAGATCATCAAGCGCGGCGGCCAGGAAGGCCTCAAGGAAATCGTGCTCGGCATGGCCCACCGCGGCCGCCTGAACGTGCTTTCCCAGGTGATGGCTAAGCCGCATCGCGCCATCTTTCACGAGTTCAAGGGCGGCTCCTATGCGCCAGATGACGTGGAAGGTTCCGGCGACGTCAAATATCACCTTGGCGCTTCGTCCGACCGCGAATTCGACGGCAACAAGGTGCACCTGTCGCTGACTGCGAACCCGTCGCATCTCGAGATCGTCAACCCTGTCGTCATGGGCAAGGCACGCGCCAAGCAGGATCAGATGGCGACCGTGTTCGAGGGCGACATCATTCCGCTGCGCGAACGCGTCAAGGTCATGCCGCTTCTGCTGCATGGTGACGCGGCCTTTGCCGGCCAGGGCGTCATCGCAGAAATCCTCGGCCTCTCTGGCCTGCGCGGCCACCGCGTTGCTGGCACCGTGCACTTCATCATCAACAACCAGATCGGCTTCACCACGAACCCGGCCTTCTCGCGCTCCTCGCCCTATCCGTCGGACGTGGCGAAGATGATCGAAGCGCCGATCTTCCATGTGAACGGCGATGACCCGGAAGCCGTCGTCTACGCGGCCAAGGTCGCGACCGAGTTCCGGATGAAGTTCCACAAGCCGGTCGTCGTCGACATGTTCTGCTATCGCCGCTTCGGCCACAACGAGGGCGACGAGCCGGCATTCACGCAGCCGAAGATGTACAAGGCCATCCGCGCCCACAAGACGGTGGTCCAGCTCTATTCCGAACGGTTGATCGCCGAAGGTCTCATGACCGAGGGCGAGGTCGAAAAGATGAAGGCCGACTGGCGCGCCCATCTCGAGCAGGAGTTCGAGGCCGGCCAGTCCTACAAGCCGAACAAGGCCGATTGGCTCGATGGCGCCTGGTCGGGCCTGCGCACGGCCGACAACCAGGATGAGCAGCGCCGTGGCAAGACCTCGGTGCCGATGAAACAGCTTAAGGAAGTCGGCCGCAAGATCTCGGAGA
This sequence comes from Ensifer sp. IC3342, assembly GCF_020193655.1. GTDB lineage: Bacteria > Pseudomonadota > Alphaproteobacteria > Rhizobiales > Rhizobiaceae > Sinorhizobium. The sequence goes on from NZ_JADYVE010000013.1 coordinate 13,038, forward strand.
TCCCGGCTGGCTTCAACGCCCACCGCACGATCCAGCGTTTCATGGAAAACCGCGCCAGCATGGTGCAGACTGGCGAGGGCATCGACTGGGCAATGGCGGAAGCGCTTGCCTTCGGCACGCTCGTCACCGAGGGCACGAAGATCCGCCTCTCCGGCCAGGACTGCGAGCGCGGCACCTTCTCGCAGCGCCACTCGGTTCTTTATGACCAACAGACGGAAGAGCGCTACATCCCGCTCGCCAACCTGTCGCCGACCCAGGCGCGCTACGAGGTCATCAACTCGATGCTCTCGGAAGAGGCGGTGCTCGGCTTCGAATATGGCTATTCGCTTGCCCGTCCGAACGCACTGACGCTGTGGGAAGCCCAGTTCGGCGACTTCGCCAACGGCGCTCAGGTGGTCTTCGACCAGTTCATCTCGTCCGGCGAACGCAAGTGGCTGCGCATGTCCGGCCTCGTCTGCCTGCTGCCGCACGGCTATGAAGGCCAGGGGCCGGAGCACTCCTCCGCGCGCCTCGAACGCTTCCTGCAGCTCTGCGCGGAAGACAACATGCAGGTCGCCAACGTCACCACGCCGGCGAACTACTTCCACATCCTGCGCCGCCAGGTGAAGCGCGACTTCCGCAAGCCGCTCATCCTGATGACGCCGAAATCGCTGCTCCGCCACAAGCGGGCGGTCTCCAGCCTTTCCGAAATGGCGGGCGAGAGCTCCTTCCACCGGCTGCTCTGGGACGATGCGGAAGTCATCAAGGACGGACCGATCAAGCTGCAGAAGGATTCGAAGATCCGCCGCGTCGTGCTCTGCACCGGCAAGGTCTATTACGACCTGCTCGAGGAGCGCGAGAAGCGCGGCATCGACGACATCTACCTGCTGCGTGTCGAACAGCTCTATCCGTTCCCGGCCAAGGCGCTCATCAACGAGCTCAGCCGCTTCCGCAATGCGGAGATGGTTTGGTGCCAGGAAGAGCCGAAGAACATGGGCGCCTGGTCGTTCATCGATCCCTATCTCGAATGGGTGCTCGCTCATATCGATGCCAAGTATCAGCGGGTGCGCTACACCGGCCGTCCGGCCGCCGCTTCGCCGGCGACCGGCCTGATGTCGAAGCACCTGGCGCAGCTTGCCGCCTTCCTCGAGGACGCGCTGGGGGGCTGATCGGCTCCCCACGGTCTGCCAATCGCTGGAGCACTTCCAGGAAAAGTGCGTAGCGGTTTTCCGTCCGGAAGTGCGTAACTCAAAGAGCTAGAAACAGATATCTGATTAACGGAACAAAAATCATGGCAACAGAAATCCGCGTTCCCACTCTTGGCGAATCCGTCAGCGAAGCGACCGTCGGCACCTGGTTCAAGAAGGTCGGCGATGCGATCAAGGCCGACGAACCGATCCTCGAACTCGAGACCGACAAGGTAACGATCGAAGTACCGGCACCGGCAGCCGGCACGCTTTCCGAAATCGTGGCGCAGGCGGGCGAGACCGTCGGCCTTGGCGCGTTGCTCGGCCAGATCGCCGAAGGCGCCGGTGCCGCTGCTGCTGCTCCGGCTCTGGCCGAGAAAAAGCCTGAACCCGCGGCTGCCGCTCCGGCCCCGCAGCCCGCCGCTCCGGCGCCGGCGCAGCAGGCGCCGACGTCGATGCCGCCGGCTCCGGCTGCCGCCAAGCTCATCGCGGAAAACAACCTCGCTGCCGAGCAGATCGACGGTTCCGGCAAGCGTGGCCAAGTGCTGAAGGGTGATGTGATCGCCGCTCTCGCCAAGGGCGTTTCTGCTCCCGCTGCCGAACCGGCGAAGGTCCAGGCGCGTGCGCCGGCGCCGGCCGAGGATGCCGTTCGCGAAGAACGGGTCAAGATGACTCGGCTGCGCCAGACGATCGCCAAGCGCCTCAAGGACGCACAGAACACCGCCGCCATGCTCACCACCTACAACGAGGTGGACATGAGCGCGGTGATGATTCTCCGCAACAAGTACAAGGAAGTCTTCGAGAAGAAGCACGGCGTCAAGCTCGGCTTCATGGGCTTCTTCACCAAGGCCGTCACCCATGCGCTGAAGGAGCTGCCGGCGGTCAATGCCGAGATCGACGGCACCGACATCATCTACAAGAACTTCTGCCACATCGGCGTCGCCGTCGGCACCGACAAGGGCCTCGTCGTGCCGATCGTACGCGACGCCGACCAGATGTCGATCGCCGAGATCGAAAAGGAAATCGGTCGCCTCGGCAAGGCCGCCCGCGATGGTGCGCTGTCGATGGCGGACATGCAGGGCGGCACCTTCACGATCTCCAACGGCGGTGTCTATGGCTCGCTGATGTCTTCGCCGATCCTCAACGCGCCGCAGTCCGGCATCCTCGGCATGCACAAGATCCAGGACCGCCCGGTTGCGATCGGCGGACAGGTCGTCATCCGTCCGATGATGTATCTCGCTCTCTCCTACGATCACCGCATCGTCGACGGCAAGGAAGCGGTCACCTTCCTGGTGCGCGTCAAGGAGAGCCTTGAAGATCCGGAACGCCTGGTGCTCGATCTCTAAGACAGGCGGGGGCGAAAGCCCCCGCTTCTTCTCGTGGGATGCGCGGATGTCGCTGGAACTGAGCTACCTCCTGTGGAGTGCCGTGCTCGCCTTCGTCTACATGATGGCGCAGGCGGGCGCCTATCGCCTGCAGAACGGGCTCATCGAGGCGGATCCCAACCGGGACGTTCAGCCGCCGCCGGATGTCTTTACGGCACGCGCGACGCGGGCGCTCCGCAATTTCCACGAGACCTACCCGGTCTTCATCGTACTTGTCGTCGTGACGGAGTTCACCGGGCGCGGCGGACCACTGACGGGCTGGGGAGCGGCGATCTGGTTCTGGGCGAGGGCGGCCTACCTGCCGATCTATGTCGGAGGTCTGGGCCTGGTTCGCTCGGCAGTGTGGGGCGTGTCCGCTGCCGGACTCGCCCTGATGTTTGCAGGCATCGCGATCTAGAAGGATGACGAAGCATGGCATCCGCACCGAATATTCCACCTATCCAGGCTCATATCTGCGTAAAGGACGGCCTTGCCGCCATCGCCCTTTACGAGAAGGCATTCGGCGCCGTTAACACATTTCACCAGATGGCCGAGGACGGCAAACGCGTCATGCATGCCAATCTCGCCCTCTTCGGCGGCGAGATCATGCTGCATGACGAGTTTCCGGAATACGAGATGAGCATCAGTTCGCCCAAGACGGCCGGTGGCGCGAGCGTTGCGATCAACATCAATCTGGCGAAACCGGAAGAGGTCAATCAGGCCCATGCCAAGGCGATGGCTGCCGGGGCATCGACAGTGATGGAGCCGCAGGATACGTTCTGGCAAGCACGCTATGCGCGCATCCAGGATCCCTTCGGCCATATCTGGGCCTTCAACGCACCGGTCGCAAAGTCATGAGCCACTTTCTGATAGAACTCGCATCACTGATGGCGATCTTCTCGTTCGCCATCGTCTCGCCCGGCGCCGATCTCGCCATGGTAATGCGGCAGTCGCTGGTGCATGGGCGCCGTCAGGCGATCATCACCTCCTTCGGCATCGGCACGTCGCTGATGTTCCACGTGACCTATACGATTCTCGGCCTGGGGCTGATCATTTCCCAGTCGATCTATCTGTTCAACATCGTCAAGTGGTGCGGCGTCGCCTATCTCGTCTATATCGGCATCAAGGCGCTCCGCGCCGGCCAGACGGAGATCGCAGTCGATGCGGCAGAGGGAAGGGCGGGCAGCGAGCAGTCGGCGGCGAAGGCCTTTGGCCTCGGTTTCGCCGCCAATGCGCTCAACCCGAAGGCGGTTTTCTTTTTCCTGTCGATCTTCTCGACGGTCGTGAGCGCCCATACGCCGATGATGGTCAAGTTCGGCTATGGGCTCGTCATGGCAAGCTGCCTGATCCTCTGGTTCGTCGGCGTCAGCCTGTTCATGACGACGCCGCGCATGCGGGCTGCCTTTACCCGGGCGAGCAAGTGGATCGACCGGGCAAGCGGCGTGGTCTTCATCGGGCTCGGGCTGAAGCTTGCGACGGAGAAGGCTGCCTGATGATCGGCCGGACCCTCTTGCCCGCTTCACTCGCGATCGCGTTGACCGCCGCACCTGCGCTTGCAGAGGAGTGCCGGCAGGCACATGCGATCTACGGCGACGCGGACGGCGGCTACGAGCTGCGCTTCGAGCCGGTCGGCTCGGAAAGCGCCGTCACCAGCAATCACTTCAAGGTCAAGGTCGGCAAGACCCGCCTGTCGCTCGACGGGGTCGTGATGCAATCCGGCGAGCCGCTGCGCGCGAACGGGATCGTCATGCATGATTGCCCGACAGGCGACGTCACCGGCGCGGAGCTCGAGGCCTGCACCGTCTGGGAGGGCGTGATTTACACGGTCGACAGGGCCGGCCGCATTGGCCTGCTTCAGGCGGAGGATGCCCCGGCGGCCGAACAGATCCTGCTCCCCGGTTTCGGCCCATCGCTGCACACGTCGAGTGCCTGGGGCGAGGGCAAGGCAAGCACCGACAGTTCGGATGTCTTCAAATTCAAGGGATGTGCTGCATGAGTGGCGAGCGCGTTCTTCTCGTCACGGGCGGCAGCCGCGGCATAGGGGCCGCCGTCTGCCTTGCCGCAGCCAACGAGGGATGGCGGGTCGCCGTCAATTACGCCTCCAACCGGCAGGCGGCCGATGAGGTTGTGCGTGCCGTCGAGGGTGCGGGCAGGGCCGCAATCGCCGTCGAAGGGGATGTCGGTTCTGAGGCCGGCGTGAAGGCGATCTTCGCCGCGGTCGATTCCGCCTTCGGCCGCCTCGACGGGCTCGTCAACAATGCCGGCATCGTCGGCCCACCACAACGCATCGACGAGATTTCGCCGGAACGGCTGGACCGCATGTTCCGTGTCAACGTGACCGGTTCCATCCGCTGCGCAGCCGAAGCGGTGCGCAGGATGTCGACGCGACACGGCGGGGCGGGCGGTTCGATCGTCAATCTTTCCTCCATCGCGGCCGTGCTCGGCGCGCCGGGGCAATATGTCGACTATGCCGCCGCAAAGGGCGCGATTGATACGTTCACTGTCGGTCTGGCGCGTGAAGTGGCGGCGGAGGGCATTCGCGTAAATGCGGTGCGCCCCGGCATCATCGATACCGACATTCATGCTTCCGGCGGACTGCCGGATCGCGCCCGCGACATGGCGCCCTCGATCCCTCTGCAACGTCCTGGCTCAGCCGGCGAAGTTGCCGATGCAATTCTCTATCTCCTGTCAGATAGGGCAACCTATGTGACGGGAGCAATTCTCAACGTCAGTGGCGGTCGCTAGCTGCCCTGAAACAAGGATTATCAAATGGCTTATGATCTCATCGTTATCGGAAGCGGCCCCGGCGGCTATGTCTGCGCCATCAAGGCGGCGCAGCTGGGCATGAAGGTTGCCGTGGTCGAAAAGCGCAGCACCTACGGCGGCACGTGCCTCAATGTCGGCTGCATTCCTTCCAAGGCGATGCTGCATGCTTCCGAGATGTTCCATCACGCGCAGCACGGCCTGGAGGCGCTGGGCGTCGAAGTCGCAAGCCCGAAGCTCAACCTCCAGAAGATGCTGGCCCACAAGGACGCGACCGTTAAGGCGAATGTCGACGGCGTCTCGTTCCTATTCAAGAAGAACAAGATCGACGGCTTCCAGGGCTTGGGCAAGGTCCTGGGGCAGGGCAAGGTCTCCGTCACGAACGACAAGGGCGAGGAGCAGGTCCTCGAAGCGAAGAACATCGTGATCGCGACGGGTTCGGAGGTCGCCGGTATTCCGGGCGTCGAGTTCGAGTTCGACGAGAAGGTCATCCTCTCCTCGACCGGCGCTCTCGAGCTGGAAAAGGTGCCGGCGAGCATGATCGTCGTCGGCGGCGGCATCATCGGGCTCGAGCTAGGCTCGGTCTGGGCGCGCCTCGGCGCCAAGGTGACGGTGGTCGAATTCCTCGACACGATTCTCGGCGGCATGGACGGCGAGGTCGGCAAGCAGCTCCACCGGATGCTGACGAAGCAAGGCATCGACATCAAGCTGGGCGCCAAGGTGACCGGCGTTGCGAAGCCCGGCAGCGGCGCGAGGGTCACCTTCGAACCGGTCAAGGGGGGCGAGTCGACCACGCTCGACGCGGATGTCGTACTGGTCGCGACCGGCCGCAAACCCTGCACGGAGAATATGGGCCTTGCCAAGGCAGGTGTCGTGCTCGACTCGCGCGGCCGGATCGAGATCGATCGTCACTTCCAGACGAGCATCACGGGCGTCTATGCGATCGGCGACGTGGTGCGCGGTCCGATGCTCGCTCACAAGGCCGAGGACGAAGGCGTTGCGGTGGCGGAGATCATTGCAGGGCAGGCGGGTCACGTGAACTACGACGTCATTCCGAGCGTCGTCTACACCCAGCCGGAAGTGGCTTCGGTCGGCAAGACCGAGGAAGAACTCAAGGCCGCAGGCATCGCCTACAAGGTCGGCAAGTTCCCCTTCGCCGCCAATGGCCGCGCCCGCGCGATGCTTCAGACGGATGGTTTCGTCAAAATCCTGGCCGACAAGGAAACCGACCGCGTGCTCGGCGGTCATATTGTCGGCTTCGGTGCCGGCGAAATGATTCACGAAATCGCCGTGCTGATGGAATTCGGCGGTTCGTCGGAAGACCTCGGACGTACCTGCCATGGCCATCCGACCATGTCGGAAGCGGTCAAGGAAGCAGCTCTCGCCACCTTCTTCAAGCCGATCCACATGTGACAATTGGCCGGGGGGCTGCGACAAGCGGCCCCCTGCCATGCGCCGCCATGCGGCGCGAACATGAGCGGGCCGATATGAGGATCGTTCATGAGACCGCGAAGCGTCGCCGCTCACCTTCCGAACGCGATACTGCCTGAAGCCGACTGGGCGGATCGCTACGAGCTTCTCATTTTGAATGAGCAACTGACTGCGGGCGAGGCGGCCCGGCGCATGCTTGGCCAATTACCTGCCTGGGTTCGCGTGCTTCTGGCACTTCGAAACCGCATCGTGTCGCCCGTCGGGCTGAAGACCGCCGCACCTGCTACTGATCGCGGCCTGATCGGCTTTTTCCCAGTTTTGCTCGATGATCAGCGCAAGGCAGTTCTTGGCTTCGACGACCGGCATTTGGATTTTCGCATTATAGTGGACGTTCGCGAAGGGCCGGCCGACAGCCAGGTGGTCGGCGTCACGACCCTGGTCCATCGTCGAAATTTTTTCGGCCGCATCTATCTCGCGCTTGTCACGCCATTCCATAAGACGATCGTCCCGGCGCTGCTGGCCGGGCTGAACGAACGGCGCTGAACGCGAACGTCAGTTTGCCCGTGTGACGGTAAAGCCGCGTTGACGCAGGAGCTCGACCAGGCCCTCCGCACCGGATAGGTGCAGGGCCCCAACGGCCATGAAGGCGTTGCCGCCTTTCAGGATCGGTTCTGCACGTATCGCCATGATCTTGTTGCGGTCGATGATGATGCGCTGCTCGAAATCGGCAAAGCCAAAGTCCTTTGCCGCAGTCTGCGAGGAAACGGACTTCATCATCGGCATGATCATTCCGGTGTCGCCGGAGAGATAGAGATCAGTCGTCGTCGCCATGACGTCATCAATTGTCTTGCCGAGCGCCAACGTCTCGATCAGCGCCTGGAGGTGGAGCTCGACAGGCAGCGAGTCCATTGCCGAAAGCTGCTCGACCAATGTCTCCAGGCCCCTCAGGGTCTTCCCCTCCCTGACGGCGTCCTCCGCCAGCTTCTTGTCGAGGAAGGACGCGCCGCCGGCTTTGCGCGAGATCTCGCAGGCCGGAAGGGCGACGAAACTCGCAATCATCCACGGCTTCATCTTGGCGACGAGTGGCAGCGGAATGCCGCGTTCCTTGAGACCGCTTTCCAGCCGCACGCGATCCTCCGGCTTGAGAAAGTCGTTGATCGTCTTGTCGCCGGTAAGCATGGTGAGGTCCGGGCGCATCATGATTGCGGCTGCCGCCTTCTTGTCGTCGACGATCTCGTCCGATTCGACGATGACGATTGCCGACTTGGCAAAAGCGTCAACCGCACCTTCCGGCATCGCCAAGACGCGCGGGTCGGTGACGTGCATGGTGCCGAGCAGCCAGGAAGGTGCCGATCCTTGGGCTTCGATTTTCCAGAGGAGGCCCTTTCCGTTCGGTACCGCATCGGCCTCCCGGCGCAGCGCGGCGAGGCGCGTCGGGTCCGACTGTTCCAGTCCCGTCAAGATGTTGTTGCCGCCGCAGGCGGGTTCTTCCGCGGCGCGCGCATCCGAAATCCAAAGCAGTGCGGCGATCAGGCTCGCGAGCATCAGAAGATGCAGGGACGCGATCAGCCATAGTGTGCTGTCTGCAAGCCTGTCGGCAAGGTTGCGAACGGGTCTTGAGATCGGAAACGTCATCATCGGGCACCGATTCTGCACAATTCTACTCGAAGTGGCGCAATTCCGGACGGAAGACCGCCGCTATCCTGGAATTGCTTTCTCGAACCCTACGCTGCGGTGGTCACGGGTTCCTTAACGGGCTTGGTTAATCCGGCAGTCCGCCGAATTTCAGGCACGGGGATGGGCGCGATCGTAAATTTCCAAGAGGCGCGCCGAATCGACGCCCGTGTAGACCTGCGTCGTCGAGAGGCTGGCATGGCCGAGCAGCTCCTGGATGGTACGCAGGTCGCCACCGCCGGCGAGAAGATGCGTGGCGAAGGAATGGCGCAGAGCATGTGGCGTTGCCGAATCGGGAAGACCGAGGGCGGCGCGCAGTTTCTGCATCTCGCGCTGGATGATGGCCGGCTGGAGCGTGGCGCCGCGGGCGCCGCGGAACAGCGGTGCCTCTGCAGCGAGTTGGTAGGGGCAAATCCTGGTGTAGGCGGCCACGGCCTCGGACGCGGCGGCAATGAGCGGGACGATTCGCGTCTTGCCGCCCTTGCCGCTGACGCGCAACGATGAGCTGGCGCCGGCGAAATCGTTGGGCGTGAGCGCGAGCGCTTCCGATATGCGCAGGCCGCAGCCGTAGAGAAGCGTCAGAATGGCGGCATTGCGGGCGGCGATCCAGGGTTCCTCCGCAAGCTGCGCCTCCGCCGTTACGACCTTCAGCGCCTCGCGGTCCGTCAACGGTTTCGGCAGGGATTTCGGCTGCTTCGGCGAGCGCACGGCCTGAGCCCCCGCGGCGTTGGCGAGACCATTTTTCTCCAGATAACGCAGGAAAGAGCGCAGGCCAGCAAGCCCGCGTCCAAGCGTACGCGCGCCCGCGCCGTGTTTCCGCCGCTGCGCCAGAAAGCCGCGCAGATCGGCGGGGCGCAAAGCGGCGATATCCGACAGGCGAGGCGGCCCGGCGAGATGGCCTGTCAGGAAGGTCAGGAATTGCCGCGTGTCGCGCTCATAGGCGTCGACCGTCTTTGCAGACAGGCGGCGCTCCTTCGTGAGGCTCGCCAGCCAGCGCTGGCGTTCCGTCATGACTTCGGGGTGACCAATTGTAAGAAGCTCGTTCATCGTCGCTCCGGCGATTCCGTGTGCCGTACACAATGTCGCCGGGCGTCTTATGTTTTTGCTAACGCACTTCTTTTTGCCGTCGCACTCTTGGAATTTGTCATTGTTCGATCATATTGAACTGCGATGTTCGGTCAGCAAAACGCGGATGGGAATATGGCGAGACGGGATATGGGGGGCGGATTCGCGCATTTTGCTGAGGCCATTGCCCTGGTTTCACAAGGGCAGCCCGGCCATATCGTCGACACGCTGATTGCCGAGCGCGGCAAGAAGATCGTCCGGCATCCGTTGTGGCCGGTGATGCGCCCCTTTCTCTACACGCTGCTCAACTATCGCAAGGCGATCGAGTTCGCCGATGCTGTCGCGAACATGCCCGGTTTTCAGGCGTTCGAGCACTTGAGTTCGCTGCTTTCGCTCGATATTCGCGTCGACAAGGCCGAGCGCATTCCGGCAAAGGGAGGCTTTCTCCTCGTCAGCAATCATCCGACCGGCATTGCCGATGGCATAGCGGTCTTCGATCTTTTGAAGTCGAGTCGGCCAGACATGATGTTCTTCGCCAACCGCGACGCGATGAGGGTCAATCCGCGATTCGTCGAGATGGTCATTCCGGTCGAATGGCGCGAAGAATACAAGAGCAAGCTCAAGGCCCGCGAAACGCTGCAGGTCACCAATCGCGCCATAGAAGAGGGCAAGGCAACCGTGCTTTTCCCTTCGGGCCGCATCGCCTACTGGGCCGATGGGCGACTCAACGAACGTCCATGGAAAAGCTCCGCCGTCGGTTTTGCGCGCAAATACTGCTTGCCGATCCTGCCGGTGCATATGAGCGCGCGCAATTCCGGTCTCTTCTACTGGTTTGCCAAATGGTCGACGGAACTGCGCGACATGACGGTGTTCCATGAACTTCTGAACAAGAAGGGCGACCTTTTCGATTTCCGCGTCGGCAATCTGATCGCGCCCGAAGCGCTTGACGGCGATCCGGTTGATGTCACGCGTGCGCTGGAAAGGCATACGGTCTACGAACTCGCCGCCGACAGCGATTCGGTGTTCGATCCCGGGAGCGCTGCGGCATTCGGCCGCGCCGGGTGATCCGCAAGGACGGCGCGACCTGGATCGACGGCATGCGCCTCACAGGCCACATCGATGACCAATGAAAAGGGCCCCGCATCGCTGCGAGGCCCCATCCAAGATTTCTATGCCGATCAGCCGATCTTCTGGCCGGTTTTTGCCCAGTCGGCCAGGAACATTTCCAGGCCCTTGTCCGTGAGCGGGTGCTTAACGAGCGCCTTCAGCGTTGCCGGCGGCGCGGTGACGACGTCGGCGCCGATGAGGGCGGCTTCCTTGACGTGGTTCACCGTGCGCACGGAGGCCGCGAGGATTTCCGTCTCGTAGCCGTAATTGTCGAAGATGTGGCGGATTTCACGAATGAGATCCATGCCATCGAAGGCGATGTCGTCGAGGCGGCCGATGAAGGGCGAAACGAAGGTCGCGCCGGCCTTGGCGGCAAGCAGAGCCTGGTTCGCGGAGAAGCAGAGGGTGACGTTCGTCTGGTGACCGTCCGAGGTCAGCGCCTTGCAGGCCTTGAGGCCGTCAAGCGTCAGCGGCACCTTGATGCAGATGTTGTCGGCGATCTTCGAAAGGGCGGCCGCCTCCTTCATCATCTCGCTGTATTCGGTTGCCGTCACTTCCGCAGAAACCGGTCCGTCGACGATCGAGCAGATTTCCTTGGTGACTTCAACGATGTCGCGGCCCGACTTGAGGATCAGCGAGGGGTTGGTGGTGACGCCGTCGAGCAGGCCGAGGTCATTCAGTTCCCGGATTTCCTTCACATCGGCGGTATCAACGAAAAATTTCATAGAGGTGTCTCCCTTGGGGCGTGATTGCCGTTCGGGCGCATATCTGCCGGACGGAAAATCCGCGGGCAGAAACCGCGCGTTGAAACTCTGATGGAACCGTGACAAACCCTGCTTTCTGCAAGGCAGCGGTTCGCTGCGCAGTTTTCTTTAACTGAAAGCGGTGGCAAGGTCACGGCAAAATGACTCTTGATTCAACCGATTTATTCGGAGCCATATCCGACCGCCGCATTGTGCCCGTCCTGGTGCCGATGCCGGCGCCGAAGGCCTATTCCTATGCGGTGCCGGATGGCATGGCGGTCGAGCCGGGATCGATCGTGCAGGTGCCGCTGGGGCCTCGTCTCGTCGTGGGCGTCGTCTGGGACGGCGCCGACGATGGCACGGTCGATCCGAAGAAATTGAAGCAGATCGCGAAGGTGTTCGACTGCCCGCCGCTGACGGGCGACATGCGGGCCTTTCTCGATTGGGTGGCGGCCTATACGGTGACACCGCCCGGCCTCGTCGCACGCATGGCGTTGCGCGCGCCGACGGCATTCGATCCGGAGCCGATGGTGGAAGCGCTGCGGCTGACGGATCAGCGGCCGGAGCGCATGACGTCGGCGCGCGAACGGGTCATCGCGGCGGCAAGCGACGGCTTTTCCTGGACGCGATCCGGGCTCGCGCATGCGGCGGGCGTTTCCTCGAGCGTCGTCGACGGCCTCACCGCGCAGGGCGTGTTCGTAACCGTCTTCATGCCGCCGCCGCCCGTTGTCGCCCCGCCAGATCCGGATTTCGCCGCTCCCCGGCTGGAGGGCGCGCAAAAAGATGCCGCAGCCGACCTGCTGGCGGCCGTGGAAGAAGGACGATTCTCCGTTTCCCTGATCGACGGCATCACGGGCTCCGGCAAGACCGAGGTCTATTTCGAGGCGATCGCCGCGACCTTGCGCGCCGGCAAGCAGGTGCTGATCCTGCTGCCGGAAATCGCGCTTACGGCAAGTTTCCTCGAACGCTTCCAGGACCGCTTTGGTGCGAAGCCGGCGGAATGGCATTCGGACCTCGCGCCGCGAACGCGCGAGAAGGTATGGCGGCAGGTGACGACCGGCCAGGTGCGTGTCGTCGCGGGCGCCCGCTCGGCACTCTTCCTGCCCTTCGAGGACCTTGGCCTGATCATCGTCGACGAGGAGCATGATCCGGCCTACAAGCAGGAGGACCGCGTCTTCTACAACGCCCGCGATATGGCGGTCGTGCGCGGGCGGATCAGCGGCTTTCCGGTCGTCCTGGTATCGGCAACGCCATCAGTCGAAAGCCGGGTGAACGGAGAGATGGGCCGCTACCGGCCGATCCACCTGCCGACGCGCTTCGGCGATGCGGCGCTACCGCATCTCGGCGTCGTCGATATGCGCCGCTATCCGCCCGAGCGTGGCGGCTTTCTTTCGCCGGTGCTCCTCAACCAGATCGGCAAGGCGATCGGCCGCGGCGAACAGGCACTCTTGTTTTTGAACCGGCGCGGCTACGCGCCCTTGACGCTCTGCCGCGTCTGCGGCCATCGCTTCCAGTGCCCGGACTGCTCGAGCTGGCTCGTCGAGCACCGCTTTCGCGGCCAGATCCAGTGCCATCACTGCGGCTATTCCGAAAGGACGCCCGAAGCCTGTCCCGAATGCGGTACGCTCGATCACCTGGTCGCCTGCGGCCCCGGAGTCGAGCGCGTTGCCGAGGAGGTTGAGCGGCATTTTCCCGAGGCCCGGACGATCGTGCTCTCCTCCGACCTGATGGGTGTCAAGCGGCTGAGGCTGGAACTGGAGGCGATCGCGCGCGGCGAAGCGGACATCGTCATCGGCACGCAGCTCGTTGCCAAGGGCCATAACTTCCCGATGATGACGCTGGTCGGCATCGTTGACGCCGATCTCGGCCTCGCCAACGGCGATCCGCGGGCGGCAGAGCGGACGTTTCAGTTGCTCTCGCAGGTAACGGGGCGCGCCGGGCGAACCGGCCTGAAGAGCCTTGGCCTGCTGCAGACCTATCAGCCGCAGCATCCGGTGATGCAGGCGATCGTCTCGGGCGATTCGGACGCCTTCTACGAGCGCGAGATCAACGAGCGGGAACGCGCCGCCCTGCCGCCCTTCGGTCGGCTAGCCTCGATCATCGTTTCGGCCGACACGCGCAACGACGCCGAAAGCCATGCGCGCGGCTTGCGCATGGCCGCCCCGCGCGTCGACGGCATCTCGATCCTCGGTCCGGCCGAGGCGCCGCTTGCGCTCATCCGCGGCCGCCATCGCTTCCGGCTGCTCGTCCACGGACGGCGCAACAGCGACATGCAGGCCTTCGTCAAGGCGATGATTGCCGGCGGGCCCAAGGAGAGGGGATCGATCAGCGTGCAGCTCGACATCGATCCGCAGAGTTTTCTGTGATCGATGGCTTGAACGCGACGCAGCGGATTCACATCGGCGCCGACATGCGCTAGACCTCCCCCGGTGCTGCGTCCGCGGGGAATCACCCGAGCGCGACGCCAACGGGGATGATTCCATCAGCGGGGACGGCATGGAGTTCTACATTCCGACGGAAACCGGAGAGTTTCTGGCATTTTGCGCGGCTGCGGCAGCGGCACTCATCGGCCTTGTCATGCTCTTTGCACCGCGCCTTGCCTTTCGCGCGGCCGGCATCGGCATTGCCGAAGGGCGCCGCGGCGGGCTTGCGGAAGCGCGCTCCACAATGGGCGGCATGCATGTCGGTCTTGGCCTCGGCGCCATCCTGCTCGGCCAACCTATGGTCTACCTCGCCGTCGGCGCCGCCTTCGCGCTCGCCGCCTTCGGCCGCATCCTGTCGATGATGAGCGACAATGGCGGGACACTTTTCAACTGGATCGCCCTTGCCATTCAGGCGGTGCTTGCGATCCTTCCGCTTGCATACGTTTTCGGGCTGATCTGACGCGTATCGATACGATTTCAACGTTCCGTTCCGGATTAACGGCAAAATTCGGCCGATGAGGGTCGACTTATGCCGCATTCCTGCCGTTGGCGTGTTGCGAGTCCAAACATCCTATGCTAGACGAACCGCGAATTGCGGGGGAAGTGGGTCGAACGGCCTCGATATCCTGCGAGTTATTGCAGCAAATTCAAGATGTTAAGTGAACGGTTCGCCGCAGCTGACGTTCTTGGATGATTTTGAGAGAAGCTTGTGCCCGTGGCAGACACATCCCAGCTTATTTCCGGTGTTGCAGAAAGATATGCGTCCTCGCTCTTCGAACTCGCTCTCGAGGCAGGTTCGCTCGATGCGGTCGGTGCCGATCTCAATCGCGTCCAGGCGCTGATCGATGGCAGTGACGATCTGAAGCGCCTGATCGTGAGCCCCGTCTTTTCTGCCGACGACCAGTTCAAGGCCATTTCCGCGGTCGCCGAAAAGGCTGGCATCTCCGGGCTGGTCGGCAACTTCCTCAAGGTCGTTGCCCGTAACCGCCGCCTTTTTGCGCTGCCGGGCATCATCAAGGCATTCCGCCTGATTGCGGCGCGCCACCGCGGCGAAATTTCCGCCGACGTCACGTCGGCCCATGCGCTGACCCAGGCGCAGGAAACTGAATTGAAGGCGACGCTCAAGGGCGTCACCGGCAAAGACGTGGCGGTAAACGTCACCGTCGACCCGTCTATTCTTGGAGGTCTGATCGTCAAGGTCGGTTCCCGCCAGATTGACACCTCCCTTCGCACCAAACTCTCTACCCTTAAGCTTGCACTGAAAGAGGTCGGCTGATGGATATCCGCGCCGCGGAAATTTCCGCAATTCTCAAAGATCAGATCAAAAATTTCGGCCAGGAAGCAGAAGTCTCCGAAGTTGGCCAGGTGCTTTCCGTCGGTGACGGTATCGCCCGCGTCTACGGCCTCGACAACGTTCAGGCAGGCGAGATGGTCGAATTCCCGGGTGGAATTCGCGGCATGGCGCTGAACCTCGAAGCCGACAACGTCGGTGTGGTTATTTTCGGTTCCGACCGTGACATCAAGGAAGGCGACACCGTCAAGCGGACCGGCGCCATCGTGGACGTCCCGGTTGGTCCGGAACTGCTCGGCCGCGTCGTCGATGCGCTCGGCAACCCGATCGACGGCAAGGGCCCGATCAACGCCAAGCAGCGCGCCCGCGTTGACGTCAAGGCTCCCGGCATCATTCCGCGCAAGTCGGTTCATGAGCCGATGTCGACCGGCCTCAAGGCGATCGACGCCCTCATCCCGGTCGGCCGCGGCCAGCGCGAGCTCGTCATCGGCGACCGCCAGACCGGCAAGACCGCGATCATCCTCGACACCTTCCTGAACCAGAAGCCGATCCACGACAACGGCCCGGAGCAGGACAAGCTCTACTGCGTTTACGTCGCCATCGGCCAGAAGCGTTCGACCGTTGCTCAGTTCGTGAAGGTTCTCGAAGAGCGCGGCGCCCTGCAGTACTCGATCATCATCGCTGCAACCGCTTCCGATCCGGCTCCGATGCAGTACCTCGCTCCGTTCGCTGGCTGCGCGATGGGCGAGTACTTCCGCGACAACGGCAAGCATGCGCTGATCGGCTATGACGACCTTTCCAAGCAGGCCGTCGCCTACCGTCAGATGTCGCTGCTCTTGCGCCGCCCGCCGGGCCGCGAAGCCTATCCGGGCGATGTTTTCTACCTGCATTCTCGCCTCTTGGAGCGCGCCGCGAAGCTCAACGACGACAATGGCGCCGGCTCGCTGACGGCTCTGCCGGTCATCGAAACGCAGGGCAACGACGTGTCCGCGTTCATCCCGACCAACGTGATCTCGATCACCGACGGCCAGATCTTCCTTGAAACCGACCTGTTCTACCAAGGCATCCGTCCGGCCGTTAACGTCGGTCTGTCGGTTTCGCGCGTCGGCTCCTCGGCGCAGATCAAGGCGATGAAGCAGGTCGCAGGCTCGATCAAGGGCGAACTCGCGCAGTACCGCGAAATGGCGGCCTTCGCACAGTTCGGCTCGGACCTCGATGCCGCAACGCAGCGCCTGCTTAACCGCGGTGCCCGCCTGACCGAACTTCTGAAGCAGCCGCAGTTCTCGCCGCTGAAGACGGAGGAGCAGGTGGCGGTGATCTTCGCCGGCGTCAACGGCTACCTCGACAAGCTGCCGGTCAACCAGGTCGGCAAGTTCGAACAGGGCCTGCTCTCCTACCTGCGCTCGGAAGGCAAGGACGTGCTGGAAACGATCCGCACGGAAAAGGCGATTTCCGACGACACCAAGGGCAAGCTGAAGGCTGCAATCGACACCTTCGCCAAGTCTTTCGCCTGAGCGGATTTCATTTAGGACGGACAACGGATGCCTTCACTTAAGGATCTGAAAAACCGGATCGCCTCCGTCAAGGCGACGCAGAAGATCACCAAGGCGATGAAGATGGTCGCCGCGGCGAAGCTTCGGCGTGCGCAGGAGGCGGCCGAGGCCGCCCGGCCTTACTCGCAGCGCATGGCTGCCGTTCTTGCCAACATCGCCCAGGCGGTCGGCGCGGACGAAAGCGTACCGCAGCTGATGACGGGAACCGGCAGGGACGACACGCATCTGCTGATCGTCTGCACGGCGGAACGCGGCCTCTGCGGCGGCTTCAACTCGCAGATCGCGCGCTTTGCCCGCGACCATGTGCGCAAGCTGCTCGCTGCCGGCAAGACGGTGAAGATCATCTGCGTCGGCAAGAAGGGCTTCGACATCCTGCGGCGTGAGTTCGCGTCGCTGATCATCGACCGTGTCGACCTGCGTGAAGTCAAGAAGATCGGCTTCGAAAACGCCGATCAGATCGGGCACAAGGTCATCGCGCTCTTCGAAAAGGGCGAGTTCGACGTCTGCACGCTGTTCTACTCCGAGTTCAAGTCCGTCATTTCGCAGGTTCCGACTGCGCAGCAGCTCATCCCGGCCTCGGCCGGCGATGTTTCCGTGGAGACCACGGCCGCTTCGGCGATCTACGAATACGAGCCGGACGCGGCCGCCATCCTGACTGATCTCATCCCGCGCAACATCTCGGTTCAGATCTTCCGGGCTCTGCTTGAGAACGTTGCCGGCGAAATGGGCGCCAAGATGAGCGCCATGGACAGTGCGACGCGCAACGCCGGTGAGATGATCAACAAGCTGACGCTCAACTACAACCGTCAGCGGCAGGCGCAGATCACTAAGGAACTCATTGAAATCATCTCTGGCGCGGAAGCGCTCTAAGGTTACGAAAGAGGGTAAGAATTATGGCTAAGGCAGCTACCCCGAAAGAAACCGCAGCGGCGAAGAAGCCCGCTGCACCGCGTAAGGCAGCTTCCGCCAAGACAGCCGTTGCGGCTACCGGCGCTGTCGGTCGCGTCACGCAGGTTATCGGCGCCGTTGTCGACGTCGCTTTCGAGGAAGGTCAGCTCCCGCAGATCCTGAACGCACTCGAAACCGACAACAAGGGCAACCGCCTCGTTCTCGAAGTCGCGCAGCATCTCGGCGAAAACTCCGTCCGCACGATCGCCATGGACTCGACCGAGGGCCTCGTTCGCGGCCAGTCGGTCACCGATACGGGCGCTCCGATCGCGGTTCCGGTCGGCAAGGAAACGCTCGGCCGTATCATGAACGTCATCGGCGAGCCGGTCGATGAAGCCGGTCCGCTCGAAACCAAGGCACGCCGTGCGATCCACCAGGAAGCGCCGGCCTATGTCGAGCAGTCGACGGAAGCGCAGATCCTCGTCACCGGCATCAAGGTCGTCGACCTGCTCGCTCCCTACGCGAAGGGCGGCAAGATCGGCCTCTTCGGCGGTGCGGGCGTTGGCAAGACCGTTCTGATCATGGAACTGATCAACAACGTCGCCAAGGCGCACGGTGGTTACTCGGTCTTCGCAGGCGTCGGTGAACGCACCCGCGAAGGCAACGACCTCTACCACGAAATGATCGAATCGGGCGTGAACAAGCACGGCGGCGGCGAAGGCTCGAAGGCCGCGCTCGTTTACGGTCAGATGAACGAACCGCCGGGCGCCCGCGCCCGCGTCGCGCTCACCGGTCTGACGGTCGCCGAACAGTTCCGCGACGAAGGCCAGGACGTTCTCTTCTTCGTCGACAACATCTTCCGCTTCACCCAGGCGGGTTCGGAAGTGTCGGCTCTGCTCGGTCGTATTCCTTCGGCCGTGGGTTATCAGCCGACGCTCGCAACCGACATGGGCGCGATGCAGGAGCGCATCACCACGACGACCAAGGGCTCGATCACCTCGGTTCAGGCCATTTACGTTCCGGCCGACGACTTGACCGACCCGGCGCCGGCAACCTCGTTCGCCTACCTCGACGCGACGACCGTTCTGTCGCGCTCGATCGCCGAAAAGGGCATCTACCCGGCCGTGGACCCGCTCGACTCGACCTCGCGCATGCTCGACCCGATGATCGTCGGCGAGGAGCATTACGAAGTTGCTCGTAAGGTGCAGGGCACGCTGCAGCGCTACAAGGCGCTCCAGGACATCATCGCCATCCTCGGCATGGACGAACTTTCCGAAGAGGACAAGCTGACGGTTGCCCGCGCCCGCAAGATCGAGCGCTTCCTGTCGCAGCCGTTCTTCGTCGCTGAAGTCTTCACCGGTTCGCCGGGCAAGCTGGTTGCACTCGAAGACACGATCAAGGGCTTCAAGGGCCTCGTCGACGGCGAATACGACCACCTGCCGGAAGCTTCCTTCTACATGGTCGGCTCCATCGAGGAAGCCATCGAGAAGGCCAAGAAGCTGGCTGCCGAAGCTGCCTGATTTGCATCGTAAACCGTGGCGCGAGATTTCGTGCCACGGTTTTCATTCTGCTGCGACGAGCGGCGGAGAACATGCCCCAGCCGCTGCCAACGGGCGGCGCGCACACCAGAAGTGAATGGTCATGGCCGACAGTTTCAATTTTGAGCTTGTTTCCCCCGAGCGCCTACTGCTTTCGGAAAAGGTAACGGAAGTTGTCATCCCGGCAACCGAGGGCGAGATGACCGTGATGGCCAATCACGCGCCGACGATGACGACCGTCAAGCCGGGCGTGGTTACCGTGAAGATGGCTGACGGCAAGACCGAGCGTTTCGCAGTTTTCGGCGGCTTTGCCGATATTCTGCCGACCGGCTGCACGTTGCTTGCCGAGTCCGCCGTCCACGTTGACGAACTCGATCGCACGGTGCTGGAAAACCGCATCGATGCAGTTCGCGCCGAACTGGAAGGCGCGGGCGACGAGAAGAAGACCCGTCTCGAGCAATTCATCGCCGAACTGACGAAGCTCGGGGAGATCGTCATCCCGGCCTGAAAGGGCCATCCCGATAAGGGATAATGCCTATCGAACCCCGCCTCGAGCGGGGTTTTTCGTGTTTGGTGCAACCGCCGCCGCACTCGCTGGGACGATGTCGGCAAGTCCGGTCGAGTGACTGGACGTTATTACTGGGATGTCGCCCGCGATCTTGCGCCCTCAGCCTGACCCTCACCCCGCAGGCGGGGAGGGGGACGGGAGCGTGTCGCGAGTGTTCTTCGCCCGCTTGCGGGGTGAGGGGATGCCTGGCTTCCAGGCTAGGCCAGGATGGAAGACTGGCTTCGAAACGGCCATAGTCATCAAAATGAGTGGTTGCGGGACTGTCGGCGCGATACGTACAGAAGTCTGGATGCGCCGCGATGATCTCGCGCCCTGCGACTTTGCCCCTCACCCTAACCCTCTCCCCGCAAGCGGGGCGAGGGACTGAGCTCGCGCCGCGTATCGCCTTCGCCCCGCTCGCGAGGAGACGGTGGCCGGCAGGCCGGATGAGGGGGGGCGGCGTCCAGGACGGATGGCCCTTGAACGGAAAATGCCCGGACTATGTCCGGGCATTTCTCGTGTTTGCATTTCGCTGGCGCGGGGAAGCCTCCCCTCCAGCAGCGATGCTTCAGCTTGCCGCGCGTTCCGTCTCGTGCTTCTGCGCGTAGTAGTGACCGAAGCGGTTGGCGAGGAAAGTATCGAGTGCGATGTCTTCCTGGCGGACGAAGCCCTTCGTCGCGATCTTGCCTTCGGCGAGCAGGTCGAGGACGGCGCAGATGCTGCCGGCCGTGGTGATCTGGATGCCGCTCTGCATGCGTCCGGCGACGACACCGCTATAGACCTTGTTGGCGTAGGTTTCCTGAACCAGACGGCCTTCGCGGAAGCCGGAGACGGTGACGAAGATGACGACGACGTCCTGCGTGGTGGTCGGCAGGGCGTTCTCCAGAATATCCTTCAGCACCTCGCGGCGATGACGCAGGCCAAGGTCGTTCAGGAGGGCCTTGAAGATGGCGGCGTGACCCGGATAGCGGATCGTCTTGTAGTTCAGCGTGCGGACCTTGCCCTTGAGCGTTTCGCAAAGCGTGCCGAGGCCGCCGGAGGTGTTGAAGGCTTCGTACGTGACGCCGTCGAGCGAGAATTCCTCGCGCTCTTCCATCGCCGGAACTTCGATCAGCGAACCCTCGACGATCGCTTCGCAAGGCTCGATATATTCGTTGATGACGCCGTCCGTGCTCCAGGTCAGGTTATAGTTGAGGGCGTTGGATGGATATTGCGGCAGGGCGCCGACGCGCATGCGCACGCTCTCCAGCGTCTCGAAGCGCTTCGCCAGATCGTTGGCGACGATCGAGATGAAGCCCGGCGCAAGGCCGCACTGCGGGATGAAGGCGGTCTTCGCTTGCGCGGCAATCGCCTTGACCTGGCGGGTCGATTCGACGTCCTCGGTCAGGTCGAGATAGTGGATACCGGCTTCTGCAGCGGCTTCGGCAATGGCGACCGTCAGGTGGAACGGCGCGGCGCTCAACACGGCGAACTTGCCGGTCAGCAGGTCGACGAGGGCTTTTCTGTCGGCGATGTCGATGGTCGCGGTCGAAATGGCTTCGTGCTTTTCCACCTGTTGCAACTGCTCGGCGCTGCGGTCGGCAACGCAGACGCGGTAGTCGCCGGTATGCGCCAGCATGCGAGCAATTGTGGAGCCGATCTTACCGGCGCCGATGACAACGATGTCTTTCATTCTTTTCCCCAGGGTATGAGCTTCTTCGTATTCTATTCTCTCGCGATGCCAAGTTGATTTGAAGCGTCGATGTGGCTAAATCGCCGGTCTATAATCGGCAATTCGCCAAAATGGACCGACGATATGAAGGTGACCGAGAAGGATCGCGAACTCCTTTCCATCCTGAGCGAGAATGCGCGCATGCCGACGGCGACGATTGCGCGCCGACTCGGCCTTTCGCGCACGACGGTGCAGGCGCGAATCGAACGGCTGGAGCGTGAGGGCGTCATCGCGGGCTATGGCGTGCGGCTTTCGGAAAACTACGAGAAAGGCCTGGTGAAGGCGCATGTGCTGATCACCATCGCGCCGCGGGCTCTGAGCCGCGTTACGCCCGAGCTCGGCGCGATCCGCGAGATCCGCACGCTTCATTCCGTCAGCGGCAGTTTCGATCTCATCGCGGTTGTGGCAGCGGCCTCGATCAGCGAACTCGATCTGCTGATCGATCGCATCGGCGAAATCGACGGGGTCGAAAAAACGCTGTCATCGATCATTCTTTCGACCCGCATCGACCGCTGAGCGGTGGCGGGTTCAGCGCCCTGATTGCTTATCCGCTGATGGAGAGGCGTTGGCGGGTGCTGCATTCGACGCATTCCAGGCTGCCGGACCGCGCACGAAGGAAACGGCCGAACCGTCGCCAGGGGTGAGCCACTTGCCGCGATCGAAGAAGAGTTCGGCGATACTCTTCGGCCGTGTTCGCGCCGCTTGGTTGGCGAGGAAATTGTAGCGGGGAATGTCTCCCGACTCCTGCTTGAACTGGATGCGGCTGCCGAAGCGTTTGAGGTCGAATTCCTTGAGCGCCTGGATCCGCAAGGCGATACTTTCGCTATCCGCCCAGCGGACCTGCGTCAGGAAGACCGAGGCGGCTTTGGCGGCGGCGCTGGTGACGGCCTGTGTGTCCTCGGGCCGTTCGATGTTCAGCTTCACGCGGAACGAGGTGATTTCGTCTTCGCCGCTGCCTTTGACGAAGATGAAGATCGACGAAGGATTATCTTCGCCGGGCCGGGCAAGGGGGACGAGAGAGGAGCATTCCCACCGGCCGCTCTCGGCGGATTTCCACTCGAGTTCCTGAAAGCCGGCCTTGCGCAGGCCTTCGCAAAGCGCGCGCGGGTCGCTGCGGATCTCGCGGAGAAACTGCTGTTCCGGTGTGTGAAGATCCTCAAAGGTCCGGGCCGGCAGCAACATGCGCGGCGCCTCCGGTTTCTCGGGAACCTCGCTCACCGGCTTGGAGTGCTTAGTCGCCTCTGCTTGTTTCGCCGTCTCCAAGAAGTCCGTCGGCAAGCCGGAGGCTGTGAGGAGTTGTTTCAGGTTGCGCTGCTCGTTGGCGAGGAGAACGGTCGCCAGAATCGCGGTGAACACGAGCCCTACGGCAAGGAAGAAAAAAGCGATGCCGGAACGGCCTTTCTGCTTCTTCTCCATCCGGTGTCAGCGCCCCGTCTCGAAGGATGCCTGCTCGACGCAAGTCGGGCAGTGCGCGGCAAGCATCGAAAGGCACGCAGCCAAAATTCTGCTGCGCCGGAGCTGCCGGTCCATGTGAGGCACGCCGCTCATGCCGGCCTGCTCAGTGCTGCGTGGAGGCGAAGGACTTCGTCCGTCGACGGCCGGTTGCGCGGCAGCCCGAGATAATAGCCGTAGCCGGAGGCGAGGCTGCGTTGACCGAGCATCGCCAGTCGGCCGTCGTTGAGATGTTCCCGCACCAGGCCGAGGCTGCCGAGCGCCACGCCATCGCCGCGCAGGGCCGCATCGATCGCCATCACATAGGTCGAAAACGTATATTTCGGGTGCGGCTTCGCGCCGTGCCGGGAAGGCGCGATCCGCTCGAACCATTTCTGGAACGAAATCCAGTGCGCGTTGAAGCGGTCGTAGTCGATGAGATCGAGCGCGGCTATGGCCTCGGGCTGCAGTTCTGCCGCCTGAACGCCCCGGGCGGAGAGATAGTCGGGCGAGGCGACCGGTGCCAGTTCCTCGGCCATCAACAGGGTCAACGACCAGCGCGGGTGGTCGCCGGTCGAATAAAGGATGACGAGGTCGTTATTCTCAGAGGCGAGCTCGGACGGGCTGTCGGTCGTCAGGAGACGGATAGAAATACCGGGGTTCTCTTTGCCGAATTCACGCAATCGCGTACCGAGCCAGAGATGCGAAACCGAGCCGCTCGCGGCGATCGAGATCGTCTGGCCGGAAACGCCGCGGAACGGTTCGAGGCTTTCCTCGAGATAGTCGAGCGAGGCGCGTACGCGCTGAAAAAGCCGCTCGCCTTGCGGTGTCAGCTCCAGGTTCTTGCCGCGACGGCTGAAGAGCGGGCTGCCCAGATGATCCTCAAGCGTCTTGATGCGACGGCTGACAGCCGCCTGGGTGATGTTGAGCTCGCGACCGGCGCGGGAAAAGTTCATGTGCCGGCTCGCGGCATCGAAGACGCGGAAGGCCTCCAGCGGAATGCGATCGAGCAGACGGTTTTCCATGACTTCAGGTTATCAAAAAGGCCGAAAATTCACCGGATTTGAAAATATCAGATCGTGTTGCAGGGTAAAGCCGCGACGCAGGCCAGCCGGGGGCACGACCTTGAAGTTCTCCATGTCCTTCATTCCGGAAATCCGTTTCGGAGAGAATATTCATCAGACCCTTGGCCTCGCCGCAAGGACGCTTGGCGCGCAACGCGCGATCATCGTCATCGATGTCTTTCTCGCGCAATCCGGTTTGAGCAAAAGTATTACGAATGCCCTCGAGCAGGAGGGCATCCGAGCCCGCATCTTCTCGGAATTCACCGGGGAGCCGAAGCTTGCCCACCTGCACGCGGCGCTGGAAACGGCGGCGGGTTGCGATCTTGTCGTGGGGATCGGCGGCGGCTCGGCGCTCGACATCGCCAAGATCGTCGCCTGTTGCGCGGCATCTGGCGAGGATCCGATGCATTATGCGCTCGCCGCCAATCCTTTGCCGAAAAGCCCCTTGAAAAAGATCCTGGTGCCGACGACGGCCGGCACCGGATCGGAGACCTCGGCGACCAGCATCTTCTCAGGCCCCGAAGGCAAGAAGCTATGGATCTGGGGGGCCGAGAACAAGGTCGATCTGGTGCTGCTCGATCCGTCGCTGACCGTGACGTTGCCCGCCAATCTTACCGCCTGGTGCGGCCTCGATGCGTTCGTCCACGCTTTCGAAGCGGCAACCAACCGCAACACACACAGCGGCGCCCAGTTCTATGCCCATGAGGCGCTGCGGCTGATCACCGGCGCGCTCGAGACGGCGGTGAAAGAGCCCGGCAATCTGGAAGCGCGAGGCAGGGTGCTGCTCGGCTCCTGCTATGCCGGGATTGCCATCGACAATTGCGGCACGGCGATCGCGCATAACATCAGCCATGCGCTTGCCGGGCTCGCGCCGGTGCATCACGGGCTCGCGACGGCGCTCGGCTTCGAGTCGACGATCGGTTGGCTCGTCGAGGCGGACACGGCCGATCTCGCCCGTGCGGCAAGGGCTTGCGGCGTCGACGAGGCCGCTGATCTTCCTGCCTTCCTCTCCGATCTGATGGACCGCTGCGGCGTTGTGCGCGCTTTGCCGGGGGCATTCGACGGCTTCAACGCCGACGATCTCGCCCGTGAGATGAGGGCTCCAGAAAACCAGCCGATGCGCCGCTCGACTATCCGCGACGTGACGGATGCCGATGTAGACCGCTTTGCAGCGAAGATAATGGCGCTCGCGAAAGGACAATGAGATGGCGAAGGAATACACGCGCGCCTATTGGGAAAGCCTGCTTGCCGAACTGAAGCCCGAGGGTCGGCATTTCATCGATGGCGCGCACAGGGCCTCCGCGTCCGGCGGGACGCTCACGCGTATCCGGCCGATGGATGGAAAGCCGGGTGCCAAGCTGGCCCGCGGTAACGCCGCAGATATAGACGCGGCTGTGGCAGCCGCCCGCGCTGCGTTCGAGAGCGGTATCTGGCGCAAAAAGGAGCCGCTGGAAAAGAAGAAGATCATGCTCAAATGGGCGGATCTCATCAGGCAGCATGGCGAGGAGCTCGCTTTGCTGGAAACGCTTGATGTCGGCAAGCCGATCATGGCGTCGCTCGATATCGATGTTCGCCTCGCGGCCGACGGCATCCAGTATTCCGGCGAGATGATCGACAAGCTCTATGACGAGATCGCGCCGACCGGGCCGAACGCGCGTGCCTTGGTGCGGAAAGTGCCGCTCGGCGTCATCGGCGCGATCACGCCGTGGAACTATCCGTTGATCATCGACGCCTGGAAGCTTGGGCCGGCGATCGCGGCCGGCAATTCGGTCGTGCTGAAGCCGGCCGAACAGTCTTCGCTCTCCGCCATCCGACTTGCGGAGCTCGCAATGGAGGCGGGGCTTCCGGCGGGCGTGTTCAACGTCGTCACCGGATACGGCGGGGAGGCCGGCAAGCCGCTGGCGCTGCACATGGATGTCGACATGATCGCTTTTACCGGCTCAACCGAGGTCGGCAAGCTGATCATGGGCTATGCGGCGCAATCGAACGTCAAGCGCGTGGCGCTGGAATTGGGCGGCAAGTCGCCGCTCGTCGTCTTCGAGGACGCCGACCTCGATGCGGCGGCCAGTGCTGCCGCCTGGGGCTGCTTCTACAATGCCGGCGAAACCTGCCACGCATCGACGCGCCTGATCGTTCAGCGCTCGGTGCAGGAGACGCTGATTGAAAAAATCCAGGCGGTGACGAGAGGCGAGATCACGCTCGGCCATCCGCTCGATCCTTCGTCGCAGATCGGCGCATTGATCGAGGAAGAGCACATGAACGAGGTGCTTTCGATGATCGACGCCGGCGAAAGGGAGGGTGGGCGCCGTGCCTTTGGCGCCGAACGGGTGATGGGCGAAACCGGCGGCTATTATGTTTCGCCAGGCGTGTTCGTGGACGTGACCAACGACATGACGCTCGCGCGCCAGGAAATCTTCGGACCGGTGCTTGCCGCCATTCCTTTCGACACGGAGGAGGAAGCGCTGAGGATCGCCAACGACACCATCTACGGCTTGGCGGGCGCCGTGTTCACCCGCGACATGGACCGGGTGCATCGCTTCTCGGAAGCGATCCATGCGGGCACGGTCTGGATCAACACCTACGACATGTCGAATTTCGCGACTCCCTTCGGCGGCTTCAAGCAATCCGGCTTCGGCCGCGATCGTTCGGTGCATGCGATCGACAAATACTGCGACTACAAGACCATCTGGCAGCAGTTCGGCTAGGGTTTTCGCAGGAGAGGAATCGGAGGAGCCATGAGCAAGATTGTTTCCATCGAGATCACTCACCACCGCCTGCCGCTCGATCCGCCGTTCAAGGCAAGCTGGGACGGGCGGCCGCGCAAACACTTCGATGTGACGATCGTCCGCGTGCGCGACGACGAGGGCCGCGAGGGAATCGGCTCCGGCGACCTCATGAAAGGCTTCGAGGGTCACGAAGACCTCTTCATCGGCGAGGATCCGCGCCATGTCGAGCGGCACTACGAGGTGCTGTCGCATATCAATTTCCACTATGGCCGCTGCTGGCCGATGGATCTGGCGCTCTGGGATCTGGTCGGCAAGATCACAGGCGAGCCCGTGTGGCGCATGCTTGGCGGGCGGGCGGACCGCGTCCGTCTCTATGCCTCCTCCGGCGTCCTTCGTGATGCCGGCGCGATGGCCGCGCAGGCTGAAGGTTATCTGGAGGAAGGTTTTCCGGCGATGAAGGTCCGCTTCACCTCGTCCGCCGGCGGCCGCGACGGCTGGTGGGAAGACCTGCGGGCTCTGGAGGCGATTCGAGCGCGGGTCGGCGACCGGCTGGAACTGATGGTCGACTGCAATCAGGGCTGGCGCATGCCGTGGGATACGACGCTTGCCTGGACGTTCAAGGGTGCGCTGGCAGTTGTCAGGGAACTGGAGCGGCTCGGCGTCTACTGGATGGAGGAGCCGCTCCATCGCTCCGACCGAAAAGGCATGAGACGGTTGAGCGATGCGACGTCCGTCCGCATTGCTGGCGGAGAGATGACGCGCGAGCTTTATGAATTCCGCGACGTCATCGAGGAGCGGGCCTTCGACGTGATCCAGCCGGACGTGGCGCTGGTCGGCGGCATCACCGGCTGCCGCAGGCTTGCCTGGCAGGCGCGCGAAGCGGGCGTGATGTTCACACCACACTCCTGGACAAACGGCATCGGTGTGCTGGCAAACGCACACCTGACGGCGGGCGTCGGCGATGCGCCTTGGCTCGAATACCCTTACGACAATCCGGAATGGAGCGAAACGCGCCGCGACTATCCGATGGCAGTCCCGCTCAGGCATGCGAAGGGCTGGCTCGAACTTGGGGAAGCGCCCGGCCTCGGCGTCGTTCTCGATGAGGAGAGATTGAAGGCGACCCGGATCGGCTGAGATGCCGGCTGCCCTGCGCTTTCACTCATACCAAAATCTCGCAACTAATTGAGGCGTGAGGCCGCCATTCCACGCGGTCCTCTTAGGCCTTCCTGGTGCGCATTGAGGTTGATTGACAGCCGATTATCAACCTTTGTGACATTTAACGCCGAAAGTGATCCGCATCTCCGGCACGTTCCCGGTCTTGGCATTGCTTTGTGCGGTTTTTAAACAGTTAATGTAAAATTGATTAATTCGATCTCGAGAGTGACGCAGGTTGGCGATCGGATCAACAGATCTAATGCGTTTCGAGGCTCTATCGAGGCTGTCCGGGAACCCCGACCTGTTTACCGGGGCCGAGCCAAGGTGCTAGTCGGGCCTAATATTCGTGCTGCACCGCGGCGCGATGACATTCAGGGTCTGCGGGCAGTCGGAGCACTTCTGGTCGCGATATATCACATATGGATCGGCAGGGTTTCCGGTGGTGTCGATGTCTTCTTCATCGTCTCCGGCTATCTGCTTATTGGGTCGCTGGCGCACCAGGCGGAAGCCGGGCACCACGTGGACCTCGTCGTCTTTGCCACCAAGTTGGCCCGTCGGCTTCTGCCCTCGTCCTTTTTGGTGATTGCTGTGATCGCAATGTCGGCGCCGTTTTGGCTGCCGAGAATGCGATGGCAAGCCGGGATGTATCAGATTGCGGCCAGCTCGGTATATCTGGAGAATTGGCTACTGGCGACTTCGGCGACCGACTATCTCGCACGAGACGAAGTAGCAAGCCCGGTCCAGCACTACTGGGCAATGTCCGCCCAGGTCCAATGCCTGCTGATTTTGGCAGCGGGTGTTGCCATATTTACCTTGATAAGGCGTCGGCCGTCGCGCGTTGATCTGTTGGTGTTTCTCATAAGCGTATTCGCGCTGTCGTTAGCCTACTCGATCTACAGCACGTCCCGAAACCAGGCATTCGCCTACTACGACACTTTTGCACGGATCTGGGAATTTGCGCTCGGTGGGATCGCTCGCCTGCTGCTGCCCGTTATCATTTTGTCGCCGACGCTGCGGACCATTGGCGGATGGGTTGGTTTGGCAGCTATTTTGAGTTGCGGCATCCTGCTTGAAATATCGACTGTTTTTCCCGGCTATGCGGCACTCTGGCCGACACTCGCCGCCGCTGCGATCCTTGTTTGTGGCGATGGTCCGCCGTTACGGTTCGGCGTCGCACGTTTGCTGGCTGCGCGACCGCTCACGTGGCTTGGGGACATATCTTATTGTCTGTATCTCTGGCACTGGCCAATCCTCGTCTTCTATCTCACCTACACGTATCAAACCTCGGCCGGTCCAATAGAGGGCTCGGTCGTCCTGCTCGTCTCGATCGTCCTCTCCTATTTCACGACGCGAATGGTGGAGGCACGTTTTCCCCGACGGATGAAGGATGAGCGCCCGTTGCAAACGGCGTTCGGAGCGATAACCGCCATTGCTGTGATCGCTGCGGGCCTGTTCGTCTGGAGAGTAGAGGCTGCTAAAAACATGGCCGAGGAGCGACTGCGTGTCGTGGACACCGAGCATTACCCCGGTGCGGCTGTCAAGGGGCTCGCGGCGGGTTCAAGCGATATCCCCGTCCATCCTGGACCAATGACCGCAAGGTGGGACGATGCAGACGTGTATCGGGACGGTTGCCACCAGTCGCTGCTAGGCACGACTTTGCTCAGTTGCAGTTATGGACCGAGAGACGCAAGCCACACTTTGGCGCTCGTTGGCGGTTCGCACAGCGTGCATTGGCTACCTGCACTGCAGGGCGTCTTGCAGCGGTATCCAGAGTGGAAAATCGTCACCTACACCAAGAGCAGTTGCGTCCTGAGTTCGGAGGAGTCGTCCGAGGTACCCGCATATCGCGATGCCTGCACCAAGTGGAATGAACTGCTAATGGAAAGATTGTTGGCGACAAAGCCGGATCTGATCTTCACCACATCCACGCGGGTGATCGATGGCATCGAGGAAGTTCCCGCTGGTTATCAACGGCAGTGGGGTAAGCTGGTGGCGGCGGGAATTCCTGTCGTGGCAATGCGCGACACGCCCTGGTTTGGCTTTGACGTTCCCGAGTGCGTGGAAATCAATGGTCGTTTTTCGCGGAAATGCGCTGTAGAGCGGGATTCGGTGCTCGCTCCGATCAGTCCGACACGCGCGGTATCCTTCAAGGAAAACCTGCATTTCCTGGACTTTTCCGATTATGTCTGCACCGCTGAAAGGTGCCCTGCAGTCATTGGCAATGTGCAGGTCTATTACGACAAGCATCACGTAACGGCGACTTATATGCGCACGTTGAGCGACGAGCTTGCTCGTCAGCTTGCCCCGCTATTCCGCGACGCGAAACCTTTGGCGCAGAAATGAATGTCACGAGCGCGTGACTGGAGATCGACCGACAATTATTTCCGCCCCAGGATGTTTGGCGCGCTATTAGTCATGAGAGCGCGGATAGTCTGAATTCGACGAGCTCGCCAGGCGCGCCGTCCTCCAGGTGGAATAGGCGAAGGCGGCGAGAAAGATCACCGTCATCAGCATCACTATGGTCGGGGCCGGAGCGCTGTCGATGAAGAAGGACAGGTAGACCCCGGCAAACGAGGCGATGACGGCGACGAGCACCGCGACGATCAGCATGCCGCCGAATGTGCGCGTCAGCAGAAAGGCAATCGCACCGGGCGCGATGAGCATCGCAATCGCGAGAATGAGGCCGACGGCCTTCAGCGCGCCGACGATCGTCAGCGACAGGATCGCAAGCAGGCCGTAGTGCAGCCATCCGACCGGCAGCCCTACGGCGCGCGCCTGGGCGGGATCAAAAGCGTGCAGCAGCAGGTCGCGCCACTTGAGACCGAGGATACCGGCGGCAACAAGCGCAATGATGCCCGTTTCCAGGATGTCGCCCCAGCCGATGCCGAGCATGTCGCCGAACAGGATGTGGTCGAGATGCACATCGCTCTGGATTTTGGTGTAGAGCACCAGGCCGAAACCGAACATGCCGGAAAAGACGATGCCCATCACCGTATCCTGCTTGATGCGGCTGTGTTCCTTGAGATAGCCGGTTAGGAGCGCGCAGCACATGCCGGCGGCAAAGGCGCCCACTGCGAGCGGCAGTCCGACGATGTAGGAAACGACGACGCCGGGAAAGACCGCGTGCGAGATCGCGTCGCCCATCAGCGACCAGCCCTTGAGGACGAGGAAGCAGGAAAGCATTGCCGTCGGGATAGCGACGAGGACCGAGATCAGCAGGGCATTGCGCATGAACTCGAATTCGAAGACGGCGAGAAGCATGTCGGGCGTCATCATCGTGCGACCTCCAGCGCCTCGGAGCCGCGACGGCGGGCGGCGATCAGCCCGTGCTTCGGAGCGAAGACGAAGGCGAGCAGGAAGATCAGCGTCTGCAGCACGATGATGATGCCGCCGGTCGCGCCGTCGAGGAAATAGCTCGCATAGGCGCCGAAAAAGCTTGTCAGTGCGCCGATGGCGATGCTGATCGCAATCAGCTTCGGGAAGCGGTCGGTGAGCAGATAGGCGGTCGCCCCGGGCGTTACGACCATGGCGATGACGAGAAAAGCGCCGACGGTCTGAAGGGCGGCGACCGTAGAGGCCGAGAGCAACGTGAAGAACAGCGCCTTCAGGAAGGTCGTCTTGATGCCGATCGAACGGGCATGGCTCTCGTCGAAGAAGGTGACCATCAGGTCCTTCCATTTCGCGAAGAGGATCGCCAGCGAGACGATGCCGATGATCGCGAGCTGCAGCGTGTCGGCCGGCGTGATGGCAAGGATGTTGCCGAGCACGATCGTCTGGATGTTCACCGAGGTCGGCGATAGCGACACCATGAAGAGGCCAAGCCCGAAGAAGGACGTGAAGATCAGCCCGATGATCGTGTCCTCCTTCAGCCGTGTGCGCTGGTTCAGGAACAGCATGGCGGCAGCGGCGAGGGCGCCGGAAAAGAAGGCGCCGAGCGAAAAAGGAAGCCCCAGCATATAGGCACCGGCGACCCCGGGCACGATCGAGTGGGAAAGCGCGTCGCCGATCAGCGACCAGCCCTTGAGCATGAGATAGGCGGAGAGGAAGGCGCAGACCGCGCCGACGAGTGCGCTGACCCACATGGCGTTCAGCATGTAACCATATGTGAACGGCTCGACGAGGGTAGCGATCATTCGGCGTCCGCCTCGGTTTCGGGCTTTGCCGGCTGCGTCACCATACGGCCTTTCGCGCCGTACATGACGAGCGGGCGCTCGTCGTCGCTGATGACGGCAAGCTGGCGCGGATCGGCGTCGTCGTGCAGGTTCTCGCCGCCGAGAACGAAATGGCGCAGCACGCCGCCGAAGGCGAGTTCGAGATTCTCGCGGGTAAACGTCGTTGCCGTCGGTCCGTAGGCGAGCACCGTATTTTTCAGAAGCACGGTGCGGTCGCAGAACTCCGGCACGCTGCCGAGATTGTGGGTGGAGACGAGCATTACGCGCCCCTCGTCGCGCAGGCCGATCAACAGGCGGATGATCGCATCCTCGGTCTTGACGTCGACGCCGGTAAAGGGCTCGTCGAGCAGGATGACGCGGCCGTCCTGGGCAAGAGCGCGAGCGAGGAAGACGCGCTTCTTCTGTCCTCCGGAAAGCTCGCCGATCTGGCGCTTGCGGAAATCGCTCATGCCGACACGCGCCAGCGCGGCCTCGACCGCGTCATGATCCGCTTTCTTCGGGATCCGAAGCATGTTCATGTGGCCGTAACGGCCCATCATCACCACGTCCTCGACGAGAACCGGGAAGTTCCAGTCGACCTCCTCGGCCTGGGGCACGTAGGCGACGAGGTTTCTCTTCAGCGCCGCCGAAACGGGAAGGCCGAGGATCGAGATTTCGCCCTGCGCCAGCCGGACGAAGCCCATGATTGCCTTGAAAAGGGTCGATTTGCCGCTGCCGTTGACGCCGACGAGCGCCGCGATCGTGCCGGTCGGGATCTCGAAGGAGGCATCGCGAAGCGCCCGATGACCATTGCGATAGGTCACGTTGGCGCCACGCACGCGGATGCCGCCGCCCTCGTCCGTTGAGGCTGGCGCCGGCCTGGCGCGTTCCTTTACCTGGAGATTCATTGCGAAAGACCTTTCGCGATCGTTTCAGAGGTGACGCGCAGGAGATCGATGTAAGTCGGCACCGGGCCATCGGCTTCGCTCAAGGAATCGACATAGAGCACGCCACCATATTTCGCGCCGGTTTCCCGCGCCACCTGTTCAGCCGGATCCGCCGAGATCGTGCTCTCGGAAAAGACCACCGGAATGTTGTTGGCACGCACCGCGTCGATGACCTTGCGCACCTGCTGCGGCGTGCCCTGCTGGTCGGCATTGATCGGCCAGAGATAGAGTTCCTTCATGCCGAAGTCGCGGATCAGGTAGCTGAAGGCGCCCTCGCTGGAGACGAGCCAGCGCTTTTCCGCCGGGATCGTCTCAAGTTGGGCCCGGATCGGCGCGATGGCCGCCTCGATCTTCTGCTTATAGGCCTCGGCATTCGCCTTGTAGGTCTCGGCGTTCTGAGGGTCGAACTTCACGAAGGCGTCGCGGATGTTGTCGACATAGATCAGTGCTGCCGAGGGTGACATCCAGGCATGCGGGTTCGGCTTGCCGCTATAGGGTCCCTCCGCGATCCCCATCGGCTCCACGCCTTCGGAGACAACGACGCCCGGAATGTCGTCGAAGTTCTGGAAGAATTTTTCGAACCAGAGCTCCAGGTTCAGTCCGTTCCAGAGGATGAGCTTGGCGTCGTGCGCTTTCAGGATGTCGCGCGGCGTCGGCTGGTAATTGTGGATCTCCGCGCCGGGCTTGGTGATCGATTCGACGATTGCCGCGTCGCCCGCGACATTCTGCGCCATGTCGGCAATGACCGTGAAAGTGGTGACCGCCTTGAATTTTTCCTGGGCCAGCGCTGCGCCGGGAATGAAGGAAAAGGCGGCCGCCGCCGCTGCTGCCGCCAATATCATGCGCCTCGTGCAATCGATCATTCATCACTCCTCAGGACCAGCATCGATGTAACCCGGCATTATGCGTAGGCGAATGACCTGCATAAGTCAATGCAAATGAGAACCATTTGCAACTAGCTATTTTCAAACAGGTCGCCCTTGGCTAGTGTCGGCTGATGAGACAAAGCAAGAATCGGATCGAGGAACTGGAAGGAATCCTGCGGGACGGCGGCGTGCGCGTTACCCGCCAACGCGCTGCAATCCTTAAGATTCTGGCGGAGGCCGAGGATCATCCCGATGCCAGCGAATTGCACCGGCGCGCGAAAGAAATCGATGCGACGGTGTCGCTTTCGACCGTTTACCGGACGCTGTCGGCACTGGAGCAGCAGGGGGTCGTGCAGCGGCATGCCTTCGAGAACGCGACTGCCCGATTCGAGACGGCGGACGCCCCGCATCACGACCATCTGATCGACCTCGACACGGGCGCTGTGATCGAGTTCCGCTCCGACAAGATCGAGCAATTGCAGGCGGAGATCGCCGCCGAACTCGGCTACGACCTGGTGCGCCACCGGCTGGAGCTCTACTGCCGGAAGCGCAAGGACTGACGAGGATCACCCTTTGGCTGCGGCCGCCGCCGCGCGCGGCTGCGCCGGTATGGCCATGGCGGCGACGCCGGCAATAACGCAGAAGAGGCCGATCCACGCAGTCGTCGATAGAGTTTCGCCGAGGAACAGGACTCCGATGGCAACGCCGATCGGAACGCGTACATACGCCTGTCCCGTCGTGCCGACGGATCCGAGCGTGTGGATCAGGCGGAAATAGATGACGAAGGCAAGTGCTGTCGAGAAGGCTGACAGGCAGACGAGCGCGATCAGCGATTCCGGCGAGGGGTTGAGCGTCCAGGGCCGATCGACGATGAGGCTTGTCGGGACGAGCAAGGCCGCGCCGGCGAGAAGCGACCCCGCGGCGGGTATCATCGGATCCAGCCCCTTGAAGCTTTTCCCGAAGATTGCCGCGCCCGCATAGCAAATAGTTGCAAGGATAACGGCAAGCTGCGGAACGAGCTCATCGCCGACGCCGCGAAAGGCTTCGAGCCCAATGATCAGGCTGATGCCGGTGAGGCCCGCAATGACGCCCACGAATTTGCGGGCGGTGACGGGCTCGTGCCGGGTGACCAGGGCCGTCAGAAGGAAGGCGAAGATGGGCGTGGTGGAATTGAGGATCACCGCAACACCGGCGTCGATCGTCCGCTCGGCCCAGGCGATCAACGTGAACGGAAAGACGCTGTTGAGGCAGGCCTGGAACAGAAAGCGCCTCAAGGTGGCGGCGTCACGGGGAAACGAAAGGCCGCGCCATCCGATCACTGCCAGAAGAATTGCGCCGGCGAGCAGCGTGCGCGCGGCAATCAGCGTCACCGGTGGAATGGTTTCAACGCCGATCTTGATAAAGGTGTAGGAGGCGCCCCAGAGGCTGGCAAGCGCGAGAAGTAACAACAGTTCGAAGGCGATATTTGTCTTGGCAACGATCATCGATCCAGTCCCTGAAACGAGTCCATGCCGCTCTTCTAACATCGTCGACAGATGGATGCTTCGGTCCCGATCGAAATGTGATGTGTTTGAGGGAGATCTCCCGAGATGGGGAGACCCTCAACAACGGGCGCGCCCGCGCTGAGGCCTGATTGCGGAAGCCGCTTAATTCAGCGGAATGGCGTTTTTGTCCTTTCCGGTCTGATAGGTGGCTGACAGTTCCGCATACTTGCGACGGATCGCTTCAGCGCGCTGCTGAAACCGCGTCCGCTCTGGCTCGGGAAGCCCGGCAATCAGACCGGTGATCGACTGGCCTTTCCAGAAGGCGTTCGTCCTGTTGTAGCCACCGGGTTCCAGCGTGAAGACCTCTTTCAAGATCCTGAGGTCGTGCGGGATCGAAAATGCGTCTCGCGAATCCTCGTGGCGGAAGAAATAGTAGAAATTGTCGAAACCTGCCCAGGTGATCGCTGAGAGGCACATGGAGCAGGGCTCGTGCGTCGACAGGAAGATGAGGTCGCGCGAGTCGGGGCGGTCGGATCCCGCCATTTCGTAGAACCGCTTCAAGGTGTGGACTTCGCCGTGCCAGAGCGGATTCTCGGTTTCGTTGTTCGTTTCGACGAGCACGATCGACAGATCCGATTTCTTGAGCAGGGCGGCGCCGAAGACCTTGTTGCCGGCCGCTACTCCGGCCTCCGTCGCGGGGATGATGCCGCGCTCCATCGTGGTCAGCAGGGCCTCGAGCAAGGGGAGCGCTTCGCTTTCTTGGGGCATACAGTTCTTCCTTGATTGGATGCGTGTCCGGCACGTCGCGGCGGTGAGGCGTTTCATACCGGCCGACGCGACGAAGCGTTTTGGTAGCGTTCGGATGGGCTAATGCGCTTCCGAAGCGATCACGGGCACCTCGATGCCTTTTGCATCGTAGAGCTTGCCGTTGAGGAAATAGTCGCCGTCGTGCAGCCCCGCGATGTCCTGATACCGGAGCGTACGTTCAGTTCCGGCAACGAACACCGATTGCTGGTCGGAGTTTCCGACCGTCAGGTGGTTGAAGATCAGATTGAGGCTGATCGCCATCAGCGCGGCGGAACTGATGCCGGAATGGAAGATCGTCGCGACCCAGGCGGGAAAGTGCTCGTAGAAACCGGGAGAGGCGATCGGGATCATGCCGAAGCCAATGGAGGTGGCGACGATGACCAGGTTCATGTTGTTGTTGTAGTCCACCTTGGACAGGGTGCGGATGCCGCTGGCGGCGACCGTGCCGAAGAGCACGATGCCGGCGCCGCCGAGCACGGCGCTTGGAACCGCCGCGACAATGCGGCCCATGACCGGCAGCAGGCCGAGCGCCACGAGAAACATGCCGCCCGTCGCCACCACGTAGCGGCTCTTCACGCCGGTAACGGCCACCAGTCCGACATTCTGCGCAAAGGCACTCTGGGTGAAAGAGCCGAAGACCGGTGCGATGAGGCTGGACAGCATGTCCGCCCTGAGGCCGTCGCCGAGGCGGCGCGAATCCACCTTCGTTTCGATGATTTCGCCGACGGCGAGGATGTCCGCCGAAGTCTCGACCAAGGTCACCATGATGACGATGAACATCGAGACGACCGCTGCGATCTCGAAGGTCGGATAGCCGAAATGGAACACAGTCGGAAGGGAGAAGAGCGGTCCCTCTGCCACTTTCGAGAAATCGGTCATGCCGGCGAAATAGGCGATGATGGTGCCGATGATCAGTGCGATCAGGATTGACAGTCTTGAGATCGATGCGCTGCCGAGCTTGCTGAGCAGGAGCACGATCACGAGCGTCGCTGCCGCGAGCTGGATGTTGGCCGGGCTGCCGAAGTCCGGTGCAGCGCTGTTGCCTCCCATGGCCCAGCGCGCGGCGACGGGCATCAGGGTCAAGCCGATGGTGGTGATCACGATGCCCGTGACGAGCGGCGGGAAGAAGCGGGTGATCCGCGAAAAGACCGGCGTGATCATAAGGCCGATCAGCGAGGCGGCCATGACGGCCCCGAGCACGGACTCGATGCCCCCGCTGCCGGAAATGGCGATCATCGTCGCAACACCAGAGAACGAAACGCCCTGGACCAGCGGCAACCGACTTCCGAAAAACGGCAGGCCGATGGTCTGCAGAATGGTGGCGAGACCGCCGGCGAAAAGCGAGGCGGTGATCAGCAGGCCGATGTCGCTGGAACTCAGGCCAGCCGCCTGGCCCAGAATCAGCGGTACTGCGACGATGCCGCCATACATCGTCAGGACATGTTGCAGGCCATAGGCCAGATTGGCGCCGATGCCGAGGTTCTCGTCTTCCGGCCGCACATCTCGTACAGTTTCGTCTGCATTGTTTGCCAAGGTAATCTCCTCCAATACCTTTGCATGTATTCCCGCCTCTTGATGAGGCAGGTGGCAAACTATGACAGCGACAGTGAGGCATTACCTTATTGAAAAAGGGGAAACAGTTTTCGATTGATCAGCGGTAATACCGTCGATCGGCAACGTCTCGATCGCTTATGTTATCCATGCATTTCCGGATACTTGATGCCGCAGGGCGCGCACGACCGACTTGAACGGGGATGCTGCATGATTCCTTAAATCGAAATCGAGTTAAGGACAAAATAAGCAGCAATTCAAAGTGCTACAGCGACCTTTGTGCGTTGGACGCGCGGCGCTGTAAAGTGCTCGTTTCTCCATCAAGCAAAAGCCGGAGCTGTTTCCAGCCCCGGCGCCGCATCTCCGGATATCGTGGTGCCGCCCGACAATTCGGACGGCACCCGCCTTGGGAGGCTTAGTTCGTCTCCCAGCTCTTGACCAGGTCGTCATAGTTGACGGTGATCGGCTTTTCCTTCTCGTTCTCGACCTTCAGCTGCGGAGCGAGGTTGCCGGCCTTGACGGCTTCCGCATTCCAATATTCGAGGTCGTGCTCTTCCGCCAGCTTCGGGCCGATGTCGCCCTGAACGCCGGCACGCTCGAGGCGCTGCAGCACCTTTTCCTGCTCGGCGCAGAGCGAGTCCATGGCTTCCTGGGCGGTCTTTGCGCCGGAGGATGCATCGCCGATCGCCTGCCACCAAAGCTGGGCCAGCTTCGGATAGTCAGGCACGTTCGTGCCGGTCGGCGACCACTGCAGGCGGGCCGGCGAACGGTAGAACTCGATCAGGCCGCCGAGCTTCGGGGCGCGCTCGGTGAAGCTCGGATGATCGAGTGTCGACTGACGGATGAAGGTGAGACCGACATGGCTCTTCTTCACGTCCACCGTCTTGGAGGTCACGAACTGCGCGTAGAGCCAAGCGGCCTTGGCGCGGTCATCCGGAGTGGATTTCAGAATCGTCCAGGAACCGGCGTCCTGATAGCCGAGCTTCATGCCGTCCTTCCAATAGACGCCGTGCGGGCTCGGGGCAAAACGCCACTTCGGCGTGCCGTCCTCGTTGACGACCGGCAGGCCTTGCTTCACGAAGTCGGCGGTAAATGCCGTATAGGTGAACATCTGCTGGGCGATCTCACCCTGCGAGGGGACCGGACCGGATTCCGAGAAGGTCATGCCCTGGGCGGCAGCCGGAGCATAGGCCTTCAGCCAGTCGAGATATTTCTGGATCGCATAGACCGAGGCCGGGCCGTTGGTGTCGCCGCCGCGTGCAACGCAGGAGCCGACGGGACGCGAATTCTCGTCGACCCGGATACCCCATTCGTCGACCGGCTTGCCGTTCGGGATGCCCTTGTCGCCGTTGCCGGCCATCGACAGCCAAGCGTCGGTGAAGCGCCAACCGAGCGACGGGTCCTTCTTACCGTAGTCCATGTGGCCGTAGACCTTCTTGCCGTCGATCTCGCGGCCGGTGAAGAACTCGGCAATGTCCTCATAGGCCGACCAGTTGACCGGAACGCCGAGGTCGTAGCCGTACTTGGCCTTGAACTCCTCCTGGATCTTCGGATCGTTGAACCAGTCGTAACGGAACCAGTAGAGGTTCGCGAACTGCTGGTCGGGAAGCTGGTAGAGCTTACCGTCCGGGGCCGTCGTGAACGACTTGCCGATGAAGTCGTCGATGTCGAGGCTGGGGTTGGTGACGTCCTTGCCCTCGTTCGCCATGAAGTCGGTCAGGCTGCGGGCCTGCTGATAGCGCCAATGGGTGCCGATCAGATCCGAGTCGTTGATGTAGGCGTCATAGACGTTTTCGCCCGACTGCATCTGCGTCTGCAGCTTTTCGACGACGTCGCCTTCGCCGATCAGGTCGTGCGTGATCTTGATGCCGGTGATGTCGGAGAAGGCCTTGGCGAGGGTCTTCGATTCATATTCATGGGTCGTGATCGTTTCGGAGACGACCTTGATTTCCATGCCGGCAAAGGGCTTTGCCGCATCGACGAACCACTGCATTTCCGCTTCCTGGGCGGCGCGGTCGAGCGACGAGAGGTCGCCGATTTCCTTGTCCAGGAACGCCTTTGCCTCATCCATGCCGGCATAGGCCGAGCCGGTGAGAGCCAGCAGCATTGCTGCCGTCGTCGTTAGAAGATGCCGTCGCATAATTTCCTCCCTTGGGTTTTGCGATTGCAGTTCATTGCAGTTTCGAGGGGCGCGCCGTCGATGCGCCCCCCATTTCGTTCTCAGACGTAGCGGAAGACGCCGATTGCATAAACCACCGAGAGCGCGACCGCCCACCAGAGGTTTGTGCCGACGAGTCCCAGCCAGCCGAGATGAATAAAAGCGGATCCGAGCAGCGAGACGAAGAGCCGGTCGCCGCGCGTCGTTTCGAAGCGCAGGATGCCGACGCGCGGATTGCCTCCGGGCCGGGCATATTCCCAGACGGCCATCAGCGACAGCAGCGCGAAGATCGTCAGAAAGAACATCGCGGTCGGGAAGGACCAGGCCATCCAGCCGCCGGGGATCAGCGGGGCGAACACGTCGCGCTCGCCGTCCTTGACCGGTAGGGCGGAAAAGAGCAGGCCGGCAGCTATGACATAGACGACGAGCACGGCCGCAAGTGCGACGAGCCAGCGGTTCTTGCGCGTGGCAATGGTTTCCATCAGACCCTCCCCAGGGCGAAGCCCTTGGCGATGTAGTTACGAACGAAATAGATCACGAGCGCGCCGGGGATGATCGTCAGCACGCCGGCGGCGGCAAGCACGCCCCAGTCGAGACCGGATGCCGAGACGGTGCGGGTCATGGTGGCCGCGATCGGCTTGGCATCGGTGGTCGTGAGCGTGCGGGCGATCAAAAGCTCGACCCAGGAGAACATGAAGCAGAAGAAGGCGGCGACGCCGATGCCGGATGCGATCAGCGGCACGAAGATTTTTACGAAGAAGCGCGGGAAGGAATAACCGTCGATATAGGCCGTCTCGTCGATCTCCTTCGGCACGCCCGACATGAAGCCTTCGAGAATCCAGACCGCCAGCGGCACGTTGAACAGGCAGTGCGCGATGGCGACCGCGATATGCGTGTCGATCAGGCCGAAGGCGGAATAGAGCTGGAAGAAGGGCAGCGCGAAGACCGCGGGAGGCGCCATCCGGTTGGTCAGCAGCCAGAAGAACAGGTGCTTGTCGCCGAGGAAGCGGTAGCGCGAAAAGGCGTAGGCTGCCGGCAGCGCCACGGTGACCGAGATCACCGTATTCATCACGACGTAGGTGATCGAGTTGATGTAGCCGTTGTACCAGGAGGGATCGGTGAAGATCACCCGGTAGTTCCGGAGCGTCGGGTTCTGCGGCCAGAGCGAGAACGTGCTGAGAATCTCGCCCGTCTCCTTGAAGCTCATATTGACGAGCCAGTAGATCGGCAGCAGCAGGAAGACGATGTAGATCGTCGGAACCAGCCAGGAGAGGCGTTGCGACATCGGTTGCGTTTGAGTCTTCATAATGTCCTCCCTCCCTT
Source organism: Ensifer sp. IC3342 (assembly GCF_020193655.1). Lineage (GTDB taxonomy): Bacteria > Pseudomonadota > Alphaproteobacteria > Rhizobiales > Rhizobiaceae > Sinorhizobium. The sequence continues at coordinate 53,965 of NZ_JADYVE010000013.1, forward strand.
CTCAGCCTTGCGCGTCACTGGTGGTCATCACCGTGTAGAAGATCCACGAGAGCAAGAGGATGATGAGGAAGTAGATGATCGAGAGGGCTGCGGCCGGGCCGAGATCGAACTGGCCGATCGCCATCTTGACGAGATCGATCGACAGGAAGGTCGTCGAATTGCCCGGACCACCGCCAGTGACGACGAAAGGCTCCGTGTAGATCATGAAACTGTCCATGAAGCGCAGCAGGAAGGCGATCAAGAGCACGCGCTTCATCTTTGGAAGCTGGATGTAGCGGAAGACGGACCAGCGCGAGGCGCCGTCAATCTTGGCCGCCTGGTAATAGGCGTCCGGGATCGAGACGAGGCCGGCATAGCAGAGGAGCACGACGAGGCTCGTCCAGTGCCAGACGTCCATGATGATCAGCGTGACCCAGGCATCGAGCGGGTTCTGCACATAATTGTAATTGATGCCGAGCGATGCGAGCGTGCGTCCGAGCAGCCCGATGTCGACGCGACCAAAGACCTGCCAGATGGTGCCGACGACGTTCCACGGAATGAGCAGCGGCAGCGCCATCAGGACGAGGCAGATCGGCACGCCGATGCCCTTTTTCGGCATGTTGAGTGCAATCACGATGCCGAGCGGGATCTCGATCGTCAGGATGATCGCCGAGAAGATCAGGTTGCGGGTGAGCGCATCCCAGAAGCGGTCGGATTCGAGCACATCCAGAAACCAGTCGGTGCCGGCCCAGAAGAACTCGTTGTTGCCGAAGGTGTCCTGCACCGAATAGTTCACGACGGTCATCAGCGGGATCACGGCAGAGAAGGCGACGAGCACCAGCACCGGCAGGACCATGAACCAGGCCTTGTTGTTCCAGGTTTTTTCCATGGCTCAGGCCTCCTCACCGACGCGCCAGGAATCGGCGTAGATATTGATTGCCTTCGGATCGAAGGTGACGCGCGGTTCGGCGGGAATTTCGCCGTCCTCGTCGACGATGATCGAGATCGGCAGGTCGGCGAAACGCGCGCGGACGATCTTGTGTCGGCCGATGTCCTCGATCTTGTTGATGGCGACCGGCATGCCTTCGCGTCCAAGCAAAACGAATTCGGGGCGGATGCCGAGCTCGGTCTTGGCGCCGGGCTTGATCTTCGGCAGGAAATTGAGCGCGATGCTCTCGCCGCCGATCGCGGCCGTGTTGCCGGCGATCTTCGCCGGCAGCACGTTCATGCCGGGCGACCCGATAAAGTAGCCGACGAAGGTATGTCGCGGCCGCTCGAAAAGCTCGGCCGGCGTGCCGATCTGGACGATCTGGCCGTCATACATGACCACGACCTTGTCGGCGAAAGTCAGTGCCTCGGTCTGGTCATGCGTCACGTAGACCATGGTGAAGCCGAACTGCCTGTGGAGCCGCTTGATCTGCGAGCGCAGCACCCATTTCATTTCGGGGTCGATCACGGTCAGCGGCTCATCGAAGAGGATGGCGCTGACATCCGAGCGGACGAGGCCGCGGCCAAGTGAGATCTTCTGCTTCTGGTCGGCGGTCAGTCGGCGTGCGGTCTTCTTCGCCCAGCCGCCGAGACCAGTCATCTCGATGATCTCCTTGACGCGCCGATCGACTTCCGCCTCCGGGACGTGCCGGTTTCGCAGCGGGAAGGCGAGATTGTCGTAAACCGTCATCGTGTCGTAGATGACCGGGAACTGGAACACTTGGGCGATGTTGCGGTCCTGCGTGGACAACTGCGTGACATCGTGGCCATCGAAGAGAATTCGCCCTTCGGACGGATTGATGAGACCCGAAATGATGTTGAGAAGCGTTGTCTTGCCGCATCCGGAAGGACCGAGCAGCGCATAGGCGCCGCCATCGTTCCATTCGTGATGCACTTCCCTCAGGGCGTAATCCGCTTCCGACGTCGGCTTGGCGCCGTAGGCGTGGCGGATATGTTCTAGATTGATTCTTGCCATTTTCTCCTCCCAGCGCCGCCTCAGGCCGTGCCGCCGATCGCGCGACCGTCCGGACCGAAGACCATCAGGTGGCGTGTATCGACAAAGAGCTGAAGAACCGCGTCCGGTTCGATGTCGTGAACGCCGGGCGCGAGCATGACCCAGCGCGCGCCGGCAAAACCGACGTGAATGAAGCTCTCCGAGCCTGCGATCTCGGAAATCGCCGTCTTGACGGTAAGCGCATTGCCGCTGCCGTTTGGCGGATCGAAAGAAAGGTGGTGCGGCTGGAAGGCGACCGTGCATGGGCCGTCGGGGACGGCAGAAAGGTGGGCCGGAACGGTAAGCACGGGCTTCCCATCGAGCGTGAAATCCGCTCCCGTCTTCACAAGCTCGATCGTATTCAGCGGCGGATCGGCGAAGGTGCGCGCGGTGACGATGTCGATCGGGCGGCGATAGACATCAATGGTGCGGCCGAACTGGGTGACGCGGCCCTCGCTCAGGGTCGCGGTATTGCCGCCGAGCAGCAAGGCCTCGGACGGCTCCGTCGTCGCATAGACGAAGATCGCGCCGGAGGCGGCGAAGATCTTGGGCAGTTCCTCGCGCAGTTCCTCGCGCAGCTTGTAGTCGAGATTGGCGAGCGGTTCGTCGAGCAGCACCAGATCGGCGTTCTTGACGATCGCACGCGCAAGGGCGGTGCGCTGTTGCTGGCCACCAGAAAGATTCAAGGGTGTGCGATCGAGATAGGGAGTGAGCTTCAGGAGTTCGGCCGCCTTGCGCACTTCCCCATCGACGGTTGCGCTATCGGCGCCCTTGATGCGCATTGGCGAGGCGATGTTGTCGTAGACCGTCATCGCCGGATAGTTAATGAACTGCTGGTAGACCATGGCGACAGAGCGCTGCTGCACCGGCAAGCCGGTGACGTCGGCGCCATCGAAGCGAAGCGAACCGGAGGCAGGCTTGTCGAGACCGGCCATCAGCCGCATCAGCGACGTCTTGCCGGAAAGCGTGGGGCCGAGCAGCACATTGAGCGACCCCCTCTCCAGCACAAGGTCGGTCGGGTGGATATGCGTCTCCCCGCCCACGACCTTGGATATGTTCTTCATTTCAAGCATTGAATTCTCCGGTGTTCCACCCAGCCATCGGCAGTCTCATTGCAGGATAGCGGGCCTTCGCTTTTCCGCCCGCATAGCATGACCTAGGCGGCAGCGTTGGCCGCATCCTGCATATATTCCTCCAGCTCCGCCGCTTCCGCCGGCGAGAGCTTCAGTCCCAGTTTCGTCCGGCGCCACAATACGTCCTCCGCGCGTCGCGCCCATTCCTGCTCGATCAGCCAATTGACTTCGGTTTCGTAAAGGTCTGCTCCGAAACGTTTTCCGAGATCGGCCTCGCTCGCCGCCTTGCCGAGAAGCCGTGCCGCCCGCGTGCCGTAGAGCCGCACGAGGCGGCGCGCGTGTGAATTGGCGAGAAAAGGGTAGCGCGCCTTGAGGCTGGCGACCTCGGCATCGTAGCAGGTGGCGGGAAAATCGCCGCCTGGCAGGCTCGATTCGGCGGTCCATTTCCGGCCCTTGACCCCGATCGCCTCGCCGATTTTCTCCAGCGCGGATTCGCTCAGCCGCCGGTAGGTCGTGAGCTTGCCGCCGAAAACGTTCAAGAGGGGTGCCTGGCCGTTCTGACCTTCGAGGCGCAGCACGTAATCGCGGGTCGCTTCCTGCGCCTTGCTGGCGCCGTCGTCGAACAGCGGTCGCACCGCCGAATACGTCCAAACGATGTCGTCGCGCGTCACCGGATCAGTGAAGTATTCGCTCGCCGCCTTGCAAAGATAGTCGATCTCGGCGTCGTTGATGCGCGCCTCCGCCGGGTTGCCTTCGAAATCGTGATCCGTCGTTCCGATCAGCGTGAAATCGTTCTCGTATGGAATGGCGAAGATGATCCGCCCGTCTGGGTTCTGGAAGAAATAGGCGCGCGGATCGTCAAACTTCTTCTTCACGACGATATGGCTGCCCTGGACGAGGCGGACATTGTGCACGTCGTTCTTACCGATCGCGTCGGCGAGCACCCGATCCACCCAGGGACCGGTGGCGTTGACGAGCATGCGGGCACGCAGCGTTGCGCGCGCGCCCGTCACCATGTTTTCCGTTTCGATCGCCCAGTGTCCGTCGTTGCGGCGTGCGGAGACCACCCGGGTGCGCGGCATGACCCGCGCGCCGCGATCGGCCGCATCGCGAGCGTTCAGCACCACAAGGCGCGCATCGTTGACCCAGCCGTCGGAATATTCGAATGCCTTGGTGAAAAGCCGCTTCAGCGGCGATCCCGCCGGGTCGCGGGTCATGTCCAGCGTGCGGGTCGGTGGCAACAGCTTGCGGCCGCCGATATGATCATAAAGAAACAGGCCGAGGCGGATGAGCCAGGCCGGACGCATGCCGCCCTTGTGGAAGGGCAGCACGAAGCGCATCGGCCAGATGACGTGCGGTGCCATCGCCCACAAGATTTCGCGCTCCATCAGCGCCTCGCGGACGAGACGGAACTCATAGTATTCGAGATAGCGCAGACCGCCGTGGATAAGCTTCGTGGAGCCGGACGATGTGCCGGAGGCGAAATCCTTCATTTCGGCCAGCGCGACAGAATAACCCCGACCAACCGCATCGCGCGCAATGCCGCATCCGTTGATGCCGCCGCCTATGACGAAGACGTCGAAGATCGTCTGCTCTGACACTGTATTTCCCCTCCGCATTTCGCAATGCACAAATTGATGCGGCTGCGAAAGTGAAATCAGTTAAAACGAAAACATATCGAATGTCAAACGAATGTTTCCCGATGTGGCGCGCCTCAACGCGTGCCCAATCAGGCATCGGTCTCGATCAGCCGAACGTCCTGTTCGGCACATATTTTCCGAACGTTTTCAATGATGCAGTGGTCGGTGATGAAAGTCTGGACCTGAGAGATGTGGCCGATCCTGACCGGCGCAGTTCGTTCGAATTTCGTCGAGTCCGAAACGAGAATGACGTGCCGCGCATTTGCGATGATCGCCTGAGCGACTTTCACTTCACGATAATCGAAATCGAGAAGTGCGCCGTCATGGTCAATCGCCGAAGCTCCGATGACGGCGAAATCCACCTTGAACTGCTTGATGAAATCGACGGCGGCCTCGCCGACGATGCCTCCGTCGGAGCCGCGCACGACACCGCCCGCGATCACCACCTCGATCGAGGGGAATACGCGCAACCTGTTGGCAACATTGATGTTGTTGGTGATGACCATCAATTCCTTGTGGTCGAGCAGCGCCTCGCCAACCGCTTCGGTGGTGGTGCCGATATTGATGAAGAGCGAGGCGTTGTCGGGAATAAGCGCGGCGGCGGCGCGGCCGATCGCCTGCTTTTCCGACGCGGCGATCTGTCGGCGTGCGTCGTATTTGACGTTTTCCTTCCCGCTCGGGAAAATAGCCCCGCCATGAATGCGGTTCAGCACCCTGGCATCGCAGAGATCGTTGAGGTCCTTGCGGATCGTTTGCGGCGTCACCGAAAAGCGCTGGGCAAGCTCTTCGACGAGCACGCGCCCCTCCGATTTCGCCAATTCCAGGATTTCCGCTTGCCGCCCGCTGAGGTACATCTTGGCTCCCTAGTTTTCGTTTTCTTTCATAATATGCAAAAACGAAAGCCTTGCAATTTCAGAAGTCAGCGTTTTTGCACGACGCTGGTTTCGCGGCAATCGGGACGCGCCCATGTTGCAATCCGGCGGTGGATGGGCGAGCTTGTTGGTCTGTCAGGGCAGGAGAAAAGATGTTGCTTTTTTCTCCCGCATTCTGCGCCAATTTATGACTGTTGATCGGCGCTTGTGATCCGGACCGAGATCGTGGGGTCAGAGGGGGGAGGCATGTTTCATCCGGCCTTGTTCAAGGGCATGAACGTGGTGGTGACCGGCGGTGGCCGGGGTATCGGGCTGGAGGTCGCGCGGCAATTTCTCGATTGCGGCGCGCGTGTTCTCGTCCACATGGGCAGGACAGTCGCCCGCGAACGTCACGATTTTCTCGAATTGGCCGTAACCGAGGGCAGGGCGTTTCTTTGCGCCGCCGATTTTCTTGTCGCCGGCGGCGTCGAAAGTCTGGCGGATGCCGTTCGGGAGCGGTTCGACAGTGTCGATGTCCTCATCAACAATGCCGGCACGATGGTCGGGCGCTTCCCTGCCGCCGAGCTGACCGACGAAGACTATCGCACCGTGGTGCAGCTCAATCAGACGTCGGTCGTCGAGATGACGAGGGCAATGCTGCCGCTCTTGCGCAGGGGCACCCATCCTGCGATCGTCAACACCGTGTCGATCTCCGCCTCGACCGGCGGCAGCGCCGGCTCGTCGATCTACTCCGCCACCAAGGCCTTCGTCGCGACCTATTCGAAGGCACTGGCGCGCGAGCTGGCGCCGGAGGGCATCCGCGTCAACTGCGTCTCGCCGGGAACGATCGCGACCGACTTCCACGAACGCTACTCGTCGCCGGAGAAGCTCGAGGCGACGCGCAAGACGATCCCGCTCGGCCGGCTCGGCAGCGCCGAGGATTGCGCGCCGGCCTATCTCTTCCTCGCGTCGCACGCGCTTTCAGGCTATATCACCGGCCAGGTGCTCGAGGTGAATGGGGGTCAGCTTATCTGCTAGGGTCACGGGAAGCTATATCGGTTTTCTGCCCTCATCCGCCTGCCGGCGCCTTCTCCCCGACTGCGGGAGAAGGGACATGCCGCGCCGTCCCAGTCCCCTCATCCCCGCACGCGAGGAGAGGGTTACGGTGAGGGGCAAACCAATTTTTACTCTAAAGGCCAGGGATGATCGATAAGCTGGAGTTCTTTCTCGCACTTGCCCGCCAACGGCATTTCGGCCGGGCGGCGGAGGAGTGCGGTGTCACGCAGCCGACGCTTTCGGCGGCGATCCGGCAGCTCGAGGACCAGCTCGGCGTCATGCTCGTCAACCGTGGATCGCGTTACCAGGGCCTGACGCCGGAGGGTCAGCGGGTGCTCGAATGGGCGCGGCGGATTGTCAGCGACACCCGCACCATGCGCGAGGAGATGCGCGCGGCACGCAAAGGCCTGTCGGGGCATATCCGGCTGGCCGCGATCCCGACGACGCTTGCCATGGTGCCGATGATCACCGCGCCATTCCAGGAAAAGCATCCGGACGTCACATTTTCGGTGCTTTCGACGACATCGCTGCAGATCCTGACGCTTCTGGAAAACCTCGAGATCGACGCGGGCTTGACCTATCTGGAGAACGAGCCGCTCGGCCGCGTGACCACCGTGCCGCTGCAAATCGAGCAATATCATCTGGTTACTGCCTCCGGCACGCCGCTATCGGATCGCAAAAGCGTGACCTGGAAGGAAGTCAGCAACGTTCGGCTTTGTCTATTGACGGCCGACATGCAGAACCGCCGTATCATCAATCAGCATTTTGCCGAAGCCGGCGCAATCCCTAGCCCGACACTCGAATCGAATTCGATGATTGTGCTTTTCTCTCACGTCCGCACCGGCCGATGGGCGAGCATAATGCCCTATAACGTCGCGAAATCATTCGGCTTTCACGAAGATATCCGGATGATCCCGATCGTCGATCCGGATGTCCATCACACGGTCGGCCTGGTCGCCACCTACCGCGAGCCCTTCACGCCGCTGGTCTCCGCGCTTCTGCATGAAGCCCGTATTCTGGGCGAGCGCAACAAGGCCCTAGATCACGTTCATGAGCATGAACGCGATCAATTTCAATAAGTTGGTGCGAAGACCGCATTGCCCCTTTGCTTATTCTGCCTCGATAAATTTTTTCTATCGATCAACGGAACAGCATTATTGACCCTTTCGGCCTTACGCGCGAAGCTTAGGGGGCAAAGATCGACGAGGCTCCGGTCTTTGCCGGAATTAAAATATTCGGCGCTGCAACGCTCGGGCGGTAGGCCTGATCGCGGGGCCGCCAGAGCCGGGAGGGCTCTTCGGGTGAATATTCAGCTGCCGCGCGCAGACGTGGCTGAGCGAACGCTCGCGATTGTCGGTGAACTCAAGGGGCTCGAAGGCCCGCTTCTCCCGATCCTGCACGAAATCCAGGACGAGTTCGGCTATGTGCCTGACGAGTGCTTGCCGGTGATTGCGCGTGAGCTCAATCTTTCGCGCGCAGAAGTCTATGGTGTCGTCACCTTCTACCATGATTTCCGCGAGCATCCGGCCGGGCGCCATGTGCTGAAGCTCTGTCGTGCGGAAGCCTGCCAATCGATGGGCGGCGACCGATTGGCAGAACGCGCCAAGGCGCTGCTCGGCATCGACTTCCATGAAACGACGCCAGACGGCGCGGTGACGCTGGAACCAGTCTACTGTCTCGGGCTCTGTTCCTGCTCGCCGTCGGCAATGCTCGACGGGGAGGTGCACGGACGGGTCGACGACACAGAGCTTGAGGCGCTGGTCGCGGAGGCACGCCGATGACCGTGAAGATCTACATTCCGCGGGATGCCGCCGCACTTGCACTCGGCGCCGAGCGCGTCGCCACGGCGATGGCGGACGAGATCGCCGCGCGCGGGCTGGACGCCACGATCATCCGCAATGGTTCGCGCGGCATGCACTGGCTGGAGCCACTGGTCGAAGTCGAAACCGCCGAGGGCCGCATAGCTTACGGCCCGGTGAAGGCGAGTGACGTCGCTTCGCTTCTGGATGCCGGGCTACTCTCTGGCGGTGCGCACGCGCTCTGTCTCGGGAAGACAGAGGAAGTCCCATTCCTCAAGCGGCAAACGCGGCTGACCTTCGCCCGCTGCGGTGTCATCGATCCGCTGTCGCTCGACGACTATCGCGCCCATGGGGGCTTGCGCGGTCTCGAAAAGGCGGTGGCCATGCAGCCCGCGGCCATCGTTGCGGAAGTCACCGAGAGCGGACTTCGCGGGCGCGGCGGTGCCGGCTTCCCGACCGGCATCAAGTGGAAGACGGTTCTCGACGCTGCTGGCGCGCGCAAATACATCGTCTGCAATGCCGATGAGGGTGACAGCGGCACCTTCGCCGATCGAATGATCATGGAAGGCGATCCCTTCGTGCTGATCGAGGGCATGGCAATCGCGGGCATCGCGACCGGCGCCACCAAGGGCTTTGTCTACACGCGCTCCGAATATCCCCACGCGATCGCGGCGATGGAGCAAGCGATCGAGATCGCCCGTGCCGCGGGCGTGCTCGGGGCTTCTGTACTCGGTTCCGCTCACGCCTTCGACATGGAAGTCAGGACCGGCGCCGGCGCATATGTCTGTGGCGAGGAGACCTCGCTCCTGAACAGCCTCGAAGGCAAGCGCGGTATCGTTCGCGCCAAGCCGCCGCTTCCCGCGCACAAGGGTCTGTTCGACTGTCCGACGGTCATCAACAACGTCATCTCGCTCGCCTCCGTCCCGATCATTCTGGACAAGGGAGCCACCTTCTACCGCGACTTCGGCATGGGCCGATCGCGCGGCACGATCCCGATCCAGATCGCCGGCAACGTCAAGCATAGCGGGCTCTACGAGACCGCTTTCGGCCTGACGCTCGGCGAGATCGTCGACGAGATCGGTGGCGGCACGGCAAGTGGCCGGCCGGTCAAGGCGGTGCAGGTGGGCGGTCCGCTCGGCGCCTATTTCCCGCGTTCGTTGTTCGACACCCCGTTCGACTACGAGGCCTTCGCGGCCAAGGACGGCCTGATCGGCCATGCCGGCATTGTCGTCTTCGACGACACGGCCGACATGCTGAAACAGGCGCGCTTCGCGATGGAATTCTGCGCCGTCGAAAGCTGCGGCAAGTGCACGCCCTGCCGCATCGGCTCGACCCGCGGCGTCGAAGTGGCGGACAAGATCGCGGCGGGCATCGAGCCGGAGAAGAACCGCGAGCTGCTCGCCGATCTCTGCAATACGATGAAATTCGGCTCGCTTTGTGCGCTGGGCGGCTTCACGCCCTATCCGGTGATGAGCGCGATGACGCACTTCCCGGAAGATTTTTCGCCGGCACCGGTGTGGGAGGCGGCGGAATGATGATTACTGCACGTCAAGGTTTGCCCCTCTCCTCGGGTTTAACCCGAGGACTGACCCTCTCTCCGCCCGCGGGGAGACGGGACTGGGGTGGCGCGGTACGAGGCGGCGCGGCATATCCCTTCTCCCCGCGAGCGGGGAGAAGGTGGCGGCAGCCGGATGAGGGGCGGAGACTGGCGCCAGCATCGTCAATTCCCCTGAACGTATTCTCCCAGGAGGTCCATTGATGTCTCTCATTCATGAAATCGACTATGGCACTCCTGCTTCCAAATCCGAAAAGCTGGTGACGCTCACCATTGACGGTCGTGAGATCACGGTACCGGAGGGCACGTCGATCATGCGGGCGGCGATGGAATCCGGCATCGAGGTGCCGAAGCTCTGTGCCTCCGACATGATGGACGCCTTCGGTTCCTGCCGCCTCTGTCTCGTGGAGATCGAGGGCCGCGCCGGTATGCCGGCCTCGTGCACAACGCCGGTGGCGCCGGGCATCAGCGTCTCGACGCAGACCCAGAGACTAAAAGATGTGCGCCGCGGCGTGATGGAGCTCTATATATCCGACCACCCGCTCGACTGCCTGACCTGCGCCGCCAATGGTGATTGCGAGCTGCAGGACATGGCCGGCGCCGTGGGCCTGCGCGACGTGCGTTACGGCTATGATGGCGCGAACCACGTCAAGGCACGCAACAATGGCGGCGAGATCAATCTCAAATGGGCGCCGAAGGACGAATCCAATCCCTATTTCACCTTTGATCCGGCGAAATGCATCGTCTGCTCGCGCTGTGTTCGCGCCTGCGAGGAGGTGCAGGGCACCTTTGCGCTGACGATCGGTGGGCGCGGCTTCGACTCCAAGGTTTCGGCGGGGATGAGCGAGGATTTCGTTTCTTCCGAATGTGTCTCTTGCGGCGCCTGCGTGCAGGCCTGCCCGACGGCGACGCTCACGGAAAAGTCGGTGATCGAGATCGGTCAGCCGGAGCATTCGGTGGTCACCACCTGCGCCTATTGCGGCGTCGGCTGCTCCTTCAAGGCGGAAATGCGCGGCGAGGAACTGGTGCGGATGGTGCCGTGGAAGGACGGCCAGGCGAACCGTGGCCATTCCTGCGTCAAAGGGCGTTTCGCCTACGGCTATTCGAGCCACAAAGACCGCATTCTCAATCCCATGATCCGTGAGAAAATCACCGATCCCTGGCGCGAGGTCACCTGGGAAGAGGCGTTTGCGCATGTCGCCTCCGAGTTCCGTCGTATCCAGTATCAGTACGGCCGCGATTCCGTCGGCGGCATCACCTCGTCGCGCTGCACCAACGAGGAGACCTATCTGGTGCAGAAGCTGGTGCGCGCCGGCTTCGGCAACAACAACGTCGACACCTGCGCTCGCGTCTGCCATTCGCCGACCGGCTACGGCCTCAACCAGACCTTCGGCACCTCGGCAGGCACGCAGGATTTCGACAGCGTCGAGCATACGGACGTCGCCGTCATCATCGGCGCCAACCCGACCGACGGACATCCAGTCTTTGCTTCGCGGCTGAAGAAGCGGCTGCGCCAGGGCGCCAAGCTGATCGTAATCGATCCGCGCCGGATCGATCTCGTTCGCTCCGCCCACGTCGAAGCGTCTTACCATCTGCCGCTGAAGCCCGGGACCAACGTCGCCATCCTGACGTCGATGGCACACGTGATCGTCACCGAAGGGCTCGCCAACGAGGCCTTCATCCGCGAGCGCTGCGACTGGTCGGAATATGAGGACTGGGCCGCATTCGTCGCCGAGCCCTATCACAGCCCGGAAGCGAGCGAAGCCTATACCGGCGTTCCGGCGGACCTCGTGCGCGGCGCGGCGCGGCTTTACGCCATCGGCGGCAACGGCGCCATCTATTACGGCCTTGGCGTCACCGAGCACAGCCAGGGCTCGACCACCGTCATGGCGATCGCCAACCTCGCCATGGTGACCGGCAACATCGGCCGGCCCGGTGTCGGCGTCAATCCGCTGCGCGGCCAGAACAACGTGCAGGGCTCCTGCGACATGGGCTCGTTCCCGCACGAGCTGCCCGGCTACCGGCATATTTCCGACGATGCGACGCGCGACGTCTTCGAGAAGCTCTGGGGCGTGACGCTCAACAACGAGCCGGGCCTGCGCATTCCCAACATGCTCGATGCTGCCGTCGACGGAACTTTCAAGGCGCTCTACATCCAGGGCGAAGATATCCTGCAGTCGGATCCGGACACCAAGCATGTCGCTGCCGGCCTTGCAGCGATGGAGTGCGTCGTCGTGCACGACCTTTTCCTCAACGAAACGGCCAACTACGCCCACGTCTTCCTGCCGGGCTCGACCTTCCTCGAAAAGGACGGCACCTTCACCAATGCCGAGCGGCGAATCAATCGCGTTCGCCGTGTGATGCGGCCGAAGAACGGCTACGCGGATTGGGAGGTGACGCAGAAGCTCGCCCAGGCCATCGGACTTAACTGGAACTATCACCATCCGTCCGAGATCATGGACGAGATCGCGACAACGACGCCGACCTTCGCGATGGTCTCCTATGACTATCTGGACAAGATGGGCTCGGTGCAATGGCCTTGCAACGAAAAGGCGCCGCTCGGCTCACCGATCATGCATGTCGACGGCTTCGTGCGCGGCAAGGGCAAGTTCATCCGCACCGAATATGTGGCAACCGACGAGAAAACCGGTCCGCGCTTCCCGCTGTTGCTCACGACCGGCCGCATCCTCAGCCAGTACAATGTAGGCGCCCAGACGCGGCGCACTGAGAACGTGATCTGGCACGCGGAAGACCGGCTGGAAATCCATCCGCACGATGCCGAGCAGCGCGGCATTCGCGACGGCGATTGGGTCAGGCTGGCCAGCCGTTCGGGTGAGACGACGCTCAGGTCGCTGATCACCGATCGCGTGGCGCCGGGTGTGGTCTACACGACTTTCCACCATCCGACGACGCAGGCCAACGTCATCACCACCGACTTCTCAGACTGGGCAACCAACTGCCCGGAATTCAAGGTGACGGCGGTGCAGGTCTCGCCCTCGAACGGTCCGTCGGACTGGCAGCGCGAATATGACGAGCAGGCCCGGCAGTCGCGCCGCATCAGCGGCAAGCTGGAGGCGGCGGAGTAGGGGAGTGCGGGAGCACGTCGCATGACCGGTATCAAGACAAGCGTGAAAGTGGCTGAAGCCGCCCGCCGCGCAGGGACCCTTGTCGCGGGCTCCCGGGTGGTGCCCGAGGAGACGCCGGTCGCGTTCACCTATGGCGGCTCGACTCACGCGGTAATGATGGCGACACCCGCCGATTTCGAGGATTTTGCCGTCGGATTCAGCCTGACCGAGGGCATCATCACCGAACCGGACCAGATCGAGGCTGTCGACGTCGTGGCCGAGGACAAGGGCATCGACCTGCAGATCACGCTTCGGGACGAAGAGAACGACATGCTGCGGCAGCGGCGCCGGCACATGGCCGGTCCGGTCGGTTGCGGTCTCTGCGGCATCGAATCAATCGAGCAGGCTGTTCGCCATACTCCGGATGTCTCGGGAGCGGCGCTCCGGCTTTCGCAAGCGGACGTTGTCAAGGCCGTAGCACTTCTCAACGGCCAGCAGCCGCTGCATTTCGAGACGCGCGCGGTGCATGGCGCGGCGTTCTACGTGCCGGGAAAGGGCCTGATTGCCGTACGCGAGGATGTCGGACGCCACAATGCGCTCGACAAGCTCGTCGGTGCGGCGGCGCGTGCCGGCTTCAAGGGCGGTGAGGGTGCCGTCGTCGTCACGTCGCGCGTGTCAGTCGAGATGGTTCAGAAAACTGCGATCATCGGGAGTCCGGTGATTATTGCCATTTCAGCGCCGACGGCGCTCGCCATTCGAACTGCGGAAGAGGCGAGCATGACACTCATCGCGCTGGTGCGCGGCGATGAATTCGAGATCTTCACCCATGCCGCGCGCATACATTCCGGAGCTGTTGCCGATGTCGCCTGATACCAATGCCAAGCTCATCTACATGGCCAATCAGATCGCCACGTTCTTCAAGAGCCAACCGGCAGCGGAAGCGGCGGAAGGCGTCGCGACCCATATCAATAAATATTGGGAGCCGCGCATGCGCCGCAAGCTGTTCGAGCACATCGACCATGGCGGCGAAGGGCTGAACCCGCTGGTGCTCGAGGCGGCCGCGAAGATCCGCCGTCCGGAAGCGGCGTAGCCTGTTATCGTCAGCGGGCCGAAGAAGACCCCCCGCAAAACCGCTGCCCACTTCACATGCATTAGACGCGGACGGTAAGAATCCGTTTTTGAAACGGTCACCCGATTTCCCCTATCGACCGTGTCGTTTGCGAAGACGAGAAAACCGCACGTTGTTTTCCGCTCGCCTCCCGCGCTCCAGCCTGATAAAATCAATCATGAGGCGCACCGGTACCGGGCGCTTCGCTCTATACTGTATAGACACATTGATGGCCGTTGGGCCTCAGATTTTTTATTTTAGCTTTATCATATTGGTCAACGTTTTTATTGGTCGGTATCGCGAATACCGCCTCAGAGAGGCGAAGATGATAATAGATGTTATTGGCTATGCTAGAGAATTTGAGAAGATTCGGGAAAATTGGAACAGAGTATATCTTTCAGATCCAGAATCTCATCCTCTGCTTTCCTGGAATTGGCTGAACGAATACTTTTCCTGCCGGGAACGATGGTTCATCCTGGCCTTCCGGCAGGAGCAGACCGACAACCGCTACGACGCTTTTCTGCCGCTGGAGGTCACGACTCTTCAGGATGACGACACGGGGCTTTTCTCAGACCAGCTTCTGATGATCGGCAATCGCGACAGCGGCGAGAGTGGCTTCCTCTGCATGCCCGGCCTGGAGAACGAGGCGGCAGACGCCTTCGCCATTTTCCTCATGAGTGAAAGTTGGACGAGCATGCGGTTCGAGCTTTGCGAGACCTCTTCCGCCAGGCTCGAACACTTGCTGCAGGCGTTTCCCGGCGGGCCGCTTGCCCGAAGCTCCGAGTATCGAGCGAGAGGCGAGACGGACGAGGATCCGGTTCACAGCGTGCTTATCAGAACCCGGACGGGCCGAAACCTGCATGACAGGCTGAACCGCCGCAGCGTCGGCTTCGTGTTCGAACGTGCGATGGCGCTGCATATCGAGGGCGAGTTCGACGCGGCGGAGGCGGGGTATCGTCAAGTGATCCGCACCATCCCCGGCCATGTGCAGGCCCGCTACGCACTTGCGCAGCTCTGCAGCGAGAGGGGCGACCACGCCGAGGCGGAATATCTCTACCGCTGGCTGTTATCGGCGCTTCCCGACGCCGATGAAATCCTTCATCGGCTTGGCGACACGCAGATGGAGCAGGGCTCCTATGGCGAGGCAAGCAAAACCTTCGAGAAGCTCGTTGGGCGGCATCCTCATCGGGGCATGCTGCGCTACAAGCTCGCGGTCACGCTTCTGGCCGCCGGCCGCAGGGGTGCCGCCATCGCAGCCTTTCTGAGTTTCGACGAGGTAGCGTCCGACGACTCGGACCACATTCGCTGCAAGCTGAAGGCACGCGAGGTCCTGCGCCGCCTGGAACCCGTCTGCGGTATGGAGCAGCAACCGGAGGTGCAACAGCAGCCGATTTCCTTCGAGTCGACCGGCCCGCTGTTCGGCTACTCGGATCCGGTCCCCGTGCCTTCGGCGCGCGTCCAGAGACTTGCGCCGTGGTTGCTCGAGCCTTCTCTGCCCAGCGGCGCCTGGGCGCATCTGCACGCCCGATCATGCGAGCGCGACTGCAAGGGCTCGAGGCTGAAGCATTAACGCATGTCGCCCAAGAGTGTGCAGCGGTTCTGGGGCAACGACATGGACAAAAACAGCGCGTCGCGTGAATACGTTTGAACGCGACGCGCTTTAGATGCTGTGACGACGTTGGCGCATGTGCTGATGCGCCGGCGCCATAGGCGTTCGGCCCACAAGGGGCTTGCGACGCAGTACGAGCTTGTTCTGGCTCGGCCGCTCAACCGGCGTGGACGTTCGAGCTGGCACGCGGTGGGCTGCGCGCGCCAAGCCCCTCTCAACTGTGGGGAGGAGTCTCTTGCATGACCTCTCGTGGGTAGCCAGAAGCTTAGGCGGCGAGCTCTTCGGTTTCCCGCTCCTTGAACATGCGAGCGAGATTCAGGAAGCAGATCATGCCTGATTCATTGGCGATGATGCCTTCCGCGAAGCTCTTGTCGAAGGAGGCCGTCACTTCCGGCACAGGCTGAACCTGGCTGCCCTGAACGGTGAGAATGTCGGACACGCGGTCGACGACGAGGCCGATGACCATGTTGTGCACTTCGGCGACGACGATCGCGCTGCGTTCGTTGGCGACCGTCGATTTCATTCCGAGCTTGTGCGCAAGGTCGATGATCGGGATCACCGTGCCGCGCAGGTTCATCACCCCGATCACTTCCGGCGGCGAATGCGGAATGGGCGTCGACGGCGCCCAGCCGCGGATTTCACGGATCGTCGTGGTTTTGACGCAAAATTCCTGATCGTGAAGACGGAACGCTATGATTTCCAGCGTCTCGCCGTCAAATCCGGCCGTTCTCAATGTGCCTGTCATCGAAGGTCCTTCCAGCTTTCCGGTCGACGCCTTCCGCGGATGCTGCTGCCGAGCGCAGTTTCCAGCCAATCAGGAGGTGTCGTTAGATCCGCCGAGGACATCCGGCGAGGCGCAAGCTGCATCATGCGCGGAGGAGCCCGCTTTGCGCTTTGGAGAGCTATTCTAAGCCGGGATTCGTTAAGACTTGCTTTTTGCGAGGAGGCCGATCCGCCCCATGGCGGGACGGATCGGAGGTTTGGTGTCAGGCGGACGCGAGCACGGCCGCGAAATGTTCAACCGCCCAATCGACCTGGTCCTCTGTGATGACAAGCGGCGGGGCGATGCGGATCGTGTCGCCATGCGTGTCCTTGGCGAGAATGCCGCGCGCCTTCAATGCCTCGCAATATTTGCGGGCGCCGCCCGCCTCCGGAACCAGTTCGACTGCGAGCATGAGGCCGCGGCCGCGGACTTCCTTGATGATGTTGGAGCGGATATCGCGCAGGCCGTTCTGGAAGCGCTCGCCCATCCGGGCGGAATTTTCAATCATGCCCTCTTCGGTGAGCGCCTTCAGCGCCGCCCGGGCAATCGCGCAGGCAAGCGGGTTGCCGCCGAAGGTCGAGCCATGCTGGCCGGGCTTCAGGACGCCGAGCACCTCCGAATTCGAAAGCACCGCGGAGACCGGATAGAAGCCGCCGGATAACGCCTTGCCGATCAGCGTCACATCCGCCTCGATGTCCTCATGTTCTTCCGCAAGCAGCTTGCCCGTGCGGCCGAGACCGGTCTGGATTTCGTCGAGAATGAGCGTGATGCCGTACTTCGTGCAGAGCTCGCGAACCCCGGCGAAATATCCAACTGGCGGCACGATCACGCCGGCTTCGCCCTGAATGGGCTCGACGAGGAACGCGACCGTATTTTCGCTGATTGCTTCGCGGAAGGCGTCGATGTCGCCGAAGGGAACGATCTTGAACCCCGGCGCGAAAGGCCCGAAGCCGCTGCGGGCGTCCGGATCGGTCGAAAAGCCGACGATGCCCATGGTGCGGCCGTGGAAATTGTTGGAGCAGACGATGATTTCGGCCTTGTCGTCGGCGACGCCCTTGACCTCGTATCCCCATTTGCGCACGGCCTTGATGGCGGTCTCGACCGCTTCGGCGCCGGAGTTCATCGGCAGCACCTTGTGCGAGCCGGTAAGCGCCGCGATCTCCTCATAGAAATGCGCGAGCTGGTCGTTGCGGAAGGCGCGCGAGGTCAGCGTCAGCTTCTGCGCCTGCTCCACCATTGCCTTGAAGATCTTCGGATGACAATGGCCCTGGTTGACGGCGGAATAGGCCGAGAGGCAGTCGAGATAGCGATTGCCGTCGATGTCCCAGACATAGACGCCTTCGCCGCGCGAAAGCACGACGTCGAGTGGCTTGTAGTTATGGGCGCCCAGCCGGTATTCGGTTTCAATCAGGGCGGCGGTTGTGGTCATCGACGATCCTCCGGTTGTCCTGGCGGCGCCCCTTATGCGCGGGCCCGCCGGGGATATATGCATTATGTCAGGCGCTGCGGGTCGGCCGATCGAGAATGCGGCGGCCGAAGAGGCTTGCGGTCAGCTCCACCAGTATCCGGGCGCTCTTGCCGCGATCATCGAGAAAGGGATTGAGTTCGACGACGTCGAGCGACGAGACGAGATCGCTATCGCAGAGCATCTCCATGATCAGATGAGCTTCTCGGAATGTCGCACCGCCCGGCACCGTGGTGCCGACACCGGGTGCAATTTCCGGATCCATGAAATCGACGTCGAGACTCACATGCAGGAGGCCGTTGGCGGCGCGGACCTCATCGAGGATCTGGCGCATGATGTGGGCCATGCCCATCTCGTCGACGGCGCGCATGTCGTAGACATTGACGCCGTGCTCGGCGATCTCCTCGCGCTCGCGCGCATCGACCGAGCGAATGCCGATCTGATAGACCCTCTTCGGGTTCACCAGCGGCCGGTCGCTGGCGAGGATCGGGGCGAATTCCGCCTCGCCGCAGAAGAAGGCGACGGGCATGCCGTGCATGTTGCCGGAGGGCGAAGTGTCGGGTGAATTGAAGTCGGCATGGGCATCGAGCCAGAGGACGAAAAGCGGCCGGCCGACTTCATCGGCGTAGCGGGCTATGCCGGAGACGCTGCCCATGGAAAGCGCATGGTCGCCCCCGAGGATGATCGGGAAATGTCCCTTGCGGGCGGCGTCGTGCACGGCGTCGTTCAACGCCCGGGCGAAGGCTGCGACCATCTGCAGATTGTTGGCGCGCGGATGATTGGCGAGGTCGCGTGCCGGCAGCGGCCGGACATCGCCTTCGTCGTGAACCGTATGGCCGAGCTCGGCCAGAACCGTGTCGATGCCGGCGATCCTCAGCGCTGTCGGGCCTATAGCCGCGCCGCGCCGTCCGGAGCCTTCTTCGATGGGTGCGCCGATCAAGGTGATAGTTTTCATTACCGCCTTTTCCTTCCTCTAATCCCCGCAAGAATGACGCGGATTATCGTCAAAAGGCATGACGGCAAAAAGATGGAAAACTGTCGATTGGAAGGCTATTATCGGCATATTGGTAAGATAGATTTGCCAAATTGAGCAACATGGACGATCTTGACCAAACACTTATCAGCGCGCTCAGACAGAATGCGCGCATACCGGTCTCGACGCTTTCGGCTATGACGGGCGTGTCGCGCGCAACGGTTGCCGCACGCATCGATCGGCTGGTGGCAAACGGAACCATTGCGGCCTTCACGATCCGGACCGGCTCGGAAATTCCGACGTCCGGTGTCCGCGCCGTCGTCATGATCGAGGTTCACGGCAAGATGGCCGATCGCGTCGCAGATCAATTGCGCGGCCTGCCGCAGGTCAGGGCGCTGCATAGCACCAACGGACGGTGGGATTTCATCGCCGAGCTCGAGGATCGCGACCTCGTCAGCTTCGATGAAACGTTGAGGCGCATTCGGCTCATCGACGGCATTACGGTGACCGAGACCAATATCCTCTTGAAGACCAGCAAGATGAGTGGAGCGTCGTAACGCGACTGCATGCCGCCTAAATCAGAGCCGATTTAAGGAATCACGCAACGATCCAAAGCGCGGCTGCACCGTCCATTTTTCACGAGCGCAAATTCACTTTGTTCTTGCTTTGTTCTCGCTTCCCTATAAGATATCCCACCTCAGCGAAAAAGAGAGGCAGAAGGACTGCGCGACGTCCGTCCGCATCCGTTCTCATTCATTGGAAACGATCACGTTCATCGCGATCCAGGGAGGTTGTCATGGCCATGTACAATGGCGGCCCGACGCGGCAGATTTGCATTAAGCTGTTTGTCAGGCATGGGGACGAGGAGCGAGCGATCGCTTTCTATCGTGACGTCTTCGGGGCCGAGCTGCTGCAACGCCATGAGTGGAGCGGCATCCTGACGAGCGCCGACCTTTGCCTCGGGGATTCCATCTTCCGGGTTGCTGGCGCCAATCCGCGCCGGGACGCTGAACCGGAGCTGGGCGGGCCGCGGTCGCCACATGCGCTCGGCACGACCGCGGCGATCCTCGAACTGCACGTCGATGACGTGGATCGTGTGCTTGGTCGGGCGATCGGTTCCGGCGCGCGCCTGCGCAACGCCGCCGAAACGCTGCCGACGGGAGACCGGGTCGGAGCCCTCATCGACCCGTTCGGACACATCTGGGCGTTGTTCACCGCCATAGACGAAAGCGAGGTACTGGACGCGTTCGGAGTGGACCGGAACGCCGCTTGACCGATGGCTGCCTTGCTCTGCGTCGCCCTCCCCACGAGGGGAGGGCCGCAAAGCCGTCCGCTTTAGAAAAATTCGTCCAGCAGGCAATAGTAGGAGAGCTTTTCCGGATCGGGATGCGGCAAGCCATGTAGGCCGAGAAACGGCTGAACCCAGTCTTTTCCCAGATTGTAGCTAATGCTTCGGCAGGCGAGAGCGATGTCCTGGTGAAGATCCGCGACGCCAAGGCGGCCGCAATCGATGAAGCCGGCGAACCGGTCCCCTCGGGCAATAATGTTGGGCAAGCAGGCCTCGTAGTTGAAGCTCGCCGAAGAGCTCTCGCGCCGTCCTTCCCTGCCGCTCGTCGTCGAAATCCTTTTCATCGACGAGGCCGGCGTCCATGCGCGCCTCTGCGGCGGCGATCCTACTCCTTAGCCGGTGATCGAAGGGACATTTGGCCGGGTCGAGGCGGTGCAGGCTGCGCAGCGCATCGGCAAGAATGGCGATGCGTTCGGCCGGCGACAGGCGAGAGGAGGCAAGATCGATTCCCCCGATTGCTTCCATCAACAGCCAGCTTTGCCCTGCATGTTGCGCTTGGCCGAGAACTCGCGGACAGGGCAGGCCCTGTGCTGCGAGCCATTCGAGTCGCGCCGCCTCCTTTTCCAGTTCCGCAAAGGGTCCGGAGTTTTCATGTTTGACGACGAGTGGGTGCTCGCCATCGGCCCTGAGCAGGAGCACCGTCGACGCCGATTGACCAAGCGTGTCTTTTTCTGAGCTATAGCCCGAAAGCCGGTCGCGGAACGCTGGCGGCAGATCGATCTCTTGCATTTGCATTGGCGGCTCGACAGGTTGATGTTGCAGCGGCAATGCAAGGTTTGTCCTCAACCCCCGGCCGCAAGTGGAAGGGCACGGCTGAGACAGCGACGCAGCGGAAACCGAAACCATCTTTGCTTCGTCTAATATTCCCTTTCGAAGAAGATACCGCCGGCAGCCGAGCCGTCGCCGGCGGCCTCGCCCTTCAGCTTGACGCCCCTTCCGACATCGAAATTGATCACAGCCTTGCTGGAGCTCGAATCCGAGCCCTGCTGCAATTCGAGGTAAGTGCGGTCGTTGAGGTATTTGCCGGCCCGCACCTGCGCGCCGCCGCTCTCGTCGGTCGTTATGTCGAGGTCGTCGACGCCGAGCTTGTTGCGCAAGCCGTCGAGCACGGATGTCGAGCCGCCGCCGGCGAGTTGGCTGACGGCCGAGGCGAGCTGCGCGATCTGGAACGCCGACAAGTTGGAGAGCGACCGGTTGAAGATGAGGCGCGCCAGGATTTCGTCCTGGGGCAGCGCCGGCGAGGAGGAGAACGTCACCTGCGGATTGTTGGCGAGCCCGGAGACATTGACGGTGATGGTCGTCGAGCCGGCGCTCGAGGTGGCGTCGAGGTCAAGTGTCGGAATCAGGTCGCCGCCGAAACCGATCCGCCCTCGGGTGAACGTGAGGCGCTTGCCGAGAATTTCGAGCCGCCCGCGCCGCATGTCGAAGCCGCCAGAAACGACCGGCTGCACGGCGGTGCCACGGATGGTCAGCTCACCGCCGAGCTCCGCATCGATGCCGCGTCCACGCACGAAAAACTGTCCCGGGGCACTGACGGCGAGATCGAATGCGATCAAGCCGCGGGCTTCGGCTCCGGCCCCTGCGGAGGTGTCCCTGCGCAGGTCCCTCGCCATCTGCTGTACTTTGGCCGGGGCGTTCCTGTGCGTGATGTCGATCTCGGATAGAGAGGTGGGCAGCTTTTCCGGAATGGTGATTGCGGCGCGGCGGATCGTCAGCCTGCCGCCGAGTACGGGTGTCGCGACGAGCGGGCCTCTGAGCGTCAGGTCGCCGGCAAGATTTGCCGTAAAGAGCGTGCCGTCGACATAGGTCGCGTTGTTGAGGCGGATCCTCAAATCCGCGGGGAAGCCGGAACCGGCCGCGATTCCGACGGTCCCGCTCGCCTCGATCGAGCCCCCGGTGGCGAGATTGGTGGAAAGCCTCGAAATCGTCGCCTGGTTTCCGTCGAGTGTGACATTTGCGGCAAGGTCGTTGAAGGCGAGATTGCGCCGGACGTCGACCAGTCGACCGCCGGCGGTCCTGATCGTGCCGGAGATCTGCGGTGCCTTCGCCGAGCCAGAAAGCGAGAGATCGATGGTCGCGGAGCCGGTGAGCGTGAAACCGTTTTCCGCCATGAGATTGGCAATGAGCGCGAAGGGCACGTTGCCGGAGAATTTCATCGAAAGCGGCATGTTGCCGCCAAGCTCGACGGTGCCGCCGCCCCTGATGGAAAGCCCCGAAGCACCCGATAGTACCGCGTCGAGCGTGACGCGATTGTCGACGAGCCTGCCTTTCGCGGTAATGTCGACCGCGCCGACGCCCGCCGAACGCGCCTGTGCCACGGATGCACCGCTCCATTTGAGATCGTATACGACCACCGGCGCGGCCGGAGTCCCGTCGATGTCGACCGTTCCGGCGACCGTACCTTCCGCTCCGACGGTGGGCGCGAAACTGTTGATCAGAGCAGCGGGCATCGCGTTTAGTCGTGCCGAGATATCGAGCTTTTCCCCCGCCGTGCCGGTGACCGTGATGGTGCCTCTCGACGCCTGAATGACGAGGTCCTTGAGACGCACGATGGTATCTTCGATCGCCACGGTGGTCGGCTTGGCGAGTTTCAACGGAATTTGCTTCGGGGTCGCAGAGAAGGAAGCAAGACGGACTTCGGTGCGGCCTCCGTCCCTGAAAAGATCGCCTTTTGCCGCGAGCGGCCCACCGTCATAGTTTCCGTCGATCGAGAAATCCGTCCTGTCGCCCTGTTGCTCGAAGGCAAGATTAAGGCCGGAGAGACGATTTTGTCCTTGCGCGATGCTTTCCGCCTTGACGCTGCCCCTAATGGCGAGCGCGGCGACGTCCGCGATACTGATGTCCGCCACGGGCTTTGTGATCGTCAAAGCGTCGCGCTTGATACCACTGCCGCTTGCCTTGACTGACACGGAGGTGATTCCGTCGACGGTGCGGACTGTCGCGGAACCGGCGAGATCGCCGGACGCGGTCTGGCCGGCCATCGCCGCCAGCAGGCCGAGGTCAGGCAGGGTGAAGTCGATCGTGCCGTCCGGCTTGAAGTCGGGCGTGAGATTGAGCGCGCCGGTCAGCCGGTTGTCGCCGATCGTCGCCCGCAAAGTCGGAATTGCGGTGCGGCCGTTCTCGGACACAACGTCGGCCCGCACATCGATCGCCTGGCCACCAAGCGCGCCTGTCGCGGTCAGCTTCGCCTGCGGGCTCCCGGGCTTGGCGGTTGCGTCGGCATTGATCACTAGGTCGGACAGCCCGCGGCCGGCAAGCGTTGCGCCGCTGGAGGTCATTTCCGCCCTCACGCCGAGTTCGTTGAGCGGACCCGTGATGTCGGCACTGAACGCGGCCGTGCCATCTGCATCGGCAAGCAGCTTGCCGAGGTTGGGCAGGGTGCCTTCGATCGCCGCAGTCAGGACACCCTCCGCAAGCGTGGCGGAGCCTGTGGCGTCGACGGTGCCGGATGCCAGTTGCAACGCGCTCAGCTTGACGCTGCCGCCTTCGCCGGTCTCGACCTTGCCGGAAAGCGCGATCGTCCTGTCGAATTTCGTGGCGAGGTTGCGGGGTAGCAGACGCGGCTCGGCGAACAGCTTGAAGTCGGCAGCGGCGGTCGCATTCGCCCGGTTCAGGCGGCCGGTGACGTTGCCGCGGAAGTCGCCGCTTTCGATCGTCATCGGATCGAAGCGGACGTCGCCTTCGGCAACCGTGACCGTGCCTTTCGCCGTGACGTCCTGCGCGACGATGCCGGCGGAGCGAACCGACGCGATGGAGGCGGCGTTCCAGACGAGCTCGTACCCGACCACCGGCGCGGCTGACGCCCCGCTGACCTTGACGGTGCCGCCGATCGCGCCCTCGGCGCCGAGCGTCGGGGCGAAGGTGTTGATCAGGGTCGCGGGGAGCGCATTTATTTGCGCGGAGATGTCGAGTTGCTCGCCGGCGCTGCCCGCGACGACAATTGCGCCGTCCGACGCGAGGATGGTGAGATCGTCGAGGCGAACGATGCCGTTCTCGATGGCGACGGTCGTCGGTGCGGCAAGCTGCAGCGGCACCCGCCTCGGGCTTGCCGAGAAGGAAGCCAGGCGGATCTCCGTGCGCCCGGCACCGCTGACGAGATCACCCGTGGCGGCGACCGGTGCGCCGTCGTAGGCCGCATCGATCGAGAAGCCGGTCCTGTCACCCTGCTGCTCGAAGGCGAGATTGAGGCGCGAGAGGCGGTTTTCTCCCTGGCCGAGACTTTCCGCGCCGATGTTGCCCCTGATTGCCAGCTTGGCGATATCGGCGATGTTGATGTCGGCGGTGGGCTTGGCAATCGTCAGCGCATCGCGGCTGATGCTGCCGCCGCTCGCCTTGAGCGCGATCGACGTGACGCCATTTTCGGTGCGCACCGTCGCGGAACCGGCGAGATCGCCGGACGCGGTCTGGCCGGCCATCGCCGCCAGCAGGCCGAGGTCAGGCAGGGTGAAGTGGATCGTGCCGTTCGGCTTGAAGTCGGGCGTGAGGTTGAGCGCGCCGGTCAGCCGGTTGTCGCCGATCGTCGCTTCCAGGGTCGGGATCGACGTGCGGCCGTTCTCGGAGACCACGTCGGCCCGGGCGTTGATCGCCTGGCCACCGAGGCTTCCGGTTGCGGTCAGCTTCGCTTGCGGGTTGTTCGGCGTCGCCGTCGCATCGGCGTTGATTGTGAGATCTTCCAGCGTGCGGCCGGCCAACGTTGCGCCGCTGGAGGTCATTTCCGCCCTCACGCCGAGTTCGTTGAGCGGACCCGTGATGTCGGCACTGAACGCGGCCGTGCCATCTGCATCGGCAAGCAGCTTGCCGAGGTTGGGCAGGGTGCCTTCGATCGCCGCAGTCAGGACACCCTCCGCAAGCGTGGCGGAGCCTGTGGCGTCGACGGTGCCGGATGCCAGTTGCAACGCGCTCAGCTTGACGCTGCCGCCTTCGCCGGTCTCGACCTTGCCGGAAAGCGCGATCGTCCTGTCGAATTTCGTGGCGAGGTTGCGGGGGAGCAGACGCGGCTCGGCGAACAGCTTGAAGTCGGCAGCGGCGGTCGCATTCGCCCGGTTCAGGCGGCCGGTGACGTTGCCGCGGAAGTCGCCGCTTTCGATCGTCATCGGATCGAAGCGGACGTCGCCTTCGGCAACCGTGACCGTGCCTTTCGCCGTGACGTCCTGCGCGACGATGCCGGCGGAGCGAACCGACGCGATGGAGGCGCCGTTCCAGACGAGCTCGTACCCGACCACCGGCGCGGCTGACGCCCCGCTGACCTTGACGGTGCCGCCGATCGCGCCCTCGGCGCCGAGCGTCGGGGCGAAGGTGTTGATCAGGGTCGCGGGGAGCGCATTTATTTGCGCGGAGATGTCGAGTTGCTCGCCGGCGCTGCCCGCGACGACAATTGCGCCGTCCGACGCGAGGATGGTGAGATCGTCGAGGCGAACGATGCCGTTCTCGATGGCGACGGTCGTCGGTGCGGCAAGCTGCAGCGGCACCCGCCTCGGGCTTGCCGAGAAGGAAGCCAGGCGGATCTCCGTGCGCCCGGCACCGCTGACGAGATCACCCGTGGCGGCGACCGGTGCGCCGTCGTAGGCCGCATCGATCGAGAAGCCGGTCCTGTCACCCTGCTGCTCGAAGGCGAGATTGAGGCGCGAGAGGCGGTTTTCTCCCTGGCCGAGACTTTCCGCGCCGATGTTGCCCCTGATTGCCAGCTTGGCGATATCGGCGATGTTGATGTCGGCGGTGGGCTTGGCAATCGTCAGCGCATCGCGGCTGATGCTGCCGCCGCTCGCCTTGAGCGCGATCGACGTGACGCCATTTTCGGTGCGCACCGTCGCGGAACCGGCGAGATCGCCGGACGCGGTCTGGCCGGCCATCGCCGCCAGCAGGCCGAGGTCGGGCAGGGTGAAGTCGATCGTGCCGTCCGGCTTGAAGTCGGGCGTGAGGTTGAGCGCGCCTGTCAGCCGGTTGTCGCCGATCGTCGCTTCCAGGGTCGGGATCGACGTGCGGCCGTTCTCGGACACCACGTCGGCCCGGACGTTGATCGCCTGACCGCCGAGGCTTCCGGTTGCGGTCAGCTTCGCTTTCGGGTTGTTCGGCGTCGCCGTCGCATCGGCGTTGATTCTGAGACCTTCCAGCGTGCGGCCGGCCAAGGTTGCACCGCTGGAGGTCATCTCCGCCTTCACGCCAAGTTCGTTGAGCGGACCCGTGATCGAAGCATGGAACGCCGCCGCACCCCGGGCGTCGGCGATAAGCCTGCCGAGATCGGGGAGATTGCCCTCGATATCCGCGGTCAATGCGCCGTCGGCAAGCGTCACGGTGCCCGAAGCATCGAGTGTTCCGGATCTGACTTCGAGGTTGCTCAACCGGACGCTGCCGTCCTCACCGGTCGCGACACTTCCTGTTGCCGCAATCGTGTTGTCGAACTTTGCGGCGATGCCGGGCGGCAGAACGCCGGGCACCGCGAACAGCTTGAAGACCGCTGCGACCGTCGTATCGGCGCGGTTCAGGTTGCCGGTGACGCTGCCGCCAATGCTTGCGCTTTCGATCGTCAGCGGATCAAAGCGAATGCCCTCCGGCCCAACGTCGATCGTTCCGTCTAGCTTCATGGGCGCCTTGATCGCCCGGTCGAGATCGGCACTTGCAAAACGGCTCTCGCCGACCTCGACCGTCGTCTTTAGCGGTCCGGATTGTGTTTCCAGATTGAAGGCGTCGCTTTGCGCCGAGAGCCGAGCGGCGCCAAGGCTCATCTCCGGCAGGGAGAGCGAAGGGAGATCGGCGGCGATATCGAGGATCGCCGAATGTCCGTCGCCGATCAGCGAGAGATTGGCGCTATTGATCAGCGCGCGCAGCTCGCCTTCCCGCAGCGGCCAGCGGAAGTCGATGGGGCCGCTGGTGCCCGCAAGCCTTGCCTGAAGGTTGTTCTCGCCCTTGCTGTCGACCGTTCCGGATGCGTTGAGTGTCAATGCGCCGGTCGAAACCTTGCCGGACTCGATCTCCACCTTGCTCGATCCATCGAAGGCGGCCGTCACGTCAATGCTCGTGGTTCCTTCGAAGAGCGGCTTGAAGACCGCCGGCGCGAGTGACACCAGGGCGCCACCGCCGGCGATGGTCAAGCGACGCATGCCGTCCGCGGCCTGCACATGGCGCCCGTCGAGCCGGAGGATCTCGTTGCCGTCGAGCGAGGCCGTGCCCGATCCCGCCCAATCGGACAGCGGCCCTTCACCGGTCAATGTGATGTCGACAGCCGGCTCGCCCGGCAAGCGGAGCAGTTTGGCGAGCAGTCCTCCCTTCGGTTCGGCGACCTTCGCTTCCAGCTTCAGTTGGTTGCCTGCCGGATTGAACAGGATATCCGCGACCGCGTGCGCCTCCGGGCGGTCGCGCTCGGCGGCATCGAAGGCAAGGGCGATGCTGGAATTCGTGGCGTTGGCATTGCCGCGCGCCGTCAGGAACTGGTCCTCGCCGGCGATCGCCTTGCCGATCATGATCTCCTTGAGATCGAAGGCGTCGATCTTGACCTCGACCGGCAGTGCGAAACTCCTCCGCACCTCCCTTGTTTCAGTCGAGGGAATCGGCGTGCGTTCGACGCGGACCGAGCCCGCCGCAATCTGACTCGCATCGAACCGCATGGATAGGAGTTCGACCGGCGACCAGTTGACCGACAGGTCCCGGATTTCCGCATAGATCCCCTGTCCGTCGAAAAGCGTCACCGAGCCGGCCTTGAAATCACCGGTCAAGAGAGCGCTCGGATCCGAGATCCGGACGATCTGGTCGGGCGTTGCGGCATATTTCTCGATTGCCCAGGCGACAAGCCGCGCGCCGGGTGTCGTGAAGCCGAGAAAGGCGATGATGAGGAGGAGCAGGACCACAAGAGTGCCGAGGCCGGCTAGAAGAAAGCGCAGCCCGGATCGAAGGAAGCGGATGACCTGATTCATATCCTACCCATAGACCAACTTACGCCGTTTCGGAATCGGCAGGGACCTTGTCGCCTGCGGAAAATATCTGCCTGAACTATCAATAAATTCAGGCGCAATTCAGAAGGACTGACCGATGCCGGCATAGATGCCGAAGTCGGTCCCGTCGGGATATTTGTTGAGCGGGACCGCAAAATCCAACCGGATCGGTCCGAAGGACGTAGCATAGCGCAGACCGATGCCGGCACCGGCCCGAATGTCGGAGAAATCGGGTGTCGTCGATTCCGAAACGGTACCGGCGTCGAGGAAGGGAACAATGCCGATCGTGTCGGTGATCCCGATGCGCGCTTCCAGCGAGGTGCTGACATAGGAGCGCCCGCCGGTCTCATCATTGTCGGCGTCGCGCGGGCTGATCTCCTGGAAGGAATAGCCGCGCACCGAACCGCCCCCCCCGAGGAAGAAGCGTCGAGGCGCCGGTATGTCAGCGAGTTCATCACCGCCGACGAGCACACCGGCGCCGAGCTTGCCTGCCAGCACGAAGCGCTTTTCATCGTCCAGCGCATAATAGGCGGAGGCCGAGGCCTCGAACGAGCTGAAGAAGGTTTGCCCCTCGATCTCGTAGCTCGGCTTGGCGTTGATCAGCGCGCGATAACCCTCTGTTGCGTTCAGCTTGTCGTCGCGCGTGTCGCGGACATATTCGAGCGGGATGCTGGCGGTGAGATAGGAGTTCTTGCCGAAAGCGTCGTCGACATCCGCCCAGCTCAATTCCGCTCCGCCCGAGAACGTATCCTGGGGCGAAAGCTCGAAGGTTGCGCCGGCTGCCGCCGTAATCATCTTTGCGCGGTAGGCGTCCGGATCGACGAGGCTTGCCTGAAGGCTGGCGGTGAAGGTCGATGCAGGCCCGAAAGCGCCGGGCTTTGCGAACAGGATACCGGCGGAATAGTCGAGGCTGCCGACGTCCGTGGTCTCGCCGATGCGGTTGACCGAGCCTTCAATTCGTAAGGACTCCGCGCGGCCGAACAGATTGCGATGACCCCAATAACCTTGCACGCCGAGGCCGTCTGTGGTCGAGACCTGGCCGCCGAAACCGAAATAGCGGTGCTTGCCTTCGGAGACCTCGATGTTCATCGGGATCTTGCCGTCCGGCGCGAGCGCGTCGCCTTCCTTGATCGTGACGCTTGAGAACACGTTCAGTTGGCGCAGGCGCTCGGCGGCCTTGCGGATGTTTTCCGGCGAATAGGGGCGGCCGTCGTTGAGGCGGGAATAATCCCTGACGAAATCCGGATCGACGGTCTTCGTGCCCGTGACCGTCAGGTGTCCAACCGGTGCGACGGGCCCGCCGGAGGCGGCGATCGTCACGTCGACCGTGGATGTGGCATGGTCGGCGACGACGCTGCGTTCCGTCAGCTTCGCCAGCGGTCGGCTCTGTTCCTTCAGATCGTCCACGATCTGCTCGCCCGCTTTGATAATCAATGTCGAGTCGGCGCGGGCGCCACGCTTCAGATCGTAAGCGGCCGGATCGAGCCCGGCGGCATCGCCTTCGAACCTGATCGAGCCAAATGTAAACGCCGGTCCGGGCATGACGCTGACCGAAACCGGCACAGGTTTGCCCTTGGGGAAGATGGGATCGGGCGGCAGGCTGTCGATATTCTGCCCGTTGATCAGAATGGTTATGGTTCCGCCGTAGCGCGCCTTCTCATAAAGACCCGCGAGAATACGGTCCCTGTCGTCGCGTGCCTTGATCGCGAGGCCGAGATCGCCAGAGACCGGATTTTCCCGGTCCTGGAAGAGCAGCGAACTGTTCTCGATGGCCTCCCGTAGCTCCTTGTCATCGGTCCCGGGATCGAATGTCAGGGCATAGTTGACCGGGTTGATGACTTGGACTTCTTCCTCGTCGCTTTCGAAGAAGCGCATGCCGAAGAGCCTGAACGCATGGGCCTGGTCGATGGAGAACGGGCTGAGCAACGCCGAAGCCACAACTGCGAGAGCGGTCGCTGCCTTCCAGTGCGCAGTGCTCGATCGTGCTGGAGACATCCCCCGCATCCCGTTTCAGGCGACTCACAACAAACTGCCTGCATATGCGGCATCGGCCACGATAGCAGAACAAAGTTTTCCATCTGTTAACGATGACGGCCCATCGATACCACCCCGGGAGGCGAGATTCGGCGACGATTCTCGCCAAAAAGGACTCGTTATGTTGTCCTTCAGGCACAAAAGCGTCGCTCGACAGCATAATACGCCGTTCGGCGGCTCCTCATCCCGTTGCAGGCAAAAAGTCCCTTGGCTGAACCCGGGTTGCGGCTGTACCGCTGCCCGCAGTCGGCCGCATCAGGTCTTGAAGCGTGCTGCCTCCTCGGATCCGCGCGTCGCGTCTCCGGCGCTATAGGAGTGCGCGCCGGCTCCGGCGAGCTTGCCGCCAGCGACGATCAGATATTCCTCGCGGATCGGCTTGCCTTCGAACCAGCATTCGAGGATCTCCCGCGTGCCGGCGGCATAGCGCGCCTGGGCGGACAGCGACGAGCCCGAAATATGCGGCGTCATGCCGTGATGGGGCATCGATCGCCACGGATGGTCCTTGGGTGCCGGCTGCGGGAACCACACATCGCCGGCATAGCCGGCGAGTTGGCCGCTCTCAAGCGCCCGCGCGACGGCATCGCGATTGCAGATCTTGCCGCGCGCAGTGTTCACCAGATAGGCGCCGCGTTTCATTTTGGCGATCATCGCCTCGTCGAAAAGGTTTTCGGTCTCCGGATGGAGCGGCGCGTTGATTGTCACGACATCGCAGATCGGCACCATTTCCGCCGCGGTCTGGTGGAAGGTGACGCCGAGCTCCTTCTCGACCGCGTCCGGCAGCCGGTGTCGGTCGGTGTAGTGAAGTCTGACGTCGAATGGCTTCAGCCGCCGCAGCACCGCCGTGCCGATCCGCCCGGCACCCACCGTGCCGATCTCCATGCCCTCGATATCGTAGGAGCGCGCGACGCAGTCGGCGATGTTCCAGCCGCCTTTCACGACCCACTGGTAAGAGGGGATGTAATTCCGCGCGAGGCTAAGGATCACCATCACCACATGCTCGGATACGCTGATCGAGTTGCAATAGGTCACTTCGGCGACCGTCACGCCCCGGTCCATCGCGGCCTGCAGGTCGACATGGTCCGACCCGATGCCGGCGGTTATCGCGAGTTTGAGCTTGGCCGCCTTGGCGAACCGCTCGGCGGTCAGATAGGCTGGCCAGAAGGGCTGCGAGATCACAACCTCGGCGTCAACGAGTTCCCGTTCGAATACGCTGTCGGGACCGTCCTTATCCGAGGTCACCGCCAGGCTGTGCCCCTGGTTTTCGAGAAATTTCCTTAGGCCCAGCTCGCCGGACACGCTGCCCAAGAGGACGCCCGGCTGAAAATCGATAGCCTTCGGGGTGGGAAGCGTCTGGCCGCCGGGATAATTTTCAAGTTTCGGCAGGCCATCCCGCGCGTAAGCCGTCGGGTAGCCGTCGACCGGATCCTCATAGAGGACGCAAACGACCTTTGCCATTTCCATCTCCCTTCATTGAAGACGAAGAGGAAGGCCACGGTTCTTTCAAGACTGCCGGTCAATGCGGACGAACAGCAGAGCAACGTGCTCTGTTGAATATCGGTGGCCAGCAAGGTCGCTCCTGGCCCTCCACGTTCGTGGAATTGATACCACCTCAGAAAGTGGAGGAGTCGGACACGGTTTCAAGTGGTCGCAACATCGCGCGTAAACAAAGGCAGGCGTTGGCCATGGGAGGGGGCCCCGCACTCCCCCGCTAAGGTCGGCGGCTGACGTCCGTAAGCAGGCGCAAAAAAGCCCCGGATCGCTCCGGGGCCGTTCATTTGCGATTGCCGCTGCAATCAGCAACGGTCGATGTAACGGCGGCCGTAGCGGTCGCGGTAGTAGCACTGGCCCGGCTGCTCGCTGACATGGCCGATCAACGCGCCGGATACGCCGCCAATGGCTGCGCCGACCGCAGCACCACGTACGTTACCGGTGATCGCGCCACCGATGATCGCGCCCGATGCGGCACCGATGCCGGCGCCCTTTTCCGTCTGCGTGCAGCTTGCGACCGACAAGGCGACCAGCACCAATGCGATGGCTTTCTTCATGTTGTCCTCTCCGATCTCTACGGATCTCAGCCTGTCGCTTCGTCCGTCCCTGGATTGAAAGGCGGGTCGACGAACGTCTCCGCCACTTGAACTTGCATTCGGGAAAATAAACGGCCGCCCAGGAAAGTCCACGGGGCATGGCGAAATGTTCCCGCCGCAAGATAATGCGATGTTTCCTGAACGGAACATGAAGGCGCTGTTCCCGTAGTCACGGCCGCCGCGGAATTTTTTTGTCGCGCGCTGGCCGAAACGGTTGCGGCATTCCAAAAAAAGACAAATGATACAAAGCGCCGCGTCAGTCCGGGAGGAGCGGGCCCGCGGGCATAGGGCATAGATATCAGTTGGCGCGTACTTCAGTCGCGTGGACGCATGTCACCCGAATTGAAGCCGCGCTCGAGTTGGCACGACCGACCCCGGAGGAGCGAAATGGCGAAAATAACGATGACGGTCAACGGCCGCCAGGTCAGCGGCACGTGCGACGACCGGACACTGCTGGTGCACTTTATCCGCGAAAATCTTGGACTGACCGGCACGCATGTCGGCTGCGAGACGTCGCAGTGCGGAGCTTGCGTCATCCATATGGATGGACTGTCGGTCAAGAGCTGTTCCATCCTGGCAGTGCAAGCGGCAGGCTCATCGATCACCACCATCGAAGGGTTGGCCAAGGACGGCGAACTTCACCCGGTCCAGGCGGCGTTCAAGGCGCATCACGGGCTGCAATGTGGTTTCTGCACGCCCGGCATGGTGATGACGGCCGTCGACATGATCGCCCGGCACGGCAGCAACCTCGACGAGGCGAC
Source organism: Ensifer sp. IC3342 (assembly GCF_020193655.1). Classification (GTDB taxonomy): domain Bacteria; phylum Pseudomonadota; class Alphaproteobacteria; order Rhizobiales; family Rhizobiaceae; genus Sinorhizobium. The sequence goes on from NZ_JADYVE010000013.1 coordinate 87,034, forward strand.
GGTGCGCGCCGAGCTCGAAGGCAATATCTGTCGCTGCACCGGCTACCACAACATCGTCAAGGCGATCCTCGCCGCCGCGGGCGAGATGGGCGGCGTTCGCCAAGCCGCCGAATGAGGCGCTTTCACAGGGACGAAAACGTCCCATACGAATTCATCGCAGAACTTTCGCTGAATGTCTCGGGAGGAGATAGGCAATGGGCGTTGAAGGAATTGGCGCGCGTGTGGCGCGCAAGGAAGACAAGCGGTTCCTGACCGGAAAGGGTCGCTACACGGATGATATGAGCGTGCCGGGCATGAAATACGCGGTCTTCGTGCGCAGCCCCCATGCGCACGCGAAGATCAAGAGCATCGATGCCACGGCGGCGAAAGCGATGCCCGGCGTCATCGACGTGCTCGACGGCAAGCAGCTTACGGCAGACGGCATCGGCAACCTGATTTGCGGCTGGATGATCCACTCGAAGGATGGTTCGCCGATGAGGATGGGCGCCTGGCGGCCGCTGGCCGACGAGACGGTGCGCTATGTCGGAGATGCGGTCGCGGTGGTCGTCGCCGACAGCGTGAACGAAGCGCGCGATGCGGCCGAGGCCGTGATCGTCGATTATGATCCGCTGCCGGTGGTCACCGATCCGGTCAAGGCGCTGGCCGACGGCCAGCCCCAGCTTCATCCGGAAGCACCGAACAATATGATCTTCGACTGGGAGTTGGGCGATGCGGCGGCGACCGACGCGGCGATCGCGGCAGCGGCGCATGTGACGGAGGTGAAGATCCTCAATAACCGCCTGTCGCCGAATGCAATGGAGCCGCGCGCGGCCCTCGGCATCTACGATTCGGGCGACGATCACTACACCTGCTACACGACCAGTCAGAATCCGCATCTGGCGCGGCTGGTGATGAGCGCCTTCTACAACGTCGCGCCGGAGAACAAATTGCGGGTGATTGCGCCCGATGTCGGCGGCGGCTTCGGCTCGAAGATCTACATTTATCCGGAAGAGATCGTCTGTCTCTGGGCCTCGAAACGGACCGGCGTGCCGGTGAAGTGGACGTGCGACCGCACCGAAGCTTTCCTGACCGACGCCCACGGCCGCGATCATGTGTCGACGGTGAAGATGGCGTTCGACAGCGCTAACAAAATCACTGCGCTGAAGGTCGACACCATCGCCAATCTCGGCGCCTATATGTCACTCTTCTCCTCGTGCGTGCCGACCTATCTCTATGCGACGCTGCTTTCCGGGCAATACGATATCCCGGCGATTCATGCCAATGTGCGCACGGTCTATACCAACACCGCTCCGGTCGATGCCTATCGCGGCGCTGGGCGGCCGGAGGCCACCTATCTCCTGGAGCGGACGATGGAGACCGCGGCAAGGGAACTCGGTCTTTCGCCCGCCGAACTGCGGCGCATCAACTTCATCCGCTCCTTCCCCCACCAGACACCGGTGATCATGAATTACGACGCCGGCGACTACGAAGCGTCGTTGAACGCCGCGATGGCGGCGGCCGACTGGGACGGATTTGCCGCCCGCAAGGAGGAAGCGGAGCGGCGCGGCATGAAGCGCGGCATCGGCATGAGCTGCTATATAGAGGCCTGCGGGCTAGCGCCCTCGTCCGCCGTCGGCTCGCTCGGCGCCGGCGTCGGCCTTTGGGAATCGGCCGAGGTCCGGGTCAACGCCGTCGGCACGATCGAAGTAATGACCGGCTCGCACAGCCACGGCCAGGGTCACGAGACGACCTTTGCCCAGCTCGTCGCAGACCGCTTCGGCGTGCCGATCGACAGCGTCAATATCGTCCATGGCGACACGGACAAGGTGCAGATGGGCATGGGAACCTATGGCTCCCGGTCGGGCGCGGTCGGCATGTCCGCGGTCGCCAAGGCGTTGGACAAGGTCGAGGCCAAGGCCAAGAAGATCGCCGCCCACCTGATGGAGGCGGACGAAAGCGACATCGTCATCGAAAACGGTGAGCTGAAGGTAGCCGGTACCGACAAGTCGGTGCCCTGGTTCCAGATGGCGCTGGCCGCCTACACCGCCCACAACCTGCCGGCCGGAATGGAGCCCGGCCTGAAGGAAGGCGCCTTCTACGATCCGTCGAACTTCACCTTCCCGGCGGGCTGCTACATCTGCGAGGTGGAGGTCGATCCGGATACCGGACAGACGGAGATCATCCAGTTCGTCGCAGCGGACGATTTCGGCAATATCATCAATCCGATGATCGTCGAGGGCCAGGTGCATGGCGGGCTGGCGCAGGGCATCGGCCAGGCGCTGCTCGAAGGTGTCCATTACGATCCGGAAAACGGCCAGTTGCTGACCGCAAGCTACATGGATTACGCCATGCCGCGCGCGGACGATCTGCCGTCCTTCAAGGTGTCGACCTCGAACACGCCCTGCCCGAACAATCCGCTCGGCGTGAAGGGTTGCGGGGAAGCGGGCGCGATCGGCTCGCCGCCGGCGCTGATCAATGCGATCACCGACGCAATCGGCAACAACGCGCTCACCATGCCCGCGACGCCCGAGAAGGTCTGGGCCGCGGCCCATGCCGCCAATTGATACGGAGGACCAGAGATGTATCAGACGAACTACCACAGGCCGTCCTCGGTTCAGGAGGCCGTGAAGCTGATCGGCGGGGCCGCCGAAGGCAAATATCTTGCGGGCGGCATGACGCTCATTGCGACGATGAAGCAACGGCTTGCGGCGCCGAGCGATCTCGTGGATCTCCGCCACATCGCGGAATTGAAAGGGATCACCGTCAATGGCCGGTCCGTGCGGATCGGCGCGGCGACAACCCATCACGATGTCGCCTCGTCGGCCGAACTCGAGGCGGTCTGTCCCGCGATTTGCGCGCTGGCCAGCCATATCGGCGACCCGCATGTCCGCCACATGGGAACAATCGGCGGTTCCATCGCCAACAACGATCCGGCCGCCGACTATCCGGCCGCGATGCTGGCACTTGATGCAACGATCGTCACGAACAGCCGTCAGATCGCCGCGGCGGACTTCTTCACCGGACTGTTCGAAACGGCGTTGGACGATGGCGAGATCATTACCGCCATCACCTTCGACGCGCCGGCGAAGGCGGCCTACCAGAAGTTCCCGAACCCCGCGTCGCGCTACGCGATGGCTGGCGTCTTTGTCGCACGCCGTGACAATGGCGAAGTGCGCGTTGCGGTGACCGGAGCGGGTTCGAACGGCGTCTTCCGCCATCAGGGCATGGAGGCGGCGCTTGCCGGCAACTGGTCGCCGGATGCAGTCGGCAATATCTCCGTGGATGCATCGGATTTGCTGACAGACCTTCATGCCAGCGCCGCCTATCGCGCCAAACTTATCAAGGTTATGACCAAGCGTGCCGTGGCCGCGGCTTGATGGGACTTAAGTATAGAAAAAGGGCGGCCTTGGCCGTCCTTTTTTGCAAAAGCTTGACTTCGATCAAAGTTCAGCGGATTGAGTTGCACTAGCTGTTTTGGAATAGTTCAAAAGTAGGGGCCTTTTGCCGCAGGAGCGGGGGCCTTTCCGGGGTTGACCCCTGATCGCTTTGAATGAAGAAAGGCGTCAGGGCACTGGAGATGACGATGGATTTCGAGAGTTTCTTCAAAAACGAGCTGGACGGGCTGCATCAGGAAGGCCGCTATCGGGTTTTCGCGGATCTCGCCCGCCATCGCGGTGATTTCCCGAGGGCAACGCGCCACACGGCCGATGGCACCCAGGAAGTGACCGTATGGTGCTCGAACGACTATCTCGGCATGGGTCAGTCTCCGATCGTCACCGAAGCGATGAAGCGCGCCATTGACGAATGCGGCGCCGGCGCCGGCGGCACGCGCAACATCTCCGGCACCAATCACTACCACGTCCTGCTCGAGCGCGAGCTTGCCGATCTGCATGACAAGGAATCCGCCCTCCTGTTCACCTCCGGCTATGTATCGAACTGGGCCGCGCTTGGAACGCTCTGTTCCAAGATTCCCGGCATCATCGTCTTCTCGGACGCCGGGAATCACGCTTCGATGATCGAGGGGATCCGTCATTCGAAATGCGAACGCGTGATCTTCAAGCATAATTCCGTCGCCGATCTAGAAGCGAAACTTGCGGCGGCCGATCCGCGTGCGCCCAAAATCATCGCCTTTGAGTCCGTATACTCGATGGATGGCGACATCGCGCCGATCAAGGAATTCTGCGATCTTGCGGACAAGTATGGGGCGATGACCTATCTCGACGAAGTGCACGCGGTCGGCATGTACGGGCCGCGCGGCGGCGGCATTGCCGAACGCGAGGGGCTGATGCACCGGCTGACGGTGATCGAGGGCACGCTCGGCAAGGCCTTCGGCGTCATGGGCGGCTACATCGCCGGTTCGGCTGCACTTTGCGATTTCATCCGCTCGTTCGCTTCCGGCTTCATCTTTACGACGGCTTTGCCGCCGACGCTCGCAGCCGGTGCGCTCGCCTCCATCCGTCACCTGAAGGGAAGCCAGGTCGAACGTTTCGCGCATCAGGAGCGTGTGCGGCGGTTGCGTTCGCTGCTCGACCAGCGCGGCATCCCCCACATGGTCAATCCGAGCCATATCGTGCCGGTAATCGTCGGCGATGCCGCCAAGTGCAAGTGGATCTCCGACCTGCTGCTCGACAATTTCGGCGTCTACGTCCAGCCGATCAACTATCCGACGGTGCCGAAGAAGACCGAGCGCCTGCGCATCACGCCGACGCCCCTGCATTCGGATGCCGATATCGACCACCTGGTCGGGGCGCTGCATTCGCTCTGGTCACGCTGCGCGCTCGCGAGAGCGGTAGCGTAAGCACCGGCTTCACTAAAAGTCCGATAGGAACTTGCCCCGCATCCTAACCCTCTCCCCGTTCTGACGGGGGAGAGGGGACTGAAACAGGCGCGGCTTGCCCCTTCGCCCCGCTTGCGGGAGAAGGTGCCGGCGGGCGGATGAGGGCAGATTCGCCAACGGCAAGATGTGCTATTCGATCATCCCGGCAGCCATCTTCCGGGCTTTTTCGTCTGCCGCGAAGACATCATCCATGGTGGCAGCCGCAGGCAGGTCCGCAAGCTCGTCCATCACCTTTTCGACGATTTCGGCCATCGCTAGGAAGCCGACCCGTCCCTTGATGAAAGCTTCGAGCGCGGTTTCCTTGGCGCCGTTCAGCACGGCGCCCTGGACGCCGCCTGATTGCATGGCGCGCCGCGCCAAGCGCAGCGCCGGAAAGCGGACTTCGTCCGGCGCCTCGAAGTCGAGCCGCGAGAGTTTTGCAAAATCCAGCCGCTCGACCGGCAGATCGCACCGGTTCGGATAGGAAAGCGCATAGCCGATGGCGGTGCGCATGTCGGGGCAACCGAGCTGCGCCAATACCGATCCGTCGCTGTAGCCGACCATCGAATGGATGACCGACTGCGGATGCACGATGACCTCGATCTGCTCGGGGCGCAGCCCGAAGAGGTGGCGCGCCTCGATCATTTCCAGCGCCTTGTTGAACATCGAGGCGCTATCGATCGAGATCTTCAGCCCCATCGACCAGTTCGGATGGGCGCGCGCCGTTTCGGCGGTCACATGGCGCATCTCATCGAGGGACTTGGTGCGGAATGGGCCGCCGGAGGCTGTCAGGATGATCCGCTCGACAGCATGGCGCTGATCGTTCTTGAGCACCTGGAAGATAGCATTGTGTTCGCTGTCGACGGGCAGCAGCCGCCCACCGCCCTTCTTGACCGCCTCGATGAAGAGGCTGCCGGCCGAGACGAGGCACTCCTTGTTGGCAAGCGCGATGTCGGCGCCGCGCCGGGCCGCGGCAAGCGTCGGGGCAAGACCGGCATTGCCGACGATTGCCGCCATCACCCAGCCGGCGTCGCGTTCGGCCGCCTCGATCAGGCCGCTGCGACCAGCGGCGACCGCGATTCCGCTGCCGGCAAGCGCCGATTTGAGGTCCTGATAAAGATTGTCGTCCGCGGTCACCGCCAGTTCGGCGCCGAGCCGGCGCGCCTGTTCGGCAAGAAGCGGGATATTGCCGTTTCCCGTCAGCGCGACGACCTCGAAACGATCTCGCCCGCCCAGCCGGTCGATGACGTCGAGCGTGTTTGTGCCAATCGAGCCCGTGGAGCCCAATATCGTCAGACGGCGCTTCGTGCTGTCGCCGGATGCCATTGCCAAATCCCGTGTTCTTCTACTGCGTGGTTCCTCAAATCGGAATCGATTTAAGGACAAAATCATGCAGCACTTCAAAGTGCCACAGCGACCTTTGCGCGTCCCATTGGACGCTTGGCGCTGTAGTCCGTGAGGTTTGCCCTAGGCTCTACAGCCGAAAGCCCCGGGCAACAAGGGTGGAGTTGCCTTCCCTCCATCGCACCGCTCGACGACAGCGGGTAAGGAACAGGGCGAAACGCTTTCCGCTCGCATCCTGAGTCGCGACTTCCTACAGCGCCGCGCGTCTTCTCAAGCGCGCAAAGGACGCCGTAGCACCTTGAATTGCCGCATGTTTTTATCTCCAAAATCCGCTACGATCTAAACAAACATGCAGTAGCATCGGTACAGGCAGCGGAAACCTGCCGATTTGTGGAGGAGTTCCAGATGCTCAAGGCTCTGACTGCGGCTTCGTGCGCCTGCGTGTTGATCGAACTTGCTTCCACTGAGATAGTTGCCGCCGAAAAGGTGCCGGAAGAACTGGTCGGCTCGTGGCTTGCCGAAGACATCGGCGGCGGCGGCGTGATCGACGACCTTCAGACCGTGCTCGAGATACGCGAGGACGGCACCTATGGTGGCATGGCCGGCTGCAACAACTTCACCGGTGCCTTCAGCCTCTTAGGCACGACAATCACCTTCGGTCCCACCGCCGCCGCGCGCAAAATGTGCGCACCGGCGATCATGGATCAGGAACAGAAGTTCTTCGACACGTTGCGCGACGGGCTCGCCTGGCGGATCGACGGCGGAAGGCTCACGCTGGCGAAGCCGGACGGGACGCCGGTCATGCGCCTCACCTCAATGAAGGCAGCGGCCCCTGGTGCCGCCGAAGTGTCGCTCAGCATCCCCGATGCCGGTGCGGTCGATCGACAGAAGGTCCGTTATGATTGCGGCGGCGAGACGGTCGAGGCCGAATATATCAATGCCGGCCCCGTCTCACTGGTGACATTCTCGATCGGCGGCACCTACATCGTTGCTTCGGCGGTCATCTCCGGATCAGGCGCAAGATACGCCGGCGGCCGATATGTCTGGTGGACCGAGGGCGAGGAAGCGACGCTCTTCGACGTGACCAAGGGCGAGGAAGACCCGGGAGTCGTGTGCGAGAAGACGAAATAGCGGATGGTGATCCCGGCGCGATTCGAACGCGCGACCCCCAGATTAGGAATCTGATGCTCTATCCTGCTGAGCTACGGGACCACTCGGTATAGACCCATACAAAAGCGAGGCTCTTTCGCCAAGTGTTTTTGCACGGGGTCCTGCCGATTTGCGGAGAGCCGCCTCGCACTTTTCCGCATCCCGCTCTAGCATCTTCGACGCTGCAGATGCTAAGCAAGGGCCGGCGGCGGCCGGAGGAGCATCCTGTCGTTCCTCGACATCCATCCTGAGATCTGATCCTCACATGTTCATCGGAATTGATTGGGGCGGCACGAAAATGGAAGTCATCGCGCTTGACCGCGATGGCGAAACGCGTGCCCGGCACCGCGTTGCAACGCCGACCAGCGGCTATGACGACTGCATTCGCGCCGTGATCGACCTCGTCGCCGCAGCCGAACAGACGGCCGGCGCACGCGGAACGATCGGCATCGGCATTCCCGGCAGCCCCAATCCGCGCACCGGCATCGTGCGCAACTCCAACGCCGTCCTCATCAACGGCAAACCGCTCGGCCGCGACCTTGAAGCCGCGCTCGGCTGCGAGGTGCGGCTTGCCAACGACGCCAATTGTCTTGCCGTTTCCGAGGCAGTGGACGGGGCGGGCAAGGACGCCCGCGTCGTCTTCGGCGTGATCGTCGGGACGGGACATGGCGGCGGGCTCGCGATCGAGAAGAAGGTTCATGCGGGTTACCAGGGTGTCGCCGCCGAGATCGGCCACTATCCGCTGCCCTGGATGACGCGAGACGAATATCCGGGCCACAAGTGCTGGTGCGGCAAGCTCGGCTGTCTCGACATGTATGCCTGCGGCACCGGGCTGGAGCTCGACTACAGCACGACGACCGGCATCGACCGCCGGGGCAGGGATATCATCGAGGCGAAGCGCGCCGGCGATCCGGCGGCGATCGGTGTTTATGAACGCTTCGTCGATCGTCTTGCCCGCAGCCTGGCGCTTTTGACCAATGTGGTCGACCCGGACGTCTTCGTGCTTGGTGGCGGCATGTCCAATGTCGATGAAATCTACGGCGAACTGCCGGCGCTGATCACCAGATACATCTTCGGCGACAGTTTCGAGACGCCGATCCGCAAGGCGGTCCACGGCGACAGTTCCGGCGTGCGTGGCGCAGCCTGGCTCTGGAAGAGCTGATCCCTGACCTGAGAGCGAGGAGATATAATGAACATCGACAACGATCTGCGCCGCATCGCGCTGCAGGAGCGGGAACTGCAGTTCGAGCAGTTCAATCTCGACACGGCGTGGGAACTCGGCTCGGCTCTTCGGCGCATGGCGGCCGAGCGCAAGCTCGGCGTGGTCATCGACATCACGCTTTTTTCCATGCAGGTCTTCTACGCGGCGCTCGAGGGCGCGACGCCGGACAATCCGAACTGGGTCCGGCGCAAGCGCAACACGGTCTTCCGGCTATTCAAGAGTAGCTACGCGACCGGCCTCAGCCTGCTCAAGCAACAGACGAACCTGCAGGCGAAACTCGGCCTGCCGGACGCCGAATACGCGGCGCATGGCGGCAGTTTCCCAATCGTCGTCAGGGGTACTGGCTGCATCGGCGCCGTCACGGTTTCGGGATTGCCGCAGCGCGAAGACCATAATCTCGTCGTCGAGGCGCTGGCGGAATTGTTCAAGGCCGACCACGCCGCGCTGAACCTCGAGGACTGACAGGAACGGACACGGAATGGATATTCATTCGCAGGCGCGCGAACTTGCCGGCTGGCTCGCTGACGCTGCCTTGCCGCTCTGGCGGCAAAAGGGTTTCGACGCGGCCGGCGGTTTCGTCGAGACCATCGACATGGACGGCGAACCGACGCGGGCCAATCGCCGCTCGCGCGTGCAGCCGCGGCAGGTCTATTGCTTTGCGGAGGCCGGGCGTCGCGGCTGGCCGGGAGACTGGCCGACGGTGGTGGAGGGCGGACTTGCCTATTTCGACCGTGTTTACCGGCTGCCAAGCGGCTTTTATGGCGCGCTCGCCGACGCAGACGGCCAGCTGATCGATCCATCCTTCGATCTCTATAATCAGGCCTTTGCACTGCTTGCATTCGCTTATCTGGCGCAAGTCTTGCCGGAGCGGAGCCGCGAGATGGCCGAGCGCAGCAATGATCTCAGGCAGAAGCTCGCGGCCCACTGCAAGCATCCGATCGCCGGGTTCGAGGAGGACAATCCGTCCCGCCTGCCGCTCGGTTCCAATCCGCACATGCATCTCTTCGAGGCGTGCCTCGCCAGCGAAACGGTCGAGGGCTTCGACCGGGTGGCCTGGACTAATCTTGCCGACGAAATCGCGCAGCTGGCAATGGATCGTTTCATCGATGCGGAGACGGGCGCGCTGCGCGAATTCTTCGACCACGACTGGACGCCCTTTCCGGACGAGAAGGGCCGCATCGTCGAGCCGGGTCACCAGTTCGAATGGGCGTGGCTCCTGCTTCGCTGGGCGGAGCGGCGCGGCAGCGCCGAAGCCATCGCCAAGGCGCGGCGGCTGTTCGAGATCGGTGAGGAACACGGCATCTGCCCGAAGCGCGACGTCGCGATCATGACGCTTCTCGATGACTTTTCGGTCGCCGACCCGGTGGCGCGGCTCTGGCCGCAGACCGAGTGGCTGAAGGCGGCGATCCGTTTTGCCGCCCTGACCGAAGGGAAGGAGCGCGAACGCTACCTTGCCTCGGCGACGCGGGCGGCCGCTGCCCTCGACCGCTTCCTCCAAACGCCGATTCGCGGTCTTTGGCGCGACAAGCAGCAGGCGGATGGTGCATTCGTCGAAGAGCCCGCGCCGGCGAGCAGCTTCTATCACATTGTCTGCGGGATCTATGAGCTGGAGGATTGCCTGAAGCGGATGTGAGGCGGCGGACGTCGATTGCCCCTCACCCTAGCCCTCTCCCCGCTCGCGGGGAGAGGGGACTGGAGCGTGCGCCACCCTACTTCTTTTCGTCTCAAGCGTTGCATGTGGGAGAAGGGCGGGCGGCGCGGCAAAGTCCCTTCTCCCCGTCAGAACGGGGAGAAGGTGGCCGGCAGGCCGGATGAGGGGTGCGCCCCCGCGCTTTCAAGAGTTTTCGACTATCAGTGATGGCCTGCCGCAACCGCGGCGGGCCATTTTTATTTGCCGGCGGTGAAATTGTGATTGGCGCGTATGTTGACATAAAGATATCTTTATGTGAGTAAATCGGAAATTGTCGTTTTCAGAACGGGGGATTTTCCATGCCCGCCATCGACTCCCTTTTCGGAGATGTTTCGCCCAGGCCTGATGGTTCGGAAATCCTCTTGGCGCTCCGGCAAGCGGCCAGCGAACGCATCCTGATCATGGATGGCGCCATGGGCACCGAGATCCAGCAACTCGGTTTCGTCGAGGATCATTTCCGCGGCGAGCGCTTCGGCGGCTGCTCTTGTCACCAGCAGGGTAACAACGACCTCCTGACGCTGACACAGCCGAAGGCGATCGAGGACATCCATTACAGCTACGCCATCGCGGGCGCCGACATCCTCGAAACCAATACCTTCTCCTCGACCCGCATCGCCCAGGCCGACTACGGCATGGAGGATATGGTCTACGAGCTGAACCGTGACGGAGCGCGGCTAGCGCGGCGCGCAGCGAAACGCGCCGAAGCGGAAGACGGCAGGCGGCGTTTTGTCGCCGGCGCGCTCGGGCCCACCAACCGCACCGCGTCGATCTCCCCTGATGTCAACAATCCCGGCTACCGCGCCGTCACCTTCGATGATCTGAGGCTTGCCTATGGTGAGCAGGTCCGCGGCCTGATCGACGGTGGCGCCGACATCATTCTGATCGAGACGATCTTCGACACGCTGAACGCCAAGGCGGCGATTTTTGCCACACAGGAGGTCTTCGCCGAGAAGGGCATTCACCTTCCGGTGATGATCTCCGGCACGATCACCGACCTCTCGGGTCGCACGCTTTCCGGCCAGACGCCGACCGCCTTCTGGCACTCGGTGCGCCATGCCGCCCCCTTCACCATCGGTCTCAATTGCGCGCTCGGCGCAAGCGCCATGCGTGCCCATATCGACGAGCTATCGCTGGTAGCGGACACGCTCGTCTGCGCCTATCCGAATGCCGGCCTGCCGAATGAATTCGGCCGCTATGACGAAAGTCCCGAAGCGATGGCGGCTGAGATCGAGGGCTTCGCCCGTGACGGGCTCGTCAACATCGTCGGCGGCTGCTGCGGCTCGACGCCTGCCCACATCCGCGCGATCGCAGAGGCCACCGCCAAATATCCGCCACGGCAGATTCCGGAGATCGAACGGCATATGCGGCTTTCGGGCCTCGAACCGTTCACGCTGACCAAGGACATTGCCTTCGTTAATGTCGGCGAACGCACCAATGTTACCGGCTCGGCCAAGTTCCGTAAGCTCATCACCACTGGTGACTACGCGGCGGCGCTCGATGTCGCGCGCGATCAGGTCGCGAATGGCGCCCAGATCATCGACATCAACATGGATGAGGGGCTGATCGATTCTGCGCAGGCGATTGTCGAGTTCCTGAACCTCGTCGCGTCCGAGCCCGATATCGCGCGTGTTCCGGTGATGATCGATTCGTCCAAATGGGAGGTGATCGAAGCCGGTCTCAAATGCGTGCAGGGCAAGGCGCTGGTGAACTCCATCTCGCTCAAGGAAGGCGAGGAAGCGTTCCTGCATCACGCCCGACTGGTGCGCGCCTATGGCGCGGCGGTCGTGGTGATGGCCTTCGACGAGAGCGGTCAGGCCGACACCAGCACCCGCAAGGTGGAGATCTGCAAGCGGGCCTATCGGCTGCTCACCGAAAAGGTGGGCTTCCCGCCGGAGGACATCATCTTCGACCCGAACATCTTTGCGGTCGCGACAGGCATCGAAGAGCACAACAATTATGGTGTCGATTTCATCGAGGCGACGCGCGAGATCATCACTGCGCTACCGCATGTCCATGTCTCCGGCGGCGTGTCCAACCTTTCCTTCTCCTTCCGCGGCAACGAGCCGGTGCGCGAGGCGATGCACGCGGTGTTTCTCTACCACGCGATCCAGGCGGGCATGGACATGGGCATCGTCAATGCCGGCCAGCTGGCAGTCTATGACACGATCGATGCGGAACTGCGAGAGGCCTGCGAGGATGTCGTCCTCAACCGCCGGGCAGATGCGACCGAGCGGATGCTGGAGATTGCCGAGCGCTATCGCGGACAGGGCGGCACGCAGGGCAGGGAGAAGGATCTCTCCTGGCGCGAATGGCCGGTCGAAAAGCGGCTGGAGCATGCGCTCGTCAATGGCATCACCGAATTCATCGAGATCGACACCGACGAGGCGCGGCTCGCCGCCGAGCGGCCGCTGCACGTCATTGAGGGTCCGCTGATGGCCGGCATGAACGTCGTCGGCGACCTCTTCGGCTCGGGCAAGATGTTCCTGCCGCAGGTCGTGAAGTCGGCGCGGGTGATGAAGCAGGCAGTCGCCGTGCTGTTGCCGCACATGGAAGCGGAGAAGCGCGCCAATGGCGGTGACGGCGCGCGCGAAAGCGCCGGCAAGATCCTGATGGCGACCGTCAAGGGCGACGTGCACGACATCGGCAAAAACATCGTCGGGGTCGTGCTTGCCTGCAACAATTACGAGATCATCGATCTCGGCGTCATGGTGCCGTCTGCGAAGATCCTTGAAGTGGCGAAGGAGCAGAAAGTCGACATCATCGGGCTTTCCGGCCTCATTACGCCTTCGCTCGATGAAATGGTCCACGTCGCCTCCGAACTCGAGCGCGAGGGCTTCGACACCCCGCTTCTGATCGGTGGGGCGACGACGAGCCGCGTGCACACCGCCGTGAAGATCAATCCGCGCTACAGTCTGGGTCAGACCGTTCATGTCAACGACGCCAGCCGCGCGGTCGGCGTCGTTTCCAGCCTGCTCTCTCCGGACGTGCGCAGTGATTACATGGACACTGTTCGCGCCGAATATCACAAGGTCGCCGATGCGCACGCGCGCAACGAGGCGGAGAAACGACGCCTGCCGCTGTCGCAGGCACGCGCCAACGCGCAGAAGCTCGATTGGGCAACCTATCGACCGAAGGCGCCCTCCTTCCTCGGAGCGCGCGTTTTCGAGGACTGGGATCTCGCGGAGCTTGCGCGCTATATCGACTGGACGCCGTTCTTCCAGACCTGGGAACTGAAGGGGGTCTATCCGAAGATCCTCGACGACGAGAACCAGGGGCAGGCGGCGCGCCAACTCTTCGACGACGCGCAGGCGATGCTTCGGCAGATCGTCGCCGAGAAATGGTTCGCGCCGAAGGCCGTGGTCGGATTCTGGCCCGCCGGCACGGTCGGTGACGACATCCGCCTGTTCACCGATGAGGCGCGCGACGCGGAACTTGCGACCTTCTTCACGCTTCGACAGCAATTGACGAAGCGGGACGGGCGGCCGAATGTTGCGCTTGCCGACTTCGTAGCGCCGCTTGAAAGCAGCGCAAGAGACTACCTCGGCGGTTTCGTGGTTACCGCCGGCATCGAGGAGGTGGCGATCGCCGAGCGTTTCGAGCGCGCCAATGACGATTATTCCTCGATCATGGTCAAGGCGCTTGCCGACCGTTTCGCCGAAGCCTTTGCCGAGCGCATGCACGAATATGTGCGAAAGGAGCTCTGGGGTTATGCTGCCGATGAAATCTTCACTCCGCAGGATCTGATCGGCGAGCCTTATGCCGGCATCCGCCCTGCGCCCGGCTATCCGGCGCAGCCCGATCACACGGAAAAGGAAACGCTTTTCCGCCTCCTCGATGCCGAGGCGTCGATCGGCGTCAAGCTGACAGAGAACTATGCGATGTGGCCGGGCTCGTCGGTTTCCGGTCTCTATATCGGCCATCCTGACGCCTATTATTTCGGCGTCGCCAAGATCGAGCGCGACCAGGTCGAGGACTATGCCGAGCGCAAGGCGATGGGTGTTCGCGAGGTCGAGCGCTGGCTGTCGCCGATCCTCAATTATGTGCCGATACCGGAGGCTGAGGCGGCGGAGTAGGGGGGCGAGCGGAGGGTGTTGATACTCCTGCCGGGCATCTCCCCTCCACAAAGGGGGCGCTCGGCTAGGCGCGATGCTCTGTTAGACGGCGGCTTCGCAAATGCCGAAGCCGCCGAGGCAACGCGCGGCGTAAATGGTTGAAGCACGACGTTAGCGCTCGCCAAATTCCCTCCCTGGGGGAGATGCTCGGCCGGGCAGAGGGGATGTCCGCCCCAGGCGCTTGCAGACACTTCTCCGCGCCATAGGCGCTGTCGCGGCAACGACCAACGAGCACCATGCTTACCCTTTGATATACCAGCCCCACGGCTCGTCGGCATCGAAGCTGGTGATCTGCTTCACCTCCAGATAGTTGGCGAGCCCCCAGCGGCCGAGTTCGCGGCCGATGCCGGATTGCTTATAGCCGCCCCATGGTGCTTCGGCGAAGGTCGGCTGCGAGCAGTTGATCCAAACGATGCCGGCACGGAAGGCGCTTGCGACGCGTTCGCAGCGCGCCCTGTCCTCGGACATGACCGCGGCGGCGAGGCCGAAGCGGCTGTCATTGGCAAGCCTGATCGCCTCCTCCTCGTTCCTGAACGGCATGACGCAGACGACGGGGCCGAAGATTTCCTCCCGCCAGACGAAGCTGTCCGTGGTCATATTCGTCAGCACCGTCGGCTCGATGAAATAGCCGCTGTCGAAGCCGGCCGGGCGGCCGCCGCCGGCGGCCACGGTTGCGCCATCCAGTCGCGCCCGCTCGATCGCGGCGAGAATCTTGTCGTATTGCCCCTTGGAGACAATCGGACCGAGCAACGTGCCCTCGTCGAGGCCGTTGCCGATCTTGATTTTCGCTGCTTCCTCGGTCAGCCTTTTCAAAACAGCATCGTAGATCGGCTCTTCTATCAGCACGCGCGACGTCGCGGAGCAGACCTGTCCCTGGTTCCAGAAGATGCCGAACATGATCCATTCGACCGCCTTCTCGATATCGCTGTCGGCGAAGACGACAAAGGGCGACTTGCCGCCGAGTTCGAGGCTGATGTTCTTGATGTCCTGCGCCCCCGCCATCATGACCTTGCGGCCGGTCGGCACCGAGCCGGTGAAGGCGAGCTTGTCGACAAGCGGATGCTCGGTCAGCGGCTCTCCGGCATCCTGTCCGGTGCCGGTAACGATGTTGAGAACTCCGCGCGGCAGGTCGATTTCTTCGGCGATCCTGCCGAGTTCGAGCGCTGTCAGCGGCGTGAGTTCGGATGGTTTCAGCACCATGGTGCAGCCGGCGGCAAGTGCCGGCGCGACCTTCCAGGCAACCATCAGCAGCGGATAGTTCCAGGGCGTGATGGCGCCGACGACGCCGAGCGGTTCGCGAACGGCTTTCGAGGAGAAGCGGGTGTCTGCGACGGCGATCGGTTCCTCGGCATTGTTGTCGAGCTCTTCGGCGAGGCCCGCATAGTAGTTGAAGCAGCCGGCCGCGTCGTCGATATCCCAGAGCGCCTCGGGCAGCGGCTTGCCGTTGTCCATGACTTCGAGCCTTGCGAGCGCGTGGCGTCGCTCGTCGATCTTTCCGGCGATCGCCCGAAGATAGCGGGCTCGCTCAGCGCCCGTCAGCTTCGGCCAGGGACCGCTGTCGAAAGCGATGCGAGCCGCCTTGACGGCGTGATCGACGTCGTTCGAGGTGCCCGCGCCCGCCTTGCAGATGACCTCTTCCGTCGCCGGATTGATGACATCGATCGTCCCGCCCTTGCGGGGCTTTTCCCATTTTCCGTCAATGAAAAGCTTATCCTGCATGCCCATTCCCCATTCGTAGCATGCTACTGCATGTTCCCTTAAATCGGAGCCGATTTAAGGGATGAAAACATGCAGCATTCAAAGTGCTACAGCGACCCTTGTGCGCCTGAAAAGGCGCACGGCGCTGCAGTATGGCTCACGCCGTAGCCGGCACGCTAGCCGCTTTTTGCGCTGCCCTTGCGTCGTCGTAGACGTGCGTGGTCACTGGGCATGTCGGATGTCCCTGTCTGCGTCACAGGGTTGCAGCGGCCCTCATCGGTTGGCCGCAACAATCATCTCCGCCGCCTTTTCCGCGATCATGATCGTCGGCGAATTGGTGTTGCCGGACGTGATCGTCGGCATGATCGAGGCATCGGCGATGCGCAATCCTTTGAGCCCGCGCAGGCGCAGTTCAGGGTCGACGACGCTATCCGCATCGGCGCCCATGCGGCAGGTGCCGACCGGGTGGAAGATCGTCGTGCCGATATCGCCCGCAGCGCGCGTCAGATCCTCGTCCGTTTCGTAAGCCGGACCTGGCTTGAACTCGATCGGATTGAAGCGCGCAAAAGCGGGTTGCGAGACGATGTGGCGCGTGAGGCGGATCGCTTTCACCGCCACGTCGCGATCTGCTTCCGCGGTCAGATAGCGCGGACGAATGTCGGGTGCCGCCGCAAAGTCCGGTCCCTTCAGATGCACCGAGCCGCGGCTTTCGGGCCTCAGATTGCAGACGCTGGCGGTGATCGCCGGGAAGGGGTGCACCGGCTCGCCGAATTTTTCGAGCGTGACCGGCTGGACGTGATACTCCAGATCCGGCGTTTCCTTCTCTGGGCCTGAGCGGGTGAAGATGCCGAGCTGGCTCGGCGCCATCGCCATCGGGCCGGAACGGCGGACGAGGTATTCGAGGCCGATCGCCGCCTTGCCGAGAAGCGAGCTTGCCTTCTCGTTGAGCGTCGGGACGCCGGTGACCTTGTAGGCGAGGCGCAGTTGCAGGTGATCCTGCAGGTTCTCGCCGATGCCAGGCATTTCGTGGCGCACTTCGATATCGTTTTGACGCAGGATAGCAGGTCGGCCGATGCCGGAGAGTTCGAGAATATGCGGCGAGCCGATCGAGCCCGCCGAAAGCACGGTTTCGCGCCGCGCCCGCGCGTGCTTGCTGACGCCGTCATGCTGGAACTCGACGCCGGCGACGCGGCCTTCCTCAAGGGTCAGCCTCTTCACATGCGCCTTTGTCAGGACGACGAGATTGCGTCGATGTCGGGCAGGCTTCAGGAACGCCTTGGCCGTGTTCCACCGAACGCCGGAGCGCTGGTTGACGTCGAAATAGCCGGAACCTTCATTGCTGCCGCGGTTGAAATCTTCCGTTTCGGGTATGCCCGCTTCGCTCGCCGCCTTCTGAAAGGCATCGAGCACCGCCCAACGCACGCGCGCCTTTTCGACCCGCCACTCGCCGCCCGCACCGTGCATCTCGTCGGCGCCGCGATAATGGTCCTCGGATTTCCTGAAGAGCGGCAGCACGTCCTCCCAACTCCAGCCGGCGCAGCCGAGCTGGCGCCAGTGATCGTAGTCGCGCGCCTGGCCGCGCATGTAGATCATGCCGTTGATCGAGGAACAGCCGCCGAGCACCTTGCCGCGTGGGTAGCCGAGCGAACGACCGTTGAGGCCTTCCTCCGCGGCGGTCGTGAAGCACCAGTCCGTGCGGGGATTGTTGATACAGTAGAGATAGCCGACCGGAATATGAATCCAGTGATAATTATCGCTGCCGCCGGCCTCGAGCAGCAGAACGCGGTGATCCGGATTTTCCGAGAGACGGTTTGCAAGCACGCAGCCAGCGCTACCCGCTCCGACGACGATGTAGTCGAACGTGTCCATGAGCTTTCTCTAATTTCGCGGCCCGGCGCACTCGGCACCAGGGCCATACGCGTCAATGCTTGTGGCGATGCTCGAAGCCGAGCCTGCGGCCGAGGCGCGAGTTATAGAACTCCCCGACAATGCCGCGGCGGAAGAGCAGCACGCAGGCCATGAAGACAAGGCCCGTGATGATCGTGACCGGGAATTCAGACGTTGCCAGATAGTTCTGAAGCGTGACCACGAGACCCGCGCCGAAGAGCGGACCGATCAGCGTGCCGATGCCGCCGAGCAGGGTCATCAGGATGACTTCGCCCGACATCTGCCAGCCGACGTCGGTCAGGGTGGCGAACTGGAAGACCAGCGCCTTCACGCCGCCGGCCAATCCGGTCAGCGCCGCCGACATGACGAAGGCCGCGAGCTTGTAGTTCCTTACCGAATAGCCGAGCGAGATCGCACGCGTCTCGTTCTCGCGGATCGACTTCAGGATCATGCCGAAGGGTGAGTTGATGATACGCCAGATGATGCCGATGCCGATCACGAATACGGCGAGCACGAAGTAGTACATGTTCGTCGACTGGGAGAGATCGACGAAGCCGAAAAGATGGCCACGCGGTACCGACTGGATCCCGTCTTCGCCGTGCGTGAACTCGGCCTGGAGGCAGAAGAAATAGAACATCTGCGCCAGCGCCAGCGTAATCATCGCGAAATAGATGCCCTGGCGGCGAATGGCGAAGAAGCCGATGACCGCGCCGAGTAGCGCTGCGCCGATGACGCCGACGAGGATGCCGAGTTCGGGCGGCACGCCCCATTCCTTAACCGCGTGCGCCGTGAAATAGGCCGCGCCGCCGAAGAAGGCGGCATGACCGAAGGAGAGCAGCCCCGTATAGCCGAGCAACAGATTGAAGGCGCAGGCAAAGAGCGCGAAGCACAGAATCTTCATCAGGAAGACGGGGTAGAAGAACAAAGGTGCGAGCAGAAGAAGCGCAAGCCCGGCGCCGAGAAAGATCGTCTGCGCGACGACCGGCGAGCGTTCCTTCTGCTTCTCAAGTTCAAGTGTCAGCGTCATATCAAGCATCCCGGCCGAAGAGGCCCGCCGGCCGTATCAGGAGAACGATGGCCATGATCACGAAGATCACGATATTGGAGGCCTCCGGATAGAAGACCTTGGTCAGTCCCTCGGCGACACCCAGCATGTAGCCGGTGATGATCGCCCCCATGATCGAGCCCATGCCGCCAACGACGACAACGGCAAAGACGATGATGATGATGTTTGATCCCATCAGCGGCGAGACCTGGTAGATCGGCGCGGCCAGCACGCCGGCAAGCGCCGCAAGCGCCGCGCCGAGACCGTAGGTTAGCGTCAGCAGGAACGGCACGTTGATGCCGAAGGACTGCACGAGCACCGGATTTTCCGTTGCCGCGCGCAGATAGGAGCCGAGTTTGGTCTTCTCGATGATGAGCCAGGTGCCAAGGCACACGGCCAGCGAGAAGGCGATGACCCAGCCGCGATAGATGGGCAGGAACATGAAGCCGAGATTGGTGCCGCCCGCAAGCAGTGCCGGCGTCGCATAGGGCTGGCCGGAGGCGCCGTAGAGGTAGCGAAAGGTTCCCTCGACGGTCAAAGCCAGGCCGAAGGTGAAGAGCAGACCGTAGAGCGGGTCGAGCGTATAAAGGCGCCTCAGCATGGTGCGCTCGACGGCGGCGCCAAGAAGGCCGACGAGAAGCGGCGCGAGGATGAGGGTCGGCCAATAGCCGATGCCGAAATGCGACAAGAGCAACCAGGCGGCAAAGGCGCCCAGCATGTATTGCGCGCCATGGGCGAAGTTGATGACGCGCAACAGGCCGAAGATGATCGCAAGGCCGAGGCTCAACAGTGCATAGAAGGAGCCGTTAATGAGCCCGATCAGAAGCTGCCCGAGAAAGGCCTGGAGCGGAATTCCGAAAATCGTAGTCATGGCCTACACTCCGAGCACATCATGCAGCATGTCCATGCGTTCGGAAAGTTCCGAAACCGGGAACTCGCCGGCGACGCGGCCATGGTCCATGAGATAGAACCGATCGGCGACCTTGCTGGCGAAGCGGAAGTTCTGCTCGACGAGCAGGACGGTCATCCCGCGCTCCTTCAGTTTCTTCAAGACATCGCCGATCCGCTGGACGATTACCGGGGCAAGCCCTTCGGTCGGCTCGTCGAGCAGCATCATCCGGACTCCGGTTCTAAGGATGCGCGCGATCGCCAGCATCTGCTGTTCGCCGCCGGAAAGCTTGGTTCCCTGGCTGTTGCGACGTTCGTGCAGGTTTGGGAAAAGCTCGAAAATCTCGTCGATGGTCATGCCGCCCTTGGCGACCGCCGGCGGCAGCAGCAGGTTTTCATAGACGGAGAGGGTCGAGAATATGCCGCGCTCTTCGGGAATGAAACCGAGGCCGCGATGCGCGACGCGGTGGAGGGGCACGCGGAGCAGGTCTTCGCCGGCGAAGCTGATCTCGCCCTTCCGTTCGCGCACGATTCCCATGATGGCACGCAGTGTCGTGGTCTTGCCGACGCCGTTGCGGCCAAGCAGCGTGACCATCTCGCCTTCGCCGACGGTCATATCGACGCCGTGAAGAATATGGCTTTCGCCGTACCAGGCATTGAGGCCCGAGACCTTGAGGAGAGGTTTCATGTCAGGCATCCTCCGTGCCCATATAGGCGGTGCGCACGCGCGGATCCTCCGACACGGCGGCATAGTTGCCCTCGGCGAGAATTTCGCCGCGCTGCAGCACCGTGACATGGTGGCAGAGCGTCTCGACAACGGAGAGATTGTGCTCGACCATCAGAACCGCGCGTTCGCGCGCCACTTCGCGGATGATCTCGGCGACCATGCCGACGTCCTCGTGGCCCATGCCGGCCATCGGTTCGTCCAGCAAGAGCACGTTCGGGTCGAGCGCCAGCGTCGTCGCGATCTCAAGCACGCGTTTGCGGCCATAGGAAAGATCGGCGGCGACTGCGTTGCGCTCCTTTTCGAGGCCGACGGAGCGGATTAACTGGTCCGCCTTGGCGTTCAAGGCTTCAAGTGCGGAAAGCGGCTTCCAGAATTGCGTCGCAAGGTTGTTCGGCCGCTGCAGGGCCACGCGCACATTGTCGAGCACCGTCAGGTGCGGGAAGACCGCCGAGATCTGGAACGAGCGGACGAGGCCCATGCGAGCAACCTTGTCCGGGGCGGTGTTGGTGATGTCTTCCCCGAGCAGCGTGATCGTGCCGCGCGTCGGCTGCAGGAACTTGGTCAGCAGGTTGAACACGGTGGTCTTGCCGGCCCCGTTCGGGCCGATCAGCGCATGCACGCGGGCATGATGGACGTCGAGATCGACATCCTTGACGGCGGTAAAGCCGCCGAAGTCACGGCGGAGACCGCGGGCGGACAGAACCACCCGCGGCGCTCCGTTCTGCGAAGAGACGGTCACGGTCATCGCGATCCGGCCGGTCAGGACTTCACGAGTTCGCAGCCGCTCTGGGCCGGATCGATGAAGGCGTCCTTGCCGGGAATGGTCGCGAGAACCTTGAAATAGTCCCAGGGTTCCTTGCTCTCGTCGGGCTTCTTGACCTCGAGCAAGTACATGTCGTGGATCATCCGGCCGTTCGGCGCGACGGTACCGTTCTGAGCGAAAACGTCGTTGACCGGCAGAGCATGCAGTTCCTTGGCTACCGCATCGGCGTCGTCACTGCCGGCCTTCTCGATCGCCTTCAGATACTGCAGTACGGCCGAATAGGTGCCGGCATGGACCATGTTAGGCATCTTGCCGGTGCGTTCCATGAAGCGCTTGCCGAATTTCGCGCTCTCCTCGTCACGGTTCCAGTAGAAGCCTTCGGTCAGCGTCAGCCCTTGAGCGGCATCGAGCCCGAGGCCGTGAACCTCGGCGAGCGTGAAGAGCAGGGCTGCCAGACGCTGGCCGCCCTGGACGATGCCGAACTCGGCGGCCTGCTTGATGGCATTCGAGGTGTCGAGGCCGGCATTGGCAAGGCCGATCACCTTGGCGCCGGAGGATTGCGCCTGCAGCAGGAACGAGGAGAAATCGGTGGTTGCCAGCGGATGGCGGACGGCGCCGACGACCGAGCCACCGTTTTCCTTGACAAAGTTGGCGGTGTTTTCTTCGAGCGAATAGCCGAACGCGTAATCGGCCGTCAGGAAGAACCAGCTGTCGCCGCCCTGCTTCACAAGCGCACCGCCCGTGCCGACCGCAAGCGAGTGGGTGTCATAGGCCCAATGGAACCCGTAGGGGCTGCACTGCTTGCCGGTGAGTTCCGTCGTTGCCGCTCCGGTAACGATGTCGATCTTCTTCTTCTCCTTGGAGATCGCCTGAACCGCGAGCGCCACTGACGACGTGGTTAATTCCATGATGCTGTCGACCTGCTCTGTGTCGTACCATTGCCGGGCGATGTTGGACGCGATGTCAGGCTTGTTTTGGTGGTCGGCCGTGACCACCTCGACCGGCACGCCGAGCACCTTGCCGCCGAAATCCTCGACCGCCATCAGCGCCGCCTCGTAGGAGGACTTGCCGCCGAAATCGGCGTAGACGCCGGACTGGTCGTTGAGAATGCCGATTTTGACCCTACCGTCGGACGCGTCGGCGAGTGCCGCGGTGCTGCTCGCGAGCAACACTGCAAGCGTGGCGATCAGTTTCTTGTGCATCATGTCTCCTCCCAGGACTGTCAAAAACGGCGGGCGAATCATCGCGAAAACGCGCGACGGCTCCGATATGCCTTTCGGCGACATCGGCAGGGAAATCGATCCGCTTCTCTCTGTTCAAAATTGGCCAGACATGCTCCTCAGATGCCGGCTCGACCCCTACAATCCCGAAAATTTTGCTTGGATGCAAGCGGGCCGAACCGTAAATTGTAAACAGGGTCTGTTCATTTTCGAACAGAGGGGGCAAACATGAATCCGAATTTCACCTGGGACGACCTGCAATTCTTCCTTGCTGTCGCGAGAACCGGACAACTGTCGACCGCAGCGCGGCGGCTCAGAACCAGCCATGCGACTGTGTCGCGCCGGATCGACCGGCTGGAATTCGCGCTCAAGGTCAGGCTCTTCGAACGCAATCCGCGCGGCTACGTGCTGACGACCATGGGCCAGCGCTTCGTCGAGACGGCCGAACGTATCGAACGGGAAACCGAACAGCTCCAGCTCGACATCAGCGATGGCATGACCTCACAACGCGGTGTCGTGCGGCTCAGCACGCTCGAAGGTTTCGGTAATTTCTTCCTGTCGGACCGGCTCGCGGACTTTGCCAACCGCTATCCGAACATTTCGCTCGAACTCGTGGCGATCCAGCAAATCATGTCGCTGTCGCGCAAGGAGGCGGATATCGCCGTCGCACTCGCGGCGCCCAAGGCTGGCCCCTACCATTCCGAAGTGCTGACGCCCTATACGCTCCATGTCTATGGCGCACGCAGCTATCTCGCCACGCATCCGCCGATCCGCAGCCGCAACGATCTCGGCTCGCACCGTTTCGTCGGCTATATCGAGGACATGATCTTCACGCCGGGGCTCGACTATCTCGGCGAAGTCCAGCCAGGGCTCCGCGCCCATTTCCAGAGTTCGAGCATCCTGACGCAGCTGAAGGCCGTGCGACAGGGGCTGGGCCTCTGCGTCCTGCCGCATTTCATGGCGCGTGATGAGCCTAATCTCGAGATCGTGTTGCCGGAGGAAATCGAACTCAAGCGCACCTACTGGATGATCTGCCATCGCGACCTGATCGCGGTGCCGCGGGTTCGCGCGGTGCGCGACTTTCTCGTTGAGGCGGTCCGCGAGAACCGGTCGTGCTTCTTGCGCGAAAGATCGGTGCCGGGAACCGGTCATCGGCACGCCCTTGAAGCGCAATGATGCGTTAACCATATTAGGAATAGCGGCCCGTGATCGCATTTTCGTTGCCGAGGCACGAAATGCGGGGTTTGTGGAACCGATCCGCCCCCGATTTTCCGTTGTGATTAAAATTCCGCAACGATTTCAATCATTTCTGTTTTTTTGACGATTTTTTGAAAATGGTTGTTGACGTGTCGGGGAGGGTGGGTCTATAAGCCCGATCACTGACGAGGGCGGCGGCGCTGCTGGCGACGATGACCTTCGCTCTAGAGTTTCCAAGGGATTGGCTGAGGCTG
>NZ_JADYVE010000014.1 GCF_020193655.1 Ensifer sp. IC3342
TGCATACGATCGTGTTGCCGAACGTCGACGAGATCATTGCGCCGATGATCTTCGCGTTGCCGATCCAGCTTCTTGCCTATCACACGGCCGTGTTCATGGGCACCGATGTCGACCAGCCGCGTAACCTGGCCAAGTCGGTAACGGTCGAATGATCATCCGGCCGGAGCGGAGTGACGATCACGAGGCTATCCACGATGTGACTGCGGCCGCCTTTCCCGGTCGTCCGCACAGCGACCAGACGGAACCGCTCATCATCGAGCGCTTGCGCGCCGCCGGCGCGCTTGCCCTGTCGCTTGTTGCGGAAGACGCGGGCGAGGTGATCGCTCATATCGCCTTTTCGCCGGTGACGACCACGCCCTCCGCTGCCGGGTGGTATGGCCTCGGTCCGGTATCGGTGCGGCCAGACAGGCAAGGGCGCGGCGTGGGCAGCGTGCTCATCCGCCAGGGGCTTGATATCTTACGAAAATCCGGTGCGTCGGGCTGCGTCGTCGTTGGCGAGCCGGCGTTCTATCGAAAGTTCGGATTTGCCAACGACCCGGCTCTTGTTTTTCCGGGTTGTGCGCCGCAATATCTCATGGTTCTACACTTGTCGGAAGCGCGGGTTTCCGGCACGCTCAGCTATCATCCGGCCTTCGGGCCGGGTTGACGGGGTCGATGGCAACGGCATGACGGACGGTTCCAAAAGCGGCATCATCGCAGCCCGGCTGCGCAATTACTTTCTCACGGGGCTCATAATTTGCGCACCCGTGGCTATCACGGTTTGGCTGGTCCGCTCTTTCATCGAATGGGCGGATAGCTGGGTGAAGCCCTATCTGCCGAGCTTCTACAATCCGGACAACTATTTACCGGTGGCGATCCCGGGCTTTGGCCTCCTCGTCGCAATCGTCGTCATTACGCTCGTCGGTTTCATGACCGCGAACCTCGTCGGTCGATCGATCGTCAATTTCGGCGAGTCGCTTCTCAATCGGATGCCGCTTGTCCGCACAATCTACAAGTCCTTGAAGCAGATTTTTCAGACTGTGCTCCAGGACCAGTCCTCATCCTTCAAGACGGCGGGGCTGATCGAATATCCGAGCCCGGGGCTTTGGTCTCTTGTCTTCATCGCCACCGACGCGAAAGGTGAGATAGCCGCCAAATTCAACGAGCGCGGCATGGATATGGTCGCTGTGTTCCTGCCGCCGACGCCGCTTCCGACTGCCGGATATCTCTTATTCGTGCCACGAGAGAAGATCATCCCGTTGCAGATGAGCGCTGAGGACGCGGCCAAGCTCCTGATCTCCGGCGGTCTCGTGGCGCCAGATCACAAGCCGCTGGCCAATGCGCCACGGCCGATTGCGCAGCAGAAGACTGCTTGACCGCCGTTGGTATCAACCGGCGCGCAGGAAGCGGATCGCTTCGTCGCGTCGGTAAAGGTAGAGAAGCGTTCGCAGCGCTTCGCCACGCTCGGACGTCAGTTCGGGATCTCGCTCAATGGCATAGGCGGCATCCCTGCGGGCAATCTCGAGAAGATCTCCGTGCGCCTCGAGGCTTGCGATACGGAAACCAGGTGTGCCGGACTGGCGTGTTCCAAGAAGCTCGCCTTCGCCGCGCAGTTTCAGGTCTTCCTCGGCAATCAGGAACCCGTCGTCGGTCTCGCGTAGAATGGAGAGACGTGCGCGGCCGGCCTCGCTGAGCGGGTTCCTGTATAGGAGGATGCAGGTCGATGCCTCGTCACCACGGCCGACGCGGCCCCGCAACTGATGGAGTTGCGCCAGCCCGAAGCGCTCGGCATGCTCGATCACCATGATCGTCGCGTCGGGAACATCCACACCGACTTCCACCACCGTCGTCGCCACGAGTAGGCGAACCTCGCCGTTCTTGAAGGCAAGCATCACGGCGTCCTTGTCCGGACCGGACATGCGGCCGTGAACGAGACCGACGTCATTGCCAAAGCGCTGGACAAGAGTCTGATAGCGCTCATCGGCCGACATCACGTCGCTTTCCTCGGACTCCTCCACCAGCGGGCAGATCCAGTAGGCCTTTTTGCCTTGCCCGAGTGCCGCATCGAGCCTGTCGACGATCTCATTGGTGCGCTCGGTGGGTATGGTCACTGTCTGTATCGGCCTTCGCCCGGCCGGCTTTTCCGTAAGCTTGGAGACATCCATGTCCCCGAATGCGGCGAGCACGAGCGTGCGCGGAATAGGCGTCGCCGTCATGACGAGCATGTGTGGGGAAATGCCCTTGGCGGTGAGGCGCAGCCGTTGGTGGACGCCGAAACGATGCTGCTCGTCGACGATGGCGAGCACGAGTTGATGATAGTTCACGGCCTCCTGGAACAGGGCGTGCGTTCCGATCACCATCTGCGTTTCGCCGGAAGCGATCCGTTCCAGGATCGCTTCGCGCTCCTTGCCTTTCGTGCGCCCGGTCAGGACATCGATCCCGATACCCGCCGGCGCGGCCATTTTCGAAAGCGTGGCATAATGCTGCCGGGCGAGGATTTCGGTTGGCGCCATCAGCACCGCTTGGCCGCCGGATTCGATCGCGGCGAGCATGGCCATCAGCGCCACCGCCGTCTTACCGGAACCGACGTCGCCTTGCAGCAGGCGCAGCATGCGATCGCTACCGGACATGTCGGCAAGTATGTCGCGGATCGCGGCCGACTGGCTCGCCGTGAGCGAAAAAGGCAGCGCACGGATGACCGGCTCACTCAGTTTGCCGGTCGGATGAACAGGTGTTCCGGCGACCTTGCGTAGCCGTTGGCGCACGAGCGAAAGCGATAACTGCCCCGCAAGGAATTCGTCATAAGCGAGTCGCCGCCGCGCGGGAGCTTGCGCATCGATATCGTTTTCATCGCGCGGTTCGTGCAGGCGATGGAAACTCTCTCTCGCGCTTTGAAACCCTTGCTGACGAAGCAGCGTCTCGTCGAGCCACTCGGGTAGATCCGGCACCCGTGCCACCGCCGCCTCCATCGAACGCCGCAACGTTCGCGGCGAGAGGCCGGCAGTCAGCCCATAGACGGGCTCGACCAGCGGCAGATTCTCCGCTTCAGCAACCCTGACCATATAGTCGGGATGCACCATCGACGCTCGGCCGTTGAACCAATCCACCTTGCCGCTAACGACAACGGTCTCATTGACTGGCAGTGCCTTTTCCAGCCAGTTTCCCTTGACGCGAAAGAAGGTAAGCGCCAGTTCGCCGGTGTCATCGTGTAGGAACACCCGGTAGGGCACGTTCGGTCTGCCGCGGGGTGATGGCTGGTGCCGGTCGACCCGGCCGGTGATGGTAACGACCGACCCTTGCGGCGCGTAGGCAATACCCGGTTGCTGG
This sequence comes from Ensifer sp. IC3342, assembly GCF_020193655.1. GTDB lineage: Bacteria > Pseudomonadota > Alphaproteobacteria > Rhizobiales > Rhizobiaceae > Sinorhizobium. The sequence continues at coordinate 3,307 of NZ_JADYVE010000014.1, forward strand.
CGCCGATCGATCAGTGAATGCGGCGGATGGAAGACAAGATCGATCACGCGGCAATCGTCGATCGTTTCGCGGCCAAGCAGACGCGCATAGAGCTCGCCGGTTTTCGGACCAATGCCGGGCAGCGTATCGAGAGGCGAAAACAGCGGGTCGAGGAGAGCAGGGCGCATGATGATGAAATTGCGACGATAATTCCGGCTTTGGCAAGGCTGACAACCCGCCTTCCAGCGTTTATAGAGCCCAATGACCAAAAACCCGCCGCGTCGGCAGCGGGCGGCAGGAAGGATTTTCCATGACCGGCATCACGCGTACCAGCGCCGATCTCGACCCGCGTCGGCGCAGAATCCTCTTTCGTTCGTGGCATCGCGGCATTCGCGAGATGGATTTGATTCTCGGGCAATTCGCCGAAACGGAGCTGGCGAGCCTGTCCGATGCGGAACTCGATGAACTGGAAACGATCATGCGCGAGGAAGATAACGATCTCGTGCGGTGGATCACCGGCGAACAGCCCCTGCCGGAGCGTTATGCTACACCATTGTTCAGCCGGATAGCGGCTTATCGCCCCGACTTCGACAAGCTTCGTCAGGAAAAGATACAAGCATGATATCTGGCCTTGACCCGAAGAAGATCCTTTCCGCCACACGGGAGGTGACGATCGGCCCGGTGCCGTCCGGCGCCGAGGCGCTGATACTTGCCGAGTTGGCGCGAGCGGGGAGCCCCGTCGCCTATATGCTTTCCGATGGGCAGCGGATCGCCGACCTTGAGCAGGTTCTCGGCTTCGTGTCCCCGGACATTCCGGTTCTCTCCCTGCCGGGCTGGGACTGCCTGCCCTACGACCGCGTGTCCCCGAGTGCTGACACATCCGCGCGGAGGCTTGCTGCCTTGAGCGCGTTGATAGCACACCGGGCGAAGCCGCATCCGGCGATCGTGCTGGTCACCGTCAACGCCGCTCTTCAGAAGATTTCGCCGCAGCATGTGATCGAGAGCCTCGCCTTTTCGGCAAGGCCGGGCAATCAGGTCCGCATGGACGATCTTGCCGCGCGGCTGGAGCGGAACGGTTTCGAGCGCGTGCCGACGGTGCGCGAGGTCGGCGAGTTCGCCGTCCGAGGCGGCATTCTCGACGTTTATGTGCCCGGCAGCGGCGAACCGTTGCGCCTGGATTTCTTCGGTGACACGCTCGAGACGATCCGCTCTTTCGATCCGGCGAGTCAGCGGACGACCGGCCAGGTGCGCTCGCTCGATCTCAACCCGATGAGCGAAGTGTCGCTGACGCCCGAGACCATCAGCCATTTCCGCAAGCAATATTTGTCACTCTTCGGTGCCGCGACGCGAGACGATGCGCTTTATCAGGCGGTATCGGAAGGGCGCCGCTACGCCGGCATGGAGCATTGGCTGCCGCTTTTCTACGAGGGTCTGGAGACGGTCTTCGACTATCTCGATGGCTTCCGCATTGTCACGGACCATCTGGTGCGCGAAGCGGCGGCGGAACGGTCGAAGCTCATCCTCGACTACTATGATGCGCGCCTTGCCTCCGCATCGCCGGGCAAAAGCCAGATCTCCCAAGGCACACCCTACAAGCCTGTGCCGCCGGAGTTGCTTTATCTCAGCGCCAAGGGATTTGGCGCAATGCTCTCTGAACGCAACGCCGTTCGCCTGTCGCCATTTAGCGAGCATGAAGGTGAAGCGCGCCAGGTCGTCGCCATCGAGGCGCGACAGGGACTGCGGTGGGCAAAGGCGGCGGGCGAGGTCGAAAGTGACGGTGAACGTGCGAACGTTTTCGACCAGGCCGTAAAGCACATCGCCGAAAAGCGGGCGAGGGGCGCGAAGGTCGTCATTTCGGGATGGACGGAGGGATCGCTCGATCGACTTTTGCAGGTTCTTGCCGAACACGGGCTTGCGAACATTCGTCCGATCAAGGCTCTGTCGGATGTGCGCTCGCTAAAGTCTGGCGAAGCGGCCTCAGCGGTCCTGAGTCTCGAAGCCGGCTTCGAGACCGGCGATCTGGTCGTTATCGGCGAGCAGGATATTCTTGGCGACCGGATGGTGCGCCGCTCGAAGCGTCGCAAACGTGGCGCCGACTTCATCGCCGAGGTGACCGGCCTCGACGAGGGCAGCTATGTCGTCCATGCCGAACACGGTATCGGCCGTTTCGTTGGCTTGCGCACGATCGAGGCGGCCGGCGCGCCGCATGACTGTCTCGAGCTTGTCTATGCGGAGGATGCCAAGCTCTTTCTGCCGGTCGAAAACATCGAGCTTCTGTCGCGTTATGGCTCCGAAGGCTCGGACGCGATTCTTGACAAGCTCGGCGGCGTCGCATGGCAGGCGCGCAAGGCCAAGCTCAAGAAGCGGCTGCTTGATATGGCCGGAGGCCTTATCCGTATCGCTGCCGAACGACATACCCGCCACGCGCCAGTTCTGGTTGCTCACGACGGGGTCTATGACGAGTTCGCCGCGCGCTTCCCGTACGATGAAACGGAAGATCAGATGAATTCGATCGACGCCGTGCGCGACGATCTTGGAAGCGGCCGTCCGATGGATCGCCTGGTTTGCGGTGATGTCGGCTTCGGCAAGACGGAAGTGGCGCTGCGCGCCGCTTTCATCGCGGCGATGAACGGGGTGCAGGTCGCGGTCGTTGTCCCGACGACGTTGCTTGCCCGGCAGCATTACAGGACCTTCTCCGAGCGCTTCCTTGGCTTGCCGGTTCGCATCCAGCAGGCCTCGCGGCTGGTCGGCTCGAAGGAACTCGCGTTGACGAAGAAGGAAGTGGCCGACGGCAAGACCGACATCGTCGTCGGCACGCACGCGCTGCTCGGCTCCTCAGTCAAGTTTGCCAATCTCGGGCTGTTGATCGTCGACGAGGAGCAACACTTCGGCGTCAAGCACAAGGAGCGACTAAAGGAACTGAAATCCGACGTGCATGTGCTGACGCTATCGGCAACGCCTATTCCGCGCACGCTGCAGCTTGCCTTGACCGGCGTACGCGAATTGTCGCTGATCGCGACGCCGCCGGTCGACCGCATGGCAGTGCGCACCTTCATCTCGCCCTTCGACGCGCTGGTGATCCGCGAGACGCTGATGCGTGAGCACTATCGCGGCGGCCAAAGCTTCTATGTCTGCCCGCGTTTGAGCGACCTTTCGGAGATCCACGATTTCCTGAAATCGGATGTTCCGGAACTGAAAGTCGCGGTGGCACACGGACAGATGCCGGCAACCGAGCTCGAAGACATCATGAATGCCTTCTACGAAGGACGATATGACGTGCTGCTCTCGACGACGATCGTCGAATCCGGCTTGGACGTGCCCACTGCCAATACCCTGATCGTGCACCGCGCCGACATGTTCGGCCTCGCCCAGCTCTACCAGCTTCGCGGCCGGGTGGGCCGGTCCAAGGTTCGCGCCTTTGCGCTCTTCACCTTGCCGGTCAACAAGACTTTGACAGGGCCGGCAGAACGCCGCCTCAAAGTGCTGCAATCGCTCGACACGCTGGGTGCCGGCTTCCAGCTCGCGAGCCACGATCTCGATATCCGCGGCGCTGGCAACCTGCTCGGCGAGGAACAGTCCGGCCACATAAAGGAAGTCGGATTCGAGCTTTACCAGCAGATGTTGGAAGAGGCCGTCGCCGAGCTCAAGGGCGAGGAGGAAATCCACGATACCGGCTGGTCGCCGCAGATATCGGTCGGGACACCGGTCATGATCCCGGAAGACTATGTGCCGGATCTGAACCTGAGGCTCGGACTTTACCGTCGTCTCGGCGAACTGACGGACCTCAAGGAAATCGACGGCTTCGGCGCGGAGTTGATCGATCGCTTTGGGCCGCTGCCGACCGAAGTTCAGCACCTCCTGAAGATCGTCTACATCAAGTCGCTCTGCCGCACGGCAAATGTCGAAAAACTCGATGCCGGGCCGAAAGGTGTGGTTGTCCAGTTCCGCAACAAGGAATTTCCGAACCCCGCAGCTCTCGTCGGTTACATTGCCAAGCAGGGAACGCTGGCGAAGATCCGCCCGGACCAAAGCATCTTCTTCCAACGCGAGCTCGCGACGTCGGACAAGAGGCTTTCCGGCGCAGCAATGGTGATGACGCAACTCGCCGGACTTGCAAAACCTGCGTGAAAATGAAGATGCCGCCGCGGTTTGCGCGGCATCTTAATCTAGCTAGAGCGCCGCGCGTTCAATGAACGCGCAAAGGACGCTCTAGAACTTTGAATCTAGAGCATCTTTCTGCTTTCAGTGGTGCCACCTGAAGGCAGGATGCTCTAGTGCATAGGGCCGCTGGCTTTCATCTGCGCGATCTCGCGCAGTGCATTCGTCAGCACATCGACCGATTGTGCGCCCATCAGGGCATATTGCTCGTCGATGATGAAGCAGGGGACGCCACTGACGCCCATCTCACGGGCAACGTCGATTTCCTGCTTCACCGAATCCTTGTCCGCGTCGGAAGTGAGAAGGGCGGCGATGACCGGAACGTCGAGGCCTGCCTGCTCGGCAATCTCCAGAAGCACTGCGTGATCGCCGACATTCCGACCTTCTTCGAAATTGGCCTTGAACAGCAGGCGGACGACCTCTGCCTGGGTTTCCTCACCATTGGTTGCTGCCCAACGGATCAGTCGATGGGCGTCGAGCGTGTTGGGGCTGATCTTCACGGCCTCAAAGTTGAAATCGATGCCATCTTCTCGACCAAGCCCTTCGAGCGTCTTGTGGGCCCTGTCGACCGCGTCCTGGCCGCCGAGTTTTGCGGCAAGGTGCCGCTTGTGATCGACACCTTCTGCCGGCAGGTCCGGGTTGAGCTGGTAGGGGCGCCATTGGATCGTCACATGCACGTCACCGGCGACATTGGCAACGGCTTGATCGAGGCGCCTCTTTCCGAGGTAACACCACGGACAGACGACATCCGAGACGATATCGATTTTGACGGTTTCCATCGCTCCAGCCTTTCTGCTTTGTAAACCTGCGAGATAGGCCGGTACGGCGACAGTTTCAATGCGTTACCAAAAGGGAACCTACTGCATGTGCCCTTAAATCGAATCCGATTTAACGGCAAAAACATGCAGCAATTCAAAGGGCTACCGCGACCATTGTGCGTCTGAAAAGACGCATGGCGCTATGGTTACTGCGCGCGCTCGTCCCACCAGGTCGGCAGCTGATAACCGTAAAGCGGAACCGTGGACGGGCGCCCGATATGCTTCCATCGCGCGACCCATTGGGCGTCGAGATGGTAGAGCGGCACCACATAGGCATTGGATACCAGCAGCCGGTCGTGGGAGCGGACCGCAGCTGTAAAGTCTTCGGTTGTCCGCGCCTGCAGGATATTGTTGATCAGCTTGTCGACGTCCTTGTCGGCGACGCCGGCAAAGTTCTCGCTCCCCTGCCTATCCCGCGATTGCGATCCCCACCGCCCGACTTGCTCGACGCCCGGAGAGAGCGAGGATGGGAATGACTTTATGATCACGTCGTAGTCGAAGGATTGGCTGCGTTGCTGGTACTGGGAATCGTCCACCGTGCGCACGGTCGCAACGATTCCAAGCGGAGCGAGGAACCGCTGATAGGCGAGGGCGATCTTTTCCTGCCCGGCGTTCTGGCTCATGATCTCGAAGGCAAGCGGCGTGCCTTTGGCGTCGACCATCTTGCCGTCCTTGATGGCGTAACCGGCTTCGCGAAGCAGCGTCACTGCCTCGCGAAGTACGTTGCGATCACGACCGGACCCATCGGTGACTGGCAGGCGATAGGTCCCATCGAGAATAGTCGGATTGATTCTCTCTCTGACATCGCCCATGAGTCCAAGCTCACGGTCGTCCGCGGCGGCACCGAGGAAGGAAAGCGACGAGTTCTGCCAGTAGCTCTGGGTTCGCGTGTAGGCACTGTCGAAAAGATTTTTGTTCACCCATTCGAAGTCGAAAACGAGCGCGAGGCCCTGGCGCAGTTTGATGTTGTCGAACATCGGCCTGCGCGTGTTGAAGACGAAGCCGAGCATGCCGGAGGGGGTTCTCGGCGTGAAGGTGTCCTTGATCACGTCGCCGGAGCGCACCGCCGGAAAATCATAGCCGCGTGCCCATTTGGTTGCGCTGCCTTCCGGATAGACATCAACCTCGCCCTTCTTGAATGCCTCAAAGAGGGAATTCTCCTGGAGAAAATACTCGACGGAGATCTCGTCATAATTGTCGACGCCGATCTTGGAGGGCAGGTCCTTTCCCCAGTAGTCGGGATTCCGGCGGTAGACGATACGTTCGCCAGCCGTCACTTCGGCAACACGATAGGGGCCGGAGCCGAGCGGAGGCTCAAGCGTAGTCCTGTCGAACGTGTCGACGTTGATCGCATGTTTCGGCAATATGGGTGAAAGCGCGAGCAGCAGCGGGAATTCGCGGTCGACATCGTCGTTGAAGGTAAAGCGGACACTGCGGTCGCCGACCTTCTCCATCTTCGAGACCTTGGAGAGGCGGTTGCTGAACGGGGCACGCCCCTTGTCACGCATCAACTCGAAAGTGAACATGACGTCTTCGGGTGTCACGGGCTGGCCGTCGGCCCAGCGCGCCTTGGGGTTCAGGTTGAATTGGATGAAGGTGCGATCGTCGTCCCACTCGACGGTTTCGGCGAGCAGTCCGTACATTGTGAACGGCTCATCCTGGGAGCGCTGCATCAGCGATTCATAGACGAGGTTGCCGAAAGCCGGGTCCCACATCCCTCGCGCGGTTGTCCGCATACTCTTCAGGATGAAGGGATTGAGACTGTCGAATGTGCCGACGACGCCATAGGAAATCCTTCCGCCCTTCTTCACGTTGGGGTTGACGTAAGGGAAGTGCTTGAAGTCGGCGGGCAGGGCAGGCTCGCCGTGCATGGAAATGGCATGTACCGGCGCGGCCAGGGCTCCATTGCCGAATGTGCTGGCGGCCACAAGCATGGCAAGGCCGGAAAGAACTGCGCGCAACTTCACCTCCCGAGGGATTTCTACAGGCCGATTCCTGTCAGGTTACCAATGCGTGCTCACATTTCCAACCTTCGCCGGAGCGGGATCAGGAAAAGTGTGGAGCAGTTTCCTGCGGTCGCGCTCTGACTTCGATGCAGCTTTCCGTTCGGGGGCGCCGTCGGTGATAACCGAGAATCGACTGCGCGATTCTTGCTGAGTTTGAGCCTGAAAGAACGCAAAACCCGGGTATTTCCGCCTTCGGCGCTTGCAAAAAATGCAACGAAACACTGGATAAACGCCACGAGCCAATGTAACAGGTGTTTCCGGAAACGGGGCCATGCAAATGCCTCATTTGGCCAACAGGACAACGGCGGCTGACGATATTCACCATCGGAACAGTTTGTTCCGGAACCGGATTTCAGGAGACGGAATCACAATGATCTTCAAGTCGAACTTCACCAATAGCGCGGCAATGGCAGCGCTGGCGCTCTCTGTTGCAGCCGCCGGTGCGCCAAGCGCTGCTTTCGCGCAGGCAGGCAAGCCGCCGCAGGGTTGGTTCAAGGTTTGCACCAAGCAGGAAGACAACGACGTCTGCATCGTTCAGAACCTCCTCACCGCCAACAATGGTCAGCTTATCACTGCTGTTGGCCTCATCACCGTCTCCGGTAAGATCAACCGCAAGGTTCTGCAGGTTTCCGTACCTTCCGCTCGGATGATTCCGCCGGGTGTTCAGATGCAGATCGATGGTGGCAAGGGTGTGAAGCTCGACTATGCGATCTGCATGCCCGACAAGTGCGTTGCCGAAGCACCGCTTTCCGATGCGCTGATTGCTAATCTCAAGAAGGGCAACGAAGTCGTCTTCACGTCGGTCAACTTCCAGCGCGCTCCGAACCCGATCAAGATGACGCTGGAGGGTTTCACCGGCGTCTTTGACGGCGAGCCGATCGAACAGTCGCAGCTGGAAGAACGTCAGCGCCTGTTGCAGGAAGAAATGCAGAAGAAGGCGGAAGACGCCCGCAAGAAGCTCGAAGAAGCCCAAAAGGCCGCGAAGCAGCAATAATCGCGCTTGTTTCCTGGATCAAAGAACGCCCGGTATTTGCCGGGCGTTTTTTGTTGTGTGACCCGCGCAAACAAAACGCTCCGGGACCACAGTGCCGGAGCGCCTTAGTTGGCGATCGAGGGAACGCCCAATGCCGTTAGTGCTGATAGATCGCCTTCGGCTTGTAGTGTCCGACGGTTTCCTTCTCGAACAAGGCATTCACCTGGGGGTGGCGGATCGGTCTATCACTGTCATCGGAAACGAGGTTCTGTTCGGAAACATATGCGACATATTCGGTTTCGTCGTTCTCGGCGAAAAGATGATAGAAGGGCTGGTCCTTGTTCGGCCGAATTTCCGGCGGGATGGCGTTCCACCATTCATCGGTGTTCGCATACTCCGGATCGACGTCGAAGATGACGCCGCGGAACGGGAAGACCCGGTGGCGAACCACCTGTCCGATCTCAAATTTCGCGTTTCTTTGTTTCATGACGCAACACATCCTTTCAGACAATAATCTGGGTTGCCGCGTGCCGAACATCAATAGGTCAGCGGTGAACCGTTCTTGGGGCACTGCTCATGAAAAAGGCGGGCTGCGAAATGGAGCCCGCCTTCTTCCATTGTCGTAAGCGGACCGGACGTGTTTGCCGACCGGTCCATTTTCTTTAGACCGAGTAGTACATGTCGTATTCGACCGGGTGCGGGGTCATTTCGAAGCGCATGACTTCCTGCATCTTCAGTTCGATGAACGAGTCGATCTGGTCGTCGTCGAAGACGCCGCCGGCTGTCAGGAACTTGCGATCCCTGTCGAGGCTTTCAAGCGCTTCGCGCAGGCTTCCGCAAACGGTCGGGATCTTCTTCAGCTCCTTCGGCGGCAGGTCGTAGAGGTCCTTGTCCATCGCCTTGCCGGGATGAAGCTTGTTCTTGATGCCGTCGAGGCCGGCCATCAGCATGGCCGCGAACGCGAGGTAGGGGTTCGCGCTCGGGTCGGGGAAGCGGACTTCGACGCGCTTGGCCTTCGGGTTGCTGCCGAACGGAATACGGCAGGAAGCCGAGCGGTTGCGGGCCGAATAGGCAAGCAGAACCGGCGCCTCATAGCCTGGAACGAGACGCTTGTAGGAGTTCGTCGACGGGTTGGTGAAGGCATTGAGGGCTTTGGCGTGCTTGATGATGCCGCCGATGAAATAGAGGCAGGTTTCCGAAAGCCCGGCATATTCGTCGCCAGCGAAGGTCGGCCTGCCGTCCTTCCAGATAGAGAGGTGGACGTGCATGCCGGAACCGTTGTCCCCGAAGACCGGCTTCGGCATGAAGGTCGCGGTCTTGCCGTAGGCGTTGGCAACTTGGTGCACGACGTATTTGTAGATCTGCATCTTGTCGGCGTTGCGAACAAGCGCATCGAACTTGACGCCAAGCTCGTGCTGTGCAGCGGCCACTTCGTGGTGATGCTTTTCAACCGTGACGCCCATTTCGGCGAGCACCGTCAGCATTTCAGAGCGCATGTCCTGGCAGCTGTCGATCGGCGGTACCGGGAAGTAGCCGCCCTTGATGCGCGGACGGTGACCGAGGTTGCCGGTCTCGTAATCGGTGTCGTCGTTGGACGGCAGTTCGGAGGAATCAAGCTTGAAGCCGGTGTTGTACGGGTCAGCCTTGTACTTCACGTCGTCGAACACGAAGAATTCCGCTTCCGGACCAACGAAGACCGTGTCGCCGATGCCGGAAGCCTTGAGATAGGCCTCCGCCTTCTTCGCGGTGCCGCGCGGGTCGCGATTGTAGGCCTCGCCCGAAACCGGATCGAGAATGTCACAGAGGATGACCATGGTCGACTGGGCGAAGAACGGGTCCATGTGAGCCGTTTCCGGGTCAGGCATCAGCACCATGTCGGACTCGTTGATGGCCTTCCAGCCGGAAATCGAGGAGCCGTCGAACATGACACCATCGGCGAACATGTCTTCGTCGACGCAGACGACGTCCATCGTCACGTGCTGCAGCTTGCCCTTCGGGTCGGTGAAGCGCAGGTCGACGAACTTGACGTCGTTGTCCTTGATTTGCTTCAGAACTTCACTCGCAGTCGTCATTTTTTGTAAGTCCCTGTTTTGAGATGACGAGGTTTGAAAAATCGGGGCCGGACGGCCCCCCAGGATTAGATGGCGTGATTACGTGATTAGATGGCGTCGAGGCCGGTCTCGCCGGTGCGGATTCGGATGACTTCTTCCACGTTGGACACGAAAATCTTTCCGTCACCGATGCGGCCGGTCTGCGCGGCATTGCGAATGGCCTCGATGACGGCCTCTGCGTTTTCGTCTGCCAGCACGACTTCGACTTTTACCTTCGGCAGGAAGTCCACGACATACTCGGCGCCTCGGTAAAGCTCCGTATGTCCCTTCTGTCGCCCGAAGCCCTTTGCTTCCGTGACGGTGATCCCCTGCAAGCCGACTTCCTGAAGGGCTTCCTTCACTTCGTCCAGCTTGAAGGGTTTTATGATCGCTTCGATCTTTTTCATGAGAAAATGTCTCTCCGCTTCTCCCTTTAAAGCAGGTTCATGCCCGCTCGGCCTCCAATATGCACGTAGCGTGCCAGTTTTGTCGCAGAATGAAACCCCGGATGGTGAATTTTCACAGCTTCATCGGCGAAGGCGGAATTTCGCTCCGCCTCCTCGACCATTCTGCCTATTTTTTATGAAAGATGATCATTTGATGTTGGCGATATTGCTACGATGGGCTCCAAAAGCACGTTATTTGAGCACCAATAATGTGCAAATGCATAAAAAATGCTCATATCGACTAGGTGGAGTACAGCTTCTTGCCTTGAGGCCTTCTGCGCGGTTAGATCTAGTTTATGTTTGACTCGCTCCGAGACGTTCTGGTGACCCCGGCCGAAATGACGGCGATCGACGATGCTGCCGCCGCTTCGGGCATCGATAGCTTCGCGTTGATGCGTTCAGCCGGAATGGCGGTGTCGGCGGCCGGCTTGCGGCTCTTTCCGGAAGCGCTTCGTTTCATTGTGCTTTGCGGACCCGGCAACAACGGCGGCGATGGTTATGTCGCAGCTTCCGCGCTCGCGGAAGCGGGTGCCGACGTAATGGTGTTCGCGCTCGGTAATCCGGAGACGCTGAAAGGCGACGCAGCGCGAGCACAAGTTCTTTGCCCACTGGCGGTGCAACCGCTTGCCGCCTACGAGCCTCGGCTTGGTGACGTTGTCATCGATGCCTTGTTCGGGGCAGGGCTTACGCGCGATCTTCCGGAAGAGGCGCAAAGAACCATTGCGCGGGTGAGTGAGAGCCGCGTACCGGTAATCGCCATTGACCTACCCTCGGGCGTCGACGGACGCACGGGGGAGATCCGTGGTGCGAGCTTCACTGCGGCACACACCGTCACGTTCATGGCTAGCAAACCCGGCCATCTGCTGATGCCTGGGCGCGTCCGCTGCGGCACGCTGGAAGTATTCGACATCGGCATCCCGGCGCGGCTGGTCAGCGAGGGGGCCGGTGACTTGCGGCTCAATACACCAACCACATGGGCACGGCACGCCAGTGCTCTCGATCCGGCCACGCACAAGTACCGACGGGGCCATCTGGGCGTGCTTTCGGGTGGTCCACGCTCGACCGGTGCGGCGCGCCTTTCGGCAACCGCGGGCCTTGCGGCAGGCGCCGGGCTGGTGACTGTTGCGTCACCAGCCGAAGCGCTCGCGGTCAATGCGTCCCACCTTACCGCAGTGATGCTGAGGGAAATTCAGGGCACGGAAGACCTTGCGGCCTGGCTCAAGGACAAGCGGGTGAACGCGTTCGTGCTCGGGCCCGGCTTCGGTGTCGGCAACAAGGCGAGGGACTTTGCCCTGATGCTCTGCAATCGGGCGCTGGTCCTCGACGCCGATGGAATGACGTCTTTCGAGAAGGATCGAACGGAACTCTTCGAACGAGCAGCTGCCAGCGGGGGGCAGTTGGTGATGACCCCGCATGAAGGCGAATTCACGCGGCTGTTCCCCGAGATCGCCGCGAACGCGGCGCTGTCCAAGATTGAAAAGGCGCAAGCTGCCGCGAGACTGAGCCACGCAGTTGTTGTCTACAAGGGCCCCGACACCGTCGTCGCCGCTCCATCGGGCCGCGCCGTCGTCAATGCCAACGCTCCGCCGTCGCTTGCCACGGCGGGATCAGGGGATGTCCTTGCCGGTATTATCGGCGCTCACTTGGCTCAGGGCATGCCCGCCTTCGAGGCCGCCGCCGCGGCGGTCTGGCGTCACGGGGAAGCCGGGATGCGTGCGGGTCGCGGCATGACGGCGGAGACGCTCGTCGAGTGTATTCCGCCGCTTCCGTGACTACCGCTTGTTTCCAGTCCAAAGTGCTACAGCGCCCTTTGCTCGTCTGGTAGCGCGCGGCGCTGCAAAACGGAGAAGGAGCCTCAGCCGCGCGTGCCCTTGGCGATCGGCTCCTGATAGGTGAAGCCCATGTCCCAGGGGAAATAGATCCAGGTATCCTGGCTCACTTCCGTCACGAAAGTGTCGACGAGGGGACGTCCCTTCGGCTTTGCATAGACGGCGGCGAAATGGGCCTTCGGCAGCATTGCGCGCACCTCGGCGGCGGTCTTGCCAGTGTCCGTCAGATCATCGACGATCAGCACACCCTCGCCGCCGTCTTTGGCGATTTCCGGGGAAATGCCCTTGAGAACTTTCATTTGGCCCTGTGCGTCATAGTCGTGATAGGAGGCGATGCACACGGTCTCGATCATGCGGATGTTGAGTTCGCGACAGATGATTGCAGCCGGAACGAGCCCTCCGCGGGTGATGCAGACCATGGCACGCCATTCCTGTCCGTTGTCGGCCAGCCGCCACGCGAGCGCGCGGGCATCGCGGTGAAACTGATCCCAGGAGACTGGAAAGGCTTTATCAGGAAGAGACATGTGCGGGCTCCGGCTTCAAGTCGAATACAGGCGCGAAGCGCCGCGGCGCGGGGGCCCGCACAGCGCGCTTCGTCACGATTTGGATATGCAATACTGAAAATGAAGCAGGGAGCGCAAGGGCCGGCAAAGCTTGGACAGAAACCCTCCACTTCCGTCGAACCATGCACCGATCGTCACGGCGCTGATCTGCTAGCGAGAACGGGCAATCGTCTCGATCATCGCTACGACATCGGCTTCGGCCGCGGCGAGCACCCCAGCCTCGCGAGCGCGGATGACGATATCGGTCGAGAAGTTCTTGCCGTCGAACTTGGGATAGGAGCCAATGCTCGTTTCCGGGTGCTTCTTCTGAACCTCTGTCAAAGGCCCGCCGATGTCGCCTTCGCCATAGGGGGAGCGGACAGTGCATGAAAGGACCGGTGTTCCCGTCTGGAGGCTGGGCAGCAAGCTGTCAAGCATCGCCTGAAAGACCTGTGGAACGCCGGCCATCACGTAGACGTTGGCGATTCTGAAGCCGGGCGCCGTCGATACGGGATTGGGAATATGGGAGGCGCCAACCGGCATGCGCGCCATCCGTCTGCGCGCATCGGTAAACTCCATGCCGCGGCGTTCATACATGGCGCCAAGCAACGCCATCGCCTGCGGGTCGTGGATGCACTCGACACCGAACGCCCTGGAGACGGCGTCGGCGGTTATATCATCGTGTGTCGGCCCGATGCCACCGGACGTGAAGACATGGTCATAACGGCCTCGCAAGGCGTTGACCGCGCCGACAATTGCCTCTTCGTCGTCCGCCACGATGCGAACCTCACGCAGATCGATGCCGACCATGGTCAGCATGTCCGCCAGATGGCCGATATTCTTGTCCTTCGTTCGACCGGACAGAAGCTCATCGCCAATGGCAAGCATGGCGGCGGTGACGATCGTGGCGGTGGTCATTTATGCTCCTGACTTGTTGGCGATCGTCCAGCCCGATCCTCGACAGTCTGTCAACCGCGCATGTGCTGACGACCACGTGCTTTTTTGATAAATCCTGCCCCAGGTGATGATCAAGTCAAATTGCGTGGCCGAACTCGTGCCGGCGGACGTGGCGTTGGCATTCCATTTCAAAATAGATCAGGCGGCGCCGATTGCGACCGAGCTGGCGGACTATGACGCGATCATCTTCGATTCGGACACGCGCTATGGCACCATCGCGTCGCAGCTCCGCACTTCATCGACCAGACCGGCAGTCTTTGGGCTCAAGGGAAACTCGTCGGCAAGGTCGGCTCCGCCTTCACCTCCTCGGCAACCCTGCAGGGCGGTCAAGGATCCACGACACTCGGCCTGATACCGAGTTTATGCATCTTGGCATGGTCGTCGTCGGCATCCCTCACGCATTCGAGGGCCTGGTGGGGCTTTTGCGAAATCCAGGGCGGTTCTCTCTGTGGGCTTCGACCGGAGGTGACGGCTCGCGTCAGTCCTCGGCGGTCGAGCCTTGATGCCGCCCGTTACCAGGGCGCGCATGTCGCGAAGATTTCCGCAAGACTCGCGTCCTGGTGCGTCCGGACACGATAGCTTTGGTGCGGCCGGGGCGGGCCGCGCCTTGAAGTTTCGCGAAGGCTTCGAAAGGTGGTCAAAATCATCGCAGAAGTGGCCTAGCAGCGTCATTTTGTGCTAACATCGCGGCCGTTCGGCATGCAAATGCCATTGATAAGGAGGAGCAGCAAGGACCGTGCGGCAACGGTCCACCGGGAGCAGGAACTGTCCCGGGAAATCCAGGGGAGTGAAGAATGGCGCGGATCACTTATTCGATCGTTCCACACGACGGAGGCTGGGCCTACAAGGCAGCCGACGCGTATTCAGAGCCCTTTCCCAGTCGCGAGATGGCACTGGCGGCCGCAAAGGCTGCAGCGGCCGAACAGCAAGTCGGCGGCGACGACGAGGAAATCAGCTTCCAGGATGAGAAGGGAAATTGGCATTTCGAACACGCCGATGGGGGAGATCGACCTGAAGCAACCGTCGAGGATGGCTGAAGATGCTTGAAGGGGCAGTTGGGTGCGAGCGCACTCGCCCGACGACGCCGTCCCCGCACGCGGCGACAACGCGACGGAGGATTTCCATGCATTATAGCGTTCAAATCTTCACCTGGACCGCCCGCTTGGGCGTTCATCAGGTCGGATCGGTTATCGAAGTCGACGCACCCAATCCGAAGGCAGCGGCGGTGTCGTTGCTTGGGTTGAGGTTGGACGACAACGGAAAATCGTCGAAACTGGCGGTCAGAGTGTGGCGCGGAGAAGATGCCTACAAGGCCGACTGCGATTGCTTTTACTACCACTGAGACCGGTCCGGAATCTCACCGCGAGATGTTGTGACGTGTCGCCTCGCGCTAGCCTGATGTCCCCGCCATTCGTGCCGAACGAATGACGGGACTTTTTGTGCAAGCCGCGCGGCTTTAATCGTCCGGTGTAGAGACCCTGAGGCGATGGCCGTCTGGATCGAGCGCGACGAATGTTCGGCCGAAGACCGCCGTCATCAGTTCCTGCTCTATCGTCACGCCCTCTCGGCGCCAAGCGTCGTAAAGCCGTTCAACGGCGGCATCGTTCTCCACCATGAACGCGAGTTCGGTGCGGTTGCCTTCCCCGGACGTGTGGAAATTCTCCGCGCTCGTGGACCACAGCCCCAAGCTGAGGCCGCCATCAAATTCGAACGCAGCATAGGTGGGAAACGACGCCGACGGCTGGCGGCCAAGCAGATGCGAATAGAAGGCCGAGCTTTCCGCAGGATCCTGGACATATAAGAGAATGAGATTGGGCTTGAGCAAAATTGTCTCCTTTTTCCGACAGTAGGGTTATAGGAGACGATGCTGTCAGTTTCTGTCAGCATACTCGCGCGGAATTAAGAACAATTGAAGCGAAGTTGCGCGTACGAATCGTATTATCTCAGCTGCGAAGATGATGTCGCAACGTATTGGTGTTCAATATTTTTTTTAAGAACGCATCCGCTCCGCCGGTGTCCTGTGATTTCTTCCCGAGAAGGAGGGTCATCCAGACCGCGCGCCGGCCAGGCGTTTCCTGATCATGTAGTTGGGCCTGGCGTGCTACGATGGCGAGGGCAAAAGCTTCCTTCATCGCATCGATGCGACGGCGCCTTTCCTCAGGTTCGTCGCGGCTGAGTGGAGCGTTCGTCATCACACGGATCTCCTGACCTCGTGGGACCTGCGCACGAACAGGCGCCCAGCCGTGAGAAGATGAAGCTCATTGGTGGTTCCGGCCTGATAGGCTTCGATCAGCATTCTGCCGTACCTTTGCGCGGGCGCACTGTCGCGCGGCCATCGATGCTCGTCGCAGAGGCGATCGAATACACGCTGAAGCGTGTCCAGGTCTTCTGGAAACAAAGGCACGTCAGATGACGCTTGCAGTGGACGCACGCCAGTACCCTCTGTCAGCAATGCAAGGACAATTTCGAGGCAGCCTAGCTTGCCAGCAAAGGGCAGTGATTGAACCCCTGGCGAATCAGGGGTTCGCGCAATTTTTCGCTTGGGACGATGAGACGGCGTTCGGCCGGGCGCTACGGAGCGGTTTCAATGATCCGGACAGACTGCAGAACGAAGCACGGGTACATGAGCCGCAAAACATTCCCTTGACTGAATCTCCTAAGTGTTTGATCTAGGCCGCAGGCGGACGTGGCGAAACTGGTAGACGCAAGGGACTTAAAATCCCTCGGCCTTGGCCGTACGGGTTCGATTCCCGTCGTCCGCACCAAAGCCTTGTCGCGCGGTCGGGCCCATCAATCAACCGGCGATTTTGCGCAATAGCGTTTCAAGCTGACCGAGATCGGGGATTTCATGAAAACGCGGATGGTCTTCCGGTTTCTCGTGATGTTCGAAGGACCAGGTGAGGGCGTGCGGGACGTAGACGCCCCAGCTGCCCGCCGCGAGCGCAGGGACGATGTCGGATTTCAGCGAATTGCCGACCATGAGGCTCCTCGACGGCCCGTCACCGTGTTGCGAGAATATCCTCTCATAGGTGGACATGGTCTTGTCGCTGACGATCTCGATGGCGGCGAAGAATTCGCCGAGGCCGGAGGCGGCGAGCTTCCGTTCCTGATCGAAGAGGTCGCCCTTGGTGATCATGACGAGGCGGAAGCGTCCGGCTAGGGCCTCGAGTGTCTCCTGCACGTTTGGCAGCGGTTCGACCGGATGACCAAGCATTTCCCGTCCGGCGGCGAGAATTTCGGCGATCACCGACGGCGGCAGCTTGCCGCCGGTTACCTCGAGCGCGGTCTCGATCATCGAGAGGGTGAAGCCCTTGATGCCGAAGCCATAGAGACCAAGATTGCGCTTTTCGGCCGCGAGCAATCTCGCAGGCAACTCCTTGGGGTCGGTGTGGTCCTTCAGCAGATCGACGAAGCGCTCCTCTGTGAGGCGAAAGAACTGTTCGTTCTGCCACAGCGTATCGTCGGCATCGAAACCGATTGTCGTTATTCTATTCGGCATGGATCTATTGCGCGGCGATCTTGAAGGGCTGGTCCACGGTCGCGCTCTTGCCGCTGTTGATATCATTGAAATGGAAGCGCAGGACGTAGTCGCCGGCGGGGGCACCAGTCACATCGATCGTCAGGGTCGAGTAGATTTCCTGGTTGCGCAGGTAGCCCGTGAAGGTGAAATCGCCGAATGCCTTCTGGCTGGCGAGGATTTCGCCCTTTGGGTTGAGGATATCGAAATCAACCGTGAAACGCGTCTGGATCTTGCCCTTGACGCTCGCTTCCTTCCAGGTGAGCCCAACCGGCTCGACATAGGATACGATTGCTTCTCCGGCCTTGAAGGTCGGATCGGCTTTAGGCTCGTACATGGCGTAGCCCGCTGGCTCGGCCGTGACGAAGACCGCCTTGCCGATCGCGAAGGGAAGCGTTTGGGAAAAATCGCTCACCGCCTGCCGCAGGGTCTCCCGGGCACCCGTCGCGTCTCCCGAGGTCGCCTGCTGTTCCGCTTTCGTGGCGGCATCAGAAAGCGGACCGGCCAGAGCCGCGTCGGTCGTCGCCACGATCGCGGCAGTCATTGTTGCAAGCAAGAGCAGGCGTTTTGGCATCGTATTCCTCCTCTGTGCCCATTGCCTCAAGACTTTCGGTATTTGCGGCGCCAAGTCAAGGCATTGCCAAGTCAAGGCTAATCAAGCACTCAGTGCTTGCAGAAGATCGGAGTCAGGATGACGAGAACGGTCAGGACTTCGAGGCGTCCGAGTAGCATCATCAACGATAAAAGGTAGAGCTCAGGGTTCTCGATCGTCGAGAAGTTGCCGGCCGGGCCGATAATGCTGCCGAGGCAGGGACCGACATTGGAGAGGCAGGTGATGACGGCGGAGACGGCGGTGACCCGGTCGTAGCCGAGCGCCGCCATCACCAGGCAGCCGAAAACCCAAAGCAGGATATAGGTTATGAAGAAGAGAGAGAGATGGCGCGCTGCGTGTCCAGATCGACGGTGCTGTTGCCATAGCGCACCGCATAGATCGCATTGGGATAGACGAGCCTGTTCAATCCGGAGCGGATCGCGTTGAAGAGAGACCGAGGATCGCAGCGATGTGGACGGCGTGCCGGAACAGGGTTGCATCCAAGCTTCGTTTCCCGGAAACAGTTGTCGAACAGGCCGGTGGCCGCCTGGAGCGTGGCCATAGTGGCTTGCCCGGTCGATTCGTGTCAAATCGATGGCCTCGCACGAGGCGATGTGCGATAGCGTCAGGCATCGGCAAACGCAACGGATGACTCTAAGTTATGAAACAGGAAGTTGAAAATGCGGCGCGCGCACTCCGTGAAATCTTTCCGGCAACGCCGCTGCAGCTCAATGATCACCTCAGTGCCCGCTATGGCGCGACGGTCTATCTGAAGCGTGAGGATCTGTCGCCCGTACGCTCCTACAAAATCCGCGGCGCCTTCAATTTCTTCCGCAAGGCTCTTGCCGCCGGGGCCGCGGGGAAGACCTTCGTCTGTGCTTCGGCCGGAAACCATGCGCAGGGCTTTGCTTTTGTCTGTCGTCACTTCGGCGTTCCGGGCGTCGTCTTCATGCCGGTGACGACGCCGCAGCAGAAGATAGACAAGACTCGCATGTTTGGTGGCGAATTCATTACGATCCGCCTTGTCGGCGACATTTTTGACCAGTGCTATCAGGCGGCGCGCGACCACGTCGAAACGATTGCCGGCGTGATGGTGCCTCCCTTCGATCATGCGGACATCATCGAAGGGCAGGCGACGGTAGCCGCCGAAATTGCCGAGCAACTGCCGGGAGGCGTCATTCCCGATCTCGTCGCCCTGCCGGTCGGCGGTGGTGGCCTGTCTGCCGGTGTCACCGGCTATCTCGCCGACACGGTTTCGACGGATCGTTTCGTATTTTGCGAGCCGGCGGGAGCGCCAAGCCTGAAGCGGAGCCTCGAGATCGGGAGCGTGGTCACGCTCGACCAGGTGGACAACTTTGTCGACGGAGCGGCTGTCGCGCGCGTTGGCGACCTGACCTTCGCTGCGCTGGCGGCCTTTGCGCCGGAGCAGGTGATGTTGCTGCCGGAGAACGCGATTTGCCTGACGATCATCGACATGCTGAACGTCGAGGGTGTGGTTCTGGAGCCGGCCGGCGCCCTTTCCATCACCGCGCTGGAGATCCTCGGGCGCGAGCGGCTGGAAGGCAAGACGGTTGTTGCCGTCGTATCCGGAGGCAATTTCGACTTCGAGCGCCTTCCCGACGTCAAAGAGCGGGCGATGCGGCATGCCGGGCTCAAGAAATATTTCATCCTGCGCATGGCCCAGCGCCCCGGCGCACTCCGCGATTTCCTCAATCTGCTCGGCGACGAGGACGACATTGCGAGATTCGAATATTTGAAGAAGTCGGCGCGCAATTTCGGCTCCGTGCTCATCGGCATAGAAACCAAGCACGCAGAAAACTTCCCGGCCCTGAAGGCGCGCTTCGATGCGGCCGGCCTGCGCTATCAGGACATTACTGAGAACGAGATTCTCGCCAATCTCGTCATTTGATCTCGGCATCGCGCCGGTGGACGGCATTGCCACGCACTTAGCCTTTGACAGCGCCGGCGGCCACGGCTAACTGTGAGACATGGCATCGTTTTTCTCGAAATTGTTTGGCTTCTCTGGCTCCAAAGAAGAAGCGGAGCAGGCCGCTGGCAAGACGGAATCCTATGGGGATTTCTTGATCCGCGCGACTCCCATGCGGGAGGGGCCGCAATATCGGCTGGCAGGCAGCATCGAAAAGACGATGCCCGATGCCACGGTGAAGGTGCGCACCTTCATTCGCGCCGATCTTTTCGCGTCCGAACAGGACGCAATCGATGCGGCCCTGCGAAAGGGGCGACAGATCGTCGACGAGCAACGCTCCGCACTCTTTCAGGACGATTCACCGTCCAGGCCGGTGTGAGGTCACGCCACTGGCTTGGGCCGCTCATCGAGGAATATTCTCGTATAACATCGGGTTAGAGAGCTTTTTTCAGAGATTGAATGAGCTCTATTCATCGACAAGATAATCAGCGCGAGTACTGGCGACGGGCTACGTCGATGGGCCCGCATTCGGCCCCACCTACGTGTGCCGCATTTCAAAGCCTGATACGGAATCGGGTAAAACCCTCCGCGCCTTCGCCTGCTTCTTCGATCGCAACGGCTTTCACCTGAGACAGGAACTGTCTTGCCTTTGAGCTGCTGTCGAAAAGCACGCTCGTGTTCTTGAGCGGCACAAACCTCCAGTTCGCATCGGCCGACGGGTTGATCGTTCCCTGTTCAACGATGTAGCGGACGATGACATCGCGGTTGGTGTCTGGCGCGACGAAGATCACCTTGTCGGAAGCGATGTCCGGGAAGTTGCCGCCACCGCCTGCGCGATAGTTGTTGGTCACCACCACGAACTTTTGCGCAGGGTCGATTGGCTTGCCGTCGAACCGCAGGTTCTGGATGCGCTTTGCCGCTGCGTTCACGGGATTGCCGTCCTTGTCGAACCTGGCCGGTTGCGAAAGGTCGATCTCATAGGTGACGCCGTCGATCACGTCGAAATTATAGGACGGGAAGCCCGCGTTGATCAGCTCCGCGTCGACGGATCCGGGCGCAACCTGATTGAAGATACCGGCCGACATCTCGAGCCAATTGGCCACCTGGTCCCCCGTGATGACGACGGCCTGCACCGTGTTCGGATAGAGATAGAGATCTGCAACGTTCTTGATGGCAATGTCGCCCGCTGGGACATCGGTGTAGTAGTCCGCGCCGCCGCGACCGCCGGCCTTGAAGGGAGCCGCTGCGGACAAGACCGGCAGGTCCTTGTGCTCCGTGTCCTTGAGCATATCGCGGATGTACCAGGTCTGCGCCTGGCTGACGATCTGGACCGACGGGTCGTCTGCAACAAGGGCGAAATAGGAATAGAGCGGTGCCGAGGTCTTGCCGACGGGGGTGCGGACATAGGCGAGCGTCGCCTCGTGGTCCATTGCTGCAGCCGCCAGCACTTCCGGCTTGTCGCCGACTTCGGCGATCACCTTCTTCTCCTCCCGTCGACAGATGGGGCGAGCCTCGCTCGTCGAACTGATTGCCCGCCACCGACTGCCGTCACGCTCGAGGAGCAGGTCGATCAGGCCGAGATGTGAGCCCCAGAAGCCGCCCATCACACCCGGCTTGCCGGAAATCAGTCCTTTCTTATTGTCGACACCGGCGAAGCCCTCGAATTTCGGTCCGGGAAAATCGAGGTGGCTGTGACCGGTCACGATGGCGTCGATGCCGTCGATCGCAGCCAGAGGAACCGATGCGTTCTCGAGGTTTTCGGCATAGTTTTGCTGTCCGATCCCGGAGTGGGAAAGCGCGATGACGATGTCGGCGCCTTCCTCGCGCATCTGTGGGACCCACGCTTCCGCCGCCTTGACGATGTCGCGTGCGTTCGCCTTGCCCTCAAGGTTCTTCGCATCCCAGGTCATGATTTGCGGTGGAACGAACCCGATCAGGCCGATGCGAATTGCATGTTCCTGGCCGGCGCCGTCCTTCACTTTGCGATCGAGAATGACATAGGGCTTGAGGAAGAGTGCATCCTGACGCGCGTTCGCCGCAAGCGCGCCCTTGGTCAGGTTGGCGCAGACGATCGGAAAATTGGCGCCGTTCAGCACGTTGAACATGAAGTCCAGGCCGTAGTTGAACTCGTGATTGCCGAGCGTCCCGCAATCATAGCCAAGCACGTTCATCGCCGCGATGATCGGGTGCAGATCGCCCTCCTTCATGCCGCGCTTATACGCGATGTAATCGCCCATCGGGTTTCCTTGAAGGAAGTCGCCGTTATCCACGAGGACGGAGTTGGTTGCCTCCGCTCGTATCGCATCGACGATGGAGGCAGTGCGTGCGAGCCCTACCGTGTCGTTCGGCTTGTCGCCGTAATAGTCGTAGGGAAACACGTGGACGTGCAGGTCCGTCGTTTCCATGATGCGCAGGTGTGCCTGGTTCGCCGCGGCGCGCGCGGAAAAGGGATGAAGTATCGCCAGTGCAGAGGAGGCGGCGAGCCCGCCAAGCAGCGAACGGCGCGAAATGGGGTGAAGAGCGGTCATCGACGGCATCGCTGTCTCCATGTTGAAAAACCCTCCGCGGACGCGGTGGCAGGCCTGCAGTAACGTCTTGGAATACGCTTTGAATACAGGAGACTATGGAGGAAGGCACCTGCAAGGCAAAGCGGCGGAATCTTGCCTATTTGACGCCGCCTCAGTACGGAATGGGTAAAGTTTTCTTCAAGATTTAATCCTAAGAGACTGGCGAACGAAAACGGAAGTCTCAGGCGCATGCCAAACGCCAATCTCATTCTCTTCATCGGCGAGGCACTGATCTACGTGGTGGCAATGATCTGGTTGCTGCATCTGCGTGGGCGCTTGGGGCTTGGCGTTTTCGTGGCGGCGCTCGGTGTGATGCATTTCATCGAAACCTACCTTGCCGCCGTCTTCTATGTTCAGCTGCCGTTCGGGGTAATCTCTCCAGGCTCTGCCGTGTTCTTTTCCGGCAAGCTCATGATGATCCTGCTTCTCTATGTGAAGGAGGATGCGGCGACGGTTCGACAGCCTATCTACGGATTGCTTGCGGGCAACTTTCTGACAGTGGCCCTCAGCCTGCTGCTCAGGTTGCATGACACGGTATCCGTCGTTCCCAATCGCGTCGCCGACATCGCTTTCATCGATGAGATGGGATGGCTTATGGTCTGGGGCACGACGCTTCTCTATTTCGATTCCCTGGTCATCATTCTGCTATACGAGAGGCTGGGATGCTGGCTTCGCCGATTTGTCACAGCTCGGTTCCTGATCTGCGGCATCGTGGTCCTCACCCTCGACCAGCTGGGATTCTATGCGGCGCTGCATTGGCTGAACGATGCGCCGGCGGACGTGTTCTGGGGCGGATGGATGGCAAAGATGCTCGCAGCGCCATTCTACGCGGTTGCCATCGGGCTTTATCTCAACGCATCGCGCCACCCGTTTTTAGCGATCTCCGATCGGCCGCTTGGCGATGTCTTCAATGATCTGACCTTCCGGGAACGCTACGAGGATCTGCTGTCGCGCTCCGGCCAGGACACGTTGACCGGTGCGCTCGATCGAGGCCGCTTCGAGGCTGAGGGCCAGCAGATGCTGCGCGATGCTGCCGCGAAGAATACGCCAGTCAGCCTGATGATCATCGATGTCGATCACTTCAAGAGCGTCAATGATCGTTTCGGGCACATCGAGGGCGATCAAGTGCTGCAGAATCTGGTCGCAACCGTAAAGGCGACAATCAGGCCGACCGATCGCCTGTTCCGCTACGGCGGCGAAGAATTCGTCGTTCTGTGCCCCGGGCTCGCCTATCCGGATGCGCTTTCGCGCGCCGAGGACATACGGCTCGCGGTTTCCGGCCGCGTGACGACGCCGAACGGCGATCCGGTGACCGCCAGCATCGGCCTGTCATCGGCATTCGGAGACGGAAACGGCATTCGCGAGTTGTTGTCGCAGGCGGACTTGCGTCTCTATGCTGCCAAGAGCGGTGGCCGCAACCGAGTGGTTGGACGATAGTCGGGGCAGCGAGTGACGCCCAGGACGTTCAAATGCCGACGTTCGGCCGGTCGATAACCTCGCGAAGCGAGAAGCTGGAATTGATCTTCACGACATGCGGCAGGGCTGACAGCCAGTCCCGGTGGATCCGCTCGTAATCTTCCAAATCCTTGGCCGCGACGCGCAGGATGTAGTCGTATTCTCCCGACATCAGATAACAGACCAGCACATTGGGGCAGAGTTTTACGGCAGCCTCGAATTCGGCAAGCGTTTTGGCGAACTGGCCCGACAGCGAGATGTGGACGATGACCATGATCTTGTAGTCGAGCGCCTTGTGCGCGATGCGGGCGTGGTAGCCGCTGATCGTGCCCGATTTTTCGAGGATATCGACGCGCCGGGAGCAGGCAGAGGGGGAAAGGCCGACCTTCGCGGCGAGATCCGCATTGGATATCCTGCCGTTCTGCTGAAGGATGCGCAGAATCGCATGATCAATGGTGTCGAGCTCGCTCATTCGTGATTTCCTTCATCATTCCGCTTAGGTGCGCAATAATGTTCGAAAGTAATGCGCTGTCAGACATCTCTTTGCAAGGACATTCGCAAGACCATCTGTTTTGCTGGGCTCGTCATCAAGACGGCGCAAAGCCCACAAACAGGAGAGGAACGCTCAGATGCGTGTCGGTTGCCCGAAGGAAATCAAAAACCATGAATACCGTGTTGGTCTGACCCCCGGTTCGGTACGGGAATATGTCGCCCATGGTCACGAGGTGATCGTCGAAACCAAGGCCGGGGCAGGGATCGGGGCAGACGACGACGCCTATCGCGCTGCAGGAGCGCGGATCGTTTCGACGGCCAAGGAAGTGTTCGAAAAGTCGGATATGATCGTAAAGGTCAAAGAACCGCAGCCTTCCGAATGGACCCAACTGCGGGAAGGCCAAATTCTCTATACATATTTGCATCTGGCGCCGGATCCCGAGCAGACGAAGGGATTGCTCAACTCGGGCGTTACGGCGGTCGCCTACGAAACGGTGACGGATGAACGCGGTGGACTGCCGCTGCTTGCGCCGATGTCGGAGGTCGCCGGACGGCTCGCCATCCAGGCGGGCGCGACGTCGCTTCAGAAGGCGAACGGCGGCCGTGGCATCCTCCTTGGCGGTGTGCCGGGAGTGCTGCCGGCCAAGGTCGCGATCATCGGCGGTGGCGTTGTCGGCCTGCACGCCGCCAAGATGGCCGCCGGTCTCGGTGCCGACGTTTCGATCCTCGACCGCTCGATCCCACGTCTGCGTCAGCTTGACGATATCTTCAACGGTCGCGTTCACACCCGCTACTCGACGATCGATGCGCTCGAGGAGGAGGTCTTTTCCGCCGATCTGGTAATCGGCGCCGTGCTGATCCCAGGGGCTGCCGCTCCCAAGCTCGTCACACGCGAAATGCTTTCCGGCATGAAAAAGGGCGCGGTCATCGTCGACGTCGCCATCGACCAGGGCGGTTGCTTCGAGACTTCGCACGCGACGACGCATTCCGATCCGACCTACGAGGTGGACGGGGTCGTGCATTATTGCGTCGCCAATATGCCGGGCGCGGTGCCGGTGACCTCGGCGCAGGCGTTGAATAACGCCACGCTCTACTACGGCCTGCAGCTCGCCGACCGCGGCCTCAAGGCGATCGCCGAGGACCGCCACCTGCGTGCCGGTCTGAACGTCCACAGGGGCCGCGTGACGAACGGGCCGGTGGCAGAGGCGCTTGGCTATGATGCCTACGCGCCAGAGGCTGTTCTCAACGTCGCCTGACGCAGTCACTTGCTGGGCCCGGCGTCCAAGGCGCCGGGCCTGCTGCATGCTTCCTCATAGACGCGCGGCGCTGTAGTCTCAGGCAATCTCGATACGGCACTGATAACAGTTGTACTTGGCGGAACGCACGTGGACGTAGGCAACGTCCGCCCGAGCCAGCAATTCTTCGGCGCGCTCTGCCAGCCTTTCCGTGGAAACGACGCCACCGGTTCCGTAGATGATGCGATCGTCGCTCCCATATCCGCGCAACAGATACTCCTTGCTG
Source organism: Ensifer sp. IC3342 (assembly GCF_020193655.1). Classification (GTDB taxonomy): domain Bacteria; phylum Pseudomonadota; class Alphaproteobacteria; order Rhizobiales; family Rhizobiaceae; genus Sinorhizobium. The sequence continues at coordinate 29,176 of NZ_JADYVE010000014.1, forward strand.
GATGCGAGGATGGGCGGCAGGGCGTGTCCGTCGTGTGCGGGGCATTCGTCGGCGTGCAGGAAGATCGGTCCGGTCTCTGCGTAAGGCTGCACTGACGCAAAGGGTCGATAGGCCAGGACAAGATAGGGCTTGCCGCCATCGACATTGCGCAGACAATGCCGGCAGGGAACACCGGTGCCATCCGAAACACGCCGCTCAGGTTGATTCCCATAAGCGTCAAGACCACCACCACGCAGTCGTCTTGCGTCGTTGTCGGGCATGGAGATGTAGCATAGAGCCATGGCGGGTTCTCCTCGTAAGAAATCTCGGAGGAGATGGATGCGCCGTTTCGGACGTTACCGACACCCGAAACTTGCCTGTTGCATGTCCTATGTCGAAGCCGGTTTACGGAAACACGCAGGAAAACGAGGTGCTACAGCGCTGTGCCTGAACAGATGCACCGCGCTGTGGCTTTCAAAGTTTTTTTGCCAAGGCAAGCAACTCGGCGTCACTCAACGGTTCGACAATTGCCTCCCGCGTCGCGACCGGCGAAAAACCGAACTGCTGATAAAGCTGAAGCGCGCGCGGGTGGTCGAGAGTGTTCGTGGTCACCTTGACCTTGCTCGGGTTCATCGCCCAGGCCGCGAGCAACGTCTGCAGGAGGAACCATTTGCCTAGACCGAGACCGAGCGCGTGTTCCATAAGGCCGAAATGGGTAAGTTCGATGACGTCGTTTTCGCGTTCGTGCAGTTCGAAGAAGCCGGCTGGTGCACCATTGACGTAGAGAACGGTCACTGTCGTCCCCTTGTTGTGGAGCACGTCCGCCAGTTCCTCATCGCTCATTCGCAGGCGCTCCGTCCAATGCCAGCGCTTGCCGACACGAAGATAAAGGAAGCGGTAATAGGCGAGCGGGATGTCCGATACACGCAATACGGCCGTGTGGATGTTGACGGGTATCGGCAGGCTTTGTTTCGGCGGTGACGTCATTTCGAGTTCGGTCACGTGCGCCGTGATCGCTGCAGGTTTCGATCCTTGCATGGCATTCACTCTCTGCCGGTCGCTACGGGCGTGTCGGACCGTCCGCCCCATTCCGACCAAGAGCCATCATAGAGCGTATTGTCCGTATGCCCCAGCGATTGAAGGGCAAGAGTTATGATTGCCGCGGTGATGCCGGACCCGCAAGTCGTTACGACCGGCTGCGTCAGGTCGACGCCAGCGTCGCTAAAGGTTTGGCGCAAGCCGTCGAGGCTCTTCAGCTTGCCTCCTTCAGAAAAGACGCCGGATGGCAGACTCTTGGCTCCAGGCATATGCCCCGAGCGCATGCCGGCTCGCGGTTCCGGTTCTTCGCCGGTGAAGCGGCCCGCGCCGCGCGCATCGGCAATCTGCGCGAGCCGGTTTCCTACGACCTCCTTCATGCGCTCGAACGAGGTGACGGCGGCCGCATTGTACGTGGCGTTGAATACGCTTGGCGTCGGCTTAGGGATTTCCCCGGTCGTCGGTCGTCCCTCCGCCTTCCAGCCATCCATCCCGCCATCGAGAACGAAGACGTTCTTGGCGCCCATGATCCGGAACATCCACCAAACGCGCGGCGCGGTGAAGATGCCCGGCCCGTCGTAAACGACTATTGTACCGTTTTCGCCGATGCCCATAGCGCCGACGGCCTGAGCGAAGGCTTGCGGCGAGGGGAGGGTATGCGGCAGTCCACTTGATTGATCGGCGATCGCATCCTGATCGAAGAAAATAGCACCTGGAATGTGCGCGGCCTCGTATTCCGACTTCGGATCCCGGTTCTGTGCAGGAAGATACCAGGCAGCGTCCAGGATCTTCACAGAAGGATCGGCAAGACGCTGCTGGAGCCAGTCCGCAGAAACGACAAACGCGCTCTTGTTCTCGTTCTTGTAATCCATTGTCGTCACTCCACAGCCTCAAACAGCCGCACGATCTTCCGGCGTTCCGAAGCGTATCCGAAAACGCCGATTCTCCTTACCCTTCTTTTCGATCTTGGCGATGTGAATCACGCCCACTTCCTGGGTTTCTGAAACATGCGTGCCGCCGCAGGGCTGGCTGTCGATGGCGGAGTCTTTTCCGATGCAGACGAGGCTCACCCTGCCAAGACCCATGGGCGGGCGGACATTCTTCGATTTGACGATGCCCGGGTTGGCGGCGAGCTCCTCGTCCGTGATCCATTGTACGTAGACGGGGTGGTTCTCCTCGACGAGCTTCATGAGCGCAGCCGTCACTTGATCCTTGTCGATTGTTTCGCTCATGTCGAAGTCGACGCGGCTTTCGTCCTCCCCGACGGCGGCGCCAGTGATCGGGAAGGGGCAAACGACGGAAAGCAGGTGGCAGGCGGTATGCATGCGCATCAATCGGTATCGGCGCGGCCAGTCGACGTGGAGGACCAGCTTTTCGCCGATCGCCGGCAAAGGCTGCCCCTCCGCCGGCACGTGTATGATGACGTCCTTGGTGTCGCCGTGCCGGGTGCTTGCGATCGCGATTCGGCTTCCGTCTCCGCGCTCGAGAAAGCCGGTGTCGCCCGGCTGTCCGCCAGAGGTGGCGTAGAAGCACGTCTGATCAAGCTCGATCCCGCCATCCTCGAGAATTCCGGTCACGCTTGCCTCGCAGGTCGAGAGGTAGAAATCTTCACGGAAAAGGGCGGTCACGGTCTTGGTCATCGCAGATTTTATCCGACGGGTTCGTATGGCACGGTAATTTTCGAAGTGGTCTTCAGCCAGTTTGGCACCGGCAGGCCCTTGGAGGTCAGAAAGTCCGGGTTGAAGAGCTTCGACTGGTAGCGGTTACCATAATCGCAAAGAATCGTCACGATCGTGTGGCCGGGGCCGAGATCCTTGGCGAGCCGCACCGCGCCGGCAATGTTGATGCCGGTCGAGCCCCCCACGCAGATCCCTTCCTTTTCGATGAGGTCAAAGACGTAGGGCACGGCTTCCGAATCGGGAATCTGGTAGGCGAAGTCCGGCGTGAAACCTTCAAGGTTGGCTGTGATGCGACCCTGACCGATGCCCTCGGTGATCGAACTTCCGCTCGCCTTGAGCTCGCCGTGGGCATAGTAATTGTAAAGCGCGGCTCCTTCCGGATCGGCGATACCGATCTTGACCGCGGGATTTTTGGCCCGCAACCCTTGGGCCACGCCGGCAAGCGTGCCTCCAGAGCCGACCGCGCAGATGAAACCGTCGACCTTGCCGTCCGTGTCACGCCAGATTTCCGGCGCAGTTGTTTCCACATGCGCGTCGCGGTTTGCGACATTGTCGAACTGGTTCGCCCAGATCGCGCCATTCGGCTCTGTCTTGGCAAGCTCGGCGGCCAGCCGGCCTGAAATCTTCACGTAGTTGTTGGGATTCTTGTATGGCACCGCCGGAACTTCCACCAGTTCGGCACCCATCAGGCGCAGCGCGTCCTTCTTTTCCTGGCTTTGCGTTTCGGGAATGACAATGACCGTACGGTATCCGAGCGCGCTGCCGACGACGGCAAGGCCGATTCCGGTGTTGCCGGCCGTGCCTTCTACGATGACGCCGCCGGGCTTCAGCTGCCCGGATTTTTCCGCCTGGCGAATGATCCACAGGGCAGCTCGGTCCTTCACCGATTGCCCGGGATTGAGAAATTCCGCTTTGCCCAGGATGGTGCAGCCGGTGGCCTCGGAAACGGCCCGGAGCCGGATCAACGGCGTGTTGCCGATCGCTTCGAGCACGGACGGAAGAACGGTCATTTTGAAAACCTCACGCTGGACGGAACGGACGCCGGGTCTGAGCCCAGCATAATCCCTGATGAACGGCGATCCGATAAACATTTGGTTTGCAGGCAAGATCGCCGAAATATTGGCGTGTTTTCGGCTCAGCCTGTGCACTGCGCAAGAAATAGCGTTTCGCAGCTAACCTGTCCCGGGCAAAATTCGTCTCGGTCGTCAAAAGGCCGGTCGAAAGTGCGAAATCCGGGTAGGCGCTGCCGTCGGAGAGGCAATAAACCCGGGCAGGGGAGACAGCCACGGGTTTTTGGAAGGGGAAGCCCTTCCCGATGGACGCGAGGACGAAATGACGACTGCATTCACAGCCCGACCCGACCATGGACTGGTGTGGATAACGGGGGCGAGTTCTGGCATCGGGCGCGCCGTTGCCCTCAAGCTGGTTGAAGAGGGGTACTCAGTCGTCGTCACGGCACGCAGCCACGAGAGGCTGGTTGCGCTTCAACATGAGGCGTCAGGCCCTGGCAGGATTGTCGTTCTCGATGGGGACGTCACGGATCCGAGCGACATGGAGCGCTTGCTGGCAGCCATCGAATACGATCACGGCCGGGTGGCTCTGGCCTTGCTCAATGCTGGTGTAGTGATTCCGGTGCGCGGCGACGATCTTAGCCGGGAAGCCTTCGACAAGAGCTTCGCCGTCAATCTGCATGGCGTCGTCAATTGCCTCGTGCCCGTCGTCGAGCACATGAAGGCGAACGGGCACGGCCAGATCGCCATTATGTCGTCGGTGGCGGGATACAGCGGCCTGCCGATGAGCGCCGCATACGGGGCGACCAAGGCGGGGCTTATCAATATGGCCGAGAGCTTGAAATTCGACCTCGATCGTATCGGCATCCGCCTGCAGTTGATCTGTCCAGGCTTCGTCGACACGGCCGCTTCAGCGAGAGGCAAGTTTCCGCGACCGGATCTGGTGAGTGTGGAGGAGGCGGCGGAGCGCATTTGTCTCGGCCTGAAATCAGGGCGCTTCGAGATCACGTTTCCTAAACGCCTTACCTATGCGGCTAAACTGGCGCGTTTCCTGCCGTACAGCGCCTACTTCGCGCTTCTCAACTGGCTTGTGCCTGGGCGTGTGCCCGCGACCACCGCGAAAAAGGCGCAATCCAGTTCGAAGGGGCGGCCACGTCAGGCGGTGTGAAGCACGAGAACCGCACCGAAGACGAGCGACAGGCCGACCCAACCGACAGGTTTCAGGTTCTGACCGAAGAAGAGACGCCCACAGATCGCCGTGCCAAAGATGCCGGTCGCCCCAAGCACCGCATAGGCGATGGCAAGTTCCATACCTTTGACCGCCTCCGCGAGCAGCGCGAAGGCGGCAAGTACCAGCAGAATCGAAAGCACGCCCCAGCCGCGCCGTGCAAAGCCGTTCGACTTCGTGGAGGCCAGATTCGCGGCAACGTCGAGGACGCCGGCCATAACAGCGAAAGCGAAATAGAAGCCGTCGGCGCTCATCGGGCTGCTTCTCCCGCTGCTTCCTCTTCCGGTACCTCGCCGGCGTTGACGAGCAGTATCCCGACAACCGCCATCGACAGGCCGAGCATTTCGCGGCCGCTCAGGGCATGGCCAAAGACGAACACGGAGACGAGCGTTATGAGGGCGACACCGGACCCTTCCCAGATGGCATAGGCGACGCCGACGGAGATCGTCTTCACGGCTTTGGCAAGGAACACGTATGAGAGCGCAATCGAAGCATACATGATCGCATGTCCGGCATAGGAGCCGGAGGCAGCCTTCATCGCGGTGAGGCCGGCGACCTCTGTCGCGATCGCGAGAGCCAGGAAAAGCCATGCAAGACGCATGAGGAACCCTCAGAGACTACATCGACAAACAAAAAGAGCCATTCGGGCGTTTACCGCGAATGGCTCTTTGAAACTGGCTCCCCGGGCCGGATTCGAACCGGCGACCTATCGATTAACAGTCGAGTGCTCTACCGCTGAGCTACCAGGGATCATCTGCGCCGCAGAAGTGAGGCTGCTAATACAAATGCTTTTCCGATTTGCCAAGCGCTTTTTCAAAAAAAATCACAACGTCGGTTGCGAGGCTGTGGAGAAGGCCCCAATTGTGGGGGAGGAGCATGAAAGAGGAATAATGACGAACGCCAGGAAAGAACGGCATTTCGGCATCGATCCACAGACACGCGAGATCGTGCTCGGAAAATGGCGCATTAACTTGCCGGACTCGCCGGCACTGCGAATCCTGGTTGGTACGCTTCTCATCGTGGGCGGTATCTTAGGTTTCCTGCCCGTGTTCGGTTTCTGGATGATTCCTCTGGGACTGCTTGTGCTTTCTCACGACATACCGGCGATCCGCCGCCGCCGCCGCAAGCTGGCGATTTGGTGGGCGCGTTGGCGCGGTCAGCAAAATTCCTCCGGCAAGTCCTGAACGGGGCCGCAGAAGCCGATGCTTTAGGCAGCGAGGAAGGTCGACGAATCGGTTGCCGTGCTTCGATGCTTGTCGTTGCAGCGTCGAGTTCGCTGATAGCACGATGGGCACGCAAAGCTGCCGTGAGAAAGTTCCGAGCTGGACTGCAGTCGGCCATCGCTGGGGAGAACGATGAATCACTACGAGCGTTCCACCTTTTTCGAAACCTTCCCCCTTGCGCTCCTCATAGATTCGTTCTAAACGCCGGCCATCGCTTGATCGATCGAGCGCGAGAGGCCTCGTGGCGGAGTGGTGACGCAGAGGACTGCAAATCCTTGTACCCCGGTTCAATTCCGGGCGAGGCCTCCAAAGAAATCAACTCTTTAACAAGAAGACTTTTGAGAACTGCGTAAGCCTTCTCTCAAGGCAATGACGTGGGCTATGAGGCCCATTACCTCGCGCGTCTCGCACCCTTCCCAACGAAGGTCCCGGAGCGGTTGGAGGGGACGATCCCTGGAACTCCCAACGCCGAATTGCCGGAATGGATGTCGCTAGCGCGAGCTCACAGCATCTCGAGAAGCGCACACAAGAATCCTAAGACCTTTGCCAACGTCGGGTAGGACTAAGGTCCATGGATCGGGGTGGGCGGCGCCCCTAAACTCCACCGATATCATTTACAAAGAGCTTTCACTTTGAAGCGCGGTTTGTACGCTCGCCGGTCTATGCCGAAGGGCAGGGCCGGCATTTTCTAGCTACCCTAAGGCTTCCCTCGTTCTATTGCTTGTTTCTCTAAATCGTAGCCGATTAGGGATGAATATGCGTCAAACAAGCCGCTACAGCATGCTTTAGGGGTCCTGATACGTGCGGCGCTCCGGATACGAACATCCGCGGGCCAACGGGCCTTCGACGTCTGCCGGCAAGACCTCCGAGGATATTATCTCGAGGAAATCAGTGATGTTGGTCCAATCCAGACTCGTTGCGAGTATCTGGGCGAGGGGCTAAGCCATTGCGTCGTGTGCCTGTATTGGGGCGCGACCCGGCAGTTGTGGTACGTACCCGGAGAAGCCGGTTGGTCGCGTCTCCGGCTCTGAAAGATGCCCTATTCGAGCAGCACGGCCAAACGTCCACGGTCTCCGTGAGCCTAGCTCGAATTTCGCTGAGACCGTCAGACTAGCGATGGCGCAAACCAAAGCGCGTCGCGTTCAATCGGACTCATGCGAGGCGCTTTAGGTCCTTGTTTTTATGCATGTCGTTGTCCCAAAACCGCTGCAGACTTTGGGCGACATGCATTAGTGATAGCGGCGAATAAGGCCGACGAGCTTGCCTTGGATCTTGACGCGGTCCGGTCCGAATATCCGCGTTTCATAAGCAGGGTTGGCCGCTTCAAGCGCAATGGACGCGCCCTTTCTGCGGAACCGTTTGAGCGTTGCCTCTTCGTCATCGACAAGTGCAACGACGATGTCGCCGGGATTCGCTGTGTTTGTATTCCGAATGATCACAGTATCGCCGTCGAAGATACCCGCTTCGATCATCGAGTCGCCCTTGATTTCGAGCGCGTAGTGTTCGCCGCTGCCGATCATCTCGGCCGGAATGGAAACATCGTGCGTGTTGTTCTGGATAGCGGAAATCGGGACACCGGCCGCGATTCGTCCCATGACCGGCACCGAAATCGATGCGGTATCGCTCGGTGGCGCCGATTTCGTCGGGGCGGCGGGTGCTGCCGGTGGCTTGCCCAGACTGCCTTCTATGACACTTGGCGAGAAGCCACGCCGAGGCTGCGGGCTCGTCATATAGGCCTCAGGCAGCTTGATGACTTCGAGTGCGCGCGCCCGGTTGGGAAGACGGCGAATGAACCCGCGCTCTTCAAGTGCGGTAATCAACCGATGGATGCCCGACTTTGAGGCGAGGTCCAGCGCGTCTTTCATCTCGTCGAAGGACGGCGGCACCCCGGATTCCTTCATTCGTTCGTGAATGAACAGAAGCAATTCCTGTTGCTTGCGGGTTAGCATGGCGCGTCACTCCAGAATCGCGAAACAAATCAAGAACAGACACTATATGTTCCATATGTGTTCTGCAAGTGCCTAAAATTTCGTGAATTTCTCTGGCCATCGCGAATTCCTCCGCGAAGACCGTAGGTCACCGTCGCGCCGCGAGCCAGTCAAGGGGCAGGCCGCGCCTCTTGGCCGGCCTCACGTCTCCATCAGGCTCGTAAGAGCACTGGAGCTTGCGCGCGTCGCGGCCGTGATCTCCTGGATCAAGGCCTGGCTCGCCACCGGAATTGAAACGTCCGATCGGAAGATCAATCCCACCTTTTGCCGCGGCACGAATTCCTGGATGTCAAGCTGGCCGGATATATCGATCTCGACCAACGAACCTGCCTCGAGCTCTATTCGGACGGCGTCCTGGCGGACAAGGCCGATGAACTCGCTCTTCTGGAGAATGTTTTTGACGAACATCGGGGAGCCGCTGCGCAACACCGATTTATTGAATTCCGTACCTACGAGCTTGCGCAGCGCGCCTTCGAGATCGCGGTTGCCGGTCAACACCACCCAGGGTATTGCGCCAGTTCTCTGAGCTCGATCTGGTGGCCGTCGAGCATGGGGTGACCGGCGCGCACGACGAGGATCATGGAATCGAGATAGAGTTCGCTCTGATCGATATCGGGCATGCCCGGCGTGCTGGCGCTGCTGCTCTTGAGCTTCATTCGCGCCTTCGAATCCTTCGAGGTTCCGGCAATCGTCGGTCTTGCTGGCAATATCGAGGTTTTGAGCACCAGCATCTACCAGAGTTCGCGCGCGACAACGCCACCGAATTTCGGCCAGGCCGGAGCCTATTCCGTCTGTCTGCTTGCCTTCCTTGCCTGCCTCCTCTATTTCTACGGACGCCTTTCCCGGCACGCTCACCGCTACCAAACGATAACCGGCAAGGGATACCGTCCGCGCGTGATCGATCTCGGGCGTGGCCGCTATGCCAGCATGCTGGTTCTCGTCGCCATCCTGCTCTTCGTCATCGGCTTGCCACTGGCGATCATCGTCTTCGTATCCTTTCAGCCCTTCTTCGGCAGTTTCAGCATCGCCAGCCTTTCGCGCTGGATGCTGAAGAACTATGCGACGGTGATCGGTCCGGGCTTTTTCCGCTCGACGCTTGTCAATACGCTGGTGCTCGGAACCGTCACGGCGAGCCTCGTCGTGCCGTTTACGGCCCTTTGCGCGTGGCTTGCCGTTCGCCGCAAACCCGCAGCATGGGTGCTTGACCAGCTCGCCACCGCACCGTTGACATTTCCGTCGATCGTCATGGGCGTCGCTTTCCTGCAGGTCTTCGTCAACCTGCCGTTCCCACTTTATGGGACGCTGACCTCGGTGATCGTCGCTTCGGCCGTCGCCTATCTCCCCTATGGCATGCGCTACGCCTATGCCGGAGTGCTGCAGATCCACTCCGATCTCGAAGAGGCTTCGACAGCTTCAGGTGCGCCGCAGATGCAGACCTTCATCAAGATCGTCCTGCCGCTGCTATCGGCATCGATGATCAGTTGCTGGCTGTTCGTCTTCCTGCTTGCGGTGCGCGCCATGTCGCTGCCGCTTCTTCTCGTCGGACCCGGAAGCTCGCTCGTCGCCGTGAGTCTGTTCGATCTCTGGCAGAACGGGCAGGTGACGGAGCTCGCCGCCATGGGCACGGTTTGGGTCGCCCTCATGACATGCGTTAGCGGATGCTTCTATCTGGTGGCGCGCCGTTATCGGATCCTCACCGCATAGTTGCATTCCAGGAAGGTGGAATATGCTGAGAGTTGGCAATCTCGTAAAACAGTACATCAACGAAGCGGGGGAGCGGAAAGGCGGGGTGTCTGGCGTCAGCTTCGACGTCAAGGAGGGCGAGCTCTTCACGCTTCTCGGCCCCTCCGGTTGCGGCAAGACGACGACGCTGCGGTCGATCGCGGGTCTTGAGCATCCCGACAGCGGCCTGATCCAGCTTGACGGCCGCGACCTCTTCGACAGCCGTTCCGACATACAGTTGCCGATGTACGAGCGCGATATCGGCATGGTCTTCCAGTCCTATGCGATCTGGCCGCACATGAGCGTCTTCGAGAACGCGGCCTATCCTCTGCGCACCCGCCGCAACGGTCATCTTTCGCGCGAGGAGATCGAATCCCGCGTGATGCGCTCGCTCGAAATGGTCGGGCTTTCCGAATACCGCAACCGGTCCGCCACGAAGCTTTCAGGCGGGCAGCAGCAGCGCCTTGCGCTTGCCCGCGCCCTGGTGCGCGAGCCGAAGCTGCTTCTGCTCGACGAGCCGCTCAGCAACCTCGATGCGCTTCTTCGCGAGCAGATGCGTTCTGAAATCAAGCGCCTGCAGACCGAATGGGGAGTCACGACGATCTACGTGACGCACGACCAGAGCGAGGCGATGGCGCTCTCCGACCGAGTAGCCGTGCTGAATAATGGCATGATCGCGCAGATGGGAACGCCCATCGACATCTACGACAGGCCGAGATGCGAGTTCGTCGCCAACTTCATCGGCCGGACAAATCTTCTGCGCGGCACGCTTGCAAGTCAGGTGAGGGCAGGCGATATCGCCGCCGTCCACACGTCGATCGGGGCGATCAGATGCATGTTTTCCTCGAGCATGACTGCAGGCCATCAGATCTCCTTCGTCATCCGGCCGGAGAACATTGAGCTCCAGCGGCTCAATGGTGTTGCGAGTGATACGGCGCCGAACAGCGTCAGCGGCCTCATCCAGGGCAAGGTCTTCCTTGGAGAGGTGGCGGAATACACGATCGGCGTCGATGGCGATCATAAGCTGATTGCTCGCACGCATCCCTCGATTGGCCTCAACCGTGGCGACCGCGTTCGCGCATCGTTCCCCGAGAACAAGGTGATCGCAATCTGCGACTGAGTGACTGCATTATTCCTAAAATCGGAATCGATCTAAGGACAAAATCATGCAGCAACTCAAAGTGGTACCGGGACCTTTTGCGCGTCCGATTGGACGCGCGGCGCTGCAGCGTCTTCAATTGCTCGCTAGATTGTGCGGATCATCTGCCAAATCTGCTCCGGGTCCCTGACGCCGCTCTGGTAAAGCTTGATGATCCTTTGGGCGACTTCTTCAGCCTCATCGCTCCCCATCGTCAGATTGCGTTCTTCGAGCGCCTTATGCAGCACGCCTTCCAGGATCGCGACTTCACCGGGAAGAATGGGATAATCTCGGAAATTATTGAAAGGGTTCATGGCCGATCTCCTCTTTCGGGCAAATCTGCCGGTTGAAACAGTCTACGCGCTTTTTGAGAGGGTGCGAACGGGAAACAGTCGCGCATCACTACAGCGCCGCGTGCCTTATCAGACGCGCAAACGGTCGCTGTAGCACTTTGAATTGCTACATGTTTCTTCTGAGGATGCATGCAGTAGGGCTCGGGCATCGGCGTTGCGCAACGTCGTTTGGCGCGGCCGTTTTCTCGACGCGCAAATGTCCCCTGGGCGAAGCGAACGCCCTCGCGCTTTTCGAACTCCATCGGTCCCGCGCCGCGCCTCCGCGCCCCGCTCGGGACAGCGCGGAGGAGTTTTTGGCGAGAAGCGGGGACTCCCCGAGCCTGCCTGTGTCCAACGAGCCTTATTTGCTCGACTCTGGATGAGGCAACATCTTCGGTGGCTCTTCCAGGAAAGTGTAACGTCCTTCAGGGCACTTGACGTCCGGGTTCACCGGGTGGAACAGGCCAAGCGGGTTCGGCTTGAAGATCCACGCATGCAGGTCGTAATGGTGGAGCTGCGCCGGCAGAAGCGGTTCATGCCCCTCCATAGGGCCGTCGAAGGGATGGCCGAAGAGCTTGGGATTCGGCTTGACGCCAGTGGCGAGCGGGATCAGCCATTCGACGGCAACGAGCTCCAGCTTGTCGCCACTTGGTTCATACACCAACAAGGTCGGCTTCATTGGATCGGGCTCCGGACCGATCAGCGCGGGGTTCAGAAAGTGCACGCCCATCGTGCCCGTCGCATACGTGACGCATCCCAATGTCGAGAAATAGCCGTCGTGCACAGCGGCAACGGGGTCCTTGTATTTTTCAAGTGCTGATTTCAGCTTCTCCAACTCGGGCGGAAGTGGTTCGTTTGCATTCACCAGCGGTGCAAACATGAAAGAAGCGCCCGCCGCGAGACAGACTGTCCGCAGCAAACGCAGTACCGAAGACATACGCATGGCTCGTCCTCCCTCGCTCAACTCGCCTCCCGCGAGGAGCATGGACGGCATGATACAGCGGGCGAGATCGCCGTGCTATTCGCGAAAGGGGATTAGGGGATCGCGCGATTGGCAGCGATCGCAACGGGGCGCGTCTGGACACTCCGGCCCCGCAATATGTGTCGACAGAACATGCGGCATTCCTCCTAATGCATGTCGCCCAAAAAGTGCGCAGCGGTTTTGGGACAACGACATGCGACCTAAAGCGCGTCGTATGAGTCCGATTGAAGGCGACGCGCTTTAAGACCTTTGGCGACATTGCGCCGGACCAAGGTCCCATAGATCGAAGATGGCGACACCCTAGGTTTTTGGGGGTTGTCGGCAATGCACGCACAAGAACCTAATTGTTTCAGAGGCAATTTAGGGCGGGGTCCGTTGTCCGCAAAGCAAAGGTCCCCGCCTATGTCGGGTACCGGACAGGACGCCACGGCAACAAAAAGGCCGGCTGGGCCGACCTCTCGTCGCCACCCCATGCCGCTGCCAGTACATCCGTGGTCAGCGGCACGAGGGACGTTCTGAAACTGAATGTAGGCGGCGATTATGACAGGGGCAAGTCGGGGTTTCGACACCCTGGCGCCGTCGGCGACCTCCAAGAGGCGACGGGTTTTGCGGATCTGGCGTCGCGGGATGCCTGACACCGCTCTGGCCGGTCGCCGTTTGCAAGGTCCCCAACGGTCGAGCGCGCAGCCGTTCATCGGAGGTTCAGGCTCGGTGGCTCAATCTGATAGTCATAGGGGAGGAGTTTGACTATGAAAAGGCTCTTATCCGTCCTCACAGCCGCAGTCCTGGCTGCATCTTTCGCGTTACCGCTAAACGCTGCGCCGATCTTCGTGCCGAAACCCGATCAAGTACAGACCGGCCCTGTCGAACAGGTCAGACACTGGCGCTATCGCCATTGGCGCGCCGACCGCCACTGGAACCGGCGCTACGCGTGGCGTTCCTGCCGTTACTACGGCAGGTGCTACCCTCGCCATTACGGGTATTACGGCTACCGTGACTATTACCGCTACCAGCGGCGGCCTGGAGTCAGCATCTATTTTAACTTCTAGCCGGTAACATCCGCAGGGTAGGGGAGTCGGCATTAATCGCGGCTCAAGCGGTGAAACGCGCCGCCCCCAAGACGGCCGCTGCGCTCGAAGGGGCGGCGGTTATGATACCAGCCGCTTCCTGTGAACATATCTTGGAAATCACAATGACTTCAATGTGAATGGCGGAAGAGGTGGGATTCGAACCCACGGTACGCTTTCACGCACGCCGGTTTTCAAGACCGGTGCCTTAAACCGCTCGGCCACTCTTCCAGTCGACTGCAAGGATTGAGAAATCCACGGTTGCCGACCTGCGGAACACGGCAATTGCTACCGCTTCGCTACCCAATCATTCGACGGCTGGCTTTTTAGCAGCTTTGATCGCCGCGTCAACGTGCTCGGCGGCATTCGCTTTGCATACCCGGCATTACGTGTGAATAGAGTTGCAGCGTGATGCCGAGGTGTTTCGCGGAGGCGATCAGGCGGGTCGCATTCGCGATCATTGCAAGAAGCCATGATAAAACTGAAAGCTGTTCAGTTTGCCCTAAATTCTACGCAAGGACACGCGTGCAGCGCTCTGATATTCTGGCGCACCTGGCCGGAGGTGTGCCATGCCAAATCCCAATGCGATTGTTTCGACCCGCATTGATTTCGACCCTCCGCTTGACCGGCCCGCTGCCGAGTTGCTGCGCGAGGGGCTTTGGGTCGAGCTCGAAGGCGGGCGCCGCGCCCGGCTTGACCCGAGCGATGCCCGATCGAGCGGCTTCTTGCAAGTGCTTGACGGGCTCGCCAGGCGCAGGGCGCCGGTCTATCTGGAGATCGATCCTAACGGCGGGGCGATCACACGGCTCCTGATCCCGCACGTGACGCGTCCGATGAGCATGCGTCCGAGCGACCAGGGCTATGAGATCATGCTCGAAAGGTCGCATGCCCGCCACACCCTGAGGCGCGACAATCCCGATTTTGCGACGCTCGAACCATTGCTGCGCACCGCGCTCGACTCGGGGCAATTGCTGATCGTCACCGAGGATGATGCGCACAACATCATTGACATTCGCACCTACACGCCCGGCCCCGATGACGCGCCGCTGCCACCTTGGCCCAAACCCGATGTACTGCCGCTCGAATGGCCGTGGTGGAAGCGTCTGCTCGACTGGATCTGGCGCTGGCCGTTCTGGCCCTGGTGGTGGTTCCGCTGCGTTTCGAAAGCGACTGCCCAGCAGATTTTCGATGCGATGAGCGCGACGACTTGCCCTCCGCTCACGGTGCCGGCACCCTGCATCCCTTTTCTCTATCCCGATGACGGCTGCTGGGGCCGCGCGCACGAGATGTGCCGGCTGATGATCAACATCGGCCGCAAGCCGCGCAAGGTGTGGATACAGGGCAGCCTGCACGTCGACACCAAAAACAATCCCAACTGCTTCGTGAACTGGGGCTGGCATGTCGCGCCGACGCTATGTGTGCGCCGAGGCTGGTTCTGGACGCAGCAGATGGTGATCGATCCCTCGCTCTTCACCACGCCTGTCCCGCAGGCGACGTGGAAGGGCGTTCAGGGCGATCCCAATGCCACGCTGACGCCGAGCGACGCCTCGATCTTCTATCTCTGGGGCAACGTGACCGACCCCACTTATGTCGAGACCAACCAGGTGCTCGCCGATTATCGTCTGCAGCTCCAGAGCCGCGCGATCCAGCACGGCCCGCCGCCCTATGCGAATTGCCCGTAGCGGAGCCACGAATGTGAAAAGAGGCTGCAGGGCCATTCGGCCCGGTAACACCTTGGCATGGTCGGCGACGAGACAGCTACGCCAACCTTGACGCCCGGTTGAACAAACAACCAAATCTCGCAGTCTTTGCAAGATTTAACGTGCCGGCGCCCGGCGGAATTTCTCGCACTCCGCGATGACGCCGAGGATTCCGCACGGCAGGCTCGCGCAGGGGTTTAAACGATTTGTAAACCACAACGGAAGATTTTTGCCGCGCTTCCGGCTTCCTGTTCGCAATTTTGCCGTCTTGCTGACATGATTAATCGACTGTCTCGTTTCGAGACGCCGAGCTTTCCGCGGGGGCTAGAGCGGATTGTTTTCGAAATACGGCTTTGCGAACGATATTGGGGACAGATGATTCTTAGTAGAGATGCAGCACTTCTTTCGAGGGGGCTACGTGTTGCTGCGGTTCCGTTGCTTTGCGCGACGCTGGCCGCCTGCGGTTCGGCGTCGAGCGTCAAGACAAGCAAGGCGCGGAGCAAGGAATACTTTGCCGAGTCTGTGTATGGCGTCAAAGCGAGTCCGCGAGTTGCGACCGGACGGAACATCCCGAAGGGCGGCGGGCGCTACCAGGTTGGCAAGGCCTATCAGGTCAAGGGCAAGTGGTATCAGCCGAAAGAGGACTTCGGCTACAACAAGGTAGGCGTTGCTTCCTGGTACGGCTCCGCCTTTCACGGGCGACTGACGGCGAACGGCGAAGTCTACGACAAGTATCACCTGTCTGCTGCGCACCCGACGTTCCCGCTGCCGAGCTATGCCCGCGTCACCAATCTGGAAAACGGCACATCGGTCATCGTTCGCGTGAACGACCGCGGCCCGTACGAGTACGGCCGCATCATCGATGTCTCCTCCAAGACAGCCGATATGCTGGACATCAAGGGCAAGGGCAGTGCCAAGGTGCGCGTGCAATATGTCGGTCGCGCGCCGCTCGAAGGCAACGATATGCCCTATCTGATGGCCTCCTACGTCAAGAAGGGTGACCGTAGCCCCGGCGTGATGCCGGGAGGACAAATCGCAACTGGTGTCATGGTTGCGTCGAACGAGCCGTTCCGCAACGAGGTGCCGGACCTCGCCAGCGTGCCGGTTCCTCAGAGGTCGATGCTGAATACAGGCGTTCCGGTGACGGCGCTCGCCGAACCAGCGCCGCAGGTCGCCATGCCGCAATCTTTCGGCGAATTTGTCACACTCCCGGAGATCGGCCCGATCCCCACGGTGCGTCCGGCGCTGATCCCGATGCCAGACGGAAACATGGCCTATGCCGCTGCCTATGTCGAAGTCCGCGTCAGCGACAAGGCTTCTCCCTTCGAGGCGATCATGGTCGATTCGAACCCGCTGACGGCCGATTCGATCATCGCCTATGCAAAGCGCCAGAACAGGGATGGTGTTCCGCTCTAACGCCGGTTGAAGAGGCTTGCGCGCGCTGCTATGCCCATGAAGAAGCCGGAGTTTCTCATGCGCATTAAGTTGCTCACGGTCGTGGCCTTTCTTGCGGCGACCGTCTCGACAAATGCGGTCGCGCAGACGCCCGCATTCGACACCAAGGCGAAACAGATCTACCTCGTTGATGGGGAGACTGGCACAGTGCTCTTCGCGCGCGGCGAAGACGAGCCTGTGCCGCCGGCATCGCTTGCCAAGCTCATGGCGATGGAGGTGGTCTTCGAGGCATTGGACAAGGGCGAGATAAGCCCCGAGACGACCTACGAGGTCTCCGAACACGCCTGGCGAACCGGAGGCGCACCGTCCGGCACCTCCACGATGTTTGCCGCCATCAAGTCGAGGATCCGCGTTGCGGATCTCATTCAAGGCGCGACCGTGCAATTGGCGAATGATGCCTGCATCATCCTCGCGGAGGGCATGACCGGCAGCGAGGCTGCTTTTGCCAAGCGTATGACGGCACGGGCGCGCGAACTCGGCATGCCCGTTGCCTATTTCAACAACGCCACCGGCCTTCCAGATCCTGCCAACAAGGTGACGATGCGGGAGCTGGTGACGCTGGCGCGGCATCTGCGCGAGGCCCACCCGAATTTCTACCGGCTCTATTCCCAACCCGAATTCGAGTGGAACAAAATCCTCCAGCGTAATCGCAACCCGCTGATTGCCGCCAATGTCGGCGTCGATGGGCTGGCTACCGGATTTGCGGAAGGTTTCGGCTTTTCGCTCGCGGCCTCTATGCAGCGCGGCGACCGTCGCGTTTATCTCGCCATGGGTGGGCTCGAAAGCGACAAGGAACGCACGGAAGAAAGCCGCAGGGTACTCGACTGGGCGATGACGGCGTTCGAGAAACGGCGCATTTTCGCTGACGGGGAGACGATCGGCGAAGCAAGTGTTTATGGCGGCGCGGCATCGCGTGTCGCCCTTGTCGCGGGCGGGCCGATCGACGTGCTTCTCCCGGTCAATAATGCTGAACGGCTGACCGCGCGCATCGTCTACAAGTGGCCGCTCACGGCGCCGGTTGCCGTCGGTCAGGAGGTCGGCGTCGTCAAGCTCTGGAACGGTGAGCGGTTGTTGGTGGAAGTGCCGGTGAAGACCAGCAGTGCTGTCGAGGTCGGTACGCTTACCAGCCGCGCGATCGACGCGCTTCAGGAGCTTCTCTTCTTCTGGCTGTAACAAATGCACGCGCGCCCGTTCCTTCCGGCGAACCAATCGGCTAAACAGGGCCGATAGCTACAGCGCCACGCGTCTCATCAGACGCGAAAAGGACGCCGTAGCACTCTGAATTGCTGCATGTTTTTATCGTTGAATCGGCTACGGTTTAGGGAAGCATGCAGTCGGCTGATTTGGGAGCGCATGTCGCTGACGAAGGGTTTGTTTGTAACGTTTGAGGGCGGGGAAGGGGCCGGCAAGTCAACCCAGATGCGCCTGCTGGCCGATTCGCTGCGCGCGCGTGGCTACGATGTGCTGACCACGCGAGAGCCTGGCGGCTCGCTCGGCGCGGAGGCGGTCCGCCACGTTCTGCTTTCCGGGGCGGCTGAGTCTTTCGGCATTCGCATGGAGGCGATTCTCTTCGCGGCCGCGCGCAGCGATCACGTCGAACAGGTGATCCGGCCGGCGCTCCAGAGGGGAACCATCGTCCTGTGCGATCGCTTCATGGATTCCTCGCGGGTTTATCAGGGCATCACCGGCAATCTCGAACCAGCCTTCGTGGAAACGCTCGAGCGCGTAGCCGTCAATGGTGTGATTCCGGACCGAACAATCATTTTCGATCTGCCTGCCACCGTTGGGCTCGAACGCGCGCGTCGCCGCGCTGCCAGCGGCAGTCCCGATCGCTTCGAGAAGGAACAGCTGGAAACGCACGAGAAGCGACGCGAGGCCTTCCTCGACATCGCGGAAGCCGATCCTCGGCGTTGTCGTGTCGTCGATGCGGCACGGCCGTCGGACGTCATAGCCGCCGAGGTGCGCGAGATCATCGAAGCGCTGCTGCCGGACGGTAATGAACCACGGTCGTCTAACGCGGAAGCTGCGACATGACAATGGAACGTCCCGGTGTGCTGGAAGGGGCTGTGGCTCCTGCCGAAAACAGCAAGCTGTTCGGCCATCCTCAGGCAGAAGAGTTTCTGGCGCAGAGCTACAAATCCGGCAAAGGGCACCATGCGATTCTCATCGAAGGGCCGGAGGGCATTGGCAAGGCGACGCTTGCCTTCCGCTTCGCGAACCACATTCTGAACAATCCCGAGCCGGCGACGGCGCCCCATCATCTCGCCGATCCGGATCCCCGTTCGATCGTCAGCCGGCAGCTTGCTTCCGGCGCATCGCACAACCTGCTTCATCTCACCCGCCCCGTGGACGAGAAAACGGGCAGGGCAAAAGGGGCAATCACCGTGGACGAGGTGCGCCGCGTCGGAAAGTTCTTCGGCCAAACATCCGGCACGGGGAACTGGCGCATCGTTATCATCGATCCGGCGGACGATCTCAACCGCAATGCAGCCAATGCCATCCTCAAGATACTTGAGGAGCCGCCGCGCCGTTCGCTGTTCCTGGTGCTCACGCACGCGCCTGGAAAACTGCTGCCGACCATCCGCTCGCGCTGCCTTCCGCTGCGGTTGAAGCCGCTGGGCCACGAGCCCATGCGCCAGGCGCTTGCCCATCTCGGCTTTGATATGACGGGACCGAATGTCGAGCAGATACTCGCCGCGGCAAACGGCAGCGTTTCGGAGGCGCTAAAGCTCATCAATTACGGCGGCCTCGATATCGCCACCGCCTTCGAAGACATCCTGGCGGGGCAGGGACCTGCGGTCCGCCGGCAGATGCACAAGCTCGCGGATATTCTGGCAGCAAGGGATAACGAGACGATCTTCGATTTCTTCTCGTCGCTGTTGACCGGGCGAGTGATGCAGCAGGCGCGCGACGCGGCGCTTGCCGGCGATATTGGCAGAGCCGAGCGCCTTGCGAGCCTCTCAAGTAGTTTCGCGGAGCGTCTCACGGTGAGCGACGCCTACAATCTTGATCGCAAGCAGACGATCCTGTCGCTGCTCGATGACCTCAGAGACGCTCTATAGGTCCGGAGTGAACTTCCATTTTCGCTCGATCGCCGCAACCAGGTCTAAATCATTGTGGTGGGCGAAAAGGAGCACATGGCCGAGGAGGTCCGCGGTTTCATCGGCAAGCGATTGGCGCAGTTCCTCCGGCGACGTGCGAGTGCGGCCCCTGCCGCTGACCTTGTTCCAGGCCTGCGTTAGTTCACCCACCTCTTCCTGCAGTTTCAGGATGTACCAATCCGGGTCGCGCTTGATGCCACGTTCGGCTGCATAAGCGGCCGGGGCCGCCTCGAATTTTCGTTTGAGCTCGCCGAACACGTCGCCTTTGGCCGAGAGTGGGCTTTTTCTGGGCGCGGCGGTTCCCTACCTGAAAGCGATGCGCTAATAGCTGCCAGTAGTCCCTGACCCGAGATATATCGAAGCCAATCATGAGAGATACTTCCCCGTTCTACATCACGACCGCGATTTCCTATCCGAACGGTAGGCCGCATGTCGGCCACGCCTATGAGTTGATCGCGACGGATGCGATGGCGCGCTATCAGCGACTGGATGGGCGCGAGGTCTTCTTCCTGACCGGCACGGACGAGCATGGCCAGAAGATGCAGCAGACGGCGAAGAAGGAAGGCATTTCCGCGCAGGATCTCGCCGATCGCAACTCGGCCGAATTCCAGAAGATGGCCGTGCTTCTCAACGCCTCCAACGACGATTTCATCCGAACGACGGAAAGACGTCACCACCAGGCCTCGCAGGAAATCTGGATACGCATGGGAGAGGCGGGCGATCTCTACAAGGATTCCTATGCCGGATGGTACTCCGTCCGCGACGAGGCCTATTATCAGGAAAACGAGACGGAGCTGCGCGACGACGGCGTGCGCTACGGGCCTCAGGGCACCCCGGTCGAGTGGGTGGAGGAGGAGAGCTATTTCTTCCGCCTCTCCGCCTATCAGGAAAAGCTCCTCAAGCACTATGAAGAGAACCCGGATTTCATCGGGCCTGCCGAGCGGCGAAACGAGGTCATTTCGTTCGTCAAGTCGGGGCTCAAGGATCTCTCGGTTTCGCGCACGACCTTCGATTGGGGCATCAAGGTACCGAACGATCCGGCCCACGTCATGTATGTCTGGGTGGACGCGCTGACGAACTATCTCACCGCCACGGGCTACTTGACCGACCCGACCGGTCCGCGAGCAAAATTCTGGCCGGCAAATATCCATGTCATCGGCAAGGACATCATCCGCTTCCATGCGGTCTACTGGCCGGCCTTCCTGATGTCCGCCGGTCTGCCGCTCCCGAAACGCATCTTTGCCCATGGCTTCCTGCTCAACAAAGGCGAGAAGATGTCGAAGTCGCTCGGCAACGTCGTGGACCCGTTCAATCTGGTCGAACACTTCGGACTTGACCAGATTCGCTATTTCTTCCTACGCGAGGTCTCCTTCGGCCAGGACGGCAGCTACAGCGAGGAGGGGATCGCGACGCGTATCAACTCCGACCTCGCCAACGGCATCGGCAACCTTGCCAGCCGCTCGCTGTCGATGATCGTGAAGAACTGCGACGGCCAGATACCGGTCTGCGGGCCACTGACAGACGAGGATAAGGCGATGTTGGCCTCTGCCGATGCCCTGCTCGAGACGACACGCGAAGATATGGGCAAGCAGCTCATCCACCGCGCGCTCGCCGCGATCATCGCTGTCGTTTCCGAAACCGACCGCTATTTCGCGGGTCAGGAGCCCTGGGCTCTGAAGAAGACGGACCCAGAGCGGATGGCGACGGTGCTGTACGTCACCGCCGAGGTGGTTCGCCAGATCGCGATCCTGCTGCAGCCCTTCATGCCGGAATCGGCTGGCAAGCTTCTCGACCTCGTCGCCGTACCGGCCGACAGGCGTGATTTTGCTCATCTTGGTGAAGCCGGACGTCTCGTCTCCGGAACGCCGCTCGAGGCCCCGAAGCCGGTCTTCCCGCGCTACGTGGCGCCGGAAGTATAAGCGAGTCAAACGAATGCTGATCGACACCCATTGCCATCTGGACTTCCCGGACTTCGAGGCCGAGCGCGACGCGATCCTCGAACGCGCCGCCGCGGCCGGTGTGGCGCAGATGGTGACGATTTCGACGCGCGTGAAGCGGTTCGATACGATCCTTGCGATCGCCGAAGCCTATCCGAACGTGTTTTGTTCCGTTGGTACGCATCCGCACAACGCCGACGAGGAACTCGATATCACCACGGACGATCTCGTTCGGCTCTCGGTGCACCCCAAAGTGGTTGCGATCGGCGAGGCGGGGCTCGACTATTTCTACGACAACGCACCGCGCGACGCGCAAGCTGAAGGGCTGCGCCGCCACATCGCGGCCGCGCGCAAGACAGGGCTGCCGCTCGTCATCCACAGCCGGTCGGCGGATGAAGACATGGCTGCGATCCTGACCGAAGAAAGCGGGAAGGGGGTCTTCCCTTTCCTTCTCCATTGCTTCTCGTCGGGTCCTGACCTTGCGCGAGTTGGCGTCGAACTCGGCGGCTATGTATCCTTTTCCGGCATCCTGACCTTCCCGAAGTCGCAAGAGATCAGGGATATCGCGAAGACGATCCCGCACGACCGGATGATCGTCGAGACGGATGCACCGTACCTCGCGCCAAAACCGTTCCGCGGCAAGCGCAACGAGCCGGCATTTGTTGCCCATACCGCGGAAGTGCTGGCGGAAACGATCGGCGTATCACCCGCGGAAATTGCCGAGATTACGACAGAGAACGCCTTCCGCATCTTCTCGAAAATGCCGAGGCTCTGACGTGGCATTTCGGCGGGTTTTCACCATTCTCGGATGCGGTTCTTCGCCAGGGGTACCGCGTATTACCGGCGACTGGGGAGCCTGCGATCCGTCAAATCCGCGCAACCGGCGTATGCGCGCAGCGCTGCTCGTTGAGCAATTCGCACCGGACGGCGGCAAGACGACCGTCGTTATCGATACCGGTCCGGACTTCCGCGCCCAGATGGTCGCCGCCGATGTTCGCCATATCGACGCCGTCCTCTACAGCCACGCTCATGCCGATCATCTGCACGGGATCGACGATCTTCGTGGCTTCGTGATCGAAAACCGCAGGTGCGTGCCGATCTGGGCGGACGCATTCACGATGAGCGCAATCCGCGAGAGATTTCGCTATTGCGTGGAATCGCCGCCAGGAAGCGGCTATCCGCCAATCGTCGAGCCGCATCTTATCACCGAAAACCTGTCGCCAGTCACCGTTCACGGCGCCGGCGGGCCGATTTCATTCACGCCGTTGATGCAATTTCACGGCAATACCCATTCGCTAGGTTTTCGAGTCGGTGATTTTGCCTATTGCAGCGATGTGAGCGATTTTCCGCCGGAAACTGTGGGAAAGCTGGAGGATCTCGATCTGCTGGTGCTCGACACGCTGCAATACAAATTCCATCCAAGTCATCTGTCGCTGGTGCAGTCGCTTGGCTGGATCGCAAGGCTTCAGCCGAAGCGTGCCGTGCTGACGCACATGCACGTGCCGTTGGACTATGAAACGCTGCAGAACGAAACACCGGATCATGTCGAGCCAGCCTTTGACATGATGCGGCTTGAGTTCGACATCGCCATGCCGTCCGCTGAAGAAGCGTAACATCCGACGTTAGAAATGCGGCTCCAAAGCTTTGATTTCGCAGAGTTAAGCGAATTCGAAGCCGTATCGTTGAGTTCCATAATCTATCTTATGCGATAATCATCTGTAGGGGGGGTACATTCTATTTTCAAGTGCGACATGCCCGCTTCGCCTTGGAGATTTCTGGATCGGTCGCTCTGCTGTACGCAGCCCACCCTTCCGTTTGTCGACAACTTCGGTCAGTTCGTGGAGCGCACGCTCTCCCGTTGCCGTTGGTGAGATCGCCCGAAAGCTCGGTCGCCATCTTATGTGGTCTATCGCGGTCGGAGTCGTTTCCCGATTCGCTGCGGCATCGTTGACGATCAACGACATTATTGTGTCCTGCAGCCCGCACGCGGCCCGACACGGCGCAGCCCTCCGCCAAGCCGACCGTTCATGTTTTCGTTCGCGAGAATTCCTGCGGGCTCGCCTCGTTGGATGCTGGTCTCGTCTAATGGCCGATGCGAGACATCCTTGAGAACGCCAAGAGCCATGCCGGTTCCACGTAAGCTGGCAAACACGAGCGCCCGCGGTATCTGCGCTGCACAATCCGACCAAAAGTCATTCGCAAGTCGCGGCATCACAAAGTTATGATGGCTGCGGACTTAGGTTCGAATTATCGTATACATTATTGAAATAATGGATATATTAGCGATTTCTAGGTAGCTAATGATTGAGCTTGTGGTCGCAAGCCGCTTACCAACGTTAGCATGAGAGGCCTATCCCTGGTGACAAAAAAGCGGATGGGGGCCTGTGATGGTCAGGGTCGTTCTTCTTGCACTTTGTCTCACACTTTCGATCGCAGCGGGCGCCGCTCTCGCCGATGAACCTGTCGATACCGTGCAATCCATCATCCGCGCACAAATCAAGGCTTTCCTGGAAGACGATGCGGACACGGCCTATTCCTTCGCCTCGCCGGCCATCAGGACAAAATTTCCGGACAAGATAATCTTTTTCGACATGGTCAAGCGCAGGTATCAGCACCTCTACCGCCCGGGCAACTTCGCTTTCGGCCGCTCGAAGGTGGTCGGCGAAGAGGTGTTCCAGGAGGTCCTGATATCGGGATCGGACGGCAAGGACTGGACGGCGATCTACGATCTCGTTCACCAGCCGGATGGCAGCTACAAGATCAATGGCGTGATGATGCTTCCGACCGCGTCCGGCCCTCAACTCTGACAGGCTGGACGGAGGTCAGACGGGCGGCAAGTCACCGCGCTTCCAGTTTTCCTGGGTCTCCGCCATGAAATCGGCGTAACGCCCCTCCTCGATCGCTTGGCGGATGCCCGCCATCAGTTCCTGATAATAGGCCAGGTTGTTCCAGCTGAGCAGCATGCCCCCGAGCGATTCATTCGAGCGGATCAGATGATGCAGGTAGGCGCGCGAATAGTCGCGCGTTGCCGGACAGGACGATTGCTCGTCGAGCGGGCGCGTATCCTCGGCGTGGCGTGCGTTTCGAAGATTGATTCGGCCGTAGCGGGTGAAGGCCAGGCCGTGGCGGCCGGAACGGGTCGGCATGACGCAGTCGAACATGTCGATGCCATGCGCGACGGATTTCAGGATATCGTCTGGCGTGCCGACGCCCATCAGGTAGCGCGGCTTGTCGGCAGGCAGCGCCGGGCATGTGACGTCGAGCATGTCGAGCATGACTTCCTGTGGTTCGCCCACGGCCAGGCCGCCGATCGCGTAGCCCTTCAGATCAAGATCTCTTAGCGCAAGAGCCGAGCGCTCGCGCAGTTTCGGAATGTCCCCGCCCTGCACGATGCCGAACATCGCCTTGCCTGGCTGATCGCCGAACGCCACCTTGCAGCGTTCCGCCCAGCGCAGCGACATTTCCATCGCTCGCTCGATTTCGTTGGGTTCGGCAGGCAGCGCCACGCACTCGTCGAGCTGCATCTGTATATCGCTGTCGAGCAGACCCTGGATCTCGATCGAGCGTTCCGGCGACATGTGATAGAGCGCGCCGTCCACATGGCTCTTGAACGTCACGCCCTGCTCGTTGAGCTTGCGTAGGCTGGAAAGCGACATGACCTGGAAGCCGCCGCTGTCCGTTAGGATCGGCCGTTCCCAGCGAATGAACTTGTGCAGTCCGCCGAGCCGAGCAACACGTTCGGCGCCGGGACGCAGCATCAAATGGTATGTGTTGCCGAGGATGATGTCGGCGCCGAGTTCACGCACCTGGTCGAGATACATGGCCTTGACCGTGCCGACGGTACCGACAGGCATGAATGCAGGCGTGCGGATCGTGCCGCGCGGCATCGAAACCTCGCCGCGGCGCGCCTTGCCGTCGGTCGCAAGCAGCTTGAATTGGAACGTCTCGGTCATCTAGTTTTTCCGGAAAAGCAGGCTTGAATCGCCATAGGAATAGAAACGGTAGCCGGCGGCGATCGCGTGCGCGTAGGCGGCACGCATCGTGTCGAGCCCGGCGAACGCCGAAACGAGCATGAAAAGCGTCGATTTCGGCAGATGGAAATTGGTCATCAGCATATCGACCGCACGGAAACGATAACCCGGCGTGATGAAGATGCCGGTCGCGCCCGACCAGGGCCGGATTTCGCCTTCTTTCGTTGCCGCGCTTTCGATCAGTCGAAGCGACGTCGTGCCGACGCAGACGATGCGCCCGCCCCTCGCCCGCACAGCATTCAGGCTCGCCGCGGTCGCCGCGCTCACGTGGCCGATTTCCTCGTGCATCACGTGATCGTCTGTGTCATCCGTCTTGACCGGCAGAAAGGTCCCCGCACCCACGTGAAGGGTTACAAAATGCCGCTCGGCTCCGACCTCGTCGAGCCTTGCGAAAAGGCGGTCGGTGAAATGCAGTCCGGCAGTTGGAGCCGCGACTGCCCCCTCTTCCCGCGCATAGACGGTCTGATAGTCGGTTCGGTCCCGCGCGTCGTCCGGACGTTTGGACGCGATATAGGGAGGCAGCGGGATGTGGCCCACTGCCATGATCGCTTCGTCGAGTGCCGGTCCGGAAAGGTCGAAGCGAAGCGTAACCTCGCCGGCGTCGGCCTTCTCCTCGACGGTAGCATCGAGCGTGCCGAGCAGGCAGCTGTTTCCGCCGTGGCCGAACGAGATGCGGTCACCGGGCTTCAGCCGGCGCGCCGGTCGCGCGAAAGCCTTCCAGCGGTCGGGTGCGACCCGCATATGCAGGGTCAGCGAGACCTGTGTGACGATCTCTTCGCTGCGCCTGCGAAAGCCTTCGAGCTGCGCCGGTATCACCTTGGTGTCGTTGAAAACCAGTGCGTCCCCGGGTCGCAGGAAGGACGGCAGATCGAGAACGCCGTGATCGCTGAGGACAGGCTCTCGGTCCGGCCGCACGACAAGCATGCGGGCGCTGTCGCGGGGGTTTGCGGGCCGCAGCGCAATGGAAGTTTCCGGCAGGTCGAAATCGAACAGGTCTACGCGCATCGATGGTGCCAAACAAAAGCAAACCCGCCCCGGCGTCTTTTGACGCGAACGGGGCGGGTCTGTGCATTAGCGCAAATCAGGCGTCGGCGGCAACCCGCATCGACACGATCGTGTCTGGATCACGCACCGGCTCGCCGCGCTTGATCTTGTCGACATTCTCCATGCCTTCGATCACCTGGCCCCAGATCGAGTACTGCTTGTTGAGCCAGGGAGCATCGGTGAAGCAGATGAAGAACTGGGAGTTTGCCGAGTTCGGCATCTGGCTGCGGGCCATCGAGCACGTCCCACGCACATGGCTCTTATCGGAGAACTCGGCCTTAAGGTCGGGCTTGGAGGAGCCGCCCATGCCTGCGCGGCCCGGATTGAAGTGTTCGCCGCCGGTCTTTCCGTACTGGACGTCGCCGGTCTGCGCCATGAAGTCCTCGATCACGCGATGGAACACGACTCCATCGTAGGCGCCCTCGCGCGTCAGCTCCTTGATACGAGCGACATGACCCGGAGCGACGTCCGGCAGAAGCTCGATCACGACCCTGCCCTTCGTGGTCTCCATGATGATCGTGTTTTCCGGATCCTTGATCTCGGCCATGGTTCTTCTCCTTCTGTTTGACTTACTTGCCGACCTTGACGCTGATCATACGGTCTGGATCGGCGACGGCGCCGTTGTTGGCATCATCCCCGAGCTTGATCTTGTCGACATTCTCCATGCCTTCGACCACCTTGCCGACGACCGTGTATTGGCCGTTGAGGAAGTCGCCCGGCGCGAACATGATAAAGAACTGCGAGTTGGCGCTGTTCGGGTCCTGCGAACGCGCCATACCAACCGTACCACGCTCGAAGGGCACGTCGGAGAATTCCGCCGGCAGGTCGGGCTTGGAGGAACCGCCCGTTCCGGCGAGTTCTGCCTGATAGCCGTCCTTCATGTCTCCATATTGCACGTCGCCCGTCTGCGCCATGAAGCCCTTGATCACGCGATGAAAGGCAACGTTGTCGTATTCGCCTGCAGCAGCGAGCGCCTTGATCTGTTCGGCGTGCTTCGGTGCGATGTCCGGGCGCAGCTCGATGACCACTGGGCCATCCTTGAGCTGAATGGTAATCACGTTGTCCGCGGATTGCGCGAAGGCAGTCCCCGTCAAGGTTGCGAGCGCCAAAGCCCCTGCGAAAGCGAGTTGGAGGATTTTCATGGTTTCTCCCTGAGTGGTGCAAGATCCGCGCGTCAGGCCTTACGCTTCGCCTGCAGCGCCTCGTGGACCGCATTGGGCACGAAAGCGCTGACATCGCCGCCCATCGACGCGATCTGGCGGACCAATGTGGCCGTAATGGGCCGCGATGCGGTGCCTGCCGGTAAAAACAAGGTCTGGATGTCCGGAGCCATCTGCCGGTTCATGCCGGCCATCTGCATCTCGTAATCGAGGTCCGTGCCGTCGCGCAGGCCCCGGACGAGCAGGGTCGCGCCATGATGGCGAGCCGCATCGACCACCAGATTGTCGAACGAAACGACGGCGATATCACCCGCCCTTTCAGGCAGAGACTCGCTCAGCGAGCGCCGGATGAGGTCGGCGCGCTCTTCGAAGGAAAAAAGCGGCGCCTTTCCGGGATGAATGCCGATCGCCACGATGACCTTTGCCGCGACGTTCAGTGCTTGCACAAGCACATCAAGATGCCCGTTCGTCATCGGATCGAAGGAGCCGGGATAGAAAGCCGTGGTCATCGCACCTGTTTCCGTTTGGTGAAGCCTTTTGTCACGGACAGCGGCTGACCGCAAGGGCAGCGCAACCCGCGTTTCGCCTGTTCCCTCGGAAACAGCACGCGGGAAAGAATGAATGCTAGATGAATGCAGTGTTCAAGATGGTTTCACACCGGAAGTTGTACCGTGAGGCAAGAATGAACGGAACTTTTTTGGAGACATGTCGTTTCAGGAACTGAAAGGATTACGGCCATGGGACTTGCTGTGTTTTCGATGACCATGTTTTTCGCGATGTCCGTTGTTGCAATCCATGCGCTTCGCAGCGAAGTGCGTGTCCGCAACGAGCAAGACCGCGGCTTTAATCTGTGAATGCCTCCAGGAACTTCTGCCGGAAGTTTCAAAATAAGCGGCCTCATATCTTCCCCTGATGAGGTCGCTCTTGTAAGCCGGACGGCCTCCTCTGCCCGTCCGGCTTTTTCTTTTGATCCCTTAGCCGCGCCACGTCGTTTGAGGCTCGCCACGGGGCTCTGGCCCAAAGGCCTTCGCTTGCATCGAACGAAGCAGATGGAAGAAACGCCAATTGAGCGACATGGCTGCCGCCGCAAGCCCGAGCACAAAGCCGAACCAGACGCCGACGCCGCCGAAGTTCAGCGGAAAAGCGAACGCCCAGGCGCAGAAAAAGCCGACCGGCCAGTAGGAGATCATCGCCAGGATCATCGGTATCGTCGTGTCCTTGAGACCGCGCAGCATGCCGGCAGCGATGGCCTGGAGACCATCGACAAGCTGGAACGCCCCCGCGATGACGATCAACGGACCGGCAAAGGCAAGCACCTCCGCCGCATCGGGCCGGCTTGTATCCAGATAGAGGGCTGCAAGCTCTCGGGGAAATAGTGCGAAGATCGTGCTGCCAACGGCGGCAAAGAGGCTACCGAGCACGAGCACGGCGATGGCGGCCCGTCTGACGCCCAGCATATCGCCGCTTCCGTAGGCAAGACCGATACGCACTGTCCCAGCCTGCGCGAGGCCAAGCGGGATCATGAAGGCGATCGAGGCGAATTGAAGCGCGATTCCGTGCGCAGCCAGTTCCATCGTGCCAATATTGCCCATGAGCAGCGACGCGGCCGTAAACAGGCTGACTTCGGCGAGGATCGTTACGGAGATCGGAACGCCGAGATGGATCACCTCGCGGAACGCCGGCCAGTCCGGCCGCCAGAAGCGCACGAAGAGCTCGTATTGGTTCAGTTCCGGCCGGCTGCGGATATAGGCGATCGTGAGGCCTGCACCGAGCAAGGCGACGCCGAGGGCCGCGAGGGCTGCGCCGAATATGCCGAGCGCCGGAAAGCCGAAATGTCCGTAGATCAGCACGTAGCAAAGCAGCGCATTGAGAACGAGCGTTACAAGCGTCAGGTAGAGAATGATCCCTGCGCGCTCCAATCCGCTCAAGAAGGCCCTCAGCACCATGAAGATCAGGCTCGGAAAAATCGCCCATTGTGCGATATGGAGGTAACCCCCGGCGAGCTTCGCGACCTCGGGCCTTTGGCCGGCAAAGAGAAGAATTGGCTCTGCCATCCAAAGGAGCGGCGCCGTGAGTGCACCGTAGAGCAGCACCACCCACATGCCCATTCTCACCGCGCGGCGGACGGAAACCTTGTCGCCGCGGCCCTGTGCCTGCGCGGCCATGGGTACCACGGCATTGGCAAAGCCGCTGCCGAAAATGAAGACGGTGAAGAACGTCTGCGTCGCAAGGATGATTGCCGCGAGCTCCGTGGCCCCCAGCTTGCCGACCATCAGCACATCGGTCGTGTTGATCGCCAGTTGCGCCAGCTGCGCACTGATGAAGGGCACGCCGAGATAGAAGCTTGCACGTAAGTGGTTGCTCCACGAATTGTCGTTCTGCAGCTTCATTCGGCTCGTGTTCGTGGTCAGCATGGGAATCCTGGCTCCAGATCACGTTCATGACCTTGGACGCATCCAAAATCATAAATGTTATCGGTTTCAAAATGTTAGAGCGGGATGCGGGCGGAAAACCGCTCACACTTTTCTTTATCCCGTTCTGTTGCGGCAGATCGGCTGCAAATCAACTCGGTGGAAGAACATCCGAGATAGAGCAGCGCCGATGAAAGTGCCAGCGAGAAAGGCCTGACTGCTCAATTTTTCATCGAAGGATCAAAGAAATTGATCAGTTTGAGGGCGTTTGCCTCGTCGGGCGTCAGGCCTGCGATGGTTTCGGGACGCCATCCTGGAATACTTGGTCCGGTTGTGGACGCACGCGAAGCAGGAAGACGGCGAGCCCCGCGACAATAAGGCAGCCCGCCAGGGCGTACGGCGCGCCGGAAAACGAGAGAGACGCCGCGGGGCTGGTGAAGTATCCGAATATCTGCGTGAAGATCAGCGGCCCGACGATCGTCGTGATACTCGAAATGCTGGTAAGCGCTCCCTGCAGTTCACCTTGTGCCGAGGGCGGGACGTGGGCAGATGCAATGCTGCGTAACGGAGGATCGGCCAGGCTTTCAAGCGCGGTGGCGACGATCACGGCATACACCATCCATCCCTCCCAGGCGGCGGCATAGCCGGCCATTCCGAGCGCCGTAAAGACGAGGCCGAGCGCAGCCGTTCGCCGTTCCCCGAACTGCGTCACGACACGCGGCAGGACAACGGCCATTACAAACGCTCCGCCGATACCAAAGATTCCGAGCGACAGCCCGATCTGCCCCTCGCTCCAGCCGTAACGATAGGATGAGACGAACGACCAGACCGCCGGGTAGACCGCATGGGCCAGCCAGTAGAGGAAGAAGACAAGACCGATCCAGCCGATGCCGGGATAGTTGCGCATCTGTTTGAGCGCGCCGAGAGGATTGGCGCGCCACCACTCGAAGCGCCGCTTGTTTGCGCTCTCCAGAGTTTCGGGCAGGAGGAACAGACCGACCACGAAGTTGATGAAGGACAACGCGGCGGCGCCGTAAAACGGCACTCTGGGACCCAGCTCTCCGAGAAAGCCGCCAATAACGGGGCCGAGCGCGAAGCCGGTGCCGAAAGCGATGCCGATCAATCCGAAATTCTTTGCTCGATTGCTGTCGTCGCTGATGTCGGCAATGTAGGCGGACGCCGTTCCGAAGCTCGCACCGCTGATGCCGGCAAGAACACGCCCGACGAAAAGCATCCAGTAACTCGTTGCAAGCGCACAGATCAGGTTGTCGATCGCGAAGGTGAGGACGGAAGCAAGCAGGATCGGCCGCCGCCCGAAGCGATCGCTCAGGTTGCCGACCAGCGGTGCAAAGAGAAACTGCATCGCCGAATAGACGAGCAGCAGCCAGCCGCCGTCGATTGCTGCTTCGCCAACGTCTGCGCCGGTCAGTTCCTTCAGATAGGTCGGCAGCACCGGCACGATGATGGCGATGCCCATGATGTCGAGAAAGAGGATGAGAAAGACGAGAAATAGTCCACGCCGCACGAATTTCTTGTCGAGCATAAAGCCCCTCCCCGCTGTGTATCGTCAGTGTGGAGACAGAACGTGAACGACGTCACCAAATAAGGTGTATCGCATTGTTAAAAGCGAAACAATGCGTGAACATTTCAAAGTTTATGATCGAAGCTATCGCCTCTGCTGATACTTAAGCTTGCGGCTCTACTGTTCCGAGCGCCGTTGCTCCGCCTTCAGGAAGTCCACGAAGGCCCTGAGCGGGGCCGGCATATGGCGGCGGCTGGCATAGTAAAGGAACGGTCCCGGGAAACTGGTTATCCATTCGTCGAGAATCGGCACGAGCCGCCCCGCTTCAATCTCCGGTGCCAGAAATTCCTCGAATGTTCGAATCACTCCGAGACCGTCGACCGCTGCGCCGACTTCGAGATCGATCGCGTTGGCAAGGACGACCGCGGGCGGTGCGATGGTCAGGGCGGCATCGCCTTCTCCAAACTCCCACGTCAAGGCAACGCCGCTCTGGAAACGGTGGCGGATGGCGGCATGTTCGAGAAGGTCGCGCGGATGTTGCGGTATGCCGTGTCGGGCAAGATAATCCGGAGAAGCGGCGGTGAGGTAACGCTGCACGCGCGGGCCGATCGGGATAGCGATCATGTCTCGCTCAAGTCGTTCCTCGTAGCGCACGCCGGCGTCGAACCCCGCGGCGAGAACATCGATGAAGCCATCCTCTGCTGTCACCTCCAGCGTAATTGCCGGATTGGCCTTGAGGAAGCGACCGACAAGTGGCGGCAGGATCTCGCGGGCGACGATTGTCGGCACATTCAGCCTGAGCGTGCCCGCCGGGCTGTCACGGAGGCTGCCTACCTGATCGAGCGCTCCGGCGATCTCTCCAAGTGCCGGCGACAAGCGTTCGAGCAGCCGCGTGCCCGCCTCCGTCGGCGTGACGCTGCGGGTCGTGCGATTGAGCAGTCTGACGCCCAGCCTCGCCTCCAGCCGCCGCAGCGCCTCGCTGAGCGCAGAAGCTGAAACACCGCGTTTACGGGCAGCAGTGCGAAAACTGCGTTCACGTGCAACGGCGGCAAAGGCGTCAAGATCTGCGAGCGGAAGGTCATTCATTGTGCGGAATTATGGACAAGCTGTTTCGCTTGCCGCGGATTATCGCACACTGCGACCTGAAGTAAATACGGCGGCGAACGAAATGGCCGGACAACGGCCTCATCGAAGGAGAAGTGAGATGCAAAAGGTTTCGCTTGGAAGATCCGGCCCGGAGGTTTCCGTGATCGGGCTTGGCTGCATGGGTATGTCGGGCATGTACGGTCCGTCGGACCGCGCGGAAAGCATCGCCACCATTCATGCCGCGCTCGATGCGGGTGTCACCTTGCTCGATACTGGCGATTTCTACGGCATGGGTCACAACGAGATGCTGATCGGGGAGGCCCTCAAGGAACGCGATCGCGATCAGGTGCAGTTGAGCGTCAAGTTCGGTGCGTTGCGCGATGCCGCCGGCGCGTGGGTCGGCTACGACGGCCGCCCGAAGGCCGTGCGCAACTTCCTTGCCTATACGCTGCAGCGCCTGGGCGTCGATTACATAGATATCTACAGACCGGCCCGTCTCGATCCCGATGTCCCGATCGAGGATACCGTTGGGGCGATCGCCGACATGGTGAAGGCCGGCTATGTTCGTCACATCGGCCTTTCCGAGGTCGGCCCCGAGACGATCCAGCGCGCCGCCGCCGTCCATCCGATTGTCGATCTTCAGAT
Organism: Ensifer sp. IC3342; assembly: GCF_020193655.1. Taxonomy (GTDB): domain Bacteria; phylum Pseudomonadota; class Alphaproteobacteria; order Rhizobiales; family Rhizobiaceae; genus Sinorhizobium. The sequence goes on from NZ_JADYVE010000014.1 coordinate 62,651, forward strand.
CGAGTACTCGCTGATCTCTCGCGGGATCGAGGCGGAGATCCTGCCGACATGCCGCGAGCTCGGTATCGGCATTACCGCCTATGGCGTCCTTTCGCGCGGTCTCATCAGCGGCCATTGGCAGAAAGGTGCCGCCAAAGGCGGCGATTTCCGTACGATGAGCCCGCGCTTCCAGGAAGGCAATGTCGAGCAGAACCTGGCTCTCGTCGAGGCGTTGCGACGCGTCGCGGACGCGAAGGGCGTTACTGTCGCGCAGATCGCGATCGCCTGGGTCGCCGCGCAGGGTGACGATATTGTCCCGCTTGTGGGTGCGCGCCGCCGCGATCGACTGGCCGAAGCGCTTGGTTCGCAGGCCGTTCACCTCGATGCGGATGATCTGGCGGCGATCGGGCGCGCCGTGCCGAAGGACGCTGCCGCTGGTGCCCGTTATCCGGAAGCGCAACTCGCACACATGGACAGCGAACGGCACGGCTGAACCTCTCATGCATGTCGCCTGAAAGTGTGTAGCGGTTTCGGGATAACGACATGCATGCAACAAAGAGTTGAAGCGCGTCACCTGGCTCCATGCGACGCGCTTTAATTGTCCGGATCGGGCCCAAACGTCCGGCCGGAAGATCCGATCAGACGGATCCGGAGAAGGTGTCGCAAGCCGACATCTGGCCGCTGTCGAAGCCGCGCTGGAACCATCTCATCCGTTGCTCGGAAGTGCCGTGGTTGAAGCTCTCCGGGACGACATAGCCTTGCATGCGCTTTTGAAGCGTATCGTCGCCGATCTGCGTGGCGGCATTCAGCGCCTCCTCCAGATCGCCGCGTTCCAGCAGTCCCTTCTGCTCCGTATATTTGCCCCAGATTCCGGCGAAGCAATCGGCCTGCAGCTCGACGCGGATCGACATCTGGTTTGCCTCGACCTCGCTCATGCGCTGCCGCATCTGGTTGAATTTCGGCAAGACGCCGATCAGGTTCTGCACGTGATGGCCGACCTCATGGGCAAGCACATAGGCCTGGGCGAAGTCGCCTGCGGCATCGAACTTGTGAGCGAGCTCGTCAAAGAAGCTCATGTCGAGATAGACTTTGCGGTCGCCCGGGCAATAGAATGGGCCCGAGACGGCGGAGGCAAAGCCGCAGGCCGAGCGGACGGAGCCATTAAACAGCACCAGCTTCGGCTCCTGATACTGCTCACCGCTCGCCTGGAAGATACCGTTCCAGGTGTCTTCTGTTTCAGCGAGTACCGTCGCCATGAAGGCTTTCATCTCTTCCTCTTCGGCCGAGCCTTGCGGCACCTGCGAGCCGTCGCTCTGCTCGAAGTCGGGCATGTTCACGGGGCCGCCTTCAAGGATCTGCAGCATGTCGATGCCCATGGCTCGGAGCACGAAATAGAGGATGACGAGAAAGATGATCGTGCCGAAGCTTAATCCCCCGCCAGCGCGGCGCACGCCGCCTCCGCCCGGCAAGCGGAACCCGCCGCCGCGACCGAACGGACTGCCTCCCAGACCGCCTCCGGGCCTCGCCCCGCGCTGATCTTCGACGTTTCCAGATTGGCGGCGGCCCTTCCATTCCATGATCAGTCCTCCAGGCGTCGCATCGGCTTAATGCATTGAATGATTTATATGCCCGAGCGACAATCCTTGTAAAACGCTATCGCCGCCGTACCGTTTCATCCGGCCGTGCTTTTTTGGATTGGCCAACCCATCGCGGCGGCAGGAAGACGAGTTTCGCCCTTGCCGAAAAATTCCGGGCTTTCTCATATTCCAGCGACCTTTCCGAGGGGCCCGGGAGTGGGCCACAAATATCTTCGCATTATTGTCGATTCCGATATTTTCGGGGTTTCGCTTGCAGAAACATTTGCCTATAAGCCGCTTCTAGCCTGAAAAGACCACAAATGCGCGCCCCGGCCGGTGACCTCCCACCCTGGCCGGTTTTTCGCGCAGCTAGAGATGGATAAGAACCATGCCCAAGCGCCAAGATATCAAATCGATCCTCATCATCGGCGCGGGGCCGATCGTCATCGGCCAGGCATGTGAATTCGACTATTCCGGCACGCAGGCCTGTAAGGCGCTGAAGGAGGAAGGCTACCGCGTCATCCTGGTGAACTCCAACCCGGCGACGATCATGACCGATCCGGGGCTGGCAGATGCGACCTATGTCGAGCCGATCACGCCGGAAGTCGTCGCCAAGATCATCGCTAAAGAACGCCCGGATGCACTCTTGCCGACCATGGGCGGCCAGACCGCACTCAACACCGCACTCTCGCTGCGCCGCATGGGCGTGCTCGACCGCTACAACGTCGAGATGATTGGCGCCAAGCCGGAGGCGATCGACAAGGCGGAAGACCGTGCCCTCTTCCGAGAGGCCATGGCGAAGATCGGTCTCGAAACGCCCAAATCGCGGCTTGCGAACGCGACCGACATCAAGGATCTGGATCGCAAAGCGCATGAGGCGGAACGGGCGGAGCTGAAAGCCCGGCTCACCGGCGCCGAACTCGACAAGGCGCTCGACGAGCTTGAAAATCAATGGAACCTCGGCGAAGGCGACCGCAAGCAGCGCTATCTCAACCACGCCATGGCGATTGCCGCGCAGGCGCTCGACGACGTCGGTCTACCCGCGATCATTCGTCCGTCCTTCACGCTCGGCGGCACCGGCGGCGGCATCGCCTACAACCGTTCAGAATTCTTCGAGATCGTCGGCAGCGGTCTCGATGCATCGCCGACGACGGAGGTCCTGATCGAGGAGTCGGTTCTCGGCTGGAAGGAGTATGAAATGGAGGTCGTCCGCGATAAGGCGGATAACTGCATCATCATCTGCTCGATTGAGAACATCGACCCGATGGGCGTGCACACGGGCGATTCGATAACGGTTGCGCCGGCGCTGACCTTGACCGACAAGGAATACCAGATCATGCGCAACGCCTCGATTGCGGTGCTGCGCGAGATCGGCGTGGAGACCGGCGGCTCGAACGTTCAGTTTGCCGTCAACCCGGCGAACGGCCGCCTGGTGGTCATCGAGATGAACCCGCGCGTGTCGCGCTCCTCGGCGCTCGCATCCAAGGCAACCGGCTTCCCGATTGCCAAGATCGCCGCCAAGCTTGCGGTCGGCTACACGCTCGATGAGCTGGAGAACGATATCACCGGTGGCGCGACGCCGGCATCCTTCGAGCCGTCGATCGACTATGTCGTGACCAAGATCCCGCGTTTCGCCTTCGAAAAGTTCCCCGGCGCCGAACCGACGCTGACGACCGCGATGAAGTCGGTGGGCGAGGTCATGGCGATCGGTCGTACCTTCGCCGAATCGCTGCAAAAAGCGCTCCGCGGCCTCGAAACGGGTTTGACCGGTCTCGACGAGATCGACATCCCGGACTTCGACGAGAATGGCGACGGCCGCAATGCCATCCGGGCGGCGATCGGCACGCCGACGCCGGACCGGCTGCGCATGGTCGCCCAGGCGCTGCGCCTCGGCATGAGCGAGGCAGAGGTTCACGAGGCCTGCAAGATCGACCCGTGGTTCATCGCCCAGTTCAAGGCGATCGTCGATATGGAAGCGCGGGTCCGCGAACACGGCCTGCCGCAGGATGTGGAAAACCTGCGCATGCTGAAAGCCATGGGCTTCTCCGACGCTCGGCTTGCGACGCTCACCGGAAAGCGCCCGAAGGAAGTGGCTGAACTGCGCAATGCGCTGAACGTCCGCCCGGTCTACAAGCGCATCGACACCTGTGCGGCGGAGTTCGCCTCGCCGACCGCCTACATGTATTCGACCTATGAAACGCCCTTCGTCGGCGCCGCGCGCTCGGAGGCGCAGGTTTCCGATCGCAAGAAGGTCGTCATTCTCGGCGGTGGGCCGAACCGGATCGGCCAGGGCATCGAGTTCGACTATTGCTGCTGCCATGCCGCTTTCGCGCTGAAGGACGCAGGTTACGAAGCGATCATGGTAAACTGCAACCCGGAAACGGTTTCGACCGACTACGATACGTCCGACCGGCTCTATTTCGAGCCGCTGACGGCGGAGGATGTGATCGAGATCATGCGCGCCGAACAGGAAAACGGCACCCTGCACGGTGTCATCGTGCAGTTTGGCGGCCAGACGCCGCTGAAGCTTGCCGAAGCGCTGGAAAAGAACGGCATTCCGATTCTCGGCACGGCTCCCGATGCGATCGACCTCGCCGAGGACCGCGATCGCTTCCAGAAGCTCTTGATGAAGCTCGACCTTAACCAGCCGAACAACGGCATTGCCTATTCGGTCGAACAGGCCCGCCTCGTTGCCGCGGAAATCGGCTTTCCGCTGGTCGTGCGTCCGTCCTATGTTCTGGGTGGCCGTGCCATGCAGATCATCCATTCGGAAAGCATGCTGCAGACCTATCTGCTCGACACGGTTCCGGGGCTGGTGCCGGAGGATATCAAGCAGCGTTATCCCAACGACAAGACCGGTCAGATCAACACGCTGCTCGGCAAGAACCCGCTGCTTTTCGACAGCTACCTGACGAATGCGACCGAAGTGGATGTCGACTGCCTGTGCGACGGCAAGGACGTATTCGTCTCGGGCATAATGGAACACATCGAGGAAGCCGGTATCCATTCCGGCGACTCCGCCTGCTCGCTGCCGGTTCATACGCTCGACAAAGAGCTCGTCGACGAGCTCGAACGCCAGACGACGGCGCTTGCCAAGGCTCTCAACGTCGGCGGTCTGATGAACGTGCAGTTCGCCATCAAGGACGGCACGATCTATGTGCTCGAGGTCAACCCGCGGGCGTCGCGCACGGTCCCCTTCGTGGCGAAAACCATCGGCGCGCCGATCGCGAAGATCGCGGCACGGGTGATGGCCGGAGAAGCGCTGGAGACCGCGATTGCCGCCTATGGGCGAAAACCGGACCCGCGCAATCTGAAGCACATCGCCGTCAAGGAGGCGGTATTCCCGTTTGCCCGGTTCCCCGGCGTCGACACGTTGCTCGGGCCCGAAATGCGCTCGACCGGCGAAGTTATCGGCCTTGACACGGACTACGCGCTCGCCTTCGCCAAGTCCCAGCTCGGCGCCGGTGTGGACCTGCCGCGCGACGGAACGGTTTTCGTTTCTGTTCGCGACGAGGACAAGGCGCGTGTGCTGCCGGCAATCCGCATTCTCGCCGACATCGGCTTCAAGGTCATGGCGACCGGCGGTACCGCGCGCTTCCTCGGCGAACAGGGCATTACCGCCACCAAGATCAACAAGGTTCTGGAAGGCCGGCCGCATGTCGAGGATGCCATCCGCAACCGACAGGTCCAGCTCGTCATCAATACGACCGACGGCAACAAGGCGATCTCCGACTCGAAATCGCTGCGTCGCGCGACACTGATGCAGAAGGTGCCCTATTACACGACGATGGCCGGCGCCGAAGCCGCGGCGCTTGCGATCAAGGCCCTGAAGGCCGGCAACCTCGAAGTGCGTCCGCTGCAGAGCTACTTCGACGCCTGACGATGTGCAACAGCGCACCCGGTCTCGGGTGCGCAGCTTCAGGCCTTGCGCCTCCATTCAGCGCACCCGGTATCACCCCGTCGCCATTCATCATTTTGAATGCAACCTGAACGTTCGGTTCAGGCTGCATTCCAGCGTGACGTGGTTCTATGCCGTCACGTGCATGAAAGCCGGGATAGTCCGGCGACGCGCAGGACTGGGGCAACGACGTGCAGCTCTTTTTCTACGATCTCCATTGGGACGATGAACGATTCGTCGACGAGGAGGGCATCGCCCATTTTGACGAGGGTTCGGCGCTCTATTACGCTCAGCGCATCGCCGATAGGATCGGTCGCGATGCGGATTACGGATCACTGAAGGTCGAGGTACGCTCAAGCCGAGGCACCCTGCTCGCGACTGTTTTGCCATCGGTGGGGCGGGGTCGCGAGCGACTTGCCTTGGTCAACCGGCGTTATCCGGGTCTCTTTCGCAATCCAGCCAATGGCGCCCCGAGTCCGGCTGCCGTCCCCATGAACTCACGGTGACTTCCTGGTTCGGAAGGACGCGATCGGAACCGATCGCGCAATCGCAGCGGCTCAGCCTTATCTTTGCGTGTCGGATCGCCTCTGAGGCTCGCCGTCGTGCAACAAACGCAACGTCCTGATGCCGAAGAAGAGCGATGCGGCAGCGATGGCACAGCCGATTGCGAACACTCCCAGCAACGCGGCCGACATCACCGGGTCGCTCGCGCCTTCATCGAAGCCTCGAGCATTGGCGGTCACACCGAAGACGGCAGCGCCGATCGCGTAGCCGGCCGATTGCAGCGTCGGCAGTAGTGCAGAGGTTTTGTCGCGTTCCTCAACGATCGATACGTCCATCAGCAATTGACTGAGCGTTCCCCAGCAGACACCGAAGCCGGTTCCGATCGCGATCTGGCTGATGAAGGTAAGGCGATGCTCGCTGGCGCCGACCGCCAGCGTCAAGCCGACGAGACCAAGGCAGAGGAGCAAGGGCCCGGTCCAGATCAATTGAACGCGTAAGTGATGCGAGCGAAGGCTGGCAACCAGGATTGCTGTTGCGCTCCAGGACATGGCCATCAGTGCGCTGGAAAACCCGGCTGCGGTCGGGCTGAAACCCCAAAGGTGTTGCAGTGTATAGACGAGATAGACGGAGCCCGACGCCTGGGCGAGCGGCATCAACAGAACGACCCAGAGCCCGGTACCGAGCGGGCTGCCGATCGAGAAGGCACCGGAGGGCAGAATGGAGTCAGACGATCTCCGGTCGATGTGCATCGTGTTGACGATGAGCGCGAGCGCCATCACCAGCAAAGCTGCCATCGCGTAGCCGTTACCTGCTGTGTTGGAGACCGAAATCAGCAGAACGCCGATGCCGAAGGCAGTGAGCCGCAGCAAGGGCACCGATCCTGTCGTCTTCTTGCCGCCCTGCCCCGGCTGGCGAACGATGGCGCCGACGAGCGCGAGGAAGATTGCTGCGGCCGGCAGGTTGACGAAGAAGGCTGCGCGCCAAGACCAATATTCGGTGAGCAGACCGGAGATGAGCGGTCCGGCAAAGGCGGCGGTGGCCCAAACGATCGCCTCCGCTCCAAAGATCTTGGGCACGAGCCGCGGCGGGAAGAGCTCGGGTATCAGTGCATAGCAGACGGCCGCGATGATGCCTTCGCCCAGTCCCTGCAGCAGCCTGCCGGCGAGCACCTGCGGCATGCCGGTTGCCGTCGTGGCGATGACAGTGCCTGTGACGAATACAAGCGCGGCTGCGATCAGCGTGTTACGCGCGCCGAACCGGGCCTTCTGGTTCGCCGCCACGGCGCCGCCCACGATGGCGAAAACGAGGTAGAGCGTGAACGCCCATGACAACAAGGCTGCGCCGCCGAATTCCTCGACCGCTGTCGGCAACGCCGTCGAAACGAAGAATTCGTTGAAGGCGAAGAGCGCGACGCCCAGGCACAGTGTCACAGTCGCAGTCAGGTGGTGTGGCCGCAGGAGTTCGCTCCAGCGTCCCTTGATTTCCGTTTGGAGCGCCGCGTTCGACGCCTGTAGATGATCTTCAGTCGAACTCATAGATCCGATTCCACACGTTCATTCATTGATGGAACCAGCACTGATACGACCTCAACTGCGGTTGAGGTAAAGAGGCTTTCTTTGCGACTCCCGCTTGTTGTTCAATCGGCTCCAGGTTGTACTTAGACCTTTTGCCGCCTCGTGGACGGTCGCGAAAAATCTGGCTTTCGCACTTCCGTTTCTGCTATAAGTGCGGTTCGGATGTTTCGGACGGTTCCGACGCTTACGCGCCGGAGACCGTTTTCTTTTGCGTTGGCGCTGCCGAAAGGTGGCGCTTCGTGTTTGATGAAGGATGATGAAATGGTCGACAAAGTGCCGATGACACAGGGCGGATTCGCCAACCTGCAGGAGGAACTGCGCTGGCGGCAACAAGGAGAACGTCCGCGAATCATCGAAGCGATCGCCGAGGCCCGCGCCCATGGCGACTTGTCGGAAAACGCTGAATATCATGCTGCCAAGGAAGCGCAGAGCCACAATGAGGGCCGGATCACCGAGCTTGAGGATCTGATTGCGCGCGCCGAGGTCATCGATCTTTCCAAGATGTCCGGTTCGAAGATCAAGTTCGGCGCCAAGGTCAAACTCGTCGACGAGGACACCGAAGAGGAGAGGACCTACCAGATCGTTGGCGACCAGGAAGCCGATGTCAAAGCGGGTCGCATTTCGATTTCCTCTCCGATCGCCCGTGCGCTGATCGGCAAGGAAGTTGGCGACTCGATCGAGGTCAATGCTCCCGGCGGCTCCAAGGCCTACGAAATCCTCGCCATCCACTGGGGCTGAACGGCTCCAACGTCACGATGATTGGGTTGTGGCAACCCAGGATGTGACCGATTACCAAGGGCGGGGTGCGATCATCCCGCTTAAAGGGGCGAGGCTCGCTCCGTCCCCTCCCCCTTTGCAAATGATGCCCCTTTTGCAAATGATGATTGTCGCATGCGCGAGGAGTGCGCTCACGTGGCCGATATACGGGACATTGAGGTCATTGCGCCCAATTTCAAGCAACGCCTTTCCGGCGTTACGTCGACGATCATTCAGCTCGTTCCGATCCAGCGTGCGCTCGGCCAGAAGATTGCGGTTCTTGGCCCTGGACTCCCAACGACGTTGCCGTCGATCCGATTTCGGGATCTGATTCATCTGTGGACGGCCCCGGCAGGCCGGCCTTGCCGCGTCTGGCACGCGCGCCGCAATGTCGAAATGCTGCCAGCAATCATCCTGCGTGATCTTCTACGCATGAAGATCAGGATCGTCTTCACTTCCGCGTCGCAGCGGCGGCACACGGGATGGAGCAAGTTCCTTATCGGCCGGATGGACGCGGTGATTGCGACAAGCGGCAAGACGGCCGCCTATCTGCAGGTGCCGAATACCGTGATACTGCACGGCATAGATACCAAGCGCTTTCGACCGGCGACCGATAAAGCGGAAGCAAAACGTGCACTCGGACTGGACCCTAGCAAGAAGATTGCCGGCTGTTTTGGACGCGTGCGCCGTCAGAAGGGCACCGATCTTTTCGTAGACAGCATGATTGCGCTCCTGCCCAGCCGCCCCGATTGGAGCGCGGTCGTTGCGGGACGCGCGACCGGACAGCATCTCGCCTTCGAGGCGGAATTGAAGCAACGGGTTGCCAAGGCCGGCCTTGCAGATCGCATCCTCTTCGTCGGAGAACACACCAATATTCCCGATTGGTACCGGGCGCTCGACCTATTCATTGCGCCGCAACGCTGGGAGGGCTTCGGTCTGACGCCATTGGAGGCCATGGCAAGCGGCGTCCCGGTGGTGGCAACCGATGTCGGCGCTTTCTCGGAACTGATTGCTGGCGGTGCCGAGGAAACGGGCGTTGTCATTCCAGCCGACGATGTAAACGCCATCGTCGACGGTGCGGTCGCCTTCATGGATGACCTGCCGAGATTGTCGACCGCTGGCGTCAATGGCCAGTCGCGGACCTCGAGGAGCTTCGCTATCGAAGGCGAAGCGCGGGCAATTGGCGCCATCTACGAAAAGCTCATGCGGTGAGCGACAGGGAGAGACTACCGCTTCGAGGCGAAGAGTTTCAGGTAGGAATCCGTTATGGCCTCTTTGGAAAATTGACTCATCAGCATCTCGTGTCCGCGCTGGGCGAGGCTTGCCCGCAACGCATCGTCGTTAACGATCCTCTCGACCGCGTGAGCGAAGCCGTCCGCATCGCCGATATCGACCATCAGACCGTTTTCGCCATCGCGCATGAACCATTGAGGCCCCTCGGAGCGGCTTGAGACCACCGGTGTTCCCTGCGCCCAGGCCTCCAGAATGACGTTGCCGAGTGGCTCGTGGCTCGAGGCCATGACGAATATGTCGGCAGCCGCGAGAAAGGGCCGCGTGTCCTTCTGCCATCCGGCGAAGCGCACCCGCGCGGCGACACCGAGATCGGTGGCAAGCTTATGAAGGTTGTCCCGCTCTTCACCATCACCGAGCAGCCAAAGGTAAGCGTCAGGCACCTTGGCGATCGCCTGGATCAACGTATGGAACCCCTTGCGTTCGACAAAGCGCCCCATCGACATGACGACCGGAGCTTCCTCCGGCGTGTCGAGCGTCGCCCGACTGACTGGTTCGACGCGCTCGATGTTGGTGAAGTTCGATATGATCTCGACCTCCCGCTTCCAGCCGAGCTTGCGAACTTGCTCGGCAATGCCGGGCGTGTTGCAGACGAGGCAGTCGGTGTTGCGAAAATAGTCGAGGCGTGGCGGGTAGTCGCCGAGCCGGGAAATCTTGATGCAGCCTTTGTAGGCCGGCATCAGTTCGCTGGCGCGCGGCGCCCAGGCCATCAGGGCGTCCGGCCTGTCGCGCCGCGCCATATGTATCACTTTGCGCGGCAGGAGCAGGCGATCCAGCGACAGGTTCCGGAAGTGGCTTTCCACAATCCTGGTTGCGCCTTCGATTTCCGGGCGCCAAAGACGGTGCGGTCGGATGACGGCCGTCTGCTCCACGCCGCGTTCGGCAAGCGCATTGACGAGATGGACGAAGAAGCGTTCGGCGCCACCATCCTTGCCGAAATGGAAGTGCATGACCTTCATCGCTTACGCCGCACCTCTGGAGAAGAGTTCGAGATAGGCGTCGGTGATTGCCTGCTCGGAAAAGCGCGTGCGCAATGTTTCGCGGCCGCCGGCACTCAATCGTTCCCGAAGCTCCGGATCGTCGCGTAGTCGACGCATTGCGTTCGCCAGCCCGTCATCGTCGCCACGGTCCACCATTAGCGCGTCGACTTCGTCGGTCATCACCCAGGATGGCCCCTCCGCGCGCGAGGAAATCGTCGCCTTCCCGGCGCCCCAGCCTTCGAAACAGACGTTGCCGAGCGGCTCATGCGAAGAATTGATGACGAATACGTCACCGGCAGCGAGATAGCCGTAGGCATTGGTCTGCCAGCCTGCAAACCGGACGCGATCGCGAAGCCCCAACTCGTCCGTCAGACTTTCGAGCTGCTCGCGCTCCGGCCCGTCTCCGACGAGCCAAAGATAGGCACCGTCGACTTTCTTGATCGCACGGATAAGCCCGTCGAAGCCCTTGCGTCTGACGAACCTGCCCATGCCGACGACCACGAACGCGTCGGCCGGTGTCTGCATCTCGTTGCGCGCGATAGGAGCGACCGGTATCGCCCGGGTGAAGTTCGCGATCACTTCGATGTCGCGTTTCCATCCGAGCTCGCGAACCTTCGCAGCCATATCCGGGGTAATGCAAACCAGCGTCTCCACATTGGTGTAGTAGCCGAGATGCTCGGGATAATCGCCGAGACGGGCGATTCGGAAGGCGCCGCTGTAGGCCGGCATGAAACGGCTTGCCCGCAATTGCCACGACATGATGACGTCCGGCTGGAACTCGCGAAGGATGCGCCGCATCCGCCACTGCAGAAGGAATCGCGAAAGCGATATTCTGCGGAAGATACCTTCGTAAACCGTCGCGCTGCCTTCGATATCTTTGCGCCAACTGCGGTCGGGCCGGATAAGTACACGTTGTTCGACGCCTCTGTCATGCAGGGCATTGACGAGGTTGACGAAGAATCGTTCTGCTCCGCCTTCCTTGCCGAAGTGAATGTGCATGACCTTCATGGGTTACCTTTCGAGGCTTGGATCACGTTTCCCGGAATCGGCCTAGTGGGAGAGCGCGTCGTCGGTATTCGGCCGTGCCTTGAGAGCGTGCCTTTGATAGATCTTGGCCGCCGTCAGAAAAGAATAAACGGCTCCCGTCATAGCCTCGATGAAGCCCGGCAGACCGCAGCGCCAAAGGCCGTTGCGAAAATAGAGGCGTAGGAAATAAAGCGGTGGACCGAAGACGAGCTTGTAGGACCTGGGCGGCATGCCTGCTTCAACCTGTTGGTCGGCTTTCAGGCTTGAGTACTTGTTTTCCTTGAGGATCTGTCCATCCATCAACAGCGGCCGGAAATGAAGGAGGCTGCCGGAAAGTGCGTTCTCGACCTTGCCATCCGGTACGATGCCTTCATGTACCTTCTGGCTGAGATCGTATCGTCCCCTGCCCCGGCGGATCAGGCGCAGGTTCCGCCGTTCATGCACCTTTACCGGTGTATAGCCATAGCCGATCAGGTAGGGTCGTCGCGCAACGCGCCAGCCCACCGTGTCCGCCGGCGCCTGAAGGAGGTCAGGCAAAAGCTTGCGCAACGGCGCATCCAACCGCTCGTCCGCATCGATGTTCAAGCACCAGGGCTGGCTGCATTGCTCCAGCGCGAACTGTTTCTGTCCTGCATAGCCGCGCCACGGCTCATACATGAATCGGATCGGCCAACCTTTTTCGATATAGGACTGCACGAGCGCAGCCGTGCCGTCGGTCGAGCCCGAATCGACGATGACGATCTCGGCGCATTGATCGAGGCTTTCGATGCAATTGCCCAGATAGCCTTCTTCATTGAGGCAGATAATGAAAGCGGAAAGCGGAAGCTTGGAGGTCACGCCGATGCCTTTTCAAGCCGTTTGCATGAGCCGGCTCGGCCTACGAAACATTTCCGGTACTGTCCCCGAGCGGGAGTGTATTTGCACAAGTACTTTCCTACAGGGCCGCAGGCTGGATGCGGCGATCGCCGGCCGCGCGGCTAGATTTCCACCTGGCACGCGTCCTTCACCTGGCGGATCGTCAGCATCGTGCGCACCGTATCGACATTGTCGGTTGCCGTTAGTTCCTCAATAACGAAATCCTGGAAGCTCGCAAGGTTCTCGGCCACGCACTGCAGCAGAAAGTCGGATTCGCCCGACACCATCCATGCTTCGCGGACGAGCGGCCATGAAGCGGTCCGGGCGGCGAATGCTTTCAGATTCGCGTCCGATTGATGCTTGAGGCCGACCATGCAGAAGGCCACGAGGTCGTAGCCGAGCGCCGACGCGTTGAGGAGCGCGCGGTAGCCGCGAATGACACCGGCTTCCTCCAGCTTGCGGACACGACGCAGACAAGGGGGCGCCGAAATGCCCACGCGCTCGGCGAGCTCGACATTCGTCATCCGGCCGTTGCTCTGCAGTTCGCGCAGTATTTTCATATCGATGGCATCGAGCTCGACGCGTATGACCATTGCCCAGCATCCCCATTTTTTCATCGGCCTTGGCGAAGAGGCCTTATATGCCTGCCAGCTAGATCGTCGACCGGACCGGGGGCCTCGCCGCAACGGCCGTGACGAAATGTTGCGCCAATCGCCGCCTCAAACCTGCAAGTGGACGATAGCGCCGTCGCCACGAATGCGACAGGCCTGCCACTCCTGTAAACGGCCAATTTCGCTCCGGTGAATAGCATGCAACCAGACACCAAAACGAGAGCACTTGCTGCCGCATGCACAAGAACCTTTGCAAGTGCGCCCGTGAGAAATCGAGCTACAATCGTGATTTCTACGGCATGTTTTCGTAAATCGCAGCCGATTTAAAGAAACAGTAATTCAAAGTGCTACAGCTTCGATTGCGCGTCTGATAAGACGCGCGGCGCTGTAAGAGTGATGGCGTAGCCGACGCATCGGATTGCTCCCCCAGAACGGAAGCAGCGCAAACAAGGCGGGTTGCCGTTGCGGCGGAATCGCGCACCGTGGTCGGCCGAAACCTTGAAAACGGTGCAAAAATGCCCGATCTGGTGCCAAAACGCTGCCCATGCCCCAAGCACTTGTGTGTATCGGCGGCCGCACCCTTGAAAGTACGAGCGGTGAATACCTAAAGTAAGGCGATATTTTGCCAGTAACCACGGAACCGGATGATGCTGCCTCGGCTCTCCGGCCTATCAAGGACACGTTCATGACCGCCCGCCATACCAAAGTGCTGATCATCGGCTCCGGCCCTGCTGGCTATACTGCGGCGATCTATACGGCACGCGCCATGCTTTCGCCGGTGTTGATCGCGGGCATGGAACAGGGCGGCCAACTGATGATCACCACCGACGTGGAGAACTATCCCGGCTACGCCGATCCGGTCCAGGGACCCTGGATGATGGAACAGATGCTGAAGCAGGCGACGCACGTCGGCGCGGAGATCGTCAATGATCTTGTTACCGATGTCGATCTTTCCGTCCGCCCCTTTCGCATCAAGACCGATAGCGGGAACGACTGGACGACGGATGCATTGATCATTGCCACCGGCGCCAAGGCGAAGTGGCTCGGCATCGAAACCGAACCAACCTTCATGGGCTTCGGCGTCTCGGCGTGCGCTACCTGCGATGGCTTCTTCTATCGGAACAAGGATGTTATCGTCGTCGGCGGCGGCAATTCCGCCGTGGAAGAAGCGCTCTACCTTTCGAATCTGGCAAAGACCGTCACGGTCGTCCACCGCCGCGACTCCTTCCGGGCGGAAAAGATCCTACAGGAGCGTCTCTTCGCTAAACCGAACGTGAAGGTCATCTGGGATCACGAGGTCATCGAATATCTCGGTATGCCCGCAAAGCCGCCGATGCCCGCTTCGGTCAACGGCGTGAAGCTGCGCAGCACCAAGACCGGCGAAACCACGGACATGGTGACCGATGGCGTATTCGTCGCGATTGGTCACGCACCGGCGGTAGAGTTGTTCAAAGGCAAGCTTCGCCAGAAGCCGAACGGCTATCTCTGGACAGCACCGGATTCGACGGCGACCGATGTCGCTGGCGTGTTTGCTGCCGGTGATGTCACCGACGACGTCTATCGCCAGGCAGTCACAGCAGCTGGCATGGGCTGCATGGCGGCGCTGGAGGCGGAGAAATATCTGGCGGGTCATATGCCCGTCGCAATTGCAGCCGAATAGAAGCTGCGAATCGGGGCGCGCGCCGTAAGGCGCCGCGTCCCGCGTGGGAACAGATGCATCAGCCACAACCGGAGGACGATTACACAGTTCCTCGGGGTGGTCGTTTACGGGGGCATTCATGTCGTTAGACTGGGATAAACTGCGCATATTTCATGCGGCGGCCGAGGCCGGCTCGTTCACGCACGCGGCAGACAAACTCCATCTTTCGCAATCGGCGATCAGCCGTCAGGTCAGTTCGCTCGAACAGGACGTCGGCATCAAGCTGTTTCATCGCCACGCCCGCGGCCTGATTCTCACCGAACAGGGCGAGATCCTCTACCGCACCGCGCACGAGGTGCTGATGAAGCTCGAGAGCGTCAAGGTGCAATTGACCGAGACGACCGACAAACCAACGGGCAAACTGCGCATCACCACCACGGTCGGTCTCGGTCAGGGCTGGCTGACCGACAAGGTACAGGAATTTATGTCGCTGCACCCCGAAGTGCAGGTCCAGCTCATCCTCGACAATGAGGAGCTCGACGTGAATATGCGGCACGCCGATTGCGCGATCCGGCTGCGCCAGCCTCAGCAGTCGGATCTGATCCAGCGCAAGCTTTTCACGGTGCACATGCATATCTATGCCGCTCCCTCCTACATCAACAAATACGGCGAGCCCCAGTCAGTAGAGGATCTGGACAATCACCGGATCATCACGTTCGGCGAGCCAGCGCCCAACTATCTGCTCGATGTGAACTGGCTGGAGATCGCCGGACGCGATCATGACAATCCGCGTATCTCGCATCTGCAGATCAACAGCCAGACGTCAATCAAGCGCGCCTGCCTGCTCGGAATCGGCATTGCCATGCTTCCCGATTACATCGTCGGCCGCGACCCGGGGCTGATTCAGCTTCCGATCAGCGCGGACATCCCCTCTTTCGACACCTATTTCTGCTATCCCGACGAAATGAAGAACGCGGCGAAGCTGAAGGTCTTCCGTGACTATATCGTTGCCAAGGCCCGCAACTGGAATTTTTGACGTCTACCTTAGTTGCTTGAATTCTGAGCAATTGCTCACTGCAATCGTAAATCCTTGTTTCAAAAAGATATATTCTAACGCGGAAGAAGGCCTTCGTGGCTCAGAAACATTGTGCGCCGCAAAAATGTGCAGGAATGCGCGCACGACATGGCTGTCATGCATATTAAATGATTGCTGCGCGCCCAAAAAAACAGCATACCAAACCCAGCTGATGCATCTTTGGTGGCTTCTCCTCCCAGTGCCACCGCAGCAGCTGTTCCCCTCTGGAGGTTCTTATTACCTTCACAACTACAAGGGCCCAAGTTTTCTTGCGGCCCTCTTTTTTTGTCCGCCATTTGCTCACAGCCGTCAGTTGAGAAAAACGCAGAGCGAGCTATTGAAAGCCGCTATTCGCCTCCCCATATGCGTTTTGGCTGATGCATTGGCGGCATTCTCCTCCCAGCCGCCGCAGCAGCTGTTCCCCTCTGGAGGTTTGAAACCTTCACAACTGTAAGGGCCCAAGTTTTCTTGTGGCCCTCTTTTTTTGCCGTGAAGCAGCGTGACTCCGGAAGGCTGCCCTGCTCTCGAAATCACGGGCATGTGATTTGTATATCGGGCTTTATCGATACATATATCGATGTAACCAGGTACGGCGATTTACAATGGACAAAGATGAAATCCTGAAGGCGTTGGCGCATCCGACCCGTGTGGACATCCTCACATGGCTGAAGGAGCCAGAGGTGCATTTTTCCGGTCAGGAGCATCCTCTTGAGATGGGGGTCTGCGCCGGGCAGTTCGAACGTTGCGGACTGTCGCAATCGACTGTCTCGTCTCACCTCGCTGTGCTGCAGCGCGCCGGCTTGGTGACCACCCGCCGTGTTGGCCAATGGGTCTTTTACAAGCGCAACGAGGAAACGATCGCCGAGTTCCTGAAGGCGATCGGCAACCTTTGACGCCATTCTTCCTCCCAAGTCTCAACCGAAACGGAAAGGACATTTCATGGCTTCTCTTTTCGACCCGATTACGATCGGTGACATCACGCTCAACAACCGGGTCGTGATGGCTCCGCTCACCCGCAATCGCTCGCCGAAAGCGGTCCCCAATACGCTGAACGCAGCCTATTACGAGCAGCGCGCTTCCGCCGGCTTGCTGATTACGGAAGCGACGGCGATCACCCATCAGGGGCAAGGCTATGCGGACGTTCCGGGCCTCTATACGGCTGAGGCGCTCGAGGGATGGCGGAAGGTGACGGATGCCGTTCACAAAGTTGGCGGCAAGATTGTCGTCCAGATGTGGCACGTCGGCCGCATCTCACACACCTCTCTCCAGCCAAATGGCGGTCAACCCGTGGCTCCGTCGGCGATCCGGGCAAAGTCGAAGACCTATCTTGTCAACCCGGACGGAACCGGCAGCTTCGCCGAAACGTCTGAGCCCCGCGCGCTGGAGCTGGGGGAAATTGCCGGCATCGTCGAAGACTACCGCAAGGCCGCACGCGCCGCGATCGATGTCGGGTTCGACGGTGTCGAAATTCACGCCGCAAACGGTTATCTGATCGACCAGTTCCTTCGCTCCAGTTCCAACAAGCGCACAGACGCCTATGGCGGCCCGATCGAGAATCGCGCGCGCTTTCTCTTCGAGGTCGTTGACGTGATCACGAAGGAGATCGGCGCCGGCCGTGTCGGTATCCGCATTTCGCCGGTCACCCCGTCCAATGACGCCTTTGACCCGGAACCGCAGGCACTCTTCACCTACGTGGTGGAAAAGCTCGCTCGTTATCCGCTTGCCTATGTTCACATCGTTGAAGGTGCTACGGGCGGAGCGCGCGATCACCAGCAGGGCGATTACCCCTTCGACTACGCCGGGCTGCGCGCTGCTTACACCGCGGTCGGCGGCAAGGCTGCCTGGATGGCGAACAACGGATACGATCGCGACCTCGCCGTCAGAACCGTCGAAAGCGGTGAGGCCGATCTGGTCGCATTCGGTAAGCCGTTCATTGCCAACCCGGACCTCGTCCGCCGGTTAAAGGATGGCGCCCCGCTCAATGCGCCCGACCAGGCAACCTTCTACGGCGGTGGCGCCAGGGGATACACCGACTATCCGTTGCTCGAGGAAGTGGCTTGAGACCTGAACACGAACGGAGGGCCCCCGCGGGGGCCCTTTCGAATAACGAAATGCTTATTCAGTCCTGATGTTTGCTTCGTGGATTAAAAGATGGTCGCTCGTACCTGACGGCGAGACGATCACCACCCGTTCGAGCCAGCTGCTGCCGGTGCGCTGGCGCGGCCTACCGGCAATGCTCAAGGTTGCGCAGGAAGCAGAGGAAAAATTTGGCGGGCGGCTCATGCAATGGTGGGATGGTCACGGAGCAGCACGCGTCTATGCCGAGGAGGATGAGGCAATCCTGCTGGAACGCGCGGAGAGTCGGCGGTCCCTTTTCCACATGGCCATGACGGGCGGCGATGATATCGCGACCCGTGTCATTTGCCGCACGGTCGCCGCGCTGCATGCTCCCCGCTCGACGCCCCTTCCGGAACTCGTCCCGCTCGAGCGATGGTTCGCGGCACTGGAGCCGGTGGCGCGTGCCGAGGGCGGTCTATTCGAGATCTGCGCTGGCGCAGCAAGGGTGCTTTTCGCTGATCCTCATCCGCCGAGCGTGCTGCACGGCGACATTCACCATGGGAACATTCTCGACTTTGGCGAACGCGGCTGGCTCGCGATCGATCCAAAACGCCTCCGCGGCGAGAGTGGCTTCGACTACGCGAACCTTTTTTGTAATCCCGAGTTGCCGATCGTCACCGCTCCCGGCCGATTGGAGAAACAACTCGCTGTCGTGGCTGATGAGGCATCGCTCGACCCGCGGCGGGTTCTTCATTGGGTGCTCGCCTATGCCGGCCTATCGGCCGCCTGGTTTCTTGAGGACGGCGAAAGTGCCGAGCGTCCGCTTGCGATAGCGGAGATTGCCGCGGCTGCCCTGAACCGTTAATGCTCACGGCGTTCTCGATGGCGCCGCGTCGCGGCGTTGTTGATCGAGAGCAGTCAGGGAGAGCAACATGCAGATCAGGGATGCGGCCGACGGCGATCTCGAAGCCATTCGCGACATCTACAACGATGCGGTGGCGAACACGACAGCGATCTGGAACCAGACGCTCGTGGATGTCGCCAATAGGGCAGCCTGGCTCAAGGCGCGAAAGTCGGCCGGTTTTCCTGTGCTCGTTGCCGTCTCCAACGCGGGCGAAGTCATCGGCTACGCTTCCTTCGGCGAATGGCGTGCCTTCGACGGCTATCGCCACACGGTCGAGCATTCGGTCTATGTGCGCAGCGACCGGCGCGGCGGCGGCGGCGGCCGGGCGTTGATGGCCGCGCTCATCGAGCGCGCCGAGGCACTTGGCAAGCATGTGATGGTTGCCGGGATCGAATCGAGCAACCTCCCCTCTATCCGTTTGCACGAGCAGTTGGGCTTCGAGCAAACCGGCCACATGAAGGAAGTTGGCACGAAATTCGGCCGCTGGCTTGATCTGACCTTCATGCAGCTGATCCTGCGCACCGGTTCGCCGAGCTGAGATTGTCTTCGCCTGTTTTTCGTCATCGACGAAGATGCTATGTATGCTCACTCGATCGTTGGTGAGGAGCCGCATGGTCGAACAGAGCAGAGCGGGCAGATGCCGCATCTGGGGCAACCGAATGGGACGTCTGGCGCGCGCTGCCGGGGCTGCGTTGCCGCTCGCTGTTGGCCTTTGCACGACCGTCTCCGGTATTGCCCAGGCCCGCACCGACGCCCCACCGGTCCCTGCGCGAAAGTGCCTCTATTCCGGCGTCTCGGCGGCAAACCCGTCTTTTCGTCTCTGCATCAGCCCCGACAATTTTGCCAGAGACGTTTGCGGCATCATTGAGCACTATGCCGAGGCAAACGACCTGCCCGCCCCTTTCTTCGCCCGGTTGATTTGGCGCGAAAGCCTTTTTCAACCGGACGCCATCAGCCCGAAGGGTGCCGAGGGAATTGCCCAGTTCATGCCGGCAACGGCAAAGCTGCGTGGCTTGTCGGACAGTTTCGATGCTGTGGCGGCGCTCGGCAAATCGGCGGAGTATTTGAGCGAGCTGAAGTCGCGCTATGGCAATCTTGGCTTTGCCGCAGCGGCCTACAATGCCGGCGAGGCGGGCCTTGAGCGCTTTCTCGAAAACGACCGGCTTCCCTACGAGACGCGCGACTACGTTTTGGCGATCACAGCCTATCACGTCGAAGACTGGCGCGACAATCCACCGAAGTTGCTCAATCTTGAGCTCGACAAGGGCAAGAGCTTCCTGGATGGCTGCGTCGCGCTGGCCAATACCCGTCGATTGCGTGAGCTCGTCATAGCCGACGAGGCCGTCTGGGCGCCGTGGGGTGTCCAGCTCTCGGCGCATTATCAGAAATCCGTTGCGCAGCGCCTGTTCTTGCACGCGGTGAAGAGGCTGCCGGCGCCAATCAACACCGAAAAGGCGGTCCTCGTGCGGGAGCGCAACGGCGCTTTCGGAGCGAGAAGACGCTACGCGGCCCGCATCGGCCGGCAGACGCGCGCCGAGGCAAACGAGCTTTGCGCCGCCATCCGCAAGAGTGGCGGCGCCTGCGTCGTTTTCAAGAACTGACGCTCAGGCGTCCCGGCGCGGTCGACAACCGCTTTCCGCAATCCCGCGGAAGGCAACCGAGCGAGGCGAGAGTTGCCGTAACTGCGTCGTCTATCTCCGTCAGCGGTTCCTCACCGAGGGTGGCTATCAGCCGATCATTCCGCATCTCAAGCGGCTCGCGCCAAAGATAGCGCATTTCCCTGAGCTCCTTGAAAAGCGGCACGAAGGGCGACGCAAAGGTCACGAGCCACCAGGGAAACCTTTTGACCTTGAGTCCAGGCTTCCCGACTGCGCGTCTGATGGCCGCAATCATCCTGGTGCCGTCGTCATCGAAGAAGCCGCGCATATGGTAGACCGCAAATGGCGGAAGGCTCTCCGCCCGCTCGATCAGCCTGATCATCGTCTCCGCGACATCCGGCAAATAGGCCCATTGGTGGGCAGTTCCCTTCTTCCCGGGATAGCTGATCGCCGTAAGCAGTCTTCCGGGCTTCACCAAGCCTTGAGAGAACCAGTTGTTGGCGGCGCCCGGGCCAAAGAAGTCCCCTGCACGCAGAATAATGACACGAACACCGGCTTCGGACGCAGCCTTCAGCCTTGCTTCCATTTCTCTGCGGATGGCGCCCTTTTCCGTTCGCGGGTTCTGTGGCGCATCTTCGTCAAGCACGGGGAACGCATCTGGTCCGAAATTGTAGATCGTACCGGGCAGGACGACGCGCGCACCGACAGACTTGGCGGCGGCGATCGTGTTATCGAGCATCGGCACTACGAATTTGGCCCAGTTATGATAGCCGGGTGGATTGACCGCGTGAATGATGACTGCTGCGCCCTCGGCTGCAGCTCTCACGTCGGCCGCGTTCATCGCGTCGCCCTGGATCCATTCGAAGGCCGGCGCTGTTTTGGACGCCTTCGCTGCGTCCCGGTTCAATGCTCGGACCGTCCATCCGCGAAGGTGAAGACCGCGGGCGACCTCGCCGCCTATCCCGCCGGTTGCGCCCAGCACGAGCGCCGTTCCCGTCTTGTCCTGCGTTTCCGTCATGTCTCTCTCCATCGTCTTGGATGGAGTTGAGGATCGTCGGTATTCAGGCCAAACGGAATTGTCTAAATAGCTATGGCAGCTATACTTAAATTTATGAACGAGGCTGAGCCGAGCTGGGATTTTTATCGCACCTTTCTAATGGTGCTGAGCGAAGGGTCGCTGTCGGCGGCAGCGCGCGAACTTGGGCTGACTCAGCCGACCGTGGGCCGTCACATCGACGCGTTGGAAGAAGCCGTCGGTTTCCCGCTGTTCACGCGCTCGCCGCAGGGGTTGCTGCCGACCGACGCAGCCCTGGAGCTTAAGCCCTATGCCGAGACCATGGCCGCCAGTTCGTCCGCCCTGCTCCGCGCTGCTTCCGGGCAGCATGGCGCGATTGGCGGAACCGTGCGCGTCAGCGCCAGCGAGGTGATCGGCGTCGAGGTCTTGCCGCCGATCCTTGCCGAACTCAACCAAGAATATCCGGACCTCTCCATCGAGCTTTCCGCATCGGACGCCGTCGAGGATCTTTTGCGCCAGGAGGCCGATATCGCCGTGCGCATGGTCAGACCGGAGCAGGATGCGCTAGTCGCTCTTCATATCGGCGCGGTGCCGCTCGGCTTCCACGCGCATCAGTCCTATCTCGACCGTCGCGGCGTACCTGAAACGATCGATGATCTCACCCGACACAGCCTGATCGGTTTCGATCGGCAAACCGCCGCAATCCGCGCCATCATGGCAAGGACGCCGAACTTGCCGTCAGCGCGATTTGCATTGAAGACCGACAGCAATGTCGCGCAGCTCGCGGCGATCCGCGCCGGATTCGGCATCGGCATCTGCCAGAACGCCCTTGCAACCCGCGATCCTCAGCTTGTCCATGTGCTTGCCGACGCCTTCGAGGTGAAGCTCGAAACTTGGCTCGTGATGCACGAAAACCTGCGCGCGAGCCCGCGCTGCCGTGTTACATTTGACGCGTTGGCCAAGGGACTCAAAGCCTATATCCGGCAATAAGCCAACGGATGGATGTCAACGAAAAAGCCCGCCGGCAAGGGCGGGCTTTCAAGTCTTGTAGGCCACTCAGTCTTCAGAAGCTTCAGGTGGCTCCGGAGCGACAACCTCGCCAAGCGCCGCTTCCACAACCTCGTCCTCGCCATCCGGCTCGCTGATCCGCTCGACCGAGACGACCTTCTCATCCTTGGCCGTCGAGAAGATCGTAACGCCCTTCGTTGCGCGGCTGGCCAGGCGGATGCCGTTGACGGGCACGCGTATGAGCTGACCGCCGTCGGAGACGAGCATGATCTGATCGTTGAGCTCGACTGGGAATGCGGCGACCAGTTCGCCGATTTCCGCCGTCTTCGACGTGTCGGTTGCGCGAATGCCTTTGCCGCCCCGGCCGGATGTGCGGAAATCGTAGGAGGAGGAACGCTTGCCGAAGCCTTTCACGGAGACCGTCAGCACGAACTGCTCGCGTGCCTTCAGTTCCTCGTAACGTTCGTTGGACAGCTCGCCGCCGTCGGTGACTTCTTCGCCGACCAGTGCGATTTCCTCTTCCTCGCCGTTCGTCGTGCGACGCTCGGCCGCCGCGCGCTTCAGATAGGCCGCACGCTCCCAAGGCTCGGCATCGACATGGCCGACGATCGCCATCGAGATAATCCGGTCGTTGTCGCCGAGCGAAATCCCGCGTACGCCGATCGAATTGCGGCCGGCGAAGACGCGCACGTCGGAGACAGGGAAGCGGATACATTGGCCGAGGGCCGTCGTCAGCAGCACATCGTCGAGCTCGGTGCAGGTGTCGACAGACAGGATTTCGTCGCCCTCCTCATCGAGCTTCATCGCGATCTTGCCGTTGCGGTTGACCTGGACGAAGTCCGAGAGCTTGTTGCGGCGGACCGTGCCGCGCGTGGTCGAGAACATGACGTCCAGGTTTTCCCAGGTCGTTTCGTCCTCGGGCAGCGGCATGATCGTGGTGATGCGTTCGCCGGGTTCAAGCGGCAGCATATTGATCAGCGCCTTGCCACGCGATTGCGGCGTCCCGATCGGCAGCCGCCAAACCTTCTCCTTGTAGACTATACCGCGCGACGAGAAGAACAGCACCGGCGTATGGGTGTTTGCAACGAACAGCCGGGTAACGAAATCCTCGTCCCGCGTTGCCATGCCGGAGCGTCCCTTACCGCCGCGGCGCTGTGCCCGATAGGTCGTCAGCGGCACACGCTTGATGTAGCCGAGATGGGATACGGTGACGACCATGTCCTCCTGGGCGATCAGGTCTTCGTCATCCATATCCGGACCGCCTTCGGCGATCTCGGTGCGGCGCGGCGTTCCGAACTCGTCACGGACGGCTTCCAGTTCCTGCTTGACGATGGCCATGATGCGCAAGCGCGACGAGAGGATATCGAGGTAGTCCTTGATTTCCTCGCCGATCTTGTTGAGTTCGTCGCTGATTTCGTCGCGGCCAAGCGCGGTCAGACGCTGCAGGCGCAGGTCGAGGATGGCGCGGGCCTGCTCTTCCGACAGGTTGTAGGTGCCGTCCTCGTTGATGCGGTGACGTGGATCGTCGATCAAGCGGATCAGAGCATCGACGTCATGCGCCGGCCAGCGGCGCTCCATCAACTGCTCGCGGGCCGTCTGGGGATCGGGCGCGTGACGGATCAGCTTGATGACTTCGTCGATATTGGCAACCGAGATCGCGAGACCGACCAACACATGCGCGCGCTCGCGCGCCTTGCGCAGCAGGTATTTTGTTCTCCGGCTAACGACTTCCTCGCGGAATGAGACGAAAGCACGCAGCATGTCGAGCAGCGTCATCTGCTCCGGCTTGCCGCCGTTGAGCGCCACCATGTTGCAGCCGAACGAGGTCTGCAGCGGCGTATAGCGGTAGAGCTGGTTGAGGATGACCTCGGCATTGGCGTCGCGCTTCAGTTCGATGACGACGCGGTAGCCCTGGCGGTCGGATTCGTCACGCAGGTCCGAGATGCCTTCGATGCGCTTCTCGCGCACCAGTTCGGCCATCTTCTCGATCATCGTCGCCTTGTTTACCTGATAGGGAATTTCGGTGATGATGATCTGCTCGCGATCGCCGCGCATCGGTTCGATATGGGCGCGTCCGCGCATGATGACGGAGCCGCGACCGGTCTCGTAGGCTTGGCGAATGCCCGAGCGACCGAGGATCAGCGCGCCGGTCGGGAAATCCGGCCCGGGAATGATTTGCATCAGTTCCGGCAATTCGATCGCTGGATCGTCGATCAGCGCGATGCAGCCGTTGATGACTTCGCCGAGATTGTGCGGCGGGATGTTCGTCGCCATGCCGACGGCAATACCGCCTGCGCCGTTCACAAGAAGGTTCGGGAATTTCGCCGGGACGACGACCGGCTCATGCAGCGTGCCGTCGTAGTTGTCGCGGAAATCGACCGTTTCCTTGTCGAGATCGTCGAGCAGCGAATGCGCCGCTTTCTGCAGCCGGCACTCTGTATAACGCTCGGCTGCCGGCGGATCGCCGTCGACGGAACCGAAATTGCCCTGGCCGTCGATCAACGGCAATCGCAGCGACCAGTCCTGCGCCATGCGCGCCAGTGCGTCATAGATCGCCATGTTGCCGTGAGGGTGATATTTACCCATCACGTCACCGGTGACGCGGGCGCACTTGACGTATTTTTTGTTCCAGTCGATGCCGAGTTCACTCATCCCGTAGAGGATGCGCCGGTGAACGGGTTTCAGACCGTCGCGCACATCGGGAAGTGCGCGGGAAACGATCACGCTCATGGCGTAATCGAGATAGGACCGCTGCATTTCCTCGATGATGGAAATCGGCTCGATGCCTGGCGGAGTCTTTCCGCCGCCGGGATTGCTTTGTTCAGTCAATGTTGATCACGATCTTTGTTCAGAATCAGTCGGTTTTTTATAGCCGAATGCGGCTCTAAGCGCCAATTTTTGCAGTTGGTTGTGAACAGTCTTTTGCCGCCAGAACAGGCTTTTCTAGGGCATTCGCCCGGAAATCTGATGAGATCCGCGCACGCCGCCTCTGCGCGCCCATGGCCCTGACGATCAACGCCACAATCCGCGCGTCGAAGCTGGTTTAAGCCATTGATCGACCTTTGGCTAGTCGCCCCTTTCCAAGCTCGCCGCGCTTGCCTAACAATGCATCCACGCCACCGGGAAAACCTGGGGTAGCAATCCGGAAGGGGATACGGATGTTCAATGTCGATCTTTTGATCAATGCACTGACAACCCTGCTTGTCACGCTCGATCCGCCAGGTCTTGCGCCGATCTTCCTAAGCCTTACCGTGGGTTTGAGCCGCCAGGAGCGTTTTCAAGTCGCCACCCGCGGCTCGATGATCGCGTTTTTCATCCTTGCCGCTTTCGCCCTCTTCGGTGACGGAATTCTCGGATTGCTCGGCATCTCGATTGGCGCCTTCCGCATTGCCGGCGGTCTGCTGCTCTTTTGGATTTCCTTCGAAATGATCTTCGAGAGGCGTCAGGAGCGGAAGGAAAAGACCGGCGAAGCCGCGGTCACCAAGGACCATATTCACAACATCGCCGTCTTTCCCCTCGCCCTGCCTTTGATCGCCGGTCCGGGCGCGATTTCAGCCACGATCCTGCTTGGCAGTTCGTTTCCTTCCGTCATCGACCGCGTCCAGCTCCTCATTGTCATCGCTGCGTCGATGGCGCTCTTGTTTCTGGCACTCGTGATCGCCGACCGCATCGACCGATTTCTCGGAGTCACGGGACGGGCGATCCTGACGCGCCTCCTCGGTGTCATCCTGGCTGCACTGGCGGTGCAGTTCGTCGTCGATGGCGTGCGGTCGGCTTTCCTGGCGTAGCGCACTTCCGATGGAGGGCCGAAGGTCGGCAGTTGCACCGGTACCGCCCAACCGCAGGGAGGGTTAATACGCAAAAAGCCGGTCCCTGGGACCGGCTTTTCCTGCTTTCAGCCAAAGGGTAGGCCGCCCGGAGCGGCAACCATCAGAACGGAATGTCGTCATCGAGATCGCGCGAGAAGTTGCCGCCGCTCTGACCGCCCTGGCCTCCGGAGCGTCCACCCGAGGACTGGCGCGGCTGGTCGTAGTCCTCATAGCCGCCACCGTAATCGTTGCCGCCGCCGCGGCTGACACCGGAGCCGCCGCCCTCGCCGCGACCGTCCAGCATCGTCAGCGTCGAGTTGAAGCCTTGCAGCACCACCTCGGTCGTGTAGCGGTCGTTGCCGTTCTGGTCCTGCCACTTGCGGGTCTGCAACTGGCCTTCGACGTAGAGCTTGGCGCCCTTCTTCACATATTGCTCGACCACCTTGCAGAGGCCCTCGTTGAAGACGACGACATTATGCCATTCCGTCTTCTCGCGGCGCTCTCCGCTGTTGCGGTCGCGCCAGGTTTCCGAGGTGGCGATGCGCAGGTTGGCGATCGGGCGGCCATCCTGCGTGCGCCGGATTTCCGGGTCGGCCCCGACATTTCCGATCAAGATCACCTTGTTGACGCTACCAGCCATATCGCTTTTCCCGTGCTTTCCGCCGAACCGCCGGCCCGGCTCTCCAATATTTCAAGAACGCGCATCTTAGCGGCCCGCCGCCGCCGATACGCCCCGTATCACGCATAATCCACAGCTGATTTGTAAGATTACATCTGCCATTTGT
The DNA here is from genome assembly GCF_020193655.1 of Ensifer sp. IC3342. GTDB lineage: Bacteria > Pseudomonadota > Alphaproteobacteria > Rhizobiales > Rhizobiaceae > Sinorhizobium. Next base: position 89,592 of record NZ_JADYVE010000014.1, read on the forward strand.
TCTTTTTTTGTTCTAGTATTTCCCTATTATCCTGTCAACCGAATCGCAATTGAGCCACCTCTGTGCTGATTGCGCCTCGACATAGGCGTTGTCGTCATTACATAGGGGGCTTTCAACGACATGCAAAGCTGGCTTCCGATGAGCGAACTCAAGACCATCTCCATTCGCGGTGCGCGTGAGCATAACCTCAAGGGCATCGACCTTGATCTGCCGCGCAACAAGCTCATCGTGATGACCGGGCTTTCCGGATCCGGGAAATCCTCACTCGCCTTCGATACGATCTACGCCGAAGGCCAGCGTCGTTATGTCGAGAGTCTTTCGGCCTATGCCCGCCAGTTCCTCGAAATGATGCAGAAGCCGGATGTCGACCAGATCGATGGCCTGTCGCCGGCGATCTCGATCGAGCAGAAGACGACTTCGCGCAACCCGCGCTCGACGGTCGGCACTGTCACCGAGATCTATGACTATATGCGCCTGCTTTTCGCGCGCGTCGGCCTGCCCTATTCGCCGGCCACCGGCCTGCCTATCGAGAGCCAGACTGTCAGCCAGATGGTCGATCGCGTGCTGGAATTCGGCGAGGGTACGCGTCTCTATATCCTCGCGCCGCTCGTGCGCGGCCGTAAGGGCGCATACAAGAAGGAACTCGCCGAGCTGATGAAGAAGGGCTTCCAGCGCGTCAAGGTGGATGGCCAGTTTTATGAAATCGCCGACGTGCCGGCGCTCGACAAGAAGTACAAGCACGATATCGATGTGGTCGTCGACCGTGTCGTGGTGCGGCCGGATCTTGCCACGCGTCTTGCCGATAGCCTCGAAACCTGCCTGACGCTTGCCGATGGCCTGGCGATCGCCGAATTCGCCGACAAGCCGCTGCCGCCGGAGGAGACCGCGGCTGGCGGCTCCGCCAACAAGTCCCTGAACGAGACGCACGAGCGGGTGCTGTTTTCGGAAAAATTCGCCTGCCCGGTCTCAGGTTTCACCATTCCCGAGATCGAGCCGCGCCTCTTTTCGTTCAACAATCCGTTCGGCGCCTGCCCGACCTGCGATGGGCTCGGCAGCCAGCAGAAGATCGACGAGGCGTTGATCGTTCCTGAGCCGAACCGGACCTTGCGCGACGGCGCGATAGCTCCGTGGGCGAAATCGTCCTCGCCCTATTACAATCAAACGCTGGAAGCGCTGGGCAAGACCTTCGGTTTCAAGCTCGGCAATCGCTGGAGCGAACTTTCCGGGGAGGCGCAGCGGGCCATCCTGCATGGCACGGAGGAAAAGATCGTCTTCCACTATCAAGACGGTGCGCGTTCCTACAACACCACGAAAACCTTCGAAGGAATCGTGCCCAATCTCGAGCGCCGTTGGAAGGAGACCGACAGCGCCTGGGCGCGCGAGGAGATCGAGCGCTTCATGTCGGCAGCTCCCTGCCCGGCCTGTGCCGGTTATCGGCTGAAGCCGGAGGCGCTTGCCGTCAAGATCAACAAGCTGCACATCGGCGAGGTCACGGACATGTCGATCCGCGTCGCCCGCGACTGGTTCGATGCCTTGCCGGAACACCTCAACGCCAAGCAGAACGAGATTGCCGTGCGCATCCTCAAGGAGATCCGCGAGCGGCTGCGCTTCCTCAACGATGTCGGGCTTGAATATCTCAGCCTCTCTCGCAATTCCGGGACGCTTTCCGGTGGGGAAAGCCAACGGATCCGGCTTGCCTCCCAGATCGGTTCCGGACTGACCGGCGTGCTTTACGTGCTCGACGAGCCGTCGATCGGCCTGCATCAGCGCGACAATGCCCGCCTGCTCGACACGCTCCGGCATCTGCGCGACATCGGCAACACTGTCATTGTCGTGGAGCATGACGAGGACGCGATCCTGACGGCCGACTACGTCGTCGATATCGGTCCGGCGGCCGGCATCCACGGCGGCGAGATCGTCGCGGAAGGCGCCCCGTCAGACATCATGGCCAATCCGAAGTCGCTCACCGGAAAATACCTCTCCGGCGAACTCGCCGTTGCCGTACCGAGCGAGCGGAGGAAGCCAAAAAAGAAGAAGGAAATCACGGTCGTAGGCGCGCGGGCTAACAACCTGAAGGATGTTACGGCCTCGATCCCGCTTGGTGTCTTCACCGCGGTCACAGGCGTTTCCGGCGGCGGCAAGTCGACCTTCCTCATCGAAACTCTCTATAAGGCGGCCGCGCGCCGCATCATGGGCGCACGCGAAAACCCGGCGGAACACGACCGCATCGACGGCTTTGAGCATATCGACAAGGTGATCGATATCGACCAGTCGCCGATCGGCCGCACCCCGCGCTCGAATCCGGCGACCTATACCGGTGCCTTCACGCCGATTCGCGACTGGTTCGCAGGACTGCCCGAGGCGAAGGCACGCGGCTACCAGCCGGGACGCTTTTCGTTCAACGTCAAGGGCGGCCGCTGCGAAGCCTGCCAGGGCGACGGCGTCATCAAGATCGAGATGCACTTCCTCCCGGACGTCTATGTCACCTGCGACGTCTGCCACGGCAAGCGCTACAATCGCGAAACGCTCGACGTGCATTTCAAGGGCAAGTCGATCGCCGACGTGCTCGACATGACGGTCGAGGAAGGCGTCGAGTTCTTTTCGGCCGTTCCGTCGGTGCGCGACAAGCTGGTGACACTGAATCAGGTGGGCCTTGGCTATATCAAGGTCGGCCAGCAGGCGAATACGCTTTCGGGCGGCGAGGCGCAGCGCGTGAAGCTCGCCAAGGAGCTGTCCAAGCGCTCGACCGGCCGCACCCTCTACATCCTCGATGAGCCGACAACAGGGCTGCATTTCCACGATGTAGCGAAACTTCTTGAAGTTCTGCATGAGCTCGTCAACCAAGGGAATTCGGTCGTGGTCATCGAGCACAATCTGGAGGTCATCAAGACCGCCGACTGGATCATCGACTTCGGCCCCGAAGGCGGTGACGGCGGTGGCGAAGTGATCGCCAAGGGTACGCCGGAAGACGTGGTGAAGGAGCCCCGCTCCTACACCGGACAATTCCTGAAAGAGCTGTTGGAGCGTCGGCCGGTCAAGAAGGTCGAGGCCGCAGAGTGACCGGCTCGCGGCCGATCCGCATCTCCGACAATTGCCGGGAGCGTGGAACGCGGCGCTCCTTTCGGACCGATGCTCGCCCGGAAACGGGTGGCCGTGCTGACCGGGTCCGGCGACGCTGATTGCGCGGAGTCGTCGAGGGGGTTGGCGGCAGACGAGATGAATCGCCCGGAAGGGCCTGAGGAGGAGACGATGACAAAATCCGGTAAAATCCGCGTCGGCATCGGCGGCTGGACCTTCGAGCCCTGGGAATGCACGTTCTATCCTTCCGACCTCCCGAAAAAACGGCAGCTCGAATTCGCCGGCAAGGAGCTGCGCACGATCGAGATCAACGGCACCTATTACAGTTCGCAGAAACCGGAAACCTTTGCCCGGTGGGCGGCGGAGGTCCCGGACGATTTTATCTTCTCGCTGAAGGCCAGCCGCTTCGTGACGAATCGCAAGGTTCTCGCGGAAGCCGGTGAATCGATGGAGAGATTCTTGACCCAGGGGCTGACCGAACTGGGCGATCATCTCGGTCCTATTCTCTGGCAGTTCGCGCCGACCAAGAAGTTCGAGCCGGAGGATTTCGAAGGATTTCTCAAGCTCCTTCCTGAAAAGCAGGATGGGCTAAAACTTCGCCATGTGGTCGAGGTCCGCAATGCGTCCTTCCAGGCACCCGACTTCATCGAGCTTTTGAACAAATACAACGTGGCGGTCGTGCTCGCCGAACATGCCGACTATCCGATGATCGCCGACGTCACGGCGGATTTCGTCTATGTGAGGCTGCAGAGAGGCAGCGATGACATAAAGACCTGCTATCCGCCCGAGGGACTGGATCTCTGGGCCGAGCGGCTGAAAACCTTTGCGGCAGGCGGCGAACCGGAAGGGCTTGAAAAAAGTGCGCCGGATCGCAAGGCGGATACGACGCCGCGCGACGTCTTTGCCTTCTTCATTACCTCGGGCAAGGTCAACGCGCCGAATGGCGCAAGGGAGTTGCAGAAGCGGGTAAGTTAGCCCGCTCCGCCGCTATCTCGAACGGCGTAGCGCCGAGCACAGGTAGATTTGTTGCGGCCGAGACCGCCACGGTGACGCTGGATGCAGTGGCGCGTTCTCAAATCGCCATGGTGCGGCCTCATCGATGTTGCGGCCCAGCCGAATCACCAAGCGCGCGTCACATCCAGACTGTCTTTGCAATCGCGGGTAGCGCTACGGCACAGCGTTCATCTGCTTTTTTACCCTTGAAAATTTTGATCTGGCGCCTGCCGTTGCGGCATCGTCGCAGGCAACCTGCTGAAGTCCCTGATTTTCAACGGATTGACCAATGTCCCCGTTTTCCACAGTCGATCCACACAACATATAGCGCTCAAACTTCCGTCACAAACCACCCCTTGACGCCCCACGCCGATTCACGGTTAATGGATTTCACGTTGCGACGGCGGCGGACCGGGAAGTTAATAGGCCGGTTCATCTCCCCAAATCGTCGGTCCTGGCATGCGATCGGCACGGATGATCCGTGTGGCCGCGGCAGGGAAGTTTTGTGCGATTTTCGGGCCGTTGGGACAACATTCAGGCTGGCATAAATGACTTGTTAATACTATATTTAGTGTTTGCAGCCAGCATCACCACAAGATACAGGATGACCCAGGGCATGGGTTTCCTTCAAATGACGGAAGCTGGAGCTGGCTGCGGAACCCCGCGGCCGGGCGGGGATATTTGCGCCTAGGCGCATGGCAACAAAGGACACGGGACAATGAAGATCGAACGCCGTTTCACAAAGGCCGGGCAATCCGCCTACGCCGAGATCGATTTCCGCAAGGCGACGAGTGAAATCAAGAACCCGGATGGGTCGATCGTCTTCCGCCTCGAGAACATCGATGTTCCCGCACAGTTCTCTCAGGTTGCCGCGGACATTCTCGCGCAGAAGTATTTCCGCAAGGCGGGCGTGCCGGCGAAGCTGAAGCGTGTCGAGGAAAACGACGTGCCCTCTTTCCTGTGGCGCTCGGCGCCCGACACGGATGCGCTGAAGGCACTGCCGAAGGATGAGCAGTACGGCTCCGAGACGGATGCGCGCCAGGTTTTCGATCGCCTGGCCGGCACCTGGACCTACTGGGGCTGGAAGGGCGGCTATTTCGACACGGAGGAAGACGCAGCCGCTTTCCGCGATGAACTCGCCTATATGCTTGCCACCCAGCGCGTCGCGCCGAACTCGCCGCAATGGTTCAACACCGGCCTGCACTGGGCCTACGGCATCGACGGCCCCGGCCAGGGCCACTTCTATGTCGATCCCTTCACCGGCAAGCTGACGAAGTCCAAGTCCGCTTACGAGCATCCGCAGCCGCATGCCTGCTTCATCCAGTCGGTTGCCGACGACCTCGTCAACGAGGGCGGCATCATGGACCTCTGGGTGCGTGAGGCGCGCCTCTTCAAATACGGCTCCGGCACCGGCTCGAACTTCTCGCATCTGCGCGGCGAAGGGGAAAAGCTTTCGGGCGGCGGCAAATCCTCCGGGCTGATGAGCTTCCTGAAGATCGGCGACCGCGCCGCCGGCGCGATCAAGTCGGGCGGCACGACTCGCCGCGCCGCCAAGATGGTCGTCGTCGACATCGACCATCCGGATATCGAGGAATACATCAACTGGAAGGTCAAGGAAGAGCAGAAGGTCGCCGCGCTCGTCACCGGCTCCAAGATCGTCGCAAAGCACCTGAAGGCGATCATGAAGGCCTGCGTCAATTGCGACGGCACTGACGACGCCTGCTTCGACCCGAAGCAGAACCCGGCGCTGAAGCGCGAGATCCGCGCCGCCAAGCACGCGCTGGTTCCCGAAAACTACGTCAAGCGCGTCATCCAGTTCGCGCGCCAGGGCTACAAGGACATCGAGTTCAAGACCTACGACACGGACTGGGATTCGGAGGCCTACCTGACCGTCTCCGGCCAGAACTCCAACAACTCCGTCTCGATCAAGGATGATTTCCTACGTGCCGTCGAGGCCGATGGCGAATGGAACCTGACCGCCCGCAAGGACGGCCGCGTTCTGAAGACGCTGAAGGCCCGCGACCTCTGGGAGTCGATCTCCTACGCCGCCTGGGCGTCGGCGGATCCGGGCCTGCACTTCAACACGACGATGAACGACTGGCACACCTGCCCGGCTGCCGGTCAGATCCGCGCATCGAACCCATGCTCGGAATACATGTTCCTCGACGACACGGCCTGCAACCTCGCCTCGCTGAACCTGATGCAGTTCAAGGACGCCGCCACCAAGCGGATCAACATCGGCGACTACGAGCATGCCGTCCGCCTCTGGACGATCGTTCTCGAAATCTCGGTGATGATGGCGCAGTTCCCGTCCCGTGAGATCGCTGAGCTTTCCTATGAATACCGCACGCTTGGCCTCGGCTACGCCAACATCGGCGGCCTGCTGATGTCATCAGGCATTCCCTACGACTCGGCCGAAGGCCGTGCTATCGCCGGTGCGCTGACCGCAATCATGACCGGCATTGCCTATGCCACTTCGGCCGAAATCTCGGCCAAGCTCGGCCCCTTCCCGGGCTTCGCCCCGAACCGCGACAACATGCTGCGCGTCATGCGCAATCATCGCCGTGCGGCCTACGGCGAAACCACGGGCTATGAAAGCCTTTCGGTCAACCCGGTGGCGCTCGTCCACCCCGATTGCCCGGACCAGGACCTGATCGCCCACGCCAAGAGCGCCTGGGACAAGGCCGTGGAACTCGGCGAGAAACACGGTTATCGCAACGCCCAGGCAACCGTTATCGCACCGACCGGCACGATCGGCCTCGTCATGGATTGCGACACCACGGGCATTGAGCCGGACTTCGCGCTGGTCAAGTTCAAGAAGCTCGCCGGCGGCGGCTATTTCAAGATTATCAACCGCGCCGTTCCGGACGCGCTGCGCACCCTCGGCTACTCGGAAAGCCAGATCGCCGAGATCGAGGCTTACGCCGTCGGCCACGGCAACCTCAACCAGGCGCCGGCGATCAACCCGGCGACGCTCAAGGCCAAGGGCTTCACCGATGAGAAAATCGAGGGCGTCAACGCTGCGCTGAAGTCCGCCTTCGACATCAAGTTCGTCTTCAACCAATGGACGCTTGGCACCGATTTCCTTAAGGGCACGCTGAAGGTCACCGACGAGCAGCTTGCCTCGATGGACTTCAACCTGCTCGAGCACCTGGGCTTCTCGCGGAAGGACATCGAAGCCGCCAACATCCATGTCTGCGGCGCGATGACGCTGGAAGGCGCACCGTTCCTCAAGGCCGAGCACCTGCCGGTGTTCGATTGCGCCAACCCCTGTGGCAAGATCGGCAAGCGCTATCTTTCGGTCGAAAGCCACATCCGCATGATGGCGGCCGCCCAGCCGTTCATCTCCGGCGCGATCTCCAAGACGATCAACATGCCGAACGAGGCGACCGTCGAGGATTGCAAGAACGCCTACATGCTCTCCTGGAAACTCGCGCTGAAGGCCAATGCGCTTTACCGTGACGGCTCGAAGCTGTCGCAGCCGCTGAACGCCTCGCTGATCGAGGACGATGAGGAAGAGGAAGCGATTGAAGAGCTGATGCAGGCCCCGGCGGCCGCCCAGGCAGTTGCCGTCACCGAGAAGATCGTCGAGCGCGTGATCGAAAAGGTCGTCCGCGCTCGGGAGAAACTGCCGAACCGCCGCCAGGGATACACCCAGAAGGCGATCGTCGGCGGCCACAAGGTCTATCTCCGCACCGGCGAATTCGGCGATGGCCGCTTGGGCGAGATCTTCATCGACATGCACAAGGAAGGTGCCGCCTTCCGAGCGATGATGAACAACTTCGCCATCGCCATCTCGCTCGGCCTGCAATATGGCGTGCCGCTCGAAGAATATGTGGAGGCCTTCACTTTCACCAAGTTCGAGCCCGCCGGCATGGTCCAGGGCAATGACGCGATCAAGAACGCGACGTCGATCCTCGACTACGTGTTCCGCGAACTCGCCGTCTCCTATCTCGGCCGCCACGATCTTGCCCATGTCGACACGTCCGACTTCGGCAACACCGCACTCGGCCGCGGCATTCAGGAAGGCAAGACCAATCTTGTGTCGACTGGATGGACCCGCGGATACAAGCCGACGATCGTCGGCGGCACGGCCGATCGCCAACTCTCCGAGCCGAAGGGAGCCTCGACCGCCGCACCGGCGCGAGCGTCCGGTGGTGCCACGGTCACTTCGATCGCCGGCAACACCGCCCGCAAGTTGGAACCGGCGGTAGCGGCGGTTGCATCGGAAGTCCTAGCGTTCAAGCGCGATTATGAAGAGCGCGCCGCCGAGCTCGCCGAGGACATCGCGGCCGAATCGGAACAGGACGTAACCGCCCTCTTCTCCGACAAGGCCGCCGCCGAAGCCGCTTCGGCAAAAGCCGACGCCAAGAAGGTCGAAGCCGAACGCCGCGCCCGCTCGATCATGCAGGGCTACACCGGCAACATGTGCTCCGAGTGCCAGAACTTCACGATGGTCCGGAATGGCACGTGTGAGAAGTGCGACACCTGCGGCGCGACGAGCGGCTGCAGCTGAGTCCCGACTGCTTGGGTTGTGGCGCGACAAGGATTATGGCACAGCGCCACTTTCGTGACACAAAACTCGCTGCCACCTGGCGCCCGCAGATTGGCGTCCAAGTAACGAGTGGGGCTCGGACCAAGGAGCCGGGTGAGAAACCGATCCTAGTACTGGCCAAAGCGGCCCTGTACGGGCCATCTCGGAAGTCACAACTGGCCAACGCATAAATTGGCCCCAAACAGACAAACTTTCAGGCGGTTAAGCCGCCTGAAAGTACTCAGAGGAACAAACCAAGAAACAAGCGCCATAGTTGGAATCAGTCTTCCAGGTTCACGCGTAGTCACGAGGTCTGAAGTCATGAATGTGCATGTCAATACGATTGAGGCGTTCCTGGAGGCTCTGGTGGCGGAGCTGGAAATCCCGGACCATCGCTACGAGCAGGCAGAGAAAAGCTACCAGTCACTGGGCGAGTGGTTGCATCGTCCTCTTAGCACCGTCCGCCAGTACGACCCCACGGTCTACTGTCAGGGATCGTTCAGACTGGGCACCGCGATCCGTCCTCTTACCGAAGACGAGGAATACGATATTGATTCCGTATGCGAGCTCCGCCTTCTGACGAAGATTGACAAATCCCAACAGGAGCTCAAGCGCATGCTTGGCGTCGAGGTGAAGGCCTATCACGACGCCCAGCGCATGTCTAACCCAGTTCGGGAAGGGAACCGGTGCTGGATCCTTGACTACGCCGACGGCGCCCAGTTCCACATGGATATAGTTCCGGCGATTCCGAACGCCGATCAGCAGCGTCGCCTCCTCGAGATGCGGAAGTTTGATGCCCACTGGGCAAAGACCGCGATCTCGATTACGGACAGGCGCCTGCCGAACTATAGGCAGATAACCGAAGACTGGCCGCGCTCGAATCCCAAGGGATACTCGAACTGGTTTGCTTCCAGGCAGTCCGTCGTATTCGAACGCCGCAAGCGGGCTATGGTCGAGTACCTAAAGCAGCAGGGTGTCCGGGCAAGCGTGGAAGAATTACCAGACTTCAAGGTCAAGACGCCGCTCCAGTCGGCGGTCATGATCCTGAAGCGCCACAGGGACAACATGTTCGCCCGCAATCCGGATATCCGGCCGATCTCTGTTATCCTCACGACTCTCGGCGCGCACGCGTACGAGAACCAGGACACTATCTCCGGAGCGCTTTTCGCGATCCTGGACAGAATGGATCAGTTCATCGTCGTTGACGACGGAAAGTACGTGATTGCCAACCCTACTGACCCTCTCGAGAACTTCGCGGATAAATGGGAGGGGGAACCGGAAAAGGCCGAGGCCCTCTTCGCTTGGCTTCGTCAGGCGCGTGCGGACTTCGCTGCGGCCGCACGTGCGGTGTCGTTCCAGGATATGGCGAACGCGGTCAATCCTCGGATGGGCTACGCCCTGTCGACCCGCGCGATCGACCGCCTGACGGGAGGAAGCAGGCTTCTTCGGGCGGCAACCGGGGCCTCGGCAGCCGGTGCCGGAACCGTCGGGGCGCCGAGCTTCGGGAATGCAGCTCGCCAACCCACGAAGCCACAGGGATACGCATGACCTGGTGGCTAGTTGACAGGCACCGGGCGAGAGCTGAGAAAGCCGCGTTCGCCGCACTCCAGGAAGAACACGACTGGCTCAAGGGCGTGCGCTTCAAATATCTCGAAGATCTGCAGCTCTGCGTGGACGTGGAGGTGACGCACGGCGGAGAAAAGTTCCCCCTCGCCGTCCGGTATCCAGCGACCTTTCCGGACACGCCGCCGATGGTCGTCCCTTACGGGGAGCAGAGACTTTCTGCACATCAATACGGGGCCGGAGGCGAGCTTTGCCTGCAATGGCGTCCGGATAACTGGGACTCGTCGGTGACCGGCGCGATGATGGTCGAAAGTGCCCACGCTCTTATTGAAGGAGAGCGGCCGATCGATGACGCGCCAGCCACTGTACCGTCGGCGCACAAGCCCTCGCTTGGCGCAGAATTGCGGTTCGAGTCTTGGCGATTGATGGTTCCCCAAGGGGCTTGGTCATCACTAGATGGCAAGCTTCCCGAACTGATGGTCGAGATTTCTCTCCTGGAGACCGCCCGGCAGATGAACCGCGTAACCCACCTTCGAACGATCGGAGCTGAAGGAAACGAGTTCTGGAAGTCGCACCAGCCTGCGCCAGCGAATGCCGCGAACCGGACAGGCTATCTGCTCCGGACCGAGCAGGACATGAGCCACCTCGCTCTTTATCCCGGAGGCGTAGTGGAGGATCTCGCCAAGAGTGTGCCCGAACTTGCGGCAACGCTGGTCAAGCCGGACTGGACGTTCTTGATCCTCGTTGAGGCTAATGGGCGCAAGACAGCCTTCGACATCCTCCGTAACAAGGACGGAATGCCTCTTCTCATTCCTTATCGCATCATCGAAGAAGGGGAGTTGGTCCGTCGCTCGGCTTCGAACCGCGAGGCTATCGGGAAATCTCGCGTCGCGATCGTCGGGTGCGGCTCTATCGGCTCGAAGGTCGCGGCCTCCCTCGCCCGCGCCGGCCTTCGGAAGTTCGTGCTTGTTGACGACGACATTTTCCTTACCGGCAATCTTGTACGCAACGAGCTCGACGCCCGTGCGATCGGCTGGCACAAGGCTGAAGCTCTCAGGGATCGCATAGAGCACATGGTATCCGACGCCGACGTCGTGACGCGGAGAGTGGCCCTCGGAAGTCAGGATGCGGCGGCGACAATGGAATCGACTCTCGAGGTGATCGGTGAGTGCGACCTTATCGTGGAGGCGACGGCGAACGCGACGTCGTTCAACCTGTCTGCCGGCGCAGCAAAGCGGCATCGTAAGCCCATGGTATGGGCCGAGATCTTCGGCGGTGGCGTCGGCGGCATCGTCGCCAGGGCCAGGCCGGATGTCGATCCCGTGCCGCTGGCAGCTAGAAATGAGATCGTGTCCTGGTGCGAGGACCGTGGCGTGCCATGGGATGGCGGCGAAGGAGACTCATACGATCTTGACCGCAACTGCGGACCACCATTCATCGCTGACGACGCCGACGTTTCGGTCATCGCCGCGCATACGGCGAGGTTCGTCATCGACATCCTCCAGGGCGGAGAGACCGCCTTTCCGTATTCGGCCTATGCGATCGGAATGGCAAAGGAATGGATATTCGCGGCACCATTCGACACTTGGCCCATTGCTTTCCGGCCCGCCGACCCATGGGATCCGCAGGTCGAGGATGCAGCAGGTGAGGACATTTTTCCGTTCTTTGCCGAGATGTTCAACGAGGAGCATCCGTGATCGTTCGAGTGGGTCTTCCTCGTTCGCTCCAAGAAAGGATGTGCGCAGATCTGGCTAGTGCTGGACTTCGCGAGATTGGCGGTGTCCTGATGGCCCGCCAGATCGAGCCTGGTCAGTTTGAGATCATCGACTTCTCAATCGACGAACTGACCGGCGAACGCGCGCATTTCGTTAGGGATCACGCCTTTCACAATAAAGCTCTCGACGACTTCTTCGAGAGAACAGGCTGCGACTACGGCAACTACAACTACTTGGGCGAATGGCACTCCCATCCGGAGCTTCCAGTATGTCCGAGCATCACCGATCTCAGGTCGATGGAGAATCTGGTCAACGGGGAGCGAGCAATCCCCTTCGCCGTCCTTCTGATCGTGAGGTCGGACTCGCCATATGAACTACGTGTCACGGCGACGTTCCACCAGCGCGGAGTTTGGCCTCAACCAGTTGATCTGAATCTGGATTGCTAGAGGATGAAATGTATAGAGAAACCCTCGACTGGAGTTTCCGCGAGTTCCTGAAATTTATGTTCCGGCCCAAAGGGTTCGAGGGAAGGATCGCCGCGGGCTGTGTGGCGATCTTGGTCACTCTTCTTGGGGGAAACTGGCTGGCGACACTGACGCTTGACGGCGACCAGCAGCTTGAAATTGGTTCCACAAGCGCCATACCGGAATGGATCCAGTGGTCGCTCGTTGCCATTTTCACAACCATCTTCGTGTTCTGCGTGTGGGTGGGTTGGAAGCGCTTCAGCTATGAAAACGAACTTCGCAATAGGAAGAAGATCATTGTTCTCGAGGGGCGCGGCCTTAGAGAGGACGACGGCGCTCCCCTCGCGGCTGCGGTCCCGACAGAGATTGTCGGACACCGCATTTCTATAACACTTGATCTCAGGCAGCGTCGCGACGGCGTCATCATCGAACCGCAGGAGCTCCTGCCCGAAGTGGATGCCGCCCGCAGGTCGGTGCAGCAGTACTCGAAGCAGAGCGATCGGCAGGATGTCACGCTCGTCTATGGCGGCCTCACGTCGGTGCCGATGACATTCCTGACGGGGGTCATCTTCGATGACGAGGGAAATATCGTCGTCATGGACTGGGACCGAGCCCGCGAGAAATGGCGATCCCTGGACGGCGGCGACGATGGCCAGCGCTTCATGGTCGAAGGACTTGGCGACATCGGAGGTTCTCGCGAGGTCGTGCTCGCGATCTCCGCATCGTACCTGGTGAAATCCGAGAACATCGAGACAACTTTCGACCATCCCGTCGTTCGTCTCTCGCTGTCTGACGTAACCTCCTCCCACTGGTCCGCCTCGAAGCAGAGCACGCTTGCTCAGCAGTTTTACGATACGGCGAAACTTCTGGAAGGTAAGGGCGTAACGACCATCCATCTGATCCTGGCTGCGCAGAATAGCGTCGCGTTCAACCTGGGCCGCAGGTACGACAAACGCAATCTCCCCGGCGTCGTGGTCTACCAGTTCGAGGCGAACGCGGAGAAGAAATACCCGTGGGGTGTCCGTATGCCTGTTAGAGGGGAGTTGCAGCCTTCGATCGTGCGGAACTAGCTGGATCGCATGACACCGGCTGCACCTATTACAATGCCGCACACTCCCCCGCCTTCACCCGGATGAGTTCCGCCAGCCAACGCGACCGACCGACGCCGGGGACCGGCAGCGGCTCGGACGGCAGCGCTGAAATGCGCCACCGGGTCGTCGCCGCTGACCTTGCCCCGTTGAAATAATCCATTTTGAAGTAAGCTCTGGCCCATTGAGAGGACCAGGGAATGAAGCGCAACCGTTTCACAGACGAACAGATTATCGGCATTCTGAAGGAGCACGAGGCGGGCACGCCGGTCTCGGAGCTTTGCCGCAAGCACGGCGTCAGCGATGCCAGCATTTATAAATGGAAAGCCAAATTCGGCGGCATGGACGTGTCCGAAGCCAAGCGGCTGAAGACGCTGGAGGACGAGAACACGAGGCTGAAGCGGCTGCTGGCGGACGCGATGCTCGACAATGCTGCTTTAAAAGACCTTTTGGGAAAGAAGTGGTGACGCCCGCAGCAAAGCGGAACGCTGTCACTCATCTGATGAGCCACCATCAGATGAGTGAACGGCGGGCGTGTAAAGCCATCGGCGTTTGCCGGATGACGATCCGTTACGAAACCAGACGCAGCGACGACCATGACCTTCGCGAGCGGATGAAGGCGTTGGCGCATGAACGCCGCCGCTTCGGCTATCGACGCCTTCATGTGCTGCTCAGGCGTGAGGGGCATCTTGTGAACCACAAGAAGCTCTTCCGGCTCTATCGGGAGGAGAAGCTGACAGTGCGCAAGCGCGGCGGCCGCAAGCGAGCGATCGGCACCCGAGCACCGATGCTGATCCCGATGGCAGCCAATGACCGTTGGTCGCTGGACTTCGTGTCGGATCAACTCACCGATGGGCGCAGGTTCCGGATTCTGACGGTCGTCGACGATTGCTCCAGGGAATGCCTGGCACTCGTCGCCGATACTTCGCTTTCCGGCCTGCGGGTTGCTCGTGAGCTTGACCGGATCATCGAGGAGCGCGGCAAACCCAGGATGATCGTCAGTGACAACGGCAGCGAGTTCACCAGCAACGCGATCCTGCGATGGACGGACCGGACCAAGGTGGATTGGCACTACATTGCGCCGGGCAAGCCGATCCAGAACGCCTTCATCGAAAGCTTCAATGGGCGGCTACGAGACGAGTTCTTGAATGAAACGCTCTTCTCGTCACTGACCCATGCCCGATCAGCGCTTTCAAACTGGCGCAGGGATTACAACGATCACCGACCGCACTCTGGCCTTGGCTGGCTGACACCTGCCGAGTTCGCTCAGACCATCAACCCGCGACGTGATGCGGTGCTGCGCAGCCGGAATGGCTCCGCACCGCAACCCGCCGCTACCACCCCAAATACAGCAACCCAAAACCGCTGGAGCGAACTCAAAACTGGATAAAACTTGGGGGCAAGGTCACCGCGGTCGGCATGCCGAAGTCGGACGCCTCTGTCTGCCGCCGCCATCGTCGGATCGCGAGGCCCATCGTCCCGGAGCTTTCCGCAGCGAGTTGAAGACGCCGGGAGGCCGTCATCGGCAATCGAACGAGCTCGGCGACGACGGCTCCCAGCCGCCGAAACGCAGCGCCTCCTCGAAACTCGCGAGCACGTCGTCTTCCCTGTCCGCTTCGACATAGATCACCCGATCGGGATGCAGGCCGACCTGAGCAAGGGCCGGAGCGAACAGGTCGGCGCGCGCCATGCACCAGACGATCTTGCCCTTCGTGCGGGCCGCAATGCCGGCGACGAACAGCGCTGCCGCCGCTCCGTCGATGCCCCCCGGCTCCCCCGCCGGCGACTTCATGGATCGCCCCATATGCAAGCCCGCCTCCGGGCAGCCGATCGTCGATGTCGCGCACCGCGAACGGGAGGACTTCCCGTTTGCGCGAGCCCGCACCGCTGATGCGCTCGATGCGCTCCCTGAGTTCTTTGATGCCAATGGCTTGTGCACGTTTTTCATGTGATCGACGAATTTGAAAGGAGACCTTTCCAACCGCTGGAATGGCAAACGGTTCCCTTTTTGTTCTCATTCTACTAGTGTGTCAATCGGCGCAGGCGTGGCTTCCGACTCCAACGGTCAGCCAACATCGGCTCACGTCTTCGTTTACACGAGAGAGTTCAATGGCATGGGAATAAATTCACAGGCGGAAAAAATATTTTCACCAAGCCCAACTGCATCGGCGGCTGGCGATAGGCTGCGATCGGATCATGGACGAGACCCCGGACCCGCTTGCGCGATGCCGCCGGTCTTCTTGCAAGCGGCGCGATCGGCTGATTGAGTCCGAGCATGCCGGAGATGGACATGGCAAAGGAAGCACCGAAAGACGACGAGATGCATAGACGATCGTCCGGTCAAGCCGGACCGGGTAAGGAAGTCCGTCGGAGCAGAAGACACCTTCCAAAAGGACATTCATCGCCTGGATGAAGCGATCGCGGGCCTCGCACCGCTGATCGAGAAGGTCTGGCGCTACTGCGAAGCCAGCTCCATACGCGGGCGCACGGTAACCGTGAAGATCAAGTATGCCGATTTCAGGCAGGCGACCCGCAGCCGATCGACACACCTGCCGATCGACTCCATCGGTGAGGTCGAGGATATCTGCGAAGCGATACTGGCAAGCGAGTTCCCGGTCGAGAAGGGTGTCCGGCTGCTGGGCGTCACGCTGTCGTCACTGGTCCGGACGGAGGATAACGGCGCAGTTCAGATCAGCTTCGATTTGTAGGACGTGAATGCGAGCCACCTCAGCCACCAATAGGGCGTTCGCGCCAAGAGCTGTCATTGGGGCCTTCGGACGCACGGCTCGGTTCGGCCCGAAGCTGTCGTTCGTTTAAGACGCAGCGAATGACCGGATCCACCCATCCGCGACCCTGATGAAGGCGTACTCTCGACCCAGTGCTGTCATTCACAGGTAGAGGTCGGAATTTCCGGTGCTGACTGCCAAAGCAGCGCTCGAGCTCTGGCAGGTGCGGAGAGATCCTAATGCTCCCACAATTATCTAGACTCTCGCAAAATAGGTGCCACATTGTAAGCATGAGCGGCGAACGACAGCGCGGGGAATGCGGGTGACGCAAGGCAGCGCTTCGGTTTGGCGGGGCTTGCCGAAGCGATCGTCGAGACGCTTGACCAGCCGCTGTTAATCCTCACTTCCAATCTCACCATCGCCGATGTCAACTCCGCATACTGCGAAACGTTCGGCGTCACAGCCGAGGAAACGCGCGGTCAGCCGATATACCGGCTGGGCAATGGCCAATGGGACATTCCCGAGCTGCGCCGGCTTCTGGAACAGGTCCTACCCGAGCGCACGCTAGTGAAAGGCTATCGGATCGAGCACAAGTTTCCTAAGATCGGGAGGCGAGTCATGATCCTGAACGCCCGAACAATAACGGCGGATGATGGGCGGCCGGCACTGATCCTGCTCACAGTCTCTGATCGAACGGAAGCCGAGCAAGCCCGGTTCGAACTCGAAGGCCATCGGGAGTTCTTGGAAAAGCTGATTGACAGCGTTCGCGAAGGACTGCTGGTGCTCGGCTGGGATCTGAGAGTCATCAGGGCGAACCAGACCTTCTATGACCTGTTTCAGGTCTCCCCCGCCGACACCGAAGGGCGGCTGGTGTACGAACTCGGAAATCGGCAATGGGACATTCCGAAACTGAGGGAGCTCCTGGAAGACGTTCTCC
>NZ_JADYVE010000015.1 GCF_020193655.1 Ensifer sp. IC3342
TCCTGGCGGCATAAGCAAGCCCTTGGGCATGGTTGCCCGACGACGTCGCAATAATGCCGTTTGCGATCTCTTCTCTCGAGAGCGAGAGAGCCTTGTTCAGGGCGCCGCGGATTTTGAATGCGCCAGTAATCTGCAGGGTTTCCGGTTTGAGATATAGCTGACAACCAGCGGCTTTCTCGATTTTGTCCGCACGCAATAGCGGCGTGTGCCTGACGTGCGGTTTCAGCCGTTGCTGGGCCTCACGGATGTCCTGAATGGTGGGGTAGTTGCGCATGGTCATCACTCAAAAAACTGAAAGAACGTGCCGACGTTATTGGCTATTGCGTTCTGATAGATTTTGCTGGCTGTCGTATTGTCTTGTATGGCCATCCCCGTGGAATCGAAAATCGTGATTTCGTCATCACTTTCTCGTCCCGGCTTCCTTCCCAGCAATACCTCGCCGATTTCACCATGGATGTCGTCTCTGGTGATGATGTTTCTATTCAGCGGGTGCCAAGTCTCGCCCTTTTCGGTGCACTGCGCAATTGAGTCGACGACTACTTTTGCGTTCCTGAAGAGCTCCGGATCCAGTTCTTGTTTACCTTGTTGATCTGTACCGATTGCAACTATGTGTGCGCCGGGCTTTACCCAATCCGCTTCCACAAGCGACCCTTCCCCGCGGGTCGTCGTAATCAGGATATCGGCCTGCTCAACGGCTTCTTTTTTGGAGTTTGCCATGATTACAGGAATGCCAAATTCGCTTTCGATATCCGTCTTGTATTTGGAAAGCGTGTCCGGATTACTGTCCCATGCGTGGATCTCTTCGATCTTCATGATCTCGTTGATCGCCCGGATTTGCATTCGTGCCTGATTGCCTGTCCCGATCGATGTGATTCTTCTGGCATTTTTCCTTGCCAGTGCCATTACGGAAACGGCTCCAGACGCCCCGGTTCTGAGACCGAGGATCAAGCTTCCATCCATAACGCAAATCAACGCACCGCTCTTGGCATCAAACAGGAAAATGGTCGCCATGCCATTGGGCACGCCGTGTGCTGTCGGGTTATCAATGAACCCTCCAGAAGAGGCTTTCATGGAGATCACTTCATTGGCTTTGTAGTAACCAAGCTTGAAGTCGATTTCCCCACGAGGCGACGGGAGATCTATTCCTATATAATCAGGTTGTTCCACCTGATCACTGTTAAAGGCTTTGTATGCCTCTTCCACCGCGCCGATGACTTCTTTCATACCGATTAGCCGCCTTACTTCATCCTTCTTAAGTAGCAGCGTTTTCATGCATGACCTCTCGATTTTTGGCTTCATGGATGCATCGGCACGGCACACCTGTACCGCAATCACCATAGGGGGAGAGCGGGGAGACTAGTGGCCGCATTCGCCGCGAGCTGAAGCAGATTGTTTTGTATCGCATAGGGGCTTTGGCAGAGAGTTGCGGCAGGCGCCTTTCCGAGCTTAGGCGAAAATGTTGGAAGCGGCGCTTGCCCAGATTGGTGCCCATGCGGGGACCTCATCTAAAAGTCAGCGACTTTACCCCAGGCGGATTTTCGGAAGCGGTCCGGATGGTAGGGGCGGGGATCCACGATCGGCTCGTTACCGGTCACGATGTCTGCGATCAAGTGGCCGGCGCCCGGACCGATACCGAAGCCGTGCCCGCTGAAGCCGGCGGCGAGGATGAAACCCGGTACGGCGGCGATTTCGCCGATGCCCGGGACCCCGTCCGGCGTGCTGTCGATATAGCCCGCCCATGCGGCGGCGATGCTGGTGTTCTTCAGGGGAGGCAGGAGGTCGAGCGCGCGGGAATGGGTGAGGCGAATGGTGGCCTTATCGACCGCGGGATCAAGGATGCGCATGCGCTCCATCGGCGTGGGGGCGTCAAGTCGCCAGCGGGCCAAGGTCTCGTGGCCGGAGCGGAAGCCCTCAAGCCCGCCTGGCGCCAGGCTGCGCCAGCGTTTGACGAACATCGGCAGGAATTGCGGCGAGAACCTGAGTTGCTGCGGCGTCGGGTCGACGCGGCCGCGGCCGCTGATGGCGAGTGTATAGCCGCCGTCGGCGCGGCGCGTCACCGAAACAGCGGCCGTATGCAGCGCATCCGGAAGGCCGATGGCGCCCGGCGAGACGGCAAGGATCGACGAGCGGATAGCGGCCTGCGGAAAGCGGATACCGAGCTGTCGGCAGAAGGAGGAGGCCCAGGCGCCGCCGGCGAGGACGGCCGTTTTCGTGCGGATGGTGCCATGCTCTGTGACGACACCGGATAGGGGACCGCCTTCTGTCTCTATGCCACGGGCGGCGCAGGACTGGTGCACGGTGCCGCCAAGCTTCAGGATCGCACGCGCGACCGCGGGTGCCGCGCTTGCCGGATCGGCGGTGCCGTCGGTCGGCGAAAAGACGCCGCCCTTCCATGGCTTGCCGGTTGAGCGGCCGCGCTCGGTCGCCTGGGCGCTGTCGAGCATATGGGTGGTGACGCCGACGGTCCGGGCGAAATCGCGCCAGCGTGCCCAGCCGGCCAGTTCCTCTTCGCTATTGCTGAGGTAGAGCAGCCCGCAGCGGCGGAAACCGGTGTCCTCGCCGCTCTCGGCGGCGAAACGCTCCCAAAGATCGAGGCTCTTCGTCGCCATCGGCATTTCGCGGGCGTCCCGGTTCTGCTGGCGGCACCAACCCCAGTTGCGACTCGACTGTTCCGCGCCGATCCGTCCCTTCTCAACGAGTGCGACCTTCATTCCGCGGCGGGCAAGGTAATAGGCCGCAAACACGCCGACAATGCCGCCGCCGATCACCACGGCATCGGCGGCCTCGGGCAGTTCCGGCGATGTATCGACGAGTTTCAGCGGTGCGGGCATGGGTCGGTCTCCGTTATGAGTGCAGTCTACAGATTCTATTGCCGCGTCGCTGCCGGAGACCGGCGACCCGGCAGCAGAAGATTCTGTCTTGCCGGAGGATCACAGTCCTTCCTGCTTAGGGCGAACAAGCGAAACGGAATCGACACGTGACGGCAATGTGTTAGGGTCATCATCGGGAACATCGCGGCATAATCTGCTGCGGCTCGGACCTCACAACCGCGGGGAGGCGCGTGCGATGAAACTCGACCGGATCGACATCAAGATTCTGTACGAACTGCAGAAGAATGGCCGCATCACCAATGTGGAACTCGCCGAGCTGGTCAACCTGTCGCCGAGTCCTTGCCTGATGCGGGTCAAGAAGCTGCAGTCGGAGGGCTATATCGAGGGCTACTCGGCGCAGATCAACGTCAGCAAGCTCGGGCAAACCCTTACGGTCTTCACCGAGATCACGCTGAAGAACCACCGGCAGATCGACTTCGCCCGCTTCCTTGCGGCGATAGAGAAGGTCGACCAGGTGATCGAATGCCATCTGGTGTCCGGCGGCTACGACTATCTCTTGAAATTCGTCACGGCCGGGATAGGCGAATACCAGACGATCATGGAGCGCCTCACCGACATGGACGTGGGCATCGACAAATATTTCAGCTTTGTCGTGCTGAAGTCGCCGATCGTCAAGGCGCACATGCCGCTGACCAGCCTGTTTCGCATGTAGGTTTTTAGGTGCCCCACCTGCAGCGCCGCGCGTCTTATCAGACGCGCAAAGAACACTGTAGCACTTTGAATGGCTGCATGTCTTTGTCCAGACATGCAGTAGCCCTCTCTCCGTTTTGCGTATGCGGCTGCCGCGAGCCTTCTTCGCCCCGCTTGCGGGGAGAACGCGGCCGGCAGGCCGGATGAGGGGGCGTTCTGCCCAGCAATGCCGCTCAGCGCCGGCAATAGGCCCTGACCAATTCCGGATCCTGCTCGACGCCATCGAGCCAGGCGGGATCGAGCTTCGGCACCGACGAGAAGAGCAACTGCGAATAAGGGTGGTGCGGCGCATTGACCTTGGTCGGAGTGATGTCCTCAACCTTTTTGCCGCCATACATCACGACGATCTCGTCGCAGATCGCCTCCACCACGGAGAGATCGTGGCTGATGAAGATGTAAGAGAGACCGAGCTCGCGCTGCAATTCCTTCAGCAGCTCGATGACGGCGGCGGCGACCACCGTGTCGAGCGCCGAGGTGATCTCGTCGCAAAGGATCAACTTTGGATCGGCGGCGAGCGCCCGGGCGAAGTTGACGCGCTGCTTTTGGCCGCCGGAAAGCTCGCCCGGCCGGCGATGACGGAGGTTGCGAGGCAGGCGCACCATGTCGAACAGCTCGTCAATGCGGACGCTGCGGGCCTTCGCATTCATCCCATGATAGAAGGTAAGTGGCCGGGCTAAGATGTCCTCGACGGATTTCGCCGGATTAAGCGCCGTATCGGCATATTGAAAGACGATCTGCATTTCGCGTAGTTCATCGCGCGAGCGCTCGCGGGCGCTGCGACCGAGTTCCTTGCCGTCGAAGACTATCTTGCCGACGGCGGCCGGCAAGATGCCGGCAATGGCGCGGGCGAGCGTCGACTTGCCGCAACCGGACTCGCCGATGATACCGAGGTTGCGCCCTTTCTCCACCTTGAGACTGACATGCTCGACGGCGCGCACGAGCGGCAGGCCGTCGCTCTGGGACGGACCGTATCCCGCGACCAGGCTTTCGATCTTCAGAAGCGGAGCCGGTGCTGTCTCGGCTGTGTCGGCAGCCTCGCGGGGCTTTGGTTCAAAGGCGGAGAGGAGTTCGCGCGTGTAAGGGTGCTTGGCGTTCGAGAGGATTTCCTTGGTGGTGCCGACCTCCTGTACTTCGCCGCCCTTCAACACGACAATATGATCGGCGATCTGGGCGACCACCGCGAGGTCATGCGAAACGTAGACGCCGGCGATCCCGCCGTTCTTCATCACAGACTTGAAGGCGCGCAGCACCTCGATCTGGGTCGTTACGTCGAGCGCTGTTGTCGG
This sequence comes from Ensifer sp. IC3342, assembly GCF_020193655.1. GTDB lineage: Bacteria > Pseudomonadota > Alphaproteobacteria > Rhizobiales > Rhizobiaceae > Sinorhizobium. The sequence goes on from NZ_JADYVE010000015.1 coordinate 4,868, forward strand.
CTCGTCGAAGATGACGAGCTTAGGATCACCGATAAGCGCCATGGCCGCGGAAAGACGCTGCAGTTGCCCGCCGGAGACCTGGTGCGGATAGCGACTTCCGATCGTCTCGGGCTCAGGTAGCGACAGCGCCCGGAATAGGTCGACGGCGCGGGCGCGCGCCTCGTCGGCCGCCATTAGCCCGTGGATACGGGTGACCTCGATCACCTGGTCCATGATCGTAGCGGCCGGGTTGAATGCGGCGGCAGCAGATTGCGGAACATAGGTGACTTCCGTGCCACGCACCCTCGCGCGCTGTTTTTCGCTAAGGGTTGTCATGTCCTTTCCGGCCACCGAGACACTGCCGCCGGAGATGCGGCAGCCCGGACGGGCATATCCCATCAGCGTCAGTGCTATCGTCGTCTTGCCCGAGCCGCTTTCGCCGATCAGCGCGACGATCTCGCCCTCGGAGATGTCGAGGCTGACGCCCTTGATAATCTCGACCCGGCGGCCCGAATCGGTGGTGGCTTCGACCTTCAGGTCACGGATTTGTACGAGATTGGCCATCATTCGCTCCGATCGCGGATCTTCTGCGGCAGGTTATCGATCAGCAGGTTCACGCTGATCGTGAGGCTGGCAATGGCAAGCGACGGGAACATGACCGCCGGTGCGCCGAAGGGCAGGCCGCCGATGTTCTCGCGAACGAGCGCCCCCCAGTCTGCATAGGGCGGCTGGACGCCGAGGCCGAGGAAGGAGAGGCCGGAGAGCAAAAGGACGATGAAGACGAAGCGGATCCCGAGGTCGGCAAGAACCGGGCCGATGATGTTCGGCAGGATCTCCGAACGAATGAGATAAAGCGTGCTTTCGCCACGGATACGGGCCACGGTGATGAAGTCCATCGCATTGATGTTGACGGCAAGCGCGCGGGCGAAGCGGTAGGCGCCTGGGATGTATATCACCGAGAGCGTGAGGATCAGCACCGGAATCGAGGAGCCGACGGCGGCGACCACGACGAGGCCGAAGAGCTTGCTCGGGATCGAGTTGAGGGCGTCGAGGAAACGGCTCAAGAGTGTGTCGAGCCAGCCGCCGGCGACCGCTGCGATCATGCCGAGGACCACACCGCTGAAACAGGCGATCGTGACTGCCGCAAGCGAGATGCCGACGGTGTAGCGGGCACCCATCAGAATCCGCGAAAGCATGTCGCGGCCGAGGTAGTCGGAGCCGAGCCAAAAGTCGCGGCTCATCGGGCCGAAGTAATCGAGGTCGGCGATTTCCCCGACCGGATAGGGGATGATCAGCGGCGCGAAGATCGCGACGAGCGCCCAGCAAAGGATAATCGAAAGGCCGAACATCCCGATGATATTGAAGCGATAGCCGAGCCGGGTTCCGGAAATCCGGGCAGACTTGGTCTCAGAATGGGTCATTGTCATCGTAGCCTCGGATTGGAAAGGATGGCGATGATGTCGGCTGTCGTGATCAGGAGCAGGTAGCCGAGACAGAAGATCATCGCGCAGCTCTGAATCAGCGGCAGATCGCGGGTCGAGACAGCATCGACCATCAGCTTGGCAATACCGGGATAGTTGAAGATCGTCTCGACGATGATGACGCCGCCCAGCAGATAAGAGAGCGAGAGGGCGACCGCATTGACGATCGGCCCCAGAGCATTTGGCAGCGCGTGGCGAAACACCATGCGCGGCCGGGAGGCGCCCTTGAGCAGCGCCATCTCCACATAAGGCGTGTTGAGCGTCTCGATCACTGCCGCCCGGGTCATACGGATCATCTGAGCCGAGATGACGAAGGTGAGCGTGATCACCGGCATGGCATAGATGCGCAGCAGATCGGTGAGCGACGTCACCTCATTGGCGAAGGAAAGCGCCGGCAGCCATTTCAGATAGACGGCGAAGATCAGCACGGCTGAGGTCGCGATCATGAATTCCGGCACGGAGATGACGCCGATCGTGAGCACGGTGACGATGCGGTCGTAGAGCGAGCCGCGCAGCATTGCCGCCGTGATCCCGAGCGTGAGTGCGATCGGCACGGAGAAGAACGCGGTGACGCCGGCGAGCTGGAGTGTGTTGACGAAGCGCCCGCCGATCAGATCCGCGACCGGCATCTCGTTGGCATAGGAGGTGCCGAGGTCGCCCTGCAGGAGACCGACGATCCAGCGCAGGAAACGGAACATTGCCGGTTCGTCGAGATGCATGGCTTTGCGCAGACCCTCGACGGCCTCCGGCGTGGCGGCTTGGCCGAGCAGGATCGACGCGGTATCCCCCGGCAGGAGCGTCGTCGCGAAGAAGACAGCGAAGGAGACGATCACCAAGGTGATCAGTGCAATGAGCAATCTGCTCAGCACAAGGGATAGGACCCGGTTGTTCACGCGCGCTCCCTTTCCGCTTTCAAGACAGGTTTCGAACCATCATGCCCGGGGCCGCAGCGTTGCGGCTGCAGCCCCAAGCCCGGTTACTCAATCAGGCTTCGAGCCAGACATATTCCGCAAAAGCATAGCCCATCTGTCCGCCGAGCGGGTTGGCCTCCAAGCCCTTGAGCTTGCTGGTGATCGCGTCGACATTGGAGATATAGGCCGGAATGATGGTGCCGGCTTCGTTGGCGACCATCACCTGCATCTCGTTGTAGATCGCCTTGCGCTTCTCCTGGTCGAGCGAGCCGCGCGCCTCGATCAGCATCTTATCGAATTTCTCCGACTTATACTGGCTCTCGTTCCACGGAGCCTCCGAGGCGTAGAGCAGCGAGAAGAGGATATCGGGCGTCGGACGCGGGTTGATATTGCCGAAGTGGACCGGCGCCTTCAGCCAGTAATTATCCCAGTAGCCGTCGGCGGGAACGCGCTGGACATCGAGCTTCAAGCCGATCTCGGCAGCGGAAGCCTGTATGATCATCGCCATATCGATCGCCGAGTTCGCTGCATCGGAGGCAACCACCGGTATCGACTGGCCGAGCGCGCCGGCCTTCTCGAAGTGGAACTTGGCTTTCTCGGGATCAAAGGCGCGCGGCTTCAGGTCCGGATTGTGATAGAAGTTTGCCGGGGATACCGGCTGGTCGTTACCGACCTCGCCCAAGCCGCGCAGCGCCGATTTGACGATCTGCTCGCGGTTGACGAGGTACCTCATACCCTCGACGAAGTCGCGTTTGCTGCCGGGTTCCATGTCCAACCGCATGTTCAGATTGGTGTAGTTACCGGAGGTGGTCTTCGAGAGCACGAACCCGTCGCCCTGGCTCTCGACCAGGCGCATGGAACGGGGATTGATCGTGGCGGCGAGGTGGATGTCGCCGGACAAGAGTGCATTCACCCGGGAACTGTCGTCGCTGATCGCGAAATATTCGAAGGAATCGACGTTCGGTCCGGACTTCCAGTAGTTCTTGTTCTTGATGCCGACGGAGCGCACGCCGGGCTCGAAGACTTCTCTTACGAATGCGCCCGTGCCGTTCCCCTTCGAGAAGTCGGTGGTGCCGTCGGCGACGATCATGAAGTGGTGCATCGAGAAGATCGTCGGCAGGTCTGCGTTCGCGTTGGCGAGCGTAATCTCGACGGTCTGCTTGTCGACCGCCTTGAAGCGGGTCATCTGGGCGGCGATCTTCGCGACCTTCGATCCGATGGACGGGTCGAGATGACGCTTCAGCGAGAAGATCACATCGTCTGCTGTTAGGGGCTTGCCGTCATGGAAGGTGACGCCCTTCCTCAGCTTGACGGTCCAGGTCTTCGCATCCTTGGTTTCGATCGCTTCAGCCAGCTCCATCTGTGGCGTACCGCTTTTGTCGAGGAAGGTGAGGCGGTTATAAAAGGAGCAGCAGCGAACATAGTCGGTGGAGAGCGATGCCTTAGCCGGGTCGAGCGTGTCGGCGGTCGAGGATGACCAGCCGGCCGCCTTGAGCGCGCCGCCGGCGACCGGTGTTGCCGCAACCGCATTACCGGCTCGGCCGAGTACCAGGCTGCCGGCGGAGAGGGCGACACCGCCCGCGAGCATCATCTGCAGCAGTTCGCGTCGCGTTGCGCCGCGGCGAATGGCGTTTTCGACCATAGTGTCGTCGGATCTGGTCCAATTGGTGATCTTGTCGTTCATGTCATTCCCCTTTCATCTATTGGCGGGCTGCCCTTCTTCCGTGGGCTTCGACCCGATCCGGTGAACTGGTCAGCTGCGTGCGGCGGCCACGGCATCGGCAAGGCCGGCCATGGAGGTGAAGTGGTAATCGGGCTCGGTGAATCCGGCGGGCTCGATCGTGCCGCCATGGCCCTTCTGGGCGTGGCGGCGCTCGATCCAGCAATTGGTCAGCCCGAGCTTTCGGGATATGCCGATGTCGTGGTACTGGCTCTGGGCGACATGGAGGATGTCGTCCTTTGAATTGCCTTCCGAGTCGACGAAGGCGAAGACCTTCTCGAAGAAGACGGGGTCCGGCTTCTCGGTACCCGTATCGTCGACCGTAAAAGCGGCGTAAAAGGGATTGCCCAGCTCCTTGGCGAAGAAATCGAAGGCCCAGCGACGGGCATTGGTCATCGCAATGAGGCGGTAACTTTTGGCAAGGCGCGCAAGCGCCTCGGCGCTGTCGGCGAAACCCTTCCAGTTCTTCGCCGAGTTCCTGAAGCGTTGCCCATATTTTCGTTCGGCTGGCAGGCCAAGTTTCGGAGCGATTTCGAGATATACCCGTACGAGATCGTCCGGGAAGAGGTCGGCGTCCTTGGAGTAGCGCGCCGCGCGGTAAAGGCCGAGCGCTTCCTCGCCATCGATCGCGACACCTGCCTCGGCGGCGATCTCTGCGAGGCAGTCCTTGAGGCCAGCCTCGAAGTCGATCAGCGTGCCGACGACGTCGAAAGTCACGTACTTGAATTCCGGAAGGCTCTTGCGCACGTCAATTCCCCAGTTTTCGGGCGCTCGCTCGGGAGCACCGGCTTCGTGAAGAAGATTATTCTGTTCCCGCCGGCGGATGATTTTTCCCGCTCTTGGTGAAAAGGGCCCGCATTTGCTTAGATCCGACCCTCTTCCTTGATTTGAGTTTGACACTTGTGCCGCACGGAAGTGTCCGAAAAGACATGCTAGAGCGGCACAAAATTTCGAATATGACGTTTTCGCGATAGATCGCGTCCCGTCATCGTCAGCTCAGAGCCTGGCGAACATCCGGGTCTTCCAGGGTCTCATCCAGTGTTTGGCGGGTACGCTCGATAATCGCGTCGATTTCCTCGTCGCTGCAGCAGAGAGGCGGCGCGTAGCCCAGCACGCCATTGGCGAAGGCGCGGATGACGAGTCCGTTTTCCCAGGCACGATCGAAAATGCGCCGGGCCGGTTCCGCAGCCGCCGGCAAGGGCGTCTTCTTCCCTTTGTCGACGACGAGCTCGACGGCCGCCAACATGCCGCGGCCGCGCACATCGCCGACGAGCGGGTGATCCCTCAGGCTTTCGAGACCTTCCATCAGCCGAGCACCCGCCTTCAGGCCGTTGTCGAGAAGACCGTTCTCGTAGAGCTTCAACACGGCGAGGCCTACCGCGGCGCTCACCGGATGCGCCGAATAGGTGTAACCGTGACCGACGGCGGCAGCGCCGGCGCCGTCGGCGATCGTCTGGTAAACATGATCGGCCATGAAGACCGCGCCCATCGGCACGTAGCCGGAAGTCAGCCCTTTCGCCGTGGTGATGAAATCCGGGACGATCTCGTCCTCGGTTGAAGCAAAGAGCGGGCCTGTGCGGCCGAACCCGGTGATCACCTCGTCGGCAAGGAAGAGGATGCCGAGCTTGCGGCACAGTTCGCGCATCGCCTTCATCCAGCCCCTGGGAGGCACCAGCACGCCGCCCGAGCCCTGGATGGGTTCGGCATAGAAGGCGGCGACGCGCTCGGGGCCGATCTCCTCGACCTTGCTACGGAGTGCCGCCAGCGATGCCTCAATGATTGCCTGCGGATCTTCACCCACCGGATTGCGGTAGGCGTAGTGCGACGGAATCTTGTGCTGCCAGTCGAAGGGAATGCCGAAGCCGGCATGAAAGGCCGGCAGCGCCGTCAGACCGGCGCCGACGGTCGAGGAGCCGTGATAGCCTTGCTCGACCGAGATGAACTGATCGCGTTGCGGTTCGCCGCGGGCAATCCAATAGTAGCGGATAAAGCGGATCGTGCTATCGATGGCATCGGAACCGCCGAGCGTGAAATAGACGTGGTTGAGGTCGCCCGGCGCGCGTTCGGCCAATTCCGAGGCAAGGCGGATCGCAGGTTCCGAACCGAGGCCGAAATAGGCCGTCGCGTAAGGGAGTTCGCGCATCTGCTTCGCCGCCGCCTCGACGATACTCTCATGTCCGTAGCCGGCATTGACGCACCAGAGGCCGGCGAAACCGTCGATCAATTGTTTACCTGAGGCGTCGGTGACGGTCGCGCCTTTGGCCGAGGCCAGCACGCGCACGCCCAGCTTTTCGTGGCTGCGATAGGAGGCGACCGGATGGATGAGGTGGGCACGATCGAGTTCGATGAGGGAATTGCTGTACATCAAAGATCTCCGGATCAGCCGAGCGCCTGATTGGCGAGGGCAAAAATGTTAGCGACGCGATCGGCGGCGCGGAGGATCGGCGGCTTCATCATCGCGATGCCGCCGCCGACATGGGCGAGGCCATGTTCGGCAAGCCAGCCGGAAAGACCGGCGTCGGCGGTGGTGTCGACCCGCAAGAAGCGGCCCGGCCGCATGGCGGCGAAATGGGCGACGAGTGCCTTGCCATCGTCGAGATCGGCGGCGACCACGGGACCGATGACCTCGCCACGGCCGAAGGCGCGCAGCGCGGCAAACCCACAGACGCGGCTGTCGCGGCGAAGCACGGCGAACTCGCCCACCTTGGCGAGATAAGCGACCAATCCTTCGCGGTCGGCGCCGAAGGCCCGGCGGTCAAGTGCGGCGATAGCGCCGATATCGGCAGCGGTTGCAGACTCGATCCCCAGCGGCGCGGCGACGTCGCCGACCACGCCCTGGTGCTGCAGCACGCGCCCCGTCTCCCGAAAGCCAAGTTTCTCGTAGAGCGGCAATCCCTCGGCGGTCGCGACGAGCCGGAGCGGCCGGTCGCCGGCGATCCGCAGAGCGGCATCCATGAGCGTCCGGCCGAGACCGCGGCCGCGCATCGCCTCTTCGACGATCACCATGTTGATCGTCGCGCAGTCCGCTTTATAGGGCGTGACGAGCACGGTGCCGACAACTCGGGCATCCTCGATAGCCACCACGCCTTCGCTCAAGGTGAGCGCCATCTGCCAATCTTCCAGGCGATGCGGCCAGCCGGCCTGCCGAGAGAGCCTGACGGCGGCTTCCAGATGCTCAGGACCGAAGGCGGTGATGTCGATCTGATTTGTCTGCATGGGATGTCCTTCATTTCCTGCCCTGAAGTCTGCAGGAGTGACAGCCGGCAGATCGTCTAAAGGCCGCGGCCCACGCGATATCTTATAGCTTTGCTCGCACGGACCGCCGCATCTTATGCTGGCAGGCGGGAGCGAAAGCGGAATGTTGGCGGCAAGAAGCAGGGCGGCAGGCACGGCTCGCAACCTTCTGCCAAAGCCGACTTTGGATACGATAGATTCTGCTTCGATTGTCGCGAAATCAGGTGAGCCGAGGGATGAGCTGGCGCCTATGATCTTACACGTAAACCCTGGTCCCGCTCCTTCGAGGATAGTTCACATGTCGACCTTCCGTCCGAAATACATCACCTTCGATTGCTATGGCACGCTGACCAACTTCCAGATGGCGGAAGCGGCGCGCGACCTCTACGGCGAACAACTCGATGAGCCGCGCATGGCGGAATTCATCAAGAATTTCGCGGCCTATCGCCTCGACGAGATCCTCGGGGACTGGAAGCCCTATGCGGAGGTGGTGCACAATTCGCTCGAACGAACCTGCAAGCGCAACGGCATAAAATTCCGCGAGGAAGCGGCGCGCATGGTCTATGAGCGCGTCCCGAGCTGGGGTCCGCATGCCGACGTGCCTGCTGGTCTAGCCAAAGTCGCCAAGGAGATCCCTTTGGTCATTCTCTCGAATGCGATGAACTCACAGATCATGTCGAATGTCGAAAAGTTGGGCGCTCCTTTCCACGCCGTATACACCGCCGAACAGGCACAGGCTTACAAACCGCGTTTTAGGGCGTTCGAATACATGCTCGACATGCTCGGCTGCGGCCCGGAGGACATTCTCCACTGCTCGTCCTCCTTCCGCTACGACCTGATGTCGGCGCATGACCTCGGCATCAAGAACAAGGTATGGGTCAATCGCGGCCACGAACCGGCCAATCCGTATTACGGCTACGTCGAGATCGCCGGCATTACCGGCCTTCCGGGCGTCGTCGGTCTTTAGAGAGAGAAGGCGCACCGCCATGAAATTCCTGTCCTACTGGCACGATACCGCCCCGGCATTCACCGGGGCGGCACCGGGTCCGGTCGATGGCCACTACGACGTCGCAGTGATCGGCGGCGGCTTTACCGGCCTCGGCGCCGCCCGACAGCTCGCCAAGGCGGGTGCCAAGGTCGTCGTGCTGGAGGCGGAGAAGGTCGGCTGGGGCGCCTCCGGCCGCAATGGCGGACATCTGAACAACGGGCTCGCGCACAGCTATGTCGCTGCAAAGGCGGAACTGGGCAAGGAGCGCGCGATTGCGCTCTATAATGCCTTCGACGACTCGATCGACACGCTCGAGGCGCTAATCGCGGAGGAGGGGATCGACTGCAACTTCCGCCGTGCCGGCAAGCTGAAGCTCGCCTCCAAGCCTCAGCATTTCGACGCGATCGCCCGGAACTTCGAGGCGGTAAACGCCGAGGTCGACCCCGATACGGCCCTTCTTAGCGCAGACGACCTGAAGCAGGAAGTCGGGGCGCCTTTCTTCGGCGCCATGCTCTCAAAGAAGAGCGCGATGATGCATATGGGTCGCTTTGTTGTCGGTCTCGCCGAAGCGGCGCAACGTCACGGCGCCACGATCTTCGAGCAGGCAGCCATAACAGAACATCGACAGGCGGGCAGCCGTCATCATTTGAAAACAGCGCGCGGCAGCGTCACTGCGGATGCAGTGCTTGTCGCCACCGGCGCTTACACACCTTCGACCTTCGGCTATTTCCGCCGCCGCATCATCGCCGTCGGCAGCTTCATCATCGCTACGCGGCCGCTGACGGCAGCGGAGATCGCGGCGACGATGCCTGGCAGGCGCACCTGCGTCACGTCGATGAACATCGGCAATTATTTCAGGCTCTCACCCGACAAAAGGCTGATCTTCGGCGGTCGCGCCCGCTTCGCGGCGACTTCCGACCAGCGCTCGGACGCCAAAAGCGGCGCCATCCTCAAGGGGAGCCTCGAGGAAATCTTCCCGCAGCTTTCTAATGTCGAGATCGACTATTGCTGGGGCGGTCTCGTCGACATGACCAAGGACCGCTTCCCCCGCGCCGGCTATCACGACGGGGTCTGGTACGCGATGGGCTATTCCGGCCACGGGGCGCAGCTTTCGACACATCTCGGCATGATCATGGCGGACGCGATCCTCGACCGGCCGGACCGTAATCCGCTGAACGGTCTCGAATGGCCGGCGGTGCCAGGCCATTTCGGCAAGCCCTGGTTCCTGCCCTTTGTCGGCATGTATTACAAGATGCTGGACAAGATCCAGTAGGGTAGCCGCTCGGGGCATATCCGCATGCGCTTTCCCGGCGCATGTTCAAGCCTTCCGCATCGCCCCTGAAGATACCCATGCCAGATCGCGAAGACTCCTCACCGAGTTTAAGACCATCACCCTTGCTTTACCTACGCGCACCGGCGCTGCACCGGTCCAGAGGCGCCGGCCGGCAAACGAAATGCCGGGCGATGATGGACTGCCCGGCAGGATGATCATGCCGACACTCAAAGATGTCGGAAGATGGGTGAGGCGATGCGCCGAGAACCGATGGGCTATCCAAGCCCGCCGATGTGAAAGCTCTTCATCTCGAGATATTCCTCGATGCCGACCTGGGCGCCCTCGCGGCCGAGGCCGGATTGCTTGACGCCGCCGAAGGGAGCGACTTCGGTGGAGACGGCGCCGGTGTTGAGGCCGATCATGCCGAACTCCAGCGCTTCCCCAACGCGCCAGGAGCGCTTGAGGCTTTCCGTGTAGAAATAGGCAGCTAGGCCGAACGGCGTGCCGTTGGCGATCGCGATTGCCTCTTCTTCCGTCTCGAAACGGAAGAGCGGGGCAACGGGGCCGAAAGTCTCTTCGCTGGCGAGCAGCATGTCGGTCGTGGCACCGGTCAGCACGATCGGGGCGGTGTATTGCCTGCCCTCCGGCAGCGATTTTGCTCGCGCCGTAACCTTCGCCCCCTTGGCAAGCGCGTCCTCGACATGGCGGTTGATCTTCTCGATCGCCGCCTCGTTGATCATCGGGCCAATCGCTACGCCGGGCTCCATGCCCGGACCGACCTTCATCGCGTTGACGCGAGCAGCGAGCTTCTCCGCGAAAGCGTCGTAGACGCCGGCCTGCACCAGGATGCGGTTGGCGCAGACGCAGGTCTGGCCGCCATTGCGGAACTTCGAGGCGATCGCGCCTTCGACCGCGAGATCGAGATCGGCATCGTCGAAGACGATGAAGGGGGCATTGCCGCCGAGTTCGAGGGAGAGGCGCTTGACGCTGTCTGCGGCACCACGCATCAGAAGCGAACCGACGCGCGTCGAGCCGGTGAAGGAGATCTTGCGCACCGTCTCGTTCGCCATGAACTCGTTACCGATCGCCGTTGGCATGCCGGTGACAATGTTGATGACGCCGGCCGGAATGCCGGCGCGCTCGGCCAGCACGCCGAGGGCGAGCGCCGAAAAGGGCGTGAATTCCGAAGGCTTGATGACCACGGTACAGCCGGTTGCCAACGCGGGTGCCACTTTGCGGGTGATCATCGCGTTCGGGAAATTCCAAGGCGTGACGATGGCGCAGACGCCGACCGCTTCCTTCAGCACAACGATGCGGCGGTCCGGAGTCGGCGAGGGGATGGTGTGGCCGCCGATGCGCCGCGCTTCCTCCGCGAACCATTTGACGAAGGAAGCGCCGTAGCGGATCTCGACGCGGGCTTCGTCGAGCGGCTTGCCCTGCTCCATCGTCAGCAGCAGGGCCAGATCCTCAAGATTTTCGATCATCAGCGCATACCAGCGCTCGAGCAGGACCGCCCGTTCGGCATGCGTCTTCTTCTTCCAGGGCCCAAAAGCCGTGTTGGCGGCCTCGATGGCCCTGCGGGTCTCGGCAGTTTCCATGTCCGGCACGGTCCCGAGAACCGCCTGGCTGGCCGGATCGACGACCTCCACGACTTTGCCAGAGTCAGCATTGATCCATTCACCGCCGATCCGGCCAGATTGCCGGAAAAGTTCCTTGTCCTTCAATTTCATGTGCTGTCCTCCTGGAATCAGTCGAGCGCGGCGACAACCGCCGCGGTAATGGTTTCAGTTCTGTCTTTTCCCGGCACCGTTCCGATGCCGCGGCTGGTCGTTCTTTCGAGCGCGTCCATGACCCTCCGCCCTGCCTCTCTTTCCCCGAGATGGTCGAGCATCATGGCGCCGGACCAGATGGAGGCGATGGGGTTTGCGATGCCGAGATGCGCAATGTCCGGAGCGGAGCCGTGTACCGGCTCGAACATGGAAGGGGCGCTCCTGTCTGGATTGACGTTGGCCGAGGCGGCAAAACCGAGCCCGCCCTGAATGGCCGCGCCGAGATCGGTGAGTATGTCGCCGAAGAGATTGGAGGCGACGACTACGTCGAGGCTTTCAGGCGCCATCACCATGCGCGCGGCCATGGCATCGATGTGATAGTTCGTCACCTCGACATCCGGGTATTCGGCGGCGAGCTTCCGGGTGATCTCGTCCCAGAAGACCATCGAATATTTCTGGGCGTTGGATTTGGTCACCGAGGCGAGCTTGCCGCGGCGTTGGCGGGCCTGCTCGAAGCCGAAGCGCAGGATCCGTTCGACGCCCGTGCGGGTGAAGATCGAGGTCTCGACCGCGACCTCGTCCACCGTCCCATGATGGACGCGGCCACCGGCACCGGAATATTCCCCCTCAGTATTCTCGCGAATGCAGAGAATGTCGAAGGCTCCAGCTTTCAACGGCCCCTGCACGCCCGGTAGAAGTCGGTGCGGGCGAAGATTGGCGTATTGCACGAAGGCCTTGCGGATTGGCAGCAGCAGGCCGTGGAGCGAGGTGGAATCCGGCACCTCCGCCGGCCAGCCGACGGCGCCCAGAAGAATGGCATCGAACCGACGCAGGGTCTCGATGCCGTCTGCCGGCATCATCGTGCCGGTTTCCTTGTAGAAGGCGCAGGACCAGGGAAGGGGCGTTCCGGTGAGCGTGAAGCCGGAATGCCTTGCGACGGTCGAAAGGACCTGCCAGGCGGCATCCGTCACGTCCGGGCCGATCCCGTCCCCGGGGATGAGTGCGATCGAATAGGATTTCATGAAAGCTCCTAAAGGCTGATGAGCACGCTCTTGCTCTTGCGGTTGGCGTGGTACGCCTCGCGGCCGAGGTCCTTACCGATACCGGAGCGCTTGTAGCCGCCGGTCGGTAGGATGTGGTCGCGCGAGCGGCTGTAGCGGTTGACCCAAACCGTGCCGGCCTGCAGCCTGCGCGTCAGCCGTAGCGCGCGCGACAGGTCGCGGGTGAAGAGGCCAGCGGCCAGGCCGTAGGTCGGGTGGTCGGCGAGAGCCGATGCTTCCTCTTCGTCGCCAAAAGTCTGCATCGTAAGGACCGGACCGAAGATTTCTTCGGCAACGGCTGGCGAGGAGCTGTCGCGCACCGCCAGCAGCGTCGGATGATAGAAATAGCCCGGCGCATCCATTGGGGCGCCCCCGAACAGGCATTCACCGCCCGCCGAAACGGCAGCCTCGACGATGCCGTGGATGCGGTTCAACTGGCGCTTCGAGATGATCGGTGAGTATTCACTCGTCTCATCCCAGGTCGGACCCGGCACCGCAGCCTTCATGCGCGTGACGATCTCCTCGGCGAGGGCGGCGGCGATGCTTTCCTCCACGATCAGTCGGGAGCCGGCGACGCAGGCCTGACCGGCATTCGAAAGCATGCTCTGAGCGATCGCCGCTGCGGCCTTTTCGAGGTCGGTGTCGGCGAAGACCAGTTGCGGGCTCTTCCCGCCGAGCTCCAGCGTCGTTGGCTTGATGCCGGTTCGGGCAATATTCGCCATGATTGCAGCGCCCGCGCCGGTCGAGCCGGTGAAGCTCACCTTGGCGATGTCCGGATGGCCGGTTATGGCAGTGCCGGTCACCGAACCATCACCGAGAACGATATTGATGAGACCGGCCGGCAGCCCGGCGCGGACCGCGAGCTCTGCAAGGTAGACCGTCGAGAACGGCGTTATTTCGGAGGGCTTCAGCACCACCGCATTACCGGCGGCGAGCGCCGGTCCGAGCTTCCAGGCGGCCATGGAAATGGGAAAGTTCCAGGGCGTTATTGCACCGACGACGCCATAGGGTTCGGTCATGATCATGCCAAGGCTGGCGTCGTCGGTCGGCACGAGATCGCTGCCCTCCTTGTCGGCGAATTCGGCGAAGAAGCGGATCTGTTCGGCGCTGACGGCAATGTCGCCAGCGACGAGGTGTCCAACGGGGCGGGTCGAGGAAAGCGCCTCGAGCTTGGCGAGGGTTCCTGCTTCCTTTTCGATCAGGTCGGCCCAGCGTTGCAGCACGACTGTGCGCTCGCGCGGCCGCACGCCGCCCCAGTTGCTCGATTTCAGCGCCGCTTTGGCCGTCTCGACGGCGCGGTCGACGAGAGCTTCGTCCGCAAGAGGGCACCCCGCATAAGGCTTGCCGTCGGACGGGCGACGCATGTCGACGACACCCTCGGCCGAAACCAGTCGGTCGCCGATGAAATGCCCGATGGGCAGGGGAAGTGTGTCCGGATCAAAGCTGAGTGTCATCGCGCATCCTCGGCATGGGCTTAAAGCCAAGACTAACGGACGAAGCCGAGCAGCATGCATCGAGTGAAGGAGCAGCGACGGCGGAAAATTACGTTTTCGGCGACGGGACAGCGAAATGTTTGGAGGCCGGGATGGACAGGACGGTGACGTATCGGCGATGCGCAGGAGCAATCCGAAGGGGGGCGGGAGGGAGCGACTGGAGGGTTGGAGAAGCGACGACACGCCAGAAAGCCGCGAACGTGCCGTGTTGGGCGAGGATGCCGGTCTGCGGCAAGTTTCCGCCGAACCTGTTCGAGCGCGATCCGCGGGGATGGCCTGTATGAGAGGCCGATCGGATCGCGCGTCGCGCGCTACATCACGGTCACGTAGATCTTGCGCACCTTCTCGATCGTCTTCCAGACGCCGACGAAACCCGGCTTCATGACGAAATTGTCGCCGCTCTTGTAGACGACCGGCTCGCCGCCTTCCGGCGTGAGTTCGACGACGCCGGAAAGGATATGGCAGAACTCGAAGGTCTCGCCCTTGATCGAGCGCGTCTCTCCGGAGGTCGCTTCCCAAACGCCCGTATGGATCATCTCCCCGCGTGCGACGTCTTGAGCCCAGGTCTTGAAGGAGGGATTGCCGGAGATCAGGCGTTCCGGAAGCGGACCGGACTCGCGCGGTGGGAAAGAGGGATTGGTGTCGATCGTCTTCAAGAGAGACATGGGTTTCCTTTCCTGGGATTGAGCGCTTAATAGCCGCGGCCGCGATCGATGAGCCCGATGGGATCAAGTCCGGCCCGATGACGCTTGATGTTCTCGATTACGGCCTCGGCGGCCGTTTCCGGTTGGGTGACGCTTGCAACGTGCGGCGTCAGCAGGATTTTCGGGTGGCTCCAGAACGGATGCCCCGCCGGCAGCGGTTCGGGATCAGTGACGTCGATGATGGCACCGGAGAGATGGCCGCTGTCGAGCGCCTCGATAAGTGCTTCATGATCAAGCTGCGGCCCGCGGCCGACATGGACAAGCGCCGCACCGGACGAAAGCTTGGCGAAGAGGGCGGCATTGAGAAAGCCGCGCGTCTCCTCTGTCAAGGGCAGGAGACAGATCAGAATGTCGGTGGAGCCGAGCAGCGCATGGAGCCCGTCTTTGCCATTGAGGCATCTGATGCCCTCAATTTCGTGCGGGCTGCGGCTCCAGCCGGAAAGGGGAAAGCCGAATGGCTTCAAGCGCTCCAGGACGGCGGTGCCGAGCATGCCGAGGCCAAGCACGCCGATGCGGCGTCGGGCCGCCTGGACCTGTGTGATGGCCTGCCACGATTGCCGCCGCCTCTGGTCGAGATAGACTGGTAGATTGCGGTGCAGCGCGAGCACGGCGAGCGTCGCATATTCCTGCATCATCCTGACAATACCGTCCTCGACCATGCGCACCACCCTCACATGCGCCGGCACGGTGTCGAGACGGAACTGATCGACGCCGGCGCCAATCGAGAAGAGAATTTCGAGATTGCGGTAGCGCGCGAGATTGTCGGGCACCGTCCAGGTGATCAGGTATCGCACGGCATCGGGATCTACTTTCGCCGGATCCATGGAGAAGGGAATGTCGGGCAGTTCGCGTGCGAACGCTTCGGCGAAGATGGCGCCGCGCTTGGCGTCGGAATTGAAGAGGAAGGTCATCGCGTATCGCCTCCGCGGTTGCTCAGGCGCTACAGCGCGCGCCAAGCGCCTCGACCATCGCCTGACAGGCGGCGAGTTCGTCGATGAGGATGTATTCGTTGGGCTTGTGGGCGCGGTCGATCTCGCCGGGGCCGCAGACGATCGCGTCGATGCCGGCCCGCTGGAAAAGCCCGGCCTCGGTGCCATAGCTGACGGCGGGCAGCGGCTTGAGTCCGGTCAGTTCCTCCAGCAGCGTCGCGAGCGGCGCATCGGCAGGGAGCAAGAGCGCCGGATAGGCGCTGAGCTCTTGCCATTCGACTGCGAAACCACGTTCCCTCAGCTTCTCTGCAGTCCTTCGCACGGGGCGCAGCAGGTCCGCCGGATCGACTCCGGAAACGGCACGGGCCTCGAATTCCGCCTCGCAAGTCTCCGGAATGATATTGACTGCCTGGCCGCCTTTCACCGTGCCGATCTGGAGGGAAGAGTAGGGCGGCTCAAACACGTCTTCAAACGGGCCGCGGGTCAGCCGGTCAGCTTCTCCAATAGCAGAGGCAAGCACCTCCGCTATGGCATGGATGGCATTCAGCCCGTGGTCCGGACGCGAGGAGTGGCCGGAGCGGCCCTTCACCGTTAGCCTCGCTGCTGCCTTGCCCTTGTGCGCCCGGATCGCCCGCATGCCGCTCGGTTCGCCGATGAGCGCGCCGAGCGGCGTCGCGCAGAGTTCCGACAGGCGCGCGATCATATGTGGTACGCCGCGGCAGCCTGCCTCCTCGTCATAGGAAAAAGCGAAGTGGATGGGCCGGCGCAGGTGCATCTCGGCGAGTTTCGGCGCGGCGGCGAGGCCGGCGGCCAAGAAACCCTTCATGTCGGTGGCGCCCCGCCCATAGAGTCGGCTCGCCTCTTGACGCAGACGGAAGGGATCGCCCGTCCAGCCGCTTTCGGCCGCCGGAACGACGTCCATGTGACCCGAAAGAATGTAGCCCGGCACCTCTTTCGGACCGATCGTGGCGAACAGGTTAGACCGATCGCCCTCCGGGCCGGGAAGCAGGGTGACGGCGATGCCGTGGCTTTGCAGATAGCCGCGGATCCAGGCAACGATGTCAGCATTGGGCGTGCTGACGACGGAGGGGAAGCCGACGAGCTTTTCTAGAATTTCCACGGCCTGCATTCTTGTCCTCACAGCATCCCGGTTGGACGGCGTCGTCGATCATGCCCCCAGTACTTTAGAAGCTAACCTAGGCCTTAAATGCCGAAAGCGCGTCGGATTTGGAGGATTGTGTTGCGTCAGGCGGCCTCTGAAGTGAATTGTATCGACCGCACCGTCCTAGTCTAAGGGATAAAAGTTTTCGCCGCGGGACCTTTGGAAATCGGGGCGAAAGGAAGACGACGGTAGGACGGGAGGCAAGGAGTGGACGCACCGACATCCGAATCCAAAATCATCGACAGTTTCGAAATGCGCATGGTCGGGATCGAGAGCGCCGATCTCGAGCAACTGCACGCCCTGTCGGTTTCCGTCGGATGGCCGCTTCGCTCCGAGGACTTGCAGTTCCTGCGCGAGGTCGGCCGCGGCTATGTGGCGCTTGATGAAATCGGCAGGCTGACAGGTTCGGCCATGTGGTTTCCGCACGGTGACGATTTCGCGACCATAGGTATGGTGATTACTTCGCCGCGGTTGCAGACAAACGGTGCTGGGCGGTGGCTAATGGACCACGTGCTTTCGGATTGCCGGGGACGCGATCTGAGGCTCAATGCGACGAGGGCCTCCCGCCGTCTTTACCATTCCCTCGGTTTTGAGCCCGTACGGACCATATACCAATGCCAAGGCATCGCCCGCCGCCCGATCGACTCGATTACGCTAACGGAGGAACCGGAAGTCCGGCGACTGGAAGGGGTAAACCTTGCCGCTGTCGTCGAGCTCGATGCAGGGGCATTCGGTGTTTCGAGGGCGGCGCTGATAGGCAAGCTCTTTGCACAATCCATAGGCTACGGCTTGGTTCGCGGCGGTCGCCTGTGCGCTTTCGCGCTTTGCCGTCCTTTTGGCAGGGGGCATGTCATTGGCCCGGTCGTGGCAGAAACTGATGCGGACGCCGTCGCAGTGATACGGCAACATGTCTCCGCCCACGAAAATCAATTTCTGCGCCTCGACACACCAGTCGAGACCGGCACTTTCGCCACATTCCTCTCTCAATCCGGCCTGACTGTCTTCGACACAGTGCTCGCAATGTCCCGGCGGGGCAAAGGCGGCGCGGTCGTAATACCAGGACCGAACCTCTATGGTCTGGCAAGCCACGCGCTCGGCTGAACCTTTACGGCTTCTGCAATGGCAAGATCACACACGTTCAACTTTGGCCCCCGGATGTCCCCGTTATTTCAGTCAGCGCCGGCGCGCTCGAGCACGCGGCGCAGGTTCTCCAGACGGCGCGGAAGCAGGTTCCTTCTGATTGAAGATAACGGGGCGGTATCGAACTGTCTTGATCGTAGATATCAGCCTCTGCCTTTAGGAGGTCGTTAATGGATGCCTGAGTGCCCTCGATCTGGCTAGAAAGCACCGCTTCCTTTCGGACATACATCATGACGAAGAGATCTGGGTTCGGGAGAGTTTGGATAGAGCCATCCAGCCTGCCCAACGCGCGATCTGCCCGCGACAGGAGATTTTGCATCTCAGCATCGAATTGTAGAGCCGGATCCGGTGGCAAGTCTTTAGGTATGAAAACGCTATATCCCGCCAGTTGGCGTACATAGTTTTCGCTTCGTCCTTCGGTGCTCATCAACATCCCTTATTATCACCTGCCGATAATAAGGCTGCGAGAGTACTCCACTGTTATCGTCAATCGTTAGTAAGTGGAGCTTCGCCATCTTGTTTACGGGAGCAAGCAATAACTAACTCCGGCAATCTCCTTGTTAACGGCTGGCGTCAACATACGGCCGCAGCTTGTCGCATATTAATGCCTCAGGTAACGCACCTAGGAGACGCGAGAGTTTTTCGGCCAGCAGCAATGGGTATAATTCAAAACACGGCCGCCGTACGATTCCTCTCAAGAGCACCGTTCCAATGCCCAGCCCGAAGAAGTAGGTAACGTATCGTTCCTAAGACATGGGTGACAATCTCGTGCCGAACGGAACGTCGATGGAGGCACTGCTCGGACGTTGTTGGGAGCGAAATTTCACTTCTCCGGCCACCGGGCCGCCTCTTGCGGTAAGGCCGCGCAGAGTGTTCGGCGCGGCCTTGCATTCTGTCCTGGACCCAGAGTCGCAGGTAGACTTGGCTTTAGTCTAGCGGCCCGCGACAAGCACTCCTGCGCCGACCATCCGAGCTCCCGCTCCACGGTTGAGAATGCCGATCTTGTTCGGATCAGCCAATGCGGTTTTCGCCTTGTAGCCGAGGAATACATGCCCTGCGACTACGACCAGGACTTTCACGGTATCGTAGACCGTGAGCGGCCGGGTTCCCAGGACACCTGGCAGCAGTGCCAGATAGAAAATTGGCATCTTGGGGTTGGAGATATTGAGAAGGAACCCTGTGGAAGATGCTGCAAACAACGCCGACGTCGTAGGCGATGCCATGGGCGGGACCGCTGAACACGGTTTTTGATAAGATTGTCAGACTGTCAGGGCCGGGGCTTGCCGCGAATATGAAGAAAGCCAAGCAAAACGTTTTAGAACTGTCTGTAGGTCCATCGTGTACTCCTTTCCTCGATTAGCTGGGCGAAATCAAAACAACCGTCCTGAAAGTAATCCGTGCCCAGATCTGCGTGACGTTTTCGCGCTTTCACGGCTTCCGCGTGTTGGATGTCCGCAGAAGCAAGGCCCGGTCCAAGTCCTTAAGACCAGCAAAGCGGAAAGCCATGCCCGCGAAGACGAGTTGTCGCCAGTAAATCAAGATATTGGTAATGGCACGCATATCCATCTCCTCACGCGAAGCGTCACGCAATGAAGGCCAAGCCAATACCGGCGCCCATGATCCCCGTGCCGATGATGCGAAGCGCCGGCATGGGGCCGGTGCCGTTCCGGGCAAGTGCATGGCAGGCGGCGATGCCGGTGATATGGAGGATCACCGTGCCGCCGACAAAACCGAGGATATGGCCGAACGGCGCTGCGGCCGGACCCTCCGTCCCATGGGCAAAGCCATGGAAAAATCCGAAGGTGGCGGCACCGGTGATGGCAAGCGTAACTGGTATGTTCGCGTTCGCGATCAACGCCGCGCCCAAGAGGACGACGGAGGTGATGATCGCCGTTTCAACGAGGGGGACCGTTACGCCAGTCGAGGCGCACGCCGCGCCCGCTATCATGGCCGAGACGAAGGCGAGCGGCAGCCGGAAGAGCGGCGAGCCGCCGAGCCGTGCTGCGATCAGTCCGACCGCGACCATGGCGAGCAGGTGGTCGAGGCCGGAAAAGGGATGCAGGAAGCCGCTTGCAATACCGTGGACATGACCGTTGCCGGTATGGGCGAGCGCCTGGCCGGGAAGGCTCGCGGTGATGGTTGCGAGCGCCGTCAGAGTCTTGAAATTCATGGCGTTGCCTTTCTGAAGGAGGTATTCATTTGATCGGATCGATGTCGAAATGCGAGGCGTCGGTCCGGTCCTTGAGCTTGCGAGCCTCGGCGAAGGACAGACGGACGACCTCTCGGCCGTCGTGATAGAGGAAGCAGAGGTCGTGGCGGTGCGAGGTCATGCGTGCGGGCAGCACGTCGTAGCGTACGCCGCTGCCACCGAGCAGCGGCACGACCGCGCCGATATCCGTACGATCCGCCGTCTCGACACGAAGCAGATGCAGGCATTTCCCGGAAGCGTCGACACCGACGAAGGGAACGCCCGCGAGCCTGAGAAAGCTCGTCGGATCGCTCGCGCGGGCGAAGTTCTCCACGAAAGTCGCCTCAACGAGATCGAGATCGCGCTCGCGTGGCGGCGACACGTCCTCGCTTTCGGGGCGATGTGGAACCTGCCATTGTACGGTGCGGCTCTGTCGGTTATGGCCGGGACCGGCGTTCTGATGGCTGCTGTGGTGATGGTCGTGACCGTGGTCATGATGGTGCGAATGAGCGCCGTGATTGTGATGATTTCCGCCGTGCATGGCCATCTCCTCAGAAGGTCACCGGCTTGTCGATCAGGTGCTTGTGAGAGCCGAGCTTGCCATGCGCTACCAGCGAGCCCAGCGCCTCCACCACCACCCGTACACCGAAGAGCGCCGTAATGTCGGAGGTGTCGTAGGGCGGGCTCACCTCAACGACCTCGAGCCCGCAAAGCCCCTCGGCCGCGACCATGCCGAGGATCTTCAGCGCCTCGCGCGGAAGGAAGCCGCCCGGTTCAGGCCAGCCGGTGCCGGGCACGAAGCCGCAGTCGATACTGTCCACGTCGAAGGAGATGTAGACGGCGTCGGCGTCCTTCCAGGCGAGTTCGAGCGCAATCTCGGCCGTCTTCTCCGGACCAAGCTTTTCGATGTCGTCGATCGTCAGAACGTTGGTGCCGCGCTCGCGCGCCACCTTCACGCCGTCGCGCGGCACCTGCCAGCCGCCGATGCCGAGCTGCACGAGGTTCTTCGGCGAGACGTTCGGCAGATTAGTCGCCCAGAACCACGGCGTCGTGTGCATGCGCTCGTCGAGATCCTTTTCCTGGATATCGATGTGGCGATCGAAATGGATGATGCCGATGCGTTTGGAGGTGCATTCGGCAATGCCGCGCACGCAGGGAAAGCCGATCGAGTGGTCGCCCCCGAGCATGATCGGTAGCGCGCCGGAGGAAAAGACATGCGCAACGCCGCGGGTGATCTGGTCGAAGCTCTTTTCCAGATTGGCCGGAATGGTGAAGACGTCGCCGGCGTCGCAGAGCGTCATCTGGTCGCGCAGATCCACACCCATCTCGTAATTGTAGGGCGTGTACAGCGCGGAAATCCGACGGATGCCCTGCGGCCCGAAACGCGTGCCCGGACGATAGGTCGTGCCGCTGTCGAAAGGGATGCCGAGGACGGCCGCATCGTATTTGCCGACGTCGCGCACGTTTTCGACGTAGGGCGCCTTCAGGAACGTGTTGATGCCGGCGAAATGCGGCAGTTCGCCCCGCGCGAAGGTCGGGATCGACTTGTCCGTCAGGCTCTCCGATCCCGGCAGGCCCATTTCGAGCGCCCATTGCTTTTCCCGCCCCCAGCCCTTGCCGGAAAGCTTCGCCTCGGCCTCGAGCGCCTTCCAGCCCTGGCTGTCGAGCATGTTGAAATCCGGATGATGGCGGCGCTTGCGAACGGGCGTCTGCATCGCGCCGGCGCGACGGGATTGGCGGCTTGGGGGTTCACGCATGGGGCATGCTCCTCTTGGTTTCCTGGGATACGGTACTGGTCTCGATCGGCCGCGAAAAGCCGAGTACCGGGACAGGCCCGTCGCGGCTCAAATCGAGGTCGTAAATGATGCGGGCACCGTAGCGCTCAGGCGCTTGCGGATCGATGCGCGGCCGATCGAAGGCGAGCAGCCGCGTCCCGAGACCGAAGGCCTCCTTGAGATCGTGGGTGACCATGATTACGGTCATGCCGCGCTCGCGCCATAGCGGCTTGATCAGCGCGTGCATCTGCGCCCTGGTACCCGGGTCGAGCGCGCCGAAGGGCTCATCGAGCAGCAGCACCTTCGGTTCCTTGGCGAGCGCCTGGGCAATCGCCAGCCGCTGCTGCTGGCCGCCCGAAAGGGCGCTCGGATACTTCCAAGCGTGCTCGCCGAGGCCCACCGCTTCAAGAAGCGCTTCCGCCTTCTCGCTGGCCGCCTTTCGTTTCGCTCCAAACAACTTGGCCGTGAACGGGCTTTCGGCGAATTCGAAGGCGATCAGGACGTTCTGCAGAACGTTGAGGTGCGGAAAAACGGAATAGCGCTGGAAGACCACGCCGCGGTCCGGACCCGGCTCGGCCGGCAGCGCCGCTCCGTCGAAAGTGATGATGCCGCGCGTCGGCCGTTCCTGCCCGAGGATCATCCGGAGAAAGGTGGATTTGCCGCAGCCCGAGGGGCCGACGACGGAGACGAAGGCGCCGGAGGCGATGTCGAGCGAGATGGTTTCGAGCACGATCTGGTCGCCATATTCCATCCAGACGTTATGGACGCGGATCTCGCTCATCGGCGCGTCTCCTGGACATAGCCCCAGGGGAAGCCGCGCCGTGCGATCCGTGCCAGCAGCCAGTCGAGGACGTAGGCGATGAGGGTGATCCAGGCGACGTAGGGCAGGATCACGTCCATGGCGAGATAGCGCCGGACGAGGAAAATCCGGTAGCCGAGGCCGCTTTCTGCGGCGATCGCTTCCGCCGAGATCAAGAAGAGGAAGGCCGGGCCGAGCGATAGCCTCAAGGCTTCCATAAGCCGTGGCATCGCCTGCGGCAGTGCCACGCGCAGCATTAATTGCCACGTCGAAGCGCCGAGCGTCTGCGCCTTGACGATCTGCTCGCTCGGGATGGCGGCGACAGTCATGGCGAGGTCACGAACGAGGAACGGTGCGATGCCGATTACGATCAGCACGACCTTGGAGAGTTCACCAAGACCGAAGACGATGAAGAGCACCGGCAAGATCGCCATCGGCGGGATCATCGACATGACGGCGACGAGCGGCGACAGCCCGGCGCTTGCCACCGGAAGCAGCCCGAGCGCCAGCCCGAGCACCAAGCCGATGGCGGCAGCCGCACCGAGGCCGATGAACAGTCTCCGGAGGCTCGCCGCGGTATCCGACCAGAGGGTCAAGTCTCCCGACCGGCGGTCGGGCTCGGTCGCCAGCCGGTCCATGCTTGTCGCCATTTCGGTGATCGGTGGCAGCAGCTTGTCGCCCGGATTTGCGGCTCGCCGTTCCGCCGAGACGACGACATAGAGGCAGGCGATCAGCAGGAAGGGCAGGAGGGCAAGCAGGATCCGCGTTCCCGATCCCGGGACGATATTGATGGCACGTCGCATGAGCCGATTCCATCTTGGAGAGACACGTCGGGGCGGCAGGGCAGCGTCGGCCACCCGGCCCGATCGGAGGGAGCTAGAGCGAGCCGTCGGCGGCGAGCTTCATATAGCTGGCGTCGAAGCGCAGCTTCACATTGTCTGCAGAACCAAGCACCTGGCCGCCCGGGAAGGCGATGCCCACGACGTGCTTGTCCGCGGCGCCGTCGCCGAGAAGGCCATGGTCGAAGGAGAAGGTTCGCACCAGCTCCATGGTCCTGATGAGGTCCTCGCTCTCGGTGAAGGCGACCGCCTCCTGAGGTGTCGCGAACAGCTTTGTCGCCGCAAGCTGGGCTTCGAAGCCGGCAAGGTCCGTGCCGGACATGGCGCCCATCGCGGTCCGTGCCGTCTTGCCCTTTTCGCCCGGGTCCGTCAGGGCCGACATCGTCTCGTACCAGATGCCGGCGAGTGCCTTGCCGAAGTCGGGATTGTCCTTGAGTACTTCAGTGTTGACCATCAACGTGTCGATGATCTCGCCTGGAATTTGCGTGGAATCGAACAGCGCGGCGGAACCGGGCTCGGCTTTGACCTCGGCGAGCAACGGGTTCCAGGTGACCACGGTCGAGGTCTCCGGCGACTTGAAGGCGGCGACCATGTCGGCATCGGAGGTGTTGACGATCGTCACGTCCTTTTCGGAAAGCCCCGCCGTTTCGAGGGCGCGCGCCAGCAGATAGTGCGAGACCGACAGTTCGACGAGATTGATGCTCTCACCCTTGAGATCGGCGGGCGTCTTCGCCGTCTTCGAGACGATGCCGTCATTGCCGTTCGAGAAGTCGCCGACGATAAGGATCGTCGTGTCGACGCCGCCGGCGGCCGGAATGGTCAGGCCATCCATGTTCGTCGCCGTCACGCCGTCAAAGCCGCCGGCCGTGTACTGGTTGATCGACTCGACGTAGTCGTTAATCTGCTTGACGTTGATGGTGATGCCGTACTTGTCGGCCCATTTCTTCACGATCCCGGCATCCGCCGCATAGGGCCATGGCATCCAGCCGACATAGATCGTCCAGGCGACATTGAATTCCTTCTTCGGCTCCGCCTGCGTCCCGCCCGCGAGAAGCGCGAGAGAGAGGCCGAGAGCGGCCGAGAGGGCATGAAAATCGAATCTGCCATTTCCGAAACGCATCGTCTGTTCCCCTTGTTCGACTTGGGGCTCAAGCTGCGCTCATCTCTCGGAAATCACGGGCAGGATTCCCAAAGCAACGACATCGCTGCATGAGCCTCCCGGGCTTTTATCCCGCCGTGGACCCGGTGGATGTCTCCCCACCGGAGGTTTCTCTCGGTCCAGCCATGTCTATTCGACATCGGAACCCTAGAAACATTTCCAGTATAATTCCGTGTCTCCTAAAGTAAAGGGGAAGTTCTGCCAATTTTTGCCCATAGTTTGTGCGCTTAATGCTTATAAATTAATCAAATAGACCAATAATTATTACGACAACGTTTAAGGCGACCTTGCGCCCCGTTCTTCCGTGCGCTGAGACGTGATTGGCGATCGGCGCGTTTGGCGGGCCTGCCGAGAGTTATCTTGAGCAGAAGCGACGTTTCAAGGCCGCTCTCCCTCACCACTCGGCTTCCCTATCAGCGTGCAGCGCTCTCAGGCGGCCAAGCTGGCGATGTAGGCACGCCACCCGCCATAGCGGCTGATGTCTGCAGCTCCGGCGAGCCCGGCCGGCTCGACTAAAAAGCCCTTGCAGGCTGTTCCGTCGGCAAGCTGAACGGTACCGATCGCAAGTGGTGATGGAACGGCTGCGACGAAGAGACCGAACGCCTCTGCCCCCAGCTTCCAGACCTCAACCTCAATCGAGGCACTTTCACTCTCCTGACAACGCACGAGGCCGGGCTTCGCGGGCTCGGTGCCGGAAAGAGCATAAAGCCTGTAGCATTTGGCTGTCAGCGCCCGCCGGGAAAATCGGGCGCCGAGATCTCGCAACTGGCTGTTCAAGGGCATGCCGGAAAGATGCGCGCCGACGACGATGAGTTCGATCAGGTCGTCCCCGTCGGTTTCGGCTGGGAGGTAGTTCGCCGGCTGCGGCCATCCCGTGGCGCCGAGTGGCAGGGCGCTTAGCCGATGCAGTTCGGCAGCGAGCGACGCGGTCAGGTGATCCTTGCCGGCAGGCGCGAGCAAGGTGACGCTCGCAGGTCGACCGTCGGATCTGAGACCGGTCGGCACTGCCATGCCGCACATGTCCAGGAGATTGACGAAGTTGGTATAGGTGCCGAGCCGCGCGTTTTCGCGGATCGGTTCCGCTTCGACCTCCGTCCGTGTGAAATGCGTCGGCGCGGTCGGAACGCAGATGATGTCGACGGAGGCGATGAGCGGCGCGACCTTTCGTTTCAGCGCCTGCAATGCATAGAGACCCTCGAAGGCATCCGCCGCCGATAGTGCCTTGGCACCGCCATAGATCTTTCGCGTCACAGGGTGGAAACTCGGCTCGTTCGCATTGAAGAAGTCCTTGACCGCCGCATAGCGCTCGGCCACCCAGGCGCCCTCGTAGAGAAGCGCGGCCGTGGCATAGAAATCGGCAAACGGGAGTTCGACGGTCTGATGCCCGAGTGAGCGCAGCGTTTCAAGCGCCGCATCATAGGCGCTCTCCATGAGTGCATCGCCGAAGAAGCGTCGGTCGGCCGTTGCCGGAACGCCGACTTTGAGGACCGGTGGCAAGGAGAGAGCGCCCCTCGGCGCAACGACCCGGGAATAGGGATCGCTCACATCGGGTCGCGCGGCGACTTGGAAAACTCGATAGGCGTCA
This sequence comes from Ensifer sp. IC3342, assembly GCF_020193655.1. GTDB lineage: Bacteria > Pseudomonadota > Alphaproteobacteria > Rhizobiales > Rhizobiaceae > Sinorhizobium. The sequence goes on from NZ_JADYVE010000015.1 coordinate 31,036, forward strand.
GCGACGGCCAAGGCGAAGATCGAAACGCAGTCGAGAGTACGGCAGGCCGGCACGACGCCCGTGATCGACAGGGTACCGATACTCGGCTTGAGGCCGACAATATTGTTAAGTCCGGCCGGAATGCGCCCCGAGCCAGCCGTGTCGGTGCCGAGTGCGAAGCTGACGATACCGTGGGCAGTCGCCACCGCCGATCCGGAACTCGACCCGCCTGGCATTAGGTCTGGATCGAGCGCATTGCGTGGCACTGGGTAGGGGGTGCGCACACCTACGAGCCCGGTCGCTGTGGGACCCGCCGGTCGACACGGCGGCACTGCGCTGGGGACGCTGATCGGCTGTCCCCGTGCGCGGTGGACCCAGCGTCAGTTCTCATGCCATAACACCTGCCGCCCGCAGCGCATGAACAGTCCAGGTGAGTGAAGAGCACTGACGCGATTTTTGGACGACGTGCATGCCCTTCCGGCGTTCCCCTACCGGCGCAAATCAGATTCACCGTATGGGCCTGTGCAGGAGGCGTTGTGCTATCGCTCGAATGGTTCGCCGAGCGAAGCGACGCCGTTCAGCTTCAGCAGGCGGCGGTCGGCCGAAATGACGCCGAGCACGATGATCGTGACGAGATAGGGCAAGCTCGCAAGCACTTGTGAGGGAACGTCCAGTCCAGTCGCCTGGGCTGCGAGGCCCATCAGAGATACTGCGCCGAAGAGGCATGCCCCCAGGAAGATCCGGCCAGTCAGCCACGTCCCGAAGACGACAAGTGCGATTGCGATCCAGCCACGTCCGGCGATCATCCCATCGGCCCAAAGTGGGGTGTAGACCACCGCCGCGTAGGCGCCGGCGAAGCCTGCCATCGCCCCGCCAAATGCGACGGCGGCGAAGCGAACGGCGACGACCGAATAGCCAATGGCATGGGCGGCTTTTGGGTTCTCGCCGATGGCCCGGATGACGAGTCCGAGCTTCGTATAGGCAAACGTCGCCCAGATCGCCAAGGTCGCGGCAAGCGAAAGCCAAACGACGACATCCTGCATGAAAAGGCCGCCGACGACCGGGATTTCGGAAAGCCATGGAAGAGCAAGCCTCGGAAGCCCTTTGACCGTGAGGCTTTCATAGGACTTGCCGAAAAGCGCCGAAAGACCTTGGCCGAGGACGCCTATGGCAAGACCTATCGCCACCTGGTTCGCCCGAAGTCCGAGCGCGATGACGGCGAAAACGAGGGAAAGGGCGGCGCTGCCGAGGCCGGCAGCGACGAAACCCAGAAGATGCCCCCCGTCTTGATGGACGATGATGAAGGCGACCACCGCGCCGAACGCCATCATGCCCTCCACGCCGAGGTTGAGCACCCCGGCTCGCTCTACCACCAGCTCGCCGAGAGCGGCGAGGAGAAACGGTGTTGCAGCCGCGAGCATGCCGGCAAGGATGAATTCGAGGGCGTTCATGGCTGGCTCCGGTAGGCGGGACGGTGCCATTCGAGACGGTATCGCACGAAGGCGACGGCGATGAGGTAGGCGAGCAAAAGGCTGCCCTGAAAGACGCGGACTGCGGCGATCGGAAGGTTTGCCGACACCATGGCATTGTCGCCCCCGATATAGAGGGCCGCCATGAACAGCGCGGAGGCAACGATGCCGATCGGATGCAGGCCGCCGAGATAGGCGACGATAATGGCCGCATAGCCATAACCGGTCGAGATCGAGCGCTGCAACTGACCGAGGGGACCCGCGACCTCGGCTGCGCCGGCGAGGCCGGCTGCGCATCCGCCCATGAGAAGGGAAAGCCAGATCGCCCAGGCTTCATTGAAACCGGCGTAACCGGCCGCACGTGGTGCGAGACCCCCGACCTGGAGCTTATAGCCGATGAAGCTCTTCTGCATGAAGATCCAGGCCGCGAACGACAGAGCGATCGTCAGGAGCAGCGAGACGTTGACGCGCGTTCCGGAGATCAGGATCGGCACCATCGCGTCATACTGAAACATCACGGATTGAGGGAAGTTGAAGCCGTTAGGATCCTTCCAGGGACCGAGGAGCAGATAATTGAGGAACTGCGCGGCAACGAGGCTCAGCATCAGGGAAACAAGGATCTCGTTCGCGTTGAGCCTGACGCGCCAGAAGGCGGTGAGCGAGGCCCAAAGGGCGCCACCGAGAGCGCCGAGGAGCAGCATCACAGGCCAGATCCATTTACCTGTTGCCTGCGGAAACCATACCGGAATGGCGGAGGCGAATATCGCGCCCAGAATGAACTGGCCCTCGGCGCCGATGTTGAAGACCTTGGCCCGAAAGCCGATCGCTAGGCCCTGTGCGATGAGGAGGAGAGGGCCCATCTTCAGCAGCACCTCCGAGAATGACGCCCAAGACAGGAAGGGCTCGAGAAGCATCGCATGGACGACGGCGACCGGATCGCGGCCCATCAGCACGTAAAGCCCAAGATTGAGAACGGTCGCCGCGGCGAGCGCCATGGGAGGCGCAAGCAAGGCCGCGGCAAGCGAGGCGCGCTCCCGACGAACAAGGGTGGGAAGAAAGGGGCGGGACAGAGCGCTCATGCCAGGGCCCTTTGGTCCGCGGTTTGGGATGGAGCATGTGCTCCAATCATGTATCGCCCGATCTCCTCGGGTCGCGTGGTCTGCGTGACGAGTGGCAGGCTGAGCCGGCCGTGGTGCAGCACCTGGATGGAATCGCAAAGTTCGAAGAGCTCCTCGAGCTCCTCGGAAATAACCAGGATTGCCATGCCTTCGTTTCGCAGCGTGATGAGCCGCCTGCGGATGGCGGATGCGGCCCCGATGTCGACGCCCCAGGTTGGCTGCGCCACGAACAGTAGTTTCGGAGAGAGCATGATCTCGCGTCCAACGATGAACTTCTGCAGATTGCCGCCGGAAAGTGCCCCGGCTTCTGCGTCCGGGCCGGGCGTGCGGACATCGTATTGGCCGATGCACGCGTTGGTAAACGCCGTCGCCTTTGCCTTGTCGATGAGACCGTGCCTGAGAAGTTTGAGCGAATGCGCGGTCAGCAGACTGTTCAGGACGAGCGACATTTCGGGTACGGCGCCGCGTCCGAGCCTGTCCTCTGGAACGAAAGCGAATCCAAGCTGCCGGCGGGCAGCCGCGTCGAGCGTTCCTACGTCTTTTCCCATCATGAAGATCCGGTCGCGCAGTTCTCGCGGCAGGATCATTTCGCCGGATATCAGCGCGGCAAGCTCGCTTTGCCCGTTGCCCGAAATCCCGGCTATTCCGAGGATTTCGCCGGCACGCACCATGAGGCTGATATCGGAGAGCGGCATGGCAAAAGGGTCGTCCGGCCGGTAGTCGAGGCCGATGATCTCTAGGCGCTTCTCGCCGCTAGGTTGGGCAAGTGCCGGCATCGGTTCCGGCATATCGCGGCCGATCATCATGCGGGCAAGGTCATGCGCATCATGCTCGCGCGGGTCCACATGGCCCGTGATGCGCCCGCCGCGAAGGATGGTCGCCCTGTCGCAGATCGACCGAATTTCCTCGAGCTTGTGGGAGATGAACAGGATGGAAACGCCACCGTCGCGCAGGCGACGCAAGGTGTCGAAGAGCTTGTCCACTGCTTGCGGCGGCAGCACGGAGGTCGGTTCGTCGAGGATCAGCAGCTTCGGATTGGTCATCAGGCATCTGATGATCTCCACCCGCTGCCGCTCGCCGACGGAAAGCGCATGGACATGGGCAAGCGGATCGACCTCGAGGCCGAAGTCGCGTCCGAGCGTCCGGATGCGTTGCGTGAGATCGGCTTTCCGACCGGGCACGACCAGCTGGATGTTCTCCACGACCGTCAGGGTCTCGAAGAGCGAGAAGTGCTGGAAGACCATGCCGATCCCGTGGCGCCTCGCCTCCGCAGGGGAGGCAAGGCTCAAAGGCCGTCCGTCCCAGACGACGGTCCCGCCGTCCGGCTGCTCGACGCCGTAGATGAGCTTCATGAGCGTCGATTTGCCCGCCCCGTTCTCTCCGAGGATCGCATGGATCGACTGCGGAGCCACGTCCAGATCGATATCCTGGTTGGCTCTAATCTGGCCGTAGCTTTTGGAAATGCCGCGGAGCGACAGGAGAGGGGCGGTCATGGCTCACTTCGGCAGAGGGGTGGCGACGCCCTTGATGTGCCAGTCCATCGCGACGATTTCGCCATCCGGGAGCGTTGTACCGGTGGCCACCCCTTCGCTGCCGTCGGCCTTGGTGATCGGCCCGGTAAAGGGCGAGAAGCTGCCATCGGCGATCTTCGCCTCGATCGCCTTGATCCTGGTCATGACGTCGACCGGGATATCCGGGTTCCAGTCGACGACCTCGACGACCGCGTCGGATACGCCGAGGAAGGCGTTGGCGCCCTTGAAGGTGCCGGCGACATGGGCGTCGACCGAGGCTTTGAAGAAGGGCGACCAATCCGTCGCCACGCAGCCGAGATAGGTCTTGGGGGCGTATTTCTTCATCGACGAGTTGAGATTGAACGCGTAGACGCCGGCCTCCTCGCAGGCCGAAATGACGGACGGCGTGTCCTGCGCGTTGGAGAAGATCACGTCGCATTTCTGCGCCATGAGAGCCTTGGCGGCCTCCTGCTCCTTGGCCGGATCGAACCACGAGTTAACCCATACGACCGACACCTCGACATCGGGGTTCACGGCTTGCGCGCCGAGCGTGAAGGCGTTGATGGATGTGATCAGCTCCGGGATGGCGAAGGCGGAGACCGAGCCCAGCTTTCCGGTCTTGGAGAGCGCGGCGGCAGCCATGCCGAGCAGGTAGGTCCCCTGGAAATACTTGGCTGCGAAGGGCGAGAAATTCGGCGCCACCTGGAAGCCGGAAGCGTGTAGTACGGTCACCGCGGGATTGCGGCGGGCGATCTGCAGGGCGCCGTTTTGGTAGCCGAAGGAGCCGGCGATCAGGAACTTGTTCCCGTCGGAGACCGTCTTGTTCATGATGCGGTCCGCATCGGGACCTTCCGGGATGTTCTCGATAACGGTGACCTTCACCTTGTCGCCGTAGGCGGCCTTGACCGGCTCGAGGCCGGCGGCAAGCGCATGACCCCAGCCGACGTCGCCGACGGGAGAGGGGATGACGAGGGTGATCCCGAGCGGCTCGTCGGCCGCCATTGCGGCCCGGCCGCCAAGCACGCTTGTGAGGCCGGCGGCGGCAATGCCCTTCATCAATGTTCTGCGGGTCAGATTGTTCAGCATGTCAGTTCCCCTGTTGTGAATTTCAGAATTCTACCGTCGCAAGAGCGGCCTCGGCTTCCGCAAAGAGCCGGGCCTCGTCGAGCCCGATGAACTCGCCCTTCGCCCAGACGATGCGGCCGTTGATCATGGTCATGTCGGTCGGCAAGCCGATGCCCACCTTGGCAATCAGGCTCAGCGGATCATGCCGCGTGCCGACGTAGTCCATCCGCCGCGTGTCAATCGCAAAAAGATCGGCGGCCATGCCGGGAGCAAGCCGGCCGATGTCGCGGCGGCCGAGGAGGGCCGCGCCGCCCGTCGTTGCATAGCCGAGGAAGTCCGCCGGCGGCGGCACGGGATGCGCGCGCGTCGATGCCGTCAGGCACTGCAGCATGTAGGCGGAGTGTATGCAGTGCATCAGGTTCGAGTTGTCATTGGAGGCCGCGCCGTCGCAGCCGAGACCGACGCGCAGACCAAAGGCCGACATCGCCGGAATATCGGTAATCTCGGCGCCGACCAGATAGACTGGCTCGGGGCAGTGCGAGACGCCGGTACCGCTCGCGGCCATTGTCCTGAGCTCGTCGTGGCTCAGTTCCCAGCAATGGGCGTAGAAAGTATCCGGGCCGGCAAATCCGAGCTCCGCGCAGTAATCAACCGTCCGCATGCCGTGCCGGGCCTCGATGACCGGGCTCTCGCCTTCGCCCACATGCGTGTGCATCTGCACGCCGCGATCGCGCGCCAGTGCGACCGACTCCACGAAAGTCTCGCGGTAGCAGTTAACGGGCTGGCAGGGCGCAACCACGACCTGCCGCATGCTGAAGGGGCTGGCATCATGGTAGGTGTCGATCAGCCGCGCGCAATCGGCGACGAACTCGTCCGTCGTTTCCAGCATGGCGTCCGGGATGGTGGATCCTTCGGATTTTGGCAGCGTGTTGCCGCCGCGGCCCGCATGGAAGCGCATGCCGAGAAGGTCGGCGGCCTCGAACTGGCGGTCGATCAGCCGTTTGCCGGCGTGCCGCGGGAAGCAATACTGGTGGTCGAAGGCCGTGGTGCAGCCATGCTTGATCATCTCGGCCATCGCCGTGACCGAGGCGTGGTAGAAACAGTCCTCGTTGAGCGCGAGAAGATCGGATAGATGCGGTCGAGCCATTCGATGACCGACAGCTTCGTCCAGTCGAGATCCGCGCGGTTGCGGACGAAGCATTGGAAGAAGTGGTGGTGGGTATTGACGAGACCGGGATAGACGAACCAGCCGGTGGCGTCTTGCGTGATCGTCCCGGGCGGCAGCGGTCCCCTGTGAAGGTTTTCGCCGATTGCCTCGATCGCGGGGCCATTCGTCAGGAGGTCCACGTTCCGGGAGACGCCCGGACGGTTGCCCTCGTCCACGATGACGGCCGCGCAGTTCCTGAGAAGATAACCGGCCATGTCACACCTCGCCCGGTTCGACATGGGGTTCGGGCCTCAGCTCGTGCAGCCGGTGGATTCCGGGCATCTCGATGAAATTATCGAGGCCGCGGATCGCGCGGGACCAGAGCCTTATGGCGGGGTAGGGGTCGAGCGGTATGCCGCCGTCCGGCGCGAGCGCGACGTAGGGGAAACAGGCGATATCGGCAACCGTCGGCTGGTCGGAGGCGAGGAACCGCATGCCGCGCAGGCCCTGCTCCACCAGGCCCGCTTCCAGCTCGCGAAGCGCGGCGATGCCCTGCGCCTGAAGTGCACCGATGTCGCCCGGCCGCAGGAGCATCTCGTGAAGACGCGCGCCGCCGAGGCTCGCGGTCAGCCGGTGCGCGAACGAAAGCCACTGCTGGATGCGCGCCGCTTCCTCCGGCGCGCCGCTGCCGAGCCATTCCGGCGCGGCCTTGGCGGCAAGGTAGGCGAGCATGGCGGCGGATTCGGTCAGAATCAGGTCGCCCTCCTCGAGGATCGGAATGGATCCCGCCGGATTGAGTGCCAGCAGCTCGGTGCCGCGATGCTCGGCGCCGGGATGAAAGTCGACCGGTCTGATTTCCAGCTTCACGCCGGCCAGTGCCGCCATCAGGCGCACCTTGTAGCAGCTCGGTGAAAGGACGTAATCGTAGAGCTTCATTGCGCCACCAACTGTGCGCCGTAGGTATAGTTATGGCGTTTCAGCCAGCGCCTGTAGGCGACCGAGGTAAGGTCCGCCCGAGTCGGGATTTCCATCCCGGGATCGAGCGGCAGGAGCCGCGGGATCTGGTTCTCGAGAATCGAGCGGTCCTGCAGGAAGATCGTCTGCTGGAAGTGGATGAGGTCGGTCATCGGTGTGACATCGTCGAAGAGCGCCATCCACGGCCAGACATCGCACAGGTCTTCGGCAAGCGGCTGTACGAAGAGGGTGATGACGTCCCATTCGCAGGGCCGAGGCGGACAGGTCTTGTAGAGAACCGAGCAGGTCGGCGCCGGCACGCGGTACATGTACTCCGTCGTGATGCCGCCGCTTGCCGATTTGGCAGCCTTCGGCTGGTAGAATTTCACCTGCGTCGCCCAAACCTCATCCTCTTGCTGCCGGATCTCGACCTTGTAGTCCTCCACCTCCGTATGCGGCTCTGCACCCAGGATGTCGGTGTGCACAAAGGGGAAATGCGCGATGTCGAGAAAGTTCTCGACGGCGCGCAGCGGCGAGCAGCGCACGCGAATCACGCCGACGTCGACGAGTCGGCGGCCCGGCTGGTCAGCCTCGGGAATCGCGAAAAGATCCTTCTGGGGTTTGCCGAGAGAGGACCAGACATGACCGTAGCGGACGCAGACGGGGAGAGTACGCCCATCGCCGCACGTCACCTTGGCGCGGTCCTCTGCGTCGAGCGCCACTTCGATGGGCTCTCCCATCAGGGCGGTTTTGCGTCCATTGACGTCGAGCTGGCTGAAAAGGCCGACCGGATACCACTCGTCGACCATCGCGTCTTGCATCATGGCGCGATCCCTTTCGTCTGAAGATCCTCGGCCGTCCGCCGCAACCTCTCGACCGCACGTGACGCGGCGATGCGCTGGGAGAGACTGCTGTTGTCGTCCAGCAGAACATGGATCAGCGTCTGCTCGTCACCCTGCGGGGCAAGCAGCAGCCGGATCTGCTGCGCATCCTGCGCTTGCCAGACCAGGCCGCCGGCACCTGCCTTTGCGCCGGCCGCAGTCTCGATCGCCGCAACGGCGGCATGCGCCGTCAGGGAACGCAGCGGAGCGACGCCTTCAAGCCCCGGGGGCTGAGCGGTGGGTACTCCCACGGCAACCCAGATGACCCCGCCGCACTCTTCAACCTCATGCGTTTCGACACGGATTGTTTCCGGCGGCGCGAGACCCGGATGGGCCGGGATGCGTAGGCAGTTTCCGGTCCGGGCGTAACTCCAGCCGTGATAGATGCAGGAGAGGGCCTCGCCACGCACGAAGCCATGCGAGAGGCGCATGCCGCGATGCGGACAGCGGTCCGCCGAGGCCGCCGCGCGGCCCGACTGGCTGCGCCAGAGGGCTATCCGCCCGGCGGGTGTCCGTGCCGGCATGACGGTTCCCGCTGGCAAATCCGCGGAAAGGGCGACTGGCGTCCAAGAGCCGGTCTTGTCGGACAGCATAAATAGACTTTCTAAATGATACCAAAACTTTAGCTTGGCAAAGAGCCCGAAGTCGACGCGAGCCCTTGCGGCTCAGTGTTGCCACGCTTGCATAATTTTTCTGCATTGGCAACTTTGATTAAATAAACGGCAGAATAACTGTGGACGGTCAAGAGGGCCGGTCGCGGACCTGGTCGCCTCCGCCGTCGACCGGTGAGCGGTGTATCGTCTCGACCCAGACGTCGAAGGGCCCGAGCGAGCATCCCAGCTCCATCATGTCGATCAGATCCACCGGTCCGGCGACCTCGAGTTCGATCCGGTGGGAACTGGTATGAGATATGGTCTGGGAGAGACCAAGCTTGGCGGCATGGCGCCGGATCCAGGGAACGAAGGAGAGGGCCTCAAGATCGCCAAGGATGGTCAACCGCTCCCGGGAGTAGCTCTGATGTCGCTCCGTCATAAGGCCTCGCGCTTGGTATATTGGCTTACAGCATAGCGCCTGAATGAGCTTGCGAAAGGGTGATCGACGAATGGATAAGCTTTACGGCGATGCAGAGAGTGCCCCGTCCATACGCATTTTCCTAGCGTCGTTCGCCTAAGCGGGCGCCATCCGGTATATGCGACGCTGCAGTGAGAGGCGGCGACTGTCGCTAGGATGTTCGCCGTGGCCCCCCACCAGAACACATTGTTCATGTCCCCCCCAAAAAAAGCCGGGCCTATGGATTTTCCGTGCGGTACTGATCGACAAGGTTCCGACAGGCGCGGATCGTCAGAGCCATGACGGTGAGCGTCGTGCCGGCGATGCCGCTGCCGGGGAAGGCGCTGGCATCGGTGACAATGAGATTGGGTGCGTCCCAAAGCTGGTTGTAGGGATTGAGCACCGATTCTTTCGGTGTTTCCCCCATCCGCGCCCCGCCCGTTTCATGGATCGCCGCGCCCATGCACATGGTCTTGCGGAACCATTTGCGGAACACGAAGCGGCTGAAAGCGTCGGCGTCGGGGAAGGCGCCCCTGCCCATTTCCTTAAGACCGGTGGGCGAGCCGATGAATTCGAGATCGCCACCGGCGTCCTGCACCATCCTGATCAGCGTTTCCTCTTGGCGGCGCAGCAGCGCATGCTCTTCCTCATGCATCACACAGCGGATATGCGGCACCGGGATATTCCAGGCGTCCCTGCGCCGGCTATCGAGCGTGACGCGGTTGTTGGCATAGGGCAGCATGCGGCCGAAGCCGAAGAAGGCAAGCCGTGCATCGGCATCGTCTGGCACGGGGGCGCGGCCAATGCTGCCTTGATAATCGAAATCGCCACGGCCGGCGTCGCCCTCACCGAAGCGCGGAATGAAGATCCCGCCCGAAGGATTGTAGAACGGATCGACTGGCGCAGATGGGTCATGCGCCCAACCCTTGGCCCCTGAGAACGAACCGAAGGCGAGGCATGGAAGCTGGTCCATGAAATAGCGCCCAAGCGCTCCCGAGCTGTTACCGAGCCCGTCCGGATGTTTCCCTGAGGCAGAATTCAGAAGGAGCCGGACGCTCTCGATCGGAGAGGCGCAGAGAACCACGTTTGCAGCACGGACCGTCTCCAGTTTGCCGGTGTGGCGGTCGATGAATTCCGCACCCGTAGCGCGGCCCGTCTTGTCATCGGTGTTGATGCGGCGAACGACAGCGTCATAGCGGATTGTCAGACGTCCGCTCGTCGCGGCATCGCGCAAGGGGCGCGGTACGCGCTCGGCGTCCGGGGCGATATAGCGCCATGAGATCACGTGCCTCTCCGGCCAGCGGCTTTCGACGGCCTGCTTGAAGGCCTGCTCCGCCGGCGTGAAGCTTGCGGGCTTGGCATAGACGCCGTCCGGCAGCGTCGGCACGTTGTCCTTGTTCCCGTAAAGCCCGAGATAGGCCTCCACCTCGTCGTAGAAAGGCGCCAGTTCGTCATAGGAGATCGGCCAGTCTACGCCTTTTCCGGTGCGCGACCGGATCTTGAAATCCTCGTCTGTCCAACGCAACAGAACCCGGCCGAAACTGTGCAGGCGGCCGCCGCCCTGCCGGCCGCGGATCCAGAGGAAGGGCGCGTCCTTCGGCGTGGTGTAAGGAGTCTTGCGGTCATTGACGAAGAAATGGCTGAAACGTTCCGTGAAGAAGGCGGCGCGTGCCTGGATCGGCTGGCCGTTGATCGTGGCTCGCGCGCGTTCCCAGATATTGATGCTGCTCGCGGGTTCCTTCTTGCGCGAGGGGTCGAAGTCCTTCGGGCCGATGGCGGGGCCAGCCTCCAGAAGCAAGACTGACAAGCCCTTCGCGGTCAGCTCCCTGACCGCGAAGGAGCCCGCCGCGCCGGAACCGATCACCAGCGCATCAAAAATTTCCTGAGACATGTATTTTCAAACCCTACTTGTGAGCGTCACAGCCGGGAACCGTCGGCGCCGAAAAGCGATGCCTTCGCGATGTCGAGCCGCGGTGCCATGTCGTCTCCCGGCTGCAGGGTCACGTCGCCCATGATTCGCAGAGACAGGCTATGGCCGGCCCAGTCGAACCAGACAACGGCGTCTGCGCCCATCGGCTCCACGACTGAGACGCGGCCCGCAATGACGGGCAGGCCGCTTGCCACGCCGTCGAGCACCAGATGCTCGGGCCGGAAACCGAGCGTTGCCGGTCCTTCCGGCGTGAGTGCCCGGAAGGAGTAACCAGAGAGATCGACGGCAAGTCCGTTGCTGACGAAGACCGGCGAACCGTTTGCGCGTTCGATCCGGCCCTCGACAAAGTTCATCGCGGGCGCGCCGATGAAGCCGGCGACGAAGAGATTGGCCGGGCGATGATAGATCTCGGCGGGGGAGGCGAGCTGCTGGATCACGCCGTCCCGCATGATTGCGATCCGATCGGCCAAGGTGAGTGCTCGACCTGGTCGTGGGTCACGTAGATCATGGTGTTGCCCAGGCCCTGGTGCAGCTTCTTGATCTCGACGCGCAATTCGTTGCGCAGCTTGGCGTCGAGGTTCGAGAGGGGCTCGTCAAACAGGAAAACATCGACTTCGCGCACCAGCGCCCGCCCGATGGCGACACGCTGACGCTGGCCGCCCGAAAGCTCGGCGGGACGCCGGTCGAGCAGCTTGTCGAGGTGGAGGAGGGCCGCAGTGCGCGCGACACGCGTCTCGATCTCGGCCTTCGGCAGGCGGGCGACGCGCAGGCCGAAGGAGAGATTCTTCCTGACGGACATGCGCGGATAGAGCGCGTAGGACTGGAAGACCATGCCGATGCCGCGGTCCTTCGGCTCTTCCCAGGTGACGTTCTTGCCGGAGATCCATATTTCGCCGGCGGTGATGTCCTGAAGGCCGGCGATCGCGTTCAGCAGCGTGGACTTGCCACAGCCGGAAGGGCCGAGCAGGACCAGGAACTCCTGGGGCGCGATGTCGATCGACATCTTCTCGATCACCGTATGGTCGCCATACGCGATCTTCAGGTCCTTGATGGAGACGGCGGATTGCATGATTACCCCTTGACTGCGCCGGCGGTGATGCCGCGCACGAACCAGCGGCCGGACAGGAAATAGATGGCGAGCGGAACGATGGCGGTCAGGATGGTCGCCGCCATGTTCACGTTGTAGGTGCGTTCGCCCATGGTGGTATTGACGATGTTGTTGAGCTGAACCGTCATCGGCAGGTTGTCGCGCCCTGCGAAGACGAGACCGAGCAGGAAGTCGTTCCAGATGCCGGTGAACTGGAGCATCGAGACGACGACGATCATCGGAACCGCCATGGGCAGCATGATCTCGAAGAAGATGCGCCAGAAGCCGGCGCCATCGACGCGCGCGGCCTTGCACAGCTCCTCCGGCACGCTGACGAAGTAGTTGCGGAAGAGCAGCGTCACCAGCGGCAGACCGAAGATGACATGCACGAGGATGATGCCGGCCAGCGAATTGTAGAGGCTGATATTCGCCATGGCCCGGACCATCGGATAGAGGAAGATCTGGTAGGGGATCAGGCCGCCGGCCATCAGCAGCCCGAACAGCACGCTCGCCCCGCGCGGCCGCCAGAGCGACAGCGCATAGCCATTGACGGCGCCGATGAAGACAGAGAGCGCGACCGAGGGAACGGTGATCGCCACTGAATTCCAGAAGCCGATGCGGATGCCGCCGCAAACCGTTCCCATGCAGGCGCCGGACCAGGCGGTGACCCAGGCGGAGAGGCCGAGCGTCTCCGGCAGGGCGAAGATGTGCCCCAGCCGGATCTCGTCCATCGTCTTCAGCGACGTGACGATCATCGTGTAGAGCGGCAGCAGGAAGAAAAGTGCGGCGACAAAAAGGAAGGCGTAGAGGCCGATGCGTCCGGCCGTAATCTGCGCCGGCTTTGGGCCGTTCGGATGAGGACGGGCCATCACGCGGCTCCTTTCGCCCTGTTGTTGCGCATGTACATCGCGTAGCGGAACGGGGCGACGGCAAGGATGACTCCGAGGACGAGCATTGTCGCGCCGGCCGTTGCAAGGCCGAGGTTCTGGCGACCGAACAGATTGTCCATGATGAATTTCGCCGGCACCTCCGTTGAATTGCCGGGGCCGCCATTGGTCATTGCGACGACGATGTCATAGGTTTTGATCACGCCCATGGCGAGCAGCATGCCGGCGGCGGCCAGCGCCGGCCCGAGCTGGGGCAGGATGATCGAGACATAGATCCGCCAGACGGGAATGCCGTCGATACGGGCGGCCTTCCATTGCTCGGCTTCGATGCCGCGCATGCCGGCAAGGGCGATGACCATGACGAGCCCCGCGCCCTGCCACACGCCGGCCAGGACCAGCGCGTAGATCGCCATGTTGCGGTTGACGACCCAGTCGAGGACAAACGTCTCCCAGCCGAGCGAGCGCACGCTCGCCTGGATGCCGAGCGTGGGATTGAGCATCCACTGCCAGATCAGGCCCGTCACGACGAAGGACATGGCATAGGGATAGAGGAAGATGCTCCTGAAGGCGCTTTCGAAGCGGATTTTGCGGTCGAGAGCGGCAGCCAACAGGAAGCCGAGCACGAGACAACTGCTCACGTAGAGCACGCCGAAAATCAGGACATTTTGAAGCGAGGCGAGCCATTTGGCGGAGTGGAACAGCTTCACGTATTGGGCGAAGCCGACATAGTTCGACGAGGGAAAGAGGGTCGAGTCCGTGAACGACAGGCGGATCGACCAGAACATGGTGCCGATGTAGATCACGACCGCGGCGAACCATGTCGGCAGCAGCGCGAGGGTCACGGAAAAGTTGCGCTTGCGTTTGGTGTGCATCGGCCAGCTCTCTGGACGGACGGAAGGCAAGGGCTCGTGCCGCCGCAAGAGGCGGCGGCCGGCGACTGCAGCGCCGAGGTCAGGCCGGCGCGGCCCCTATCTTACTCGAAGATCGCGAAGAAACTTTCGGCGCCAGAGGCCGCGTCCTGCGAACCGCTGCTCCAGTATTCGTCGACGAAGTCATCGAGCAGGCCGACCTGCTGGGGCGTGAGCACGATTGCCTGGTCCGGCACGATGCTGCCGGCGGTCATCAGTTCGAGGCCCTTCTGAGCGCAGACGTCCAGCTTGGATTTGTCGACGTCGGAACGCATCGGAACCGACCCTTTCTTAACCGAGAACTCGAGCTGGACCGCCGGGTCCATCACGACTTCGGCGAGCAGCTTCTGGGCCTTGTCGGTCTCGGCATTGCCGGTCTTGGGGAACCAGATGGAGTCGGCGATGTAGACCATGCCCGACGATTCCGGGGCGATCATGCAGCCGTAATCCTTGCCCGCCTCCTTGCCGGCGACGGTGAATTCGCCCTTGGCCCAGTCGCCCATGAACTGCACGCCGGCCTTGCCGGTGATGACCATGGCGGTGGCGTCGTTCCAGTTGCGGCCGGCGGCGCCGTCATCGACATAGCCACGCAGCTTGCCGAGGATTTCGAGGGTCTTCTTCACGCCCTCGACGGAGGCCTCGCCCTTGTCCTTGTCGACATAGATTTTCACGAAGCCCTCGATCCCGACCTGGGAGAGGAGGATCATGTTGAAGACCTTGCTCTGCTGCCAGGGCTGGCCGCCCCAGGCGACCGGAACGATGCCAGCAGCCTTCAGCTTGTCGAGGCCAGCGAAGAATTCGTCCCAGCTCTTGGGCTCATCCCCGATCCCCGCCTTTTCGAAGGCCTCCTTCGAATAGAAGACCCAGCTCTCACCGTGCGCGCCGGTCGGCGCAAGATAGACTTCGCCATTGTAGGAGATGAGATCGTAGATCGACTTCGGCAGGGCATCGGCCCACTTGCCGGCTGCAGCCACGTCGGCGATCGGATTCATCAGGCTCTGGTTGACGAAATCGGCCGCCGCAAGACCGATGACGCCCTGCTTGGCGCCCGGCGCATCACCTGCGACGATGCCGGCGATGGAGGAGTCTTTCCATACTCCGCCGCGCTTCTCGAACTCGGTCTTGATCACGTTCAGCGCGGCCGCCTCGCCGCCCGAGGTCCAGGACGACATGATCTCGATCGTCGGCTTGTCCTCAGCGTGGGCTGTGCCGAAAGCGGCGGCGAGCGCCGCTGCGGCAAGAAACAGTTTCATCGTATTCTTCATTGTTCCACCTCTTCAAAAAGGCCCTCTTGGCGGGGCATTGGTCGTCTTGGGATTGAGACTCAGCGATAGATGGGCAGCAGGGCCTGCCGAACGAGCGTGAGCCCGTTGGCAATGTCGCGGACCGGATCGGACGCGGCATCGAGTTCGAGGATCGCCCAGCCTTCGAAGCTCCTGTCACGCAGCAGGCGGATCCAGGCCGGCCAGTCGACTCGGCCGAGGCCGAAGCCGCAGAAATAGGGCCGGTGGCGATCGTGGATATGCTCGTCGATAAGGGTATCGGCGGGCATCGGCCCGATCGCATCCTTCCAATGGGCGATGATCATCCGCTCGTGATGACGATCGACAAGCTGGACGGGATCAGAGCCGGCGACAATGATATGGGCCGTGTCCGGGCACATGTGCACGTAGGCCGGATCGGTCAGCAGCATCATCAGATCCACGTCACGCGCAGCGGCAAAGATCGAATGGGCCTCGGTGTGCAGGGCAAGCCGGAGGCCTCGGGTATAAAGGATCGCGCCAAGCCGGTTGAGGAAATCGGCGATCACCTTCGCGCGGTCGAAATCGTGGAACCTGACCAGCTGGGCGCCGAGCGTCTGACGAAGCGGCGCGCCGATCACCATGATGTCGCTGCCGCAGGCCCTGAGGAAGTCGGCATATCTTTCCGCCTTGTCGATGATGGCGCGCTGGGCTTCGGCTTGCGTGAAATCAGCGGCGGCTTCCAGTTCTGCGAAAAAACCGCTGCACAGCGTGAGGCCGCGTCCGGAGAGTTCCGCCGCGAAAGCCTCCACGGATCCATAGGTCTTGATCGCGTCCTGCCAGTTGAAGGGAGAGAAGGTCAACTCGACGCCGGTGACGCCAGAGGCCTGGACGCTGTCCAGGACCTTGTCCCAGAAGGCGCGCGGCTCCGTGCGCGCGTATTCTACGATGGCGCCATGGTCGGCGACGCCCCAGAAGCCGGGATGGAAGAAAGTCACGAGATCGACGCCGAAGCGGATCCTGTCGCCAAAAGCCATAGTCAGTCCATTCCTCAGGCATACTTACCGTTTGCGGAAACGTCGCTGCCGCATCCAATAAGCCGTTATTTTTCAATGCATTATGATGTTGGCAATCGTTTGCCACGGTTAGATAATAGCCGGGCTGCTTTTTTATGCAAGCAAATTCTGGCAATCGTTTGCCATGGCGCAACGGTTGCCTTAGAATTCTGAACCGAAGCATCCGGAGGAAAGAAAGAAACATGAGCAAAAACAAGGATGTGCTCGGGGAGGAGCCGTCAGGCCCATTGATGGCGGACGTAGCGCGGCTCGCCGGGGTTGCGATTTCGACGGTCAGCCGAGCGCTCGCCAATCCCGGGCGGGTGAACGAGAAGACGCGCGCCAAGATCGATGCTGCGGCCAAGCAGTTGGGCTACACGCCGAATGCCATGGCGCGTGGCCTGAGGGTCGGCAAGTCCAACACGATCATGATCATCCTTCCGGGGTCGCTCTATTACGGCGCGTCTCAGGTCATTCCACAGGTGTTGCAGAGCATCAACAAGTCGCTGATCCAGAATGGCTACAACCTGATGATCGCCAACCTCGATCGCGACGAGATTTCCGAACGGCACATTCTCGACCTCGCCTTCGGTGGCACGGCGCGGGGGGCCATCATCTTGTCGTCTAAACTTCCGGAGGTGGACGGGCGGTCTCTTGCAAATGCGGGCCTCCCGATCGTCTCGATGCTGCTCGACATGAGCGATGCCGGACTACCGAGCGTCGTGACGAACGACCGCGAGGCGGTGCGCGAAGTGACGGCGGAGTTGATCCGATTGGGTCATCGGCGGTTCCTTTACATTGCCGGCCCCGAGGGCAATTATCATGATGTAGAGCGTTACGGCGGCGTGCTCGAGGCGCTGGATGCAGCAGGATTGCCAGAGGAGGCTGTGGTGCGATCCGGAGGCAATCTGGATTATCAGCAAGGTTTCGAGATCGGTATCCAGGCCGCTGACGACTTTGCCGCACTCGCCGTCAAGCCGACGGCGGTGATCGCGACCAGCGACGACATGGCGATTTCCTTCATGAGCCGGATGCAGCAGGGGGGCCTGACGATCCCGGGCGACCTCTCGATCGTATCCTTCGATGGCTCACCCGTCTGCGCCTTCTGCTCGCCGCCGCTGACCACGATCGAGCAGCCAGTGGAAGATATGGGCCAAGCTGCCGTGGCCCTGCTGCTTGACGCTATCGATCCATCTGGAAAGGAGCCGGCGACGCGCACGGTTGTCCGCAGTAGGCTTATCCTGCGGGAAAGCATAGCCGCTCCGACGGCAAGCCCTCGCAAACACCCTGCTCGTTGATTTTCCAAGAAACGGCATAGCTCGCACTTCCAGCAAATACTTCGCCGCGCGAATCCTGTCGGTTGACGATGCGGTTGTTACACGTGGCGCGCACCTGCACATCCCCGACCGGCACGAGGTCGACGCGCTGATTGCGGCGAGGGCTCTCGTCCACGGCATGATGGTCGTGACGCGAAACATCAGAGACTTCGAAGGCACTGGCGCCGGAGTTGTTGATCCTTGGCAAGGCTGAACTGCACCACTTCCACGCGGGTGCCTCCGGGCGACCTCGACTGCATGGTCGTCGTCTGATCGAATCCGTTCAAGGCGAGGAAATCGCAGTCGGCGTGCCACCGTGTCGCTTGGGCAAGCGACGATCGTCTCGAGCGGGCCGACTGCAGACGATGGCCCAAGGCTGAAATGCGCCGACTTGAGACCTGACTGAGATCTCCTGTGCGTGACGGACTCTCTTACGCGAACCGGATCGCCGTTCTCGCGCGCCTTTGCCGCTACTTCCTCGCGATCGCGAGGAGGTTGAGAGGTCTCCGGCAAATCGAGCAGCTCGCGGGGCATGGCGCGATCGAACTGACCGCGCTCGAACGCGACCTCATTGCGCGCCAACACATCGTTTCTGGCAGCGGAAGTTCGATCCGCTGCCAGAGATGTTTCAACCAGTGGTCTGCTTATTTTGCCGGGGGCTTGTAGGAAGATGCGATTGTGCCCGCCTTCTCTTGCGCAGCCTTGAATTCCGTGCCCGTGTAGGCTCGCACGGTTTTGACATTCGATACGGCTCCCGATGCGCTGACGACGAGAAGTGCGGGGATCAGGTCAGCACCATCGTCGAATTCCGTGATTGCCATCCAGTCGGTTTCGCCGGTCGTGAGGTAGAAAGAATGCAGTTTCCCGCCCGCTGCTTCCATGATGCCACGGGCCGCCTTTTCTCGGTTCGATGGATTGTCAATCATTCCCTTCGCTGACGTGGCGGTATAGCACCCCGTGGTTACGAAAAGTGGCATAGGACATCCTCCCTCGATAATTGGCCAGATCGGGTGATCTGCCGAATACTCACTATCTCAAGAAACTTGGCGTTAGACGAGCGTCGGACCGCAGAGCGCTGGTCGCCGCCTATCTCGGCGCTGTGATGGGGACCTGCCCCCGATGACCTGCTTGGTGCAGTGATCTGCTTAGTCGCGATCTTTCTGCCTGGATTCTTGCTGCTCTTGGGCGCGTTGCCGGCCTACGGAAGCTCCCGATGGCTTTAGCCGCCATGCGTGGCGCGGAACGCTGCCGTAGTCGGTATTCTCGGCGCGGCTCTTTATAGCCCGTGTGGACCGGCGCGGTGCTCAATCCAGACGATTTTGCGCTCGCGTTGACAGGGCTCATCGTGTTGGCTGTCTGGAAGGCTCCGCCGTGGATTGTTGTGCTTCGATGGCGATGGGTGGCATCTGACCGCTTTGGGGCCGAAGGGCGCCGTTCGTCACGAGCCCTGTGCACGGCTTGTTGCGAGGATGTTCACGTTCTGGGCCAAACAAAGCGCATAATGTATCAACGGGAACACCTCATAGCGGCAGCAGCTATGCGCCCGTGTCGCAACAGAGCAGTTTGCCGGCGGCAGTCGGTCCCGGTTGCCCCCTCGGGCGGCAGTGCTCCTGCGGCCACCGTATTCACCGGCCAAGCTGCGTGCGAACTGGCTCCGGCGCTATCAGCGCCTGCGCTGGCCGGCACAGCAGTTCGCGCAGGACGAAGCGCAACTACGCCCTGACGAGACGGCGGGTTCGCGATACCTACGACAGAATAGACGCCAAACTGGCGGAGCCGATCTCGATCTCCGACCTGTCGCTTCCGCTTGGCATCTCGGAGGGGGCACTTCTACCGTGCCTTCGCGGAGCAACTGGTCAGACGCCTTAAATGGCGCTCGCCGGCAAGCCGGGGAGCAGCTTGTCGAGCGTGATCGGGAACTCGCGCACGCGCAAACCGGTGGCGTTGTAGACGGCGTTGGCGATGGCCGCGCCTGAGCCACAGACGCCGAGTTCGCCGAGGCCCTTGGCGCCGAGCGGATTGGCCTTGTCGTCGTATTCCTCGAGAAAGACGACCTCCATTTCCATGACATCGCCGTTGACGGGGACGTGATATTCGGCGAGATCGTGATTGACGAAATGGCCGTAGCGGGGATCGAGCACGGTTTCCTCCATCAGCGCAGCGCCAATGCCCCAGGTCATGCCGCCGAGGATCTGCGAGCGTGCGGTCTTGGCGTTGAGGATACGTCCTGCACCGATCACCGACAGCATGCGGCGCATGCGGATCTCACCGGTGTCGCTATCGACGGCGACTTCCGCGAAGTGCGCTCCATAGGAGTGCTGCGAATAGGTTCTGTAGCTCTCCGTGTTGCGGCCGGCGGCGACCGAACCGGTGGCCTCAATGCCGTCAGGGGCAATTCTGCCGATGAGATCGGCCAGGCTTACCGTACGGTTGCCGACACTGACCTCTCCGCCGACGAAGATCGGCTCGGCGGCGTCCGCACCCCGGAGCGGTGAGCGGTCATCCGACCGTGCCGCCTCCATGATTCTCTCCTTGAGGGCGCTGCACGCGTGGTGCAGCGCTGAGCCCGCGCTCGATGCTCCCCAGGAACCGCCGGAGCCGGCCGTGCGCGGGAAGCGGCTGTCGCCGAGCTCGATCTTGATGGCTGCGATCGGTACGCCGAGGCTTTCCGCCGCGATCTGGGAAAGGATGGTGTAGGTGCCGGTTCCGATATCGGTCATGTCGAGATGAGCCGTGACCCGGCCGGTCGCATCGATCGCCACCTTCGCCGCCGCGGCGCCGATATAATTCGGCCGGATGGCCGCCGCCATGCCGTAACCGATAAGCCTGCGGCCTTCGCGGATGCGGCGCGGGGTCGGATTGCGGCGTTCCCAACCGAAGCGGCGGGCACCTTCCTGCATGCAGGCGACGAGGTTGCGGGTTGAGAACGGAACGCCGCGCTCCGGGTCCTCCGTCGGCTCGTTACGGATCCTGAGCTCGATCGGATCGAGGTCGAGCCGTTCGGCGAGTTCATCCATGGCGCATTCGAAGGCGAGCATGCCTGGCGCTTCCCCCGGCGAACGCATCCACTCTCCCCGGTTGAGGTCGACCGGGACGAGCCGGTGGCGGGTCAGCCGGTTCGGCGCAGCATAAAGCGAGCGGGTGAAGACCGCAGTCTGCTCGCAGAACTCCTCGAAGCCGGACGTTGCAGACCAGACATCATGGCCGATCGAGGTCAGCCGTCCGTCACGGCCCGCGCCGAGGCGCACCTGTTGAACCATCTCGGCTCGATGTCCAGCATTGGCAAACATCTGCTGCCGCGTCAGCGCGACCTTGACCGGGCGCCGCAGGACCCTTGCGGCGAGCGCTGCCAGGACGGTGTCGGCATGGACGATCAGCTTGGCGCCGAAACCACCGCCGATGAACGGGCTGACGATGCGCACGCGCTCTCGCGGAATGCCGAGTGTGCTGGCGAGCCCGGCCTGGAAGTTGGCAAGCGTCTGTGCGGACGTGTAGATCGTCACCTCGTCGCCGGACCAGACGGCGAGCGTTGCATGCGGCTCCATCGGGTTGTGGTGCTCGTAGGGCGTCCGGTAGGTCGCATCGACCTTGACCGAAGCAGCGGCGAAGGCGCCATCGAAGTCCCCGGTTGCGCTGTCGGTTTCGAAACCGGCATTGGTGCGCCCAGGTGCGTAGGCGTCGGCGAGGCGCGCCGGCAAATCGAAGACGCCGCCCTCCTCTTCGTAGCGCACCCGAATGAGCCCCGCGGCAGCGCGCGCCGCCTCGAAGGTCTCCGCGACGACGAGCGCAACCGGTTCATCGTAGAAGCGAACGCGGCTGCTATTGAGCACCGGCCTGGCGCGGGTGAAAACCTCGGGGACCGTCGGCGTGACCGCCGGGCCGAATTCCGGCTGGGCCGGTGCGTTCCGATAGGTCATGACATGAAGGACGCCCGGGACCCGCTCGGCTTCCGCGCTGTCGATCTCGACGATACGACCCTTGGCGATGGCGGCGCCGAGGATGTAGCCGTAGGCGGCCTCATTCACCGCATGCTCGTAGGCGTAGGTCGCGCGGCCGGTGACTTTGAGAGGCCCATCGACGCGCCCGATCGGCCGGCCGATAAGGCTATTTCTGGTCTCCGAGGAACGGCTTTCGGGGGACGAAGTCGTCATCTCTGTCATCATCGCACCTCATGCACCTTCGACCGCTACGGCGAGCGTCTGCCGTATCGCGCGCTTTGCCAGCGGGATCTTGAAATCATTGCCGCCACGCCCCACCGCTCCGGCGAGCGCGCTTTCGGCGGCCTCGGAAAAGGCGGAACCGGAGTCCGCCGCTCCGACGAGCACGTACTCCGCTTCCCTCGTGCGCCACGGCTTTGGAGCAACGCCGCCTATCGCCAAGCGCGCGCCCCGTATGCGATCGCCGCTCTTTTCGACAACCGCTGCGACCGAGACGAGCGCAAAGGCGTAGGAAGCGCGGTCGCGCACCTTCCGGTACACCTGCCGGCCGGGCGGCGAGGGCGGCAAGGTGACGGCCGTGATCATCTCGCCGTGGCCGAGTGCCGTCTCGACATGGGGTGTGGAGTCCGGCAGCCGGTGGAGGTCGCCGATGGCGATCGTGCGAGCCTTGCCGTCGGGCAAGGTGGTCTCGACCTGGGCGTCGAGTGCGGTCATGGCCACGGCCATGTCCGAAGGGTGCACGGCGATGCAGGCCTCGCTGGCGCCAAGCACGGCGTGCATCCGGTTGAAGCCCTCGAGGGCCGCGCAGCCCGATCCCGGCTCGCGCTTGTTGCAGGGCATGTTGCGGTTATAGAAATAGGAGCAGCGCGTGCGCTGCAGGAGATTGCCAGCGGTCGAGGCCTTGTTGCGGATCTGCCCGGACGCTCCCGCGAGAAGCGCTTGGCTGAGCATCGGATAGCGCGATCGCACCCGCGGGTCGGCGGCGAGATCGCTGTTGCGGACCTGTGCCCCGATCCGAAGGCCGCCCTCCGGCGTCTCCTCAATCCGGTCGAGCGGGAGCCGGCTGATATCGACGAGATGCGTCGGCCGCTCGATCTCCAGCTTCATCAGGTCGAGAAGATTGGTGCCGCCGCTGATGAACTTCGCTTCGGGTCGGGTCGCCACGGCGGCTGCCGCCGCCTGCACGTTGCCGGCGCGCTCGTAGGTAAAGGGTTGCATGGCTCACACCTCTTCGGCTGCGTCGCGGATGGCGGCGACGATGTTGGGATAGGCAGCACAACGGCAGATGTTGCCGCTCATGCGCTCGCGGATCTCCGCTTCGGTAGGCGCGGGCTCGGACACCACGTCGGCACTTGCATGGCTCGGCCAGCCGGCCCTGATTTCCTCCAGCATTCCCACCGCCGAACAGATCTGCCCTGGCGTGCAATAGCCGCATTGAAATCCATCCTGGGCGACAAAGGCGGCCTGGACAGGGTGTAGCCGGTCGCCGTCGGCGAGCCCCTCGATGGTCGTGATCTCGTCGCCTTCATGCTGGGCTGCGAGCGAGAGGCAGGAATTGATCCGTCGACCGTTGACGAGAACGGTGCAGGCACCACACTGACCGTGGTCGCAGCCCTTCTTCGAGCCGGTGAGGCCGAGATGGTTTCGCAAGGCATCAAGCAGGGTCGTGCGCGGGTCGAGTTCCAGGGCATGCTCCGTAGCGTTGATCCTGAAGGTCATCGGTATCCTCGACATCGGGGTCATTGCCGGCTCCCCTGTCATGGTGGCGACAGCATCCTGAGCACCGACGGGCAGGCCGGAGGCCAGGAAAAGACAGGTCGCTACTCCGCCTTCCAAAACCGCCCGGCGCGTAATCCTGTAGTCCGTTTCAGTCATGAATGATCTCCCAGTCACGACGGCACGGGGGGCTACCCTCCCACCGCCGGAGACTTGCTTGCTTCGACATGGCTAACGTGGGGGTGCGGGGGAGCGTTTTCTTTCAGGAAACCGGAGGCGCTGTCAGGATTCCGGAGAAAAGTGCAGCCGGTACGCCCGGGGAGTGACGCCCTTGAGTCGGCGGAACGTCGTGGTGAAGTGGCTCTGGCTGGAGAAGCCGAGGCGGAACGCAATGGCGCCTATTGCCATATCGGTATCGCGCAGAAGCAATTCCGCCCTTCTTACGCGCTCTTCGAGTATATAGGCATAGGGTGGCCGGCCGGTCGTCTCCTTGAAACGGCGCGCAAAGGTATCCACCGGCATGCGAGAAACGGCTGCCACCTCGCTCAGCGAGATATCGGAGGCCATGTGGGCGTCGATGTAATCGCGGACACGCTCAAACGTCCGGCGGTCGAGGCGGACGTGGCTCGCAGCCGGGAGTGGGTTCCCCTTCAAGCTGGCCATGCGCATGCCGACGAGGGCAACCAGATGCTCGACGTAGACAGTGTCGGGCGCGTGGCCGAGTGACATCTCGCTGCACAGCGATCTCAGGAGCGTGCCGATGACCGCGTCGCTCCTGTTCACCAGAACCGGGATGTCGCGCAGGCGCTCCAATCCCGGAAGCGCCAGTTCCGGATCAATCCACAGGGCCGAATAGGAAAGGTCGACGTCGCGGTAGAAGCCGATGCGTTCTGCGCCCGCGGGAACAAAAGTGAGAACTCCGGGCCGGTCCTGTCCGTCGTAAAGAGCCTTGCCCTCAGCACGGATCGATGTCCGGGACGTGCTGCCCCCGTCTGTCAGCACGATCAGATGGTGAGGTGCCGTCCAGCGGAGTTCTGCCTCCTGGCATGCCCAGCGCCGACTGTCGAATATAACTGACGAGTCAATCCAGGACGCGGTTTGCAGCGGTGCTGACTCTTCTTCCCGGGTCCGGATACGTCCGTCGCCAAGCAATGGTTTGAATGACATAGCGGCATTCCGTCGGTTCGATTCCAAGACGTTGGCGCGGGATGCGGGCGATAGACCGCGCACACTCTTCCTGCTGAAGCTTTGTCGGCAGCGCCAAAAGCGCGTGTCGTATCGGTGCGCTCAATCGCCGACCCATGGCGAGTCATAGGAACAACGGTCCCGCGTTGATAGATCCCAGTTGTTCAAGGATGTTCAATGATTGGTGACCACTTGTTGCGGTGCGTTGTGAGCGGCGCTTCGAACGTCACGGGCTGACGGCCGATTTGTGCAGCGTCACCGTCCCTTCCGCTTGGCGCGGGGGCGTGAGATTGCGGACCCTGACATTCGTTCATCAGTGGCTCGAAGGTCCGCTTGACCCGCAGCAGACGATTTTGCTGCCGCCGCTGCGGTGCATGACCTCGAAAGGTCTACGGCAGGGAAAGTTCGCAACGCTGTCCGATGCGACCCGCCGCGGGATCATCGATCAGCTTGGGCGAGGGGACGCGTCGATCGCCAGTCTCGCGGATAAGTTCCAGATGACGCTGACCGGCATGAAGCACGTCCAGGTTCTCGAGCGGGCGGGGCTCGTCGTCACGCAGAAGGTCGGACGGGTGAGAACCTGCAGGCTCGGGAAACGCGGCCTCAAGGCGGAGGCCGAGTGGATCGAGGCGCATCGCAAGCTCTTCGGGGCCTGCTTCGAAGCACTGGACGAAAGCATCAGCGAAATGAAACAGGAGGGAAGCGATGAATCAGCAAGTTAACAGTGCAGGTGGTGCGCAGGACCGCACGTCAGTCGAGCGCAAAGGGGATCGCGAACTCGTCGTAACGCGGACATTCAATGCGCCGCCGAGCACAGTTTACAGGGCGTGGAGCCAGCCCGAGCTGTTCCAGCGCTGGTGGGTGCCAAAATCGGCATCCGGCGTTTCGCTCGTATCGTGCGATATGGACGTCCGTACCGGCGGCAAATATCGGCTGGAATTCGGCGCCGGCGGTTCGGACACCATGGCCTTCTACGGCAAGTATCTCGAGGTGGTGCCGAACGAGCGCATCGTCTGGACCAACGACGAGGGCGACGAAGGCGCGGTCACGACCGTGACCTTCGAGGGCCAGGGCGGGAAGACGCTGCTGAATCTCCACGAAGTCTATCCGTCCAAGGGGGCGCTTGAGGAAGCACTACAGGGCGGGGCGGCCGCATTGCCGGAGCAGCTGGAACAGCTCGACGAATTGCTTTCCAGCATAGGCGATTAGCGCGGGTAGGGAAACTCGCTCGGGGGAACGTCTGCTCTTGGGAAGTGACTCCACTGGCCTATCCGGCCGGAGCGGCGGCGCACAGCGATCGTTCGTGAACCGTGGCTGGAAAGTCGTTTTCGGGCCGGCACCGGAACTCTCAGCGTTTGGGCAGCAACGGGCCGAAGGGCGCCGTTCGTCACGAGCCCTGTGCACGGCTTGTCGCGAGGATGTTCGCGTTCTGTGCTAAGAAGGTCGCATAACGTATCGAATGGAACTGCCGGCGCCGCGAGGCACAAAAACAAAGATTGGGGTACTGACATAGCTTTTCACTTTTCGCCTCCGGTGGTCTGCTATTCGATTCCTTTCAACGCGGGGAAATAGAAATAGGCGGCCTCCGAGGCGAGCAAAGCCACTTCCGCAGTGCAGCGGGCAGCGATCTTGCGTCCTGGCTGGGTAGGTGTGGGGCGTTGACCGATTTCCGGATTGCCTTGGGTGTCGCCTGGAACAATCAGGATCGGACCGCCGGCCGCAACGACAGCTTCGATTTTGACCGACCGCTGCCGCCGACACAACGGGGCAAGCTGCCTGCGCCCGCAATTCAGCAGAAGTCGCATCACGGCTCGTTACTGCTTTCCGCCGATGCGATCTCACGCATTGCCTCCAAAGTCGAGGCAAGCAACATTTGCGCGCCGGTGGCCGCGTCGGCTGGCTCGACATATTCCGCCTCGTTGTGGCTGAGGCCGTCGCGGCAAGGCACGAAGATCATTGCGGCCGGCGCCACGCGATTGATGAACAGGGCATCGTGAAAAGCTCCGGAAATCATGCGCTTGACCGGAAGCCGCAGCGCCGCCGCAGCCCGGCCGAGGCAAGCGACGAGGTCTTGCGAGAGCGTCGCCGGCGGCATCTCGAAGAACCGGCGGAACGCGGCGTCGCAACCGTGAGCCCCAGCGGCGGTTGTGCAGGTGCTGCGGATTTTCGCTTCGAGCGCATCGATGACCGAAGGTTCTGGGTGCCGTAGATCGACCGTGAATACGACTGAGCCAGGGATCGCGTTTACCGATCCGGGCTCAGCTGCAAAACGGCCGACGGTGAAGCGAGCTCGTTCGTCCCCCGGCATGATGCTCTTGAACAGAATGTCGAGCGCTGCGACCGCAGCCGCCATCGGGTCGCGGCGAAAGCCGAGTGCCGTCGTCCCGGCATGCGCCGCCTGGCCGGTGATCGTGATCTCGAGCCACCGTGTCCCCTGGATGCCATGAACGATGCCGATCGGTATGCCTTCCCGTTCCAGCGAAGGTCCCTGTTCGATATGCAGCTCGAGATAGCCCGATATCGGGAAACCGAGGGGCCGCATCTCGGCCTCCGGCAAGGCGTCGACCGTGGCCTTGAGCTCGGCGGGGAAGGGTGCCCCGTCCGTGCCGCGGAGATCCGACCAGGCCTTGGGTATCGCGCCTGCCGCAAAGGCCATGGAGCCCATGGTACCGGGAGCGAAGCGGCTGCCTTCCTCATTGGTCCATACCACGACCTCGAGGGGGAGATCGGTCTCCAGGCCCGCATCCTCGAGGCTCTCGACCACCTCGAAAGCGCTCAAAGTGCCGAGCGCCCCGTCGAAGCGGCCGCCCGAAGGCTGGCTGTCGAGATGGCTGCCGATGACGAAGGTCGGTCGGTCGCCAAGGCGACCCTCGCGACGGATGAAGAGATTCGCCATCGGATCCTGAAACAGGCGAAAGCCTCGCGCGCGTGCGAGTTCGGCAAGCAGGCGACGCGACTGCCTGTCCTCCTCCGACAGAGCCTGACGATTTACGCCGCCGGCGGGCGTCCCGCCGATCCGGGCGAAGTCGTCAAGCCGCTGCAAGAGGCGCTGACCGTTGATCGTGATATCCGATGTCATGCCGGATCCCCTGCTTCATAGGGCGCATCGTGGAAGGCGATCTCAAGCTGCAGCACATGGCCGAAGATGCTGCTGAGCCGCGCACGCTGCCCCGTAGTCAACACGGCACCCGCCTCGTCGATTTCGCTTCTCAGCCAGCTGGCCTGAGCGGCGAAATCATCATCCGCATGCATCGCGACCCATTCTTTAAGCAGCGGGTCACCGGTCACGCAGCCTGCAGCCGCCTTTGACCAAGTCCAGTACATCCACTCGGCCGCGAACATGGCTGCGATGATGTCGGGGAATGTGCCCCCGCGCGCTATCTCCAGCATGCCGTTTCGGAATGCCTCGACCGCGGGACGCTTAAGATCATGGTCCGCAGGGTTAATGCCGCGCGTGGTGAATGTCTTCTCGAAATAGGCGATCTGCCGGTTGGCGAGCGCATCGAGCACGGCAATGAGCCAGCGCTTCTGCTCGATCGTCTCCGCCTTCGCCACGCCGTAGGCAAAGATCGAAATGGCGGTGTCGATGAAGGCGCCTTCAAAGACGAGATAGCGATCGAAGACTTCGCCGCTCAGTCGGTTTGTCCTGATATCCTCCACGAAGCGGTGGTTCACCATGGTCTGGAATACGGCCACGTTTTCGTCGAGCATCTGCTCGGAAAGGGTCCTCGACGACACCGCCTCACGCCTCCAGGACAGCGGCCGCCGCGGCGCGCAAGGCCCGCACGCGATCGACATCGACCGGGTTCCACCACACCCCACCCTGCTTTAGTGAGGAAGCGACAATCACGCCGCTGGTGCGCTTCAGGATCTCGACGACATTGTCCTTCGTCACGCCGGATCCAACCAGAAGCGGCAGATGCGTCGCCGAGCCGATTTCCTCGATCTCTTCAATCGTAGCGGCATTGCCCGTGCGCTGTCCTGTGGCGATCACTGCATCGGCGTCGAAGAAGGCCAGATCGCGCGTCAGTTCCCCGACCGAGCGGTCGGCGACGATTGCGTGGCTGCCGTGCTTCACATGACTGTCGGCGAAAACCTTGATGTGCTCGGCGCGAAGCAGTGATCGGTAGCGCATTGCCTCGGCCGCGCGCCCCTCCATGAAACCTTCATTGGCGACATAGGCGTTCGCCCACTGATTGACCCGGATGAACTTTGCACTGCCCGCCATGGCGATTGCGAGGGCCGGAATCGGGGCGTTGGCAAGCACGTTGATGCCGAGCGGAATGCCGACCGCTCGAGCGACGCGATCGGTAACAACGGACATGAACGCCGCCGTCTCATGACCGATATCCTCGGGTTTGGAAAATGGTATATCGCCATGGTTCTCTATGATGAGGCCATGCATGCCGCCTTCGGCCAGCGCCTCGGCATCGCGCATGCAGGCGTCATAGATCTCAGACATCGCTGCGCCGCGATAGCGCGGCGCCCCAGGGAAGCTCGGGCAATGGATCATGCCAATGAGCACCTTGCCTGTGCCGAATATTTCCCTTATGGCGCTTGATGATTTGTCGGATATTTCCTGCATTTCCTTGCCTCTCAAAGGTCTGTTCATGCGCGCTTACGTCATCGGTAATGTCACTATCGACGAAACCATTGCCGTGTCTGAAATGCCCGCCGCCGGGGCCTCCGTGCTCGGCCGCCAACGCTCCCGCGACCTCGGCGGCAAGGGGGCGAACCAGGCGGTCGTCATGGCCCGTTGCGGACTGCCGACAACACTTGTAGCTGCAATCGGCGACGGGTTCCGCGCCGACGCGATCCGTGAGCATCTAGCTGAGGAACCGCTCACCAGCCATCTCATTCCGCTCGCCGGCAGATCCACCGATTTCTCGATCGTCTTGACCACTCCCGACGGCGAGAACCTGAACATCACCACGACGGATGCCGCCCAGAACCTGCCGCTCGCCGAGGCAGTCGCCGCCCTTGCCGAGGCGCGCCCTGGCGACCTTGCGGTATTGCAGGGCAATCTTACTGATGAGATGACCCGTGGCATTCTCGAAGCGGCACGCTCCCGGGGCATGATCACTGCCTTCAATCCGTCTCCTCTTCGGTCGTTTTTCTCTAGCCTCTGGCCGCTCATCGACACCGCCTTTCTCAACGAAGGAGAGGCCCTCGCGCTCACGGGCGCAAGCGGCGAAGAAGCCGCCCGGAGGCTGCTTGCGACCGGCGTGCGCACGGTCGTGCTCACCTTCAGCGGCAACGGTGCCATGCTGGCGAGCGGCGAAACCGTGATCCGCGTTCCCGCCGTCCCCTGCACCGTTGTCGACACGACCGGCGCAGGCGACACTTTCATGGCCGTTGCACTCTCCTCCGCGGCGCTTCGTGCGACGCCCCTTGATCGGACCGCAATCGAAGACGCGGCCCGGGCCGCCGCCATCACCGTGAGCCGCACGGGCACCCGCTCCGCCTTTCCGACGACAAGCGAGCTTGCGGCAATCTTCGCCGCCGGTTGAGCGGGTGCGCCCACGGGCTTCTGTCAGCGCGCGTCCTCCGTCATCCAGCCAAGAATATTCTTCCAAAGACAACCGTAGCCTTCCCATTCGCAGAAGGCCGGTGACAGCCAGTGGGGACCGATATCGGAGGTCCAGGCAGCGGTGCGGCCCTTGCCGTAGCTGCCGAGAACAAGCAACGGATGGCCACCCTGGTCCTGTGGCAGTCGAGCGATCACTTCGGCGCCATCGCGAACCTCCACCTCGTTGACGCCAAGGAGCAACGGCCAATTACCTGCAAGTCCAGCAATGACCGGGTGATCCGGTTTGACGATGTCGGCGACTGCACCCTCCGGGATCTCGACGCGATCGTCGTAGGGGAGGCAGGTGACCGGCAGCGTGTCCTCGACGGGAGTCCGGCGCCAGCGCGCCTTGCCGTCGATGCCCTGGAAGGAGAAGTAGCCGCCGACCATCAAGAGCCCGCCGCCGTTCTCCACCCAGGCCTTGATGAGCTTCAGACGGTTGGGCACGGTGCGCGAGTAAAGCCAGACGTCCGGCGGTAGAAGAAGCGAGTTCGCGCCGATGTCCGACAGGATGATCGCGTCGAATGCGTCAAGCCCCTCCATGTCGTAAGGGAACTTGTCCACAGCCTCGTGCGCGGTCATGTAGGTCAGTTCGAACTCGCTGCCGGCGAGCGCCTTGACGAGCGGCTCGGCACCGAGGTGGAAGGTCACGCTGCCGAACTGGTCGAAGCCCTTGTAGTGAGTGGCGGAGCTGACCCAGCTTTCGCCGACGAGAAGTACTTTCTTTGTCATCGTCTATCCGTCTGTCTTGAATTGCGGTGAGGGGGCGGTGCTCAAGCCCCGGCTTGGAATACCGAACGGGGATTTCCCCGCATCATCCGGTCGAGAACCGGCTCATCGAGCCCATGGCGCCTCAGGCGCGGCAGAAAATGGCGCAGTACATAGGCGTAACCGTTGCCGCCATAATGCGTCAGCATCATCTTCAGGAACACGTCGTGCGACAGCAGGATTCGGTCGAGATAGCCGGCCTCCACCAAGTGCACGATTGCGCGCGCGGCCTCCTCATCGCTCGGGCATTGGACCTGCTGATCGGCATAGAAGAAATCCATGCCGATCATATCGTATTCGATGAAAGCGCCGCGGGCGGCGAGTTCCCCCTGGTAGGCGAGGTCGTCATGCGAGGGGTTCATGTGGCAGAGCACTGTGTGCCGGAGGTCGGCGTCTTCCTCGGCAACAATATCGAGCACGCGATGCCCGAGCCGAAACCAGCCCGGCAGATGCACCATCAGCGGCAGGCCGGTTCTCACCTGCGCCCGCGCGGCTCCGCGCAGCGATTTCTCCTCCTCTGTGGTGAAGTCGGCGGAAACGCCGATCTCACCGATGAGACCGATCTTCACGTCCGATCCCTCGGCGCCGTAAACCGCCTCGTGGACGATCTCGTCTGCGATCTGGTCCGCGGTCATCGCGGCGACCTCCGCCGGATGCGAGGAGGCGAGGTAGTAGCCGGCACCCATCACGATGTTGAGGCCGGTCGCCTGGGCGATGCGCCGAAGCGCCAACGGATTGCGGCCGATGCCCCGGCAGGTCGGCTCGACCACGGTCCGGCCGCCAGCGGCAGCGTAGGCGTTGAGTTCTGCGATCGCCAGCGGCTCATCGTCAAGCGTGATGTTGTGCCTGTTGACGAACGGGTCCTGCCTGAGTTCGCCGAGGATCTCCATGCAGACGAAACCCTCCGCAAGATATTGCCGCTCCCTGGTCTTCGGCGCGTGCCACCAGCAACGGCAATCATTGAGGATATGCTCGTGCATCAGCGTGACGCCGAGCGCCTCGGCGGCGATGGGTCCGTTCACGGTCATGACCTGGCCGGAGCGGATATGCCCTTCTGACAGTTCGCGGCCCATGACGCTCACTTCCTTCTGCCGGCGCCGAAGCTGAAGTTGGTGGTGAAGATGCGGGTGTTGAGCCAGATCGCAATCAGGATGATTGCGCCGGTGACGATCTGCGTGAAGAACGGTGAGATATGCATCAGGATGAGACCATTGCCGATGACGGCGATCGTCAGCGTGCCGAGAATGGTGCCGAGAATGGTCCCGCGCCCACCCATCAGCGACGTGCCACCGAGGACGACCGCCGCGATCACCTGCAGTTCGAAGCCGACTGCGGCATTCGACGAACCGGAGCCGAGGCGAGCGGCGATCAGAAGCCCGGCGAGCGCGCAGGCGACCCCGGATATCAGGTAGACCGAGGCGATTATCCACTTGGCCGGCATGCCCACACGCCGCGCCGCCTCCATGTTCGAACCGACGGCGACGACTTGGCGACCGTATTTCGTCGCCCGGATGACCACATAGCCCAGAACGGCGACCACGATCGCGATCAGGGCTGGTACAGGAAGTCCGAGAAGTTCACCGCGCCCGAGCGCGAAGAACCCCGGCGCATCCTTGATCGGGATCGAATAGCCTTGCGTCAAGTAGAGCGCGAATCCGCGCAGGATGGACAGGCCGGCAAGCGTGACGATGAAGGCTGGAATACCCTGGTAGGCGGTGAACCATCCCTGGAGGAAGCCGACGAGCGCGCCAAAGGCGAGCATGACGATAACGACGAGCGGCCAGGGATATCCCATTGCCAGGATGATCGCTGCCACGGCATTGACAAGCGCCACCTGCGAACCGACGGAAAGGTCGATGCCACCGGTAATGATGACGAAGGTCATTGCGACGGCGACGATCAGGATGGGCGCCGCCTGGCGGATGACGTTCAGGATATTGCCGAGCGTCATGAAGGTGTCGGTCGTGGCGCTGAAGAACACGAGACAGGCGAAGAAGAAGAAGGCGATCGAAAGGACCTGTGCGTGTTCGGCAAGGAAATCCACCGCGGCCGGGCCTTGCGCGCGTTCGGTATAGGTCGTCATTGCTTGGCTCCTTCCCCGACGATGAGTTTGACGAGGTCCTCGAGGTCCGTCTTGCCGATATCGCGTTCGGCGACCTTCGTACCTTCGTACATGACGGCAATGCGGTCGCAGACGCGGAAGAGGTCCTGCAGGCGGTGCGTGATCAGGATCACCGATACCCCCTTTGCCTTCACCCGGTTGATCAGCGCCAGCACGGCCTCCACTTCGGCGACGGCGAGCGCCGAGGTGGGCTCGTCCATGATCAGGACCTTGGGATTGAAGGAGGCGGCACGCGCGATGGCAATTGCCTGGCGCTGGCCGCCCGAGAGCTTCTCCACCTTGGCGGTCAGCCGCGGGATGCGGATCTCGAGCGCATCGAGCATCTTGCGGGCTTCCGCCAGCATCGTCGCCGTGTCGAGGAACGGACCTTTGCTGATCTCGCGACCGAGGAAGAGATTGCCAACCACGTCGATATGCTCACAGAGGCTCAGGTCCTGGAAAACCATCTCGATATTGAGGTTGCGCGCATCCGCCGGGCCGGAGAAGCGGACTTCCTTGCCCTCGACGGTGATCGTCCCGTCGTCGGGAATGTAGGTCCCGGAGATGATCTTCGTCAGCGTCGATTTGCCCGCCGCGTTGTCGCCGACGAGACCGAGGCATTGGCCGGGGTAGATATCGAGATCCACGCCACGCAGCGCCTGATGCGAGCCGAATATCTTGCGGATCCCCTTCAGGGAAACGCGCGGGGCCAGCCCGGCGCGGGAGGGCGGTGGCCCCCCGACACCGGCAACAGCCTCCATGTGCTGCCTTTCTGCTGCCATCACTTGAATACCGTGCGATAGGGTTCGACGTTGTCCTTCGTGACGATTGTCACGGGGACGGCGATATTCTTCTCAACGGTTCCGCCTTCCGAGATCTTCTTCAAGGCGTCGACGGCAGCGGCGCCCATGGCGGCCGGATCCTGCTGGATGACGGCGGCCACGTAGCCGGCGTCGATGCCGGCGATCGCCTGGGCAGTCAGGTCCCAGCCGAAGATCTTGATGCTGTCCTGCTTGCCCTGGCTTTCGACCGCGGCGATCGCACCCATCAGAGCGGGTTCCCCGGTAGCATAGATGGCAGTCAGGTCCGGATTGCCGGTGATCAGGTTTTCGGCCGCCGCGAGTGCGGTGTCCTGGACGTTCTGGCCGTCCACGACACCGGCGACGGAGACGCCCTCGACGCCTTCGAGCGTCTTTTCGAAACCCTTCTGGCGGATGTTCTGGATAAAGGAATTCAATGCGCCGACGATGCCCAGCTTGGCTTTGCCGTCGGCGTTGGCCTTGACGTGGTCGAGGAAGAACTTGCCCATATCGGCACCGGCCTTCTCATTGTCGACGCCGATCTGAGCCTTCTGCGGCCCTTCCGGGAGGATCGCGTCAATCGCGACAACCGGAATTCCGGCTTCGGCGGCCTGATTGACGGCCGGCATGATGCCGTTCACGTCGATCGCAACGACAGCGAGCCCGTCGACCTTCTGCTGAATATAGGTTTCGATCGCGCTGTTTTGAGCGGCCGGGTCATTGTTGGCGTTGAAAATCACGAGCTTCACGCCGGCGGCATCGGACGCCTTCTGCGCGCCCTCGTTCATCTGGTTGAAGAAGAGCGCCTGCTGGTTGATCTGCACGAGCGCGAAGGTCTTTTCCGCGGCGGAAGCGGGCGAGAGAGCGCCGATGGACGCGAGTGCGGTGAAACCGAGGGCGGCGACGAGAGTTCTGCGTTTCAAATTCCAGGTCATGTGCTTGTCCTCTGATGGTTCTCGTTGCGATTTATTGTCTCGTGGGCGGGGCAACGGATCTCCGCACGACGATTTCGACCGGCAGGAGCGTTTCAGACGCACGCGGCGCCTCCTGCCAATTCGTTTCAAGGAGCAGCGCGACGGCGCGCTCGCCGATCGACCGGACCGGCTGGCGGATCGCCGTCAGCGGCGGGGCGAAGAGGTGGAGTGGTCCGACGTCATCAAAGCCGACAAGCGAGACGTCCGCGGGGATCGACACGCCTTCGGCACGCAAGACCTCGATGAGGCCGATTGCGATTTCATCAGAGCTCGCAAAGATCGCCGTCGCCGGCCTGTTCTCGGCGAGGAACCGCCTGCCGGCTTCTCGACCGTATTCGATCGTGTATTCGCCATGATATTTCGAGATGTCCGCAGGGCTTGCCCCGGCTTCGCGGATCGCCCGCTCCAGACCCTGCAGGCGCCGGCGGGAACTGATCATCACCTCGGGCCCGCCGATGAAAAGGACCCTCTTATGCCCGTGTTCGGCGAGATGCTTTCCGGCGAGGTATCCGCCGCGCTCATTGTCACAGAAGAGCTTCGGGGCCTTTGCATCTGGCACGTCTTCATCGACGACGACGACCTTGCCAGTGCGATTGATGAGAGTCGCAAGTTGGCCATCGTCGGGATGGTTCGTGACGAAGATCAGCCCGTCGACGTGGTTGCGCTCAATAAGCTGGAGATAGGCGACCTCGCGCCCGGACCTGTTCAGCGTAGCATAGAGAGAGACGGCGAGTCCGAGCTTGTCCGCCTCTGCCTCCACGGCAGCAACCAGGGTCGCGAAGAAAGGGTTTGCGATATCGGGAACGACGAGACCGATCGTATCGGAACGACCGCGGCTTAGACGGCGCGCATGCGGGTTCGGTTGATAGTTGAGCTCACGGATAGCTTCATCAATGCGCTTCTTCGTCTCGAACGGCAACTCGAGAGAGCCGTTGAGCAGCCGTGAGACGGTTGCCACTGACACGCCGGCGGCCGCCGCGACATCCTTGAGACTGGTCACTCGTTCCCGCGTCACAACCCTCTCGGCCCCCATTGTAAAGCGCTTTAGTAAAACGCTTTACAAGAAAAAGCCGGTGCCTCTATTTTGTCAAGGGCTAATTTCTGGTGTCGCTTGGCAGTTAATTGTAAGAATGCGGCCGTTTCGGTCATCTTGGGCACTTGATCACGAGAATCTCGGTGCCTCGGTTCTCAAATAAGATGCCATAACGAGAACCAAACGGGATCATGTCAGTCCGATCTAAGGTTTGAAAATATACTGGTTTTTCCTGATCCCCTCCACCTAAGAAGGCAATCGCCCTACCTGAACATTCAGAAGGGCAGAAAACATGTGCCGATCGATTCTCAATTTAACTGCTCAGAATGGCCGAAAATCTCAGGTTAGATGCCAATTCTCAAATTAAACGCAGAGCTAACCCACTGAAAACATTCCGGTATCATTCTTGCAATTAAGTGCCAGGCGACAGTGCTTCGTAGTAGAGGGCATACATTGGTTTCCCGCTAGCCAACGCTCTGCCCTCAATAGGTATCCAAGCGCTCGCGACCTGCTTCGGAATGATGCTGCAATCGAGGAATTTCTGCCGGGTGGCCGCCGTTGTGTCCACGCTTGCCCCAGCACGCGGGAAGGCTATCCTTTTCGAATGGAGTTTGTTGAAGCCTTCCAGCGTCTCGGAGTGTCCCTCGCCATCGGCCTCCTTGTGGGCTGCGAGCGAGGCTGGCAGGACCGTGATTTGCCATCCGGCGGCAGGACCGCGGGCATTCGGACATTCGGTCTTTCAGGTCTCCTCGGCGGGCTTGCCGGCTATCTCCAAGTACAATCAGGCCCCATCATTCCGGCGGTGCTCCTTTTGCTCTTCGGCACTGCCTTCGTCGTTTTCAAACGACGAGAGGCGGAGCAAGAGGAGGACTATAGCGTGACGACAGTCGTCGCGAGTTTCGTTGTCGTCGCGCTTGGTGCGATGGCGATGGTGGGGGACTTGCGGCTCGCCGCCGCTGGTGCAGTTGCAACCACCGCACTGCTTGCAGCGAAACGCAGTCTCCACGGTTTTCTCCAGCAATTGACTTGGCTGGAGATTCGGGCAGCCCTCGTTCTTCTTGCCATGAGCTTGGTTGCTCTACCGCTGCTGCCGAATGAGCCCATGGATCCGTGGCAAGTGCTCAACCCATTCGCGCTATGGTTGATGACGATCACGATCGCCGCCATCTCCTTTGCCGGCTATGTCGCAATCCGCGTCGCCGGGCCCGGTCGCGGTATTCCGTTTGCCGGTGCCGCCGGCGGGCTGGTCTCCTCCACGGCGCTGACGCTCTCCTTTGCTCGGTTTGCAATCGAGGCACCGGAGAGCGCTCGGCAGCTAGCTTCCGGCGCCGTGATTGCAGGCGCCCTATCTCTGGTCCGCGTCATCGTCATCGGTGCCGCACTAGCGCCCGTTCTCCTGATGCCTCTCGCGATCGCGTTGACGCCGGCCGTGCTCGTACTTCTGGCCGCAAGTACTGTGATCGCCCGCCGAAGCGATGGCAAGCGAGGTGCCCAGGATCTTCACCTCAACAACCCATTCGAACTTGGCGAGGTACTGCGTTTCGGCGCCCTGCTCGGCGGCGTGACCCTGGCATCCAAGGTTCTGGTCGACAGGATGGGTCAGACCATGCTTTTTGTCGTCGCGGCCGTTTCGGGCCTGGTGGATCTCGATGCGATCACGCTTTCAACAGCACGGCTTACCGGGACAACCGTCGATCTCGCCACCGCCGTCGCGGCTATCCTGACAGCGGTGCTGGTTAATCTGCTGACGAAAGTGGTGTTGGCTTTCACAGCCGGCGGCAAAGGGCCCTATGCGATCGCCCTGGCATTGGCGACGCTCGCTGCAATCGCGGCAGGAGCGCTCGCCTATTTCATCCTGGGTTCCGTCTTTCCGGTATCCTGATCGCCATGCGTCGCATTTTCATGGAAGTAGGATCGCGCTGGCGGAAATATCGAGACGCGCCAATTCGTCGTGTAGTCCTTGACCGGCTGGAACATGCGGCAATCCGAGCAGACCCCGGCGAAGGAGGAGTAAGTCTCTGCCTCGTGGCTCACGACAGCGCCCTGCAGCCGCCGCCATGATATGATTTCCATCTCGATCAACAAGCCGATCTACTGCTGAACAGCCACTCCCATCGTTACCTCTGCTACGCTGATGGACTGCTCGGGCCTAACAATCCGTGTTCAACCCCAGAGAAGTTACCGGTCTTTCGTGGTGCGACGGAACCTGATCGCCGCCGACGTGTATCTGCGAACCTCGGGCACTGAGGATTCCTGTCGTGCCTGTCCCGTCGGGCGCTGGAGCACGCCTGCAAGGACACGCCAGTGACCCGCCCAGCGGCCCTGCATTGTTGGCGCAAAAGCCAAATATTTGACCTTCGTCAACGACACTTTGATCGGGGCATTGCCTAATGTGGTGTCGCGCGCGGTTGCCTAGATTTCGCTGGGAACGGCAGGGGTGACATGGTGTTTGACCACGCACTGCGGGAGACTGTCCATGCTGACTGACATCAAACGGTTTAAGCGCGAAGAAAGCAGATTGTTGTTCTATGCCCGGTTTGGGCAACCCGATCTTCGACCACTCGCACATGGCGCGACCATTCAAATTGTCGACACAGAAAATCGGCAACGCGAGACCGTACAGCGCATCCGCAAGCTGACTGGTAAGGGCAGGTAGCTGCCTGGGTACTTCATGCGGCATACCGGAAGCAGACGAGGGGAGCCCGGAAACTTGGTGATCTTGAACCAATTAGCGGTGCAAATTGGCATATGGCTATACTCCGGCATTGACGCGAAGGGACCGCAGTTGAGCCGTCCATCGGTGCGATAGGTTAGGGGAGATTGCAATGCGGATGAGCACCTTAATTGTTGCCGGTACCATTGCAGCGGCTCCGACGGTACACGCACAGGACATCCAGCGGGGGCGCCAGTTCGCGCTTGAGGTCTGCGCTGCCTGTCACGGCGTCCTCGCCGGTCAAGTTCAGTCGCCTGTTGCCGAAGCGCCGAGCTTCGAGGCGGTTGCTGCGACACCGGGAATGACCGCAGTGGCGCTTAACGTTTGGCTCACGGCCCAGGACCATCCGACCATGCCGAACATAGTACTCTCGCAGACCGATGTTCAGGATGTCTCGGCCTATATTCTCAGTCTGGGGGAATAGAGTACTTCCTGAAGGCGACGATGCTCCGACGCAACTGGCGCCATTGATGTCTGCCAATAGCGCGGAGGCAGAATCGTCGCCCGCCGTGCCGGCATGAGAACCACAGCGGGTGGTTGCTTATGATAGTTTGATGACGGAACATGCGGTCCAGCCCTCCCGTCATGATGAAGGGACGCTGCGCCGAGTCGATCATGCAGGAAACGGAACTGAAGCTCGAGCTCTCACAGTCGGGTGCGGCGTCGCTCCTGAAGAAAAATCCATTCGATTGTTCGCCCACCATTCGTCAGCAAAAATCCATCTATTTCGACACCCGCGGATGGGAGCTGGCGAAGCGCGGCCTATCGCTGCGCATCCGGCAATCGGGAAACGAACGCACGCAGACGGTCCAAGCCGGCGATGGTGCCGCGGCCGCACACGCGAGGAATGGGAGCAGCCGGTTGCCAGCGATACACCGGTTCTCGATGATCCGCAGCTCCGCGCCCTGCTTGCCGGGACGGAGCTGAAACTCGCCCCCTCGTTCGAGGTTCATGTCAAACGGCATCGTTGGAACGTGTCGGAAGGGGATGCTGCGCTCGAGGTCGCCCTCGATGTCGGCAAGGTCGTTGCAGCCGATCGCCAGGCACCGTTTTGCGAGATCGAGTTTGAGATCAAGGCCGGCCCGCTAACCGCGCTGTTTGCGCTCGCCCGGAAGGCCGACCTGAACACGCCGGTACGTCTTGGGGTCCTGAGCAAGGCGGAGCGGGGTTACCGTCTGCTGGGCCCGGCGCCGTCAAGGCGAATCCGACGCCTTCTCCACCCGACATGAGCGCGACGACGGCATTCGCCCGCATTGCCGCGGCGTGCCTCAGGCAGTTTCGTCTCAATGAAATGGCGCTCAACTGGTCCCGTGACCCCGGAAGTCGTGCATCAGGCGCACGTGTCGCTGCGGCGGCTGCGTTCGCTGTTCTCGATCTGTAAACCGATGTTCGAGGACATCCGCCTCGACCATCTGCGCGAGGAGTTGCGATGGCTCGCCGGCGAGTTTGGCGATGCCCGCAATATCGATGTCATGACTGAGCGGGCGACCGGTGAAGAACTGTCGCACCGGCTCCAAGAGCTCGCAGTTACGCCTATGGGGCGGTCGAGACTTCTCTCTCGTCCGCCCGCGCCCGCTCAGTGATGCTCGATGTCGCCGAATGGATTTCCGTCGGTGACTGGCGAGCTGGCCGCTCGCGCGACGAGCTCCTCGCGCAGCCGGCAAAGGACTTTGCCTCCAGCGTGCTCGACAGATTTTGGAAGAAAGTGGCAAAGGGTGGGAACAATCTGATCGATGCGGATGATGAGACCCGCCATCAGCTGCGCATCGCCGCAAAGAAACTCCGCTACGCCGCGGAATTCTTCAAGCCCCTCTACAATGGCAAGAGTGAAGACAAACGCCACCGGCGCTTCATCACGGCTATGTCGGGTCTCCAGGATCAGCTCGGTTGCCTGAACGATCTCGCAACCGCTCCCGATACCCTCTCGGCACTCGCATTGTCGGACGTCGAGGGCGCGCAGGATCTCTTCAGCGGGGATGACAAGGCGAAGCTTCTGCACGATGCGGCGGAAGCACACGACATCTTTGTCGACACGAAGCGGTTCTGGCGTTAAGGCGGCGCAGCTACTCCTTGCCGCGGGGAGGGGGCTTCCGCAAAGCCCGGACGCCTTGGTGAGATTGATCCGGAAGCGGTCGCGCCAGCCTGGTATTTGCAGGTCATTTCCGCGGCTGCCGCGTTGCTTCCGCACCTGGCGCTCATCGGCATGTGGAGGAAGCGAGCCCGGCGCGTAGCGGATAGCCAGCGAATTTTTGGTGCCGTTCCGCCTCGGAAGGGTCGCCTCGGATTCCCGCGGCGGGCGCCTTTTTCTTCCCAAGGCGAGCCACGTCCTGGGGTCGGTTCCGGTACGGCGCGCAATGACACCCTAAGCCACCATGACAACTTTCACACGAAGGGGATTTTGGCCGGGTTCGCCACAACAGTCGTTGGAGAGGCTCGCTGCAGACGGCAAAGTTCCACCCCAAGCAGAAGTTCTGCTCGCCGAGGCTGAATTAATTCACGCAGATGGCTCCACCGTGCCGTTCGTGTTGGCGCTCCGGAGGTCGTGATCGAGTGCAGAGTTCACGACCGCGCCGGCACCCCGGGTTTCAGCAGGTCACGTGAAAAAGGCCAATCTTCTTCACATGCGACCCGTTGAACACACGGATTGCCTCCGGGGTGGGTTGCAGTAGTACGTTGCAGCCCTTTTTCGCGAAATATGCCTCAGCTTCCGGCGAGAGATGCACATTACCCATCTGGCCCGACCCGAGAATGAGCTGCTCGCATCCTCTTTCGAAGACAAACTTCGCCTCGTCTTTCGAGAGGATATGCGAGGTACCGTAATACTTCTTCGACAGCTTTTTCTTTCGCTTCACCACTTCGCCGGAGAGGCGAATTACCACGTCGTGCTCATAGGTCTTCCCGTCAATCGTAATGGTGCCGAATGTGGTGCCTTCGATCTTCATGCCGCTCTCCTCCCACCGGCAGCATAGCACAAAGCACAACGGCCCCACTTCGTGATCCCGAAAGCGGTGCTGTTTTGCTGGCTCTCCGCCGCGGTGATCGTCGATACCGCCCGTCGAAAGAGTACGCAGAAGCTGTAGTCCCAAGTTTCTGAAAAATCATGAGACAACCAGGCCTTAATCGCCGCCATCAGAAGATTGCAGTCGCCGCGCAGCCATTTGGCGTCGGCAGTGTCAAACCACGATGAACCGCTTGCTTCCCCTCGGTCATCGATATCGGAGATGACTAATGGTCCGCGGGACCCAGCGTACCATCACCATTCCAATCGAAACGCGCGGCGGAGAAGAGATACAGGCTCAGCTTAGTGGAGTGTTTGCCGACACCTTCCAGCGCTCGGTCAGCCGCCTCGAGATCGGCGATGTAGGTCATGAGGATGGCGCGGAACTCATCGTAGGTGATTGGCTCCGGACTGGGGTTGACGGGAATCGGAGCATGACCTCGAACAGAGGACTGCCCGCGATCCTGACAGAAGAGGTCATGGTCGCCAGGCGTCGTTGATATCGACGATGTGAAGACCGTGGTCGAGAGGAGGTACGCCTCATCGCAGACCGTTCCGGCGACGACAAGATTCCCTTTGGCCTAGGCAAAGGGCTTAAGCGCTGGTCAGTGACTGTGCGGTGATGGATGTGTTACAATGCGTTCGATTTTGTAACAGATTGTAACTGCCTTGGCTGGAACAGCATATCGAGGTACCGCATGGTCAATTCACAAAAGCCATCCGGGCACATACTCGTTGTTGATGACGACCCGAGGATTCGACAGATGCTCGCTCGGTACTTCGAAGAAGAGGGATACCGTGTCAGCTTGGCAGGTGACGGCCAGGAGATGCGAAATTACCTGGAGAGATTGCCGATCGATATCATTCTGCTCGACCTTCTCCTACCGGGCGAGGATGGGTTGGCGCTGACGCGGGACATAAGGGCACGCTCGGACATTCCGATCATCATGCTGACCGGGCGCAGTGATGTCGTCGATCGGATCGTCGGGCTAGAAGTTGGCGCCGACGATTACATCACAAAGCCGTTTCATCTTCGCGAAGTATTGGCGCGGGTCAGAAACGCTCTGCGCCGCCGGCAACCGGCCGCGTTGCGGGCCCCCAGCGAGCGGTCGGAGGTGTACAGTTTCGAGAGCTGGCGCCTTGATGTCGGCAGTCGGCAATTGCTGGCAGACGACGGCACGGAGGTCGCTCTGACGACCGGCGAGTTCGATATGCTTTGCGTACTCGTAAAGCACGCTGGCCGCGTGCTGGAGCGCGAGCTGTTGATGGATCTCACGCGAGCGCGGAACTTGGA
Organism: Ensifer sp. IC3342; assembly: GCF_020193655.1. Taxonomy (GTDB): domain Bacteria; phylum Pseudomonadota; class Alphaproteobacteria; order Rhizobiales; family Rhizobiaceae; genus Sinorhizobium. The sequence goes on from NZ_JADYVE010000015.1 coordinate 73,723, forward strand.
AGCATACGACCGAACCATCGACGCACAGATCGCGCGGCTGCGACGTAAAGTCGAACGCGACCCCAGCAACCCTGTGCTCATAAAATCCGTCAGAGGTGTGGGATACGTCTTCAGCGCAAGGACGAGTCTGCAAGATGCCTAGATGGTGGATCTGCTCGATTATCCACATCGATCACGAGTGGCGAGCCGGAAGCGGGCACTGCGTTATGTCAAGGTGGATGCGCCATGGCAGGTCTAAAATGCGCAGTTCTTCGATGAAGGAACTGGATCATGTTCGTCAGGGAAACGACCGAAGAAGAGTGCATCGCGCTTCTTTCGGCAGAGCGGCTGGCGAGACTCGCTTGTTCGAAAGACAACCAGTCCTATGTCGTCCCGATCTGGTATGCATACGCCGGCAAATGCCTCTACGCCTTTTCGATGCCCGGGCGGAAGATTGAATGGATGCGCGCCAATCCGCATGTCTGCGTGCAGGTCGACGAAATTTCGCACAGGCAGCACTGGAAAAGCGTGGTCGTGCATGGGCGCTACCAGGAACTTCCGGATACGGCACGGTGGCATCACATCACGAATGTCTGCACGCCTGGTCACTGCTTGAGAAGCATCCCTACTGGTGGGAGCCGGGAGGGTTGAAACCGGCACACCCGGCTATCGCCGGTGCTTCCCCGCATCTTTTGGACTGCATCTATGCCGACGAGATGACGGGGCGAGCCGCCGTGGCAGAAGACGCGAACTGAGGCGGCGATCCTGCGCCACGCGAGCCGTCTGAAATCTGCGCCTGCATTGGTCCGGTCTGGCCGTTCAGGCTTACCCTCTCCACGCAGAACACGATGCGCATCCGCGACGCCGCACTCCTATTCGCCAAGGACCCCTGCCGGCGCGGGCGATCGCACGGCGGCGCCTCGCGACAGTGCTCAGCCATGCACGTAACGCACCAGTTGCTCGATGTCGAACTCCCGGTCGGCGATCACGCACTTCGTGAGGTCGCCGATGGAAATCATGCCGACCAGGCACCCTTTCTCCAGGACAGGCAGATGCCTGACACGCTTGTCGGTCATGAGCGCCATACAGGCTTCGGCTGTCTGTCCCGGTTCGACATAAATGACGTCGCTCGCCATGACCTCTCGTACAAGCGTTGTAAGCGAGGTCCGCCCCTTCAGAACACGTTCCTGGCATAATGCCGTTCGGTGAATATCCCGGCGATGCGGTCGCCGTCCTTCACCAGCACAGCACCGACGTTCTTTTCCGCCATCATCTGTAGCGCAACCTCGACTGTATCGTCTGGACGGACGGAGTAGACCTCCTGGCCCTTGGTCGCGAGGATTTGTCGAACCGTCGTCATCATGATCACTCCTCCCGAAAATCAAGGTTTCTATATTCGCACGCGGTCCCATTGCGCTCCTTGACGGCATTCAAGGCGTTTCATGAGCGGCCGACTTCACGACGCCATCGTGGCGGCCAAGGTGAAGGTCAATTTCCGGTTCGCGCAGACGCGCACAAGCACCCGCTAGGAATACAATCCGCCTTGCCGCTTACGAGGTTGGACCGAGGCCCGTTGATCTCTTGAAGCATCCAGCAGCAATCCTTGGGAGACAGTGATGAATGATCGCGTATGGGTGAGCGTGGCTCCGGCTTCCACCGAGACTGGTGTCGGATGGAAGCTGACATTCTGCGGGACAACAACGCTGTCGCTCTCGATTGCATACGACGCCTCCGTTCTCAATCCAATGATCTCGGAAAAGGCGCGCTCTATCCGGTGGATTTTCGACAGATGGACCGAACAACACCCGTGTCCGGTCACTTGGCACGGCCGCCACGCTGGGCTTGCGCAACCGTTTGCTGTTGTTTCGCGGGTCGGTCCGCACACTCTTCCTGCTGCCGACGGTCGTGCCGGCTGTCGTGCTCGGGGTCGGCATGCAGGTGCTGCTCGCCCGTTTTGGTCTGACCAACAGCTATGCCGGCGTGATCATCGCCCATACCGTCGTCGCCTTGCCCTTCGTGATGGTCAGCGTCACGGGGACGCTCGCCGGCATTGACGAACGTGTGGAACTCGCGGCTCAGAGCCTCGGCGCGTCGCCTGCCACGGTCTTCCACCGCGTCACACTGCCGCTTGCCATGCCGGGCGTGCTTTCCGGGGCGGTGCTCGCCTTCGCCACGTCATTGGACGAAGTCGTGTTGACGCTCTTCGTCGCAGGTCCCAATCAGCGCACACTGGCCCGACTGATGTTCTCCAGCATGCGGGAGAACATCAGCCCGGCGATTGCTGCAGCCGCGTTTGTCTTCATCGCCGCGACAATCCTGGTCGGTCTCGGGGTTATGCTGTTCCGCTCCACGCTGGCAAAACGGAGATAGCATCGGGTGCGCGTACCCGCCCGCGGACGCTGCGGCCTATGCGGAATGTGAGGCCCGGGAGCCGCCCCGCATAGTTCAAATGGGCCTCGGCATTCAGAATTCGAACCCGTGCACTGTCGGAGCAGTGCTCGGATGTGAAACAGGAAACCCGCATTCTGCGAGCCGCCGGATTGCGGCGGCGACCACTAGTGATCGGGATCAGCGATGAAGTCGGGCGATGCCCACGTTCTCGCCGGGCGGAGCGTGCACCAACTCGATGCAACGCCTGCGCTCGCATCGCGTTCAAACACGGCGCTTGATCAAAGCGAGCGAACGTTTTCCGCTTTCGACTTTCCGGTCTTGCGATCCTGACCGACGTCATAGCTTACCTTTGTGCCGTCCTGCAGCGGTCCGCCCGACTGCACAGCCGACACATGGACAAATACGTCTGGTCCACCGTTGTCGGGCGTGATGAAGCCAAAGCCCTTGTCCTGATTGAAAAACTTAACGGTCCCGGTTGCCATGTTGTCCTCGTGAAGTGAGCGGCGTTGGCGCCGCCGGCCGAGCTTATTCATCACCTCACATTCCTGCAACCGTTCATCCGCGCCCCTCAGCGCTTGCGAGGGAACAATCATTCTGCGCACGGGCTCTTCATTTCGGCTCCAACAAAGGATTTCCTGATGAAGACGATCGTTTTCATCAGCGGCTCAGTCGAAGATTCACAGTTACGGTCCTGCCCTGAACCGGCAGGTCTTGAAGGCTGCGGGTGAGCCAGCCATGTCGATTTCGCCTCCGCAATCGGGGCAAATGCTGTAAGCTGGTGACGCAGCGGAAACAATCCAGCTCTCATCATCAGCGAGAGCAAGCTCAGAACTTTTACCCCTGGGCCGGGTGACCATTTCGTTTTCGTTCGCATGCCCGCTAGCAGCAGATGTGCGGACCTTGACCAAGATCAATGTCAGGCGTTGCAAGAAGGGAAATCCTTGATTGGCCTGTCCACCGATATCGAGGGAGCCGATGCCCTATGCTTCCAATGCCGACATGCCGCCGTCCGTTCGGCGATCATTGCCCCGGCACGCACAGGACATTTACCGTGAAGCGTTCAATCACGCCTTTGCCGCCCACGTTGGCGATCCGCGTCAGGAAGAGGCATCGCACCGGATCGCCTGGGCGGCGGTGAAGCGCTCTTATTCGAAGATCGGGAACGAATGGGTTGCCTCGGATGGCTGAACAAGAGGAGTGGTGAACCATGGCAAGTCGTTTCTTGGCTAAGCCCGAATGGCATTTCTACTTCGAACGGATAGCGGGCGCCCTGGAAGGCAAGCGCGCGCAAGTCGAAGTGACGGGGCTCCGGCTCGGCGATCAGATCGAGGCGAAGTGGGTCCCGCTGCTTGGCATTACCTATGACCAGAAGAATGATCTCGTGGAAATAGCCCTGGAGGGCCTCGATCACCTCGTTCGCAAGCCGAACAGCATAGCCGTTGACGAAGGGCCTGACGGCCTGAATGGCTTGGAGATTGTCGATGCCGATCAGTACCGCCAGATCGTCACATTGGCGAGCCCGCTGAGACTTCCAGCGCCTGACCGTTGAGCGCGGTCACAGGACTGCCGGCCATAGGCGCCGCCAGCGAGAGGTCTCAAAGCAGGCGACCTGTTCTCACCCTGAGTTGACTGGCATCATGCTGGCGTGGCGAAGTTGGGCGCAGGCCCGGCAACAGGATTTGCCCGCAGCAGTCCGCTTTTCGATGCTTCCGGGTCTTGCCGATGAATGTGTTTCACGCCACTGCCGAAGAAGTCCTCGAGAGCCTCGGGACCAGCCGAGCCGGCCTCTCCACGAAGGAAGTCGCCAAACGCTTGGCAGAGTATGGACCCAACGGTGTCGAAAGAATCCGTGGCAAACCTCTTCATAAGCGTGCGGTCGAAACCGTCACGCATCTGTTCGCGCTTTTGCTGTGGTTTGCCGCGGCGATCGCATTCGTCGCGCACCTGATCGAGCCTAACCTCGGCATGGCGACGCTGGGCTATGCGATCGTTGGCGTGATCGTCGTGAACGGGCTCTTTGCCTTTTGGCAAGAGTATCAAGCTGAGCGGACTCTGGCCGAGTTGGCGAAGCTGCTGCCAGCGCAGGTCAAGGTCGTGCGCGGGGGAAGTGTCGCCGCTGTTCCTGCCGAGGAACTGGTGCCCGGTGATGTCATCCTGGTTGGGCAAGGTGACAGCGTGCCGGCAGATTGCCGTCTGATCGAGGCGTTCGCACTGCGTGTCAGCAATGCCACGGTGACCGGCGAGGCGATGCCGCTCGGCCGTTCGGCCGCCCCCTCCGATGCATCGGGCATTCTGCACAGCAGCAACGCCCTGCTGGCCGGCACGTCTGTGCTTGCCGGCGACGGCGTCGCCGTCGTCTTCGCCACCGGCTCGCACACCGAGTTCGGCAAGATCGCGCGACTGGCACAGGGCGGAACAGAGGTCCGTTCGCCCCTACTGAATGAAGTTGCCTCCCTCAGCCGCGTGATTGCCGTGCTTGCGTTCGGGCTCGGTTTGGCTTTCTTCGCAATCGGCTTTGAGGCAGGACTATCGGTCTGGCAGGCAGCGATGTTCGGCATCGGCACGATTGTCGCCAACGTCCCCGAGGGGCTCCTGCCCACCATCACGCTCACATTGGCCATGGGAGCCCGACGGATGGCGCGCCGCAAGGTACTGGTTCGCCATCTCCCGGCCGCCGAGACGCTTGGCTCGGTCACGGTCATCTGCACCGACAAGACAGGAACACTGACCGAAAACCGCATGGCCGTCAGAGAGCTCTTTCTGTCACGCACGTTAGCAGCCGCCTGCCCGGCAGATCTCAACCCGGAGCAGAACACAGCGGACCGGCTCCTCTGCGAAGTTTCACGGTGGTGCCAGACAGTTCAACGGGCAAAGGACAGTGGGTGGCTGGGTGACCCCATGGAGGTGGCCCTGGTCGAGATGACCGAGCGGGCAGGACTTGTTTTGGCCAGCATTCAGCTCGTCAGCGAAATTCCCTTCGATGCCGACCGGAAGCGCATGTCGACCCTTCACGAGACGGCAGAGGGGAGGGCCATGTACACAAAGGGCGCGCCCGAAACGGTGGTCCCCCTCTGCACGCACTTGGAGGCCAAGAGAGGGGTTGCGCCTTTGACGCGGAGATTGCGCCAGCGCCTCAAGGAAGCGCAGGAAGCCTTTGCAAAAAAGGGCTTGCGCGTGCTCGCCCTTGCCTACCGGCGCCTGCAGGCCGAGGCGCCCCTGCCGACGAGCGAGGCGAGCCTCGTCTTTCTCGGGTTGGTCGGTTTCGAAGATCCCCCGCGCGAAGGTGTCGCTGAAGCGGTGCGAAGCACTCGACAGGCAGGCATCAAGATTGTCATCGCGACAGGCGACCATCCCGACACGACCATCGCCATAGGCCGTCAGATCGGGCTGGTTGGCGAAGGGGAGATGCCGCAGGTGGTGACAGGCGAGCATCTACACCATCTGTCCGAATCACAACTGCGGACCGCTCTCGATGCGCCTTGTCCGATCTTCGCACGCCTCGCTGCCGATCAGAAACTTGCGTATTGTCCGCGCTCTGAGAGCCAAGGGGCATGTGACTGCAGTGACCGGCGACGGCGTGAACGATGCGCCGGCGCTCAAGGAGGCGGACATAGGCATTGCCATGGGCAGGACCGGTAGCGATGTCGCCCGCGAAGCGGCCGACATGGTCCTTGTCGATGACAACTTCGTCAGCATCGTCGATGGTATCGAGGAGGGCCGTGCGGTCTTCGACAATGTGCGCAAATTTCTGACCTACGTACTTACCTCGAACATCGCCGAATTCGTCCCCTATCTCGCCTTCGTTCTCTTTGGCATTCCGCTGCCGCTGACCATTATCCAGATACTCGCCGTCGATCTGGGCACCGATTTGTTGCCCGCGCTCGCGCTGGGAGCGGAAAGGCCGCATGCTGATGTTATGAATCGACCGCCGCGCTCCCGTACGGAACGGCTGTTGGATCATCGCTTGCTTCTGCGCGCCTACGGGTTCCTTGGCCTGTTCGAGGCGGCGGCCGGAATGGCGGCGTATTCCTTTGTCCTCTGGCAAGGAGGGTGGTCGTTTGGCGAGCCGCTGGCAGATCACGCGGCCCTCTATCTGCAGGCAACGACTGCATGCCTGGTCGCCATCGTCCTTTTACAGATCGTTAACGTGTTTCTCTGTCGGGATGAACGGATCTCGCTGTTTGCACAAACGTCTTGGGGCAATCCGCTGATCTTCGTCGGGATCGCCTTCGAGATCGGGATGATCCTCGCAGTCGTGTACACGCAGCCGGGCAATGCCCTCTTCGGCACTGCGCCTTTGGGATGGCAGGCATTGTTGTTCGCCGGACCGTTTGCGGCAGCCATGGTGGTCAGCGAGGAGGGGCGCAAATGGATAATCAGAGCCCGATCCTCCAGAAAATCATCTGAGATGAATGAATAAGTCTCGATCGCGGTGCGCGTAATTCATCGCAATGGTCGCCGGTTCCCACGGAACACCCTCTCAGCATGTTTCAATGATTTGCCCGCATCGGATTTGTCTGGACGGGGCCGCCACAAATCGGACGCGGATAGCATTCCTGCATGAATGGCGGCTTCCTCCATGCACGTCCGTGCTTGATTTCCTGTCATCCAACGCGAAACCGGCGCCAGCGCAATTGTTCCTGACTAGAAATAGGACCGAGCGAGCGGCCCGATGTATTCGGTTCTGAAGCCATGCGTCCGCGCCCTCCGGATAAAGGCATTCGCCCCGGCAAGATTTGTCTCGAGGATGCGGGCGTCTTGGCTGACCCCCGCGAAATTTGCCTCAAACCAGTGGCTCGCGCGTGCAGAGAGCAGGCTGATACGCCAGTTCCGCGCCTCCTTTCTCTCGACGCGGAAATCCGCATCGGCAGAGGCTGGCTCGCTCAGTTCCACGGTGTTTGCCTCGGCAGGCGCAAAAGCTCGATCTGCGTGGGCCATGTTCACGCTCCTCCTATTTTGTACGTGATTAGAGACTGGGAGTTAGGTGTTCTCTTGCCCGAGAGTACCCGCAGCACGCGGCGAGCCGGGCTTCTTCGAGTATCTCAAAGCGCCGCGGCGTAAGAGCGCGGATGATGCCTTCCTCCTGTAACGCCAGAAGCAGATAGGCAAGGTTCGTGGTCGTGATGCCGATGTGTGCTGCCAATGCAGTGCGATTTATCGTCACGACAGCAATCGGATTGCGCTGTATCGACACAACTGTTCGATCGTGGTCGAACGGACGATAGATGGCACGCAGGAGAAAAAAGCCGAGACGATCGATCGGGCGCTCGCTCATGAAGGCGATCTGACCAAGGCAGCTTTGCAACTGCGAGGTTGCCGCAGCCAGCACGGCGTTCGCCAGCTCCGGATCGCTGTTGAGTGCTGCCGACAGTTGTGCTGGATTCAGGCATCGGATTGTCGCCGGGGTGAGCGTCTCGACTTCAATATCCGGGTGGCTGCAAAGGGTCGGATAGACGAAGTCGTTAGGTCCGAGGAATTGGAGAATGCGGTTGTTTCCGTTTCTGCGCAGCCGACGGACCGCCAACACGCCATCGACCATAACGCCGAGGGCGAAGGGCGTCTTGCCATTCCCGAACAGCACGGAATCAGCCTCAAAGTGCTTCACGCGCCCGAAGCGCCGCAAGTGCCATTCTGTATCAATCGCTGCAAGGTCGGAGCCCAGCGGACTGAATGAAGGGTGACGACTGCGTTTTGCCGCAAGGTTCTTTGTCGCCATGGCACGACCTCGGCTCATCGAAGGATGCAGGTGAAAAATGCAGGTGAATTGATTCCGTGTGTGTCGAGGGAAGTCTTTGAGGTGAATCAAAGAAGACGGAATGAAATCTGACGAAAGGTTCGTAACGGCGAAGTTTTTCCTATAGGTTGCGAAGGATAATTCCACCTCTACTGAGAGATTACCGTCTTACTGTTCGTTCTCTGTTACGGACGGTTACGATTTCGGAACTAATGTCACCGTCGAGTCATCCTGAGGTCAGGCAGAGACTGTCAATTGCTCCCGTCATCAGTGGACGGATACTTTCCATGGGCCTTCAGCTAATTGCCGGTCGGCCGGCGAACCCTGCAGCAACAGCGTCAATTGCGGCCGAGAAACCTACGCTTTCGTCGCTGTTCTGGAGGCAGCCGATCGAGAGAATCGCTCCGGGTTTCGCGGTCTTCTGGGAAGGCGACGCGGCTAAGAACATCTTCGAAGTGGTTGAAGGCTCAGGGTTTACAGGATTCTCAACGACGGCCATCGGGTCATTCTTGGCTTCGTCCGCCCGGGAGATCTGCTCTGGAACCGCACGCTCGCGCCGGATTTCCAGCGTCGGCGGTTCTAGCCGGTTAAGGGCCAAGGATACGCGTTTTGGCGGGACACTTGCGGATGTCTTCTACCGTGCAGCCTTGTTGAGCAAGCACACCGGCCCCTAGAGAGCGCGGAATATCAGCACCCAGATTGATCCTGCGCAAAGCGCTGGGGATGCAGCCGAGATAGGAAATGTATCCAGACTGGCAATACTACACGTTCGGTCATCAGTCGTGGCTGTTTAGGACCAGTTTCGGACGAAGCGGGTGCCGCCTTGTGTGGGGCCATGATTCTGGATGACTCGTGACTGTGGGATGACTTCGCCGTGAGGTCGGCGTCAGCGAATGTTTCAAAGGAGGCGAACCATGTCCTTTCGAGATATCGTTGTATATTTGGATGCGGGCGCAAACACCGCGAACCGCGTCGGTACCGCGATCGAACTTGCCACAAGGTATCGCGCGAGGCTCATTGGCGTCGACATCAGCACGAAGGCGGCTTTCGAAGGAGAGAGGCACAATGCTGCACGCGCCATTAAACAGGAGTTCGTGGCAGCACTGCAGGGAAAACACATCGAGTTTGAATATCGCTCGGCGCCGCCGGATGCGCGCAGCGCGCAACAGCTATTTTCTCATTGCGCAGACCTCCTCATAGCCACACAAAGGAACCCCGACGACCGTGATCTCTCCAATTCCTCTGTGCCAGAGGAAGTTCTCCTGAGCGCCGGCGTGCCGATGTTGGTGCTTCCCACTGGGTGGAGTAGTGAAAATCCAATCGGGAAGAGCGTTGTTGTCGCATGGAATTTCAGTCGCGAAGCGACTCGGGCGCTCCACGACGCCATGCCAATCCTGAAAAAGGCGCAGAAGGTTTTTCTCTTCGTTTTCGCTCCAGACTACAGCCACGATGATAGGGGCGTTCAGGACACTAAGGCCCACCTTGAGCGTCACGGTGTCAGAGTCACTTTGGCGGGTTGGCGTGACGATGGAGAGACGGATATGACAACCGCATTGTTTGCGGGCCTTGATCGCGAAGATGCTGACCTGATTGTGTGTGGGGCCTATGGCCATTCGCCCCTTGCCGAAGCTTTGTTCGGCGGCGCTACCAAGGTTCTGTTGAATAACATTTCCATGCCCGTGCTGATGTCTCACTGACCGATAGCAAGTCTGTTGAATGCAGCGCCGGTTCCGCAGCGATGGGCCTGATTTCAGGCGGCCTGAATGACTGGCGATCTCGCGGGCATTAGCCCCACGGACGAGGCTTTATCATCTGTTCGATCCCAGCGGCTAACTGTTCAACCGTTCCGGCTGGAGATCGAACAGGGCAGCAGGCAGGCGGAGACGCCCCGTTGTAAGCACTGCCTGGCCCCTTCCTTTCCGGATGGTTCGCAAGAATGCCGTTGCGCATGAGAGCGCATCGCGCGGTGTCAATTCAGATCTTCGGACTCTTCCGAGGGGCATCGGCCGGCGACGTACGCCGATGAGAAGGGCAGGAGCCTTTCGCTTCGTCAGCATCGCGGCAACGCCGTCAAATTATTTAGCAGTGGTGCCTGGCGATTTATAACGATCAGGCGCTCATGACTCGTTTCGGCCCGGGGGGCGAAGAAATCGAGGTTTGGGGGAACGATCAGCTCCTCGTCTAGAAAGGGGCGATGGCTCGACGCGCTGCCGATCATCCTCATCTTGCCTGGCGATGACCGAAACGATCGGGCCACAGCGTTCGACCGCGCCGTGCGGAATATAGAGAACTGGCAAGGCGGCCTCCATGATCAAGCCACGTGCGTCAGCCTCGGATGTGAAGAGGCGCATCGAAGATGCATCGAAGCGCAATGCCGAACTTGAGGCTCAAGCGATCCGCGTCGACGTCCTCAACGACAAAGTCATTCTGAAGGGCAAGGGTGAAAGCCTGGGTCGAGCGCAGTCCGGCCGAGCGGGCGGCGTGGTCGGCGCCGGGAAGGCCAATTCATCCATTTCGCTCTCGCTACCGATTGAGCCGCGTCAATTTCTCCGTCGATCCACGTGATACACAATACAATCGTTTGGAAAATAGATGTGCTCATCATAGATAGACCGTGAGCTCGGGAGGACGTGTTGTTTTGGTCGAGCCGCAAGTTGGACGAGCAGCCGCATTCAACCTCTGTCTCCTCAATGCGCAGCTTTTGGGGACTGATGTTTGCCTATTGGCTTTCCGAGCGGTGGCAGGAGGCTTGGGGGCTGGCGGCGATCATTGTCGTGCTGACTGCCCTGTCGGCGATGGCCAGCATCTGGTTCGCCGAAGCGTCAGGCGAGGCACGGTCGTGGTGCCGCGGAACGTGCGAACACTCTATGCCGCGCAAGAAATTCACCTGCCGCAATTATCGTTGAAGGCACTGATGTGCCTACCCGATGCTGCTGAAGCTCATTCGGATGCGCAAGCCGCCGCGGCGCTAAATGCGGCCGGCCTTGCAAGTTTCGTCAGCGACCTCGCCGAGGAGGGCGGGACCATCAGAGCTGGGATCGGCTGCTTTCTGGCGGTCAGAAGCAAAGGCTCGTCCTGGCACGCATCCTTCTGCTGCGTCCTGGACTTCTTTTTATGGACGAGCCAACCAGCGCCCTGGACGACGAGGCGACGGTCGCGTTTCACCAGGCTATCCGAGACCATTGTCGCGGTGCCACAGTGATCAGTGTCATGCACGATGCCACGCCTCCGAAATCCGCAAGTGGCGAAGAGTTTTACGATAGTGTGCTCGTTATTGCAGATGGCGCTGTTACAAAAACGGCTTTGGCAAATCTAACAGCTCGGCCCGTCGGTCCCGCGCGTGTAAGGCAGCGCCCATGAGTTGAGATAGGGACTGTGTAGCCATCCGCACGGTGGCGCGACGTGAGACGCTGGAGCAAGACGAGCGCGACCCAGGTCGCGTGCGGCTTTCGCGAGCGGCCCGCTGACACCGCACAGGCGACATGGCAGCAACCGAGCTGGCTCTGTCGTGCTTGAGGTGTGTTGCCAGACCTGCGGTACGCGATCCCAGGACGGCGGCTCCGGCCGTCCTCACAAGGGGCGACAGTGCTTCGACGGGATCTCTGCGTGCAGTATCATCCACAGCCCGTGCCTCTATCTTCGGCCGCTTCGCGACCCGCTTAAACTTGTTGATCGGCATCAAGGACTTCGACCTGGCTGGAAGTAGTCGGCGGAATGATGAAGCCCCCGCGCCAAACGCCTCATCTCGACAGCAGCTTCTTAAGCTCTCCCCAGGAGCGCGTGTTCAGGACGTCGTCCGGCTCTATCCAGCCTCGCCGCGCCTGGTCGACGCCGTAACGCATTGCGCGAAGGCCCATGGTCGAGTGCGCATCCGTGGAGATCGCCAGCTTCACGCCGATCTGCTTGGCTTGCCGGCAATGGACATCGTCAAGATCGAGACGCGTCGGATGCGCGTTGATCTCGAGAAAGCAGCCGCGCTCCTTGGCGGCCGAGATGATGCGGTTCATATCCACCGCATAGCCAGGCCGTTCTCCGAGCAGCCGCCCGGTCGGATGTGCGAGGATATTGAAATAGCGGTTGTCCATCGCACGAAGAATTCTCTGCGTCTGTTCCTCGATGCCAAGGTTGAACTGGTAGTGAACGGCGCAGACAGTGAAGTCGAGTCGTTTCAGGATATTATCCGGCAGGTCGAGCTTGCGTCGGCGAGAATGTCGACCTCGCAAGACTTCAGCAGCCGGAAACCATCATATTCGTCATTGAGCTTGTCAATCTCATCGAGTTGAGCCGCCAGGCGTTTCGGATCGAGCCCGTGTGCCACGGTGGCATGTCTGGAATGGTCGCTGACGGCCAGATATTCGTAGCCGAGGGCCTGAGCGGCCGCGGCCATTTCGGCAAGCTCGCTCTTGCCATCCGAGGCGCGTGTATGGGTGTGCAGGTCGCCTTTGATGTCCTGCAGCCAGACCAGGCGGGGCAATTTGCCGGCAAGGGCCGCCTCGATCTCGCCGCGGTCTTCGCGCAGTTCGGGCTCGATATAGGGCAGGTCGGCAGCCCGGAAAACTTCCTCTTCGGTGCGGCCGCCAATTCTCTTCTCACCGTCGAAGATGCCATATTCGTTCAGCTTCCAGCCTTTATCCTGGATCCTCTTCCGCACGGCGATGTTGTGGGCTTTCGAGCCGGTGAAATAGTGCAAAGCCGCTCCATAGCTTTCCTCTGCAACAACCCTCAGGTCGACCTGAATGCCGGCCTTCAGGAGCACTGTCGATCGGGTTGGGCCCTTCGACAGCACCGTCTCGACCTCGTCGTAAGCTACGAAGTGCTCGATCGCGGCTGGACCATCGGCACAGGTGGCGAGGACGTCGAGATCGCCAACGGCCTCCTTCCGGCGTCGAAAGCTGCCGGCTACTGAGGTCTGGGTGATGCCAGGAGCGGACCTCAGGTAGTCTACCAGGCCTCTCGCGAAATCCTCGGCGGTCGAGATCTTGAAGCGCTTTTCGGCGGTCCGGTGCTTTGCAATCTCATCGAGGATCTTGGTTTCGATATCAGCGCTGAAGCGGGGTAGTTCTCTGACCCTGTGCTCCCGTGCCGCCTTTGCCAGTTGCTCAAGTGTCGTAATTCCGAGGCTTTGATGCAGCACATGCACTCGCTTGGGACCGAGGCCGGGTATCGCCGTCAATGCGGCAAGAGCTGAGGGCGTGCGTGCCTCGACCTCGTCCAGCGATTTCAAATGACCGGTCTCGACGAACTCGACGATCTTGCCGGCAAGGTCCTCGCCGATACCGGGCAGGTCCGAGAGGGAGCGTCCTTCCGCCATCATCTGTGCGACATTCTCAGGAAGGTCGTCGATGGTGGACGCCGCCCGCCTGTAGGCGCGGATTCGGAACGGATTGGCGGCCTCGATTTCGAGCAGGTCTGCCATTCGATTGAACAGAGCAGCGATATCGGCGTTGTGGACCGTCATTGTATGAGGATGATCCGGGGCCGGCTTTCCAGCCTTGAGGCAAATCAAAGTCCGACTTTGAAATGCATCAATGCGAAGCCAGCGGGTTGGGCTATTGTCCTTGTCCATGGAAACCGGGCAGCCTATAGCCCCCGCCTCAGTTCAGGAGCAGGGTTCGCGCACTCGCGATGTAATCGCGATCGTGGCTGACCTTGCGCGTGAGTTGTATCCTCAGCGTGCCAGATTCATCGACGTTCGCGCCACCAGTAGCATCGAACGCGATCTCGGTATCGACAGCCTCGGCCGCACTGAGCTGGCCTTGCGGATCGAGCGCGCGTTCCGCGTCAGACTACCCGCACAAACTGTCGCCGAGGCCGAAACCGTTTTTGATCTTGCGGCGGCCCTGGAGCGGGCTCAGCCTTTGGCGGAACGGGTCCTCCCCGGCGCCCGGGCGGCTGCAATTCTGCCTGCCGTTCCGGCCGCCACTGAGGCGCGGACGCTGGTGGAAGCCCTCGAGTGGCATGCCGCACGACATCCCGACCGCGTGCATCTGACCGTACTGCAGGATGAAGTGACCATCCTAGCCGCGCTTACCTATGGCGAACTTGCCGCCCGAGCTCGCCGGATCGCCAGCAAACTCGTCGAGCGTGATGTCGTTCCGGGCGATCGGATCGCCTTGATGCTTCCGACCAGCGTGGATTTTTTTATTGCATTCTTCGGGATTCTTTACGCCGGCGCCATTCCGGTTCCGATCTATCCTCCGACGCGGCTTGCGCAGCTCGAGGAGCATATCCGCCGTCAGGCCGGCATTCTCAGTAATGCAGGTGCGCGCCTGCTCATTACAATGCCGGAAGCACGGCGGCTTGCGGGACTGCTGAGGGCCCTCGTCGAGACATTGACCGCCGTCGATTGCGTCGCGGACATGGAGACCTCGGGATCCGTGACGGGTCTTGCGCGAGCCCACGACCCGAATTCCGTTGCGCTCATTCAATACACCTCTGGAAGCACGGGCGATCCCAAAGGAGTCGTGTTGAGCCACAGCAATCTGCTCGCCAATGTCCGGGCGATGGGCGGGGCCATGCAGGCAAGCTCGGCGGACACCTTTGTAAGCTGGTTGCCGCTCTATCACGATATGGGGCTTATCGGTGCGTGGCTCGGATGCCTCTTCTATGCAGCACCGCTCTATGCGATGTCTCCGCTGAGCTTCCTTGCGAGGCCGCAAGCCTGGCTGTGGGCGATACACAACTACCGGGCGACCTTCTCCGCTTCTCCCAATTTCGGTTTCGAAATCTGTCTCAACAAGATTGCCGACGCTGACGTCGAGGGGCTCGATCTCAGCTCGCTACGGATGGTCGCCAATGGTGCTGAGCCGGTGAGCGCGAGAACCCTGCGGAGGTTCGTCGAGCGGTTCGGCCGCTACGGCTTTCCCGCAACCGCGATGGCTCCAGTCTATGGACTCGCGGAATGTTCAGTTGGTCTCGCGTTTCCGCCTCTGGGGCGGCCGCCTCTCATCGATCGCGTCGCGCGCGATCGACTGAGCATCGACGGCGTGGCCGAGAACGCTACCCCTCTAGACGCCATGGCGCTTGAAATCGTCGCCTGTGGCCAGCCATTGCCCGGCCACGAGATCCGTATCGTCGACGACGCGGGGCATGAATGCGGCGACCGACGCGAGGGAAGACTTGAATTCCGTGGTCCCTCGACGACGGCCGGCTATTTCCGCAACGATGAAAAGACCCGCGCGCTCTTTCATGACGGCTGGCTGGATAGTGGCGATCGCGCGTACATGGCCAAAGGTGATGTTTTCGTGACCGGACGCGTCAAGGACATCATTATTCGAGCTGGTCGCCATCTCTATGCGCACGAGATCGAGCAGGCAGTTGCCGTTGTCCCTGGAATCCGCAAGGGAGGGGTCGTCGCCTTCGGCACGTCGGATCGGGTCTCGGGCACCGAGCGCGTCGTCGTCGTTGCAGAGACCCCGCAGACCGACCCAGTTTCGCGAGCATCACTGCAGGCACGAATTATCGAGGTGACGTCAGACATTGCCGGCACGCCGGCCGATGAAGTCGTGCTGGTGCCGCCACGCTCGGTGCCAAAAACATCGAGCGGCAAGATCCGTCGCAGCGCCGCGAAAGCGCTCTACGAGAGCGGCGGCATGCGCTCTGCTCGGCCCTCCATTCCGTCGCAGTACACGCGGCTTATGCTCTTGAGTGCCAGCACGCAAGCGCGACGCCTGGCACGAGTCTTCCGGGAGACGCTGTATGCGGCTTGGTGGTGGACGGTTCTCAGCGTTGCATGTCTGGCGGGGTCTCTCGCTGTGCTCATCGTCCCGCGCCTTTCTTGGCGTTGGCGAGTCGTCAGATGGATCGCGCGTGCGGCGCTTGCCGCCATGGGCGTGTCGGTCTCCACAGACGGAGTGGAGCGCATCCCCGGCAGAGGCGCAATGCTCGTCTTCAATCATTCGAGTTACGTAGATGCGCTCCTCCTCGCTGCCGTTCTTCCAGGCGAGCCGGCGATCGTTGCCAAGAGAGAGTTGGCCGAGCAATTCATCGCAGGGCCGCTGTTGCGGCGCCTCGGTATTCCGTTCGTGGAACGCTACGACGTTACAGGTAGCCTGCAGGACGCCGAGGCATTGACGGAGCTTGCGCGTAAGGGCCGGGTGCTGGTCCTCTTTCCAGAGGGCACCTTCACCCGTAGAGCCGGCCTCTCAGGCTTCTACCTCGGGGCGTTCAAGGTGGCGGCGGAAGACGGTCTGACGATCCTGCCCGGCGCTATCCGCGGAACAAGATCGATGCTTCGAGCCGACCAATGGTTTCCAAGACATGTGCCGCTGAGCATCAAGATCGGCGAGCCGATTGCGCCATCTGGTTCGGACTTCGGGTCCATTCTACGGCTGCGCGACGCAGTCCGCAGCGTCATTCTTGCCCGCTGCGGAGAGCCGGATCTCGGCGAGCTGGTAAAGCCGGAACTGCCAAGGAGCGTAGGCTAGGAAGGTCACGAGCGGCGAATTCACGATGTCCCGCTCCTTCAAGGGCTTACGACGAGCGACGGCGGCAGCTCGCGTACAAGCTGGAAGCGCGGTTACGGCCATGATACGAAGCTCTTCATAACTCTGCGGTCAGTCGCTCGACGGAGCCATGGCTATGGCTTCGTGACGGTTTTCCAACGTCCAGGGCCCGGCCGGGATGTTCAGCGTACCACCATCACGGAACAATGTGCATGCTGGATGATCCTTTGCGACACGCTTCCGACCAGCATGCCCCTCAACCGCCCGAGCCCGCGGCTTCCGACGAGGATCATGTCCGCACCGATTTTCCTCAGTGACCTGAAGGATTGTTTCAGCGTAGGCGCCGGGCTCGACGCGCGTCTCCACGCTACTGACGCCGATGCCGCGGGCAATATCGGCAGCGTCCTCGGCAATACGCCCACCCAAGACCGAAACCATTTCTCCGATGTCGTCTTGCGAGGCACGGAGAAACTCGCCCATCGAGCTGGGAACTCGCTCCAACTGCGGCATAGTCACGGCCGACACACGGCGCACGAGGTGCTCTGGCTCGGCGAGGCGGCTCGCCTCCTCAGCCCTCAGCCCGTGCAGGATGACGTGAAGGATCGTGAGGCTCGCTCCGAGAGCTTGGGCTATGTTCGCCGCGCTACAGCGTCCTTTGTGCGTCTGAAAAGACGCACGGCGCTGTAGCGCAGGAATGTGCGAGATCGATCTAGCGTCATTCTACGATCAGTTCGTTCGCACCGGGCGAGGAACCGCCAGCGTGGGCGCTGAGGTTGACGGGCCGGAAGGGGAGGCGCGTCTCTCGCGCCTGCTCGATGTCGTCGCAACAAACCGGTGGCGTGCCAGTGCAGCAGGAACCGGATCACGGCAGCCTCTGACGCAGAAAGGCCACCGCGCCCGACAGCGTTTGCAGGTCCGGATAATCCCGTTCGAGGATCTCGACGCCTGTCGCCTTGTGCAGACCGATGACGAAGTTCAGGAAGTCCATCGAGTCGATCTCGAATTGCGCACGAAAAGACTTGTTCGGATCAATGGGCTCGCCTTCGATATCCGGAGCAACGGCATAGAAGGACCTCGCTACGAGGTCGGAGAGTTCGGCATCGGTCATAGGGCCTCCGGATGTGCAAGGAGTTCGGACAGGCGGGTGAGAAACTGGGCCGCATGCCGGCCGTGGCTCACTCTGTGATCGCCGGCGAGCGTTACCTGGATTACCTGGCGAATGGCTACGGCATTGCCAACGACCCAGGGGCGAGGGCTTGCTGTACCGCAGCCGACAATCGCCACCTGGTTCGGGTAGATGAGCGGAAAGACACTGTCGGCATTACCTTCGCCGAGGTTGGTGAGGGTGACGGTACCGTCCGTCATCTCGGAACTGCGCAGCCGTCCGAGCCGGGCGCGGGGGACAAGCTCGGCGATCGCGCTCATCAGTTCGTCGACGCTTTTTGAATCGATGTCGCGGATCGCCGGGGCGATCAGTCCGCCGCCGCGCAAGGCGGTCGCAAGTCCCATATGGACGACCGGCGACGGCCGAAAAGCGCCCTGCTCATAATGGCCGTTGAGCTCCGGCACTTGCTTCAGCGCCAGTGCTATCGCCTTCATCAGCGGTGCGATGTAAAGGAGCCGTCGTTCGATCGGACGCATGACATTCTGCGCCTCGAGCCAGTCGAACAGCGCAGTGGAATCAATCGCGTGCACGACCCAGTAGTGCGGGATCTCGCGATGGGAGCGGGCCATGGCGGCACCGATCGCCTTGCGCATCTCGTCGAGGTCTAGACCGGCTCGCCGGCTTCGTGGTGGGCTGGCTTCCCGCTCAGGCCCCGGGGGCAGCTGTTCAAGGCCGATGATACCGTCGGGGCCAGGGGACAAGTTCTCCGGCGATATGCCGAGGGCGGCGGCGCGCCGGCGCGCGGCGGGCGTGACGCGTAAAGGGGGCGGTGCTGCCGGCGCCGGTGTCTCTCCAGCGCTCACAAGCCGCTCGGGCGGCCTCGGTTCGACCGCCTTGGTCGTTTTAGCGGCGGGACCAGATGGTCCCTCTTCCGCGGGGCCGAGGATCGTCGCAAGCACGGTGCCGACGGGAACCTTTCGTCCCGGCTGGACCCGCTGCTCGCCGATGATGCCCTCGTTGAAGACCTCGATCTCGATCGCGCCTTTCTGCGTTTCGACGAGCGCGATGATATCGCCCCGCTCAACGCGATCGCCCGGCTCTTTGAACCACTCGACGAGCGTTGCGGCCTCCATGTCGGCGCCAAGCGACGGCATCTTGAACTCGATCATCGTCGCATCGCCTTCCTGACGGCAGCGGCGATCGATTGCGGCTGGGGAAGCGCCGCCTGTTCGAGATGCTTCGGATAAGGGATCGGCACCTCAGCGCTGCAGACCCGCTCCACCGCGCCGTCGAGATCGTAGAAGGCCTGCTCGGTAATCCGGCTGGAAATTTCGGCCGCAAGACTGCCGCTCCGCCAGGCCTCGTCGACGATGACGGCGCGGTGCGTTTTCCTGACCGAGGCGACGATCGTCTCATCGTCGAGCGGGCGCAGAATTCTAAGGTCGATCACCTCACAGTCGATGCCTTCGCCGGCGAGCATCTCGGCCGCATTCAGCGCCTTCTTCACTGAGGCGCTGTGGGCGATGACGGTCGCATCGGAACCCTCGCGGCGTTTTGCCGCCTTGGTGATATCGACGGACATGTCCCCCTCGGCCGGGAGTTCGTCCTCGTCATTGTAAAGTGTCGCATGTTCCATGATGACCACGGGATCCGGGTCCAGAAGAGCCGGCCAAAGCATGCCGCGAGCGTCCGCGACCGTCGCCGGCGCCAGAACCCGTATGCCGGGGATGTGGCCGTACCAGCCCTCCAGGCTGTGGGAATGCTGCGCCGCCAGCTGGCGCCCTGCGCCGGTCGCCATACGGATGACGATCGGCACGGAGAATTGTCCGCCCGACATATGCCGGAGCGTCGCGGCGCTGTTGACGATCTGGTCGAGGGCCAGCAGGCTGAAATTGATCGTCATGATTTCGACAATCGGCCGCATTCCGCCAAGCGCCGCCCCGATACCTGCGCCGACGAAGGCCGATTCCGAGAGTGGCGCATCGCGAATACGCTCGTCGCCGAACTCCGCCGGCAGGCCGAGCGAGCAGGCATAGGCGCCGCCGTAGCGGTTGACGTCCTCGCCCATCAGAAAGACCCGCTTGTCCCTTGCCAGCGCCTCGCGCAGCGCTTCGCGCACGGCTTCGCGATAGTTCATGCGGCGTACGGTCATGGCTCGGTCTCCGGGCGCGGCGAGACGACATCCGTCGCAAGATCCTCGACCGGCTCCCATTCCGCCGCTTCGGCGAAGCCGACGGCCGTGTCGATTTCCCTTGCGACATCCACCTCGATCTCCTGCCGGTCGTCTGGGTGCAGAACGCCGGCGGACAGGGCCCAGTCGGAAAACAGCGTGAGCGGATCCCGCTTCTTCCAGGCCTCGATCTCGGCTTTCTCGCGATAGAGATCGGCATCGAACATCGAGTGCGCGCGGAAGCGATAGGTCTTGGCCTCGATGAAGCGTGGACCCTCGCCACGGCGTACCGCATGCACGGCACGGCGTGCCGCGGCTTCGACGTCCACGACGTTCATCCCGTCGACCGCCTCTGAAGCGATACCATAAACGGCAGCGCGTGTGCTGATGGAAGGATTGGACTGCGACCGGGCAAGTGCCGTGCCCATGGCATAGAGATTGTTCTCGCAGACGAAGAGCACCGGCAGATGCCAGAGGGCGGCGAGGTTCAGCGACTCGTGAAACTCGCCTTCCGCGGCCGCCCCCTCGCCAAAGAAGCAGCAGGTCGCTCGCTCGATCCCCAACATCTTGTCCGCAAGCGCGAGGCCGACGGCGAGCGGCAGTCCGCCGGCGACGATCGCATTGCCGCCGAAAAAGCGATGGCGAGCCGAGAAGATGTGCATGGAACCGCCGCGGCCCCGGCTGGAGCCCGCCGCCTTACCGAACATTTCGGCCATGACCTCGCTCATCGGCAGGCCGCGGACCAGGGCGTGACCATGCTCCCGATAGGTCGCAACGATCGCTTCGTCTTCCGCAAGCGCCGAGATCACGCCGACGGCATTCGCCTCCTCGCCGATATAGAGGTGCAGAAAGCCGCGGATCTTCTCCTGGGTGTAGAGCTCGGCACACTTTTCCTCGAAACGGCGGATGCGCGTCATCTGGCGCAAGAGCTCGACAGCGTGCTCGCGGGTCAGGTGGACGCGGTCGTCAGCGATGTTCCTCATTTTTCCACCTCGAGCGTCGAGGTATCGCCCTCAGGCAGGCCGAGTTCGCGCGCCTTCAAGAGCCGCCGCATCACCTTCCCGGAGCGGGTCTTCGGAAGGCTATGGCAGAACTCGATATAGCGGGGCGCAACGGCAGGCCCGAGCCGCTTGCGGGCATGGGCGAGCAGATCCTTGCGCAAGGTCTCGTCCGGCGTGTGGCCGGAGCGCAGTGCCACGAACGCCTTGACCACTTCCATCGCAACCGGATCTGGTATGCCGATCACGCCGGCCTCGGCGACGGCCGGATGTTCCAGCAATGCACTTTCGACCTCGAAAGGTCCGATCAGATGTCCGGCCGATTTGATGACGTCGTCGGCGCGGCCGACGAACCAATAATAGCCGTCGGCATCGCGCCTGACGAGGTCACCGGTCAGGTACCAGCTGTCGACGAAGCACTTGCGATAGCGCTCCTCCTCGTTGAGGTAGCCGATGAACATCGAAGGCCATCCCGCCTTCAGCGCCAGTTCGCCCTGCTCATCCGGCATTTCGACGAAGCTCACCGCCCCGGACGCCTCGCGCTTGGTCACGGCCGCTTCGATCCCCGGAACCGGCCGCCCCATCGAGCCCGGCCTGATCGGCATCGAGAGAAAATTGGAGATCATGATGCCGCCTGTCTCGGTCTGCCACCAGTTGTCGTGGATCGGGCGCTTCAAGACATCGCGGCCCCAGATCACCGCCTGCGGGTTGAGCGGCTCGCCGACGCTGGCGATCAGGCGTAAACGGCTGAGGTCGTAGCGCTGCGGCAGGTCGTCGCCAGCTTTCATGAGCATGCGCACCGCGGTCGGTGCTGTGTACCAGACGGTCACTCTTTCGCGCTCGAGATTGCCGTACCACCTTTGCGCATCGAATTCCTCCTCGTCGGAGACGATTGTGCAGCCGATCAAAAGCGGCGCAATGATGCCGTAAGAGGTACCCGTCACCCAACCGGGGTCGGCCGTGCACCAGAAGATGTCGTCCGGTTTCAGGTCCAGTGCGTAAGCCGCCGTCAGCTTGTGGGCGACGGCCGCACCGTGCACATGCATCGCTCCCTTCGGCCGGCCCGTCGTGCCGCTGGTGAAATGGATGATGGCGAGGTCATCCGCGCGGGTCGGTGCGATCCGGCACGTTGTCGGTTGTCCGGCGAGCGCCACGTCGAAATCCACGCCGCCATCGCCGCCGCCGACGAGGACGACCGTCCTCAGGCTCGGCAGGTCGGCGAGAACCGGCTTTACCTTACGCTCGAAGAACCGTGCGGTAGTAACCAGCGCCTTCGCCTCGGCGATCTGCATGCGCGCCTTGATCGGCTCCGGGCCGAAGGCGGAGAAGAGGGGACTGAACACGGCACCTCTCTTCAAGATCCCGAGGGCGGCGATGTAGAGTGCCGGCATGCGACCGAGAAGTGTGAAGACGCGGTCGCCCGGCACAACCCCCAGATCGGCGAGCGCATTGGCAAAGCGGGCACTGTCTTCGGCAAGCCTCGCATAGGTCAATGTCGTCGCCGGACTTTCCGAAGCGAGCGAGCGCAACGCGATGCGGTCGCCTTCTCCTGCGGCTACGTGACGGTCGGCTGCTTCGTAGGCAATGTTGAAACAGCCGGGGGCATCCGCGCGGCGACCGAAGGTTTCTTCGGGCGTGGGCCAGACAAAGCCATGGTGGACCGTTTCGTAGTCAACCAGGTTCGGCGGCGACCACTCAGTGTCGTCCGTCTTCCTTTCGATGACCATGGCCTCCTCCTCCTCGAAAGAAAGAGAGTGATCCGAATGGGGGCGGACAGCATTGATTACGGTCAAAGATCGTCTTCCGCGGTTCGCTGAGCGCTTCGCTTACGACAGGCCGACCTGACTGGATAATTGTCCCGCTCCTTCCATTCCGGTTCGGCTGATTGAGCCGGATCAAAGTCATTCAGTGGCCCTGTGCGACACTAAAACCCGCCAAAAGTCATTGCATTCCCTTCTTGAGAGGCGAACCAACCATGACATCCGGCACTGCGCAGATGACAACCAACCTATCCGAGGTAATCGATATCGAGGTTTCGCCGCACGGCTTGCCGGGTTGCCTTCGCCTTCCGCCAAGAACACCGCGCGGCGTAGTCGTCTTCGCTCATGGCAGCGGCTCCAGCCGCAGGAGCCCACGCAACGCTTATGTTGCCGAGGCGCTGCGGCGGCAGGGCTTTGCAACCGTCCTCTTCGACCTCCTCAGCGACGAGGAGGCTGCAAATCGCGTCAACATGTTCGATATCCCGCTTCTGGGCGAGAGGATGGTTGGCGCATGCAGGTGGGTGTCGACGGCAGACTGCACCCAAGGGCTGCCGGTCGGGCTTTTCGGCGCGAGCACCGGCGCAGCAGTGGCTCTTGAAGCGGCGGCCGAGCTCGGCGACCGGGTGTCTGCGTTGGTCTCCCGAGGCGGTCGCCCGGACCTCGCGGCGGCGCCCGAAGAGGTCAGGAGCCCGACGCTTCTGATCGTGGGGGGATCGGAGCTCGGAACCGGGAACGCTCGATGCGGTAGTCGCCGCCGCAGCGGAGTGGTTCGGCCACTACTGCCGTCAGCGCGAAGACGAACAGGAACGGAGATAGGAGCGTGCGTTTCTCGAACCGCTCCGAGGCGGGAAAGCAGCTGGCGAAGGCGCTCGAACATTATCGGGGCCAGGATGTGGTCGTGTTCGCGCTGCCGCGCGGTGGCGTGCCGGTTGCGGCCGAGGTCGCAAGCCATCTTGGGGCGCCGCTTGACCTTCTTCTGGTGCGCAAGATCGGTGTACCCTGGTGGCCGGAACTCGCGATGGGGGCAGTGATAGACGGCGGCAAGCCGGCGGTCGTGCGCAACGAGGAGACGATCCGCTTTGCCGGCATTTCCGGTTCCGAATTCAATTCCATCTGCGAAACGGAACTCGCCGAGATCGAACGCCGGCGGCGCCGATATTTTGTGGTTTGCGCTCCACTGGACGTTATCGGTCGCATCGCAATCATCGTCGATGACGGGATAGCGACCGGGGCCACCGTCCGCGCTGCTGTTGCCGGGCTTAGGCAACGGAAACCCGCGAAAATAATCGTTGCCGTTCCGGTCGCTTCTCGAACGGCGGTGGCGGAGTTACAGGCTGATGCGGATGAAGTCGTTTGCCTGCTTCAGCCACCGATAATGGGCGCCATCGGCTATTTTTACCACGATTTCGCTCAACTCACCGATGACGACGTCGTTCGATTGCTCGCTGCACGCTCCGCCTGAGCCACTACAGCGCCGCGCGTCTTATCAGGCGCGCAAGGATCGCTGCAGCACTTTGAATTGCTGCATGTCCTTAAACCGAGGTTGATTTAAGGAGACATGCAGCAGGCGAGCGCACTCGCTCGCCTAGTCAAGTGGCGGGTCCTTGCGCGGCATCAATGTGGTGCGCAGCGAATGCGAGCACGCTGACCACGGTTGCAACAACGATGTGAGTAGGATCATGGAAATCACCCCACAAGTTCGGTTTCGCGGGATGGACCCTTCTGTCACAGTGGAGGCGGCGGTGCGTGAGCGAATTGCGCGGCTCGAGCGCTTTCACAAAAGGATCACTGCCTGCAGCGTCGTCATCGAGGCGCCCCATCGCCACGGTCGCAACGGCTCCATCTACCATGTCCGCGTCAACGTCGGCGTGCCCGGGCGCAAGATCGTCGTGGGGCGCGAACGCGAGGAAAATCATGCCCATGAGGACGTGCTCATCGCGGTCCGCGACAGTTTCGATGCTGCGCAACGACAGCTTGAGGATGCCGTGCGCGAAATGAGCGGCTATCGCGTGAAACCACATCCGGAGAGGCTTCATGGAAAGGTGACACGGCTCGCGCCGGAGGAAGGCTTCGGCTTCATCGCGGCGCTGGACGGGCGTGAATTCTTCTTCCGCCGCGAAAGCATGGCGTCGGGCGACCAATGGAAACAGCTGAAAATCGGAATAGAAGTGAGGTTTGCCGAGCACGACGGCGAAAAAGGACCATTTGCTTCTGCGGTGACCATCGTTTGAAATGATCTGCGAGAAGAGAAGGTTTAGTCGCCTCCACTCGTTAGAACGGTTCTTGTCCAGCCTTCTCGCACGATGCGCTGTCCTGAATTCCGGCCGCGCGTCCGGGTGACGACGACGCTTCGGCCCTCTGGTTCGCGTTGGGACATTTCCGTGACGCGAGACCGGCCCAGCCGATCGGCTCTATGGAGGCCTCAAGGCAGAGAGAGTGAAGGCAACCGCAACCCAGGAGGGGTGAGTTCCCGCGTTCTTAAAAGTCGGAGAGATTCATCACTTTCGTGTCGTGACGCCCTAATGGCCTTTACTATCGATATCGGGCGAAACGCGCGATGGCGAGATCCAGGCTCAGTTTACTCGGGTGTTCGCCGAAACCTTCCAGCGCTCGGTCAGCCGCCTCGAGATCGGCGATGTAGGTCATGAGGATGGCGCGAAACTCATCGTAGGTGATTGGCTCCGGACTGGGATTGACGGGAATCGGAGCACGCAAGCCGAAGAGAGATTGGAAATCCGCGGCGTTAGGGGCGAAGCCAGCTCGGTAGAGCGACTGCGACAAGTTCTGAAACGCCCGCACCGATCGAACCAGTCCGAGACCAAGCTGCGCATCCGCGTTGCTGGCATTAGCTCTGGTCAGGGCAAGGAGTTGCTCGTCAGCCTGCCCGAGGTCGCCGCTCGCAAGATACTCCTGGACAAGAGCCGTGGCATTGTCTTGAGCTTTCCCAAGCCAGGGGCCGCACAGGCGACCAAGAGCGACAGAACAAAAGCCCTCAGGATCTTCATGTCGTCTCCTCCAGTCTGTGTAGGCAACACCAGTTGCAATCATCGACCCTGCCGAAAGAAAGCCCCGCCGAGGCCGAAGCCAAGGCGGGTGAAGGTCGACGCGCAGGCGCACGCCGGTGCGGGGAATACTGCCTAATTTAAATACCATTGGGGGTGGCTGCATTGACGGGGCGCAAAGAATGAAATGCCGCCTGCCAGTCGTTGGAGGAAATCGCGGGGAGCAAACGGCAAAGGCGGGATGTGCAACGAACGCCCCGGGGACAGGGCCCCGCTTGTGTCACCGCCGGCAACATCGGCTCTAGAGGCTGAGGGCTCTTGCAGGTTGAGGTAGCTGCATTCAACGTGCCGGACGGTCCCCCGTTGGCGTTGCCGCCGTATGGGCGGCGGCACGATGTGGGGCATGGGGGGCATCGGCATCCTCGCGGCGCTCATGATCCCGCTCGTGATTGTGGCCCTGATCAAATACGTGTTTTTCCGCTGAGGCGCCCGCCTGCGTCGCGTCACGCAATACTGACGCGCCGGGCCTCAGCAGGGGCGCATCATGGATTGTATTCCCGGAGGTTCGGCGCGATCCTCATGCGTCATGAAGCACTGGTCTGTCCGACCGTGTCCTCAGAAAACGGCGATCATGCCGTCCACGAACTCGTC
Source organism: Ensifer sp. IC3342 (assembly GCF_020193655.1). GTDB lineage: Bacteria > Pseudomonadota > Alphaproteobacteria > Rhizobiales > Rhizobiaceae > Sinorhizobium. The sequence goes on from NZ_JADYVE010000015.1 coordinate 99,957, forward strand.
GATCAGGCTCGGCAACCGGTCGAGGTGGGCTTCCGCGACGCCTGCCACCTGCTGCCTGATATCGGCGACAGCTAAGCCCGCATGGGTCGCAGCCTTTATATGCAGTACCGACGGTCGATTTACTGGGTCGCCGATGCGGCTCACCATCAGGCAATGGGCGGCCTTGACCCCTGGAATCGAGTTGACAAGGCTCTCTGCGATCCGCTGCGCGAGGACATTGTAGATCTTTCCGACATGCGTGACGGGATTCTTGCCCGCCGCCGCTTCGAGGCTCATCGGCCGGCAGGGCGTGATCAGGCCGTTGACCCGGTTGCCCCGGCCCACTTGCCCGTCGTCGCCGGCCTCGGCGGAAGTGCCGGTGACGGTGAGAAAGACGCGGGAATGAATTCCGTCGGCCGTGTTGATCCCGACGTCGCATTCGTGAAAACCGTGGCTCTGGGCCAGCTCTCGCACAACGTCGCCAAGCGCGGACTTTTCCGCGAGGTAATCGTCCAGGTGGGCAACATGGCGGTCGATCATGGCGCATGCGACCGTCAAACGGACTGACTGGCCCTGCCGAACGCCCATGACCTTGACGTCCTCGCCCCAGGCCGGGTGGTCCTGCCGACGGTCAAGCCCATTGATACGGCGTTCCACCGCAAGCACGAGACGTTCGAGCGCACTCTGCGGGGCGTAGCCTGTCCCGAAAGAGGTGTCATTGGCGAGCGGCGTTCGATCGTTGCGGGAAAACAGATCGCGCAAGTCTTGCGAGCCCGACCGGATGAGCGGATGAATTCGCACGTGACGGTCCACATCGAGCGCATGCAGATTGGATCGCAGCCATGACCGCGATCCTTCGATAGCGATTTCCTCAATGGGAATGGCGTCGCTGCCGACTTGATACGTGGCCCGTCCGGCCAGATAGATATCGATAGGCGCATCGACCGAGCCGCCACCGAAGGCAGGAGTGGAGCGACCTCCGCACAAGAGCGCCTTGTCTACGTTGT
>NZ_JADYVE010000016.1 GCF_020193655.1 Ensifer sp. IC3342
GGCTGCCGCAACTCGGCGCGCGCGCGGCCTATTTCAAGCAGGCAATCCACGCAAAGCTGATCGAGCATCGCGAGCATATCGAAAAATACGGCGACGACATGCCTCAGATCAGCGGATGGAAGTGGGGCGCGAAGAGCACACCGCCAGCCCGCCCGAGAACATCGACCGAGGGAGACAACGTCTGAGCGGCGCAAACGGCGGCCAGTAAAATGTCACGGATGCTCTCGATCGCCCCGAAACTCGAACGCATGCCGACCGAACAGGACCTCGGCCGGCTGCAGTTCACGTCGCTCCTCTATTACCTCCAGTGCACCAACCCGGATAACGGGCTCGTTCGCGACAAGACCGAGCCCGACGCGCCGGCAAGCATTGCCGCCATCGGCATGGCACTGGCGACCATCCCCGTGGTCGTCGAACGCGGCATCGTCATCCGGAATTTTGCAGCCAAGATCGCCCGCAAGCGGCTGGCGTTTCTCATGGAATGCCCCCAGGGGCCGGAGCCCGGCGCGTCCGGCTACAAGGGCTTCTTCTATCATTTCCTCGACATCGAGACCGGCCGCAGGGTGTGGCAGTGCGAGCTGTCGACGATCGACTCGGCCTTCCTCTTCGCCGGTGCCTTGACCGTGGCCACCTATTTCGACGGCGACAGCGCCGACGAGGTGGAGATCCGGCAGCTTGCCATGGCGCTCTACGAACGAGCCGACTGGAACTGGGCCTGCGACCACGGACTTACCTTGACCCACGGATGGCGACCGGAAACCGGCTTCATCCCCTATCGCTGGCGCGGTTACGACGAGGGCCTGCTGCTCTACATCCTCGGCTTGGGATCGCCGACGCATCCGCTGCCGCCCGAAGCCTATTCCGCCTATACCGAGAGCTACGAATGGCGAAACATCTACGGGCGCGAGTTGCTCTATTCGGGACCGCTCTTCACCCACCAGCTCTCGCACATGTGGATCGACTTTCGCGGCATCCGCGATGAATTCATGCGCCACCACGACAGCGACTACTTCCAGAACAGCCGCCACGCGACCTACGTCCAGCGCGAATACGCCATCCGCAACCCGTTGAACTTTGCAGGCTATGGCGAGCACTGCTGGGGTTTCACCGCGAGCGACGGCCCCGGCTGGATCAGAAGAAATGTCGATGGCGTGGAAAGGGAGTTCTTCGACTATATCGCGCGCGGTGCCCCCTTCGGACCCGACGACGGCACCGTCTCGCCCTGGGTGGTCGTCGCGTCCCTGCCCTTCGCTCCGGAGATCGTCATTCCGACCGTCTGGAACTTTGCGAGGATGCCTTTGGGGATGACCCGCCTCTACGGCTTCAAGCCATCCTTCAACCGGACCTTCACGGTCGAAGAGAGCGACCCGGGCTGGTGGGTAAGCCCTTTCCACTTCGGCATAGACCAGGGCCCGGTCGTGCTGATGATCGAAAACTACCGCACCGGGCTCCTCTGGAACATCATGCGCCGCTGCCAGCCGATCGTCGCCGGACTGCGGCGGGCGGGATTTAGCGGGGGCTGGCTTTAACTGAAGCGCGGGGCGGAAGCGATAGCCTTCTTTCGACTGCAAGGGCGCCCCCATCAGATCGCATGGTGATCCTTTTGAAGTCGCAGCGAATACGCTGCTGAGCTATTCTAGTCCTTGGATGCGCCTGGGATATGTAGTCAGCGGGGGCTCGGATGACGCCGTCCCAAACAGAGCGACGATTGTCAGCCATCATGGCTGCCGACGTGGTCGGCTACTCGCGCATGGTCGAGGCCGACGAGTTCGGAACCCTGGCCGGCCTGAAGGAGTTGCGGCGGACGGTGGTGGAGCCGCTCCTGGCCGGACACCACGGCCGCCTGGTCAAGCTGATGGGTGACGGGCTGATCGCCGAGTTCGGCTCTGTCGTCGATGCGGTGACCTGCGCTGCGGCAATCCAAAGACAATTGGAGGCGGCGCAGGAGCAGATCCCGCTCGAGCGCCGGATCGTCCTGCGCATTGGCGTCAACCTCGGCGATGTGGTCGTCGAGGCGGATGACCTCCTGGGCGACGGCGTCAACGTGGCGGCCCGCTTGGAGCAGGCCTGCCCGCCAGGCGGCGTGCTGATCTCCGGAACAGCCCACGACCAGCTGTCGGGTAAGATGGATTGCGACTTCGAATACGCGGGTGAGCAGCGCTTGAAGAACATCGCCCGTCCTGTGAGGGCCTATCGGATGGTGCTCGACCATGCTCATCACGCAGCAACGCCCCCTCCGGCCGACAAGCCTGCGGTGGCGGTGCTGCCATTCGAGAACATGAGCGGCGACCCCGAACAGATCTATTTCAGCGACGGCATCACCGAAGATATCATCACGGAACTGTCGCGCTTCCGCGAACTCATGGTAATTGCCCGCAACTCCTCCTTTTCGTTCCGCGGGAAAAACATCGACGTGCGCGAGATCGGCCGGTCGCTTGGAGTCCGGTACCTCGTCGAGGGCAGCGTCCGTCGGGCTGGCGGCCGCGTGCGCATCACGGCGCAGCTGGTGGATGCCGCCACCGGAGCCCACTTCTGGGTCGACCGATACGACCGCGCTCTCGAGGACGTGTTCGCCGTCCAGGAGGAGATTTCTCAAAGCATCGTCGCAACGGTGGCCCAGCGGATCATCCAGGACAGCGAGGTTGCGGCCCGACGGCGTCAGCCGGAAGACATCCACGCCTATGATCTCTTCCTCCAGGGGAACCGGCTCTCTGACGTATTCACGCCGGAGGCTCAAGCGAGAGCGCAGGCGCTATTCGAGGAGGCGCTCCAGATCGACCCGGGCTTTGCCCGCGCCTATACGGGCCTGGCCTGGATTTATCTCAACCGTTCGGTCGATGGCGGTGTCGGGGTGCCTCGGGAGAAGGACGAGGACCGGATCTTGGCGCTGCGCCAGGCCGAAGAAGCGCTGGCGAAGGATCCCAACGATCCGCGGGTGCACTCCACCTTCGGATACATGTGCCTGATGTGGCGGGACTTTGACCGGGCCGAGCGGCACATGGATCTCGCCCGGTCCATGAACCCCAACGACCCCTTAATTCAGATCCTCTGGGCCTGGGTCCAATCGTGTCTTGGAAGGCCGGAGCGGGCCTTGCCCGCGGCCGAGATCGCCGTCCGGCTCAACCCATGTCACCCCAGCTGGTACAATTATTTCTTTTCGCACATCCTGTTTGGGCTCGGGCGGGACCAGGAAGCGGCCGATCTCCTGAAGCGGCTCATCGCGGACGCGCCGGCGCGGCGACACCCGCGATTCATGGCTTTGCGCGCGGCAGCCTGCGGTCATTTGGGGCGCATTGAGGAGGCGCAGCAATGTGCCAGCATCTCCATTGAGGCGGTCGGCAAGTATTGGAATGGCGATCCGGCGGCGGGTCCGCGGGAATATGTGGCCTGGCTCGTGGACGCCTTTTACCTGCGGCGGGACGAGGACGCGGAACGGCTGCGCGAGGGCTTGCGGCGCGCGGGGTTGCCGGCTTGAACCCTTCGCTCCGAGACTTGCCACCAGGTTGCGAGCGGATCCTTCATGAGACTGAAATGAACCTCACGCGTAGGCGGACCGACCGAAGATTGGTATAGTAGACACTCGGCAGCCTTTGGGGCCTAAACGGCCGATCGAGGCGCGCCGAGAGGGGCGTTCATGGCTCTGGACATCATTGGAGCCGGCTTCGGCCGCACCAGCACGCATTCACTCAAGCTGGCGCTGGAGCAGATCGGGTTCGGGCCATGTCATCACATGAGCGAGGTCGGCCGCAGCCCCGAGCAGAAAGCGCTGTGGCGCGCCGCCGGCAAGGGTCAGCTGCCAGACTGGGACGAGGCCTATGCGGGCTATCGTTCGGCGGTCGACTGGCCGACGGCACATTTCTGGCGCGAACTCAGCGCCTATTATCCCGATGCGAAGGTCATACTCACCGTTCGCGACCCCGACGCCTGGCACACGAGCGTCATGCAGACGATCGGACTCCTGTCGGATCCGGCTACGAACGACCCGGCCTCCTTCGGCGTGGCGGTGGTTGGACAGACCGTTTTCGGCGGGCGCATCGGCGACCGCGATCACGCAATCTCTGTATACGCAGCGCATAATGCGGCGGTGAGAGAAGCGCTGCCTGCGGGGCGCCTTCTCACCTACGAGATTTCCGGCGGGTGGGAGCCGCTTTGTTCCTTTCTCGGGGTGCCGGTTCCCTCCCAACCTTTCCCGCACAGCAATTCGACTGCGGAGTTCCGCTCGTGGTTGGCGCGATGAAGCACACGAGTGACAGGTGCATTTGCCTTGGTCGGCGGGTGTTCCTGCTGCGCATCCAGCAATTGCCAACGAGGATCACTCCGGCAGGCCCGCCTTCAGCAATCCCTCGCGGAACAGTTCGCGCTGCTCGGGCCGCTCGAGGAGCAAGCCGCGCCGGATGAATTCTTCCGTCGAAAAGTCCGGACAGAGTTTCAGTAGGCGCGCCTTCGCCCCATCGGTCGCGGCCGCATCTCCGGCCTGCGCGTAGCAGGCAACGAGCCGCGCGCACGTGAACGGACCGGGATTGGGCAGTTCCTTCAGCGCCGCCGCCGCCTCATCGTATCGCCCGAGTATATAAAGGGCGTTGCCAAGGGTGGCGCTGTACCATGGCGGCGGGAACGGATTAAGCCGGAAGCCTTCATCGATCCATCGCATCGCTTCCTCGATCTTGCCGCGCCGAGCGAGCAGCCCGCCCATCTGCACCAGCGTGTTCGCATCATTGGGGTTGAGCTGGTAGGCGCGGCGATAGTGTCGTTCCGCCAGATCGAACTCCCGACGGTTCGTGTGAATGAGCGCCAGCAGGCGCTCGCAGCCGCTCTCGCCCTCGTCGAGCAGGACCGCCTTTCGCGCAAGCACGAGCGCAGCGTCGAGAATGTCCGGAGGGGCGTTGGCGTAGCCATGGAGCGCGATCATGCTCAGTGCAAGATAAGCGTGAGCGAGCGCGAATTGCGGGTCGCGCTCAAGCGCCGCCTCGAACATCACGCGGGCCTGTTCGTTGTCGTCGGCGCCATAGCTACGCATATGCACGACCCCGCGCAGGTAGAATTCGTAGGCCGCAAGACTAGTCGTTGGCTTGCGCAGCGCCTGTCGGACATCGGCGCTCTCGATCTGCCCGACGAGCGTCGAGACGATCATCCGCGTCACCTCATCCTGGACTGCGAAAATATCCGTCACGCTCCGGTCGTAGTGCTCCGACCACAGGTGCGTTCCGCTTGCGGCTTCTATAAGCCGCGCCGTGATGCGGATCCGTTCGCCCGACCGTCGAACGCTGCCCTCGACCAGATAGGTCGCGGAGAGCCTATTGCCGATTTCCTTGAGCCCCGCATCCTTGTCGCGAAAGCTGAAGGACGAACTGGCCGCGATGACGGAAAGCGAGCGAAAACGGGCAAGACCGCCGATAATATCCTCGGTTATGCCGTCGCTGAAGAAATCCTGATCCGGCGCTCCGCTTAGGTTCTCGAACGGCAGGACCGCAATCGACGTTCGCGCGGCCGGCGAAGACGTCGATGGCCCGGCCATCGGCGCGTGCCCCCAGTGCCAGACATGGACGGACCGCGCAATGTTCTTCAGCGCTACCTCGCCGCCGTCCCGGAAATCCGAACGGCACTTTGCGCCGAGCTGCCGATGAACGACATCGGCGATGCAGATGCCGCCCGGTTCGGCGGAGGCCTCCAGGCGGGCAGCAACGTTGACGCCATCACCGAAAAGATCCTCCCCCTCGATGACGACATCGGCGAGATTGATGCCGATCCTGAAAAGGATGCGATCGTCGAGCACGACGTCCTTCTGATCCGACACCAGCTCTTCCTGAAGCGATATCGCACAGTCCACCGCGTCGACCGCCGAGCTGAAAACGACGAGCGAGCCGTCGCCCATCAGCTTCACGATGCGGCCGCCGCGTGCGGCGATGTTCGGCGAGAGAATGGAAGTCTGCAATCGCTTCACGGCGTCAAGCGTGGAGGTTTCGTCGGCCTCCATCAGGCGGGAGTAGCCGACGATATCGGTGGCCATAATGACCGCAACTCGCCGTTCGACGCGCTCGTTCACCATCCCGCCTCCACACGCAGCACGTGATACTTTAGCCTGTCGTCATAAAAGTCGAAAGCAGTTCAAACGCACGGCGGGCGCGACGTGATCGGCAACGATGGCGAACGCTATCTCCCGTTCTTCGCAAAAAGCCATTCTAGGATCGGCGGGATGAAATCCGGATAGTTGTGCGCCTCGGGATCCGGACCGCGGATCGCCACCGCCTCGTCGATTTCCGGATGGGGGTCGGTCGCCACATGCTCGGCGACCCGGGAAACGATATCGTCGGCCGTCGCCGCCAGCCGGTGGATGCGGAAGACCGTGAGGGTGCCGTTCATGTGCACCGCCTGATAGCCGGGCTCCGCTGTCGCTTCGGAGAGTTCGATGCCGGTCTCCTCCCGCACCTCGCGCGCAATGTTGCCGTCGAGATCGCAGCGCCCGTCGACGATATCCTCCGGCTCCAGCGAGCCGCCGGGGCTGTAGACGCGCCCCGGATTGGCCGTGTGGCTTCCCATGCGGATGGCGATCATCGCGCCGTCCGACGAAAGCAGCAGCGGCATCCCGAAGATATGCAAGGCCTCGGGCGTCCGGCTCCTGCGCCACCAGAGAAAGGTGGAATACGGAACGACGTGGCCGCTCGCGGCAATGCGCCCGTCCTCGATGCGGATCGCCCGCTGCAGCACCATCCTGCCGTCGAAGAGATGCGGGTTTGCGGCGATCTCGCGCTGCCAGCTTTGCCGCGCCCGCTCCGCCTCGGCCACATGGAACGGATGCGGCTCCGGCGAAACGTCGATCCGGACTGCCGAAATCGGGAAGATCGTGCCCTCGGCTGGCCATTCGGGGCGGTTGCTTTGAAGAAGGCTCATGGTCAGATATCCAGCGTCATTACGACCGGGCAGTGGTCGGAGGCCTTCGGCCGGTCCCAGCCGGTGCGCGGGTAGCGTTCCACCTCCTGCCCGTCCGGAAAGATCGTCCGGAATGGCTGGCCGGCGCGGATGATCTCCGGCACCCGGGTCGCGTTGCGGCTGGCGAGCGCCGGCGACAGCCAGATATAGTCGAGCTGGCAGAGATGCCGCTCCGCCGGCCCGCGGCTGTGGAACAGTGTCCAGCGGTCGAGCACCGGCCGGCGCAGCATCGGGTTTTCGACGAAACCGTCGAACGTGAAGATGTCGAGCGCGCTTGCCGTCTCCTCGCTCGGCACGAATTCGTAGCCGTTGCGGCGGTCGCCGCGGATCTCAACCTTCTCCTGGTAGTCGTTCATGTCGCCACAGATCGCGAACGTCTTGTCGGCGGTACGGCCCCGCCCGAAGCGGCTTTCGATGATGTAGCGGACAGCCCTGGCTTCGGCGATGCGGAGCGGCATCGTCGCCTGCCGGCCGTCGAGCCCTTCGCGCGCCGGCCCCATCGACTTGAAGTGCACGACATAAAGCGTCAGCGGCCGGCCGCCGATCCTCAAGTCCACCTCTAGGCAGTCGCGCTTGAAGATGCGGTCACCCGGCCGGTTGGTCTGCGCCAGCTCGTCGTTGAAAAGGTCGAGGTCGGCATAGGTGAGCCCGGCATGGCTCTTGACGTCCAGGCACTCGATCGGCTGGCCGTCGCGGGTCTCCTCGCGCATCAGCACGGCGACATCGATGCCGCGTGAATCGTTGCCCTCGATCAGGTATTTCTGCCGGTAGCCGTTGCCGACCATGCGGAAGAGATAACCGTATTCGAAGGCCTGCAGCGCCGCCATGTTGTCGGCCTCCTGCAGGCAGAGGATATCCGCGTCGCAATCGGCGATTGCCAGCGCCGACATCTGCCGCGTGTCGTCCGTATGTGCGATCGTGCGCGCCTCCTCCAGCCGCTGATACTCCGCCTCGCTGCGGACGTCGAAAAGCCTCAACACGCGATCCTGTTTCAACTGGTTGCGAAAGCCGGAAAAATCGAAGCGGCTCATGAGGTTTTCAATATTGAAGGTGGCAAGGCGAAGCGACATCAGGCAATTCCGTGAAACAAAGTGTCGCGGAGCTTAGGCATTGGGCGGCAAATGTCGAGGGGTCCTGCCGCAGGGTCCGATAAATCGGAGGCGATCCGGAGACGAAAATCATGCGGCAAATCAAAGCGCTGCAGAAATCTTTGTGCGTCTGACCAGACGCCTGGTGCTGCCGCCTAACATCATGCCGGAATGCCCGGATCACCGCGCCGGCGCGCCGTTCGCGTAAAGATGCAGCGCCCGGTAAACCGCCGTATGCGCCGGGGTGGGCACGCCGAGCTCCTGCCCGAGGGCGTGCATCCGGCCCGACAGCCATTCGAGCTCGAGCCGCTTGCCGCGCTGAAGGTCGTTGGCCATGGAGGATTGCGTTTCCGGCGGCACCATCTGCCAAAGCGACGTGGTCTGCTGCACATAGCCCTCCGGCATCGGGTGGCCCTTGGCTGCGGCGATCGCCATGCCCTCGTCGCGCAATTGCTCCATGAATTTCCGGCCTTCCGGATCGGCGATGATCGCCCCGATGCCGGAACGCATCAGACTGGTGCCGCCGGAAAAGGCGGCGAGGGTCACGAACTTCATCCACAGCACCGGCTCGACATCGTCGACCACCTGGAGGGAGATCCCCTCGGCCCGCGCGCAGGCGTCGCGGAAGGCGGCGATCATCAGGTCGCTGCGCCCGCCGACCGTCATCTGCGTCATCCCGCTTGTCTGCTTTATCAGACCCGGCTCTTCCAGATAGGTGGAAATGTAGATGGCGCCGGCGACAACCTGCGAGCGTGGCACGAAGCGCGCGAGGATATCGACCCCGTCGACCCCGTTCTGCAACGTCAACACGGTCGTCTTCGGCCCGACCATCGGCACGATCGCGGCCGCCGCTTCCTCGCTGTCGTAAAGCTTGACCGCGAAGATCACGAGATCGACGACGCCGACCTCGGCGGGATCGTCGGTGGCGGTGACATTCGCCAGGCTGGCATTGCCGAGTGGGCTTTCGAGCCTCAGCCCCCGACTGCGCATCACGTAGAGATGCTCGCCACGCGCGATGAAGGTGACGTCTTCGCCCGCTTTCGCGAGCCTGAGGCCGATATAGCCCCCGATACCGCCCGAGCCCATCACCGCGATCCGCATGGCCTTCCCTCCCCATGTTTCTGTCCGCACAGGATATCAGCTTCGCCAGGCCAGATCACGCCTCGGCCAGCGCCCGCAATGTCGCCGTTCGACTCTGCTTAGGCAACCGACCAGCCGCCGTCGACGAGCAGGTTCAGGCCCGTGATCAGTGAGGCGGCCGGCGAGGCCAGGAAGACGACGGCGCCGACGACATCGTCCGTTTCGCCGATCCGGCCGAGCGGAATATGGCCGAGGGTGCGCTCGTAAAAGTCCTTGTCGGAGAGCGCCGGCTTCGTGCCGTCCGTCCAGATGAACGTGGGAGCGACAGTATTGACGGTGATGCCGTGGCGCGCCCACTCGGCGGCGAGGCAGCGGGAGAGATGGTTGATCGCAGCCTTGCTCATGCAATAGATCGCCTCGCCGCGCAGCGTCACAGTGCCCGCCTGCGAGCTGATGCTGATGATGCGGCCCGCCTTCTGCGCGATCATCTGCCGGCCGACTGCCTGCGTTATCAGGAACGTGCCCTTGACATTGACGTTCAGGATCTCGTCGAGATCGGCCTCGACGACGTCCTCCGCCAGATTGCCGGGCGCGACCCCGACATTGTTGACGAGCACATCGATCCTCTCAAACATCGCGACTGCCTCGGCGACCGATGCCTCGATGTCGGCGCGTTTCGAAAGATCGAGCTGGACGGGAAGGACCTTTCGTCCCATCTCCCGGATCTCGCCGATCAGTTCAGCGGACGCCGCGATGTCGCGCAGGCCGAGCACGATGTCCGAGCCGGCGGCCGCACAGGCCAAAGCGCAAGCGCTGCCGATCCCGCGTGAGGCGCCCGTCACGAAGGTCACCTTGCCTTTGAGGCTGAAATCCGGCGCATGCTTGAGTTCGTTTCCCACGGTCACCCTCCTCCGCTGGACGCTCGCACAGCCATAACGTGAAGCCGACTGGAGAAATTTCCGCGCCGGCCTCACTCGGGTGCGCCGAAACCGATATTACCCTATCCGCGCCTGTGGCTCACTGCCTCAGAGCGCCGCTCTTCTTCGCAACCCAGGTGGAGACAAAGTCCATCAGTTCCGGCGACAGGCAGTCATAGGGTTCGAGCCCAATCCGCCGCAGGTGGTTGCGCACTCCGTTCATCTTCGCCGGGTCGACGCCGCTTTCGATGATCGAGGAGACGAAGGCGGCAAAGCCCGGCTCCGGCCAGCCGCTCTCCTTGAACCGTTCGGGATGGATGAAGTCGAGCCCCTGGAAGGCGTGCTCGCGCTCCACCGGCCCGTACATATGCACGCCGCATTCCTTGCAGGCGTGCCGCCGGATGAGCGCGGTCGGATCGACGATTTCGAGCTTGTCGCCGTTTTCGACGACGGTGATGCTGTCATGCGGAGCAACCGCGACGATCGAGAAGGTCGCCCCCTTCGGCTTCCAGCATTTGGTGCAGCCGCAGGCGTGATTGTGGGCGATCCCGCCATTGACGCGGACCCTGACGGGACGGTCCTTGCAGGCGCAGACCAGCGTTCCGCCGCTAAAGGTGGCGCTGCCCTTGCCCATGCCGGCGTCGAGATAAGGGTGTAGTGGAACAGGAATTTCCATGCTTTCCTCCCTTAGATCACGATGGCGAATCGACCGAAAACCATCGTGATCGATCCTAAAGGTTGAGACGCGGGATGCGGGCGGAAAACCGCGCACATTTTCCTCATCCCGCTCTGCCTCGCCGGGTGCTCCCGTGCCGGCGGCGGCAACCTCATGTTTCATTCTCCCCTCTGGAATATACCACCGCACCCGGAAGATTGTCTTCGGGCGTCGGGGCGGCGCGCAACAGCTTCTAAAAGCCTCAGAAAGCGCCATCGCACCGTCCGCTTTCCACCAAACAAGGCATCTTCCCAGCCGCAACGGCCGTGCTACAGTCTGCGCATGCGTCAAGGGGGCTGGCGAGGGGTGAAAATCCGGATGAAGGCTTTGGTTGCGAAGGTCGCGGCGGCTGCCTTCGTTCTGTTTGCCCGCGCAATAACCGCGGTTCGCGCCATCTGGCCGGAAGAGGGCTTGCCGGCCAAACCTTGCGTCTATTTTGCCAACCATTCGAGCCACGGCGATTTCGTCCTCATCTGGGCCGTGCTGCCGCCGAGGCTGCGCCACCGCACCCGTCCTGTCGCCGGCGCGGAATATTGGCTGAAATCGCATACCAACGCCTTCATCGGCCGCGACGTCTTCAATGCCGTGCTGATCGAGCGTGAACGGGAGAAACGGACGCAGGATCCGATCGCGCTGATGGTCTCGGCGATCGATGCCGGCTCGTCGCTGATCCTCTTTCCCGAGGGCACGCGAAACCAGACCGAGGAACGGCTGCTGCCCTTCAAGAGCGGCATTTTCCATCTAGTCGATCAGCGCCCCGAGGTCGATCTCGTGCCGGTGTGGATCAACAATTTGAACCGCGTCATGCCGAAGGGCGAGATCGTGCCGATCCCGCTGATCTGCACCGTCACCTTCGGCAGCGCGCTCCGCGTTGCGCCTGGCGAAGACAAGGAAGCGTTTCTCGAAAGGATGCGGGCGGCTCTCCTGGCGCTTGCTCCGAAACCGGCAGGGAGCGGCGAATGACTGCGGCAAGCTCCGATCTCGTGACCCTCGTCCTCGGCATCTTCGGCGTTCTGATCGTCGCCTCCGTGGTCGGCTACATACTCGAGCGGCGTCTGACGACGAACGGACCGAACGCCGCGGTCGAAAACCTCAACGCCCGTATCCGGGCCTGGTGGGCAATGGTCATCCTGATCGGCCTCGCCTTCATCGCCGGGCGCGTCGGTGTCCTCGTTCTCTTCGCCTTCTGCTCCTTTGCGGCGCTCCGAGAATTCATCACGCTGATCTACACCCGGCGCGCCGACCATTGGGCGCTCGCCTCGGCCTTCTTCCTCGTCCTGCCGATCCAGTATTACCTGCTCTGGGCCGAGGAATACGGCATCTTTTCGATCTTCATTCCGGTCTATGCCTTCCTGCTGATGCCGATCATTTCGGTGCTCCGGGGTGATACCGAGCGCTTCCTGCTTCGCGTCGCCGAAGTGCAATGGGCCCTGATGATCTGCGTCTTCTGCGTCTCACACGTCCCGGCGCTGCTGACCCTCGACATACCCGGCTACGAGGGACGCAACGTACTGCTGATCGCCTTCCTGGTGATCGTCGTGCAACTGAGCGATGTGCTGCAATATGTCTGGGGCAAGCTTTTCGGCCGCACCAGGATCGCGCCGAAACTCTCGCCGTCGAAGACGGTCGAGGGCTTCGTCGGCGGCGTTGCCAGCGCCACGCTGATCGGCGCCGCCCTGTGGTGGATCACCCCGTTCACGCCACTCCAGGCCGGCCTCATGTCATTCATCATCACCCTCATGGGTTTCCTCGGAGGGTTGGTGATGTCGGCGATCAAGCGCGATCGCGGCGTCAAGGACTGGGGTCAACTCATCGAAGGGCACGGCGGGTTGATCGACAGGCTGGATTCGGTCGTCTTCTCGGCGCCGATCTTCTTCCACATCGTGCGCTACTGGTGGTCGCTCTCATGAGTTCCTTGAGGGGCTGGGCGCGCAGCAGTACGGTGCATGTGCTCTTCGCCTTTCTGGCCATGGGCGGCTGGGCGGTCTTCGCCAACAGCGCTCATCCCATGCCACAGCCGCTTATTTCGGGGCTCCTGCAGGGCGCGCTCTCGGCCGCGCTCACGCTCTTCCTCAAGTCCGTGATCGACGGGCTCTCGAAGCGCGTGAGCGGGCCTACGCGTTTCTGGGCGCCGCCGCTGATCGCCTGCCTCGGCTCGGCGAGCCTGCTCGTGTCGCTCCACGCCCTTGGTGGAACGCCCGAAATACTCAAGACCGTCGCGGTCCCGCTCCTGGTCTCGACGACCTATGCGTGGACCTATGCCTATTCGATTTCCAGGAAAAGAGGCGAACCATGACCGAGACAGGCGACCGGCGGCCGCTCGCAAGCCGCAACACCCGCTGGGCCGGCGCAATCGCCCGATGGATGGCGGCGCGGGCGATCACACCCAATCAGATCTCGCAAGCGAGCATGGTGGCGGCCGCGCTCGCCGGGGGTGCATTCTTCCTGGCGGGGCATAACATGGGCACGGCGCGGATCGTCTGCCTGCTTTCGGCCGCCCTGTTCTGCCAACTCCGGCTGCTCTGCAATCTCTTCGACGGCATGGTCGCCGTCGAGGGCGGCAAGGGCGAGCCGGACGGCCCCTTCTGGAACGAGTTTCCGGATCGCGTCGCCGACCTCTTCATATTCACGGGGCTCGGTTATGGCATCGGCACGCCGGGCCTCGGCTGGGCGGCCGGCGCCTTCGCCGTGCTCACCGCCTATGTCCGCGAGCTTGGCCGCGCCACTGGAAACCCGAGCGATTTTTCCGGGCCGATGGCCAAGCAGCACCGCATGGCAACCGTCACCGCCGCCGCGGCCGTCTCCATCCTCGAACCCCTGTGGCAGGGCCACAACGAGGTGCTGACGGTCGCCCTGTGGGTGGTCGCCCTTGGTGCGGCACTGACGGCGTTCCGCCGCGGATGGACGTTGGTTGGGCGACTGAAGGAATCCGGCAGACGCTAAGCCCGGCGTCGGCGCTTATGAAGCGTTCTACGATCCGGCGCGCCGGCCGTTCCAGTATTGCCAACGGTCCGCCGACGACTACGATCCGTATCGCGATTTGGTGGCCACTACAGGAGGAGGATCCGAGGTGCGTGTCGCAACGCGAATATTCGTCGCCGTCACTTTCGCTTTTGCCATCGCGTTCGTCACCATCTGGGCAGCGCTTGCCCTGTGGTACCGCCTCCCCTTTCCGGAGCTAGCGAAAGCCGTAGCGAGCGGCGCTTTTATACTGCTCGGCCTCGCCACGATCATCGCGCTCTTCACCCGCTGGCGTTACCGCGCCGGCGCCGTTTTTCTCATCACGCTTGGCGTCATGCTCGCCTGGTGGAGCACGATCAGACCGCCGAAGGACGGCGACTGGGCCCCCGACGTCGCGCGTCAGGTGACGGGCACGCTGGACGGCAACCTGCTGACGCTGGCGAATGTCCGCGACTTCGAGTGGCGCAGCAACACCGACTTCACCGAGCGTTGGACGACCCGCACCTACGATCTCGACAAGCTGCGGTCGCTCGACCTCTTCATGTCCTATTGGGCCGGCCCGGAAATCGCGCATGTCATCCTGAGCTTCGGCTTCGAGGGCGGCGAGCAACTCGCCTGGTCGATCGAGGTCCGGCGGCGCATCGGCGGCCAGTTCTCGCCCGTTGCCGATCTCTTCAAAAGCAGTCCGCTGGTGATCGTCGCAGCCGACGAGCGCGACGTCGTCCGCGTCCGGTCGAACGTTCGCGGAGAGGACGTCCAGATCTATCGCCTCAGAGCCTCGCCGGAAGCGGCCAAGGCACTGCTGCTCGAATATGTCCGCGACGCCAACGCGCTCGCCACGACACCGGAATTCTACAACTCGATCACAACCAACTGCACGACGACCATCGTCAAGATGATGCGCGCGGTCGGCGACGTCGTTCCCGGCGACTGGCGGTTGATCGTCAACGGCTATCTTCCCGACTATGCCTATGACCGCGGCGCGGTGGACACGAGCCTGCCGCTTGCCGAACTGCGTGCACTCGCTCACATCAAGGAGCGCGCTGAGGCGGCTGGCCTTTCGCCCGATTTCTCCGGGCTCATCCGCGTCGGCGTACCCTCCCCGCCGCCGCGCCCACTGTGACGCTGTTCGTCACGGGACTGCGGCGCTGAAGGCTTCTCTGGGCAAAGGCCGGCCGACATCAGACGAGTAGGCCAAAAAACTCGTGGGCCCGCTGTCGGAAACAGTGAAGAGGAAGCGTCCTAGGTAGCACCGGATACCGGTTGAGAGACGCAAGCAGGAGGCTTTCCCATGTCCAAAGTTATCTCTCACCTATGGTTCGCCCAGAACGCCCGTGAAGCCGTTGAGTTCTACGTGTCGATCGTCCCGAACTCCTCGATCGGTCGCGAAACCACCATTCCCGCCGAGACGCCGAGCGGCCCTCCCGGAAGTGTCTCGATCATCGATTTCACGCTTGATGGTCAGGCTTTCATCGCACTCGAGGCCGGCCCCCTCGATCCCTTCAACCATTCCTTCTCGATCCAGGTCGAATGCGACAGCCAGCAGGAAGTCGACCGGATCTGGGACGCCTTCATCGGCAACGACGGCGAGCCGGAGCAATGCGGCTGGCTGAAGGATCGCTGGGGTCTCTCCTGGCAGATCGTGCCGCGCGGGCTCGGCGAGATGGTCGCCCACCCAGACCACGAACGCGCCAAGCGCGCGACGGAAGCGATGCTCACTATGGTCAAACTCGACATCGGCGCCATAGAGCGCGCCTTCAACGGCTAGGTAATGTCGGCTCCGTCACCGCGATGGCGCCGGCTTGTTCGCTATCATCGGCGCGATCTTGACGCGCGACGTCACGCTTTCCAGGCGGCCTCGCTCTGTTGTTCGTAGTGCGTGAAGGCCTTGACCAGCCCGCCGAGTACCTCCGCCGAGGTCTCGGACATCGCCTTGAATTGCGGATCATCGACCTTGTTGATGTCCTCGCGCAAATGGTCGATCAGCGCGTTCAGCTCGCCTTTCATCTTCTGCGTATGATGCGTTGCATTTCCGTCGGTGTGAGCCATCTCTGGCCTCCTTTCGAAATTGGTTGTCCCGCGGCGCCACACACCACTTCGAGCGCGTGAAAGACCGCCTGTAACGATTTGAATTTACGCATGATCTCGTCCCGCTCCGTCCCGGTTCGGGAAGCCATGCAACAGGCTCAACGTTTCGGATTTTGGACTGGTTCCGGAGCGATCGTCACCACGGGGGAGACAAATCGATTTTCGTTACAGATCGCCCCTAAAAGTTACTGGACTGGAGCGGGGGATTTGGCAAATATGAGCACGCAAATCCGTGAGAATTCTTTGGTAAGAATTCATTTCAGTAGCCATTTAGATCAGAGCTCGCTACTGACAGTGGGCTCTGATTGGGAGTGCGAACTCGCAGGAATGGCGGCGATTCCCGAGGGGGGGAATGACAAGCGGATTGGCCCGAAACCTTCGTCGGGCGGGAACGGCGTTTCTGGCAATAGACGAGCGCCAGTAGGCTGGCAGGCATTTCGTCGCAAACTACCATCAGGGTCCGTTCCTGCGGGGCGGGCTCTGTTTTTGTGTTTCGGGCACTTTTTGTGTTTCCGAGACACTTCGGAACCTGCTCGCGATACCGAAACCCGATCCGACGTGGCGGAGGGCGATGCCATGGCGGAGTCATAAGTGCGCCCTCAGCCATTCCGCGTGCGAAACGCCCTACAGCGCCGCGCGTCATACCAGCACGCAAAGGTCGCTGTGGCACTTTGAAATGCTGCATGTCTTTGTCCTTGAATCGAGGTCGATTCAAAGAGACATGCAGTAGTTCTACTGCTCAGCCTCCTGCTTTTTGATTTGTGGAGGTTGCGGGACCGGGGCGTCGGGCACCCGATATCAGCCTCAGCCATGGTGCCGAATGGAACACGCTCATCAGCAGGTACATTGGCACCATTCCGGTCAAGGGCGACCCATCCTCCGTGGACGAGCAGAGCATCTCCGCCGGGCCGCCGAAGACGCTGGTCAGCAGCGCCATGATCGCGAAGGTCGGCGCCGCAGCGAAGGATAGCCAGTCCGCGGCACCGAAAGTGGCGGTGTTACCGCCTGGGTCGCAGGCAGATCCACTGCCTGCGACCCGCGTCCTGTTCGAGCTATCGGGACAACGCAACATCGGACGTCAGCCCCGGCCATAGGCGTCGCGGTGGCGCCACCAGACACCTTGCTCGTTACGCCCCAGAGGTGCCCGGTCGAGCCACTGGTATACGCCCCACAGGCCGTCCAGTCCGCGCGCATAGCTGGAATAGGTGTGGTAGACGATGCCGTCGTCGAGCGCGAAGGCGCTGACGCCTGGCCTGTCACGCGTATAGGTAGGAACGTCGGTGCCGGTCATGGCCGCGATTTGGGCGACCGGTCCCTCGTCGCCGCGCCATTCCTGAACGGTCTTTCCGGCAAGTGGCGCCGGCGGCTCGCGGCGGAAGTTGTATTCGATCGTTCCTTTGCGCTGCTCTTCCTCGGTGAACCAGACGCTGAAGTCACGGTTGAAATCGCCGTCATTCGAGGAGGCCCAGGGAAAGGTCCACGCCATCCGCTGCTTGAACGCCTGCAGCTTTGCAAGCGGCGCGCGCGAAATCGCCGAGAAGGCGACATCGTGGTTTTCGAGATGGACGACGATCCCGTTGAACCCGTCCGCGATCGAGGAACAGGACGGGCATCCGGCCTTGTAGTCGGGGCCGAACATGAAATGGTAGACGAGGAGCTGCGAGCGACCTCTAAAGAGGTCCTTGAGCGAGACGTTTCCGTCCTCGGTGTCGAACCGGTAGTCCTTGTCGATCCGCACCCAGGGCAGCGCCTGACGCCTGAGCGCCAGTTCATCGCTGCGCTGCGTCAGTTCCTTCTCCTCCTGGAGCAGGTCGAGCCGTGCTGCCAGCCACTCGTCACGGGTTCCGGTCACATGTGTCGTCATCACTCTTCTCCTTTGGCCATCTGTCGTCGTACCTTCCCGGCGCGACGTGTTGATTGTTGGTCGTAGGTTAGGAGCGGATTTCGGATGGTGAGAGTGACAAGTGTGACGGGATTCCGATGGACTCGCTGATCACCGCCGCGGCACGCGCGCTTGCAACGGGTGACCCGCTCGGAGCCTTGAAGCGGGTTGCGCTCCGTGACGACCCGCCCGCGCTCGCGCTCCGGGGCATCGCCATGGCGCAGCTCGGCGATCTGGTCAGGGCAAAGGCGCTCCTCAAGAGCGCCGCGCGCGCCTTCGGCCGGAAGGAGGCGGTGGCGCGCGCCCGCTGCGTCGTCGCCGAAGCCGAGATCGCCCTCGTGTCACGCGACCTTGCCTGGCCTGCGAAGACGCTCGACGCCGCGCGCGCAACGCTCGAAGCGCATGGCGACCGGGTGAATGCCGCGCATGCACGTAACGTTGAGGTCCGGCGTCTGCTCCTGATCGGCCGTCTCGACGAGGCAGAGCGGATGCTGGCCGGGTTCGATCCCTCCCCGCTTCCGCCGGCCTTGCGGACCGCCCATGAGCTGGCAGCCGCGGGCATCGCTGCCCGGCGCGTGCAGACGAATGCCGCGCGTGCCGCGCTCACCCGCGCCGCCGAGGCCGCACACAAGGCGGATATTCCGGCGTTGACGGCGGAGGTCGAAAATGCATCGCTGGTGCTGAAGACGCCGGCGGCGCGCCTGATCGCGCAGGGCGAGGAACGGCCGCTGCTGCTCGAAGAGGTCGAAGCGCTGCTTTCGTCGGGGGCGCTCGTCGTCGACGCCTGCCGCAATGTCGTGCGCGACGAGAGGCTGGCGGTCTCGCTCGCGACGCGCCCGATCCTTTTCGCGCTGGCGCGAGCGCTCGCCGAAGCCTGGCCGGGAGATGCGCCGAGGAGCACGCTGCTTTCCCGGGCATTCCGAGCGAAACACGCTGACGAATCCCATCGCGCGCGGCTCCGCGTGGAAATCGGCCGGCTCCGCGCCGAGCTTCGGGCGCTCGCGGACATAAGCGCGACGAGCCAAGGTTTCGCCTTGGCACCGCGCCACGCCCACGAGGTCGTGGTGCTGGCGCCCCCGGTCGAGGAGCGGCACGCGGCCGTGCTCGCCTTCCTTGCCGACGGCGAGTCCTGGTCGAGCTCGGCACTGGCGATCGCGCTTGGCGCGAGCCCACGCACGGTGCAGCGGGCGCTCGAACAGCTCTCGGTGGCCGGCAAGGTGCAGGCCTTCGGTCGCGGACCGGCGCGCCGCTGGATAACCCCGCCGCTTACCGGCTTCCCGACAATCTTGTTACTCCCCGGCCCGCTGCCGAGTGACTAGTGTGATGCGGCCCCACCAGCAAGGAGGAAAGCATGAAACGATCCGCAGCCGAAATTCTTCGTGAATACGGCCCCTTCCCCGAAGCAGAGCAGGTGCACGGCGTCACCTTCGACGGGCACCACGTCTGGTTCGCCTCCGGCGAAAAACTGAACGCCGTCGATCCGGAGAGCGGCGAAATCACGCGCTCGATCGAGGTCGCCGCCCATGCGGGAACCGCTTTCGACGGCCGGCACCTGTTCCAGATCGCCGAGGACCGCATCCAGAAAATCGATCCGAAGACCGGCCGCGTGCTCGCGACTATCCCGGCACCGGGCGGCGGCGGTGACTCGGGGCTCGCCTGGGCCGAAGGCACGCTCTGGGTCGGCCAGCACCGAGGACGCAGGATCCACCAGATCGATCCTGAGACGGGCGAGGTGCTCCGCACCATCGAGTCCAACCGGGTCGTCACCGGCGTCACCTGGATTGACGGCGAACTCTGGCACGGCACCTGGGAAGGCGACGAGAGCGATGTCCGGCGTGTCGATCCCGAAACAGGCGCGGTCCTGGAGCGACTCGACATGCCGCACGGCGTGGGTGTGTCCGGGCTTGAGTCCGACGGCGCCGATCGCTTCTTCTGCGGCGGTGGAAGCACCGGCAAGATCAGAGCGGTCCGGCGGCCAAGGTAAGATTGCGCGATCCGCCGCCGAACGCGCAGAAGCGACGGCGAACCGGAGGCGGTAGATCGCGCCACGCCAGCTGCGGATTTTTTTTGAGGCATGTCGATTTTCAAGCAACTCGTTCGTCTTTGAGAAGCGCCGCCCACCTGAGGCCCGGCGTCGCCAATTTTTCCACGAGGTCTTTCCATGTCGGATGCGCAGATTCAGACACAAAGTCCATATCGCTGGGTAATCGTCGCCGCCGGTGGCCTGTTGGGCTGCATCGCGATCGGCGCCATGTTTTCGCTGCCGGTTTTTCTCCGGCCCATTTCTCAAGATACCGGATGGTCCGTCACCGGTGTTTCCAGTGCCATGACCATCGGGTTTATCGCGATGGCGCTCGCAAGCATGATCTGGGGTACTTTGTCGGACCGTTGGGGTCCTCGCCTCGTCGTGTCGATCGGTTCGGCTGTCTTGGCCGCAGCCCTCGCACTGACGAGCCAGGCGACCTCGCTTATCGAGTTTCAACTCGTCTTCGGGCTGGCTGTCGGCGGCGCTACCGCCGCGATCTTCGCCCCGATGATGGCCTGCGTGACCGGCTGGTTCGAAACGCAGCGCAGCCTTGCCGTGTCTCTCGTGTCGGCCGGCATGGGAATGGCGCCCATGACCATGTCTCCCTTCGCGGCCTGGCTCGTCACCATCTACGATTGGAGAACGTCCCTCCTGATCATCGCCGCCTTTACCGGGGCCGTGATGGTCCCGGTCGCGCTGCTCGTACGCCGTCCTCCCGCTCTCGAACGCCAAACTGCCGTCGCTTCTTCGGATGGAGAACAGCCCGACATGTCCGTGGGCCAGGCGATCAGGTCGCCCCAGTTCATCATCTTGTTTCTCACGAACTTCTTCTGTTGCGCCACGCACTCGGGCCCGATCTTCCACACGGTGAGCTACGCGATCAGCTGCGGCATCCCGATGATTGCAGCGGTCTCGATCTACAGCGTAGAGGGGCTGGCAGGCATGGGCGGTCGCGTCGTCTTCGGTCTTTTCGGAGACCGGTTCGGGGCCAAGCGCGTTCTGGTTTCGGGGCTGCTGCTGCAGGCGTTCGGCGCATTGGCGTATTTTTTCGTCCGCGATCTTGGCGCGTTTTATGCCGTCGCGGCTGTGTTCGGCTTTATCTATGCCGGCGTCATGCCACTCTACGCCGTGATCGCTCGCGAGAATTTTCCCCTGCGCATGATGGGTACCGTCATCGGCGGAACGGCAATGGCGGGGAGCCTGGGCATGGCAACCGGTCCCTTGGCCGGCGGCCTGATCTACGACACCTTCGCCAGCTACGGTTGGCTCTATATCGGCGCCTGGGGCATCGGGATCGGCGCCTTCCTGATCGCCCTGACCTTCAGGCCCTTCCCCAAGGCCGAACCCGCGCCATTGCCGGCGTGAAGCGAGAACCAATACGGTCGGCCGCGAACAAGCGTGTCGCGGCCGCTTCGCAGCGCCCCACTCGTCGCTACTGCACGTTTCCTTAAATCGGCTACGGGTTAAGGAAACATGCCGTAGCTCAGCCGTAGAGATATTCCGGCAGCCAGAGCGTCATGCCGGGCCAGAGATACATGATGATCATGCAGAGGATAACGATCAGCATGTAGGGCATCATGCCGGCGAAAATCTGGTTCAGTGTGACATGCGGCGGCGAAACGCCTTTCAGGTAGTAGGCCGACATCGCCACCGGCGGCGACAGGAAGGCCGCCTGCAGGTTGACGAAGACGAGCACGCCCCAGAGCACCGGGTCGATGTCGAAGTGCCTCAGCATCGGCAGGAAGATCGGCACGAAGATGATGATGATCTCGGTCCATTCGAGCGGCCAGCCGAGAAGGAAGATGATCGCCTGCGACAGGATCATGAACTGAACGGGCGTGAGATCAAGCGCGAGCACCCATTGCTCGATCAGCGCCTGCCCGCCGAGGATGGCGAAGACGGCGGAGAAAAGCGCCGAACCGACGAAGAGCCAGCACACCATGGCCGTGGTCTTCGCCGTCAGGAACACCGCTTCCTTGGTGCGTTTCCAGTTGAGCGTGCGCGCCTGGAAGGCCAGCAGGAAGGCGCCGGCGGAGCCGACCGCAGCGGACTCGGTCGCGGTCGTGATGCCGAACAGGATGACGGCGAGCACGACGACGGTTAGGATCGCGAGCGGCATGACGGAGGAGACGAGCAGCTTCATCACCTGAAGCCGTTCCGCGCCCATGTTGCGATAGTAGCGGATGAGAACAACGGCGGCGAGCGCGGCGGCGATCCCGAAGGACACATAGAAAGCGGTCGTCGGCCCATTGACGACTGCCGGCCCGGCATCGGCGGCGGGCGCGCCCAGCTGTTCCAGCCCCTCCGGGGCCTCCGCCTCGGCGGAGGCCTGTGGATGGATGACGGCATACCACCACACGAGCGCGAGCGTGACGGCCGTCAGCGAGAAGGGCACAAGGGCCGCGCCGAAATTATTGACGAGCCGCCAATAGGTCACCCGCCCCTCGCCCGTCTCCAGCGCCAGCGCCTTCGCCGGTGAGACCAGGGCGCGGAAAAGCCCGGCCAGCATGTTTGGCGAATAGGCTGTCTGCAGGCTGCGCATCCAGGAGGCGACCGGAACCCGTGTCTGCTCCTCGGGCAAGGAAGGCGCGATCTTCGGATTGATTGCCGCCCAGCCGAGAATATAGGCGAGATAGAGGAACGACAGGAAGAAGCCCGGCAGCATCGTCGCGGCATAGAGCTTGACCACAGACTGTCCCGCCACGGCCGCGTAGACGATGATCATCACCGAGGGCGGGATCAGGATGCCGAGCGTGCCGCCCGCGGTGATGACACCCGAGGCGAGCTTGACGTCGTAGCCGGCGCGCAGCATCGGGTTCATGGCGATCACGCCCATCAGCACCACCACGGCGCCGACGAGGCCGCTGGCGATACCCCAGAAGGTGCAGACGATCAGCGTCGCGACGGCCAGCGATGCCGGCAACCGCCGGAACGAAAGCTGGATGCTGTAGAACATCTTGTCGACCAGCGCGCCACGCTCCATCACGTAGCCCATAAGCACGAAGAGCGGGATCGAGATCAGCACATCGTTGGTCATCGCACCATAGGTGCGCTGGACCATCAGATCGAAGACGCGGTTGTCGATCCAGTGCTCGGCCGGATTGTAGAAGGCGTAGAAGCCGAAGACCATGCCGAGCCCCATCAGCGTGAAGGCGGTCGGGAAGCCCATGATTATGACGACGACGATGAGCATCAGCATCGCCAGTCCAAGGAACGGATCGCTCACGGTTCGATCTCTCCCCCCATGCCCCGTTGCCGGGCCGCCTTTTCGATGTTCTGTGCCCGTTCGATCGCCGCCTCGCGGGCTTCCTCGTCGACATATTCGCTGTGGGCAAGCTGCTCGGCCACCACGTCGATCTCCTCGACGTCGCGCTGCCGCTCCGGCCACTCCCCGGTCCGGATACACAGGACGCATCGCACGATCTCGGCAAGCCCCTGCAGCATCACCAGCACGCCCGCGATTGGGATGACCGTCTTGAAATAGTAGATTGGCGGCCCTTCCGCCGTCACGGTCGAATGCTCGCCGATCCGCCAGGAGAGCGCCGCGTAGTCGTAGCCAGCATAGATAAGGGCGGCGACGCCGGGCAGGAAGAACAAAATATAGAGCAAAAGGTCGAGCATCGCCTGCGTGCGGGGCCTTAGCGAACTATAGAGAAAGTCGCCCCGCACATGGGCGTTCTGCGCCAGCGCATAGGCGCCGGCAAGCATGAACAGGGTGCCGTAAAACATATTGCTGGCGTCGAAGATCCACGCCGTCGGCATGTTGAGGATGTAGCGCTTGAAGACCTCGACGCAGACAAGTGTCATCAGGCCGATGATCAGCCAGGCGGAAGCCTTCCCGACCCACACGCTGATCGCATCGACCCTCAGGAGAAAATGCTGAACGTTCACCCCGCGCCTCCAACCGGCGGCGGCAGACGCAGCCGTGGCCGCATCACCGCTCTATCTTTTTGCAATCGGTGACGTTTGCGGCCCGGGGCCGAGCGGCCCAAGGCCCTGTCGAGCTAAAGCTCCTTGGCCACACCCTCCTGGCCGAAATAGTGGTCGAAAGCCATCCGCCGGTTGACGACGGTGTCCTGCTCCCATCTCGTCGCCCGCTCGGCGAAGGCGATCTGGGATTGGAGCACTTCCTTGAAGACCGGGTTTTCCCCCGCCTTCTTCTTCACAACCTCGTCATAAACTTCGAGCTGCCTTTTGAGGATCGCCTCCGGGGTCTTGTAGAATTTGACCTGGTCATCCGTTTGCATCGCTAGGTAGTCTGTGGAGTAGCGGTCAATCGCCTTCCAGGCCATGTCGGCGGACGCCGCCTCGACCGCATTGGTGATGATCGCCCTCATCTCGCCCGGTAGACCGTCGAACTTCGGCTTGTTGAACAGGATTTCGAACGTTTCTGCGTTTTGATGATAGCCCTGCAGCATGCAGATCTTCGAAACATCCGGGAAGCCGAGCACCCGGTCCGACGAAGCATTGTTGAACTCGGCCGCGTCGATCAGCCCGCGGTCGAGTGCCGCGACGATCTCACCGCCGGGCAGCGCGTTGACCGCCGCCCCGAGCGCGGTGAACACGTCGATCGAGATGCCGACGGTGCGGAATTTCAGGCCCTGCAGGTCCTCCACCTTTGCGATAGGCTTCTTGAACCAGCCGAGAGGCTGCGTCGGCATTGGCCCGTAGGGGAACGAGACGACATTGGCGCCGATCGACTCATAGAGCTTGGCGAGGAGTTCCTTGCCGCCGCCGTATTTATGCCAGGCGAGCAGCATGTTGGCGTCCATGGAGAAGCCCGGCCCCGAGCCCCACAGCGCCAACGCCGTCTGCTTGCCGTAGTGATAGACCATCACGCCGTGGCCGCCGTCGAGCGTCCCTTGCGAGACGGCATCGAGCAGGCCGAAAGCCGGCACCACGGCCCCCGCCGGCAGCACCTCGATCTTGAGGTCCCCGCCGGTCATGTCGTTGACCTTCTTGGCGAAATCGAGCGCGAATTCGTGAAAGATGTCCTTCGAAGGCCAAGTGCTCTGCCAGCGCATGTTCACCGGCCCCTGTGCCTTGACGACACTCGGTGCAGCGACCATCGCCGCCCCGGCCATTGCTGCGCCGCTCAGGAATTTGCGACGCGACGTCCTCCCCCCAGTCTGGGTTCTGCGTTTCATCTTTTCCTCCCGAAAACATAGGCTTTTTCGCCTACGCATTTAAGGATACTCCTAATGGCGCCCCTCGCAAAGATTGCAGGGAACGATGGCCGGACACCGCTGTTAGGAGCGCGTCAGAAGGAAGCTGAAGCGGATCGAAGCCTTGCCAAGAGGGCGGCATTCCGCTCGAAGGACGCAAGATGAAAACCGGTTCGCTTGGAATTGCAGCTATCGTCCTCACCGGTGCGCTCGTCGCGGGTTGCGCTGGCGTTTCCGCGCAAGGGCGTGCGGATGAAAGCAGCGGCTACGGCCCCAAACCGAACTTGCCGGCGCCCAGCCGCACGCTGATCCCGACGGTCAACATCGCCGAAGCCAAGGGTTGGCCAAATGGGGCCAAGCCGAAGGCGGCGGCCGGGCTGAAGGTGAACGCCTTTGCCGGCGATCTCGACCATCCGCGTTGGCTGCATGTGCTGCCGAACGGCGACGTGCTGGTCGCCGAAAGCAATGCTCCGGCCAAACACGACGAATATTTCAGCATCAAGAAGGTCTTCACGGACCAGGCCCAGAAGCGCGCCGGTGCCGCCACCCCGAGCGCCAACCGCATCACACTCTTGCGTGACACCAACGGCGACGGTGTCGCCGATCAGCGCAGTGCCTTCATCGAGGGCCTGAACTCGCCCTTCGGCATGACCCTGTCGAAAGGCAAACTCTATGTCGCCAACACTGATGCCCTCGTCGCCTTCCCCTACTCCGAAGGCCAGGATCGAATGACGGCAGCGCCCGAGAAGATCGTCGATTTGCCCGCGGGAGACCTCAACCATCACTGGACCAAGGACGTCATCGCCAGCCGCGACGGCCGCAAGCTCTACGTCACCGTCGGATCGAACAGCAATGTCGGCGAGAACGGCATCGAAGCGGAGAAAAACCGCGCCGCCGTTCTGGAGGTAGATCTCGCCAGCCGACGCACGCGCGTCTTTGCCTCGGGCCTCAGGAACCCCAACGGGCTTTCCTGGAATCCGGACGATGGCAGGCTCTGGGTCGCAGTCAACGAGCGCGACGAACTCGGCGACGACCTCGTGCCGGACTACATGACCTCCGTTCGTGAAGGCGGCTTCTACGGCTGGCCTTACAGCTATTTCGGCCAGAACGTCGACGCGCGCGTCAAGCCGCCGCGCCCGGACCTAGTCGAGAAGGCGATCAAGCCAGACTATGCGCTCGGCGCCCACACTGCCTCGCTGGGGCTGACGTTCGCCGCCGGCGCGCTGCTCGGTCCGGACTACGCCAACGGCGCCTTCATCGGCCAGCATGGGTCGTGGAACCGCAGCGTGCGCAGCGGCTACAAGGTGATCTTCGTGCCCTTCCGGGACGGCAAGCCCTCCGGCCCGCCGAAGGACGTCCTGTCCGGCTTCATCGACAAGGACGACAAGGCGTTGGGGCGCCCGGTCGGCGTGGCGATAGACAAGAAAGGCGCCCTGCTGGTGGCCGACGATGTCGGCAACGCGATATGGCGCGTGGCGCCGGCAAGTGGGCGTTAGGCGACCGCATAAGACGCAGCAGTGAAATTCTCTCGTCCGACTGACGACGACGCACCGCGGTTCTGATTGATCCTGCGGCCTCCATCAGGCATTGTTCGGTGTCTGCCCGGTCGAGGTTCCCGCCATGAAGCGCGGTCTGCTTTTCGCCATAGCGGTCGGCGTCGGCGTGCTTTGCGGAGCGGCCTATTTCGCCGCTGTGCCGTCCAGCGTTTCGTCCGAAGCGATCCAATCCGCGGTCATTCGCACGCCAGAACTGATTGATCGCGCCTGGCAGCTCCCGGTCGCCGCCACCTTTGGCAAGGATGTCAGCTGGCAATCGAACGGCTCGCGCTGCGGCCCGGCCAGCATCGCCAATACGTTCCGCTCCATCGGAGAGGAGGAGACGACCGAGGCGGAAGTCCTCGAAGGCACGGGCAAGTGCTGGACCGGTTTCTGCATCATGGGACTTACTCTCGATGAACTTGCCGAGGTTGCGCGAACGAAGACCGGCCGGAAGGTATCGGTTCTTCGGGACCTGACGGCGGAGGAGTTTCGCGAGCATATGAAGCATGCCAACGATCCGGGTCGCCGCTACATCGTCAACTTCGCCCGCGAAAAGATCTTCGGCGCCGGCGTCGGGCACCACTCACCGATCGGCGGGTATCTGGAGGCGCAAGACATGGTCTTCGTTCTCGACGTGAACGAAAATTACAAGCCGTGGCTGATCGAACGCGAACGGCTGTTCTCGGCGATGGATACATTCGATGGCGACAGGAAGCGCGGGTTGCTGCTGATCGAATGAATGGCCCTGCGGTGCCGGCCGTCTTCATGGACTCCCGATCCTGCGATTGTTACTCTTCCGCGGCAATTCAAAGTGCTACAGCAATCTTAGCGCGTCTGGAAGGACGCGATCGCGCTGTAGGAGACGGGGCGCATGAAGCGGCGGCTGGCAGCAATCCTGGACGCGGACTTTTCCGGCTACAGCCGGATGATGCGGCATGACGAAGCCGGCACGTTCGCGGCGCTGAAGGCCCATCAGACGGAGGTCATTCTTCCCGCCATCGCCGGACACGGCGGCCGGGTCGTCCAGCACATCGGAGACGGCCTGCTCGCCGAGTTTTCGAGCGTCGTCGAGGCGGTCATCTCAGCGATCGAGATCCAGCAGGCAATGCTCCGGCGCAATGAGACCGCGGATTCCGAACGGCACATGCACTTGCGCATCGGCATCCATCTCGGCGACGTCATCATCGACGATGACGGTATCCATGGCGACGGCGTCATCGTCGCTGCACGTCTCCAGGAAATCGCCCCGCCGGGCGGCATCTGCCTGTCGCAGCAGGTTCACGACCATATCGGGGCAAAACTCGATATTCCCTTGACCGATCTCGGCCGCTGCACGCTCGCCGACATCCGCCACCCGGTTCGCGCGTGGCGCTGGCTGCCGGACGAAACGCACGGCACCCCGGCAGCGGCTCGAGCCGATAGAGAGGCGCGGTCCGACCGTCGCTCGTCCGCGCGCACCCTGCCCGATCGCAAGCGGCCGTCGATCGCCGTGCTGCCCTTCATCAACCTGTCGAGCGTCGACGAGCAGGAGCACTTTGCCGACGGCTTCACCGAGGAGCTCATCCACACGCTCGCGCGCTGCCGCTGGCTGCAGGTCGTCGCCCGCAACTCTTCCTTCGCGTACAAAGGCAAGCCCGTCGACGTGCGGAAGGCCGCCGAAGACCTCGCCGTCAAATATGTGATCGAAGGCAGCGTCCGGCGCTCCGGCGACCGCGTCCGCATCACCGCCCAGTTGCTCCGCGCGGAAAGCGCCACCCTTCTCTGGGCGGAACGCTACGACCGGACGCTCGACGACCTCTTCGTGCTCCAGGACGAGATCGCCGGCGAGATCACCGGAACGGTCGGACCCGAGCTCGGCATCATCGAATTCGCCGCGCTGCGCGGACAGACGGCCGCCGACATGGATGCCTGGGACATCTATCTGAAAGGTCTCTGGCATCTCTACAAGTTCAATCTGGACGACCTGAAGATCGCGAAGGCTCTCTTCGAACGTGCCACCAGCGTCGATCCGACATTCGCGCAAGCCTATGCGCGGCTCGCCTATGTTCACATCCAGCTTGGCTGGTACGGCGCCATGGACGAGCGGGGCGCCAGGATCGCCGATGCCATCCGGCTTGCGGAGCGGGCGATCGCGCTCGACAGCCGCGAGCCCGCCGCCCATCTCGCGCTTGGCCGGGCGCTGGCGCTGCGCGGCCAGCCGGAACGTGGGATCACGCACCTGCGCAATGCGCTCGAACTCGACGCGAGCTTCGCGCAAGGCCATTTCGCCCTCGGACAGGCCCTTTGCTACGTCGAGCGCCCCGAGGAGGGTATTGCCGAAATCAACGAGGCGTTCCGGCTGAGCCCGCGCGACCCGCATCTCTGGACGTTCCACAACATGCTTGCGATCGCGCATTACCAGTCGGGACGGCTCGTGGAGGCCGAAGCCGCCGCCCGCGGATCGCTTAGGCAGGAAAACACCACCTTCTGGCCGGCGATGGTGTTGACGGCAGTCCTCGGCGCCCAAGGCAACGCCGAGGCCGCCCCTGCGGCGCTCGCCGAGCTTCTAAAGTTCCGGCCGGAGATGACGCTCGAAAAGGCCCGCGCCGAATTCTATTTCGGCGGCATTCCCGCGATGCCGGAACACTTCATCGACCGCTTCGCCGCCGACCTCAAGCGGGCCGGGCTGCCGGGATAGAGTGAGGCGGTTCGCCGTCGGGAAATGTCCGAAGCCTGAGACAGTGCCGGAGAAGCTGCGGCGCGAAAAGGCTCGCCTTTTGCCGCTGCTTCTCCGGCTCCCCCGCCTAAGCAATTCCAGGAAAAGTGTGTAGCGCGGTGGCTCCCCTCCGGAATTGCGTCAAAGAACTATTGCAGCGTGCGCGATGGAGCCTGCGCCGGCTGGTCGTTGACCAACTCGGGCTGGCCCTGAATATCACCGGTCGCGCGCGGGCTGTCGAGACCCGTTGCCACCACAGAGACGCGGAAGGTGCCGTCGAGCGTGCGGTCGAAGATCGCGCCGACGACGATGTCGGCCTCGTCATAGACCTCCTCGCGGATGCGGGTGGCCGCCTCGTCGACCTCGAACAGCGTCATGTCCATGCCGCCGGAGATCGAGACGAGCACGCCCTTTGCGCCGCGCATCGAGACTTCATCGAGGAGCGGATTGGCGATTGCCGCTTCCGCCGCCATCATCGCGCGGCTCTCGCCGGTCGCCTCGCCCGTTCCCATCATGGCCCGGCCCATGCCCTTCATCACCGTCTTCACGTCGGCGAAGTCGAGGTTCATCAACCCCTCCTTGACGATCAGGTCGGTGATGCAGCTGACCCCCGAATAGAGCACCCGGTCAGCGATCATGAAAGCGTCGGCAAAGGTGGTCTTGGCGTCGGCGATGCGGAAGAGGTTTTGATTGGGGATGACGATCACGGTGTCGGCGCTCTCGCGCAGCCGATCGATGCCCATCTCCGCCGTCTGCATGCGCCGCCGGCCTTCGAAGCTGAAGGGCTTGGTGACGACCGCCACGGTCAGGATGCCGGCCCGCCGCGCAGCCTCGGCAATCACCGGTGCCGCCCCGGTACCGGTGCCGCCGCCCATGCCGGCGGTGACGAAGCACATATGCGTGCCGCCCAGGTGATCCATGATCTCGTCGATCGATTCCTGCGCCGCCGCATTGCCGATATCCGGCAGCGAGCCGGCCCCGAGACCCTCGGTAACGGCGGTGCCGAGCTGGATGCGCCGCTCCGCCTTCGACATCGAGAGCGCCTGCGCGTCGGTGTTGGCGGCGATGAAATCGACGCCCTGCAGGTTTTCGGCAATCATGTTGTTGATGGCGTTGCCACCCCCGCCGCCGACACCAATGACAGTGATTTTCGGACGCATCTCCGTGATGATCGGCTTCTTGTACTCTGTCATGGCTCTTCTCCTTGGGCAGCTTCGCGGGGTCTCGTCCGTCCCCGGAAACTGCGACGAAAGCGGTGCGGGCGCGAATCAGTCACTCATTTTAGGAACTCAAAAAGGCCACGGAGAAGGCAAGAACGGCAAAAAGGAGGCAAGTCCACAGCTACGTGCGGCCCGCCTTCAAATGACCTGGCGCGTCTCGCGGAGAACCCAGCGGCCGGACGCTGAGCTATGTCCGCCCGGTTGGCGATGGCGCTGCCCATCTACGAACCGGAGGTTCGCGGTCGTCGAAGGCCGCCTCGAAGCAGGCGGAGGCGAGGACGGCATGCATGTGAAGCGTCGTGGGGCCTATGTTGCGGAAGCCGTGCCGAAGACCTGCGGGAACGATCAGCGATTGACCCGGCGTCAGGACCACGCGCTCCGCGCCAAGCCGGATCTCCGCCTCGCCCGCCAGCACCGTCAGCACCTCCTCTACGAAATGGAAGTGGTCGGGCGCACCGGCGCCGGGCAAGATCCATTGCTCGAAGATGCAGAGCTCGGTTGCGCCCACGGTAGCGGCGACAATCATCCGCGTCTGAACGCCCGGGCGCCATTCTTCAAGCGGGTGATCGGTATGCGAGACAAGATACATCGCGCGCCCCTGTTTCGCGCCAGACCGCTTCGCGGTTTGGGCTCACCCCACTGCATGTTGCAGCAACCCAAAGACTCAAAGACTACAGCGTCCTTTGCGCGTCTGATAAGACGCGGCGCGGTGGATCATAAGCCTCCGCGGCTGCCTGTAGCAAATATGCGGCCCAGCTATTCCTGATCGCCGTAATATTTCATGATGGGAGGCTTGCCATCTGACCTGAACTGCAGGAGATATGCCCCCTCGGCCGCGTCGGCGCCCTGGCAACTGATTGCCGCTGGCCCTTTAAACGGATTGCCGTAAGTGCAACTGCCCGTAACGGCCTCAGAGCTTGGCGGCGCTCCCTCTATCCCGAGATTCAGGATGACTCTATCCATGTCTTGCGACTGGCAGTCAGCTTCCGGCTTCGCACCCTGGATCCCGCTGAAGGTCACGGCGCCTTTGTCGCCCATCACGACGGTAAATCCGGTCCGGCCCGTGCTGTAGATCGACTGGACGACTTTGCCGCCGCAATGGCTCGACAGGTCGTCCACCTGCCATCACAAGGCGCTCGCAGGTGCCGGTGAGCATCGCTATGCCAATCAGATTCTGAAGATCTTGGGCCGAAACGAGCGTACCGTAAAGCGCGCCTGACAGGAGCCCGGCCGCGAGCACGCGCGCCTTTGTTATCATCGGCAAATCCCCAGTTGCCTGTTGTCGCGAGTTGTACTGGCGCCGAATTAACATCTCGCAAATGCGCGGCGTGCCGCCTTATGCATTCCAGCTCGGCCGGCTCCTGACCCGCTCGTTCCAGCGCTTCACGTTCTCAAGCGTATCCGGGATCTCCATGCCGAAGACCTCGCCCAGCCAGCCGCAGACTCCGGCGGTGATATCGGCGATCGAGAAATTCTCACCGGCAAGAAACGGCCGGCCGTCGGCAAGCTCGCGGTCGAGCCAGGCCCATTTCTTCGGCACCGCCTGCCGCTCGCTCTCCGCGAAGGCCGGAAACTGCGTGAGGCGATCCTTGAAGAGCTCATCGGAATGGAGCGGCACATTGCCGATCGTGGCGAAGATCACCAGTTCCGCCCGCCGGTTCCACATCTCGACCTTGGCGCGGCTGACGGCGTCGGTGCCGAAGAGTTGCGGCTCGGGATGCGTCTCCTCGAGATACCGGCAGATCGCGACGCTTTCGGTGATGATCGTGCCGTCATCGAGCTCCAGCACCGGAATCTGTCCGAGCGAATTGAGCTTCAGGAAGTCCGGCGCCTTGTGCTCGCCCTTGGCGAAATCGATGTTCACCATCGGCAGCGTGATGCCCTTTTCCGCCATGAAAATGCGCACGCGATAGGAGTTCGGCCCGATGCCCTGGTAGAGCTTCATTGTTTCCTCCCTTGGTCCTTCCTTCCGGTAGCATCTCAAATATGCTTGTAAAAAGCAACCAGTTTTATTTTTTATCTAGTTCCATTCTGCATCTACGCGTGCGGAAGACCCGCGATGTCGGGCTGACCGCCGCCTTCAACCTCGCCGATTGCGTTCCTACCGGCAACTGAAAGATACAAGGGAGATTGGGGCTGCGGCCGGGCGCGCGCTTCAACAGCGCAGGCCTGGCAAGGCACCGCCCCCACTCGCCCGCCTCAAAGCCGCCAACCGCTCGCAATCACGAAGGGCACCGTCTGCCCCTCCGCGATCGCCACATTGCTATAAGCCTTCAACCGCTGGCCGTCGCCAAGCCCAAGGTCGAGGGCAAAGCGTTCGCCTTCGAAGACGCACGAAATGACCCGCATGACAATGCCGTCGGTGCCGCGGTGGACGTGTTCCGGCCTGACTAGCACGTCGGCAAGGGGCACGTCGGCAAGCGGCCCGCCGACCGCACCGTGCGAGCCCACAGCCTCGCGCAACACCGGCCAGCCGAGCTGCCTTTCGCCGCTCTCCGCCAGCGGCAGCCGCAGGATGCTGCCGCGGCCGATGAGCCCGCCGACGACGCGGCCTTCCGGCCTCGCATAAATCTCCGCCGGCGGCGCCACCTGCAAAAGCCGGCCTTCCGACATCACCGCGACGTCGGTCGCGAGCGCCATCGCCTCGGCCTGGTCGTGGGTGACATAGACCATGGTGGCGCCGGAGCGCTCGTGGAAGGCGCGGAAGGTCTCCTCCATCGACTTCCTCAGGTGCTGGTCGAGATTGGCGAGCGGTTCGTCGAGCAGCACGACATCCGGCTGCGTGACGAGACAGCGGGCGAGCGCCACCCGCTGGCGCTGGCCGCCGGAAAGGGCTGACGGCCGCCGCTCGGCAAAGTCGGTGAGCTTGACCAGCGACAGCGCCTCGCCCACGAGCTTCTGCCAGGCCGCGCCGGAAATGCCCCTCACCTTCAAGGGATAGCCGATATTCTCCGCGACCGTCATGTGCGGCCAGAGCGCGTAGGACTGAAACACCATCGCCATGTTGCGCTTTTCCGGCGGCAGCGCGCGCTCGGCATCGGAAAGCCGCCGCTCGCCATAGGAGATCGAGCCGTCCGTCGGCTGCTCGAAGCCGGCGATCATCCGGAGCACCGTCGTCTTGCCGCAGCCCGAGGGGCCGAGCAGCGCGAGGAAGGCCTGGCGGCGCAGCGTCAGCGAGACGTCCGCCACCGCCGGCCGGCCCCCTCCGAAATCCTTGGTGAGATGATTGAGGATCAGTTGCGCCACGGCAGCACGCCCTCCGGCAGGTACTTTGCGAAAAATTCGAGCGCCGCCATCAGCGCGATTACCAGCAGGACGACGAGCACCGAGAGCGCCGACGCAAGATCGGACGAGCCGCTGTCGTCGAGATTGAAGATCGCGACGCCGAGCGTCTGCGTGCCGGCCGACCAGAGCAGCGCCGAGACTGTGAGTTCGTTCGCCGCGATCAGGAAGACGAGGATGATGGAGGCCCCGGCCGTCGGCGCGATCAGCGGCAAGAGCACGTCGCGCATGCGGCGGGAAAAGCCCGCCCCGGCGAGCCTTGCCGCCTCCTCGAGCGAGGGGTCCATCTGCAGAAACGCGCTCATGACGGGCTTCAGGCTGACGGCTAGGAAGGAGGAGAAATAGGCGGCGAGGATGATCCAGATCGTGCCGTAGAGCGAGACGCCGACAAGCGGCAGCGGCGCGGCGAAGGTGAGGATGAAGGCGACCGCGAGCACGATGCCGGGCAGCGCATAGGGAACCTCGATCAGGATCGCGATGAGATTGGCAAGCGCGCCCTTCCGCCGCGTCATGAGATAGGCGGCCGGCACGGTGACGACGAGCAGCCCGAGTGCTGCGGCCGAGGCGAGGAACATCGAATTCTTGAGCGCCGTCAGCGTGATCGACTGGCGGAACAGGACTTCGCTATAGGCGCTGAGCGACACGGTCTTGAAATTGAGCGGCACGCCATAGGCCGGCACCAGCGAGCTTGCGACGAGCGCCAGCAGCGGTGCCACCAGCACCAGCGCCAGCACGGCCCATAGCAGCGGTTCGAGAGCGATGCGAAAGCGCCCAAGCGCGAAGGCGGCGCGCGCGCCGGAATGGCCGATCAGGCGATAATCACGGCCGGCGAGCGCCCGCTGCTGCACGATGAGCCCGGCGGCGGAGATCGCCGCAATCAGCGTCGAGATCAGCGCGATCTCGCCGAAGGTGGCGGCGCCGAAACTCGACAGCCGGCTGAAGATCAGGGTCGGCAGCGTCTCGATGCCGGCAGGAATGCCAAGGATCGCCGGAATGCCGAAATTGCCGATGCCGGAAACGAAGGCGATCGCCCCGCCGGCGATCAGCCCCGGAGTAGCCAACGGCAGAACGATATCACGGAAGACCCGGAACGGCCCCGCGCCCGCAAGCCGTGCCGCCTCGATGCCGTCGCGCGGGCTCGCCGCAAGCCCGGCTTTGAGCGCCAGGAAGACGAGCGGCGCATGCTGCACGCCCAAAAGAAGCGCGATGCCTGAAAGCGAATAGAGAGGCTGCGGGCTGCCGAGCGGCGGCGCAAGCCCCAGCGTCTTCAGGAGCGGGCTCGCCGGCCCCGACATCTCCACCCAGGCCAGCGCCGTTACCTGCGGCGGGATCATCATCGGCAGCATGAAGGCGAAGCTTAAAATCAGCTTGCCCCTGATGTCGGTGAGCGCCACCGCGAAGGCGAAGAGCGAACCGAGGACGAGCGAGACGACCATGCCGCCGCTGGCGGTGACGAGCGTGTTGCGGAGCGCCGCAAAGGTCGCCGGCTCGAATATCAGCCGCGCCGCCTCACCGTCCACAAGCCCGCTCAAGCCCGCCCCGGCAAGGCGCGCGAGAGGCAACACCGAGAGCAAGAGCACTGCACAAAGCACGAAGGGCAGCAGCCAGGCCGGCTCGCCGGACAACGCCCGCCGCTTGCGGGTGCGGAAGGCGCGCCCTGCCCCGCTGCCGCGCGGCGGCTTCGCCCTGAGGGAACCATCTTCCGTAACGTGAGGCATCGCCGGCAGCTCGACGCCTCGCAGCGCGCGCGTCAGTTCGCCGGGCAGTTTCGCGGGAGTCGTTTGGGGAGGCCGGCTTTCCGCCGCCTCCCCGCCGCCGAAGAGAAACCGCAATGGGCCCGAGCGCCGCGCCCTCGACAGAAAGCGTCGAGGCGGCTCCAGGAGTTTCAGCCCGGAGCCGCCTTCCACGCCAGATTCCACCGGAGCGCTCGCGCGCCGGCTGCGGGCGATCTCGTCCGCTCGCGTCATCAGCCGGTCAGTTCGTCCCGAAAATGCCGGAGAAGGTCTTGAGGTCACTTTCCGAATTCTTGACCGCCACGGCGGCATCGACCGGCAGCACCTTGATCGTCTCGCGGGCCGGATAGCCTTCCGGCAGCGCCACGCCGTTGCGGGCCGGGATATAACCCATCTTCACCGCAACCTTCTGGCCTTCCTCGGAGAGGAGGAAGTCGACGAATTTCTTCGCGGCATCGACGTTCTTCGCGGTCTGCAAAATGCCGACCGGCTCGGTGACGGCGGAAACGCCTTCGGCCGGGAAGACGAATTCCACCGGCGCGCCCTTGGCCTTCTCGCGGATCGCCATGAAATCGACGAGCATGCCATAGGCCTTCTCGCCGGTCGCAACCGCCTTCAACACGCCGCCATTGCCGCCGGCGGCCGTCGCGCCGTTTTCGGCGAGCGCCTTGTAATAGTCCCAGCCGAAGCCGGGAATGGCCGCGAGCGTCTCGGCATGGATCAGCGCCGCACCTGACGTAAGCGGGCTCGGCATGGTGACGAGGCCCTTCGCCTCGGGCTTGGCGAGATCCTGCCAGCCTTCCGGCTTCATCGCGGCGGATGTGTTGTAGACGATGCCTGTCGTGATCATCTTGGTCGAGTAATAGGCTCCATCAGCATCATAGAGCGCGGCATCGTAGCCCGCCGCTTCGGGCGACTTGTAAGGCAGCAGATGCCCGCCCTCTTTCAGCCGCTGCATCGTCACCGTATCGGCGATCAGCAGTACATCCGCCACCGGATTGCCCGCCTCGATCTCGGCCATCAGCTTGGCCATGATCTTCGTCGTCCCCTCGCGCACCCACTCGACCTCGACGCCCGGGTTAGCCGCCTCGAACGCATCCACCGTCGCCTGTGCATCCTCATTCGGCTGGCTGGTATAAAGCACCAGGCTTTCGGCATAAGCCGCGGTGGAAAGAAGGCCGGCAAAGAGCGCTGCGGCAACGGCGGAGAGAAGCGTTTTCATGGGTTTGCCCTCGGTGGGAGAAAGATGGTGCCGAGGGATAGAGCGGGTGTTTTACAGGGGTGTGACAGGGTGCCGCTGCCTCATCTTGCCACTATACGATAGTCCACTCTCGCGGCAAATTTGAACCGTCACGGTGAACCAACAGGGCTCGTTTCCCCGGTGGGCGCGGGGGAAGTCTTGCCGCGGCTTCAGTTGGCAGATTGATTAGCGCAACAGCCCGCGCGCCCCCTGGCTTGGTAATGCGAAATCGACCTCTTTGTGCGTCGACCAAATAAATATCCAAGGCGTTTCGCCAATTGGCCGTCCCGTCGCTCCAACTCCGCCAGGAATTAAGTGCGTTCGTAACCGATCCGGTCATTGCCGCGTCAAAACAGATTCCCAAGCAGAGTAGATCTCGAGGCAACTCCGCGATGTCTGACGCTGCTGGGACGAAGCCCGCCGAGTGTGCACTTCGATGGCGCTTACCAACAACATCGATGAGGATTTGTTGAACGGACGGCACACCGAAGCCAATGTCTGAACTCAGTGACCTAAAGGAACCCCAGCAATCCTCAACTTGAAAAGTCTTCAGTAGATCCTTCACCGCTTGATCTGAGATATTTCCAGTGTGGTCCCCGGAGATAAACTTTGTGAAGGCGAACTCGGGACCACGATTTGCAGCCATTTTTTCGAGTTGCGCGATGATTTCCGCCTCGTAATTCTCTTGTTGTCGCTTGAGAACAGTTGCGAATCTCTGGAGGTGAGACAGCGCGTTTAGAAGCGCTGCATCGCGCAGCCTTTGGGGAAGATCCTGAAAACGCGCCGGCCATCGCCCAAGGTCGGCAAGAAGTTCCGTGGTTCTTTCCCGAATAAACGTCTCATAGGCAATGAGAGAGGCTATGAGGATCCCACGCCTAAGAATTACAATGCCTTGCGGTGGAGCCGCCGCCATTGCTCCCGCCGCTATTGGATCAAGCGATACAGCTTCAGATATACCCTGAATATCGCCGAGAAACCGTCTCCTCGCGTCGCTCATGCATGCCCCTGGAGCATGTGGCGGGTAGCTTCGACGCGGTAGCGAAGACGCGACGGAGTGTTTGTACCAAGCCTTACTGCTTCTTCATATTCCGACGTCTCGAAAAGCGCCTTCGTGGCCTCAAGAATATTGTTCCGGTTCCCAATCGCACTAGCGACTTCGTGGGGCTCGAGAGAAGCAACAGCTATCATCTGAGCATCGAAGAGGCCCGCCAACGCTTGTTGCCGCCACCGTTGGCCGTCCCACCGTTGGAACGCATAGTTGCCCCAAATATCATAGGTAGCATTTAGGTTAAGTCGAAAATCATCTGAAAAACGCTGAATAACCTCGGCTGAGGCGTCACGGAATTTCAACATAAAAGTATCCATTGACTTGGACAGGCTGCCAGAAAAATCTCGCCAATCGCGATAAAGTGTCATGAATCGCAGCACATATTCCGCATCCTGCATTTCTTTATATGCAGATGACTTTGGCCCATCTATTCGAAGGGCATTTCTCAGGAGAGGATCTTCGGCACAAACATAAATCGCATCATTCAAGGGACCCCGGAACGCCACGTTCCGTATTTCCTGGTTGTTCAGCCTGATGCCGCCTCGATTTAAGCGGATGAATACCTCGTACTTCAGCTCAGGATGGGACTGTTTTAACAGAGTAATGACTCGTAGATATGGTCGTATGCGCAGCGCATTCTGAAGAGTCTTCGGCAAATCACGAAAGCGTGCGCCGTTGATTTCGGGAAACGCTTGGAGCCCCTTTAGGGCGAAGGAACCATTCAGGAAATCGGAGACGGCTGTAATTCGTTGCTTGCCATCAATAATAGAATAAACGCCGTACTCTTCTTCAGCGAGGTAAATCGGCGGCACAGGAACGTTCAAAAGAAAGGATTCTATCAGTTCCGACTGGCGCTCAACTTCCCACCTTTCTCGGCGCTGATACTTCGGCGTAAGATCGATAATTTCGTTGTCAACCATTTCTTGCAAACCTTGAAGCGAAAAATCAGAGGCTTGCAATACCAAGTCGCTCTGGGACTTTTCGAAGCGACGTTCTGCATCCGGGCCATAGACTAGAACCATTCCACTCTCCACGCGTTCAC
Organism: Ensifer sp. IC3342; assembly: GCF_020193655.1. GTDB lineage: Bacteria > Pseudomonadota > Alphaproteobacteria > Rhizobiales > Rhizobiaceae > Sinorhizobium. The sequence goes on from NZ_JADYVE010000016.1 coordinate 38,648, forward strand.
AACCAAGCGTAGATATCTAACCCTTAAAATTTGCGAAACTAGTGCAGCAAGCAAGCTTGAGCGCGCCAACGATGGGATCGATCTATCTCAGCCGCAATCCAAGATGACGAGAGCGATGGGAACAGTGTTCCCTTTCTTGTTCAGGCTGCGTTCGCAGGAGTTGACGGATCGTCGCTTTCCCAACAACGATCCTGCCACTAACAGATCGATTTCGAGTTGCGCCTTGAACACAATCCGCATCGCCGCCGCCCTCTTGATCCGCCCCGACGGACAAACGCTGCTTGTCCGCAAGCGCGGGGCGAGCGCCTTCATGCAGCCGGGCGGAAAGATCGGCCCGGGTGAAACGCCGGATGCGGCCTTGGCGCGGGAGCTCAGGGAAGAGATCGACCTTGACGTCGAGCCCGCGTCCTTCGAGGTCCTGGGTGAGTTCAGTGCCGAGGCATCCAATGAGCCGGGACACCGCGTCCATGCGGATGTCTTCCTCGTCAGGACGGAGCAGGTTTGCTTTCACCCCGCGGCCGAAATCGAGGAAGTGAAATGGGTGTCGCCGTTCGACATTGACGGCGTGGCGCTCGCCCCGCTCACCGCGGATCACATCTTTCCGCACTACCGGGAACTGATCGGGCGGAGCACACGCCGGCGCTGACTACGGATGGACTGGCAGCGGCGCCAAGCGAATGACAGGAAGTTGGGGTAACCCGAGGCTTTTTGTTGCCTGCCTCAGATGCGGTAGCTCGCTGAGTTGAAAACAACGACATCGAAGCTCACGTCGTCGGAGGAGAATCGCCTATACTACAGCGCCGCGCGTCTTATCAGACGCGTAAAGGACGCTGTAGCACTTTGAATTGCTGCATGTTTTTATCCTTAAATCGGCTACGACTTAAGGAAACATGCAGGAGGGGTCCGCCCGTCGCCCCCTCTCACCCCGCAAACCCACCCGCGTCGAGAAACCGCTGCTCCTCTTCCGTCATCGTCCGCCCGAGAATCCCGTTCCGGTGCGGGAAGCGGCCGAAGCGGCGGACGATATCGCGGTGGCCTATAGCGTGGGAAAGACTCGGCTCTCCGAGGCGGCGGGCAAGTTCGACGGAGCGCTCCTGGTCGGCAAGCTCTTCCGAATGGCCGAACGGAAGATAGAAGAAGAGCTGCAGGTCGGCCGGCCCCTTGAGATCGTAACCTGCCTCCACGGCGGCGCGTGCGGTGCCGAGCGCCAGGGCGTCGGTCTCATACATGCGCGGCGTGCCGCGAAAGGCGTTGCGGGGGAATTGATCGAGGAGAAGAAGGAGCGCCAGCGTCTTCTCCGGCGAAACCGTCCAGTTCAAGAATTCACCGCGGGCCGCCGCCTCGTGGCTCGCGAGGAAGCGCTCGCGAAAGGCGCGATCGAACTCCGGTTCCTTGGCAAACCAACGTGTCGGCCCGGCGTCGCGCCAGAAGCCGATGACCGCCGCCGCCCTGTCCTCGCCGACGAGCGCCTCGCCGGCGAGCGCCTCGCGCAGCCGCGCGTTGACGGCCGTATCGGCGCGCGCCGGCGGCTGGCCCTGCCCCTCCGCTGGCTGCAACCTGCACAGCGCCAGGCTTTCGATGTACCCGATGAAATCGCTCATTTCGTCCTCCAGGCTGTTGGGAGACCGCACCGGCCTCGCCCGAAGACCTACGACTTTGTGGATACTGAATGAAGTGATATGATTTCAGTATTATGCTGAATGAAATCGACCTATCGCGCGCTGACCTCAACCTGCTGGTGCTCTTCGAAACAGTGCTTGACGAGGGGAATGTCGGCCGCGCCGCCGAACGGCTGAACCTCTCCGCCTCGGCCGTCAGCCACGGTCTCGGCCGCTTGCGGCGGCTGCTCAATGATCCGCTCTTCCTGAAGACTCCGAAGGGCGTGGTGCCGACCGATCGCGCCAAGGAACTGGCGACGCCGATAGCCGATATTCTCGCGCGGGTGAGAAGCGTCATCTCCACGGCCGAGCCCTTCGATCCGGCGCGCGCCAGTCGCCGCTTCACGATCGGCACGGCCGATGGCTTCTCGGTTTTCCTGCCGCCGCTGCTCGGCGAGATCGCCCTCAGCGCGCCGGGCATCGATCTCGTCGTGCGTCACATGCAAATGGAGACGGCGCTCTCCGATCTCGATGGGCGCCTGATCGATGTGGCGATCGCCCCTTTCTACGAGCTGCCGGCCCGCTTCGCCGCTCAACCGCTTTACGAGGAAGAGTTCGTGGTCACCGCGCGGAGCGGCCATCCCTTCCTCGAAAACCCGACGCTCGAGAACTATTGCCGCATGCAGCATCTGCTTGTCGCCCCCAGAGGCGACCCCCGGGGCCTTGTCGACGAGCTGCTCGAAAGCCGCGGCCTCTCTCGCCGCGTAGCTTTGGCCGTGCCGAATTTCTTGCTGGCGCTCGATCTCGTCAGCAAGACGCAGCTGATCTGCTTTCTGCCGAAGCACTTCGTCGCGATGCATGCGGAGCGCTTCGCCGTCGCCACCACAAGTCTGCCGGTAGGCCTCGGCAGCCCCAGCGTCCAGGCGGTTGTGCCGAAGGCGGCGTTGATGGACACCGGTCTCGTCTGGCTCCTCGACGTGCTCGGGCGGCCCGGTTAGCTCGTCTGCACCCGCTCCCAAACCGCTGCCTGCACACCTCGCCAGCGTGTCGATGGTCCTCCGAAATATTATCTCGGGTTCAATCGGGCTCGATCGTATTTCCGCATCGCCAAAACCCAGCTTCCCGATTAATTTCCGCCCGTCCATTGCATATTCGCCAATAACGTCTATATATCATCCGTCGAACATTGCTTGTGACCTTTGCCTCAGCGCCGACGCGCTCGACAGATTTCCTCTCAAATATCGATCAAATCGGATGAATATTCGTCCGGAAACTCCAACGATTGAAAGGAAATCGTTATGAATTCAGGCACCGTAAAGTGGTTCAACAGCACCAAGGGTTTTGGTTTCATCCAGCCCGACGACGGCACGACGGATGTGTTCGTGCATGTTTCTGCGGTTGAACGCGCCGGAATGCGCTCGCTCGTCGAGGGCCAGAAGGTCAGCTACGACATCGTGCGCGACAACAAGTCCGGCAAGAGCTCCGCCGACAATCTGCGCGCCGCGTAATTTGTCATTCGCCGCCGCTGACCACGGATGTACTGGCAGTGGCGCGAATGACAGGGAAGAGGTCGGGGTAATGCCCGGCCTTTTTGCTTTGCCGCCGAAAGTTCTCGGCGCCGGACGTTTCCGGCAAAGGAGATGGTGATGAGCCGGAACAGCTACAGCGTTGGCGATACGGTGGTCCTGAGACCCGACCTCATCCGCACGGCGAGCGACGATAGGAGATGCCGCGTCGTCGGGATCCTGCCGGCCGCCGAATACGGCGAGCCGCAGTATCGCGTTCGCTTCGGCACCGAAAACTTCGACCGGCGCATCTTCGAAGGCGATATCGATGCCACCGAAACGGCGCTGCCGGTTCGGCGGGACGACGAGGCGACGACGGTCAACGGTCGGCCCTGGCTGAAACCGTTGAGCACCAAGGCGGCCAAGTGAAACTATCACTTGAGCCCATCGTTTCCGGGGCGACGCCAGACGGTGCGCCGTCCGGAATGGGAACCGGGGAGGCCCTCCCCGCATCAGATCAACGCGTAAACACGGCACCCGCCGTTGAAAGGAAGGATATAGTTTGCAAGTACTCGTCAGGGATAACAATATCGAGCAGGCCCTTCGCGTTCTCAAGAAGAAGATGCAGCGCGAGGGCGTTTTCCGCGAAATGAAGGCGCGCAGCGCCTATGAAAAGCCGTCCGAAAAGCGTGCACGCGAAAAGGCTGAAGCCGTTCGCCGCACCCGCAAGCTCGCCCGCAAGAAGCTGCAGCGCGAGGGTCTGCTGCCGGGGCCGAAGAAGGTCGCCCGCTCCCGCTAACACTCTGAACCGGCGCAATTCGGGCGGATGCGCGACCAGCAATGCACTCCTCATTCCTGTGACGAGCACAGGAATGAGGGCAGAGGAGAGCCTTACCGTACCGCAACCGACGAGCCGTAATACGCTGCTGTCGTGTACTGTCGCGCCTGAAAAAACAGGGCACTACCGACCGGCGCCGGCGAAGGGATCTTCACCCTCGCGCCGGGCCGCTCGCCCCGCGGACTTTCTCGTGACGATCCAGAAGGTCGGCGTCCGCGTCTCGGGCTCCACACTTCCACCAGCACCACCCCCGCTGTACACTCCGCTTGCCGCCTGATCCTGTCCTCACCCGGACCAGAGCAATTCCAGGAAAAGTGTGAAACGGTTTTCCGTTCGGAATTGCGAAGTTTCAAAGAGTGAGATCACGCGGCCATGCCGGCCGTTGCGGGGGCAAACGGCGGCGGGCGTTCCTCGCCCCGGGGGAAGCAGCCATGGACGATGTGCAAACTCCGATCAAAGCGGATGCCGGCGCAAGCAGCCCGGCCAGCCCGGCGTCGATCGAGCCGCGGGTCACCGAGTTCCTGCGGCTCGGCGTGCTGGCGCTCTTCGCCTATCTGTCATTCACGCTCATCGCCCCCTTCGCGATCATCGCCGTCTGGGCAGGCATTCTCACTGTCGCGCTCTATCCGGCTTTCAAGAGGCTCACCGCGTTCCTGGGCGACCGCCCTCGCCTCGCTGCCACGGCGATCACGCTCGTCGCCCTCACGGTGATCGCCGGCCCGCTGGCGGCCATTGCGCTGAGCTTTGCGGAAGGCGTGCAGGCGCTCATCGCAAAGCTCGCAGCCGGCACCTTCTCCGTGCCCGCGCCGCCGGATGCCGTGCGCGACTGGCCGCTGATCGGCAACTGGCTCCACGCCACCTGGAGCCAGGCTTTGGGCAGCCTCGAAGCGACGCTGCAGCGCCTCGCGCCCTCGCTCCTCCAAGCCGGTGGCACAGTGCTCGGCAAGATCGCGCGCATCGGCGTCGACCTCATCGGCTTCATCGTTTCGGTCGTCATCGCGGGCTTTCTCTTCCGCCCCGGCCCGCGGCTTGGGCAAGGGCTGAAGCTCTTCGCCCGCCGGGTCGCCGGCGAGCGCGGCACCGGCTTCGTCGATCTCGCCGCCGCGACGATCCGCAATGTCGCGCGCGGGGTGATCGGCGTGGCGCTCCTGCAGGCGCTGCTTGCCGGGCTCGCCTTCTCGCTCTTCGGCATTCCGGCTGCGAGCATGCTCGCCTTCGCCGTCCTTATCTTTTGCATCATGCAGATCGGCCCGGCTCCGGTGCTCCTGCCAGTCGCCATCTGGGCTTGGATCTCCATGGAGACCCCCGCCGCCCTCGGCCTCACCGTGATCCTCATCCTGATCGGGCTGATCGACAACGTGTTGAAGCCGATGCTGGTCGCCCGCGGGCTGAAGACGCCGATGCTCGTCATCCTCGCCGGCGTGATCGGCGGCACTGTCTCCTACGGGTTAATCGGCCTCTTCCTCGGCCCGATCGTGCTCGGCGTCTTCTACGATCTCGTCGTCGTTTGGATGCGTTCCAGCCCGCCACGGGAGGACGAGACAAAGCCGGTTTGATCCTGCCGGCACCACGCTTCGACTCTATTGCAACGAACCTGTCGATATCCGATCAATCTAAAGTTGCGTGACTTGCAACGGTGAAAGTGCTCTGATTTCAAATACTCCAGCGGAGAATTGAGGCCGCCTCAAGCTGTTTCGTTCAGAGGGAGGGCGTTGCATGCGTGGTTCGAGGATCCTGGCTGCCGCCCTTTCATCGGGCTTGCTTGTCGCAATTTCATGGCAAACGGCCTTCGCCCAACAGGCGCCGGCACCCGCCGTGGTCGTGGCGCCGGCGGCGATCATGGATCTTCGCGAAAGCGCTGATTTCACCGGCAAGGTCGTGGCGATCCAGAGGGTCGATATTCGCGCCCGCGTTTCCGGCTTCCTGGAGAAAGTCAACTTCACGGAAGGCGATAAGGTCACCGCCGGCACCTTGCTCTATGAGGTCGAGGACGGCACCTATCGCGCCGCCGTCCAGGAGATCCAGGGCTCGATCGAGGCCGCCGAGGCATCCCGCGACCTCGCCGTGCTCGAGCGCGACCGCGCGCAGCGGCTGATCTCCAGCAACACGGTCGCGCAGGCAACGGTCGACACCGCCAATGCGCAGGTAAAGAAGGCCGAGGCCGATATCGTCCGCCTCACTGGCAGCAAGCAGGCGGCCGAGCTCAATCTTTCCTATACCCGGATCGTCGCGCCCTTCGATGGCGTCCTCGGCCTCTCCTCCGTCGATGTCGGGGCACTGGTCGGTCCGGATTCCGGCGCGCTCGTCACGCTGACGCGGCTCGATCCGATCAATGTCGAATTCCCGGTCTCGACCGCCATCTTTCTCGAATATCGCCAGCGGGCGCTGAGAGGCGAAGTCGGCCGCGATGCCAATGTCGAGCTTCTGCTGCCGGACGGCACCACCTATCCACAGAAGGGCACGATCAACTTCGTCTCCAGCAACGTCGCGGCGGGCACCGACACGATCACGGTCAGGGCCGAGTTTCCGAACCCCAATGCGCTGCTGCTCGACGGCACGCTGGTGAGGGTCACGCTCGAGGCGACCGACAAGCAGGAGGTGCTCGCGGTTCCGCAGCAGGCGATCCAGCGCGACCAGCAAGGCGCTTTCGTGATGGTGGTCGGGGACGACTCGAAGGTCGAGTTGCGCCGCGTCGACGTCCAGCGCACCACCCGCGGCCAGGCAGTCATCGCCAAGGGCTTGAACGAGGGTGAACGGGTGATCACGGACGGCGTCGGCAAGGTCCGGCCGGGCATCGTCGTCGATGCGGCACTGGCAACGGGCGGCTGAGCCATGATCTCCGAGATCTTCATCGATCGGCCGCGCTTTGCCGCGGTTATCTCTATCGTCTTGACGCTTGCGGGTCTGATCGCGCTCACCGCGCTGCCGGTCGCGCAGTTTCCGGACATCGTGCCGCCGCAGGTGAGCGTGACGGCCAGCTATCCTGGCGCCGGCGCCGAGGTGGTCGAGTCAACCGTGGCGCAACCGATCGAAAGCCAGATCGTCGGCGTCGACGACATGCTCTACATGAAATCGACGAGTGGCGCCGACGGATCCTATACGCTGACGGTGACCTTTGCCGTCGGCACCGACCCGGACATTGCCACCGTCAACGTGCAGAACCGCGTCTCGCTCGCCGAGGCGAGGCTGCCTTCCGAAGTCAGGCAGACCGGCGTCAGCGTGCGCAAGAAATCGTCCGCGCTGATGCAGGTGATCGCGATTTATGGCGAGGGCGAGAACGCCAACTTCGACAACCTGTTCCTGTCGAACTACGCCACCATCAACGTGATGGACACGATCAAGCGCGTGCCGGGCGTCGGCGACGCCTCGCTCTTCGGCGCGCAGGATTATTCGATGCGGGTCGTGCTCGACATCGACCGGCTGACGAGCCTCGGCATGACGCCGACGGATGTGATCAACGCGCTGAAGGCGCAGAATATCCAGGCGGCGATCGGCCGTATCGGCGCCCAGCCGATGACAAACGATCCCCTCTTCCAGTTGAACCTGCAGACCCAGGGGCGGCTCACCGATCCGGCTGAGTTCGAGAACGTGGTGCTGCGCGCCGAAGGCGACGGCTCCTTCGTGCGCGTCCGCGACGTCGCCAAGGTGGAGCTCGGCGCGGCGAGTTCGGATTCGAGCGCCCGCTTCAACGGCAAGCCGGTGGCGATGATCGGCACCTACCTGGCGCCGGGCGCCAACGCCCTTGAAGCCGCCGAGGGCGTCAGGGCCGCACTCGATCGCCTGGCGCGAGCCTTCCCGGAAGGCCTCACCTACAAGATTTCCTATGACACCTCCGAATTCGTCGAGGCGAGCGTCGAAAATGTCGTGGAAACGCTGGTCGAAGCCTTCGTGCTTGTCATCATCGTCGTCTTCCTCTTCCTCGGCAATTGGCGCGCGACGCTGGTGCCGCTCGTCGCCGTCCCCGTGGCCCTCATCGGCACCTTCGCGGTGATCCTCGCCATGGGCTTCTCGCTCAACACCGTGTCGCTGCTGGCGCTGGTGCTCGCGATCGGCATCGTCGTCGACGACGCGATCGTCGTCGTCGAAAACATTGAGCGGGTGATGGAGGAAAATCCCGGCATGCAGGCGCCGCAGGCCGCGCGCCTTGCGATGGGCGAAATTACCGGCGCGATCGTCGCCATCACCCTCGTGCTGCTTTCCGTCTTCGTGCCCGTCGCCTTCATCCCCGGCTTGAGCGGCCAACTCTTCCAGCAGTTCGCGGTCGCCGTCTCTGTATCGATGGTGATCTCCGCCATCAACGCGCTGACCTTGAGCCCCGCGCTCTGTTCGATCCTGTTGAAGCCGCACCACGGCGAGAAGCGCGGCGTTCTCGGCTGGCTGTCGCGCCGCATCGACAACGGCCGCGACGGCTATGTCTATGTCGCGGAAAAGATGGCGCGGCGCGCCGTCATCGGCCTCGTTCTGATCGCGGTCGCAATCGGTGCCACGGGCTGGCTGTTCCGCATCGTGCCGACCGGCTTCCTGCCGAGCGAAGACCAGGGCATGTTCTTCACGGAAGTCCGCCTGCCCGAAGGCGCCTCCTACAACCGCACCAATGTGGCGCTGCGCCAGGTCGAGGACTTCCTCAGCGGCATCGAAGGCGTGCAGGACGTGACGAGCGTCGCCGGCTACAGCTTCCTCGACGGTATCGCCAAATCGAACAGCGCCTTCGCGGTCGTCACCATGAAGCCCTTTGCCGAGCGCGAGGCGGCATCGGCTTCGGTCAACAGCGCGGTCGCGACCGCCATGGCCAAGGGCCTGACCGTCCGCGAGGCACAGGTCTTCGCCTTCAACCTGCCGCCGATCCTTGGGCTCGGCACCGGCTCCGGCTTCGAATACCAGTTGCTCGACCTGCAGGGCCGCCCGGCGGCGGACATCGCCGCGACGGCCGGCGGACTGATCATCACAGCCAACCAAGACCCGAAGCTAGGGCCGACCTTCACCACCTATTCGGCAAGCTCACCGCAGCTCTATCTCGATGTCGACCGCGACCGCGTGCAGGCGCTCGGCGTCTCGATCAGCGATCTCTTCGCCACGCTGCAGGGCACGCTCGGCTCCTATTACGTCAACGACTTCAACCTTTTCGGCCGCAGCTGGAAGGTGAACCTCCAGGCGGCCGAGGCCGATCGCGATTCCGTCAACGACATCCAGCGACTGCATGTGCGCAATGCGGCAGGCGGGATGGTGCCGGTCGCGTCCGTCGCGCGCGTCGACTATATCGTCGGACCGCAGACGATGGTGCGCTACAACAACAACCGCTCGATCACGCTCAACGGCCAGCCCGCCCCCGGCGTCTCCTCGGGCGAGGCGCTGCAAGCGATGGCGGCCCTTTCCGCCACCACGCTGCCGCCGGGCTTCAGCTACGAGTGGACCGGCACGGCGCTGCAGGAGCTCGAGGCCGCCGGCCAGACGACCGTGATCCTGGCGCTCGCGGTGCTCTTCGCCTATCTCTTCCTGGTCGCGCTTTATGAAAGCTGGACGATCCCGATTCCAGTGCTGTTGTCGGTGGCCGTCGGCGTCGCGGGCGCCCTCGTCTCGGTGCTGATCGCCGGCCTCTCCTTCGATATCTACGCCCAGATCGGCCTTGTCGTCTTGATCGCGCTCGCCTCCAAGAATGCGATCCTGATCGTCGAATTTGCCAAGTTCCGGCGCGAGAAAGGCGCCGGCATCGTCGAGGCCGCCGTCGAAGGCGCACGCACCCGCTTCCGCGCGGTGATGATGACAAGTTTCGCCTTCATCGTCGGACTGATCCCGCTGGTAACGGCTGAAGGCGCCGGCATGCTCAGCCGCCGCGCCGTCGGCACCGGGGTCGCCGGCGGCATGCTCGCCGCCTCCCTCCTCGGCATCTTCATCATCCCCGCCCTCTACGTCGCCTTCCAGTGGCTGCGTGAACGCGGCCATAAGCTCGCCGGGCTGAAAGAGCACAGCACAATCGCCCCGCCGCCGCTGAGCGAAGCGGTCGAAACGCCGGAGGAGCACGGCGAGACGCCGCGCGCCCCCGCGTCGGTCGGGCAGGATTGAGAGACGCGTGCTCGGCTCGACGCTCGTGTGGTCCACCAAGCTAATTTGGGCGCGCCCGCCAGTCCAACCGACTTGATGATGGAGTTTTCGGTGATGGCAACAGCGCACGCTCCAGCGGCTACGTCTCCGCCTCCAAAATCCCGCAACCCCAAACATTCTCCCTTTTCCCTTCACCCGCCTTTAACGTGCGTCCAGTTACTCTCGGCCGTTCGATCGGATGCATCAGGCATCGTTCCGTCCGCATCATGCGGGGTCGAAGATCCTTGCCGCCGTTTTTCCGATCCGAGGATTCCGCTTCATGCGTTCCCTCCCCGTCCCGCATCAGACGCCTCTTCTGAAAGGTGCCGCACCATGGCTGTCGTGAGCCCTTCCCCGAAACATATTGCGCAGCAGATCCGCCGGGACGTCTATTACAACGCCTTCGCCACTCTGGAGCGGCTGCAGATCGATGCCTCGCCGGTCAATTACGAGTTGATGTGCGAAATCATCAGCGGCAACAATCCCGAACTGCGCGAGAAGTTCGCCCGCCTCGGCCGCGACGTGACTGAGGAGGATCTGGACGTGTTGGCGCGCATATATCTGCCGCACCATTTCGGTCAGTCGAAGGTCGAGGAGTCCGCCACCCGCATCCAGAGCGAACTTTCGACGCTCAAGGAATCTCTGCAATCGGGCCAGCATTCGCTTTCGAGCTATTCGACCATGCTCGGCCAGGCCAGTGGCAATTTCTCCTCGATCGATCCGGGCGACACCCAGAGAATCCAGTCCGAGTTGCAGGCGATCCGGGCGGCGACCGACATCCAGCGCTCGAAGAGCGACGAGATGCTGGAAAGCGTTTCGACTCATATCTCGGCGGTGACCGCGATTACCGGCGATCTCGATGAGTTCGAGCGGGCGAAATTCACCCATGCCGCCACCAATCTCGCCAACCGGCGCGGCTTCAACCGCAAGCTCGCCGAACTTTATGGCGGCGAGCGCTATCCGGACGGCGCGGCGCTGATCCTCTGCAATCTGCTGGCGCTCGAACCCTTCGAGAAGAAGGAACTGATCAAGCTCAAGGAAGCGATCCTGCAGCGGCTCGGTTCCGTCGTCTCACAGACCATTCACACTGCCGATTTCGCCGCCTGGCTCGACCGGCCGCAGATCGGCATTCTCGTCGCGACCACCAGCGAAACGGAAATCCAGCGAGTCGCCGAGCACATCCGCATGAACTGCCTCCGCGCCTTCAGTGGCCAGCGGCCGGGCATGCCCGCCGTCACGGCGCATTTCGGATGCAGCACGACCTATGATGCCGATACGGCCGCGAGCCTCTTCATCCATGCCGAAACGGCGCTCGAAACCGCCACCGAACAGGCCGACGAAGCCGTCGTCTTCTTCCTGGACAGCAAGGCCGGCGGCCAGCGCAAGGACTGGTCGCTCTACAAGCGCTGAGCCGCAGCACCGCGCGTCTCATTAGACGCGCAAAGGAACGCTGTAGCACTTTAAATTGCTGCATGTTTTTAAGGAAACATGCAGCGGCGCCCCCGACCGGCGCGTTCGCCCCTTTGTCTCAGGCCGCATCTTCCCTGACCGGATCGGTTAAGGGAACGTGCAGTCATTCCTGTTCCGCCGGACTGCTCTGCCGTTTCCGACCGCTCGTAGTTGCTAATTCACCAGTCATTAATGGAAGCAGGCTTACTCTAGGTTGTTCGGCAGGACGCGGTCGCGTCAGTCAAACCGCATGAATGGCGGAGTCGGACGCGATATCCCTCGCTGCTGCATATCGATACGAGGCCCCGGCCTCACGCGTACCTGTCCGACCATCGTCCCAGGTGCATTCGCCTGTGACGCTTCTGTGAAAGGCGCTGCACCATGGCGATTGCGAATTCATCCCCGAAACAGCTTGCGGAGCAGAGCCGCAGGGAACTCTGCTACACCGTCTTTGCCACGCTGAACCGGCTGGAGATCCATGCCTCTCCCGTCAATTACGAGCTCATGTACGAGATCATCAGCGGCAGCAATCCGGAGCTCCGGGAGAAGTTTGCCCGTCTCGCCAAGCCGATCGCGGAGGAAGAGCTCGACGCGCTCGCACGCACCTATCTGCCACATCATTTCGGCAAGTCGCTCCTCGATGAATCTACCAGCCGCATCCAGAGCGAGCTTTCGACTCTGAAGGAGTCGCTGCAATCGGGCCAGAACTCGCTCTCCAGTTATTCGAGCCTGCTCGGGCAGGCAACCGGCAAGATCTCTTCGATGGATCCGCGGGACACGAAGTCGATCCAGTCCCACCTCCAAGCAATCCGGCAGCTGACGGAGGTACAGCAGTCGAAGAGCACGCAGATGCTCGAGAGCGTTTCGACGCAAATCTCGACGGTCGCGGCCATTGCGAGCGACGTCGAGGAATTCGAGCGCACGAAATTCACCCACCTCGCCACCAACCTCGCAAACCGCCGAGGCTTCAACAAGAAACTCGCCGAACTCTATGGCGGCGAGCGTTACCCTGAGGGCGCATCGCTCATCCTCTGCAATCTGCTGGCGCTCGAACCCTTCGAGGCCAGGGAGCTCATCAAGCTCAAGGCAGCAATCCTGGAACGGCTCGGCTTTGTCGTGTCGCAGAGCGTGCAGACGACCGACTTCGCCGCATGGCTCGACCGGCCGCAGATCGGCATCCTCGTCTGGACAAGCGCCGAAGCGGAAATCCAGAAGGTGGCGGATCAGTTGAAGAAAAGCTGCCAGAGCGCATTCGACAACCGCCAGCGCCGCATGCCGGTAGTTCTCGCCCGCTTCGGATGCAGCACCACCTTTGACGCAAGCACCGCCTCCGAACTTGTCGGTCACGCGGAAAGGGCCCTGCAAACCGCAACCGAAACCGCGAGCGACAAGGTCGTATTCTTCGCCGGCAGCGAAGCGGGCGGCACACGCAAGGACTGGATGCTCTATCGGAAGTGATGCGTGTGGGAGAGGCAAGCGAGACTTGAAGTGATGACCGTGGTCGGTAGGAAGAGGCGCGCGTTTGGCGTCGCCTGTTGCGGTCCTCTCTGTCCTCATCAGGTCAGTTGAGCTGTGACGCACGGCCGCCCCGCCCTCCCTCATTCCCGTGCTCGTCACAGGAATCCAGCAGCGCCGCGTCTGCGGCGCGAGAAACTCCGTTCAAGCCAGTTACCTTCCGACCGCGCGCGCTGCGCCAACACGAGTCAACCGCTGAAACGGCTAGCGGCCTCATAGTTGCGCGGGCGGATGATCCACTGTCTCGCAGCCATCTGAAGCCGCTGCGTTCGCGCCGCATTGCGCCGGACGAGTCTTCAGCGCCGCCGACGCGGCGCTGCTGGACTCCTGTGACAAGCACAGGAGTGAGGTGGGTGCGGCAAGCGGCCTCGCCAGCCGGCCAGATGATACAAGCGAGCGAGGCGGTCTCGGCGCGCGCTCATGCGAAACCGCAGCAAACCACCACAACTCGCTGATTCAACACCCTAAGTGCGCGCTATCACCGCTGACCGCGCACATAACTGATATAGCCGCGAACATCCGCCGCCGGCTCGCTGTAGGCGCTGCCAAGCGCCTCCTCCATCGACGCCATATACGCCTGGGCCCAGTCCGGCAGCCGATAGTCGATCACCGCGAGGAACTCTAGCGTCGCGGCAAGCCTGATGTCGGCAATCGAGGGTTTCGCGCCGCCGATGAAGGACCTGTTGCCGATGAAGAACTTGTGGAACACCTCGAGCGGCTCGGCCAGCGCCTCGGTCGCGGCCATGCGTGCATGCTCCTTCGCTACCGGGTCGGCATCGCTGTAGCCGACCTCGCCCGGATATTGCGGGAAATTGAGCGCCGGATAGGTGGCGCGGGCGAGATAGGGATAGAAGGTGCCGATCAGGTAGAACATGGCGCTGTCGATCATTGCGCGCGCCTCGGGATCTTTGGGGTAGAGGTCATCGAGGCCGTTCTTGTTGCAGAGATACTGCATGATCGCGCAGCTTTCCCAGAGCGCCCCGTTCGGCAGGTCGCCCATTTCGATCATCGGCGTCAGATGCGACGGCGCCTTCGCCAGATATTCGGGCGTGCGCGTCTGGCCGAAGACGTCGTTCTCGTTGAAATCGAGGCCGGCCGCGCGCATGAAGACGCGCGCCGTCATGTTGTTGACGCTGGGTTTGATCACGTTGAGCTTGATTTCCGGCATGGTTGGTCCTCCCGTTTGTTCCCACTCGCATCAATAAGGGTTCTTCGGCGTCCGATCCGCTGACAGCGATCCCCGCGTCCGCTCGGTCAGCGCCTCGATGGCATCGGCAAGGTGCACCTCGGCGATGTTGTAGTCGCCGCGCGCCACCCGCACCTTGTGCGCCTCCATCAGCACCTCGGCGTGGGTGTGGCCTGCCGGCGGCTCGAAGCGATAGGAGGCGAGCTCGACGAGCAGCCCGAGCGGATCCTCGAAATAGATCGAATCCATGAAGCCGCGGTCCTTGACCCCGCTGTGCCGGATCTCCCGCTCGTTCAGGCGCTCGACCGCCTGCTGAAACGTCGCACGAGAGACGGCGAAGGCGATATGATGCACGCAGCCGATGTCGGTCGAAGTGCGCTTCGGATCGGGCTTGCGGTTCTCGTCGGTGAAAACGGTAATCAGCCGGCCGTCGCCCGGATCGAAATAAAGATGGCTTTCCGTCGCCCGATCGAGGTTCGGCTGCTCGAAGATGAAAGGCATGCCGAGCAGGCCTTCCCAGAAATCGATTGACGTCTGCCGGTCGGCGCCGACCAGCGTGATGTGATGGACCCCTTGCGATTGCAGCTTTCGCATCGTCATCCTCCCTTTTTCGTTTCGCGGCACATAGGCGCAAGCCGCGCCGCGCTTGTCTCATTCTACTCCGGTCTCTGCACCAGTTTCGACTTGTATTCGCTGCGCTGAAGCGACCCCCAGGGCAGGATCTCCACCCGCGTCGAGACGACAAGCACCTCGCGGATGCGCTTCTCGATCCCCGCGGCGAGGCCCGGGCCGCCTTCGCTATTCTTGCCGAGCTCCACCGAAACCGGCAAAGGCGGCTCCTGGCGCGGGCCTGCCGCCACGGGCCTCACTAGGATCATGCCGCTCACGGCCGGCGCAAACTCGCTGACCACGTCGCGGATTGCCGAGGGGAAGACGTTGACGCCACGCACGATCAGCAGGTCGTCGGTACGGCCGATGCAGCGCACCCGCGGCGCCGTCCGCCCGCAGCGGCAGGGCGATGTCCACATCTCGACATGATCGCGCGTGCGAAAGCGCAGCATCGGCGCCGCCCGGTGCCGGAGATGCGTCAGCACCAGTTCACCGCGCGCGCCGTCCTCAAGCGCGACGGGCGCAGCGGTTTCCGGCTCGATCAGTTCGGCATGCACGAAGCCGCGACCGCCGAGATGCATGCCGCATTGCTCCTCGCATTCGCCCCAGAGCGACACGCCGATATCGCCGATGCCCATCGCCTCGGTCACCTTCGCGCCCCACGCCTCTTCGAGCCGCACCCGGAATTTTGGCTCGCCGCCGCCGGGCTCGCCCGCCACCAGCAGCCGTCTGACGCTGGAGCCCTTCAGATCGAAGTCGCGCTCGGTCGCCCACTCGCCGAGATAGGCCGCATAGGAGGGCGTCATCACCGCGGCCTCCGGCTGCAGGAGGCGGATCGCCGCCATCAGTCGCTCGGTGTTTCCGGTGCCGACGGGGATGTGGCGCAGGCCCAGCCGATCGAAGGCGGCGAGAGCTGCGCCGGCCACGAACGGCCCGGCATTGTAGGTCGAAACGATCGCCTCGCCGGGCCGGATACCGGAGGCGGAATAGCTGCGCGCCGAGGTCGTCACCCAGTTGTTGAGGTCGCCCGCCGTGAGCGGAATATAGCTCGGCTTCCCGGTCGTTCCGCTGGTCGAATAGATCCGGACGATCTCGTCCATCGGCGCTGCCACATGCGTTCCCATCGGATCGGCCGCGCTGCAGCTTGCGCGGATTTCGCTCTTCTCGGTGAGCGGCAGATCGGCAATGGCGGCAAGACCGCCGATCTTGTCTGCGGTGCCGAAGCCGGCGGTCTCCAGCTTTGTCCGGTAGAAGCGCGAGCGGGCGAGCAGATATTCGATCTGCTGTCGATAGAGCTGATCGTCGAGCCGGACCTGCTCGCGCCAGGGGAGCGTCTCTATGTCGGGATCAAGCATGGTCAGCCGCCGCCCTCCTCTTCGTCGTTCCGGTAGATGACCGCCGTCTCCGCTGCCGACGCCATCGCAAAACCGATCGGGTTTTCCCGCTCTTCCGTCAGATGGGCGAGGATGCCGCCGGCCCGGGCGAGCAGCGGGATCGCCTTGATCATTGTCACCGGGAAGCCAAGGTCGAGAAGCACGGCGGCGATCGGCATGGACACGTTCATCACCAGCGGTTTGCCCCAGACCTCGGCGGCGATCTCGCCGATCCGCCGCGCAAGCATCACATAGGTGCCGCTCACGCCGCGCTGATCGGCGAGTTCCAGAATGCGCTCGGCGCGCGGATCGACGGGCCGGTGCACCGGGTGGCCGAAGCCCGGCAGCCTGCCGCCCGCCTCGCGAATCTCGGTGACCAGCGCGCGCACCACCGCACCGGCATCCTCGCCGTCCGCGATGCGCTCCTCGGCCTTCACCAGCAGCGCGCCGCAGAGTTCCGCGGTTCCAACGAGCACCGGGCCGCAGCCGAGAAGGCCGGCCGCGAGCGCGCCCTGCAGCGAACCCGGGTCGGCGGCAAGCGTCATCCGCGCCGCCTGCACGGTCGGCATCATGCCGTGCTCGGCGATCGCAATCAGCAAAAGGTCGAGAAAATAGCGCTGGTCCTCCGTCGGCTCCCGGCCGGTCATCAGCAGATGGAAGTATTCCGTAAACGTCAGCCGTCCCATCAGGTCGCGGCAGAGATCATGGCCGCGCACCTCGACCCGTTCCGCACTCGCCGTTGCGATCCGGCTTGTCGCCGCACGCTGTTTGCCGATTTGCATGCACTCCTCCGGCGGTGTGGAATTGCTCTAACGGTTTGCCGCCACCACATGGGCCCTGATCCGCCCGTCGATTGCGCCTTCGCCATAGCGCTGGTGAAGGGCATCGATTGCCGCCTGCGTTGCCGCACCGAGCCCCGAGGGGTGCCGGGCCTCGATTTCGTTTCTAAGCGGCGTCCCTTGGCAGAAACCGGTCGCGATCTCCTCAGCCGAAAGCGCCCCGCTTTTCTTTTCCAGCGTCTCCAGTGTGATGTTGCGGAAACCGGCTGCCTCCAGGTCGGCGCGAATCAAGGCCGGGTCACCGTATCCATACGGTGTTCTCGCGAGGAAGCGCGGCGGGTCGTCGGGGAAATGCTCGGCCAGGGCTTCCGTCACCATGTGCGCCAACTCGTTCGCCTCGATCACGTCCCAGACATTGAAGAGGAAATAACCGCCCGGCTTCAGCACGCGGTGGGCTTCGCGGTAGGCCTGCACCCTGTCCGGGAAGAACATCACGCCGAACTGGCAGAGGACGACATCGAAGCTCCAGGCTTGGAACGGCAGCTCCAGCGCGTCCGCCTGCCGCCAGGTGATGCGCGGATCGTCCCCTTGCTTCTGCGCCGCCAAGTCGAGCATCGGCTGGTTGAGGTCGGTTGCGACGAGCCGGGCATTGGCGTCCATTTGCGGGGCGAGCGCCCGGGTGACGACGCCGGTTCCGGCCGCGATCTCCAGAATGTCATGGGGCTTCAGCCGTGCCACACGCGCGGCAAGGTCGTGCGCGTAATCCGCGAAGATGAGCGGCACAAGCAGGCGGTCGTAGAGATCCGGTATCGCCCCCGCAAAGACCTTGTCGATTTCCGCCATCGTGCCCGCCTCCCGTCAAACAGATGTCGAAGACAGGATCATACGCTGGTCGTCGGGAGTGCGGAAGGTGGCTGTTCCGACGCCGGCGACCGCTTACCGGTATCCGGTCGCGTCCGCCGGCTTGCCGGGATCCATCACCTCGTCCATGTAGCGCCAGCAATCCGGCCGGGAGCCGTCGAGATCGGTGAAGCCGTAGACCTTGGCAAGGCCGCCGCTCGACAGGGACTTGCCGTTCCACCGGGCCTTGTCGGGGTCGGCAGCAAGCGCTGCGACGGCGCGGCCGATGAAATGCGGCGTCTCGGAGATGACAAAGTGCGGCTGCTTCTCGGCCGCGTCGCGCCAGTTGGCCTCTGTCACGCCGAAGGCTTCCAGCATCATTTCCGAGCGCAGCCAGCCGGGCGTGAGCGAAACCGCCGTTGCCCCGTGCGCGGCAAGATCCTTGGCATGCGCCCAGGCCATCCGGTTCGCCGAGACCTTGGCAAGGTCGTAGAAAGGCGAGAGCCGATAATGCTCGGCATTGTATTCTGCCGTTCCGTCCGTCACCTCGATAAGAAGCCCGCCCGGCCGTTCGATCATCAGCGGCAGTGCGTAATGCGCGGTGATCAGGTGCGTGTCGATCGCAAGCCTGAGGATCCTGAGCCCGTTTTCGAGATTGTGATCCCATACTGGCTTGTTCCACTCGAACAGCCGCTCGCCTCCCCAGATGTCATTGACGAGAATGTCGAGCCGGCCGCGCTCCTGGCGGATGCGATCGACGAGCGCTGCCACCTGCTCTGGCTGCAGGTGGTCGACCTGGACGGCGATCCCGACGCCGCCCGCCGCCGTAACCCGCTCCGCCGTCTCCTCGATCGTCTCCGGCCGGCGATATTCCGATTGCTCCGTGCGCGTCGTGCGCCCGGTGACGTAGACGGTCGCGCCCGCGGCTCCGAGTTCGACCGCGATCCCGCGCCCGGCGCCGCGCGTTCCGCCGGCGACCAGCGCCACTTTTCCGGTAAGCGACATCGCTTCCTCCCATTGAAATTGATCTGGCATTTGGCGTGAGCTCTATATATAAACGCTTATTCGGTTATAAATAAAGGTCCAAAATGCCTCGCCCCAAAACCCTGCCCGACGAAGACGTGCTCTACGCGGCGCTCGCGATCATGCGGAGGCAAGGGCCAGACGCGCTGACCTTCGCAGCACTTTCGGCCGGCTGCGGCCTTTCCGCCTCGACACTGGTTCAGCGCTTCGAAAGCAAGGCCCGCCTCATCCAGGCGGCGCTCTCGCAGGCCTGGGACCGGCTCGACCGCCTGACGCTCGAACTTGCCGAGAGCGCACCCAAGACACCTGAGGGCGCGGTAACGCTGCTCGTCGGACTTTCCGGCGATTATGGCGGCATCGAATCCTATGCCGACGATCTCATGATCTTGCGCGAGGATCTGCGCGATCCGGCGCTCCGCGCCCGCGGCGCGCACTGGCGTGGCGTGCTGTCTGAGGCAATCGAAGCGCGCTTCACCGGCATCCCGGCCGCTCCCGCAGGCATTGGCCTGATGATGGCCTCCCAATGGCAAGGCGCCCTTCTCTGGTGGAGTTTTGACCCGCGCATGCCGGTGCAGGATTACGTCCGCGAGAGCCTCGACCATTTTGTTGCCGCGTTCACCGCAGGCACAGGATGAGCGAGTGTGTTGTCGGTCGCAGGACGAGCAGCAACGGACGAGCGTTTCTCGGTTGGCTTGTTTTCACTCAGGCATAGCCAAGGGTTCCCTCATTTCTGTGCTTGTCACAGGAATCCAGAATCCAGCAGCGCCCAAGTCCTTGGGCGCGGGAGACCTTCTTCTCTTCCCAACGCTCCCCTTTTTCGCACCGCGATTGCGCCTTATAGTCATGACGCGACGGCATCGGCCCGAAGAGAAGGGATTTCGACATGGCGCTTACCCTCTATCTCCATCCGCTCGCTTCCTTCTGCCACAAGGTGCTGATCGCGCTCCATGAGAGCGGCACTCCCTTTGAAAGCCGGGTGGTCGATCTGGCGGACGCGGACGAGCACGCCCGCTTCCTCGATCTCTGGCCGGTCGGCAAGATTCCGGTTCTGCATGACGACGCCCGCGGCCAGACGGTGCCGGAAACCTCGATCATCATCGAATATCTCGAGCGGCACTACCCCGGCAAAAATCCGCTTATTCCGCTCGACGCCGCGCAGGCCCTCGAAGCGCGGCTCTGGGATCGCTTCTTCGATCTCTATGTCCAGGTGCCGATGCAGAAGATCGTTACCGACAAGCTGCGGGCGACCGGTGAGAATGACCGGCGCGGCGTGCTCGACGCGCGCGCGGCGCTGCCTGTCGCCTATGACATGCTCGAACGGCAGGTGGCCGACAGGACTTTCGCAGTCGGCGAGAGCTTCACGATCGCCGACTGTGCCGCCGCCCCCGCCCTCTTCTATGCCGGCATCGTCGTGCCATTCGACGGCACGCATCCCAATCTCGCCGCCTATTTCGAACGGTTGCTCGAGCGTCCCTCGTTTCAGCGCACGCTCGCCGAGGCGCGACCTTACTTCCCCCTGTTTCCCTACCATGACGCGATTCCGGCGCGCTTCCTTTAACGTCGCGGCACCAACGCCGTCTGCCGCAGGCATTCTTAAATCGGAGCCGATTTAGGGATAGAACATGCAGCCATTCAACATGCTGAAGTGACCTTGTGCGTCGGAAAGAACGCTCGGTGCACAGGACGCCGTCGAAAACCACGGAAGGATCGGGAAATGGAATACCGTCTGCTCGGCCGCTCGGGCCTGAAAGTCTCGACGATCACCATGGGCACCATGACTATCGGCGGCGGCGGCAAGTTCGCCCAGGTCGGCAATGTCGGCCTCGACGAAGCGCGCCGCTATGTCGATCTCTGCCTTGATGCCGGCGTCAACCTGATCGACACCGCCAATGTCTATTCGGCCGGCGCTTCGGAGGAGATCATTGGTGAAGTCCTCGGCGGCAAGCGCAAGAACGGCGTGCTGATTGCCACCAAGGCGCGGTTTTCCATGGGGCCCGGCCCGAACGACGGCGGCCTCTCGCGCCATCACCTGATCAGCGAATGCGAAGCGAGCCTGCGGCGGCTGAAGACTGACATCATCGACCTCTACCAGGTGCATCAATGGGACGGCCAGACGCCGCTCGAAGAAACGATTGCGGCGCTCGACACGCTCGTCAACCAGGGCAAGGTGCGCTACATCGGCTGCTCCAACTATTCCGGCTGGCACATCATGAAGGCGCTCGGCATCAGCGCCAGCGAGCATCGCCACCGCTTCGTCAGCCAGCAGATCCACTACACCCTCGAAGCCCGCGAGGCCGAATACGAGCTGATCCCGATCGCTATCGACCAGGGCCTCGGCGTGCTCGTCTGGAGCCCGCTCGCGGGCGGCCTGCTTTCGGGCAAGCACCGGCGCGGCCAGACGCCGGAAGGCACCCGCCAGCTCGCCGGCTGGAACGAGCCGCCGATCCGCGACGAGGAGCGGCTGTGGAAGATCGTCGACATGCTGGTGGCGATCGCCACTGAGCGCGGCGTCTCGCCCGCGCAGGTGGCGATCGCCTGGTTGATCGGCCGCAAGGGCGTGACCTCCGTCATCATCGGCGGGCGCAAGGAGGAACAGTTCCGCGACAATCTCGCCGCCGCGAGCCTCAAGCTCACCGATGAGGAGCGCGAGCTGCTCGACGCCGTCAGTCTGCCGCCGGTCATCTATCCCTATTGGCACCAGCTATGGACCGCCAAGGACCGACTCGGCGAGGCCGACCTGTCATTGCTCGGGCCACATGTTTGAAGGGCCGCCTCTTATTTCGTCGTCTTCAGGAGCTCCTGGAAACGCGGGTGGGAGCGGACCGCATCGAGATCGGGATCGTTGCGGATCCAGGCGCGGAGCTCCGGCGAAACAAGCGGAAGGGAATGTTCCAGCAACTCCATCGCCTGCTCCTGTTCTCCTAGCAGAGCGTAGGCGCAGGCGTTGTTGTAGCATGCGCGCGTCTTCCGGATCGATGGCGTTGACCCGCGCGATCAGTTCCAGCGCGCGGTCGCGTTCGCCCAGGGCTGCGCATGTGCACGCGCCAAGTTGCGCGGCGTCGGAGCTTTCCGGGTGGAGCACCATGTTCCGCTCCACGCGCTCCAGGCCGATCCTCATCATCTGTTCCTTCTTTTCCGGTTGGCCAAGGCGGTCCAGCGCGTTTCCGGCAAGGACCGGCGAGCGGTAATCATCGGGGCGGATCTCGGCGGCGCGCTCGTAGTGCTCGACAGCCTTCTCGTAGTCGCACCGGACGAAACAGTGGCGCGCATAGAAATAGTGGGCTTCGTGGGAGTTCGGATCGAGCGCAAGCGCCCGCTCGAAGGCGGAGGCCGCCTCCTCGTAGCGTCCGACTGTCGAGAGCGCGTAGCCGTGCGATGCGTGCACCTCCGGCAGGTCTGGATCGAGTTCCAGCGCCTTGGCGCAATTCTCGAGGAGGGATTCCGGCGGAATGTTCACGCCGTGGAATCCGCAGAGGAAAGAATCGCAGTCTGCAATACCGGCATAGGCGCGCGCGAAATGCGGATCGAGTTCCGCCGCGTAAGTGAACATCCGCCGGGCGTGCTGCAGCGACGCCTTCGTCATCGTGTGGAAAAGCTCTCGCCCCTTGAGGCAATAGTTGTAAGCCTCGACACTCGCGGTGGCAGGCTGCTCGATCGCCTTCCTCTCCCTTGGCAGAAGCCTGATCTTCAGTTGGGTGACGATCGCCTCCGTGATCTCATCCTGGATGTCGAAAATGTCGGTGAGGTTCCGATCGTAACGTTCAGCCCAGACGTGCCGTCCGTCGCTGCCATCGATCAACTGCCCGGTGATGCGGACGCGCTGGCCCGCCTAGCGCACACTTCCTTCCAGCAAAAAGCTGACACCGAGTTCGGCCGCCACCCGCTGCGCCGTCACCCGCGTGCCCTTGTAGGCGAAGACCGTGTGCCGGGCGACGACGGAGAGGCCGGAGATTTTCGAGAGATCCGTGATGATGTCCTCGGTTATTCCGTCTGAAAAATACTCCTGCGCGGGATCATCGCTCATATTGTTGAACGGCAGGACGGCGATCGACGGCTTGTGCGCCATTGCCGCCACGCGATCGGACTGGTCGCTTGCCGCTTGCGGAGCGTCGAGAACGACGTTGTACACCCTGACGGGCCGCTCAATGTTCTTCAGGAGTTGTTCGCCGGCATCCTCGAAAATAAGATCGAGCCGGTTGCCGACATGCTCGCGCACCGCGGCCGACACCGCCACACCACCCGGTTTCGCGAAACTCTCGATCCGCGCCGCGATGTTGACGCCGTCACCGAAGATGTCGTCATTCTCGACGATCACGTCGCCGATGTTGACGCCAATGCGAAACTCGATCCGCCGGTCCGCAGGCACTGCCGAGTTGCGCGCACGCATCCCCTTCTGGATCTTGGCGGCGCAATCGACGGCGCTCACCACGCTCTCGAACTCGACCAGCATGCCGTCGCCGATCAGCTTGACGATGCGCCCCTGATGGTCCGCGACCATGGCGTCCACCAGTTCCGCCCGATGCGCCGTCAGCGCCGCGAGCGTTTCCGCCTCGTTTGTTCCCATGAGGCGACTATAGCCGGCCACGTCGGCCGAAAGGATCGTGGTGAGGCGACGCTTCATCGAAAAACCCCTCATTCCGAGAGATTAAACTGATCAGGTTTGAATTGGGAACGGCACCAGATTTAGGATTACGTTCTTACTCACGCCCTGAATGAGGTGGCGGGCCGCCGCCTCTTGAAATGCAAGATTAATATCATATGATATAACTCAGCAAATCAGAGGAGACGATCATGTCCAGCCCGCAGCCCGCTATAGTCCCGGATCGGGGCGCGGCGAAACAAGAAGAAGCCGTCATCGTCAAGGCGGTGGTGCGCGCCTGCGAGTTCTGGAAGCTGACTAACAAGGAGTCGGCCGAGCTCTTCGACGTACCGATCGCCACCTGGAATCGCATGAAGGCCGGCGATTTCCGGGGCAAGCTCGACCAGGATAAGCGCACGCGCGCGAGCCTGATCGTCGGCATCTTCAAGGGACTGCGCCTCTTCTTCAACGGCCCCCTCACTTATCAGTGGCCGAAATCGGTCAACACCGGCCCGGTCTTCGACGGCAAGACGCCGGTCGCCACGATGATCGAGGGCGGCATACCTGCGATGCTCCGCGTCCGCCGCTATGTTGATGGCCTGCGCGGTGGCCTATGATCCCCGAGATCGACTTCACCGATCCCGCCACCGTGCGGCTGATCTCGACCGCCTATATCGCGGAGCCGGCAGTGAGACCGCTCTGCGACAACGACGACGAACTCGAGATTCTCAACCGACTCGAGGCGCAGACCTCGGCGCGCCTGAGCCCGGTGGCGCTGCCTTCCGGCGTCAGCCCCGCGGAACTCTTGAACGAATCCTTCGGCTATGGTTGGTCGCTGATCAACGCCGCCTTCTGCCATGCCCGCCCGCCGGGCAACCGCTTCAATGGCGAGGAGCGCGGCGCCTGGTATTGCGCCTTCGGGGCGCTCGCGAGCGAGACCTGCCAGACGGAAATCATCTTCCACCGCACGCGGGCACTCCGCGACGCCGGCAACTTCAACGACATCGGCCACTATCGCGAGCTTATCGCCGGCTTCCTCTGCCGCTTCCATGACGTGCGCGGCGAAAAGGGCGCGGCCTATCTCGATCCCGATCCGGCGGTCGCCTACCCGGCCGGCCAGGCGCTCGCCGGTACCATCCTCGCCAAGGGCGGCAATGGCGTGATCTATCCCTCGGCCCGCCACCCCGAGGGCGAATGCCTTGCCGTGTTCCGCCCCTCGGTCATCCAGAACATCCGCCAGGGCCGCACGGTAAGCTTCGAATGGACAGGCTCGCCGGTGCCACGCATCTTGTCCGGGGGGTAACGCCTACGCGGCGAGAAACGCGCGGGCGAAACCTGGTTCCGTAACCTGGATCGACCCTTCCGGGAGCCTCAGAATCCTCTCCACGGCCAGACCATAGGTCTGCATCCAGTTATCGAGCATGGCCGCCGCGCTCTCGACATCGCCGGCCTCCGCCTGCTGCAGAGCGCGATGCATCACCTTGGCGACGCCGAGCCTCAGATTGAGCAGCATCAGCGCCATGGCTTCGGGATCGGGCGCATTGAGACTTCCCTCCGCTTGGCCCCGTCTCAGGATTTCTGTCATGAACGGCAGGGTGACCGCGGTCAGCGCCTCGTCGATGCGGTGATAAAGCACGATGTTTTCAGGTTTGAAGAGCGCGTTGAACGTGTTCTTCAATTGTGGGGCCATGTCCACCTTCATGCGCCGCGAGTTGGCAAAAAGCGCGTTCAGACGCCCGACGGCGTCGAGCGACGGATCCTCGAGAAGCGGCCGCATTTCGTCCAGGCTCTGGCTGGCCATGCGCGCGGCAAGCGCCTCCAGCAGCGCCTCCTTCGACACGAAGTAGTGGTAGAAGGCGCCCTTGGACAGGCCCGCCTCCCGGATCACGTCATTGACCGTCGTATTCTCGTATCCGTGTTCGAAGAAGAGACGCTGCGCGCACTCGATAAGCTCATTCGTTCGAACATCCGGCGATTTTATAATTCTAGCCATGGTCGTCCTGGAAAACCCGCAGTGCAAGTATGACTTGATAATAGACCGACGGTCGGTCTATTACTAGAGCGCAGCCTGTTTTAGGTGGAATGCTCCAGATCAAAGTCTTCCGTGCCCTTTGGACGTTTAGATCCGGCAAGGCATTCGGTTTCCGTGGAGAGATTTCGTGCGGTTGAAGCGTTATGCGATCGGCATTGCAATGGCCGCGGCGGTGGGAGCGGCGGCTTACTGGTACGTCTCCCGTCCGGCGGCCGTGACTGTAGTCACGCCGAGGCGTGGCGACGCGGCCGAAATCGTCTATGCGAGCGGCGTCGTGGAGCCGCGCATCTGGGCCAAGGTCACCCCTACCGTGCGCGAGCGGATCGTCGAGCAATGCAATTGCGAGGGCGAGCGCGTGGAAAAGGATCATGTGCTCGCGCGCCTCGACGACACGGAGGCACGCGCCACGCGCGGCGAACTCCAGGCACGGCTGTCGCTGGCGCAGGAGGAATATCGCCGCAAGCTCGCGCTTTCGGCCCGCAACACGGCCAGCGTGCAGGAGGTTGACAGGGCCCGCACCGAAGTGGCGCAATTGGAAGCGTTGGTGGCTGCCCAGCAGGCGCGGCTCGCGAACTACGTGCTGCGCGCGCCGAGCGCCGGGCAGGTGCTGCGCCAGGACGGCGAGATCGGCGAGGTCGCGGAGCTCGGCACCGTGCTCTTCTGGGTCGGCGAACCGAGGCCGCTGATCGTCACGGCCGAAGTGAACGAGGAGGACATCCCGCGCGTCGAGGTCGGCCAGCGGGCGCTATTGCGATCCGACGCGTTTCCCGGGCGTGAACTGGAGGCAGTCGTCGACATCATCACGCCGAAGGGCGATCCGGTGACGAAGACCTACCGCGTGCGTTTCCGCCTGCCCGACGACACGCCGCTCAGGATCGGCATGTCCACCGATGTCAATGTGATAGTGCGCCAGTCGCCGAACGCGTTGATCCTTCCTTCGGGCGCCATCAGCGGCAAGCTGGTCGCCGTGGTCGAGGGCGGTGACGTGCGCTTGCGCGAGATCGAGACCGGCATACGCGGCACCGGCGGCGTCGAGGTACTTTCGGGACTTGAGGAATCGGCACAAGTCATCTCCCCCTTCCCCGCCGACCTTGCCGAGGGCACGCGCGTGACCATTGCGGGAGGCGGCAGGAACTGAGGCCATCATGCACCTTATCCTCGATATCGCGTGGACGCACATCGCCGGTCGCGGCCGCCAGACCTTTGTCGCGATAGTCGGCGTGGCGGTCGGCGTCGGCTTCTCCATTGCGATGGCGGCGCTGATGCAGGGTGGCCAGGACGATTTTGTCCGCCAGCTCGTCGATACCATGCCGCATGTCGAGGTCAGCGACGAACAGCGTTCGGCGCGCCGGCAACCGGCGGAGGACGTATTCGAGGTCGCCGCCATATCGGGTTTGCGGCCGCGCGACGACCGCCGCGGCATCATCAACCCGACGGCCGCGCAGTCGTGGCTCGAAGAATGGATGCCGGGACGGTTCGCCGCACGGCTCAACGCCGAGGGTGTCATCCGCTATTCCGGCCGTGAGGTCGGCGCCGTGGTAATCGGCATCGATCCGGAGAGGGAAGAGAGCGTCTCGCCGATCGTTGAGGATTTCCGCGAGGGAAGCTTCGCCGCGCTCACCGCCGGCGGCAACAATGTCGTGATCGGCGATACCATGGCTTCGAGGCTGGGCGCCGGGCTTGGCGATACCATCACCGCGGTATCGTCCGAGGGGCTCACCCGCAACTTCAAGATCGTTGGGCTATTCCACACCGGAACCACCGCGCGTGACGAAGGCGAGGCTTATGTGCTGCAGAAGAATGCGCAAATCCTTTCCAACCGGCCGAACGCAATCAACCGGATCAGCATCAAGCTCGACGATCCGAATGCCGCCCCCGCGATCGCGCGGCGCGTCGAGGCGGAACTCGGCTACAAGGCGGTTGCCTGGCAGGAAGCGAACGAATCCATTCTGGAGGCGCTCGTGGTGCGCAACATCATCATGTATACGGTCGTGGCCGCCATCATGCTTGTCGCCGGCTTCGGCATCTTCAACATCATCTCGACCATCACCCACGAGAAGGCGCGCGACATCGCGATCATGAAATCGCTCGGCTTCTCGGAGGCCGACATGCGGCGCCTCTTCGTGCTCGAAGGGGTGGCCATCGGCGGTGCGGGTTCGCTCCTCGGCTGGGCGCTCGGATTTTCCATCACCTATGCGCTTTCCCTCGTGCACTTCGAAATTGCCGCAACCGGCCAGGAAATGACGCGGCTGCCGATCGCCTGGAGCGCGCTCCACTACCTGATCGCAACGGCCTCCGCGCTCGGCTCCGCGGCGATCGCCGGCTACCTGCCCGCCCGGCGCGCGGCCCATCTCAATCCCGTCGACATCATAAGGGGCGCGACATGACGAGCCTGATCGAGACGACGGATCTCACGCGTATTCTCCACGAGGCCGTGCCAGTCACGCTGGTGAGGGATGTCACGCTCAGTATCGGCGAGCGGGAGTTCGTCGCCGTGACCGGCCCTTCCGGATCGGGAAAGTCGTCGCTCCTCTATCTCCTGGGTCTGCTCGACCGGCCGACCGCGGGAACGCTTAAAATTCGAGGCCGTGATGCCGAACCGATGAGTGAGAAGGAGCGCGCCGTGACGCGCCTTACCAATATCGGCTTCGTTTTCCAGTTCCACTTCCTGCTGCCCGAGTTCACGGCGCGCGAAAACGTCGAGATTCCGATGCGCAAGCTCGCCCGCCTCACCCGCGCCGAGATGCGCGAACGGGCGACGGGACTGCTCTCCTCGCTCGGGTTGGAAGATCACCTCCACAAGCGGCCCGACCAGCTTTCCGGCGGCCAGCGCCAGCGGGTCGCGGTCGCCAGAGCGCTCGCCAACGATCCGCCGCTCATCCTCGCCGATGAGCCGACCGGCAGCCTCGACAGCAAGAGCTCGGAGCAGGTGTTCGCAATCCTGGAAGCGCTCGTCAACGAGCGCGGCAAGACGGTCGTCGCTGTCACGCACGACCTCGACATGGCCGCCCGCATGCATCGGCGGATCCATCTCGTCGATGGCCGGATCAGCGAAGAAGAAGGCGCCAAACCGGGATTTTAAACCACTCGCGTAAGATACCGTGCGTGCGGCCCGGCCATGCGGCTCCCGCACACTCACCTCACTGCACCGTCGCAGCTTACTTGTTCCGGACCGCCCCGACGATCGTCTCACCGAAGATCGCGCGCTGAAGGGGGGCCGCGAGCGATTCCGCATAGGGCGTGGCGATGTGATGACGATCGCGGAAGGTCAGTTTGCCGTCGATCACTGCGGGGCACGTGGTTTTATTGCAGAACAGATCGACGACGTCGACATAGGACGCATGACCCACCTCCGAAACGGCCTTACGTTCCGCTGCCGGGATCGTCTCCTCCACCGCCTCGTCGCGCGGTGTGTCGCAAACGCTGGGGCTCTCGTCCTGCCACAGGGCGCGCGCAACGCATTTGTCGAGGTAGGATTTGTGCAGCGGACCGTCACGGAGCATGACGACATCGCTGCCAGTGTCTTTCAATGTCTCGACCGCGCGCTTGATGCCCTTGGCCCACTCACTGACATCGATCTGGTAGCTCGATATATAATTGATGTCGTTCCGGACATAGCTGGAGGAATATTGCGAAAGGATCACGACGTCAGGCTTCAGCGCGGCAATTTCGCCAAACACCAGCTTCCTCCACTGGTCGCACTCGCTATAGTCCCGCGCCAACACAGAGTTCCAGGTCGTGACACTTGCCGCCGGACATGACGACTTCAGATAGGTGACGAGCCGCCAGCCATTGCTCTCGGCAATTCGCTTGAGCGGCGTCGACCAGTGGTCGGCATGGGAATCGCCGAAGAGAACGATGGTCTTTTTCGGGTTCTTCGCGCCAAACTCACAGGCCCTTGGCGCCACCTCGTCCCTTTCGAGCACGCAGGCCGAATCGAATTCCCGCGCAGCCGATTTCCGTTCGGCGCTTCTGAGGACCTGCCGCTGCTCCGAATCGAGGTTGAAGCCTGCAAGGGCAGCACTTCCGTAGGCAACCGTCGCCCCCGTCGCAGTAAGAAGCGCGGCGAGTCCAAGCGACCGACTGGTCTTGGCCGCCAGCCAGCCGCTGTGGCGCACCGGATTTTCGATGAAATGATAGCTGAAGAGCGAGAGGACGAGCGTGAGCGCGAGACACAGGAACCGTTGGGCGATGCTCAGGTCCGGCTCGAGGATTCCCGCATAGACGATGACCGGCCAGTGCCAGAGATAGAGGGAATAGGAGAGTTTTCCGATCTCCTGGAACGGCTGAAAGGCGAGGATCGACCTCGGTCCGACGCGGCTTTCATGCGCACCGCTGAGCAGCACCATGACCGTGCCTAATACGGGCACCAGGGCAATGGAGCCAGGAAAGGGAATGTCCTCCGTGACGGTCAGATAGGCCACCGCGATCAAGGCGAGCCCAAGCCAGCCGAGCATGGGCGCAAAGCGAAACCGCTTTGCCCACTCCTGCGAGACCGCCATCGAAGCGAGGCCACCGGCAGCGAATTCCCAAGCTCTCAGCGGCGAGAAATAGAATGCCCAGGGCTGGGAAATCGCAGTCACCCGCCAGCTAAGCGCAAAGGAGACCGCGGCCACGGCGGCGAGCAAGAGGAACAGGCCGCGCCTGCCCGGACGACACCGCGCAAGGACCAGGAGGAGCGCAGGCCAGACGAGATAGAACTGCTCCTCGACCGAGAGGGACCAGTAATGGATGAACGGGTTGTTCGACGCGTCCGACGCAAAATAATCGACGGCCCAGCGAATGAGCCACAGATTGATCATGTAGGACGAGGCAAACAGCGAGCCTTTCGAATAAAACTGCTGCTCGGACGGCGCGAGAATGAAGTAGCCGAAAAGCAGCGTCGCCAGGATGACGAATAGGGACGCCGGAAGCAGGCGGCGGGCGCGCCGGCCATAAAAGCGCCAGAGATTGACCGTGCCGCTCCTGGCAATCTCCTGCTGCAGATGGCGGGTGATCAGGTACCCGGAAATGACGAAGAAGATATCGACGCCGACGAAGCCGCCGGGCAGACCGGTCATGCCGAAATGAAAGGCAACGACACCGGAAACTGCCAAGGCGCGCAGTCCTTCGATGTCCGGGCGAAAGGTTCCTGGGGCCGCTTGCATACTCATACCACTGGCTGCATTTCTCTCAGGTGCCCCAGTCATTCATGGCACGAACAGATCTGGAGGCAAACGGTGATTTTGATGCGATGCAGCATCCGCTGCCGCAACGCAGCACGTCATCGCGGGGTGATCCTGACCGAAAATGAGGCGGCAATATGGGGCCTTTTTCAATTCTTTCTGAAGTTTGCGCACGCGCCCGCACTTTTGTGGCTCTCATGCAACTCAGAGAAACCGGGAAATTGCCGTGCAGACGTCCCTTGGTATTACGCTGCCAGATCACAACTACTGATTGATTATGCCACACAACGCGCCCCGTCAAAAAAGAGGGGTCAACGCGCCGAAACCGCAAGAAACTCAGCGGTCCGACAGGGAGCGACCGGCTCGGCGCAGAAGGGCAATCCTCTTTGAGCGGTACCCGGGTTAAATGCCGCTGACGACGTCTGCCGATACGCAAAAAGGCCCGGCGTTTCCGCCGGGCCCCTCAAAATGTTCGCCGTGCTTACGAACTCAGGCCGCCTCGGCCACCTCGCCGCGGATCAGGCTGCCGAGCCGGCGGATGCCCTCGTCGATCATCTTGTCGTTGGCGCAGGAGAAGCTCAAGCGCAGCGTGTTCTCGCCGGAACCATCGGCGAAGAAGGCGCGGCCGGGGACGAAGGCGACCTTCGCCGTCTGGATCGATTTCGCCAGCAGCTCGGCACCGTCCGTGCCCTTCGGCAGCGTCACCCAGACGAACATGCCGCCTTCCGGCTTGGTCCAGGTCACCCCTGCCGGCATGTATTTCTCGAGTGCGGCCAGCATGGCGCTGCGGCGATGCTTATAGACGTTGTGGATCTTCGCCACTTGCTCGTCGAAGCCGCGTTCGGCAACAGTGCAGATCGCCATCTGGTTGATGGTCGAGGAATGCAGATCCGCCGCCTGCTTCATCAGCACCAGCTTGCGGATCACCGTTTCGGAGGCGCAGACCCAGCCGACGCGAAGGCCCGGCGCCAGCGTCTTGGAGAAGCTGCCGCAATAGATTGTCCGGGCGCTGTTGATGTCGCCCTTGCGCGCGATTTCCAGCGCCAGGATCGGCGGGATCGGCTCGCCGTCGTAGCGCAGCGACTGATAGGCCGCATCTTCGATCACCGCAATGTCGAGCTCTTCTGCGAGGTCGAGGACGCGCTCGCGGCCGGCACGATCCACCGTCTCGCCGGTGGGGTTGGCGAAATCGGCGGAGAGATAGGCGAACTTCACCTGACCGCCCGCCTCAGCCGCCTGTTGGCGGTAGGCATCAGGCGTGCGGTTGCCGCCGGGGTTTAGCTGGTCGTAGGTCGGCTCATAGGCATTGAAGGCCTGCAGCGCACCGAGATAGGTCGGCCATGTGACGAGCGCGGTATCCTTCGGCGACAGGAACAGCTTGCCGAGATAGTCGAGCCCCTGCTGCGAGCCGGAGGTGATGAAGATATTATCGACCGTCGCCGGAATGCCGAGGGCTGCCATCTGCTTCGCCAGCCACTCGCGCAGCGGCCGGTAACCCTCGCTTACCGAATATTGCAGAGCCGCGCTGACCGCCGGGCCGCCGAAGATTTCGGCGTAGGCCGCCTTGAATTCCGCGTCGGGGAAGAGTTCGGGATCGGGAATGCCGCCGGCAAAGGAGATGATATCGGGACGATCGAGCAGTTTCAGAAGCTCACGGATTTCGGAGGCGCGCATCCGGCTCGAACGCGTCGCGAAGATATGGTCCCAATTCAGCATGGGCGGTTTCCTCAAGGTCTTGGGAACGGGACCGCGGAAGATGAAGCGGCTTTCCGACGTCCCGTGTTTCTTGTCGATCGTCCGGCGACAGGATCACGTCCGCTAATTTATGTCAACGTTATTGACCTAAATCAGTTCTTTTTTCGTGGCTCCCAGCTTACAAACCGGTCTCTGCCGCATGGTTACTTGCGTGACGTAACGTGAGACCTTGACCCCTGGCGTAGCGCGCGCGGATATCGCGCGCTATGCTCTTCCGATCCGTTAGGAACCGCGTCGGGAGGTTTGCGTGAACGACACTTCATCAGCGTCCGCTTCACTCAGGATTCCAACATTCGAGGATGTTCAAGCGGCACGGGCGCGCATTTCCGGCGCCGCGCATCGCACCCCCGTTTTGACATCGCGGACCGCGGACGGAATGGCTGCCGCATCTCTCTTCTTCAAGGCGGAGAACCTGCAGCGCGCCGGCGCCTTCAAGTTTCGTGGCGCCTACAACGCCGTCGCGGCACTCGACGAATCTTCCCGGAGAAACGGTGTCGTGGCCTTCTCCTCCGGCAATCACGCCCAGGCGCTCGCCTATGCGGCGAAACTGCAAGGCGTTCCGGCAAGGATCGTGATGCCGACGGACGCGCCGGAGATAAAGATCGCGGCGACGAAGGCTTATGGTGCCGAGATCCACTTCTATGACCGGTATACCGAGGATCGCGAGGAAATCAGCCGACGCATCGCCGCCGAGCGCAGCGCAACGCTGATTCCCCCCTTTGATCATGCCGATGTGATTGCGGGACAGGGTACCGCCGCGCTGGAACTGGTCGAGGAAGTCGGAGAACTCGACCTGCTCGTCGTGCCACTCGGCGGAGGCGGCCTGCTCGCCGGCAGCGCGCTCAGCGCTCGTGCGCTCTCACCCGCCTGCAGGATTGTTGGCGTCGAGCCGGAGACGGGCAACGACGGCCAGCAGTCATTGAGGAAGGGCGAGGTCGTGCATATCCCAGCACCGAGATCCATCGCCGACGGCGCGATCGTCACCCACATCGGCGAGCGCAACTTCGCCATCCTGAAACGCACAGTCGACGACATCGTAACCGTCACCGACGCCCAACTGGTCGAGACCATGCGGTTCTTCGCCGAACGCATGAAGATCATCGTGGAGCCGACCGGTTGCCTGGCCGCGGCAGCCATATTGCAGGGTGTGCTACCCTGCCCGGGTGCGAGAGCTGGTATTATCTTGAGCGGCGGAAACGTCGATCTGAAAACGTTCAATGCGCTGCTGAGCGCGCGCTAAAGCGCGTGACGTTCACACTTTTTGGCGACACGCACTAGATCCCCTCACCCGCGCGCGCCCTTGGCACTTGTCCGACGTCGCGGCGCGGCTTATCAGGCGCGCATAGCGTTCTACGAGGGAAACGAGATGCCGCCGCCCAGCGACGAGACGAATGCCTTCTACCGAGATAACGCAGCGGCCTATGCAAATCGGGAACGCAAGGCGCCGACGGTGCGCCTCGACAGGTTCCTCGCCAGACTTGAACCCGGCGCCAGGATTCTCGAGCTCGGCTGCGGCGGCGGACAGGACAGCGCCTATATGCTCGCCAAGGGATTCGATGTGACACCAACCGACGGCTCGCCGGAGCTTGCAGCGGAGGCGGAGCGTCTGCTCGGTCGGCCGGTCGAGGTCGTCCGGTTCGACGAGATCGGATGGCACGATGCCTTCGACGCGGTCTGGGCGGAGGCATGCCTCCTGCATGTGCCACGTGCCGATCTTTCCAACGTCCTCACCCGCATTCTCCGCGCACTGAAAGCCGGCGGGATACTTCACGCCAGCTTCAAGGCTGGAAACGGCGAAGGTCATGATCGCTTCGGGCGCTATTACAATTATCCTTCGCGGGAGTGGTTGATGCGACAGTACAACAATGGCTGGACGAACGTCGAGATTCGCGAAGCGGATGGCGGCGGCTACGACGGAGAGCCGACCCACTGGCTGCATGTGTCGGCCGCAAAACCGATATCAGCAGAACAATAGTGAAGAAGGCCGGATCGCGCCAGGTCTGCAAGGCTTCCTAGTCTGACTGGCCCTTCAGGCCTCCCCTTCGTCCCAGTAGCTGCAGATCAGCAGGAAACAGATCCCAGCCAGGATGAAGAAATCGAAGAGAGCGAAGTGCTGCAGAATCGTCATCATTACGCTTCCTCCTGCCACCAACACATCAGAACACGAATTGGCATACAGAGGAAGAAGATATGCAGAATGTTATTTCGAAATACCTTGGCTTAGGGAACGTAGGATTTGCGCCGCACAATAACATTCTGCGATGCACAACGATATATTCATCAAAACACGAACAAAAGCGGACCGGTTAAGTTCGTTGCCTCTTCAGCGGAGTCATCCCAATTTCCGATGCGCCGTTCTATGGCAGAAATGAAACGGGGAACCTGATGGCGCGGTCGCGCCGCAAGTTGTTCAGCCGTTTCGTTGAAGCAGCCGAACGCGCTGATTTTGACGCGGCGCAATGGCGGACGGAAAACCACTACCGGATTTTCCTGGGATAAGTCTCAGGCCGGCTGCACCGATTTGATGCTGCCGCTGCTGTCGACGACGCAGTTGAACTTGCGCCCGCCGGCATCGACATCGACGGCGTAGGTCGTCGCGTCGAGCTGGCGCGAACTCATCGGCAGAACCCTGGCGCCGCTGGCTTGAGCGACAACCGCATTGGCGCAGATGAGTTGCAGGTCGGCGGGCGCAGTTTGCAGGCTTGTGCGGGCCATGTTCTGCGGCTCAGGCGTCGATGACTGGCATCCGCCAAGAAGCGAGACGCCGGCGACAGCAAGTGCGCAGCGCGCGATCGAAAATGCGTTCAAATTGCTCGTCGACAAATCCTCACCTCCAGAAATCGCCTTCGCTGGCCATTTTCAAACGCCTTTGTAGAGCGCCGCCCCCTGCATCAGCACGATGACCTTCGCGCCGATTTTGACGCGAGAATGCAGATCGATGATGTCGTCATTGTTCATCCGGATGCAGCCGGAGGAAACATCGAGACCGATCGTCCAGGGCTCCACCGTGCCATGGATGCGGTAGATCGTATCGTTCTCGCCCTCATAGAGATAGAGCGCCCTCGCCCCGAGCGGATTGTCCGGCCCGCCCGGCATGCCGGCTGCCCATTTCGCCGCGTTCGGGTCACGCGCCACCATCTCGGGCGGCGGCGTCCAGGTCGGCCACTCGGCCGTGCGCCCGACGCGGACGATGCCCGCCCAGCCGAAGCCCTCGCGTCCGACGCCGATGCCGTAGCGGATCGCCTGGCCGCCGGGCTGGACGAGATAGAGAAAATGCTGGTTGCCATCGATGATGATCGTGCCGGGCGGCTCGGCCGTACGGAACGGCACGACCTGCCTGCGAAAGGCCTCGGGAACCTGCTTGTTATGCGCAAAATACTGCCGTGCCTTGCGCTTGTCGTAGTCGACCCATTTCTTCGTGCGGGCGTCGTAGATCTGCGTCGCGGCGAGCGCCGCCAGCGGCCCGAGGCAGAGGCCCGCGGCAAGCACGATCAAGCCGATTTTCCGCATCGTCCCGCCATGATTTACCTCGGCCTCAAGACTATCCCGGATCATCGTCATTGCTTTGCCCACCCGTCTATGCGTGCTGCGTTGCCGTCGACCCATTTCTTCGCGTAGTCGGGGGGCGTCTGGCGCTCCACCTCCAGCGCATAACTCATCGCCGTCACCTCTTCCGGCGAGAAATCCACCTGTTCCAGGAACTTCGCGATATCGGGATGCTTCTTGCCGAAGGCGGCGGCATAGGCGATGTGGAAATGAGCGGCATCCCAGGCGGTTGCCGCGCTCGACTTGGTGACCCACAGAGGATCGTCTGCCGGCACGATCTTCCACTTCGCCGGATCATGCGCCGGTTCCTCGATGCGCGTGAGCTTGTGCAACTCGAAGACGTGATGCGGTGCATAACAATAGAACACCATCGGCCGCGCGGTCGCGACCGCCGCGTCGACCGCCGCCATCGCCACGTCTTCCTCGGCCTCGACGAGCGTCAGGTTCGTGGCATGACCATAGCTGTTCGCCCTCACCCGTTCTATCCCCGTCGAAAGCCAAGTCGGCGCGCCGATCCAAACTTCGCCGCGTCCGTCACCGTCGGTATCGAGCACCGCGGTCTTTGCCGGGTCGCTGAGATCGGCGATCGTCTTGAGGCCGGCAGCGGCCGCCTCGGGCGTGGCGCAAAGGCCCTGCCAGGCCGGCACGGCGCGCCCGCTCAAGACGACCGCGCCTTTGTCGGTCACGTATTTCTTGATGAGATCCTCGAAATTCGGCCGCCAGACCTCAGGCTGGATGTCGACCTCGCCCTTGTCGAGCCCGACAAAGGCGTTGATCGTCCCGAGTTCGCGCACTTCCGCATCGAGCCCGAACTTCTTGGCGATGCTCAATTTGAGGATATTGGCCGTTGCCTGTCCGGACGGCCAGTTGGGCATGGCGATCACCAGGTCGGCTGCCTCAGCCGGCAGGGCAACAGTTGCGGCGAGCATGGCCGCGAAGACGGCCACGCGGAATTTCATGCTTCTCTTCACAGTGCCCTCCGAACAGATTCCCCGAATGCTGCGGCGATTGTGAATGATTGCTATGAGTCGAAATCTGCAGCGTCGCGCCAAGTCGGACGCTACGTACGCAATGTGCACGCGCTTCATCTGCCTGCGGGGTCCACGCGACCCGGAATACTATGCAGGCATGTCTTGACGGCCGGCAGGATGCACCAGCTTCTTCCCCTCAGTCAACTTATCGTTGCTGGGCTCGTCGCAAACCCTCGCCTCCGGCGACTCTTGAGGAGCACGACGATCGCGGCAACGAGGATCATGAGCTCGACGGCAAATGTCCAATGCAGAAGGAAGTTCAGAAACCAGGGGCTATAGCGGGCGGGGATGTGGACGAGATTCAGCCGCGCCTCCGAGAGCGGATAAAACCATCTGATGTCCGCGGCCACGGAATCCATTGCGAGATGCAGAAGGATGTTGAGGAGGCCGGCCCATACGAATATCAGCCGTTCGCGCTTGCCGGAAAACAGGAGCACCAGGCCGATGACCGCCGCGGTTGCAATCCAAAATAGCGGCGTGTGGGTCCAGTAGTCGTGGTGCAGCGTTCGCCGATGATCGACCAGATAAAAATAGATGAGATCGAAGTCCGGCAAGACGGAGCAAAGCAGACCGACCGCGAGCAGTCCGCGCCAAGCCGTTTCGCGCTTCCTCGCCATCTGGCGCGTCAGAAGATATCCGGCGGGTAAAATGTGCGACAAACAAGGGCGGCGTCCTTGGTAATCGGTCCTCGCAACGAGGACCACAGGTGGTAAGAGGGAATTGTCAGCTGCAACCGCATTTGTCAATTCCGCGGATGACCCTCTGCGCCATCGCGCGACTGTCGTGCCCGTACTGAGAGCACATTGGAACGCCGCCTCGGGGGCAGGCCTTCACTTGCATCACGACAAGATTCTTACTTTCGCGGCGGACGCCTCAACCGCGCACGGAGCCCTGCAGTCTCCAAGATCAAGAACGCGGGCCGCTAAATCTCCTGTTCCACGACGAGCCTGTCGACATAGCTCTCGACGCCGTTGATATTTTCCATCAACACCTTGATGGCACGACGCTCCAGCTCGTTCTTCACCTTGCCTTCAAGCACGGCGTGGCAGGCTTCCACGGAGACCTTGATCCTATCCGGATCGAGGCCGAGGTCGGAGCGAAGGCGCGCGCGGATTGCGACGGCGAGCGCCTCGTCCCCCCTGACCGTTCCCTCACCCGGAACGTCGACGATGGCGCGCAAAAGATCGACGCGGCTGATGATGCCGACCAGCATGCCATTTTCCACGACCGGCACGCGCTTTATCCTGTGCTTGAACATCAGTTCGGCAACGGCGCCGATCGGCGCGTCGCGGCCGACCGTGAAAACCTCCGTCGACATCAGATCGCTGACACGCCAGCTGTTGCTGCGGATGTAGCGTTCGAGATCGACAAGGGCGCTCTCGGCCGCAGCCACGCCTCGCCCCGTCCCAAGCTCGATCCGTCGCAGGAGATCGCCTTCCGTCAGCATGCCCGCGACCGCGCCATCATCATTGATGACGGGCAGGCCGCTCAGCCCCTTCGTCGCCATGGTTTCGATCGCGTGACGTACGCTGCTTGCCGTGCTGATCGTCGCCACGTTTGTCGTCATGATTTCATCGGCGCGCATCTGGGCCTCCACCTGTTGCGGGAGAAACGAAACCATTCGAGCCGTCGCAGCTGAGTCTAAGCCCGGGACTCATCCATTCTGCCTGACGGATTTGGTCTGAGAGGAGGAAAGATGCAGGAAATGCCGAACATTTTCAAATCTTTCTGATACGCCGAAGCGCAAAATCGGCTTCCCCTGACCTGATGGTTCCCACAACGGCTATGGCGCAACGGCAATACCGGCTTCCCTGCAGGCGTCCAGAAACGCGATCCGCGCGACATAAGGCGGCAGATGGCCGTTCAGCACTTCCTCGCAGGCGCCAACAGCAGCGTGATAGGCGGGTCCTTTCCGTTGCGGCCAAGCCTCCTGCAGCATGGAGAGGGCCTCACTTGTGGTCGACACAAATGCCAAACTGCCGTCGCGAGATCTTACAACAACACACTCGCTCCAGGGACCGGCACTCATCGTTCGTCTTCCCGTCGGGCAACGTTACTGGACGCCATAATAGGTAACGTAGCAATCGCCTTTTTGAAGTCGTGCCCGGGACCGGGAGTGCGCAAAAATCTCTGGAACCGACGATCACTCCGTCAGCCTGTTCGGCCTTCAGCCCAGTCGCAGGCCCGCCGCCCGGGCCGTCTCGCGCAGGAACGGCAGGCCGACTTCGATGACGTCCCGCGGGTCTTCGGCGACCGGTCGCCAGATTGCCAGCCCTCCCGCGATGTCCTGGTCGACATAGTTCATGCTCTCGAGCGTGATCGGGCCTTCGTAGCCGATATCGGCGATCGCCTTCATGCAGGCGGGCCAGTTCAGCATGCCGCGTCCGGGCACGCCGCGGTTCGCCTCAGAGACATGCACATAGCCGAGATAGGGCGCCGCCGCTTCGAAGCCGGCGGCAAAACTCTCCTCCTCGATATGCATATGATAGGTATCGAGATGGATGAAGATATTGTCGGCACCGATCCGCTCGACGATCCGCGCGGCGTCTACGCCGCGGTTGACGAGGTGAGTCTCGTAGCGGTTGCAGGGCTCGATCCCAAGCTTCAGTCCGTGCGACCGCGCCGCCTTCGCCGCCCGTTCGAGAAACCGGCACATGCCGTCGATCTCCCTGGTCGTCGCCGCACGGCCCGTGGTCTTGCCGATCGAGCCATAGGTAACGCCGGCGAGACCGAAGCTGCCGACCTCCGCGCAGACCCGGAAGGCGGGCTCCAGGAAGTCGAGCCCGTCCTGCGGGTGTGCGACGATGTCGAGTGCTCGGGGCAGCCCGAGCGACGGTATGAGCTCGACGCCGTAATGGCCGGCAAAGGCACGCGTCCGCCGGGTGTCGATTTCCCTCGGCCTTAGCAGCGGAATTTCCAGAAGCCCGATGCCGAGCTCCTTGAGGCGGTCCATTTGCGGCTCGATGCGCGTGAGATCCCAGACCGGAGCGATTGCGAAAGTGTGCAGTCCGAAGATATTCATGAAGTCAGCCCCGTTGTTCGTGCATGGCCGCAGCCGAGAGATCACCGCCACCGACGATGCGGCTGACGACCTCGCTCATGCTGGTTCTGGCGGTGGCAAGATTTGCGTCGGCCCGCCCGTGACGCAGGACGACGATTCGGTCGGTGACCGCAAGCACGTCGTTCAGGCGGTGAGAGATCAGGATCACGGCAATGCCTTCCGATTTCAGCCGGCGGATGAGATCGAGCACGCCCTGCACCTCGCGCACCGCAAGCGCGGCAGT
Source organism: Ensifer sp. IC3342 (assembly GCF_020193655.1). Classification (GTDB taxonomy): domain Bacteria; phylum Pseudomonadota; class Alphaproteobacteria; order Rhizobiales; family Rhizobiaceae; genus Sinorhizobium. Next base: position 78,833 of record NZ_JADYVE010000016.1, read on the forward strand.
CGGCTCATCCATGATGACAAGCTTCGGATTGAAGGTAAGCGCCCGGGCAATCGCTACTGTCTGCTGCTGGCCGCCCGAAAAGGAGCCGACCGACCGGTTTATCGATGGCAGGTGGGCGCCGAGCCGCGCGATGATGCTTGCCGCCTCCCGGTCCATCCGGGCCTTGTCGATGAAGCCGGGGAAGAGACCGAACAGTTTTCGGGTCGGTTCGCGTCCGAGGAAAATATTGCTCGCCACGTCCTGCTGTTTTGCCAGCGACAGGTCCTGATAGATCATCTCGATGCCAAGTTCGCGCCGCGCACCGGGGTCGAGCGGCAACACATCCGTGCCGTCGAACTCGATCGAGCCGGCATCGGCCCGGTAGATGCCGGTGATCGTCTTCATCAGCGTCGACTTGCCTGCGCCGTTGTCGCCGACGAGGCCGACCACCTCACCCTTGTCGACGGATAAATCAACGCCATGCAGGACGTCGACCGCGCCAAAGCTCTTGCGGATGCCGGAGAGGGTCAGAAGGGTCATACGCGGCTCTCCTTGCGCACCTGATACTGGTCGATGAAAACCGCGAGGATCAGTACCGCGCCGATCGCCATCTGCTGGTAATAGGACTGCACCGCGAGCAGGTTGAGCCCATTCTGCAGCACGCCCATGATCAGTGCGCCGATCATGGTGCCGAGGATGGAGCCGCGGCCGCCGAAGAGATTGGTGCCGCCGATGATGGCCGCGGTTATCGCCGTCAGCTCGTAATTGAGGCCCGCCGTCGGATCGCCGGAGTTGATGCGCGCCATGAACAGCATGCCCGCGAGCCCGGCGAGCGCGCCGGACAGCGTGTAGAGGATGCGCCTGTGCCGCTCGACGCGGATACCCGCGGCGCGCGCGGCACTTTCGGAGTCCCCGAGCGCCATGGTGTGCCGACCGAATTTCGAATAGGCGAGGACGCAATGGGCGACGATTGCGGTGATGACGAAGATGATCACCGGCATCGGAATGCCAAGCGGCCGCCCCTGGCCGACATAGACCATCACGGCCGGCAGGCCATAGATCACCCGGCCGTCGGAAATGACAAGCGCCAGCCCGCGCGCCAACCCCAGCATGCCGAGCGTCACGATGAACGCCGGGACGAAGGCGCGCGTGATCAGCTGGCCATTGACATAACCGGCCGCCGCCCCCGCCAGGACGCAGGCGGCGAGCCCGATGGGCGAAGGCGCGCCAAGATTGACGGCGACATAGGCGCCCGCGACGCCCGAAAGCCCCATTACCGATCCGAGCGACAGGTCCAGCCCGCCGGACCCGATGACATAGGTGGCGGCGATCGCCAGTACGCCGATCGTCGAGGTGGCAAGCAGGATGTTGAGGAAATTGCTGAGCGACAGGAAGAACGGCGACAGCACCGCCATGATGGCGCTGAGCACGATCAGAACGATGAAGGACTCCAGCCGTATGTGCAGTTGTTCGACCGATGTTCGTTGTGCCCGCGCCCAGAGGCCGGACTGCGCCGTTTCATGTATCATGGTTCCCACCTACCTGCAGCAGAAGACGGCTGGCGTAGTATGGCGCCAGCCGGTTCGGCAAAGCTCACTTGACGTATTGAAGCATCGGCTCCTTGCCGGCATCGAGCACGTCCTTGGTCAGCACCAGCGTAGGCACGGCGATATCCGCCGTGACGCTTTCGCCCGCAATCGACTTCTTGACGTTTTCTACCGCCTGTTTTCCGACGAGATAGGGAAGCTGGGCGACCGAGGCATTGAGCCTGCCGTCCTTGATCGACTTCACTGCATCGGAGTTGCCGTCGACGCCGATGATCGTCACCTGGTCACCCTTGCCGGCGGCATAGACCGCCTCGACGGCGCCGAGCGCCATGCCGTCATTGGCGGCGAAGATGCCGACGAGGTCCGGGTTGCGGGTCAAGATGTCGTTGGTGATCGAAGCCGCCTTGCCGCGGTCCCAATCGCCGGGGAGCGAGGCGACGACCTCGAGACCGGGCGCGAGTTCCTTTAGCCGTGCCGCAAACCCTTGAGCGCGCCTCTGCCCGGTGACGTTGCCCGACAGGCCCTCGATCACCAGCACCGGCCCTTTGGCATCCTTGCCGAGCTTTTCGACGAGGTAGTCGGCGCCCTGCGCGCCCGCCGCGACATTGTCCGAGCCGATGCGGAAGGTAATCTTTATGCCCTCCTTGTCGAGCACGGCCTGGTCGAGATTGCCGTCAAGATCGACGACCTTGATGCCGGCGTCCTGCGCCGCCTTGAGGCACGGCAAGAGGTTCGTAGAGTTGATGGCGGCTGTAATCATCGCCACTGGCTTGCGTTCCAACATCGTGTTGCAGAGGTTGAGCTGCGGCTCGGCCGCCTGGTCGCTTTCGGCGGCCTGCAGGAAATATTTCACGCCGGCTTCCTTGGCGCCATCTTCGACCCCCTGGGCCATGGCGCCCCAGAACGGATTGGCAAGCGTTTTCATCAGGACGCCGTATTCGCCATCTTCGGCGATAGCGGGTGCGGCGAAGGCCATTGCAACGCCCAACGCCAAAGTAAATCGATTTATCCTCGCGAAAAATGGTTGCATCGTTTCCTCCAGTTGATGTCACGCACCGTGAGTTTCAGCCAGATCCGGCGCTTGCCTTCCGTCTTCGACAATCGGGGTCATTGTCGTTTTCCTCCCCCGGAATGCGGTCCGCTACCTGGCGACCCAACGGATTCCCGCATCAAGACCTTGCATGGTTCGAGCCGCGCTATTGGCGGCCCGCCTTCTCCCTCGATCCGGCGAAACAGCGCGTCCATCGCTTGGATGGCGATCTGCCTGACCGGCTGCACGACCGCCGCGATCGCCGGCCATGTCACCTGCATCCACTCGGCGTCGTCGAAGCCGACAAGCGAAATGTCGTTCGGGCAGTGCCAGCCGCGCCGGCGGAATTCGCTGAGCGCCACCAGCGTGCCCCTCAAGAACAGCGAATAGACAGCGGTCGGCCGCTCGCCCTTGGCGAAATAGTCCCGCAGCGCGGATCGCAGCGGCTCGACGTCGCTTTCCGAAAGGATCACATCGACGCGGGTGTCCGGGGCGAGCTGCAGCGCGCGCTCGCGAAAACTCTCCAGTCGGGCGCGAACCGTCGCCGCCTGCTCGCCGAGACCCAGCACGAGAATATGGCGGTGGCCCCTCTCGACCAGCTCGCGCGCCACCTCGGCGCTCGCAGAAACACTGTCGGCCGAAACCGTGTCGAAGGCATCGTCCGCGAGCACCCGGTCGATCAACACGCCGGTCATGCCGTTCTTCTTCATGAAGCCCGCCGCAGGCCCGTGCTCGTTGCGCACCGGCGCCAGCACGACACCGGAGACGCGCCAGTCATGCATGCGGGCGAGGATTTCCTTTTCCCGTGCTTCCGACTCCCGGCTCGACGCCGCGACGAGCGCATAGCCGCGCTGCTCGGCCAGCCGTTCGAGCTGCGTGATCATGGAGCCGAAGAATTCGCTTTCGAATTCCGGAACGATCGCGCCGATGATACGCCGCTTGGCGCGCCTCAGGTCCGAGGCGAGCGGATCGACGCGATAGCCGAGCTGTTCCACCGCGTCGAATACGCGCTGGACGTTCTCGGGCTTCACCGTCGCGACACCTTGGAGGACTTTCGACACCGTCGCGGCAGAGACACCGGCGCTGTTTGCCACGTCGTGGATCGACGGTCGCCGCGCATGCGCTTCCCGATGAACCATCCTCTCCTCCCGAGAGCAAGCAGTCTGCCGAGTGTCGCACAACAAGCGATAAATCGATTTTTCCGTATTGTAAATCGTTTCATTCGGCGTACAACCTGTGCGTCAGCGGTACATGTACCGAATGCATCGGAAGGAGCCGACCGGGAGGGAAGAAGCCATGTCCGACAATTCGCTGCCGCTGGTGATCAGCGTACCGGAACCGCGTACGCTCGAGCTCATTTTCGCTCCGCCTTCGCTCGCCCGCCTCCGCGCCGGCTACCGGATCGTCGAGACGACCGACAGCGGCATTGCGGGGCTACCCGACGACATTCTGGCCGAGGCCCGCTACATCATCGGCCAACCGCCGATTTCGGGCGAGCTACTCGCCCGGATGAAGTCGCTCCGCTGCGTCTTCAATGTCGAGACGAACCTGATCAACAACATGCCCTACGAGACGTTGTTCGAGCGCGGCATCCATGTGGTGACGACCGGCGCGGTCTTCGCCGAACCCGTGGCAGAGCTTGGCCTTGCCATGGCAATCAATCTCGCGCGCGATATCGTCGATGCGGATCTCGCGTTCCGCAAAGGCGAGGAATTGTGGGGCGGCGACGGTAACCGCATCGCGCGGCTCATCTCCGGCGCCGACGTCGGCATCATCGGCTTCGGCGACCTCGGCAAGGCGCTGAACCGCCTGCTTTCGGGCTTCCGCACGCGCACGCGGGTCTTCGATCCCTGGCTGCCGCCCTCGATGCTGATCGAGCACGGCGTGGAGCCGGCCTCGTTGGACGAGATCCTCACCGGAAGCGACTTCGTCTTCGTCGTTGCCTCGGTCACGAGCGAGAACCAGGGTTTTCTTGGCGCCGACGCCTTCGCGAAGATGCGGAGGGGCGCCGCCTTCATCCTGCTCAGCCGGGCCGGCGTCGTGGATTTCGAGGCGCTGATGGAAGCGGTGCGCAGCAAGCACATCGTTGCCGCCAGCGATGTCTTTCCGGAGGAGCCGCTTGGCCTCGATCATCCCGTCCGCACGCTGCCCGGCTTCCTCCGTTCGGCGCATCGGGCCGGCGCCCTCGATGTCGCCTTCAAGCGCATGGGGGACATGGTGCTCGAGGACATGGACTTGATGGACCGCGGCCTGCCGCCGATGCGCTGCAAGCGCGCCGAGCGCGAGACCGTCTCGCGCATGCGCTCGAAGCCGGTCGACAGGAACTAGCCCCCTGCCCCATGAACTCGCCCTCGATGTGGCGCCGCGGCCTTGTTTGACTTCCCTTGCCCGAAACCTAGGTAGAAGGCGACCTGCAGAACCGATCGTTCCGGATCGCCCCGTTTCACCCCCACTTGCGAGAAAAGCCATGCACTACAGAACACTCGGCCGCACCGGCCTCAGCGTTTCCGAAATCGGGTACGGTGCCTGGGGCATCGGCAACAGCGGCTGGCGGGGCGCCGACGACGAGGAGTCAGCCCGCGCGCTCAACCGGGCGATCGACCTGGGCCTCACCTTCATCGACACGGCACTCGGCTATGGCGAGGGGCACAGCGAAAGGCTGGTCGGCAAGCTCTTGAAGGAGCGCTCGGAGACGATCCACATCGCGACCAAGATCCCGCCGAAAAACAGGACGTGGCCTGCCCGCCCCAGCACGCCGGTCGAGGACGGCTTCCCCGCCGACCACGTTATCGCCTGCACCGAGACGAGCCTCAGGAACCTCGGCGTCGACACCATCGACGTGCAGCAGTTTCACGTCTGGTCGGACGAGTGGGTCGGCCGTGGCGACTGGCTCTCGGCAGTCGAGCGGTTGAAGCGCGACGGTAAGATCCGTTTCTTCGGCGTGTCGATCAACGATTACGAGCCGGAAAACGCCCTCGCCCTCATCGAAAGCGGCGTCGTCGACAGCGTGCAGGTGATCTACAACATCTTCGAGCAGACGCCAGAGGAGAAGCTGTTCCCGGCCTGCGAGCGCCACAATGTCGGCGTGATCGTCCGGGTGGCCCTCGACGAGGGCGGCCTGACAGGACAGATTCGCGCCGACTCCGTCTTCCCGGAGGGAGACTTCAGGGCCAATTATTTCCGCGGCGACCGCAAGCGCGAAGTCGAGGAACGCGCGCAAAAAATCGTCGAGGACCTGGCGATCGCACCCGACGCGCTCGCCGAAACGGCGCTCCGCTTCGTACTCAGCCATCCTGCCGTTTCGACCGTTATCCCTGGCATGCGCTCGATTCGCAATGTCGAGCGCAATTGCGCGATCGGCGACGGACGCGGCCTTCCCGCCGGTGAGCGGGAGAAACTGCGCGCGCACAAGTGGCCGCGGAATTTCTATCGCGATTGACCCGATCGAGTGGCACGAACCGCTTCCTCGCTCACGAGGCGGCGATCTTCCCCCAACGCTGCCTCTCGCGCGCGCATCCTGGATGCCTGGCCAGTTTTGGGGGAACCGAACTGGCGGATAGTGGTTTGAACCTCACGTACCGCACGCGAAGTGCGAGCAAGAACATTGGAGATTCGACCATGTTGAACAAAGTGCTGGTTGCGGCTGCCATTTTCACGGCTGTGGCGTCACCCGTTTTTGCACAGGCCGATATCAAGTGCGACCAGGCGGCGATGACGAAGCTCGAAACCGACGTAAGCCAGGTCACCGACTCGGCGCGGAAGGAGCATGCCCAGAAGGAACTGGCTATGGCGAAGGAAGCCATGGCGGCGAACGACCAGGACAAGTGCAAAAGCCACATGTCCAACGCCATGAAGGGCAATGACCCGATGTAACGGCCGCGAAGGCCGACGCACGCTGGGGCCTTCCACTGCACGTCGCGCGATCGGCACGGTGCACTTCCAGGAAAGTGCGTGACGGCCTTCCGTTGGAATTGCGCAGCTTTCAGCAGTTAGAGCATTTCACCGTTTCAATGAAACAGTGAACTAATTTTGCTCGCTGGTTACCCTAAGAAATTTTCTGGTTGAAGCTCCTCAGCGTCCGAGCTCCGCCAGTCTGACGGGCATGCTTAAATTGTCCGCTATTGTCTGGTACAGGTTCGTACCGAAGAGCATTGGCATCGAGGTTCTATTTTGCCGTCGTAAATACCGGTCTCATCCATTTTCACCCCGTGTGCCGCACAGCTGTTGCTGTCGACGCATGATTGCGTTCGTCGGGTGGTTGGTCTGAGACCGGTTTGGCCTTGTCCGATGTGCCACGCGCAATCTCTGCGTCTCAGCTCTTCAGCCGCCCGAAACAACGCCACACCGTGCCCGTGAGGGCTTTCTCCGACCGTCGTCTCGACGAACTTCCGAACGGAAGACCGAGACGACATGTGCAATATTCTTCGGGTCCGCTGGACCATTATTCCTCGAACTCCCCCTGAACCGCGAATTGCCTGCAGTGGATGTGGAGGCGTGAGATCTTTCCGCTCGAGCGGCAAGATCAGGCTCAACGCCAACGGCAGGACGCTCGATGCCTGGCTGATCTACAGATGCATCACATGCGGCAACACCTGGAACCGGCCGATCTTCGAGCGCCGAAACATCCGCGATCTCGATGGCGCGACGTTGGAGGCGCTGCAATCCAACGACCCGGATCTTGTACGCGGCTGGGCGTTCGATCTCGATGCTTTGAGGCGGAGAGCGCAATCTATCGACGAATGCGCCGACCCCGACGTTCGCAAGGAGGTGCTGAGCGAGTGCGATACTTGGGCGTCGCTGGAAATCGGTCTCGCGGTGCCTTTCGCCACCGGCCTCCGCATGGACCGGCTGCTCGCCCGCGAACTCGGCATTGCGCGGTCCGAGTTGCAGAATGCCTCTGAAGGAATGCGGCTGCAAACCGAACCGCAGCATCGGGGCATTCTCCGCAAACGGATCAAGGACGGAACGCGTGTGATAATCGCCGTCGACGCAGAGAGCCGCTTGCGGTGGAGAGTCGCGGCGACCGGATTAACCGACGACCCACGTGCTGCGGAAATCGGCTAAAGGCGTCGCGTTCAATCGGACTCATGCGACGCGCTTTAGGTCTTGTTTTTATGCATATCGTTGTCCCAAAACCGCTGCACACTTTTAGGCGACCTGCATTAGCAAAAAGAAAGCCGAGGCACATGCCCCGGCTTTCTTCGCCTCTTGGGAGGTGAGGCTTAGTTCTTTGCCTTGTCGACCAGCTTGTTCTTGCCGATCCAGGGCATCATGCCGCGCAGCTTCGCGCCGACTTCCTCGATCTGGTGGGCGTCGTTGACGCGGCGGATACCCTTGAAGCGGGCAGCACCGGAGCGATACTCCTGCATCCATTCCGAGGTGAACTTGCCGGTCTGGATGTCCTTGAGAACGCGCTTCATCTCGGCCTTGGTTTCTTCGGTGATGATGCGCGGGCCGGTGACGTATTCGCCCCACTCGGCGGTGTTGGAGATCGAGTAGTTCATATTGGCGATGCCGCCTTCATAGATCAGGTCGACAATCAGCTTCACTTCGTGCAGGCACTCGAAATAGGCCATTTCCGGCGCATAGCCGGCTTCGACCAGCGTTTCGAAACCGGCGCGGATGAGCTCAACCAGACCGCCGCAGAGAACGACCTGCTCGCCGAAGAGATCGGTTTCGCACTCTTCCTTGAAGTTGGTTTCGATGATGCCCGAGCGGCCGCCACCGACGCCGCAGGCGTAGGAGAGCGCGAGGTCAAGCGCGTTACCGGAAGCGTTCTGGTGAACGGCAACGAGGCAGGGAACGCCACCGCCCTTCTGGTATTCGCCGCGAACCGTGTGGCCCGGGCCCTTCGGCGCGATCATGACGACATCGACCGAGGCCTTGGGCTCGATCAGGCCGAAATGGACGTTGAGGCCGTGCGCGAAGGCGATCGCCGCGCCGTCGCGGATGTTGTCGGCAATCTCGCCCTTGTAGATGTCGGCCTGCAGCTCGTCCGGCGTCGCCATCATGATGAGGTCGGCCCACTTGGCGGCTTCCGCGACCGAGAGAACCGAAAGACCGTCGGCCTCGACCTTGGCGGCGGTTGCCGAGCCCGGCTTCAGCGCAATGCGGATTTCCTTGGCGCCGGAGTCCTTGAGGTTCAGCGCATGGGCGCGGCCCTGGCTGCCATAGCCGACGATGGCGACCTTCTTGGACTTGATCAGGTTCAGATCGGCATCACGATCGTAATAGACGCGCATCGAATTTTCCTTCCCTTTGCTGGTCTGTTGTTCCACTGGCTGGCCCAAACGCACGACCCGGAAGATCACTTGATCTTCGCAAAGGCTTATGCGTCCGTTTGAGACCCGCCGCTACCCTTTCTTGCCGTAGAGCGAAAGAAAGGCGTCGACCGCCCGCTCCGCCCTGCGGCTGAAACCCTTCTTCATTTCGCCTGGCTCCTCGCCGAGCAGCATCCGCAAATGCCAGTCGGAAACGATGAGACCGTAAAGCGCACCATAGGCCTCCTCGGCATCATGGAAGACGAGAAGCCCCGCCTTGCGGCCGGCTTCGAGCAACGCGCCGGCGCGCCGGCCAATCTGGCGGCGGCCGCGCTCCTGCAACATGTGGCCGAGCTTCGATCCCTCGCGGCTCGCCTGGCCGATCGCCAACCGGTTCAGCGCCAGCGACACGTCGCCGGCGAGCACGGCGAGCAGGTCCTTGGCAAAGGCAACGAGATGCCGGCGCAGGCCTTCCGCATCGAGCGCCCCGGCGGATACGTCGAGTGTCCTGACCTTGCTCGCCTGGTAGCTGATCATCGCCGAAAGCAGCCCGTCGCGATCGCCGAACCATTTGTAGAGGCTTTCCTTGGAGCAATTGGCGGCCCGCGCGATGCCCGCCGTCGTCAGCGCCTTCTCGCCACCGTCGACGAGCAGTCTCAGCGCTTGCTCGAGCACGGCGCCCTGACGCTCGGTCAGGCCGCTTGCGGCACTCGCCCCTCCGCTCTCCAAGACGTTTTGCACTTCGCAATCGCTCCATCAGTACCGTACGGTACGGTTCGCGTCGTTTTAGTTGGACCGACGTAGGGCGTCAAGGCGATTTTGCAGAACCGGAGAAGTTTCGCCGGTGAAGTGCGAGGTAGTATGCGTCTGTGGCCCAATCAAAATAATAGCGCCTCCCCTCTTGAGCCAGACCCGAGGTCATACCTTAGAAGGAATTCGCGAACGGAGGCCGCATGACCGGACAACCCGACGAAAACCAATGGCTGAGCGCCGCCGAATGTGCCGAACGCCTCGGACTGACCGTTCGGGCGCTTCGCGTCTACGAGAGCCGCGGCCTCATCTCGCCGCGACGAACAGCCAAGAACTGGCGGCTCTACGGCGCCGAGGAGTTCGCTCGCCTCAACGAGATTGTCGCCCTGAAGCGGCTGGGCCTTAGCCTTTCCAGGATCACAGCGCTGCTGGATGGTCAGACAGCCGATCTCGACCGCACGCTCGCCCTGCAGCAATCCACGCTCATCGACCTGCGCGAACGTGTCGAACGCAGCCTGAATCTGATCGCCGCATCGCGGCGGAAAATCGCTGCCGGCGAAAGCGTTTCGATCACTGAGCTCATCGACATAGCAAAGGAGACGAAAATGACCGATGCCTCATCCGACGCCGTCGCCTGGCGCCGATACGAGCAGGCAAAGCCGCGCAAGGAAGTACCGATCGCGCCGTCGCTTCTTCCGGCCTACGAGGGCGACTACCAGTTCGACTTCGGCGCCGTCATGACCGTTCGCCGCCGCGACGGCGGCCTCACGGCACAGCTCACCGGTCAGCCGGCAATCCAAATCTACGCCGAAGGCGAGGACCGGTTTTTCTATAAGGTCGTGCCGGCCCAGCTCAGTTTTGTCCGCGATGGCGAAGGTCGCGTCACCGGCCTCGTGCTGCATCAGAACGGCTACGAGCAGCCGGCACCACGCCTCGAAGCGACAGCAGCCAAAAGCGCGGCGGATGCGCTGGAGAGGCGCATTCGCGACAAGCAGCCTCTTCCGGACAGCGAGGCGTTGCTGCGCCGGCTGATCGCGGAGCATCAGCGCGGGGAGCCCGACTACGACCGGATGTGCCCGCCGCTCGCCGAGCTCGCTCGAGCCCAGTCCACCTTCGTTCAGGCCGAACTCACGCGCCTCGGGCCCTTACAGTCCCTCACCTTCAAGGGTGTCTCGCAGGACGGCTCGGATGTCTACGAAGTGCAATTCGCCAATGGTGCGCTCGAATGGGGCTTTTCCCTGGGAGCGGATAGTAGGTTCAGCAGCATTTACCTGCGGCCGCGGCTGTGACGACCGCGGGTGGTTGGCGCCGCTATCGCCAGCCGCGCACAGCCGCCTCCATGAAGGCGGCAACCGCGGCGACACTCGGCACGCGTGCCCTTTCGGGATGGATCATCAGATAGGCCGGCCGGTCGGCCGCGGCCACCGCTTTGTCGACGATTTCGAAGCGCGGATCGTGCCGGGCGGAGAGTTCCGGCAGCATCACCTCGGCGCCGAGCGCAAGCGCCGCCTCGGCCAGGATCTCCAGCTTGTCGGCGGTAAGCACCACGCGAGCCCTCGGCCTCGCCCGGTCGAGTGCCAGCATTTCCGGCACACGCGCCAGCGTATCGCGGTAGCGCACGATCGGGTGCTCGCCCGGCGGAAGGCCGGCGGGGCGGCAGAGCCGGAAGCGGATCGCGCCGATGCGCTTGATCCGCGTCGTGTCCTCACCGGTGCGTCCGAGGCGCACGGCAATGTCGGCTTCCCGGCGCTCGAAGCTCAGTGCCTGGTCGTCAGCCACGAGGTCGAGGGTGATGCCGGGATGGCTGCGCTCGAGGTCGCAGAGCGCCGGCGCAATGATGTGGGCGAGAACGAAGCTGACGCTCGTCACGCGCACGTGGCCGTGAAGCTCTGCCGTCGCCCGCTTCAGCGCCGCCATCGACAGTGACGCCTCCTCCGAAATCGTCCGCAGCCGGTCGAGCACCGTGGCAAGCACCGGCGTCGGCGTGAGCCGTCCGCCGATGCGGTCGAAAAGCGCAGCCCCGATTCGCCGCTCCAGCGCCGCGAGTCGGCGCGCAATGGTCGTCTGGTCCACCCCGAGGGTGCGCGCGGCGGCACTCAGCGTGCCTCCACGAACGATATGGTCGAGCAGTTCGAGATCAGCCCAGCTCTCTGCATTCATGCAGGTTCATCTCCGAAAACTTCGGCTTCATCGGCGTTTTCGCGGAGCATAGGGTGAAGCATCCGAACAGGCAATGGAGCCCGCCATGACGACCGCAAGACCGCCCTTCACCCTCTTTTCCCTCGCCGGCCGCGAGCCCGCACCGCCTGTCCTTGGCGATGCCACGCTGATCCTGATCGACTACCAGAACGAGTATCTTTCCGGGCCGCTGACGCTCGTGGACGCGGAAGCCGCCGTCGAGCGCGCCGGCGTCCTGCTTGCCGCCGCGCGGCGGGACGGCGCGAAGATCATCCATGTTGCACACAAGGGTGCGGCCGGCGGTCCCTTCGATCGTGCCGCCGAACGGGGCGCCTTCATCGACCCGCTGAAGCCGCACCCCGCCGAAGCGATCGTCGAAAAGCCGCGCCCGAACGCCTTCTCCGGCACCGGCCTTGTCGATCTCGTCGGCCCCTCCGGCACGAAGGTCGTGATCGCTGGCTTCATGACCCACAACTGCCTGTCCTCGACGGCGCGGGCCGCGCTCGATCTCGGTTACGAGATCACCATCGCGAGCGACGCCTGCGCCACCCGCGATCTGCCCTCGCCGGCCGGCGTCGTCACAGCGCGTGAACTGCATATCGCCGAACTCGCCGCGCTCGCCGACCGCCATGCCTGCGTCACCGACGTCGCGAGGCTCATGGCCCGGATAGGCGACACAGCCTAAGCTGTTGGTGAAGATGAGATTTCGGGCGCCGGCACCCGCCGGCGCCCTCCGACATTACAAAAATATAATGATCTCAATGCTTTTCGCCGATCTCGTTCATCTCTATTTTGAGAAGGGTTGAACGCCAGCGAAGCAGTGGGGCCATGAGAAAAGCAGCGAAGACGACCAGGGATGAGACGACGGCGCTCAAGCCCGCGCCTGCCAATGTGCGTGTCATCCCGGCGGCCCTGCCGCCGGTTCGCCGGAAACGCCGCTCGCGCCTCTGGATCGCCGCGCCCGTCCTCCTCGCCGTGCTCGGCGCCGGCTATTATGCCTGGAGCCAATACGGGTCCGAGCCTGCCACGGCGATGATCACGCAGGTCGTTACGCGCGGCGACATCGAGGACAGCGTCACCGCCGTCGGCACTCTCGACGCGATCAACTCCGTCGACGCCGGCGCACAGGTTTCCGGCCAGCTGAAATCGCTCCACGTGGAGATCGGTGACAAGGTCGAGGCAAACCAGCTCGTCGCCGAAATCGACCCGGCCACCATTGAAAACCGCATCGAGATCGATCAGGCGGAACTCGCCAATCTGGAGGCCCAGCTCGTCTCGAAGAAGGCGCAGCTCGTGCTGAAGCAGGCGAATATCGAGCGCCAGCGCAATCTGGTCGCGACCAACAGCGTCTCGCAATCCACGCTTGACCAGGCAGTCGCCGACCATGCGGCGGCCGCCGCCGACGTTGACGCCATCTCTGCCCAGATCCGCAAGCAGAAGGCGACGCTTGCCGGCGACAAGGTCGATCTCGGCTATACCAAGATCTATGCGCCGATGGCCGGCACGATTGTCGCCAGCCCGGCCAAGGAAGGCCAGACCCTGAACGCCAACCAGACGACGCCGACGATCGTCACGATCGCCGATCTCTCGACGATGACGGTGAAGGCGCAGGTCTCGGAGGCCGATGTCGGCAAGCTGAAGATCGGCATGGATGCCTATTTCACTCTACTCGGCCAGCCCGGCAAACGCTTCACCGGCAAATTGCGGCAGATCCAGCCGATGCCGGACACGGAAAACAACGTCGTCCTTTACTACGCCCTCTTCGACGTGCCTAACCCGACGGGCGAACTGATGATGTCGATGAGCGCCCAGGTCTTCTTCGTCGAGGCTGCGGCCAAGGACGTGCTCATTGTGCCAAGCGCGGCGATCCATGCGAACCGCGAAGGCAAGGCGCAGGTGACCGTCGTCACGCCCTCGGGCGCGACCGAGACCCGCGCCGTCGAGGTTGGCATCCGCAACCGCGTCAGCGCCCAAATCCTCAGCGGCCTGGAGGAAGGCGACCGCGTCGTCGTCGATACGGCGTCCGCCTCGACGGGCGACAGCGCACGCAATAACGGTTCGCGCGGCATGCGCATGCCCCCGATGTTCTGAGCACGCAGATGACCACGCTCCTCTCGCTCAGAGACGTCAGCAAGACCTATTTCAACGGCGATCTCGCCGTCGAGGTGCTGCACGATATTTCGCTCGATATCGAGGCTGGCGAATTCGTCGCGATCATCGGCCAGTCCGGTTCCGGCAAGTCGACGCTGATGAACATTCTCGGCTGCCTCGACCAGCCGACCTCGGGCGAATACCTGATCGATGGCGAACGAGTCTCTGGCTTCGACGGCGACGAGCTTGCGGCGTTGCGCCGCCGCACCTTCGGCTTCGTCTTCCAGGCCTACAACCTGATCCCGACCGCAAGCGCCAGGGAGAATGTCGAGGTGCCGGCCGTCTATGCCGGCATGCCCGCGCGCGACCGACACGACCGCGCCGAGGAGCTTTTGAAATCGCTGAAACTCGGCGAGCGGCTCGACCATCGGCCAAGCCAGCTTTCCGGCGGTCAGCAGCAGCGCGTGTCTATCGCCCGGGCGCTGATGAACGGCGGCCGCGTGATCCTTGCCGATGAGCCAACCGGCGCGCTCGACAGCCAGAGCGGTGACGAGGTGATGGCGCTGCTGCGCGAGATGAACGAGGACGGCCACACCGTCATCGTCATCACCCATTCGCGTGAGGTCGCCGAACAGGCCGACCGGCTGATCGAAATCCACGACGGCCGCATCATCGCCGACCGGACAAAGAAAGGCCGCAGCAATCCAGAGGCGGCAGTCGGACTCGCCCAGCGCACGCGCGAAGGCTTTGCCGCCATCGCCGACATCTCAGAAGCGGTGAAGATGGCGATGCGGGCTTTGCGCGCCAACCTCTTCCGCACCATTCTCACGCTGCTCGGCATCGTCATCGGCGTCGGATCCGTGGTCGCCATGCTCGCGATCGGCACCGGCGCGCAGGACTCCGTCTTGAGCCGCATCTCCTCGATGGGTTCCGATCTCCTCCTCGTGCGCCCAAGCATGGCCAATTTCCGCGGCAGCGCCGGCGGAAGCAACGTCACACTCGTGCCGGCCGATGCCGACGCGATCCAGGAACTGCCGAACGTCGCCTTCGCCGTGCCGGAAATGACGAGCACGGTGACGCTCCGGCGTGGCAATGTCGACTACCAGACGACGGCGAACGGCACGGTGCCGCAATTCACGGCGGCGAAATCCTGGAGCGTCGGCCGCGGCGAGTTCATCAACCGCGACGACATGGAAAGCTACGCTCCCGTCGCCGTTCTCGGCGAGACCGTGGTGAAGACGCTGTTTGCGGACGGCTCCGACCCGATCGGCCAATATGTGCTCGTCAACAAGATCCCGTTCCAGGTGATCGGCGTGATGAGCGAAAAGGGTGCGAGCGCCGGCGGCAACGATCAGGACGACGTCGTCCTCGTGCCGCTGACGACGGGCAGCATGCGCATCTTCGGCCAGCGCAATATCCGCACGATCACCGTCGAGGTGGAGGACGCATCCGCGATCGACCTGACGCAGGATCGCATCCAGGCGCTGCTCAATGAGCGGCACAAGAAGGAAGACACCCAGATCACCAACATGTCGTCGGTGCGCGAGGCCTTCACCGAAACGTCGAACACGATGAAGCTCTTCTTGGGATCGGTCGCGGCGATTTCGCTGCTCGTCGGCGGCATCGGCGTCATGAACATCATGCTCGTCAGCGTCAGCGAGCGTACCCGCGAAATCGGCGTACGCATGGCGACGGGCGCGCGTGAGCGCGACATCCTCGTGCAGTTCATCGTCGAGGCGCTGGTCGTTTCGGCGATCGGGGGAGCGATCGGAGTTGCTGCCGGATTAGGCACCGGCGCGCTTGCCAAGACCTTCGGCATGCCGGTCAGCTTCACCATCGGCCCCGTCGCGCTTGCCTTCGCCTGCTCGTTCCTCACCGGCCTGCTCTTCGGCTTCCTGCCGGCCCGCAACGCCTCGCGCCTCCAGCCAGCGGTGGCGCTCAGCGCGGATTGATCTGGATGAGCGTGCCGCAGCCGCCCCGTTTTACACCGAGGGTTCCATCACAGCGACAAATCTCTGCGCCAGGTCCTGCGACGCAACCTTCCGCGGGTGAAGCTCATCGTTCCACCGCCCCTGCACGACATCCTTCAGGCGGACGACGGTGACATTGTCCTGGGCGCGCTCGATGCGCTCGAGCATGTCGTAAAGACGGTCAACGAGATAGGTAAGAATGCCTTCGATCAGCACGCTGTCTCCCGTCAGGCTGAAACCGCGGCGGGTGAAGGGCTGGCCGAGCCATGGGCCGTTCGCCACCGGCTTCGGAACGTCGTAGCCATGGACGAGCATCTGCGTCCGCTTTGGGATCGACAGGATCGCGACGTCGCGCGCGATCTCGTTGTAGCCTTCCTCGAGCGACCGCACCCTGCGGTCGAGGACATCCAGACGGAGAAAGCTTCTTGGATCGCCGGGCGTGCCGGAGGTTCTCGGCCGCAGCAGCTCCGTCAGGGCGCCACCGCCAAGGATGTCGTTGCCGCCGCCCGAAAAGATGAAGAAGTCGAATGAGGCGGACTTCACCAGTTGCCGGTAATCCTTCTTCTGCCGCATCTGCTCGAATGTATCACCCGGATAGGCGACGTTCTGGGCGTGGTAGCGCCCCTCGAGGATATCGAAGAATGTCGGTGCGTAGCCCGCCAGCGCCGATAGCGGCCAGAGGATATTGATCCAGGAATCGCCATCCGCGCAGATGCGGATGCCGCTTGCCTTGCGCGCGATCATCGTGTCTGCAGGCAGGGCCGAAGACTGCAGCGCACGCACGGCCTGTTCGTCCGTCAGGTAGCGGCCCTGCGCATCCTTGACGTGGTAGACGAGGCAGATCCCGGGGTCTTTCTCGAGGAACACCGACGCAGTACCGGCGGTGGCGGCCTCATCCTTGGCCGCCTTCCGGCTGCTCCCACTCCCCCTCGCCTCGGCGGTCCTGCCGCCGGCCTTGCGGGGTCTTTTCGCCTTCGCGCTTTCCATGGCCGCGCTCCCCGGACAATCGCAAACATCTAACACATATCCGAGTGTCGGAACAGGCCGGCGCAATCCTGGATAGATCCGCGACGACCGCCCATGGAAGGCCCTCTTAGGTCCGTGACGCGGAGAAATGGCGCGAATAGAGCCATTGCCACAATTTTGCTTCACGTGGCCGGCAAAGTCCGCTCGCTATCCAGCGGACGGCAGGGGAATACCGAATTTTTGTTTCGTTAGAGTTGGGCCAGAACCTCTCGGTTCCGCCCGCCTGTTGGGGCCGTGTTGCAGCGTTCGACGCAATACGGGAACGTCACCGTTCTGCGCGCTGGATAGAGAAACAGATCAAAAGCGGACTCGGCCTGGCCGGGCCCGAAGGTGGATTATTGCGCGTTCGAGCAAGCGCGCAATGGCGTTCTAGTGCTTTGATTCCAAAGCACTTTACTCGCTTTCGGCGCCTCCGCATAGAGGCGGATGACTCTAAAGCAGTGAACGCACACCGAAAAATGGCAAGGAGACTCAAGCCATGAAGGTTATAGCGTTTCTCGCCGCAATATATGTCGCCTGTACAATGCCGGATACGGCTACCGCCGGCATGTTGGCCTACGCCCAGCAATTTACCGGAATGCACGAAGTCAAACACAACAGGCGGCTGCGCGCCGCTCTCGGCATCAATCCCGCCCGCACGCCGTGGTGCGGCTATTTCATGGGGATGATTGTACGGAAAGCCGGCCGGCAGCCGCCCAAATCCTACAGTTTCGCAAGTTCCTGGCGGCAGTTCGGTGCGCCCGTGCGCCTCTCCTCTGCGCGCCCAGGCGACGTCATCGTCGTGCGCACCGGCCGCGGCTATCATGTCGGGATCCTCTCCGCCCTGTCCAATTCGACCGCACAGCTGATCGGCGGCAACCAATCGGGGCGCGTTCAACTGTCACAGTTCAGCCGAAGACAGGTCGTCGCCGTACGAAGATAGCCGCAAGAAGGCGCGGCCTTCGAGGTATTGAGGATATCGCTGCGCGCCGCCGCTGGCGTTTTGCGCCCGCATCCGCACGGTCGGAGCCGTCCGCTAGCGCCGCGCCTCTGCCGCCTCAGATCCTCCGCGCGCCGTCGATCAATTCCCAGTGCCGGCCGTTCGATTGAGACTGGCGGGCGAAATAGTCATAAGGGGTCCTCGACCAGTCGCGAACCGAATTGGTCATGTTGTCGAGCACGAGGTCGCCCTCGCTGGTACGCACGGTCAGCACCGTGTGTCCCTGGCCGCGGTAGCGGGTAACCGTCAACAGCAGCGCCGCGGCGGGCCAGCCGCGCTTGAGCAATTCCCGCTTCTTCAGGATGGCGAAATCCTCGCAGTCGCCGTAGGCCGTGGGCACCCGCCAATCGTCGTCCCTGCCGACATTTGCCAGATCGCTCCGCTCCCTGATGCGCGCGTTGACAGCGCGGTTGATCTGCTGCAGCTCGCTCGCCCTTTCCGGGTGCAGGACGACCAGCTTGCTTCCGCCGCCGGTGCTGCACAGGCGCGGCTCGCGCGTGCAGAACGAGGCGAAAGCCGGTGGCGCGAAGGCCTTGCCGCCGGTCCTCATCGTCGTGCCGGCATCGGCCAGCTGCGGGATCAGGAACAGCAACAGAGATGCGGTCTGCGCGATGAAGCATTTCATGAAAATGACCTCCAACGGCGGGCGTAACGCTCCCGAGACCAACTACGCATAACCAATGGGGATTAACTCAAGGTTGATTAGCCCGAAATTGGGCGATGTTGTGGCCGCACTACTAATAATTCGTAACTTGACCCTCCAGCGCTTTACGCGAATTATTTATTAATTTTTTTGAATATTTATTTGTAGGAGTAGTGTAATGTCTAAGTTAAACGGGTCCGTATTAAAAATTTTCTTTATCCTTTCAACAGCATCAATAACATCAGTAGTTCTCACACCCGACGCTAACGCAGTACAGCGACAGCGCATGACTGCAAAACAATGCAGCCCACTGACTGAAGATAACTTCGCAGCCTGCTGCGTAGCGCTCAACCGTTCAAAGATCCTCACGCCGGCACAGATCAAAATGTGCCCTCCCTTGTCGACAGCAACCATAAAGGGTGCCTCGACGGGCGGAGACGAACGCAGTGATGCCAGCCCGCCCAAAGGCCTGTCTCTTATAC
>NZ_JADYVE010000017.1 GCF_020193655.1 Ensifer sp. IC3342
ACAAACGCCCCTCAATGGCGTGTGCAACACCGGAGTTTGACCTGGCCAACCGGAAACGCCTGCAAGCGAAGGGACTCGCCCCACTCACTCACCCAGCTTCAGTGCCGAAACCGCACTCTTTGGAACTTCTAGCCCGCGCCCGGGGAGCTTAGCGCGACGAGATTTCTCGCGCTGGCGTTCGGTCAGGATTTTGCGCCGTGGCATGCAGATATTGTTTGGACAACAATCGCCCCCTGCAAATTAAGGTCTTTCCGCCATCTACTGCCGCGTTTCGACTGCCGACCAATCTTGCGAACGGCAGGAGCGTGACCTGCCGGCATTTGCATCCGTGCCGGCTAGGTGGCGACGTTCAAGGGACAGGGTCCGGCACAAAACTCGATCGCGCCGTGCGCAGGAAGTTATGGCTCTTGCTCAATCTCCACAGATCAACGCGGTCCTCGTCACGGAGCTGTCTCGCGGGGCCGATCGACCGTCGATCTTCTCAACACCCTACGCGAACTGAAAGGATGGAATGTTTCCGCTCGTCGAGGGGCCGACGGCGCCGCGTGGTTTCGGGTCGATCGGGAGGGAAGCCGCGATCGGCGTGTTGGCATGGGCGCAGGCAATCATTGCCTGGCCGGCAGAGATCTTACTTCGGGAGCTGCACATGTACCGACCTGACTTCCACCTTTTTGAGGACGCGAAAGAGGCCATGTTGTTCAAACTCGCCCATAGCGGAGCCTAGTAAGCCATTTCCCGCCCCGCTAACAGGGATTTAATTTTCCACCAATAGGCTGAACGCACCTAAGGGGGAATTTCGATGAGGTTGATTATTTATCCTCGGATGCTTGTTAGTCTTACTCGTTTTTTGGTCATTCCGTTTAGGACAGCAGCAGCGCGAAGCACAACAAACCGCGCTGGCAGGTCTCGGAGACTTCACACCATCAGTCACCTACACGGGAGTTTACGGCGGCGCTGGGATCGCGCTCGACGCCACGCGAAATAAATTTGCGATACTTAACCCGCTGATGGGAACAGAAACGAAGGTGTTCGATTTTGCCGATCTAGTTGCGGTGGAAGTATGCCGCGATGGCAGTTCACTGCAAAAGACCAACAGAGGCAGTCATGCCGTGGGTGCAGCGGTTGGTGCCGCACTATTGGGACCGGCAGGCTTGCTGCTCGGCGGTCTTACGGGGTCGAAGCGGAACATCGAAAAAATAAATAAGTTGTCGCTGAAGGTCTACACGAACGATCTGGTTGCACCTGTACACGAGATTGTCTTCCATGACGTCCGTGGGTCAAAGCCGGAGTCGTTCATCGTCAAAACCGCCATGGCCGACCTGGACGCATGGCACGGTCGGTTTAAGACGATCCTCCAAAAAACGAACGCTGCGGCTTAAACAAGTGCATCGCGGTTGAGAGTGTCGCGCCTGAAAGTCTTAACTTTCGGTCACGAACCCGACGAGCGTCTTGTGGAGCACAAACACCTCCGTAAGCGCTTCCGGCTCGTTTAGGATGGCGAGAAGATTTTCCACGGTGAGATCAGCCAGTGTCACCTCGTAGACTGCCATTGCATCGAGCCGTGTGATCTCACCATCCGCAAGCAGCCCACGCCTATGCTCCTGTGCCGCCGCAAACGCGCCTTCCTTGCTCTCACTGTAAGCGAGTGTTTCATTTGACCCCGGAACGATCTGAAACCCATAAACCCGCATCATGGCCCTCCGATTCTCTTGGGCGTAACCGTACTACGGGTATTGCTCGGGCTGGTTCAACTAGCAAAAGTGTGAGTGTGGGATTCGGACAGGGCTCGGGCATGTTCAGGTACGGAACGAGTTGAGGGGCCGTGAGCAGGCGATCCTCTGCGAGGAGATCCTCGGTCATTTTGCCGCGATGGCAGAGGTGCTCGATGATAGCTTGCGCCACCTCGGGGTCTGCCGCGGCGAGCTGACGAAGCTTACGGCTGTCGAGCCGCAAGATGATCGATGCTTCGGCAGCTTCTGCGCTGGCGGTGACGCGATGACCGAGAAACATTGCGTTCTCGGCAAACATTTCCCCCTTCGGAAAGACGGCGACATCGGCTTCGCGCCCTTCCTTTCCCAGCCGATAGAGACGGACAAGCCCCGAAAGCACGAAGAAAACATCGTCGATGCTGTCGCCTTGGCGGAACAGAACATCATGCTCTTCGTGACTGGAAAGCGTTGCACCCTCGAGAATAGCGTCGACGGTGGAGTGCGGCAGCCGCTCGAAAAAGCGGGAACGGACGAGGATGGCCCTGTCGCTCGAAGTCAATTGCAAGGTCTTCATTGCACATGCCCCAATAAAGATCATATCAAAGTAGCAGTCTAAAGGGTGCGGCTACTTGACCTCGGTCAAACAACTGCAGAGCAGCGCTGCTTTCACGGCCTGTCATCGCCATCATCGAGGACCCGCCAGGATGCACCGTCGAGATCCTCGTATTGCCCGTTCGTGAGCGCCCACAGAAAAGCGGCCAGCCCGAGCCCTCCGAGAATGAGCGCTATT
Organism: Ensifer sp. IC3342; assembly: GCF_020193655.1. Taxonomy (GTDB): domain Bacteria; phylum Pseudomonadota; class Alphaproteobacteria; order Rhizobiales; family Rhizobiaceae; genus Sinorhizobium. The sequence goes on from NZ_JADYVE010000017.1 coordinate 2,500, forward strand.
GGAATGAGGTAGATAAGCGTGTTCATGCGGTGGCCCCACTCGAATGCGGGGACGGAGGAAGCATAGCGGCTTCGTCCAGGACAGTGGAAGCGGTGCCCTTCAGTCTCAGGGCGTTGACGACCACCACGAGCGACGAGGTGGACATCGCGACCGCGGCGACGAGCGGGGTCGCGTAGCCAAGCATGGCGATCGGCACCGCGATGATGTTATACCCAATCGCCAGCGCGAAGTTCTGCCGGATCAGGCGGCCAGCGCGCCTCGCCGTTTCAATAGCGAAGGGAACGGCCGATAGTGGTTGATGGATGAAGACGAAGTCGGCCGCCTGACGACCGACATCGGCGGCAGTGGCCGGTGCCATGGAAACATGTGCCGCACGCAGAGCCGGCGCGTCATTGATGCCATCGCCAACCATCAAAACCCGGTGGCCGCCCGCTGCAGCAGCGAGGGCCGCGACCTTCCCGCTTGGAGAGAGCTCGGCACGCCAATTCGCGATCTCTAGCTTACGGGCAAGTGCCGCCACCACCGGCTCGCGGTCGCCGGAGAGAATTCCGGTTGAAAGACCCAAGCGGCCAAGGGTCTTAATCGATTCATGAGCCGCCGGTCGCAGCCGGTCTTCGAAACGGAGGCAGGCAAGCTCCTGATAATCAAGCGACAGGATTGCCTCCGATTGCGCGCTTTCAGAGCCCAGCTCTGCCACCGCAAAATCGCGGCTCCCGAGCCGATAGACGCCATTCTCGGTTTTCGCCTCGATGCCAGCCCCGGGGATTTCCCTGATGTCGCCCGTAAGCGGTGGGACTGCCCCAGCCGCATCCTGGATGGCCTTTGCCATCGGGTGCCTTGAGTGCACGGCAAGCGCAGCCGCCATGGCGAACGCATCGGGCGCAATTTCCGCCGCATTCATGAGTCGCGGCCTGCCGACCGTCAGCGTTCCGGTCTTGTCGAGCAGCACCGTATCGATTTCGGCGAGCCGCTCCATGGCAGAGCCGTCCTTGACCATGACGCCGCCCTGAAAGAGCCGTCCGGCGGCAACGACTTGGACCACCGGTACGGCCAGGCCGAGCGCGCAGGGGCAGGTGATGATGAGTACCGCCACGGCGATCAGCATCGCATGGCGGACGTCGCCTTCCACCAGCATCCAGCCGACGAAGGTCAGAAGGGCAAGCAAATGGATGGCCGGCGAATAATACCGTGCGGCACGGTCGGCAATTCGGCGATAGCGGGCTCGCCCACCTTCAGCCGCCTCCATCAGTCCGATAATTTCGGCCAGGAAGGAATTGCGCGCGCTCGCCGTCGCCTCGAGCACAAGCGGGCCGGTGAGGTTGAGCGTGCCGCCCTCGATGGCATCGCCGGCGCGGATCGAGATCGGCGCGCTCTCCCCGTTAACAACCGAGCGGTCCAGATCACTGGTGCCCGAAACCACGAGTGCGTCGACCGGTATTCGCTCGCCGGCAGCGATCATCAGACGCTCGCCAGGCTCGATCTCGCTTGTGGCGCGATATTCCCGCGAACCGTCGGGATTAAGGACCGTCGCGCCACGGGGCGACAGCCGCGCGAGGCTGCTGATCGCGGAACGGGCGCGGCCGCGCATCATGTGGTCGAGCGTCCGACCAATAAGCAGGAAGAACAGAAGGGTGACGGACGCGTCGAACCAGGCATGCTCTCCATGGTCGATCGTCTCGTAGAGCGACATGCCATAGGAGAGTGTGACGGCAAGCGCGATTGGCACATCCATGTTGGTCCGCCCGTGGCGCAGCGCATTCCAGGCCGACTGATAGAAGAAGCGGCCCGCATAGATCAGCGTCGGCCCTGCGATCATAGCCGAAATCCAATGAAAGAGGTCGCGTGTTGCCGCGTCCGCGCCCGACCAGACGGACACGGAAAGCAGCATGATATTGGCCGCTGCAAAGCCCGAAACGGCGACCGCACGGATCAACCGCGTAAGGAGGGCATCGCCTTCGTCCTCGCCAGGCGTAAAGAGATGCGCCTCGTAGCCGCGCTCGCCAATGGCGCGCACGAGTTCTCGAGGATCGCTGCGCTTGCCCTCAACTTCCTCCTTCCAGACGATTGAAACGCGCCGCGAGGAGAGATTGACCCGCGCCCGTTCGACTTCGGGTCTCGCCCGCAACGCCGTCTCGAGCGTTGTGATGCATGCGCCGCAGTGAACGCCCGGCACGCTGAGATCCGTCTGGCGCAACCCGTTCCCAAGCGCCCGGCTTGCGAGCCACAGCTCCTCGGAAGAGGGCAGCCCCCGTTCCGCCGTGTCTGCAATAACGGTCGTGCCGACCGCCGTGGCACAGCAGCTCATTGGCCCTCTCCCGGTGCGATAAAACGAATGGCCTGACGGTAGACAAGCGCTCCGCCGGCCTTGGACGTCACGTCCGCGATCCACTGCCCCGGTTTGAGCGCCTGCGTCGAAACGAACACACCCTCACCATCGCGAACGAGCTCGACGCGAACATCCTCATGCGCCTCGACGGGCCGTTTGAGCACTGCGACAACTCGATCGACCGCCCGCTCCGGCTCGCCTTTGCGGGTCAACACGTAACGGAGGCCGTTCTCGGCCGTGAGTTCGCCCTTAATGCCCCTTGCCGCAAGGGCGCGTGTCTCGGCCAGCTTGCCATTAAACTGCTGGCTGGCGACGTAGGCGTTCTCGACGACGAGGCCGCTCCAGCTTCGGCTGGCATTCCAGGCCATGACGCAGTTTACGGAGATGATGGTGCCGAAGAACAGCGCCATCACCGCCACCATATGCCATCCGGTAAAACGACGCGGTTCACTGCGTTGGCTGATCATAGCGGCTCACCTTGCTGTTTTCGGTTGATTGAAATTCGCGCGGTAGACATCCCGCTCGTGGCTGGAAGGGTCTTCGGCTCTGAAAGAGAAGCCTTCCTCGGCCTCTGGAAGCTTTGCTTTCGGCACGGTGACGAACACCTTGAGGGACGTGACCTTGTCCGGATCGACGCCAACTGAAAAGCTGCGGCCGTCGCCCTGCGCCTGGCCCGCAATCCGCATCTGCGCTGACGGAATCCCTTCGAGGGTGAGCGTGATGCGCCGCTGCTCGGGGATCATGTTGAGCAGCTTGATCATGTAGCCGTTGCGGACGGACCCGTCGGACTCGACGACATATTGCGGGTTGCGGTCATGCAGCACGTTCAGTTCAAGCCTGTCGCGTGAGACGAGCGCGTAGAGCATGCCGAGGCCAACGAGCACCCAGACGCCGAAATAGACAAGGACACGCGGGCGGAAGATGATCCGCCAATCGAAGTGCCTGATGCTGTCAACGAAGGCGCCGTTGGCGCCGCGCACGCGCCGGGGGTCGATCGCAGTCGCACCGCCGTCAGTGGCAAGAGCCATGTTGGCGGCATAGTCGCTGAGCGTCGCATAGGAGATCAAACCGCGTTCGCGGCCGAGCTTGTCCATGACGCCGTCACAGGCATCGATGCAGAGCGCGCAGGTGATGCATTCGAGCTGCTGGCCGTCACGGATGTCGATCCCCATGGGACAGACAGCGACGCAGGCATTGCAGTCGACACAATCGCCGACCACCTCGCCGGCTGCGGCCGCCTTCTTGGCATGACGCGAGCGCGTTTCTCCGCGCCAGTCGTTATAGGTTACGACGAGGGAGTTCTCATCCAGCATCGCTGCCTGGATGCGCGGCCAGGGACACATATAGGTGCAGACCTGCTCACGCATGAGCCCGCCGAAAACATAGGTGGTGGCGGTGAGGATCGCCACGGTCATGTAGGCCACCGGCGGAGCTTGAAGAGCGACGAAGCTCTTCAGGAGCGTGGGAGCGTCGGCGAAGTAAAATATCCAGGCACCGCCCGTAGCAGCGCCGATCATCAGCCAGATCGCATGCTTGGCGACGCGCTTGCGTATCTTGTCGAGCGTCCAGCGTCCGGCGTCGAGACGCATGCGGGCATTGCGGTCGCCCTCGATGAAGCGCTCGATCACTAGGAATAGATCGACCCAGACGGTTTGCGGACAGGCATAGCCGCACCAGGCGCGGCCGACGGCCGAGGTCACCAGGAACAGGCCGAAGCCCGCCATGACCAGAAGGCCGGCGACGAAGAAGAATTCCTGTGGCCATATCTCGATGAAGAAGAAGTAAAACCGCCGTGCCCCCAGATCGATGAGGACCGCCTGGTCCGGCGCATGCGCGCCGCGATCCCAGCGGATCCAGGGCGTCAAATAGTAGATGCCGAGCGTCACCAGCATGACCAGCCACTTGAACCGGCGAAAACGGCCCTCGGCCCGCTTTGGGAAAATCTTGCGGCGCTTCTCGTAAAGCGGCCTGCGGTGCCGCGCGGCATTAACCGGCTCGGCTTCGAGCCGCTCGACGGAGCCAGCTTTGGAGGCGGGCTGGTGAAGCATTTGGATAGTCCCTACCAATGCATGTCGCCCAAAAGTGTGCAGCGGTTTTGGGACAACGACATGCGCAAAAACACGGACCTAACGTGCGTCGCATACATTCGATTGGGCGCGACGCGCTTTAGATCGTCAGACCAGCTTTTGCGCCACGTGCCGGCTCTGCGCCTTGATCTGCGTCAAGTTTGCGTCGGAGTGCTGCCCATGCGCAGCGGGCGTCGCCGGGATTATTCCGCCGTGGCCGGGATGTCTTACTCGCCGGCCGGCGCTTGAGACGGATTTGGGATTGGATCGGAGCCGGTGCGCGGCGCAGCTCGCGTTGCTGTGGCGGCCACATCGCGTTTGAGCCGCCAGCGTGCGCGTACTCGCTACTCGCCGCCGCCGAGCGAATGGACGAAGACCGCAAGCTCTTTTACCACCGGATCACCGATGCGCTGCAGCCAGGCCGGCATGACGCCATGCTTCGGCGACCGCATCTGGTCGAGGATCGCCTGCTCGCCCTCACCCTTGAGCCAGATCGCGTCGGCAAGATTGGGCGCGCCGAATTCGCGGCTGCCCTTCGCGTCCGCACCATGGCAAGAGGCGCAATTGTCGGCGAAGAGCTGCTTGCCAGGTTCCACCAGCGCCGGGCTGGAGGGTGTTCCGGTGAGGCTTACGACATAGGCAGCGGTCGCGCGGAGCTCCTCGGGCGCCAGCATGTCGGCAAAGGCAGGCATTTCCGACACCCTTGTCTCCCCGTCACCTTGGTGACGGACGCCATGCGCGATCGTCTGGTAGATCTCCTCGGGCTTGCCGCCCCAAAGCCACTCGTCGTCATTCAGGTTCGGGAAGCCCTTGCCACCGGCCGCGCCTGAGCCGTGGCATTGCGCACAGTTCACTTTGAAGACGGACGCGCCGGCCGCAATGGCGAACTGCCTCAGTTCCGGATCCGCCATGATGTCCTCGACCGTGCTCGCGGCGATGCGTTCAAGGTTGCCGGCCTGCGCGGCCTTCGCATTGGCCAGTTCCGCACTGACCTCCGCCCGGCTCGAATAGCCGAGCACGCCCTTGGTCGCCTCCGTCAGCATCGGCCATGAGGGATAGGCGACCGCATATCCGATCGCCCAGATGATCGTCGCATAGAAGCTATAGACCCACCAGCGCGGCATCGGATTGTTGAGCTCGCGGATGCCGTCCCATTCGTGCCCGGTGGTTTCTACGCCGCTGACCTCGTCGACGTGCTTATGCTTGTCCGCCATGGATCAGTCCTCCTTCAGCGGGATGGCAGAGGCCTGAGCGGCAGCCTTCTTGGCGCCGGGCCGGAAGATGAAAAGGACGACGCCGAGGAAGAACAACGTCATGGCGAGCAGTCCCCAGCTATCGGCGAAATGGCGCATAGCCGTGTAGGTTTCCATCTGCGTTCCCCTCAGCGGTAGCCCGTGGTGTCGTCATAGGTGGAGAAGTCGACGAGCGTGCCCAACATCTGCAGATAGGCGACGAGCGCGTCCTCCTCCGTCAGTCTTTGCGGATCGCCGTCGAAGTCGCCGAGCTTGGCCTTGGGATAGCGTGCCTCGACGCCGGAACTGTCGGCATTCGGATCGGCCTGGGCCTTGAGGTCGGCAGCCGCCTTGTCGATCATCTCGTCCGTGTAGGGAACGCCGACCGCCCTGTTCGCCTTGAGGTTCATGGCAACATTCTTCACCTCTAGCGGCGTTTTCTTGAGGAAGGCATAGCTCGGCATCACCGATTCCGGCACGACCGAGCGCGGCTCGATCATGTGCTGGACGTGCCATTCGTTGGAGTAGCGGTCGCCGACGCGGGCGAGGTCCGGCCCCGTGCGTTTCGACCCCCATTGGGGGATGATCGTACATCGACTCCGCCGCCAGCGAATAGTGGCCGTAGCGTTCGACTTCGTCGCGGAACGGGCGGATCATCTGGCTGTGACAGACGTAACAGCCTTCGCGGATGTAGATGTCGCGGCCTGCAAGCTCCAGCGGCGAATAGGGCCGCATGCCCTCGACCTTCTCGACTGTGTGTTTCATGCTTGGACCCCCAACTCTTTTCTCATCGCTGACCGGCGCACGCCTGGACGCAAGCCGCCGAAGTCTTCTGAGAATTGCCAGAGCTGGGTCTTCGGTACCTTGATTCAGATCAAGACAGTTGGAGCGCTCGCCAGGCATGCCTCGAAGGTCGCCCAAGGGAGCCTGCAGCGAAGGCCGAGACATGATAGCAATGACGCTCGTCCCCATGCGCAGCGGTGAGTGACCACGACATCGAAAACACGTCCGCAGGCTCCTGATCGCGGGATCAGTCAGCCAGCCGTGCTGCGGTTCGTGGCAGGAAGCTTAGGAATTTAAAAGGATGCAATCTAGGCGCGGAGTACGTCGCGTACAATAGTGCTGATTGGTGCGGCTAACGCTCGCCCTCTCCGGCTGGGCGGCCGGTCATTTCCTCTATGTCCACGCAAAAGAAAATGTGTGGAGACGTCGCTGAAATCGTCTGCGGTACTGGTCTAAGTCCCCCTGGTTCCCACCAGTTGGCTTTCTTTTCGAGGAGGGACCAGGCGTGAATGCACTCGCTGCGGCGGCCCTGCGCCGCCGCTGGTAGTTCGCGGTAACGGCCCGTAACGACCACGCTCTTCCACTGGCGATTGCTAGCAAACTCGTCGATCTGGAGGGAAATGTTGGAGTTGCTGCGCATCCAGTCGATTTTCTGGCCCGGCATGGAAAAGCAGTAGAGGCAGTTGCCGGAGTGCGCATAGGTGATCGGCACTCTGTACGGCTGGCCGTCCTTGCAGCAGGCCAATCGCGCCAGATCCCCTGCCGCGACTACCGCTTGGCACTCCTCGCGGCGCATTTCCCTGACAAACATGGCTCTTGCTCCTCCCGCTAGTCGCGGATGGCCGGCACCTCCAGAGCGCCAGGGGAGGGTCTGCTATTCAGACTCTCAGTCAGGCTCAGTTGCAAAGCGAATGCAGAGCGTCTGGCTTCATGATGTCGATTGTCCGTGCATCCTGCAGGACGATCACGCTGCGCTCCTTCAGCTTTGTCACGACGCGCGATACGGTTTCGATGGTAAGGCCGAGATAGTCGGCAATGTCTTGCCGCGACATTGGCAACCGCAACTGTCTGCCGCCGCCTTGACGCTCGCAAAGGTCGACAAGGAATGCGGCAATCCGCTCCACCGCACATTGCCTGCCGATCACCAGCAGATGCTGCTGAGCCCGCGCCATGCCGGTCAAGGCGAGCGCGAGAAGGTCCCGCGAACGCTCTTGCATCTGTCTGCGGCCGAAGACAGCCAGTGTCGTTTCTGTGATCGCCTCGGCGAAAAAGCAATGGCTGAGACCTGCTTCGAAGCCGAACATCTCCCCCGGGAAATGAAAGGCCACGACCTGTCGCCGTCCGTCCGAGAGCAGGCGGTAGACACGCACCGCTCCAGTAGAAACCTGGTAGCACTTCTCGATCAAATCGCCTTCAGCATAGATCTCACGACCGGCCCTGTAGGTGGCGACAAGATGCGGCCCAGCGATCTGGGTCGGTGCAACGTCTTCGGCCTGTTCCTTGGGTTGTGCAGCGGCGTACATCTCTTTATCCCCTGTTCCGTGTGGGGATAGATTGGCAATTCCCAGGGCCGGGAGAAATTCGGTTAGATCACTAAGGGAAATTACCTAGCCGCTTCGATCAGGCTGTTGATCACGCCGAGCAGGTCGGCACCAGTGAAAGGCTTCGTCAATATCGCGTTGCCGACATTTGGCTGAAGGGCCGACAGGCCATTGACTAGCAGGATGCCCTGGGCTCCGAGCTTCTTGAGGAATTGAGTGGCGGCCTGCGGCTCTGATCTTAGTACCTCATCGTCGACAATCGTGCAGAGCGCCCCCTTGGAAGAATCTGCGGCATTTTGCACGGTGTCGTAGGACTCGGTCGAATATCCTTCGACCTCGAGCGCGAACGCCACAGATCGTCGGAGCCCCTGGTCCGCTGCAACGACGATAATGCTTCTTCCGCCTGACAATTCGAAATCTCGCTCATTTGGCGCGTTTGTGGCAGCCATGAACCGGCACTACAGCGCTTGCGGCGATGCGACGCATTGCGCGAGATCAACTCGGCAGATCAGGCAGGACCAAAACCTGCGGCGAGAGCCATTCGCACGAGATGGGCGAGGCTCTTCGCCTTCATCTTGGCCATCACATTGGCGCGGTGCACCTCGACCGTGCGCGGGCTGATGTCCAGATCATAGGCAATCGACTTGTTGGGAAGGCCCGCCACGACGGCCGAGAGCACCTGGCGTTCTCTCTCACTCAGCGTCTCGAGCCTCGCCTGAATGTCATTGACCTCGTCCGCATCGGCATCCGGAACGACCAGATGCGCCGAGGCTCTCTCGATGGCCTCGATGATCACGGAATCTTCGAAAGGCTTTTCGATGAAATCCACCGCCCCCGCCTTCATTGCCTCTACTGCCATAGGCACGTCACCGTGTCCGGTTATCACGATCGAAGGAATCTTGATTTTTCGGTCGCCGAGATTGCGCAGGAGGTCCACCCCGGACATGTCCGGCATTCTCAGGTCCGTCACGAGAATCCCGTTTCTAACGTCCGGTGCAAAGACGAGGAAGGCCTCGGCCGATTGATGCATTTTGATCGCGAAGCCGTTCATCGTCAGCATGAAGGCAAGCGACTTCCTGACCGCCTCTTCGTCATCAACAATATGCACGGTGTAATCAGTCATCTACATTGATCCGTTCTTCAACATACGCGGGCAGCTTGAAGCGGAAAGTAGCCCCACCAGCCGCATTTTTCGAGACAGTCATCTCACCACCATGCGCCTCGACGATGCGCTTCGAAATGGACAGCCCGATGCCCATTCCGCTGGCCTTTGTCGTGACGAATGGCTTGAAGAGCTGACCCGCCATTTCCTCCGGAATACCTCCGCCCGTGTCTTCAACGACGACGACAACCTCGCCCGGATCAGCCGGCATCGTGCGGATCGTTAGCTCTCGGCGCTCGACGTGGCGCATCGCCTCGATCGCGTTGCGCATCAGATTGATGAGGACCTGTTGGACCTGAATCCGGTCGACCATCACCATTTCGGCACCGGGCAGATATTCGAATACGGTCCGCACCCCCTGCTCGCGGGAGCCGACCAGAGCCAGCGCGGCGGCCTCCTCCACCAGCTTGCGAATATCTTCCGGCGCCTTTTCCGTCTCACCCTTCGTGACGAATTCCCTGAGATGCTTGATGATTTGACCGGCCCGCAGAGACTGGCCTGCCACCTCTTCGAGCGCTTCGCGCATTCGGGTTGCGACGGTATCGTCCATGTCGCGCAACAGCCTCACGCATCCATGCGAGTAGTTGGCGATCGCCGACAGGGGCTGGTTCAGCTCGTGCGCGAGTGTCGACGCCATTTCGCCCATCTCGTTAAGGCGAGCGAGCCGCGCGAGTTCGGCCTGAATCTGTTCGAGTCTCGCGGCGGACTCCTCCCGCTCGGTCAGGTCTCTGATGAAGCCCGTGAAAAACCGCTCACCGCCCGACCTCATCTCGCCCACGGCGAGCTTCATCGGAAACGTCGATCCGTCTTTCCGCTGACCGGAGACGACCCGGTCAATACCGATGATGCGCTTTTCGCCGGTAGTCAGATAGCGATGCATGTATCCATCGTGTTCGCGGCGATAGGGCTCCGGCATCAATATGCGCAAGTTCTCGCCAATGACTTCCTCCTCCGCATATCCGAACTGCCGCACGGCCGCGGCGTTGAAGGAGACGATGGTACCATCGCTGGCACTGACCACGGTGGCGTCCGGAACCGTGTCCAAGATCGACCTCAGATGTGTGTCGCGGGCCCTGACGACTTCCTCGGTCCGGTCAACGTCGTGTTTGACCGCCTGAAGGACTTCTCCCAGCGCCGCGGTCAGAAGCACTGCCAACCCGAAGACCGCCAGTTCCAGGACACTCGGATCGTCGACACTCCTGATCCGTTGAAGGAAGACCGCAGCGAAAAGCGACAGCCCCGCCGCAAAGAGGATCGCATGCCGGCCGCCGACCAGCGCCACGACGAGGATGGCAGGGATGAACGAGAGGAGAAGAAGGCCGTCGCCGATTTGTTCAGCCAGCGTCAATCTCAGCGCAAGAACGCTCGAGGTGGCTACCGCGGCGACAATATAGGATGTGGCCCCGTCGCCTCGCCACCTGACGAGCAACCGTCCCAACCGAGTCCTCTCAACAACGCTTTCTGAAAGCATCCCATTATCACCGAAGGACTATTTACCGCTGCAATGCCCAGCGTCTTGGCTGTATTTGCACGATGCGACTCTTCCATAGACCATGCTGGCGGAAACAGCCAACCCGCACTTGCTGCAAATCGTCCCAGGACGGAAGCGCTTCGCCACGTACTTGACCGTGGTCAATGTAGCCGCTGAGCCGCAGAGTAGGATCGCTCCTGCATTGAAATCGGTTTTCGGGAGACCAGGCCAATGACGTACAAGACGATCCTTCTCGTGGTTGGTGTCAGCCAATTCGAAGATGACCTGAGGGCAGCGGCAGATCTGTGTGCATCGGAGGGTGCGCACCTCTCGGTTCTCGCCAGCAGGATAGCCACTCTCCCTCCGCTGGGAGACCTCGCAGCCATTTCCGCGGCCTGGATTGACAGCCGCGACGGTGACCTGGAGCAACTGCGCCACGCCGTCAGAGAAGCCAACGAGATACTCGGAAGTGCCGGGATTTCATTCGATGTGGTTGGGCGAGGAAGAAAGAGACGCGGCCTCGGTGCGCCCGCAGGAAAGCGCATGGGCGCAGCGACGGAGGAAAGTATACGGGCGCGGACGAGTTCCACTATCAGGCCCACCGTCGCGCAGAGCTGCGCCAGCGGGGCTATGCGAAACGCCGTCGGACTTTCCGCAAAGAGGGAAAACGTCGCCGCCGCAGCGGCGCCATAGTAGAGGCAAAACCAACGGCTGGCCCGCTTTTCCTCGACGAGGTCCTGCACGCGGGAGCGGACGCACGCAGCAAGCGTCGCTGCGAGCATAATAGTAACGAGGCCGAAGCCAATTGCCAGCAACAGCGCACCGAAAGGCAGCATGCCGGGCGCCATTTCTTCCGTCCCGGCAACGCTGCGAAGCCGCCGACGAGCAGAAGAAGTCCCGCGATCAGGAAAAGCAGTGCCGGCAGTGCAAGCCGCCCGCCGCGCAGCGGAGCGGTCACGAGCACGGGCACGAACTGCAAGAGCGCTCCCACCATCAGCAGGCCCAGCCAGCCGATGGCGAGAACGTGCACGAGTGCCAGAGTGGCCGGGGCTCCGAGGTCCGCAAAGGGATAGCCGTACCCCAACACTATCATGCCCTGGCCGATAACCAGGAAGAGGCAGGCGGCTGTGAAATAAGACATCGTCCATTTGGAAAGCGTAGCGCCCGGCATCTCTTCCCACCCTACCGCATCGACGGTCAGCGCCGGTGGATCAATGGTCGGACCCGCAGCAGCATTCGCAGCCCGACGCCTCCTTCAACCGGGCGATCTCGACGCGCCAGACCACCGGCCCTTGCTCCAGATAATCCCAGCCGAACTCGCCGGGGAAATTTGTTTCCAACTGATAATGGAGCGGCCGCGGATCGTGATCGCTGGTGATCAGCATCGAGCCCCCGGGCAAAAGCGCGCCGAGCATGCCAAAGATGCGCGGATGACGCTCGCGCGGCGGAACGGTGCGGACGTCGATGGATGGTTTCGCCTGTGTTTCCGTCATTGTCGTGAAAATCTCTCTTGGCCGCCCCTCGCGCGTTCCGATGCGGCGGCGGCCGTAACCGGATCGGAACCTGGCAGACCCTATCCCCGAGCAAGCGACGACACTTTGATGGTAAGCAAACAATTGGGCGAAAGCGCTCTGTCCCATTCCTTGACATTGCTCAAAGAGAAAGACCCGGTACGTCTCTAGGATGGCGTTCGATCCTGTTTCGCGCACCAGAAGGACATATTCATGCAACCGGCCCTTGTCGCAAAATATGGCGAGGCACGCCTGCCCCGCTACACGAGCTATCCGACGGCGCCCCGCTTTTCGCCGGCAATCGACGCCGACACCTACGGCGGCTGGCTTGCCGCCACCCCACCGGAGAAGCCGGCGTCGCTCTACCTGCACATCCCATTCTGTCGATCCATGTGCTGGTACTGCGGCTGCCATACGACGATCACCCAGCGCGACCAGCCGATCTTCGATTATCTCGACATGCTTCGCGAGGAGGTCCGTCTAGTCTCGGCAAAAACGCGGGCGCCGCTTAGCATTAATCACGTGCATTTCGGCGGGGGCACTCCCACTATCATGCAGCCTCAGGAGTTCCTGGCGGTGATAACACTGCTGCGCGAGCATTTCGAGTTCGCGAACACCGCTGAAATCGCCGTAGAAATCGACCCGCGAACCCTCGAGCCGGAAATGGCGACGGCTCTCGGTGAAGCCGGTGTTTGCAGGGTGAGCCTCGGCGTCCAGAGCTTCGATCCGGTCGTACAGAAGGCGATCAACCGGATCCAGAGCGAGGAGCAGACGATGGACGCGGTCACTCGGCTGCGCAAGGCCGGTGTCGACAGCATCAATTTCGATCTGATCTACGGACTGCCCCACCAGACGGTCGAATCCTGCATCGCCACCGCCGAGGCGGCCATCCGGATGGGACCCGAGCGCTTCGCCGTCTTCGGTTATGCCCACGTACCGTCGTTCAAGAAGCATCAGAAGCTGATCGACGAGAAAGCGCTTGCCGATGCGGAAGGCCGTGTCGCCCAGGCCGAAGCCATAGCCGCAATACTCGTCGCCGCCGGCTACCGCCGCGTCGGCCTCGACCATTTCGCCCGCCCGGACGACGGCCTGGCGATCGCGCAGGAAAGCGGTCAATTGCACCGCAATTTCCAAGGCTACACGACGGATCCCTGCGAAACCCTCATCGGCTTCGGCGCCTCTGCAATCGGACGGATGAAGGACGGTTATGTCCAGAACGAGGTGCCGCGGGGGGTCTACGCACAGCGCATAGCCTCGGGTCGGCTTGCAACGGTGAAAGGCTACCGGCTGACGCCTGAGGATAGGCTGCGGGCAGACATCATCGAGCGGCTGATGTGCGACTTCGGCGTCGATGTTCCCGCCCTTGCCACCGCGCATGGCTTCGATCCGCAGATGCTGCTCCGCGGCAATGCCAAGCTCGCCATGCTGGAAAGCGACGGCATCCTTGAAAATGCCGACGGCGTCATACGACTGCGCGAGGGAGGACGCTTCCTCATCCGTGCAGCCGCCGCCGCGTTCGACGCCTATATCGAGCAATCGGGGCGGACGCATAGCAAGGCGGCGTGAAGGCCGCCTCAAGCTGAAAACAGAAAGGCCGGCATGTACGCGCATGCCGGGCCTTCCGTCTCGCGGCCTGCCCCCGTCTACCTTACCAGACCGCGATAGATCGCCGGCAGGGCTGCAGGCAGCCTGCCGATATTGCTGACGACGGCGTAGCCGTTCTGACCGAAGATGACCGGCACATAGGACTTCGCCTCGCGATCGACCGTCACCCCGAAAACGTTGACGCCCGAGCGGCGCGCTTCGCAGACGGCGCGCCGGCTGTCCTCGAGTGCAAAACGACCTTCGTAATGGTCGACGTCGTTCGGTTTGCCGTCGGTCAGGACGATAAGGAGCCTGCGACGGTTCGGCCGCCTGACGAGTCCGGCTGCGGCGTGGCGGATCGCTGCGCCGATGCGCGTGTAGTAGCCGGGCTTGAGCGCGGCGATCCGCGCCTCGACCGCCGAACTCATCGCCTCGTCGAAGGCCTTCACCGTCTCGAGCCGTACCCAGTCGCGCCGCCGCGAGGTGAAGGTGAGAATCTCGTGGCTGTCGCCACAGGCCGAGAGCCCGTGCGCCAGAACCAGGAGCGCCTGCTTTTCGACGTCGAGAACCCTGAGATCGTCGAACCAGGCATCAGTCGAAAGCGATACGTCGACAAGGATCGTCACCGCGAGGTCGTGCGCTTGCGGACGGCTCATCATATGGATGCGGTCGCTGCCCTGCCCTCCGGCCGTGAGGTCGGTGCGAGCGCGGACGACCGCATCGAGGTCGAGATCGGCGCCGTCGATCTGCGCCCGCAGCATCTCATGCCGCGGCCGCAGCACCTCGAACTGGCGGCGGACACGGCGGATCAGGCTCTTCGTCGCGGGGTCCGGCTCACCTGCGGCGCCTTTTGAAGATGCCGGCGACGCGAGCACACGGCAATGATCCTTGAGATAGCTGCCGCTGCGATAGTCCCATTCGGGATAGGTCAGCTCGACCGTCAGCGGCGTCCGGTCGAGCGCCTCGGGCGGCAGATCAAGGTCGAAACGGAAGCGCGCCGCCGGCCGTCCCTGACGCTCGCCGAGCGTCATGTCGTCGAGCTCCTCGGCGGCCTGCGCGTCATGATCGCTGCTGTCGTCCGCCGGGCGATCGACATTGACCATCTCGGCCATTGCGAGGATCTTCTCGAAACGGTTGAGGATGAAGGGGCTGCGCTCCGACTGCCGCTGCGCTTCCCGCGTTGCGACATGGCGCGTCGTCTCGGCTCCTTCCGTTCTGCCGCCGCCGCGGGCGGGCTCGTCCTCACGGCGGCCCTCCGTCTCCTGGCGCAGCAGCACGTCCGGCCACAGCGGCATCGGAAGCATGGGCAGATAGCCGGGCGGCGCCTTCTGCGGAAAGATGATTGGCAGCATTTCGTCGCCGTCTAGGCCGGCGCCGTGTCTTAGCATGTACAGGACGCGGTTTTCGACGCGCTGCTCGATGGAAGGAAGCGACCGCCGCTGTCGAACGTTGAGCACCGCCCTGCAGAGGCGACGATAGCGCTGGCGCATCGCAGGATAGGTGGCCAGCACGGACTGTACCGTCTCATCGGCACGCGCAAGGAGTGCCAGATCGCGTGATAGCGGGTCGGCGACACTGACGGACGACAGCGGCATGACGGCCATGACCGCAGCCAGCCAGAAATAGAGATCGCGGTTGAGACGCCGCAAGGGAAAGAGATCGACCTCTCCCGGCAGCATCAGCGTCGCATGATCGCGCGCCGGCTGGACGAGCTTCTCCTCGCCAAGGTCCATGCGCTGGCGCAGGCGCAGCCGGTGCGCGGAGGTGCGGCCGCGGGCCGGCGCGATCTGCACCGCCCGCTCGCCGCCAAGACCACGGAAGTAGATTGCCAGCACGGTCTGGACGTCCTCGAGCCGGACCGCCTCGTCCGGAAAGCGCGGCCAGGTGCGCGTACTGCCGATGAAGCGATGCCAGGCGCGGCCGACCGTTTCTTCGAGTTCGAGGAAGTCCACCATTGTCTAGTCCTTAGCGGATGACCGCGTCTGCGATCTCGATCAGTGCGGACTTGACGTCCGGCTCGTCGGTTAGCGGTTCGATCATCGTCGCCAGAACGGCGTCGCGCAGCGTTACCCCGCTGTCGACCAGGCTGGCGCAATAGACGAGCAGACGCGTCGAGAGCCCTCCTCGAGATCATGCCCCTTGAGGCTCCGCAGACGATGTGCGAGGTCGACAACCTCGTGGAGCAGCGTGCGCCTTCCGGCATCCGAGACGATGAGATGGGTCTCTACGGAAGGGGATTTCCGCGAGCCGCTCGATGGCCCGGAGCGCCAGGGCTGCACCCGAGGCCCCCGAGACACCGACCACAACCCGTTCCTTGCTCAGGGCGCTTCTCCCAGGCCCAGTTCAGTCCAAAGTTGATCGACCTTCCCGACAACTTCCGCCGGCATTTCGAGCACGCGTCCCCATTCGCGCTCCGTCTCCGGCCCGAGCTTGCGCGTCGCGTCGAGCCCGAGCTTGCCGCCAAGCCCCGGCTTCGGAGACACGAAATCGAGGTAGTCGATCGGCGTGTCGTTGAGGATAAGCAGATTCCTATGGGGCAATATAGACTTGCCGACGTTGTGGGTAATTGAAAGGCTCACCGGGCGGATACGGCTTGGACGGTGCGTTCTTGGCGCATTTTCGGCTCCGGCGGTCGCAGGGACTTGGAATCAGTCGCATGATCCAGGGTATCTGAAACCGCCGGGCCTTGCCCGCGCAAACTGCGATTCATCGGACAAAATCAATCGTTTGTTGTTTATGGATGGAAACTAGACTAAGCGGCTCACCATAGCGGTTGACGAACAGTCGCTGGTCTGGTGCTCGCGGCTGCCGGTCAAGCAGCTTTTTCAACAATATCACCGTTTCTGGCCAAGGCGGGCAGATACGTTCCTTGCGGCCCTTGCCGGTAAGACGGACGCAACTTGGGCTATCGAACGGACCGCCGCGGGGCACACATCCAGTGCCTCCTGTATCCGTGCACCGCTATTGTAGAGGAACGAGAACAGTGCATGGTCGCGCATGCCTTCGAGGCTCGATCGGTCTGGTTGGGCAAGGATTGCCGCCACTTCCGGCGGATCCCGATAGCAGGGTCGGAGACCGGCGCTCGCTTGATCGGGATGTTGAGGATTTCGACGCCTTGCGCGATCGATGTAGGATCCTTGGTGGCCACGAAGTTGATGAAGCTACGGATCGCGGCAAGCCGGCAGTAGAGCATTTCACGCAACTAAAGGTGTGGCGCGTAGCTGATCGCCAACAGGCGCTAATCCAGTTTCTGGAGCGGGTCGCAGGTCCGCAGCCCGCCATAGTCGCCTGCGACAACGTGCTACTTGCCGCGGCGCTTGCGACGTTGGCCGAGGCCCATCTCTTTGGCCAGACGCGAGCGGGCTTCCGCATAAGCGGGCGCGACCATCGGGTAGTCCGCGGGTAGGTCCCACTTTTCGCGATATTCTTCCGGCGACAGATTGTGGTGGGTCATCAGGTGGCGCTTTAGCGACTTGAAGGTGCCGCCGCATTCGAGGCAGGTGATCTGATTGTCCTGCACCGACTTGCGGACCGAGACCGCCGGCTTGGGCTTCTCAACGGGAGCAACCACCAGGGCGGGAGCTGTGGTATTGTTGAGCGCCGAATGAACGTCGGCGATAAGCGTCGGAAGCTCGGCAACCGGAACCACGTGGTTGCTGACATAGGCGGCTACGATTTCCGCCGCCATCTCTACCAAGAGTTCGTTGCTCGCACCGAGCGTGGTTTCTGTCATCTTCTTCTCCTATCGGAACTCAGCAACATTATCCCGAAACGATGTTTTCAGGAGGAAACATGCTAGAAAGTGCCGCCGAACGTACCTCTTGGGACTGGACGGACATTGCGGCAGAGCCAGACTCTACCGCAACATCAAGCCCCGAGTCGTGATGCAAACCGTCACCGGATGACGAGTTGGGCGGCGCCTCAAAGCAACAGGGGAAGAATCACGACCTAAGCTGGAATTTAAGTTCAAAGCAATTATCACGACGACGCTTTTCATTAAGTGGATTAACACTGATCCAGGAAATGTCAAAACAATATTTTCATCTCGGGCCAGAAAACCTACTCAAGAAGACCTAACTCTATCGTAGATTCAAGATGTTTAGAAAAATATAGTGTGGAATTCGTAGGATGCTAATCTCTCGATACATGGGAGAAATGTCTGGAGCTCTGTTCAGCTTGAGGTGCAATCAAAGGGCCATTGACGCTGCTGCAGGGCGAGGCCGCCCCCGTGCCGGCTCCCACCAGTTTCCCTGCCGGTCAAAAGACTTTTGATGTGACATCGTCAATTGACATTGAACCGATCAAGCATCCTCTTGAGCTGCAAGTTTTGGGCAAGGATCCGTTCAGCGAGCAGCCTTTTGAGTCGCTTGTTTTCGGCTTCAAGAGTGGCCAGTTCATCGCGAGAAATCGCGCGCTCTACATTCTCGTCTCGCTCTTTGCTATTCTCATGCACGTCCAATGACAACCGCTCGGGGAGCTTTCGCGAAATACGCTGTTTCGAGCTTGTTCGGGTGTGGGAGACCGGTGGCGTCGCCTGCAATTGCTCAGCAGCGTCGACTGCCGAATGACTGGAATTATGCAACCTCGACAACGCAATCTCCGAACTTTCGGCGGGTTTCACGGCTGCTCGCCCAAGCTCGACATTCTCTTTGTTTGCAATGAGAAACTCTGCATTCGGGCTGGCCTGCGGACCGTAACCTGCATTAGGAGATACGGTCTCTTCCGTTAAGTTGAACAAATGCGGCGCCATCTCTTCCACTTCGCGGGTCAAAGCCTTGAGGTCCGTATTGCCCCAGACTGAATTCGTTCGCTCCTTTGGTCGCCGCCGTGCCGGCTTGAATTCAACAATAAACCTCCGTGGTGGTGTTTTCATATGTATCTCGCAAACAATCCACTACTAATCGGCGCCGTAACGCGCCACGACTTCCTTTATCCTTCGGTCAAATACCGCCCTTTCAGGCTCGATTCAAGTGGCCGAAAGCCTAGGCACGCCGTCCCTTTCGCAAGCCGGCAGGGCGCCTAATGCACGGCCTGTAGAGTCCCCCTCTTCAGCTAATCCAGCCCAAGTCTCTTGCGCAGTTCGGCATTTTCCGCACGCAGTTTTTCTGACAAAAGCTTGCGAAGCCTCAGGTTTTCCTTTTCGAGCTGAATGAGATCAGCAAGCTCATCGCCGGCCACCACAGACATTTCAACCTTTCGATCAGCAGGCTTAGCAGATTTCTTCCACACGTAGTAGGTTTGCTCCGATATGCCGGCGCTCTTGATCGCGTCCTTTAGCGTGCTATTGCCTTGAGCCACTTCGGTCTCGATCAAATTGAGCTTTTCAGTCCTTTCTGTCTCGCTATATCTTTTAGGCTTAGCAGTCGTCTTTGATACCGCAACTTGTCCGGCAGCCGTTCTTTGACGCCGCGAAGAACTCTTCTTTTTGCCAGCTGGTGCTTTCGTTTCGGCAACCGCCTCAGCCGCGGCAACTGGTCCTGTGTTACTCTCGTCAGCCACTGTGATTTCCTCCCTTAGCCATTTGTATGATTTGAACTCAATGAGCTACAGAGTCAATGCAAGCGTCCAATGGCGATATCACTTATGGTTGATTTCCTACAATGAGGACGTAGCCGCGTTCGACTCAGACAAGGGCGAATTCCTGCATTACCAGTCGTGTTCGCCGAGAGACGTGGGCAGGTTTACGATTCGACAGCGCACGTTGAGATCGCCGACGCGAGAGAACCCCAGGCGAGCTCGACCCCCTGCAGCGAACTCAATCACTTCGGGCGGGATATAGGCATGATTCGGGGCGCGTCCTGCGCAATCGACTGAGTGTCGTCAGGTATGTCCTCAAGAAAATCGAAGGACGCACTTCCAGTGGCTTGGATATCTGCTCAAGTCGGCCCGCACCCACGCGGTTCGAGCCCTGCTGAAACGTCACCCCGATGGCTTCTCCGAGGGCGCTTGCGACATATTCTGCCATACACGCCTGTGGCGAATTCGACGGCCGACGTGAATATCCACGGCATCCGCTTTGCCTCTTTTCTTCTTAGGGTTAATACCCAACACATTTATCTCCTAGAGAAGTATCTTTCATCGAATCGCTATTGGGAACCGCTATATCGAATACGACCCTCGTTGAGGCACGCGTTTGATACAGCTCAACTCTGAAGTCAGCAACTTCAATTGAGGCATCTCCGTGTCCGCAGCCTCCGATACCCCTGACGTGGCGAGGCAACGTACAGGCGTCCTCTGTCAGTTTTGGTTCAACTCCGCTTGAACTGCGGTCCCTTGGCAACCTTAGGCGCGTTCGACGGCAGCGAAAATTAGAGCCAAGCTCCCGCAAGGTACGGAACTTTGGCGACGAGCCGATGTCGTAATGGGCCGGCACTCCTCTGGCGTTCTTGCCGGTGGCTGCCCTCAGGGTGACGGTGTTGAAACGGGGTTCGATTGTATCGGGCCCCAAGCATCAAACGAGGGACAGACCTTGACCATCAATGCATGAATTGGATGTGTCGCTGGAACAGAGCAGCGTTCGCGTCGCCGAGTCGTCAGTCAAGTTCGTGCGCGACAAAAGTGGGGAGCGAGCCGAAGGCGTTGTTGCAGCATTCCACCGAATTTGGGCTGCCAGGGCGAGGATCAGCCTTCAGTCGGGTCCCCCATCTCAGTGGTTCGCGGGGGCCCGGCCGAGGCTGGCCTTGAGGTGGTGTTGCGAGCAACGCGGCATGTGAAGGCAGCGCTGTCGGCGACGACCGTGAAAAATACTGACCGCAAGGACGCGCGCGGGATCGCTAGTTGCTGCGCATGGGGCGGACGCTCAGGCCGTGTGAGCCCCCTATGATCGGCCGCAAGCTGTTTCAGGCCAAACTGCTCGACGTTGAGCCTAGCATCCGATCATGCGGTTACGGGCCCAATGTCGGCGACGCGAGCCCGTGGGCGTTTCGAGGCACGCATTCGCACTTGAGACGGTGATCGGGGCGATGCTACAAGCACGTGCCACACTTACAAAGAGTTTACCCGGATGCATCGCGCGATGTTGAAGTTGGCCCGCACCGATCCCGTCTGCCGACGGCCGATGTCAGGAATGCTGAGAAGTTTCGGATGGAAAATCGATGCGGGACGCCTCCTGAAGAAATAGCTCGCGCATCCAGAGACTGGCCGGATCACTGTTGTGAGGCGCGGGCCACTGGACAGCCTCGGTGAACGCGGGAAAAACGGGCTGCGGAAGTTCGGTGATCCGCAGGGGCATCGCTTTTGCGAAGTACCTCGCCAGTCGTAACGGGATGGTCGCGATACGGTCTGTGCCCGACAGCAAAGGCGGGATCATGGTAAAACCCGGCACGACGACTTCGACGCGTCTCTTGAGGCCGTGCTCGCCCAATAGCCATTCCTCCATCGAGGGGTTCCGCATCCACCCGAATTTAACCGCAACATGCCCCATCGATGTATAGCTGTCGAAGGAGAGCTGCGGCGGTAGCTGCTGGTTCGTGGGGCAGCTCACGCATACGAATGTCTCATCGAACAGCTTCGCTTTGGGGTGCGTATTCGACATGAACACTTCCGGAAGGATCAGGAAATCGACGTCACCGCGCCGGAGAAGCTCATCGGGCTTATCGCCAAGCGGGAGCAACTCGAAACCGACGGCGGGCGCTTCCCGCGCGACACGCACCACAACCCTTTCAAAAAACACCAGCGTCATGAAGTCGGAAAGAATGATCCTGAATCGGCGATCTGACTGAGCTGGGTTGAACGGCTGCGAGGAAATGATGGAGAGGTGAATGTGCAGCAGGGCGTCGCGGACTGCGGGTGCGATCGCTTCCGCTCGCGGGGTTGGTACAAGTTCGCGGCCATTCATTGTAAATAGATCGTCGCGGAAATAGGTGCGTAGCCGGGTGATGGCGGCGCTCATGGCCGGCTGGCTCAGGTGGATGCTGCGTGCCGCGGCCGTGAGTTTGCGTTCGGTCATCAGCGCGTCGAGCGCAACCAGCAGATTGAGATCAAGGCCCTTAAAACGCATGTTTTGGCGTATCCATATTGCCGATGGGTGTCACTCGAACGATCAATTTTCGAATTGGTTAGAAAACGCTTAATTAAGCTGAAGTCAAGTGCATTCAGGGGCGCTCTCCCCGGGGTTCATGCCGTCGCCCGCCCTCTGCCACGCGCCTTCTGAAGAACATGCCTCGCAGCACTACGGCCCAGCGCTCCTGCCATTCCGCCTTCGACCGAACGGGGTCAAGCCGGAGCGAAGACACCAACGCCCACGGCAACAGCTTGCCATCAACGATGCAGACCTTCGGCGCTGGCTTTTCGCCTTCCTCGCGAGCCCGCCGCCAGACGGCAGAGCAAGCAGCGCCGCAAGCGCAAAGCTGATCTGTCGGTGGGCAGCTGCGAGAACGCTCAAGAAGCCGAACGGGTAAGAGCCGGGGCGAGCTGCCCGTCGAGGAATGCCGTCGCGAGATGCGCGCGCGAAGAAAGCCGGAGTGTTCGGCCCCACCTCGCCGGCGTCCTCGCTCCAGATATCGTAACATGTGCGTATGTGCCGGATGACGCTTCAGGATCCGTCATCCCGATAGCCCAGTTCGCCTCGAGTACCTAGCAATCCATGTCCCGATTCGTTTACGACACGGATGATGTCGTCCTCGCCCAGGTAGGCACCAGTTTGAATCTCGACCAACTCCAGCATGATCTTGCCCGGGTTCCCCAAGCGATGCATCGCCCCCTCGGGGATGTAGATCGACTGGTTCTCGTGCAGGATCGTTACTCGATCCTCAACTGTCACTTCTGCGGTCCCCTTCACGCAGATCCAGTGCTCTGATCGGTGAAAATGCTTGTGGAGAGAGAGCATCTTGCCAGGGCGTACGAACAACCGCCTCACTTGGAAGCGATCGCCGTTAAGCATTGTGGTGTAGCCGCCCCATGGCCGCATCAACGTTGGGTGCATTTCCGTAAGGCGTGCCGTATTTTCGTCGGCGGCGAGGTGCTTCACCAAGTTTCCGATCTCATGGGCATCTTCCAGTCGCCCGACGAAGACCGCGTCCTCGCTAGCGACGACGGCAACTCCATTCAATCCCTGTACTGCGAGATGAGCGGTATGCGACAGCACAAGCGAATTCTTGGTGTTGCAGACCGTAACATTACCTTTGACCACGTTGCCATCAGCGTTCTTCTCCTCATTCTTCCACACAGCATCCCAGCTGCCGAGATCTGACCAAGCAAAATCCGAGCAGACCACGGCGGCGTTCGCGGTTTTCTCCATCAGCGCATAGTCAATCGAGATGGATGGTGCTTGGCTGAAACTCTCCGGGGCGAGTCGTACGAAATCGGCATCGACCGTCGAGCCCTTGAGAGCGGCGTGCGCCGCCGACAACACATCGGGGGCATGTTCCTCAAGTTCCGCGATAATGCTTGCCGCCTGGAAAAGGAACATCCCGGAGTTCCAATAGTAATTGCCGGTCTCCAAAAGAGCTGCCGCCTTTTCGAGACTTGGTTTCTCGACAAAACATTGAACCGCATGGACGTCCTTGGCAAGGTAAGCGCCACGCTCAATATATCCGTAGCCCGTTGCTGGCCAACTGGGTTGAATACCGAACGTCACGAGCTTGCCCTCCGCTGCGGCTACGCAGGCGGACCGCAGACAACTTTTGTAAGCATCGTCAACCGTAATCGCGTGGTCTGACGGCAGCACAAACAATAACGCGTCCTCACCAAACCGATCAGCCACGATTCGGGCAGCGACGGCCACTGCGGCTGCCGTGTTGCGCGGCACCGGCTCAAGGACTATGCTGGAAAGTGGGACCCCAAGCTCACGCGCCTGTTCGGCAACTAGGAAGCGGAAATCTTCATTGGTAATGACAAATGGTGCTCCATATACCGTGGCATCGGAAACGCGTTTAAGCGTGGCTTGAAAGAGCGTTTCCTCGCCGATTAGCTTTAGAAACTGTTTTGCGGCAGTTGCGCGTGACAGGGGCCAGAGCCTTGTGCCCCTACCCCCTGCCATGATAGCTGGGATAATCTTTGGAAGCATGGTGTCATTTTTGATTGCGTTTGATGTGAAGCTTCATAACAGTGTGGCGGGAGCGAAGCAATATTAGCGGATGCGAATTCGTTCGACTTGCGCCGGTGATGTCGATTACCTGCTGAACGCTGCCCGGCAAAAAAGGTCAGTTGATGGGTCCTAGATTTGGCACAAGTGGCCTACGCGGGTTGGCAACAGAACTCGTCGGTAGTGTGTCGGCGCTCTATGCTACAGCCTTTTCGAGGATGCTCCTCGAGAGAGGGCGGGCCGCGCGAGGGGCGACCGTATTGATCGGCCGCGACCTCCGCGCTTCAAGTTCTGAGATCGCTGCTATCTGCATGGCAGCGCTCGACCGGGCGGGAATGGTGCCGGTTGACTGCGGAGGACTGCCGACACCAGCGCTTGCGTTATACGGCCGACAACTCGGTGCAGCATCACTCATGATCACAGGCTCGCATATTCCGGCCGACCGAAACGGCATTAAATTCTATCTGCCTGACGGTGAGATCAACAAGGCAGACGAGCAGGCGATTACGGAGTTGGCGGAGCAGCTTTCAGCCGATGCAGATGCAATCAAGGTTGAGCGCGGCCGCGGCGCCGACCACTCTTGCGAAGCAACTGACCTATATATCCAACGTTACGAGACCCTGCTTCCAAAATCGAACCTTCAGGGGCTAAAGATCGGCTTATATCAGCACAGCAGCGTTGCCCGCGATATTTTGACCACGATCTTGGAAGGTCATGGCGCACATGTCGTACCGATAGGCCGATCTGAGGTCTTCATCCCCGTTGACACGGAAGCTATATCGGCGGCGACTCGTGAGAGGCTCGCTGCCTGGGCGAAGGAATACGCCTTTGACGCCATTGTGTCGACCGACGCAGACGCCGATCGGCCCCTGATAGCGGATGAAACGGGCACTCCATTGCGCGGTGATCTGCTTGGTCTTATTTGCGCAAGGCTGCTGGAGGCCAGGCTCATTGCTACGCCTGTAACCAGCAACTCCGGAATCGAGGCGGCGAGCGGCATCGAGGTGGTGCGTACGCGCGTTGGCTCGCCTTACGTCATTGCAGCCATGACTGAGGCGGTAGCGGTTGGCAAGCAGCGGGTGATGGGTTTCGAGGCCAACGGTGGCGTCATGCTAGGTTCGGACTTCTCGTTCGGAGGTGCGTCGCTTTCCGCCTTGCCGACCCGGGACTGCGTCCTTCCCATCATTGCAACGCTCCACATGGCAGTAGAGGCCAAAACTCCCCTCTCGGCGATCATCGCAATGCATCGCCTGCCAGTTGCTCTGTCCGGTCGGATCGAGAATTATCCATTCGACAGGAGCGACGCCCTGGTGGCATACTTGAAAGCGTCGAAAGCCAATGTTTCCCATTTATTCGGCCAGATCGGTCGCGTGACGGGTACGGACGACATGGACGGCCTGCGCCTGACGTTTGAGGGCGGCCGTATCCTGCACATCCGTCCTTCAGGGAACGCGCCTGAACTGCGTTGCTACGTCGAGGCAGACGACCGAGATGCCGCCGAACACTTGCTGGCCCAGGGACTGGCGGTTCTTAATAGTTGAATAGGTGTAAGCGTAGGCTTTGGTGATGCGCAGCCCTGTTACGGCTCGAGCGTCGCCGATTAGCGGGCTCTTCCAGGCTGTGTCGGCCATCTAGGAAATGTCATCGGCTCTTCTCTTGTAGTTCGCCCCACCCAAACGCCAGCACAAGCCCTGAAAGGTACGTTCCCTTTGCATCCAATACGTGGATGCTTGCCATTCAAAAAATAAATTTTACCGATGTTACCGAACTCCATTAGAAAACGCTGAATTTGATTGGAAGCCCGTGAAAGACGGTAAGTCACGAAGCGGCGGAACTAAGGACGGGCAGCATTGAACAAGCGATATGTCCTCTCTCGAAGACGTACTGGTTTCGGTGACTGTCTGTGGTCGCTGGCGGCCGCTTGGCGCTACGCCCAACGGACGGGGCGAACGTTAGCCGTTGACTGGCGCGGGTCCTGCTACCTCGATCAGCCCTTCACGAACGCCTTTCCGGTGTTTTTTGAACCAATCAATGATATCGCAGGTGTTCCGTTGATTTGCGATGACCAGATCAACGAGTTTTCCTTCCCGGGACCATTCTTCCCAAATTGGTGGAATAAACCTGCGATTGAATGTGTTTACCGCCCAGATGGGCAGGTTTTTCGAGAACGAGACGAACTGGATGAACTTTTCCAGGCCCAAGATGATGTCGAGGCCAACACAGTAGTGTGTGATGCTTGTTTGATGTGGCGTTGCGACGAGGACGCCGAACGGCAGATTTTTAGCAGTATCAAGCTGCGCCCTGAAATTCAAGCTCGCATAGACGCCATCTATCGGAAGCACTTTCATGGGTACAACACAATTGGTGTTCATGTTCGGCATGGCAACGGCGAAGACGTTATGGACCATGCACCCTACTGGGCCGATCCAGACCTCGCCGTGCGTCAAGTATGCACTGCCATTAATGCCGCCAAAGCGTTGCCCCACCCGAAGCCTGTGCGGGTGATTTTATGCACCGATAGCGCGCAGGTATTGGATCAGATGTCGAGTAGGTTTCCCGATCTTCTCACGATTCCGAAAAGGTTCCGGGCGCATCAGTCTGGGCCACTACACAGCGCAGCCCTCGGGGTTGAGGGTGGCATTTCCGCCCTCGTCGAGATGTATCTTCTCGCGCGTTGCGACACGGTGATTCGGTTTCCTCCGACAAGCGCCTTTACACGTTATGCGCGCCTTTCTGTGTCAAGGGTCATTGAGTTTGACCTGAACGATCCTAGTCGCCTGATCGTGATCGAAAGATCTTTAACAAATACCTCCTCTTGAAAGAAAATCGTCACCTAAATTCTAGGTGCGTGGAGAAGAGCAGTCATGGAGAAATTTGAGCGCGCTCCAAGAGACACGAGTGCCTCATGCCCCAGTTGTCCGGCCCTGCACGACACCGGCAGTACTGCTTTGCGAGCCGCAAGGCCTCCGTGGGTCCGCTCTGTCGCCGAAGCACGATGATTTCCTTCACAGCCAACGCACTAGGGCACGCCCTCTCCCAAAGCAAAATCACTGGAGATCTAACAACGTGGCAGACCGGAAAGTAGCTTTAATATCTGGTGTAACGGGTCAGGATGGGGCGTACCTTGCTGAACTGCTATTGGACACAGGCTATATTGTTCACGGCATAAAGCGTCGTTCGTCATCATTCAACACTCAACGGATAGAGCACATCTATCAAGAACGTCACGACCCTGAAGCAAGATTTTTTCTCCACTATGGGGATATGACGGATTCGACCAATTTGCTGCGCATTGTTCAGCAAACCCAGCCGGATGAGATCTATAACCTTGCAGCGCAAAGCCATGTTCAGGTAAGCTTCGAAACCCCGGAGTACACCGCAAACGCCGATGCAATCGGTACATTGCGCATGCTGGAAGCTATTCGAATTCTTGGGCTGACCAATCGGACTCGCTTTTATCAGGCATCGACTTCAGAGCTATATGGTCTGGCTCAAGAGATCCCCCAAAACGAAAAAACGCCATTTTACCCGCGTTCACCTTATGCAGCCGCTAAGCTCTACGCGTACTGGATTGTCGTAAACTATAGAGAGGCTTACGGCATGCACGCTTCCAACGGTATTCTTTTCAACCACGAAAGCCCGCTTCGTGGCGAGACGTTCGTGACTCGCAAGATCACCCGGGCTGCGGCGGCCATCAGTCTAGGTATGCAAGAGGTCCTTTATCTGGGAAATCTCGATGCTCAACGTGATTGGGGGCATGCCCGTGAGTATGTGCGCGGCATGTGGATGATGTGTCAGCAGGATAGGCCAGGCGACTATGTCCTGGCTACCGGGGTGACAACATCGGTTCGCAGGTTTGTCGAATGGGCATTTGAGGAAACCGGGAAGACGATTGAATGGGTGGGAGAAGGCATTGAAGAAAGGGGCATCGATGTCGCCACAGGCAAATGCGTCGTGGCGGTAGATCCGCGCTATTTCAGGCCCACGGAAGTAGATTTACTCTTAGGCGATGCCACCAAGGCGCAGCAGGTCTTGGGCTGGAGGCACGAGACAAGTGTGAGAGATCTTGCCCGCGAAATGGTAAGGGAAGATCTCTCCTATATGAGGGGCACCCGACAATAAGAGGCGATGCCGATGTATTTGCTAGACGGAAAGCGCGTTTGGGTCGCAGGACACAAAGGTATGGTCGGCAGCGCCATAATTCGATCGCTTGCCTCCGAGAATTGCGAAGTCATCGTTGCCGATAGGCAGACGCTTGACCTCACCCGGCAAGAGGAAGTTGAGAAATTTCTATCAACGGAAAAGCCGAATGCGGTCATAATGGCGGCAGCGAAGGTGGGTGGGATACTGGCAAATGATACTATGCCGGCCGACTTCATCTATCAAAATCTTATTATGGAGGCTAATGTTATCGAGGCCTCCTTTCGCAGTGGCGTTGAAAAGCTTCTTTTCCTTGGATCCAGTTGCATATATCCGAAGTATGCGTCGCAGCCCATAAAGGAAGAGGCTCTATTGAGCGGGCCGCTTGAGCCAACCAACGAGTGGTACGCAATCGCCAAAATTGCCGGCGTCAAGTTGTGTCAGGCCTATCGTAAGCAATACGGCGCAAACTTTATATCAGCTATGCCGACAAATCTCTATGGCCCACGTGATAACTTCGACCTTGCCTCCAGCCACGTCGTGCCCGCCTTAATACGCAAAGCACATGAGGCAAAGATTAAAGGCCTTGAGTGCTTGTCTATATGGGGAAGCGGCACGCCTACTCGAGACTTCTTGTACAGTGAAGACTGCGCCGATGCCTTGGTTTTTCTGCTTAAACATTATTCGGAGGAGGCGCACATCAATATAGGTTCCGGGAACCACATAACTATCATCGAGCTAGCCCACCTCGTCTGCGATGTTGTTGGTTTCGAAGGCGATATAGTGTTTGACACATCCAAGCCGGACGGTACGCCCCGAAAGCTTTTATCCAGCGAAAGACTCGAGTCGATGGGTTGGCGCCCGAAGACCTCGCTTGAGGTGGGACTGGCCAGATCCTACGAATGGTTTGTCAGCAACGTGGCTGACAATTAAAGCGGGTCGGTGATTTTTGGCATTGATCGGATTGGCGGGACGCCCCGCGGCGTCCGCTCCTCCCACACCACCAAGCATCGATACGGGTTACTACATCGCTATCGACTTTCGGCCAAGCCCCTGCTCAAAGCGATACCTCAGTATCTCGCGAACCCGCCGCATCTCCAATCTCTCCGCCGGCATCCCGTTCCTCCCCTCATGACAGTCGAAGGATGGAACTTCACATCCGCAGGGGACCCACTCCAGAGCCGTCCAACGGGGGCGGATTGCCTCGGAATTTGGAGGCCAGGGTAGGCGGTGATGAACAGTGCCGGCCGGATGGCGATATACTTCGCCACATTGTTGGCGATCGGGAACGTCAATTGCTGCGGTTGATTAGGAGTTGCTTTCCGAGCAGCACAGCTTGGTCTGGGCGCTGTCGAGATCGATGAGAATCGGGCTTGCTTGACTGCCGGCGTGCCGGTGATGGCTGTTCGATCGCGAAAGCCGGGCGACAAAATCTGATGGGCCAGCATGTCTGCCCTGTCGACGCCGACCCAATGATCCGCGCCTTGACTCGATCGCCGGTGCCGTGAAGCTGCAGCGAGTTGATCCAAGCGCTCGCGTTCGATCTCGCGGATCTGTTCGTCAGCAGCCGGTTCGGGCAATGTTGCGGCTTAGTTCGGCGCGCGTGTTCTCTGGCAACAAAGTGCCTTTTGCGCCCGGAGAGATTCCAGCTGCTTGGCATTGCGCAAAAATGGGTTTGAAGGCGCGAATACCGGAGCGGGCGAAGATCGCCTTTATGCGATTCACGATCCGCGTCCCCTCGCGCACCAGGCGGTCCCGCTCGCGGTTCGGCTGCCGTGCGTCCTCCTCATCGACTGGGGGATCACTGCCATACTGCAGTGGCCCTTCTCGCCGCCCAGCCAGCCGAGAAAGGCGCGCATCAAAAGCTCGGTGTCGAGACGATCACCGATAGGCCCTTCAATTTTGGGAACCGCGACGTTCTGACTGTACCAGAGTCTGCGGCTGAATCATAGGCGGCTGTGAATCTACCGTATGGATGTCTGTCATTGAAACAATGGATTTCCCTAAATCTAGACCCATGTGAAACTCTGGTGAAAATACATCTGATTCAGGTCTCGAGGTTCACCGGCGCGGATCAAAGCTGTATTGGCGAGTTCGAGTTATAGTTGGCGTTCTTAAAAGAACCCTGCCACGAGCTGGCCATGCGTGATTTTCTCCAGGCCGTGCCGGACCCCACGTGTTCGCGAAGGGTGCACCGAAAGTTTGTAGAATCCGGATCGCGTTATCATCGTGGACGTCGGCTGTAACCGCGGAACGAGAGGCGGCGCTTCCAATCTTGTCCAAAGGGCAGCTCTACCGCTGCGGCTGTAATTCGATGGGGGATGTTCGCACATGCGCCGCCTTGTGCTTCACTTTGGATATGTGTGTGGGCTCTAGTCGGGCGACGCCACCTCAGACTTACTCGAACCAACAACTCGCATACGCCGGATCCCATCTGACTGACGGGTGGTAGCAAAGGTCTTGAGAAAGGAGCTTTTCAATGAAACCGCGCAGGACGGTCGAAGAGTGGATTCGACGATTCAACACGGGTGATGCAATTGCTCTGGCTGAACTGTACAATGAAGATGGAATGAGCCTCCGGCCGATGCAGCGCCCTGTTGTTGGACGCACGGCCATCCAAAAGATGTTCCAGCAAGATCGCGCGATTGCGGAGACGATTTGCACTCCGGAGTTCATCCACGAAGAAGATGATCGCGTGATACTTGGGTGGTGGGACATCTTTGGACGGCGGGGATGTGGTATATTCATAGTGTGCGGTAGTCGCATCGCCTTTAGCTACTGGGACCTAGGTTCATCTTACGGTTTCAGCAATGAATACTGCGAGACGGATCAGCACTCAAAAGATATCGGATTCGGAACGGATCATTCTCGGGCATGAGTTGAATGCGCGCCGATCGCTCACGACTTTGGCTGAGTAGCATCCCTCGCCCGCAAAACCGATGACGGTGCAATTCAATGACGAGCGGCAGCGGCCCGAGGCCGGACAAAAACCATCGCGAAAAAAATTTCCCCATTGCCTCGTGGATCATCCATCCGCGGCACCGAGCGCTGATTCTTGCCTTCTACCGCTTCGTTCGCACGGCCGATGACATCGCCGATCACGCCACGCTCGCAGCGGACGAGAAGCTTCGATACCTCGACCTTCTGGAGGCCGAGCTGCTCGGCAAGGGCGAAACGCGAGCCGAAGCTGTACGCCTGCGCACTGCGCTGGCTGGGCGCGGCATGCCGCCGCGTCATCCACTCGATCTGCTCACCGCCTTCCGAATGGACGTGACTAAGCAGCGTTACGAGAACTGGGACGAGGTGATCCACTATTGCCGCTACTCGGCAATGCCGGTCGGCCGATTCGTGCTCGACGTCCACGGCGAAAGTACCTCGACCTGGCCCGCATCGGATGTGTTGTGCGCGGGACTGCAGGTCAACAACCACCTTCAGGATTGCGGCATGGATTTCCGCGATCTCAATCGCGTCTACATTCCGCGCGATGCGCTGGTGGCCAGCGGTGCCTCCGTCGAAGAGCTGGGCGGCGCAAAATCCTCGTCGCGGCTGCTACAATGCCTGCATGCACTTGCAGTGAAGACCGAGGCGCTGCTCAACGAGGGCGCAGCGCTGGTGCCGCAAGTGAAGGACTTTCGTCTCGGGCTCGAGGTTTCCGCCATACTCTCCTTTGCCGATAAGATCGTGTCGATGCTGAAGGTGCGCGATCCCCTAAGCGGGCGTGTGCATCTGTCGCCGCTTGAGCTGCTGGTTCATGGCGCGGGCGCAGTGGCAAACGAAGCCGCGCGCCGTGCGCTCGGCCGCGGAACGCGATCTAAGACGACCGTCGGCGCATGAGGGCGGAGGCGGCGGCCCACGCGAACCACCGCACTACGGCCCTTGGCAGCTCGTTCTATCCGGCAATGCGCACCCTGCCGCCGGAACAGCGTGAGGCGATATTCCAGATCTACAGCTTCTGCCGCCAGGTCGACGACGTCGCCGACTCCCACGAGCCGCGCGAGCGCCGCCTTGCTGCGCTTCAGCAATGGCGCGCTCACATTAACGCGCTCTACCAAGGTGTGCCGCCGCCACGGCTGAAGGACTATGTCGCCTCGCTAACGACCTTCGAGCTGAAGCGCGAGGATTTCCTAGCAATTGTCGACGGCATGGAAATGGACGTGCTACAGGACATCCGTGCGCCTAACATGGCAACCCTCGATCTCTATTGCGACCGTGTCGCCAGCGCTGTTGGAAGGTTGTCGGTGCGCGTGTTCGGTTTGAGCGAGGAGGATGGCATTGCACTTGCGCATCACCTCGGGCGTGCGCTACAGCTCACCAACATCCTGCGCGACATCGACGAGGATGCTGGGCTGGGGCGGCTCTACATACCACGCGAGGACCTCTATCACGCCGGTATCACCAGCAACGACCCACATAAAGTCATCGTCGACAAGGCGCTGCCCAAGGCGTGCGCACCGCTTGCCCAACGCGCTACGATGCATTTTGCCAAAGCCGACGAAATTATGAACCGCAACCCACGCCGAGTGGTACGCGCGCCCACTATCATGTCCAAATACTACCGCGCGATCCTTGACCTGCTGCTGACAAGGGGTTTCGCGGCTCCCCGGGAGCCGGTGCGTGTTACCAAACTCACGAAGCTCGCCATTCTTCTCCGTTACGCTTTCATGTGATGTGATGCCAAGAAACGTTCACATTATTGGCGCCGGGATTTCCGGCCTTTCCGCGGCCGTGCAACTGAGCAATGCCGGCCTGCAGGTGCATGTCTACGAAGCGACGCAACAGGCCGGTGGCCGCTGCCGCTCCTTTTTCGATCCCGCCACCAATCTCACGATCGACAACGGCAACCATCTGGTTCTCTCGGGCAACTGTTATGTGCGCAACTACGCCCGTGCGATTGGGACGGAATCCGGTCTTGTCGGCCCGTCGAGAGCAAAGTTTCCCTTCGTCGACATCTCCACCGGACAGGGCTGGCAGGTCGATCTCGGCGGCGGCAGGCTTCCGACCTGGGTATTCGACAAGGCGCGTCGCGTCCCCGACACCGGGCTGTTGGATTATCTGAAGCTTGCACCAATCCTATGGGCCGGCGCGGACGAACTGGTGGGCAACACTATTCCCTGCGATGGCATGCTCTACCGGCGTCTGGTACAGCCGCTGCTGCTCGCCGCCCTGAATTGCGATCCGCCGGAGGGCGCGGCAGGACTTGCCGGCGCCATCATGCGGGAAACGCTGCTCGCGGGCGGCGAGGCTTGTCGTCCGCTTGTCGCGCGCGACGGAATAAGCGCCGTTCTGGTCGAGCCGGCGGTCAAGCTCCTCGCGAGGCGGGGCGCCATCGTGCGCCTCAGCCATAGGCTGCGCAACCTTGGAAGATCGGGCGAGCACATCAGCGAACTTGATTTCGGTGACGACAAGATCGCGATCACCCTCGACGACGCCGTGATCCTCGCCGTGCCGCCGCAGGCGGCTGCGACGCTCCTGCCGGGCCTGAAGACACCGACCAAATTCCGCGCCATCGTCAATGCGCATTTCCGCTTCGATCCGCCACGCGGTGCGGCTCCGATCCTCGGTGTGGTCGGCGGGCTCGTGGAGTGGCTGTTCGCCTATCCGCAACGGCTTTCAGTCACCATTAGCAATGGCGACCGCCTGCTCGACATTCCGCGTGAGGAGCTGGTGCAGGCGATCTGGCGCGACGTCTGCGAGGCCTGCCGGATCGCTGGCGAACTACCGCGATGGCAGATCGTGCGTGAGCGCCGTGCCACATTCGAGGCCACCCCGGAGCAGAACGCGCTGCGGCCAGGGACCGTGACCGGTTGCAAAAACCTGTTCCTTGCTGGCGACTGGACCGCAACCGGCTTGCCGGCAACCATCGAGGGAGCGGTGCGGTCGGGTCACCGTGCCGCCGATCTGGCTCTTTCAGAGGCAAACACCTGATCCTTAAGGCCGCACTGTTTTGCGCCCAGCCGAACACAGAGGAAGTCAGTGAATAAGCATTCCGGAAATCGCACTGCCATCGATCCCGCCGCACTGGAAATGAGCATTGCCTCAGCCACCGAGGCGCTGCTCGGTTATCGTCGTGCCGATGGCCACTGGGTGTTCGAACTGGAAGCGGATTCCACCATCCCTTCCGAATACATCCTGCTACGCCATTACCTAGCCGAGCCCATCGATGTCGTGCTCGAAGCCAAAATCGCCAATTATCTGCGGCGCACTCAAGGCGCGCACGGCGGCTGGCCGCTGGTGCACGACGGGCCCTTCGACATGAGCGCAAGCGTGAAGTCTTACTTCGCGCTCAAGATGATCGGAGATTCCGTCGACGCGGCTCATATGGTGAAGGCGCGCGAGGCGATCCGCGCGCGCGGCGGCGCCGCTAATAGCAACGTATTCACGCGTTTCCTGCTCGCGCTCTATGGTACAGTCGGCTGGCGCGCGGTGCCGGTTCTGCCAATCGAGATCGTGCTGCTGCCAATCTGGTCGCCGTTCCACCTCAACAAGATTTCCTATTGGGGGCGCACCACTATTGTGCCGTTGATGGTTCTTGCAGCGCTGAAGCCGCGTGCGAAGAATCCTTGGGCTGTCGACATCGAAGAACTGTTCCTTCAGGACCCCAAGAGTGTTGGCATGACGCCGAAGGCGCCACACCAGAGCTGGTGCTGGTTCTTGCTGTTCCGTGGCATCGACTGCATCCTGCGCGTTATCGAGCCGCTTCTTCCGAAGAAACTTCGTGAGCGCGCGATCGCGAGTGCGCTCGCCTTCACCGAAGAGCGGCTCAACGGTGAAGATGGCATGGGCGCGATCTATCCATCGATGGCCAATATAGTGATGATGTATGACGCGCTTGGCAAGGACGAGCATTTTCCGCCGCGCGCGATCACACGCCGCGCCATTGACAAGCTCTTGGTGATCGGCGAGGTAGAGGCCTATTGTCAGCCGTGCCTGTCGCCGGTCTGGGACACCGCGCTGACCTGCCACGCGCTGCAGGAGGCGGGCGGCGCTAACGCCGTGGCGAAGGCCAAGCAGGGCCTCGACTGGCTGAAGCCGCGGCAGGTGCTGGACGTGAAGGGCGACTGGGCGGTGAAGGCCCCCGGCATCAGGCCGGGCGGCTGGGCGTTTCAGTACAACAACGCGCACTATCCCGATCTCGATGACACCGCAGTGGTGGTCATGGCCATGGACCGCGCGCAGCGGCACGTTGGCAGCAAGGAATATGACACCGCGATCGCACGTGGTCGGGAATGGATCGAAGGCATGCAAAGCCGGGATGGCGGCTGGGCCGCCTTCGACGTCAACAATCTCGAATATTATCTCAACAACCTTCCGTTCGCCGACCATGGCGCGCTGCTCGACCCGCCGACCGAGGACGTCACCGCGCGGTGCATCTCGATGCTGGGCCAACTCGGCGAAACCGCCCAAAGCAGCAAGGCAGTGGCCGATGGGATTGCCTATTTGCGCCGCACCCAACACGCGGAGGGTTCATGGTACGGCCGCTGGGGCCTGAACTACATCTATGGGACCTGGTCGGTGTTGTCTGCGCTAAATGTCGCAGGTATCGATCAAAAGGACCCCATGATACGAAAGGCGGTGGAATGGCTGGTATCCATCCAGAGTCGGGACGGCGGCTGGGGCGAGGATGCGATCAGCTATCGACTCGACTATAAGGGATATGAGCACGCGCCTTCCACGTCCTCCCAAACGGCGTGGGCCTTGCTCGGGCTGATGGCGGCCGGCGAGGTAGAGCATCCGGCCGTCGCACGGGGGGTGAAATACCTAAAAAGCACACAAACCGAGGACGGCCTATGGGATGAGCAGCGCTACACCGCCACGGGTTTTCCACGCGTATTTTATTTGCGATATCACGGCTACTCAAAGTTCTTTCCGCTCTGGGCATTGGCACGGTACCGGAACTTGAGGAGCACGAACGTTTGATGGAAAGAGTTTGGCCATCGGGTCGATGGGTTATACATACCGTACATGAGGTTGCTGCTCCCCGGCAGAAGGGTGACCCTTTCGCTGGTGATTCGTAAGGAACGAATGGAGAGCAGCGCTTGCGATGTTTGCAGCATTGGATGTCGGTGGCAAGCGGACGGTCGTGTGCGTCGTCGACGCGGAGCGACCCTTTAACGCATGCGAGCATCAAGGCGTTACTGGCCTTGGCCTCGATCGAGGCGTTATTGACCAAGCTCAACGTGGCCTCAAGGAACTGTCGCGCCGCCATGAGATCGCCTAGCGTTTGGATGAGCGTGCCGGGGGTCGGGCCGATCACGGCGCTGGCCTTTATCGCAGAACGTTGAGCGGTTTCGAATGACGCGCGACATTGGCGCCTACCTCGGGCCGAGCAAGAAACGCTATCAATCGGCCGAAAACCGGCACTATCTCTACGAGGCCGCCAATGTGCTGCTGACGACGGTTAAGAAGTGCTGTCATGCCTGGAACTTGTTCGCCAACGACAAGAGCGTCGTCGCCTTCATCAAGTCACGCAACTGGGCGCAGACGGTGATAGTGAGGTCGTCCTTGCGCAGATATTCCCAGATGTTTCTCGTCAGCCTTTGCGGAAGGCATAGCTGTATCCATTTACAGCAGGCGCGCCACCGAGGTGCACATATAGAAGGCGCGATCCCCCGGGAAAGAAGCCCTTCTTGACGAGATCGATCATACCCTGCATGGATTTACCCTCGTAAACTGGGTCAGTGATCATGCCCTCAAGTCGTGCGCACAGGCGGATAGCCTCCTTAGTCTTTTCGGACGGAAGGCCATAACACGGGCGTGCATATTCCTCCAGTAGGATCACATCGTCCTCGTTAATTTCCATGCCCCGGTCGATGAGATCTGCTGTACGCTGGGCAATCTCAAGCACCTGCGCTTTGGTTTGCGCGGGAGTGGCGGAGGCGTCGATGCCGATCACGTTGCGCTGTCTTCCGTCCTTGGCAAATCCGACGAGCATGCCGGCATGTGTCGACCCCGTGACCGTGCATACTAGAATGTAGTCGAAGGCGAAGCCGAGCTCTTTCTCTTGGGCCCGCACCTCCTCCGCAAAGCCCACGTAGCCAAGGCCGCCATATCGGTGAATGGATGCTCCGGCCGGAATGGCATAGGGCCTGCCACCTCTGGATTTAACTTCGTTTAGCGCCTTTTCCCAACTGGGGCGGATACCAATGTCAAAGCCGTCGTCGACTAAGCGCACTTCCGCCCCCATGATGCGGCTCAAGAGAATGTTGCCGACCCGATCATAGACCGCATCCTCATGCGGCACCCAGCTCTCCTGCACCAGTAGGCATTTCATGCCGATTTTGGCTGCCACCGCAGCGACCATCCGCGTGTGGTTCGACTGCACACCGCCTATTGAAACGAGCGTGTCGGCATGGGTGGCAATCGCGTCGGGGACTATGTATTCGAGCTTGCGGAGCTTGTTTCCCCCAAACGCAAGACCGGAATTGCAATCTTCGCGCTTGGCGTAGATTTCAACTTGACCGCCGAGATGGTTTGCGAGGCGGTCAAGCTTCTCGATAGGCGTGGGTCCAAAGGTGAGCGGGTAGCGTTCAAATTTTTGCAGCATGCCCCCTCCAGCACGTGAGTGAACTTGCACGAGTCTCCAAACAATGCGCATTTGAAGCCGGCGGCGCTACTGAGGTCAAGTGCCAAGACAAAATTGGCCGCGGCCGATGTGCTGCCGCTATGGTTTCCATCTTCCTAGACTCAACACGCTTCTCCACTGAGCGCAAGGGGCTTGGCATCGGTGGCATGATCCCGGATTGCTTGGTTCGCCGCGCAAAGCTGAGACTTCATTAAACAAATTCAATATTTCGTAGTTTATGAATGCTAGTATCAGACTACTTCAGTGCGAAAGTGGACGTTGGCACTCGAAGTGCGGCGGCTATGCGCCTGAGCCTGCCCGGGTCGGCATCAGCACCTAGTTCAATCCCTATAATTTCGGCGCAGGTCAGACCGCATGTTAATGCGAGGTCGTCGACACTATACCCGACTGCTTCGCGAGATCGCCGGACAGCGTCACCTATTTCGACGTGGCCCTGAGACGTGTCCTTAGGGCCGATGTTATGGATTGAATGTTTCATGAGATGGACTCCTATGTTGTGCGCAGGAAGCGCGCGTCCTCGCGTGAAGGGGACCTCCGGCCATGATGGCGGACAGGCCTGGAAGGCGTGAACATCCTCAAGATCAAGCCGATAAGCTTGAGCGCAGATGCGCCCGATCGACGGTGCTCTTCTATTCGGTGCGGCCAGTTGTCCTCGCGACAACTCGTCTACCATTGCGCCCAAAAAAGATTCTCGTCGCGTGGAGTCGACCATTGAGTCCGCGAGAGCGGTCCCTCAAAGCTTTGGAAATGATGGTGAACGCCGAGCAAGTGACCCTCCTGCAAGTTGATAGGACTACTGAAAAAAGGCACAAGAACCGAGTGCTGATCTTTCTACATGTCTCGCTCGCACAGCATTAAAAGACATGATCTCCCGGCCGCCGAAAGCCGGGCGACGAGTTTAGCAGATTCTCAAGTATGCACTCAACTCCGCCAACTTCGTCGTTATGGGGGCTTGCGAGCATGTTCGCATGCGTGAGAAGACTTTTTGGAGACGTGACAATGGCGGTGATCAAAACACCGGCAGTGCCGGTGTTAACCTACACCCGTTCATGGCGAATCAAAGGCGGAAAGCGGTGCCTCTGCTATGCGCAGGCCGTCGTCGACGAGCCGGATCCAAGTGCGCTGCACCCTCCCCGTCAGCGTTTAGTTCAACTATCATTCAGCCGTCTCGCCATTTGGTTCTTGTGATACGTCTAGTCGGCCCATCCGCGCTGCAGCGGCGATTTCGCGACGCAGCAAGCGATGTTCCGAGTCGTGATGGCACCGTCGGTGCCAGAACAACGCCACTTCGTAGGGCTTCAGTTCCACGGGTGGATCGATAGTGGCGAGCGGCAGCATAGTCGCGACTCGGGTTGCAACTCGGTTCGGCACCATCAGCACTAGGTCAGTCACCGCCACTACAACTGCCGCAGTCAATACATTGGAAACCACTATCGGGCCGGGTAGCCCAAACTTGGCTAGTCCATCATAGACTTGACCCAAGCCCTCGTTGGAGTCCGAGGCAATAGAGGCGTGACGAAGCGCCGCGAAGGTCCCGACGCTCCACTCCTGCTCCAATGCAGGGTGGTCGCGGCGAAGCAGGCAAGTGAAACGGTCGGCATAGAGACCGCGCCGCAAGTAGCCTGGAGGAGCGGCACCGATCTGCCCGACCACCAAGTCGATATCACCTTGCTCGAGGCGCCGTAGCGCGCCGTCCAATAGTGGCTCGGTGACGATGTCAATATGAGGCATACGCTCGCCGAGACGCGGCAATAGATGTGGTAGCAGAACGAGCGATTGGTGATCGGGCATCGCCATTGTCACTTTCGACCGCCAAACCCTTACGCCGGAACTGCGGTTCACCAGTTCGCGGATCGCATTCAACACCGACGGCAGCATTTGCGCCAAGTGTTCGGCCTGCGGTGTTGGGACCAGCCCACTTGAGCCGCGAACCAATAGATCGTCATTGAACATGTCACGCAGCCTTGATAGGGCTCGACTCATTGCAGGTTGGCTCCTACCGACATGTTGAGCCGCATGCGTGATGTTTCGGTACTGCAGTAACGCCTCGAGCTCCACTAGCAGGTTCAGGTCAACGGACGCCAGATTCAGTATACTCCGTTGCCGCGCGGCGTCACTGCCATCGACGATCAGGGCCGTGCGCGGATTCTTCCAAGCGGGCTGATCCATGGATGTCTTCTCCTCGTGAGTGGTGTTTGTGGGCCACAAGATTGAGCCCGCGTTAGACTGAGTAGGGGTGCGGTCAACTGAGCCGTTGAGATGCCATACTTGGCGATGCAGTATCTCGGGAAGTGTCTTCCGAATTCATTCGCCATCGGCTGATTGATGCTTCTTGCATCTCTAAACTCCTTCAAGCCGGAGCAGGTCTCCTCAGAAAACGCTTGGCGGGGCGGCGTTGCGTTCGGTTGTAAAGCAAAGATCAGTTATGTTGCCGCGCTCGTCCCAGAACGGCCTATAGATCGCCAAATCAGCGCCCCCCTCGGAGGCGACGCCTCTCGACTCGCGTCGCACCGAGCTAGCCCGAGCGATGACTTGTGATGTACTCGAGACCACGCACGTGCAGGTGAGCACCCGAGATTTCGCTGCCCGTGGCTATAGTTGAGGTGCCGTTGCACGAGCCGACAATTCAGCTCGCCGCGAATATGACCCCACTTGAATTCGCTCATGAAGCCTGCCTCAATGCATCCGAGGACGGATTGCCAATCATATCTGCTTGGCCTGTGTTTGATTTCCACTCTGTCTCCAACTTCTCCGAGCTTTCTTAATCGAATTTCGCGAGAATGGAAAAATCGAGTTTTTGCATAAATATCATCCATACCGTGGATGAACGTGTTGCATGCTCAGTCAGCACTATGGGATCTTATTGACGCGGCTCGACCGCCAAGAAGCAGCAATTATTGCCGTAGAATACGGCATTCGATACGCTGACGTCCAGCGCAAGGAGGATCCACAGACGTAGATGCCGGCTCCGTCGTTACGAATGCTACAAGAGCGTCAATCATTCGTGGTTTCGGCTTCCTTGAAGCTTAGGGAACCGTTTCGAGTCCCAACGTTCTTGGTCTTTCGTTTCTTATTGAGCTTGTCTCCGCCGCTGTGACCGTTCTCGGCAGAACCACTGAGACTTGTGAATGCTAACGCTCCGTCGGCTGTACAAGTTGGGCATCCCCCTTGATGTGATTACCGGAGAAGCCGACATCCACGTAGCTCTAAGAGCGGCCAAGCCAAGTCGCCTGCAGGAAACATGGACCACCTTCATCATCGTCCGGTCGACAGAGGGCCTTCACCGACGTGCTTCTCCTGAAGACAAAACCTCGCGAGACCAACTTCTTGATGGCGCCAGGAACATCGGCACCACAGAAGGTGTCATCCTTTCTCAACGTCGGGGGGCGTCCACCCCAGCACTGGAAAACGACGTCCTTCACCGGGGCTCTGCGACTTTCCGGAGTGACCGCGCCGATGGTGCTCGATGACACGATGAACGGCACGGGCCTTCCGGGGTTATGTGGGAGCAAATACTCGTGCCGATGTTCTCGCCGGACGACTGCTGTGTCTGCTTCTTAAAGGCGAATGGCCGTCTTACTGCTCTATCGGGATTGCAGCAACGAACTCTGTTCGGACTTCCCTTCATACGCAAGAGACAGATTGAGATTATGGTGCAACATCTCATTCTCTGGGTCCGTTTCGAGAGCTTTCCGATACAGCTCTTGTGCCGCGTCATGCCGCCCCTCAATGTCCAAGATGACTGCCTTCGCATTCAATGCACGCAAATTGCCCGGGGCAGCAACTAAGACGTTGTCTAATGCCGGAAGCGCCTCATGCGGGCGTTTTTGCGCCACCAACGCTTTTGTGAGACGGATTGCGGCATCGACGTTGCGTGGATGCCGCTTCAGATCATCCCGCGAAGCCAGCTCTTCAGCATCCTGACCGACTGCGCGCAAAATGCGTTGGCGCATAGCCGCATCGATTTGATTGGCGCCGAGCAATTGTGGGGTCGACGTCTCCTTCACTGAAAGAACGGGCTTATCCCAGCTAGCGCAACCGCCGAGAGACAGGATGGCGAACACTGCGAAGAGAACTAAGGTCAAACGAAATGAAAGTAACGGCGCAGCGACTGTATTCTCATGTGAATTCATGCTTGGTTCTCACCTATCATCCAGTAGTGGCAGGAAGGCGGATACTGCGAGGTTCCCCTGACGTTGCACTAATGGTTCCAGAGGGGAGCCTGACGGATCCGGCGGGCTCAATTTTAAAATCGGAGGCGAGGTCCTGATAAGACAGCACGGCAAGGTCGATACCGTTTCGGGTGAGAAAACCGCGGACGAAGCGTCGGACATCCATTGAA
Organism: Ensifer sp. IC3342; assembly: GCF_020193655.1. GTDB lineage: Bacteria > Pseudomonadota > Alphaproteobacteria > Rhizobiales > Rhizobiaceae > Sinorhizobium. Next base: position 44,265 of record NZ_JADYVE010000017.1, read on the forward strand.
GTTAAGACGATCGGGCGCGTCTGACCCGGTGCTTTTCTCGAAAAGATCTGCCGCATCTGTGACAGCAGCGCCTCACTTTGCCGCTCCTCTAATACGAGGTAGGGGCCCGCAGCCGTTTCCCGAACCGCGCTACGCACGACATCCTCAGCCTCGCGTTCCAAGACGAAGGCAAGCAGGACACCGTTTTTGCCATAGCGGTGACAGATCTGCCGCTTCATTCCAGAACGAACGTATTCCGTGAGCAGCGCGACGTTTTGCTCACGTTCGCTCCATTCGGCCAATGCCTCCAAGACGAGCCGGGTGTTTCGGATCGGTATACCTTCATCCAACAGGCGGCGCAGCACATCTGCAATCCGGGGGACAGGCGTGGTACGCAGCACCTCCTTCACGAGATCTGAATATTCCCGCTCCATCCGGCCCAGTAGTTGGCGGGTCTCTTGGATGCCCACCAAGCGCGGCGCATGGTAAGTCAATGTGGAATGGACACGCAACGCGAGAAGTTCGCTAGGACCATGATGCCCAATACCGGCTGCTTTGAGCGCTGGTGCGTGGCTTTGTTCAACCCAGATTCTGTGCGTTTCAGGATCATGCCGAAACGGGATGCCGCTTGATTCAATGTTCGTCAGATCGTCCGCGAGGGAAAGCTGCGCCGGATTAATTAGATCCTGTTCGACTGGCACGCCTTCGACATCTATCCTGAATTGCGACTCGGGCAACTGCTGGTCGACAGCGACTGGGATGGGAGGAACGATAATGCCGAGATCGGCCGAGACTAGTTGCGAAACACGCGCAATGCGCTGCCGCAATTCGACCTGGTCGATCGCATTCGTAAGGCTTGGCGCGAGGAAGAGCGCGATGGGGTTTGCCTGCACAGCAACGTTTTGCATTTGAGACTCAGCTGAAGTTACAGTTGTAACATCGACATTGTCGGCACCCAGGACGTCACGATTGACGAAGCTTGCCGCAGCGAAGACTGCGGCCAAGATAAAAAAGACAGGTAGAGGGAAACCAGGAACGAAGCCCATCGCCACCAGGACGCAGGCCGCCAACCGCAATGCTCGTGTACTGGCAGTGAGTTGATTGGCTATGTCCTGACCAAGGTTGAGTTTCGAAGCTCCGGTTACACGAGTGACCATGATTGCCGCTGTAATTGAGAGCAGCAGGGCCGGAATCTGCGAGATTAACGCATCGCCTATCGTCAGCAGAGTATAGTGATGCAGCACCTGGGTGAAGGACATGCCCTTCGAGAAGAGGCCGATGGAAATTCCACCCAGCATGTTGATGCAGATAACCACCAGCCCGGCGATGGAATCGCCCTTCACAAACTTCATCGCGCCATCCATCGCGCCATAAAGTTTGCTTTCTTTTTCTAATGCGGCGCGCCGCCTACGGGATTCGTCGGCATCGATGTGACCGTTCCGCAACTCTGCGTCGATCGCCATTTGCTTGCCTGGCAAAGCATCGAGGGTGAAGCGCGCCGCCACTTCTGCAACGCGTTCGGCGCCTTTCGCCAGGACCATGAACTGCACCATGGTCACTACCAGAAATATGACGAAACCCACGACAATATTGCCTGAGATCACAAAACTGCCGAACGTGTGGATGATGCTGCCTGCCTCGCCCTCGGCCAGGATTAGTCGCGTCGTCGCGACGGTGAGCGCCAGGCGGAATACCGTGGAAATCAAAATGACGCCGGGCAAAGAGGAAAAATCAAGTGGCGTGCTGACATACAGGGCTGCCATCAGCAGCAGTACAGCCAATCCCATATTGAACCCTATCGCCGCGTCCACCGCCACGACCGGGATTGGCATGATCATCATACTGACGGCCAGAAGCAGCATCAACGCGACCATCAAGTCGGGCTTGGCCGGCGCATGCTCGATGAATTTACGCAGGGCGTTGGCCATGAAGGTCCCTCACGATCGTTTCTGAACGACTCTGCTGCGCAGTTGCAACGTAGCTCTCCAAGACCGCAAGCGCCTTGTCCGTGCGGTCGGCCCCTGCAGCCCCTGGCTGCGCATAAGAGCCAAACACAGGTGCGAAGTTGGCCGGTCATCAAGTCTGTCCAAGATCGTCGGGCCTGCGCTGGAAACTTAATACGTGAGTGCAGCAAGGCGGCCATTACGGCTTAGCATTACACGACCGTCCTCGATCCGTTCGACCATCCATCCATCATCCAAAAGAGCGCCGACAAAATATTTCTCGCCATTGATGACAAGATACGGAAGCGGCCCACGCCAAACAGCTTCAACTGCGATAGCGGATGGCGCCTTCTCATCTTCGATAACCACTCTATTCAACAGTGCGAGAGCGCCTTTCGTGCGATGATCGAACCACTGCTGAACGTTATGCCAACTGATAGCCGAAGCAGATGTGACGGTGCCCTCGGCGGTCACAACACCCTTAGCGGAGCTGACCTTGATGTTGGGCAGGCCGACTCTATCGACTTCCTGTTGCAGGTCTTTAGCAGCTGTCACGACAGTCTGATCATCAGTGCGGTTATCAGGCAGCTTGGGTTCACGTTCGCCATTAGATAAATGGGCGCTCACTACAACAGCGTTGCCGTAGTCGGAGAAAATCGCCGAGAGCACCCCGATCCCCAGAGAGCCGAGCAACACCAACGCGAGCACAGATATCGAGAGGCGTGGAATTCCGATCAAATCGGCTGGCGCTGCATCCGGCACCGACCAGAGAATGGACATCGCTCCTGCATGAATGACGACAGGAAGGGGCGCGACAATCCGCTCACCTGCAGCAATATTCCTGTTTCCCTCCATGCTGAGGCCGGCAGTAAGTGCCTCAACCTCGATTGATTTGTCCAGACGAGTGATACGAAAATGATGCGACGCGAGTCCTTGCTCGACGAAGATTATATCGGCATCGAGGCCGCTACCAATTAAGCTCGTTTCTAGAGCCGTTGTACCGGTCAGTTCGCAATAGAGCCCCGAGAGAACTTTGAATTGAAGGGAAACGACGTCGTTCACGGATGATCTCCGAAGAGATGAGCCGCACGGCAAGTGGCATGCGGCTCATCTCGGTTCCACTTCGGTGTCAGTTGTGCTTCAGGGTGCCTGAGAGCCCCATCGGCATTACTGGACGCGTTCGTCCGCCACCTTCTTGATTGTCTGGAGCTGGGTCGAAACCGTGCGCAGCTGCATACTCCTAGCCGTGGCCTCCGCGCTAACCCGCGCTAGTTCCGCGATTTGAGCCTGGAAGGCGACAGCCCCAGCGCCTTGGGCGGCGGCGCTTCCAGCAACCGCGGCGCCAGTTCCAGCTAGACTCATAACACTACTTAGTCTAGACAGCATATTCGTTTCCTTTCTGTCGAATTGAGCCGTCACTAACGGCACGCACCTCCTGACGCGGACCACCCAGCGTCAGGCATCCTCTTCAGTTTCTGCCATGGCTTCCTCGGCATCAGCCATGGCATCGTTCATAAGTTGCAGCGCAACCGAACGAAGAGCTATTTCGAAGGCTTCGCTTTGATTTACAGATTGCGAGTGATCCCCGGCGATGGTCGGACTATCCGCCCGACCGCTCCCGCCATCCGGCTTGTTGTAACCAGGGGGCCTACCGGAATCGCGCGGCGGCTGTCCATTCGGACGTCCCTGGCCCCCTGTGCGGGCCAGGGAAACACCGATGCTGTCAACTCCACTTCCAACTACTGTGACCATTGTTTTTCCATTGGCGGCGAATTGCAGACAACACCTACCTATAAACCCCAGCTTTCGAGAAGCTGACGGGCCTCAAAAAAAAAGTATGGCCCGTCTGCACAAACTGTCTCAGGTCATTCCTGGCCACGATGGTTCCGCGCGGCTCGGGCGTTATAAAGACTGCGGCATTAAGCGCCACATTTTCGGCCGGGCTGCCAAGACGCCGGCCGTTGCGCCCTCTCTCTGTCACCTTCGCAGAATTATCGGCACCCTCGAATCCGCCGATTGCTGATTGGCGCCCAAGTGCCGCTCGTGCGCCGCAGATGAGCAATGTGCGTAAGTATCGGTTGCCTCGCTTGGATATGCCAAGCATCTTCGTCTTCCCACCGATCGAGTGCGGCGCGGCTGAGACCCAACCATACAGCGAGATCACGCCCACCTGCGAAGGCGGACGCATCTCCGATCGCCGCAACGAGTGCAGTCGCATGGATAACACCAATTCCGGGGATGGTCGTCAGCCGCCGAGCTCGCTCGTCTTCACGTGCCATTTGCAGAAGTTCGTCGTCGTAAGCCTTGATGCGGTGAGTCTTTGAGCGAGACGAAAACGCATCGTCGGTCGCATCGCTGCTTCCGCTTTCGCGTCAGCATCACGCCTTCACCCACGGCTGGACAAATTCGGGCGGCATCAGGCGCGCTTCATGTCCATATTCGCTTCAGGCCGACCAAGAAAGTGAGCGCCGCGGCAAGCCCCCATCGCGACAACGCAGCGACAAACCGAAGAACGCCGTTGCGCGTTATCCTTCGCCGCAAAACAACTGCTCCGCTCGCATCCGGTCCGGCTAGAATGCGACGGAAGCGTGGGCGGTCCATCTCCTTTGATCGCCACCACAGCCGCCAAGACAGCGCCAGACCTGGCGCACAAAAAAAGAGGCCGGAGCATCACGGACGCGGGGGCCTCAATGTATAAGGAGCCGTTCGACGTGTTCACGGGCTCCGGGAGCAAAATCCCCAATCGAACCTACTACGAAGTTCTCAAGGAAATCCCCCGCGTTTACGTGGTCACTGCTCCGCCTGTGCCCTACACGGAATGGGTAACCGCTCGTTGGCTCCTGGGTTTGCTACCTCTTTCGCTCCCTGTCCATGACCATAGGGACCCAGTATTGGCAGATGAGGCCCCCGCCATCACATGAAGTCATCCTCGTAAGTCTCGTAAGAGTAACTGGTTGAACACAGTGCGTTCTCGGTGTCCTCAGATTTACGGAGATAAAGCGGCGGCTTGTCTGCACGCTGCCACTTCTCGGCACTGTTCTTCGTCCATTTGTCGGGATGCTGGGCAGGGTCAAGGACCATGTCGCAATGATCCACTTCAACGAACCCCAGCGTCGCTGCGCGGGCTTTCGCTTCTGGGTTTTCCGCGCGCCAATTCAGCAACGGCCGTTCGCCGTCCCTCCGAAGTTGATGCTCGAGCAGAATATCGCCTGCATTCTCGACGAGGGGATGAGCGATCTGCAGATCCACTATGGAGGTAGTCGCAGTTCGACCGGGAAATTGGTCCCGCCAACTTTGGGATTCGAACTCTTCCATGCTGAACCCCCCTTCCGTTCTCATCAGTCCAACGCACTGGTTTCCCAATTGGTAACTGAAATATCGAGCTTGCTCAGTATCCCGACGAATGCCGTATTCTTGAGCAACCTCCGCAGTGCGTCTGGCTCGTGCGGATACGTACTCCGAATACTCTTGTGGATTGGCGGCGATGTCAGTGATTTGTTTGCCATGAAATTGCCTAACCTCCCTCCTGAAAGTCCCCAGGTCTATCTCCACCACCGGGGGTTCGCGATCGAGGGTATACCTTGCCGCCGGCGATGAGCCGCCGTTGGAATCCGGCCCGGCTAAGTGCATCCGGGCAAACGTGTCCGCAAACTCTTGTGTTTCCGCGTCCGTTTGCCCGCCGGCACTACGCGTGTAGTGGAAATCGAACGAGCCATCAATTCGACCATACATAACGATTCGTACCCCTTTTTTCGCATTGAATGAGGCTGGTTAGGCGCGACGGGGCACGATAGAGCCGCTAGCTGACGATCACTTGACCAGCACGGCAAAGCGGTATTACGGCAGGGTGTTCGACCGGCTGTTCAAAGTGATCGCGTGCGATTCGACCTGGAATGGCTGATGCTTGGTGCGACCGTGATCCCTGCCCAAGCGAGCGGCCGGGGCGCGGCGCAAAGGAGGATCTGAAGCACAGGCTCTCGGCCGCTCCCGCGGCGGGTTCGGCACCAAGGTCCATGCCGTCGTAGACGCGCTCGGCCGGCCGGTCCGCTTCGAACTAGGCCCCGGCCAGCAGAATGACATGGCGCCGGCTCGCCGGACTGATCGACGGCTTGCCGGCGGTTCAGGTAATCGGCGATCGCGCTTACGATGCCGACCGGCTGCACGACGTGATCATCGACCAGGGTGGCGAACCGGTCATCCCGACGCCGCCATAGCAAAACACCGGCACGGCTACGACAAGATCGCTACAAGAACCGCCCCCGGAATCAATGTCATCCCAATTCTGATTCCGAGTTCAGCGGTCGTGTTCTAGGCCAAGCCTGCGGCCAAGAGTGCTCTCGCGATGGGCTCGAAATATTGCATGGGCACGGCGTTGCCCAGTTTCGTTGTGCTGATGAGCTGGTGCGCTAGGACATGATCATCGACAATTTTGAGACGCAGAGCCTGTGCCTCACGAACCATGTGTGAAGCGGCCTCGCCCTCGGCGCGGCAAACCAAGATTGGCACCCCGGTCTCACCACGGACGTAACGCAGACCGACTAGTATCGCCGTTCCTCTGTAGACCAGCGTGGCGCGACGCACACCGAGCGGAGGCTCGCTGGCCATCTCGTCGCGGATGCGCCGTCGTTCACCCTTCAACTCTGGCGTCCCTTGCTGTTCCTTCAACTCGCGCGTTACTTCCGTCTTAGTCATGCGCATTTCGCGCAGATACAACGCACGCTGCAACAGCAGATCGATCAGTCCGCCGATCAGAAGTGCGCCGGCGCCAATTCCGATCAGCTGTTTCGCTCCGGTAAAGACGACGCCGAAACACCCCATACCGCAGACTGGCAGATAGACCATCGTCTTCCACAAGCCAAAAAAGAAGAGGGAAAAGGTGCCGCTAAGGACCAATACCTTAAACAGCGTTTTGCCAACCTCGACTACTGAACGCGTAGACGCCAAGCGCTTGAACCATTGAAAAGGGTTGATTTTTTCAAGTTTCGGCTTCAATGGCTCGAGAGAGAATACAAATCCACGATTGGCGAGTAATCCGGCCAAGACTACCGTGGCGAAAAGAGCTGAAAGCAGCGGGCCAACAGTTTCCAGGGTGAGTTCGACTAGCAGAACCAGTGTCTGTCGCACTGCGACATTGAAAGGCAGGTACTGCAGCTTGTCGGTTAATAGTAGCGCTTCCTTGCATTTATCTTCGATGACGCCACCTCTTAGCCATAAGTAGCCGAGCCCAGCGCAAGTGGCGGCGGCGCGGACGAAATCGGAGCTACGCGGTATTTGCCCTCTTTTGCGGGCTTCTCTCAGCTTCTTCGGGGTAGCGGCGCGTGACTTCTCTTCGCTCGTATCGCTCATTTCAGCAACTTGTCGAGCCACCCAAGCGTGCCATCCGCTTGCGTGATCTCCAGTTTGATGCCCTCGAGCAAATAGGTAGCGTAGGTAACCATGATAATCGGAAAGACGATATTCTTGATCGGAGTGGACAGCTGGCTAGATTTGAATTGTGGCGCAAAGCGACGTATCATCATCATTGAAATATCAATCAGTCCCAAAAAGAATACTACAGGCCCCGAGATCAATAATGTCGTGCGCATGATGTGGTCGAGGAGTCCGAATAATTCCATAGCGGCTTGGGGGCTCAATGTTGGCTGAAACCGATACACGGGCCAGATCAAATAGCTGCCATAGAGTGCGCTGATCATAGCTTGCAGACCTCCCGACGCAACGAAGATCGTAATTGCAGTGATCCCGAGAAATACTCCCATGGCGGAAGCCTGACTGTTCGTTGCTGGGTCGGCCTGAGTGGACGGGCTGGTGATGCCGCGCTGGTTGTCTATAAACTCACCGGCCGCCTGAAGGCCCCATAAAGGAATTCCGAGAAAAGTGCCAAGTAGCAAGCCGACAAAAACCTCCTTCAATCCGAGCAGGGGTACCTGGATCAGACTTGTTTCCGGACCCAGCGCCTGCAACCCGTCGCTGACGTGTGCCAAGCAGGGTAGTCCGAAGGCAACAGCCAGGCAGCCGCGGACCAGCCCACCAATCTGAGACCGTGTAAATACAGGAAGTATCAGCATAATGCCTAGCGCGCGGGCCGCACCAAGACCGGCTGCCGCGACAAGTTCGATAGCGGCATGGAGCAAGATTTGAATCTCGGCGGATGACAGGTACATGGCGCAGACTAATAGCCAAGTGTGATTGCTGGAAACTCAGTAAAGACCTGGTTGGCTAGCTCTATGAGCGGGGCGCTCAGCACAGGCGCAAACAAGCCAATTGCCGCGACAACGACCAGGAGCTTCACGGTGAGCGGCAGGCTTTCATCCTGGATCTGCGTTGCCGCCTGGATGATGCCAATAGCTAGGCCAACAATCACCGATGCAATGAGTGGCGGCAGAATCCAGATCATGAAAACCACCAATGATTGGCTCATAAGCGCAAGAATACTGGATCCGGTAATAATCAAGCTCCCGACATCGTGTAACTGAGCACAAGTCCGTGCATCAATCTCGACCAGCCATCAATAGCGACGAACAAAAATAGTTTGAAAGGCACAGCTATAATCGTCGGAGATACCATCGACATCCCCATCGCCATCAAAATTGTCGTTACGATAAGATCAATGACGATAAAGGGTAGATACAGGAGAAAGCCGATTTCGAACGCTCGCTTTAGTTCTGAAATCAGAAAAGATGGTACAAGAATTGCGAAATCATCAGGTGTGACTCTGGCGCGCATTTCCTCAGGCCAGACTTTGTCCGTCGACGAGAGGAAAAATCGTCGCTGCTCTTCGTTTGTGAACGTCTTGAGATGGTCAAGCAACGGCTGACTTCCTGCTTTGGCGGCGTTAATCCAGTCATCGAACGTCTGATAGCGGAGTTTCGGATCGGTCATCCGATCATAGGTCTGTTCAACAACGGGCGCGCTAACGAACATGGTGAGGATCAATGCGGCGGCGTACAGCACTATGTTGGGTGGTATCGTCTGGGTCCCGAGCGCGTTGCGAACGAGGAATAGAACAACTGACACTTTTACAAACGCCGTGGTTGTGACGACAGCTAGGACTAGCAGACCGATTCCCGCGGTTACCGCAAGAAGGGCCAGGACTGCCGGCTGAATCTCAGTCATTGCATGCCAACCTTCCACGCAGTCTGATGCCCAGCTCATCTCCGATGCGCACGATGTCGCCACGCCCGATACACCGACCATTGGCAACTATGTCCACCGGACCGTCGATCGGCCGCCCGAGTTCAAAAACATGCCCATCGCCGGCACTTCTCAATTCCCCCAATGGGATCGGCCAACGGCCGCATTCAAAGACAAGCACGATCTCGACGTCGTCGAGATCGGCATCCGACGGCCTTAGTTGCGATTCGGGCTGTATCATATGCGCATTCTCCAAAAGGCGTGATCGCGGGCGGAAAGCCCCCCGCAGGATTAGGTGGTCGCCCTCAAGGTCTGCCCTAGTCCATAACTGACCCACAGATAGAGCGATTTGGCCACGGCCGAACGCCGATATGTCTGGCAACAGAGCATCACCGGCGGATGCTCTTCGAAGGAGCGCGGCCGAAACTCGAAGCGTGCCGATCTCACCTGCAACTATGACCGGGAGCTCTGGGGAAAGCTCGCGCGGTTGTCGCGGCAACCGGGCAAACAGTTCACCCAGCGCACGGAACGCAAACGGCACCAAGCCATCAAGAGGCGAGAAGAGGAACAGGCGACCCTTGCCATTGACCGAGCCGAAGACGATTTCCAGTTCGAGATAGGGAGCCAATGTCATGGCTTCACGTACGCGGAGGAGATGCACATTCCGGTGCATCTTCTCCTCCAGTCGAACGATAAGCGGCTCGAGCGCAAGTTCGAGAATGAGTGATGCAGTTGGCTCGGAAGGGAAAGCAAGGTCACTCTGAACTGTCGAGACGAACGCCTCTACAAGCGGTCGAGACAGCGACAAGACGACCCTTTCACCTCCCACGTCCCAAATGCAGTCAAACATCGGAATGACAGAAGATTCCTGTTGCCAAACAAGCCCTTCCATCCACACCGATAGTTGTTTGTCGCCGACACGCGTCTGAAACGGCCCGCGTGAAGCCGCTATATCGTTGGCCCACGTGACGACCTCGGGGGACAGTGTCAACGCTGGTTCGAATACAGTGTGTCTAGCCACGCTAGTCATCAAAGCGGCTCTAAGCTGCACAATCGGGTCAATCAGAGAACTTGCGGCTACCGGATCTGGTTGCGCGACATCTGGACGAGCGAACCTCTCCCAAACCGCAACAATATCTCATCGTCGGCCTCTATCTCACCTGCGGCTTCCGAATGAATATCGACGGCGCGCCGTAGATCGTCCTCGATCTGTTGCCATTTGCGCCGTGCTTCCGAACGTCTCACCCACTGGGCTTTCGTCTCAGACGCCGCTGTCTCGGCCTGCTCTTGAGCGAAATGCGCATTGTCAAGTACCTGGCCTTTGAGAGTGATCTCAGCAGCAAACCGCTCAATGTGAAGGTGGTGATGGTCGAGTGCTGCGCTAGACAAGGTGTTCAGCGACATCAGTTTTTGGTAGAGCTGAGCTTCCTCTCTTGCGCGCTGTTGCTGCGCGATTTTAAGCCCCTGAGAGGCATCCTGAGCAGCTACGATGGCCATGCGGCGCCGAGCTTCCTTATCCGACAGCTTCCTACGGGCGTCGCGCTCTTGCATTTCCTTCAGAAGCCGTATCCTCGAAGCGTGAGCATAATTCACGAGGTCAAACGCGACATCCATGCGACCGTCTCCTCAAAATCTGACACGTCGGTTTCGCTCTGGCGCAAAAACTCCCTCAACTCACCAATCGACGCGACGGCGCGGTCAGTAAGCGGGTCGCCGCCTTGCTTGTATTCGCCGACATTGATCAAAAACTCGCACTCTGCATAGCGCGCGAGGAGATCGCGAAAGAAGGATGCTGCCTTGCGATGAGTCTCAGAAACGACCGCATCCATAACTCGGCTGCGACTCTGCAGCACGTCGATAGCTGGGAAATGGGATCGCGCCGCAAGAGCGCGTGAGAGGACGACATGGCCGTCGAGAATGCCGCGCGATTCCTCCGCGATCGGATCGCCTGTGCCGTCACCTTCGACAAGTACAGTATAGAAGGCTGTGATTGAACCGTGTTCACCCATGCCGGCACGCTCCAGCAGGCCTGGCAGTGTGGCAAAAACGGAAGGAGGAAAGCCCCGCCGGGTCGGCGGCTCTCCTGCAGCAAGACCTATCTCGCGCATTGCACGGCAGAAGCGCGTCAGCGAGTCTAACATGAGTGCGACGCGTAGCCCTTGTTCGCGGAAGTACTCCGCGAGCGCGGTCGCCATAGGAGCACATTGCGCCCGCTCCGTTGCCGAGCGGTCGGAGGTTTCAACCACAACGATCGCACGGCGGAGGCCCTCCTCCCCAAGATGCCGCTCGATGAATTCACGTACTTCGCGGCCGCGCTCGCCTATGAGCGCGACTATGATAACGTCGGCGGCGGCACCTTTTACGATCTGCGACATTAGCGTCGACTTGCCGCCACCGGGCTCGCCGTAAATCCCGATCCGCTGGCCCTCACCGCATGTGAGGAGACCATCGAGGGCGCGCACCCCAAGCGGGAATGGCCGCTCAACTATGCGTCTCGTCATTGGATTGGGTGCCCTGCCGTGTAGCGGACGGGTTTCGGTGTTTTTGACTTCGCCTTTGCCGTCGAGCGGACGGCAGCGGCTGTCAATCACACGGCCAAGCAAATCGGGGCCGACCGGCACTTCACGCATTCGTCCAGTGGAGACGACTTCCGCGCGGCTGGAAAGGCCCGCCAAGCCTCCGATCGGCGTGAGCAACACGCCATTGTCCAATAAGCCGATTACCTCGGCTTCGAGCGACAGACCGGTTCGCGTATCCTGCAGCAGACAAAGTTCCCCAATCCGAGCGTCTGGCAAGACGGCATGGACCAGGGTGCCGACGGCCCTTGTGATCCGTCCCCGCACGACACGCGTGTCGATTCGCTTTGCCGTGGACCACAAAGACGAGATAGCCGGATCGAGAGCACGGGTCCCCTCGAGATTATTATGCTGTGTAACCGGCTTGATCACAGTTCTCCTTCGTCAGAAAGGGACCCGAAGCCAAGGCGCAGCGCGCGCATCTGTGCATCAAGTCCAAGAGCGACGTTGCCATACTCGCTCCAAAGCACGCACTCCTGCGGCGACAACGTCGGGTCCGGATCAATTCGAACCTTCGGCCGCTTCTCCCGTCCGTCGCATCCAGCAAACTCGCACGCGAGCATATCGACTTGCGTGGGACACACATGGAGGCAAACTTCTTCAGCGCCGCTGTATTTGCGCTCAATCGCGTGACGAACAGCTCTCACCAACAGCTCACCCGGATCGAAAGCGCCTAAAAGATCGCTTAGTATCTCTATGACGAGCTGTGGCAATTCCTGCTCCAGAATTGCCTTTCGTCGCGCTGCTTCGGTAGCTGCTCGTGCAATCAGCCCTGACATTTCCTCGGCGCCTGCATTCAACCCCTCGGCGTAGCCGCGCGCCCGCTCCCGCTGATAAGCGGCGCGTGCCCAGTTACGGACCCGCTGCTGATGCCGCTGTGCTGCGGCAAGCGCTTCTCCGGCGCTGTGCCAGATCTTAAGCTCACTCGCGGGTATCAGTGGCCCCAATGGGCGCATCTGCGGCGCGACGGGTGCTGCTGAAATGTCGGCGGTCATATCGCCGGGGTCTCCATCTCAAAATGGGCGATCACGAGCGAAAACAACTCGCCTGAGGCATTATCGTGCTCAGGCGCTGGATTCTCGGCGGCTGTCCCGACCGGCAAACGTAAAAGCACGCGGTTACGCTCAAGCACTGGCCGTTTGTTGAGCCAGGTACCAAGACAGGCATGCCCATCGTGTTCAATTTGCAGTGCGAGTTTTTCCGGATCAGAGATCAATCCGTCTGCAATAGCATGCGCCAGATGTCGGATGCCAAATGCGTGCGCATCAGCGCCGATATATTCAACAAGCCGGGTGAGGTCAGGCTGAGAAACAAGCTTCAGCAGCGAACGGGCATGCCAAATACTTCCGGCAAGAAGAGCAGCCCGACGAGGATCATGGCCGTGCAGGAGATCCGGCCCCCATCCGGTGAGGTTCCAATCCGTGTCATTGTCAAGCAGCAATTCTGCCAGTCGTGGCTGAAGCCTCGCACAATTCTGCAACTGCAGCAATGTCGCAGCCGATAACCCCGGATCAAGACGGGCGGCAAGACGCGTCGGATGGGCCGATCCAGCAAGCTCGCTCCGGGAAAAGGAACGCAATTGGAACGAGAAATCAGGCTGGGTAGTCTGTATCGATATCGGCATTGGGAATGTCACCTAGGCCCTAGCGCCGGTATCTTTTTGCGAATGGCCCCGACAGCGGAAACACTGGAGCGCTCCTGGACTTCAGATAGTTCGCCAGTCGATTGCCTGCGCCGATGCCCAAGAACACTGACTAAGAGGTAACACGCCACAGCGAACACTGCTGCGGCAACACCCATCGCGGTAGCCAGAAGTGGCACTGGGATTGGCCTAGATGCTTGCGCCAAGCCAGTCGCCAGTACGGACTGTTGCTCATGTGCGGACCGTTCCACCGGCACTAACACCAATTCTACCTTGTCGTAGGACAAGCCTTCGATGCTGTCGGCGACGAGCATCTTTATCTTAGGCAGCAGAGCCGAGAGATTCATTTTGGCGTCGTGGCGGATAAAAACGGAGGCCGAGGACGGAGTGTCGCCCGCTCGCAGCAGGTCGTTATGCGGCAGTACCACATGAACACGTGCAGAAAACACGCCATCAATATCGCTGATCGTATGCGACAACTCTTCGCTCAGGGCATAGACGTAACGGGCACGCTCCTCAGTCGGCGAGGCAATCAGGCCCGATCCTTGGAATATCTCGCCAAGGTTCTTGAAAGATTGGCGCGGCAGCCCCTTTGCATTCAGGAGGTTGATCGAGAAGGCGAGCAACTTTTCGTCGACCTGGATTGTGCTGGTGCCATCCTTTGCGGCCACCCGGACTGCATCAACTCCGTTGTCTATCAGAAGCGCGAGCATCTCATTAGCCTCACGCTCCTGCAACCGCGTATAGAGATCGACCTTACAACCGCTCAAAGCCAGGAGAAGTGGCAACACGACAAGGCCAAGCCCTCGCCGGCCAGACGTGTAGCTGCTCGTTACGTCGCAATGGGCTAAGCCAATCATGCGCGTGACTCACCCTTCCTTTAACAGTTTGTTTACGGATGTGGTGATGCCGCTGATCCCTTTGGAAATCAGGGAAACTTGAGTCACGCCGTTGTAAAGATCCCGCAGGCCAGCAATCATCACTTCAAAATCATGCCCTCCTTGCGGAACTCCCAACATTTCGGTTCCCGCCCCAGCTTCGACAGGGAGCTTCTGCGCAGGCCCCGGCAGAGCGCCGCTCGCAAGGGCAGCCTCATGGTTAGGCGCGGCAGCAGTAACTATATTGTCCGGGAAAATCGAAGAAATCGTTTGCAGCACGCGCTCCCCCAGTGGGCTCGTCTGCGCAGCCGCGCGATAAACGTCCGTCGGCGGAGCAACTGGCGCCACTCTTGCTGGGGCCGAGGCAATATCATTTTTCATCGAGTCAGCCGCCTGCGCTAGAGCGCGCTCAAACTGAGCCTGCTCGCCGAATGACGTTGACCCGACGTTGGGGAGACTGGCAGAGATTGACGTGACAGGTATCATCATGCAAGGACTCGATTGCTTTCTCTTTGACGCGGTGACTTTTAGCGAGGCGAGCTGACGACACTCTGACAACGGCAGCGTCGCTTGCCCATTCAAGAGTGACGTTAGTCGAGTTGAACCACGTGGGAGAATTTCAGCTTTGGTTTATCAGGACGAGATGCCGAGAACGCCCATCCAATCCACCGCGCTGCACATCTTGAAGAGACTTCTCTGTGTCGGGTTTTTTCTGTCCGCCGGAATCCACACAACTCTCGGAGCCCCCCTGGCGCTCCCTTCGACACCCTATAGGTATACGGTTCTAGATCAGGATCTCTCTGTCGCGTTGCAGGAATTCGGGAACAATCTGGATATCAGTGTCGACATCAGCGCCGAGGTGAAGGGGCGGATCCGCGGGCGTATGCCGGAGTTGCCGCCGCGCGAGTTCCTCGACCGGCTGACCAAACTGTACGATCTCCAATGGTACTACGACGGGGTTGTGCTCTATGTGTCTGCTGCAAAAGAAGCGCAAACTCGGATGCTTGTGTTGAGTTCAATTCGCTTTGATGCTTTCAAGGGGGCCCTCGATAAGCTTGACATCTCCGATGAACGCTATCTGGTGAGACCTGCGCCGGGAAATGGCCTGGTCTTGGTGTCCGGTCCGCCGCGCTTCATCGCGCTCGTGGAGCAGACGTTCAACGGTCTCCTAGCAGTGGCGCAGGCGCAGCCTCGGGTCGCTGAGACGCCCCCTAAGGAATCGGTGATGGTATTGTTTCGGGGCTCCTCCACCACGGTCGTCCGCAGCGCGGGATCGGAAGTCCTTTATACTTCTGACGTGCCGCCAGAGGACGACGTTGGCGGGAAGGCTGAGCTGAGCAAGAAATGAAATTTGAGCATGCGATCGAGCTTCAGAATTAAAACTTCACTGTGGTCACCTCTTGATTGTTATTCGTCTGAGGCTCGTCAGTTTCTCGAAAGCTAAACCGCTCATGATTGAATCGGCAGCTCCAACGATCATCGCCCGCCACTGTGCTGGAATCTTGAAGCTGTGAGAAAGCGAAACAATCAAAAGCGTGGTTAATCCAAGTGAGGCTCTAAGATTGTCAACGTTCGTGAACGCAAGCACCTCAGACGAGGTCCTTGTAGAGGGATTCCAACATCACGTCTGAGGATGCACAATGTCGGCCAGCAACATTTCACCATTGATCAGCTCTAATCTCGCACAGGCGTCGGTCCTCAAAGCTTTCGCGCCTATGTTAGCCCAGACCCAGCAAAGCGCATTGTCCTTCGAAGCGATGTTGTCCACTTACGGGCTCGCCGATAGAACCGGTCCCTTAGCTCGCCGGGACCTGCTGCTGCCGGATGCCGAGTCGACGTTAGAGGATTTGCAGCAGCACCCATTGGACCTGCTGCCCCCCCATATGAGGGCGGCAATCGAATCAATGGATCAGACCCCGCAGTCACCGGCTGGTATCGACGACCATTATGTCGCGCCAGCTCCCATACCCAGCTCGAGAATTACGTGGAACGGTGGCTCGCTGACTAAAGCTGAGTTGCAGATTGTCGCAGTGCTGAACCGTCACAAGGACCAGTTCCCACTCAGTTGGGAGTCGCTTGAGGCCAAAGCCAATGACCCCTCTACGCCGCCGGATCTGAAAGCAGCAATCGAGGCATTGCTACAGGATCCAGAACTTTTTTATGCCATCGGCTCGCAGGGCGATGGCCGCTGTGGAGGCAAGATCACCGCGAGGGACTTGTCCGAATTTTCCAACCATCACCCACAAGTTGCCGCATTTCAGGAAAGCCAGGCGCAAAGCTATGTGGAGAACTACATCCCATCCGACAGCGCCGGAAATACCCAGCCATCGGTCATGACCAAGAGCGATGCTCTACGCGAGCTTTACCGGTACTCGGAATATCTGCCCAAGAACCTGAGTCTGGCCGACTTAAAACAGATCGTCGACGGCGAAGCGAAAACAGGCAAATGTCCGCCCCAGGTCATCGCGGCGGCTCAATACTTCGTCAATCATCCGGAAGACTGGAAGCAGTTGTACGGTGGTAACATAGATAAGGTCCACAAAGAGGACTTTCTGCAAGTGGCTTCTTCGTCGATGAGCCTAACGCAAGCCGAGATGAACACGCTCGAGACAGTTAACAGCCATCAGGACTTGTTTTTTGGGAGCGGTGACCTCACACGCGAAAAGCTTTCGAGCATGGCAGACGATAAGAGCTTGGATCCCGAAGTACGTAAAGCTGCTTCGCAGCTTCTTTCAGATCCTCTCCTGTTCGGTCTGCTTAACAATTCGATTACAGGGTATAAGACTCATCATGGGTTTTTCGACTTCGGCGGCGGACATACTGTCGATTCCGGCAATGTCAGCAAAGAAGACTTTGCCCGTTTCTACACAAATATGACTACTGCCAACCGCAGCGTTCAACAGCCAAAGTTCCATGTGCCCGAAACTGCGGCATCTCAGGACGCTGTCGCAGACATGAGGATGGGCGTTGCGGACCAGCCTGACATCAAGTCGCCGAAAAAGAACGGCGGAGCCCTCATGCACGTAGTCGACCCCGCGCTGAAGGTGTGGTCTCAAGCGCTTGACTGGGCTGCAACGGCCGTGGGAGTGCTCAGCTTCATTCCAGGTATCGGACAACTGGCCGATCTCGTATCGATGACGCTTGCATGCGAGGCCCAGGCCGCAAATCTCCTGCGTACAGCCATTACCGGAGGCAATATGAAGCAGGCGCTGATAGAAGCTGGCATCGGGGTCGCGGCCCAGGCGGTCGGCCTTTTCTCGGGACCCGGGGTCAAGCTAGCGATTCGCAACGGGCTCGTGAGGAAGGCGATGGAAGAGGCCGCGACGGCCGGGATCAATCTGCCGCTTTCCATGGCGCAGCACTATGCAGAAGGTTACCTGAACAACCTGCAGACACGCCTTGCAGGCAACCCTGTGCAGACCGCCAGTCTGCCCGGCCAGATGAACACCCCATTTCCCCAATACCTGGCATGACAAACAAATGTGCGTTTCCTCGCCGCGCCTCGTCGACTGATGTCGCTCGCACATAGGCGGCCGCCTAGGCGGCGAATGGTCAGGAGACGAGACGTAAAGCAAACCCGGCTACGAAGTGCTGGGTTGGGCTGGGGACAATCGACTTCGATGTGTTCACGTCATACCAGCTCTCAAATCGTTCAAAACCTCCGTCGGCGCTACAATCAGTCCGATAGTATTCGGCGGCACGTTGACGCTCAGATCGATGTCGTTGGTGATCGTGAGATTTTTGTTGGTCGCAAACATACTGGGCCATGGACAGATGAGGCGAGGTTCTGGGCGCTCCAGCAGGCCACCGTTCCAAGCCCACACCTAGTTGATAGCTCAAGTCCAGATGCGCTAGGAGCCGGGCGCCAGGTTAGATTTTTTCCACTGCTTAGATCGCGGAGGTGAGGCGCTGTAGGTCGGCTCACTAACCGCAGCGAATCGTCGCCCCCAAGGCGATTTCAACAGCATACGGGCATCCAAAAGTGTCACGATACACAATAATGATAGCATAAAATGTCTCCAGTAGTGTAGATTATGCGTAACCGTATTTAACTGTGGATCAAGTGTGTGAACATTATATATGAACAGAACGAAAATATTCTCTCAGATAGGTGGAAGGATGTCGATTCGACCCTGCGCAAACTTGGCAAGAAGTTTTCTGACAGGCGCAATAAGCACCTAGGGTACCCTTATAACCTCGACTTTGACCCTAGACCAATCTCCCAATTCGGCGAATTTCTAGTTAATAACTTGGGTGATCCATATGTCGGTTCACACTATGCGACCGAGGTCTGTGACTTAGAGCTCGAGGTGGTCGACTGGACAATGCGGGTCTGGGAGTGCGCCGACCCAGAAGAATACTGGGGAACTGTGGGCGCAAGTGGAACTGAAGGTAATCTATGGGCCATATACCTTGCGCGCGAGACTCTTGATAATCCTATTCTGATACACTCGACAGAGGCGCACTACTCGCTTCCAAAGGCAGCGAGAATCCTCCAGATCGAGGCTTTAACATGCGGGGCCGATCGTTCCGGCGCTATCTCTGTGGATGATCTCTCGGAGGTTATCCACGCAAATCGCCATCGCAGCATCATTCTCGCATTGACCTGTGGAACGACAATGAAAGGGGCTCACGACGACATCGCGTCCTGCATCGGCGTTCTGGACCAAGTCGGGATAGATCCGAGGCGACGCTTTGTCCACGTCGATGGCGCTCTGAATGCAATGGTCCTTCCCTTTGTCGATGGCTTACCGAGCGGCATCCGCCCCTCTTTCCGGCATGGGGTCGATAGCATGTCAACCTCAGGTCACAAGATGATCGGCACGCCGATGCCCTGCGGTGTCCTCGTAGTCCGCCGTGACCACGTCCGTCGAGTGGCCTCCGTTGTCAGCTACTTGCGCTCAGATGATACGACCCTGATGGGATCGCGAAACGGCCACGCCGTTCTCGCGATCTGGAACCGGCTGATGCGCCTTGACATCGCCGGTTTCCGCAACAGTGCCCGAGTCTGCATCGAACGCGCGGAAGGCTTCGCAGGAGCACTTCGCTCCGCGGGCGTCCCGGTTTTGCTCAATCCATGGTCCTTGACGGTTGTGTTTCCAAAACCTTCCGAGAGGCTTGTCAACGAATACCAGCTCGCATGCGATGGCAACTCCGCCCACGCGATCGTTATGCCAAGCGTCAAAGCTGATCTCATCGAGCGCTTCGTCAACGCCTATACCGCAGAGTGGCGCTGCAATCCTCAGCAAAAGGTGTTTTCATGAACGCTCATGCTCAGCCTCTTTACAATGGCATCGAAGCGCCCGGCCGGTACACTCACCACCGCTTCGATCGGTCCATCACTAATGACATCAAGGCGCTTTCAACTGACAATTGGCATGGCCCGCTTTATATCCTGAAGGATTATGCGGTGATCGCTGCCTGCGCGTTGCTGGTGCTTAGGGTAAGCTGGTGGTTTTATCCCCTCGCGGTGATAATGATCGGCGCCCATCAGCGAGGCATCTCCACTATTTTGCACGATTCTGCGCACGGTGTGCTGACAAAGAATCGTCTGCTGAACTTCCTCCTCGGCACATTGCCAACTGCTTGGCCCATCTTTCAACGCCATTTCGCCTACAAGGAATCCCACGTCTATAGCCATCACCCCTTCCTCGGCCGAGCCGATGCAGATCCTGACCTGGAATTCTTCATCACGGAAGGTGTTTTCACACCACAAGCGGATCGCTCCTTCGTTTGGAAGATCATCATCCTGCCCCTTCTTGGATCGAAAACCTACGCCTATCTGAAGTATCTGGTCCGCAACAGATACCAAATGATCCTCGGTTCCCTCTCAAGCAAGGAGAGTTCAGCGCGGGTAAAGCGTGGGGGAAAGTGGCGTTGGGAATTCGATTGCTGGGGCTTCTACACATTCTGGACTTGTGTCGTCATGCTTGCGCTAGGTTATGGCTACTTCCCGGAATTCGTTCTTCTCTGGATCGTTCCCTACCTCACCTCATTTCACATCATAGGTTGGTTTATCGAGATGTCTGAGCATTGCAGCTCCATCGACAACCAGAACGTGAACCTGCATATGGCCCGAAACCGCCAAAGCCGCCATATCGAGAAGTGGCTGACCGCGATCAACAACGACAATTATCATCTCGATCATCATCTCGATCCGACCACCCCATTCTGGCGTCTACCCGAAGCACATGCCATCCGCATGAGGGACTCCGCCTATGCGACGCACTGTTCCGAAACGGGGGGGATATTCCAGTCTGGCCCAAATGGCGAACCTTCGATTTTGAAACTGATCCGCGACCAGAATCGGAAGCGCTTCGCCAAACAACGCTGGATCGCCGGCGCGAACGCTACCTATAGAGAAGAACGTACTCCCGGAGCGACCCAATGTTGACTAAATCCCAGAAAAACGGACCTGCAACACAACTGGATCCAACGCCGGCCCTGCATGTGGAGACGGCAGTTCTGCATGGCAGCTATCGTTGCGATCCGGCGACCCTTGCAACAACTGTCCCTATCTACCTCTCGAACGCCTATGCTTTCGAATCCATTGAGCACGCATCGGACGTCTTCGATCTGCGCCGCGAGGGGCGCACCTATTCGCGGTTGATGAACCCGACGACGGATATATTCGAGCAACGCGTTGCGGCTCTGGAGGGTGGCATCGCCGCCTTGGCAACTTCGTCGGGGCAAGCTGCGATCATGCTTGCGATCCTGAACATTGCTGCTGCCGGGGATAACATCGTGAGTTCCGCTCACCTATATGGTGGGACAATCAATCTGCTCGCCGGCACGTTTCAACGGCTCGGGATCGAAACGCGCTTTGTCGATCCGAGCGATCCCGAACGCTTCCGCGAAGCCTCGGACCACCGCACGCGCTGTTGGTTTGCCGAAGCGTTGCCCAATCCGAAGCTCAGCCCCTTCCCAATCGTCGAGGTTGGGGCGATCGCGCATGAACTCGGGATCCCGCTCATCATCGACAACACAATGACCCCTCTCATCACACGCCCCCTTGAACTTGGCGCCCATGTGACCTTGCACTCTACTTCAAAATATATCTGCGGCCATGGCACCACGATCGGTGGCATTATCGTCGATGGCGGTACCTTCGATTGGGCCGCTTATTCCGAGCGTTTTCCGTTGATGACGTCTCCTGACATTTCCCATGGCAACATCCGCTGGCTCGATGCGGCGCGTGATCTGCCCGGCCCCTATGGATCCAGCCCGTACTTGCTCAAGATGCGCAACACACTCATGCGTGACTTCGGACCCTGCCCGTCACCATTCGCATCATTTCTCTGCATCCAAGGCCTGGAAACGCTAACTTTGCGAATGCCACGACATTGCTCCAATGCTCGCCAACTCGCCGAGTATCTCAAGGCGCATACCAGCGTTCTCGACGTCACCTATCCGACTTTTGGCGGGACTGTCGAACGGCATCGTGCCGAGCAGAACATGGGCGACCATGGAGGCCCCATGATCGTCTTCGAGATCGCTGGAGGCATCGATGCCGGTCGCCGTTTTATCGAGCGCCTGCAGCTCGTCTACCACGTTTCAAATATTGGCGACGCGAGGACACTCGCCACACATCCAGCCTCGACGACGCATGCTTCGGTGCCACGCGAGGCGCGTCTGGCTGCCGGCGTTCGCGACGGAACAATTCGCATCTCCGTTGGACTTGAGCATATTGAGGATATCGTCGCCGACATCGGGCAAGCCCTTGACCGAGCCTAAAATAGTGACGGCGGTGGTAGAATGTAGCCCGGCGATCGTTGGTGTCGTTACCGACCGCCGAACGGTGGAGGGCGTTGACTATGAGACCGTGCGCGTGCGTTATCTCGAAGCCCTACGCTTTACGGCGGGCGTCTTGCCAATCGTCATCCCAGGGGGACTCACGGATCAGGATTTGCGGACCTGCTTGTCGGTCCTCAATGGCGTGCTGCTGACCGGAGCGGAGTCAAATGTATCACCTTCACTTTATGGGGGGCCAGAGGCTTGTCTAAAGACGCTCGATCTCGACCGGGACAGGACAAGCTTTGCTGCGATCAAGATTGCGTTATCGTCGGGCATTCCCCTGTTCGGAATCTGCCGTGGGTTGCAAGAACTCAATGTCGCACTGGGCGGCACCCTCTCGAGCAACATCTCGGAAGGTGAACGTCGAATCGCTCATTCGGAAGACCTCTCTCTCCCGCGTGACCTTCAATATGCCCCCGCGCATGCAATTCTAGCTGAGGGCCACGGCCCTATCGCCCAGTGCATCCGCCGGTCGCATAAGGATCCAGTCCTGGTCAACACCCTGCATCGGCAGGGAATCGCGCAATTGGCCGATGGCCTTGCTGTTGATGCACGATGCGTGGACGGCGTCATCGAAGCCGTATCTGTAAAGGACGCGCCAACGTTTACTGCCGCTGTGCAATGGCATCCTGAATGGTTTCACGCTGAGGATCCGCTCAGCGTCGAAATCTTCCGTGCATTCGGCGAGGCCTGCTGCTCGCACATGATAACAACAAAGTTACAGCCATGAAGAATAAATATCTTTCGCCAATCCTTGGAGCCGTTTTTGCCCTTTTAGCAGCTCTGTCAAATGGGACCGTGGGGGTGCTTTCTCGGTCCGCCTTCAATGAAGGCCTCGACCACACCGCGGTCGCATTCTGGCGTTGCGGCATCGCGCTTTCGCTGCTGTCAATCGTCATCCTTTTGAGGCCTGCGGGCTTGGCCAGAGTCGGCTCCGAATTCACGGGGTCGTGGAAGATCGCCGTTTGCTCCGCGCTTGGCATCTTCACGCTTTATCATTTCGAAACCCGAGCTTTCGCTTATGCGCCGATCCCATTGGTCGCCATCCTTGTGTTCGCTGGCGGCCTTGGTGCAATCGCGCTCGACATCCTCATCCTGAAGGAAAGGGTAACGACGCGCAAGGCGTTCGCTATGACCATGGTCTTTCTTGGAGGCAGCTTCCTGATTGCTGGTGACGGCCTGGTGATTGGAAGCATTGCCGGCGTCATCCTCGCCCTTATCGCGGGGCTAGGTTACGCCAGCTTTATCTTCGCATGGAAGTTCTTTAAGCTCCGCTCATCCCTAGAGAATTTTTGGTGGTTCCTGGCTTATGGCTTTGTAATGCTCGCTGTTCCTTATGCTTGGAGTGGCGCACAAGTCCCGTCAGTAAACGCGCTACCAAGTTTGCTATCGCTGGGGGTTATTCCATCATTTTGTGGATTCTACTGCACAATTCTCGCTCTTCAGCGTATCGAGGCTTACAAGACGCAGGTCATCGAATCGAGCGAGCCATTCTTTTCCGCGCTCTTCGCAGCCGTATTCTTCGGCGAATGGCTGACAAGTTCAGGAATGTCTGCTGCACTGGCTATCATCGTCGGTGCGTTGATCACATCCATGCCTGAGCGCCGTGCCGTCTCCATGCAAGTACATCCAATTGGCGAAGGGGAGTAGGGCACCATGCTTATTGGCCGGGTGCGGATGTCGCTGCGAAAACGGCCAACTGAAAGAACAAACAGGAATATTCTGCTCGTGAGTTGAATGGGGTTAGATCTGCCGCGCAGATACGGACAGAACAAGCGGCATAATGACATAACAATGTCTTTATGCCATTGACCAATCTCTCTCGTGCTGCCATTGTTGCGGTATCGTGGTTCTGCGGATCGTCTGGTCCGGAGCTAAGAGGGAATCCGGTGACGGTGCGTGTTGCACCCATGCCGGGACTGCCCCCGCAACTGTAGGCGGAGAACTGTCATCCAGCATGTCACTGAGGAAGACGCCTCGGGAAGACGGATGGCGGTAATGACCCGCAAGTCAGGAGACCTGCCGCGATAGATAACGTCCACGGGCGGGGTGTCCCGGTGTGCCGCTTTTGCGAACGGCGCGCTTTTGACCGTCTCGCCGATGCGTCGTGCCCATGCCTTGCCCATAACCTTCGGGGTACAAGGAAATGAGCATCAAGACGGCAAACCTCGGCTTTCCCAGGATCGGCAGGAAACGCGAACTGAAATTCGCGCTCGAAAGCTATTGGGCAGGCAAGAGCGATGAAACGGCGCTCTTGGCGGCAGCGTGCGAGCTGCGCCAACGGCACTGGAAACTGCAGCAGGAACACGGGATCGACGTGATCCCGTCGAACGACTTTTCGCTTTACGATCATGTTCTCGACCACGCGGTGATGGTCGGCGCCATTCCGGAAGGCTACGGCTGGACGGATGGACCGGTTGCGCCCGACACCTACTTCGCGCTCGCGCGAGGCGAGAGGGGCGGCAAGGAGGCCGATTGCGGCTGCATAAACCCGCACGACGCTGGCCGTCCGGCACTTGAGATGACGAAATGGTTCGACACGAACTACCACTACTTGGTCCCGGAATTTCAGGCGGGGCAGTGCTTCTCGCTCACCCGCAACAGACCACTCGACGCGTTCCTCGAAGCCAAGGAGATCGGCATTCACACGCGGCCCGTGGCCCTCGGTCCGGTGACCTTCCTCAAGCTCGGCAAGGCGCGCGACGGTTCGGACCCGCTCGACCTCCTCGACCGGCTGCTCCCGGTCTACCGCCAGATCCTGACGGAGCTTCATGAGGCCGGTGCGGACTGGGTGCAGATCGACGAGCCGTGCCTAGCGCTCGACCTGACCGACAAGGAGCGGGATTGCCTGACGCGGGCGTTCTCGGCTGTCGCCCTAGCTGTTCCGGACCTTTCAATCATGGTGGCAAGTTACTATGGCGCCTACGCCGACAATCTTGCGGCTGCCCTCGCACTGCCAGTGGATGGTTTGCATATCGACGGCATCAGGGTCCCTGAAGAACTGAAGAGGATCGTGGCGGATGCGCCACCGCATCTCACCCTCTCGCTCGGCGTGCTCGACGGCCGCAACATCTGGCGTGCCGACCTGGATGCCGTTCTTCGTGACCTGGCCCCCCTGGTCGAGCAGCGGGCAGCGGACAGGCTGCAACTCGCACCCTCCTGCAGCCTGCTGCATCTGCCCTACGACCTTGCCGACGAGACGGCGCTCAATCTCGAACTCAGGGCGTCGCTCAGCTTCGCGACCGAGAAACTCGAGGAACTGGCAGTGCTGAAACAGGCGCTCTCGGGCAACCGGGACGCGGTCGAAACGCGGATCGGGGCGTCGGTTCGGGCCGTGGCCGCTCGCCGGGCATCCCGCGAAGTGCATGATCCACTGGTCGAGGGGCGGTTGAAGTCTTTGACGCCGGAGATGGCAAAGCGGGTAAGCCCATTCGCAGCGCGGAAAGATGTTCAGGCCCGCCATCTGTCCCTGCCGCCCTTGCCGACGACCACGATCGGATCCTTCCCGCAGACCGCCGAGGTCAGGGCTGCCCGTGCAGCGCATCAGCGTGGTGAACTCTCGTATATCGACTACCGTGCCTTCCTCGCGCGGGAAACGGAGGCGGCGATCCGTTGGCAGGAGCACATCGGCATCGATGTGCTGGTGCATGGCGAGTTCGAGCGCAATGACATGGTTCAGTATTTCGCCGAGCAGATGGACGGGTATGCCTTCACCAGGAACGGCTGGGTTCAGAGTTACGGCTCCCGCTGCGTGCGCCCGCCGATCATTTTTGGTGACGTGTCGCGACAACGCCCGATGACCGTGGACTGGGCCCAGTTTGCGCAATCCAAGACCTCGAAGCCTGTCAAAGGCATGCTGACAGGGCCGGTGACCATGCTGCAATGGTCCTTCGTCCGTGATGACATCCCGCGTGCCGACGTGTGCCGCCAGATCGCACTTGCCATCCGCGACGAGGTGTCCGACCTCGAGACGGCGGGGATCGCGATCATCCAGATCGACGAGCCGGCACTCCGGGAAGGTCTGCCGCTGCGCCGTGCCAACTGGCAGCACTACCTGGACTGGGCGACCGAGAGCTTCCGCCTCTCGGCCTCCGGCGTTGCCGACCAGACCCAGATCCACACCCATATGTGCTATACCGAGTTCAACGACATCATGCCGGCGATCGTCGCGCTCGATGCCGATGTCATCTCCATCGAGACCTCCCGGTCGAAGATGGAACTGCTCGATGCCTTCGGTGACACCCGCTATCCCAACGAGATCGGTCCCGGCGTCTACGACATCCACTCGCCGCGGGTGCCGGGAACTGAGGAGATGGTGGAACTCCTCCAGGCAGCGGCCAAACGCATCGATGCCGCACAGCTCTGGGTCAATCCGGATTGCGGCCTGAAAACCAGAGGATGGGCGGCGGTCAAGCCGGCGCTCGCCAACATGGTGGCCGCGGCCGGACTTCTCCGCGAGCGGCTCTCCGAAACCGACGGGTGGAGGATCAGCGCATGAAACGGGAATTCATGAGCGAAGGGGAGCCGGCCGGAGGGCCGGCTCCCACAACGCTGATCGACATCGTATTTTCGGGCGCCACCAATCATCATGGCACGCTCTTCGGCGGCGCGGGCCTCTCCGCCACGGACCGGGTTGCCTTTGTCGGCTGCGACGAGACAGGGGCGTGTTCCCTTCGTCACCGCATCCTGCGAGCGGGTCGAATTCAAGAAGCCGGCCCATGTCGGCGAGATCCTATCCTTTGTGGCGACCCCGATGTGGGCTGGCCGGCGTTCGCTGACGGTAGAGGTCGAGATGCTCGCCGAGGCGATCAGCACGGGCGAGCGGCATCTCTGCACCCGTGGTGTCTTCCACATGGTCGCTTCGCTCGATCCGTCCCTGCGTGAGACCTGGTCGTTGCCGCCGCTGGCGACCACGCATGACGTCCATTCGCCCGGAGACGTCCACATGGCGGATGTCATCTCACCGACCAGGCCAACAGTTCCGGCGCGATGTTCGGTGGCGACGCGATCGCCTTCATGACCAAGCCGGCCCTTGTCGCGGCGTCGAGTTTGTGCCGTAGACGGGCCGTGCTCGCCTCGTCGGAGCGTCTCGACTCTCATCACCCGATCCGGGTGGATCGATCGTCGAGGCGGTGGCCCGAGTTGTTCCCGCTGGCAGAACCTCGATGACAGTCGAGGTGGAGCTTTGGGCGGAAGCGCTCCTGAGCAGTGAGCGCTGCCAGACGGCGAAAGGCCTCTTCGTCATGGTGGCCGTCGATGAAAACCAGAAGCCCGTTCCGGTTATCCCCGGTGAATTCGGCACAGGGGCATCATAGCCGTTGACGCGGATTTAACCTCGTCTACTATATCTAGTGTTCGAGGTTCCCTTCGATTCGTTTTCGGATCAGGGGCTAAGACGGGAATTCGGTAGCGGATATGAGGTCCGTGAAGCCGAGGCTGCCCCCGCAACTGTGAACGGCGAGCGCCTGCTCAATCATGCCACTGGGATTAACCGGGAAGGCGGAGAAGGCGCGATGACCCGTGAGCCAGGAGACCTGCCTTGATCGAAACGTCCGTCGGCGGGGTGTCCGGCATGGTACGGCTGATTGCGTCCGGATGTCTCCGGTCAGGCTCGCCGTCCTCGCTGCCCCGTCAATTCGTCTGCTTCGGGGTGAAGGCCATGAACACGTCATTCCATATCAACGCTGATCCGTAGTCGTTTCGACTGCGGTCATCCGTATCGTCCTGTCCACATTCCCGTTTCCGCTCTGGGCTGGCCTCAGTCCGGACGAGCCCTTCTGCGCACATATTTTACGAGGAACCCATGTCGATCACTGTCTATTCCAAGCCTGCCTGCGTTCAATGCACTGCCACCACCCGCGCCCTCGACCGCCAGGGCATCGACTACACCGTCGTCGACGTCTCGGAGGACATGCAGGCCTGCGCCCTGGTGCACGAACTCGGCTACCGCCAGGTTCCCGTCGTCATCGCTGGTGAGCAGCATTGGGCCGGTTTCCGGCCTGATATGATCAGCGCGCTCGCCTGAGGGAACGGTGCGATGGGTGAGATCGTCTACTTCTCCAGTCGGTCGGAGAACACCCATCGTTTCGTCGAAAAGCTCGGCCTTCCGGGCCGCCGGATTCCGATGGGCGCCGGCGCCAGTCTGCAGGTGAGCTGCCCCTTCGTGCTCGTTGTCCCGACCTACGCCGACGAAAGTGGTAAAGGGGCCGTGCCCAAACAGGTCATCTGTTTCCTCAATGACGCGGATAACCGTTCGAACCTCCGGGGTGTCATCGCCGCGGGCAACAGCAACTTCGGCGAGACCTTCGGGCTTGCCGGCGACATCATCTCGCAGAAATGTCTGGTGCCGTACCTCTACAGGTTCGAGCTTCTCGGTACCGAGGAGGATGTCGCCAACGTTAAACACGGATTGGAACGATTTTGGACACGGCAGTTCTCGAACGCCCTATGAAGGCGATGGATACGAAGATGGCAGAGACAACCCTCGACTACCATGCACTGAATGCGATGCTGAACCTTTATGACGACGAGGGAAAGATCCAGCTCGACAAGGACCGCATGGCGGCCAAGCAGTATTTCCTGCAGCATGTTAACGAGAACACGGTGTTCTTCCACAATCTCCGGGAAAAGCTCGATTACCTCGTAACCGAGGGTTATTACGAGCAGGAGGTTCTGGACCAGTATTCGTTCAACTTCGTCCGCGACCTGTTCGACCACGCCTACGACAAGAAGTTCCGCTTCCCGACCTTCCTCGGCGCTTTCAAATATTACACCAGCTATACGCTGAAGACCTTCGACGGAAAGCGCTATCTCGAGCGCTATGAAGACCGTGTCTGCATGGTGGCGCTGACGCTTGCGCGCGGCACCGAGCAGCTTGCCCGCGACCTCGTCGACGAGATCATCTCCGGGCGTTTCCAGCCGGCAACGCCGACCTTCCTTAATGCCGGAAAGAAGCAACGCGGCGAGCTCGTCTCCTGCTTCCTGCTTCGCGTCGAGGACAACATGGAGAGCATCGGACGCTCGATCAATTCGGCCTTGCAGCTCTCCAAGCGCGGCGGCGGGGTAGCACTCTCGCTCACCAATCTTCGCGAGATGGGCGCGCCGATCAAGCAGATCGAGAACCAGTCTTCCGGCGTCATTCCCGTGATGAAGTTGCTGGAAGACTCGTTCTCCTATGCCAACCAGCTCGGCGCACGTCAGGGCGCGGGCGCGGTCTATCTGCATGCCCACCACCCGGACATCATGCGCTTCCTCGATACCAAGCGTGAGAATGCGGACGAGAAGATCCGGATAAAGACTCTGTCGCTCGGCGTCGTCATTTCCGACATCACCTTCGAACTCGCGAAGAACAACGAGGACATGTATCTGTTCTCACCGCATGACGTGGAGCGTGTTTACGGCGTGCCCTTCACCGAGATCTCGGTGACGGAGAAGTATCGCGAGATGGTCGAGGATGCCCGCATCCGCAAGAAGAAGATCAAGGCGCGCGACTTCTTCCAGGTGATCGCCGAGATCCAGTTCGAGAGCGGCTATCCCTACATCATGTTCGAGGACACAGTGAACCGGGAAAACCCGATCGCCGGGCGCATCTCGATGAGCAATCTCTGCTCGGAGATCCTGCAGGTGAGCGAAGCGAGCCAGTTCAACGAGGACCTGTCCTATGCCGAAATGGGCAAGGACATTTCCTGCAATCTCGGCTCGCTGAACATCGCCGCCGCGATGGGTTCATCCGACTTCGGCAAGACGATCGAGACCTCGATCCGGGCGCTGACGGCCGTCTCCGAAATGAGTAACATCACCTCGGTGCCGTCGGTCGCCAAGGGCAATGACGACAGCCAAGCGATCGGGCTCGGCCAGATGAACCTGCACGGCTATCTCGCCCGCGAGCGCATCTTCTATGGCTCGGAGGAAGGGATCGATTTCACCAACATCTACTTCTACACCGTGACTTACCATGCGCTCAGGGCGTCGAACCGACTGGCGGTAGAAAAGGGCCGGAGCTTCAAGGGCTTCGAGACCTCGAAATATGCCTCGGGTGAGTATTTCGACAAATACACCGGACGCGAATGGAAACCGGAGACGGAAAAGGTCGCCGAACTCTTCGATAAGGCCGGGATTCATATCCCGACGCAGGAAGACTGGCTGGAACTGAAGGGGGCCGTCATGGCGCATGGCCTCTACAATCAGAACCTCCAGGCCGTGCCGCCGACGGGGTCGATCTCTTATATCAACCACTCCACATCCTCGATCCACCCGATCGTCTCGAAAATCGAGATCCGGAAAGAGGGCAAGATCGGCCGCGTCTATTATCCGGCCGTCTTCATGACCAACGACAATCTCGACTACTACCAGGATGCCTACGAAATCGGGCCGGAGAAGATCATCGACACCTATGCCGCGGCGACCCAGCACGTTGATCAAGGCCTGTCGCTGACACTGTTCTTCCGGGACACAGCGACAACGCGCGATATCAACCGGGCGCAAATCTACGCCTGGAGGAAGGGCATCAAGACCATTTATTACGTCCGCATTCGCCAGACGGCGCTGACCGGCACGGAAGTGCAGGGCTGCGTCTCCTGCGCCCTTTGATACCAGGTGACCAAGATGAACATCCAAGTGAAGTCCAAAGCCCCGAAGGCTGCCGCAGCCGTGCGCGCCATCAACTGGAACCGCGTCGAAGACGATAAGGATCTTGAGGTCTGGAACCGCCTCACCGGTAACTTCTGGCTGCCGGAAAAGGTACCGCTGTCAAACGACATTCCTTCCTGGGCAACGCTCAAATCCGAAGAGCAGCAGTTGACGATCCGCGTTTTCACGGGGCTGACGCTGCTCGACACCATCCAGAACGGCGTTGGCTCGGTGAAACTGATGGCCGATGCAGCAACCCCGCATGAAGAAGCAGTGCTTTCCAACATCTCCTTCATGGAGGCGGTGCATGCGCGCTCCTATTCCTCCATATTCTCCACGTTGTGCTCGACGCCGGACGTCGACGACGCCTATCGCTGGTCCGAGGAGAACAAGTTCCTGCAGCGGAAATCCGCGCTGATCATGGAGCAGTATGACGGGGCCGATCCGTTGAAGAAGAAGGTGGCCTCCGTTTTCCTCGAAAGCTTCCTCTTCTATTCCGGCTTCTATCTGCCGATGTATTGGTCGAGCCGCGCCAAGCTCACCAACACCGCCGACCTGATCCGCCTGATCATCCGCGACGAGGCGGTGCATGGCTATTACATCGGCTACAAGTTCCAGCGTGCGCTCGACGGCGAACCGGAGGCGCGGCGGCAGGAGATCAAGGACTTTGCCTTCGACCTGATGCTCGAACTCTATGACACCGAGGCTCGCTATACCGAAGACCTTTACGATAGGGTTGGCCTGACTGAGGACGTGAAGAAATTCCTGCACTACAACGCCAACAAGGCGCTGATGAACCTCGGCTACGAGGCTCTGTTCCCGCCGGAGGCCTGCAGGGTCAACCCGGCGATCCTGTCCGCACTCTCGCCGAACGCCGACGAGAACCATGACTTCTTCTCAGGCTCAGGTTCTTCCTACGTCATCGGCAAGGCGGTCGCGACCGAGGACGAGGACTGGGACTTTTGATCATCACCACAGTTGCGAATTTGAGTTGATGTGAGCCTCACCAGAGGGACCGTGTGAGCGATCTGCGAAAGATCCTACGATTGGCCACGAAATTCAACGGAACTTCGCTAATGGGATGTTGCCCAAACGTTCCGTTTGCGCAACAGCTTCCCTGCGTCAGTAGAAACAGGTGCTTGATGGTTGCGCAAACCAGTTGCATAACGCTCAACATTGGCAACAGGCTTATGTGACAGACAATGCTCGTCGGCTACGCTCGTGTATCGAAGACCGACGATCAGGATCCTGGCCTGCAACGGCGTGCCCTCAAGGCTGCCGGCTGCAACCGGATCGCAGAGGAGCGGGCATCCGGAGGGCTGGGGTCGACCCGAACTCCATCGGCTTCTTGGCGAGCTCGACGAAGGCGACATCGTGGTCGTCTGGAACCTCGACCGACTGACGCGGTCGCTCATGGACATGCTTCTGATCCTCGAGAAGATCGAAGCCGCTGGCGCCGGGTTCCGGTACTGACCGAGACAATCGACACGACCACGCCGGCAGGCCGCATGATGATGCAGATGCTCGGCTCCTTCGCCGAATTCGAGCGAGCATCGTACGCGAACGCACCGTAGTGGGGCTTCAAACAGCCAGGGAGCGCGGGCGAAAAGGTGGTCGTCGCCCGAAACTAACGTCCGATCAGCGCTCTGAAATCATCGGCATGCTGAATGACGGCCGCCCGGCGACATTCCCGAGAGCGCAAGCGAGCTATGGCGTGGACAGACGGTGCTCTGGTTCCATACACTAGGACGGCGAAAACGAATATCGCTGGCCTTCGCCTTGCGGGATCCGAGCGCCGAAGCCGATTGCGGTCCCGGTTCTTGAGACAGCTTGGAACCCCTGGAGCGCGGAGGGACAGCAAGGGGATGCATTGCCTTCAGCCAAAGGTCGGTTTGGACTGACAACGCCTCCTCTATCGTTCTCAGGAGGGTTTAATGATACACAGTCAAAAGGTCCATCGAAAATCGCGTCAAACGACGGATCTTAGCGATAGACTGTCCTCATTGTGAATACACTACTTCAACATTCCGTGCTTCCGGAGACGGTATTCGAGTTTCGCCCGAGAAAGACCGAGAGCCCGAGCAGCAGCCGACACATTGCCTTCGGCCTGTTTCAGCGCGCTGCGATAGAGATCCGCTTCGGCCATGACGAGCTCCTGCGCCGACCGTAGCATGTGGGTCTGTAGCGGCGTCGAGGTACCCCTCGCACTGGACAGAGCGGCAAGACGCCCCTCCGGTGTCAGCGACGGCTGGAATGACTGGGGGAGTTCACCGGCCGTGAACAGGTGCTGAATATCGACCGACCCACCCGGATCGGCAAAAATGACCCCGCGCTCGATCAGGTTCTGGAGCTCGCGGATGTTGCCCGGAAAATGGTAGGCAAGGAGGGCATCGATCGCCCGCCGGCTCAGCCCGACGACATCGCGCCGATGCCGCTCGCGAAACAGCCGGAGAAAATGGTCGACGAGGAGCGGAATATCATCGCGCCGCTCGCGAAGCGGCGGAATGGAGATTGGAAAGACGCAGAGGCGGAAATAGAGGTCCTCGCGGAACCGCCCCGCCCGCACCTCCTCCGCGAGATCGACATTCGATGCCGCAATCACCCGAACATCGGCAGGCACTGTCTTGACGCCTCCGACGCGCTCGATCACCCGCTCCTGGAGGGCGCGCAGGAGCTTTCCCTGCGCCGCATAGGCGAGCGAGGCGATTTCATCGAGGAAGAGCGTGCCGCCATTCGCACGCTCGAAGTAGCCCGGACGGGAAGCGACCGCACCAGTAAAGGCACCCTTCTCGACCCCGAAGAGTTCGGACTCCACCAGCGTATCGGGAATGGCCGCGCAATTCAGCGCGACGAAGGGACCATCAGAGCGCCTGCTCAGCCGATGCAACTGCTGTGAAAACGACTCTTTACCGACGCCGGATTCGCCGACGAGAAGCACCGTCGCCTCCGTATCGGCCACCTTCTCCACCATCAGCCTCGCACGTAGGAAACTCGCCGACACCCCCACAACGGCATCACCGCCGACGACCGGTTCGCCGGTTGGCACAGCGGATGACTTCGCCGCACTCGGCGCGGCAGTATCGTGGCTTCGGCGCCGCTGGCTCGGCCAATCCAGCCCGAGAAAGGCGCGCTCCGGCGCGTCCTCGCCCCATTCCTCCGCGTTCTGGCCGACGACGTAACACCGGGATGCGCCCATGCCGCTGCATTCAATCTCGCGGAAGATCACCGGTCGGCCGAAGAGCGTGCTGGTGTAACCGCTCGGATAGCCCGTCTGCATCCAGCAGACCGGCTCGCTCGCCAGCCCGTGAAGAGCAATGTGCTCTCCGGCTTCGGACGAGTCGTGCCAATAGAACTCCCCAAAGTAAGTGCCCTTTTCCCTGTCGAATTCGAACTGCTTCGTCACCACCTTGACGAAGCCTTCGAGTGTGTGGACGCGGGGCCCGGCCGCCAGTGCATGCGTCAGGTCTTCGCCTGGAAAGCGCTTCTTGATCAGCTCGGCATCGCGCACCCCCTGCATGTAGCCCACCCGCATGAAGATGCCCTTGGCGACCTCCATGCCGAAGGCATCGATGATCTCCTGCCGCAAGCGGCCGAGAACCTGGCTCTGCATCAGCACCATGCGCTGGGCGTTGAGCCAAATTCGCCCGTCGCCCAACGCGAAATGCAGGGCCTCCGTCAGTTCCGACAGGGTCGGCGATGCGCCCGTGTCGAGTTCGCTGAACGCGCCCCTGGATAGCATTTTGCCGGTCGTCGTCGACACGTCGGCCAGGGACACGAGATGAGGCAATCCATCGTTAGGCATGAGCGATCTTCAGTATTTGATGAACTCATCTGCACAATTTCATCATTTAAAGAAAATCGCAATCACCCGATCGGGCCGCTTGCGGGCGCGGTTCAAGTCGAAAAAGGGCAATGATTTCAATGCACAATTCGGCTCTGACTTCAAAGGGCAGCAATGCGGCGAGAACTGGCACGGCAATTGCGATCTAATTTCCGAGTCGCTTGAGGAGGACTACGCATCAGGAATACGTCTTGTGGGCGGCCAGTCATGGCCGGCCTCACTATGGCGAAGCCATGCCTGCGACCTCCCGAACCAGAGAGATGGAGGCCCGAAACGTGAACATGCATGCAGAAAGATTTCTAGACACCGCGCGTTGGGGCGGCTTGGCCTATATATCCGATTGGCAGGAGACCTTGGCCGGGACCATCAACGTGACCGACCCCGCCAATGGAAACGTCCTCGCCTCCGTCGGCTTGTGCGGCGCTGCTGATGTCTCCCGCGCCGCCAAGCAGGCCCGCGCCGCCCAAAAGGACTGGGCCAGGACGCCGCCGTCGCGACGCGCCGCGATCCTGAACCGGGCCGCCGATCTACTGGAGCAGCACGGCGCCGAACTGGCGAGTTGGATCACGCAGGAATCCGGGTCGATTCATTCGAAGGCCATGATCGAGATCGAGCATGGCGCTCTCTTCATCCGCCACGCCGCCTCACTCGCCTTGCAGCCGACAGGCATGTTCCTGCCGGGCATGGACGACCGCACCAACTATGCGCGGCGCGTGCCGCATGGCGTAGTCGGCGTCATTTCACCGTTCAACTTCCCCCTGGTTCTCTCACTCCGCTCGATAGCGGCGGCGATTGCGCTCGGCAACACGGTCGTGCACAAGCCGGATCCGCGCACCCCGATCTCCGGCGGCATCATCATCGCTCGGATCTTCGAGGAAGCTGGACTGCCGAAAGGCGTGCTGCATGTCCTGCCGGGCGGCGCGGATCCGGGGGAAGCGCTCTGCAGTGATCCCAACATCGCCATGGTCTCCTTCACCGGATCGGCCCGCGGCGGCGCTAAGGTCGGCGAGGTCTGCGGCCGTCACTTGAAGCGCGTGCAACTGGAACTCGGCGGCAAGAACGCACTCATCATCCTTGACGATGCCGATCTCGACATTGCCGCATCGAATGCCGCTTGGGGCGCTTTCCTGCATCAAGGCCAGATCTGCATGGCGACGGGCCTGATCCTGGTCGACGAGAAGATCGAGCAGGGCATCACCGAGCGTCTCGTCGCCAAGGCACAACACCTGCCGGCCGGCGACCCCTCCACGAACCGGGTGGCTCTCGGCCCGATCATCTCGGATACCCAGATCGAGACAATCCAGAAGATCGTCGATGACGCCGTCGCCAAGGGCGCCCGTCTGCTGGCCGGAGGCACGCATGACGGCCACTTCTATGCCGCGACGGTTTTGTCCGGCGTCAAGCCGGGCATGCTGGCCTTCGAGGAAGAGATTTTCGGACCGGTCGCCTGCATCGTGTCGTTCGACACCGATGAGCAGGCCGTCGAGCTTGCCAACCGATCCGAATACGGCCTCGCGGCGGGCGTCATCTCGGCCAATCTTGGCCGCGCCGTGACGCTTGGTGACCAACTGAATGTCGGGCAATTGCACATCAACGATCAGACGGTGAATGGCGGACCCTACGCCCCCTTCGGCGGACGCGGCAAGTCTGGCAACGGTACCCGCGTCGGCGGTCCGGCCGACATCGAGGAATTCACCCAATGGCAATGGGTCTCGGTGAAGAGCGCCGCAACCCCCTACCCCTTCTGATCCAACCGTCAGCTAACCCAACCATCGGGTGTCACCGCGCGCCATTAGGCGGACGGACCGCACAACCAAAGGAAACTCGATCATGAATCTTGCAGGAAAGACCATCGTCATCACGGGCGTTTCGTCCGGCATCGGCGGCGAAGTGGCCCGCCTCGCTCGCTTTCGGGGCGCGACCGTCATCGGCGTCGACCGCAACGACGCCATGCTTACGCTCGACGGATTCATCAAGCTCGACCTCGGCTATCCGGCAGCGATCGATGCGGCACTCGCGCAGTTTCCATCCCGCATCGACGCGCTGGTAAATGCGGCCGGCGTACCCGGCACGGCGGACAAGGATGTGGTGGCCCGCGTTAACTATCTCGGGCTCCGCCATCTGACAGAAGCTCTTATCGATCGCATGCCCAAGGGTGCCGCGATCGTCAATTTTGCCTCGATCCTTGGCGCCGAATGGCCCATGCGAGCCGACTTGCACAAGACGCTTGCCGCAAAAACGAGCTTCGTCGAAGGGCAGGCATGGCTCGCCGCCAACCCGGTGCCTCAGGAAACCTGCTACCAATATTTCAAGGAGGCCCTGATCGTCTGGACAATGAAACGTAGCCGCTCGCTATTCATAGAGCGGGACATCCGCATGAACTCGGTGGCTCCGGGCCCGGTTTTCACGCCGATCCTCGGCGATTTCGTCACCATGCTTGGCGAGGAGCGTGTTCAGGCCGACAACCACAAGATGAAGC
The DNA here is from genome assembly GCF_020193655.1 of Ensifer sp. IC3342. Lineage (GTDB taxonomy): Bacteria > Pseudomonadota > Alphaproteobacteria > Rhizobiales > Rhizobiaceae > Sinorhizobium. The sequence continues at coordinate 81,156 of NZ_JADYVE010000017.1, forward strand.
GCCCGGCGCTCGCCGATGAAATCGCCGGTCCGGTGCTGTTTCTCTGCTCCGATGATGCCCGCTGGCTTGCCGGTATCAACCTGCCCATCGACGGCGGTCTTGCCGCGGTCTATGCGTAGTAAAAAGCTTAGCGGCCTGGAATGAAATCGACGATGTCGGTTAAATAGATGTAGCGAAATGCATCCATGATGCAGATGCCTTCGATCCGAAGAATCTATTAGCTCAATCAGTTTCTCTCAAGGCAAAAATCATGGGCTGGCCGACCGGTCTATTTCAGCTCGTCAACAGGCTCTCACCCCCGCTATTGCAGGTGTTTGGCTTACATGCTCGTCCGATTAGCCGTCGCAAAGAGCGGGTACGAATACTGTGACCAGTTGCGCGATACTGCTGTCCTCCCGGTCATAGCCCGCGGTGACGTGCTCAATTGGCTGTCTTCCCTTAATAGGAGATGAAATGCGAACGTTGCTCGTGGATGCGGATCTTACACACTCGGTCCGAGGCGCGCTCGGTGAAGGCGGTTTTGCCGTTGATGTAGTTGGTACTCTGGAACAGGCGTCGAGTGCATTTTTTTCGGCGAGCTATGAAATTCTCCTGCTGGAGTTGGCTCTGCCAGATGGCAATGGATTGGATTGGCTGAGGCAGCTAAGAAACGACGGGTATTCAGTTCCTGCCGTCATTATGAGTAGCCGCGACGATCTGGAGAAGCGAATTTCGATATTCAATAGTGGCGCGGACGACTTTCTGCGTAAGCCCGTCTCTACGGATGAACTCATCGCCAGAATGCGAGCCGTTCTGCGCCGATCGACACAGATGACTTGCCCCATCATTGTATTTGGCAATCTGCATTTTGATCCGATCGGCCGGCAAGTGTCGGTCGCCGGTCATCCGTTAGTGATAGCACGTCGCGAACTATGCATTCTAGAGCATCTGCTTAATCGCGCGGGTCGCATAGTGCCGCGTGCACGGTTGGAAGATCAAATCTATTCGTTCAACGACGAAGTTTCTGCCAACGCGCTTGAAGCCGGAATTTACCGCTTACGCGGATATCTCAGTAGGTCAGGTGCGACGCTACGGATCAGGACCGTGCGCGGCATTGGCTACACTCTTGAATTGACTGACGCGTCACATAGTCAAATTTGAAGGAAGGACTGCCTTGAAAGCCATTCCAACTGGTCATGGTAGCGCCGATCGGTGGCCGACTCTCATCGCGGGTCCGGGGCCAACTGTTCCTTACTGGAGCAGTCTTCTCTGCGTGCTCGTTCTGTTGTCTCCAATGTCCGCCGTTGCCGAATACAACGGGGATAAAGCGGTGCCTCGTGCCGCTCCCAACAGCATCAACGCAACGCTGAATCTTGACTCGTCGCTTGGCAAGACAGTTCATTTGCCCGCGCCAGCCGCAACCATCTTTGTGGCCGACCCAACAATTGCTGATTATCAGGCACCCTCCAATAAGACGATCTTCGTCTTTGGCAAGAAATTCGGGCGGACCAGCCTATTCGCCTTGGACGAAAACGGTGAGGCTCTCGCCGAGTTGCGTGTTGTAGTAACGCAGCCGATCGCTGATCTGCGTGCCATGTTGAGAGACCAAGTCGGCGACTACCCGATCCGCGTCAGCTATACGCCGCGCGGCGCAATCCTCAGCGGCACAGCGCCCAATGCTGAGGTCGTTGACACTGCGAAAAGAGTTACTGAGCAATTTCTCGGTGACGGTGCGCCGGTCGTCAACAACATCAAGATCGCCGGCTCTTTGCAGGTTAATCTCAGTGTGCGCGTAGCGGAAGTCTCCCGTAGCGCCATGAAGGCACTCGGCATTAACTTGTCCGCCGTCGGTCAAATTGGCACTTTCAAGGTGGGCTTGTTAAACAGAGATGCCGGACGTGGTTCGGCAACTGGTGGCGGCGGCACAGCAGAAATCGGAGTCGACAATGGTGCTGTCAACGTCAGCGCGGTCCTCGACGTGCTTGCCAAGGAGCACATAGCTTCCGTCTTGGCCGAGCCGAACCTCACCGCTATGTCCGGTGAAACTGCCAGCTTCCTCGCCGGCGGCGAATTTCCCATTCCTGTCCTGCAGGAAAATGGGCAAACCTCGGTTGAATTCCGTCGGTTCGGCGTCGGCCTTGAGTTCGTGCCAACCGTTCTCGACGACAACCTAATCAACATTCACGTAAAGCCGGAAGTCAGTGAACTATCGTCACAGGGTGCCGTTCAAAGCAACGGGATCTCCGTGCCGGCAGTTTCCACGCGCCGTGCCGATACAGTCGTCGAACTCGCCAGCGGACAGAGCTTTGCGATTGGTGGTCTCATCAGGCGTAACGTCAACAATGATATCAGTGCTTTTCCCTGGCTCGGCCGAATACCGATTCTTGGCGCCCTGTTCCGTTCCTCCTCGTTTCAAAAAGAAGAGTCGGAATTGGTTATTCTGGTTACTCCTTACATCGTCAGGCCAGGCTCCAGCCCCAACCGGATGAGTGTACCCACGGACCGGATGGCGCCGCCTTTGGACCGGGCGACAACTCCGCCGCGGGGCGACGCTACTGCGAGCACCGACTCACCAGGTGGCACGGGCGACCTCGGTTTCATCATCGAATAGGGTCACCGAATGACGCTGCGGATCATAGCTCTCCTGATCGCTTTGGCAGCAAGCGTAGCAGGCTGTACAAGCACTGCACCGATCTATGTAGAGCCATCGACACAGATTTCTGTCCGACAGGAGGCCACCGTCCTGACGTTGGAGAGCCTTCACGCTTCCGAACAGCAGCGTTTGCTTGCCTTCCTTTGGAAGGCCAGTGGCGGCCGGAGCGATGCCCTTCACCTCCTTATCCGCGGGTCGTCCCGGCTCAGCGCAGAGGCAGCCCATCAGGCTAGGCAGCTGGGCATCGACGCTTCCAACATCCATTTGCTCGGCCAACACGACCGCGGCCCGGTGCGAATAGAGGCCGTTGTCTATCATGCTCGCCCTCCTATCTGTCGGTCTAGCCCGTTACTCAACGACGAATCCTTCGACCAGCCGATTGGCTGTTCGACGAGCCACAATCTGGCAGTAATGATCAACGATCCGCGCGATTTGCTCGACAATAGAGCTGTCAAGCTCAGTGGTGGTGATCGTGCGGCCATACCAGTTGCCACATACAGGACATTCTCGGCGGGTAAAGGTGGCTTATGATGCCAGGACCGCGGCAGTACACGATCACCGCTTCCTTGAGGTTCGTGTCCTCACCTCAACTACGACGCTCCTGATCGGCGCGGCGCTCCCGACTTTTGTTTGATGAAACGATGAAACAGCGGTGTGGGCGAGATCGGATCACTTGCCGGCGTGTCAATCGGCACGGAACTGTTGAGCGGCTATCGGCGCCCGTCCACAAAGGGGTCAGGGTAAGAACTGTTGCCCCAGACACGTTAAGGCCGCACGGAGCGTGTACTTTCATCCCGGACGCGACATGAACAACGCCTCCACGTCAGCTTCTTGTCAGCCAGGCTGATTAACAGCAGCAGTACGGGTTGGGCACAAATTCAATGGTACGCATCGGAACCTGATGTGGAATGATGTCTGGCAACAATGGCTTACCCAATATCGGATCAACAGTTGGTTCCAGCGACTAGTGGATGGAGTCTAACACATGGCCCGCGTTTGACGGCAGCGATGATTTTGTCGAGATCGGCGGGTCTAAGTGAAGGGGCTTGGGAATGTTGGTTGTGCTCTGGCAGGAAGCGGTTGATGGGGGCCTGGAGGTCAAGGAGCGAGTGAAAAACGCCGCGCTTGAGGCGACGCTTCGACAGTTTAGGAAAGAAGCCCGCGACGGTGTTGAGCCGCGAACGCGAGGTCGGCGTGAACTGGAAGGTGAAGCGCTGATGGCGGTCGATCCAGGCGCGCACTTTGAGATGCTCGTGGGCGGCATAGTTGTTGAGGATGACGTAGACTGCCTTGTCGGCCGGCAGTTGGACGTTGATGGCATTGAGAAAACGAATGAACTCCTCATGCCTTTGACGCTGCATGTTCCTGCGGATGACGGTGCCGTCGATGACGTTGAGGGCGGCAAACAATGTCGTCGTGCCGTGCCGCTTTTAGTCGTGGGTCGTGGCGCCGGGCCACCCTTTCTTCAGGGGCAGACCGGGCTGGGTGCGGTCGGGCGCCTGGACTTGGCTCTTCTCATCGACCGACAGCACGGTGGCACCATCGCGGTGCGCCGCATCTGGAATGCGCAAAGTCTTAAGCCCCACCGTTGGCGGATTGTAGCTCTCCAACGACCCGCAGTTCGGCCCATGGCTTATGCGCGCCGCGGCCGCCATAATGTCGGCAGTCCCGTGCGTCGTCTCGGCCGGCGTTTCAGTGAGCGTCAGCGCCACCACCCGATCGCTGATCTCCGGCCCGAGCGGAGCAATGCGCGAGGGGCGCGTCTTGTCGCCAAGAGACCCTCGATGCCTTCCGTGGCGAAGCGCTCCTGCCGGCGCCACACAGATCTTCGACTTGCCGGTCTGCCGCATAAACTCGACGGTGCCGACACCATCGGCACTCAACAGGATGATCTCGGCGCGCCACACGCAATTTTGCGGCGTATTGCGATCCCTAATAGGGCTCTCAGGCGTTGGCGATCGGCCGGCGAGACGTTGAATGATATTCCTGTGTGCATGCGCCGCACTCGCATACGCATGCACCGAAAGAAATCCCACAGGGACTCTGTCTGGCGAAAACCAGTAGAGCAACTTGAAGTAGATACAAAAGGCTTTTCCGGTGTGGTGTACGGCATTTGCGGTCCGCGACCAACAGGCCGTTAAACTTCTGAATGTCCAATCGGGGTCTAGTCTTTCCCCTGCAAAAGAGAGTTGGGTCGTTTACTTCATCTGAAGGGAAGGATTATTTATCTGGCAGCACTGATCCTTCGCAAAGGTCAGAACCATACCTCAACCGCATGACGGGATATGAACTTTGCATAGCGCTTCCCGATCGATGCGCACTATTATCCGCCATCGCTTCGTCTGGTTACCAGAAAGATGCTATTGATGTACTCAGGAAGGTTAAAGCGAGGCGGCACGCCCGCTCAAGACAATCTTAGCGGGAACAAGGGAAACTGCGTTCATTCTACAATACCACTATGTATCCACGCTTTGGTTGCATCGAAACATGCGTTTTAAGGGCCTTGATCTTAATCTTCTCGTAGCGCTCGACGCTCTGATGACAAAGCGAAGCGTTACCGCAGCCGCGCGCAGTATCAACCTCAGTCAGCCGGCCATGAGCGCCGCCATCGCCCGCCTACGTACCTATTTCCGCGACGACCTTTTCACGATGCGGGGTCGCGAACTTATCCCAACTCCGCGTGCGAAAGCGCTCGCCCCCGCAGTCCGCGACGCTCTGCTGCACATTCAGTTCTCCATCATTTCTTGGGATATGTTCAACCCAGTTCAGTCAGAGCGACGCTTCCGGATCAGCGTATCCGACGTCATGATGCTGGTGTTTTTTGAAAGGGTCGTGAAACGGCTCGCGCGAGAAGCGCCCAGCATCGGTTTCGAGTTGCTGCCTCTCACTGAGGATCCCGATGAACTTCTCCGGTACGGTGACGTCGATTTTTTGATCCTTCCAGAATTGTTCGCATCGAGCGACCATCCCAAGGCGAAACTGCTCGACGACACGCTGGTATGCGTAGGTTGCCCCACAAACAAGCAGCTAACTCGCCAGCTTTCGTTCGATACCTACGTATCGATGGGGCATGTTGCGGCTAAGTTTGGAAGTACGCTGAAGCCCCCCATCGAGAATTGGATATTGCTTGAGCACGGTCTAAAGAGGCGCATTGAAGTCGTCGTGCCGGGCTTCAGTCTGATCCCGCCTTTGCTGACGGGCACCGATCGCATAGCGACCATGCCATTACGGCTGGTGAAGCATTTCGCAAAAACAACACCCCTGCGGATCGTCGAACTTCCGCTGCCACTTCCACCATTCGCCCAAGCTGTCCAGTGGCCCACTCTGCACAACAGGGATCAGGCGAGCATCTGGATGCGGCAGGTATTGCTACAGGAAGCGTTGCGCATAACAACTCTGCGCGAGGCCTCTGGACCATAGCCATTCGCAACCGCCGATTGACTACTTTTGAGACACCCTGCTCACGATCAATGACACCGCTCTGCCATGGCGATGGAGCGAGACCCGCATAAGCGCGACTTATATTACCTCGAGTATCGAAATGTGGGAGAAGGCCTTCCGAATCCAGGAGCCCCCGCGAACTCCGGACCGATTCCGTTGATGACCGCCACTAGGGCCAAGGGCAAGAGGGTGTTGTCGCCGAGCCACCAAGGGATTTCGCTCTACTTCCACAGCCTTGATGTATTCCAGCTGCGTCTTGAGACAGTTACGATCGCCCTGACACCGGGAACCGACAACAAAGCCCAGCACGCAAAATTGGATTTGGCGAAGGCGGCAAGCTCTGCATTTACTTCTTAGGCGTGTCCCCTGGGAGACACTCGGCTCAACGTGGGCGCGGTCAAGTCGAGTATTTCGACCCCGGCTAGTCATGCCGTTAAGTGAGGAAAACTGACACACAGCCCCGGCCACAAGTGGGGCTTGGATGTGAGATTAGTGCATCCATCCCCTCGTGCTGCTGATCTTGGTTATTGTTCCCTTCAGCCTGTCAACATAGGCCTGGACCTCAGTTTGACTTTCCGCCGAAAGCCGGCGTAGTTCGGCGCATGCCGCCGCCGGCGGCACTACTCCTAGAGGGGCCGCTACCGAAATCCAGTCAATTTGTTGGAAGAGGCTCTGCCATCCGCTTCCGACATACGGTTGGATATCGATAAAACGCGGTGTCCGTTTTTGGAAGCAGGCCCTCAGGTCGGCATATCCCTCCGGCAACTTGGCTCCGGCAAGATCCCGCCAAAACGGTGTGTCAATTCCCTTGCAATCGTAGTGCAGCCTAAGGAAGTCGCGAACACCCGTCCAGCACCGTGCGTTCGCGCTATTATAGGCTTCGATGGCCTGAGCGGGAACGATGCCGCTTCCGTTGGCGAGAACGCACTCCAAATTCCTCAACTGTTCGAAGGTGTGGGCGGCAGGTGCAGCCTCCAGCGGCTCGACGAAACCGGAGGCCGTTCCCAACGCCACGAAATTGTTTACCCACGCAGTTGAGAAATAACCTTGATCTAGCGAAAGCTCGTGCTTCGCCTCCACACGGTATCCATACAGATGCTCAAGCTCTGCGAGTGCCATCGCAGCATCCGCATGTCTGCTGCTGAACACATAGCCGGCACGGATCGAGCGATTCAATGGGGCTTCCCACATCCATCCCGCTTTCATTGCGGTAGCACGGGTAACGCATTGAAGGGGCGGTTCTCGCGGCTCGAGCTCAAAGATAATCGCATGATCAGTTGGCAAGACATTTGCAAACGAACACCAGTGCATATTAAAGACTGTGCCAAGCCCGACTCTGGCAAATCCGGAGGCATCGACGGCGAAATCGACTTCAAGCTCTTCGCCTCCGAGCTGCAAGGCGCTTACATGACCTCGGTCGTCGAGTCTCATGCCGTGTACCACAGTCGTGCGGGAAGTGATCCCACGTGCCAGTCCGACACGCCTAAGGCATCGCTCGAATTCGGCGTCATTGAAATGATAGGATGGGTACAGCCCGGCCTCACCTGTTGCAAGCAACTCGTCGATTTCGTTTTGGGATGCCCTCCTCCTGATTAACTCAAAGCCAGGGATATACGTGTGAAGGTTCTCACCTGCGGCAATTCTCGCAGACAGCAGGGGGAAGAATCCGTCGACGCGACACTCGATTTCGGGTATGCCCGATCCCCCGAACATGCGGTAGTAGTGATCCAAGATTCCTCCACCCCTCCAATTCTCATAGAGCACACCAAGCTTGTGGGTGGCGTCGGCTTCACCAATGAAAACGTCCACGTCGAGCCCATTGCGGCGCAACGTGTCAGTCAGGTTGAGCGAGCCCCCCTCCCCTGGGCCAAGCGGAAATACCGTCGGAGCCTCTACCACCGTTACATCGACGTCAACGTCGAAGATGCGTCGAAGCGCTATCGCTGCAAGCCAGCCGACAGTGCCGCCGCCGATAATTCCTATGCGCCTCGCATTCGTCAGATCGAGCATCACTTTTTCACTATAATTGCGATTGAGTTAAGAAGCGGCTCTTCCACAGAGAGAAGTAGCAATAAGATTCAATGTTTAATTAAGCTGAAGGCGGTGCCGTTCCCACCTAGTGCCGCCGGATCATACAGCAATCCCGCCAGCGCCGGCCTGAGAAGAATTGCCAAACGTACTCTCGGTGTCTACATGATTTAGCCCCATTGATTGGGAGGTCCTCGGCAATGTCATGCAATTTCATCCTCGCTTTCCGGCACGGGCTGCAGCTTACGCACACTCTTGTTCCGCGCTTCAAGGTCTGACACCCGTCGCATTCCGGACCGCGAGATCGCAGGGCGCTGTTTCTCCGTGACAGTGAAGGCGGCCACAAACCCAGCGGGGACTTGTCTTTGCATAGGCGATAGCAAACCCCAGCGAGGACCAGCCGCAAGAGGCATTTCATGAAACGGGGAGCAAGTGGCCCCTTCAACAGTCAAAGCACGGATCCCCATCAGGGCGCCCGTGAGTGCCCGCTGTACCAGGGTGCCCAAGCCGGTCCACTCCATGCAATTGCTCGGCCCCTTGAACAGCTCTCCGGGCGCCGGCAGCCCGCCAGACCAGAAGAAGTACGCCTCCAAAATAAGCTAGCTGCAGAGATAGCGAACCAACCATTGTCGTCACGACTGCGATACGGATGGAACCCGATACGAGGTAGACAATAAGAGCATTGGCGCATAAAAACAGCCATAGGATGCGATGAAAGATACTAAAGGACAACGCCGTTCCCCTGGGTTTTGTCTGTCGAATCATGTGGCAATCTTGTCGGCTGCGACATGAGCCTCGCAGTTCTTTGGGCAAACGCTGGCGTCCCCCGCAGCCAATGCATCGACATCGATGGGATCAGACTTCCGGCATCCCATCTGGAACCGTCGCGGGTCACGAAAGAGCTTGTCATCGAGAATTCTCCAACGCGGCGAGTTCTCTTTTGGCAGCGTCCAACTGAGCAAAGGCGTCGAACGTTTTCTCGGCGACGACCACTATCTCCGTCCAATGGTTCGGTAGGCACTCGGCAAGATCGTGCAATTGTGTCTTCGAAGTCGCAGCGCGCGACTGCAGCCTTCGAACCCTCTGCTTCAGCTCTTCAAGATCTGTCATGGTCTTGTTCCTTGAATACAGGCATTACGCCCGCGCCACGTCCGGATAAGCTTCGATGCTCATCATCGCATCCTTGACCAACGCAGTGCCTGTCTTGGCGCATTTGCCAAGTGTATTGAAGCCGAACCGGTGAACGTCGCGCAGGGTCTTTGATAGCACCACCAGCCGTCTGGTTGTGAAGAGCACTCGGCCTATGCCCTCATCGCTGATCTCCATCGTCCGAGAGATCAAAAGCCCCGAGCGCTCCTCGATAGCGGCGCCCACGGCGGCGTAAAAGAGGTCAAGTCTCCACAGCACGTCCGGATCGGGGTCGCCGATGACGGGGATGGCACGCCGCTGTTCCTCCGTAACCGTGAAGTTGCCCAGCAACTCGGCGTCACATTTGCCCTTCCATAATCCGTAGGAATCCCGAGCGCGGACCAACCGCACGAGGCATTTCATAAAAGGGGTGGCCAACGACCCATCGTCACTGATAGCCATAATTTAGTCCTCGTCCTGAAGCGCGCGCCCTCTTTAGTCGAGGCGATACCGTGAGGGGCCGCATACTAAGGTCAACCGTCCGTCGCTCTCCATGCAAAAATCATATGCCGCTATGCCCCTATGCCCCCCTTGAGAATGAACGATGACTGTCCGATTGCCCTTCCGGGCGGAGGTCCGATCGCTCATGAGCTAAATGATCGAACTCATTTCAACGCTTGAGCGAGTATTGATAACTCTGAAAGCAGGCAGACCTTACCGGAGGGTCACCTGCGCCGAAGTGTATTAGCGGTACCGTTCTCGTCATGGGAACCGCATTGCTCAGTTTTTTGAACAGCTCTCCGGGCGCGGCCAGCCCGCCAGACGAGGAGAAGTACGCCTCCAAAATAAGCTAGCTGCAGAGACAGCGAACCAACCATTGTCGTCACGACTGCGCTGCGGATGGAACCCGATACGAGGTAGACAATAAGAGTATTGCCGCATAGAAACAGCCACAGGATGCGATGAAAGATACTAAAGGACAACGCCGTCCCCCCGGGTTTTGTCTGCGGAATCATGCGGCAATGTTATCGGGATGCCAGTCATCCTCTTTTGCTCAATGCTCGCCAGAGTTGCCGCCGGCCGTGCCGAAGGATCTTCTCAACTCAACCACAGCCTCCTTGAAGCCCTTTATGCCCGGCAGTTCTTCCGCGACAGGCTCGCGATCCCATGATGCCCGGGCGGTCCCTGCCGACCGCCGCTCTTAGCGCGTGAGGTCGTAGGAATAATCCGTGACGGCTGTCTGCATGGTTTCGCGATCGAGCCTGTCGAAGATCGTGTCGAGGATGGTGGTCATCAGGCGCAGGCCACCCTGAT
>NZ_JADYVE010000018.1 GCF_020193655.1 Ensifer sp. IC3342
TCAAGATCGTAAGCAATGGAATCTCCGTTCGGCTGCCATTTGCCTACGTCGACGAAGCCGAGGTTCAGGAGAACCTCCGCAGTTAGTTGCGAATCCGTCATGCGCAGTTGCCTCCCGATACCGCGGACTTTTTGCGCATGGGCATTCACCGTGTCAACTTTGGCAGACGTGGGCAGGTGCCATTCGCTGAGGGTGAAAATCGGGTCCGAGACCGGACTGGCAGCTTCCAGGTGGCGATAATGCCAAGCGGAAGAGAGCTCATTAAGTTACCCGTCCGAACCCATTGCGCGCTCGGCGGTTCTTTGGCCGCTCGGCTAGACCTCGGTCGCCTCGGCGAGCCAGCGCGTCCTCGACGTCGACGCCAAGGTAGCAAAACGTTTTCTCGATTTCGGTGAGCCGAGGAAAATCAACATGGCATGTAGATCGCCAGTCGCCTTGTTCATGATGGACGCTTTTGTCCTGCGCAGCGAGTGGGCGCCGTGCTCTTGCCATCGACGTCCCGCGGCGAATATGCACTCATTGCCGAGGGGGCCCATTGCCGAGTACTTCTATGCCCTCCCGATTTCGAAATGCGAACTCATTGACGGCTCGTCGCGTCCGACAGGAGTAGGCCTGAGTCTAGGCATAATGAAGTTGCGAGGAGAAAATTCACCTTCCCGCCGAGCGAAGTATCCTCGACTAATCGCTAGGCTCACTGCACAGGAATATGGTCTGTCGCTGTCTGAGGTAACGGAACGGTTCTGCGGTTGGTGGACAGTTTCCGGTATTTTGTCGGTGTTAGGTTGTGGTGGCGGAGAAACACCCGGTTGAAATTTGACAGATTGCGATAGCCCACCTCGAAGCAGATGTCCGTTATCGGAAGAGAGGTATCGGTCAATAGCTGACCCGCCTTCCAGATACGAAGCTTGTTGACGTGGTCGGTGAAGCTGTGGCCGCTGTTCTTCTTGAAGAATCGCGAGAAAGCGCTGTCGCTCATCCCGACCATGCGAGCCATGTCCGGCAACCGGATATCTTCCGACAGATTGGCAAAGATATACGCGAAAACCTGTTGCAGGGCTTCGAGCGAGCCATAGCTCAGGTCCGGCACATAGGCCTCTGAAGACAGCGTATCGAACTCGTCCGTGTCTCGCAGCAGCGACAACAATGACAGGAAGGTCGAAAGCCGCACGGAGCCGGTCTGGAACTCCATGTCGAGTATCAGCGCCTCGGCCTGTTCCCGCGCCCGGCCTTTGAAGGAGAGCCCCCGCTGCGCGCGGGTGAGAAAATCACGCAGCCCCGCCAGTTCCGGCAGGAAGGCCGAAGCCTGCTCCAGCTTGGCCGGCAGAAACTGGATGACGATGTCGCGTCCTGGAATGCGCTCATCCGGTCCGAGCGGCGTCACCCAGTCGTGCGGCAGGTTGCTGCCGATGACGGAAATATGGCCCGGCGAAAACGCGCCGACATGATCGCCTGCAAGTAGGACGCCGCTGGCGTTGGGAATGTAGTGGATCTCCACCTCCGGGTGGAAATTCCAGACGTTGCGTTCCCATGGATAGTCGTCGCGGCGCCAGAGGAAAGACTCGTCCGCGCCGGTCAAGACATATTCAAATCTCGCGACCGTCGGCGAAACAACTGACATTGCGGACGTCCTCCCGTGCTTCCCGGCATCCTCGCTGACAAGTAATACTAGATTGTGCAACGCACACAAGATTTCATGCGTGAATTCGACATTTCGCGCATGAGAGTATCAGTATCGCGCAACGACCGCGCTTGTGTCCACCCTTTCTTTCTACAACTATTTAGGTCCGTTGAGCGTGTCGGGGGAGAGTTTAGAACGCACAACCGGACCGATTTTGCGATCCAAATGGAGGAGAACAATGAACAGTTTTGTCAAAGCCGTGGGCGTCGGCTTCATCTCGCTTGGCCTTTGGAGCTCGACCGCTCTTGCTCAGGATTCCTGGTGGAAAACTGCCGCCCAGCCCTATCAGGGCGCGACCATCCGGGGCATCTCGGAATCGACCCCAGCGTCGAAATATGTCGAGCAGGTACTCGGTCCGAAATTCACCGAAGAGACCGGCATCAATGTGGAATTCGAGGCTACATCTTGGGATCAGATGTACGACAAGGCGATCAAGGACATGGAGGCCAATACCGGCATCTATGACTTCGTCTATATCGAGCAGGACATCGTATATACGTATTTGGCCCGCAACTTCCTGGTCGATATCACCAAGTCGCTCGCCGATAATGCAAAGATCGCTTCGCCGGACTTCAAGCCGGAGAATTTCACCACGTTCCTGAACTATTTCAAGGATCCGAAGTCGGGCAATGTCATGGGTGTCCCCATGGAAGCATTCATCAAGCCTTACCTCTACCGCAAGGATCTTTTCGATGATCCGGCGATCCAGAAAGCCTACAAGGATTCCACCGGCGCGGATCTGAAGCCCGCGACGACGCATGACGAGTATACCCAGATCGCCAAGTTCTTCACCGAATACGGCGCAGACAAGGAGCTCTGGGGAACCACCGTACAGGCCTCGTCGAGCCACCCCGCCGCCTTCTACGAATTCTTCGAGTCGATCGCGCCGACCTTCGGCGTGTACAACTGGGGCATCGATGGCACGACCTTCGCGGCCACCGAAGCTAACGGCGGCCAGATGAACTCGGCCGCCGCGAAGAAGGCGCTTAACTACTGGGTCGGCCTGCTGAAATATGCGCCACCGGAATCGACGTCATCCACTTGGGACGAGGTTGCCGGGACATTTGCCGCCGGCCGCGCAGCCCAAGGCCTCGTCTACGGTGAAAACGCTGCGTGGATCGCTACCGACGAAAGCAAATCGACCGTCGTCGGCAAGGTGGGAGTGTCATTGCCTCCGGTTGAGGCGGGTGTCATGGAGGCCGCCGAATCCGGCAAAGGATATATCGGCTACTACGATGGTGGCGCGTTCGGCATCCCGCACTCGTCCAAGAACAAGGACGCGTCGCTGCTATTCCTGCAGTATATCGGGCAGGCTTCAGTGCAGACCGACTGGGCGCTGGCCGGCTCCCGCATCGTCATGAACTCGACCTACGATGATCCCAAGATCGTCGATCAGGACAATAAGATGAACGGCTACTACACGCTGATGCGTGAGGACGGAAAGCTGTTCGCCGGAGCTCCGCCGTTCCCGTTCCACTCGCAAGTTCTGCAGGTAGTCGCGCCGTTCATCTACAAAGCGATCGTCGGTGAGATCAAGCCGGACGATGCGCTGGACCAGGCCGCCACCGCAGCCGAAGCTGAACTCGTGAAGCTCGGCTACCGCAAGTAAAAGACCGCACCTCCCAGCGGTTGGCGGCCGCCTTCAGTAAGGCGGCCGCCCCTTTCCTGACTGCAGTTTGCGGGCCTGCCCGCGACGCTGGTAGTCAGGCGAGTAAGAGTCAAGAACGATCTGACGGAGCGCAGAATGAGACAATCCAACATCGGATGGCTGTTTCTAGCACCAGCCACGCTAATCCTGTTCGTTGTCGGGTTCGTTCCCTTCATCTACATTCTCTATGTCGGCTTCTTCGACTGGAACACCAACGCAGTCGACCCCACCCTGCGCTGGGCCGGCCTCCAGAATTATCGCAGCCTCGTTTTTGACACGACATTCCTGAACTCGCTTGCGCGCACGCTGGTCTTCGCATTCTTCGTCGTTGTGAGCGAACTGTTGTTAGGCTATGTCCTGGCCCGCGCGCTGATGGCAGACCGCCTGTGGGGCCGGCAGTTCTTTCGCACGATGCACACACTGCCGATCGTCGTCGCGCCCATTGCAGTCGGCGCTACCTGGCGGCTGCTTTGCGTTCCGGGCTTCGGCATCGTGCCCTATTACCTGAAACTGTGGTTCGGCATCGACTACAACATCTCGACCAATGCCTATCACGCCTTCGCCACGGCGATCATCATGGACCTGTGGCACTGGATGCCGTTCGTCACGCTGTCGCTCATGGCGGGACTGACCGCCTTGCCGAAAGAGCCGCTCGAACAGGCGCAGATCGACGGCGGCAACAAGCTGCAGATTTTCTGGTACGTGATCGTTCCGATGTTGAAGCCGGTGCTGCTGACAACCGTCTTCATCCGGCTGATGGACGCGCTGCGCTCGGTCGACGAAATCTGGATGCTGACCAAGGGTGGTCCGGCTGAGGCGACCCGGTTCATCGGCCTTCATATCTGGATCAACGTCTTTCCGAAGACCGATTATGGCTACGGCGCGGCCATGTCGCTGCTGACGCTTTACGTCACGATCGTTCTGAGCTGGCTGCTGTTCGTCGCCATGACCGGCCGCAAGGGAGGCGCACAATGAGACGCTCCGGTATAGCCTCCTTCGTCCTTTGGATATGTCTGACCGTTCTGACACTGCTTCCGGTCTGGTGGATGCTGGTAGTTTCGATGCGCCCCCGCGTGAAGCTTTATTCGAAGTCGTTCCTCATCGACGATCTTTACTGGGACAATTTCCTGGCGGTGCTGAACAGCTCGACCTTCCTGCAGTATCTCTGGAATTCGCTGATCGTGGCGACATCGAACGCAGCGCTGGTGTGCGCGCTCGGCCTGCTCGCGGCGTTCGGGCTGTCGCGTTACAAAATCAGCGGCGGTGACAACGTGTTCTTCTGGCTGATCACCAACCGCATGGCGCCGCCAGCCGTGTTTCTGCTGCCGCTCTTCCTGCTGTTCACCAAGTGGTTCGTGTTCGGTGATTTCATGCTGTTCGACACGAAGATTGGCCTAATCCTGCTCTATTGCGTCTTCAACCTGCCCTTCGCCATCTGGCTCTTGAAGGGCATGCTCGACGGCATTCCGCTGGAGCTTGACGAATCGGCGCGGGTCGATGGTGCGACAACCGGCCAGGTGCTGTCCAACGTCGTCCTGCCGCTGGCGCGGCCGGGGTTGGCCGTCACCTTCATCCTGACCTGGATTTTCGCCTGGAACGAATACCTATTCGCAGCGACCCTAACGTCGTCGGCTGACGCCAGGACCGTGACGACAGCGCTCGCTGAATATGTCTCTGTCACCGGAACGAACTGGGGCGAGATGGCGGCGATGGCGTTCCTGACCACGCTCCCGGCCCTAATCGTGCTGGGCTTCGTCCAGAAGCACATCGTGACCGGCCTCACGTTCGGCGCATTGAAAGGGTAAGGTAATGAGTGGCTTTCAACCCCAGAAAACCGAACGTGACGGATTCCTGCCGATCCGAACCAACGGCTTCGACAGGGGTTTCATCTCCGTCGTGATCCTGATCCTGGTGCATCTTCTATGGATGCGCTTCCTGGAGGGCGTGTTGCCCCTAGGGGTGGCGACGGTGCTCTGCCTGGCGCTGGCCGTATTCATTATCCGAAAGGGCTGAAGACATGAGATCGCTCGTCCTCGAACGCAAAGACGAACTGCGCATTCGCGACCTGGACCCGAAGGAGGTGCTCGGTCCCACCGACGTGCGCATCGGCATCAAGACCGTCGGCGTCTGCGGATCGGACGTTCACTATTACACTCACGGCGCGATCGGCCCTTTCGTTGTGCGCGAGCCGATGATCCTCGGCCACGAAGCCGCCGGTATCATCGAAGAGGTCGGCAGCGCGGTCCAGAACCTGAAAGTGGGCGACCGCGTTTGCATGGAGCCCGGCATTCCCGACCCTCAAAGTCGCGCGTCGCGGCTGGGTCTCTACAATCTCGATCCCGCGGTGCGCTTCTGGGCGACGCCGCCGGTGCATGGCGTACTGAGACCGAGCGTGGTCCACCCGGCGGCCTTCACCTTTAAGCTTCCGGACAATGTTTCCTACGCCGCTGGCGCTATGGTCGAGCCGCTGGCTGTAGGCTTTCAAGCAGTCTCCAAGGCGAGGCTGACGCCCGGTGCGATCGCGCTGGTGACGGGTGCCGGGCCGATCGGCATGGTGACAGCGATCGCGGCGCTGTCGGCTGGCTGCGCCAGAGTTATCGTTACCGACGTTGTCGACGAAAAGCTTGCCGTGGCGCGCAGGCTCGGCCCTGCCATCATGACCGTCAACGTCCGCTCGCAGGACCTGAAGAGTGTCATAGCTCGCGAAACGGAGGGCTGGGGCGTCGATGTCGTCTTCGAATGTTCGGGTGCGGCCGAGGTGATCGCAGACACGGTGCACCATGGTTGCCCCGGCGGCGTCATCGTTTTTGTCGGCATGCCCCTGAAGCCGGTCCCGCTAGATGTCGTCATCGCCCAGACCAAGGAACTGCGCATCGAACACGTGTTCCGCTACGCCCATGTCTACCCGCGCATCGTCGCGCTATTGGGATCGAACCAGATCAACGTCGATGCGCTGATCACCGATACCTACGCCTTCGAGGATTCTGTCGAAGCGTTCGATTACGCCGTGCGACCGAAGCCGTCCTCCGTGAAGATCCAGATCGAGCTTGGGAGGTAGCATGTACCTGCGGAAGTTGGATCTCAGTGGAAGAGTGGCGGTCGTCACCGGCGCGGGGCGCAACATCGGCTATGCCTGCGCTGATGCCCTATCGGAAGCTGGCGCGCATGTCGTGCTGACTGACCTTGATGAAGAGCTCGGTCAGTCAGCCGTCTCGAAGCTCGCCGCGATCGGGCGAAAGGCCGAATTCATTCGTCTCGACGTGACCGATTCCGGCGAAACCGACCGTGTCGCGGCGGCGATCGCGACAAAGCTTGGTCGCGTGGACATTCTGGTCGCCAACGCCGGCATCGCTTCGCACAGCCCGGCGGAGGAGATGTCCGATGCGGACTGGCTGAGAGTCGCAAACGTGAACCTCAACGGCGTGTTCTGGAGCAATCGCGCCTTCGGAAACCTGATGCTGAAGGCGGGCAAGGGCTCGATCGTCAATATCGGTTCGATGTCCGGAATCATCGCCAACCGGCCGCAGCCGCAAGCGGGTTACAACGCCTCGAAGGGTGCCGTTCACATGCTGACGAAGTCGCTTGCAGCCGAATGGGCCGAACGGGGCGTCCGCGTCAACGCCGTCGCGCCGACCTATATCGCGACCGACATGACGAAGACCGCCATCGAGAGGACCGGGTGGGACAAGGACTGGATGTACATGACGCCGATGAAGCGCATGGGCGAAGTCGAGGAAATTGCGTCTGTCGTCCTGTTCCTGGCCTCCGATGCCGCCAGCCTGATGACCGGCAGCATCGTCGTTGCGGATGCAGGATACACCTCATGGTGAAGCTGCCCGTGGACCCATCCCAAATGATCGGCGGCCATGCCGCCACAACTGACTAAGGATTGATACATGGCGACGATCGAGCTCGACCAGGTCGACAAGCATTACGGCTCCTATCACGCACTGCGCAAGATCTCGTTCGATATAGCCGACGGTGAGTTCGTCGTACTGGTTGGTCCCTCCGGTTGCGGCAAATCCACGCTGCTGCGATCGCTTGCCGGCCTTGAGGAGATCACCGGCGGCACGATCAAGCTTGGCGGACATCGCGTCGACAACATCGCCGCCAAGGACCGTGACGTGGCGATGGTGTTCCAGAACTACGCGCTCTATCCGCATATGACCGTTCGGGAGAACATGGCCTTCGCACTGAAGTTGCGCGGCGAAAATCTTGCGGATCGCAACGCGAAGGTCGACAAGGCTGCCGAGATGTTGCGGCTTACGCCCTATCTCGACCGATATCCGAAGGCGCTCTCTGGAGGCCAGCGGCAGCGTGTTGCCATGGGGCGCGCGATGGTTCGCCGCCCAAAGGCTTTCTTTTTCGACGAGCCGCTGTCAAACCTGGACGCCGCGTTGCGCGTAGATATGCGTTCTGAGATCAAAGCTCTTCACCAGCGCCTCGGCGCTACTTCCGTGTATGTCACGCATGACCAGATTGAAGCCATGACAATGGCGGACCGCATTGTAGTGCTTCGTGACGGCAAGGTGGAGCAGATCGGTGCGCCACTAGAGCTTTACGACAGGCCGGCAAATACCTTCGTCGCCGGCTTCATCGGATCGCCGGCGATGAACATGCTACCGGCCACAATCGATCTCTCTTTGAACTCAGCGCGGCTCGCTGAAGGGTCGGCCCTTCCCCTTCCACAAGGCACGCGGGCGAGTAACGGCCAGGAGGTGATATACGGGGTACGTCCTGACCAGTGGATACTGTCGAATGGCGATACGGGCGTACCGGCAACCGTCGAGTTGATCGAGCCGACGGGAGCCGAAATTCTCCTGGCAGCCCAATTGGCGGGCAAGCGGGTCTTGTGCGCCTTTCGCGAGCGCCACGCGCTGAAGCCGGGCGACAGGATACGGCTCGACGTCGATCCTGCCGCGGCTCATGTGTTCGACAAGCAAACCGAGCAAAGACACCCGTTCTGAGCAACAGGCATCGGAAGGATCAACCATGTCGGACTTTACAGGGAAAACGGTAATCATCACGGGTGCTGGCAAGGGTATCGGTCGCGCCTGCGTTGAACTGCTCACCCACCGTGGCGCACGAATCGTAGCCTTGTCGCGTTCGCAGGTCGATCTTGATGATCTTGCGGCAAAGTTCGGCGCGATCGTAATATCAGTCAATCTCGCCGACAATGCAGCAGCACGCGCCGCCATGAAGAAAGCGGGACTGGCAGACGCGCTGATCAATTGCGCGGGAACCAACGTGCTTGAAAGCGTCATCGATATGACGGAGGAGGGCTATGAGCAGGTCCTCGGCATCAACCTCCGGGCCGCGCTGATTTGTGCGCAGGAGTTCGCGCGGGCTCGCATTTCAAACGGCGGCGGCGGTACGATCGTGAATGTGACCTCGATCGCCGGACATCGTGGTTTCGTGGATCACGTGGCTTACGCTGCTTCGAAGGCGGGACTGGAAGGCGCGACACGTGTCATGGCCAAGGAACTCGGCCCCTATGGAATCCGGGTCAATGCCGTGGCGCCTACGGTTACCATGACGGAGCTTGCCGCGAAGGCGTGGTCCGAGCCTTCCAAGCGTGACCCCATGATTGTTCGCCACCCCATGGCGCGCTTTGCAGAGGTCGACGATGTCGCACGCTCGATCGCACTGCTTATTTCAGAGGACGCGCCCATGATCAGTGGCGCAGTCCTGCCAGTCGATGGCGGCTTCCTTGCTGTCTGAAAGTCAAAAGGCGAGACAAGATGATGACTAAACTACTCGAAGGAAAGATCGCTGCGGTCACCGGTGCAGCTTCCGGTATCGGGCTGGCGACGACCCGCGCCCTGGTCGATGCCGGCGCCAAGGTCGTGATGGTGGACTACAACAGAAAGGCGCTGGAAACGTACGCTGCCGAGTTCGGCGACGCCGTAGTCACACAGGTCACCGATCTTCTGGACGCCGCAAGTTGTGCGGCCATGGTGCCGGGAATCCTGGCAAAGGTCGATCACGTCGACATCCTGCACTGCAATGCAGGGTCATACATTGGCGGGAATCTTATCGATACCGATACCGCGACGATGGATCGGATGCTGAATCTCAACGTAAACGCCGTCATGAAGAACGTCCGCGACATCGTTCCGCATATGATGGAGCGCGGAACCGGGGACATTTTGGTCACTTGCTCCGTAGCGGGCCACGCGCCGATTCAGTGGGAGCCGGTCTATTCCAGCTCCAAATGGGCGATTACCAGTTTCGTCCAAATCATGCGCCGGCAATTGAAAAACCACGGCATCAGGGTCAGCCAGGTCTCGCCTGGTCCGGTCGTTTCCGCTCTGCTTGCCGATTGGCCCGCGGAAAACCTTGAGAAGGCAAAAGCTAATGGAAGTCTGATCGAGCCCTCAGAGGTCTCCGATGCCATTATCTTCATGCTGACCCGCCCCCGAAACGTCACGATCCGGGACATGATTGTCTTGCCGACAAATTTCGACGTGTAGGTAAGGAATACCAACTCGTTGCGGGAGGTCAATTCCGGGCTTCACGCCATAGGTCTGCGATAACAAACAAACGATCGCACCGGGATGCATTTTTGTCGACTAGGAATTCTCGTCGTCGCGTCAAGTTTGTCGGAACGACGCGACGTCCGCTTTTGCGACGTGCGGTCAATTGTGCAAACGTCCGAAATGAGGGCGCAATGCGGAAATTATTCTGACTTGGGGTCGGAAGCGCACCGTCGGTTGCTAAAACGGTCAATGCCAGAAGCAGACATCCGAAACGTCGGTGCAGAGGTCTGGGATCGGCCCAAGCTGCCGTCCACGGGAAGCGCTCCGGCGTGCAGTTGCGCACAGAAGGCCCAATCATGCGGCCAAGATCTAGGCTCGAGACGCCTCTCGCAGTGCGATAAGGAATCAGCCATTGATGTGTTACAGCTTGAAGTTCTTGCGGTTATATGCGTGCTGGAAACCCATTTTGCTGAGGTTCTCATAGGAAATACTGGGTTTACCAAGTGAAGGTACTTCTGTTTCGACGACGAACGTCGAGACGCCTTGTGTGATCCCGTGATCGGTTCGGATCTGGATGAGCGCCTTTTGAACGCCGCGATTTCGGAATTCAGGAAGTGTGGTACCACCACCCAACCACGCATATGTCCCGGACACGTAGATGGCGCCAGTTCCGATAGGCGTTTCACCATCCAAAGCGAAAAAACATGACCAGCCCTCTTTGTCCACAATGGCCGACCAAGGGGAAGCCAAGGTTAGCGGAAAACTGAAACCCTTGCACATCATCGAACCGAAGAGCAGGGCTTCGTCAACTTTTACCCGTCGGGTACGGACACCGCCAGGCGACTCGAGGCTGCTCAAGGGCGCGCTGCGGGTAAGCTTTGCCCATCCAGGACCGTGTTCATGCAAATCCTTACTTTGGATCCAGTTTCTCACCTCGTCCGAGGCAACGTCTACATTTAGTTGCAGGAACCGATTCCCTGTCTTTTGTCGCATCCAGCTATATGCTTTGTCCAGATCCTCGACAGCGCCTAACCCCAGAACGCGATTTAGGCCGATCGCAGGTGCGTTCGGCAGCGAGATCGCGCATCCTCCGTTGATGGGAAGGCATTCGAATTGCTCCTCATCCCGGAGGTGTTCGGGTGAAAGCCTGTGCAGATCCACGAAGGCCTTGGCCTCGATGGCGTCTTCCTTTTCTGGGAATGAGCGTTTTGAAAATTTCGAATTCAAGATTGGCTCCTGAGCCACCGCCTTTGAGTGCCAGATGAAAAGAGACAGGTTAGTCTCGACTAAAAGCCGAGTTCGCTGAGTCCAGGATGATCATCAGGCCTGCGGCCAAGCGGCCACCGAAAGCAGCGGTCGTCGGCGCTGATAGGCAGGTCGTTGATACAGGCATAGCGCTTCCGCATCAGGCCGCTATCGTCAAACTCCCAATTCTCGTTGCCGAACGATCTGAACCAGTTCCCACTGTCGTCATGCCACTCATAGGCAAACCTGACGGCAATTCGGTTGCCGCCGAAAGCCCAGAGTTCCTTGATCAACCGGTAATCCAGCTCTCTCCGCCATTTTGCCGAAAGGAACGCGACGATCGCTTCCCTCCCGGTGACAAACTCGGCACGATTCCGCCACTGGCTGTCTACCGTATATGCCAGAGCGACCCTCGCCGGGTCGCGGCTGTTCCAGCCGTCTTCAGCAAGACGAACTTTCTCGACTGCGCTTTCAAACGTAAAAGGTGGAAGGGGTGGTCGTTGAGCTTCGGTCATCTTTCAGGGTTCTCCAACCGTGCGCGCAAGGTCGCATTCTCGGTTTCCAATCGCTGCAGTTGTTCACGAAGAGGAGCGACAGCTTGTTCAACCTGCTGTTCGGTGTAGCGCGGGATGATGTGCTGTGGGCAATTCCAATCGAACGCCTCAAGCCGAAGCCTGAAGATCCGTTCCTCCCTTCCTTTGTAGGTCGGGTCGGACACCAGTTCGGTGAGTTCCTGGTCAGCATCAAGCGCCAGTTGCTCCACATGCGCGTAAATTTTGAGCCGTGCCCGTCGCACATAATCCATCAAGAACAGGCAGGCCCGATCGTTAGCGGCAAAATTGCCGGCGCTGATGTACTGGCGATTACCCCGGTAGTCGGCAAAGGCCAATGTTCGCTGATCGACGACCTTAAGGAAGCCGGCTTTTCCTCCACGGTGTTGAACGTATGGCCAACCCGTTTCGGAGACCGATGCCATATAGAAGCTGTCACGTGAGGCGATGAAGGCGATCTCGTCTTCGGTGAGGGTGTCTGAAGGGCGGTTGTCAGCGCCCAGCCATATCTGGTCCACCCCCATGTTCGCCTGAGCTGCTCTGACGCTTGGCGTTACAGCAACCTCAAGGAAATGATATGGCATGCCTATTCTCCTTGCCCAGGCAGGCTCGCATCGTTGTCTCACGGTGCGAGCCCGGATTCCATCTTTGGGTAGCCGAAATCAGTGCTTGGCATTTATGCCCTTAAGATCACCGAGAGCAGACATCAGTCCTGCAAGGCCCAGTCTGCGACCTGCCAACGCATCTTCCCATGATCAGCAACGACACGACCGAGCCCAGGGAACGGCATGTGCGTAGCAGCGATGAGTGCGCCTTCCGACGCGGCACGCGGAAAGAAGCGATCACGCATGGCTTTCGCAGCGGCACGGTCCTGCTCAAACAGGAAGAACACATCGGTCGCGGCCGGATGCACGACCGGAAAAATCATATCCGAAACCATGATCATGCTCTTCCCGCCATCTTCGACCCGCACGCCGATATGGCCGGGTGTATGGCCGGTCAAGTCGACGATCGAAACGCCCCGCATGATCTCGCGCTCTCCGTCGATCGCTTGGAGCCTCGGATATAGCCGCACGACCTCCTCCGCCATCCTGAAGCTCGTCTGCAGGTAATCAGGCGCGCCGTTGCGCTTGGCCGGATCGGTCCAGTGAGTGATGTCGCGACGATCGATATAAAGCTCGGCTCCGGGATAGTTGTTCTTACCTCCCGGAACCAGCCCACCCATGTGGTCTTGGTGCATATGCGTTACGATGACCGCGTCGATCTTGTCGGGCTTCAGACCGAGCGCGGCGAGTGCCTGTGGTAACTGTCCGGTCTGCCCGATCGAACCTGCCGCACCGGCATCGATCAGGATGCGGCGCTCGCCATCCTCGACGAGATATTGGTTGAAGAGGAACCGAACCCCACTCGGCCGGGCGGTAAACTGTGCGCTTGCCGCCCTCTCGACCTCGGGCGCTGAGCGCCCCGGAAAGTAGTCATAGGGCATATCGGCATACCCGTCCGTCAGTGCCGTCACGGTGAACCGACCGATGCGGATCTGTGCGAACGGGTTCACCGCAACAGGCGCCTTGGCAGCTTCCTGCGTCGCCGCACGGGCGGCGGAGTCGCCGAGCAAGCCTCCACCGAGGAGGCTTCCCCCGATGAGGCCGAGAGGCAGGGCGCTGGCAAAGGCGCGACGTGAAAGTTGAGGCATGACATCTTCCTCCGGATCAGTAGCACGATGGGAGCTACGTCGAGCCCCTTGACGACGCTAATGCTATGACATCCACAAACAACGGGGTATCTTGGCAATGTGGAAACATTCTTCTCATTTTATGGAAGGCTTCGATGGATCGTTTTGACGCGATGGCGGTGCTATTGGCGGTGGTCGACGCCGGCAGTCTTTCTGCCGGGGCACGGCGGCTGAATGCGCCGCTGGCCACGGTCAGCCGCAAAGTGGCCGATCTTGAAAAGCATCTTGGCGTTCGCTTGGTCGTGCGCACCCGCCGCGGCCTCGCCTTGACGGAGGAGGGGCGCGCCTTCGTCGCCGCGTCACGTCGTATTCTCGAGGAACTGGACGCGGCGGAGCGGCAGGCCAGCGGCGATTATGGAGCGCTGCGCGGCGGGCTGCACGTGACCGCGCCGATTGCCTTCGGCGAGCGCCATCTGCTGCCAATTGCGCTCGAATTCCTGAAGGAGCAACCCGATATCAACCTGCGGCTGACCCTGACTGATCGGCAGCTAAGTCTGACGGATGAGCACGTCGATGTAGCCCTACGGATCGGGCACCTGCCGGACAGCGCGATTATCGCAACACGGGTTGGTGCCGTCCGCCGGGTGATCTGCGCGAGCCCTGACTATCTCGCCCGCCGAGGAGTGCCGCGTCAGCCGGAAGACCTCGCCCCGCATGATGGCATAAGCTTCCAGGGCTTCGCGACCGCCCCGGAATGGCGATACCGCCGGGACGGCGCGGCCTTCGCCGTCGAGCCACGCCTCAAACTC
Source organism: Ensifer sp. IC3342 (assembly GCF_020193655.1). Classification (GTDB taxonomy): domain Bacteria; phylum Pseudomonadota; class Alphaproteobacteria; order Rhizobiales; family Rhizobiaceae; genus Sinorhizobium. The sequence continues at coordinate 14,083 of NZ_JADYVE010000018.1, forward strand.
GCGGTCAACACGACAGAGGCTGCCATTCAGGCTGCACTAGCTGGTATCGGCATTATTCGCGTGCTTTCTTACCAGATCAACGAACATTTGCGCTCTGGCGCTCTGCAGGAATTGTTGGCGGAGTTCGCACCGGAACCGCTGCCAGTAAATATTATTTACGGACCAGCCGATCCGCTGCCGCTGAAGGTCCGGTGCTTCCTTGACTGGATCGGCCCCCGCCTACGCGCGCGAATGGGAACCTAGCGTTCCGCCTATCAGACGCGCCTCCGTTAATGGCGGTCAGGCTCACTGGTAGTCGATCGTCCTGCATTGACGACCGCTTGCCCTTGCGGACCGGAACTGACATCCGCCACCGGCGAGTTGATTTCCGCTTTGGCGCACAGGTGACGTAACGCCGCGGCCAGGCCGATGTCTGCTTGCAGGCAGGCCGAAGATTTGCCTCTATGACCGATATGAGGGGCGCACAGCGGTCGTTCGCGAAGTGTGGCGGGAATGACTGGACCGGGTCACATCACGACAATGCCCACGCCCAATCTGAATGTCCGCTTTTGAAGATCCGCGGTATCGGGAGGCAACTGCGCATGACGGATTCGCAACTAACTGCGGAGGTTCTCCTGAACCTCGGCTTCGTCGACGTAGGCAAATGGCAGCCGAACGGAGATTCCATTGCTTACGATCTTGACGGCGCTGACGCCTCAGCGAGCGAGGTTCTGCTGGACGCCCCTAACGCGCTCTACGCCTTCGTGCGTGATGACCAAGTTGTCTATATCGGGAAGACCGCCCGCTCGATCAGGAAGCGGTATGTCGGATACTGTCGACCGGGGAAAACACAGGCCACCAACCAGCGCTGCCATCGCAACATCAAAGCCGCGATTGCTGAAGGTACCGAGATCCGCATTTTCGTTTTCACGCCGATAACTCATCTCCGATATTCCGATTTCGAGATCAATCTAGCCGCTGGTCTCGAGGACAGCCTGATCCGGGAATTTGATCCCCCGTGGAACGGTAAGGATAGAGGGCACCCGATCTCCGAAGACGCAGAACGCGAGGAAGAGGAAGAATCCGAGTTTGGGGCATCGGATGTCGTCGCGGTAGCCGACGCTCCGGCGGGGCCGCGGGCATCCGGCCAGGCTGTGGCAACCTTCTCGGTCGTGCTCGGAGCTACATATTATGAAAAGGGCATCCTCAACCTAGGGGTCGAAGCCAGCGAATATCTCGGCAAGGACGGCGACCCGATCCGCGTCCGGTTCAGTGATGGTAGCCAGACCGTCGTCTCGAAGATTAACAGGACGGCCAACCGGACCGGTGCTGTCCGGGTCATCGGCGGCAATGCCCAGATCGCCAGATGGTTTCAGGAGAACTTCAGCGAAGGCGACACCGTGCATGGCAGTGTGGTCGATCCGCATACAATAGCGTTACTTGCCGGGTAGCCGGGGCATTGTTGGCGCGACGAGCGGTTGGAGGCGTTGCCGCACTCGTTGAGCGGGCTAGGCTGCTGCAGGTCGCTACTACCCGCCGGGTTGTTACAGAGAGTTCAGCAGAAGCTGATCCAGCTTGCCGCACCGCTCGTCATTCCCCCTGAAGCGTACGGCGAGTAACTGCAATCGGGCTGCGACGCGAAGACTATGGCACACACTCGCTTCGACGCACCAAAGCCGCGAGGATCTACAAATCGACCGGCAATCTTCGCGCAATCCAGATTTTGCTCGGACATACCACGATCGAGAACGCGGTCAGGTACCTTGGTGAGGACATCGAGGATGGGCTGGAACTAGCGAAGCATACAGAGATTTGAAAGAGTGCGGCCCCAAACCCAGCGGGGCCGTGCCTCTTTGGGCAAATGTTTCCGGTTTTCGCAGTTCGGTTGAGCGGCTATGCGCCCCATCGCGGCCGTCAGCTAGATCGAACTCTGATCGATCCTGGAAGCGGCCGCTCGGCAGCGCTGGGAATACCAGTCTTGAGCCGTTGCCAAGACGGCGAACGGTCATGTGACGTTCTCCTCATGGTCGCGCAGACTTTCCAAATTTACCATCTGCGAGGTATCATTCGGAGGCGCATTGGGCGCGATGCTTAGACTCGCAGACGCCTTAGCGAGAACACAGGAGTCGGCCGATGACGAGCATACGAATTTCGCAGGACGACTGACATGGGCGCGACCTCAAGCCCGAGAGCCACCGGCGTGCGGCAATTCCTTGATCTTGAGCAGCAGCGCGATTGGATAGCGGGCAAGATCGACTTGCCGGACGCGGGCGACCGCTTAGAGTCCCTGCAACAGCGCTTCAAATATGTCGCTCGATTTGAGAAGTTACTTAGTCGCCCGCAAGCGGGGGAAGTGCTGGAGATTCTCGGGCTGTACGGTCCAAACTGCATTCCCATGCTGCGCAAGACCGAGCGCTACTACTGGTCGGTTTCCTGTCTGCCGTCGACCTCGGACAAGCCGCTCGTACGCGTCAATGCGAGCTGGATGGAGCTTTTCACGCTCTATGCTCAAGGCGACGATATCCGCGCCAGATTCATCGTGCATCTTTCGGATTTCACTACAGATCGTTCAGCAACGCCGAGCCGGGTGGACGAACCCTTTCTCGAGCAAAGCGTCGCGATGCCAGAGCACGTCAGTTATTTCTTCCCGCGTGGTGCGGACATTTTCGGCATCAATGTGCGCGGCTCTGTCTCGATCCGCAAATTCCTCACCAGCCGCCGCGTGGTGAGCGCCATTCGCACGTTCAACCTGACGCACATGAACCGGGGGCGGAACGCCTACCAGGCGAGCCATTGCTACAGCGTGGCGGATTACATGCAGGCAGATTGAGGGGTTCTTTAACGCACGCCATCCTGGTGAACTCACCGTCGCCGTCGCGGCCCCACTTCGCGAGGTCGAAAACTACGGCGCCAACCTCGGCCGGTGCGCGCCCCTTCTCGGACGTTCGATGATAAATTGCTAAATCCCGATAGCTGCCATCCCAGGCGCCCAACTTATCCGCAGGACAACGCGCCTTTGCCTGGTGAAGAGCGGCTCCTAAGTTGTTCAAACTCCCCGCGAAACAGCTTCCACTTCGTGGGGCGGAACGCGATACGGGTGCGGTCGGCCGAGGACGCGCGCTCGGGCGATAGCTCGATCTCCATCGGAGCCGCTTTCTTACCGAGATCCAGTTCGAGGTGGCGCGTGCCCGCAACACGCCGACCCGCCGTAACACGGCCGGCGAGACAGCCGCTGCCGGCTTCGATGAGCTCGACGTCGTGTGGGCGGAAATACAGGGTCGCCGGTCCATCCGGCTCATTCGCGGCCCGCAGGCCGATCGGCCGGTCCTCGAACCAGATCTCACCGCTCGACAGCATCACATCCAGGCAGTTCGACTGGCCGATGAAGCCGTAAACGAAGGGGGAAACCGGGTGGTCGTAGATCTCATCGGGCGTCCCGACCTGCTCGATTGCGCCCTTGTTCATCACCGCCAGGCGATCCGCGAGCTCGAGAGCCTCCTCCTGATCGTGGGTGACGAAGACGGTCGTGTAGCCGGTGCGGTCGTGGATATCGCGCAGCCAGCGCCTGAGTTCCTTTCGCACCTGCGCGTCGAGCGCGCCGAAGGGCTCGTCGAGCAGCAGCACGCTCGGTTCGACCGCCATGGCGCGGGCGAGAGCCACGCGCTGGCGCTGGCCCCCGGAAAGTTGTGCCGGATAGCGTTTTTCTAGCCCGGAGAGTTGCACCAGCTCGATGAGGTCGAGCGCCCGGCGGCGGATCTCGGCGGCGGGCGGCCGCCGGTTGGCGGGACGCACCTTGAGCCCGAAGCCGACGTTGTCGAGCACCGTCATGTGGCGGAACAGGGCGTAGTGCTGGAAGACGAAGCCGATGTTGCGCTCCTGGACGGTCTTCTTCGATGCGTCCTCGTCGCCGAAGAAGATCATGCCCTCGGTCGGGCTTTCGAGGCCGGCAATCAGCCTAAGCAGCGTCGTCTTTCCTGAACCCGACGGGCCGAGGAGCGCAATCAGCTCGCCGGAGCGGACGTCGAGGGTGACGTCGACGAGCGCGGGGAAGCGGCCGAATTCCTTACGCAAGTTCTCGACGCGAACGTCCATGGATGCATACGCCTTCAATGTCTCCGGCCAGCGACAAGCACGTAGCTGTCGCAAGGCCAGATACTCTGTTGACAGCCCCGGACTATCGCCTCGGCTTGTAGATCTGGTCGAAAATACCGCCAGCGCCGAAGAACTTCGGCTGAGCTTCCTTCCATCCGCCGAACTCGTCAATGGTGATCAGTTTGAGATCGGCGAAGCGGACGATGTCCTTGGGATCCGCTGCCTCGGGCTTGAACGGCCGATAATAGTGTTTGGCGACGATCTTCTGCCCCCCGTCGCTGTAGAGATAGTCGACGTAGGCTTCCGCCACCTTGCGGGTGCCCTTGCTATCGACATTGCCGTCGACAACCGCCACCGGCGGTTCGGCCTTGATCGAGATCGACGGCGTGACGATCTCGAAATTGTCCGGGCCGAGTTCCTCGAGAGCGAGATAGGCTTCATTCTCCCAGGCGAGCAACACGTCGCCGAGACCGCGCTGGACGAAGGTGGTCATTGCTCCCCACGCGCCGGTGTCGAGAACGAGAACATGCTCGAAGAGTTGCGCCACGTATTCCTGCGCCTTCGTATCGTCGCCGTTATCGGCGGCGCGCGCCCAGGCCCAGGCCGCCAGGAAGTTCCAGCGGGCGCCGCCCGAGGTCTTCGGGTTCGGTGTGATCACCTGGATGCCTTCCTTCGTCAGGTCACCCCAGTCCTTAATGCCCCTCGGATTGCCCTTGCGGACCAGGAAAACGATTGTCGACATGTAGGGCGCACTATTGTTCTGAAGCCTTGTTTTCCAATCGGCCGGGATCTTGCCGGTAGCCTGGGCGATCGCATCGATGTCGGCTTCGAGCGCGAGCGTCACCACGTCCGCGTCGAGGCCATCGATCACCAGGCGCGCCTGCTTTCCGGAGCCGCCGTGTGCTGTATGGATCGTCACGCTTTCTCCGGTATCCGCCTCCCACTTCTGGGCAAAGGCGGCGTTGAATTCCTTGTAGAGTTTCCTCGTCGAGTCATAGGACACGTTCAGGATTGTCGTGTCGGCGAGAGCGACGCCGATTGAGCCAAGCTGCAGCATTCCAACCAGAAGAACTCGTTTCACGATCCCGGCAAGTCTATCCGCTCCCATATCGAACTCCGTGTTTAGCCGATGAAACTAACCCCCGAACGCCGGGCGGGAAAGCCGGATGAAGGCGATTATGCGGCGCCCATCCGCAATCAAAGAATGTGTCCCTGCCCCATCGGCGACAAACATCCTTTTTGCCAATTGCTCGGCAACGATTTCATGCGAAATTCACAGTTGCACCTCCTAGCAGCGGACGGTCGGCAGTCGGCCCCGAAGACGTCATCCGGCAATCGGCTTGGCGACGACCGGTTAGTCCGCAACTACGACCTCCGGCCTGATCGCCGGTAATGTCCGCTATAAGGCGGTGGCAAGCCTGACTTCAACGGCCAACATGGAGGCGCAAACCTGCCGTCCCTGCGCAGTAGATCGCGGCGCCAGAGTCCGCAGGGGTTGAAGGGAGCCGTTCTTCACGAGCGCCGTGCACGGCTTCTTGCGAGGATGTTCACGTTCTGGGCCAAAAAGATGGTGTAACGGGCGGAACCCGGCCCGCCAGGTTTGAAGGGCTGGCGGTCGTCCCTAACAACGATGGTGTCGCGGAGTCAGGAGTGGCCTGCTCCATAGCAGCACGGAGAGACGACCATGAAGCAGTATGCCGGCATCGACGTATCACTGGAATACTCGAGTGTGTGCGTGGTGGATGCGGATGGCCGCATTGTGCGGGAAGCAAAGATCCTCAGCGAACCCGATGCGCTGATCGCCTGGTTCGGCGCGCACGGTGTGACGCTGGAGCGAATTGGCCTGGAGGCCGGCCCCTTGTCGCAGTGGCTCCATTCCGGGATGGTGAAAGCAGGTCTTTCCGTTGAGCTGATCGAGACGCGCCACGTGCGTGCAGCCTTTAAGACGATGCCGGTCAAGACCGACAAGAAGGACGCCCGCGGCATTGCGCAGTTGATGCGGCTTGGCTGGTTCAGACCGATCCACTGCAAATCTCTTGCCGCCCAGGAGGTGCGGGCGCTGCTGACCGCCCGCAAGCTCATTCAAGGCAAGCTTCACGACATCGAGATGAGCCTCCGGGGCATCCTGCGCGGCTTCGGCCTCAAGGTCGGGCCGACGACGCGGCGCACTTACGCGGGGCGCATCCGCGAGCTGATTGCAGGCCATTCGACCTTGGAAGCGATCGCGACGGCACTGCTGAAGGTGCGCGACGCGCTTGTGCATGAATTTGCAGGTTTCGAGCGCAAGCTGCGTGCCATCGCCCGTCAGGACGACAACGCACTTCGGCTGATGACGACGCCAGGCGTTGGCGTTCTGGTGGCGCTGACGTTTGTGGCGGCCGTCGACGCGCCGGAGCGATTCCGCTCCTCGCGCGCGGTGGGGCCGCACTTCGGATTGACGCCGAAGAAATATCAGTCGGGCGAGACCGATCATAGCGGCCGCATCTCGAACATCGGCGATGGCAGCGTGCGAACCGCGCTCTACGAGGCGGCCAATGTCATCCTGACGCGACCGGTCAAAGGTTCCGATCTGAAGGGCTGGGCACTGGCGGTCGCAAGACGTGCCGGTCCCAGAAAGGCGCGTGTCGCGCTGGCCCGCAAGCTGGCGGTGGTGTTGCATTGCCTGCTCAGGGACAGAACCAACTTCATTCCTCATAAGGGAGCGCCGGCCCTGGCGGCTTGATCGGAGGAGACGACAAGACAGGCTTTCGGACGGGCACAGCCATCAGCCCGCCGCAGCAAGGTCCCTTCGCCGGGACGATGGATGGGTTAGGCCGCTATGCGATCAGCACACGCGGTGACTGCGCTTCTAAGATTGGCCAACCGGTCCTCAGCAGACACCATAGAGCAGCGGCGAAGCTCCGACTGCGGACAGAAGCAAGCACTCGGCGAGGGATTAAGCGCAGCAAGGGATTGACGCCAAGCCCGTTACAGAAGATCGCATAATGTATCGTCGGGAACTGCGCTTGGTTGACGCGTCGAATGAGGTCTGTTCGGACGAGACTTCGGAGTAGCTCTGGCATTTGTCATGCAGGTGCATTACACTGACTATCAGTGAAGGGAGATTGGCTGATGGTTTCAAATGCACTTGTCCAGACTCGGATTGATGCTGACGTCAAAGAGCGCGCCACGGCGGTTCTAGAAAACATGGGCCTCACGGTCTCAGATGCCGTTCGAATCCTGTTAACTCGGACGGCGAATGAGGGCGCCCTGCCGCTGGAACTCTTCAGCCACAGCGAGGCGCACGACGCTTGGTTCCGCGCCAAAGTGTTGCGGGCACTCGGGGATACCCGACCCGACGTCGACGATGCCGACGCCGATGCGCACTTTCGAGAGCGCCGGTCGGCAGCTTTGCGCAAGGCTGCGGCGGGTGATCGATGAGGCTCGTCTGGGCGCGATATGCGCTTGACGATCGCGACACCATCTTCAGTTACATCGAAAGGGAGAATCCGAGGGCGTCGGTCCACGTCGACGAGGAGATCGTCCGCGCTGCACGTCGTCTGCTTGACTTCCCCGAAAGTGGTCGGCCTGGCAGGATTTGCCGGAACGCGCGAGCTTGTCATCCCGCGCACGCCTTACATTGCTGCCTATGTGGTGATGGCGGATAGGGTCCGTATTCTGCGTGTGTTGCATGGCGCCCAGATGTGGCCCGACGAGCTTGACGACAAGGAGAACTGGCCGCGGCATTCACCGGGAGAACAGCTCTGATGGTAAGTGATGATGACACACGCGACGACGATCTCGTCTGGCGATGGCACGACAACCTCATTTACGGGATAAGGTTCGATATCGGCGATCCCGAAAAGCAGGATTGGCGCAGCGATCTGGTGCTCGACATCGACTTCATCGCCGAGTGGCTTTGTGAAAAGTCCGGCGAGGCTCGCTTTCGCGTAGCGCCGACCACGCTGACGTTCCACGACGTCGCTGATCTGCGGCTTTCTATGGATCACGGCGACAGCGAGGGGCGAACCGCGATGAGTGAACTGTCCATTGACCGGGTCACTCGCGAGCGTTTGGAGCGTCCATTCGAGTTTTGGCGTTGGACGATCAGGTTGAACTCGCCTCCGGCTGGCAAGATCGTGTTCTGTGCCAGCGGGTATTCGGAAATGATGCGGGCCGATCCCCGGCTAGTAAGCGAGCAACGTCTACCCCGCGGCGAGCGCTCTTTAGGCCCTTAACTGCTATCAAGTCCTCGCGAAGAGAAGGGGCCGATTGCGGTTCACTCAATCCTGGCGAATGTGGCGTGCAATCGCTTCCTTGAGGGTTGCTCCATCGCCGGCGGCAACGGCGTCGATCATTTGATGGTGCTCGCGCGAGGATTGTTCGATGCGTGCCCGTGTCTTCCACTGCGAGACCGGGGCCGACGATGTGCGCTGGCGGATCTCGGTCACGAGATTGACGAGTTCCGTGTTGCCGCAGAGCGAAAGCAGCCGATGGTGAAAGGCAAGGTTGGCCTCGTAGAGCTCGATCGGTGTTCCTTCCAGAATGAGCGCGTCGAAGCGCGACGCGAGGTCACGCAGGGCCTCGACGTCCGGCTCCGACGCGTTGGCGGCGATTTTGTCCGCGACCCCCGCTTCGAGCAGGATGCGAATTTCGCTGACTTCGGAAGCCTGCCGGCCATCGGGCTCGTATACGTGATAGCCGCGGTTCGGCACATGTTCGACGAGGCGGCGTTGCGCAAGCCGGTCGAGTGCGCGCCGCACTTCCGGCCTCGTGCACTGGTAGCGCTGCTCCAGATCGATCTGCTTCAGCCATGATCCGGGTGCAAGCACGCCGGTCTGAATGTCATGGAGAATCAGGTCCGTGACATCGACTGCGGTCGGATTGTTTGCTTCCCGCGGTTTCACCTTGTTCATACAGCCTCCCTACTGCAGGGTTATCCTCTTTCGAATAAAACAGGCAGCAATTCAAAGTTCTGCCGCGTCCCTTTTGCGTCTGGTTAAGATGCGCGGCGCCGCAGGACCTGCCTCTCATTCTGCCATTGCGCCCGACTGCTCTCCAAGATGCAGCCACCCGCAAAGCCGTGGAAAAATCTCATCGCGCCCTCCGTTTTACACCCATAACGCTCTTGCGTGCTTCAGAATGTTATCATAAATTGGCGCCAATTTTGGATATCATTGTTGTGAAAGCCAGTAAACGATGAAAAATTCGGATGCCGTGTGGGAGTTCATCGGAAAGAAGCGCGAAGCGTTCTTCTCCTTGAGCGACCGTGTGTGGGACACGCCGGAGACCAACTACGAGGAATACAGCTCGTCCGCCGCGCATGCGGCCATGCTGGAGACTGAAGGTTTCCGTGTCGCGCGCAGCATTGCCGGTATGCCGACGGCAGTGATGGGCGAGGCGGGCGAGGGCGGCCCGGTAATCGCCATCCTCGGCGAGTTCGATGCGCTGCCGGGTTTAAGCCAGGAGGCGGGCGTCGCCGAGGAGCGGCCGCTCGTTGTCGGCGGCAACGGCCATGGCTGCGGACACAACCTGCTCGGCGCCGGCTCGATGATGGCGGCGACCGCCGTCAAGGACTATCTGGAGGCCAACCGCATCGAGGCGCGGATCCGCTATTACGGCTGCCCGGCCGAGGAGGGCGGCTCGTCCAAGGGCTTCATGGTGCGGGCGGGCGTGTTCGACGACGTCGATATCGCCATCTCCTGGCATCCGGCATCCTTCGCTGGCGTCAACAACCCGATCTCGCTCGCGTGCAACGAGATCAATTTCCACTTCAGCGGCCGCGCCTCGCATGCCTCCGCGGCTCCCCATCTTGGCCGCAGCGCGCTCGACGCTGTCGAGCTGATGAATGTCGGCGTCAACTATCTGCGCGAGCACATGCCGTCGACGGCCCGCATCCACTATGCCGTCACCGATACCGGCGGCCACGCGCCGAACGTCGTTCAGGCGCGGGCGACGGTGCGCTATTTGGTTAGAGCCCGCAGCCTGCCGGAACTGCTCGACCTCTCGGCGCGAGTCAGGAGCGTCGCGGACGGCGCGGCGCTGATGACCGGCACGACGGTGCGCAGCGAAATCGTCAGCGGCGACGCCAACCTCGTCGGCAACACGCCGCTCGAATCCCTGATGCATTCGCATCTCGAACGCCTCGGCCCGCCAGTCTTCGATGAAGAGGACCGCGACCTTGCGGCCAAATTCCAGGAGACCTTCTCGAAGGAGGATATTGCCTCTTCCTTCGAGCGCTTCGGGCTGAAGGTGCGTCGCGGCGTGGCGCTCTGCGACACGATCTTTCCGCCGGAAAGCGGCAGCGGCACGCTCGTCGGTTCGACAGACGTCGGCACGGTGAGCTGGGTTGTGCCGACGGTCCAGATGCGCGGCGCAACCTATGCCATCGGGACGCCCGGTCATTCCTGGCAGCTCGTCGCTCAGGGCAAGCTGCCAGCTGCGCACAAGGGCATGGAGCATGCGGCAAAGGTAATGGCGAGCACGGCGCTAGACCTGATCCTGAAGCCTGATCTCATTGCCGCCGCCAAGGCCGACCATGCGGCGAGACTGGACGGCACGCCTTTCGTGAACCCGATCCCGGACGATGTCGATCCGCCACTGCCGGAGAATCGCGATGCCTGACCTGCCGCAACCCGATCGAGAGCATCTGGCGACCCATATCGAGGAGTTCGGCCGCCACATCAAGCTCTCGGGAACGCCTGAGGAACTTGCGAGCTTCCGTTATCTCGAACGGGAGATGGCGTCCTACGGCTATCGCACGCAGCTTCTGTTCCACGACGCCTATATCAGTCTGCCCGGACAGGCTCGCGTCGAGGCAAACGGCGAAAACCTGCGCTGCATCACGCATTCGATGTCGGTTGCGACGACGAGTGATGGAATCCGCGCGCCGATTGCCTATATCGGCGACGGCGACGAGGCTGCCTTCGCCTCCGTCGACGTCAGAGGCAGGATCGTTCTTGTCGATGGGATTGCCACCGAGGAAGTGACCGCGCTCGCAAGCGCGCATGGCGCCCTGGGCCAGCTCCACATCAGCCCGAACGAACACCTTTACGAAATGTGCGTTTCACCAGTATGGGGCAGTCCCTCGCAGGTGACGCGGTCGAAGCTTCCAACGACGGTCGTTTGTACGATCGCGCGCGACGACGGCGCGAGGCTACGGGCGCAATGCCAAGCGGGCGAGATCGTGCTGGTGTCGCTTTGGGCGGACGTCGATACCAGCTGGCGCAAAACGCCCATCCTCGTGGCAGAGCTGCCCCCCGAAAATGAAGCAGGCGACGCGCCGTTCGTGCTGTTTTCCGGCCATCATGACACCTGGCACTACGGGGTCATGGACAACGGAGGCGCCAATGCCACCATGCTGGAGGCGGCACGTCTGCTCGCCGAGCGGCGCGGCCCGTGGCGGCGAGGCCTACGTCTCTGCTTCTGGTCCGGCCATTCGCATGGGCGCTATTCGGGATCCGCCTGGTATGCGGACGAATATTGGGACGAGCTCGATCGGCGCTGCGTCGCCCATGTGAATGTCGATTCGACCGGCGGCGAGGGGGCAAGTGTGCTTACCAACTCGGCTGTCATCGACGAGTTGAAATCCGTTGCGGCTGAAGCGGTCGAGGCGGTCAGCGGACAGCGGCATGCCGGCCGCCGCCACTGCCGCGCCGCGGACCAGTCGTTCTGGGGCGTTGGCATACCGTCGATGTTTGGCAGCCTCAGTCACCAGCCGCCCGGTCCCGTCAAGATGCTGACGGCGCTCGGCTGGTGGTGGCATACACCGCACGACACGGCAGAGCACATCGACCTCGACAATCTTGAACGCGACACGGCGATCGTGCTGCGCGTTCTGTGGCGCCTGCTGACTGCCCCGGTGCTACCGCTCGACTACACCGCCGTTGCCGCTTCGATGAGGAAGGAACTGCTGGCCCTCCAGGACCGCCTCGGCGACCGCATGGACATCGACATTTTGCTTTCGCGCCTCGGCGCGTTCGAGGAAGCGGTACAGGCGGTGAACAGGATGGCCGAGAGCGCCGGCGAGGATGCGCTGGAAGCGATCAACCGCTCCTTCATGCAGGTGTCCCGTCTGCTCGTGCCCCTCAACTACACGACCGGACACCGCTTCAGCCACGACAGCGCCCTCCCGCACCAGGCCTGGCCATCGCTTGCCGGCCTGCGCGAGCTTGCCGACCTGCCGCAGGGCTCGCCCGATCTGCCGTTTTATGCCGTGCACGCACGACAATGCCGAAACCTCGCCGCACATGCCTTGCGGGAGGCGCGGGCAACACTGGCAGCCGCCGTCAAACACGACACGCGCTGAAAGGCGCGGATCAATCGCAAAGCCAGCCACCAAAAGGCCCGGCGAAAAGAAGGGAACTGAAACATGAAACGAAGCAGATTTTTCGCCGCCATTTTCATCGCCGGCCTTTCCTTGACCGCCACGTCGGCGCTGGCCAAGGACTGGACGCATGTCCGGGTCGGGATCGAAGGCGCCTTCCCGCCATGGAATGCGCTCGATTCCCAGGGCCAGCTCACCGGATTCGACGTCGATTTGATCAAGGATCTTTGTACCCGCGCCAAGGTGGAATGCGAGTTGATGATGGGCGAATGGACTAGCCTCATCCCCAGCCTTAACGCCGGCAAGTTTGATCTCATCATGACGCTCGGCATCAACGAGAAGCGCAAGCAGGTCGTCGACTTCACCGTCCCCTATGCGAGCGGCGTCGCGACTTTCCTGATTGCCAAGGACGGACCGGTCACCGAGTTGCCGATGACCGGCGAGCGCCTTAATCTCAACGACAAGGCGAAGGCCGATCCGGTCATGAAGACGATCGGCGAAGCGCTCGACGGCAAGACCGTCGGCGTCGTGCAGTCGACCAGCCAGGAACAGCTCATCAACGCCTATTTCGGCGACACCGTCACGGTGCGTGCCTACAAGAGCTCCGGCGAGCGCGACCTGGACCTCAAGGCCGGGCGCATCGATGCGGGCTTCGACAGCGGCGTCTATGGCACCTCGATGCTCGCCAAGCCCGGCAACGAAGACCTCGCGACGACCGGACCTTTGGTCAAGGGCGCGATGCTGGCAACGGAAGTGGCGATGGGCATGCGCAAGGGGGAAGCTGAGTTGAAGGCGAAGTTCGACGACGCGATCAAGGCGGCCGCGGCCGACGGCGTTATTCGTGCGCTGTCTGAAAAATGGAGCAAGCTCGATCTTACGCCCTCGTTCTAACAACGGACTGGTAGGGCGGGTCGCAAGGCCCGTCCGGCACCACTCGACGGACATCCAGCCATGAAAAGCCAGTCAGTCTTCGGAGCGCTTGGCCAAGGACCATCGTCTCCATGAGCAATCCTGGTTTCCTCGACATCATCAGTTTCGGGCCTGACGGGTGGGGTCACGCGCTTGCCGCGGGCGCGTGGATGACGATCCTGATCGCGCTTGCCGGCTTTGCGATCGGCAGCGTCATCGGTACCCTCGGCGCGTGGGCGAAGATATCCGGCGGCCGGTTCCTTCGGATGTTCGCCGATGCCTATACGACGATCTTGCGCGGCATTCCGGATCTGCTCGTCATCTACCTTTTCTATTTCGGCGGCAGCGCCGTCGTGACGGCGGTCGGGCAGTTCTTCGGCGCCGAGGGCTTCGTCAGCTTTCCGGGCTTTCTCGCTGGTACGCTTGCGGTGGGCGTGACCTCCGGTGCCCAGCAGACGGAGGTTTTCCGTGGCGCTTTCCGTGCCGTCCATCCGGGCGAACTGGAGGCGGCGACCGCCTGCGGTATGGGCCGCGTGCTCAAGTTCCGCCGCATCACCGCGCCGCTGACGCTGCGCCACGCGCTGCCCGGACTCGGCAATGTCTGGCAGGTGGTGCTGAAAGAGTCGGCGCTCGTTTCGGTCACCGGCGTCGTCGAGCTTCTGCGCCAGGCCCAGATCGGCGCCGGTTCGACCAGCCTGCCGTTCGATTTCTATTTCATCGCCGCGATGATCTATCTCGCGATTTCCACCGTTTCCGGCGCCTGCCTCAATGCTTCGGAACGCTGGTTTTCGCGCGGCGTCAGGAGGGGTTGATGGATATCGCCTTTGCCGCGGAAACGCTGGTAAGCCTGCTCTCGGCCCTGCCACTCACGCTTGAGCTCGCAATAACCGCTATCGCCTTCGGTGCGGTTCTCGCTCTTGCCCTGGCGCTCGCGCGCCTCTCCGGCATCCTCGCGCTCGACTGGTTCGCGCGCCTCTACGTCTTCGTTTTTCGCGGAACTCCGCTGCTCGTCCAGATCTTCCTGATCTACTACGGTCTCAGCCAGTTCGGTGCGGTCAGGCACAGCATTTTCTGGCCGGTGCTGCGCGAGCCCTATTGGTGTGCCGTGCTCGCCCTGATGCTGAACACCGCGGCCTATGCAAGCGAGATCATCCGTGGCGGTCTGCTTTCGGTGCCGCACGGGCAGGTCGAGGCGGCGCGCGCCTGCGGCATGCCGCGTTTCATGATCTTCCGCCGCATCGTCATGCCGCTTGCCATCCGCCAGGCACTGCCCGGCTACGGCAACGAGATGATCTCGATGGTGAAGGCGACCTCGCTCGCCTCGATCATCACGCTCATGGAGATTACCGGGGTCGCCGCCAAGATCATTTCCGAAACCTACCGTGTGATTGAGGTCTTCGTCGTCGCCGGCGCCATCTATCTCGCCATCAATTTCCTGCTCACCCGGCTCATCGCCTTCGTCGAATACCAGTTGAGCCCGCATCAGCGCCAGCTGCTGCCCATGACCGGCAGGCTGAAGGGAGAATCCCATTGAACATGTCCGCACAAGCCGCTCCGTCCGTCGCCATCAGCGTCCGGGATCTGCACAAGAGCTTCGGCCCGGTCGAGGTGCTGAAAGGGATATCGATCGACGCGCATGAGGGCGAGGTGATCTCGATCCTCGGCTCGTCGGGTTCGGGAAAATCGACGCTCTTGCGCTGCATCAACATGCTGGAGGTGCCGGATTCCGGTTCCATCGCGGTGGCCGGCGAGACGATCCGCCTCAAGGCAGCGGGCTGCGGCAAAAGCCGGCCTGCCGACCAGAGGCAGGTCGACCGCATCCGCTCCGAACTCGGCATGGTGTTCCAGAGCTTCAATCTCTGGTCCCACAAGACGGTGCTGGAGAACGTCATCGAGGCGCCCGTCCATGTACTGAAGCGGCCGCGCAGGGAAGCGATCGAGGAGGCGGAAGCACTGCTTGCCAAGGTCGGCATTGCCGACAAGCGCAACCACTATCCCGCTCATCTGTCCGGCGGCCAGCAGCAGCGTGCAGCGATTGCCCGTGCGCTCGCCATGCGGCCGAAGGCGATGCTTTTCGACGAGCCGACCTCCGCGCTCGATCCGGAACTCGTCGGCGAGGTGCTGCGCGTCATGCGCGGGCTCGCCGAAGAAGGCAGAACGATGCTGGTCGTGACCCACGAGATGGGCTTCGCCCGCGACGTATCGAGCCGCGTCGTCTTCCTGCACAGGGGCGCGATTGAGGAGGAGGGCGCGCCTGATGACGTCTTCACCAGCTCGAAATCCGAACGTTTCCGGCAGTTCATCAGCAATTAGGCGAATGACCTCCTGAAAGAACCAAACAACCACCACAGCAAAAAGGGGAATACCGAAATGCAGAAAACGACAGCGATCATGGCGGCCCTCGCCGTTGCCACGGGGCTTCTCGCCACGGCGGCACAGGCGGAAGAAAAGAAGTGGACGAAGATTACCATTGCCACCGAAGGCGCCTTCCCGCCCTATAACCTCACCAAGGCGGACGGAACGTTGGACGGCTACGAGATCGAGCTTAGCAAATATCTCTGCGATCACATGAAGGTGGAATGCACCATCATTCCGCAGGGCTTCGACGGGATGATCCCAGCTCTCAATGCCGGTAAGTTCGACGCCATCATGGCTGGTATGTCGGCGACGGAAAAGCGCAAGGAAGTCATCAACTTTTCCATCTCCTACGGCAGCACCGGCCAAGCCTTCGCGACGCTCAAGGGCAGCGAACTTGAAACGTTGCCGATGAAAGGCGAACTCTTCTCGCTGGCGTCCAACGAGGCGGGCGCCCGCAAGGCCGTCGAAGAGCTGAAGCCGCTTGTCGAAGGCAAGACGATCGGCGTCCAGAGCGCTTCGATCGCGGCGCGCTTCATCGACGAGTATCTGAACGAAGTCGTCGAAGTGCGCGAATACAAGACGACTGAACAGCACGATCTCGATCTCGTCGCCGGCCGGGTCGATCTTGTTATGGCCTCGACGGGTTACCTGAAAACCGCGGTCGAAAAGCCGGCGAATGCCGACATGGCCATCGTCGGACCGCGCTTCCAGGGTGGCTTCCTTGGTGCTGGTAGCTCCGTCGGGCTGCGCAAGAGCGACACAGACCTGCAGGCGATGTTCGACGACGCCATCACTGCGGCCAAGGCGGACGGCACGATCAAACGTCTTTCGGAAAAGTGGTTCGGCTTCGACCTGACGCCGCAATAAGGCATTCCTGCTGCCGGGCGCAAAAGCCGCGTATTTGTTGAGTACGCGGTGTCCGCGCGTGTTCGGGACATGGCTTCAAGTTTACCAGCGGCGTCGGTGAAATCTTGGCGGACCTCGCGCTCGAGGGCGCAACC
This sequence comes from Ensifer sp. IC3342, assembly GCF_020193655.1. Lineage (GTDB taxonomy): Bacteria > Pseudomonadota > Alphaproteobacteria > Rhizobiales > Rhizobiaceae > Sinorhizobium. The sequence goes on from NZ_JADYVE010000018.1 coordinate 30,727, forward strand.
AGCTTGCCGGTGGCCGCCTTCTCTTTCGATGCCATGAACCGTTTTGTCGCTGCCCGCAAACCATCATGACGAGGACGCCAGGGCGTCCGGGCGACAACCTGGTCATCGGCAACGGCAGTCCGTTGGCGAAAACGACGAACAAGGTGAGGGTCGCCCAGCTGGGAAACCGGAGGGACCTGACCTCGCTTAATGATGCGCGCGCTACAGGAGATGTTGGGCTGTCCGCAACGGTTCAAAGTCACGCCCATATGAGGTGCCGGGCGCGTTGCAGACATCCCAGCTTGGTTGATTGAGCGGCCGATTGCACCAGGAAACGGCTAATGACCGAAATATCATCCGTCAGCATTTGACGCGCAAATTTGACCCCGCTGACGCGCGGTGTTCTCGTTATGTACTCTCAAGATCGCATAGTGTATCAACGGGAACACGGCTATGGAGTTGCGGCGCTTCCGGAGAGGGTAGGCGGCCTCCTTCGAGCCTAAAGCGAGAGGATGTGGGGCTTTAGGACGTCCACGGTTTCCGTAAGGCCGTTTGCCTCCATATCCAAAAGCAGGACATCGGCGGTTTTTTCCGGCTTTCTGAAGCGCTCTCTCATGCGCCTAATCGCTGCTACCGCTCTACCGGTATCCAAGGCAATTGTATCAGCGATAAAGGCATCGGCCGACCTCACTTCAAGGTTCAACCGACGGAGCAATTCCTCGGGGAAGTCTCTCAGATTATCGGTCACAATTACAGCGGCTACATGCGCGTCGTTTTCGTCGGGGAGACCCTCGCAAGCGGAGAGAAACTGATCAAAATCAACGACCATCGCTTCCTCGAATGCAGCCTCCATGCTTACTCTTGCGCGCGATGCACGTACGGTGGCGTCGGCGACGTCCTTATCGGCCAGGATCTTCTCGATGGTCTTCTGGGTCTCATCAAGGACAATCGCGGACCAGCGGAGGCGGAAAAATTCCGCTTCCGCAAGGGTCAGCAGCAAGTTTCGCTTTAGTGCACTTGCGAGTGTGCAGGCGTCGACGAAGGCGGTGAAGCGATTAGCGAACAAGCTTACAGATGTTCCGCGTCCAACTCGGCAAGATCTGCAAGGGCCTTACTCCGCTTCTCGTCGCGTTCCTTCTTGTATTTGAACAGATGATCGGCCTGAATCCTTCGATGTCGACCAACAAGCGAGTACTCGATCTCGCCCTTATCGAGGAGGGAAATCAGGAATGGCCGCGATACATTGAGAATATCCGCTGCTTGTTGCGTCGTCAGCATCTTGCTGACGGGAACGAGCGTCACCGCGTCACCTTTTCCGATATGACGCAACAGCTCCATTAGGAGACTGGACAGCGCTGGGGTGAGGGTAATCTCCGTTGGCTGCTGCGTCTCATCGTCGAGCACGCGCAATTTTGCGTCGCCGGTAGCATGAGCCGCCAGTATCTTCCGCAGGTGGTTCGCGGCAGCTTTTTCGGAGGCCGACGGCAGACGCCCGCCCAGTTCCTGGGCTGCTGCTGGAACTGTCATTTTGATAACCCTCCATTTGAAACCCATTTCTACCCCATATTCGAAGCAGACGCAATAAACGAAATAAACGGAAATAGCCGAAGCGCTCAGAGCCGGCTCAACACCGGCTTTGTTGAAATACCTGGTCTGCAGTTCGATTCCGTTCAAGGCGATGGATACACAGTTGGCACACCGGGCGGTCCGGTCTGCCGATCGACTCGGATGGGTGGAACCCGGATATTCGGAGACAGACCGTCGAATGGCGGCTTCCCGCTAAAGCGGCCAGGGCGACAGACCATCCTATCGACCAGTTCGTCCGGCCCGTCTTCCTCCACCATGCACCCCTGATCGAGCACGGCGATTGGTCCATCTTGGCAATGGTTGAAAGGCGATGCGCGACGTCGATTGCCGTCTTCCCCTCCATTACTAGCCACAGGCTCCGTGGATTCCGGCTCGGCTTATGTGAGAATAGCGGGCCTCAAAACTCGCTCGCACCACTCTCGAAAGCTGGTGGGGCTGCTGGTCGAGGAAGTGCGCTTCACCATGTGGTCCATGCCTTCATTCTTGGCGGTCAACATGTTGACCATAGCTTCCGCTATTCCCGCAGACGCGCCGCGGCTGATCATCATCGCTCTCATGTCCCCCATACTTATTTCCTGAAAGCGGATGGGCTTTTCGAGCACTTCGGACATGATTGTCGCCATATCGTTGCAGGATAGGTCCTCCGGACCAAGGAGCGGAATTTCTTCCACGCCATTCCAGGATCGATCCAGCAGCAGCCGCGCAGCTACATCGGCCACGTCGCGCGTCGCACAGACCGGTGCTCTGAAATTCCCCGAAGCCGGCCAGAAGAAAACGCCTTGATGCTTGATCGGCTCAAGCTGGCCAAGCATGTTTTCCATCAAAGAGGGACAAGAGAGCGCCCGGTAGCTTACGCCCGTACTCGCAATCATGTCGTCCATCTTGAGGGTCGCGGTCACATGTCCGGCGTCTTGCGGCCAGCCCCGGCCAAGCGCCGAGACGCTGACTACGCGCTTGCCGTGCAGGCCCTCGAACGCAGCCAAAGCCGGCCGCGCGAAGTCCACATAGGCGGCTTCGGCGCTTGGTGCGCGCAGGTCGGCCGCCACGAGCCAAAAGATGCTGTCTGCGCCATCGAACGCCTTCATGACGACGTCAGGCTGGATGTGCGATCCCTCGATCACCTCCACGCGTTCGCGGTCTTCCAGGGGGAGCTTGGAAGGGTCGCGTGCGATCACCCGGATCTGCTCGCCGCAGTCGAGCAGCTTTGCAAGCACCTGGCGACCGATATTGCCCGTCGGGGCCGTGATGACGATCATTTGCTTCTCCTAACCGAAAACTCGGGTCGCAAGCGGCGCATTGGCCGCATGGCGTCCGCTGTGTTTGTTGGAAGAAGCTAGGCGATTTGCTCCGGAACGATCCATGCTGTAGCGTTCGTATTTCCATTGCAATCGTTCGAAGTTGATGCTGATGGACCCCCTGTCGGATATTCTCTCTCTGCTGAAGCCCAGAAGTTATGTCTCAGCCGGTTTTGACGCCGGCGGAGACTGGTCGCTCCAGTTCGGCACGTATGAGGGTATCAAGTTCAATGCCGTTGTTGCTGGCCAGTGCTGGCTGTTGGTCGATGGCGTGCTCGATGCCGTTCTGCTGGAAGCCGGGGACTGTTTCCTGCTCCCCAAGGGGCGTCCTTTCCGGCTTGCCAGCGATCTCGCCTTGCCACCTGTCGACGCTAATACGGTCTTTGCCCCTGCGCGGCGCGGCGGTGTTGCTCAATGCAATGGCGGCGGTGACTTCTTTTTGGTGGGCAGCCGCTTCATGCTCGCCGGCGACCATGCGGATATCCTTCTAGGCGTGCTACCGCCGATCGTGCATATCCGCAAGGAAGCTGATCAGGCGGCGCTGCGTTGGTCTCTCGAACGCATGAGACAGGAGCTGCGGGAACGGCGACCGGGAGCTTTTCTTGTGGCGGAGCATCTCGCTCACATGATGCTCGTCCAAGCCCTGCGACTGCATCTGGCCGAACGGGCCAGCGATGGCGTCGGATGGCTGTTCGCCTTGTCCGACAAACAGATAGGCGCCGCAATGGCGGCCATGCACGCGCAGCCTGCACGGACTTGGACCTTGCAGGAGCTCGCCCATCACGTCGGCATGTCTCGCACGACCTTCGCCGTGCGATTCAAGGCAAAGGTCGGCCTCTCCGCGATCGACTATCTGACGCGCTGGCGCATGCTCCTGGCGGGGGACAGGCTGGCGAATACACAGCAATCGATTGCTGCGATCGCATCGTCACTCGGCTATGAGTCCGAAAGTGCCTTTGGCGCAGCGTTCAAAAGGGTCATGGGCTGCTCACCCAGGCAATTTGGTCGGAACGGAAATACTCGGGCAACCATTCGCGGAGCGAAGGATGCAGCCGCGATCTGATCGAAGAGGGGTGGTTTGGTGCGGAAATTGGCTTATCCAAGGTAATCCCTCGCCATCCCAATTGAAGTCGGCACGCGAGAAAGTCCCGTCTGTCCGGTTGGACTTATCGAACACAGGAATGTGCGGAGCAATCTCCTTTTCCTTGACAAGCCAGACCAGATTGTCAGCGGAGCCGTAGGCACTGTCGGCGACCAGATAGTCCGGCTTCAGACCAAAGCGCTTCTCTGTTCTGTCGATCATGGTGCGCAAAGCGCCAACTTCAGCCTGTCGAATGGCACGGGTGGCCTCGACATCGAGAATGACGCCATGGTCGGTGTCGATCAGATAGTTGGTGGCGTAGGCGAAGAAGGCATGGCCTTTATGGGCACCCGTCCACTGGGCTGCCGGGTCTGACGGGGAAACAAACTTCGGAGTTACCGGCGAAGCCGCACCAAAAGCAGCGTCATCAAGCACCGCCAGATATTCCTGAACGGAGCGGCCTGCATTCTCCTTCGCTTCTTGCGCGCTCCATTCTGCGCCCGATATCGAGCGCTGCTTGTTGGCATCCGCGGCAATCAAGCTGGCATCGACGGCAAAGCCTTCAGCACCGACAAGACCCTGTACCAGGCAGCGCTCAACCACCGTCTCGAACAGATGCCGAAGGATATCGCTTTGCCGGAAACGTCCATGGCGGTTCTTCGAAAAGCTGGAATGATCCGGCACCTTGCCGTCCAGTCCAAGCCGGCAAAACAAACGATAGGCGAGATTGAGATGAACCTCCTCGCACAGCCGGCGCTCCGAGCGGATGCCCATGCTGTAGCCAATGATCAGCATGCGCATCATCAGTTCCGGATCGATCGACGGACGGCCCGTGCTGCTGTAGTAGGGCTTCAACTGCGCGCGGACGCCATCGAGGTGCAGGTGGTTGTCGATCCGGCGTAGGAGATGGTCGGCTGGCACGTGCTCATCGAGACTGAAATCGTAAAAGAGCTGCGCCGGAGCCGCCTGAAATCCCATCATTCGCCTGATCCCCTGCCAAATCACTCAGAGGATTGAATCACGCGTCCCAAGTGCCTGCAATGACGAGTTTTTCAACAGTATCCGCCATAAGCGGTCGTTCTCAACGGCGGGGCCGACAGCGTGCCCAGACGGTCTATGCGGGCGGTAATTCGAGGCCGTTCGGTAGTGAAATCCAGATGACAGTCTGCGCCTCTGGGGAATGGCGTGACAGATGGCCCTTGCCGTGAGTGTCCTCCACTAACACGAAGCTACCCGCCTGAACGCGCCTCTCCGTCGCTTGTCTCGTATTCTACCGAACCATCCAGTCTGACCGTAAGTACCGGCTCCGGGACCTTATGCCAAGCAACCTCGCGCATGCCAGCTGGGATGTGGGTGATGCGGACGCGCGACGCCGGATAGCTGCCCGTAACGTCGAACGGCACGGCATCGGGGTGCACCGACCTCCTCGTTGTCGGCAATTCGATTTCGTCGAAATGTGACTCGCCATCCGGGGTGGCATAGATGCGAAGGCACTTCACGCGGCTAACTCCTTTTAGTCCGCCATATTGAAACGAAGCATGCCTACCATGAGGAAGCCAGGTAACACCACGGGTCTGGTGTCAGAGACCCGCTTGGGTCCCAAAGCTGCCGTCGCATCACTGATCCAGACAACTCAGCGATAGCCGCCGCCCGGATACTAACCTCCCATCAGGTCGACTGATGGCGCTGGCAGGCGCCGTGTCCGTTGATGGTGTCTTGGCTCGGCAATTTCACGAGAATTCTCTTTGTAGCGAGCCAATTGCTGGTTCGATGACGCCACCGCGATCAGAACGGCCGTGCTGTAGGCTCCTTATATAGGCAGTGTCACACTTCCGCACTCAATGCAGCAGTTGCTTTCATATCGTAGAACCTGATATGAAGCGTAGGAAAAGCGTGGGGATGATATGACTGGTAAAGTACTCGTGATTGATCCGATCGAACGGCAAGACCTCATCAAAGGTCTCGCAAGCGACGTTCGCGTGATGATGTTGAAGTTGCTTCGATCGAGCGGTCCGAAAAACGTGAACGAGATCGCGGAGGAATTAAGTCTTCCCCAGTCAACGGCGTCGATCAACCTGAAGGTGCTCGAGGATTGCGGACTAATCTATACTGAGGGACAGCGGGCCAAAAAGGGCAGCCAGAAAGTCTGTTATTCGGCTTTCCGGGAGATTCTCATTTCGTTTTCAGAGCCAGTGGTTGATCGATTGGCGGACGCGATAGAAGTTTCCATGCCGCTTGGTCTATATACCCAGTTTGAAGTCACGGGCCCGTGTGGGATGTGCTCCAAGGATGGTGTCATCGGCCTTCTCGACGTACCAGACACCTTCCTCGATCCGGACCGTATGAAAGCGGGGCTTCTGTGGTTTAACACGGGGTTCGTAGAATATCAGTTCCCCAACAACACCCTGCTCAAGAAGGCGAAACCTAAGGCGATCGAATTCTCGATGGAACTGAGTTCTGAAGTGCCGGGGACGTCGGCAAACTGGCCATCCGACATATTTCTGCAGGTCAACGGAATCGAAATCGGCACTTGGACGTCGCCTGGCGATTATGGGGACAAAAGGGGTACTTTCACGCCGGACTGGTGGAAGCTCGCGGGTTCACAGTATGGCAAGCTCAAGAACTGGCGCATCAACGAGCAGGGAAGTTTCGTCGATGGAGTGAAGATATCAAACATCAACCTCGATGACCTCGGTCTGGACAAGCATCGTTCAATCCGGTTGCGGGTTGGCGTCAAGGACGGGGCCGAGCATCCCGGCGGAATCAACATTTTCGGCAGCGGCTTCGGCAATTACGACCAGGATATCGTGCTCCGAATTCAAGTTTGAAAAGTCATACTTTCGCTTGACGTGACCCTTAATTCGGCTTCATATACCAACAAATTGGATATGAACCGAAAACTTGGATATTGAATTCGAGGGGGGGAGAGAGTTTTGGAAGCTCGGGTCACCGCGCATTCGCGCTATACAATCGCGGACATAGATAAGCGGCTATACGGATCGTTCCTGGAGCACTTGGGTAGGGCTGTCTATACAGGCATTTACGAACCAGGCCATCCGACGGCGCTCCCCAACGGGATGCGCAAGGACGTAATCGATCTCGTGCGGGAACTCGATACGCCGATTTGCCGCTATCCAGGTGGCAATTTCGTGTCGGCCTACAATTGGGAAGACGGCATTGGGCCGAAAGAGGGCCGTCCGACGCGCCTTGATCTCGCATGGCGCACCTCGGAATCTAACCAGGTCGGTATCCACGAGTTCGCCGAATGGGCTGAGGCTGCTGGCACCGAAATGATGCTGGCGGTCAATCTGGGCTCGCGCGGTCTGGACGCCGCACGGAACTTCGTCGAGTACGTGAACCATCCGGGCGGCAGTCAGTGGTCGGACCTGCGCCGCCAGAACGGGCGCGCGGAGCCTTGGAATGTCAAGCTGTGGTGCCTTGGCAACGAAATGGACGGGCCGTGGCAGGTGGGTCATAAAAGCGCCGCCGAGTATGGCCACCTCGCAAACGAGACCGCGAAGGCCATCCGAGCCTTCGACGACAAGCTTGAACTTGTCCTTTGCGGATCATCCCACTCCGATATGGCGACCTATCCTCGGTGGGAGGCAACGGTCCTCGACGCGACATACGACCAGGTCGACTACATCTCCCTCCACATGTATTTCGAGAACTACGAGAAGAGAACTTCAGAATTTCTCGCTCTTCCGGAAAAGCTCGATCGCTACATCGGCACCGTCAGTGGTGTTATCGATTTTGTGAAGGGCAGCAAACGATCCAAGCGAGACGTCAAGATTTCCTTCGACGAATGGAATGTCTGGTATCACGAGCGCAAGAACGACGCGAAGCGGATGCGAGAATGGAATTGGCCTCATGCGCCGGTTCTCCTCGAAGACATATACAACTTCGAGGATGTGCTCCAGGTCGGGTGCATCATCAACACCTTCATCCGCCGCTCGGACGTCGTGCGAGTCGCCTGCATAGCGCAGTTGGTCAACGTGATCGCGCCGATCATGACCGAGCCAGGGGGTAGTTCCTGGCGTCAGACGATCTATCATCCCTTCCATCTGGCATCTCGCTACGGTCGAGGCACCGCGCTACAACTCGACGTCGACTGTGCGACTTATGTCTCCAACGTTTCCGAAGCTGTGTCCTATCTCGATATCGCCGGCGTTCATGACGGCGACGCGGGCACTCTCACCTTCTTTGCGGTCAATCGCCACTCGTCCGAATCGGCAAGCATCAAGCTCGCCGTGGAGCGCTTCGGAACCATCAGGGGCGTCGAGCACACCCTGATCAAGCACGACGATCTCGAGGCCCGGAATACCAAAGACAATCCGGACAATGTCTCGCCGCGCAAGACGTCCGATGCGGTCATGGACGGCAACAGTGTGAGTGTTTCCGTTCCGCCATACTCATATTCGATGATCAGAATTCAACTTTAAGATCAATCGGTAGCGACGACACGCTGCTTGTCTGGGAGGAAAGTGACATGCCGAATTGGTTTAAACTTACGAAGGCAGTGCTTCTGGCGGGAGGTCTCATGACCTCCGTCGCCCACGCCGAGGAGACCGTCACATGGTGGGACTTCTTCGGCGGCGGTGACGGCGTTCGCATGAAACAAATGGTCGCCGACTTCAACGAGGCCCACAAGGGCAAAATTAAGATCGATGCGACCACGCTGGAATGGGGAACGCCATTTTACTCCAAGGTCCAAACCTCCGCGGCGGTTGGCGAAGCCCCTGATATCATGACGTATCACGCCAGCCGCATCCCGCTGGCGGTGAAGCAGGGCATTCTGCAGGAAATCACCGCCGACGACTGGAAAACGATGGGCCTCGGACAATCTGACTACGCCCCCGCGACTTGGGAGGCTGTGAGCATCGACGGCAAACAGTATGCGGTGCCGCTCGATACGCACCCAATCGTCCTCTATTATAACAAGGACCTGCTCAAGAAAGCCGGAGTTCTCGGCGACGACGGCAAGCCGAAGGGTATGGACTCGCGTGAGAACTTCACCGCGACGCTGAAGGCCTTGAAGGCCGCTGGGGTCAAGTTCCCGCTTGGCTCGGTGACCGCGGACGGCAACTTCATGTTCCGCACCGTCTATTCCTTCATGGGCCAGCAGGATGGTGAGCTCATGACGGACGGTGAGTTTCTTGCTGGTGACAGCGCAAAGAAGCTCGAAAACTCTCTTGCCGTTCTGTCCGAATGGACGAAGGAAGGGCTTCAATCCACCTATACGGACTACCCTGCGACCGTGGCGCTCTTCACATCGGGTGAAGCTGCGATGATGATCAACGGGGTTTGGGAAGTCCCGACGATGACGGACCTCAAGAAGAACGGCAAGCTCTTCGAATGGGGAGCCGTCGAACTGCCTGTAATCTTCAAGCATCCCTCCACCTACGCCGACAGTCACACCTTCGCGCTCCCTGCGAACAAGGGCAAGGACATGAGTCCCGAGAAGCGCGCCGCGGTTCTCGAGGTCATGAGCTGGATGTCGAAGAATTCCTTGTTCTGGGCGACGGCAGGGCATATCCCCGCATATGGTCCCGTCACGAACTCGGCCGAGTATAAGGCGATGGAGCCGAACCACACATACTCTTCGCTCACCGCGAACATGATCTTCGATCCCAAGACTCCGCTGGCGGGCATCGCTGGGCCAATTTTTGACGTGATGTCGAATTTTTTCGTGCCGACGCTCAATGGTGAAATGGAGCCCGCGAAAGCGGTCGAGGAGATCAAGACCGGTTTGGCCGACCTTTGACGACCCGAGGCCCAGGCAGTCAATCCTTCGCCTGGGCCATCCTCGTCTGAAAGGAAGTGGAGCGGGAGGATGATGCTCAGAAACCGGCGCAACGAAGCGCTCTTCGCCTTGGCGCTCGTCGCGCCGTTCGTCGCCATTTACGGACTTGTGTTCGTCTATCCGACGATCAGGCTTTTCATGATAAGCCTCACAGATGCGCCCCTGATTGGCGATGGAAACTTCGTCGGGTTCGACAACTACGCACGCCTTCCTTCTGACCGACGGTTCGGCACCGCGGTGTGGAACACGGCCTACTTCGTACTCATCACCGTCGTCCCTGGAACGCTTGTGGCATTCGCAATAGCACTCGGCGTCAATCGTCTTGCCGGACGACTTCAGGCAGCCATACTCGCTCTGTTCTTCTTGCCATATATTCTTCCGGTCTCGGTCGTATATCTCCTCTGGGATTGGACACTGAACTTCCAGTTCGGCATCGCGATGTACCTTTTCGACATGCTCGGCATCGCGCGCATCCCCGTTTTCAAGTCGACCGCCTGGTTCATGCCCGCCGTCGGCATAATCACAATCTGGTGGACCGCTGGATTTTCCATATTGTTGTTCCTCGCCGGATTGCGAACCATCCCGACGGAAATCTACGAGGCTGCGGCCTTAGACAACGCCGGCAGATGGTCGACCTTCCGCCGGATCACTTGGCCTTTGATGTGGCCAATCACGGCGCTCGTATTGACCATCCAGTTGATTTCGCAGCTCAAGATTTTTGACCAAGTCTACCTCTTCTCAGTCGGCGGACGACCGAACGACAATGTGGTCCTGGTCTATTATGTCTTTCAGCGAGCGTTCCAATCGGATCAGGGAGGCAGGGCGGCAGCCGTCGCGGTGGTCCTATTTGTGATCGTCATTGTCGTGTCGGTTTTGAATTTTCAGCTGACACGCCTTTCGGGAGGGCGGGACCGATGACCGCGACAACAGCGCGCCGGCTTAACGCCATCGGCCTCATTATCACTGTCATAACCGTCTTCTGCGCTATCATCTGGGCGTTTCCCCTCTACTGGGCTGTGATTTCGTCACTGAAACCTGAGCACGAAGTCGTCAGGCCCTATATCGAGCTCTGGCCCGAGACTTTCACCGTTTCGCACTATGTGTTCGCCTTGACTGAGACAGAGATCGGGCGGTGGTATGTCAATTCCATTCTCACGGCGATAGCCGTCACGGTGCTGACTGTCAGTTCGTCACTGTTCTGCGGCTACGCCATCTCGCAGCTGAACTTTCCGTTTCGGAATGTCTTGTGGTGGCTAATCTTGGCGAGCTTCATGGTCCCCATGCAGACCCTGATCGTGAACCACTTCGAATTGGTGGCCGGTCTTGGCCTAATCAATACCTGGAGTGGGATCGTGCTCCCGCAGCTCATTCATCCCGTCATCATCATCGTCTACAAGCAATTCTTTGACGGCGTGCCGAAGGATTTTCGCGAGGCCGCGGTTATGGACAATGCGTCTGAATGGCGGATTTTAACCAAGGTCTATATTCCTATGAACTGGGGTGTGACAACGGCGCTCTCGATCGTCTGCTTCATCTGGTCCTGGAACTCGTTCTTGTGGCCATTCCTTGCGGTGACCAAGACTGACATGATGACGATTACTGTGGGGATCACGCAGGTGAACGATGCCTTCGGGGTCTATTATGCAAGGCAGCTTACTGCGGCGGTTCTCGCCGGCCTTCCTGTGGCGATGGCTTACCTAATCTTTCAGCGGCGCGTCACTGAAGCGATCACACTGTCAGCGGGTATTAAAGGCTAGAACGTTATTCTCCGGCTGGCGCTTGCACGGACCTCCGATTTAGTGATTGGAGGTCCGCTGTATTTGGACGCGTATCAGATTGCTTGATAGGATTTCCCGTCCGCATCAAAGAGGTGAACGGCCAGAGGGTCGAGTCCTACGCGCACGCGATCTCCCGGACGGACTTCGGAACGCCCCCCATCCTGAGCGATAAGCTGTGAACCGTCCTCAAGCGTGCAATATGCTAGCGTCCGCTCGCCGAGTTGCTCGACGACGCCAACCTGTGCCTCGATCGAGGGACGAGAGGGATCGTTTTCGCCAGTCATGATCCGGACCGCCTCTGGCCGTATGCCAAGATCGAACCTGCCTGGCGCGGGCACAGGGGCCTCAATCTCGAGTTCGAACCCGTTCCCGAACCTGATGGGTGTCCGCCCTGGACGGATGACATCGACCGAAAGGAAATTCATTCCTGGGCTTCCGATGAAACCTGCGACGAAGCGGGACGCGGGTTTGAGGTAAACCTCCATTGGTGTCCCGATCTGCTCAATCTTGCATTGGTTGAGCACAACGATCCGATCTGCCAGCGTCATCGCCTCCGTCTGGTCGTGCGTGACATAGATCATCGTAGACTTCATCCGCTGGTGAAGTTGCGCCAGTTCGACGCGCGTCCTCACGCGCAGCGCGGCATCGAGGTTCGACAGAGGTTCGTCGAAAAGGAACGCCTTTGGCTCCTTCACGATCGCACGCCCTATGGCGACGCGCTGCCTTTGGCCACCAGATAGCTGCGCGGGTTTGCGAGAAAGCAGGTTTTCCATCTCGAGCATCCGCGCTGCCGTCAAGACCCGCGTCTCGATCTCCGCTGCCGGAAGCCCGATGTTCTCAAGCCCGAATGCCATGTTGTCCCGCACCGACATGTGCGGATAAAGCGCGTAGTTCTGGAAAACCATCGCTACGTTGCGCTGGCCGGGCGGCAGGGCTTCGCTGCGCATGCCGCCGATCGTCAGAGAGCCGGAGTCGATTGTCTCCAGACCGGCGATCATCCGAAGGAGCGTTGATTTTCCCGACCCCGATGGTCCCAGAAACACCATCAGTTCGCCGGCGTTCACCGTCAGGGATATGTTGCTGATCACCGATACCGAGCCGAAGCTCTTGGAAACGTTCTCCAGACGAATTTCCGCCATGTATTCCTCCCAAATGTCTGCATCATTCTTTCCGGTATGTATCGGAAGTCAAGATATCGTCTCCAACAAACGCCAGGCGGCGAGCACACAAATGTGGAACCAACGTAAGGGAGAACACCTCGGCCGATGTCTCCCGTTGGCGGTTCCTGGCGTGGCCGCTGGCTAAGCGTACCGACGGCTTTTATAAGCTCGGGCAGGTGGTGTGGACGACCGAAATGGGGCGCACAGCGGTCGTTCGTGAAGCGTGCCGGCAACGACTGGACCGGGTGGACTGCGGAAGTTCGAGCGAACGAGCGAATCGGCCGCTAAGCGGGACCTTTCGGCCATTCGTGCCGGCCCGTACTAGCTCGCGGTGGCGGCGGGGCGTGGCCGACGCGCGGGCACATCCACGCGGTCGTCAGGACGCCGAATGGCAACGACTACGGCAAGGACTTGCTGCGCCAGCACCACGAAGCACACGCCCATGATCCAGGGCACGGCCACCGCCAACCCTTCGGAATAAGAGTGGCTCGACATCGTACGCAAAGGCTCAACGAAACATGAACTTCCGAGTCGGAACGCTTGAGAGGGAAGAGGATTCCAATTGACTATTCGGGGTTAACGTGTCGCGTCCCCTCGACGTGGCTCCCTCGCATGTCCCGCCAACTGCTTCAATTGCTCGGCTTCCCCGCACTGCAATGCTGCTGGATGAAGTCCGACAGGAAGGTTGAAGCGTGAACGCACCTCCGATGCACAGCGATCGCCTGAGGCACTTTCGAGAATGTCCCCTCAACAACGCGGAAACCTGGATTCTCTTCGCAGAAACGTGACAGGGACTCGGTCAAGCCCGCAGCCGCATCGCACTGGGAGGATACAAGCATGTCCAGGGCGGATGCGGGATTTTCGGTATGGAGGAGGATTGCATTTCTAATCTGTCGCTCAAGCTGCTTTGTATACGCAGCGGTTCTGGCGGCGGCAATGCGCACCCCTTCGACGTCAACATGCTCCACGCTGCCTAGCGGGCTACTGTCCGACACCAGAAAGCTGGCGGTCACCGTGGTATAGGGGGGCGAGAAGGAGAACCTGTCGGCACGTGACGGATCGGAAGCAATGAACGCAACGTCCCACTCGTTGCCTTCGGCAGCCGCAAGAATGTCAGCGGCCGATCCGTATCGAACCAGCGACAAACTGCAGTCGAGTTCTGCCGCAAGTGCGATCGCGATCTGCGCGCTCGGCCCTGTTAGAACGCCTGTCACTGGATCGAGTTGGACAAGTGCGGCATTCGACATGTTGACCGCCGCTCTGATGACTCCCGTCGGTGCGATTTCGGTGAGGAGTTCATCACGTTCCGGCATCGCGGTACGCTCCTTGCGATGCAAATCGTGCCGCGAGTGCTTCCGATCCCCTTGCCAGAACAGCGACATCGACACCAACGGCAGTAAATAGTGTTCCCAGTGAGATGCACCGTGCCGCGAACTTCTCATCCGGGGTAAGAATGCCCGCAGGCTTACCCAACGCTTTCAAGCGTTCAATCGCGTCGACAATTGCATCGACCACTTCCGGGTGGCTCGGTTGGCCCCTGTGTCCGAAACTCGCTGCTAGGTCTGCCGGTCCTACGAATACCCCATCCACTCCCTCTACCGAGGCAATCGACTCGAGGTTGCCGAGCGCTTCCCGCGTCTCAACTTGCAGCAACAGGCAAATTTCCCGTTCCGCATTTTGCGCATAGTTCGCAACTCGGCCGAAACGAGTGGCGCGCGTCAGGGCAGAAACACCACGAATTCCATCCGGAGGATATCGCACCGCCGCGACTGCGGCTTTCGCCTCTTCCGCGTTCTGAACGTAGGGAATGAGCAGTGTCTGAACGCCAATATCCAGGAAACGTTTGATGAGAACGGGGTCGTTGATGGCCGGGCGGACGACTGGGGAAACGTCGTATGGTGCGACCGCTTGCAATTGTGGCAGGACGGTCAGAACGTCACCCGGAGAATGTTCCGTGTCGAACAGGAGCCAATCGAAACCTGAAGGCGCGACGATTTCCGCGGCGTAGTTTCCCGGCAGGCCACACCACAGGCCGATCTGACTTTGACCAGCAAGAAGCTTCTGCTTGAACCGATTGACAGGATGTTCCATCTAGCACCTCACACGAACGACACGCCGATGGAGCCAACAGGGCCATAGTCGGCCTGAATGACATCACCTTTCGCGATATCGACAGGACGCGTGAAGGAGCCGGCCAGGACTATTTGTCCCTTCCTCAGACCACCGCCCACAGCATGAAGTTTGTTGACCAGCCACGCGATGCCGGCTGCCGGATGTCCCATGATCGCCGCCGACACGCCCGACTCCTCGATGATGCCGTTCTTGGAAAGAGTCGCTCCGACCCAACGGATATCAATGTCCATCGGGCGAATTATACGGCCGCCAACGACGAGGGCGCCGAAAGCCGCGTTGTCCGCAATGGTATCGGTGATCGCTCGAGGGACTTCGGTCCGGTAGTCGATAATCTCGAGCGCCGGGACAACGAACTCGGTCGCACGCATGACGTCATAGATCCTGGTGCCGGGCCCGACGAGATCCTCACCCATAACAAAGGCCAGCTCGACCTCGAGGCGCGGCTTGATAAACAAGTCAGCCCTGATCTGCGCTCCGTCGTTGTAAAGCGCATCGTCAAGAATGCAGCCGTAGTCCGGCTCCGTCATCTTCGAAGCCATCTGCATTGCGCGTGACGTCAGGCCAATCTTATGCCCGACGATCCGTGCGCCCTTGGCTACCCTCGCCTCCGCCCACAACGCCTGAATTCGGTAGGCGTCCTCGAGTGCGAGGTTCGGGTAGGTCTCGCTAGGCTGTGTGATCGGCTTGCGCTCGATTTCAGCTTTGAGCAGCGCGTCTGCCGCGGCCCGGCGTTCTTCTTCGGTGATCATATCGTTTGCTCTGCTGATCGTGATTTATTTGATCGGGGGACGCGGCAAAACGGCTTCGCCGGGCTCCATGACATAGGTGTAGTCGAGCGAGAACCACGGACCAGGAATATCCGCTTCGGTCGGATGGGGCTCCTCATGACGAATGAAGTCGCCGGTCAGCGCTGCCGTGACACCGAACTGAACATCGGAGTCGATGTTCGGATCGCTGGGATCGAAGACCTGGGAAATCAGCGTCTTGTATCCATGCTTGAAGATCAGTGCGTGCAGGTGCGCTGGTCGGTACGGATGGCGTCCCTGAGCTTTGAGCAGGCGTCCGACCACGCCATCGACCGGTATCGGATACCCGACCATCTTGACGGTCCTGAACCAGAACCGACCTTGCTCGTCGGTCATGAATTTTCCGCGCAAGTTCATCTCGGCCTGGTCCGGGTCCTGGTTTTCATAAAGACCGACGGGAGATGCATGCCACACATCCACTTCGGCGCCGGCAATTGGCTTACCGTCGCGGTCAACGACCTTGGCATGCACGAACAAGGGGGTGCCCGGCGTCTCGGATCGGATGATCGTCCCGCCATTTTCAACTCGCGGAGAGTTGAGGCGCCAGAATGGGCCCAACAGCGACTGGGAGGTCTCAGTCTGTCCTCTGTCGCCATTGTTCAGCAGGCAGACAAGTGAAGACACGCCAAGAGAACCGGCCATCAGCACAAACTCGTTGTGGTGATCAGTATGCAGCTTCCCGATCTCATTCAGCATGGCTGTCGCCTCCCGAAACTCGACCTCCGTCAGTCGAACCTCGCGCACGAAGGCATGAAGATGCTTGACCATCGCCACGAGGATTTCTCGCAGGCGGGGGTCGTCAGTGCGATCCATCACAGCGAGGACGGCTGGTGTCAGATCGCTTTCAGTTTTGATCACCATGTGGGCTACCTCCCGATTTCCCCGACTATCCAAATAATCGATTATCTGTCAAGGCCGCCGTGCATTCTTGCGGCGCCAATAAGCCGAGAGAAACAGGATAGCGGCATGACATGCATTGATTTTATTAGATATTATTTGCACAAAGGGAGCTAAGGCTTGCTTTTTTGCAGATTTCAGCGCGCTCCTGTTGACAGAAATAATCGTTTATCATATCCATCATCGATAATTAGTTCGGGGAGCCTTGGGAGGAACAATGATACCGGATCACGACGGCGCATTTGCTCCGACGACAGAAGATGCTCCATCGTCTTCTGGCTTTCTTGACGACGGCAAAAACACAATCGGGAGCCAGCTTGCATTCCGCCTTCGTGAGGCGATCATCTCCGGCGAGCTTCAGGCCGGCAGCAAGATCAATCTCGACAAGGCGCGCAAGACGTTCAACGTGAGCCTCAGTCCGCTGCGTGAAGCGTTGGCGCGGCTGATATCGGACGGGCTAGTGGAGTTCGAGGATAATCGCGGCTACCGCGTTTCATCAATTTCCCTGGCCAATCTCGAAGAGATCACCAACCTGCGCGAAGAGTTTGAAATCTTCGCGCTTCGCGAGTCCATGCGGCTCGGCGATGTGGAGTGGGAGGGCAACGTCATGCGCGCGCTGCATCGCCTTAACCGCGCCGAGCGTGACGCGGCACGGCCGGAGACACTGGAGCGCTGGGAAGAGCTCCACCGCGAATTTCATCTGACACTCATATCTGGCTGCGGGAAGCCGATCCTGCTCCATTTCTGCAGACTGCTTCTTAATCTCAACGACCGCTACCGACGGGTGTTTCTGACCCGCACGTCGGGTGACCGCAACGTCAGCCAGGAGCACAGCGAGATTGCTCAAGGAGCCGTCGCGCGGGATCTGGACTATTCGTGCGACATGTTGCGTCAGCATATTCACCGCACGGGAACCAATCTGCGCAAACACCTCGCGACAAAGGGAATCCTGTGATGACCGTCGCGACGCCAAGACCGGGACTTGAGCTGGGCGTGGCGCATTTTTCATCCATCGCGCTGCCGCCCAAGGAATTCGCCGTGATAGCTGCTCGGGCGGGTTTTGCGTCGATAGGTCTGCGTCTGCACCCTGCCTTTCCCGGAGCCCCTTTCTACGAGTTGCCGGTGGGCAGCCAGAGTGCCCAGGAGTTCAAGACAGTTGCCGATGGCGAAGGCATCAAGGTGCTCGATATCGAGTTCTTCGTGATCGACGGGAGCTTCGTTGCGGCCTCCCATGAGGCGACCGTGGCAGCCGCTGCGAACATAGGGGCGCGCCGGCTGAGTGTTTGCGGCGATGATCGAGACGGCGGCCGTCTTGCCACAAACCTTTCTGAGTTTTGCGCCCTCGCGGCGCGATATGGCATGTCAGTCGACATCGAAAACATGGGCTGGCGGACGGTAAAAACCTTTCGCGACAGCGTAGCGGTCGTGAATTCCTGCGGAGCAGAGAACGCCGGTGTCCTTGTTGACGGGATTCACTTCTTCCGAAACGGAGCCTCGATCGACGAGCTTCGCGCAAACGCAGGGAAGGTAAAACACGTCCAGCTTTGCGACGTCCGCGGGCCTGCTCCCAAAACATCGGACGCAATGATCGCCGAGGCGAGAAGCGGCAGGCTCGCTCCTGGAGAAGGCGAATTGCCATTGAAGGACCTCTGGGCGGCAACCGAATACGGCGCTGCTATCTCGGTTGAAGTGCCACTCGTCGGGCCGGTGGACCCGGAGGCACATCTAAAACATCTGCATGACAGCGCACTGGGGATTTTGAAACCGGATCATTGATCCGGCGCCGACGCGGCGTACGCCGGTCGGAGGGAGGAAGTCTACATGACTTATACGTTTGATTTCGGTGCGGTCCTCGACCGCGCCCCGGAATTGCTATGGGGTTCGCTTGGAACGCTTGGCCTTGCGTTGGCTGGGATGCTCCTCGCACTCGTCATCGGAATCCTGGGCGTTGTTGCAAGGACTTCCAAGAGCGAGATCACGCGCACTCCCGTCATCGTCTTCGTCGAGGTCGTGCGTAATACGCCATTCCTGGTGCAGATCTTCTTCATATATTTTGCCCTTCCTCTCATGGGCATCCGCCTCAATCCGACCGTCACGGCGATCATTGCCCTCGGCTTCAATGGTGGGGCGTACGCAATCGAGATCATCCGAGGCGGGGTCGAAAGCGTGTCGCGCGGCCAGATCGAGGCAGGTTTCGCACTTGGTCTGCACAAGGCGGACGTCTTCCGGCTCATCGTGCTCAAGCCGGCGCTGCGGGCGATTTATCCCTCGCTCACAAGCCAGTTCATCATGCTGACACTGACAACGTCTGTCTGCACGTCAATCGCCGCCTACGAACTGACCTCGGCCGCTCAGCGCATTGAGTCTGACACCTTCCGCAGCTTCGAAGTCTATTTCACGGTGACGGCTATCTACCTGGTTATCTCGACGCTGATGATGGGCCTCTTTGCCCTCATTTCTCGCCACTACTTCAACTACCCGACGCGATAGGAGGCAGCCATGGGTCCCATCGGCGAAAATGAATTCTTCTTTTTGATGCAGGGTTTGAAGTGGACCGTGCTGCTCGCGATCGTGGGGTTCATCGGTGGGGGGATATTCGGAATCCTGATCGCGCTGCTGCGCACCTCGAAGACGAAAGTCGCCCGGAGGATCACCGCAGGCTATATCGGCGTCTTCCAGGGCACGCCCCTTCTGATGCAGCTCTTCGTTGTCTATTACGGCGTTGCGCTGCTGGGCATCGAGGTCAACGCGTGGATCGCGGTCGCAATCGCCTTCACGCTCCATGCCAGTGCTTTCCTGGGAGAGATCTGGCGCGGCTCCATCGAGGCTGTGCCGAAGGGCCAGACGGAAGCCGCCAACGCCCTCGGTCTGCATTATGTCTCGCGGATGAAAGACGTCATCCTGCCGCAGGCCCTGAAAATCTCCATGCCGGCCACGATCGGCTTCCTTGTCCAGCTCATCAAGGGCACGTCGCTGGCAGCAATCGTCGGCTTCATTGAACTGACTCGCGCCGGCCAGATCATTTCAAACCAGACCTATCGTCCGCTGCTCGTCTTCGGAATCGTCGGCGCAATCTACTTCATCATTTGCTGGCCGCTCTCCCATGCCGGAAGTGGCCTCGAAAAACGGATGGCGAAAGCTGCCCGCTAACCGCTTCGCTCGAAGCAAAACTCTTGAGGAGGAGAATAAGCATGCATAACAATCGTAGGAATTTTCTCGGACTTGCACTGGCAACCGTTGCCTTTGCAACCGTTGGCGCTGCCACCGCCTCTGCGGCAAGTGTGGAGGAAATCAAGGCAAAGGGCACGCTTGTGGTCGGCATCCAGGGCGACAATGCGCCATGGGGGTTCGTCAACACAAGCGGCGTGCAGGACGGCTTCGACGCTGACGTCGCCAACCTTTTTGCCAAGGAATTAGGCGTGAAGGTTCAATTCCAGCCGCTCGCCGTTGCCAACCGAATTCCGGCGCTTACGACCGGCAAAGTCGACATTCTGTTCGCAACGATGGCGATGACGGAAGAACGCGCGAAATCAATTCAATACAGCAAGCCCTACGCCGCCAACACGATTTCGCTTTATGCCGCGAAGTCCGACACGGTTACGAAGCCTGAAAACGTTGCGGGATGGGAGATCGGCGTTCCGAAGTCCAGTTCGCAGGATAAGGCAGTAACGGACGCCGTCGGATCCACCGCAACGGTTCGCCGCTTTGATGACGACGCTGCAACCATCCAGGCTCTGATCTCCGGACAGGTAAAGGCGGTTGGCGGCAACCAGTTCTATGGTCAGCGTCTGGATGCGGCGAGTGCCGGCACCTATGAGCGCAAGATCGACTTTCTGACGACCTACAACGGCGTCGGGACCCGTCTCGGCGAGAAGGACTGGAACGAAGCCGTCAACGCCTTCATCGACAAGATCAAGACCAATGGTGAGCTTGCCGCCATCACGAAGAAGTGGATGGCGATCGATCTGCCGCAGTTCCCGGAATCCATTCCGAACATCCCGTTCACCGTCAATTGAAGCCCAAATGGAGGGTTCCGTGCTCAATTCCGCAAAAGATCAACCGACGCTGATTTCCCTTGAGGACGTGCAGAAGTGGTACGGCGCTTTCCATGCCTTGAAATCCATCAGTCTGTCGGTCCGCAAAGGCGAAAAAATCGTCCTCTGCGGGCCGTCAGGCTCCGGGAAATCAACGTTAATCCGCTGCATCAATGCCCTCGAAACGATCGAGGAAGGCAAGATCGTCGTCGAGGGTCAGGTACTGGACGGAAGCACCAAATCCATCGATGCGATACGTCGCGAAGTGGGAATGGTCTTCCAGAGCTTCAATCTCTTCCCCCACATGACCGTGCTTCAGAACTGTACACTCGCCCCGATGCGTGTTCGAGGCACAAGCCACACTGACGCAGAGCGACTGGCTCGAAAATATCTCGAGCGCGTTCGAATCCTTGACCAGGCAGAAAAGTATCCTGCGCAGCTATCCGGCGGGCAACAACAACGCGTTGCCATCGCTCGCGCGCTCTGCATGGAGCCGAAGGTCATGCTCTTCGACGAACCAACCTCTGCCCTCGATCCTGAAATGGTGAAGGAGGTGCTCGACACCATGATCGGGCTCGCCCGTGACGGCATGACGATGATCTGTGTCACGCACGAAATGGGGTTTGCCCGCCAGGTCGCTGATCGCGTCATCTTCATGGCCTCCGGAGAAATCGTCGAAGAGGCCGAACCGGAGGTCTTCTTCAAGTCTCCCAAGCACCAACGCACGAAAACCTTCCTCGGCGAAATCCTGGCCCACCACTGACGTTCGAAAGCGATACCAATGCACGACAAGAAATTCCTCGTGGGACTGATCGGGGCCGACATTCAAATGTCAAAGTCCCCGGCTCTCCACGAAACGGAGGCTCGACACCAGGGCCTCGATTACCGCTACGAGCTTCTCGACTTCGCCGAGCGAGGCCTTCCCGCCTCGGCGCTGCCGGACCTCCTAGACGAGGAAGAGCGGCGCGGTTTTGCCGGGAGCAACATTACACATCCGTGCAAGCAGACGGTGATCGCCCACCTAAATCGCCTTTCCGAGGATGCAGAGATGCTCGGTGCGGTCAACACCGTGGTCTTTCGCAACGGCGAGAGGATCGGCCACAACACTGATTGGTACGGTTTCTACGAGAATTTCCAGCGCGGCCTTCCGCACGTCGCGAAGTCGCATGCCGTCCTGCTTGGCGCCGGCGGCGCCGGTGTCGCCGTGGCGCATGCCGCAATCAAGCTCGGTATTGAGAGATTATCGATCTTTGACCAGGATTCGAAACGGGCAGAAACCTTGGCTGGGCAGTTGAACGATCGGTTCTCAAGGGATTGTGCTCGTGCCACGACGGATGTCGGCAGCGCCCTGCGCTCCGCGGACGGCCTCATCCACGCGACGCCGACGGGTATGAAGAGCCATCCTGGTTTGCCGATCGACGCGGAATGGCTTCTGCCACGGCATTGGGCCGCCGACATAGTCTATATGCCGCTCGTCACAGAGTTCCTTGCTCTCGCCGAAAGAAAAGGCTGCCGGACCCTTCGTGGCGGCGGCATGACCGTCTACCAGGCAGCAGCGGCTTTCGAATTGTTCACCGGGATAGCACCCGACGCAGAGCGCATGTCCCGTCACTTTATGGACTTGTGCCGCCTGTCGGCTTGATGGGGAGATCCCAAATGCCGCATATCACCATCGATTATAGCCGGGGCGCAGGCGAGCATGTAGCCATGGACCGGCTGACGCTCACCGTGCATCGCTGCGTTCGCGATGGCGGTCTTGTGAAACCTTCCGCCGTGCGCACGCTTGCGCGGGAGGCGACATACTCCTGCGTGGGCGATGAGCATGTCGATAATCATTTCATCCAAATCATCGTGCGGATGGCACCGGGTCGTACTGCAGAGACCAAGCAGAAGCTTCTCACGGCCGTTCTCGAGGCCGCGCGGGCGATTGCCGCGCCTGCTCTCGAAGCGGGAAGGCTCGGCTTGCGCGCAGATCTCTACGAGTCGGACCCTGATTTTGCGGTTCAAGCAATCGCGTTCGTCTGACCAGGACGACGTGCTCAAGAAGGACACTATACTATGAGCCTGATCTACGTTCTCAATGGACCAAACCTCAACCTGCTTGGCAAACGCCAGCCGCACATCTACGGGCATGAAACGCTCGCAGACGTAGAGGCGGACTGCCGCAAACTGGCAGCCGAACTCGGCCATGAAATCCGCTTTCATCAGAGCAACCGGGAATACGAGATCATCGATTGGATTCATGAGGCGCGCGAGGACGGTGCGGGCATCGTCATCAATCCGGCGGCCTTCACCCATACCTCGCTCGCCATCCTTGACGCTCTGAACACATTTGAAGGGCCTGTGATCGAGATCCACATCTCCAATGTGCACAAGCGCGAAAGCTTCCGACACCATTCGTTCGTTTCGCACCGCGCGGACGGCGTGATCTGCGGCCTTGGAACCGAAGGATACCAGCTTGGCATCCGGCGCGCGGCGACAATGATCAAGGCGGCGAGCAAGGGCTGAGGTGACCATGACCCAACGGGTTAAGCTGGCCGTACTTGGCGCAGGCCTCATCGGTAAGCGCCATATTCAGCACGTCCTCGCCGAGCCCTCGGCGCAACTTAGTGCCGTGGTCGATCCCACGCCTGTTGGCGAGACTATTGCCAAGGAAGCCGGCGTGAAGTGGTTTACAAGCTTCGCGGACATGATTGCCGCAGACCGACCTGACGGGATCATCGTGGCTACGCCCAACCAGGCTCACGTCCAGAACGGGTTGGAAGCCGTTGAAGCCGGCGTTCCCGCACTCATCGAGAAGCCTATCGCCGACGACATTATATCCGGGGAAAAGCTGGTCGCAGCGGCTGCGGCAAAAGGTGTTCCTCTTTTGACCGGCCATCACCGCCGACACAATCCGGTGATGCAGAAGGCAAAGGAAATCATCGAAAGCGGAAAGCTCGGCCGCGTTCTTGTTGTCAATGCGATGTTCTGGCTGTTCAAGCCCGACGATTACTTCGACATCTCGTGGCGTCGTGAGCGCGGTGCGGGGCCGGTTTTCCTCAATCTCATCCACGATGTCGATAATCTGCGCTACCTTTTCGGCGATGTGGCTGCGGTTCAGGCACGCGAGTCCCACGCGGTGCGCGGCAACGCAGTTGAGGAAACGGCTGTGATCCTGATCGAGTTCAAGAATGGCGTTTTGGGGACTGCGACAGTCTCGGACGCGGTGGTCGCACCGTGGAGCTGGGAGATGACAACCGGAGAGAATCCGGCTTACCCCAGAACCGAGCAATCCTGTTACATGATCGGAGGAACGCACGGGTCGCTGGCTGTTCCGTCGCTCGAGGTCTGGCGCAATCCTGGTAAACGGAGTTGGTGGGAACCACTTGACCAAAAGCGTATCGAGGTCGACGACGAGGACCCGCTCGTCCTGCAGATCAGGCAATTCTGCAAGGTGATCCGCGGAGACGAACCGCCGCTTGTCAGCGGGCGTGAGGGGCTCGAAACCTTGAGGGTAATCGACGCGGTAAAACGCTCGGCGGCAACGGGAGAACGTATCGAGTTGAACTGACGCCTGAGTAATGTGACCGCCTGCTCGTCCTTCCCGCTCCTTGCATCCGATGCGATGAGAACGCCGGCTCAACACCGACGTTAGGCATCGCACTTCTGGCGGAGGAAATCGTCGCCGCCGCTCTGTCTTCGCCGCAATCGAAACGCGCCTGCTTCGGCAACGACGCAACGCTTCATCGAATTTCTGGGTGACTGCTTGAAGCCGACTTAAGGCAGAGATCAACGTCCGCCTTGACGTGCCTTTTTGTCATTCGGTACTTGGAGCCGGATGTCCGCGACGGGTCGACTGCTGACGATAAATGTCATCTCCTCGCAGCAACGGGAAAGCGCGAAAGGTGCTTGACCTCAATACACCGATTAGAGAAGCGCCGCCCAAAGGGCGGAAACCGGGATCGACATGGGATAATTGCGGTCAGTGCTATGCTGCCGCGAGGCGAGTGTCGAGGAATTGGCCGATGCGGACTGGACGGTAGAGGAGCGGATCGCTGCTGCCCTTGCCCATATCGGGTTGGAGGCAGGAACGAGCACGCTCCTGACGCAGCTTTCCGGCGGTCGGCGTACGCGGGCCGCCCTCGCGGCGGCAACATTCACCGAGCCCGATTTTCTGCTGCTGGACGAGCCCACGAACAATCTGGATCGTGACGGTCGGCGGGCGGTAATCGACTTTCTGGACGGCTGGCGGAATGGTGCGATTATCGTCAGCCACGACCGCGAACTTCTGGAACACACGGACACGATCATCGAACTGACCTCGCTTGGCGCAAACGCTACGGCGGGAACTGGAGCGTCTATCGGGCCATCAAATCCGTCGAGCTGGAAGCGGCAGAACAAAATCTGGCGCGTGCACAGAAGGCAAGCGACGAGATCGACCGTAAGGCGCAGTTGATTGCCGAGCGGCGGGACAGGCGCGACGCCGCCGGCGCTAGGAAGGCGGGGAAAGGCGACAGCCACGCATTCTGCTTGGCAAGCGAAAAAGCAATGCGGAGGCGACCCGAGGAAAGGGCGTCCAACTTGCCGAGCGCCAGCGCGCAGAGGCACTCGATGCCGTCTCGGCCGCGAAGGCCCGCATTGAGGTGTTGCAGCCATTCTCTGTCCGCCTTCCTCCGACGGGATTGCCCGCAGGCCGTCAGGTGCTCGCGTTTGACGAGGTCACGGCTGGCTACGATCCGACCCATCCCATTATTCAGGACCTGTCCTTTTCACTGGTGGGACCACAACGTGTCGCACTTGTTGGTCCCAACGGATCGGGAAAAGCGACCTTTCTGAAGTTGACGGTGGGAGAGATTTTACCATTCCAAGGGACGCGCTCTGTCACAGTGCCTTTCGCCATGCTGGATCAAAGCGTCGGGATTCTCGAGCGCGACGATACGATCCTCGATAACTTCAAGCGGCTCAACCCCGGCGCGACCGAGAATGCCTGCCGTGCGACATTGGCAAGCTTCCGGTTCCGTGCCGACGCCGCGCTTCAGCCGGTCGGCACCTTGAGCGGCGGGCAGGTGCTGCGCGCCGGCCTTGCTTGCGTGCTCGGTGGGGCGTCCCCGCCTTCGTTGCTTATCCTCGACGAGCCGACCAACCATCTGGACATCGATTCCATCGAGGCGGTGGAGGCCGGCCCGCTTGCCTATGACGGCGCGCTCCTCGTCGTCAGCCATGACGAAACCTTTCTTACCAATATTGGTGTCGACCGACGCATCGATTTGACAAGGCCGGCGGAGAAGGCTCGTCAGAGCACATAACTGCGTCGACTATGACGCTCGCACCCTGTCATGTAGCACGCTTGCGCGCTCGCGAGGCACGCCTCGGCCGCGAAACGCATGTGATTGCCACATGAAAGCTCGATCGCCAACCGTCTGGCGATTGCGGCGCCAATGCCGCGCGTTTCTCAGAATGCCAGTGCGAGTTTTGTCGACTTGTCTTCTCTTCTGTTCATGGCGCTAGTCTTCACGGCGTCAGCAGCAGCTTGCCGGTGGTGGTGCGGCTTTCCATGTCGGCATGCGCGCGAGCGGCGTCGGCAAGCGCATAGTTGCCGCCAACATGGAGTCTCGTCGAGGCTTCGCGATTACGACGATACAGGCTGCCCCGGGGCAGCGCGCCACAAAGACTGCATTGCGCTCATCACCGGAATTTCCGGGGCTATCGGTGAATGGCAGTTTGGGGTCGATCTTTCCGGTTCCGTCTCAGGAGGGTGGTGAACAGACGTCCAGAAGAAGATCCCTGGCCGTCCGCTAGGCGCGACGAAGCCGCCGTTCAGGGTGACGCCCGCGAAATTGGGGCGTTGACGTTATCGCTGCGTCACGACAGATCTGCTGAGATGCCATGAAATGATCCACGCCGAGACCATCTTATGCGCAATGGGCCCCGCAACCAATTCCGGCATAACTCTCATCATCCCGTCTACCCGCGGGGATTTTTGCTTTTGGCTGATAGGGTCTGATACTCGCCGCTGTCCTCGTGACCGGGTTTGATTCAGCAGCGAGTTCGTGTCCAGATTCGGTACTTCCGGTTGTCTCCTCGTGCTCCAATATCGTCCTTCCTGTAAATGACGTTTGCGCAAATCCAAGGCCTATCCCCTCGCACGGTTTTGGTCGATCAGTGCCTAGCACCCCAACGAAGCGATATGATCAAGTTCGATAATCGCCGCAGCCACAAAGCATGCGAGGCATGCTTCAATGCAATGCCGATGAACTCTGGGATCGTGCGCAATTTACGGGGCAAGGGACAGGGTGTACTCTTTCCCAGAACCGCCACGTTTGAGAAGGCAGGAAGCTCCTTTTTGACTGCGTGCAAGCCGTCCCGGAGACACAGCGATGAGCCTGACGCGACGTCATATGCTGGCCAGCACAATGGCAACAGTGGCATGTGCAGTTGCCCTGCTGGCGCCGAAGCATACGCGCGGAGCGGATGAGGCAGAGGACTTTCTCTTCCGTCTGACGGGGCGGAAGGCAACGCCCTCGAATCGGCTTCGCCTCATGATGCCGGCGGAATTTTCCACCGGTTATACCGTGCCCATGAGCATCTCGGTCGACAGTCCGATGACCGAGGCCGACCACGTCAAATCCGTCCGTATATTCGCTCCGAAGAACCCGCTCGTCGAAGTGGCACAGTTTCATTTTGTTCCGGGGCGCAGCCTTCCCCGCGTCTCGACGCGCGTCCGGCTTGCAGCCCCGCAACATGTGGTGGCACTCGCTGAGATGAGCGACGGTAACCTGCTGATGGCAACGGCCTGGGTGGCTGTCGCCACCAATGGCTGTCTCTAAAGTTACGCAAGGAGGTAGGCGTGACCACTCCCATACCCCGCGTGATGGTTCCGGGCTCGGTAACAAGAAACGAGGTGTTCACGGTCAAGGCGATCATCCAGCACCAGATGGAGACGGGGCTGCGCACCGATTCCGCGGGCAAGACGATCCCGCGGAAGATCATCAACCAGTTCGTCTGCCGCTACGGCGAGCTCGAGGTCTTCCGTGCCGATCTGCACGAAGCCGTCTCGGCCAATCCGTTCCTTGAGTTCCAGTTGCTCGCGACGGAAAACGGTCGACTTGAGTTCTCCTGGCGGGAGGACGGCGGCGCGACCTATTCGCTGTTTCACGACATAGTGGTCACCTGACATGAAGCGGGAGCGGGCGGCCGCGGTTCTCTCGCGTGCGAAGGGCCTCGCAGCCGAAATCCGGTGGTTCCTCGGTATTTCGCTTTCCGCGACCCTCCTGTTTCCCGAAAGTGCCGCTCCTGCGGACGTCAGCCAAGGCGCGCAGATCGCCGCGACCTGCGCGTCCTGTCACGACCAAACTGGCGGCGGGCAGGCCATCCCGCCGATTGCGGCACTGGACGAACAGGCTATCGTGAAAGCCATGCTCGCCTTTCGAGCAAGTGAAAGCCCCAGCCTTGTAATGCATGCGGTCGCATTGTCGCTCAGTGACGACGAGGTGGCCGCAACAGCGCGCTTTCTCGCTGACAGAGCCAACGCCGGGAGGCAGCCGTGACGGATTGGACGCGTCGCCAGATCGGCGGCCTCGCCGGAGGAGCGCTGCTGGCAGTGGCTGCACCACACATTGTTCGCGGTCAGGGACGGGCTAAGGTTGTAGTGATCGGCGGCGGCATCGGCGGCGCAACGGTTGCCCGATACCTCGGCGACATGAAGTCAATTGACGTCATACTGATCGAACCGAACTCCACCCACGTCACCTGCTTCTTCAGCAATCTCTACCTTGCCGGTCTTCGCTCGCTCGCCTCCCTGACTTTCGGCCTGGAGACGCTGGCCGAAGGCCACGGCATAACAATCATCCGCGACAGAGCGGTGGCGATCGACCCCGCAGGAAGGGCTGTCGAACTTCGCGGCGGCACAAGGCTCTCCTATGACCGCCTCGTCGTCGCCCCGGGGATCGCTTTCAAGTTCGGCGAGATCGAGGGCTATGATGAGGCAGCGGCAAAGATCATGCCGCATGCCTGGATTGCCGGACCCCAGAGTGAACTGCTGCGCCGGCAACTCGAAAGCATGGACGACGGCGGTGTGTTCGTTATCGCTGCGCCTCCGAACCCGTTCCGTTGTCCGCCGGCCCCGTATGAGCGAGCCTCGCTGGCCGCTTATTATTTCAAGCAGTTCAAACCGAAATCGAAAATACTCATTCTCGACGCGAAGGATAAGTTTTCGGGTCAGGAACTGTTCCAGGATGCGTGGTCGCGTCACTATCCGGGCATGATTGAATGGCTACCGTCTCAGTTCACCGGGGCCATCAAAGCCGTAGATGTCGCGGCGCGATCGGTGGTGACAGAAGGCGAGACGTTCAGGGCGGCGGTCGCCAATATTATTCCGGCCCAGAAGGCGGGGCTCATCGGCGAGAAGGCAGGTCTCACTGACGCATCCGGCTGGTGCCCGGTCGATCCTGTGACGTTCGAGTCGACGTTGCAGCCCGGCATCCATGTCGTTGGCGACTCAATTATCGGCGGCGACATGCCGAAGTCTGCCTTCTCTGCCAACAGCCAGGCCAAAGCATGCGCTTTTGCCATTGCGGCTTCCCTCACGGGCTCGCCTCAGTTTCCGCCGCACCTGTTCAACTCGTGCTACACGTTTCTAGCGCCCGACGACGCTTTCACCAATGCTCTCACCTTCGCACCCGAGGGCGGAAGAATAAAAACCGTCAAAATGTTCATCAGCAAGGTGGGCGAGAGCGCTGAGGTCCGCCGCCGCACCGCCCATCACGCCGTGGGCTGGTATTCCGCCTTCACTGCGGACGTGTTCGGCGGAGGCTCCTGAAGGAATACCTGAACCTGCCGACCAGCGATCTCTGATGGATCCGGGTCTGGCAGGCGCTGGAGCCGCATCGAATTCATAACGACGAGAACGTTCGATCCGGCATGAGGGCCGCCGCGAAAATCGGGCTTCAGAAATCCGAGGGCCGCGCCGGTCAATGCGATGAGATTGTAGCCAAAGGCGCAGAGGAGATTGGCGAGAACGGTCCGGCGAACCGCGCGGGCCATGTCGACGACCCAAGGCAACATCCGAAGCCGCCGTCAACATGCCTCCTCTTCCTCGCGCCAGTTCGGGTCCACGCAAGGATGCCCGTAGCCGCTCGTCCGGACAGCGGCCGCCTTAAAACTTGCCCGGCTGCAGCACCGAACCGGTGTTGGACCACGTGATGTATGCTTCGAGCGCCTTCATTGCCTCGGATTCCGGATCGATCTTCACACCCTGGTTCGGCTTCTCGATGCACCAGTTGATCATGTCGCGGAGGGTCGCGAACTTGGCGATCTGCGCCTGGAACTTCGGGAAGGATTGGGGGTGTGTGTCGGACGCCATGGGATGACACATCGCGCAGGCCATGCCAGTTTTGGAGAGGTCGTCGGCAACGCCTAGCTGCTCGGCCATTTTCTGGTCCCCATGGAAGAGAAGGTCACCCTTCCTGACCTCTTCCATGAACACTTCCTGATAAGCCTTCAATTGCTCCGGCTTTACCGGATCTTTATGGGCGCTGGTCGGTCCCGCGAAAACGGCGGCAATGGCAATTCCCCCAATCAAGGGGAAGCGCCGCAGTGAACAGCGGATTTTCGAATGGGTTGTCATGACCCTTCCTCCGCTAACGATATGGCCACATGTTGTCGGCGATCCTTGGGCGAATAACCTCCGAAACATGCTTGTCATGGTCTTCCGGGGACTGCACGAAGACTTCCTTGCGCCCCCACATGATATATTCCGTTTCCAACTGGTCGTTGGCCGCCACATCGATCTTGCTCCAGCCGACTCCATCATAGGGATCGCCGGGGTCGACACGGATCATCGGCTTGGTGAGCTTCGGCAAACCTTCCGGGGCATAGGGCCACGGCCAGGACGTTGCCAACATCCCAATCGAACGCAACGTCCCGATCTCGTTGTAGAGGACCTGGTGCACGTGACCGTGAATGTTCGTGACCTTGGCATACGGTTTCAGCACCTCATGGACTTCGCGCCAGTCACGCACCCAGAAATTCCACGGCGGATAGTACTCGTAGAGCGGGTTATGGCTGAAAATGACGACGGGGCGCTGCTTGTCCCAATCGGCGAGGGTCTTTTCCATCCAGTCGAGCTGATCCCGGCCGACGCCCGCCCATGGTCCGGCGACGGTGCCGTCGAGTGTGGCCATATGGCCCATGCGCTCCTCGGGCGTCATGTTCTTGGCCGTCCAATAGTCCGGTCCGCGGCTGACGGTGTCGAGGCCAATGAAACGCACACCCTTATGGTCGAAGGTCCAGTTGGGCTGGCCAAACAGCTCGCCCCATTTCTTGCCCATGTCGAGGTACCAATCGTGCTCGCCGGGGATGTAATGTTGCGGGATCTTGATCTCCTTCAGCAGGTCGACGCCGAGTTCCAACTCCTCGATCTTTCCAAGTTGGGCCAGGTCACCACCGAAAATCAGGAAATCGGCCGGCGGATCCATCGCCTGGACTTCTTGGGCCGCACGCACCACCTTGTCTACGAAGCGTGTGTTCAGGGATCTTGGATAGAGATGGGTGTCGGAGATCCAGGCAAACTTGAAGGGAGTCTCGGCCGCGTGAGCAATATCGAGCGTGTTGAGCAGCGGCCACCAGGCGAAGGCCTGGCCGACAGTTGCCGCGCCGAATATCAGGGATCCGTGAATAAAGGTGCGGCGGGTAATTTTCAGTGAGTCGTCGGGCCGAACCCCTTCGGGTTGCAGTACCGAATGCATTTCGCGACGTATGCGATCAAGCTCGTCGGACATGACGAATCCTCCTCTCAGGCCGAAAAGAAGAACTCGGCCCCACAGAGGCAGACATGGCATATAAGCCAGTCAGTGCTTTTCTTGTTCTTTACTTTACTTTGTTACGCCGACACGTTACTCGTGCTACTTCTTCTTAAGCTCGATATCGAACTTGGTAGCTTTACCGCCCTCGACTTTGACGGGCATTTCCGTGGGTCCGATAAAGGGCTGCACTGCCACGAGCTTGTAGTCGCCCGGCGGAATGTCAGTGATGGAAAACTTGCCGTCAGCGCCGGTAACCGCGTAGTAGGGATTGTCCACCACGTAAATCCAGCCTTCCATCCAGCCATGCGCGTCGCAGTCGATGCGCACCGTGCCCGGCCGCGGCAATTCAACCGGTATGCGCTGACCTTTGTTCGGCAGGGCCAGGTTAAAGGCGGTGCGCTTGCCGTAGTAGCCGTGCGTGTTGTGAAGCATCGGGTCCGAGTTGATTACGTCAAGCGGGCCTGCGGCGATCACCTGCACTTGGGGTTCGAAGCGGCATTTCAGGTTGTTCAGCTCGGGTGTCTTGCCGGGTGCGGGCCATTCCTTTCCCGACGCGACGTCGACCAGATATACAACCGCGCTTTCGACCGCCTGATCGGCGCCAACGCGGATTAGCGGTTCATCCCGCGGTTGCCCGCAAACCTCAATATCCTTTGTCGGGATGATCTTGGTGGTCGGGACGTCGCCGCGATAGACGATGACGCCTTCAATGGACCCGCCTCCGGTTACGGCGCTTACCTCATAGGCTAGAGCCGGCGGTGCGATCATCATAACCGCAGCAGTCCCAAGAAACTTAGAGAAGAAGCGGCGCTTTGTCACAGCAAGCCTCCCTCGCCTTGAAGGAAACGTTGTATTCTCATTCAGAATGATTCTAATATCAAGGCGGAAATCGCGTTTTTGGCAGGGCTGGCGACGAATATAGATAGACGCCAGCGGGAAACACCCGGCCGCGTCATATCTCTTCGTATCCATTGCAAGGCTGAGCTATCGGAGCAGTTCTTCGGCCTCGCCAGGCATCCGGTTCGCATCGCCGCTGAGAGCGTGCAGCGAAGGATGTTGGCCCGCGATGAGGAGGCACGACATGGAGAGGCGGAACGATCTGCTTTGGGCTTCGACTTGCAGACGCGCGGTTCTCCATGGATTGATTTCGGCTGCGGTATTCGTAAGCACCGTGCCTGGATTCGCAGCGTCTCCGGTCACCGTGGGCGGACCGTTCAGTCTCATCGAACCGGTTGGCGCCGTGGTGACTGACGCGAAGTTCCGCGGCAGATGGATGCTGGTATTCTTCGGTTACACCTCCTGTCCGAGTCTTTGTCCAACGACGCTGAGCGAGATTGCCATCGCTCTCGACAGGCTTAGCCCCGAGGCAGCGAAGGTGCAGCCAATCTTCATCACAGTCGATCCCGAACGCGATACGCCTGCTGTTATGGGGCAATATACCGGCGCCATCGACCGGCGGGTTCTGGGATTGAGCGGAAGCGGGGAGCAGATCGCCGCGGTGGCGCAGATGTATGGCGCTTACAGCAGCCGCCATCTGCTGGGAACAGGCGCCGACTATATCGTCGACCACAGCACTTACGTCTACGTCATGGACCCTCAGGGCAAGTTCGTTCGCGGCTTGCGAGCCGGTATGTCCGCCGATTCCATGGCCGATATGCTGCGGCAAGTGATGACGAAGCATCGTGAGTGAATGGCCGAACGGTTGCAACTCGGAGACAAGGAGGCCATGTCTGAACGCTTGTCTCGTGACAGCTCGATACGATCGCTTCTTCGCCGACGCGACGGCCCATCTCCATGCCGAGCACCGGTATCGAGGCTGCCCGTCATGGCCAGTGGCAGTCACATCGTTCCCGTGCGGGTCGGTGATGCCGCGAAGTGCAAGGCGGCGAGCGACATGTTGCTCGCCGAGCATCGCATCTACATCCGGACGATCAACTATCCTACCGTGGCGAGGGGAACCGAGCGGCTGTGCATCACGCCTTCTCCGTGCCATGACGACATCATGATCAGTCAACTTGTGGCCGCGCTCAGCGAGGTTTGGGATGAACTCGGGTTGCCACGCGAAAGTGCCGCCCCTGCGGCGGAAAGAAGAGACATCGCGTAAGCCCCTAAAGAACCGCGCCAATTGAAAAGCGCTATTTGCGTCCTTTGGCCATCCGCTCAGATGCACGACGCAAGAAAGGGAGGGAGACATGACAGCCAAAGAGATCAGGCTCGCTTTCCGGGCGCGCGACAGCATGCTGCATGGCATCGACACGCTTGCGCGTGCTGTCGGCGTAACGCTTGGGCCGCGCGGTCGAAACGTAGCCATCAACCGCTCCTTTGGCACGAAAATCACGAAGGACGGCGTGACGGTCGCGAGGGAAATCGAACTCGAGGACAGGTTCGAGGACATGGGCGTTCAGTTGCTCAGACAGGTCGCCATCAAAACCTCCTATCAGGCGGGCGATGGAACGACGACAGCGGTGGTCCTCGCCGACGCAATCCTCAGGGGCGGTGTACGGGCGGTCACTGCTGGCATGAACCCGATGGACCTGAAGCGCGGGATTGATCGTGCGGTCGAGGCGGTCGTCGCGGAGTTAAAACAGAATGCAAGAGCTGTCGCTTCAAACGTCGAGATCACGCAGGTCGCGACGATTTCGGCCAACGGAGATCGGGAGATCGGCCGCATCATCGCCGAGGCGGTGGCGAAGGTCGGCAACAACGGCGTGATCATGATCGAGGAAGGGAGATCGCTCGAAACCGAAAGCGAAGTTATCACCGGCATTCAGTTCGACCGCAGCTACATCTCTCCCTATTTCGTCACCAATCGAGACAAAATGCGGGTGGACATGGAAGAGGCACTTATCCTCGTTTGCGAGAGGAAGCTGTCAAGCCTTAGCGAAATTTTGCCGCTTTTGGAGAAGGTGGTACAGGCTGACAAGCCGCTTCTCATCATCGCCGAGGACATCGAGGCTGAAGTCAGGGCGGCGCTTGTTATCAACAGGCTCCGCGGCGGCCTCAAAGTGGCTGCTGTCAAGGCGCCGGCCTATGGCGAGCTCCGCAAGGCGATCATGCAGGACATTGCACTGCTCACCGGTGGAACGGTTATCTCGGAGGATCTAGGCCTTAAGCTCGAGAGCATATCACTCGACCA
The DNA here is from genome assembly GCF_020193655.1 of Ensifer sp. IC3342. Taxonomy (GTDB): domain Bacteria; phylum Pseudomonadota; class Alphaproteobacteria; order Rhizobiales; family Rhizobiaceae; genus Sinorhizobium. The sequence continues at coordinate 65,200 of NZ_JADYVE010000018.1, forward strand.
TCTCGGTCGTGCCCGGAAGATTAGGGTAGACAAACAAAATACCACGATCGCGGAAGGAGGCGGGTCAAGCATGGAAATCGCTGCGCGGATCGCCGCGATCAAGGCGCAGCTCGAACTAAGCACGTCCGACTTTGATCGCGAAAAACTTCAGGAGCGGCTGGCACGGCTCTCCGCCGGGATTGCCGTGGTCCGAGTCGGCGGCGCGACCGAATCGGCGATTAGGGAAAAGAAGGACCGTATTCGCAACGCCATGCATGCCACCCGTGCCGCCGTAGAGGAGGGCATCCTGCCTGGCGGTGGCGTCGCACTGTTGCGCGCAAGCAAGGCGATCCGGACGTTGAAAGCCGCGAACCCCGATCAGCAGGCGGGCATTAACATCGTCAGGGAAGCCGTAACATGGCCGGCGAAGCAGATTGCGTCCAATGCGGGCGAGGACGGCTCGGTCATCGCCGCTAGAATTCTCCAAAACGATGAGTACGGATGGGGCTACGATGCGCAAGCCGGAACGTTTCGCGATCTGTTGGTTGCCGGCATTGTCGACCCCACCAAGGTTGTGCGCACGGCCCTTCAGGGTGCCGCTTCAATGGCCGGTCTAATGATCATGACGGAGGCGATGGTGGCCGAGGTGCCCGGCCCGCCGCCGCCCGAGCTTCCCGGACACCACGATCACGAGGACAATCTCGACATTGATTTCTAGCTCATTCCGCCGGTTTGCAAGAGAATTATGTCGAAGCGCGATGCGCGCGGAGCCCGCTCGCATCGTACTCACGACCCGCGTTCAGGAAGGTCAAAGTTGAGCTGCAACATTCGTGCAATGTTCATCAGAATGGTCTCGCAGACCTTATCTTGATTAGGATCCAGATATTTGACAGTCCAGTTCGCCCCGTTCTCCTTGGTTTCGAGCCGCTGAATCACAAAATCGGTGACGTGCCCGCATCCCGGTTCCTTATGAAGATCCGCGAGGATCAATTCCTTAAGCTCCGAAGCTTCCTTTGTATGTCTTTGCATGGCCGCTCTCCTTCCGGATGACAACTTGCGACGCGTCGATCAACTGCATAATCGTGACCTCCGTCATGGCTAGACATGGTACTGTTTTAGCTCTATTTTTGAAAGTTGCCCCTCGTCCTCATGAAGGAGGTGGCTTCTATGACGATGAGTGCGTTACTGGTGCATCGAGAAGCCGAACCAGGGCGAGAAGATCGATCCCGAATCTGAGGCGATGAAGGCGCTCGAGGCGTACATCACCTGGTCGAACACCGGCTCGTTGTTGGTGCCAGGTAGATACTAGTCTCGTCGATAGCCCGGGCACCGGCTTCAGGAGTGCGACGCGAGTTCTCGGGTTGAGCCTCGATGGCGGAAGGGTGGGGTTGAAGCAGTCGTGCGGCCCAGAAACCGCGCGGGGGAGGTCTATGCGGTGGCAGAGACTGGGATGGTGCTGCGCGGCAACTTCGCGAATGTGGACCTGGATGCGCTGGTCGACAACCGGGTGGTGCGGACCTGGCTTTATTTCGGCATGTTCTGGCTGATGGTGACGCCATCCGTCGGTGTCTTGATCTCGAGCACCTTCAACTACCCCGACTATCTCGGATCGGGGAATCTCGAGCTCACCTTCGGCCGGCTGCGCCCGGTCCACGTGAACGGTGTCATCTTCGGCGCCTTCTCGACGCTTTTCATCGGCCTTTGCTACTATCTCGTGCCGCGTCTGTCGGGGGTGCGGGTGATATGGTCGGAGTGGTCGGTTCTTCTCGCATGGGTCTGGAACATCGCAACACTTGCCGGCTTGGTCGGCTTGCTGATCGGCGACAGTGACGGTTTGGAAGCCGGAGAGCTTCCGCTCTACGCGAAGGTCGCATTCTTCATCGTGGTGGCTGTTGCTACCGCGCAGTTCCTGATCACGATCAGTCGAAGGCTCGAGCCTGCGATCTATGTCGCGCTATGGTACCTGATCGCCACGTTCGTGTGGACGACGATGAACTTCGTGCTTGGAAGCTTCATCCTGCCATATACGATCTCCGGCATCAACAGCGCCGCCTTCCACGGTCTCTATCTCCACTACATCGTCGGGCTGTGGCTAACGCCCGCAGGCTACGTGATCATCTACTATTTCCTGCCGGTCAGCGCCCGAAATCCGCTCTATGCCCATAAGCTCTCGCTGGTAGGCTTCTGGTCCCTGGCATTGTTCTACCCGTTCGTCGGCATCCACCACTACCTCTACAGCCCTATCGCCGACTGGGCCGAGACCTTGGCCGTCGTCACGTCGATGCTGCTGATCATTCCGGTGTGGACGGTGCTGGTGAACTTCTTCGGCACCATGATGGGCAAGTGGCATGAGTTCGGCAGGAACCTGCCGGCGAAGTTCCTAATCATGGGCTCGCTCATGTATCTCGTCGGCTGCTTTCAAGGCTCGACCGAGGCGCTGCGGCAGTTGCAGCAGCCGACCCATTTCACCGATTTCGTCATCTCGCATTCGCATCTTACCGTGTTCGGCACGTTCGTCGTCTGGGCGATGGGGGGCCTGGTCTACACTTGGCCGCGGCTGTTCGGGCGCGAACTCTGGTCATTCAAGCTTGGCAACTGGTCGTTCTGGCTGATCACGGTCGGCATCGCGACCATGGGCCTGATCCTCACAGCGGGCGGGCTGCAGCAGGGTTATCAATGGATGAATGGGGTCGAATGGCTCGATTCGCTCGTCTGGGTGAAGCCCTACTGGCTGGCGCGGACCCTGTCAGGCATTAGCATGGATATCGGCATGTCGCTGCTGGTGCTGAATCTGATGCTGACCGCGCTGACCAGCCCGGCGGCTGAGTCGCGACGCGTCCGCGGGCCGGTGGAGCCGCCCATCCCGGCCCCGGCTGGAGGGCCCGCACAGTGAACGTTCGCTTCTTCGCGCTGTTCGCCGGCGTCTTCTGCATCACCCTAGCGGTGATCACGCAGGGCGTGCTGCCCTTCGTGGAGCCGTCCTCGCGAACTACGCGCGTGACCTCGGTGGTGCGCACGGATTTCGGCCAGCTGAAATGGATGGTTTCAGAGGCGACGGACTACACCGAGCAGCAGCTTCGCGGTCGCAATATTTACCTGCGCGAAGGCTGCTGGTACTGCCATTCGCAATTCGTACGGCCAGTGACCGGCGAGATCCGCCGCTGGGGACCGGTCAGCGAGGCGGGCGAATACGCCTATGACGTGCCGCACCTGTTTGGCACACGCCGGATCGGACCGGACCTGACGCGCGTCGGCCTGAAATACAGCGACGAATGGCACCTGGCGCACTTCTACAATCCGCGGATGCTGGTGCCGGACTCGATAATGGCGCCGTATCGCGGCCTTTTCCACGAGCCCGATGCAGCCGTCCGTATCGTTGACGACGGCGCTGGCAATCGGACCGTGGAAAGGACAGAGGTCACCGAAGGCCTATTCGACTTCGACAGCCAACGAGCGATCCAGCTGACGCCGAATGCGGACGGGTTGCTGTTCGTGCCGCTGGAGGCGCGCGAAAGAAAGCCGATCATCCTGACGCCGAACGACGAATACACAGGAGAAACCGTCAGCATCGCGGCGGAAACGGAATCGTTGGCGGCGCTCGTTTCCTACGTCCAGAAGCTCGGCACGAACCGGGGTAAATGGCGCGATCTTTTCGAGCCGCAAAGCCTGGAGGTCATGGATGCGACGATGCCGCGCTCCGCGGAATGGATTGCTTACGGCAAGGAAGTCTATGAGCGCCGCTGCATCGGTTGCCACGGTGTCAAAGGCGACGGCAACGGGCCGGCCGCCACCTTTATGTTCAACCAGCGGCCCAGGGACTTCACGTCCGCAGTCTTCAAGTTCAGGTTGACAAAGGAGCCCCTGCCCACGGACGGCGACATGCTGCGCACCATTACTCGCGGCATCCGCGGCACGGCGATGCCCCCTTGGTACGAACTGCCGCTCAACGATCGGCTGGCGGTGATCCAGTACATCAAGTATGAGCTAGCGGTTGACCGTTCCGATCCCGCCGGTCCTTACGCTTTCTTCGTCGAGGAACCGCCTGGCCCACCGTTGTATATCGGGCGCCCGCCGACCCCGTCCCAGACGATGCTGGACCGTGGCAAGGAAGTTTGGCAGGCCGCGAAGTGCTGGGAGTGCCACGGTCAAGGGGGCAAGGGCGATGGCGAGAAAGCCGCTGGTCTCAAGGATGATCTCGGCTTCCCGATGGTGCCGGCCGACCTCACCAGCGGCCAGTTCAAGTCTGGCCCGGCCGTCGAAGACATCTTCCGGACAATAACTACCGGCCTCAGTGGCACGCCGATGCCGTCCTACCGGAACGCCTTTCCGGACGAGGACCGGTGGGCGCTTTCCTATTTCGTGGTGGCGCTTTCCGCCTACAAAGACCCGCTCTCGCTGCAGCCGCTCTCGATCAAGAAGGAAGCCCGCGCGGCGCTGAACGATCTGGAACTGGTCGCTGACAAGCCTGAGCGAGCCTATGTACCCGATCCGTCGGTGCCGGCTTCCGGTCCGCCAGCGCCGCCCGGCGAGGAACAGGCACTCGACGGAGGTTAGCGCATGCTCGGTTTTGAAGTCACCGGACCCTATGTGGGGGCCATGCTGATGAGCCTGGCGGCCCTGTTCTTGTTCATCTGGGGCGTCCTATCCGGCGCGATGAGCGGCACCGACAAAGCCGCCAACGGGTTTTTTGAAAGGGAAATGGAAAATGAGCGATCTGCAGAGCAGCGATCCGGAGAGGCCGACGCATCCGGAACTGGAAGTACGTCAAAGCTCGCACCCTGAACTGGAGGACTATGCCGGCGGCCTGATACAGGCGCGCGTGGGATTCATTCCGCTATGGCTTCTCGTCGTCTACGTGCTGCTGTTCGTATGGGGGCTGTATTACATGTATGTTTATTGGGGCGGGCTCGGCCCCGGCCGTTTGTTCTAAGAAGACTGTCGCAAGGGCTGGTAAGGCAGGAGTGATGGAGATGTTGATAGCCAGAATTCTCCTTGGCGTCGCCGCATTGAACCTCCTTTTCCTGGTCTTCGAGGTGGCGGTAAACGTGCTTCGTCTTTATTTCGGCTGACATAGGAGCAGTGGATGCTACAGGACACCGTCTTCAAGCTCGCTGACGCCGGCTTGCCGCAGATGCTCGGCTTCCTCATCTATGGCGGCTGCACCGTCGGCTTTATCGTCTATCTTTTCTATCTTGTGCGGCTATAGCGGCGCAGCGAAAACGCCAATGATCTACTACCTCGTGATCTTCGCCGCTGGATTTGCAGGCAGCTTTCATTGCATCGGCATGTGCGGCGGCTTTGCCTGCGCGCTGGGCCGCGACCAGCGAGGCGGAGGCGCAACCGTCCTTCGCCACCTGCTCTATAATACCGGCCGGTTGACAACCTATTGCTTTTTGGGCGGGCTCGCGGGTGCGATCGGTCAGGTCATCTGCACCACGCAAGGTCTAACGGCGGCGCCGCTATTGAACGGCACCCTCGACATCGGCCAACGAATTCTCGCGATCGTCGCTGGCGTGCTCATGATTGCCATGGCGTTGCAGTTCTTCGGCTTGTTGCAGGTCTTTCATCGACTCGCGATCGGATTTGGCGGCAGCACATTTGCATTGTCCCTGCGCGGTCTGTTGACGGCCCGGAGCAGCGCCGCACCGCTCGCCTTTGGCGTTTTCAACGGCTTCCTGCCATGTCCCCTGGTCTATGCCTTCGCCGCCCAGGCGGCGAGCACCGCCGGAGCGCTTCCCGGGTTCCTTGTCATGGCATGGTTCGGATTGGGAACCTTCCCCGCTATGTTGATGATGGGTGGCGTTGGCCGGATACTCGGGCCAGCCTCGCGGCGGCGCGGCGTGCGGCTGGCTGGTGTCTTTATTCTTTTGCTCGGTCTCATCACGCTCGGCCGTGGTCTCTTGCCTTCTCACGCGCATATCGGCCTTGCCTGGCTGAACGGACATCCCGCATGACTGCGCATGACGACATACTCTGTAGCCACTGTTCACTGCCCGTCGGCCTGCGCCCGATGGAGCGCAGGCTCAACGGTGAGGCTTGCGCATTCTGCTGCTACGGCTGCTGCATCGCCTTTCAGGTGAAGAGCGGCAGGCACGAAGAGTGGGAAGCCGCCTGGCTTCTGATCCAGCTTGGCGTGGGAGGCTTTCTCTCCATGAATATCATGATGTTCAGCCTCCTCCTCTATTCGGACGCGTTCACCGGGATCGATGCGGGCGTGCTGCCGTGGGTTCACTTTTTGCTCTGGATCTTCGCGACGCCGGCGGTGGTGATTCTCGGCGGACCCTATCTGCGCGAAATGTGGCTCAATGGCATTCAGGGACGAGTGACGTCGTCGGCACTCATCGTGCTTGGCGTCGCTGCCGCTTACCTCTATTCGGCGTTTGCCGTTTTCGAGGGAAGCACGCATGTCTATTTCGATACAGCCGTGATGGTGCTGATGCTATTCACCGTTGGCCGCTATCTCGAGGCTGTTGGCCGCGCGAGGGCGGCGCGCGACCTCGAACCTCTTCTGGCCGCAGAAAGCGAAAGCGCGACCGTGGTCGATGGCGCGGCAGAGATCCGCCGTCCGGTGCGGGAGGTGTCGGCCGGCATGCTGGTGCGGGTCCGGCCAGGCGAGCGCATTCCGGTCGACGGCGTGGTTATCGAGGGGGAATCGAACACCGATGAAGCCGTTATTACCGGAGAAAGTCGGCAAGTGACAAAGGGCGCCGGCTCCAAGGTGATTGCCGGCAGCATCAATATCGACGGCCCGCTCCTGATCCAAAGCAGCGGTGAGGGAACCGCAACCCGCTGGGCGCGGATTTGCCGGTCGGTGCGCGAAGCGCTGGGCCATCGCAGTTCAACCCAGCGCATTGCAGACCGCGTCGTGGGCGTGTCCGTGCCGCTGGTCCTCGCCCTCGGCGGTCTAACGATTGTTTACTGGGCGCAGTCATTGCCGTTCGATAGGGCGTTGCTGATTGGCCTCTCAGTGCTGGTGGTTGCCTGTCCTTGTGCCGTCGGCCTCGCTGCTCCGATGGCGACTTCTCTCGGCATCGGTCGGCTGGCGCGGCACGGCTGCCTCGTCCGCGACCCCGGCGCGCTCGAGACTCTCGCGCGTGTACGGTTGCTCGCCTTCGACAAGACCGGCACTCTGACTGCGGGCAAAGCGCGTCTCGTCGGCGTCGATCGCGAGGAGGTCGGCATCGACGAAGTACTGGCGCGCGCCGCCGGTCTGGAGCGACTTTCCGAGCATGGTCTGGCGCGGGCCATCGCGGCAGCCGCCGCTCAGCGCGACATCACGCCGCTCGTCACCCACGGTGTTCGGACGGTTCCTGGCCGTGGCATCCGCGGCAGCGCCGAAGGCCGGCCCGTGGCGGTAGGGAACGGCAGATTGATGAAAGATCTGGGCTGGCCGCTTCCCACGTCGCTGGCCGAGCGTGGGCGGTTGCTGGAAGCGAGCGGTCATTCGGTGGTCTATGTCGGTTGGGGCGAGCGCGTATACGCCGTGCTGTCGCTCGATGACTCACCGCTTCCCGAGGCGCAGCCCGCGATCGCGGCCCTGCGGGAGCGCGGGCTCGATGCCACCCTGTTGACCGGCGACCTCGCGCAAGCGGCGGAGCGGATCGCGGCCCTGGTTGGGATCAAGAACGTCCAAGCGGGCCTTTCGCCGGAGGCCAAACGGCTTGCCCTGAATCGGCTCCGTCACAATCACGGGTCGATGGCGATGGTCGGCGATGGACTGAATGACGGGCCGGTTCTGGCCGCCGCAGATGTCGGTATCGCCGTCGGCTCCGCCACCGACCTCGCCCGCGAGACTGCGGCGCTCGTGCTGCCTGCGGATGGATTGTGGATGCTGCCCTGGATCGTCGACGTGGCCCGGGCGGTCCGCAGAACCATCTTAACGAACCTTATGTGGGCGTTCGGCTACAACCTCGTCGCGCTGACGTTCGCAGCATTCGGACTTCTGCAGCCAGTCCTTGCGGCGGCGGTCATGGCCGGCTCAAGCATCCTCGTGGTGGTGAACTCGCTACGGCTGGAGCGGCTGCCCGATCCTGTTCCAGTGCTGATCCCGGAGCAACGATCCGGCACCAAGGCGGAGCATACCCACAATGGCACCGGCATTTCCGCAATGGCCGGCCCGGCCGTCGAGCGGAGCTGAGTTTCGTTTCAGCCAAACACGTGGTGCGTGAAGGCGTCATACCAGCGTTCCGCCGCGCGCGCAGCCTGCTTGCCTCGACGTTGCTGACAAATCCGATGACGCTCTTGAACTTCCCGTCGACGGGCTTGAGGCTGATGGCATACTGAACGCATTGTGAAGGGCATCCCCTCGACAAGCCCGATATTGTCCGTGGCCGCTATTTCTTCCGTTGACAGCTCGTGCGCCACGCCGTCGATCGTCACCGAACGATGCAGGGCGGAGAGATCAGTGAAGAAGAGCTGTGGCAATGGAGCCCTCCGAGCGGCGGCGATGATTTGCCGGGACATACGCAACGATGCGCATTCCAATTGCCGGCATACTGATCATGGTGTCGTGACACCTGTGAGACAGGTCCGCAGAGCCGAGATAACGTCCGCAACGTCAACTCCGGTCATTCCGGATCGATAACCACCGTTCACGCCGATTCCGCCGCTCTCGCCTTCCAGCAGTTGACGTTGCTCGTGAAGGAATCCGAAGGGGGACGCAGTTTGGATCGCGAAGACATTGAAAGATTGTTGACTGTTTCGATCGACGTCATTGTTCAATGTAACGAATGGATGGTCAGTTTCGCGCAACAGAAATCTATTTTTCGAGGCTGAAAATTCAGATGATGCCGGCGTCGATTACAATGCTGACGACTGAGCAGCCTTAAGGATACAGCAAGGCTGATTCCGCGCCTTTTGCTGATAGCTTGACTGAAAACCTTGCCGGGAATTGCCTAGGATTGACCATCGTTGGCCTGTGGTTCACGCCGTTGCTTGCGATGCGCTCCTTAAACCAGCGGGTCAGCTTCGAGTTCTGCTGGTGGTGCCGCGATGGCCAGGCAAATTCGACCATCGTCGCTCGCGGCCGCGGATTGCCCGCCTTCGAGATACCTTGCTCACGATTGGTGGAGCGCCATGGCGACGGGGTGATGAGACGCAGCCCCCATTCCGAAGGCCGAACGCGAACCCAGCGGCAGTAGGCATCGCAGGCGGGACATTCCCGATCATAGACCAGCAGGATCACGTCGATATCGCTGCCGCGGCGCGGCACGATCGTCGGTAGCAGGGTCGGAATTGTCGCCGGAAGCTCTGGTCATAATGGTGCGCATCTCCTTTGCGCGAAGGACATGACAATTGATTTTGGTCAATGAACCCAATTGCGATTTGATGCTTATGTTTTTGGTCGCCACTGATGAAAGGGGCGGAGGCTTTCATGACTACAGTTCAGCGCATCCTCGACGCCAAAGGGCATGATGTCTATTTCGTCCGGCCCGGCGATACGGTGCTGCACGCGCTCCAGATGATGGAAAGAAAAAACGTTGGAGCTGTGTTAGTCAAAGACGATGAGGACAACGTCGTTGGTATATTTACCGAACGGCATTACGCGAGAAAAGTGTTTTTAAGGGGCAGAGCATCACCAAAGACGCCGATTCACGATGTCATGGAAACAGATGTTGTCTACGTGGACCCGGACCAGTCCGCTGAGGCCTGCATGGCCCTGATGACTGAGAAACGGATCAGACATCTACCGGTTCTCTGTGACGGACATCTCGTGGGAGTGATATCGATCGGCGATCTCGTGCAGAGCATCATCGCCGACCGCGAATTCGACATCGATCAGCTTGTGCGTTACATAAGCGGTTGAGAATAGTTATAGTTCAGTTGCCTTACGACTGAATGGGCATCCCCGTCGCCAGATTGGTCACGACGACCGGCGTACCGTCTGGCACGCGGTCATAGAGGTCGATGGCGTCCTGGTTGATCATCGGGACACAGCCGGATGAGACCGATTGCCGATCGGCCACCATTCCGGCGATCCCTGGATGCGATAGAGCGTGTCCTCCCCGTTCTGGAAGATGTAGAGCGTACGCGCCCGAAGCGGGTTGGTCAGGCCGGGCTCCATGCCGCCGCTGGCGATGCTGTAGGGCTCAAGTTCCGGCCGCCGCCTCTCGTCGGGTGGCGTCCAGCGCGGCCATGGCCGCTCGTATTGGATCACGCCGCGCCCGGCGCACTCGAATCCGGCGCGGCCCAAGCCGACGCCATAGCGAATTGCCTGACCGTTCTCCTGGACGAGATAGAGGAAGTGGTTGCCAAGATTGACGACAATGGTGCCCGGCCGCTCGCCCGTTGGATCGGCCACGACCTGGCGATAAGGCAGGAATCGATCTTAGGGAACCGCAGGAAGTAGGATAAGGCTACATCGGCCGCTCGCCGTATATTTCCGCCAGTATCGAACCCGCGCTGATACCGTTGGTAGGGGTGCTCCCGCCGAGAGTCTTGCTGGACTGTGGTGCAACCCGCCGCTCCAAGCGCCGCAATTCCGGCAGCGAGCGTCAGGACGGAACGTCTACCTCCCACAATCGATTGTCACCAGCCTCCTGTGCTTGAGATGACCGCTCCATTTCGATGATTGGCGCAAGAAGGCCGCGGGTGCGGATGCAAAATCGTGCCCGTTCCTGAGCGGAGATGCGCGACACGAAAAGACTGCGCGAAACGGATACCCTCTGCTTGAAATGGGTAAAGCTCTCTCATGGCGCGGAAGAATGAGCCGCGACCGACGTGCAAGCATTTAGCTAACATGCAAGGGCAAACGGCGCGCGTTGATTTACCGCAGTCATTCCCCCCCGCTTCGGATCTTGATGGAAATCAACGCGCGACCGCGGACCCCTTGATACGCATTGGTGGCCGTTGTTATCCACGGAGGCGCAGAATGCCCGCCAAGGTTCGAAAAGCCACGATCTGGGCGTTTGCTCTCTATCTCGTCTGGACTGCTGCAACGTGGTTGCTTGAGGGGCGCATCCACACTCTGCTGAGACCGGAGGCGGGAGGCGATCGGCTCGCCTACGTCGTGATCGCCAATCTGGTGATCGGTACCGTCGGCGCGCTTCTTGTGCTGAGGTTCACACTCTCCTCCGGTGACGCGACGCGGGAGTATACGGGTTTCGGTCGGCGCTCGCCTTCGATGTCGTGGATTGCGGTCGGCGTCGCCCTTGGGCTCGCCCTTTATTTCGCCCAGGGAGCGCCCTCCACGAACCCGATGGTGATCCTCAATGCCTATGCCCAGGTGTTTGCCGTTTCCGTCGCCAAGGTGCTCGTGTGCTGGGCACTGATGGGCGGCGTCCTCAAGGGCGCTTTCGGCCGCTCCCGCTGGGTCTCCGCGGCAGGTGCAACGATGGTTGCAAGCGTGACCTTCGGTATCTATCACATCGCCCACAGTCCTCCGTTTAACACGATCAGCATGGTCGTGCTCCTCACCGTTGTGGGCCTCCTGACGGGCGCGTTCTTCTTCGCCTCGCGAGACATCTACGCGACCATCGCCTTCCACAATTTCCCGGGTGTCTACGGCGTTGTGCAGGCTCTCGCTGCCGCCGACAAGCTTGGCGGTTTTGCAGCACCGCAGGTACCGCTTCTTGCCACGGCGATCGTCTCGCTCCCTGGTCGCCGCCGACATGCTGATTATCCGCCGGCCACACCTGCCGCAGGCAAGCACTCTCCAGTGAAGGCCTCGGGTCAATCATTGCCAAAGGAGGCTCCATGATCTCGCGTCGATCTGTCCTGATTGCCGGGGGAACTGCCGCACTTGCCGCAGGAGGCGCTCTCATGATGAGCCGGAGAGCTGACTACGCCGCCGCCACCGCTGCGCTCTGGTCCCACCGAGATCCGGCCGAGTTCACGGGCCTCGTGCGTTACGCTACGCTCGCCGCCAACAGCCATAATGCGCAGGCTTGGCGATTCCGTCAGACATCCGAGGGGGTAGCCATCCTTCCCGACATGGCGCGCGCTCTACCTGTCGCTGATTCCGATCACCATCACCTTTACGCCTCACTGGGGTGCGCGGCCGAGAACTTGATGCTCGCGGCGGGCGCTGCAGGGCGGGCCCCAGCGATGGAGTTTGCCACCGACGGCGACGAGCGAATCGAGATCGCGTTCGGGCAATCGGGAAGTCGCGACAGCCTGTTCAACGCGATCCTGGAACGCCAGTGCACGCGGTCGGATTACAACGGCCACCCGGTACCCCGCGCCGATCTCAGCGCACTGGAAGTCGGGGCGCGCGTTTCCGGATGCCAAGTGGTGCCGATAGAAGACCGCGCGAAAATCGAACAGGTTCTCGAACTGATCCTTGCAGCAAACACTGCCCAGGTCTCGGATCCAGCCTTTGCCGCGGAGTTGAGGTCCTGGTTGCGCTTCAACGCGCGTGCGGCGATCGAGACGGGTGACGGGCTCTATTCCGGCTGTTCGGGCAACCCGTCGCTGCCGACGTTCCTTGGGCGGATTATGTTCGATGCCCTCTTCAAGCCCGATGCAGAGAACGACCGTTATGCAAGACAAGTCCGGTCGAGCAGCGGGCTCGCCGTGATCGTTTCGGAGCGCGACGATCCGGCGCACTGGGTTCAGGCGGGGCGCAGCTACCAACGATTTGCCTTGCAAGCGACTGCGCTCGGCATCCGGCATGCGCATCTGAACCAGCCGGTCGAGGTGCCGTCCTTCCGCCGGGAATTGCAGTCCCTCCTCGGGTTGGGCAGCCGCCGGCCCGACCTCGTGCTGCGGTTCGGCTACGCTCAGCCAATGCCGCGTTCGCTGCGACGCCCTGTCCGGTCGGTGATCGCGACATGACCTGCAAGAGGCTCGGCGATCCCCGGCGGATAGGCCACCTGAGGCGACTTCGGCCCGAATGCGAGCGCATCACAACATGCCGTCCCAAGATTCAGGTGGTTTGCGGGTGGCGGAGCCGATTGGGCCCGAAAGGAGGCGCGGCAACTGACACGCCTTTGAACACATGAACGCCCGTCAGCAACGCCGCCCCGCACATCACCGGATTCGTTCTGACGATCGCGTTGGCATCAGTGGCACTCCAGGGCCGCACCGTGCCGAAGCCGCAGACTCACGCGAAGGCGCCCAATGAACCGAGCAGGAAACAGCGTCGCAGCATCGTAATGCTCCAATTGCCGCCGAGGCATTTATGGACAAGGTGGGTGCTAAAACACTCTAACCGTCCCGCGGCGATTCTCCTTGATCCGAGCAAGGATTGCCGTGCGCCTCCGCTCCTGCTGAGTGCCGCTCCGCTCCCGACCAGGGCTCTCTCGTTTGACGTGGATCAATTTCACCGCGGTGCCATCGGTGCAGTCTTTCTGATGGGCTTACCTGTGGATGGAGCCCGTGCTTGCCTCCGCAGACCAGGGTCCAATGCGAGGGGGCTGACATGAATTCTCTCCGAATCGTCGCTCGTCGTTTCGGCGGACCGGAAGTGTTGGAAACCGTTGAGGAAGAGGCGCCAGAGCCGGGCGGAGGTGAGGTGCGAGTGCGCGTGCTCGCTGCCGGCGTCTCTTTCGCGGACCTGCTGATGCGGGAGGGTATTCACCCGGAAAAAACTACCCTTCCATTCACGCCAGGATGGGACATTGTGGGTATCGTGGACAAGACCGGGGAGGGGACACTGCAGGCAACGGTCGGTCAGATGGTTGCGGCACTGCCAATTCATGGTGGCTATGCGCAGCACATTTGCCTTTCAGAGAGTGAACTCACTCCTGTTCCCGCTGGTCTTGATCCCGCCGAGGCTGTGAGCCTTGTGCTTAACTATGTAACGGCCCATCAGATGATGCATCGCCTTGCACATGCTTCAGCAGGACAACGGGCACTTATTCATGGTGCGGCCGGAGGCGTCGGCACCGCCTTGCTGCAGCTGGGTCGTTTGGCGGGTCTGGAAATGTATGGCACCGCATCTCTGGCGGATCAGCAGATCGTATTGGATCTGGGCGCCACGCCGATCGACTACCAGAAGAGCGACTTTGTCGAAGAGATTCATCACCTAACCGGTGAAGGCGTGGACATCGTCTTCGACGGAGTGGGAGAAGCCAATGTCTGGCGCTCATTTCAGGCCCTGAAACCGGGTGGCCGCGTTATCGCTTATGGCTTCACCTCCTTCTTGCAGAAGGGCCAGTTGGCAGGTGGTTTGCGCCACCGTCTTCGCGGCATATTGCGCCCTGCCTGGTACGCACTCCGTGCTCTCCTTTCGCCCGGCAGGCGACGCATCGTCCCCTACAGCATCCAGTATCTGAAACGGTGGAGACCCGCCTGGTTTCGGGAAGATTTGAGCGCGCTGCTTGATCTGCTCCGGGACAAAACGATCAGGCCAATGATCGCTGCCCGGATTCCGCTGAAGGAGGCTCGTCATGCACAAGAACTGATCGGCGGAGGATCGGTGAGGGGCAAGCTTGTGTTGGTTTGCAACGCTGATTAAAGCGCGTCGTCGCGAGCTATGTCCCGGTTTGGGCTCAATCGAGCCATTCGTGGTGTCCGGCCCCAAGGACTGCAACGGGTCGATTGCTGGCCTCTCGTGCGAGCCCTCAGAGATCGGTAACTGATGCTTGTGCGGCGGCGGAGGGCAGCCGATGAGAGAGATAGTCGCGCATCTGGCGAAGTGCATCTTCACGCGTCAGGCCCGCCGCCTGCAGACCGAGGCGCAGCCACAGCCCGTCAATCAGTGCGGTGATGCCAAGAACAACGGCATCGCATTCGTCCTCCGGCAGGAGGTGAACCAGTGCCGACATTAGATTTGATCGCATCCGCGCATGAATTACTTTTTGGATACGCGCCAGCTGCGGCTCCCGCGGAACCTCGGCGCAGAGCGCTAGCCAGGCATGGCAAATCGAAGGCTGGAAGAAGCGGTCCTCGAAGTTGCCTTCAATGATCGCTTCCAGTCTTTCGAACGGGGTGGTGGCGCGGTTCAGGCGCGCCACCACGGCATCCTTCAAGGCCGCGTTCGCCTCGCGCATCGCATGCTCGAACAGTTCCTGCTTGTTCGCGAAGTAGTGCAGCACGATGCCTTTCGATGCGCCTGCTTGAGCGGCGACCTTCTCCAGTGTTGCCCCCGCCATGCCTTCCCGCTGCAGGACCTCGAACGCCGCCCGTCTGAGTTCGCGTTTCCGGATATCGCTGATCTTGGTCAGTCTCATTTCTACGCCCTCATTTCGTTCACATTTGACAAACTTTCCGGAAAGATCAATAATTGACCCATGGGTCAATAAAATGACCAATTGGACAAAGGGGAACACGATGAAGCGATCTCTGAAAGCCGGGGCTGCGGCGCTGGCCCTCGTTGCCATTGCCGCTCCTGCTTTTGCGGCAGAGCCCAAAAGCTGCAAAACCGTGCGCATGGCTGAGCCGGGATGGAATGATCTTGCCTTTACCACCGGGGTGGGTCTGACCTTGCTGAAGGCGCTGGGTTACGAGGCCAAGAGCCAGCTTCTCGGTATCGACGTCATCTACACGAGCCTGAAGAGCAAGGACCTCGACGTCTTTCTCGGCTACTGGGACCCTGCCATGGTCGCCTACTACAAGCCGTACAAAGAGGATGGCTCGGTCGAGACGGTTCGGACCAATCTTGAGGGTGCGAAATACACCTTTGCCGTTCCCACTTACGCTTGGGAGGCTGGCGTCAGGGACTTTTCCGACCTACAAAAGTTTGCCGATAAATTCGAACGAAAGCTCTACGGCATAGAGCCCGGCTCGAACCAACTGATGCTTGACGCGATCAAGGACCCGGCCCTCGGCCTTGAGGAATGGGAAGTGGTGGAGTCGAGCGAGCAGGGCATGCTCTCGGAGGTGACCCGCCGGGCACGCGACAAGTCGTTCATCGTTTTCCAGGGTTGGGCCCCGCACCCGATGAACACCGTCTTCGACATGAAATATCTGACCGGCGGTGACAAGTTCTATGGCCCGAATTTCGGTGCGGCAACGGTTTCCACCCAGGTGCGCAAGGGCTACCTGCAGGAGTGTCCCAACGTCGCGAAGCTTTTGAACAATCTCGTCTTTGATGTCGACTACGAGAACCGTGGCATGGCCTACATCATGAACGACGGAATGGAACCGGAAGAAGCCGCTCTGGCATCGATCAAAGACGAGCCAAAGCGGCTGGAAACCTGGCTGGCCGCGGTGTCGACGTTCGACGGTCAACCGGGTCTTGCCGCGGTGATTGCCGCGCTCGGCCTGTGATGTGCAGCATTGAGGACGAATGGCATCGTCGCAAGCGGCGCGTCGAATTGCCAGGGGGAAGGCCGATCGCTTTCGTCGATAGCGGCGGAAGCGGGCCACCGCTTCTGCTGTTGCATGGCTATTCTGACACCGGCCGCAGCTTTTCTGCGCTTGAGCCCTTTCTTGCCGGCTACCGTCTGATCATTCCCGATCTTCCCGGACACGGTGCATCGGCTATGGGCGACGGCATGCGCGTCAGTGATTTTGCCGCGAGCATTGACCGGTTGCTGGCGTTCTTGGGCCTCTCGCAGCTTGCTGTCATCGGCCATTCCATGGGCGCCATGACAGCGATCGAGCTTGCCGCTCGGCGTCGCAATCACGTGCGCGCGCTCGTGCTTCTGTCTGCAAGCCTGCGGCCAGATTTTGGCAGCAGGAGCCTTTCGCGCGGGATCCGCGCGCTTCGCGACCCCATCGACCCCGCGGGGCAATTTCTCCGTGACTGGTATTCCTGCAGCCGACCTGTCAAGCCCGGCTTTCTGTCGAAGATGAGGATGGACGCAGCGAGGATGCCGGCGGCCGTCTGGCATGGCATCCTGGATGGCTTTGCCGAAACCGATCTCCGGCATAGCGCCAGGCAGGTCACCGCGCCGGTGCTCTGTATCGGTGGTTCGGCGGATCCGCTCTTTGATAGCTCGCACCGCGAGGCGCTTGCCCAGGCATTCCCCTCGGTGCGATCCATCACACTCGACGGGTATGGACATAATCCGCATTGGGAAGACCCGCAGAGGGTTTCAGCCTTCATGGTCTCGTTTCTTGCGGAAGCAGGGATGGTCTAGCCACGGCCACCAGAGCTTCAGCGCCGACGGCAGGGGATGAGCTGCTGGCGCTATCGTCGGGCGTCTGCAATCTGGCTCCATCATGCCATTCACTTTGCATTCTTTCATGACCGCTCTGGGTCGAAGGGAGCCGTTCTTCACGAGTCCCGTGCACGGCTTGTTGCGAGGATGTCTCGTTCTCGGCCACGAAGATCGCATAAAGTATCAACCGGAACACGGTCCCGGCGAGCCGACCTGGGGCTTCTAATCTAGCTCAGCTTCCCGCATGATTTTGTAAGGATCGGCACCGATGGCCCTACTAACCTTGACGAACTCGGCTGCGTCTAGCCGGCGCTCGCCGAGTTCAAGCTTGGAGACAAAGGTCTGCCGTTGGCCAATCCGGTGGCCCACTTCCGCTTGCGTCAAGTTTGCGGCCTTCCGCGCCGCAATGAGGCCGTCGATCATTCGGCCGTAAACAATCGAGTGAAACGAGGATAATTGCGATCGCCAGTTGGTTAGAGCCAGCGAACTCAATAAACCCGGTTTTCGGATCCCCCAAAGGGTATTCAATATGGCGCTTCGCTAAACTTGATCGAGAGTCTTCCATGGAACTACGCCAGCTGAGCTATTTCGTTGCGGTGGCCGAGGAGTTGCACTTCGGTCGCGCGGCCGCACGGGTGCACATCGCCCAGCCCGCCTTGAGCTGCCAGATCCAGGCGCTCGAGAAGGAACTCGGTGTCAGGCTGTTCGAGCGGTCGACCCGCAAGGTTGAACTGACCAGGGCAGGAGAGGTGTTCTACGATCGCTCGGTCCGGATCCTCGGCGAGGTCGGGCTGTCGGCCGAGGTGGCCCGCTCGGTCGCCGGCCAGGCGGCGCGCACCATCCGGATCGGGACCGTCTATCCGGCGACAACCGGCGTGCTGCCGGCGTTTCTCGCCCGCATCGGCCGCAAGTATCCGGATATCGAGCTGCATGTCACGAGCGGATCGACTGGCGACATCATCCGCTCGATCGAGAACAGCCAGATCAATCTCGGCTTTATCCGTCCGGTCGAAAACATCGGCTCCTTGCGCTTCTTCCCGATCGCCTATGAGCGCTATCTGCTGGCGGTCGAAAGGACGAGCCCACTTGCCGTTCGCAGCGAGATCGATCGCGCGGACCTTCGATCCGAGAAGATCATCGCGTTTTCCCGTCAGAACCTTTCCTATACCGAGCGCTGTTCTCCGAGATGTTTAAGACCCACGGCCTGACCGGCAACATCGCCTATAGCTGCGACGATACCTAATCGCTGGTGTCACTGGTCTCTGCCGGCCTCGGCATTGGCTTTGCACCGGAATGGACGCGGGACCTGCCGAACCGCAATTTCGAGCTTAGGCCCGTGCGTGGTGTCGACTTCAGGATCGGACTTGGTGTCGCCTGGAACAAGGAGGATCCGACCGCGGCGAGGGACGACATCATCGACATCGCCCGGTCGCTGGCGCGGCCGGGTCGGTGAGGGGCAGGGGTGCCCCGATTGCGACAGACAACTTTCCTCCATCAGCGGAGCGGCTTGCCGGGGCCGGTCGGTCCCGGTTCCCGGCTGATAGCCGGCGCTATACTGAACCTTCCTGCGGCAAGCCTTTTAACCGGCCAGGCCGCGCGAACGGGCGCCGGCAGCCTGGCTGCCGGGCGCCCGGTACGCTCATTTCTGGGGGGATTGGCGTCCAGTGCAAATACGCTCCTGACAAGCCATACGAACTCACACGGCCGACAGACCATCGAACACTTCAATCATGGCGTCGCTGATGGCTTTGCCGAGTGCGGCCGCTGTTTCTATCAATGCTTCCTCGTTCATGTCACGAGCGGCCATGGCGAAGGCGGCGCCCTCTGCCGTTACGATTTGTTGCGCGCGCTGAATTGCCCACAGAGCAAAGTCGCTGCGAGTGCTGATTTCCACGGTTTCAATGATTTCTCCCTGATTTGTTCGAGCGGATGGCTTATAGCGAATCTGGAGGGCAATGCAGACGGAAGGTTCGTGCTGGAGAATGGGTTCGAGATAAACGAATGACGCAACAGTTCGACCTGTTTGTTTCGAATGAGACAGTTCCTTTGGCTGGTTCATCTGCGATGATGCGCCAGCTGCCGGTCGCGTTGAGCGAAGACGATATGGTGCGACAACTCCTGGCAACAGGGCGATATCGCATCCTGAAAAAGCTCGAACCTCGTCCCGTTGCGGCGATCCCAAGGTCGGAGTTTCCACTGTGCGGCGTGATCCTCGATACCGAGACGACCGGCCTCAACCCTCGCAAGGACGAGATCATCGAGATCGGCGCGATGGCGTTCACGTTCGATGCGGTCGGCACGATCGGCGATGTTACCGGCGTCTATGGTGGATTGCAGCAACCAAGCGTTCCAATTCCATCCGAGATCACGCGCCTCACCGGCATCACCGACGAAATGGTGGCGGGCCAGACGATCGATCGTCAAAAGCTGCGCGCCATCATTGAGCCTGCCGATCTCATCATCGCGCTTAACGCCGGCTTCGACCGGCCGTTCTGCGAGGCCTTCTCGCCGATCTTTGCCGGGAAAGCGTGGGCCTGTTCCGTCTCCGAAATCGACTGGACCTCACGCGGGTTCGAAGGCACCAAGCTTGGTTACCTGATCGGGCAGGCAGGCTATTTCCATGAGGGCCATCGGGCCGAAGATGACTGCTTTGCCTGCTCGAGGTTCTCGATGAGGGGAGGGGAGAGCCGGGGCGGACGCCGTTTGCGGAGCTTTATGAAGCAAGCCTGCGATCCCGTGTTCGCGTCTTTGCGGAAAACAGCCCATTCGACATGAAGGATCATCTCAGGGCGCGCGGCTATCGCTGGTCGGACGGCAGCGATGGCCGCCCTAAATCCTGGTGGATCGAGATTGCCGACGAGGCTCTCGATGATGAGCTTCGTTATCTGCGCTCGCAAATCTATCACTCGGATGAAGCAGATCCACCGGTCAAGCGCCTGACCGCATTCGACCGCTTCAAAGCTTGACGAGCTCGTCGTCTCGCGCATGAGGTACGGCGGATTTGCACCTGCGATCTGGGGTAATGGTTTGGCCCATCGAATCTCCCACCGCTTCCCCACAAAAAATGGAGTAACCAGAAAAGCAACCATGCGTCGACGCAGGTGATTGAAAGTGAGCGGGCAATCGTCTTCGCCGACGGAACATGTTATAAATGGCGATGTCTGAAAGCGAACAGCAGTACGAGTTTTCTGAATTCTCCGGGGAATTTGTCGACGACGGCGTCATGGTCACTATCGGCATATATCGCCCATCCGGGACCAACGCGGACTGGACACTCGAGGTCGTCGACCAAGAAGGCTACTCGACAGTTTGGGATGATTTGTTTGCCAGCGACCGCGAAGCGTTCGACGAATTTCTTGCGACGATCCAGCGAGATGGAATTCGCAGTTTTCTTGAGCACTCCATTCACACTGTGCATTGACGCTTGACCGCATCCGTCCGCGCCAATAGCTCCCAAAGCGCTCACGAAGGTGCACCACCGCTCAAAAGGAGGCGGCAAGAACGCAGCTTTCGTGCCGGCGGTAAGGTTTCGTGGAATTCGAGAACGCTCGACTGTGCCCCGTCGGACTCAGCCACCTGCTGACGGCGAAGTATCTTCCTCATGTTGATTGCCTAATGCGAGCAGTTCCTTAAGATCCGCCAGCCCTGCTGTCGGGCAGAGGTTGCTCGGGGGGGCCTGCTTCGGCTTCCGCATGGCCCCATTCGATTTTAGCCTCAAATGTTGCTCGCGCCACAATGTCAATGACGAGCTCAGCCAGCTCATGGCACCAGCGGCGCTCGTTCTGGGGTATCTTGTTCTCCTTCGAGCTAACCGGATGATTGAGGCAGCACTCGATGATGCGGCGGAAGTCGCCGACGATGCCGGCGCTGTGAGCGAAGGCACAAAAACGCTTGCCGCCAACGACATTGCTATTACCGAAGGCGGGGCACCGGTGGCCGGCATCGTCCGCTTCCACAATGCTTTGCGAGAGCTCGTTGGCCGACGAGGCATCCGCGACGATGTCAGCCGCTACGAAGCGATCGGCTTCGGTCTCGTCGAGATGCATGGCGACGAGCGCAACAGCCTGCTCGAAAGTTTTCCGCAACTGGACAGCCCACTTCGACTGAGCGGGTTCTTTGATACGCTCTACGCTCGCTACGACGAGCGCTTCGTCGTTGGTGCGCCAGACCTGTCGAGCACGACACGCAGGCTCGAATGGGATCCCGCATCGCCCGCGTTTCAGGTCCCCGGCCTGGACTACACTCCGCGGGTCGATAGCGAGGCAGTGCGTGGTAGCTTGCTATAAGCTCAGCTGCTCTCGTGATGGCCTCCCTGGAGTGTTCGCAACGGAGAAACCGGGTCCGCATGCGCGGGGCTTTCGACGACGCCAGGTAGTTAATGCCCGATGAGAACTCACCGCCCTTCGGCAAGCAACAAGGCGAACAGGTCGGGCAGCTGATCGTCACCTCACACATCCTGCTCGTCGATGGTGCGTGACGAACGCGATAGGCGCTCGGCTGCTTCCTTGTTGCTCATGCATTCGGCGACCAACGCGAGCACGTGCTGTTCGTGCCGGGCCAAGCATCAGCCTGGTCGGCAGAACCGCGCCCGGATCCACCACGACGTTGTTCGCACCTTTGCTGAGGTAGAGGCCTGTCTCAGTGGCAAAGCGGGCATGGGCTGGTGATGTGAGCTTAAGAGCTGACAGGCAGGTCTCCTGGAATACTGCCATAATAACGTTTGCTACTACAGCTTACATTTGGTCGATTCAAGACAACCATAGGGGGCAGTGCATGTCGCGGCAACCATATATACGAAATGGTGTTGCATATGGGTATGGACAATTTGCGGTAGCAGTCGGTGAGAGCCCGCACACGGGACTGTACGCGGCTCGTCACCGCTCCATCGAAAAAGGGGTATGTGTCATGGCTGTGCTGAAGAACGCGATAAATGCTCTTGATCCGGCTCCGGACAAGAAGAAGGAGATCACTCTGCTACTCAACCTATTGAGTGAGTTGTGCGAGCAAAAGGTCGTCGAGTTCAAACAGAGTGTCGAGCAGGATCTGAGGACCGCCGGCGACAAGGAGAACCGAACAATTCCGGTGACGGAGGTTCTCGCCCGCCACAATGAATACCGTGCCTATGTCAAAGACGAGGCTGGCAAGCTTGCGACCGAAGTCAGCGGGGCCGTGAAGAAATTTGTCTCAGGCGGCTCGGACAATATCATCAGCGGCATCGCTGACCTGGTGACGACGGGGCTCGAGGCGATCCTCGGAGCAGCCGAGGGCGTGCAAGCGGAGATGGGCAGCTATTATATCGTGGTCCAGGACTACGGGATCGCGCGCTACGACATTCGAGCATGGACCAGGCGAATTGAAGCATCTGGCATTACAAGCAAGATCGAGAACGCGATGGCAATCGTTGCGTTCAAGTCGAGCGTGGACGTGACCAAGCTGACCTTCAACACGTTCCTACTCGCCTATGGCGAACAGCTTGCTGCCATGAAGTTTCCGCCGAATGAACAGACTGAGTACATCGAGTATGCCGAGAAGATTTACGACAAGCTTCGCGGGCGTGCTGGTTTGGCATCAGAGCCCCGGGAGGGTCGGGTTTCGATTGATAGTTTCGCAAACCCGCCCCTGGTTGGTTTTCGGGCGCCGGGCCAGTTCTTCGGATCTCTTTGGGACAACACGGGCCAATCGTTCACCCCGATGCGACCACGTTCCTAGAATTCCGCACCCTGCCCTACCGAATATGTCTCCACGAGATCAAGGACACTCCTAATGCCACATGTACCGAATACACATATCCCGCCATACGACGCGATCGGGTTGCTCCGTATCGAATTTCCGGGATTTGGCGGATGGGGGACCGCCTCCCTCATTGGCGAGCGTTATCTGTTGACCTGCGCTCACAACGTATTCACTGATGGTCAGCTAGCGGTGTCGGCACAGTTTCATCGCGCCTACAACTCGGAGAACCGACCGGCGTCAAATGGCGTCGGGGTGGATTGTGCGTTCGTCAAACGTGCATTCAAAGTCGCGCATGACAGAAGCTGGGACATAGCAGTACTGCGACTGACCGAGGCATTCCACCAGGTCCAACCACTTCGGCTGGGAGTGGTCACAGAAAGCGAACAGCCGGACCGCAACATGCGGGTCGCCGGCTACCCCGGCACCAGGCACTATAGAATGTGGGAG
>NZ_JADYVE010000019.1 GCF_020193655.1 Ensifer sp. IC3342
ATCCCCTGTCGATCAGCGACGGCGAACTGAAGGACATCTGCGATCGGCTCAACTCGACACCGCGGAAGTGCCTCGGCTACCGAACGCCGGCGGAAGTCTTCCGCAAGAAACTGCTCGCGCAAATGCGACGTGTCGGTTAGCCTCACACGCTTAAGTCGCAGTTCGGCATGAACTTACACATCTTGAATGCCAGTTCCGGCCTGCGTCATGAACGTCCACTCTGTCGGGAATCCGGCCATTTGATGCAGTTGTGTCGAACTTCCCCCCTCCACCCTCCCACGCTGAATGGCAACCGGAAAAATCGAGCCGAAACGGACGGTCAGGTGACGGCGAAACGCACGATTGCAACCTTGGTCCCCTCGGGGCCGGCGCTGGTCTCAAGCCGGGCACCCAATTGTTCGACCACGGCTTTGACGATTGTGGTTCCCAATCCTGGTCCCATAGTTGGTTCACTTTTACCAACGCCGTTATCCGAGACAGTCAACTGCCAATCGGCGGCATCGACCTCGTATGTGATAAGAACCTGGGCATCCGCACGCGGAGTTGGAAAGGCGTGTTTTATCGCGTTGATGAGGAGTTCAGTGACGATGAGACCGACGTTGACGGCTACGCCTGAATCCACCTCCGCATGATCTGCCCTCACTCTTACTGCGATCGTCTGCCGCTCCCCGATCATCGATGCGGCGAGGCTGCTGCACAGCTTGCTTAGGTAGGAGCCCATCTCGACCTTGTCGACGACCGCGGACGAGTTGAGGTGCTGTTGCACCGCCGCGACACTCATCACGCGCTGCCGGGCTTCTTCCAGATGATGCCTGGTTTCTTCGGAGCTCACTGCGCGAGCCTTGAGCATCAAAATGCTCGCAATGATCTGAAGGCTGTTGGCGACGCGATGCTGGAGTTCCTGCAGAAGAACATTTTTCTGTCTCAGCAGTTCTTCGGTTTGCGCGAGAAGTTCGTCTTTCTGGCGTTCGGCCAGGCGATGCGCCGTGACATCGACAAATCCTAGCAGAATGGTGGAGTTTGTCTTGCCGTCGAACAGAACGCTGCGCGCGCTCAGAACCATGATCTTCGGGCCGACATTGGGGAAGTCGTGCTCGACCTCGAAATTCTCCATCGGCTTCTTTTTGCCCACGACCTTTTCGAGAAGGTTGCGCAACGCGGGAATATCCCACTGGCCATTGCCAAGCTCATAAAGCGGTCGATTTAGCGTGTCGGCAGGATTGACGGCGAAGGTTCGATAAAATGAATGGCTGGCCATGATCACCGCGAGCTTGTCGTCGAGAACGACAAAAGGCTCCGGGATCGTGTCAACAATCGCAACCGCTAGGGTGCGCGCGTCCTCGAAGCTTTGGATGCTCGAAATCATTTCTAAGCCGTCCTGGAAAGAACAAGCACGGATGGAAAACCTCTCAACTCTTAATTTTCGTACGGCGGTCCCGCCAAATCAAGAAGAAAGCACCAGACGCATCAATGGGAGTTTGCGACGCGTTGCGGAAGTTCGTCAAACGCGGCATCTCCCAACGGGCTGCTCGTCAGTTTCAGTCCGACGTATGCGACGAGTCCCGCCACCAGCAGCGCCGGCACCATCGAACCAAGCGCGACCTTCTGCAGCTCGTCCTTGCATTACGATGTGCGTTTTCTCAAAGGCTCGGCACTCGCGCTCGCTCTAAATCCGATCGCCGACATGTGGTAGTGTGATATTGGGCTGGAACTTTGGGGACGCGCTCTGTGGAACGCCGCTTGACCGCGATACTGGCCGTCGACATGGCAGGCTATAGCCGCCTCATGGAGCAACATGAGGAAGATATCCTTACGCGTCAGAAGGTGTACCGCAGGGAGTTGTTCGATCCGCAGATCGCGAGTCGTGGAGGCCGCATCGTCAAGACCACGGGCGACGGGATGTTGGTCCAATTCGCTTCAGCACAGGATGCCGTCCGCTGCGCCATCAACATCCAGGTGGCTATGGCAGACCGCGAGGGGACGTCACTGGAAGACCGTCGCATTCTCTACCGCCTCGGGATCAATCTCGGGGATGTCCTCTTCGAGGATGGAGATATCTTCGGCGACGGCGTCAATGTGGCTTCCCGCCTTGAGGGGCTGGCGAAGGCAGGCGGCATCTGCATCTCCGACATTGTACATCAAGCGGTCGCGGATAAGATCAAAGTACCTTTTCGCGACATGGGCAACCAGCGGGTGAAGAATATCTCCCGCCCCATCCGCGTCTGGCAGTGGACACCCGACGCTTCGCTGCCTAGCCCGGAGCTTCCCAAAGCTGCGCAGCAACAACAGGTTCAGTTCGCCGCTGCCCCAGACGGAGTGCAGCTCGCCTGGGCCAGTATTGGCCAAGGGATGCCGGTGCTGAAGGCACCGAATTGGCTGAACCATCTGGAGTACGAATGGCGCAGTCCAATCTGGCACCCGTGGCTGGTCAGGTTGGCGAGGCTGAGCCGGCTGGTACGATTCGACCAGCGGGGAAATGGCCTATCGGACTGGGGAGTCGAAGCTGTATCCGAGGAGGCAATGACTGGCGACATGTCGACCGTCGCAGCCGCTGCTGGACTGAGCCGGTTCGCGCTTCTCGGCATTTCGCAAGGATGCTCATTCAGTGTCCGCTACGCCGTGGAGAATCCCGAGCAGGTGACCTGCCTCGTCCTCTTGGGTGGATTTCTTCGGGGTCGGCTCAAGCGGACGCAACCGGACCAAAAGCACCTTTAT
Source organism: Ensifer sp. IC3342 (assembly GCF_020193655.1). Lineage (GTDB taxonomy): Bacteria > Pseudomonadota > Alphaproteobacteria > Rhizobiales > Rhizobiaceae > Sinorhizobium. The sequence continues at coordinate 2,716 of NZ_JADYVE010000019.1, forward strand.
GAAGTCGGAACGATGATGATCCGCGACGGCTGGGGCTCGACCAATCCAGTCTTCAGGCACTTTTTTACAACAACCTTCATGCCCGACGCTCAGCCCGAGATGGCTGCGAGTTTCGACGAACTTCAGCGCATTGCCACGAGTCCCGAAGCGGCGATGCGGATCTGGAAAATGAACTGCACGGTCGATGTGACGGCGTTGGCGACGCAGGTCAATGTTCCGACGCTCGTCCTGCATTGCATCGGCGATCGCGTTGTGCCGATAGAGGAAGGGCGCCTCATGGCTACGCTTATTCCTAACGCGACCTTCGTCGAGCTTCCTGGCAACAATCATGTGCTCATGGAGGACACGGCTGCCTTCGAACAGTTCTTCGATGAGTACTCCAGGTTCCTGACAGCGTACAACCAGTGAATGGCCGATATAGGCGCGCAAGGCGGCTTTCACCGGTTTCGCTTTGAACCCCTGCTGTCCACCCAATCGCGACGGATAGGAACCGGAAGAAGCGACCCTTTGCTGCCGCTCGTGGTTACGAGCCGGAATTTCCGATGCCGGCCCAAACCGGTCATTGGCCGTCGCAAAACTCCAACTTTTGCGACAGAGTTTTGCGGCGAGAATCCTCGAACGCTTTCAGGAAGGACCGGAGTGTCGCAAAAGTCAGGATTTGTGCGGCGAACCATCCTCGTGGAAGGGCAGCACCGGCCTACAGTGGCTTTCGGAAGAACACGACGCGCTGTGTCTCCTCAAATCCTAAAGCGGTATGGAGCGCATGGCTGGCTGAATTCTCAAGCAGCGCGTCAGAGCCAAACTCAACACACCCAAGCGACTTCCCCCAATCGGCAACGGCATTGCAAAGCAATCGTGCGACACCCTTTCGCCTGTCAACGGGCCGGACATAAATCCCTTCGAGGAATAGAACGGGCGAGCTGCTGCGTCCATTCACATAATCATGTCGCAAAGTGGCCTCAGCAAACCCGACAGCGTCATTCTCAGCATTTCGAGCGATGAACGCGACGGCTTCTCCACTTTTTGAAAGAAACGCCCGGCCCAACTCAGCTCGATGATCTTCGAGCGAGTGATGCGGCCACAGCGCAACGCGAAGCTCCGCCCACGACTCAACATCTTGTATGGTCCCAATCTCGATAATCGATTCCATATTGTGGTTCTCTTTTGTCGCGAAATTCCCGATTAAAGCGATACTTGTTTTCCTGCCCGAATGCTCGGGCGCGTGCTGAAGCATTTTGATCCACCGCCTCAAAGGAGCTTGCGGTCAGAATCCCCCCAAATAGGTAAGGAAAATCGCTGTGATTCTTCGGAGAAGGCGTGCTCCAGACTGCTTCAATTTGGTGCATAGTAACGGCTGAGGGCGGTATCAACAAAAAAAGGTGAGGTCGGTGACTGATGCAACCAGCTTAATGAGCGCACGAGGTTTGGTTGAAATAACCGATCCGGAATTTGACAGGCCGGTCTTCCGCCAGTCGGGTTTCGACGGCATCCTTACCGCGAAGGAGATGGATGAAAAGATCTCGGCTTGGCTCAAGAAAACGCGCGAGGCGAAAGGCATCTCCCGCGCCGATTTGGCGCATTTGCTAGGACTCTCGGTATCTGTTTACGGCAGATACGAGCGAGGCTCAGAAGCTCGGTTGTCGATCCCTCGCCTGATTCATCTCTGTGAGATCATGGGCCTTATGCCTCTCGATATGATCTTTGACACAGCGCCGCACTTGTGGGGCAAGACGCTTGAAGAAGCAGAGGACCGCCTGACATTGATGAAGCTCGTCGAACGATTGCCGCAAGACACCATGCGCGATCTGATCCGGCTTCTGAAACGCATGACCCCAGGCGAACCAGCAGCCGATAGCATGAGCGATGGCCGCTAAGCGGGCGCGGTCCTCCTTTGCAAGTCAGGCTGGGGCATTGAAAACGGCAGCCGCCCCACTCCCGTTTACCACAGGCTCCGGCCTTCTCTTCGGCGCAATGAGAAGGCGCGTTCAGGCCTCCGCCTGCTTCACTCCGCCCATAGGGGGCGGAGTGGAAAACGGGAGTGGGGCGGGACTTCTTCTATTCCAGGGCTGCCTTTGCAGGCGCGCGCTGAGGTCTGCCTAGCGCGACCCAGCAGAATCAAGAGCCCGCCCACCAAGCGCAGCGCAAAGAGCAACCGGAATTCCGCATTGCCGCCAGCTTTCGAGTGGCGCTGACCTTGAGCGTCGCATCAAATTTTTGAATCGATCGGCGATGATTGATTCATAAATGTCGTTGGACGGCGAACCCTTGAGCGGCCAAGGTTGGGGGCATGACCCAGCTTTGGTTCCGCCTGTACGTTCAGCGCATCGACACAACCAGAAACATGGCACGTTTCTATGCAATGTCGATCGAACCGGATCTCTTCGGCGGCTCCGCGCTGGTTCGTCGCTGGGGCCGTATCGGCACTCGCGGCCGAGAGCGCGTTGATCTGTTTAAGGATGAGCGTCAAGCGATCGGTCACTTCCTTTTCTTGGCTCGCCAGAAACGCGGGCGCGGTAACAGGCCACAATCCTCTTGAGGACTGAAGTATCGATGCTTATCTCGCCGGGCGGGGGGGAAGGATGAACGGTAACATCGTTCAATATACCTCATGCCGACGACGACTCCTGTTCGCAAGAAGATGGGCCTGAAGTTCGGCTGATGACGCCGCCCGGGCGTGGTGGATCACACAGCGCCATCTGGGCGGGAAACCGGGGCGGACTGCCCGAAGGACGCGGCGTGAAAGGCCGGGCGGCATCGGCCGCCGTCATGGCCAACACGGGCCTTCGCCGGGGCGTCCGCTCCCGAATGCTGGCGCGGGCAGCGCATTGACGACAAGGCGCCGTCCGGCAGAGACGCAAGAAACCAAGGGACGCCAACGCGAAGGAGCCTGGGACCGACCTCGTGGTGCACCGGCGGATCCGTTTCCACTCACGGGACGCGAAGGAGGAGCGGCGCAAGTGGCCCAAGCAACAATTCTCCAGCCAACTGGCGGCAGAAAAGCGAACGAGCGGTTAACGCGTATGTCTGGCTGCCTTCGCAACTCGCAAGGTTCACTGGAGACGTTACCGGAGCCTAAACAAGGCCGGCCGGTGTGGTGCTGTGTTGGATGATCCGCGAGGAAGCGGAGGGTCGCAGGGGGCGCGCGAATCGGGCCCTGTGGCGGCTTGAAATCGCCTTCCGTCGGCCTACCTACCATTGCGTTGCCTACCTTGAAGGAGTGCAGCCATGGAACTTACCGTGGTGCCCATCGTCAAGCCGGACGCGTCCAACTTCATTTTTGGCCAGGCGCACTTCATCAAGACTGTGGAAGACCTCCATGAGGCACTGGTGGGCGCGGTCCCTGGCATTCGCTTCGGGCTGGCCTTCTGCGAGGCCTCCGGTAAGCGGCTGGTGCGCTGGTCGGGTAATGACGAAGCCGCACTTGCCGTCGCACGCGACAACGCGTTGGCCATTGGCGCCGGCCATACCTTTCTGATCTTCCTGGGCGACGGATTCTTTCCCGTCAACGTGCTGGCTGCAGTGCGCGCGGTCCCCGAGGTCTGCCGCATCTACTGCGCGACGGCCAACCCGACACAGGTGATCGTGGCGCAAACGGAACTGGGTCGCGGCGTGCTCGGCGTGGTGGATGGCGCCTCACCGCTGGGTGTCGAAACCGACGCCGATATTGCGTGGCGGAAAGACCTGCTGCGACAGATCGGCTACAAGCTGTAGTGGCTGGGTGAAGGTGCGGAGCATAAAGCACGCCGGCGTGAAAAGCATGACAGCCATCCAAGCGTCATCAGCCCCGGTAGCCTCCCCGGCAAAGGGGAAGAATGGTGCTTTGGTTTCACAATAGGCAACGACCAAGCGCAACCAGCGCTCGTGCCCCAAGACGACATTCGCGACAAACATTCGGATGCCCCCTTTACCCCGAAATGCGGTCCAGGGCACATCGGCCTTGACGCGATCGCGAAGCAGCTGACCGCTGGAGGTGTGCTTCTGCGGGTATCGGAGAGATTCGGACTGACCAGTCCGACTCAATGAGAGGTCTTGTCATACGAGCCATCTCCCCGAGATTCCCGGCCGTTGGAGCAGAATGTACATCTGGTCCTCTATCGGCACTACAAGAGCGAACCAGAAACATCTCGGTACCGGATATGATGTATCGCGAGGACCTCTCTGCGCGATTGAGCACGCTGAAAATGCGGAACACGCAATTGAAATAATTGATCAAATTGGAAACGACAGCTCCAGCTTGGCGGCCGCGATCGAATTCACACAGACGATTCGCCTGCCGATCGATCCGCCAATGCGGGATGATGTGCAGGAGGCGTCGCAGCCGAACGCGCGCTTGATGATCTCTGGCTGCAGTGGATGATGCCTTTCGGGAGTCCATCCGGTCCATGTCACATCTCGCCCCCAAACGGCTTCGAGTGACGGCAGAGCGACTTCTGTCGCATTTGGGGGCAGCTCGTTGCATGAATTCGATTGAGCGACGCGCTTTAGCGATCCACGGGCCATTTTTGCGTATGCGGTCTCACGCGCGGGGGACCGACGGGGCCGATCATCGGTATTGATAGCGTTGTCTTGGTCACGTCGCCGTCGGCGATGGTGAGCAGGCTGTCAAAGAACTCCTCGCCGCTTGCCGATTTCGGAAGCTTGGCGCCGTGCATGATGCTGATCACCGTCGCTCCAGGGCAATGGTCCCTGATGGCTTGGTGAAACGCGATCGACGCCTGCCTGTCGAGGGCACTGGTCGGTTCATCGAGAAACAGGAGCTCCGGGCGGTGCAGCAGGATCCGCGCCAGAACGACCTTCTGCTTCTGGCCGCCGGAAAGCAGCTGATCCCAGCGCTGGTTGTCCCGCCCCTCCTTGCCAAGGTTGCCGACGAACCCGCTAAGGCTGGCTTTGCGGAGCGCTGCGATAACCTCGGCGTCCGAGTAGGCCTCGACGGGCTCGGGCAGGCATATCAATTCCTTCAGCGATATGTGCGGCAGCTTTACGTCCTGCGCGGCATAGAGACTCCGCACATTCCTGGGCAAAACGACCGCGCCGCGGCCGTGCGGCCAAAAGCCGTTGATCGCCTTGAGAAGAGACGACTTGCCGCTGCCCGATTCGCCGACGAGAAGGGTCCACTCGCCGCGATCGAAGTGAAGGCGCCCGGTCGAGACGAAGGGCTCATCCTCGCCCGGGTGCATCAGCTCGAGATGCCGGATCGTCAAGCCAAACTCAGGATCCTGTCCGGTGTAGCGCAACTCGGAGTGGCCGGTACGGGCATAGAAATCGCGCGGCTTCTGCGCATCCTCGATCGCCTTGGCGAGGTCGGTTACGCGGCTTGCGTTCGCCCTGAGCCTCGCTATGTCGGGCATGACGTGGATGAACCACGAGAAATCGTTGATGATGGCGTTGGCGAGCTCCGCACCGGTGACATAGGCCTGCAGGCTGAGCCTTGCCTCCGCATAGGGAAGCAGCCCGGGCGCATAGGCAACGATGCGCGATGCGAAGAGGTTGTAGACGAGCTCGAATCCCATGTAGCTCGCGGTAAGGATATTGAGCCTTGCCCAGGTGTGGTCGACGTCGCGATAGCGTCGCCTGTGGATCCCTCTCTGCGCGCCTTCGCCGCCGGAGGCCGCGACATGGAAACTGTTGTGGAGGAGTGTGGTCAGTTCGCGGCGATAGCTGCCTTCCGCCCATTGCATCCTGACATCCAGACTTTGCTGAATCGCGCCCAGCTTTGCGGCCAAAAACGTGTTCAGGGGAACGTAGGCGATGACGGCCACAAGGGTCAGGCAGGCGCTGGCGTAATTGCCGAGGAACTCCAGTCCGGTGACCTTGGTGGAGGTCTCGATAATCTTGCCACCGACGAAGAAGAGCGACAGGATCACGCCGCTGATGCCCATGGCGAGGCCTATTGCGCCACCGGTCATGCCCTTGATCGATTCCTGGATGCGTTGATCGATATTGTCCGGCACACCGGCTTCAGATGGAATGTGGTCCTCAGCGCCATATTGCAGATGCAAATGCGTGTGATTGCGGTCGAGCAGTGCGTCGTTGAACCGCCGGTCAAGCCAGGCCCGCCATTTGCGATGCAGGGTCGTCGAAAAGAAGTGGCGGACCGCGATGAAACCGATTTCCTTCAGCACGACGATCCCCGCCAAGGTCGCCGCGGTGATGAGAAGCGACCTGAGCGTCGTCGGGTTTTCCGGATGGTGCATGAAGGCAATGGCGCTGACAAGTTCGCCCGACGCCTCGGCGAACCAGACGCTTGCCATTGCCGAGAGGGCCGTTAGCACGACGATGATTGCCGCCAGCCCCCAAGCCTCGCGCCATCTGTCGGAGAACCAATAGGCCCACATCAGCCCCCAAAAGCTGCGCATCGAAGAAACGGGGGTCGACTCCGGCTGCTTTTCCCAGTTGCTTTTCCACAGGGGCAAGGGACATCTCCCGCGTTCGCGGCCGTGATCAGGACGTCCCTGTCCAGAGCCACTTGGCAAACATTGACAACGCCACGCCGGGACGCACTGATCGCGATCAATGACTTCCAAAATAGCCGCTACGCGTTCGAGCCTCAACCGAGCGTGACCTTTGACGCGACTTTTTGGCTGCGCAATTCCGCGAAGCTTACCCTTTCGGTGCTTCAAACAGCGCTCGGCATTCCGCCAAGACTTTCGATGAGAATCTGCTTGCCGCCCGCTCCCCCTATGATTTCGATTGCGGAATCGCGCGTCGGCCGTGCGTCGAGTTGCGACGCGGTCTTCTCCCTGGCTGCAACAGATCCCGAGCCTCCTTTTGACGCCACAGTGCACTGGCGCCCGATTAGAGCGGTCGGTCTATAACCATCGCTGTTATCGTCAAACGTGATCGTGCAAGTGATGAATGACGTAGTCACGCAGATTTCTGCCATCTCGATGATCGGTTCCTAAGGGGCTGTAGCGGGTTGGAAAGCCGAAGTTTGGCCTCCCCGGAGTAGGTCTGTCAGCGGACATTCCGGCAAACGCAGTTTGTCATAGAGAACAGCGCGAGCAGAGGCGGCTGTCTTCATCGGAGCTCCTCTGGCAGGTGCTTTCACATCGCCTTAGTCCGTAGCGCTTGCGCCGCGTCGCAATCAATTTATGCCCGCACCGGAATGCTCGCGACGCGGCAAGGAGTGGCCTGCGAATCAGTCGGGCGTTGGGAGGCCTTCGATGTAGTTCCTCTCCGCCGTTCGCGACCACTGCCCAAACGTCAGCGGCTAATTCAAAAAGCTGATCGTGAGATGTGCTGGATCCTCGTCGGTTGCGGAGTAGAATGGATGTTCCTTCTACAAATTCCGGGGAGGAGCGACATGAACAGGCGGCAAGTCCTACAAGGCGGAGCGAACGCCTTGATTCTAGGTGGCGGCTTTGACCTTCTAACGAAGCTCGGCCTAGCCGCGGAAGCTCTTCCGGAGGGCGCCATCACAGTGCAGGCGCTCGAGGCGCTGCCCGACAAGGTTCCTCTCATCAGGAAGACGATCCGACCGCCAAATTTCGAGACCCCGATCCGTTACTTCAACGAAGCGTTTACGCCCAATAATGCCTTCTTCGTGCGCTATCACCTGTCCGACATTCCGGAGGTGGATGCGGCGTCATGGAAACTTGCGGTTGGTGGACCAGCCGTGGAACGGCAGGTCGAATTCACGCTTGACGACCTGAAGAATAGCTTCGAGCGGGTCGAGATCGCAGCCGTCTGCCAATGTTCCGGTAACCGCCGCGGCTTTTCAGCGCCGCATGTGCCGGGGGTGGAATGGGGTTCCGGCGCGATGGGCAATGCCAGATGGGCCGGTGTCCGCCTGAAGGACCTCCTGGGCAAGGCCGGTCTTTCCGAAGGGGCAATCGAGGTCGCGTTCAACGGCGCCGACGGGCCGGTCCACGACAAGACGCCCGATTTCCTGAAAAGCCTGCCGGCGTGGAAAGCGACCGACGAGAATACGCTGATCGCCTATGAGATGAACGGCGAGGCCTTGCCGCATTGGAACGGATTCCCCGTCAGGCTGGTCGTGCCCGGCTGGACGGGTACCTATTGGGTGAAGCATCTGACCGAGGTCCAGGCGCTCACGGAGCCGTTGAAGTCGTTCTGGATGAATCCCGCCTACCGGATTCCGCGATCCCTCTTTCCCGTCGTCGAGCGCTTCACCAGCCAGGAGCAGCCTAATTCCGCCAACACGCCAATCACCGAGATGGTGGTGAACTCGATGATCACCAATCTCGAAGAGGGGGCAGAGGTCAAGGCGGGCCAGCCGGTCGATCTTAAGGGCATCGCGTGGGACGGCGGCTACGGCATCGTTGAAGTCGCCGTCTCTGTCGATGGCGGCGGGACCTGGACACGGACGCAATTGGGCCAGGACCTTGGCCGGTTCTCCTGGCGGCAATGGACGCATCGCCTCGCCGCACAGCAGACGGGCACGGCCACCGTCATGGTTCGCGCCCGCAACAAGATCGGACAAACGCAAGTTGATGCGTTGCTGTTCAACGGGGCCGGATACCACAATAATATCGTGCAGACACTCGGCCTAAAGGTTGTTTGAGGAAGCCGCCATGTCCGTCTCCCCGAAAGTCCTTCTGATGTCTGGCGCTCTCGCAGCTCTATCCTTTGAGGCGAAGGCGGATGGACCCGAATTCCAGTTGAAACAAGGCGCCAATCTTGACGTCGTTGAAGAGAACTGCGCGGCCTGCCACAGCCTGGACTACATAGAGATGAATTCTCCCTTCCTGGACGAGAAGGGGTGGCAGGCGTCTGTCGCCAAAATGGTGAAAGCGTTTGGGGCTCCGATCGAAGCCGCCGATCAACAGAAGATCGTGGAATATCTCGCGGCCAATTATGGCAAGAAGTGAATAGCCTGTTAGCCGCTGGGGCACTTGTAGGTGCTCCTCTTCGCGCAAACAAGCGCGCAGCCATCACTGCACGTTATGCAAGTGTGCGCGGGTTCAGTTGACAATCTGGCGCGTATCATAGCCCCCGATGTCCGGGCGAGCTCTGCGGCGACACGCTGAGGATGTGGTCTATCCTGCGGATGTCCATTCTGTTCCCCCCTCCTCATCGAAAATGGTAATTCGGAATGCGCCCGCCGAGCAAAAGTCGATAGGCCGACATCCCGACCAGCATGGCCGCAAAGAACAGGGCAGCCTCCCACCTCCCTGTCAAATGCAGCAACGGCAGGGCCGCCGGATAGACCCCCAGCCAAGCCCCGCCAGTCACCAGTTTCTAGTCGATCGAGGCATTCGCCGGCACAAACAAGCGGCTGTCGAGCAAGGGCGCCGAGTGGCGGCCGCGGATGAAGTGAGCGGCGACGGAGGGGATCAGCGCACCACCCATGGCAAAGGCCAGCGACGGATCTCAGTTGCCGGCGACATCGAGGAAAGCCAGCACGCGTGCCGGATTGATCATGTCCGACATCACCAGGCCCGTCCCGAAGATGAGGCCGATGCGGGCTTGTCGGCCGAGTATGCAGGCGCTCGGCAATCTAACGCTTTTAGAGACGGCCAAGCAGGTGCGGTCGATGCTGGAGAGCGTCGTCGGGGCCGGTCACCCGTAGACTACCTCGCGCACCGAGGCAGCGACGCCATCAACACCCGTGCTGGCCGCCGCCGGCCACAACTTCTCAGCTGGTTCAGGCAATTCTTCTCGCAGCTGCTCGCTTGGTTGAACAGCGGGCCTGGAGTATTCGCGGTTTGAGTCCGTCTGTTATTCACGGTCGACTGATAAGACGCGCGGCGCTGTCGTCGCGCGGCGCCACCACATTCAAGCCGACACTTCGGTCCGTTTGCGTCAGCGTGATGGTGCACGGAGCGAGGCGGGATCAGCATCGCTCCGGAAGTAGCGCGACGCCGCCTCCGTCCGGTTGCGCACGTTCATCTTCTTGTAGATGTTGCGGACATGCACCTTGACGGTGTTTTCCGAAAGCCCGAGACGATCGGCGATGATCTTGTTCTGCGTGCCCAGGCAGATGAGATCGAGAATCTGGATCTCGCGCATCGTCAGGGGGCCTTGGCCAAAGTCGCCCTTGCGTTCCAGATCGATGGCCTCCGAAGACGCCTGTTTTTGCTCGACACGGCCGCCCCCTGAGAGCTCTCTCGGCGCCAGGCGCCGAAGCAACGCGGCGGGAAAATGCTCGCCGCCCTTCATCAGGAGATCGATGGCGGTAAGGCATACGTCGAGATTGAGATTCAGCGGCAGCACGCCGTGAACCAAGCCTTCGTCGACGACTCCCGCGATCGATGAGTCGAACTCGCCCGCATCCTGCACCATCAGGCCGATCGCGGCCTTCGGATGGCACTCGTGGATCATCCTCATGATCGATGGAAATGCTGCGGCCGGCAGGCCGTAAAGTATGACCAGGCTTACGTCGACAAGTTTGCCGTCCAGGAGACGCTCGGCGTTTGAAAGGCTTACGACGTACATATCCTGAAAACGCGCCGTGATCGCCTGCGTCAAACATTCGGCGAACAGATCGGTCTTAGCGAGCACTACAATCTTGCTTTTCTTCGGCAAAACCTTGTCGTTATCTTCAAAATTACTCAGGGTCGAGCTCGTACGATACATTTATCCCTCCTTGGCACTCCCTATATTTTGCCTGCTCTGTGTCGCTGCCTGAATACGCCAAGATCAGCATAAGAACATTTGAAAATATTTGATGGGAAATCCGTCATTACGATGAAGTTCTAGTTGGCGCCAGAAATTAACTGTTATTGTAGTTAATCGTTTAGCTATCGCCGCCACTTAATACTTTGAGCTAATTATGTTTATCCATACAATCATTGAGCGCCATTGTCATTATCGCCCAGTTCCGATATTTATCGCGCCGTTCATTTCTACTCAAAATGGACTAGCTCAGATCGTCGGCAACGAGGGCACAGTGCCTGAGGAGCGATGCTTCTTTGGTGGGCGGCCAAACAGGTCCGAGCGCTGGCGCTCGGTCAGAATGTTGCGTCAACACCTCGCCACAGGATAGTGAAGCTTTGCGGCCCAGAAATTCTTAGGGATTCAATTGGGGCAGCGCGGCGTGTCCGACGCTCCAGGGTCTTCCTGGACCCTCCTGAGACTTGCGGCAACGAGTAAATTCGACCCAATTTCAGCCGATCGGTAGACCGGCCGATAACCGCCACGTTTCGAGAAGTCGTCTGTTTTATCCTCGCCTTGAAAGGATTCGAACTGCCGGTCCCTCTATTCCGAACAAGTTGAATGCTTCTGGGCACGGAGGACTTTAGCGCAGCCAGTCAGTTCGTCTTTGTGATCCGCTGCAGCCGGTGAAGGCGAGCCGAACCTCTACCGTCGCTCGGCACGAAGGATGATCGCATCGCCGCGTCTTTTGCTCCCGCCATGGATCCTCAGAACGGCAAGACTGCCTTCTCTCCTATGTCCCGACTCCCGGTCTCGAGACACTCCCTGAAAAGGTCCTTCCGCTCGTCCGGCAGCATCGCGGCGCCGATCTTCATGGCTGCCTCCCATGCGGTCCCGCGTTCCCACGCTTCAATATAGGCCATCGCCAGATCGGGAGAGCGTTTCGTTTGCAGCAGGGCTTCGACAAGGATTCCGGCCTGTATTATGTCCTTGTCGCGCTTGAGCGCACTGTGCGCGTGACGTCGGGACGCGACGATCAGCTTGTGAATAGCGTAGCGAGCTGGATCGGGGACCAGCACCGAGACACCGGCTCCATACAGAAGTACCGCTCTAACAGGTTCACGGATCAGGAAATCCATGAACCGCAGCGGCTGTGCGCTTGCCCCGCCAAGGGCGGGCATGTCTGCCGGCTTGTCCAGATACTCATCCTTGCCGCGATTCGTGGTCAGGAATTCGACGCGATAGCCTGCGCCGTTGACGAATGCGGTCGTCTCTGCCCGGTCGAGCGCCGGGACAGCGCGGAAAGTCGGATCGGCTGATTGCAGCAGTTCGAGGATTGGCGGCAGGCTATCCATCACTTCTGCCGAGATCGCATAATCTTGCGCGAAATCGGCGTCCCCGGTCATGATGGCAGCAGAGGGAATGCGGACACCCAGGAGGCCGGAGTACGTTGCGAAGGCGAGCGTGCCGACCAGGACGGCCCGAAGCCGAAAGAGGCCCGCGGCCGCCAGAGTTTCGACGATCAATCCTGAGGTTCGGTCGGCCGCCAGAACGCCGCCATCCCGCGTCAGACTCGAGACCAGACGTCGACGTATCCTGTAGTCGGATTTCGTGCGGGAAAAGTCTTCAACACGTCTCGAAATCTCCGGATCCTCAGCAGGACCAACATATTTGCGCTTCTGGCCGCCTTCGCCGTCAGACTGATCGAAATACCAATAATCCCGTTCCTTGACTTTGACCTTCACGAAGCGGCCGGCCGGCGGGAAGTCGAGTGTCCATGCGTCATCCATGGCGCGCTGGCCGATCTCAGCGAGCATTGTCTGGTACATCATGTCGACAGTTTTCAGCATGGAAGCCCCGACCGTTATACTAGAACCTAAATTATAGTATAACGGGCTTCCAACGATCGATCAACGAGTTCGATGTCCTGACAATTGGGAAGCGATCGAGGCCCATCCTGCTGTCGATCTCATCGGCAGCCTCACGGAAGCCGGATTTTTACTACCAAAGACTGTTAAGTCGATTGGAGGCCATCGCGACGCAGCCTCCATCCCCCCGAATTCCCAATTCTCCGACCGCAGTTATAACATTTCAGCAGATCTAGTATAACTGCCCACACACGTGCCGGCCAGAACGCAGCTCAGACAAAAAAGCATACAGGCGCAGGCGCTGATAGCGCCGGAGCCAGTTCGCACGAAGCTTGACCGAGGGAAACCGGATCGACTGCCGCGTTGCGGCGGACAAGCGTATCATCCGAACCTAATGCGCAGCGGGCCAGAAGCCGACTCTAAACTCTCGCCTTGAAGGGAATCGAACCGAAGATCGGCCAGATGGCGTAAAAAGGACGCGATTGCGAATCTGTATCGCGCAATGATACATATTGGTTGACTTTCAGCAGTATCACCATATGATACAAGCATGAAGAGCTGGACGTGATCAGGTCATTTAAGGACGCCAAAACCGAAGCCGTTGCGCGCGGCAAAGCACCAAAAGGCTTTCCTTCAGACATCGTGAGGTCGGCCGTTCGTAAATTGACGATCCTGAACAGCGCTGCCGCTCTCGACGACCTGCGTTCCCCTCCGGGAAATCGACTTGAAGCGCTAAAGGGCGATAGAGAAGGCCAACATTCGATCCGGATCAACGATCAGTGGCGCATATGTTTCGCATGGACAGATGCCGGTATCGAAGGCGTCGAAATAGTTGACTACCATTGAACGCCATTGTGGCACACAGGGAGCTTGAGATGACCCATATTCTTCCGGCGGTCCATCCGGGCGAAATCCTCCGCGAGGAGTACCTACGTCCCCTTAATATGAGCGCTGGTGCACTGGCGAAAAAGCTCAATGTTCCTCGCACCCGCATCGAACGTATAGCGGCGGAGCAAACACCGATAACGACGGATACCGCTTTGCGCCTCGCCAAATATTTCCGCACAACGCCGGAGTTTTGGATGAACATGCAGACCAGCTTCAACCTCAAGACAGAGGAAATAGCACTTCATCGCGAACTGGAGTTGATCCCGGAAATCGATAGAGCAGCATAACTGGACAGTGCCCAGTACGGCACATTCCAGTCGATATCTTATCTGATATGTTATAGCGCGCCCGTCGCCCTAGGTCCGCGCTTCCGCCCGCCGCGGTCCGGCTGCGCAAGCCGCTTTGCACTATTCGACCCGATGCCTCAGACCGCGAGTTGCGGCCGGAAGACCACATCGGCCCAGTAGTTGGCGGAAGCGAAAGTGTCGGTCGGGAACAGGCCTGTGGTGGAGCTTCCACCGTATGCGTAAACGCCGTTGCCGCCGGCGGCGGCGCTTGATGGGGCGGTCAGCGGACCATTCGTGACGGCGCCGGTGAAGAAGTTATCCGTCGCCACGTAGAAGCCGGTCGTGTGGTAGGACGCGACATAGGTGGTGTTGGCGCTGATCGAGACGGGTGTCGACAGGGCAACCGTCTGCCAGCCGCTCGCCGCCGTGTTGGTGAATGTGGCGCTGGCGAGCTTGGTTCCGGTCGCGGTCCACAGGTCGAGCACGTTCTGCCCGGTGTCGCTGGAACTGCGGTAGAATTTCAGCGCCGTGATCTGGCCGGCAACGTTGGCCTGGAACTTGACGCCGACTTCGAGCTGCCGGCCGTCGTTGAGGCTTGCCTGGGCCGGCGTGGAGGATGCGCTGAACAGGCTGTAGGTCGTGGGAGCTGTCGATACGGCGATGTTGAAGGTTTCGCTGGCAGCAAGGCTGCCGAGATCGGCGGCCGTGACCCGGATCGCCAGCGTGCCGACATCGGCCGCCGTCGGCGTGCCGCTGAACGTTCGCGTCGAAGCGTTGAAGCTCAGCCAGCCGGGCAGCGGCGAGCCGTCGGCGGCCGTGGCCGTATAGGTGAGCGTGTCGCCGCTGTCGACATCGGTAAACGTGCTGGCCGGCAGCACCAGCGAGAAGGCGGTGTCGACGACGGCGTTCTGATTGGCGGTCTGGGCCGCGAGCACCGGCGCGTCATTGGCGCCGTGGATGGTGACGGTGAGCGTGGCTGTCGAGGTGGCGCCGGCTGCATCGCGCATCGTGTAGCTGAAGACGTCGGTCAGCGTGTTGGTCGACTGCCGCAAGGCCTGCACGGCGGCATCATTCTCGTTGACGCTGTAGGTGAAGGCGCCCGACGCATTGAGCACCAGGCTGCCATGCGCACCGGCAAGCGCCGTGCCAAGCGTGCCGGTCGTCGTCCCGAACCGGACCGCTGTGACGGTTTTGGTGTCGCCGGCATCCGGATCGGTGTCGTTGGTCAGCACATTGCCGCTGGCCGGCGCGCCGCCTGATCCGTTGGCGATGCCGCCCTTCTCGGTGGCATCGCCCGTATCTGCAACCGCCGTCGGCGTGGTGTTCGGCGTCGGCGTCACGGTGATGTTGAAGGTCTCGCTGGCAGCAAGGCTGCCGAGATCGGCGGCCGTGACCCGGATCGCCAGCGTGCCGACATCGGCCGCCGTCGGCGTGCCGCTGAACGTTCGCGTCGAAGCGTTGAAGCTCAGCCAGCCGGGAAGCGGCGAGCCGTCGGCGGCCGTGGCCGTATAGGCGAGCGTGTCGCCGCTGTCGACATCGGTGAACGTGCTGGCCGGCAGCACCAGCGAGAAGGCGGTGTCGACGACGGCGTTCTGATTGGCGGTCTGGGCCGCGAGCACCGGCGCGTCATTGGCGCCGTGGATGGTGACGGTGAGCGTGGCTGTCGAGGTGGCGCCGGCTGCATCGCGCATCGTGTAGCTGAAGACGTCGGTCAGCGTGTTGGTCGACTGCCGCAAGGCCTGCACGGCGGCATCATTCTCGTTGACGCTGTAGGTGAAGGCGCCCGACGCATTGAGCACCAGGCTGCCATGCGCACCGGCGAGCGCCGTGCCAAGCGTGCCGGTCGTCGTCCCGAACCGGACCGCTGTGACGGTTTTGGTGTCGCCGGCATCCGGATCGGTGTCGTTGGTAAGCACATTGCCGCTGGCCGGCGCCCCGCCTGATCCGTTGGCGATGCCGCCCTTCTCGGTGGCATCGCCCATATCTGCAACCGCCGTCGGCGCTGTATTGGCGGACGCCGGGTTGAACAAGACATCGACCCAGTAGTTCTCGCCGTTGAAGGTGCTGCTCGGGAAGGCGCTGGCCGAATTGTAGGTGTAGACACCGGCATTCGCCGGGGCCGTAAGTGGTCCATTTGTCACGGGAGACGCGAAATAGTTTGCCGTTGCCGTATAGTGTCCGTAGTTGGTGTGGTACGAGACCACATATGTCGTGCCAGCGGTGATGGCGACCGGGTTGGAAAAGCTCGCTGCCTGCCAGCCTACTCCTGACTCGTTGGTGAAGGTGACCGTCGCCAGCTTGGTCCCCGTGCTCGACCAGAGCGACCCTGTGTGTGGCCCGATGTTCAAGTCGCTCTTGTAGTACCGCACCCCCGTCACGGTGCCGGCCACTGAGGATTGGAACTTCATTCCCACTTCGATCGGCTTGGCATCGGCATCCGGCACGATGGGCGGTATGGCCGAAACGGGAAAGAAGTTGCTGCCGGTGATGGTCACAGTGCGGCCGACACCGGGGGTCTCCAGATTGAGGCTGTCGTCCACCGCCCGAGTTTTGATGGTGAACGAGCCGGCTCTCGGCGCGACCCAGCTGTATGTCCAGGTCTCGTCTCCCACCGCCCGGTGCCAGGTCGTGCCGCCATCGGTCGAGACCTCGACCGCAGCGACGACACCCCCGACGTCGGAGGCCGTTCCGCTGATCGTGACGGCGTTGCCCACCTTTAGGGCGGTTCCATCATTCGGGGCGGTGATGGATGACACCGGCCTTGTGGTGTCCGTCGACTGGGTTGCCGACACCAGCCCGGCTTCCAACGTGCCAGGCTGGATTCCCATATCGGCCAGCAGGTTGACCATAGCCTGCTTGACCCGTGGGTCGGCCGGAGTGGCTTCCAGGTCATGGTTCTCATCGAGCCCCCACGCCCAGTAAACTGTGCCGGCTCCGAACACCAAGGCACCGCTAGGAGCTCGGTAAAGCGTCAGATTGTGAGTGGCGGTAGCCGCACCTGTGGCGGTGCCGTAGTCGAGCAGATATTCGTTCACGGGCAAGGTTGTCGACGACAGCTCAATGAGACCGGCGGGACGGAAACCATTGTCGGGCGACTCATCCCATTCATATCCGAGATAGTTCCGCTCGAGTGTAGCAGTCTGGCCCGGTTGCAGGTTTGCCACACTGGTGTCGCGCCAGAAGCGCAGATTGGCGTCGTCATACGGGATTGTGATCGCATCGCTTCGGTACGAGTCGACCTGGAACATGGTGCCGGTCAGCGCATTTTCCGGCCGGCCTCCCCCGACCGCAGTCGGCGAGACGAACCGCGGATCCCGGTAGGTTCCGGTCCATTGATTATCCGGATCGATGGGGCCGGCCCTGGTCTCCTTGTAGCAAACCAAGGTCCGATACGCTTGCGCGCCAGCACTGATGCTGGGAGCAAAGCGTGTCTCCCAATAGACCTCGTTGCCGCTCCAGAAGCAGAGGTTCACACCAGCATCCCGCGCCGCCTCGACGTTGGCGCGCTGTTGCCCCGACCAATATTCGTCGTGGCCGACGCTCAGGAACATCTTGTGGTTCTGGATCAGGCTGCCGAAGCGATCGGAGTCCATTCCGGCCATATAGGAAACGTCATAGCCGTTCTTCTCCAGCCACCGGATGGCCGGGTACTCGACACCGAAGATAAAATCCTGCGGCCCGGCCGCCAGGCCGCCGCCCCTCGTGGTGATCGGGCGATTGTAACTGACCGCGTATGCACGCCCAGGGGCGGAGTCAGTGGCCGGCCCATTGCCCTGGTACAGGTTGGCTCCACCCCAGGGATTGTAAGCCTGCCAAGTCTCATCCGAGGTTTGGAATACAATGTCGCTGTGGCTGCTGTCGTCGCGCACGATGAAAGGGATGTGGTTCTGGCCGGCGGTTCCGTCCTGGCGCACCAGCTTAGCGATGTAGATCCCCGACACTGCGTCGGCCGGAATCGCCCACGAGGCTGAAACCGACCAGTTGCCAGCGTCGACCAAGCCCGTGGTGCTGTCGCGCAACGGCGTAGGCTGGTTCTGGACGCCAGTATGCTGAATGGTGGCAACCTTGCGAGCTCCCATGCCGCCGTAATAACCGAGGCGATAGATGTCGATGCGATAATTGCTGGAATTCGTATTGATCTTGAAGCTCACCGTCTGACCGCGATTGACGCTGATATCGGTGGCGAAGCCCTCGATGTTCGAGCTGCCGGCGCCGTCGATGCCCCATTCACTCTGCGGATTGCCGGGTTTCTCATTCTCAAGAACGATCGGATTGGTCGCTGCCGCGGCCGCGACAAGATTTTGCGAGGTGTCGGGGGCAACCGCCGCCCTGGTGAGCGAGCCGGGCAATGTGCCGATCAGGCCCGTCATCAATCCGGCGGTCTCCCGGCTTCCGGGCAGCCGTTCCTTCCAAGCTGCCAATGGGGCCACGTTCCGCAATAGTAACGGATCGCTAGTCGAAGTGCCGAAGATGCCGTGACGGCTCGGCACATAGTCCGCTCCGACGTTTAGCCTTGTACCCGGCACTCGACCGTCTGCCTGGAGGATGCTGCCGGGGGTAGCATTGGGCACGGCAACCGGCATAAATCCCACAGGCACGGAAGATCCCACAATGTCGGTAGTGGCCGAAGGGGTCGTAGCCTGGATCACCATAACGTTTGACGTCGGTGACTCGGAAGCCACGAAAGGCGTTCTTGCCTCCGGTGCCGTGTGGACGTGACTTTGGAGGGGAGACAGGTCGCGGGGATGATTGATGCTCCCGGCAGACGTCAGCAGCGACGCTGCCCTGAATGAATCGGTGCTCGGCGCCACTGCACCGCGCCCCGTTGCAGCAGCGCCCCCCAGCGACAGCGACGCGTAATCGACATCGACCTGCCCGCAAGTTTTGGAGATAAGACCCCCGTGTTGGCTGCGGTGGTGGCCATTGTCCCGTGCCGTATCGTTCCGCTGCGCGATTGGCATCGTCCGAGCGAGCTTCGAATGCCCATCGCTCTCGCGTGTGGCGCTGCGCGACCTCGCTTCGACGTCAACGGCCAGCCGCCTGAGAACCGACGAATCCGAGAGAATTGAACGGAGATCCCACCAGCGATCATCACCACGCATGAGATGACCCTTTGCGAAATTGTCTAAAGCCGCGCCTCAAGATCCAATACAAGATCACTTTTGCGTGCACGTGCCACACGGAAGAATAGCTGAAACTGCAATAAATATACCGTAGCTATTTCGATCGAGATCAAACTAACTACCCTAAGAATATGATCGCGTTAAGGGAGATGTCGGCTTCAACACCGACCTTCGCCGGTCGGGTGGCGTCTCGAAGGTCAGCTATTTCGCGATGCTGCGCCGTCCGTACCCGGCGCCGATGCGTCGCGTCTACGTGCGGATCATCCTGAATCAGATCGACTTGCGCGCTCCCGATGATTTTATCCGGCAGCAATGCTCGTCCCGTGGCGCGGCCGGAAAGGCTCATCTGCTCCTCAATTGCAACCCCGCAGATTGTGCATAAGGCGGCATCCCGCTGCAGCTGCCGCAGGATCGCGTCGTCGCTGACGGGCACGCCGAGCCGTCGCATCACGCGCTCGCCAGGACGCCCGCCTGCACTATGGCCGAGCAGACCGACAATCTCCGAGACCCTCCTTGTCCGGCGCGCATACGGGGAAGCAATCATCGGCAGTCGGTCGGTGAACGTTTGGCGTTCACATTTCTGATGTGCGCACCGCCGGCGGCTCAACCGAAGCTTCACCGTTACGGTCTTGCCCTGGACCGGCAGATCTTGAAGGCTTCTGTTGGTCCAGCCGTGCCGATTTCGGGTGCGCCGTCCACAATCGGGGCAAATGCCGAACGCTGGTCCGGCAGCGGAAACAATCCAACTCTCATCATCAGTGAGCGCGACACCCAGAACTTTGACCCCCGGGGCCGGCCAACCATTTCGTTTTCGTTCGCATGCCCGCTCATAGCGGCATCATGTCTAACGGCGAGTGAACCACACAAAGTGAGGAAGACCCGCTTTAAATGCCAAGCCAAGTCGAAACAGCCGCGTTCTCACATTTAAATGCCATGCGACATGCTGCCTCAGACTGAATAAACTCCCCTTCGACAACCAAAGGTACGTCGAGACCCCCAAATTTTTGCGATTTTAAGGGCCTTGCCTCGGTGCAAAATACCAGCGTCGGGAAATATTCTGCCCGGCACCCCATTCGCCGTGCCGCGTCCGGCCCCCTCCGAAACTGCGGCTACAGGGCGAAATCTTAGAGAAGCCTCGGCCTCCCCAGCCGGGGCTTTTTTCGCGCTTGGTAATCTCACACCGAGCCCCATTGACGCCATGTCACGCCGGCGAGCAAGCGCCAGACGCGGCGGCGCGCCGCGATCGAACCGGCCATCGGCCATCTCACCGCATGGGCCACAATTATCTCGCCCACAGCCAAGGCGACGCTATCAACTCCGTCCTTGCCTCGGCAACAACTTCTCAGCTGGTTCAGGCAATTCTTCTCGCAGCTGCTCGCCTGCCTCCACAGCAGCCAGAACGCACCCGCCGTTTAAGTCCGCCTATTGTTCACGGTCGACTGATAAGACGCGCGGCGCTGTCGTCGCGCGGCGCCACGGCATTCAAGCCGACACTTCGGTCCGTTTGCGTCAGCGTGATGGTGCACGGAGCGAGGCGGGATCAGCATCGCTCCGGAAGTAGCGCGACGCCGCCTCCGTCCGGTTGCGCACGTTCATCTTCTTGTAGATGTTGCGGACATGCACCTTGACGGTGTTTTCCGAAAGCCCGAGACGATCGGCGATGATCTTGTTCTGCGTGCCCAGGCAGATGAGATCGAGAATCTGGATCTCGCGCATCGTCAGGGGGCCTTGGCCAAAGTCGCCCTTGCGTTCCAGATCGATGGCCTCCGAAGACGCCTGTTTTTGCTCGACACGGCCGCCCCCTGAGAGCTCTCTCGGCGCCAGGCGCCGAAGCAACGCGGCGGGAAAATGCTCGCCGCCCTTCATCAGGAGATCGATGGCGGTAAGGCATACGTCGAGATTGAGATTCAGCGGCAGCACGCCGTGAACCAAGCCTTCGTCGACGACTCCCGCGATCGATGAGTCGAACTCGCCCGCATCCTGCACCAGGCCGATCGCGGCCTTCGGATGGCACTCGTGGATCATCCTCATGATCGATGGAAATGCTGCGGCCGGCAGGCCGTAAAGTATGACCAGGCTTACGTCGACAAGTTTACCGTCCAGGAGACGCTCGGCGTTTGAAAGGCTTACGACGTACATATCCTGAAAACGCGCCGTGATCGCCTGCGTCAAACATTCGGCGAACAGGTCGGTCTTAGCGAGCACTACAATCTTGCTTTTCTTCGGCAAAACCTTGTCGTTATCTTCAAATTTACTCAGGGTCGAGCTCGTACGATACATTTATGCCTCCTTGGCACTCCCTTTGCGGGTTCTGTGTCGCTGCCTGAGAGCGTTAAAATTCCACTGAGATCACTGCGTAAAATTTAAAAGAACTCTTTCATTACTATAGTGTTTCAGTGGATGAACAAAAATTGTTATTGAAACTAATCGTTTGGGACTATAGCGCCATCACCACAATACTTGACGCTAGTTATGTTTTATCAATACAACAATCGAGCGTCACTGTCATTATCGCGCAGTTCCGATACTTATCGCACTGTTCATTTCTACTCAAAATGGACTAGCTCAGATCGTCGGCAACGAGGGCACAGTGCCCGAGGAGCGATGCCTATTTGGTGAGCAAGTCAAACGATCCGAGCGCTGGCGTTCGATTGTCAACACTCGTCTCAGGCATCGACCTTGCCGATATCCTAGAGGACGATATCCACCTGGTTCTGGCGCTCATTGGCGGCGAGCTGGTCTTCCACGTGTTCGGCGCCATCGCATATTTACAGCGACGGCTGATCTCGGAGCGAACAAAGGACGGCGTCACTGCGGCGCGCGCGAAAGGGAAGCGACCAGGGCGACCGCCCGTCGACATCAGAAAGGTCGAGGCTGCCATAAAGCTGATCGAGGCCCGAATATCCCCCCGCCGAGGCCGCAAAAACAGCTCGGTCTTTGGTGCTCCACAGTCTATCGGGAAATGCGTCGGCTGGGCATCAGCCGGCCAGCTCCCGATCCGGAACAATGCCTTGCAGCGTACCCGCTGTCAGCCAGTTACTGGTCGCCTGATACGGCATCAACTTTCGTCGCTGATATCCAACTCGGGCACGCCAGTCCCAGCACGGCTATCGAGTTGCCAGCGACGTCTTTTGAAGGAAATCGTGAATCAATTCAGCCCGCATCGGGGGGCTTAATAAATTGCCCTGCAGGCGATCGCACCCTCTCGTGCGGAGCCAGTCAGCTTGGCCCACATTCTCAACACCCTCCGCCGTTACCCGCATTCCCAATCCGTGAGCAAGGGCAATGATGGAGCGGACGATTGCCTGACTTTTGTCGTCGGTTTCGACGTCTTTGATGAAGTATCTGTCGATCTTGATCGTATCGAAGGGGAAGTTCTTGAGATACGCCAATGAAGAATAGCGGGTGCCGAAGTCATCGAGCGAGATGCGGACGCCCAGTACCTCCAGGGTGTGAAGGGTATCGAGATTGTTGGTGGTGCGTTCGAGCAAGACCGACTCGGTAATTTCCAACTCCAGGCGCTCGGGTGGGAGGCCAGCGGAATCAACGATCTGCGCCACACGATCGGTCAGACCCCTATTCAGGAATTCAGCCGGCGACAGATTCACCGCCACTGTGAAATGCGCCGGCCATGTAACTGCTTGCCGGCAGGCCTGCTCAAGCACCCACTCGCCGATCTCTCCCATCAGCCCATCTCCCTCCGCCATGGGTACGAACATGCTTGGCGGAATAATCCCGGCGAACGGGTGTTGCCACCGGAGAAGAGCCTCGAAGCCAACTATCGACCCGGATTCCGCGATCGGTTGGTATTCGATGAAGAATTGCTGGTCCTGCAACGCCACTCGCAGACTGCGCCTCAGCATCTCGCGCTGTTCCAGCATGATGAGCATGGAGCGATTGAAAGTTCTGGCCCGCCCCCGCCCGTCGTTCTTGGCAGCGTAGAGTGCGATATCCGCAGCCTTCATCAACTGTTGGCCATCGTTTCCGTCTTCGGGCGCAATCGCGGTGCCGACGCTCGCACCGACGAACACGTCAATGCCGTCGACGGTGAACGGCTTTTTGAAGGCATTTACAATCAAGTCCGCCAAGCGCGCGGTCTGGGCGGGCTGTTCTCCGCGGCGCTGAATGACAGCGAACTCATCGCCGGCCAGCCGATAGGCAATCTCTCCGTCACCGAGCAGAGTTTGAAGGCGCTCTGCCGTTCCCTGCAGCACGAAATCTCCCGCAGCGTGTCCGAGCGTGTCATTGACCGGCTTGAAGTCATCAAGGTCAATCTGCATTAGCGCCAGCCTGTCCGCGTCGTGCAGCACCGGCAGGTTGCGACATAAGTCCTCACTGAATTGACGCCGGTTAGGCAGCCCCGTCAACAGGTCGTGCGTAGCCTGGTGGAGAAGGAGAACACGCTCGTCGGTGTCGGAATTTGGCGCTTTCGGCGGGGCCGCAGCCTCTCCCGTCTCGAAAATCCCGAGGCGACGTTCCGCGCGAAAGATGAAGAGTTTCCGACTGGTCCCAGCGACGCTGGCGATGTCGAGACTTCGGGGGAATCCGGTGGCAAGCACCGATTCCACCGCCAGCTTATGGTGAGAAGCCAAGAGCTCTGGATATACGTTCCATATTGTCGCCTGTGACGATGAGGCGATCTGATATTTTCGCCCGACTGCTGCAGAACAGTGGATAAGCTTGGCATCCTCGTAGAACGAAATGAGCTCGCGCGCTTCACTCCAAGGTAAAGTTGACCAAGCCGCGTCAAAATCACTCATACCCCGTGCTCTTTCGATTGAGGTCTTTCACCAGGGCCTTTCCGGCACCCTACCTTCCCATTTCCGCTTGGACCGCTCATCGAGCCAATCAGCTGGCGGCTTTGGCTTGCAAGCTTGCCGCTCTGAAATTATCGCACTGCGTGTGTCGGTCAATCCAACACGACCAGAGTACTAGCAATTTCTGTCCGTCTCTTCACGGTGAACTTCCTCGCTGACACAGGCATTTCCATACGAGAACATGCAAAATTAAGGGTTGTTCAACGTTAGAGAGCGATGAATGTTAGTGCGGCGCGGCCGAATTCGATATACCCGTGCTCACGCGACAGGATCAAGAGAACACGGACGCTTGAGATGAGGATCCTAAACCATCGCATCACGCGGATCACGGTCGGCGTTTTGCTCCTCGTGCTTGTGGCCGTCGTCCTGTTGCCGGGTTTAACGGGCTTCACCAGCCTGGACGGGACCGTCAATGCACGCCTCGCTGTCATAAACGCGCCGATCGACGGCGAGATTGCGGGACCACCGGCACGGATCGGGACACCGGTGAGCGACGGTGCGGCACTTGCGACCATTCACAACGAACGCGTTAACCGGGCAGTCCTGGCGTCACTGCGCGCAGAACACCGCACCGCCGTCGAACGTGTTGCTGCGCTTGAGCAGGAGCGCGACGAGCTCGTCCGGCTACGCGATCGGCTTGCCGAGCGGCTTGAGGTCTTCCAGCGCGCCACCATCGCCAGCCTGGAACGGGAACTGCAGATCATACGGAAACGCGTCGAAGTAGCACGCGCCCAGGATCTGGTGGCAAAGGTGGAGCTCGACCGCAGGCAGGACTTGGAGTCGAAAGGCATTTTCACCCGCAAGATGGTGGAGTCGGCTGAGGCCGCCGGTGCCGCGGCGGGCGGTGAAGTCGAAGTGAGCAATCTGACGGTCGAATTGCTGCAGCAGCGGCTCGATGCCGTGCGCCAGGGCATATTCATCGTCGGCGACGGCCAGAACGACGTGCCCTATTCCCGCCAGCGGCAGGACGAGGTGATCGTCCGCATCAACGAGCTCAACACGCGGATCGCGGAGAACAAAACTCGGGCGAACCAGACTGAACAGCAGGTGCTTGAGGAGGAGAAGCGTGTTCGCAGTCTCGAATCGGCCACGGTTCCCTCTCCGTTCGACGGCGTCGTGTGGGCGAGGAACATCGTCAACGGCTCCAACGTCGTCCTGAACAACGAGATGATGCGTATCCTCGACTGCCGGGACCTGTTCGTCGACATTCTCGTTCCCGAAATCGACTACGACGAGATCTATCCCGGCCGCGAGGCGGAGGTCCGGCTCTTCGGACGCAGCGAGGTCTTCAACGGCGCAGTGCAATCGGCCAAGGGCAGTTCCGCCGTCGCCGAGAAGGATGTGCTTGCCGCCGACGAGCCGGAAGCCGACGACGAGCGAAACGCCAGGATCCGGATTCTGCTTGCGCCATCGGCACTCAACACCGACTTCGCCAATTTCTGCCAGGTCGGGCGAACGGTACAGGTGCGTATTCCCAGGCACACCGTTCAGCTGAAGCAATGGATCGAAAGCCTGTGGTTCAGTCTCTTCTGACGCTGGCGCCGACCTTGTTGGTCATCGCCTTCTTTCTTATCGGGCCGTCCAACTGGCCGCGCCGTCGAACCTGGGCGCGGGGAGTCACCTGCGCATTCGTTGCCGCGGTGGCGTTGCGCTACATCGTCTGGCGCCTGACCGAAACGGTTCTTCCCTATCCCAATGACGGCGCCAACTTCTACTGGGTCTGGTGCATCTTCATCGTCGAGCTTCTGGCCTTCTCGGAAGTCGTCCTCTTTCTCATCCTGATGAGCCGTTACGTCGACCGCAGCGCCGAGGCGGACCGGCTCGCGCGGGCGTTCTTTCAGCGCCGGCAGAGCGAACTGCCCACGGTCGACGTCTTCATTCCGACCTACAACGAGCCGCTCGATGTCCTGGAAAGAACGATCGTCGGGGCGCTGGCGCTCGATTACCCAAAGGACAAGCTGAAGGTCTATGTGCTCGACGATGGCCGCCGCGATTGGCTCAAGACTTTTTGCGAAGCCCACGGGGCGGTTCATGTGACCCGAAGCGACAATGCGCATGCCAAGGCCGGCAATATGAACAACGGCTTGCGCGTTAGCTTCGGCGACTTCATCGCCATCTTCGACGCCGACTTCGTGCCCTATCGCCACTTCCTGAGGCGGACATTGCCGTTCTTCTCGGACGAGACCATCGGCATCGTTCAGACGCCGCAGCATTTCTTCAACGTCGATCCGGTGCAGTCCAACCTCGGCCTCGAGAACATCTGGCCGGACGAGCAGCGCCTGTTCTTCGACGAGATCGCGCCGAGCCGCGACGGCTGGGACGTGAGCTTCTGCTGCGGCTCCTGCTCGATCGCCCGCCGCGAGGCGGTCGACGCGATCGGCGGTTTTCCTACGGAATCGATCACCGAAGACCTGCTGACGACGCTGTCGATGCTCAACAAGGGCTACAAGACCCGCTATCTGAACGAGCGCCTGTCGATGGGCCTAGCGGCCGAGAACCTGACCGGCTATTTCGTCCAGCGCGAGCGCTGGTGCCAAGGCGGCATTCAGACGCTCTACCTTCACAATGGGCCCCTGCGCGGGCCGGGACTGTCGCTCTTCCAGAGGATCATGTTCCTGCCGCTGTCCTGGCTGGTGCAATACCTAGTTCGCTTCGCGGTGCTCATCGTGCCGATCGCCTATCTCTGGTTCGGCGCCCTGCCGCTCTATTTCACCGACGTCGCCGACTACGTCTCCCACCAGGTGCCGGTGCTCACTGCCTATTTCCTGCTGATGCTGTGGATCACCCCGACCCGCTATCTGCCGGTGGTCTCCAGCGCCATCGGTACGTTCGCGGCCTTCCGCATGCTGCCGACGGTGATCTCCAGTCTCGTGCGACCGTTCGGCAAGCCGTTCAAGGTGACACCCAAGGGCAGCGGCAACGTGGAGAGCGTCTTCGACGCCTACACCTTCACCTGGATTGCGGGCTTCATCGTCGTCACCGCGCTCGGCCTCGTCATCAACATCGTTCCGGAAACGGCGCGAATACAGGGAGCGTTTTCGGTGATCGCGGCGCTCTGGGCAGGGATCAACATTGTGGTGCTTGTCATCGCTTCGCTGATCTGCTTCGAGAAGCCGCGGCGCGTCTTTCAGGCATTCAAGCTCGATGAGCCTGCAAGTCTCGATGGTTCCGCGGGCCGCGTTGTGAGCCTCTCCCTCGAAAAGGCGGTGGTCGCGGTCCCGACGGAAACACGGTTTCAATCCACGCATCTGCGGTTGGTCCTCGACGGCTTCGAGCCGATCCAGGCGGAACTCAGGCAGGTGACGCAGCGGCGCGGAGACATTAGCCGTCCCGGCGACAAGCGGCGCTACTACCTCCATCTCCATTTCGACCTGCAGAGGTCGGAGCGCGACAAGATGATCGTCAAGCTTTATACGGGGGGCTATTCGCGGGACATTCCCGACATCGACAAGGTCGCCGTCTCGGTGAACCTGCTCCTGCGAGCCTTCGGGCGGACGCGCACTGCTTAGTTGACTGCGAAATAGCAAGTTTCGTGAGGGCGTTCACGGCGCGAAATCAATTTCAATGTCCCTCGGGAGTTGCCAGTGAACAATCCTCAATACTGCGTGTATCGGCGGCGATCCTCGAGAAAAGACCCGTATACGCGACAGTGCCGAGTGGCTGCCGATGCCCGCAACCGGTTGTGTGGAAATCCAAATGTCGCTGCGCGAGCGCCATTGACGGTGACATCTTCCGCGATAATTTGTGAATGGACAACTGCGTCGACACGATATTGAGCTGGATCAAAACATGGGGTTGCTGTCTGAATAGAACGGAGGCTGGATGGGACGCATACCTCGGACGGGGCGCACAACCGGAAGCGCATGGAGGACCAGGATGCCGGACGCGGGCGCTACGATGTCTGCTTCATCTTCCGCTGAGAGCGAATTTCTCGCCAGCACCGACGAACTCATCTCCTTGTACGACCAGAGCTTCCACCTCGTCGACTGCTCGGCAACACACAGGAAAATATACTCCGTCGATTCACTCGTCGAGACGACTCTCTGGCATATCTATCCCGAGCTGTTAGCGCCCAGTCCGAAGTCCGCAGTCGAATTCGTCGTCGCGAGCGGACTACCGCGCACCGTCGAGATCGCCGACGAGGCGACAGGAAATCGTCGCACCCTCATCATCTTTCGCAACACCCACGGCATCGGCGTGAGTGAGTCGGGCAGGAGTTCCACCTGCCGTGAGACATCGAGTCAAAGCGAAAGCGACCGCGCACTTCTCCTTCACCAGGCAACCCATGACGTCTTGACCGGGCTGCCGAACCGGCGGCAATTCAGCGATCAATTGCGCAGCGCATTGCCCGTGCCGGGCGGCACGCGACTGGCCCTCATGCAAATCGACCTGGATGATTTCAAGCCCGTCAACGACACGCTGGGCCACGGCGCCGGTGATCTCGTTCTCAAGATGGCGGCGGAACGGATCAGGAGCGTGCTTGGGGATCGGGAGGTCGCCTACCGGCTCGCGGGCGACGAGTTCGCGGTCATCCAGTGGCGAGCGGATCAGCCGAGCGAGGCCGAGCATCTGGCCCACGCGCTCGTCAACGCCTTTAAGGCACCGTTCACAGTCGAGGGCATTACCGTCTTTGTTGGCGCGAGCGTCGGAATAGCTGTCGCGCCCGCCGACGGAAATGAGGTCGAGCAACTGATGAAGGCTGCGGACATCGCGCTCTATGCCGCAAAGAAGGATGGCCGGGGCCGGGCAAGGACGTTCACGCGCTCGATGCTGATCGTACTCGAGCAGCGGGAGATGTTGCGTCGAAGCCTGCGCACGGCACTTGAGGAGGGGCAGTTCTTCATCGAGTACCAGCCGCTCGCAAAATCCTCATCCTCTTCGATCGTTGGCTTCGAAGCGCTTCTGCGATGGCGGCACCCTCTGGTGGGCGACATTCCGCCGAACGTGTTCATTCCCATGGCGGAAGCGGATGGCCTCATGAGCGAAATCGGCCAATGGTTGCTGGAGCGCGCCTGCCGGGCAGCCATGACCTGGCCGCCACACTTCACCGTCGCCGTCAACCTCTCTCCGGCGGAATTCCTGCTCGAGGGTCTCACGGACCGCGTGGCCCAGACGCTTGACCTCGTCGGAATCCGCGCGGACCGGCTAGAGCTCGAGATCACCGAGTCGGTGCTCCTCGAGCGAACAATCAACAATCTCGATACGCTCAATACCCTGAACCTTCTGGGCGTCCAGATTTCGCTCGACGATTTCGGGACCTATTATTCCTCGCTGAGCTACCTCAAGAATTTTCCGTTCGACACAATCAAGATCGACCAGTATTTCATCCAGGATCTCGAACGAGACGAGAAAAGCCAGACGATCGTGCGGTCCATCATCGCGCTGGCCCATGGCCTCGGCATGCATGTCACCGCCGAAGGGGTGGAGACCAAGGGTCAGGCAGATTGGCTGCAAAAGGAGGGCTGCGACCGCTTGCAGGGATTTCATCTGGGCTTGCCAATGCCTTCAGATGCGATAGGCGAATTTCTCATGAGGTCGACGGACGCTGGTTCCTTCGAGAATCTTCTCAGAACCTAAGCCGTTGCGAGCTTCGGCCGATAACGCTAGAGCGTTGGAATCACCTGGACAGCCCATGAACATCACGTCAAGTTTTGCCGTAGGAGGAGAGACATGGTCGTAGCCGAACAACAACGAGCGGAAACGCCCTTCGAACCCTTGCTCCAATTCGAGATGGAGATGGGAGCCTTCCTGTCGGACTGGCACCACTGCGATCACCTGTCGACCTTCATGGCACGGATGATCAGCCATAACCGGACGGATCCCGTCCGGCATTCGAATTTCTTCTCATCCGCCCTCAACGAGCTCCTCGAGGTGTCTTTCCGCGGTGGCTCGTCCGACGGCAGCATTGGCTGCGCCATCTATCGCCACGAGGCGACCGAACGGGTCAAACTCACTTTCCCATGTCCGCCCGGTCAACGGCAGTTCTACCAGGAGGCTGTATCAAAAACCCGCAGAGGAAATGCCTACGCGCGCTATCTCGATGCCATTTCAACCGATTTCGCACCGAGCCGGGAGGCTGTCCTTCTGGATCTGGCAATCAATTTCGATGCCGAGATTCACTTGGAGGAAAACGACCCGCCGACGATAACGCTCGTTGTCGACCTGCCTCTTGAAGGAATCGTGAGTTGAGCACGGCAGTCCTTCCAGCCCCCTTCAAGGCGGAATTCGATCCGAACAGCCAGGAGTTTTCTCTTTCAGGCGTGGTCCGGCCGCGTTCGGCCGACGAGATCGCTGCAAGCATTTCGCTGCTTAGAGACGCGATCAACAGTGTGCGAGGCGTCTTCTACATCAATGTGAAGCGGCTGGTTCAGATGAACAACACTGCCTTTCACGCCGTTGCGCGCATCATTCTCGACGAATGCCGGACGAGGTCAGATCTGCGCTTCGTCGTCGTAACGTCCAGCGTCGTGGGTTGGACCGAACGTATGTTCGGCCACTTGAATAAGATTGAGCCCCAGGTCTCCGTCGAGGTCTACGATTCGACGTTCTACCCCGGCCAGAGCTTCGTCGAGGATACGAGCTTCATTCCCATCCTCCGCGCGCAGACGAAAATGACCTGGCGACACGAGCGCACCATCCTCCCGCGCCACGGCATGCGGCCCGGCATCGCCTTGGCCGACATCTGCTGCGGCATCGGCGATTTCGCCGTGCTCGCGCAGAAGGAATTTCAGCCGGCGCGGATCGTCGCCCTCGACCACTCGAAGCCGAGCCTCGCCTATGCCCGCAAGGTGGCGGCGGAGTTCGGCGTGACGGGTATCGAATATACCTACGGCGACGCGTCGGAGATGCTACTCGAGGACAACCAGTTCGACTTCGTGACCTGCCGGCATTCGCTGCAGATCTTCAATCAGCCGGAGTTGCTGCTCAAGGAGCTCTATCGGATCGTGAAGCCGGGCGGCCGCGTCTACATCACCAACGAGAAGAACTCGCACTGCCTCGGCGAGCCACGGGCGCAAAGCATCCAATGGACCTACAATGAGCTCGCGAGGCTTTTGAGCCATTTCGAGATGGATGTGGAACTAGGGCCAAAGAGCCGCCACTATCTCGCCGACGCGGGCTTCGACGACATCCTGGTCGAATCCTTCATGGTCACCAATCTGGACGGTGACCCACAGGATTTCGCCGACGTCATCGCCGGCTGGGAGAAGATGTTTGCGGCAATGGCGGCGAGACACGGCGAAGCACCCGAATTCATCGACCGGTTTCGCCAGGGCTTCCGGGATCACATCTTCGCGGCACTGCATCCGAAGGGCTATGCAGGCTGGCCGATCTGGGCAGCGTCCGGGCGCAAACCACTATGAGCGAAAGCAATGTCCAACGTCCCCGGTTCGGTTTGAGATCCTTTCGCGCCAAGTTCGTGCTGGTCGTCGGCAGCGCCGTGCTCTTCGACCTCCTGGTAACAGGCGGCTTGGCGCTCTGGAACGTTCAAAGATTGTCGCGCGACGCGACGACGGAGGTCGGGCAGGGCCTGCAAAAGGCAAACGAAGATTACATGCTCACCTACGCGGAATCGACGGCCGCGCGGGTTGATCTTCTGCTCGGCCAGGTTCACGCCGACGTCGCCACGCTCGCGGGCGTGCTCCAGGCGCAGATCGACCGCCCCGTGCGCAGGTCCGACGTCGGAGAGGCACTGGCGCGGCACGCACCGGAATCCGTTACCGTGGCTTACGATCCCAAAGGTGGGTGGGCGCAGAACCTTCCGGGGCCGCTCTCGAGCGTCAGCGTTTGGAGCTATCTCCTTGGCCCCGACCACCTGCCGCTACCCGAGGTGCAGACCGATATCGAGAACAGCGCCGTTCTCGATCTGGTTGCTCCCGCCCTGCTCGCGCACGGCCGCTCCAAACTGCAGATGTATTACGTCGGACCAAAGGAGCGGCCGATCTTGCGGATGGCGCCCTATGCCGATCAGGCGCAGACGTTCGACCGTCTCTACCCCGGTCACAACGACGCCAACTTCTGGAACTTCTTCTTCCCCGGCCTCTACGAGTCCTGGGAGGGATGGGCGAAGGATCCGAGCCTCAGGCCTGTTGCAGCCGATACCACGCAAACGGCACCTTATACGGATGCCGCCACGGGGAAACTCATCGTCAGTTTCTTCCAACCGCTCTGGACGCGCGACCGCAAGGGTGTCGCCGGAGCGGCCGGAACCGATATCACGCTCGATCAGCTGGCCGAGGTTGTCGAAAACGTCAAGGTGGCCGACAGCGGTTTCGGTTTCATGACCATGTCGGACGGCAACGTTCTCGCGATCAACCCGGTCGGAGAGAAGGTGATCGGCCTGCAGCGGTCGAGCGACACCGGAGGGCAAGGTGTCACCGGCCTCGACCGCTCGCTCCGTCGCAGCGCACAGTCGGCGATCGCGCAACTGCCGCTCAACACCGACGGTGCCATACAGCGCGTGCTGCTCGAAGAGGCCGGCGAGAAGGTGCCCTATCTCATCCTCCTGAAGCAGCTCGAGCCGGAGAATTTCTGGGTATCCGGCCCCGTTCGCCGCGAGACCATGTCGCTCGGCATCGTCGTGCCCGAACGGGAAATCTACGCCTCGTTGTTTGCGGCGCAGGCCGGGATCTCCGAGGCGACGAACCGTATCCTGATCTATCAAGCCCTCGCTTTGCTCGCTTCGTTGCTGTTCGTCATCACCGCGGTATTCGGCATATCCAAGCGCGTTACCCGCGGCATCAGCGCCCTTGCCAGCGCGGCAACGAGGATTGAGGCCAAGGACTATTCAGTCCGGGTTCCGATTTCCACGCGCGACGAAGTCGGCGAAGCCGGCATCGCCTTCAACCGCATGGCGGAAGAAATCAGCTACCATACCGAGAACCTCGAAAACCTGGTGACCGAGCGCACGAAACAGCTCGAGGACGCGAACCACCAGATCTCGGCGCTTAACACCCAGCTGCGCAGCGAGAACCTGCGCCTCGGCGCCGAACTCGCCGTCGCCCGGCAGATCCAGATGATGGTGCTGCCGAAGGCCGGCGAACTCGCGGAAATTTCCAATCTCGAGATCGCCGCCTATATGCGACCTGCCGACGAGGTGGGCGGCGATTATTATGACGTGCTTCGCGACGGGGAGCGGCTGAAGATCGGAATCGGCGACGTAACCGGTCACGGCCTCGAAAGCGGCGTGCTGATGCTGATGGTTCAATCCGTTGCGCGCGCGCTGCAGGAAGCCGGCGAGATGGAACCTTCGCAGTTCCTCAACCGCGTCAACCGCGCCATCTACAAGAACCTCGTCAGGACCAGCACCAACAAGCATCTCTCGCTCGCTTTCCTCGACTACGACGGCGTGCGCCTGACGCTCTCCGGCCAGCATGAGGAGTTGATCGTGGTTCGGGATCTCGGAAAAGTGGAACGAATTGACACCCTCGATCTCGGTCTGCCGATCGGCCTGGAACCGGACATTTCGCGTTTTGTTTCGACGCGCGAAATCTCGTTCGGGCACGGCGACATGATCATTCTGCATACCGACGGGGTGACCGAGGCGGAAAACCGGAGCGGCGAACTCTTTGGCATCGAAAGGCTCTGCGAGAGCGCACGTCGCCGCTACGGCCACAGTGCCGAGGATGTCAAGACCGGTATAATCGAAGATCTGATGGCACATATCGGCACGCAGAAGATCCATGACGATATCACGCTCGTAGTGATGAGACACAGGTAAGCGGATGACGACCTTATTCGGATTGGAAGACCTCGCGATCGGAACGGGCGAAAACGTCACGAGACTTCGTCTCTTTGAGGGGCCGCTCGATCTCGGTTGGCAACACTGCGCGATGACATCGGATTTCGTCGCGGAGTTCGTGGCCCTACGCTACAGATCCTCCCGCAATCTCTACAAGGAGGTCCGGCACAGTGTCGGCTACCTAACCAATGAACTCATAGAGAATGCGGTGAAGTTTCGTACCTCCGGCGAAGTCGTCGTGGAGGCATCGATCTCGACCAATATCTTTCGGGCAAAGGTTTCCAACTACATCGACAGAGACACGGCCGAGCAATTCCAGCGTTTGCTTTCGGAAATAACCGCCGGAGATCCGGGCGATCTCCTCATAAAGCGGATCGAGGCGAATGCCGCGGGCACGGGCGCGGGCTCGGGGCTTGGCCTCCTGACTCTCATGAGCGATTATGGCGCCCACTTCGCTTGGGTCTTCGGATCCACCGAAGAGGACAGGAAGATCCCGCTGGAGACCTATGCCTCGATTACAATCCCTGATCCCTCGAATTGATGGGCGACGAAAACTATGGAAATCAAAGAAGACGAATATCGAGTTTGGTCGGAAGGCAACGACATCCATTTCGACGGGACCATGCGCCTGCCCAGCACCGAGGCCTATGCACCGATCTTTTCCCTGGTGATGAGCGTTCTCGAAACAGAACCGGAACGAATGACGGTGGACCTCACCGGCTTGCAGTTCCTTAACTCGTCCGGGATCAACCTGCTTGCTAAACTTACCATCGAAGCGCGCAAGCGGCCGAACATGCAGTTCACCGTCCGGGGAAGCTCGGAATTTCCCTGGCAGTCGAAGTCTCTGCCGAACCTCAAGAAACTGCATCCCGGCGTCGATCTCAGGCTGGCCTGACGACCGGGTCGAACGAAGGTCGTCACGCTCTACCAGGCGGGCGTGAAGGACCCTGCCGAACTTAGCGAGTATTTGAAGTCTGGGTGACCATACAAAAGAGAGCCCGCCGAAGTGTGCGCGGGCTCAAGTTGACGCCAATAATATTGGCGGTTTGATCGTGACAGAAGCAGGCAATTTGTCCAGTTGATCGATACGACTAGATGAACTGCTCCTTTGCGACCTTCGACCCGAACCGTCGCCTGATTCACGCCTCGGAGGCGCCGAGGCTCAGAAACAGCGCCCAAGGCCCAGAATTAATCAAATCGACTTTCTCGCTCTCGGCCTCGCGATGTCCCAGCGCGAGCTCGAGCAAGAGCCTGCTCTGATCCTTGAGCTTGGCAAAGTATTGCATTCGCTCCCCCTCGCCCCGTTTCGACTGAGCGTTCCCGATGATAGACTATGTGATATGTTATGATCTAACATTTACACCATAAGCTGTAATCATGCCGGGGCACGACCGGTCACATAAGACGTCGCCCTGTTGCCCATCGCACGAAAAACGTACTTGCCCGCCGAATATGGCACGTCGAACAATGTTTTTCGGCGTTACCCACGATGGGTGACGACTGGCGTGTTCGACGCAATGTTCGATACGGGACACGACCGCCGACATAATCGACAGCAGTGTGGTCTCAGCACATTATTGTGCAAGCGGCATAAAAAGGAGACTCAGGAAGGCCGATCGCAAGGGGCTTCCAAGACGGAATCCATCTCATTGGTGTTCAGGGTGCCCCGTGTCGCGATCAGGTAAGCCGCCATATAGGTCAGCTTCAGCCTCGATTCCCGATCGCTCCGCGACCTGTAATTGACGATCGCCAGCCAACCGGCTTCTTCATCCCGCGCAACACCCAACAGTCCGTTTGCATAGGCGACGTTAGTAACCTCGCCGGCTGCCTTCCGTTCATCCCATGAACGAACGGCATCCACCGTCGCCAGTTGCGCAGCGATATGGCGATCCATCAGCTCACCAAGGGAAACCGCAGTTTCCGTTCCACTTTCTTCTTTGTGTCCCTTCCCACCGGAAGGTCCCGCGATTTCTACATAAGAAATACCGTCGGAAGCTAACGCACTCAAAGCCGTGCGCAGTCTTGGAGAATTGAATTCCCTGCTACGGGACCGAAGCGAAGTCGATAGGCTCTCGGTCTCTATAGGACGCTGAAACGCTGACGATGACAAAACTGTCATGATTGAGTGCCTCACCGATGGCAAAAGAACCCCTCCTCCCGGCAGTTGCACGCTTCATCTTCGAAGCGCCACAAAGTTGCGTTCAACAGAAAAGGCCGTAGGTTGAGGCCAAAGGCACGATAGGAAACGAAATCTAGCGAAGCGAAACGAAACCAGGGCCTGTAAACCGTTGATAAAGAATCGAAAGTTTTTTTCTTCCTCCGTCGAAAGACGGAGTGATTTCAAAGAGCTAT
This sequence comes from Ensifer sp. IC3342, assembly GCF_020193655.1. Classification (GTDB taxonomy): domain Bacteria; phylum Pseudomonadota; class Alphaproteobacteria; order Rhizobiales; family Rhizobiaceae; genus Sinorhizobium. The sequence continues at coordinate 38,347 of NZ_JADYVE010000019.1, forward strand.
TCAAACAACTAGCTGCGGCGGGAGCGGGTCGGCCATTGGGCAGTGATGGGTTCCCCGCAGGCCCATGGACGCCCGAGCTTCTCTGTCGCCGATGCGACCGTCACTGCGCGCTTGAGCGCAAGCTATTGGTGAGAGCATGGCGCCAGCATGACCTTCGCTGTGATCCGCCGGCGCCTGGCAATGGGCTGCGAGCGCATGCAGACGCCGGAGGGTGACAAATGCGGCGCGCACTTCCCATGTTTGGCTGAGGGACCTGATGGAAGCTAGGCGATGACAAATGACGAAGGCAGCGAGCGGCCGCGCAAGATCGTTCACATCGACATGGATGCCTTTTATGCGTCGGTCGAGCAGCGCGACGATCCGGAACTTAGGGGCCTGCCGGTTGCGGTCGGCTATCCTGCGGCCCGCGGCGTGGTGGCGGCTGCCAGCTATGAGGCGCGGAAGTTCGGCGTTCATTCGGCGATGCCTTCGATCACCGCGAAGCGCAAATGCCCCAACCTCATCTTCGTCAGACCGCGCTTTGACGTCTATACGGCTGTCTCGTTGCAGATCCGCGCGATCTTCGCCGAATACACGCCGATGATCGAGCCGCTCTCGCTTGACGAGGCCTATCTCGACGTCACCAAAAACCTGAAGGGCATGGAGATCGCCAGCGAGATCGCCGCGGAGATCCGGGCGAAAATCAAAGCGACGACGGGCCTCAATGCGTCGGCCGGGATTTCCTACAACAAGTTCCTCGCCAAGATGGCATCCGACCTCAACAAGCCCAATGGTCAGGCTGTCATTACGCCGAAGAACGGGCCGGCCTTCGTCGAGCAACTCCCCATCAAAAAGTTCCATGGCGTAGGCCCGGCAACGGCCGAAAAGATGCATCGGCTCGGCATCGAGACGGGCGCAGACCTCAAGGATAAGACGCTCGAGTTTCTGGTCGAACATTTCGGGAAGTCGGGACCTTATTTCTATGGGATCGCCCGCGGCATCGACAATCGCGAGGTTAAGCCGGACCGGGTGCGGAAATCCGTCGGCGCGGAAGACACGTTCTCCGAGGACATCCACTCCTACGAACCGGCGCGCGAGGGCCTTCAGCCGCTGATCGAAAAGGTGTGGGGTTACTGCGAGGCCAATGAGATCGGCGCCAAGACCGTGACGCTCAAGATCAAATATGCCGATTTCAGCCAGATCACCCGCAGCAAGACGGTTACGGCACCTCTGCAAACGATCGGCGAGCTCGAGGAGGTGGTCGACCTGCTTCTCGCGCCGATCTTTCCGCCGCGCAGGGGAATTCGCCTGCTCGGCATCACGCTGTCATCATTGGAACGGCGGACCTCTGGATTGGCCCCGCAATTGCAGCTGGCGCTTTAGACCGCCAGCGTCGCCCGGACAGGATCGATCGAATGGCGTTTGACCCTGAATGTCCCTGCCGGCAGCGAGCGAAGGATTTCGTTCTCGGGCACAAGCCCGTCGAGCCACGCCAGGCGTTGATCTCGTGTCAGCACCGCCATCTGGCGGGTATGAAACGGCGCGAGATCGGCATTCGGCTCGATCGTAAGGATGGCATAGGCGTCCGGCCAGTCCTCGATCGCCGGCCGCCAGATCCCCGCGAAGTAGAACCAGTCACCGTTGTCAACAGCGCATTCATCTGTTTGAGGATGACCGGCAAGCGATCGGCCGCTTCCTTTTGTTGGCTCGCCAGAAGCGAGCGCGCGGTTATAGGGCACAATCGCTCTTATAAGCGAGGGCTCCCACGCGGCGGAATATGCGCCAGCATTGTCGGTCACCTCGTACCCAGACACGTGAGAGGCGTGCAAATGGGCGATCACGACAGAAAGCTGAGAAACTCTCGCAGCCGAACTGCGGTCAGGACATTAAACACAAAGAACAACGAACCTGTCATTGACTTTGTGGCTGATAATCCCGCCACCCTGCAAATATGGTAAACAGGATCGCTCATCCAATCAGGCACGCACGCGCTTGCTGCGGACGAAAGAGCCGGCGGCAGCTGTGCGTGCCTGCAGCGTTTCATCGGATACCTTGGCGTGTGCTCCCGGCTGTTACTGAGCCAATCGCCATTTCGCGGCCGGAACATTGCGGCGGCGCAGCGATTGGGGGGGAGGTTCCGGAGCCAACAGAATGCCCGCTTCTCCGCATCGGCAATCTTGGCCCGGTGTTGTTCATCGTTTGAACTTCGCTTGACCGAAGAAGGTTTGTTCATGAAGATCGCCCAGATTGCGCCGCTGTTCGAAAGCGTCCCGCCGAAGCTCTACGGCGGAGCCGAGCGGGTCGTCCACCATTTGACGGAAGAGCTCGTTCGACAAGGGCACGAGGTCACGCTATTTGCGAGCGGCGACTCGATGACATCGGCGAAGCTCATATCTTGCTCGAACACGGCGCTGAGGTTGAACCCTGCCATCCAGGACCCGATCCCCTATCACGTGATGATGATAGAACAGGTGTGTCGGCTAGCGGAGAGCTTCAATGTCCTGCACTTCCATATTGACCTGCTGCACTTCCCGGTCGTTCGCAGCTTCGCCAATAAGACGTTGACAACGCTGCATGGGCGGCTTGATCTGCCCGACCTCAAGCCGTTCTACGATTTCTTCCGCGATATTCCGCTCGTTTCGATCTCGGACGACCAGCGAAAACCTATGCCGCCGGTCAACTGGGTCGGCACGGTGCACCACGGACTGGCGCCGAACGTGCTGCCGTTCAACAGTCATCCGAAGGACGATTATCTCGCGTTTCTTGGCCGCGTCTCGCCCGAAAAGCGGCCTGACCGAGCGATCGAAATCGCTGGTCGGGTCAATCTGCCGCTCAGGATCGCCGCCAAGATCGACAGGGTAGACGAGCACTATTGGCGCAGTGAAGTCGAACCGCTGGTGCAACGGTCTGCGAATGCGGAATTCATCGGAGAGATTAACGAGCAGCAGAAGGCTGAATTTCTCGGAAATGCGCGCGCTCTCCTCTTCCCGATCGACTGGCCGGAGCCCTTCGGCTTGGTGATGATCGAAGCCATGGCCTGCGGCACGCCGGTGATCGCCTTCCGCTGCGGCTCGGTGCCGGAAATCATCGATGACGGCCTTTCAGGCTTTGTCGTCGACAGCACGGAGGAGGCGGTGAAGGCGGTCCAAAGCCTCGACCGCATCGATCGCCGCGCTGTTCGGGCCACCTTCGAGGAGCGCTTCACTGCACGACGCATGGCAAGCGACTATCTCGACATCTATCGTGGTCTGGCGGGCGGACGTCAAAAGGTCATGTCGATCCCCGCTATGAGCGACAGCGGATTCGGCACTGATTTCACCGAGGTCGTCTGACACCGATGTTCACGGAGACCGAAACTATGGCAGCCGATATTTATGGGGGACCGGCGGAAGCCGGTCCAAACGAAATAAGTGCCGACAACCTCGTGCCTGCAGCAGTCTCGCGGTACGAGCGGAGCTCGAGATCTTTAAAGCATGGCGACACATTCGCCGTGTTCGACTATCTCGGTGATGCGTTCTCCTCTCCGGCGAACCCAGAGGGAATCTTCCACCGCGACACACGCCATCTCTCGCAATTCATGCTGTCGTTGAACGGCGCACGGCCGCTGTTGCTGAGCTCTACCATGCGGGACGATAACGCCACGCTCGACTTTGATCTCACCAATCCGGGTCTGGTGCTTGGTGACGGTGAGGTGTTGATGCACGACCTCATTCATGTGCGGCGCACCCGGTTTCTGTGGCAGGAGGCCTGCTACGAGCGCCTCATGCTTCGCAATTACGATGACGTGCCGAGGAAGCTCAAGGTCGAGATAGTGTTCGCCGCCGATTTCGCCGACCTCTTCGAAGTGCGCGGCACGTCGCGCCAGCGCCGCGGCATGCATCATAGTCCGCTGGTCGGCAACGACCGCGTCTTGTTGGCCTATGACGGTCTCGACGGTCGGACTCGCAGCACGCTCCTTCGTTTCGACCCGCAGCCGAATGCTCTCTCCGGACGCGAGGTGAGCTTCAGCGTCGAACTGGCGCCTCATCAAGCGCAATCAATCTTCATTGAGATCGTCTGCAATGCCGGCCGGGAGCACCGGAACCCTCCGGCCCTCACCTTCTTTCTCGCGCTTCGCGATGCCAGGAGGGCGCTACGCTATTCCTCCTCGCGCGCCGCCGCTATCGTCACCTCCAACGCGGTGTTCAACGAAGCCATCAGGCGCAGCATCGCCGATCTCTACATGTTGATCACGGAGACACCCGAAGGTCCTTACCCTTACGCTGGCATCCCTTGGTTCAGCACCGCCTTCGGCCGCGATGCCCTCATCACCGCGCTCGAGACCCTGTGGCTGGATCCGAAAATCGCCAAAGGCGTGCTCAGCCATCTCGCGGCCAACCAGGCGACCCAGTTCGATCCTGCCGCCGATGCGGAGCCGGGGAAGATCCTCCATGAGATGCGCTATGGCGAAATGGCGGAGCTGGGCGAGGTGCCCTTCCGGCGCTATTACGGCAGCATTGACTCGACACCTCTCTTCATCATGCTCGCTGGCGCCTATCTCGATCGTACCGACGATCTGCAGACGGCCCGAATGCTATGGCCACATGTGGTGGCGGCACTCGACTGGATCGACCGTTTCGGCGATCGCGACGCGGACGGTTTCATCGAATACGGAAGCCGGAGCGCGAAGGGGTTGATCAATCAAGGCTGGAAGGACAGCCACGATTCGATCTTTCATGCCGACGGGAGCTTGGCCGAGGGGCCGATCGCGCTGGCCGAGGTACAAGCTTATGTCTTCGGCGCCTGGCAGGCGGCCGCTCGCCTGTCACGGAGGCTCGGCCATGTCGAGGACGGTTTGCGGTTTGAACGACGAGCGGAAGATCTCCGAATTCGCTTCGACAATGCTTTCTTCGACGAGCAACTTGCGACCTATGTGCTGGCCCTCGACGGCGAGAAGAAGCCTTGCCGCATCCGCTCCTCCAATGCCGGACATGCGCTTTTCACCGGCATCGCACTGCCAGAGCGCGCCGGTAAAGTCGTCTCGACGCTAATGGCGCAATCGTCCTTCTGTGGCTGGGGTGTGCGCACGATCGCCGCCTCGGAGGCGCGCTACAATCCGATGAGTTACCACAACGGCTCCGTCTGGCCCCACGACAACGCGCTGATTGCGTCAGGTTTCGTGCGCTATGGCTTCCGTGCCGAAGCGACGACCCTCTTCGAGGGGCTGTTCTCGGCATCGACCTACATCGACCTCAAACGTCTGCCCGAGCTCTTCTGCGGCTTCCCACGCCAGCGTGCCCGTGGTCCGACGTTCTACCCGGTTTCCTGCATACCTCAGGCCTGGGCGGCAGCAGCACCGCTTTATCTGCTTCAATCAATGATCGGCCTGGGCTTCGATCCCCGGAGGGGGTATGTCACGTTGAACGAACCGACGCTGCCGCGCTTTCTCGACGAGGTCGTGCTGAGACGGCTGCGGACCGGTTCAGGACTCGTCGACATCGCGCTGAGACGCTCCAGATCCCAAGTCGTCGTCGACGTTCTTGAACGGACGGGACGAGTGAGAGTAGCGACCACACACTAAGTGCAGCGCCTCCTCGCATGTTCAACAAGATTGCTGCCTCCCCGGATACGCCGTCTGCAGGTCGAAGAGCGGTTCCAGCGGCGGCGCCGCACGGTGGCCCTCGTGCGGGTCGCGGCCGCTCATCCTCGAGAGGTAAGGCGCACCTATAGGCGGGCTTCATGGAGCGTTCCTCATCGATACCGAGCATGTTCAAGTCTTCGCAGAAGGTCCGTTAAGACCTGCCGCACCGCGCCGCTGAGGCGAAAACACCCGGCATCGCTGCCGGCGTCTCCGCTACCGGAGACGAGGAGGATCCGCATGCATGGCAGAACTGCGGCCGTTACTTCGTTGCATCCAGACGGTCGATCGCCCGGACATTGGCGGCCGAAGGCCCGTGGGGATCGAACCCCGGAGGCAGTCAGGTGTCGACCACCATTCGGCCAGTTCCAGCCCGATGCACCCGGGCGCGGCAAAGCTGGCACCCGCTTCCCCAGAAACATGGCCGATGCAGAGACGATGAAACAGCTGATCGCGGATTGTCAGCGAGACACCGCCGCGTACCTGCCGCCGGATGGCGACGTCAAGGAGGTAGCGAGGCAGACACCGAGCTTCCCGGTGAACTTCGCATAGGCGCAGGCCATGAACGCGGCGGATTGCTCGTGGCGAACAGAAATGAAGCGGATACGATCCTTTCTGGTCCTGAGCGCCTCCATTATGCCGTTGATGCCGTCTCCCGGCAGGCCGAACACGATCGACTTTCCATTCAACGAGCGTGTCGATCAGAATATCGGCGGCGTTCGGCATTGACTGTCCTCCTCGGTTAGCGGCAGGAACGGGATTTTGCGGATGTTCGGTTGATGGTGCGGGCTCTTCTAATCGCCGCCCCAGGGAAATGTTCCTAGGTCCGCAGCGATAGACCGGTTGCTTTGTGAGCATCTGCTGGAACCGCCCCGCGTGGCCGTCAACACGCGTGCCTCGCGGAAGGTGTCGTCATGGACGAGAACTCATCGGAGACACGAGGGCACTCACGATGGTCCGGGGAACATTTCGAGTCCGCTGCGGTTCTCATATCGGCTGACCGGAGAAAGACAAATGAACAGACGCTGGGAGCGGCTCGCGTTGATGGGGCCGCAATTATCATAGTCGCGAGCGCGATTTTCTATATTTACGTCGACAGGTTTCCTTCCACCAACTCGACGCGGATTGAAGACACCAAGGTTAATACCGATGGCGTGAGAACAATCGACAAGGAGCCGCCGAGCGCAGCAGGTGACAAGAACGACCCGTCCTAAGCGCAGTGGCCACCTAGAACCTCCGCTGGCGCGAAGCAGGTCGCGCTAGCGGCGAGCCATTCGACCAGCGCGCGGTAATATGATGATTCGGTATCTTGACTAGCGATCATTTCGCCTTGCGAACGCTTAGCGGCGGAGTGGCCACATTCGGTCTACTGCGTCGCCTCATATCTCCGTCGGCCGGAGCACATAGTTGCTCTGCTATTTGGCGATGAGCGGAATCTATGTCGTAAACGCGATCGTTATTCCCGCATTGCTGGCGATATTCGCCTTGGGTTGGTTCGCCACCTAAAAGCTACTTCTTCGCAAGGTCGTCCATAACCTGTTGGGCGGAAGTCCTTGCGTCCAACAGAAAGCGGCGTCGATCTCGAACTGCCGTGGCGCTGCTATTGTGCTTTTTCCACCTGCCCGCGGATCTCGCCGTCGGGGAATTTTTCCGTGTGGATGTTGAGATACCACTTTCCGGCTTGCAAATCCGCCAGGTGTTTGTCGGTGATTTCAGCAGATCCGGAGGCAATCGCTTTGGAGATGTCGACCACCGGCCCAGCATTTTCGCTCACCGCCGCCGGGCCATGAAAATGCGCCGCCGTCGCTTGACCGGTCAAACCGCTGGAAGTCACCGACCACTTCAGCTTTTTGGTGTCGGTGTCGAAGGTAATGTTGGCGGTTCCCTTCCCCGCGCTGTCGCTAGGCGGCACTTCACTCGATCCTTGCAGGTTGGCCTTGAATTTCAATGTCTCGGCAAAAACGGGGCTCGCAGCCATCACCGCAATTACGGCGAGGCCGGTCAGGAGAGAATTCTTGCGGATAGGTCCCATCATGCATCCTCCCAAGATAGGGTGTGTTGCAGGCTGCCTCTCAACTCGCGAGAACGGATTGGGTTCCGGTCGGCCCTGGCCGAGCGCGCAGACCCCTTCAACGTAGCCAACTACAGATGTTACGTCTTGCCGGTCCGTAAGTATAACAATTGTGACAGCAAGCGCGACCAAGGCACCGTTGCTCCGGGCGTCCAGCTTTGTGTTTACCATGTCGTAAAGACGAACGGCGACCCACTTGACGACTTCCGCGCCCGTTCCAACAACAGCGCAAGCTGTTGGTGTCCGAGTGAAGAAAGGCGCGGGAAATAGCATTCACAACGAAGGCGAATGTCACCGATCGCAGGCGCGGCTCAATCTTCGGCTTCCCCTACCGTATCCGCCACGTAGGCGTCGCGGTTTCCCATTTTTCTGGGCGGACCCTTTGTGGAGTCCCGTGCGGTCTGGTGCTCGAGTTCGGCATTGAGTTCCGCGCCGACGATGATGATTATCGTGGATACCCAGATCCAGAGCATGAAGCCGATAAGGGCACCCATGGCGCCATAGGTGGCGTTGTAGTTCGCAAAGTTGTCGATGTAGAACGAGAACAACAAGGATGCTGGTAGCCAGCACAACGTGCTGAAGGCCGCCCCCCAGGTGAGCCAGCGCAGCTTCGGTGGGTCACGATCGGGCGCATAACGGTAAAGCAGAGTAATGCCCGCACCAATGAGCAGCAGCAGCACCGGCCAGCGCACGAACCTGGCGGCGCTATCCAGCCACTGACCGAGCGGGACCACGCCAAGGATGGCCGGCATTACGCCAATCGCTGCGATCAGCACAGCCGTGACCAAGAGACCCCCGATGGTAAATCCAAGGCTCAGCAGAGTTAGCCTGACGAAGCCGCGCCTTTCCTCTTCGTCATAGGCGATGTTCATCGCCTCTATCAGTGCCGCGATCCCGTTACGCGCACTCCAGAGCGCGACGAGCAAACCCACTACGAAGCCGATGCTGAGGCTCGATGCCTTTTGCGACGTAATCGCTTGCAGCTGGTCCGTCACCAATTGCAGCGACTGCGACGGCATCACCGCCGCCAGAAAGTTGATCTGCTCGGCGATAGCGACGGGGTCAGAAATCAAGCCATAGATCGACACCAGCGAGGTCAAGGCTGGAAAGAGGGCGAGCAGCACGTAGAATGTGACGCCGGCGGCGACGAGCGTCACCCGATCTTCGCTGACCTGCGCAACCACACGCCAGAACACGTCTCGCAGTCCACGTACCGGAATATCGCCGGGACGAGCGGCGTCGCGGCCCCTCCCCGGCTCTCGTGCAGCTGCATCCTCGCCGTGATTTAGGTGCTCTTCAGGCGTCATTTTCCGGGCCTCACATGCAACTCGGACCTAACTCGGAGAACGCGAGAAAGCTCCAAACATCTCTTCATTAAGGCTATCGATGTAGATCGGCATCAGGCCGGTGGCCCTGTAGCCACGCAAGCGCCTGAAGCGTGCTGCACGAGGGTGTCCTAGACAAGATGCAGGCCAGGCTCGCATGCGTGAGGCCATGACCATCCGTCGGCAGACCGTCGAGCATCTTTTCGCGACGCTCAAGGCATGGATGGGCAGTACCCATTTTCTGACCAGAACCCTCGAACAGGTCAGAACCGAGATGTCACTGCCATTCAATTATGAGAATTCCGCGCCAATAATTTCAATGCGTTGCCATGACATGTCGCAAGGTTGGAGGAACGGGGCTGTCGGCCGCCGAGAGAGCACTCTCGCTGGATCCGGCTTCGTCTTAGGCACATGCAGCCAACTTAATTTGATGGGGTAGAGCGGCCTACGCCAACTATGCTCGAGCTTGGGCAATGATTGCCTATTGCCAGGCCGAGCTTCAGTTTGGGTCCCGACGAGAAGCAGTTCAATGGCTTCCGCGACCGCTTGCGCGCGCTTGGCTATCTCGAGATGCTGGAGCACCTGGTTTCATACGGAAGCATAGTCTGAGTTCCCGAGGTAGTTGGGCATTCTCCCGCCGAGAAGGCGTCGAGCAATTCACCGGCCATGTTGCCTCAACAGTCCGCGGGGCTCTTTCCTGATGAGATGCTTGAGCTTGGCAAAGACCTGCTCGATGGGGTGAGGTCTGGGCTGCAGGCGGCAGGAAGAACAGATGTCGCCTGTGGCCGGGTCGCCGGCCGCCAGGCGCCAAGCCCTGAGTGCCGCGATATTCGTCTTGATCCAGGTTCATCGAGAAAGACCAGCCGGCGGGCTTCGATCCGTTGCTGATGGGTCTTCGAGCGCAGCCGCTTGCGGATCCCCGATTCTGGAAAATTCCGGCACGTTCTAAGCGGCAAGCACTTTGGCGGCAGCGCCTACGAGATCCTGCTGGGTGGCCGGTTTGTCGACAACGACCGCGCCGTTGCACTTCCGTTGCATCTCCACGGGCAACGATTGTCCGGTGTAGAAGAGGAAAGGGATGCGTCGTTCGGTAAGCACGTCGCTGACTCCCTCTGTCGTGGCCTGACCAAGGCGGATGTCGAGTACGGCCAGGCAGGTGAGCAGTCTCCGGCCAACCAGCCACGGTCCGTCTCTGCATCCGCCTCTCGAAGTCACTTAGCCGGCGAGAGGGATCTGATCGTCTCAAGGAACGCGATCAGCGCCCGGCGGACGCCGCGCGGCTTCCATACCATTGCGAGATTCCAGGTGAGGTCGTCCGGCATGCCCTCCAGCGGCACCATAGCCACGCCGTCCACCTGCATTGAGCGCGCCCCTTCCGGGACTAAGGCCACTCCCATGTCGGCGGCGACAAGGCTCAGGATCGTATGCATCTGGCGGGCCTCCTGGCGCACGCGCGGCACGAAGCCGGCCTGCCGGCAGGCGCTCATTAACTGACCGTGGAGCGATGGTCCTTGCACATGCGGAAAGAGTACGAAGGACTCGTTTGACAGCTCAGCCAAGCCGACTGGACTCCTCTTCGCCAGGGGGGCTCATACGCGGCACTGCGAGGCAAAAGCGGTCGCGATCGATCACTTCGACCTCAAGACCTGATTCCATTTTCAGGGGCGGCGTAACAAACCCTACGTCGATCGAGCCCTCTAGCAATCCCTGGAGTTGTGCGTCGGTTGACCGTTCATCCAAGCGGACCTCAACCATCGGGAAGCGTTCGCGGTGGGCGCGGAGCGCGGCGGGAAGAACGCGGTAGAGCGCCGCGCTCGTGAAGGTCACCGTGATGTCGGCCAGATCTTCCGATGCGGCTCGTCGCGCCATTCGTACGCTGTCGTCGGCCTGCTGTAGCGTGCGACGCGCCTCAGTCAGGAACACTTGACCTGCAGGGGTCAGTTCGACTCGCCGTTGCGTCCGGACGAAGAGCGGAAAGCCGAGTGCGGTTTCAAGTCGTTTGATAGACTGCGAGAGCGGCGGCTGAGCCATGTGAAGGCGGCTGGCGGCCCTGCCGAAGTGAAGCTCCTCGGCGACTGCCACGAAGTGGCGCATGTGATGCAGATCGATCACCATATCAGCCTCGTCTCAATAAACTGTCAATTGATATTGGAAGAAACCGCCAAGAGGTGCCAAGTCAAGAGCTGACAGCAGCAGAAAGGAGGTCCAGATGCGCTCGCAGCCAATGACCCCGCGTCTGAGCAGGGGAATCCTCGTCGGGGCCATTCTTCTTGGTGGTACTGCCCAGGCAGCGATTACGCGGCAAGAATTCAGCGTGACTAGCGATCCGGGAGTTGAACTGGCGGTCCGTGAGGTAAGCGATAACAACCTTCAGCCAGGCAGGCCGCCGGTTGTGCTGCTCCATGGCGCGCGCGTGCCGGGCGTTGCTTCTTTTGATCTTCCGGTGGAGGGAGGCTCTCTCGCGGCCGACTTGGTCCGGGCCGGGCATCGTGTTTTCATCATGGATGCGCGCGGCTACGGTGGCTCAAGCCGCGGCGGGCAAGACGGAAGCCAAGATGGCCAACCGCTCGCACGCTCCAACGCAGTGGTTCGCGACATTGCCGCCGTGGTCGACGTCGTACAGGCGAGGACCGGGCGGTCGCAAGTTGCACTCTTGGGCTGGGCCGCCGGCGGTCATTGGGCCGGCATGTACTCCAGCCAGAACCCGGATGAGGTAAGCCATCTGGTGATTTACAACAGCCTTTACGGTGCGCACTCCGGTCACAAGACCCTGGGGCCAGGCTCTGACATGGCCGATCCGAATAAGCCTGGCGAGTTCCATGTCAAGCGTTTCGGGGCTTACCGCCTGAACACGGCTGCCTCCCTGCTGCCATCGTGGGACCGCTCGATTCCGATCGAGGACAAGGCCGCCTGGCGCGATCCGAGGGTGGTTGAAGCCTATCAAACTGCGGCGCTTGCCTCTGATTCGACCTCAGCCAGCCGGAACCCGCCCTCGTTCAGAGCCCCCTCGGGAGCGGTGGCCGACTCATTTGACCTCGCCTCGGGGCGCAAGCTGTGGGATGCCGGTCCGATCACCGCGCATGTGCTGGTGATCCGCTCGGAAAATGATTTCTGGAGCCGACCGGAGGACGTCACAACGCTGGCGCAGGATTCAAGACGGGCTGCAAGCGTACGCACAGTCACAATCCCCGGGGCGACGCATTACGTTCATCTCGACAGGCCGGAGCGCGGGCGCAGCAGGCTCATCACCGAGGTGACCCGGACGCTCGCGCGGCCCGCCACCGTGAAACCATGTGACTGAGAACGGATCAGGAGGCCATGCTTGTGTATCTCACGCCCGCGCGTCCCCCTCCCTCGACGCGCGGGCGTCGCTTTATCTCTTGGACGCCTTGTTTCCCGTCGGAGGCGGTCGTATGCGGAACGTCTACATCGTCTGCTTCATAGCGATAGGCGCGTTTTTTGCAATTTTTTCTGTTCGCAATAATTGCGCTGTTCTGAGCGATGGCAGAGGCGGCTCGCCGGCGCACGACGAGGTCACAGCACAGTGGCGCGAGCCCCCTGCTTCAAGGCGGCTTCTCGCTAACGACACGATTCTGGTTTACCCTCATAGTCATCGGCAGCAAGTAGCAAGGGCGCTGCTGACTCAGGGATTAGACGCGCTTTCGCCCTAGCTGAGGAGATCGCGCCACGCCTGCCATCAACAATCAGTACTGTCCGATCACTCCTGAGCAATTCAAAACGATCAGCGCAATATTCGAGGATTTGCTGGTGGAGCGAAACCTAGCCCGCAATTGCGAGGGAGCAGAACACCTCGCTGCCAGATTGATCAGCCTTTATCAAAGTGGCGTTCGCGACATGGACACGTTGCGCGCACTGGCTGAACCAACTGAATAACGACTGCGTGAGGCGTATAGGGAATCCATGAGAACAATGGCTCGGCGGGCATGTCGGCCTGCCGAGCCCGGGCTACAGCCATCGCTTTGCTCAGGACATCGACCGCTGGGACTGCACCTCGGTCTGAGGGCGATGTCGCTGGTGGCCTGGTCCCTCGCGTGGCGTGTTCCCTCGCACGTAACCGATCGCGATATTGCCACAGTGCCGATCGGCCACAACTGGACTTAGGTCCGGCGCGACGTCGCAAAGGTCCCAAGGCTACAGGCGGTCCCGCGTCAAAGCGCGAGACCGCCCCAAATGATCTGCAACATAATTAGGTTCTTGTGAATGCCTCGCCCGGTGCGAACCCCCAAAGAGCTAGGGGTCCATCTACTTTAATCTATGGGACTTTGGTCTGACTCGATCAGCAAAAAGTCTTAGCTCATCTCGTGGGATGACACCGGCGGATAGCCGCTTACTTCTTGGCAAGGTATTCCACCACCTTTTCACGACTAGGACCGGCCTCGCGGATCGCCTCGAGCGCCCTCTGCCGCGTCACCTCCGCCGTCTTCATCAGATAGGCGACCTCATGCTCTTGCGTGGATACTCGCGAACGGTCGCGGCCTCTTTCCTTTGGATCGTCTGCCATTGGTCTTCCTCCATGTTCACCAAGGATCGACGCGGTTTCGGCCGCGGCAAGATCGGGAACCGTTGCGCTGGTCAAGATGTTTGACTTCAAAGGAGGTCCCCCATGGCCGACGCAAACAAGATGAAAACACTGATCGAGGATTGTCAGAGAGATATCGCCGCCTACCTGCCGCCAGATAGCGCCATCGCGCCGGAAGAGCTTCTTAACAGGCTAATCGCCCGACTCGACGGCCGCCAGGCGAAGGAAGCCCTCAACGATGACTGGCAAAGCTGCTGGCCGAACGATGATAGCAACAATGGCTACGACCGAGACCCAATGGCTGGGCAGCCCGCGCCTGAACTCGCCTGAATTCTGGAACCATGCTGGCAGCGAGAACGTAAACGATTGCCGCTTCACTAAAACGACGTGGCAGAAAAGGTCGGCTCACCACCACCTTGGGTGTTCGCACCGACCCGAGACAGCGCCCCTCACGTCCCCCCGAGGGGCGCAGTCCGCAAGGAACCATTGACTTTACCGAGAATGAGAAAATATCAGACGCACCGCCGGCGCAGTGCGGTCGCGCCTTCCACGACATGCGGGATATCGAAAACCTCAACCGAGGAGGGATTACGATGTCCAAGGAAGGACAAGAAACACTCGCTGAGTTCAAGCTGCCGCACGTGGTGCTGAATTGCATGCAGTGCGGCAGGGAGGGCCGCTACAACGTCGCGCGGCTGATCGAGAAGCATGGCGCGGACATGACCATTCGGGATTACATCGACATGATCGGCCAGAGTTGCCCGCGCTACGTGCCCCAGCAAATATGCGCGATGCGGCATTGGCCGCAACGACCTCATCTATATGTTCACGGCGCTGCCTGGGAAGGATGGGTATGCTGAGAAGCAGGACAAGGGTACAGGACAGCGGCGAGAGCCCCTTCAGGGAACCATCACGGTGGTTGGGGGTTCATTGCGAGGACCGGGAGGGAGCCGCAATGTCCAAGCGCTCAGCAAGAAAGATCTCGCCAAAGAAAGAGACCGAAGCCGCACTTGTGAAGCAGGTCGTTTACGACTGGTGCAAAGTGCATCAAGTGGATCCTCGAAGCCACATGGCTGTAATGGAAGGGTTGAGGGTTCTCTACATGATCCGCGAGTTTGATATGACGGACAGAGAGAAGCTTCTGAAGGAATTGCTGGATAGCGACGGACCTAATGCTTTATAGCGACGGACCAAAGCGTTGCGTCGGCTGAGGGTCCGAAGTGCCGGAAGAAAAAACGGCCCATGCCGGCTTTGGCATAGACCGAGAGTTGGTCGTTGCATTGCTATCAGCCGAGGTTACCGGAGCCGATTACCCGCAGCCATGGACCTAAGTCCGACAAGACCGGCGCAAAGGTCTTAGAGACATTGCCTAACGTTTTTACCTTCACATATTCGGCAGACAGCAACCGCCGATCAGCGGGCACTGCGGGTCCCGGAGCCAGGCATGTGAGTCCCTTCTCTGTCGCTCCGGGACTTCCTGCTCTGTGAGGTTTCGGATGCTGTAACTGCGCAGTCGAGTCTGGCTGACCGGAAAAGGAGAGCACGCTAGCGAAGGCGCGTCGGTATATCGGCCCCGGAACAAATCAGCCAGTATAGAGTTCGAATAACCCTCCCCCGCACGGAGGATGCCGGCTTTAAGACAGGACCGGCAAAGAGCGATGTCAGTCGCTGCCAATCTCCTTCTGGCATCGCTCATCCTCGCTCGATTGAAGGTTGCCCATGCGGGACGCTTTCGTTCTCAGTTTCATCGTGCTGATTGTTATTCTCATAGCGCTTGAATTCGTTATGCTCGCTCTGTCGGGCTAGGTCTTGGCACAATCATCGGCCTGCTGTTGTCAAGCTGTTCAGCAGCCAGCATGACCTCAGCTCCTCCCCGATTGTGTGAATCGGTCCCGCCAGTGGGACTTAGGTCCTACATCCACAGGCTCTTCGAGAGCCGAGGGTCCGATGCGCCGCCTCGACGGCACGGAAGGCGAAACCCGGCCTGATTGAAGCCAGCCTCGACGGCAAAGTCGCAATCACCCCAGTTTCCTACCAGGAGATCGTCGACATCGCTCGCCAAGTCGGCCCCGATCAGAAGCTTTGGGCTGATCTTTCGGCATGGGTAGATCGAAAGATAACAAGAGCCTTATCGCGGTCGTCTGCCGGGAGCTGGATCCATTTCGGCAGTTTGCCCCGATAGACTCCGCAGCTGGCCGCCCCTACTATCCTCAAAGGGACGCCCGATAGCGCCGGGTCAACATGGCCGAAGAACGTGTTCAACGCCGTCTCGCTGCCGTACTGGCCGCCGATGTGGTCGGTTACAGCCGGATGATGGAACTAGATGAATCTGGGACGCTTGAGCGGCTCCAGAGCAGTCGGCAGATGTATGTGCTCCCTCAGGTCGAGAAACACGGCGGCCGAGTAGTGAAGCTGATGGGGGATGGCGCGCTCGTGGAGTTCACGAGCGTGGTCGCAGCCGTCAGCTGTGCTTTGGAAATTCAGCAGATCGTCGCAGAAAACGACCTTAATTTACCGGAAGAGCAGAGAATCCGCTATCGCATCGGCGTCAACCTCGGCGATCTGATAGTCGAAGGCGATGACCTCTACGGAGAGGGTGTCAACATGGCAGCGCGATTGCAGATGCTGGCCAGTCCAGGAAGCGTCGCGATATCTCAGACCGTCCACGACCATGTTGCAGGAAGGCTCGCGGTGGCGTTCGAGGATCTTGGCGAGCACGTCGTCAAGGCCCAGGAACGCGCCATTCGGGTCTTTGGCGTCAGCCTTGGTGAGGCGAGCCGAGCGCCAAAATCCAGGAGATTAAACGTCGCGGACGTCGAGGCCGATACGCGGCCCACGGTTTGCGTTCTACCTTTCGTGAACATGAGCGGTGACCCGGAGCAGGAATATTTCAGCGACGGTATAACCGAAGACATCATCATCGATCTGTCGAAGGTCTCGGCGCTTTCGGTCACGGCTCGCAACACCGCCTTCACCTTCAAAGGCAGGGCCGTAGACGTGGTCCAAGTAGCCCGGCAGTTGAGGGTCAGCCATGTTGTCGAAGGCAGCGTGCGCAAAGCCGCCGGCCGGGTGCGTGTCGCGGCGCAGTTGATAGACGGCGCGAGGGGCAACCATGTTTGGGCCGAGCGATACGACCGCGACCTGAACGACATCTTCGCGCTGCAGGATGAAATCTCAACGGCGATTGTCGACGCATTGAAAGTCAAGCTCTTGCCGACTGAGCGCCAAGCGATCGAGAACCGCTCGACCCATAACCCTGAGGCCTACCGACTCTACCTGTTAAGCCGGCACTACCTGCAGCATGGCATACGGCACGTGGAGATCGCTCTTCGGATCTGTCAGCGAGCGGTGGAGCTTGATCCCAACTATGCTCGCGCTTGGGCAATGATCGCCCATTGCCAGGCCGAGCTTCACTTTGGCGGAAGGTTGGAGGAACGGGGCCTGTCGGCCGCCGAGAGGGCACTCTCGCTGGATCCGGCCTCGTCTGAGGCACACGCAGCCAAAGGACGGATTCTCGCCGAGCTCGGGTGCTTCGATGAGGCTCTTGCCTTGCATCGGGAATCGTTGCGCCTGGACCCGAACTCTTATGACGGCCACTACGGTTTTGGCCGAACCTGCTTGCGCCTTGGCCGCCATGAAGAGGCAATCGAACATTTCGAGCGAGCAGCTGAGCTTCTTGAGACGGACTACATCTCTCCAGGTTTTATCGCCCAAAGCTACGCAGCACTTGGCGAACTGGAGGAGAGCATCTCCGCCGCACGACGCGCGCTGGAACGTGCTGAAAGGGAAATCGCTCTGCGGCCCGATAACGCGCATGCGGTGGTCTCTGGTGCCCACGCATTGGCTTACCTCGGAGAGTTCGATCGCGCCAAGGAATGGATCTCGCGTGCGCTCATCGTCACGGACCCCGATGACATCCTGGATCGCTACAATCTGGCTTGCGCCTCCGTCAAAATAGGCGCGACCGACGAGGCTCTCACCCTCTTGGAATCTTGCGTTTCCGACATGCCCCCTGAAGTCGTCGATTGGATGAAGAGCGACAGTGACCTCGCGCCGTTGCATCGTGATCCGCGGTTCCAAGCGCTAGTCGAAATTGAAGCGAAGCCTGAGGACGCCATGGCCAATCAAGCCATCAAAGATGCCTGACAGCTCGCTTCGGGGGCACCGGGAATTAGGCCCGTCGATTTATCTGCTCTTGGCGCGTGTCCGTCTTCGCGAGCAACTTGCGCTTGCTGTGTGAAAGCCATTGGTATCTTCAACGAAACCAAGACCGGACGGCTGTCGTGAGCGCCCTGGTCAATCCTCGGCGACGGTATGGAACCCTTCCGGCAGGGAGGGGGACATGTCGGGGAAGGGCTCCGGCAAGGCTTCCTCGCGGGATCGCGGGATCATCGCATGCGCAGCCAGAACCGAACGGATCGCCACCGGGCGATAGTGCTTGGCGAGATCCGGTACCTCTTCCATCTGGGCCTTTGACTTGTCGGCGTCGCCGGACATTGCCTTTCCTCCATCGGGCGCAAGGCTAACGGAATCCGGCCGCCAATGCCACCGTAAAGCTGCGCCGGTCAGCGCTCAGGCGGATCGAACTAAATTAGAAAAACCTCACGGCAACGTCGAGGTAGACGAGTCGGCGGATGCATCGATGCATCCGAGGCGACCGAGATTGCAAATGTCTTTCTTGCCGAACGTCGAGCGATCCGCGAGCCATAACGTCGACCACCACTCCCGCGTCGATTTGCGAATGATGTGGTCATTCAGGTTGGCCGATCTGCTAACACGATCCGAGGTCAAGAACCGCCGCCTAGGAAAACTTCACCGCTTCGGATGCAGCCTCGCATCAACGGGGCAGAACAACGGCGCACTTCTGCGATCACACCCGAGCCCGAAACCGCACTAAGACGATCGCCCAGCGACCACCAATTGCGCACGAACCGATACCGCCTGGGGTCTGTCAAGTGAAAAAACGTTAGATATTACACCAGCGCATGCAACTCAAATGTAACGAACGTAACACTCGCAAAGCAATCTACCTGCTACGATGTCACAATCGGTGAGATAATAGCGTACTAAATATTGGTTCCGGTAAATCTCAGATAACTCGCCCTTATTCCAGGTCAATTGTAGACGCTTTGCCATTTGCCGATAAAGCAAACCTGCAAGGGAGGATCGCTGCCATGACGAAGGTATTGCTCGTACTCATTGCTCTCACGTCAATCTTGCCTGCGACTGCTATCGCGCAGTGCAATCCGGCGGTACAGCAGTGCCGTTGAGGCACCGCCCAAAACAGTGAACCATCACCATGCCGAACCTTGTCGCGCTGCTTTTCGGAGCGGCGATCGTTCTGTTTTATTCGTACAACCGCTTCAACCGCGTCACTTACGAGGGCGGGCGGCAGATGGAGCGGCTTGTCAATCTGCTGTCGCCCGACAAGCTTCGGGCGCGGCGCATCGTCCTGCATGCCTACGCATTCTACGCCCTCATACTCCTGCTCATTTACTTCTTCCTCTGCGCTTATGCCGAACTGCTGCCGCTGCTCGGCGGCCCGGACCTCGCAGTCGGCGCGAGCAAGCTTCCTGTGCCCTCGGCCGATGCCCCGACGGCCGTCATCGCTGGCTTCGCTCCCAGCAATGACGCCGCCGCCATCCCGTGGACGCTGTCGAGCGTTGTGGACCCAACCGCCGTACGCGACTTTGATATCGGGATCAACGCGTCCGTGTCGCTTGCCATAGCACTGATCATGGTCGGTCTGGCCCCCACCTTCCCGCTCCTTGGCAACTTCGAAGACTGGATGCGGGGAGCGGCACATCGCCTGGCGGGAATTCCGACGCACGTGATCGGCGCCAGTGAGGATTTGCGTCGAAAGGACCTGGGATTCTCGGCTGCGGCCGACGCCGCGACCTCTGAGAAGAACCGCTTTCTCATTCCGCGCAGCAGCTGGGATCGCATGGCTCACTATCAAGCGGCCGCGAAGGACCAAGTGAGCGAACCCGAGGACTTCCGGCTCGATCTGGAGCTGATCTTCGCCGTCTCGGCCTGGATTCTCGACCGCAAGCTAAAACTCGCCAATGCCTCTGTGCGCGAACGCTTCCAGCAGCTCGAGGATGCGTTGCATAAGCGCCGGGATCAGTTGATCGTGGAACTGGACGACAGATCGGACTACGGGTCGGGCGGCGCGAAGTACGCTGCCGGCGGCGGCACCGGCGATGCAAACCTCGGCGAGCGCAAGCGTGCAACGTGGGAGCGGATTGCCTCGGATGCTGACGACCTTGCCGACGACCTTTGCATATTGCTCGCGCTCTATGTCGAGCACGAGATCATTGTCCCCTCCTCGATGGCTTCCGACGAAGACACCGCGCACCAGCAGTTCGCTGCGAGGAAAAAGCTCGAGGGATTCCTTGGCGGACTGCTGCACCCCCACTCGGCGGCGGGTTACCGGCGATCCTATGCGATGACCACCTCGCTCTGGGCTCTTGGCGTGGTGCTCTTCGTCAGCCTATTGTGGAGCCTGCTGCCCGGCCGGTTTGAAAACGAACTCGTGTGGGACATACCACCCAACGCCTATTCGCGGATGCTGAGCTGTATCTTCTATGCATTCAACAACTATTGCATCCCGATGATCGTGACGCTCGCGCTTCGTGACGCAGGCATGCAGTCGCGCCGCTGGCGCAACATGCGGCTGGCGCACTGGACCTTGTGGTTGCCGCAGGCCGTGCTTGTCGTATTCGCTTCCTGGGCTGTCGCTGCCGTATTCGTCATGGGATTGCAGCTCTGGAAGACCGGCTTCGACACCGGCTGGGCTGCCAACGGCCAAAACATCTGGGTAATCCTGCGGTCCTCGTTCGAATACAATGCCCCAACGGCCGTTCGCGGCGCCGTTCTTGCCCTGCTCGTGGCGTTCCTCCTCGATGCTTGGTTGGCACGGGCGCTCTCACTTTCCCTGCGGCCGGCCTATCTCTCGAGCCTCGCCTGGGCGTTAGGCTCCGCCGTCATCATGGCACTCTGCGGGGGGCTGACCCGATATCTCACCTCCTGGTCTACGAAATCCGCAACGACGCAGAGCCTCAACGCGATCGACCGAGGCCTGATCGTCTACTCGGCACTCTTTTCGGCGCTCATAGGATTTTTCGTCGTGTTCTGCGTCACCGCAGTCCTTCTCAACCAGCGCAGCAGCAGTGAGCGTCTCCGTACGGCACAGGCGTCCGGCCAGGCAGCGCCAAAGCCCGCGCCCGCGGAGTAGCCGATGCGCCCGCTGTTTACAAAACTCGTCCTCGCCGCGCTGATCCCCGCGCACGCGCTTACCGACGCGGCCCGCGCCGACACCATCGGCGGCGAAGAGATCACCGTAGGCGTACGCAGCGATGCACGGCCCTTCATCTGGCAGGATCGAAACACCAACGGATACAACGGCTTCTTCTGGGATATCTGCACGGAGGCAGTCCAACGCGCCGGCTATCGCTTCAAGGCGGTGAATGTCGAGACAGGAAAGCGGGCCAAGTTCCTAAGCACGGGCGCTGGGGACTTCGACCTTCTTTGCGATCCCACGACGATCACCCTCAAGCGGATGCAGAACTTCGCTTATGACGGTGGCGCGCCCCACCTCGAATTCTCACCGATCATCTTCGTCGCGAACGGCTCCTACGTCCAGCAGCAACGCCGCGCTATTGCGCCAAAGGCAGCGGGCAATATTCCAGAAGGTGCCCCCGGTAAGCCGACCTGCAACGAAGTTGTCTCCTGGCTGGACAGGGTTGAAGGCGACAAACCAGAGGCGTGGAAATGGTGGCCGGCGCCAAGACTTCGAGCCGCCGACCTCAAGAAAGCTCCGCCCCACGCCGCGGAGGGCTTTTTTGGTTGGTTTAATTTCGACTTCACGCTCCGCCGTCAGCCGCAGGGCGGCGACGAGAAGATGAAGACCTTCGAGGTCTGGGGATATGTCGAAGGATCGACCTCCGAAGAGACGGTCAAACTTCAAGCCACGGCCCAGTCAAGAAACGGTTTGATGGTATGTCCGCGGGCGATGAGCTCGCACGAAGACGCGGCCAGAGCATTCTGCTCTGGAAGCTTGGCCCGCTACTACGGGGACGTCGATATGATCAGGGCCGCTCTTGCTGGCTATAGCGAAGATACGGGCACCCGCTGCGCCGCCGACTTTACGCCCGCGGCCGCGGGCAGTTACGAGCCTTACGCCTTTGTGGTTTCGACGAGGCATTTCTCAGACTTTCCGGAACGCCTGACGCTCGCGCTCTACGGCATGTTCGAGGACGGTACCGTCGAGCGGCTGTTCACCGGCCATTTTCCCGAGACACAGAAGTCTCATTTTCTTGGCACGCTGTTCCGGATCAACAGCATCCCTGCGGGAAGCGACGTGTCAGAGACGAAAGACAGGTCCGGTGTTGTCGTCGATGCGCGTTGAGCGATAATTTAGCCCAGGCTGATAGGGTTCCCTCCGCCGTCACCGCGATTTCGCCTGGCAACAAATTCTCCTCCCTCGTTCGCTTCACAAGTGGCGCATGAGTGTCGTCCAGCCATCAGTCAGTCGGTCGTTGGCAGGTCAGGCTCTTGCGGGCGGAGCCAAGCGGATCGGACCAGCAACGGCTTACGAGCGACGTATACCCTTCTACGGACACTTCATGCTGCAAGGCGGTTTCTGCGGTTGTGCCGGCCTCTCGCGGAGTGCCTCCTCCACATTCGCATCCGCATCTTCATCCGAGCAATGGGCTGCCGCTCGTCAGTGTTGCGTCGACGTCGCGCTCAGGCCCATCGTCCACGCCGGCTTCCGGCAGCGCAACCCGCAGCCTGATCAAAACAAATGCAAGGCAAGACCTTCCGGCCTTGCCCTGCATTTTGGCTTCCAGCCTCATGAACTGGACAGAGGGGATGAACTCAAATGGCCCTCAGCCCGGTTGGCTGCGCAGTCGCCACTGAGCTCGGCATGATCGGGCGCCGTCTTGGAGCCGGAGCGGTGAAAAGCGGGCCGAGGTTTCTTGGCTTGTAGACCTGCTGCGCGCGCGCCGCCGGATCGTCATCCGGAGAAAAGAATACCGTCCGCCCATAGCGCTCGATGACGCTTTGATGAAGGGATTCGTTGATTGTGCGTTGGGGAACACCGTATTCATCCCGCGGCCGGTAGAGCGTCTCGTAGTAATCCACCTTGAACGGCGTCTCGCAGATTTGCCTGAATGTTGGCGTCAACCGGTCCTTGAAAGACCAGCCCGCACGCGAGTCGTGATGGGGCGCGTTTGCGTCGAGCTCACTCGGGAGCATGCTCCAGTCGATGACCAGCCCGCAGGCCTGCGCCTTTTCGGCCATCCAGACCAGAGGTATGTCGGCCAACGAACGGTCAACATATCCTCCGCCGACGTCGCCATGGCTACCCGCGAACCAGACCTGCTCTATCTCACATCTCTCCGGTATGTCGCCCGTCCAAAGCGTCGGCACGAACTCATCTCTCGCCTCGTCGATGGCCATCGCGTGATACGCGTGACGCGTTATCCTCGACGCCGTCGTGTTGTGGAATCCGTATTCCCTGTGGTTGAAGGCATTGAAAATGTAGCTGGGCACGCCGAGCGCTCCGACCGTGTCCCAAACCCCCATGAACGTGACCTCGACATCGAGGTCCGCGTCCGTTGAATATCTCTCGACGAAATCTTCCGGCGACCGTTTCTCGAACTTCCTGTAGTAGTGCCAGGCGCTGCGCAGATCCCCAAGCCGCTGACGTTTGAGAAGTCCGCATGAAGCGATCAGTCCCGCCAGGCTGCGTGCGGAAAAGGCACCGCGCGAGAAACCGAAGAGATAGATCTCGTCGCCTGCAACATAGTTTTGAGCCAGGAACATGTATCCCGATCGAATGATCTCATCGACGCCGTTGCCGGTTGCGCCGTCCAGGATGCGCTGAATCTGCAGGCCGGACGATCCCACGCCACGCAGGTAAAGGACTGACTGTGGAATACCGCCTGTCTCCTGGCAGGCGCGAATGGCCCGCGCGATCAGCGCGACATTGGTCTCGGAACGGGCACTATCGGCGTCGTTCCAGGTTCCATCGAAACAAACAACCAAGCGTTTCATCTCTTTTTTCCTTGTGGCTTTGATGCGCGTTTCCCTGTTGCATCAGCGCCGGCAGCCGCCGTTCTCATGCGGCCGGGGCCTCAAGTCCGCCCCCGAAGAGCCCGGACCCACTTTTCAACCTTGCCCATCACACCCCAGCCTCCGATTGCAGCGAAGACAGGGAAGGCGGCCGTTACCAGCTCGCGGCCGAGCCCTCCGTCGGCCTGCGTCGCCGCCGCTGCCGCGCCCACGTTCGTAGCGCCCTCGATCAAGGGCGCCGCGACCGCCGTGATCGGCGCTAGCTGCGGGAAGAAGATCGGCAGGATTGTCGTGGCAAGCATGCCGATCGCGCCAATTGCGGTCTTGCGGCCGTCGAGCGCATGCCCGAGCGTCTTGCCGAGCGCACCGTTGACCGGCGTCAGCGTGGGGTCGCTGACCGAAGCGAGCGGGTCCGGCTTCGGGCCGTTCAGAACAACGCCATTGATCATGGTGGGTTGGGTCGTGATCGCCCGCAAGACGTCCAGTAGCCAGGTCATATCCTCCTGGCTCGCCGGTTTATGTCCGCGCGGCAGCGCAGCGAGGGCGAGGATTTGCTGCAGCAGCTGTGCGGGGTTCGCCGCGGTCGTCGCAGGCGCAGGGGCAGGCTGCGTGATAGCGGGCATGGTCGTTTCCTCCTGTGGAACATCGTCCTGATCGACGAGCAAGTAATAAAAGGTCGCCTGTCCATGCTTCTTCAGCAGGCCATCCACGAGGGTCTTGAATTCATTCCACTGGTGCGGCGGAACGGTCTGACAACCAAGGCTGGAGGTGGATGTGACGCCGCCGCGGTGAAGATTGATCCAGAAGCGGCTGGTGGGCGAGTCAGTATCCTCACCGGTCTCGTCGCGGATGACCGTGCAGTCACTGTCCTGCCGAAAAGCCGGATAGGGCCCGTTCTTGCGCGAGAAGCCGTGCGGACCGGGGCGGTAACGGATCGCCTGTCGCGGTTTCAGCCGGGCAATCCCGCGACCGAAACGACTGGGATCGGTATTGCCGTTGAAGTTGTGAACGCCGTTCGGCTCGACGACGAAGATGGCGTCGTCATAGACGCCGCGATCATTGGCGCTCTCCTTCCCCATCGTGTTGAGGTAATAGCCTCGCACGGCCACGATGGCCACAGCGTCGTCGCGCCCGTCTTCCGGGATGAGATCCTGGAATTTTTGCAGCACGCTCTGTGTGATCGCGGCGGATTGTTTGGGGCGGTTGAGCGGCAGAAGCTGCGAGATTGGGTTCGCCAGGAGTTCTTCGGTGGACTGCTCCTCCTCCGAGTTCAACGTGCCGCCAAGCAGCGTCTCGATCTGATCGCCAGTGAAAATCTCCTCTGAGCCGCCCTTGCTCTCCAGAACGCGGATCTTTGGGGTACCGTAGTCCCCCTTCGAGAACATCGCCGCCTCACGCGCGCGACGGGCGATCAGACCGTCGAGAACCTTACCGTTGCTCTTGTTCCAGCGGGCAAACTCGGCTGTGGCGCCGTCGGCGTCGCCGGCGTTGAACTTGCGCGTCAAAGTGGCTGTCGATATCGCGCCCGTGTTGAAGTGCCACGAAACAAGCGCATCGAACTGATGTTGCGAGAGCGCGGTTCTGACCGCAGCCTGAACCTGGCTTTCGACCTGAGCCAGGTCATTGCGGTAAATGTTGACCGCCTCTGTGAGTGTGACCGTCATGCCGGAGCGGGGAATGGGTGGCCCGGCGGCCGCGGTATGTCCGGCGCCCACGGTCATGGTGCCGGTGCCGTCGTTGTAACTCGATAAGACGATCGCCTCTTCGGCGAGCATCGCGCATATGCCGCGTACACTAGTCTTCACGTCAGCCTCCATTTATTCGAATGGCTTCTTTTGTTGCGCGCTGCCGCCCGCTAGCCCTCCCGCAGCCGACGGAACGATTTTCTCCGTGAACACGTTGGCGCGATCGCGGCCACGCGGAACCAACCGATCGATCAGGCCGACACCGGGTCTTTTCCAATCGCCCCGGGTCTATCTCGACATCGAAAAGAGCCGTTTTCGGATTTTCTAGGTAATACTAACGAAAAATATTCATATCCTTACAATGTGATGATCAACTCTTAACGTGTTGATGGAACAAAAATAGTTGCTCTGATTTTCTACTGAAAATACATATTAGATCTTATGGAGCATGAATATTCTAATGCGAGATACCGCCTTGCATTCGGTATTATACATTAAAATGAGAGACTAGAGTGTTACAAACGTAACACTTAGCATCGGCAGAGCGCGTTATAATAAATATGACCCTCGGTACGTTATTAGGACACAGATAGCCGTTTGCCATTCGGCGTCCTGACGACCGTGCGGATGGGCCTGCGCGTCGGCCGGGCCCCGCCGCCACCGCCAGAATGGCCCAGATCGGCGCTCCTCCCCCAGCACCATGACCGCCCGGTAGTAAACTGCGAGCGCGATCGCGACCGACTGGGTGAGCATAATCAGGCGGCGGCGCGGAAGCCGGTCGGCGGTTTGTTGCCGGGGGCGCTACGACTGCGTTAGAACTATCGTCCTTTCCGTGCTGATCGCATCGCGAAAGTCTCTTTTCCGGACGATCGCTACTCCCGCAACCGCCGTCAGCTTATCAGGCCAGGAAGAGCTTCGAGCCGAAAGGTCCCGCTTAGCGGCCGATTCGCTCGTTCGCTCGAACCTCCGCTGTCCACCCTCTGCGGCCTTCGATTTCGCGCGGGACTGGAGCCAGGAAGCGGGCCGCTGTTCATGATTTGATCTTTCCACCGTATATCTGTGCCCCTTTAGTGTTCGGGGCCACTACGCGCTTTCGAGCCACGTCGCCGCACTCGGCCTCGTATTCTCGAACGGCTCCGCCCTGCCGGCGCCCTATGCCAACGGCGCTTTCGTCGGGGAGCACGGCAGTTGGAACCGCAATGTCTTCAATGGCTACAAGGTCGTCTATGTGCCGTTCGAGAACGGCAAGCCGGCCGGAAAAGCTCAAGACGTGGTGACCGGCTTCATCGAGGGCGACCAGGCGCGTGGCCGGCCGGTCGGGGTTGCGATCGACGGCACCGGCGCGCTCCTCATTGCCGACGACGCCGGCAATACTGTCTGGCGCGTCGCGGCCGCCGACGGTTCGGCGACACCAAGCCCGGTCGGCACGGACGGACAGAGAGCTCCCGCGGTCGCCAGCGATTCCGGGCAGGCGACAGATCCGGCCGGAGCCGCGGCCAATGAACCGGTCCCCTCCGCCACCGGCTCGCAGCCTCCGAGGCCATCGCAGATGGAGATCGCACCGGCAGTTGCGCCTGGTGATGCGCCGTAAAAAAGGCGAGCGCGAATTACAACGTCCGCCCGGTCGCAGCCGGCCCAAGCCACTCAACGAGGCGATCACTCCCGAGCACAGCACATCCGGACCTTTCAAAACACTGCTGCAGAAGTCGCGGAGCGCCCGCACGAGCTGGAACATTCCTGCGATCCGAAACGTTGAACCATGCTTCATGGAGATACGCCTTGGATCAACCGCCGGTTCGCCAGGATGGACTGCAAATCGAGGAGCATCGAAAGTTCCAGGAGTCGTTCTGGAGGGTGGAACGGATCGCCTGGATCGGCTTCGGCTGTATTCTCCTCCTGGCAGTTCTGGGCATGACCGGCTCCAATGGTTACTTCGCCCGACAGGCGATCGCCTTTGACGGTGGTCTCGTCGAGATTCCTCGATTCAGCCGCTGGCAAGCATCGGACACGCTCAGCGTGTCCCTGACGGCCGGTGATGGAGATCGGCGCCTCGCTTTTACCTCCGAGTTCTTCCGAACCTTCCAGGTAGAGGACATCGAGCCGCCGCCGCTCTTGACCGAAGGAGAGGGCGACGGGACCGTCTACCACTTCAAGTCCGCTACGCCGCAGCCCCTCGCCCTGACCGTTCACGTGCGTTCCCAACGGCCCGGCAGCGTTGTCTACAAGGTCAGCGTCAACGGGCAGCCGATGCGATCAGTGCGGACGATTGTCTGGCCCTAGACCGAGTTGAGGAAAGGACATGCGCGCCGCCTTCCGACCCGAAATCATCATGACCGAGGGAGGATTTCGATGGAATCCGTAGCTCGCGGCATCGCCGTCTACTTCGTCCTGCTGATCGTTCTGCGCCTCTCCGGAAGGCGGACGGTCGGGCAGATGACGCCGTTCGATTTCGTGCTGTTGCTCATCATCGCCGAAACCACACAGCAAGCGCTCCTCGGCGACGATTTCTCGATCATCAACGCCACAATGCTCATCCTCACCTTGTTCAGCGTCGATATCGTGCTTTCCTACTTCAAACAGTGGTCGCCCAAGATCGCACTGCTCCTCGACGGCACACCGACCGTTCTCATAGCAGACGGCGAAATCGATGATCATGCGCTCAGAAGAGCGAGGGTGAGCATAGACGACATATTGGTCGCCGCGAGGGAGCAACAGGGTCTCGCCCGCCTTGAGGAGATCAAGTTTGCGGTTCTCGAGGCTGATGGCGGAATAAGCATCATACCGCGACGAGACTAAAGTCTGAGGAGCGACGGCCCCTCGTGTAGGCTTGCCTCGCGTGACAATTCAACGAGAACAGCGCGGCCGCTTCATCAGTAGTCGACGGCGTCCCCCACGATCGGGCAGGTCATGCAATGGCCGCCGCCGCGTCACGCCCCAGTTCGGCACCGGATATGGTGATCACTTCGATGCCCTGCTTTCGCAACAGGGTGTTTGCATAGGTGTTCCGATCATAGGCGAAGACGACGACGGGCGAGGCGCACACGAGATTCGCACTGCTGTCCCATTGCGTTCTCTCGCGCATGTAGTCGCTGCCTCCCGTCTCGACCACGCGCAGCTCTTTGAGGCCGAGCGCATCGCGAACGGTTTCGACGAAGCTGCCTTCGTCCTTGCGCAGATCCACCGTTCCCGGTTTTGATCCGGGGCGGTAGGAGAAGGCGGAGATAGCGTTGACGATATCGGGATAGATCAGCACGCGGTCCCGGTCGGCAAAGGTGAAGATTGCCGACGGTGTGAGCGCCGTCCGTGTCTGCACCGAGACGATCTACCGCTTCATTTATGGCAAGGAAGATGATGCGCTGGAACTCTATCGGCATCTGCCGGAAGGCCGTCGCAAGCGCCGCCCACGCCGCTCCCGCAAGCCCCGTGATGGCTTGATCCCGTTTGATTGCAGGATCAGCCAACATCCTGATTTTATTGCCGATCGTTCGCAGTTCGGGCACTGGGAAGGCGATCTGCTGATCTTTCGGCGCGACCTCGGTGAAGCCAACGTGACCTCGCTGGTGGAGCGCAAGAGCCGCTACACGGTGATGATCAAGAATGGCAGCCGCCACTCTCGACCGCTCATGGACAAGATCGTCGACGCCTTCTCACCGCTGCCCGCCTTTGCCCGGCAGAGCTTCACCTTCGACCGCGGTACCGAGTTTCGCGGTTTCAGGGCTTTGGAAGATGGGATCGGCGCCAGGAGCTGGTTCTGCGATCCAAATTCACCGTGGCAGAAAGGCGCAGTCGAGAACACCAACAAGCGCATCCGCCGCTTTGTGCCAAGCGATACGGACCTATCCGCCGTCAGCCAGCAGCAGCTGATCGCCCTTGCCCATCACATGAACTCGCTGCCGCGCAAGTGCCTGGGCTACCGCACGCCGGGCGAAGTCTTCATGGCACATTTGCGCGAAAGTAGCTGATGCCCTACCCTTCACACGGCATTGTTGCACTTGGATTAGATTCTCCACGGCAGTTTAGAGATGCGACATATGAGCCAGTTAGAGATGCGACAGTCGTCGCCTCTCGGGATGCTGGTCAAACGTCAACGTTTGGAAGGAAGACTGGCGACGTGAAGGGTGGCTGAGACCATGAGCGTTCGGAGTCGTCATGTCTTGTTTGATCGTCATGTCGCAGAAGGAATTGCATCGTCTTGAACTCATTCAGCAGCTTCGCGGCCGCAGCGTAAGCGTCGTCCAGGCGGCCGAACTGCTCGGCCTCAGCCGCAGTCAGGTGCACCGGCTGTTGCAGACCAATGACCAAGCCGGCGCCGGCTCTCCTGGCTTGGCTCGATTGTGACCGGGAACGGTCTCGGCTGCGTCGCATTCGAGAAGATAGTCCCCTAAAAGGTCCATGGCCTCCCGGCCGGTGAGGACGCCTTTGCGCTGCAAGGTCACGACCAGGTCGGCCACGGGATCGGCCGGAACCTCGGAGTCATACAGGCGGGCGACCGGATCGGCCCAATCGTCAACCGGAAGCCGCTCGGCAACAATGGTCGAATTGGTCATGGTCCCTCCTATCGGCTCAACCCAAGCCCTTGCGAGCGGGAAAGCTCCTGTTTCAGCGTATGGTCACGGCTCAGCTCGGCCATGCGGGTGCGTTCCACCATGCGGGCAACGGCCCTGATCTGATCGGCCCGCTTCGCCAGCTCCGGACGCTGCTCCAGCTCCTTGGCGAAGTCGCGGGGATCGGAATGACCGAACCGGCGCTCGAGCGCCTTGGCAACCTGTCTGGCCTCCTCGAGCGCCGCCTTACCCTCCGGTGTCGATCGCAGTTCGTCAATCAGTTGATCGCGCTTGTTGATCGACATCTTGTCCACCCGGTCGAGGACTTCGGCGCTGCGCCGGGTGAGGCCGGGAACCTCGACCACGTCGCGCTTGTCGCGCTGCCATTGTTCGGATTTCCGTTCCTCGCCAAGACGGCGCTCCCAGGTCGAAGCCGAAGCTTCCAAATGAGAGGCTACCGAACGGGCGTAGCGTAGCGCCGCCTTGCGCTCCTTGTTGTCACCGAGCAGACCGGATTTTCCGCGCAAGTCCCCGAACCGCTCCGGCTGCTCGGCCATGGCCTTCGCCATCACCTTGCCGTCGCCGCCCTGGTCGATGATCGCGCTGCGCAGCCGGCCCGTCACCTCGGTCGGATCGCGGAAAACATGCCGCGAGACCGATTCCACGGCTTCCCAATACTGGTTGAACGTCGGCATGGCTTTTTCGCGGGCAACGTCCTCGATGCTCCGGTCATGGCGGGTGATCGCCGGCACCAGCGGCTCAGGCTTCTCGGCCTGCTGCTGCCGATCCGCGACAGTATCCTGTGTTGGATCCTTGGCGCTGACAGGACCGGCCTGGATGCGAGCGCGTTCCTCGTCAACGCTCTGCTCTGCAACAAGCCGGTCCCGGTCCTGTCTTGGGAGGGGCTGCCTCTCCTGACCGATCTTCCTGTGATCAAGGCCGATCCGCTCGCAATCAAATTCTTGAATCGGTCAGCGGTGATTGATTCATAAATGTCATTGGACGGCGAAAGCTCGACCGGCGAAGCTAGCAGGCATGACCCAGCACTGGTTCCGCTTGTATGTTCAGCGAGTTGACGCGACGAAGAACATGGCGCGCTTTTACGCGATGTCGATCGAACCGGATCTCTTCGGCGGCGCTTCGCTCGTCCGCCGTTGGGGCCGGATCGGCACTCGCGGCAAAGAGCGCGTTGATCTGTTCAAGGATGAGCGTCAAGCGATCGGGCACTTCCTTTTCTGGCTTGCCAGAAGCGAGCGCGCGGTTACATCCTCCCACCGGGCTCTTGATCTCTGAAGTTCAATGCTTCCCCTCGCTGCGCCGTGAAAGGACGACGTGAAATTGAGAGAATCCGAATAGGCAATCACGACAGAAAACTGGAGAGACTCCGTGGCCCCAATTCCGCACGGACGTCAGAAGTGAAGAACAAAGGGCATCAAAAACTGTCGATAATTAGCGCCCTTTCTCTCACGCCGCCTTCCTTCCGACCGACATACCTGCTCATTACATGGATCGATTACAATTGGTGACATGCTGCGGAGAAGATCATTGACGGAATCGCGCTCAGAGATAAAGGAACGGAAACTTGAGCTCACCAGCCGCATCGTGTCCGCCTATTTGAGCCGCAATGTCATTCCCGCCGGCGAACTCCCCCATCTTATCCAGCAAACCTATGCCTCGCTGGATGGGAGGTCTCGATCGGCGGAAGCCGAGCCTTCCGCCGAGGAGCAACGCCCTGCGGTCCCGATTAAGAAATCCGTGACGGACGATTTCATCATCTGCCTCGAGGACGGCAAGAAATTTAAATCGCTCAGGCGACACCTGACGGCGAAGTACGGTCTGACGCCCCAGCAGTATCGCGAAAAGTGGAAGCTCCCAGCCGACTACCCGATGACGGCTCCGAACTATGCGCGACAGCGCTCGGAGCTCGCACGCGCGACAGGGCTGGGGAAGAGAGCGGCGACCTCAGCGCTGGCTCCGGAGGCAGCACCTCCTGCTCGCAAGAAAATCGGTCTGAAGTTTTGACCCTCCGCGATAACGTTAGCGCTCTCTTGTGGAACCAGCCATCTCTTGAGTGCCTCAGGAAGTCTATTGCGGCATCAGTCCGGCCGATCGAAGTGCATCCTCGATGACTTTCCGGATTTCACCCCTCTGCCGGTAATGAATGACCCGCGGCCGCAGAGTGTCGGAAGACGGATTTTGCAACGAATTCCTCCCGTCTGCCTCTCGAAAGTTCCCGCGTCAGTCCCCATGAGTGGGCGATACGTACGGTCGATGAGATGCCAACGTCGAGCATGTTGCGCCGCTTTTTCCATAGCCACTCGCCACGTCGAGTGGCAGCCCATGTCCCATCCCGTCGATGCTGTAGAAATTCACGAGCTCCCGCCCGTTATTGTCCTTCCAGACCTTCCGCGTCTGCCGTTTCGGGTGACCGTCGGCTGTGGGCTCAGGTCGTGCACGCCGCGCCACTGTTCGACGATTGCCCGCGCGTTCACTCGGACACGAAAAGAGCCCACGGAGCAGCGGCAATGGGCTTCCGCGTGCAGGTATCCAGTCGGCCTTGCCAAGCATCACGCACCCGAAACCGGCTCAGCGAACCGGGGGCACTGGCGTGATCGGCCGATCCTGCTCGTCTGGATCAAGTGGTGGAATAGTTTCGGGCTCCGGAGCTGGTTCCTTGCCGAGTCCGTCATCGGGATGCGGCTCACGACCGGGCGCTGGTAGAGGCGGTTCGCCTTCGCGTTGCGGCTCCTGCTGCGTCATCCAAACCGGGGCCAGTTCAGCCGCCAAGCTTCTTATGAATTCCTTCATCGATCGCTTCCTTTCTGTTCAACAGAGGTAAGCCGCTAGGCAGCCATGTGTTCCAGTGCGCGACCGCCACCTTGTCCCATTGCGTGCCGTGTTCAGCGCCAAGCTAATCGGAACCTAGGGGTGGAACCAACTGGTGGGGGCGCTCTCAGCGCACGTCGCAGCCCTGCTCGTGCAGGATTCGATTGCCCGCGCTATTGGTGTTAGAATCTCAGTCAACCCGGCGGAGCCGTGTCCGGACATGACCAGAGTAACCGCCCTCCCGGATCAGATGGATTTCGACGTAGCCGCGGACGAAACCGTACTGGAGGCCGCTGTGAGATCGGGCGTGCCGTTTGCACATGCGTGCGGCGGACGGGCTAAATGCTCGACCTGCCGCGTGTGGATCCTCGCTGGCCTCGAGGCCTGCCCAGATCGGAATTCTGCTGAGGCTGCCATGGCGGACCGCTTGAGATTGACCAACGAGGTTCGGCTGGCTTGCCAGCTTAAACCGGGAGGCGACCTTCGCGTCCGGCGTCTGGTGTTGGATGAAACCGACATGATGATCACGAGCCAGCTTGGCGCCTCTGCCGCGACACGGTCCGGGGAAGCCAAGCACGTTGCGGTGTTCTTCAGCGACATCGCCGATTTCACGGCGCTGTCGGAGACGCTTTCTCCGTATGACGTGATGTATCTGCTCAATCGCTACTTCGCGCAGGTCGGCGACATCATCGAGCAGAACGGCGGTTTCATCGACAATTTCATCGGTGACGGGCTAATGGCCGTATTCGGAATGAACGACCAGCCCGACGCCCCGCTGCGCGCCATCAACGCGGCACTCCAGACCCTTGGCACGGTCGATCGGCTAAAGCCCTTCTTCGCCTCCATGTATGGCATCGATTTCGATATTCGCATCGGCCTGAACTACGGCGAGGCCGTCATCGGCACTTTGGGTTTTGCGGGACACGGACGTCTGACTGCCGTCGGTGACGTGGTCAACGTGGCAAGTCGGATCGAGGCTGCCAACAAGGAGGCCGGTACGCGTCTGCTGATCTCCGAGTCGCTGCGCGCCGAGATCGCCGACAAGGTGGAAATCGCCGATTTCCTTAGAGTGCGCCTACGCGGTACCGGGGAGCGTACGAGTCTGTTCGAAGTCGTCGGACTGAAGCCTGAAATCGACGCGGAACTTAACGCCAAACCTCCCCGCGAAACGGTCCGGCACGGCGGCAGAAGGTGGGTTCGCGCTTTTGCGGAAGACGAACTTCAACCGCACGAACGACGGATTCTCGACTTCGAAGACTACGACGTTGTCGTCGTGCGCGGAGCGGACGGTTATTGCGCCTTCAACAACGCCTGCCCGCATCTTCATCTGCCGCTCTACGAACGCCGCAGTCCAGCCCAGTGTGACGGGCTGCAACTCCCACACACCGAAAGCACTATCACCAGCGATCTTGGCCTGGTCTGCCGATGGCATCAGAGCTGTTTTGACCTGCTCACTGGTGAAATCAGGCAATGGGCGCAGTTGCAGCAGGATGGCACTGCGCCTGGCTATGAATACGCGGGTGACATTTCGAAAAACCGCGCCAAGCTAGCCATTTACCCTTGCCGACAACAGGACGGATTCGTCTGGATCGGCCTCGACTAAGTTTCGGAACCTTTTAGCGGCCCTCCGTCGATGCCGATCCATACGCGGCGACTTACCGGAGGCTAATGGAAACGTTGTCGGCCGTTGAAGATCTCGTTCGCGGTCTCGCTTCTGCTCATCGCCAAGGTCGAGGTCAGCTTCAGTGCGATCTCAACGCCAAGGCCGACAAGAGGACGTCCTGGGCGCATCGGCCGCGAAGCCGCTCGAGGCCTGATATCCGGCGATCGGCGCACTGGCAACCGACGATATCATCTCGGTCGCTATCAAACCTCCGCCGATGAAGGTGGTGCCGACACATGGGATTCGAGCACCTGGCTTGCGGCCATCATATGCGCCGGCCGTCGGCGAAATCGATAAACGGCCGCTGGCGGAACATTCGCCCACGCGCCACCAATCCGTGTCGCCTTAAGCCCAAGCCGATCCAAGAGCGCCCTCGGCACCGGGCATCTTGGGCCATAGGTGAACTGGTAGAACGCGCCGTCGGGCCGAACGTGACCGAACGCGCCTTCCAGAATTCTGATGACCTCGCGTGGCGACATCGAAAGGAGCGGCAAGCCGCTAATGACCGCTCCGGCGCTGCGCTGGCCGAACAGCTCGATATGGCGGAGCTGAGTCGCATTCATGCGAAGCGTATGAGCCTGGGGAAAGCGGAGTTGGAGAAGTTGGGCGAAATCGAAGCTGGACTCGACGAGCACAAGTTGGCCCTCGGGAATACCGCGGGCGATGAGCGCGCGGGTAAATACCCCGGTCCCGGCGCCAAGCTCGATGACCGGCCCCGTCGCGGCTGAGATTTCCCTGGTCATCGCGTTCGCCAGGGCCATCCCTGAGGGTATGACCGCGGCGACGCGAAGCGGATCAGATAGCCAGGCGCGGAAGAACCTGACGAGATCGCTCAGGGGATCGGCATCCGGCTTTTGGGCCTCACTGGTCACCAGCTGATATCCTCTCGATTGCTGCCCGTCCGGCGCGCCGCCAGCGGGTCCAGATCACGAGTGCGACACCCTCTGAAATCACCAGGAGCACTAACACACTCAGTGCCAGAGCAGAGGCATTGGCGGCGTCGAGCACGGTGGAGGTTGCATATCCCAATCCGATGAACGTACTGTTCCAGAGTGCGACCCCGCAGGCGGAAGCCATCACGAAACCGGTTGCCTTCACACGCAGGAGCCCGGCCAGCCCGGGTGCAAGCAGCCTGATGGTCGGGACGAGTTGTGCGGCGAACGCAACCGCTGCCTGTTTGTCGTGCAGACTCGCCGTCCAGCGCTCGACGCGCGCAGCCGATATCCCGAAGAGACGGCCGGTCCGGTAGAGAAGCGCACGTAATCGCGCTTCTCCAAGTGCCTTCGCCAGCAAATAACAGACGACACAGCCCAGAAGGCTGCCGGTGATCGAGGTGAAAAGAGCAACGGGGAGTGACCACGCGCCCTCTGCGGTGGCGACACCCACGGCGACAAGAAAGCCGTACGATGGCAGCACGGGTACGAAACGTTCAGCGAGGGCGATGCCGAACAGCCCCGCTACCCCGCAGGCGGCTATCCAGGCCATGACTTCGCCGATCGGATCGATATCCATCAGGGCCCTCGCGGTCAGTCTGCTGAGGCTTGGGTAAGCGGGGGCTCGATCGGCAGCCTGATCCTCGACACCGCCGATCCAAAAAGCGTTCCGCTGAAGAGCTCGCCCCTCCATAGGACGGCATTGGCCGGCGCGGCCGCTTCGCCCTTCCCGCCGTGAAATTCTTGCAGAACCTCGCCCGTCTGGTCGTCGATGACCGCGACGAAGCCGTTCGGAGCATTGAGGGTGAAGAAGGAATTCGGCAGCCGCGACATGAAGTGCCGCATGAACCAGCTTGGCAGGACGCCTTCATCGAGCACGGGGGTGCGGTGATAGGCGGCAAGCAGCATCCTGCCGTCGCCGAGCCCGCTCGACCGCCCGTCCCGGCTGATGGCGATGCCGTTGGGGAAATAAAGTCCCTCCGCGAGCACGGAAGCGGCCCCGCTGCGGGTATCGAAGCGGATTACTCTGCCGAATGGACGCCCCTCCAACAGGTCGGGCACGCCGTAGGTGCCTTGAACGCCGATGGTGGAGAAGTTGTAGCGGCTGCTCGAGTCCGAGAAAAAAATGACTCCGTCCGTATCGATGGCGAGATCGTTGGCAAACAGGATCGGCGTGCCATCAACCTCGGTCAGCAGCCTTCTTACCTGGCCGTCAGGCGAAACCGCCTGCAGCCCGATTCCGTGATTGGCCACGTAGAGAACATCATCGGCTCCAACGACGAGACCCAGCGGGCGTCCTCCGACGCTGGCAAACCGTTCGAACCGCGGCGTCTCGGCATTGAGGTCCGCGCGCCAGATAGCCCCGTCGACGGTACCGGCCAAGATGTGGCCCCGGCTGTCGATGGCGACGTCTTCCGGTCCGGACAAAGTCTCGTCTCCGACCGGGCGCGCTTCGCGCAATGCGGTGTTGCGTGTGTTTTGCGTATACGGGCCCGGTGTCCATCTCGCCGGTGTGAAATCAGACGACTGGACCACTATGGCGAACGCCAGGACGAGAAGAACGACAAGTACCGCTGTCGCGATAGCAAAGCGTCGAAGAATGACCTGCAGATTCATGTCGAACGGACCCGGTTTGCACGACTGTGCTGAAGATGTATGTCGTTTAACAGGAATTGATAATTAAGCTTAAATTGCACAGGTTGATCACGCACACTTAACAATTCCGGCGGTCAAGGAATTGGTGGGACAACCGGCGAGCCGTGAGAGAGAAGGAGGGGTGATGCTGAAGCGCACGGAGACCGACGCAGTGGCGGCCTTCATAAGGGTGGCGGAGCGCATGAGCTTTCGTGCCGCCGCCGCCGACCTCGGCGTCTCGCCCTCTGCCGTCAGCCAGATGATCAAAGCGCTGGAAACCAGTCTCGGCACCGCGTTGCTATCCAGGACCACGCGCAGCGTCGGCCTTACCGAGGCTGGGGTGCTGTTTTTGGAGCAGGCGCGCCCGGCGCTCGAGAACCTCGAAGCCTGCTTCACAGCATTGAAGATCTACAGCGGCCGCCCCTCGGGAACGCTTCGGCTCAACGCATCCCGGGGCGTTATTGCGTTCCTTCTCGATCCGATTCGGGAATTCTGCGAAGCCTACCCCGACATCGAGGTTGAGCTCTTTGCCGAAGATGGGCTCTCGGACATCGTCGCCAACGGCTTCGATGCGGGTGTCCGTCTCGGGGAACGTCTGCAGCCCGACATGGTCGCCATGCGGCTGTCGCCGTCCTTCCCGTTCATTGTCGCCGGTTCGCCAGATTATTTCGCTGAGTTTCCGAAACCCGAACGACCGGAAGATCTTACAAGCCACCGCTGCATCCGGTTCCGTCTCAGCACCTCCGGAAAGATCGTGAACTGGACCTTTCGGGACGGAGAGCGGACCTACGAAGTCACAGTGAAAGGCCCGATGATCCTGAACGACACTCCGGTTACAGTGGCGGCCGCGCTCAAGGGTGTTGGTCTGATCTACGTGCCGGAGCCCGTCATTCACGAGCATCTCGCCTCGGGCCGTCTGGTCGGCGTTCTCGGCGATCACGCGACCGAGTCGCCCGGTCTCTTTCTCTATTATCCGAAGCGTAATTCTCTGCTGCCGAAGCTCCGAGCCTTGATAGAGTTCGCCCGTGCCCGGGCGCAAGAGCCGCAGCGGGAAGGCTTTGTGTCGAGGGCGCCCTAGGAGCGCACCGGCTTATCGATCAACGGTCGTGGCACCGTACTGTTCCACTCACCTCCTGCAGAGTGCGCCTCAGGCAGACATGGCCCGGGTCGCTACCATTCCGCCGGTGCACAAGCTTTGTCTCTTCGTAGCAGTCTGCTTCTGCTCATCGAATCGACCGCAGCACCTGTTTGGCTACATCGATAAAGGCGCGCAGCTTCGGCTGAGCCTGTGCGCGCTGTGGGAAGTAAAGAAGGAGGCCGGGCGTCGTCGGCAGGAATGCTTCGAGAACGCGAACGAGTTGCCCTTCGCGCAATTCGGCCTCAACTGCGATGTCGGCGACATAGGCAAGGCCGAGACCGGCGCGCGCCCAGGACACGAGCAGCGCACCATCGTTTACGATCAAGCTGCCGGGCGGATCGACGGAGAAGGCGCGGCCGTCCCGCTCGAACTCCCACCGGTAGAGCGCGCCCGAACGCGGAAAGCGGTAGCGGATCGCCTCGTGAGTCGTCAGCTCCTGCGGTGTCTCCGGCCTCCCACGCGCGGCGAGATAAGTCGGGCTCGCCACCACCGACCAGGCGATGTCGCGCGTAAGACGCACCGCGACCATGTCGCGTTCGATATATTCGCCGATGCGGATGCCGGCGTCGAAGCCGCGCCCGGGCAAGTCGACCGTCGCATCCTCGACCGCGATCTCAATCGCGATTCTCGGATGAGCGTGTCTCAGCGCGGGGATGACCGGTTCGATGACAAGCGGCACCGCCATCCGCGGCACGGTAAGGCGCAGCAATCCCGAGGGCTCGTCCGTTGCCGCGGCCTCCTCGACAGCAGCGATGATCTCGGCCGCAGCGGGATTGACGCGCGCCAGCAGGGCCGCACCCGCCTCGGTCAGCCCGACCCGCCGTGTCGTGCGGATGAACAAGGGCGTGCCGAGCCTCTCTTCGAGAGCCTTTACCGCCTGGCTGACGGCAGCCGACGAGACATCCAGCCGCGCTGCCGCCGCGGTGAAGCCGCCCGCCTCCGCCACCGCGAGGAAGGCCGAAAGGCCAGAGAATGGATCCGGTCGCAGGTTCATGTGCCGATTATAAACTCAGACTTAAAAATCCTGAAAGCAGACACGGATTTTTCCGGCGATTACTCTCGGCTAGCCTTTGCTTATCCATGGCAGAGGAGACGAGTAATGACCGACGAGATCACATCCGACATGATGATGCTTCCGCGCCGGCACCTTATCGCCGGCATGCTTGCCACTGGCGCAGCGGCCGGCGTCGGCTTCACAGCGGCACCCGCGATGGCGCAAAACCCTCGTATTCTCGAGGGCAAGGTTGCAATCGTGACAGGCGGCACGTCCGGAATTGGCGCGGTGACTGCCGGCGCCCTTGCTCGGGCCGGTGCCAAGGTGGCGTTCAATGGTCGGCGGGAAGCGCTCGGACGGGAAGTCGAGAGCCGCCTGCGCACCGCGGGCGGGGACGTTGCCTACATCAAATCGGACGTGCGTGATGCGCTTCAAGTCGAGCGTTTCGTGGCCGAGACCATCGAGCGTTATGGCCGCCTCGACATCGCCTTCAACAATGCCGGCATCGACCTGCCGCCGGCACCTATCGCCGACACGGACATTGCCGGTTTCGACGACCAGATCGCCATCAATTTGCGCGGCGTGTTCGTCGCGATGAAATACGAACTGCCGCATCTCGTGCAATCACGAGGCGCCATGATCAATACGGCCTCGATCGGTGGCCGGCACGCCTTCCCGAATATCGTCGCCTACGGAGCTTCCAAGGCCGCTGTCATCCACATGACCCGCGCCGCCGCTCAGGAGTATGGCCGGCACGTGCGCATCAACGCCATCGCGCCCGGACCGATCGAGACGCCAATGCTGGAG
The DNA here is from genome assembly GCF_020193655.1 of Ensifer sp. IC3342. Lineage (GTDB taxonomy): Bacteria > Pseudomonadota > Alphaproteobacteria > Rhizobiales > Rhizobiaceae > Sinorhizobium. The sequence goes on from NZ_JADYVE010000019.1 coordinate 78,183, forward strand.
CGGGTGCGGCGCGACTGGAAAGTGACGACGGAACAGCTCGTTGCCCCCTACCCCATGCGCCGCGTCGGTACGCCGGAGGAAGTGGCTTCCCTGGTGGTCTTTCTCGCCAGCGACGCAAGTTCGTATATCAGCGGCCACGTCATCGGGATCGACGGTGGTGACCTTGCCTAAACTCGGGGCTGGGGGCTATGGGACGGCTCGATCTCCGCCCTGCTTTGCGCTCGTCCATCGGATCAACGCCGATAAGATCTCCTGCCGCCGGTCTACCCTTCAGCATCGAAGCGGAGTCGGCGGGTGGCTATAAGCTTACAGCCCGCGCCTTTCGGCGCGAACGGTGTCGGCCGGAACGGCGTTCCGGCTCGCGATCCCCGGTCGCGGTTATCGCGCAAACCCGACCTGGCACTGTCTTTGCCAGACTGCGGATCCCTCGCCTTGGAAGGAATCGAACTGCTGACACCAGCGGCGAATATCGACATCGGCACGGGGAAGATCTTAAACACAAACATATGGTACATGTGTCAAACGTGGAGTGAGCTTTGACATTCAAAATTCGCCCCCTGGCAAGGCAAGACGCCACTATCTCCGCCCTGGCAACTTTGATGCAGGAAATGCAAGCGCATTACCGCGTCCCCTGTCCGCCTCTGGACGAGATCATCGCGGGCCTGAAGAGCATGCCGGCGAGTGCCGAAATCCTGGTCTGCGAAGACGCAGGCTCCGTCCTGGGATTTGTAGCCTTTTCCGGGATCTACCCCGGGCCGGGTCTGAAACCCGGTATATTTTTGAAGGAACTTTACGTCACTCAATCGCAGCGCGGCCAAGGGCTTGGTCGGGCTCTGATGCAGGCCCTCGCCGCATTGGCAAAGCAACGTGGACTCACACGCATCGACTGGACCGCCGACCCGGAGAACGCAAGGATTCTCGCCTTCTATGACGGGGTTGGCGGTATACGCAAACCAGACAAACTCTTCTTCAGGCTCGACGGAGAGGCCCTGGAAAAACTGGCGACCTGAACAATGCAGGCGCTGCCAAGGTGAGCTTCCATCAATCGCGCATGCCCTCGGCTTCCGCCATCAACCATTTCTCGAAGGTCTGCATGGAGGCGCTCGGCGCGATGTCTTGCGGTTTCGCAAACCAGTAACGGTAATCGCTGCGATATCCGAAGCCGCCCGGATTGACGAGCCTCCCGGCGGCCAGGTCGTCGACAATGAGACCGCGAGGGATCAATGCCATTCCCTGTCCTGCAAGCGCGGCGCGGATCACCATTGTATAGTATCCGAAACGGGTCGTATGTCGCACGGCAAGTTCGCCCCTGCCGTGGCTATCGGCGAAATAACGCCAATGCAGCGGCGTCTGCGGATGCTCCAGCATGACCCCCTTGGCCAAATCTTCGATCGTCTCCGGGAGGCCGCTTTTCTCCCAGTAGGACGGTGCGCTAACCATCAGGACCTCGCGCCCGAAGAGGTACTGCGTTTCCTCTCCGTGGAGCGGTTCGGCGAGAAAACGGAATATGGCGTCGGGCATCTCGGACTGGGTCGGAGACACGAAGGTCGTAAACTGGACGTCTATCTCCGGGTGCCGTTCGGTAAATTGCAGAAAGCGTGGCAGCAGCCATCGATCGCCAAAGATCGGAGGAACCTGCAAGCGCAAGACACGCGGCCCGGGCCGCAGCCGCGCGACGCGAAGGGCCGCATCCTCCATGGCTTTCAGGGCCGTGCGCGCCTGTTCGATGTAGATCGTGCCGACCTCTGTCGGAATCATGCCCCGTGGCGTCCTGATGAAGGCTGGGCTGCCGATCAGTTCCTCCAGCGCCAGCAACTGCTTGCTTACAGCGCTCTGCGACAGCGACGTGCTTTCAGCGGCGGCATTGGTCGATCCCCGCTCGGCCACGGCTAGCAGAATCTGTAGAGCGGTCGTCGAGGGCAACCGCTGCCGTCCCGATACCATGCAAACCCCCTAGTTGTTGGTCGAGCCCGGTCAAATGCCGCCGCGCGAGCCCGCCATTTTCATCGGATCCTAAATAAGTGGCCGGGGCGGAGCTAGTCGTTTTTGTCATAGGGCAGTGAAATAACTTCGCTTGCCGCGAAAAGCGGCACATGGGAGCCTCGCCGAAAGATTAAACAAGCAGGGGAACAAGAATGGCTGAACCGACGCAGCTCTGGGGTGGGCGATTCAAGTCCGCGCCGTCTGAAGCTCTCGCCAACCTGTCACGCTCACCAGGATCCTATTTCCGTTTGTATCGTGAGGATATTGCGGGGTCGCGCGCCCATGCTGCCGAGTTGAAACGCGCGGGTGTGCTCGACGAAAACGAATTCACAACGGTCCGATCCGCCCTTGACAGCATCGAAATCGATGTCCGCAGCGGTCGTGAGACACCCATTCCGGCGGACGAAGATGTCCATACCTTCCTCGAGCGTCTGCTGATGGCGCGGCTCGGTGTTCTCGGCGGTAAGCTTCGCGCCGGGCGTTCGCGCAATGACCAGACAGCGAACAACACCCGCCTCTATCTCAGGCGCATGGCACGCGAGCTCTCAATGGGCATCATTGCCATCGAAGAAGCGCTTGTAAGCCAGGCAACCCGACATACCGAAACCGTGATGCCCGGCTTCACCCATATGCAGCCCGCCCAGCCCATCGTCCTTGGACATCACCTGATGGCGCATGCTCAATCGCTGCTGCGCGACCTGCAGCGCTTCTCTGACTGGGACCGCCGCTTCGACCGTTCGCCGCTCGGCGCCGCCGCCCTGGCCGGCTCGGGCATTGCACGCCGCCCCGACCAGTCCGCCATCGAACTTGGCTATTCCGCCGCCTGCGAGAACTCGATCGATGCCGTGGCGGCACGTGACCACGTCGCAGAATTCCTGTTCATCTGCTCGCTGGTGGCGGTCAATCTTTCTCGGCTTGCAGAAGAAATCTGCATCTGGAGCTCCAAACAGTTCAGCTGGGTGCGGCTGCACGATTCCTATTCCACCGGCTCCTCGATCATGCCGCAGAAGAAAAACCCCGATATCGCGGAATTGACGCGCGGCATGTCCGGCACTCTGATCGGCAACATCGCCGGCTTCCTTGCGACGATGAAGGCGATGCCGCTTGCTTACAATCGCGACCTCGCCGAAGACAAGCGCTGCCTGTTCGAGACGATCGATATTCTCGAACTGGTGCTGCCCGCCTTTGCCGGTATGATTGCGACCCTTGAATTCGACGCCGAGAAGCTGCGTGATGAGGCCCCGAAGGGCTTTACGCTCGCGACCGAGATCGCCGACTGGCTTGTTGCCCAGAACATACCCTTTGCCGAGGCGCACGAGATCACCGGCGCCGTCGTTCGCCATTGCGAGGAGCGCGGTCATGACCTGTCTGGACTGAAGGCGGAGGACCTGCCGAAGATCGATCCTCGCCTGAGCGCGGACATGCTCGAGGCGCTGACGCTCGACAAGGCGCTTGCGAGCCGAACCGGCTACGGGGCGACGGCGCCGGCACAGGTCCGTGAGCAGATCGCGCGTTTCGAGACGGCGCTTTGTGTGTGTCGCGCTTTTACCGGCACGCCGCTCTACGACGCAGCTTCCGCCATGGCGAAGAACGATACGCGGGAGTTGAAAAGCCGATGACGACCGCGAGCCTCACTTCCTCCATGTCCTCCACGGCGGAGACCAAATACGAGATCGCCCATCTCAGACTGGTGCCCAAGCGCCATGTCGGCCGGATGGTCGCCGCCGCCGCCGTCCTTGTCCTGCTTGCCGCCCTCGTCCGGGCGTTCAGTGTCGGGCAGATCGAGTGGAGCTACGTGCGCGATTTTCTCTTCGCGCCAGCCATTCTCGATGGTCTTGCTAATACACTTCTCATGACCGTGGCCGCCATGTGTCTCGGCATCGTTCTCGGCGTCATCGTCGCGATCATGCGTATTTCGGGCAATCCGGTGCTGTCGTCGATCGCCATCGGCTATGTCTGGATATTCCGCGGCGCCCCGGCGCTTTTACAATTGATGCTGTGGTTCAACCTGGCGCTCATCTTTCCGACCTTGGGCATCCCCGGATTGTTCGAGATGAGAACGGTCGATGTGATGACGCCCTTCGTCGCGGCCGTGCTTGGTCTCGGCATCTCCCAAGGCGCCTATACGTCGGAAGTCGTGCGAAGCGGGCTTCTTTCCGTCGACAGCGGCCAATACGAGGCGGCGCGCACCATCGGCATGACGCAGATGTTGATGCTGCGCCGGATCGTCCTGCCGCAGGCCATGCGCGTGATGGTGCCGCCAATCGGCAATGAGGTCATCGGCATGGTGAAGCTGACGTCGCTTGCAAGTGTGATCCAGTATTCCGAAATCCTGCACAACGCGCAGATCATCTATTTCGCCAACACCCGCGTTCTCGAACTGCTGTTGGTCGCGAGCTTCTGGTACCTCGCCGTCGTCTCGGTCCTGTCGATCGGCCAGCACTATATCGAGCGCTATTTCGGTCGCGGTTCGAAATCGATCCGCTCATCCATATGAGGTCGGTCATGAACCAGGATATCCTCGTCAAGGCCATCGACGTCACTAAGAACTACGGCCATTTCCGCGCTCTCGACAAGGTCGGCCTGGAGGTCGCCCGTGGAGAGGTCAGCTGCATCATCGGCCCCTCGGGCTCCGGGAAGAGCACCCTTCTGCGTTGCATCAACCTTCTGGAGCGGATGGATGGCGGCGCCATTTGGGTCAATGACGAGTTGATCGGCTACCGCCGCGACGGCAACAATCTCCACGAGATCAGCGACGCGGAGATTTCGCGCCAGCGCCGAAGGATCGGCATGGTTTTTCAGCGCTTCAATCTGTTCCCGCACAAGACGGCACTCGAAAACATCATCGAGGGTCCGGTGCAGGTACTTGGCGAAGCTGTGAATGAAGCGCGCGAGCGAGCAATGGCGCTCCTGGAGCGCGTGGGACTGGCGGACAAGGCCAACCACTACCCCTCGGAACTCTCGGGCGGCCAACAACAGCGGGTCGCAATCGCGCGGGCCATGGGTATGAGGCCCGATCTCATCCTCTTCGACGAACCGACGTCGGCGCTCGATCCGGAGCTCGTGTCGGAAGTGCTCGACGTCATGAGGAATCTCGCCGCCTCCGGCATGACGATGATCGTCGTCACCCACGAACTGGGCTTTGCCCGAAACGTGGCCAACACCGTCACCTTCATGGAGGCCGGCAAGGTGGTCGAAACAGGCTTGGCATCGGAGGTCCTCAGCGCCCCGAGAAGTGCCAGAACGGCGGAGTTCATCAAAGCCGTGCACAGCTGAGAACAACGAGCCGGCGGACCGTCGGCTCAAACCGGACCAGACATGGGGAACAACATGAACAAGCATCTCGCAGTGCTCGCAATCGCATGCCTTGCCGCAACTTCTGCCGGCGCTGAAGGTCTGCCCGAACGGGTCAAGTCGGCCGGCAAGGTCGTCGTCGCTAACCAGCCGAACTATCCGCCAATGGAATACCGCGATCCGGCCACCAATGAACTCAAGGGGGTCGACATCGATCTCGCTGTGGCGCTCGCCAAGCAGCTCGGCACCACCGTCGAATGGTCCGACATCGGCTTCGAGCAGATGATCTCGTCGCTGACGACCGGCCGTGTCGACCTCATCCACAGCGGCATGAGCGATCTTCCGAAGCGCCGCGACACGCTTGATTTCCTCGACTACATGAAATCCGGCGCGCAGTTCTATACGTCCTTTGCTCGCAGGGACGAGTTCAAGACACTTACCGATTTCTGTGGCAAGACCGTCGGCATGAGCCGCCGCACCTCCTTCCCGGACGAGACGGCGAAGTGGAGCGCCGCCAACTGCGAGGCCAAAGGCCTGCCCGCCATCACGGTCGTCGGAACAGAAGGTTCCGCCGACGCGCGCGCCCAACTCAAGCAGGGTCGCCTCGATGCGGCCGTACAGGGGTCCGAGACGTTGCCCTATCTGATGAACCTCGAGAAGGACACCTATGCCGTCGTCGGCGAGCCCTTCACGGCCGTTTACCAGGGCATCGGCTTTGCCAAGAAAGATGCCGAACTGCGCGACGCCTATGCAGCAGCGTTGAAGGCGCTGATGGCCTCCGGAGAATACAAGGCGATTTTCGCCAAGCATGGCCTGCAAGGCACCATGCTTGACGGCATCTACGTCAATGGTGCGGCGGTGAAGTAAGCCCGCACTCGGGTGGCTCCGGCACGGAAATGCCTGAGCCACCAGTCAACGTTTCGACCAAGGGCTCCCTGGCCGATCGATCCAAGGCAACGAGCAAGTCCATGTCCCGCGTTCTTGACGACGCGCCGGTCGATAGGCTGGCGTCCTTCATTTCGAGGCTTCGGTTCGAGGTACTCCCCGTCGATGTCGTCGAAAAGACGAAGGTTCACCTCGCCGACACGCTTGCGGCGGCGCTGGCGGGCGCCCGTTCGGTCGAATCCCGCGTCGCCCGCAAGGCAGCTTCCTCCCCGGGCGGCACCCGGATCTGGGGGACCGGCGATCTCGCCTCAGGCCGCGATGCCGCCCTCGTCAACGGCGTCGCGGCCCACGCCTTCGAACTGGATGACGCCGGAGGCTGCGATCATTCGGGCGCCGTCGTGATCCCCGCGCTTCTCGCGGCGATCGCTGAAGAGAGACGCCCCATTACGGGCAGGGAACTGATTGCGAGCATCGTCGCCGGCTACGATGTCGGCCGGCGCATTCTGGAGGCGACCGGCGGATACGACAGTCACAACGGGCTCGGATGGCACTCCACCGGCACATGCGGCACGCTCGCTGCCGCGGCGGCGGTCGCCAATCTGTCGGGTTTCGACGCTCCCGCGACGCGCGATGCGATCACGCTCGCGACCAGCTTTTCCTCCGGCCTCTGGGCCTTCATCCACGACGGTTCGCAGGCCAAGAAGATCCACGCGGGTCGCGCCGCCGAAGGCGGCCTGCTTGCCGCACGGCTAGCCGGTGACGGCTACGCCGGGCCATCCAAGGTCTTCGATGACGTCTGGGGCGGCTTCTTCCGATCCTTCAACAAGGCGACCTGCCAGCCTGAACGGCTTTCCGAGGACCTCGGGAAAAGCTGGAAGGTACGCCGCGCCGTCCTGAAACCTTATGCCTCTTGCCGGGGCGCTCATTCGGCTGTGGATGCACTGGACGACATTCTTGCCGAAACCGGCCGGAGCGCTGCCGAGATCGACAGGATCGAATTGCGCCTGAGTGCGATGCTGATGGGCATGTGCGGCGCCAAGGAAAGCGGTGCCATGGCGCCCACCCAGATGAGCCTGCCCTATGCGCTTGCCGCCCGCTGTGCCTTCGGCACGGCCGGGCTTCAGGCCTATGCGGTCGAACGCCGCGCCGATCCCCGCCTCCTAAGCATGATGGACGGCATCCATCTTGCCGTAGACGACGCAATGGAGCCGCTGGACGAACCGGTCGTCACGCTAGTGTTCAAGGACGGCATCTCCCTGTCACGGATGGTTCCGCGGGCCACCGGCTCCGCCGAACGGCCGATGAAGCCTGCCGCCGTCGCCGCCAAGTTCCGGGAACTCGCGACGATGAGCACAGCGGCGGGGCAGGCGGATCAGCTCTGGACGATGCTCGCCGATCTCGACAACCTGGACGACTGCCGCAGGCTGGAAACGTTGCTGGCCGGCGACGCCGACAGCCGCCCCGTCTTTCGCTGAGGATATACCATGAACCAAGATCTCACGCCGCGACCGCTCAACCCGGCTCCACAAGCGCCGCTGATCACCTGGCCGAACGGCGCCAAGAGCGCCGTTTTCATCGGCTTCGACGTCGACGCGGAGACCGCATGGATCGGCAACAATCCTTCGAACGTCGATCGCATGGTCACCACTTCCCATGGGGGTTACGACGCCCGCGTCGGCATCGCCAAGATCCTCGAGCTGATGGACGAGCTGGCGCTGAAGGCGACGTTCTTCACGCCGGGCTGGACTGCCCTTGCGCACCGAAACGCCTGTGAAAGAATTCTCAGGGCCGGGCACGAGATCGGCCACCATGGCTATCTGCACAAGATGCCGGATCGCGATCGCTTGGACGAGACATTCGAGGAAGTCGACCGCGGCTTCGAGGCGCTGCAGCAGGCGCTCGGTGTGAGGCCCGTGGGCTATCGCGCGCCCTCGGGCGAGAATTTCCCGGAGCTCATCGCCTATCTCGCGAAATCCGGGATCCGCTATTCGAGCTCGTTCCGAGACGATATCAGGCCCTACCGCCACGCGTCCAGCGACGGCTCTCCGGGACCGGTCGAGATCCCGGTCAACTTCGCTTTCGACGACTGGAATTTCGGCATGTCCAGCCGTTCCAGCCCGCGTCCGCTCTTCGGACGCGACGCCGTTCTTTCGCTCTGGATCGACGAATTCGAGGCGACTCATGCCTGGGGCGGTGTGACGACGCTCATTCTCCATCCCCAGGTATCCGGCCGCCCCATGCGTTGGCATGTGCTTCGCGACTTCCTGCGCCATATCCAGGCAAAAGCCGACGTTTGGATCGCCACCGGCCAACAAATAGCGGACCACTTCGAAAAAGTTGAACGACAGCTTATCGCTAGAGTCGGTCAGTCTTAAGCTGAATCGAAACAGGATTCCCTTTTTGCTGCGATTGTGATTCAAGATCATTGCTGGTGAGGAGGCCAGCAATGATGGCGCGACCTCTTTCTCTGGATTTACGCCAGC
>NZ_JADYVE010000001.1 GCF_020193655.1 Ensifer sp. IC3342
GGTACATGGAGGGCAAGATCGCGATCGACCCGATGATCACCCACACGTTGCCGCTCGACGACATCAACAAGGGCTTCGAGCTGATGCATTCCGGCGAAAGCATCCGCAGCGTCGTGATTTACTGAGCTGTCGGCTTGAATCAACAAAGCACCGGAATCGATTGAATTCCGGTGCTTTTTGACTGTTAGGAATTGTGCACAAGATGATCTTCGTCGATGCCGACGCCTGCCCTGTGAAGGCGGAAATTCTGAAGGTAGCTGAACGTCACGGCTTCGAGGTGACCTTCGTCGCCAATTCCGGCCTGCGGCCGTCGCGCGACCCGATGGTGCACAACGTCATCGTTTCGGCAGGCTTCGACGCAGCTGACAATTGGATTGCCGAACGGACAGGAGAAGGCGACGTCGTGGTTACCGCGGATGTCCCGCTCGCCGCACGCTGTGTCGCGGCTGGTGCCCTCGTCACCGGGCCGTCCGGCCGGCTCTTCGACAAGAGCAACATCGGCATGGCTTCGGCCATGCGCGACCTCGGCGCACACTTAAGGGAAACCGGCGAAAGCAAAGGCTACAATGCAGCCTTCACGGCAAGGGACCGCTCAGCTTTCCTGGAGACACTTGACCGGCTCTGCCGCCAAGCCAAAAGATGAACGCGGAAGGACGCGGGGCCGCGCGATGAAACGGACAACACGGCTGCGACACTGGCCATTCTATTCTGCGCTTGGCTGCGCCCTGCTGAGCCTACCGATTTCCCTCGTCCTTGCTCCGCACTTTGCCCTGGAGATCACCGCCGTCACGTTTTTCTGCGTTTATCTCATCATGGCGGCCATGCGGCTCAGGCGTTTGACCGGAAGTTATCTCGAACACCATGCGCATAGTACCGACGAACCTGAAGCCGTCATTTTTCTGGTTACGGTTGCTGCCGCTGCCATCTCGCTGCTGTCGCTTTTCCTGGTGCTCAATCGGCAGAACCAGGGCAACGGCTTCGAACTGCCGCTCGCCTTTGCCTCCGTGGGACTCGGCTGGGCGACGATCCACACCATGGCGGCAATGCATTACGCGCACGTCTATTGGGTGGCCGACGAGAACCGTGATCCGATCGAGCCAGCACGCGGACTGATGTTTCCGGAAACGGACAAACCCGGCGGTTATGACTTTCTCTATTTCGCCTTTGTCATCGGCATGACGGCGCAAACATCGGATGTGGCAATCACCACAACGACCATGCGCCGGATCAATCTGGCGCATGCCGTCGTTTCGTTCTTCTTCAACACCGTGCTGGTCGCCGCGGCCGTCAATTCGGCGGTCCAACTGGCCGGCTGACGCCGCATCCATTTCAAGGAGAGTCTCATGAAAGTTATCTCGCAAAATACTGCCTTTGGCGGCATGCAGGGCGTCTTTTCCCATGACTCGGCCGCCTGCAAGGGCGAAATGACCTTTGCCGTCTATGTGCCGCCGCAGGCGATCAGCGAGCCGCGCCCTGTTCTGTGGTACCTATCCGGCCTCACCTGCACCCACGCGAACGTGATGGAAAAGGGAGAATATCGCCGCATGGCCTCGGAGCTCGGCCTCATCATCGTCTGCCCTGATACAAGCCCGCGCGGCAGCGATGTGCCGGATGAACTCACCAACTGGCAGATGGGCAAGGGCGCCGGGTTCTATCTCGACGCAACGCAAACGCCCTGGGCCGAGCATTATCAGATGTACACATACATCACGGAGGAGCTACCCGCCTTCGCCAGCCAGCATTTCCGCATGGACATGAGCCGCCAAGGCATTTTCGGCCATTCAATGGGCGGGCATGGGGCGATGACGATTGCGCTCAAGAACCCGGAGCGGTTCAAGAGCTGCTCGGCGTTTGCGCCGATCGTGGAGCCCTCGACGGCCGACTGGTCGGTTGGTGCCTTCGAAAAATACCTCGGACCGGACAAATCCACCTGGCGTCAGTACGATGCCTGTGCATTGGTCAAGGACGGGGCGCGCTTCCCTGAGTTCCTGATTGACCAGGGCAAGGCGGACGGGTTTCTTGAGAACGGGTTGCGCCCCTGGCTGTTCGAGGAGGCGACCAAGGGAACCGGAATCGGGCTGACGCTCCGGATGCATGAGCGTTACGACCATTCCTACTACTTCATATCGACCTTCATGGACGATCATCTGAAGTGGCATGCCGAGCGGCTAAGCTGAGAAACGATCCTATGGAATCCGTACCGAGCGTCAGCACTCGGCGGCAGCGATTCTAAGTGCTAGAGCCTTTGCGCGTCTGATAAGACGCGCGGCGCTGTAGTCACGACATGGATTGGAAGCGTGGCTGTCCGGCCGTTTCGACCAAGCGGACGCTCGAGTGGGCAAGCCCGTGGTGACCTTCCATGTCGATGATGAGATGCCAGTGGGCGGTCTCGGGGATCATCATGCGCAACGGCGATTTTCGCGCGACGCCGCCAAGGAACTGGTGCTTCAACGTCTCCCTGTATCGGGTGAAGTTGTCGGTGGTCATCAGCCGGACGTTCGCGACGGCGGACAGCGTCACTTCGATTGTTGTACCGGCTCTTTGTTCCTTGAGGTCGTAATGGGTATAGTTCAATGCTCGTTTTATCATCGCCACCCTGGACCGGAAACTTACACAAGACATTTCTCACAATGCTAGCGAGCGCCGCTTAACGAATGGTTTTGCACCGGTCGCGTAGCGCCATCGCCATCTTCATTTCAGCCCCAACGGAAATCGGCTCCATGTTCCATATCCTGCTCGTCGGCGCCGGTGGCGCGCTGGGCTCTGTGCTACGATACCTCGTCGGTCTCTGGACGCTCCATTGGTTCGGTCCCGTCTTTCCCTGGGGCACGTTGTGCGTGAACGTGAGCGGCTCGTTCCTGATCGGTTTCCTGGCGGAATTGATCATGCACAAGATGGGGGCTTCTCCGGAAATGCGCGTGTTCCTGATCACCGGTGTGCTTGGAGGCTACACCACATTCTCCGCCTTCTCGCTCGACGCGATAACGTTGCTGGAACACGGCCAGCCGGCGCTCGGCATCGCCTATATTCTGGCGAGCGTGGTTCTTTCCATTCTTGCGGTCTTCACCGGACTGGCCCTGATGCGCGCAATGGTCTAAAGCCAGCAATTCAAAGTGCTACAGCGTCCTTTGCGCGTCTGATAAGACGCGCGGCGCCGTAGAAGAACAGGATTTTGGCAGATGGCAGGCATAGAACACAGGCAGGTGGACGGTGACGAGGCGGGAATGCGCCTCGACCGCTGGTTCAAGGTGCATTTTCCCGGGCTCGGCTTTGGGCCGCTGCAGAAGCTGCTGCGCTCCGGCCAGATCCGCGTGGATGGTGCCCGCGCGAAATCCGATACGCGTGTGCAGCCGGGCCAGACGATCCGCATTCCGCCTCTGGGCGTCGATGCCAAGGATACCAAGACGGGCCCGATCGGTGGACGGGACCTGCGTCATTCGCCTGATGGAGAACTGCTGTCGCGCATGGTGCTCCACGAAGACGCCAAGGTGATCGTGCTCAACAAGCCCGCCGGCCTTGCCGTACAGGGCGGCTCCGGCGTCAGCCGCCATATCGACAAGATGCTTGAAGCGTGGACGAACCAGAAGGGCGAAAAGCCACGACTGGTGCACCGTCTCGACCGCGACACATCGGGCGTCCTCGTCGTCGCCCGTACGCGCGGCGCCGCCCAGCAACTGACCGCCGCGTTCCGCGAACGTGACACCAAGAAGACCTATTGGGCCCTGGTCAAAGGCGTGCCGCGCAAACGCGAGGACCGTATCTCCACCTGGCTCGTCAAGGAGCAAACTCCGGACGGCGATCGCATGCGGATCGCCAAGCACGGCGACGAGGGAGCTGACCACGCGATTTCCTACTACCGTATCGTCGAGCAAGCCGGGCAAAATCTGGCATGGCTCGAAATGGAGCCCTATACCGGCCGCACGCACCAACTGCGCGTCCATGCCGCACACATCGGCCACCCGATCATCGGCGATCCGAAATACTTCGAGGCGGACATCAACTGGACCTTCCCCGGCGGCATCCAGAATCGGCTGCATTTGCACGCCCGGCATATCGACATTCCGCATCCGAACGGCGGGCGACTGAAGGTCACGGCCCCCCTGCCGCCCCATATGGTGCAGAGCTGGAACCTGCTCGGCTTCGACGAAAACGCCGCAGACGAGGAAGACTGATGAAACTCGTCCTTTTCGATTGCGACGGGACGCTGGTCGACAGCGTCGGGTTGATCCATGAAGTGATGGCTCGCACTTTCGAAGCCTTTGACCGCCCCCGCCCGACGACCGAGGCGACAAAGGCGATCATCGGTTTGACGCTTGACATCGCTATCGCCCGCCTGTTGGGCCGTGAACATGTCGATGACCATGCGGTCACAATGACGGCACATTACAAGGAGATCTTCGCTTCGGTGCGGGCTGAAGCGGGCTTTCAGGAGCAGCTGTTTCCCGGCATTGCCGAGATGTTGCAGACGCTCGCCGCACGCGATGAATTGCTGATCGGTGCCGTTACCGGGAAATCACGGCGGGGCCTCACACACATTTCGGCTACGCACGGCCTCGACAAGATCTTCTTCGTTTCCCGCACCGCCGACGACTGCCCTTCCAAACCGCACCCGGCCATGGTCATGGAATGCTGTGCGGAGGCAGGCGTTGACACGAAGGATACGATCGTCATCGGCGACGCCATCTATGACATGCAGATGGCGAAGGCGGCCGGTGCCGACGCTCTCGGGGTCGCCTGGGGTTACGCAAGCGTGCCAGATCTGATCGAAGCCGGCGCCGACCACATTGCCCCTACACCGGGAGACATAATCGAATGGATGGAGCGCAACCATGCCTGATATACGCGATGAGTTGAGGGGCGCCTTGAGCCATGAAGATCCGGTACGGCGTGCACAAATCCAGATGCGAAAGCCGCTGGCAAAGCGCTTCTACAAGGAAGTGAGCATCGGTACAGCGGAAGACGGCGATCAGACTGTTCTTCTTGACGGCCGTGGGGTGCACACACCAGCAAAACATCCGCTTGCGGTTCCGACCCGCAGGCTTGCAGAACTGTTGGCGGCCGAATGGGACGCGCAGTCCGACGTCATTGATCCGGCGGCTATGCCGATCACACGCATCGTCAACACCGCGATCGATGGTGTGGCGCTCGATCACCGCGCAGTGTTCGATGATATCCTGCGTTTCGCCGGCAGTGATCTTCTCTGCTATCGTGCCGACAGTCCCGAGGGGCTGGTCGCACGCCAGAACGATCTCTGGAACCCGATCCTCGACTGGGCTGCGCAATCGCTCGGCGCCCGTTTCATACTGATCGAAGGCGTGATTCACCAAGAGCAGCCTCGAGAGGCGATCTCGGCCTATGCCGAGGGTCTGCGCGCCTTCGCGACGCCGCTCGGACTTACTTGTTTGCACACGTTGACGGCACTCACTGGATCGGCGCTGCTTGCACTCGCCTTCGCGATGGAACGGTTGACTGTAAAGGAGGCCTGGGCTGCCGCCCACGTAGATGAGGACTGGCAGATCGAGCATTGGGGAACCGATGAGGAAGCCTTCCAGCGTCGCGAAAACCGCTGGCAGGAAATGCAGGCGGCCGCAACGGCACTCGACGCCCTGAGATAGTGTCGGGAATCGATTCGCCCGCCGCTGCGGCAGGCAAATCGCGCGAAGCTAGGCGAAAAGCTTTAGACCGGCGATGCCGGCGACAATCAGGCCAATGCAGCCGACGCGGATGAGTGTTACCGGCTCGGCAAAAAGGAAGATGCCGAGCACGACCGTGCCGACAGTGCCGATGCCGGTCCAAACGGCATAGGCCGTGCCGAGCGGCAGCGAACGCACGGCAATACCGAGAAGCGCGACGCTCACAACCATCGATCCGACCGTCAGCACCGTCGGTGTGAAGCGCGTAAAACCATCCGTATATTTGAGACCGATCGCCCAGCCTATTTCGAGAAGGCCGGCAAGCAGAAGGGTGATCCAGGCCACTTCAAACTCCAATTCTGGAGCGAGGCCGTCCCCGCGGATGTTCGGGACGACAAAGATCGATCCCGTGCAGCCGTCTGCAATGCACTGTCTATGCCACGAGAGCCTGCTGGCAGCAAGGTGCCTTCTGGCAAACCTGTCCTGCCCTGGGGGCAGATCTAAGAGTTTCGTTCGCGCCGAAGTTTCGCCCACCATTCGAGCCGCTTGCGGAGCTCGCGTTCGAAGCCACGCTCAGGCGGATCGTAAAACGTCTTGCGACCCATTTTCTCCGGAAAATAATCCTGGCCCGAAAAGGCGTCCGGCTCGTCGTGGTCGTAACGATATCCCTCGCCGTAGCCCTCGCCCTTCATGAGCTTTGTCGGAGCGTTCAGAATATGCTTCGGCGGCAGCAGCGAACCATTTTCCTTCGCTGCACGCATCGCCGACTTGTAGGCCGTGTAGACCGCATTCGACTTCGGTGCCGTCGCGACATAGACACAGGCCTCGGCCAGCGCAAGCTCGCCTTCCGGCGAGCCGAGATAGTCATAGGCATCCTTGGCGGCGTTGCAGATAACCAGCGCCTGAGGATCGGCGAGACCGATGTCCTCGACGGCCATGCGCACCAGCCGCCTGCCGATATAAAGCGGGTCCTCACCGGCGTCGAACATGCGGCAGAGATAATAGAGCGCAGCATCCGGATCCGAACCACGAACGGATTTGTGGAGCGCCGAGATCAGATTGTAGTGCCCATCCTGCCCCTTGTCGTAAACGGGGGCGCGGCGCTGGACGATGTTCTGCAGGGCATTGGCATCAAAGATTTCATCCCGACGCGCCGCGCGCCAGACCTCTTCGGCAAGCGTCAGCGCGGCGCGCCCGTCGCCGTCCGCCATGCGCAGCAGACTGGCGCGAGCATCCTCGTTGAGCGGCAGCGACTTGCTCTCCGCCTGCTCGGCGCGTCGCAGGAGCTCCTCCAGGCTCGCCTCGTCAAGCGGCTTGAAGGTCAAGACGCGCGCGCGTGACAGGAGTGCGGCATTGAGCTCGAAAGACGGGTTCTCGGTCGTCGCGCCGACGAGGATCACCGTCCCGTCTTCCATGACCGGCAGGAAGCTATCCTGCTGGGCGCGATTGAAGCGATGGATCTCGTCCACGAACAGCAGCGTCTGACGGCCCGACATCCGTCTGGCACGCGCGGAATCGAACACTTTCTTGAGGTCTGCGACGCCGGAGAAGATCGCCGAGATCTGCTCAAAGGCAAGGCCGGCCTCTCCGGAAAGCAGGCGGGCTACCGTTGTCTTGCCTGTGCCCGGGGGGCCCCAGAAGATCATCGATCCCAGCGAACCGGACGCGATCATGCGGGTAAGAGCACCATCTTCGCCGGTCAAATGCTCCTGCCCCGTGACTTCGGCAAGCGTGCGCGGCCGGAGCCTGTCGGCGAGTGGCCTCGCCGATGCCATTTCCGGTGGTTCGATGGGGGAAAACAGATCGCTCATCTGAAGAACTGTCTGATGATCTGGCCGTCGCGCTCGATCTCGACTCGCCATAGGGATGCATCCTCGGCTGTGACGCTTTCGAGCGTCTTCGACGTGTCGATCGCCGTGCCGTTGACGGACCGGACAATGTCCTTCGGCTCGAGGCCGATGCGGGCTGCCGGCGAGCCTCGGTTGATCTCGGTCACGACGACACCTCGCAGCGAAGTCGGCATGCGCAACTCTTCGGCCAGCCGCGGCGAGAGATTTGCCACGACCGCGCCGGCGAAGGGATTGCGCCCTTCGATCAAGCGTTCGTCGCGGGGCGAAGTCTCCGGTGCCCGCTCGAGCTTGAGGACGACGTCGCGCGTCTCTCCATTTTCGGAGACCGTCACACGGGCTTCATGGCCGATGCCGACGGTCGTCAGACGATAGCCGAGCGCGTCCGGGTGTTCGACGGCAATGCCGTTGACTGCAGTAACCACCTGCCCCGGTTTGATGCCAGCGGCCGCAGCCGGACCATCAGCAGCGACGGCCGTCACCAGCGCGCCGCGCGCCCGGTCAAGACCGAGCGCCTCTGCTACCTCAGACGTGACCGGTTCAAAGGTGGCGCCGATGAAGGGACGGATGAACGAGCCGCCTCCGCCCTCCGCAGAAGCGACGAAGACCTTCACCAGATTGGCAGGAATCGCGAAGCCAACGCCGTTCGAGCCGCCACCTCTCGAAAAGATCGCCGTATTGATTCCGATCAGCTGCCCCTTCATGTCGATCAGGCCGCCGCCGGAATTGCCGGGATTGATGGCGGCGTCCGTCTGGATGAAGAAGCCGAAGTCACCGGAGTTAATCTGGTTGCGGGCGAGCGCCGATACGATGCCGCTCGTCACGGTTTGGCCGACGCCGAAGGGGTTGCCCATCGCCAGCACCAGATCGCCCACCTGCACGGCATCGGAATCGCCGATCGGAATGATGCCGAACGGCCCTTCGGACTCGATCTTCAGCACGGCAAGGTCCACGCGCTCATCCTTGAGCATGACCTTGGAGGGGTACTCGCGACCGTCGGCAAGCGCGACCTTGATGTCGTCGGCTCCCTCGATAACGTGGTTGTTCGTGACCACGACGCCGTTCCGACCGACGATCACGCCCGACCCGAGCGACGACTGTTTTTCGGTTCTGTTCGGCATGCGTTGGCCGAAGAACTCCTCAAAGAAAGGATCCCCGGCAAAAATCGACCGCCGCTCGACCACCCGCTCGGCATAGACGTTCACCACGGCGTTCGCCGTCTGCTTGACCAGAGGCGCAAAGGAAAGCTGCATCTCGGCGCGCGATTCGGGCACGACCCTGGCGTCCTGCGCCGCCGCCGGGGCGGACATTGCAATCGCAAGGACAAGTGTCACCAGTGCTCGACGGCCAAAGATCATGTAGCATTTCTCCCTTTCGTTGCCGTTACGATCAGATAGGATTTCGCAAGAAAAAAGGCAAACGCCTGAACGGACCAACGCTCACGGACGACACACGAAAACGTGGTTTCCGGCACCTTTTCCAGTGATTGAAACTTTGCTCATCTGATTGCTCATAAACGCCGATCTTTACCGAGGAAGTTCCATGACCGCCTACCGCCCGCCGCATATTGCTGCGTCCGAGATCACGCCTGAGCGCTTTTTCCTCAATCGAAGAACATTTCTGGCGACGGCGGTCGGGGGCCTGGTCCTAGGTGGAGCGACGGCCGCTCGTGCGGCCGTGCTCCAGGCATTGCCGAGCCCCTATAAGCTTGATGAAGCCATGACGCCCGAAGAAGACGTGACCAGCTACAACAACTACTATGAATTCGGCACAGGTAAAGGCGATCCCTCCGCCAATTCGGGAAGCTTCAAACCTTCGCCCTGGACGGTAAAGGTCGATGGCATGGTCGGCAGACCAAAGGAATTCGGGCTTGAGGAACTTCTGACCTTCCCGCTAGAAGAGCGGACCTATCGAATGCGCTGCGTCGAAGCCTGGTCCATGGTCATCCCGTGGATCGGCTTTCCGCTGGCAGCCCTTCTGGACAAGGTCGAACCGCTCGGCAGCGCCAAATATGTCGCCTTTGAGACCGTGGTGAGGCCGGAAGAAATGCCCGGTCAGGCCGGCTATTTCCAGCCGCTGGAGTGGCCCTATCGCGAGGGCCTGAGGCTGGACGAGGCACGGCATCCACTGACGATCCTTTCGGTCGGCCTATACGGAAGAACGCTGCCGAACCAGAATGGCGCGCCAATTCGGTTGGTCGTGCCCTGGAAATACGGCTTCAAGGGAATCAAATCGATCGTGCGAATCTCGCTGACCGAGACGCCCCCGCCCTGCACCTGGAACCTCGTTGCTCCGAACGAATACGGCTTCTATGCCAATGTGAACCCGGCCGTCGATCACCCTCGCTGGAGCCAGGCGACGGAGAACCGCATTGGCGAAGGCGGCTTCTTCGGTGCCAACAGACGCGACACACTTCCCTTCAACGGCTATGGCGACGACGTCGCGAGCCTCTATGCCGGCATGGATCTAAAGGCGAATTTCTGACGATGGCAGCCCTCCCCACCCTGCCGAAACGCTTTCATGGCCCCTCTGTCTGGGTGCTCTATGCGCTCGGTCTCTGCCCGGCAATATCGGCCTTCTATCTTGGCGCAACCGGACAACTGCCGGGCAACGCCGTCAAGGAGTTCGAGCACCTGCTTGGCCTTTGGGCACTCCGCTTCCTCGTCGCGACGCTAACGATCACGCCGATCCGCGACCTTTTCGGGATAAACTGGCTGAGATACCGCCGCGCCCTCGGCCTGCTCGCCTTCTATTACGTGCTGATGCACTTCCTGGCCTATATGGTGCTGGACCAGACGCTGCGCATTCAGCCGATCATCGCCGACATCGCCCGCCGACCCTTCATAACCATCGGCATGGCCGCGCTCGCGATGCTGGTTCCGCTTGCGCTCACGTCGAACAACTGGTCGATCCGCCGGCTCGGGCAGCGATGGAACAGACTTCATCGGCTGGTCTATGTGATCGCGGCCGCCGGCGCTCTTCATTTCGCCATGGCTGTTAAGGTCGTAGGTCCGGAACAGATGCTTTATCTCGGCCTGGTCGCCATGCTCCTCGGGTGGCGAGCCGTCCGAACGCGCTTCCTTCGCTGGAGGCGCCAGCAGGTAGTTTCAGGACGTCCCGCAACAGAAAAAGCGGCCGGGTGATCCTCACCCGGCCGCTTCAATTCTTCGATCGCTTTTTTTAGCAATCAGGCTGCTTCGGCTGCCTCACCTTCGGCTGCAACACGAGCGCGGTCCTTCGCACCCTTGGCATCGACATCGCGGTCAACGAACTCGATGACAGCGAGAGCGGCGTTGTCGCCGTGGCGGAAGCCTGCCTTCATGATGCGCAGGTAGCCGCCGTTGCGGGTGGCATAACGCGACGCGATCGTGTCGAACAGCTTCGAGACGACGGCCACGTCGCGGATCTGCGAAATCGCCTGACGGCGGGCATGCAGGTCCCCGCGCTTGCCGAGCGTGACAAGCTTTTCGACGATCGGGCGGATTTCCTTTGCCTTCGGCAGGGTCGTCACGATCTGTTCGTGTTCGATCAGCGAAGCTGCCATGTTGGCAAACATCGCCTTGCGGTGGCTGGCGGTTCTATTCAGCTTGCGGCCGGCTTTACCGTGGCGCATGGCTATTCTCCTTCACTTGCAGGCATCCGCCCGCAGTCTAATGGTTAGTATTGGTCTTCGTAACGCTTGGCGAGATCTTCGATGTTCTCGGGCGGCCAGGACGGCACTTCCATGCCGAGGTGCAGGCCCATGGAAGCGAGAACTTCCTTGATCTCGTTGAGCGACTTGCGACCAAAATTCGGCGTGCGGAGCATTTCTGCTTCGGTCTTCTGAATGAGGTCGCCGATATAGACGATGTTGTCGTTCTTCAGGCAGTTGGCCGAACGGACGGAAAGCTCCAGTTCATCGACCTTCTTGAGAAGCGCCGGGTTGAAGGCAAGTTCGGTGACTGCCTCTTCCTCTGCTTCCTTGTGCGGCTCTTCGAAGTTGACGAAGACGGACAGCTGGTCCTGAAGGATACGGGCCGCAAAGGCGATCGCATCTTCACCGGTGACGGAGCCATCCGTTTCGATGGACATCGTCAGCTTGTCATAGTCAAGAACCTGGCCCTCACGGGTGTTTTCCACCTTGTAGGAGACCTTCTTTACCGGAGAGTACAAGCTGTCGACCGGAATGAGGCCAATCGGCGCATCTTCCGAGCGGTTGCGGTCAGCCGGTACGTAGCCCTTGCCGTTGTTGACGGTGAACTCCATGCGGATCTCGGCGCCCTCGTCCAGCGTGCAGATCACATGGTTCGGGTTGAGGATTTCGATGTCGCCAACCGTCTGGATGTCACCGGCCGTCACAACGCCCGGGCCCTGCTTGCGCACGACCATGCGCTTTGCGTCGTCGCCATCCATCTTGATGGCGATTTCCTTGATGTTGAGTACGATGTCGGTCACGTCTTCCCGGACGCCCGGGATAGAGGAGAACTCGTGTAGCACGCCGTCGATCTGCACTGCGGTGACGGCAGCACCGCGCAGCGACGACAGAAGCACGCGGCGAAGCGCGTTGCCAAGTGTCAGGCCGAAGCCGCGTTCAAGCGGTTCCGCGACCAGCGTTGCCCTGGTGCGGCCGGAGGAGGCGAACTCCACCTTATTCGGCTTGATCAATTCCTGCCAATTTTTCTGGATCATGTTTTCTGCCTTCCGTTCGTTGCCACCATCCAATCGTGACAACCGAGCCCCGAAGACCGGGAGAGCGCCTGGACGCTCTCACCGGGATGTTGAATGCAAATGATCAGACGCGGCGCTTCTTGCGCGGGCGGCAGCCGTTGTGCGGGATCGGGGTCACATCGCGGATCGAGGTGATCATGAAGCCCGCAGCCTGCAGCGCGCGAAGGGCGGATTCACGACCCGAACCCGGACCGCAAACTTCGACTTCCAGCGACTTCATGCCGTGTTCCTGGGCCTTCTTGGCGCAGTCTTCAGCGGCGATCTGAGCGGCAAACGGGGTCGACTTACGCGAACCCTTGAAACCCTTTGCACCGGCGGACGACCAGGCGATTGCATTGCCCTGCGCGTCGGTGATGGTGATCATCGTGTTGTTGAACGACGAATTGACGTGTGCGACGCCAGACGTGATGTTCTTGCGTTCGCGGCGGCGAACGCGGGTGGCTTCCTTGGCCATTGGATCCCTTTCTTAGATCTCTGCACCGCCGTAATTCCAGCGGCTCCACCGGGAAAAGGATTGCTCGTCCCCTGCCCTGCATCTTCACTTCTTACCGAGCCAGCACTCCGACTCGACGGAGATTCGCGACACCGATTCCGGCCCGCGACGGTCGGGCAGATCGCCCTCCCAAACTGCAAAAGGAGGCCGGCGCACGACGCCAGCCTCCCGCCTTCCCTTTTCGGGAAATTACTTCTTCTTGCCGGCGATCGCCTTCGCCGGACCCTTGCGGGTGCGGGCGTTGGTGTGCGTGCGCTGACCGCGTACCGGCAGACCACGACGGTGGCGAAGGCCACGGTAGCAGCCGAGGTCCATCAGGCGCTTGATGTTCATCGCGGTTTCGCGACGCAGGTCACCTTCGACCTGGTAATCGCGGTCGATCGTTTCGCGGATCTGAAGAACTTCAGCGTCCGTCAGCTGGTGTACGCGACGGTCAGACGGGATGCCGACCTTTTCGATGATTTCCTGCGCGAATTTCGGGCCGATCCCGTGAATGTAGGTCAGCGCGATGACGACGCGCTTTGCCGTCGGGATGTTGACGCCAGCGATACGTGCCACGTCTATTCTCCTTGCGTTCCAGTTGCCATCCGGCAATAGGTGCTTCGTTACGCGACCTCGAAGAGCCGCACGTTAATTGAGGTTCGAGACACGTCAAAAACGACCGTACCCGGACTTCATGCTTTGAAGACCGCGCCGATCGCTTCTCATGTCGCGAGTTGACGCTGTCTTTGGAGGAATCGGCCGGAAAAGTCAACTCCCCCGGTGGTTCCATTTTTGGCAAAGACGAATGTCTAAGCCAGAATCTTCTCGATTTCGGCGGTGACGGTGTCCACGTCCGCCATGCCGTCCACAGCCTTCAATTGACCGGTACCGGCATAGTATTCGGACAGCGGGGCCGTCTTCTCGCGATATTCCGTCAAGCGACGCTTGAAGGCTTCCGGATTATCGTCGGAGCGAACGGTACCGCCGGCAGCGATGGTTTCCGCTACGCGATTCTCCATTCGCCGCACAAGAGCTGCTTCGTCGACTTTGAGCTCGATCACGGCATCGAGCTTCAGGCCCTTGCTTTCGAGCATCCGGTCAAGCGCCTTGGCTTGCGGCACCGTGCGCGGGTAACCGTCAAGGATAAACCCCTTGGCGCAGTCTGGCGCGTCGATACGGTCAGAGACGATTTCATTGACGATCTCGTCGGAAACGAGCTGGCCGGCATCCATGACAGCCTTCGCCCGCTTACCCACTTCGGTCGCCTGAGCCACGGCCGCCCGCAGCATGTCGCCTGTGGAAAGCTGCGGAATGCCGTATCTCTCCGTCAGAAGCTTGGCCTGTGTACCCTTGCCAGCGCCCGGCGGGCCTAAAAAAATCAGTCTCATCGTCCCCTCTTTCCTCCGCGCAGCTTCGACTTCTTGATCAGCCCCTCATATTGCTGAGCAATGAGGTGACCCTGGATCTGTGCTACCGTATCAAGGGTCACGCTGACAACAATCAAAAGCGACGTACCACCAAGGTAGAACGGCACTCCGGTCTGCGAGATGAGGATTTCGGGCAGGATGCATACGAAGATCAAGTAGATCGCGCCGATCACAGTGATGCGAGTCAGCACGAAGTCGATGTATTCGGCTGTCCGTTCCCCCGGGCGAATGCCCGGAATAAAGCCGCCGTGCTTCTTCAGATTGTCCGCAGTGTCCTTCGGGTTGAACACGATCGCCGTGTAGAAGAAGGCGAAGAACGCAATCATGCCGCCGTAGAACAACATGTAGAGCGGCTGGCCGTGACTGAGCGCGCTGACGATCGCAGTCGCCCAGCCGGGCAGCGTCGCAGTGTTGGCAAAACCAGCCAGCGTCGCCGGCAACAGCAACAGCGATGACGCGAAGATCGCCGGAATGACGCCCGAAGTGTTGAGCTTCAGCGGCAGGTGCGACGTATCGCCCTGGAACATCCGATTGCCCACCTGGCGCTTCGGATATTGGATCAGCAGCCGGCGCTGGGCACGCTCGACGAAAACGATCAGCGCGATCACCGCCACGACCATGACGATGATGGCGAGAATGAGTGGCGTCGAAAGCGCGCCGGTGCGGCCGAGTTCGAGCGTACCGGCAAGCGCCGATGGCAGCGCCGCAACAATACCGGCAAATATGATCAGCGAGATGCCGTTGCCGATGCCGCGCGAGGTAATCTGCTCACCGAGCCACATCAGGAACATCGTCCCGCCGAGAAGCGAAATCACGGTGGAGATGCGGAAGAACCAGCCCGGATCGCCCACTAAGCCACTGCCGCTCTCAAGGCCGATGGCGATGCCGTAAGCCTGCATCGCGCCGAGGAGGACCGTGCCGTAGCGGGTATACTGGTTGATGATCTTGCGACCCTGCTCGCCTTCCTTCTTCAACTGCTCGAGCGCCGGCACGACCGAAGTCATGAGCTGCACGATGATCGAAGCGGAAATGTAGGGCATGATGCCGAGCGCGAAGATCGCCATGCGCTCAACCGCACCGCCCGAGAACATGTTGAAAAGGCCGAGAATGCCGCCGCTTTGGCCCTGGA
Organism: Ensifer sp. IC3342; assembly: GCF_020193655.1. Taxonomy (GTDB): domain Bacteria; phylum Pseudomonadota; class Alphaproteobacteria; order Rhizobiales; family Rhizobiaceae; genus Sinorhizobium. The sequence goes on from NZ_JADYVE010000001.1 coordinate 15,219, forward strand.
AGGCCTGCGCGAACGCTTCCGGGTTCAGGCCGGGCAGCGGGATATAGGTGCCAAGGCGATAAACCAGAAGCGCGCCAAGGGTGAACCAAAGGCGCTTTTTCAGATCCTCCGCCTTGGCGAAAGTTGAAAAATTCAGGTTCGAGGCAAGCTGTTCCGCTGCAGAAGCCATGCGATTCTCCGCGTACCAAATTTCGGAATCAGCGGGAAAACCCGGTCAGTTCCGGAAAGAGAAAGTCTTCGTTCTTGAAAACCGGACGCGAGGCGATTGTCGCTGCAATCGGATGCCTCACCGTGGTTTCCGTTATGTCCGATACAGCGAGCGATTCGCCGCCTCGAACGTGAGGCTCACATATGGGAGCAAAACCGCCCGGAGTGAAGCACCCCGGGCGGTTCATCAGTCATATTATTCTGCGGCCGCTGCAAGCAGCTTTACCGAACCGCCGGCCTTTTCGATCTTCTCGATCGCCGACTTGGACGCGCCGGCGACTTCGAGCGAGATCTTGGCCTTCAGTTCGCCGTCGGCGAGAACGCGGACGCCGTCCTTGGCGCGGCGGATGACGCCGGCTGCCTTGAGCGCAGCCGCATCGACGGTCTTCGAAGCGTCGAGCTTCTTAGCGTCGACGGCAGCCTGGATACGGCCGAGCGACACGACAACGAACTCCGAAGCGAAGATGTTGTTGAAGCCGCGCTTCGGCAGGCGACGGTAGATCGGCATCTGGCCGCCTTCGAAGCCGTTGATCGAAACGCCCGAACGTGCCTTCTGGCCCTTCACACCGCGGCCGGCGGTCTTGCCAGAGCCGGAACCGATACCACGACCAAGACGCTTGCGGTTTTTGGTCGAGCCTTCGTTGTCCTTGATTTCATTCAGTTTCATTTTCTGGATCCCCCTCACTTCTCGTCGACGACGCGAACGAGGTGCTGGACGGCCCGGATCATGCCGCGAACGGCCGGAGTGTCTTCCAGCGTGCGAACCCGGTGCATCTTGTTGAGGCCCAGGCCGATGAGCGTCTGACGCTGCACGGCCGGACGGCGAATGGGGCTACCAATCTGCTCGACGGTAACCGTCTTCTTGGCAACTTCTTTCTTAGCCATCTGTCAGCTCCCTTATTCTTCGGAAGCAACGCCGGCGGAGGCGCGACGTGCCTGGAGCGTGGCGTATTTCATGCCGCGCTGTGCCGCGATGTCCTTCGGGTGCATCTGGTTCTTGAGGGCGTCGAACGTCGCGCGAACCATGTTGTAGGGGTTCGACGAACCGGTCGACTTCGCGACGACGTCGTGAACGCCGAGCGTCTCGAAGACGGCACGCATCGGGCCACCGGCGATGATACCGGTACCGGCCTTGGCCGAACGCAGCAGCACCTTGCCGGCGCCGTGACGGCCATGAACGTCGTGATGCAGGGTACGGCCACCGCGCAGCGGGACGAAGATCAGGTCGCGCTTCGCAGCTTCCGTTGCCTTGCGGATGGCTTCCGGCACTTCACGCGCCTTGCCATGACCGAAGCCAACACGGCCCTTCTGGTCGCCAACGACGACGAGGGCTGCGAAACCAAAACGACGACCGCCCTTCACCACCTTGGCGACGCGGTTGATAGCGACGAGCTTATCGACAAATTCGCTGTCGCGCTCTTCGCGGCTCTGGCGATCTTCGCGAGAACCTCTTTTTTCTTGTGCCATTGTCCTCTTCCTTTTTCTTTTCCGGGTGCAATCGGCAGATTGACGAAGGCCGCTTCACTTCCTTCGAAATCGAAGCGGCCGGGGTATTACGAAGCCGGATGCCGCCCGAGCGTTGCGGCTCGGGCGGTGAACATTAGAAGTTCAGGCCGCCTTCGCGAGCTGCCTCGGCCAGCGCCTTAATGCGGCCGTGGTAGATGAAGGCGCCACGGTCAAAGACCACGTCCTTGACGCCCGCCTTGGAAGCGCGCTCCGCAAGGAGCTTACCGACAGCCGTAGCGGCCGCGGTATCAGCGCCGGTCTTCAGCGAAGACCGCAGATCCGTATCGAGGGTCGATGCGGAGGCAATGGTCTTGCCGGCGACATCATCGATGATCTGCGCGTAGATGTTCTTCGACGAGCGATGAACCGACAGGCGCGGACGGCCATTGGCGACCGCCTTGATTTGACGGCGCACGCGGCTGGCGCGACGCACAAGAGTATCTTTCCTGCTAGCCATTTCGCGTGATCCTTACTTCTTCTTGCCTTCTTTGCGGACAATCCGCTCTTCGGCATACTTGACGCCCTTGCCCTTGTAGGGCTCGGGGCCACGGTATTCGCGGATTTCCGCGGCAACCTGGCCGACCTGCTGCTTGTTGATGCCGGTGACGACGATTTCCGTCGGCTTCGGCACAGCGATCGTGATGCCTTCCGGAGTCTGGTAGACCACGTCGTGGCTAAAACCGAGCGCCAGCTGCAGGTTCTTGCCCTGCATGGACGCGCGGTAACCGACGCCGTTGATCTCGAGCTTGCGCTCGTAGCCGTCCTTCACGCCCTTGAAGATGTTCTCGATCATAGTGCGGGACATGCCCCACTTCGAACGAGCATCCTTGCTCTCATTGAGCGGCTGAACGACAACCGCATTGTTTTCGAGCTTCACCGAGACTTCGTCGTTTGCGACAAAGAACAGTTCGCCCTTCGGACCCTTCGCCGTTACCTTCTGGCCATCAACGCTAGCCGTGACGCCTGCCGGAACTTGAACGGGTTTCTTACCGATACGAGACATTTTTATACCTGTCTGTTCGCTATGGAGATCCTGCCGGCCTTAGAAGACCGAGCAAAGAACCTCGCCACCAACATTCTGTTCGCGTGCCTGGTGATCGGCCATCACGCCCTTCGGGGTCGAAAGGATGGTGATGCCGAGGCCGTTCGCGACCTGCGGAATGGACTTGACCGAGACATAAACTCGGCGGCCCGGCTTGGAGACGCGCGCGATCTCGCGGATCACGGACGAACCTTCGTAGTATTTCAGTTCGATGTTCAGCTCGGACTTGCCGTTGCCAAATTCGACTTCAGAGTATCCGCGGATGTAGCCTTCAGCCTGAAGAACATCCAGAACGCGTGCGCGGAGCTTGGAGGCCGGCGTCGAAACGCTGGACTTGCGGCGCGCGGCGCCGTTGCGGATACGGGTGAGCATATCGCCCAAGGGATCAGTCATTGCCATGTGCCCGTCTCCTTACCAGCTCGACTTGACCACGCCCGGCACCTTGCCGAGGTTGCCCAGTTCGCGAAGCGCAATACGCGACATACGAAGTTTGCGATAGTAGGCACGCGGGCGGCCGGTCACTTCGCAACGGTTGCGGATGCGGGTCTTGGAGCCATCACGCGGCAGTTCTGCCAGCTTGAGGGTTGCCTTGAACCGCTCTTCGATCGGCAGAGACTGGTTCATGATGATTGCCTTCAGGGCCGCACGCTTAGCGGCTTGACCGGCAACCAGTTTGCGGCGGCGCTTGTTCTTTTCAACTGCGCTCGTTTTCGCCATAACAGTTATCCTTCTTTACGCTTGTCGTTACGGATTACTGACGGAACGGGAAGTTGAACTCTGTGAGCAGAGCGCGAGCTTCGTCGTCGTTAGTTGCCGTCGTGCAAACGATGATGTCCATGCCCCACATCTGATCAACCTTGTCGTAGTTGATCTCAGGGAACACAATGTGCTCCTTGATGCCCATGGCGAAGTTGCCACGACCATCGAAGGACTTCGGATTGAGGCCACGGAAGTCGCGAACACGCGGAAGAGCGATGTTCACGAGACGATCCAGGAACTCGTACATCCGAACGCCGCGCAGGGTAACCTTGGCGCCAATCGGCATGCCTTCGCGGACCTTGAAGCCAGCGATGGAGTTGCGAGCGCGGGTGATCACCGGCTTCTGGCCAGCAATCGCAGCGAGGTCGGCAGCAGCAACGGTCGGCTTCTTGGAATCGCCGGTTGCTTCGCCAACACCCATGTTGATGACGATCTTGTCGAGGCGCGGGATCTGCATTTCATTGGCGTAGGAGAACTTCTCCTGCATCGCCCTGCGGATGCGCTCTACGTATTCCTTCTTGAGCCGCGGCTCATAAGCGGTCTTAGCCATCGATCACTACTCCCGAACGCTTGGCCACGCGGACCTTCTTGTCACCTTCGATCTTGAAGCCGACGCGGGTCGGCTTGCCGTCCTTGGGATCGGCGACCGCGATGTTCGAAAGATGGATCGGGGCTTCCTTGTTGATGATTCCCGCTTCCTGGCTCTGGGTCTGGCGCTGGTGACGCTTCACCATGTTGACGCCACGCACGACAGCCCGGTCTTCCTTCGGCATGACCTGGATTACTTCGCCGGTACGGCCCTTGTCCTTACCGGTGAGAACGACAACCTTGTCGCCTTTGCGAATCTTCTGCATCTCTCAACGCTCCCTTAGAGTACTTCCGGAGCCAGCGAGATGATCTTCATGTGGTTCTTAGCGCGGAGTTCGCGCGGAACCGGTCCGAAGATACGGGTGCCGATCGGCTCTTTCTTGTTATCGATAAGAACGGCTGCGTTGGTGTCGAAACGGATGACGCTGCCATCCGGACGGCGGATGTCTTTCGCAGTGCGAACGACAACAGCCTTCATGACGTCACCCTTCTTCACGCGGCCGCGCGGAATGGCTTCCTTGATCGAAACGACAATGATGTCGCCGATCGACGCATACTTGCGCTTGGAGCCGCCCAGCACCTTGATGCACATGACACGACGTGCGCCGGAATTATCCGCCACGTCGAGGTTTGTTTGCATCTGAATCATGTCAGGTCGCCTTCTTGTTGTTACCAGGCCGGTTGGGTCGAAACCCCCTCGCCCGGCTTATTGTGCTCATCTCAAAGCAAAAGAACGCCCGGACTCGAGCGTTCCTCAGCTTTAATTGCGTGCTTCATACAGATATTTGCCCGAGACGCAAGGGTCTCGCGGTCAAAACCTGCAGAAATCAAGCCTGGGCGGAAACGACCGTCCAGCGCTTATCCTTCGAGATCGGCGCGCATTCCTCGATGGAAACGACGTCACCGACCTTGTATTGGTTATTCTCGTCGTGAGCCTTGTACTTCTTGGAACGACGGACGGTCTTCTGGAGGATCGGGTGCGCAAAGCGGCGCTCGACCCTGACGACGACTGTCTTGTCGTTCTTGTCGCTGACGACGGTGCCCTGCAGAATGCGTTTCGGCATATTTTCTGGTCCTTAGGCCTTGGCTTCTGCCGCCTTCTGGCGGGCAATTGTTTTAATGCGTGCGATGTCCTTGCGGACTTCGTTGATACGCGAAGACTTCTCGAGCTGGCCAGTTGCCTTCTGGAAGCGGAGGTTGAACTGCTCCTTCTTCAGCTTGGCAAGCTCTTCATTGAGTTGATCGGCGCTCAGAGCGCGAACATCTGCGGCTTTCATGAGCTTCACTCCTTACTCTGCGATACGCTGCACGAAGCGCGTCTTGACAGAGAGCTTGGCAGCGCCAAGACGAAGTGCCTCACGGGCGAGTTCTTCGCTGACACCATCGATCTCGAACATCATACGACCGGGCTTGACCTTGCATGCCCAGTATTCGACCGAACCCTTACCCTTACCCATGCGGACTTCGGTCGGCTTGGCGGTGACCGGGACGTCCGGGAACACACGGATCCAAACGCGGCCGGCGCGCTTCATGTGGCGGGTGATCGCGCGGCGAGCCGCTTCGATCTCGCGGGCGTTGACGCGGTTAGGCTCCTGAGCCTTCAGGCCGAATTCGCCGAAGGCGAGATCAGAACCGCCCTTGGCAACGCCCTTGATGCGGCCCTTGAACTGCTTGCGATACTTCGTACGCTTTGGCTGCAACATTTTTTTACTTCTCCGATATTGGCTGCCACGCGCGCTTGTTACGCGTTTTCACGACGACGGTCTCTGCTGCCAGAGCCCTGGGAGTCACTCTCGGTCGCGCGACGCTCGGAAGCCATCGGATCGTGCTCGAGGATTTCACCCTTGAAGATCCAGACCTTGATGCCGCAGATACCGAAAGCGGTTTCAGCTTCGGCCGTGCCGTAGTCGATGTCGGCGCGCAGCGTGTGCAGCGGAACGCGGCCTTCACGATACCATTCGGTACGGGCGATTTCGGCACCACCGAGGCGGCCGGCGCAGGTGATCTTGATGCCTTCGGCGCCAAGACGCATGGCCGACTGAACAGCGCGCTTCATCGCACGGCGGAACGCTACGCGGCGCTCGAGCTGCTGGGCGATCGACTGGGCGACGAGGGTCGCGTCAACTTCCGGCTTGCGCACTTCGACGATGTTGAGGTGCGTTTCGGAGTTGGTCATCTCGGAAAGCTTCCTACGGAGCTTTTCGATGTCGGCGCCCTTCTTGCCGATGATCAGGCCCGGACGTGCAGAGTGGATCGTCACACGGCATTTCTTGTGCGGACGCTCGATCACGACCTTGGCGATACCGGCTGCCTTCAGCTCTTCCATCAGGTACGCGCGGATCTTCAGATCTTCGTGAAGAAGCTGGCCGTATTCAGCGTTGTCAGCGAACCAACGGCTGTCCCAGGTCCGGTTGATGCCGAGACGGAAACCGATCGGATTAATCTTCTGGCCCATTATGCGGCCTCCCCTTTGGCTTCCACTTCACGAACGACGATCGTCAAGTGCGAGAACGGCTTTTCGACGCGCGATGCACGGCCGCGACCACGAGCGTGGAAGCGCTTCATCACGATCGACTTGCCAACGAAAGCTTCAGCGACGATGAGCGAATCAACGTCGAGATCGTGGTTGTTCTCAGCGTTTGCGATCGCAGATTCAAGCGTCTTCTTGACCGTATCCGCGATGCGCTTGCGCGAGAACTCGAGTTCGGCCAGAGCGCGGTCAACCTTCTTGCCGCGGATCATCGCAGCAACGAGGTTGAGCTTCTGGGGGCTGACGCGGATCGTGCGCGCAACGGCCTGCGCCTCATTATCCTTCAGCCGGCGTTCGGCTTTTGCCTTGCCCATTGTTACTTCCTCTTCGCCTTCTTGTCCGCGCCATGACCATAGTAGGTCCGGGTCGGAGCGAATTCACCGAACTTGTGACCGACCATTTCTTCGGACACGGAGACGGGAACATGCTTGTTGCCGTTGTAGACACCGAAGGTCAGACCAACGAACTGCGGAAGGATCGTGGAGCGACGGCTCCACATCTTGATCACTTCGTTACGACCGCCGTCGCGAACCTTCTCAGCCTTCTTGAGAAGATAGCCGTCAACAAACGGACCTTTCCAAACTGAACGAGCCACTTGAGACTTCCTCTCTTACTTCTTGCGCTGGTGACGCGAGCGCATGATGAACTTGTCGGTCGACTTGTTGGAGCGCGTGCGCTTGCCCTTCGTCGGCTTACCCCACGGAGTAACCGGGTGACGGCCACCGGAGGTGCGGCCTTCACCACCGCCGTGCGGGTGGTCAACCGGGTTCATGACGACACCGCGAACGTGCGGACGCTTACCGCGCCAACGCGAACGACCAGCCTTACCATCATTGATGTTGCCGTGATCGGGGTTCGATACAGCACCGATCGATGCAAGGCAAGAGCCGTGCACGAGGCGCTGTTCGCCCGAGTTCAAGCGAAGGATCGCCATGCCCTGGTCGCGGCCGACGAGCTGCGCATAGGTGCCGGCGGAGCGCGCGATCTGGCCACCCTTGCCCGGCTTCATCTCCACATTGTGGATGATCGAGCCGACCGGGATGAACTGCAGCGGCATCGCATTGCCCGGCTTGACGTCAACGGCCTTGTCCGAGGCGACGATCTTGTCACCGGCAGCCAGACGCTGCGGCGCCAGGATGTAGGCCCGTTCGCCGTCGGCATAGTTGACGAGCGCGATGAAGGCGGTGCGGTTCGGGTCGTATTCCAGACGCTCGACCGTGCCCTCGACGTCGAACTTGCGACGCTTGAAGTCGACCAGACGGTAGGACCGCTTGTGACCACCGCCCTGGAAGCGGACGGTGATGCGGCCCAGGTTGTTGCGACCGCCCTTGGAGGACAGGCCCTCGGTCAACGCCTTGACCGGCTTGCCCTTGTAGAGGCCGGCCCGGTCTACGATGACCAGCTGACGCTGGCTCGGGGTCGTCGGATTGAAACTTTTCAATGCCATTTTCTTGTTCCCTTTTGGGTTTTACCCTAATGGGCCTATCCGTTAGAGACCGGTGGAGACGTCGATGGACTGACCTTCGGCGAGCGTGACGATCGCCTTCTTCACGTCCTTCTGCTTCCCGGCAAAACCGCGGAAACGCTTCAGCTTACCCTTGCGGAGGAGCGTGTTCACGGCCGTGACCTTGACGCCGAACAGGGCTTCGACAGCAGCCTTGATCTCAGGCTTCGAAGCGCCCTTGGCGACGTTGAAGACGACCTGGTTCTGTTCGGAAACCAGCGTCGACTTTTCGGTGATCGAGGGAGACACGATCACGTCATAGTGGCGAAGATCCGTCATTTGAACCGCTCCTCCAGAGCTTCTACGGCAGCCTTGGAAAGCACGAGCTTGCCGCGGCGCAGAATGTCGTAAACGTTGATGCCCTGAACCGGCAGAACGTCCACGTTCGGGATGTTCTGGGCTGCGAGCTTGAAGTTGCTCTCGATTTCGGCACCGCCGATGATCAGAGCATTGGTGAGGCCGAGCGACGCGAACACGCCGGCGAGAGCCTTCGTCTTTGCTTCCTTGGCAACGAGATCGTCGACGACGATGATCTCTTCTGCCTTCAGCTTGGCCGAGAGCGCATGGCGCAGGCCGAGCGCACGGACCTTCTTCGGAAGGTCATGAGCGTGGCTGCGGACAACCGGGCCGTGGGCCTTGCCACCGCCGCGGAACTGCGGAGCACGAGCGGAGTGGTGGCGGGCGCGGCCCGTACCCTTCTGCTTGTACATCTTGGCGCCGGTGCGGGCGACTTCAGCCCGGCCCTTGGCCTTGTGCGTGCCCTGCTGCTTCTTGGCGAGCTGCCAGCGAACGACGCGGGCGATGATGTCTTCACGGGGTTCGAGGCCGAAAATGGCGTCAGAAAGGGAAACCTTTCCCGCGTCCTTGCCCTCGAGGGTTTTGACGGTGAGATCCATTATTCGGCTCCCTTACTTCGATGCTTCGGCGCGCACGCCGGCCGGGCGCGGAGCGCCTTCCGGGGTGCCGGACTTGACTGCGTCGCGAACGACGATCCAGGCACCCTTGGAGCCGGGGACTGCACCCTTGACCAGGATCAGGCCGCGGTCTTCGTCAGTCGATACGACTTCCAGGTTCTGGGTAGTAACGCGGGTCTGGCCCATGTGGCCAGCCATGCGCTTGCCCTTCCAAACACGGCCCGGATCCTGGTTGGAACCGGTAGAACCATGCGAGCGGTGCGATACGGAAACGCCGTGCGTGGCGCGCAGACCGCCGAAGTTGTGGCGCTTGATGGCGCCGGCGAAGCCCTTACCGATCGTCGTACCGGTGACGTCGACGAGCTGGCCTGCGACGAAGTGGCTGGCCGTCAGCTCGGAGCCGATATCGATCATGTTGTCCGCGGAAACGCGGAACTCGACGAGCTTCGCCTTCGGCTCGACGTTTGCAGCGGCAAAATGGCCGCGCATGGCCTTCGGCGTATTCTTGACCTTCGAACGACCAGCACCCAGCTGAACTGCGGTATAGCCGTTCTTCTCTTCCGTGCGGTGGGCCACTACCTGGCAGTTCTCCAGCCGCAATACTGTTACCGGGATATGCTCGCCGGCGTCGTTGTAGACGCGGGTCATTCCCACCTTCTGTGCAATCACACCTGAACGCATCGGTTCACGCCTCTTGTTTAGGGTTCCCGTCCGGTGCCTCTTGCACCTTCCGGTTTCCTGTTCCTGGAAGCCGTTGGATAACTCCACGTACCTTCCTTGTTATTTCGGCTTGCGCCGGACCTTAGAGCTTGATCTCGACGTCGACGCCAGCGGCCAGATCGAGCTTCATCAGCGCATCAACCGTCTGAGGGGTCGGATCAACGATATCGAGAAGGCGCTTGTGCGTGCGCATCTCAAACTGTTCGCGGCTCTTCTTGTCGACGTGCGGCGACCGGTTGACCGTGAATTTTTCAATCCGGGTCGGAAGCGGCACGGGCCCGCGCACACTCGCACCGGTGCGCTTGGCCGTCGACACGATTTCGCGCGTGGAGGCATCGAGGATCCGGTGATCAAACGCCTTGAGGCGGATGCGGATATTCTGGCCGTTCATTCGACTTGTCCTTGCTCGTGTTTCCGGTATGCCTCTTCAAAGGCACACACTTAAACTTCTGAATTCGTTACGCTCTGCCGCTTCTTTTCAAAAATCGCAGGGACATGGGAGACCATGTCCCTGCCGAAACGGCCAAGCCGTTTTTCTTGTTACTTGATGATCGAGGCGACGATGCCGGCGCCGACGGTGCGGCCGCCTTCGCGGATGGCGAAGCGCAGCTTCTCTTCCATCGCGATCGGCACGATCAGTTCGACGTCAACCGTCACGTTGTCGCCCGGCATCACCATTTCCGTGCCTTCCGGCAGCGTCACGATGCCGGTCACGTCCGTCGTGCGGAAGTAGAACTGCGGACGGTAGTTGGTGAAGAACGGCGTATGACGGCCACCCTCTTCCTTCGTCAGGATGTAGGCTTCCGCCTTGAACTTCGTGTGCGGCGTCACCGAACCCGGCTTGCACAGGATCTGGCCGCGCTCGACGCCGTTGCGGTCGACACCGCGCAAGAGCGCACCGATGTTGTCGCCGGCCTGGCCCTGGTCGAGCAGCTTGCGGAACATTTCAACGCCCGTGCAGGTCGTCTTCGTCGTCGGACGGATGCCGACGATCTCGACTTCTTCACCGACCTTGATGATGCCGCGCTCGACGCGACCGGTCACAACCGTGCCGCGGCCCGAGATCGAGAACACGTCTTCGATCGGCATCAGGAACGGCTGGTCGATCGGACGCTCCGGCGTCGGGATGTAGGCGTCAACCGCGGCCATCAGCTCGCGGATCGCGTCTTCGCCGATCTTCTTGTCGGAATCTTCCAGCGCGGCCAGCGCCGAGCCCTTGATGATCGGAATGTCGTCGCCCGGGAATTCGTAGGACGACAGCAGTTCGCGAACTTCGAGCTCGACGAGCTCGAGCAGCTCGGCGTCGTCAACCTGGTCGACCTTGTTCAGGAACACCACGATTGCCGGAACGCCGACCTGGCGGGCGAGCAGGATGTGCTCGCGGGTCTGCGGCATCGGGCCGTCGGCAGCCGAAACAACCAGGATCGCGCCGTCCATCTGCGCCGCGCCGGTGATCATGTTCTTGACGTAGTCGGCGTGGCCGGGGCAGTCGACGTGCGCATAGTGACGGTTCGGCGTCTCGTATTCGACGTGCGCCGTCGAAATGGTGATGCCACGGGCCTTTTCTTCCGGCGCAGCGTCGATCTGGTCATACGCCTTGAACTCGCCGAAGTACTTCGTGATCGCTGCCGTCAGCGACGTCTTGCCATGGTCAACGTGGCCAATCGTGCCAATGTTAACGTGCGGCTTGTTGCGCTCAAATTTGCTCTTTGCCATTTCCGGCTCTCCGTTTTCTGTCCCCTAGAGGGGAAATCTTTTCATTCTGTTTCAGCGCGAGGCTATTCCGGTCACTTCTGACCGGAATACTTCGCCTGGATTTCCTGCGCGACGTTCGACGGAACCGGCGCGTAGTGATCGAACAGCATCGTGTACTGAGCGCGGCCCTGCGACATCGAGCGCAGGTTGTCCACGTACTTGAACATGTTCGCGAGCGGCACGTGGGCATTGATCACCACGGCAACACCGCGCGATTCCTGACCCTGGATCTGGCCACGGCGAGAATTCAGGTCACCGATCACGTCACCGACGTAATCTTCCGGCGTTACGACCTCGACCTTCATGATCGGCTCGAGGAGCTGAGCACCGGCCTTCTTCGCTGCTTCACGGAAGCAGGCTCGCGAAGCGATTTCGAACGCGAGAACCGACGAGTCCACGTCGTGGAATGCACCGTCGATGAGCGTCGCCTTGACGCCCAGCATCGGGAAGCCAGCAAGCGGGCCCGAGGACAGAACGCTTTCGATACCCTTCTGAACGCCCGGGATGTATTCCTTCGGAACAGCACCACCGACGATCTTGGATTCGAATACGAAGTCTTCGCCTTCCGGGTTCGGTTCGAAGACGATCTTGACGCGCGCGAACTGACCGGTACCACCGGACTGCTTCTTGTGCGTGTAGTCTTCTTCGTGCTGACGCGTGATGGTTTCACGATAGGCAACCTGCGGAGCACCGACCGAAGCTTCGACCTTGAACTCGCGACGCATGCGGTCGACGATGATGTCGAGGTGGAGTTCGCCCATGCCGGCGATGATCGTCTGGCCGGATTCCTCGTCGGTCTTGACGCGGAAGGACGGATCTTCTGCAGCCAGGCGGTTGAGCGCGAGGCCCATCTTTTCCTGGTCGCCCTTGGTCTTCGGCTCGATCGCGATCTGGATGACCGGCTCGGGGAATTCCATACGCTCGAGGATAACCGGCTTCAGCGGATCGCAGAGCGTGTCGCCCGTGGTGGTTTCCTTGAGACCAGCGAGAGCAACGATGTCGCCAGCGAAGGCTTCTTCGATGTCTTCACGCGAGTTCGAGTGCATTTGCAGCATACGGCCGACGCGCTCGCGCTTTTCCTTGACCGTATTCATGACCGACGTGCCCTTTTCGAGCTTGCCGGAATAGATGCGCGCGAAGGTCAGCGAGCCGACGAAGGGGTCGTTCATGATCTTGAACGCCAGCATCGAGAGCGGTTCGTTGTCGTCAGCCTTACGGGTGATTTCGCCTTCGGTCTTGACGTCGATACCCTTGATCGCCGGAATATCGACCGGGGACGGCAGGTAGTCGACGACAGCGTCGAGCAGAGGCTGAACGCCCTTGTTCTTGAAAGCGGTGCCGCAGAACATCGGGTGGAACTTCACGTCGATCGTGCCGCGACGAACCAGTTCACGAATCTTGTCGTTGTCCGGGTAGTTGCCTTCTAGGTAGGCTTCCATTGCCGCTTCGTCGATCTCGACAACGGTCTCGATCAGCTTTTCGCGGTATTCTTCAGCCTTTTCCTTCATGTCGGCCGGAATTTCGACGACGTCCCACTGGGCGCCGAGCGACTCATCACGCCAGACGAGGGCATTCATCTCGATCAGGTCGACAACGCCCTTGAACTCGCTTTCAGCGCCAATCGGCAGCTGCATGACGACGGCCGTTGCGCCGAGACGAGTCTTGATCATCTCGACAGAGCGGTAGAAGTCCGCACCAGTCTTGTCCATCTTGTTGCAGAAGATCATGCGCGGAACATGATACTTCTCAGCCTGACGCCAGACGGTTTCGGTCTGCGGCTCCACACCGGCGTTGGCGTCGAGCAGCGCGATGGCGCCGTCGAGAACGCGCAGCGAACGCTCGACTTCGATGGTGAAGTCCACGTGGCCGGGGGTGTCGATGATGTTGAAGCGGCGCATCTTGCCGTCACGGCCCTTCCAGAAGGTCGTGGTCGCAGCGGACGTGATCGTGATGCCGCGTTCCTGCTCCTGCTCCATCCAGTCCATGGTTGCGGCGCCGTCGTGGACTTCGCCGATCTTGTGGGACTTACCGGTGTAGTAAAGGATGCGCTCGGTCGTCGTCGTCTTGCCGGCGTCGATGTGCGCCATGATACCGAAATTTCGGTAATCTTCGATTTTATATTCGCGAGCCATGAGAGACTGCCTTTCAGGACCTGTTCCAGATTACCAACGGTAGTGCGAGAACGCACGGTTGGCATCAGCCATCTTGTGGGTGTCTTCGCGCTTCTTCACGGCGCTGCCACGGTTGTTCGCAGCATCCATGAGTTCGCCGCAGAGGCGATCGACCATGGTCGTTTCGTTGCGCTTGCGTGCGGCCGCAATCAGCCAGCGAATGGCGAGGGCCTGGCGACGCTCCGGACGAACATCGACCGGAACCTGATAGGTAGCACCACCGACGCGGCGCGAACGCACTTCAACGTGCGGAGCAATGTTGTCGAGCGCGGAATGGAACACGGCGATCGGTTCCTGCTTCAGCTTCGACTGGACCGCATCGAAAGCACCATAAACAATGCTTTCAGCAACGGACTTCTTGCCGTGCAGCATGATTGCGTTCATGAACTTCGTGACAACCAGATCACCAAACTTCGGATCCGGGTTGATCTCACGCTTTTCTGCTCTGTGACGTCGGGACATACTTCTCGTCTCTCAACTTTTAAAAACTTGACCAGCGAAATGGCGCCGGTTGCGATGTTATTTCGGACGCTTCGCGCCGTACTTGGAGCGGCGCTGCTTGCGGTTCTTCACACCCTGCGTATCAAGAACGCCACGGATGATGTGGTAACGAACACCCGGAAGGTCCTTTACACGGCCGCCGCGGATCATGACCACGGAGTGCTCCTGCAGGTTGTGACCTTCGCCCGGAATGTAGCCGATCACCTCGAAGCCGTTCGTCAGGCGGATCTTTGCAACCTTACGCAGAGCCGAGTTCGGCTTCTTCGGGGTCGTCGTGTAGACGCGGGTGCAAACGCCGCGCTTCTGCGGGTTTTCCTGCAGAGCAGGAACCTTGTTGCGCTTTACCTGTGCCAGACGCGGCTTGCGGATCAGCTGGTTTACGGTAGGCATGTAACCATCCCTTGCAAAATCTTGTCTCGTTACCCTTTCGGGCGGATCGTTGCCGTCGCCGGCGGTCTCGAACGCCTATGAAATGCGCAAAACGAGGGCCGATCCGCTTTTCCGCAGATGGCCCCACCAAAAGCAGAGGACGCACTATCTCGCGCGTCTTGCGTGCAGCATTTTGTCGTCAGCGTGCGTTTCGAACCTTGTTTGAGGCGAACTCCAGAACGCGTCGTTCCGAACCAGCCAGCCTCACATGGGCTCCGATGCGGCGGGGTGTACTGATTTCGGGGCCATCCGTCAAGGGCAATTAAGAAATATTCTGGCCTGCACAGCCCTGCCATGCCTGGAAAACAAGGCTTTGGCAGCAACTCGGTCCGGCGGCGATCGCAAACATGGCGCCTTAACCTCGATATTGTCCTTCGCAATTAAGGAATCAGCAACTTCTTTCTGAACGTTTTCCACGATCATGGGCCGGCGAAACCAGCCGGCTGATTCTCTCCTCGCTTTCCTATTTTTCCTATTTCTTTCGCGCGCAGTCGAAAAGCACGCTAAGATCGTCGAAACTCGAAAGGACATTATCATGCCCGTTACGCCGGACAACGACAACGTGCCAGACGAACCGCTGGTTTTCATCATCATCGGCAAGGCCTACGAAGCCGACGGCGACGACGAGGGCATCGACATCCACGTGATGCTCAGGGCGCCCGACGACGACACCGCCGTGCGCGAGGCGCTCAATGCGCTCGCCGAAGAAGGCTTTCTCCAGGCCGATCTCGACCAGATCGGAACCTTGACGGACATCCCGGACGAAGAGCCGCACGCCTCTGCCTATCAGGGCGCACTCGAAGGTGAGGTAGCGATCATTCGCTTTGCATAGCCGGGCGCCGTGCGATCTGAGCGCACTGCCAAAAAGATAAAGCCGCCCGGATCGCTCCGGGCGGCTTTATCTTTTTGGAAAGGACGGACGCTCATCGCGCTGCGGTTATTCGGCCGCGGCGTTCTCGTTCGCCATGTCGGCGAGCATCGGGGTCGCAGCATCCGCACCAGTGCCCTTGCGGCGCTCTTCGAGGATCATCTCGTCGCGCGCCGTGGCGATGCGGCGGATCTGCGTCATGGTGCCGCCGGTACCGGCCGGGATAAGGCGACCGACAATGACGTTTTCCTTGAGCCCCTGCAGACCGTCCATCTTGCCGGCGACAGCGGCTTCGGTCAGGACCTTGGTGGTTTCCTGGAACGAAGCGGCCGAGATGAAGGACGGCGTCTGCAGCGATGCCTTGGTAATACCGAGCAGAACCGGATCGCCAACGGCCGGCTTCTTGCCTTCCGCGAGCAGCGCGTCGTTGACATCCTCGAGCTCGATGCGGTCGACGTTGTCGCCGACGATATAGCTCGAGTCACCGGCATCGGTGATTTCGACCTTCTGCAGCATCTGACGGACAATGACCTCGATGTGCTTGTCGTTGATGACAACGCCCTGCAGACGGTAGACTTCCTGGATTTCGTTCACGAGGTAGGAAGCCAGCGCTTCCACGCCCTTGATCGCCAGAATGTCGTGCGGCGCCGGATTGCCATCGAGGATGTAATCGCCCTTCTCGATGTAGTCGCCATCCTGAAGATGGAAGGGCTTGCCCTTCGGGATCAGGTATTCGACCGGCTCGACACCGTCTTCCGCCGGCTCGATCAGCACGCGACGCTTGTTCTTGTAGTCGCGGCCGAAGCGGACGGTACCATCGATCTCTGCGATGATGGCGTGATCCTTCGGACGACGAGCCTCGAAGAGTTCGGCAACGCGCGGCAGACCACCGGTGATGTCCTTGGTCTTGGCGCTTTCGAGCGGCGAACGGGCAAGCACGTCGCCCTGGCTGACCTTCTGACCCGGTTCAACCGAGAGGATCGCATCAACCGAGAGCATGAAGCGAGCTTCACCACCACGCGAAAGCTTGGCGATGGCGCCGTTCTTGTCCTTGATGACGATCGCCGGCTTGAGGTCGGTACCGCGCGGCGTCGAACGCCAGTCGATAACCTGGCGCTTGGTGATGCCCGTCGATTCGTCTGTCGCTTCGAGCACGGAGATGCCGTCGATCACGTCTTCGAAGTGAACGGTACCTTCCACTTCCGTCATCATCGGACGGGTGTAGGGGTCCCACTCGGCGAGACGCTGGCCGCGCTTCACCTTGTCGCCATCGTCGACAAAGATCTTCGAACCATAGGCGACGCGCTGCGAGGACCGCTCGACACCGCGTTCGTCCAGGATCTGGATCGCCATGTTGCGGCCCATGGCAACAAGTGCGCCATCGGAGTTGCGCAGCATGTTGCGGTTCTTGATCTGAACCGTGCCTTCGTAGGACGCTTCCAGGAACGACTGGTCAACCACGGTTGCCGTACCGCCCAGGTGGAAGGTACGCATGGTCAACTGCGTGCCCGGCTCGCCGATCGACTGCGCCGCGATGACGCCGACGGCCTCGCCCATGTTGACAGGCGTACCGCGAGCAAGGTCGCGACCGTAGCAGACACCGCAGACGCCGGTCTGGATCTCGCAGGTCAACGCCGAGCGGATGCGAACAGACTGAATGCCGGCCTTCTCGATCTCGACGACATCGGCTTCCAGGATCATCTTGCCGGCGTCGACGATGCGCTCGCCGGTGACCGGGTTGTCGATGTTGTCGAGCGCCGTACGGCCGAGGATGCGCTGGCCGAGCGAGGCAACGACCTGACCGGCATCGACGATCGCCGTCATGGTGAGGCCCTTGTCGGTACCGCAATCCGTGTGCGTGACGATGCAGTCCTGCGCGACGTCGACGAGACGGCGGGTCAGGTAACCTGAGTTCGCGGTCTTCAAGGCGGTGTCCGCCAGACCCTTACGGGCACCGTGCGTCGAGTTGAAGTACTCGTTCACGGTCAGGCCTTCCTTGAAGTTCGAAATGATCGGCGTTTCGATGATTTCGCCCGACGGCTTGGCCATGAGGCCGCGCATGCCGCCCAACTGGCGCATCTGGTTCGGCGAACCACGAGCACCCGAGTGCGACATCATGTAGATCGAATTCATCGGCTTCTGGCGGCCGTTATCGTCGAACTCGACCGCCTTGATGCGCGCCATCATCTCTTCGGCGACCTTCTCGGTTGCCTTGCCCCACGCGTCGACAACCTTATTGTACTTCTCGCCCTGGGTGATGAGACCGTCGTTATACTGCTGCTCGTATTCCTTCACGAGCGCTTCGGTATCGCCGACGATCTTCACCTTGGTGTCCGGAATCACCATGTCGTCCTTGCCGAACGAAATACCGGCGCGGCATGCATGCGAGAAGCCGAGCTGCATGATCCGGTCGCAGAAGATGACCGTGTCCTTCTGGCCGCAATGGCGGTAGACGGTGTCGATCATCTTGGAGATGTTCTTCTTGGTCATCTCCTGGTTGCAGATGTCGAACGGGATGTTCGGGTTCTTCGGCAGAAGCTCGCCGATGATCATGCGACCGGGCGTCGTTTCATAGATCTTCGAAACCGGGTTGCCCTCGGCGTCGACGCTCTTGTAACGGCCGCGGATCTTGGCATGCAGCGTCACAGCCTTGGTTTCCAGAGCATGGTGCAGTTCGCCCATGTCGGAGAAAGCCATGCCTTCGCCCGGCTCGTTCTGGTTCATGATCGACAGATAGTAGAGGCCGAGAACCATGTCCTGCGACGGAACGATGATCGGTGCACCGTTTGCCGGATGCAGGATGTTGTTCGTCGACATCATCAGGACGCGCGCTTCAAGCTGGGCCTCAAGCGACAGCGGCACGTGCACGGCCATCTGGTCGCCGTCGAAGTCGGCGTTGAAGGCGGTGCAGACGAGCGGATGCAGCTGGATCGCCTTGCCTTCGACCAGGATCGGTTCGAAGGCCTGGATGCCCAGGCGGTGCAGCGTCGGCGCGCGGTTCAGGAGAACCGGATGCTCGCGGATGACCTCATCGAGGATATCCCAGACTTCCGGCTTTTCCTTCTCCACAAGCTTCTTGGCCTGCTTGACGGTCGAGGAATAACCCTTGGCGTCGAGGCGCGCGTAGATGAACGGCTTGAAGAGTTCAAGCGCCATCTTCTTCGGCAGACCGCACTGATGCAGCTTGAGCTCCGGACCAGTCACGATGACCGAGCGGCCAGAATAGTCGACGCGCTTGCCGAGCAGGTTCTG
The DNA here is from genome assembly GCF_020193655.1 of Ensifer sp. IC3342. Taxonomy (GTDB): domain Bacteria; phylum Pseudomonadota; class Alphaproteobacteria; order Rhizobiales; family Rhizobiaceae; genus Sinorhizobium. The sequence goes on from NZ_JADYVE010000001.1 coordinate 33,965, forward strand.
GCGGAACCGGCCCTGCTTGCCCTTCAGCATGTCGGAGAGCGACTTCAGCGGACGCTTGTTGGCGCCGGTGATGACGCGGCCGCGGCGGCCGTTGTCGAACAGCGCATCGACGGATTCCTGCAGCATGCGCTTTTCGTTGCGGATGATGATGCCCGGCGCGCGCAGTTCAATCAGCCGCTTCAGACGATTGTTACGGTTGATCACGCGGCGATAGAGATCGTTCAGATCCGACGTCGCGAAACGGCCGCCGTCGAGCGGCACGAGCGGGCGCAGATCCGGCGGGATCACCGGAACGACCTTCATGATCATCCACTCCGGACGGTTGCCGGATTCCATGAAGTTCTCGACGATCTTCAGCCGCTTCATCAGCTTCTTCTGCTTCAGATCCGAGCTCGTCTCGGCCATTTCCGAGCGCAGGTCGCCGGCGATCTTCTCGAGATTCATCGAAGCGAGCATCTCGTAGATCGCTTCGGCGCCGATCATCGCGGTGAACTGGTCTTCACCGAACTCGTCAACGGCGAGCATGTATTCTTCTTCGCTGAGGAGCTGGTTTTCCTTGAGCGAAGTCAGGCCCGGTTCGGTGACGATGTAGTTTTCGAAATAAAGAACGCGCTCGATATCCTTCAGCGTCATGTCGAGCAGCGTGGCGATGCGGCTCGGCAACGACTTCAGGAACCAGATATGGGCAACAGGCGCTGCGAGCTCGATGTGGCCCATGCGCTCGCGGCGAACGCGCGACAGCGTGACTTCGACGCCGCACTTTTCGCAGATGATGCCTTTGTACTTCATGCGCTTGTACTTGCCGCACAAGCATTCGTAGTCCTTGATCGGACCGAAGATGCGGGCGCAGAACAGACCGTCGCGTTCCGGCTTGAAGGTACGATAGTTGATCGTCTCCGGTTTCTTGATCTCACCGTAAGACCAGGAAAGAATCTTCTCCGGCGAGGCGATCGAAATCCGGATGGAATCGAAAGTCTGTGCAGGCACCTGCGGATTGAAAAGATTCATGACCTCTTGGTTCATGCCTGTCTCCTTTGCGGGCATTAAGCCCTGAGCTTGGCGGGGTGCCGGCAAATCCCGGGCGCCGGCCCCTGCCCTATAAACAGCTAAAACCGCATCGGATGCGGCCCTGTTCCTGCCGCGGACAATAAACTGCCCTGCGGCGGAAACGGTGCGTGCCTGCAGCGGCACGCACCTGATGTCGTCTACTCTGCTGCGTCCGGCAGTTGCGCCGCGGCGCTGAGGTCGTCGACCTTCGAGTTTTCGAGTTCGACGCTGAGGCCCAGCGAGCGCATTTCCTTGACGAGAACGTTGAAGCTCTCCGGAATGCCTGCCTCGAAGGTGTCGTCGCCGCGAACGATCGCTTCGTAAACCTTCGTGCGGCCAGCGACGTCGTCCGACTTGACCGTCAGCATTTCCTGCAGCGTGTAGGCGGCACCGTAAGCTTCCAGCGCCCAGACCTCCATTTCGCCGAAACGCTGACCGCCGAACTGCGCCTTGCCGCCCAGCGGCTGCTGAGTGACGAGCGAGTAAGGACCAATCGAACGGGCGTGGATCTTGTCATCCACCAGGTGGTTGAGCTTCAGCATGTAGATGTAGCCCACGGTCACCTGCCGGTCGAAGGGTTCGCCGGTACGGCCGTCGAAGAGCGTCGACTGGCCGGTCACCTTGAGACCTGCCTTGTTCAGCATTTCGTTCACGTCGGCCTCGACAGCACCGTCGAAGACCGGCGTTGCGATCGACACGCCCCGGCGGGTCTGCTCGGCAAGCCGAACCACCGACTCGTCGTCGTACTGCTTGATCGGCTCTCCCTTCGGACCGGATCCGATGACGTCATCGATCGTCGCGCGAAGCGGTGCGATGTCGCCGTTCTCGTGATACGCATCCAGCATCGCGCCGATCTTCTTGCCCATGCCGGCGCAAGCCCAGCCGAGATGGGTTTCGAGGATCTGGCCGACGTTCATGCGCGACGGCACGCCGAGCGGGTTCAGCACCACGTCGACATGTGTACCGTCCTCCAGGAACGGCATGTCTTCGATCGGGACGATACGTGACACGACACCCTTGTTGCCGTGACGGCCGGCCATCTTGTCGCCCGGCTGGATCTTGCGCTTCACCGCGACGAAAACCTTGACCATCTTCATCACGCCCGGGGGCATTTCGTCGCCGCGCTGGACCTTCTCGACCTTGTCCATGAAGCGCTGTTCAAGGCGCGACTTGGATTCGTCATACTGGGCGCGAAGCGCTTCGATCTCGCCCTGAGCCTTTTCGTCCTCGACGGCGAACATCCACCACTGCGAGCGAGGATATTCGCTGACGACGGCGTTCGAAAGCTCAGTGCCCTTCTTAAAGCCCTTCGGACCAGCCACGGCAACGTGACCGCGCAACATGTCGACAAGACGCGCATAGACGTTGCGGTCAAGGATCGCCTGTTCGTCGTCGCGGTCCTTGGCGAGGCGTTCGATCTCCTCGCGCTCGATCGCCATCGCGCGTTCGTCCTTCTCCACGCCGTGGCGGTTGAAGACGCGCACTTCGACGACCGTGCCGAAGGTGCCCGGCGGCATGCGCATGGACGTGTCACGGACATCCGAGGCCTTCTCACCGAAGATGGCACGCAGAAGCTTTTCTTCCGGCGTCATCGGGCTTTCGCCCTTCGGCGTGATCTTGCCGACGAGGATATCGCCCGGCTGAACTTCGGCACCGATGTACACGATACCGGCTTCGTCGAGGTTCTTCAACGCTTCTTCCGAGACGTTCGGAATGTCGCGAGTGATTTCTTCCGGACCAAGCTTGGTGTCACGCGCCATCACTTCGAATTCTTCGATGTGGATGGACGTGAACACGTCGTCGCGCACGATCCGCTCGGAAAGCAGGATCGAGTCTTCATAATTGTAGCCGTTCCACGGCATGAACGCGACGAGCGCGTTGCGGCCGAGCGCCAGATCGCCGAGGTCGGTCGAAGGACCGTCCGCGATGATGTCGCCCTTGTTCAGAACGTCACCCACGGTGACCAGCGGGCGCTGGTTGACGCAGGTGTTCTGGTTCGAACGCTGGAACTTCTGCAGGCGATAGATATCGACGCCGGACTTCGACGGGTCGAGGTCTTCGGTGGCGCGGATAACGATACGCGTCGCATCGACCTGGTCGACGACACCGCCGCGGCGGGCGGCAATCGCGGCACCCGAGTCGCGAGCAACGACCGGCTCCATCCCGGTGCCGACGAACGGAGCTTCCGCGCGCAGCAGCGGTACGGCCTGGCGCTGCATGTTCGAGCCCATCAGCGCGCGGTTGGCGTCGTCGTTCTCGAGGAACGGGATGAGCGCCGCGGCGACGGAAACGAGCTGCTTCGGCGAAACGTCCATCAGGTTGATGTTGTCGCGCGGAGCCAGCATAACTTCGCCGGAGTGACGGCAGACGACAAATTCTTCAGCGAAGGAGTTGTCACCGTTCAGGGGCGAGTTTGCCTGCGCGACGTGGTACTTCGCCTCTTCCATCGCCGACAGATAGACGACGTCGTTCGTGACCTTGCCGTCGACGATCTTGCGATACGGGCTCTCGATGAAACCGTACTTGTTGACGCGAGCGAAGGTTGCGAGCGAGTTGATCAGACCGATGTTCGGGCCTTCCGGCGTTTCGATCGGGCAGATGCGGCCGTAATGGGTCGGGTGAACGTCGCGCACTTCGAAGCCCGCGCGCTCGCGGGTAAGACCACCCGGGCCAAGAGCCGAAAGACGACGCTTGTGGGTGATTTCCGAAAGCGGGTTCACCTGGTCCATGAACTGCGACAGCTGCGACGAGCCGAAGAACTCGCGAACGGCGGCAGCCGCCGGCTTCGCGTTGATCAGATCCTGCGGCATGACCGTGTCGATTTCGATCGAGGACATGCGCTCCTTGATCGCGCGCTCCATGCGCAAGAGACCGAGACGATACTGGTTCTCCATGAGCTCGCCGACCGAGCGAACGCGGCGGTTACCCAGGTTGTCAATATCGTCGATCTCCCCCTTGCCGTCACGCAGCTCGACGAGCATCTTTACGACAGCAAGAATGTCCTCCTTGCGGAGCGTGCGAACCGTGTCCGGAACGTCGAGGTCGAGACGCATGTTCATCTTCACGCGACCGACTGCCGAGAGATCGTAGCGCTCGGCGTCGAAGAACAACGTGTTGAACATGGCTTCGGCAGAATCCATGGTCGGCGGTTCGCCCGGGCGCATGACGCGATAGATATCGAACAGTGCGTCCTGGCGGTTTTCGTTCTTGTCGGCGGCAAGCGTGTTGCGGATATAGGCACCGACATTGATGTGGTCGATGTCGAGAACCGGGATCTCGTCGAAGCCAGCCGAAAGGATGACGGGAAGCGTCTTCTCGTCGATCTCGTCGCCGGCTTCCAGATAGATCTCGCCCGTACCGTAGTTGACGACGTCTTCGGCGAGGTAATTGCCGTAGAGATCGTCGTCCGTGGCCTTGAGCGCTTTCAGCCCCTTCTCCTGCAGCTGGCGCAGCAGGCGCGGCGTAAGCTTCTTGCCGGCTTCAACGACGACTTCGCCGGTATCGGCGTCGATCATGTCGGTGATCGCCTTCTGGCCCTTCAGCGCATCCGGCTGGAACGGCACGCGCCAGCCTTCGCCGTCGCGCTGGTAGAGCGACTTCGTGTAGAAGGTGTCGAGGATCTCTTCGCCGTCCATGCCGAGCGCCATCAACAGCGACGTCACCGGAATCTTGCGGCGACGGTCGATGCGGGCGTGCACGATGTCCTTGGCGTCGAATTCGATGTCGAGCCACGAGCCGCGATAAGGAATGACGCGCGCAGCGAACAGCAGCTTACCGGACGAATGGCTCTTGCCCTTGTCGTGATCGAAGAACACGCCGGGTGAGCGATGCATCTGCGAGACAATGACGCGCTCGGTGCCGTTGACGATAAAGGTACCGTTGTCCGTCATGAGCGGCATATCGCCCATGTAGACGTTCTGTTCCTTGATGTCCTTGATCGACTTTGCGCCCGTGTCTTCGTCAATATCGAACACGATCAGGCGCAGCGTCACCTTCAGCGGCGCCGCATAGGTGAGGTCGCGCTGGCGGCATTCTTCGACGTCGAATTTCGGCGGCTCGAACTCGTAGGAGACGAATTCGAGCATCGAAGCGCCCGAGAAATCCTTGATCGGAAATACCGACTTGAAAACTGCCTGAAGTCCCTCATCCGGGCGGCCGCCCTTGGGCTCTTCTACCATCAGAAACTGGTCGTAGGACGCCTTCTGAACCTCAATGAGGTTCGGCATTTCTGCGACTTCTGGAATTTTACCAAAAAACTTGCGTACGCGCCTGCGACCGTTAAACGAAAGGGTCTGAGCCATCGTCGCTCCTTGTCAATCTTGCATCCGGGCCTGCAACGGACGGGAACCGATGGCCAGTCGATCCCGTCGATCAATGAGTAGTTCAATCTCGTCAAGCTTTCGAAAGACGCCAGCACGGATTGCTGTGCTGTCTCTCGATTGCGACCATCCTCTTGAAGAACCCATTACCCAAAAGCCGTTTTCGACAGGCTTTTGGGTAATATGTTCCAAAAACGGTCAAAGAGAGGCGGCCAAAAGGCCACCCCTCCTTTGCATTTCGTCGAGTTACTTGACGTCAACCTTGGCGCCAGCGTCTTCGAGCTTCTTCTTGAGGTCGGCAGCTTCAGCCTTGGAAACGCCTTCCTTGACCGGCTTCGGAGCGCCTTCGACCAAGTCCTTGGCTTCCTTGAGGCCGAGGCCGGTGATGCCGCGAACTTCCTTGATGACGTTGATCTTGTTGGCGCCAGCGTCAACGAGAACGACGTCGAACTCGGTCTTTTCTTCTTCAGCCGGGGCAGCAGCGCCAGCAGCGCCACCAGCAGCAGCAACTGCTACCGGAGCAGCAGCAGAAACGCCCCACTTTTCTTCGAGAAGCTTCGAAAGTTCTGCAGCTTCCAGAACGGTCAGCGAGGAGAGGTCTTCAACGATCTTTGCGAGATCAGCCATTTTACTTTTCCTTTTGTTCGGTTCGAACTGGTTTTAATTACAACAGCGAAATTCCGCCTCAGGCGGCTTCGTCCTTCTTGGCATAGGCCGAGAACACGCGAGCAAGCTGGCTTGCCGGTGCTGCGACAACCGTCGCGACACGGGTTGCCGGGGCGTTGATGAGGCCCAGCAGCTTCGCGCGCAGCTCGTCGAGCGAAGGCAGGGTCGCGAGCGACTTGACACCTTCGGCGTTGAGCGTGGTTGTCCCCATGGCGCCGCCGAGCACAACGAGCTTGTCGTTGGTCTTGGCGAAATCCACGACGACCTTCGGAGCCGTAACGGGATCAGTGCTGTAAGCAATCAGCGTCTGCCCCTTGAAGAGATCGGACATCCCTTCAGACTCCGTGCCCTGAAGAGCGATCTTGGCCAGGCGGTTTTTCGCGACTTTGACGGTGCCGCCAGCAGCGCGCATCTTCGAACGGAAGTCGTTCATCTGCGCAACTGTGACACCAGCATAGTGGGCCACGACAACCGAACCGGAAGCCTTGAAGACTTCGTTCAGCTCCGTGACGAATTCGCGTTTTTCCGCTCTTTCCACTGTCTGTCTCCAGTTGACAGGGTTGCTTGAAGCAGCCCTGCCGGGTTTGCCTTTGTCACCCGGGATCATGATCGATCCCAAGCAACGCTTAAGGATCCTGTCCCTTGGCGTTCCCGGGAGAGCCGGGTCTGACACAAGGCAAGCGAGGTTCGAACCGAATTTCGACGCCAGAGGCGTTGTTCAAAATTCAGATCTTACCCGTCTCATGCGGGCAATGGTGATTAAGGTAAAACCACCCGCAATCTCGGACAGGAGTTCCGGACCGGGGTCCGGATATTTCCGGCCCCGAAAGGCCGGAAACTCGGTTTCGGGCCGAAGCCCCTGCATGTTTCCTTAAATCGGATCCGATTTAAGGACAAAACATGCAGCAATTCAAAGCGCTACAGCGACCTTTGTGCGTCTAAATAGACGCACGGCGCTGTAGAATTTATCAGGCGACGCTGAGGGTCGCGGGATCGATCTTCAGGCCCGGCCCCATCGTCGAGGAGATCGCTACGCGCTTGACGTAGTTACCCTTGGCACCAGCCGGCTTTGCCTTGATCACGGCATCGGCGAAGGCGCGGATATTTTCTTCCAGCGCCTTGGCGTCGAAGGAGGCTTTGCCAACGCCAGCATGGACGATACCGGCCTTTTCGACGCGGAACTCGACCGCACCACCCTTGGAGGCCTTGACCGCAGCCGCGACATCCATGGTGACCGTGCCGACCTTCGGGTTCGGCATCATGCCGCGCGGGCCGAGAACCTTACCGAGACGACCGACGAGCGGCATCATGTCCGGGGTGGCGATGCAGCGATCGAACTCGATCTTGCCGCCCTGGACGATCTCGACGAGGTCTTCGGCGCCGACAACGTCAGCACCGGCAGCCTTGGCTTCGTCAGCCTTGGCGCCGCGCGCGAAAACGGCAACGCGAACCGAGCGGCCGGTGCCGTTCGGCAGGTTGACAACGCCGCGGACCATCTGGTCGGCGTGGCGCGGATCGACGCCGAGATTCATTGCGACTTCGATGGTTTCATCGAACTTTGCCGTCGCACGCTCCTTCACCAGCGTTACGGCTTCAACGAGGCCGTAGATCTTCGCCGGATCGATGCCCTCGCGGGACTTCTGTACACGCTTTGCAATCTTCGCCATGGTCTTAGCCCGTCACTTCCAGGCCCATGGAGCGGGCAGAGCCCTCGACCATTGCCATTGCGCCTTCAACATCGGCCGCATTGAGGTCCTTCATCTTGGCCTCTGCGATCGTGCGGATCTGAGCCTTGGAGATCGAGCCGGCCTTGGCCTTGCCCGGGGTCTTCGAGCCCGACTGGATCTTCGCTTCACGCTTCAGGAAGTAGCTGACCGGCGGCTGCTTCATGACGAAGGTGAAGGACTTGTCCTGGTAATAGGTAATGACGACCGGGATCGGCATACCCTTTTCCATTTCCTGCGTGGCGGCATTGAACGCCTTGCAGAATTCCATGATGTTAATGCCACGCTGACCAAGCGCAGGACCGATCGGCGGCGATGGATTCGCCGAGCCGGCCTTCACCTGCAGCTTGAGCTGGCCTGCAACTTTCTTAGCCATTTCTCTCTGCCTCTGAATGCCCCTTCACGATCAAGACGGAAGAGGAACTGTTGAGCCGGTCACCCGGCTGTTTGCCGGCCCTTCGACCGGCGGCTGCGGTTGCGTGGTGCGGATAAACCGACCCGGCTAAGACCGGACACCTCCCACGCGCATGCGGATCACTCCGCCGGAACAAGCCAATCGACCTGCTCCATCCCTTTAAAACCTGCGTTTTTCAGACCTTTTCGACCTGGCCATATTCCAGCTCGACAGGGGTCGCACGACCAAAGATCGAAACCTCGACCTTCAAACGCGACCGCTCTTCATCAACATCCTGGACGATGCCATTGAAGGATGCGAACGGACCATCCGACACCCGGACCTGTTCGCCGATCTCGAACGAAACCGACGGCTTCGGACGGTCAACACCTTCCTGGACCTGACCGAGAATCCGCTCGGCCTCATGATCCGGAATCGGAACGGGCTTGCTGTCGGTTCCGAGGAAGCCCGTGACCTTCGGCGTATTCTTGATGAGGTGATAGGCTTCATCGGTCAGATTGGCGCGAACAAGCACGTAGCCCGGAAAGAACTTGCGCTCCGAGTCGACCTTGCGGCCGCGGCGGATCTCGACGACCTTTTCCGTCGGGACGAGAATCTTCTCGAACAGATGATCCAGCCCCTTCTGCTTGGCCTTCTCCTCGATCGATTCGGCGACCTTCTTTTCGAAATTCGAATAGGCGTGAACGATATACCAGCGCGCAGCCATGCTACTCTCCACCCAATCAAGCGCCAACGTTGAGGACGAGGCTCATCAGCCAGCCCATCAACTGGTCCGCACCAAAGAAAAAGGCGGCGGCAAAAGAGACCATGACAAAGACCATCAGCGTCGAGATCATCGTCTCGCGCCGTGAAGGCCAAGTCACTTTTGACGTTTCAGAGCGAACCTGCTGCAGAAACGTGAACGGATTCGTTTTGGATGCCATAAAATGCTCACGCCATTACGGCGCGTAAAGCCGATGATTCAGCCCCACGCACCGCGTGTCTGTTTGGACCCTACATAAAGACCGATTTCGAAAACCACAAGAGCCAATCAGTCTTTTTTGTGAATATAAAAAGACGGTCGCGCCGCCCTACCCTTTTTCCATTCTGGCCGAATTCAGACGATGAGGCAAGAATGACGAAACTGGCAGGGGCAGAGGGGCTCGAACCCCCGACCTGCGGTTTTGGAGTCCCCTCCACCGTCGCCCGGCTCCCTGATTCCGCTTGTAGCATTTTGTTCGCGAATGTTTCAAGCGGTTTCGTTCCTTTCCATAAGTCATTGTTATTATTGACTTTTTCCCAACAAAGGTTTTCCATTCGGATCCAACGGGATGCGGCCGCCGGCGGTCGCGCTGCCCAGTTCCGCTGCCCGAAATTCCCGGTTCCGCGGCCCGAAAGCGAACGACGAAAGGAAGCAAGATGGACAGACAGCACCTGACAGACGACCTGATCGCCGGCCTGGACTTCGCCCCGGACTCCGGCAGCCGCTACGAGATCAACGACTCCTCCGTGGAAAACCTGGCCGTCAGGGTCGGGTCGAAAAGGAAGTCGTTCGTGCTGATCGCGCGGTTCGGCGGCCCGGCCGAAAACACCTCTCGCCGCACGCTCGGCAGGTTCCCGGCCATGACCACCGAGGCCGCACGCGTTGCCGCGCACAATTGGAACGCACAGATCGACGAGGGAGTCGATCCGGCCATCGAGGCGGCGGCAGCGGGAAGACTGGAGGAACTGCGCCTCCGGAGCACCTTCGCCTCCGTCATGGAGGACTATCTCGCCTACATCCCGTCGCGGGACAGGAACCTCAACGCGGCGCAGGACATCGCCTTCATCAGGAGGAACATCCTGGACCCGAAGAGAAACAGGTGGGTGAACAAGCCCATCGCGGAGGTCACTGCCGCGCACGTGACGTCGTTCATCAAGGAGATAAATCAGAAATTCCCGACCACCGCGTTCCACTGCTTCGCCATGCTCAAGACTTTTTTTAGCTGGACGATGCACCCGGACATCAGCGAGGCAGTCGGCCTCGATCGGAACCCGATCGAGCACCTCAAGGCCAAGAGGCTGGGGCTTCGGATCGCGCCGCGCGAACGGGTCTTCGAATACGAGGAGGCGCGCGCCTACCTGATGGCATGCAGCGCCACGCCCTATCCCTATGGACCCTGCCTCAGGGTCCTGATCGAGACCGGACAGCGCAGGGGCGTTGTCGCGGGGATGCGCTGGTCGCAGCTCAATCTGGCTCGCAAGCTTTGGATCATACCGGGTAGCAAGGCTCCCGGGGCCCAGCGCGGCCGCACTTCCAAGGTGGACAATTCGCACCAGGTGCCGCTCTCGGACCGGGTGGTCGACCTGCTCCTGGCGATCAAGGAAAGTCAGCCAGCGGGCCATGGGGATTTCGTGTTCAGCACGACCAACGGCCAGAGGCCGATCGACAACTTCGGCGACCTGAGGCTGGCGAAGAAACAAGACAGGAGCGAAGCCGAGATCGCGACAGGCAAGTTCGAGCGCCTGATGCTTGAATTCCGCGAAAAACTCGGCGTGGCGGTCATGGAGGACTGGGTCTGGCACGACGTCAGGCGGACCGTCCGCACCCATCTCGAGCCGATCACGGGGCGCACCGAGGTGGCCGAGGCGGCGATCGGGCACGGCCAGACGGGCATCCTCCGCGTCTACAATCTCCACAAGTACCGTGCCGAGATCCGGCGCGGCTTCAACGCTTGGTCCGAGCTGCTGCGGAAGGTCGAGCAGGGAACCTGCACGATCGCCGACTGGGAGCACGACGAAGCCGAAACGGACGGGAGGGAGCGATGATCACCAGGGAGGAGCTCTACGCCCTCGTATGGAGCGTTTCCGGCAAGGCTGCCGCCGACCGTCTCGGCGTCTCGGACAGCTACCTCGGAAAGGTGTGCGCGGCGCTCGCCGTTCCGCGGCCCCCGCGCGGATGGTGGGCGAAGCGCGCGGTCGGCACGGCCCCTCCGCCGCCGCCCCTGGCCGCCGCGCGGCCGGGCTTTCCCGACCGCTGGACAAAGGGGGGGCGCGGCACGCCCCCGATCAAGCATTTCTACGGCGACGGCATCTGGTCCGCCTCCCCGGACGACGACACCGTGCACCCCCTCGTTGGGATTGCGCGGCGCGTGTTCGGCTCCGCGAAAGAAAGCCGCGACGGGACACATCTGGTGACCCGCTATCACACGATCGACCTGACCGCTTCCGCGGACGCACTGGAGAACGCCCTTTCCCTGGCGGACGCCCTGTTCAGGGCGTTCGAGGGCCGCGGACATCCGGTGCGGATCGCGCCACGGAGCGGCTTCATCCGGCCCCGCCTCGACAACTGGGGGCGCCCTCCGTCGCACATCGAAGGCGTGGGGACTTTCCTGTGGACGCCGCAGGCGCCGACCATCGCGACCGTCTCCGGCGTGCCGGTCGGAATCGCCATCCTCGAGATCAACGAAGAGATCCTCATGCGCTACAAGGGGAACGGCGTGTTCGCGAAAGCCTCGGCAACGAAACAGGTCGCCGGCATCACCTGGACGGAATGGAGGGGCGTCCCGTGCGGACGTCTGAAGCTGACCGCGTACTCCCCTCACCACCCGGTACCCTGGCGGCGGGAGTGGATCGAGATACGCCGGAACTCGCTCGCCAAGACAGCAGAGGCGATTGTCGCGGAGCTGGAAGCGGCGGCACCGACACTGCCGCACGCCGGGTTCTTCCTTCGCGGCTGACGGCTCGACAGGGCGCCCTCCTCGTCCGGCGCCTTCCCGCGCGGCGCGTTCGGAGGGCCGGCGCGGTTCGCTGCGCGACATTTCCTGAATGTCCCCTCCCGCGGACGGTCGGCCCGCACAGGTTCAACCCGCCGCCCCTCCCGCCATTCGACAGGCCGAGGGGCAAACACTGGAAGGAAACAGACATGCAGAAGCTCGACCTTACGGACGACGTCGTCCGCAATCTGCCTTTCGCGCCCGTATGCAATGAGTTCGCCGACTCGACGGTCGACAACATGCGGGTCGTTGTCACCACCACTCGGAAGGCGTTCTTCTACGTCCCGGATTTCATTCCGGGCAGCCACGTGCGGTGGAGGCTCGGCTGGTTTCCTGAAATCGCAACAGAACGGGCGCGCGAGCTCGCACGCCAATTGAATCAGGTGAATCAGGCGACGGCACATCGAAGCGGTGAGGAACCGGTCGAGGCGGATCCTCTCCACCGAGAGAGCTGGACGTTCGCCTCGGTCGTCGACGCATACGTCTCCTGGCTCCCCGAGCGGCACCGCAATCTCTGCGCCGATGCTGACGCCACGTTCATGCGGCGCTACGTGCGCGATCCGGCGGTCAATCCTTGGGTGGACAAACCGATCGCCGCGGTGACGGACTACGACGTCATGGCGTTGGTCGTGTCGATACGGAACCGCCCGGCGCCTGCGCTGGCCCGCAATTGCCTCATGAAGGTACGGGCCCTGTTCGCATGGGCCATGCATCCCGCGCGTCGGCGCGAATTCGGGCTCGTATCGAACCCCCTCGCCCATCTCACTCCCCGCGTGCTTGGCCTGACGGTCCCGCGTCGCAGCCGTGTCTTGGGCACACTCGAACTGCGAGCCTACCTGGCCGCCGGAGAGCGGCTGGCGTCCGCATCGGATCGTGCGCTGGCAAGAAGTCTCCTGCTGACGGGGCAGCGTCTACGCGACTTGATCCGGATGAAATGGTCGGAACTGGACCTCGGCCGAGGACTCTGGACGACTGCCGGGGAAGGATGCAGCGTGGAGCAGGTTGTGGTGCTCTCGGACGCCATGGTCACCTTGCTGGAAGACCTTCGCCGTGGCCTTCCCCCGGACGCAGGCGACTTCGTGTTCGGTGCGGCCGCCACCAAGACGTCGTCGAAGAACTTCTCGAGGATGAAGTCCGCGATCGACCGGCACATGAAGGAGACGATCAAAGAAGCGTCCGGCCCGCCCGCGACACCGTGGACGTGGCTGGACCTGCGTCGATCGGTTCTCGCGATGCTCGCGTGGGACGGCTTGGAATGGGAAAAGGCCCGCATCGCGGTAGGGATGGGCCGCTGGAGGCTCGGTGGCATTCCCAATCGCGAGCGGATACGCGCGGCTCTGAACCGACACGCGAACGAGTTGGACGCCATCCGTAGGGGCGATCGCCTGGACCGAGACTGGATCTGACGGCGCGCTCTTCTCCGAATGTCGCGGTAAAGGCCTTCCCGATCAGAGGAAGGCAGCCGAGAGAGGCGCGACGCTATTCCGTTCCAGCCGGGACGCGGCCGCCGGATCATCGCGACCACCGGCCCAGTTCCGCGCAGCCTTCGATGAAAGCGACGCCGCCGGCCCCCAGCGCGACCCTCGCCTTCTCGATCGACTCGACGAGGACGTTGGTCTCGCGCTTATCGATACGGACGACGATCTGACGGCTGACGCCGCGGGGCCGGCTCCTCCTGGCTCAGTCCAAGAAGGGCGCGACCGGCCCTGGCCTCGTCAGCTACTCGTGAAGGCCCCAGTTCCGATCCTCGTCGTTCCGGCGGTTAGAAGCTTCCAAAGGAAGTCCCGATCCCGAGCTACGGCGAACACCGTCGCTGCCAACCCAGTAGAAGGTCGACTCCCAACCGGTGCTCTTTCCACTGTTGCTCTTATAACCGTGTATGGTCTTCGAGACCTCGATGCCCGCAAGCGTCAGCTTTCCCGGCCCCTTGCCGATGGTCTCGAAGAAGATATCGTTCAAGAGATGATGGTCGTGGAAATCGCTCTCGCGGACAAGGCTGATGTCCTTCACGCAGGCCCTTCGACGGCGTCGCTGGCGGATTTCCTCACGCAACGGTTCGGAGTCCCGAACGTAGGCTCCAGCATCCGGGGCCTCTCGTACGACCTCCCCTCTCCCCATCGGTAGACGGCCGTCATTGTAAGCTGCAAGAATAGCTGCCGCTGCGTCGGGGCCGACGACTGTAACCAGATCGAAGAGGCTCTCGCTGCGCGGATGGAGGTCCTTCCGCTCCTCTTTGGATAGCAGATCGCCTTCCATGACGAGCTTGTAGGCTTTCCGTGGCATCACACCTGGAAGCCACGCCAGAAACCCCGCCAATGATCTCATGCACTCTCCTAACTCGGCTCGCCTCCACGGTCGACCCGCCTGCGCACCGCACGACATCGTCCCTATCCGAAGGGGTGGCCTCTGTCACTCCATCGCGAGGATCTTTTGAAAGAAGGGGTCGAACACCGCCTTGACGGTCTCGAATTCCTTTTCCCGCAGGACCTGTCGTTTCGCCTCGCCGTACGTATCGATCGTGACACCTTGAAGACCGAACCCGCTCGCGTCCTCGATCGCAACGATGGTCTGAGCGTCGTCCGGGATATTGTCGAAGATGAAGCTCACCATCTGCGGCAGGTGCACCTTGTCCTGCCCCTGCTGGTTCGGTGCGTCGATCACGATCGGGAATCTGACGTTCTTTGTGTACGCTGCCTTGGTGTGCAGAAACGCATAGTAGTAGGCGAGCAGAGCTCTCGGACCTTCGCTTCCGCGAGCAACCTTCACCGAAGCTATCGACTGCTTGTCGGGGTCATCGAGCTGGACATCCAGCTCGAGTGAAAAGGCTGAAAGCCGCGCCCTGTAGAACCTCTGAATCTCGCTCGTCAGTCTTGGGTCGGCGTATTTGTTCATCGCAGCCCTGAAGGATTCGACCCTGCTTCTGGAACTGTCCGCGGCGACGATCTTCTCGTTGAGCGAACCGCGAAGAAGCTTGGTGGCTTCGGTCTTTCCGGCCGCAACGATGACGTCATTCAGCGACAGCGACTCCTTTCGCGCGTCCAAGGTCTTCCGGATACGTTCGAGGCTCTGGCTGACGTCGTCTAGCTTCCGGCGCTCCGCCCTCTCCTTCTCGATCACCCGAGCCAACTTCGCTTGGGCGTCCGTAAGCGCCTTCGACAGAACGCCTTCGTCCGCAATCAAAGCGAACCTGTCCGCGAGCGAGTTCTGATATTCCTGTCCGCACGTCGGGCACTCGACTTCCCTGGGGAGCACGGACGCCAGCTCGAACTCTCCACGCATCTCCCTCAAAGTCTCGAGCAAGAGGTTTGCTTCGCTGCTCAGGAGATGGGCCTCCTCATGGAGATCAGACACGATTCGACGGTGGCTAGCTTGTGCCTGCAGGAGCCGATTGCTCTCCGCGACTAGATCGTCGATTTCGCTCTGAAACTCTTGGAGGTCGTAGGTGGGGCTGGTTCCCTCGATCTCCTGGATCTGGGACACCGCTTCGCGCAGCGTCTCGACGCCAGTGTCGAGGGCCGCCAAGATAATGCGCTCCTTGGCGAGCTCCGCCTTGGCGGTGTAATATTCATCAGGCCTGATGCCGGAGTGATAGTCAGCGAGGGTCTTCGCACTCGCAGGCAGGTAGAAATCGTCGAACGACTTCCACGGGTCCTTCCAACCACCGTCCTGGTCCACATAGAAGGGAGCGACGAGATAGGCCGGCGGCGGCGTCACCGCGTCGCCGTTTTTTTCGGCCATTTCGAGCTTGAACTCAAAGAACTCTGCTAGCTTCGGCCCCCAGTCCTTCACGAGGCGCTGACCCCAGAACTGCCTGTTGCCGTCCTTGTCGAAGAGCGAGTAAACGCCCAGCGCTTTCACGGCGAACCACGTCGAACCGGCATATTCGAACTCTAGGCAACTCGATACGTCTGCCTTCTTCCAGCGGCTGTCGATCTTGATAGGAGTCGTGCCGAGCGCCTCATAAAGGCTCTTCATGATCGCCGATTTTCCAAAGCCGTTTGCGCCTTGGATCATTAGCTTTTGAGAGTTCAAGGGAACGTGTAATGCTCTCTTTTCGACCTGCGACAACAGGAAGAGATTGATGAAATTTACCCTTGGCATTGCTGCTCTCGCTCAATTTTCGAAGTATCCGGCGAAGTCTTAAGGTGTCGTCGCTCGTCATGTCATGAACTCCATTAGCTCAACGATGAGCGCGGACTGCAGGTCGTACATCGAGGAAGACGGCCCGACCAAGTCGTGCCCCTTCACGGCTACGGCGGCGTCCAACACGCTGTCCATACCCGCTAGGGAGCTTTTGGCTATTGCCGCCTTGATCGCGTCGCTCAGCTCGCAGGCGTCGCGCTCGCCTCTCTGCCTCGCCCGCCAGTAATGGAGACATCTGACCCTGACCTGCTCGACCGCAAGCGCACGCAGACCGGTGCCCGTCAGCTCGATTTGAACGCTCGGCCACCACTCGACGACGGTCTTCAGCCTAGCCTGCGCGCGTCCGATCATCGCATCGATTTCGCCCCGGTCGAGGCCCTTTCTCTGCTTCAATTCAGCCACGCTTGCGGACCTTGCCTTGTTGCCCGTGCACCCGCTTACTTCCGCGAGTAGAGAGACGTAGAAAGGACTTGCACAGGCGGCGCTGTCGGGGTGAATCTTTTCGAGAAGAGCGACAACCTGGCCGAGGACGGTGGCTCGATGACTCTCCGGATCGAGAGCAACCCGTTCGAACATCAGCAGCTTCGTATGTCCCTCATCGATACCGGCCGGAAAATCCTTCTTCAGTGATTTGACGAGAATGCCGTGATCATTCGGGCACAAATCGGCGAGTACGATCTCTCCATCATGCGGAGCAGGCGTTTCGTCGGGCGCCAGCAAAGCGTTGAGCGGGCGATTCGAAAGAATTGCGGCACGTCGGATATCTGGGCCGAACTGGGCCACGTTGTAATAGGCCTTGCCGATGATTGAACGTGGGAGATCGCCCCTCGCCGCTCGATAAGCCAGTCTCGATGCGGTCCAGGTGAGTTCGGTGGTCGACTTCACCTGATAAAAGGACAGCTCCGCCTCTTCCCCGTCGCCAACGAACAGAACGAGATCGTCGTGATGGTCGAACAAGGCGAGGTACTGGACGCCTGCCTGATGCAATTCGAGGATCCGCGCCATCGAGACGTTCATCTGGAAATCGAACGCTCGCACGGCGTCGGACCCGGCTGTCTCACGAGGTTTCTTCGAAGCTACGGTCGAGATGTCTGGCTTTGGCAAGGAGGATGATTCCGGACGAGGCCGGACAACTTTTACTACGTACTACAGAAAATTAAAGTGGCTTCGACAACCGAACCAGCGTGCATCATCACCGACATGGGTTTCCGCGGAATCCGCTGCCTGCGACATCGCAACGCCCGGCCCATGGTCCGGACCGCCGTCGATGAAAACAACGCCGCCGGACTCAAGGGCGGCGCGCACCTTCTCAATGTACTCAACGAGGACGTTCTGCTCCCCCTTCTCGATCCTGACCAGGATCTGCCGGCTCTGGTCAGCAACTTCACCACGGAGATGCTGGCTGCCCTGCCAACTGAAGTTCCTGCCACTGATGCCCGGGCGGTGTTCACTGCGACCCCGAATATATCCTTGATCGAACCACAGCAGCGCTCCGTGCCGACGCTTGCAGAGATTGGTTCGGACCAGAACTATCCCGCAGCATCGCCCGAGCCGTGATCTCGTCCAGCCCCGATCCGCTTGCAGTCTTCTCGGCCATGAAGCGGAGAAGGCCCACATCGAGGTTGGCTCGACGTCCGGTTTCGTGACAGCAAGAACTACGGGAAATTCCAGCCGCTAGAACTGGGGGATCAGGCAGCGACCGATGCAATGGCTGTCGCGAACGGTCATGGCCATAGTGCGGCCGGGCGTGGCTCGTGCTGGCGGGTAAATCCGTACCACGTTGCTTTGGGCTGGTTTCAAAGTGCCGGCGCGCCTAATACTCGTTGTTGTCATCCTCGTAGCCGGCGTAGTTATCCTCGGGCGCGTAGTACTCCGCCGCGTCGTATACGGTTGTTTTTCTGTAGCGTGCGGACAGTCCCACGACGGTGAGGCGAGAAAGCCCGCTGATCTTCAATCTGCAGGCGACGCATTCGAACCTGCTCGGCAGATACTCCTGTGTTTCAACTATTTCGTCCTCTTCGAGCTTCCGCACCGGCACCGCAACGGCTTCTCCCACGACGAGCGCCGTAGACCCACATGCAGGGCAAGCAACACGGTGCCCGGTGTAGCGAGTAGCCCAGACCTTGGCCGATTTCGCGAGGGTCTCTTTTTGCTCGGGCGGCAAGTTATCCCAATCGGACTTGTGCCGAGCGACGTCCCCTAGGACTGACTTTGCGCTCTCGTCCGCGGCAGCCGCGATCAGCTTGGCCGCAATGTCCGCCTCTTCGGTTCCAATGACGTCCTCGAGCGACATTCCCATTGACCCGAGCAGTATTTGGCAGGTCACATAGAAGTTGGGATGCCAGACGGATGCGTCGATGTCCTCGAAGGCGGCTTCACCAGAATGAAGTTCGCTATTGCGTCGACCTGTGTGGAGAATGCCGAAGTCCGCGTGTTCCTTCGTGAATTCCGTTATGATTGAGGAGAGCCGTCTGAACACGTCGCTCACGGGAATGGACTTGGGAGTGAACTTCGGCTCAATCGGTTGGAACCCCAGCGAATGAAACAGGCTAGTCCACCCCTCCTTGTTATCGGCTAAGAGGGCCGGGCTAACGTTAGCAAGCGCCGCGCGAGCGAGAAACTCAAGTGCGAAGCTGGACCAAAGGGCGTGCTCCCACTGATCGCTTTCTACGGAGTGCATGTTCTCGATGTAGCGCTGCGCCTTGGTGTATAGGGCATCGGGGTGCCATGTGTCGGGTACGTTTCCCGGCTTGACAGTCTGTTTCAAGTCAATTCCTCCAAATACACGCGTTCAAGCACGCGGTCTTCTCTTCCGGCCGCAACCGGAGATCTCGCGTGCAACATTCGCCAATTGTCGATGATTAGGGTGTCGCCGGGCTCATGGAGTGCTATCGGGAGATGCGGGCCATCGGCGATTGCCTGTCGCATCCGGTCGCAGGCATCCTGCCCTGCCCGGCCGGCAGGTTTCAGGAAAATCTCATCCCAACGAAGACGCGCGCAGCCATCAACCTGATCGTAAAGGCGTAAAAGCGGGACCGCACCATTTTGTGGCCTTCTCCCTTTTACAATGGCCCTGCCAAGCAAGTTCAGGCCGATTGCTGACGCCAAGGCGATGCCGTCTATCAGCAGCGTTGGAACGTCTTTGTATCCGTTCAGGCAACGAAGCAGGAGGTAGCGCGGCGGCGATCTCCAATGTGCCAGATCGGTATGGAATGGGAATGCGTTTAGCCCAAAATTTCCGCTGTAGGTGTTGGGTGGGGCCTCAGCCTTGGGGGTCAGCCTTTGCACGAGTGGTCCGTCTCGCGGTTTCAGCGGGTAGCCGATTGAATTTGCGACTTCGATTGTGGATTGTTCCGGATCATGCCTTGGCAGGTGAGCGAAGCCGTCGACGGACAGGCGAATTCCAATATTCGTCATATGCGCCCGTCCCTTCCCTAAAGTGCGAAACAGTTGTCGATCCTTGCAATGGAGGTCTTGCGGATCGAAGTACTTGTCAACCCACCGTCGCTGGTACTGAGAAATCACTCGGATTGAACGGCAGCTTCGCGTCTGTCGGCGATCGCCGCGGCCTGATCTTTCGCCGCCGGCGCGCGTTCCAATCCGTTCAGAAAGTTAAAGTGGTCGATGAGGCCGATGGCTTCAATCGCGAAGACCGTCACCACGTCAGGGTCGCGGATGATCAAAAGGTTGTCGCCGTTCGCCTCCTCGCCACCAAGAGCAAGATTAACCGAACTCCGTGACCGGTTCAAACCGGTCATCGACATCAACGAAGAAGTCGCGAGGATGAAACAGGAAGAGGACGCAATCGAGGGGTCCATCCGAGACCTTCGTTCGTCCTACGCTGCCAAGAAGAACATCTGTGACAAACAGGTGAAGGAAGCGGCGAACTTTGACGAGAGGATCGCTTTCGCTGAAATGGGCGTCTACGAACCTCATTTCGAATTCTCAGATAGCGAGGAATACAAGACGGCGATCAACGTCGTCTCGACAAGCAGAAGGCAATGATAACCGGCAAGACGGCCGTCATCTGCAAGACCAATTGGACCGTCGACGGCAGCACCGCCAAAGGCCAGACCATGACGAACCGCAACATCCGACTGACGTTGCGGGCCTTCAACAACGAGTCCGATGTCGCCATCGCCAATGTTCGATGGAACAATGCCAACGCCATGGAGAAGCGGATCATCCGCGCCCAAGAGCAGATCGACAACATGAACGCGTCGGAACTCGATTTTCGTGACGCTGGAAGCTCGAAGACCTCTACCTTACGCACGAGTACCGCGAGAAGTTGAAGGCGGAGCGCGACGAGCGCGCCGAGGCTGCCCGCCTAATCAAGGGAAGAACAGAAGCTTCTTCGGGACATGGAGAAGGCCGAAGAGGACGAGGCACACTACTCGCGCCTTCTGGAAAAGGCCAAGGCGGACGCGACCAGCATTGTCGGCCCCCAGCTCGACGCGTTCAACGATCAGATCAAGATGCTCGAGCGCGACCTTGCCGCGGCCCACGCCAAGGTAGAGCGCGCTCAGGCGATGGCGGAGAGGACTCGCTCCGGGTATGTCTACATCATCTCCAATATCGGATCCTTCGGCCAAGACGTGGTCAAGATCGGCTTGACCAGACGACGACCCTGCGGATCGAGGTCGCGAACTGGGCGACGCCAGCGCACCTTTCGTCTTCAACACGCACGCAGTCATCTACAGCGAAGACGCGCCTGCTCTGGAACGCCCCCTTCATAACGAGTTCGACCCTGTTCGGGTGACTGCCCAGAACTATCGGAAGGAGTTCTTCAGGGCATCGCTTGAGGCCGTGGAAGCTGCCGTCAAGCGGCTGGCACCCGAAGCGCCCTTCTTCAAGGATGTCGAGGCACAGGACTATCGGGAAACTCTGGCAAAAAGGCGGGCGACGCTGCTTGCGGAGACGCTGAGCGGTTGCCGGAAGCTGTCTAAGGGCGGGTGCTCGGGGACGGGCACCCGCCGTCTTCAAAGTTATGTGGAACGGAAAGCTGTTGATCCGAAGGAGCTATCACCAAGCAGCAGTTGCACTGGCTGTAGTGATCCGATAGATTGCCGCCAGTCGTCATGGCGGCCTGCACGACCCAGAAGAATAGTGCAGCGTGAAGCTGCCCTCCAAGAGCACCAAGCGGTACCAATCCGCGCCCGCCAAAATTCCCCTTTAACCTGGCTTGCGCCGTTTCCGGCGCGGCGGTGTGCTGTCTTGGAGACACAAATGAAATATGCCTTGGTAGAAGGAGGCCGCCGTGAGGCGACGCCCTCCGCTCGTGGAGAATGCCCCGGCTGCGGAGAACAGGTCATAGCCAAATGCGGCACGATGAAAATCGCACATTGGGCGCATGCAAGCAAACGCAACTGCGATCACTGGTGGGAGCCTGAGACGGAGTGGCACCGAAACTGGAAGAACGAATTCCCAGACGAATGCCAGGAAATTCGCCACACCGCGGCCGACGGCGAACTCCACATCGCCGATGTGAGAACGGTCAACGGTTCCGTCCTCGAATTCCAGCATTCCAACATTTCGCCCCACGAGCGCGAGGCGAGAGAGCGCTTTTATGAGCGCATGGTCTGGGTGGCGGACGGAACCAGACTGAAAAGGGATCTTCCCGGCTTCCAGGATGCGATAGGCTCCGCCAGTAGGTTCGCCGACAAGCCGATTTGCATGCTGGTGCCGACCAGATCTTCATCCATAGTTCAGCGTTGGGCTGGCGGCCGATGCCCGGTCTATCTCGACTTCGGATCTGCCGAATTCGACGTCCTGCCTTTTTGCACCGATCCCGTGCTTTGGAAACTTCAGTTCCGGCAAGGTAACGGCCTTGCGCTCGTGATGCCCGTGAGCCGCAGCAGTTTTGTCGATCATCATCGGGGTTCGGGGTCGCTGCGAGGATATCGAACTCCGCAACTGAATAATCGGCGAAGGAGCAGGTTCTGAGCTGTCACTCATGTTGGTATGATCCAAGCGCGATATCGTATCTTCCGCGAGCCTAACCTCGGGCCTGGGGTCAAGGATGCGGTGCAGGCATCGGCTCGGGCCGTAAAGGGCGCAGTCCGCGCTGGGAGCGGTCGCCATTGATAATGGTAAGTCCAACGAACGCGCCAAGTCCAAGTTTTCGGGTAACTGCAGGTCAGGATCAGTGGAAATTCCGGCTCTTCACCTTGAGCGTGTCGATGTGCAGGTCCGGAATGAGGATGTCGCGTGGGCGCACACCCGGATTCGCGCGCTCTCGTGAATCCGGGCTTCCCGGCGTGTGAACCGGCATGCAATGTTCAGTGCCGATTGACACATTCCGCGCAGAGTACATTTCCCTGTCGCAGATGGTATTCGAGTTCAGCGATAGGTTCGGGGCATTGCAGTCTGCTATAAATACAAACCGGATCCGACCCTCGATACCCAAGGCAAGCAAGCATCCAAACTTCTATCGGAGATCAGAGATCGAAGCGCTGATCAACGCTATAGCGTAGCGACCAACTGAACCGCTCCTTCTCTGGCGGAGCGACATTTGCAGCGCGAAGGCTCCGATATCGCTCAATGCGCTGTGGCTCGACTTGTACCCGCCGCATCGGGAGAGCGAACAATAGCGCACAGAAGTTCTAATTGTCCGGGCGCTTGGAAGCCCATTTCTTCAGAGCCGCTCTGCGTTTCCCTTGCGACACGATCTTGCGCCCGACCTTCGCTGGCAGGAACCCGGCCTTTGACAGCGCTTCACCAAACGTTTCGTTGTTCTCCCTCGATTCCCCGAGCGGAAGGTCCCGGGCTTTGCCCTCATTATTCTTCCTACCGTGCGGCACTCCACTCTCCCACTTCCGACGGTCCGCTGTCGCGGAAATCTCACCAGCTCTGGATGTCTCCGACATCTTAGCCGGTTTCCCGAGTTGTCAGAAGGATGCCGCACACTCCCACGAAGGATTCTGTGGGGACTTTGGTGGTCGTCTCCCTCACTCCCTGATCTCCGTGCCCTTGCGACAGTGGCGCGTCATTGCCGAAGTCATTGGAGGAAGTTGGCAGATTGCGCGGCCGTGCCGATCTCATCATTGCTCAAGCCCGGACGAGCGATGCAAGCCGTCGCTCCTTAGGTTTCTTCAATATATTCCGCAAGTTCGCGTTTAAGGCAAACTTTAGAGAAATTGAATTCCCCGCATTGTTGTATTTTAGTAAATCACATGATAAAAATGCAACTTGGGATCATGCTTCGAATTCTACGAAACTAACGATAGGAACGGTTTCGCGCTAATCGCGCTCCGCCGATGTATTAATCACGCCTGTAGGTAAGGTAGGCTGAGTTTAGACGTGCATTGTGGACCCAATGCGCGAGCATAAGTACGCTTGTATAGCAGCCTTAGCGAAGTAAGCCAGCGATCTCGCCAGCATCGTAAACGAGAAGACGATGATGTGCGCGTGCTTATGACAGTAGTTTCAGCGTCAGCATCGCCAATATCATCGAGCGGCTTCGCCCAGGATGCTGAGAACGACGACTGTATGCGGTCGTCGCAGGAGGCCGTCGCCTCGCTGTTAGCATACTAGGTGAAGTTCGAGGCTGAGGTTAGCTGAAGTTGGAGCCATGAAGGAACACGAACATGGCCTTTGGCTGGTCGAAAACGTCTCTGCCGGTAGCTGGCTCTCGAACGGACGACGTCTATTTCGTGAGCGAGGCGGTGGGATGGGCCGTCAATTCAGACGGCAGGATTTATTTCACCTCCGACGGGGGGATGACATGGGTCGTGCAGACACTTCTCGCCGCGTCCTATCTGCGCTGTCTAGGCTTTTCGTCGGTGACGAATGGTTGGGTTGGGGCATTGTCCGGGCCCCATCGCCTCTACCGCACCACCGACGGTGGCGCGACCTGGGCGCCGGTGACAAATCTGCCGCCCGAAGGTCCCGCACGCATATGCGGCATATTCGCGGTGAGCGATAACATCGTTTTCGCAAGCGGGACGAACTATCCAAACGAGCCGGCCGCGGTCCTTCGCACAACCGACGGCGGCGTATCATGGGATGTCCTGAAGCTTGGTGGTATGCCGGCTCTCCTCGTCGACATCTACTTTGAGGATGCGCTCTCTGGCTGGGTGGTCGGCGCAATCGACGATGTGGCTCATCCCGGCCGCCCAAGGCAACGGCGCGACGTGGTCCCGGCCGTATTCCATACCTCCGACGGCGGCGAAACTTGGACGAACCAGACCGAGGCCAATACGCAGAGCGAAGAGTTTCCGCGCGGGGAATGGGGCTGGAAATTCCACAAGCTGGGCGACACGCTCTTTGTATCGTGCGAGAATTTCCTAGACGGTGCCTTCCTCCGCTCCGACGATAGAGGGGCCTCGTGGCAGCGCCTGCGCGTCAACGACCAACAGCGCAATTCGAACCTCGAAGGTATCGGGTTCGTCGATATGCAGACCGGCTGGGTCGGCGGCTGGGGCGACAGCCTCTTCGAGGGCGGCTTCACGAGCGCGACCGAAGACGGTGGCCAAAACTGGGAGAACGCAAAGCATGTCGGTTTCCGGCTGAACCGCTTCCGCTTTCTTGGCGATCCCGTCTCAACCGGCTACGCCAGCGGCGACACCGTCTACAAATACAGCGATCCCCCCTCCGCTCCGCTGCTGGTCGGCGCCGCCGCGGAGGATGTTCCCGATATCGACGGTTTTGACAGCGTCTCCATCGACGTCGACGTAATTCCGAACGCCGATCGATTGACTGTCAGGTTATGGGAGCGGTTCGGACGCGAAGTGCGTCTGCTTGTCGACGAAACGGACCCAGTCCCTGGGCAACGGCTAATCACGTGGGATTTTCGGGACGACAGCGGCGAAACACTGCCGCCCGGCGGATTCGTGATGCGGATCGTCCAAGGCGCCACATCCATCAGCCGCATCATCCATCGTAGAACGTGACCTTCAAAGGGGGAGGAGAAGCATGTCCTTAGGAAAAATCTACGCCGTCGACACAGTCGACCTGACACTCTTGAAATCCAATCCACCGCGACTTCTCGTCGAGACTACGGGCCGCGTCACAAGCACTGGCTGGACCGGCGGAAGCGCGATACCGTACATCTACGTGACAACCCCCGACGACCGCATTCAGGACTTCGATATTGTGGCCGAGGCACCCGGCCCAGGCGCAATCGTCCTCCCGGTCCTCACGCCCATCAGGATCGAGCACGTGATGCCCTCCGTTGACGTCGCGAACTACTGGGGTCCGGGCGAGGCACTGGCCGGAATACGCTGTCATGCCACCGCTAACAGCAAGATTGCTACCTTCGAACACCGCGAAGGCATGTCTCCAGCGCTGACGCTGGAGGCCGACGATATCGAGACCTATTCGCCGATCAGCCCGGATGGCCCAAGTTTCGCGATCGACATCAAACCGAAGTTCCGGCCACGTGACGTCAACATCATGCGGGCCATCGGTGGGTTCGACCTGCATGTGTACGAAGACGTTAAGGCGAACGCGCAAAAGATCTTCGAGCGACTGAACGATGGATCGATGCCCTGTGACGGTCCGTGGCCTCCGGCCGACGTAAGTCTCTTCAAAGACTGGATGGACAAAGGAATGGCTGCATAAGCGAAACAACCAATGGGGAGTGCCATGATGAAAACGCTGATTGCCTCGCTGTTGATCGCTATGACGACTTGCTCCACCGCTGTTGCGCAGAGCGCATGTCAAGCCTTCTTCAAAAAGGGTGCCGATCTCTATTTGGAACCGCAAGACACCCAAATGGCTCTCTTTGAGCCGGACTGTTACGCTTGGCGTCTGTTCGTCGCGTTGAACTGGCCTTCACGGAAGGACCAATGTGGCGCCGATCCCGGCAAGCATCTAGGGGCAGAAGGCGAGACCGTCTGGGAGAAGTGGATTTCCAAACACGATGTTTTCTTGCCGGGCGCGAAGGCGCCTGCGACTTGGGACAGCCACTGCGGAACCGTGCAAATCGCGAAAACTCTTGCGCCGTCGGCCCAACTCGCGGCGGCACGGACGCAAATGGCAGATCAAGCCGGCGACCTTACCCCATTCGAGCCT
This sequence comes from Ensifer sp. IC3342, assembly GCF_020193655.1. GTDB lineage: Bacteria > Pseudomonadota > Alphaproteobacteria > Rhizobiales > Rhizobiaceae > Sinorhizobium. Next base: position 60,027 of record NZ_JADYVE010000001.1, read on the forward strand.
CCTACTGGCGACGCCTCAACTGCCGCGGACGAAGAAGTCAGGATGAACCGCGAAACGCTAGAGTTCATCGCAAGCAAGCGTCTGTATAGCCGGAATGAGCAAATGCGGCTGGCGGCAGCGAAAATTAAGACGATCGAGTTTCCCGCCGCGGCGAAAGAGGTCAAGGCGCATTGGGTCAAGCTGGAAGACCCTGCAGATTTCGGCCGTTACCACATTGGGAAGGCAAGCGACGGAACCGTCTATGGGCTTGTCGGGTGGCATGTGACGACCAAGGACCTCCCACGCTGGTTCTGGGCGACATTCGAACATGTCGACAATGAAACCCGGTGGCCGACAGCAGATCCTGGCAGCTTTGCTGGCTGGAGCCTCAAACCCATCGATCGATTTGCCTGCGATGGGGAAGCGGTTGATTGCGGAAAGTTTCCAAGGGGGATCGGGCTGGACGGCACGAAATGGGAAAACTATCGCCTCAAGGCAACGCAGATCGACTGGGTTGATTCGCTTGGCGAACCGACGATCGTCGTGAACTCAAAAATCGAGGGCGGTTTTATCCAGAGTCAGAGTTCATGCATGTCCTGTCATGCTCTCGCGATGATGGGCGAAGCCCCTCCTCCGATGCCGTTTTCGATCATTAATCTCGATATTCCGCCGGACTCCTCTGGTCGCGTCGCCAATTTCAAAGGCGTCGTCGATGCCGACGATCGTCGACCACGGAATGGCGTCGATCCCAACCAGCACTTCCTGCAGCTCGATTTCGTGTGGTCGCTGCGAAATGCCCAGCCGGAGAACTGAAAGCGCGCGTGTGAGCAGTCTTAGGGAGGAAAGAGGATGAAGACGACCGCATTGCTGTTCGCCAGCGTTCTGGCTTGTGTGGGCATCCAACCGGCTGCGGCCCAAGACTGCGCCGCGTGGTTCAGGTCCGACGCGCCGAAGTGGGAGGAACCACAAGACACGCGAATGGCGCTATTCGAGCCGGACTGTTACGCTTGGCGGCTCTTTATCGCATTGAACTGGCCTGCGGACACCGCTGCCAAGGTCGCCGACCCCAATGCCACTTTTGGCGCGAATGCGCCGGTGGTGTGGGAAACATGGCGCAATGCCAACAACCAGGCTCCAGATACCGCCTTCCCGATGGACGGTTCGGATCCCGGGGAGTGGCTCGACACGTCGGCTGTTGCGCAGGCACCCAATAGGTTTGACGGCGCTGATACGCAGCCCCTGCAGCGAGAAGCGCTGATCGACTTTCTCAAGAAATCCGGAGGCTCGGTCGAGCTCTTTGACCCGTTGTCCTCAGGGCGTTCGGTAAACGAAACCCGTCTGAACAAGGAGACCTACGAGTTCGTCCGCCATGAGGAACTCTACAATATCGAAGGACAGATCGCGAAGTTCAACGCGGGGCTCGAAAAGATCAGCTTTCCGGCGATGGCAAAGGAAGTGAAGGCCCAGTGGCGGGTTATCACCGAGGCCGACAAGCCCCGTTACCACTGGGTCCAGGCACAAGGTGCCCAGGGCATGCAAATCTACGGTCTTACGGCACTGCACATTACAACCAAGGATCTGCCGAACTGGCTTTGGGCCACGTTTGAGCATGTCGACAACAAGATCGTCCATGACGGCGACGCGACGCACCCTCCCTCTGAAGGGTGGCTGCTCAGATCCGTCGACCGCTTTGCCTGTCCCCAGGCGCCGTACGATTGCGAGGCTATCCCGACTGGTATCAAACTCGAGGGAACGCATTGGGAGAATTACCGCCTTCGAGGCGTTCAGATCGACTTCTTCGACAGCATGGCAGGCGCTACCCGCCTGGCAAACTCGCAGCCGGAGCGGACGTTCCAGACAACCTCATCTTGCATCACGTGCCATGCCCTCGCCAGCATCAATGGTGCCGGAAAACGAATCTTCTTTTTCGGACCACAAGGGGGACCTGTTGGCCTGCCGGTAGGGTGGGATGAGGAAACTGGCCTTCCTCTCGGTTTCCGGGACGGGGACGGCAATTTGCAATTCACTCAACTTGATTTTGTCTGGTCGCTGTTCCGGGCGCGCTCCAAGCGTTGAACAAGGGGGAAGCAGATGCAAAACGGTTTGAAGAGTATTCGGCTGCATCGTGGAATCGCGGGCGCCGACGACGGCGGCCTTTCAGGCCTCACCGCGGTCGATGCGGCGGAGGCTGAACGAATTGCTGCCTCCGACCCGGAAAGCGCAGCGCGGCGCTATCTGAACATGGTGATGGGGACAGGGTCGCAGCTTGTCGAACTTCGCGACACCATCAACGGTGAGAAGCCGGAGTATAAGTATCTGGGCGTCGACAAGATCCCCTTCACCAATTCGCAGCACGTGAAGTTCCGGCAGTACTACAACAAGATTCCGATCTACGGGTCTCTGGTGACGGTCGAACTCGGCCCAAACAACGGCTTCGTATCGATCAACACGAGTATCGGTGATCCGGCCAACGTCGATCCAACTGCGAAGGTCTCGCCCAGCGAGGCGCTGCAAAAGGTCAAGAAGCTGGCGGGTTACACGAAAGAGCCCTTGAATGAGCCGGCGCGCCTGACCTTTTATTTCGACCAGTCGGTGTCGCGCTGGCGGCTGGTCTACATTATCGAGGACGTGCTGCGATTGAAACCCCGCGGGACGGTGGCCAAGGACCGTGTCGACAACCTCCCAGCTTCGGCTGATTTCGTGATCGACGCGCACACCGGGGAACTCGTGGACGAGTTACCCCGCATGCAGACCATGGCCGCCGTGGACGCCGTTGACGGGAGTGTCGACGTCCTGGGTACACTGCGACGATTCAACATTGTTCGCGATTCAGCCTCCAACGTAGCCCAGTTGCTAGACCGGTCACGCAACATCCGCACGCACGACTTTGGGTTCCGTGACGCGTTCTTCCAGCAAGCAGCTTTGCCGGGCCGGTTCGTTACCAGCCCCCCCGCGCCGTGGGACCCCAGCGCGGTGAGTGCGCATGCCAACGCCCAAGAGGTGGTTGATTTCTTGCGTACGGTTCTGCAACGCGACGGGCTCGACAACCAGGGCGGCGCGGTCATCTCCTCCGTCAACTGCGTCTTTCAGAACTTCTCCGGCGGGCAGGTTTGGCGGAACGCGGCGCGCTTTCGCGGGCAAATGATCTATGGACAGCGTATGGTGAATGGTACGCTGCGCTCCTATGCTGCATCGCTCGACGTGGTGGCGCACGAGTTGCTCCACGGGCTCACCGACAACACCGCGCGGCTAGAATACCGCTTCCAATCTGGCGCGCTGAATGAATCCTACTCGGATATCTTCGGCATCATCGTGTCGAACATCCACGAACCAGATGTTGGACAGTGGAATTGGCAGATCGGCGAGGACTTGACCGACACCGGCCTTCCCCTGCGTGACATGTCGAACCCAGCCGCCTTTGGGCAACCCGCGCACATGGACGACTACCTGACGTTGGACGCGGACTCCGATGACGGTGGTGTCCATACGAACAGCGGCATACACAACCGTGCAGCGTTTAATCTTCTGACCGCACGGAACGCCGCTGGCCAGTTCTTGTTCGCTCCTGCCGAAGTGGCCAGGATGTACTACGTAGCGCTGGTTGCGCATCTTTCGCGGACGTCGGGTTTTTCTGATTGCCGGGCAGGAATGCTGCTCGCCGCACAGAGCATGTTTGCAACCGTACCGGACGCACCGCAACGAATCGCAGCAGTAGCGGATGCATATGGCGCCGTCGGGATAGTCGAAACAACCATATCCTAGTTCGCAGGGCGTTGATTAATATCCGACCGGTCAGATCCGTCTGGATCTTTCTCGCCTAGCCGCTGAAAGGGGATTTTCATGCTTACAGTTGATCGCCGTCGTCTGCTGAAATTGTCCGGGGCAGCTCTTGCCTTTCCAACACAAATTCTTGCTCAACAAGTCGTTGAAGAGGACGATGATGGTTTGGCGATTACCCAGGCGCCGCAGGAATTGGGTTTCGCCGATTTTTCAGAAAGCTGGGAATTTGTCGGAGATCCATCAATACTTGCTCCAGGAGTCTCAAACCCTCTCCCTGACGCGATTATTAGTAAGTACGCTCAAAAACACTTGGGGACATACATTGGCGGTTATACCGAATTTTTCTTTGAGGCATTTGGACGCTCCTTCGAAGACATCTATAACGAGGCAGCGGGATCGGGGTCAGGTCGTCGCGCCAAAATGAAGCCAATCAGTGTTGAAGGGCAGGAACGTCTGCGCCAATTCTGGGCAACCTATGAATCATCTGAAGGAGCATTGCCGCCGGCGATGGGCGAAGTTCCACCAACCACGCTTCTCGATTTTCTAATTTACACAGCAATATTTATCCACGAGACAGGCGGCTCGATAAGCAAGGCTGCTGAACGATTTAACCCGGTGGATCCGGCGCTCGAACATCCAGGGATTGCATACCTCTACAACCGATTTCGTCCCAGAGGCAGCTCATATCAGAAGGCTTCTTATAATAAGTCCCCCCCAAACAAAACTTGCCTAGAGCTATTCAATGATCCAAAATTTATCAACCGATTCAAGGATCTTAAGCTATCAGAGCGAGTTATAAACACCTCTGACGAACGTTGGGCGGGCAATAAGTTTCCTAAAAACGAATTCCCCACTTCTGGGAAGAGTGACATTAGTGGAATTTTACTAGAAGCGGATTTTTTTAAATTTCGCGGCCGAGGCCTTATCCAATCAACGTGGCGAGATAACTACCGGAAGCTCGTGCATTTTTTGGTGGATATTGACAGGGATCTTGAAGGTTCGGAGATAATCAGGGGTTGGAAGGCTTTAGGGGTTACTCATGACGAGATTTGCACCCTCAGCACAAATGAAGAGTGGGATAGGCTTTTTGCGGAAGATAGCCACATACTTTCCGTAGCCGCCGTAAAGCTTCATGCTGTTTCGAGACGATACACACCCGTCTCATCGGATCCCCACGTGGCTAACTCAGCGGGCAACAACTCTATTTTAAATTTCGGAAAACGAATAAACGGCTCAGACGAGTACGCTCACGAACTTCGACAGAGGGTATTTGTTCTGTCGCAAGCGATGGGCACAGATTTCGATTAAAGCTATGCGAACACTTGCTCGAATCGTACTCCTAGCGATCGGAATTCTTAGTTCGAGTCCTGTACATCCAGGTGTGCGAATGGAATCGGATAATGACGGCTACACCGCAAAGCTGCAGGGCGTCATCGCCGTTGGGGACGTGGATCTACTTGTTTCCGAGTTTTCACCGATCGCGTCATTAGCCCGGTTGGCGGGAAATTTGACACTTTCATTAGACTCTGGAGAGGGCGGCGATTTTGATGAAGGCCTGCGAATTGCAGAGTTTGCTCGGGAGTATGGGGTCAGCACCCGAGTCGACAATGATGCCCAATGCATATCTGCCTGCGCATTCGCTTTCCTAGGAGGAACTAGGGAGTTGGGTGGAGAGCGTCCGCGGCCGTCACGGTACCTAGTGCCTGGCGCAAATTTGTGTTTCCACGCACCGACCCTGAGTCACAGTAAGGGGATTTTCGACGATGGGGTCGCGGCGGTAGCGAGGCTTTTTGATAAACTTGGTCCGATGGTGCCACAAGATTTCCTCGTTGAAGTCCTTTCGTATGATCGTGACCACTGCCGTCCAATCGAGACGATAGCAGACATCATACGAATAGGAATCGACTTGGATCAGTATGCTTTACCAGCCAAGAATGTTCCGGAACTTTTCGTGTTTGCGGTACTCAATACGTTTGGACGGAACAAGAATATTCAGATCGAGGGACTGCCTTTTGTATGCTCCGGAGAAGACTGTAACCCTGAAGAGGGCCTTTTTGTATCCGAACCGATTATGATAGGCGGAGAGCATCAATCGGCCGAGAAATTGCCGTTCATATACAAGCTGAGTGATTCTTTTAAAGAAGATCTAAGGCTAGAGACGGGTGATCCCGAACTTTTCATCATCAGGACGATGGCTAGCGGCATCGAGAGTATGAAAGTTGCGGTCGCTTATACAGCCGGGGATACTCCTGGCCACCTCCTTGCTACAGTGTTCTTTGATGAAGCGAACGAGCGGGTGTATGTTGTCGAGGACCTTGTCGATGAGTTTCGAGAGGAATTCGGAGTGCCTGTATTCAGTAAGCCGCACTACGTAGTGCCAGCGTGGTATATGTATCCAAGCGAAACACACCTCAAGGCGCTCCGACTCGCGCCGGCGTTGCCATCATTCTCCAAGTAGCGTCGGTCCCAACGTCTTCAAGAGCTATCGAGGCGGGTCACCCGGCCATATGGAACATTCCCCAGTAGGCATTGTATCACCGGAGGTCCCCCAACTCCGGTTAGGTCGATAGCAGTCTTGGCGGCATTGCGCCGTCATTTCGGTCATTCAGATCATTTCCGCCGTTTCCTGAAAGCAGACACAGGGCAGTGATCAGGCACAGGTGGTGGTTCCGGGGGCTTGAGTTTCTAACGACTAAACGGCATGTTGACCTGAATGTCTAGGTTGTTGCCAAGGATCGGCGAATGAAGGGACGCATCTCGCTCTCTGATAAAAATTTTACAGCATGAAGTTTCTGATTTTGCGGATCCTGACTCATAGCGAACTCGGCATGTTCCATGAGTACCGACGTCAGGGCAAAGAAGGCTCGAAGCAGCGTGCAATCAACTTCGATGGCTCGGTTGTAGACCGGGTTTTTCCCACAGCGCTGGATACAGACCGCATACCGCTGGAACTCCGGTACGACACGGATGACGGTATCGCTGTAAAGCAGCAATGGCTTACACGCCAAGCAAAGAACTGGCGGTTCGAGGGCAATTGCCCAAGAGACAAAGTTTACGATTTTGTTGAGCCGGGATGCCTGTTCGCCATGGAGGTCGACGCGGGCGCCAAACCGGCTACAGGCGCTTGGGCTGTGTTCCCCGCGGACGATGAGGTGACGATCGGCGTTCTGTCGGATGGCGCTACCGCCGAATTAACACGGGCCGGGATGATCGCACTGCATGGGGAAGAAGGCGTGCGCGTGCAGGGCCTACTCAATGACGCCAGACCTGAAATGTTCGGGCGAGACAGGGAAACGGTAGAAATCATGAACGACGGTGGAAGTGTCACGGGTCGGAAGCGGTTGCCGCCCCGCCCTAAGCGTTTGGCAGAGATCATTGGAAAGACAGGGCATAGTCTTCCGAGCGCAGTCGCAGATCTCGTCGACAATTCAATCAGTGCCGACGCAACCGGGATTGACATTACTTTCGCCCCTCCGGACAGCGGGAACGGGCGTTGGCTAACGATCCGGGACAACGGTGACGGTATGTCAGGGCCAGAACTCGATGAGGCAATGACCCTGGGGAGCGATGTCGAATATGAGTCCAATAGCCTCGGCAAGTTCGGCTTTGGCCTTAAAGGCGCGTCCTGGTCGCAAGCGCGCGTCTTTACAGTGGTGACTCGTCGACGTGGCGGTTCCCTCAGCCATCTCACCTGGAATATCGACAACCTTGGGGACTGGGAGCCGAGCGACGCGCCTCTGGAAGAATGGGAACGCAATGCCACCGCCCTTGGAGAAAAGGGGACGGCCATTCTTTGGAAGGAAATGATGCCGCCCGCCGCGGCTCCGGTCGTGCCAGGGGTGTCCCCATATTCAGCCGAGGTGATGGAGCTTGAACGGCATCTGGGACTGGTCTTTCACCGATTCCTTGAGGGGGATGCAAAGAACCGGAAAAAGGTGACAATCCGGATTAACGGTGTGGAAGTTCGACCGAATAACCCTGTTGGGCACCCACTGGTGGAGCCTTACGAGCTAAAGCCAATTCGAATGCCCACGAACTTGGGCGACGAAACCATTACGGTGCAGCCGTTTGTTCTTCCTTCGGAAGACCAGATAAAGCAGCACCACAAGGCTGAGGGACCTCAGGTCGTAAATGACGTGCTGGGGCGCGTAGGGCTTTTTGGCAAGCGCAATGAGTCGCAGGGTCTTTTCATTTATAGGAATGACCGCTTGATCAAGTGGGGAGGCTGGCACCAGATGTGGTCAACATCTGACGAAAAGACCAAGCTTGCCAGGGTGATCGTTTCGTTCGGCACAAAGCTTGATACCGCGTTCGACATTAACATTACCAAGCGTTCAGTGAGCCTTCCGGCATTTGTTCAGGAAGAAATCAAGAAACTGGCCAACCCCGCCCGTAATGCGAGCAAGGCGAAATATAAGAAGCCAGCATCGCCTCAGCCGGCAAGGCCTGTCGGAGCATCTGCTATTCCAACTATTGCTCCGGTGCAGAGGCTGCCGGCGAGTGGAATGCCTCTGGTAACCCAAAGCGGGACCATCTCCGCGCCGCCCACATCTCCTCCTCATCCGGCAGTGCCGGCGGCGCCGGTCGTCAACTACAAGCCCGTGACAACGGAGCGTTTCGCCTGGAAAGTGGCGCAGAATTTGACTGGCGGACGCGATTTGCAGGTAAGTAATCGTATGCCAGAGCTCGCGGCACTTGCGAAGCGTCTTGCCAATGACCCCGATGCCACGGGGGAGCTCGTGGCGTTCCTGGCGGTGCTCGACGAGAAGGGGGTACAGGCACTCCTGCTAGATTCAAGCGAGCGCTGATGCCTAACCTCCGTATACTCGCGACACCTCCATCAGCGCCGAGCTGGGTGGACCGACTCTCAGGAGCCTCTTGGCCAACATGGAGCCGGCTGGAGAATTTATTGCTGAGCAACGGACGCTGGAAGCCGGATCAGGTCGCGTCGCTTGACGCAGAATCCTTCCGTGTCCTTCGGCATCTGCGGGATCCACTTTCGAATGGACCCTTCAGTGGGCGTGGCCTTGTTGTGGGATACGTGCAGAGCGGGAAGACCGCAAATTACACCGCTGTGGCGGCGCGGGCTGTAGACGCGGGATATCGCCTTATCATCGTGCTATCCGGGATCCACGATTCCCTGCGCAATCAGACCCAGGTGCGCCTTGAGCGGGAACTGGTGGGGCTGTCCGAAGAGAGTTGGGAGGCACCGGGTTGGACGTTGTTGACCGGTCGCGACGCGGATTTTGCGCCTGCCGATGCCGCTATTCTCCAGCGGGGCGGGGCCTTTCTGGCGGTCATCAAGAAGAACACACACATCCTTGCCAAGCTAATCGAGTTCCTCCAGGCGGCAGGTGCACTCGTCGGGGACCTTCCGGCGCTCATAATCGACGACGAGGCGGATCAAGCATCAATCAACACGCGGGGCAACCGTGACCCGGCAATCAGTGATGAGGAGGATGCGAGCGACAAGGCTTCTGCTCCTTCGCCGACGAACAGGTTGATCCGGACTATTCTGAGGCTTTTGCCCCGGGTCAGCTACGTCGCGTACACGGCGACCCCGTTCGCCAACATATTCATAAATCCTCAAGCGCTTGATAGTGAGGCGGGAGAAGACCTATTCCCGCGCGACTTCGCTCTCCAGCTACCGAGACCGGATGGATACACGGGAACCGAAGAGCTCTTTGGCGTCGCGGCACAGGGGCGCGACGTGTTAAGGCCGGTGCTGGAAGACGACGTTCAACGTTTGCGCACCACCGGCAGGCGCCGGAGCGCGGGTCTCGTTGTTGGCCCTGCCGAAAACTTGATCCCGACCTCGCTTTCGGATGCCTTTCTCACGTTTTGCCTGGCCGGTGCCGTCCGGGATCTCCGGCCCGGCCTTGTAGGTCAACCGCACACAATGCTGGTGCATGTCAGCTCGCGGACGGCTGATCAGGCTCGTATCGCAGGCGCTTTGAAGGATCAGCGCGACATCTGGCAGGGTGCGCTTCAGCAGGGGCAGAGCCTGGACGGTCTGTTTCGCGGAATTATCAGGAGCCATCTCGCAGGCGTCGAGCTTCCGGCCGATGAGTCAGAGATAATCGCGCGCGCCTGTCGGGTGATGGGCGGACTGGAGATCCTCGAACTCAACAGCGTCGCCGGAGAAAATCTTGAGTACGACCTCCATCCCGGACGGCATCTCGTTGCGGTTGGGGGTAATAGACTGTCTCGTGGCCTCACACTTGAAGGGCTGACGGTTTCGTACTTTCTGCGGACCACCAACATGGTGGACACTTTGCTGCAAATGGCGCGCTGGTACGGGTTCCGAACGGGCTACGAAGATCTGGTTCGCGTCTGGACTACAGACGGCATAGCTCAGTGGTTTACGGAGCTCGCGCTCGTCGAACAATCATTGAGAGACTCTCTTCGCTCTCTGGCGCGTGCTGGCCGCCGACCGGATGAAATGGCAATTCGCCTACGCGCACATAGCGGTCTGTTGCTAACCGCCCGCAACAAATCGGGGCTCTCAACGGAAGTCCGAGACTCCTGGTCCGGCGAGCACCCACAGACAGTCATGCTACCGCTTGGTAACCCTGATCGCTTGGTCGATAACCGGCTGCTGACCGAGCGTCTTATAAGCAATATTGGAGGCGGGCGGCAAATTGCTGGCGGCTGGCTGCTTCAGGATGTCCCTCCTGAAATTATCTGCGATTACCTGCGCCTGTATCGCACCCATGATGAAGTGATTGCCTTCCGTGGACAAGAATTGGCGGACTGGATCGGCGAGCGGGCCGGGGCGGGGGAGCTGGTGAATTGGTCAGTATTTGTCGCCGGGTCCCGGGAAGGTGCTGATACAAAGATTGGCGGGCTGTTAACCGGGGTAGTTACCAGATCTCGTACAAGTTCCGAGAGCATCGGGATTTTGATTGACCCACGGCATGAGGGAGTCGACTTGCCGGGTGGCCCCGATGCCTACCGCCGACGAAATGGCAATTACGACGCGGAGTCCATGCGCGCTGCTCGCCCTCCGACCGAGGGGTTACTTATCCTGTATCCGCTTGACCCGGGCCCGCTCGGCGTCGGCGAGATAGACGCTGTGATCGCTGTGGCCCTAAGCTTGCCTCGAACGTCTGACGGAGCAAGAGCCAGTATCGTCAATCGGGGGGTGGCGGATGGCTGAGGAGCCAAATCGGGAGGCCTGGGCGGAGCTGAGGTCCGGACGTCCGATTTCGGATGATGGGCTGGTAACGCGTGGCCTTCACTACCGTGACGAAGAGACGGCCATCCTCATGGGCATGGACGCTGAAGGCGATCTCCATCTGCTCGTCCCAGTCTCCGAGGGACCATCGTTCCAGGAGTTCCCGGACTTGAACGGCCTGATGGTTCGGCATCGTGTCACCAGTGAGGGACAGTTCCTTGGTCTGGTGGCGACAGCCCCTCATGAGCGTGTCTTCACTCCCGTATGTAGGGAGGTCGTAGAGGCCGTACTTGTTCAGAATCGTGAACCATGGACTGCCGTCGCTTCTATCATCAGGCAGTGGCAGTCGGCTTGGCGTCCAACACGCCAGTATATGAGTCAGACAACCCAGGTCGGCCTAGTCGGAGAGCTGCTTGTCCTTGCCAAAATTATGATCGATGCGCTCGGGTCGCGCGCCGTGTTGATCTGGAGCGGGCCGGAGAGTGAGCGCCACGACTTTGTTTCAGGGAACCTTCATCTTGAGGTGAAAACCACCCGCGCCAGCCGGCATGAGCACGACATTTCTCGCCTGGATCAATTGTGGGTGCCGGACGGTCGTCGTCTTTTGCTGGCGTCAGTGCAACTTGAGGCGTCTGTCGGCGGGACGCTCACCCTTGCGTCCCTGATTGATGAGGTCATCGATTTAATCAGGGAAGACCCTGCCGCGGTCGACGACTTCCTGCTCAAACTCTCGCGTCTCAACTGGTCGGACGAAATGAGGAGGTCTGGGGAGCTCCTCCGCTTTCATCTCCGCGAGGCCGCGCTTTATGACGTTGATGATGAGTTTCCGCGTCTCAACGAAGACTTCCGACCACCCTCTGGGGTCCTGGCGGTGCGCTATACGGTCAGCCTTGCAAATCTTCCGACATTGGGTGTGGACGAGGTAATCGAGATGGTTAGGGCGTCGTAGGCGCTCGGTTAGCCCCGCCGTTGCAGTCGCTGCATTTCTGTTCGTGCGTTGGCCGCCGTCCTGAGGTCTTCATGGATCACCTCAGCCAGCGCAAATGACATCATGGGCGGCACAGCGTTCCCGATCTGGCGGAAAGCCGGGTTCATGGTTCCGCTGAAGGCGAACCCATCCGGGAAGGACTGGAGACGAGCCGCTTCACGAACTGAGATCGTCCGCGCCTGCGCAGCATCGTAGTGGATATGTGAGTAGGTATCCTTGCCAATATGAGCCATTAAGGTGCGGACCGGGAACTCTGGCCTGAGCTTCCACCAGCGATTGGGGAACTTTGACACGTCATAAGGGGGGACAATGCTATTCCATAGCTCGTTGTATGCTTGCGTTCCCTGCTCTACGCCACGTTCTGACGCCAGTCGGTCAACGATCTTTGCTGCCGTTGCATGAGCCTCCGGATACTCTGCGCCGGGGCGCATTTCGGCGAAGGTGAGATGGTCTCGTGGTAGGTACCGGATTACATGGTCCCAGACGCCTTCGTCCGACGTGAAACCAGCCCAATTCCGCATCTTGATCGCGTACGGTGAAGGTTGCCTGTCGTTGCGGTAGGTGGAGATCTTGTCAAAACGCCGGGCGCCACGGGTTACCGAACGACCACCGATAGGGGCTAGGTCTCCGATCGCCTCCTCTGCAGAGACCGGGGCAGCCATTCCATCATGACCAAGGTCCGGAGGAACGTAACCTGACGCTCCCTCGCGATCCACGTAGCGCAGAGCCACCGCGCGTGTGCCGGCGTAGCCCGTTGGGAGCTTGAGATGATTGGTTGCCTTAGGGAAGCGTATACCTAATCCCAGCTCGTGCCTGTAGGCGATCAGGTAGACACGGTCTCGCATCTGCGGCACGCCGTGAAACGCCGAGTTAATTAGCGAATATCGTGCGGTGTAGCCGAGGTCGTCGAGCGCCTCAACAATCTCCTCTGCCACATTGTGATGGCCGTAGTGAAGGATGTCGGGCACGTTCTCGATCAAAACGGCGAGAGGGCAGAATGCTCGGACGTAAGCCAGATAGCGTAGATAAAGGTTGCCTCGGGGGTCAACGCGGAACGCCTCGGGGTGATCTGCTACTTCGCGCAGCTTGGCGCGACCGACTCTGGCATAAGCTTGGCAGGGAGGGCCGCCGACAAGTACGTCGATAGCACGTTCAACGTCACCCAGCTCGAGTTCCTCCGCCAGTGCTGCCGGGTCCATTCTCATATCCCGAGGCAGAGCGTGCGCCCTAAACTTGTCTGCTTCTAAATGCCCGTGAAAGTTCTTCGCGTGGGTGAGAGCCGCCAGGGGATCGATCTCAACGGCCCCCCTTATCTCGAAGCTCGCTCGATGAAATCCAAGACTGATGCCACCGGCGCCTGCAAATAGATCGAGAACGCGTGCTGGCTCGCCCCGATGAAGTCTGTCCAGCTTATAGAGAAGGGGAGAAGCCTCGATGCCGGCTGCGGCCTTGTTCATCTTGTCGTGTTATCCTCTTGCCTCGTGCACCGTGCGACTCGGCGAGCCATTCATATTTCAGTAGCACATCTGGGCCGTATGGGAGCCCGGCGGGCCCAAATGCTTGTGCAACACCTCAGCCAAAGCTTCCCTGTCCCCAACTTCGCATTCCCATACAACCAATGGCGACCATCCCAATTCTTTGAGCCTTGCCAGGGCTGCTAGATCTCTTTCCATGTTACGATCCAGCTTGGCTTCCCACCATTCCCTCCGGGTGCGGGGCAGTACGGAATTCCGGCAGCCATGGCGATGCCAAAAGCAGCCATGCACAAAAATTACCTTTCGACGGCCGGGAAAAACGATATCCGGGTGCCCGGGCAGGTCCTTGCGATGAAGTCGGAACCGATAGCCGAGCTGGTATAGTAGTTGGCGCACGATGTGTTCGGGTTTGGTGTCCCGCGATCGGATGGCGGACATGTTCCGGCGTCGGGATTCCGGCACATCCGCGAAATCCGGCGGCTTAAGTCTTTGCGATTTTTGCGATGGGGCTTGTGGGGACATCGGATGACCGTTAACTGAAAATACTTGAGAGACAAGCTTGATGTTTGGTGCTGAACTTTCCCGGCTTTTTTCCGGTCACTATGTTGTTTGCCACTGAGAACTGACCCGCTTATTAGGTATTTTTCGGGTCTGCGGCCGCGGTCAAGTTCCTATTTTTCTCCTTTGTGGTTTTAGGCTCGTGCTCTGAGCTGTTCTTGAAGCAAAAGCTATCGTTTCCGGTCTCAAGGATTTGGCAATCATGGGTGAGCCGGTCGAGCAGCGTGGTCGTCATCTTGGCATCGCCGATTACGCTGGCCCATTCGCTGAAGCTGAGGTTGGTGTTGATGATGGCTGTATCAACCAAAAGGTGACATAGAAACCAACGATCAACCTTTTCAGGATAGCTCAGTTTTAGTCGCCAAAGTGGCGTTGCATGGCAAGGATCTAGCCCCGTGGAACTGCAATTGCTCGACAGGATTTCCGAGGGTGAGGCCGTATGTTTCCTCTGTAAGACATCGCTCGCTCAATACGTCGAAACTTTGCCAGCTAATTTTCGCGAATTTTATATTCAAAGAGGCATTGTAACGAACCGTTTCCTCGACAACCTTTGGGACACGCTTTCGAAGAAAAGACACATCCCTCCAATCGTGCTGGTGGCCGGGCCGACCTCCCCTGCGTACGACGTAGGCTCCGTCTTCAATCTCGGTTCGGACTTCAAGGTTCTTGACGGACTTCAACGAAGCCATCGTCTCAAGGAAATCTGGGACACGCTGACCTACATCAACGATGAGTTCGTTGACCAGCCTGACGTTTCCGTCGCGCGATTGACGCGCCAACTCGCGCTGAAATTACGCGAAATCAATCTCAGCCCTCAGATATTTCAAAAGGTGTTGGAGGCGAAACGTAAAGGCATCGAGGCAGTGGAGCTCTTCGAGGGTAACACCATCTGGCTTGAGATTTGGTTCGGCTTGTCGGAAGCGCAGCAGATACAGAAAATGCTTGTACTAAACGCCGGGCATAAGTCGGTGAACATCAAGCACCAAATCGAGCTGATCTTCTGGAGTAATTTCGAAGTTCTTGCCAAGGAGCTGGCGCCGAGCACGATGGTTCGTGAGAAGGACAAGGCTTCCACCACCTACAGCAAGGGAAGAAAACCCGGAGAATTTCACTTCGCACATCTCATTTCCGCTTTCGTTTCGCTCACCGAAGGCGAAACTGTAACAACAAACGCGGAATTCTCAGCGTCTCAATCGTTTAGCGGCGACAATGGCTCCGACGAGTCACTGCTCGATATCGACGACCGTTTGCTTTCGGCGTTCGCTGAGACACTTAGGCTCCTTGATGGCGCGCTGCGCAGCGAGTCGGGGATTCGATGGCTTGGTCGCGAAGTGGTGCTGGTTGGAATCTTTGGCGCGATCGGCGCGATGGCCAAGAACCACCCTGGCACAAAAATCGAAACTCTATCGAATTTCAACGCCCGCATCGAGCAGTACGCCGAGATCTTGAACCTCGAAGGTTTCGAGGAGTGGCGGAATACGCTTGACCTCTCGAAGGTGAACATCGGCAACGTGAACAAGCGAGCTGTCTTCAATGCCACTTCGGCATTCCTGGAAGGCAAGATTTCTGGTCCGATCAAGTGGCGCAACGTGAACGTCAAGGATGAGCTCCATGACGCTTCGTGAGAAGATTCTTGAAATCGTTACGCAGGCCCTGACGGCCGACGAAACGATTCTTCCTCAGGACGAACTCGATAATATCACAGACATCATTCTTAGAGCTGATGAACTCTCTGCTATGGCCTCCGAGATTTTCGGGGACACGGGTCGCACCTTCATATCCGAGATTGTTTCACTCTTCGCGCGGCTACCTATCGCGGCGCCACTGAAGGACGTTTTCCCAAGGGCCACCAACGTCGTCGCGTTTCTTAATCTCGCTAACCAGCTCGATCCCGACGAGCTGGCCGAGGAAGTGCCCGCCGAACTGGGGACTTTGTTTGTTCGCGAGGCCGCTCTTGAGGCGTTCAGCAAGAGTGGCGATAGATTGAAGCTGTTTGTTTACGAGCACCCAACAAACTTCAACGAGTCGGTCGCTCTCTTGGATTTCAGTAGCGGCCTTGAAATCGCACCTAACTCGGCGAATTTTCCACACACAATGGCAGCATGTGTCGCCATCCAAGTAGGACTCGAAACAGTTGATCTCACAGGCAAGAGGTGGATTGTATCCTCGGTGGAAGACGAGCAGCGCCGCCTGTATTACTGCAAGTACCACGTCCTTCTCGCGGGGCACCTTCTGACGAACCCAGTGTTTGCTCCCTATACACTAGCGCTTCAAGGGATCGCGGAGACACTCCGAACCGCCGAGGAATACAACCAGTTTAGCGAGCCGTTTGAGATATTGGGAGAGATCAACAGCCGGACGACGGTTCTCGACACGCTACTCAGTTGCTACCACGTGCTCGAAAATTACATGATCCGCGCACAAATCGTTAAGGTTGTTGGGCGCAACAACGCATCCACGCTGTTTGGCATTCGAAATTTTAAGCAGATGGAAATTGCTGTTGAGAAGAAGGAGATGGCCCATCTGAGCCAACTAATCTCCGAATCCTGGCAGAAGCAGATTGGCATCCAAACGTTTCGCGATTATGTCCGCGATCGCTTCGACGCGCTGTTCCATGATCCGGCCTTTGTGGCCGACGATTTTCACGATTTCATGGAAAAGCTGACTGTGAAACCGAGCGGCCAACGGCTCAACCTTGGCAATCTCAGCGAAGCCTGCGACCTCCTCCCAAAGTTGCTGTACCAAATTCGATGCTCAATCGTTCACAACAAAGAAACGGAGTTCCATCTCTCGAATCGAGAGTTGAACGTTGCCACGGTCCTGATGACCCTGGTCGATCTGTGTTTGCCAACCATGCAACGATTGGCGTTTGGTCTTCCGTCCGTACCGGCTCCGAACCCTTTGTTGTACGCGAGACCGGCGCTGAGACTCTATTGAGGAAGGCAAATGGGAAACGTTGCATGCCCCCGCTACACCCTGAACGCCGCCCGATACCCTCGCATTAGAACCGATTGTTCACAGCGCGTTTGGGAGCTTTAAACGTTCGCGCGCACCGTCTGCCGTCGGCCCCCGATCCGACCGGAAAAGATTTCCGCAGTGCGCCCCAAGTAGACGTCGCTCGCGCGGTCATCTGGTGAGATCAAGCACCGGATGCCACTATCGCCGTTCCGTCGGGGTGTGTCAGATGAAGTCGGTTGCGATGATAGTGGCGGAGTAGTTCTGGCGGGGGATGCTGAAGTCTCCGTCGGTAGTCGGCTTGGTCGTTGCCGTCGCTCAGGTTGACAAGTCACGCGGTTCAGCCGGTCGGGTCGAACCGCATCCTGGTGGCACCCGCGCCGACCGTTCGGAAAAGTGCGCGGCCGGCTTCGGACATAGGATTCGGGAGCTCCATCACCCGCCAGCGGGTGGGATCGTCGACGAAAGGGACGTAAAGTATCCTGTAGCGGCGGGAGCCGTCTGCGGCGCACTCGGCTGCGACCCGCATCTCGTTCTGCGTGAATTCGAATTCGAATGTCTCCTCGAGGCTAGCCTTGACTTCGTATCGCCACTCCACCTCCTTCGTGCGGACGCGGAAGTCGAAACCGAGGCCGTCGTCTCCGAACTCCCCGTCCCGAAGGGCGAGTTCCCTATTCCGCGAAACCCAGCAGGCGTCGTCAAAGCGAACGCCATGCTTGGCGGCAAGGAACCGGCCCGCGAGAAACTCACCGGCGAACCCCATGGCTGCCTTGACGTCATCCGACATGCGCACCGCGCGCTTCCGGTGCCCACCACTCCCGCCGGGAGGTCCCGACGAGTTGGAGCCAGAAGGCATTTCCGCAAGCTTGAAACGCCGTCGCGACCTGCGTAGCCACTCCTCGTCCTCCATCGCCGCCTCCGCGATTTGGACCAACCGATCTGCGAAATCGCCAGCCGCAGTGTCCAGATCTTCGCCGGCGAAGGTGAAGGACCGGCGCTGCCTGGCAGTCGTCTCCTTTTGCTCCTCCTCCCTCTTCTTTTCTGCCTCCAGATCGTCGGACGTGAGCCCTAGCTCTGCCAGATCAAGCGAGGCGGGCATGCCTTGAGGCCAGAGGCCCGCGGCGGCCAAGAGCGGAAGCTCGCCGTCAGCTTTGATCTGTTCAAAATCGAGCACGCCTTTCTGCTCCAGCGCTTTGAGGACGGCCTGCACGCCGCTCGCCCAGACTTCGTCGACCGCCCCTTCCCCAACGAGCCAGGCGGCGACGATTGGAGCCGCTCCGTCCAGGAAAGCACGCAGCGTCTTCACGTTCTTCGAGCGCACCGTTCCGAGCGGCTCTAAATCGATGTTTAGATCATCGCCGACCACCTGATCAAACCGTTCATCGACGAGCCGCGCCACATCTTCGGGACTGACCTCCTCCTTCTCCAGGATCCACTCGGCTGGAAATTCCGCAAACTCGAGTGAGCGGAGGGCGACGTATCGATCGATCGGAAGTCCCTTTCTGTAGTCCCCGAGGAAACGGCGACGGAGCCGATCGATGGCGGCAGGGCGAAGATCGTCCTTCCACGTGTCGAACAAGCGCCTGAGTTCGGACTCGTTGCTCAACGGCTGCTGACCGAACGAAAGCAGGATACGGTTGAACCGGCCGAACTCCAAGTTCAGCCTCCGGCGCAGTTCGGCGAGATCTCGCACACCTACAACGAGGTCGACCAATTCGCCTGCGGACATTGGCAGAAGTTCGCCCATTCGCTCGAGCTCCGCGAGCGCACGGTGCCGAGTGACGCTTTCGCCCAACGCGGTCTCCAGAACCCGGCCGGTCTCCTCGTCCGCCAAGCACGCGACGATCGGCGGCAGTCTCCGAAGAAGCAGCTCGTGGTCAGCACTCTTTGACTCGAGCAACTCGCGGACGAGTTCCGGTCGGCAATCGAGAGCGCGCGCGAACGCCTCGTCTTCGGGCCGGATGCGAGGATGACCACCGGCGGAGCGGACGGCGAGCAGCGGCAGAAGCCGCTGAAGCGAGCGCATGCGCCTGTCGAGGAGCGAAGCGAGATGCGGAGCCGCCTCCGCCAACGAGCTCCAATCCAATTCCGTCGTGCCGGCGACGACCAGGGTCGGCATACGTTCATCGGGATAGGCATAGAATCGAAGCGGCTCGGCGCCGTCCGCAGCCCCGACTCTGAGGGACAGGGTTTCGCAAAGCTTGAGGCGGATGCGCCGGAGCCGATCCTCGACGGCGGCCATGGAGATGGCACGCTCCAACTCCCTTCCGAGCACCTCGTTCGCAAGCAGAGTGGCGTCTGACAGCCACTCCAGTCCATCCGCCGCCAGGAGCGGGTCGCCGAGATTGGGAACGAAGGGCGCACCGTCTACGTAGACGACAACCTCGCCGCCTTCGACCCGCGCTGCGTCGAACCCGCCCGAGGCGTTCAGCATCGCGAGCGCAGGATCGACGTCTTGGTCCCGCCCAAGCTCCAGCAAGGGAAAACTGGCCGCTATTACCGCACGGGCTTCCGGGCGCTGCGCGTCCGAGGCGACGAAGAGACGCGGAGGCGCCGCCCGGTTACCCACCATCACCTCCATGCCCGCACCCAGCCAGACCGCGAGGGGCAACGTCGGAGGAAGCACGGCGTTCGCCTCCACTGCGAGAGACCAGGCCCTCTCGTAGGTCTTGCGGAATGAAGCTCGGTCGCGAGACTCGACCATGCGGGATCCTTCGGCTAAGTCCGCCAACCGGCGCGCAGCCTCGGTGTCCGGCGCCCAATCACGAAATCCGGTGTCGCCGCCGATCAGCAATTTGGTCAGGCGCTGATCGCCTTGGATCACGTCGGCGAGCCTATCGCGGGGCCGCCGGACGTACCTGGGGACGCGGGCGCCGGCGTTGCTCGTTGCCCAGAGCTTGTCTAGCGTTCCAAAGTCTTCGTCGCTGCCGTCCACCGGCACCCACCCGGCGGTGAGAACGAACGAACCGGCAGGAGTGTGCGGCCGAACCTCGTTCCATTCGCCCTCCCAGCGATCATATCGGCCTAGTCGCCAGCGCAGCCAGTCTTGGCCCTCCTGCCTCAGCATGACGAGGATCAGGTCGGCCAGGCGCTCGCGCGCCTCCGGTGGCATCCGCTCGTGCTCCAACTGGCCGGGGAGGCGCCAAAGCTCGCCGCGTCGCTGGTACAGAGTCATCGGGTTCTTCAGTTTAACGGAGCGGTTCAGCTTCAACCAGCCGGCATCGCGCCCGACCTGCGGCACGGGCGTGTTGAGGAAGCTGGACCACAGGTTCCAAGGCGTTCCTGACGCCGGCGCAGCGTCGTCGGCAATGAGAGGCAGGCCATCGCGAACGCCGACGGCCCTCAGGAAGGCGCTCCAATCCCGGCGTCCGGTGTCGGAACGCGGCGCCCATTCGGGTTCGTCGACCAGCAACGCGTCGGCTGCTCGGCGGCAGTCAGCCGACAAGGCAGCCACTTCGGCGAGGTAAGTCGTCAGCTTGCGACCGTCGGACGTCCAAGCACCCGAGAAGAAGGACGAGCTTGCCGCCCGCCAACCACCCCGCGTTTCGACATGAAGGTCGATGCGCGACAGGACCTTTTCCGCCTTCACGCCCTCGGCACGCCACACGTTGAAGGCCCACTGGAGGGCGTCGGCGCGGCGACCGGGGGCCGGGTGATCGCCGAAGAGCTGCGGAAGGCCTTCAAGCAACTCAAGCGCGTCGTACCTTCGAACCAGACCCGCCTTGACAAAGTCAGCGACGACCTCCGGCTTGAGGGGTACGTTCTCGTCGAAGATCGCCAGCTTGCGCGCGAGGCTGGCGGGCGGCAACGGAGCGCGATTCCGATCCCGCCGGCGCGAAACACCATCCTGCCGGATGTAGACTGCACGATCTGCGCCACCAGCCGTGGGCGGCGCATGCAGCTTGCCGTCTCGACCTTTCAGAAAAGGTTTTCCCTTCAGCTTCTGCAGGGTGTGCAAGCCGCCGAACGCACGGCGAATCTCCTCGTAGAAGGTGCCCCACGTCTTCGGAGACGCTTTCTCTTCGAGCAGTGCGGCCGCGATCAACTGCGTCCAATTCGCCAGCGTGTCTCCGCCCGGCTCGGCCACGGTTCCCGTAGCGCGAATGAGACTCGTCAGACGATCCAGGCGCGCTGGGCCCAAATCCGGATCAGCGAGGTTCTTAGCGCCCGCCTTGACGAGCCGCCTAGCGCGGAACAGACGATAACCGGACTCTTTCCAGAACCATGCCGCGGCAAGCGAGGTCCACCTCTCATCGTCCGCCGCCGGAATGCACGCGCATTTGGTCCAGTCTACGCCCAAGCTTCTCCACGCCGACGCCAGCCGCTTGGCGTCCGCCGCATCCCAAGCGGCAAGATCGAAGAGAGGCCCGCTCCCAAGCTTCGCTGAGAACGGCTTGAGTTCCGACGCCGCGACAACGGCAGTCTCGGCCAGCGCGTCGAGCAGGAACGCGTTGAGCGGCAACTCGAAATTCGCGCGCCTCCGATCGATGCTGGCGTAGAACGGAGCGTCGACGTGCCCAGCGATTGGGGCGGGCATCTCCGCCGCCATGGGCAGGAAATTGTAGATGCGCCCAGGGCGGGCGTCCGGCCTGTCGAGGGCGACCGCCACTGCGACCTTCGGCTCGCCACGCCAGTCCCGCCATCGTGCCAGTTGGGGCTCCTGCGGGAGGCTGCGCTCCACTGCGGCGAGCAGCCTCTCCCGGTCAACGGTCTTCCTGGCCACGAGGTAGCGCTCGCCCGCCGGCTGGATATCGACGATCTCGTACTCGCTGCCGCTCTCCTCGTTCGGCTGAAGCCGCTCCTTGACCTCGCGGGACAAAACCTTGCGGTGAACCGCGCCCCCTTCCGCGATCTCGACCGTCACCTCGCGGAGGCGGTCGAGGAAGAGCAGCAACGGAGCCTCGGCGCTGAGAAGTCCCAAGACCTGCTTTCGCGCAGTCGCCAGCGCCGCTTGGGTCGAGATCGGAACATGGACCACGGTAGCGAAGCCTTCCTGAGCGAAGGCGGCGATGTCGGCCGGCTGATCTATAATGGGAACGGACAGGAGATAGCGGGGCAGCGTTCGGGCGACCTCCCGAGCTACGTCGGCACGGGCGATAGCCGAAACTTCGGAGAGGATTTCTTCCGGGCCGGCGAAACGGAAGCAGAAGCCGTCGAAAGCTTTGTTGAGCCGTGCTCGAGCCTGCGAATAGATCCGAGGGTCGTGCGTGAGCGTCTCTACGCTGCGGAAGCCGAGACCCTTGTTGCCGATCCCCTCGCCAACCGTCTTGCTCGACACGCCGACGTTACGGATCGCCTTCACGTTATCCCAGTCAAAGCCCCTGCCGCCGTTGGCTACGTAGAGGTCACCGTCGGCTCCGCTTCTGATCACCAGCCGCAGGAGGATGCGCCCGTCATGGCCCTCCCGGTGCGCGTCGTGGGCGTTCTGGATCAACTCGAAGATGACGCGGTCGCCATACTCCCCGCCGATCACCTCGCTGAGGTTCCGAAGGCTCTCGTAAGTTCCCAGCCCCTTGGTCACCGCGTCGACGGCATTCTCGAGCTGATCCCGGACCGTTCGACGCAATGCCGCTGCTGGCTCGTGGAGTTCGGTGGGGCCGTCCCGATCCGACGCGAGGTGACTTAGGTTGGGCGCCAATGGCTCTCCTCCTTGGTTCGCGCAAAGGTCTCAAGCCCGGCTGAGGCGCAGAACGACAAGATAAACTGTTAAACGCGGCTGGCAATCCAGTAAACGAGCCGCATTGAACCGCACCGGTTTCCCGGAGACCGATTTGCCGGAGGCCTACGCCGTGATCGGCACGGCATAAGCTGAGTATAGTAGTCTTCGGCCTCGGCGGGTGGAGTGTTGCCGATCGGCTCGAGCAGCGTCTGTTGTTGAACCAATCCGCCACGGCTTGCGCAGGTGGATCACCACGGCCTTGAGACCTCCATGCTAACGAAATTGAGCGCATCCCGAGATAGGCATTTTGGATGTTGTAAGCGCTCGTTGTTGCGAACGGCAGCTTGTCACAAACCACGCTCAAAAGCTGCCGGTCGAGTTCCGTGAAGGGTTTCGGGCGCCGGGAGGCGTACGAAAGTCACCGAGGAAGGAACCCGCGGGCGGCAGGCGATGCGATAGCTATGGGGATTTCGGACTTCGGGCTGTTTCGTCGATGGCGCGACCGTCGTCAGCAGGCGCCGGGATGAATCCGGCTAGGCGATTTTGTTGTGCCTTCGCGCGGTGTTGTTGGTTCGTCAGGCGGCCGGACGCGCAGCTTTTACTTTCGATCATCGGCGTGGACGCGTGGGTGCCGCTCGCCGGAGGCTGAGTGCCTGCGGCGGAAGGTCGGATCATGCCATGCCGGGTCATGAGGCAGTCTCCCGGTCCGGTGGGGTTTTGTTTGGCGGTCCACGCGGCTGCCTCCACCGTTCGAAGATCTCGACGATAATCATGCGTCCGCCGCAGCATGGGCATGGCGGACGGAAGGCGTCCGGTTCGTCCGGGGTATCGTCATCAGGTGGCGCGGCGACGTTCAGCAGTTCGCGAGCGAGCGCGAGGCTGGCCTTGCGGGCGGAGCCGGCGAGCAGCCCGTAGTGCCGAATGCGGTGGAAGCCATGCGGCAGAACATGGATGAGGAAGCGGCGGATGAACTCATCGGTTGCGAGCCTCATCACCTGCTGACGGTCGGCGCTGCGGCGGCGGTAGTCCTTGTAGCGGAAGGTGATGCTGTCCTTGTCGAAGCGGATGAGGCGGCTGTTGGAGATCGCGACCCGATGGGTGTAGCGCGACAGGTAGGCAAGCACGGCCTGGGGCCCGGCGAAGGGCGCCTTGGCATAAACCACCCAGCGCTTCTTCCGGACGGGTGCCAAGTGCCGCTGGAATGCCCGCCGGTCGATGAAGTGCGCCATCGATCCGAAAAAGGTAAGCCGACCGGTATCGTGCAGCGCGAGCAGCCGGGTAAGGAACAGCCGGCGGAACAGCTTGCCTAGTACCCGCACCGGGAGCAGGAAGGCCGGGCGCGACGATACCCATCGGCTTCCGTCTGGCGCGATGCCGCCACCCGGCACGATCATATGGACATGCGGATGGTGCGTCATCGCTGATCCCCATGTGTGGAGCACGGCGGTGATACCGATGCGCGCGCCGAGATGCTTTGGATCCGCCTTGCCGGAATATGGGAGACGTGGCGTAATCCCGAGACTGACGAGGACATCCGCACCTTCTGCGTCATCACCTGCCCTCCGAACGAGATGATGGCCGCGATCCACGACCGCATGCCGGTCCTCCTGCACCCGCAAGACTATGAACGCTGGCTGTCGCCGGAGCCAGATCCCCACGACCTGATGACGCCGTTCAGGGCAGAGCTGATGACGATGTGGCCCATTGACAGGAAGGTCAGTTCACCGAAGAACGATACGGCAGACATTCTCGATCCGGTCGAGCAATAAAAGGCGGAAGCAGCAATGACAGAAGAACAGCGCGAAGCGGCCGAATACCTGCGTGAAGCGATGCGGGTGTTCAACGAGACGGTTCGCCAGGCGGCCCACCGAGGTCTCCATGTCGAAGTGCAGGTAGTCGAGATGCGGATGAGCGAGGGGCCTACGCCAATTCCGCTGATCAGTGCCTCGGCGCGTCTCTAAGCGGATCCCTCACTAATAGTTTTGCTAGTCGCCAGCTCGGACCGCGACGCTCTACGCTCTCCGGGGGAACGGAGATCTCGCATGAGCGACCTTTCACGAATCGAGGAATGGACAGACGAGTATCTGCGGGACATGTGCGTGATGGCGGTAGCAGCGTGCGCCGCGATGGAGGAACGAACTCCGAACCTCTCGCCTTTTTGGCTGGTTATTTTCAGGGAGGTCCGTAGACGCGACTGGGGCGATCTTGAGAGAATGGAGGCCGTTGGAATAGCTGCAGGGTCGCCGCATTAGTCGCGGCAAGGTCGGGAACCCATCTTCCCCCCGCAGACCACCGAGTCGACCTACCAAGGCAGCGCCCTTCTCCCCTCCCCTGGAGAGACGCTCCCATTTCAAGCGCCCGAACACCGCAAGAGCTTCGATGGTTTGTGATCCGAGCGCGCCGCTGACTTGCTGATTCGATTGACCTGTAGGTAGGTCGACCTCAGCCGGTGTAAAGAACCGCTGCATCGTGCCTTGGACGGCCTTCTGCGAATATGAGGACACCAAGCCGAAGAAGACTGCCGTTGGTTCGCGATCGACGACAAGCAGCCCCTCGCCTTCTTCGCCGGCATCTGGACACCATGGAAGGGCGCACGCGGCTCGATGAAGAACCCGCGTGTCGGCGAGCACGAGCTGTTCGCCTTCCTCACCTGCGAGGCAAACGCGTTGGTCAAGCCGATCCATCCGAAGGTGATGCCGGTGATCCTCACGGACCCGGCAGAGATCGAACTGTGGCTGACGGCGGACTGGAAGGACGCGAGGGCACTACAGCGGCCGTTGCCGGTCGATGCAATGACGCTGTTGCCGGTGGAAAGTGCCCAGCAGGAACTTCTGCTCTAGGCTTACGGTCGGTAGCGCCGGAGGAGAAAAGAGAGGCAATGCCTTGGGATCTTCCTTATCGACACCCATCTCCGTCATCACTCGCAGCAAGGATTCCAGCGTTGGCGCCTGATTGTCGGGAAGACGGATATGATCTCGCGGAGGGAGAGCGCGACCGTGGCTGGAGACGAGATAGCCGTACTCTTCGTCAGTCATGGAACCTCCATGATTCGTAGCACTCCATGCAGAGGAGACGATCACCGAATTCGACGTCGGGATCTGCCAGGCGTGATTCCAGGCCAGCTTTCGCGATGATCGCGCCGCCGCGACCGCAATGCTCGCAGGACTCCGAGAGCCGCTCCTGCGTTTTTTCGAACTCGAAATCGAGCGAGATACGATCGTCTTCGTAGATGCCGGGCTTGTAGCGAGCGTCGATGACGACGAAGGCCGCCGAGCGTGTCACGATGCCGAGGATACCGACCGCGTCGAGCAAGCCGTGAAAGAAGAGGAATTCGTACATCTCGGCGACGATAGTCTGCAGGCCGCGCCGAAAGCCCAGTCGATTCAGCGACGGAACTGCATGGCCGTAGCGCGCGACCATGGCTTCGTGCCAGTCGCTGTCGGGGTGCAGCGGAAAGCGCGCGGCCTCCAGGATCTTGTGGGCTGCGTCTTCTGCGTCGTGGATCACGTCATCAAGTCCGGCAAGACCGCCGTCGACGGCGATACGGAGCTTGCTGTCGATCCAGATGCGGAGAACGCGCAGCGTGGCATTGGGATCGAGGACAGACAGCCGTTCAAAAAAGTCGGCAACAACCTGCTCAAGGTTTGCAGGGATGTCGATGAATTCGGCGGAGCAGGGAACGCGGACACCGAACTGCTTTCGGAGCTGTGCGTGGAACTCATCCTGCGTCATCGAGGGTCTCCTTGATTTCGGCAAAGATTGCGGGTGCGAACGCGACGTCGGATACCGATTTGAATGCCAGCGCCCGCAGCACGCTCTCATCGAGGGTGTCAGGATCGATCACCGACATCGGGAGCAAAAGAGCTGCGGCTCGCGGTTCGACTCTCCATAGCGGACCACGAAAACCGTGGCTCCAGCCTCGATAAATGCCTCCCCAGGCCGCAGGCGCTTTCGCCTACGTCAACGACAAGTACGATGAACCCCTCAACGAGCGTTTGTGACTCGGCCATTGACCCTTGTCTTGAATCCTTTCCGGTCCGGCCTCTGGGTTACGGCGAAATCGTCCACGCTACTGCGGCGCACTTCGTCGCTTGCGGGAGCTTGAATCCTTCCGTTTGAGCCGAACCGTACCGATGAACGCTCGATCCTTGAGAGACTGCGATTTCTATGCGGCCTCATCTCTTTTCCCGCGATCAATCCTTACAGATCGATGAACCACTGCGTGCTCAGCGAGAGCGATTACGCGATCCCGTCCGGCGCCAAGCATGTCGAGCACCCGCTCGTATTCAGTGTCAACAATCTCAAGGACTTCTTGCTCGAATCTCTCAGGCATCGACATTTCGCTCACGCGCTCGACCGTGTCCAGAAATATGGGAGTCTTGCCGAGACCGTAGGTGCCGACCATCCGCCGCGCGAGAGCGGTGGCTCGTTCAACATCGCTTCCCATGACGCCCCCGGATCCGATCGACCGATCTCCGAACACCACGAACTCGGCGGCCATTCCGGCCAGCGCAACTGCGATGCGCGCACGGAGACTCGTTTCCGTGGGAAACCAGTCCTCGACAACTTCATATTCAGTCAGTCCCCCAGGGAAGGAGGATGCAGAAGCATTGAAGCTAACTTTAATCGAGATTGTTGCGCTCGACGCATATCCGACTGCAAGCGAGGCCAGCGCATGACCGGCTTCATGCACGGCTAGCCGAAGCATTTGCTCCGGCGTAAAGGGTCGCTTCTCCGGAAGCTGGTCTCGCAGATCGTGCAGCTCAAGATCCCGATCCTCGTCTCGTGCATTCTTGCGCGCGTCACGAACCAGCATTTCCAAGTCAGCGCCGGACGACCCGTCCAGATCCTCGGCGATCTCAAGCAAGGATTCGAAATCCAAGGTTCCTCCCGCGTGATAAGACAGGATTTCCGCTCGAGTGATTTTATCGGGTAGCGCGAGAGAAAATCGGCGTTCCAACCTGCCGGCGCACAGGATGGCAGGATCGATCCAATCGGGGAGATTGGTCGCTCCGATCACGATAACCCCTTCACCCAGACTCGTGAGAAGGCTGAGGAATTCATCGAGAACCACCTGCCAATCGCGGTCATTGTGGCGGCCCGTCGGCGAAGCCGGCCGTGTGCCTATGCTGTCCAATTCGTCGATGAACAGGACCGTTCCTCGCCCATCGTTGGCATCGTCGAAACTGCTTCTCATCGCTCTCAATGTATCGTCGAGACGCCCGGCCGATTGCCATTTGCCAACGGTGGTCTTTATCAGCCGCATTCGCAACGCATTGGCGAGCGCAGTTGCGAAAAGGGTCTTCTCGGTGCCGGGAGGGCAGACGATAACGGCTCCTCCGCCGACTTCCTTCCAGGGAAGTTTTCGGGCTCGCCATCGGGCCACATCGGCACGAATCCCTTTCGCCCAGGGCTTCACTTCCGCGTATCCTGGAAGTTCGAAGAGGTTGGGCTCGCCTGCGGCGGAGTGTTCGATATCGGCAAGCGCGGCTATATGGTGAAGGTCGAGAGACGGTTTGGTGATAGCCGCGATCATGAGGTTTTGCGGTCTGAGAGCGAGCGTTGCGGCCATTTCGTCCGAAATAGGAGACCGTCCGGAAAGACGTCGAGCAGCCTGTATCTGTCTGGCGGACGGAGGCTCTACCGACAGCACATCCAGAGCCGCAAGACGTACGTCCGGCGGGACCTCGTTGATGTTCGTTGCGATCAGGACAGCCAAGCCGGCGAGATCAAAGACCGTAACTGAAGCTCCGGCCTTTTTGTCTTTTGCCGGAGGGCGGGCGAACCGCACTCTTATATGTTCGTCAAACCAGTCGTCGGGATTTGTGCCTGCGACGTGGCGGGCAGCAGCAAGATAGTCCTCCGCCCGGTAGCCGATCGGAGTCACGAAAACGACGAAACCGTCTTTCCCTAGCTTCAAAGGTCGTGAGGCCTTCTTCAAGGCCCTTCGCAACCCGCAAAACGCCAGAAAAACATTCGGCATTCGGAGCATCTTGGAGGCCCGCCGATCATGCGCTGTGACTTTCATCTCAGTTCCCCTCGTACCCGTGGGGCCGGCCAAGGCGGTACCAGCGGTTCATGGTCCGGGCGAGTCCGTGCTCTGGATCAAGGTAAAAGAGCTGGCTCGTGACGATCTCGCGCCCATCCTGCAGACGGGGGTGACCGTGCACTATCCCGCTAAGGGCGTGAGACCATCCGAGGACAAGTTTGTAGGCGCTCAGAGTCGGCGCATCGGCAAGGATGGAGGACGTATCAAGTGTGCCGTCTTCAACTCGCTGGAGATCGTCGAATATTCGTCGTGCGACGCCCGGATCATTGAATCGAAAAGTCAAAGGTCGAATCCTTTTGTGGTTGTCGTGCGGAGAGCTCTGTAGCACGCGATCCGTCAGGCGTCACCTGCGACGCCTCCGGCGTCATAAACTTTTTTGAATCCTTGAAATTTCGTTGATTAACAGCGATGGCCGACGAACGTAGATTGCTACTCGTCTCGGCACGTGCAATCTCGAACGGATGATCGCTCCACCCAACATACTTCGAGCCGCGCGAGAAATGCTCGGTTTGAAGCAGGTGTCTGCCGCAGAAGCGGCGGGCATCTCAAGGCGTACCATTCAGCGTCTTGAATCCGGAGAACTCGACCGGACGCATGCATCGATCCTCCTTCAGACCTATTATGAGAATCAGGGTGTCGTGTTCGTTCGACCGAAAGACGGACAAGGCTGGGGTCTGATCGACAACTCGCGGGCAAGCAAAGCTGGTCAGAGCTAGAATCCATCTGTGGTCGCAGCGCCAAAGCCAAGGGCGCGGCACACCATAGGTCTCATGTCTTCCAGCGCGTATTGTCAACTTTCCTCACCGACCTTCGAACGCATCGGTGCGCCTTTCCCGAGGGGGCGGATCGAAACCCATCCCAAAGGACTCGGCCTGGAACCATTTTCCACGCCACCCGCATAATTGTTGACAATTAAACGCGTTGGCGGCGCCTCATTAGAACCTAAATCCTCATATGCTGGACTTCGTGGCATTTTCGTGCTAGAAACGCCTCAAGCTTAAGGGCATCAGCAGGAATGAGGGGTTCGCCGCAGACGCAGATCCGAACGGTATTGCGCGTGTTTGGAGCCGACTTCGATGTTCTGGGACGACATGACAGGCCTATTGACGCGACGGCAGGTGAGCGAACTCACCACACTCTCGCGTACCACGCTCTGGCGCTACGTCGACGGGGAGCTCTTTCCGGAGCCGCGGCGCACTCCCGGCGGAAGGCTGGTGTGGTGGGTGGCCGACGTGCACCGGTGGATGCACGAGCTGCCGCCTGGCGGACAGGGAGCACGCGGGAGATGGGAGAAGCTGGCGGAGGGACGCGCCCGCCGCGCGCCTGCACAACAGCCGGCGGTGCCGCCCGTCGGGCCGGGGTCCGCGCCCTCGGGGCCGGCGCGGGAGGGACACCGATGATCCGCTTGGAACAGCCTCTGCTGCCCGTTTCTGCCGCCCGTTTGGAGGAAGTGCATCGCCCGTGCGGGGATTCCGGTGCCAAGCGCTTGAAAGAACTGGCAGGGGCAGAGGGGCTCGAACCCCCGACCTGCGGTTTTGGAGACCGCCGCTCTACCAACTGAGCTATACCCCTAGACCGAGATGCCGACCGACCGAAAGGCCCGCACGCGTCTCAAGTCAGCGGCTTCATATTCAGTTTGCCCGACGCTTTCAAGCGCATTTGCACCAAAAGGGAAAAAAGTTCCACGAAATTTTCACAGACCGCCTCCAGCGCCGCGCGTCTCAGCTGACGCGCAAAGGACGCTGTAGCATTTTGAATTGCTGCATGTCTTTGTCCTTAAATCGAGGTCGATTTAAGGAGACACGCAGTAGAACGCTGTCGATGCCGCAGGCGGTCGCGGCGCCTCAGTTCTCCAACTTAACGTATTTCCGCCAGTCATGTTCCTCCTTGAACCCGAGGACCTCGCGAATCTTCCTGTTCGAGAGAAGGCCTTCGAACTCGCCGATCTCTCTTTTGAAGGGAACATTCGGATAGAACCGACTAGCGAGCTCACCCGAAGGCGTGTTGGCTGAAACCGTGTCGTTCGCGGCGTTGAATATCGCGAAGCCGAGGCCGTCCTTCTCTATGCAGAGCTTGACGATCTGCCCGAGGTCGCGTGCGTCGATATAGCTCCAGGCAATCCTTTTGCGGATTTCGGGATTGGCGAAATAATGCGGGAAATTCGCATATTCATGCGGCTCGATCACGTTGCCGATGCGCAATGCGTAGATGTCGAACCCCGAGCGCTCCGCAAAGGCGCGCGCCGTCTTCTCATTCACGACCTTTGAAAGACCGTAGGAGTCCATCGGGTTGACGTCGTAGTCCTCCTCGAGCGGGAAATGATGGAAATCGCGATGGCCCTCTGCAAAGCAGACGCCGTAGGTCGTCTCGCTCGAGGCAACGATGATCTTGCGGATGCCGAGTTTCACCGCCGCTTCGATCACATTGTAGGTGCCCATGACATTGACCTGGAAGGTCTCGTTATCCGGCTTGATGAGAATGCGCGGAATGGCGGCAAAGTGTACGACCGCATCGAAGGCGCGCGGCCCCTGATCGAGATCGGGAAAGTCCCGATGCATCGAGAGCGCATTGAACATCTGGCCGCTGTCGGTGATGTCGGCGATCAGGTTGGTGACGCCGGGGCTGTCGAGCGGAACAAGGTCGACATTGTGTACCTCATAACCCGCTTCGACGAGATAAGGCACAGCATGCCGTCCGGCCTTGCCTGCGCCGCCGGTAAAGAGAATCCGCTTCTTCATGATGCCTCCCCACGAAAACAGAATAGAATAGTTAGGCGCTTTGTGCTTTTGCACAAGGTGTACCCGTATTGCGCATCGCTCCGGACACTGAACGCCATACCTGATGAGGGCGTTTCACCATTTCAGGCTGTAGCGAATATCAAACACGCTACGGGGCGCCAACAGTGGGTCGACGACACCGGCACCGAGTTGCAAGTTGCCAAACTTCTGTTCCAAGCCAATGCGGCTCAA
Source organism: Ensifer sp. IC3342 (assembly GCF_020193655.1). Lineage (GTDB taxonomy): Bacteria > Pseudomonadota > Alphaproteobacteria > Rhizobiales > Rhizobiaceae > Sinorhizobium. Next base: position 91,616 of record NZ_JADYVE010000001.1, read on the forward strand.
GCCGCTGATACCGTCGCCGGAAAGCTCGCCCTGCGCGACAAGTGACGTCCGGGTCGCCGGAGACGCAAGCCTGGCTGTTTGCGTCAATCTCGGCTTGGTGCAACTGTTCTCATAGGCATTGCACTGAAGAGCTATGCTGCGCTGGATCTCCGCATCGACTGTCGGCGTAACCATCCATGTGCGCGCCGTAGCTGCGCCCACATTGCCGGTGCCACTCAAGGCGTTGAAGTCCATGCTGACCTGCGAGGAACGCGTAGCCGCCCGCCCGCTCTTGCTCGAAAGCGTCCCCCAGAGACGCATTGGTGCTGCGACCGGCTTGATCTTGCCCGACGGCGCCGCCCCCATCGAAAACTCTGCCCCCGCGGTGGTGTCCCAGCGCCAGGGGAAACGCACACCGAGCCGCAGCCTGTAGGCATTGGTTCCGGTCTTTGCGGGCACCCAGATAAGCGGGTCGTCGTCGGCGGCCGATGCTGCTTGCGGAGCAGGCCCGGCACAGACAAAGGCGATGCCGACCGCGGCGAGGCGCGTAGCAATGCGTCTTTTCATTTGGGATTCCGATCCTCGGTCACAACCGTTGCCATTCCGGCAAAATCGTCAGGGTCGGAAGATAGTGCAGATCTGTGACGACCTTATGCTCATGGGCGACCGCACACCGGATTCCAAGCGCTCTCGCGTACATCGGAACAAAGCGCAGGATGGGCATTCATCGGTCAAGACAAAAGGCCCCGCAGTTGTCTGCGAGGCCTTCGAAGTCCGGGCTAACCGGAATTACTTGATGATGGAAGCGACGATGCCGGCGCCGCGTGCAAATCGCGCTTGCACGCCATTTGCACCTTTCTTGCTGCCGTCGGCAGCTGACGGCATCGTCTTCGCGATCACTACTTGATGATCGATGCGACGATGCCGGCGCCGACGGTGCGGCCGCCTTCGCGGATGGCGAAGCGCAGCTTCTCTTCCATCGCGATCGGCACGATCAGTTCGACGTCAACCGTCACGTTGTCGCCCGGCATCACCATTTCCGTGCCTTCCGGCAGCGTCACGATGCCGGTCACGTCCGTCGTGCGGAAGTAGAACTGCGGACGGTAGTTGGTGAAGAACGGCGTATGACGGCCACCTTCTTCCTTCGTCAGGATGTAGGCTTCCGCCTTGAACTTCGTGTGCGGCGTCACCGAACCCGGCTTGCACAGGATCTGGCCACGCTCGACGCCGTTGCGGTCGACACCGCGCAAGAGCGCACCGATGTTGTCGCCGGCCTGGCCCTGGTCGAGCAGCTTGCGGAACATTTCAACGCCCGTGCAGGTCGTCTTCGTCGTCGGACGGATGCCGACGATCTCGACTTCTTCACCGACCTTGATGATGCCGCGCTCGACGCGACCGGTCACAACCGTGCCGCGGCCCGAGATCGAGAACACGTCTTCGATCGGCATCAGGAACGGCTGGTCGATCGGACGCTCCGGCGTCGGGATGTAGGCGTCAACCGCTGCCATCAGCTCGCGGATCGCGTCTTCGCCGATCTTCTTGTCGGAATCTTCCAGCGCGGCGAGCGCCGAGCCCTTGATGATCGGAATGTCGTCGCCCGGGAATTCGTAGGACGACAGCAGTTCGCGAACTTCGAGCTCGACGAGCTCGAGCAGCTCGGCGTCGTCAACCTGGTCGACCTTGTTCAGGAACACCACGATTGCCGGAACGCCGACCTGGCGGGCGAGCAGGATGTGCTCGCGGGTCTGCGGCATCGGGCCGTCGGCAGCCGAAACAACCAGGATCGCGCCGTCCATCTGCGCCGCGCCGGTGATCATGTTCTTGACGTAGTCGGCGTGGCCGGGGCAGTCGACGTGCGCATAGTGACGGTTCGGCGTCTCGTATTCGACGTGCGCCGTCGAAATGGTGATACCACGGGCCTTTTCTTCCGGCGCAGCGTCGATCTGGTCATACGCCTTGAACTCGCCGAAGTACTTCGTGATCGCTGCCGTCAGCGACGTCTTGCCATGGTCAACGTGGCCAATCGTGCCAATGTTAACGTGCGGCTTGTTGCGCTCAAATTTGCTCTTTGCCATGGGTACGTTTCCTGTGGTCAAATAAGATGGATCAGCCGGCTCGGCCGGTTTGTCGAGCCGTTTAAGGGTTTCCCGGGATTTGCGCAAGACTTAATTGCGTGCGCCGGGACGGTGCTGCACAGCCGCTCAGCGCAGCGGGATCGAACGACGGGCCGGATATCTGGGCGGCTGCTCATTGAACGCGCGAACACAAGCACAATCATCGACATACGTCTTTTACTTGAAGCGCAGCCTGAGCTGTCTTTCGCAATGCTGGAATAAACTGGAGCGGGTAGCGGGAATCGAACCCGCGTATTCAGCTTGGAAGGCTGCTGCTCTACCATTGAGCTATACCCGCGGGCCTTCGATCCTGAAGCAGAATGGTGGAGGGAGTTGGATTTGAACCAACGTAGGCTGAGCCAACGGATTTACAGTCCGTCCCCTTTAACCACTCGGGCATCCCTCCATTATTCTGTCGGGATCAATCGACCAAGCATTTGAGATCGTGAAGGAAGCGGCTGCGTTTGCTGCCGCCTCGCGATCTGCGCCGGGTATATGACCGCCCTCCTTCGTCCTGTCAACACGGCGAAACGCAAAATTTCAGAAATTCTCCACAGCAGCGCCGACGAAGATTGCCGAAAGCGTTTCCAACGGCGATCGAACCTCACTATAAGACCCACATGAGCAAGAGCAAGAGCGGCGACACGAGCGCCAGGGACACCCATTATGCCAATCTCCGGCGCGCCCACCGCGACGCCCGGCGCGAGCGTGGCGAGATCCCCACGCCCAGGCAGGACAAGCGCAATAAGATGCCGGCCGACTGGAAGCCTCCGGCGCTGGCGCCCGAGCAGGTGCTTCTCTACGGTCTACACACCGTTCGCGCCGCCCTCAACAATCCGGAGCGGAAAATCGTTCGCCTCTCTGTAACCCAGAACGCGGCTGCCCGGCTGGAGCTCGGCGACCTCTCTGCGCTTCCCTTTCCGACCGAAGTCGTGACACCACAGGATCTGGACAGGATTCTCGGACCGGACGCCATCCACCAGGGCGTGATGCTGGAGACGCGGCCGTTGCCGCACCGAAGACTTGAGGCGCTGCGCGACTGCCCGCTGATTTTGGTCCTCGACCAGGTGACCGATCCCCACAATGTCGGCGCAATCATGCGCTCCGCGGTCGCCTTCGATGCCGGCGCACTTATTACCACGATGCGGCACAGCCCGACCGAGTCGGGTGTCCTGGCGAAATCCGCTTCCGGCGCGCTGGAACTGATCCCTTACATCCAGATCACCAACCTCGCCGATGCGATAGACGAACTGCACAAGCTCGGTTTTCTGACAATCGGGCTCGATTCGGAAGGTCCGGAACCGCTCGAAGGCACTTTCGCCGGCGACAGGATCGCCCTCGTATTGGGGTCGGAAGGAAAGGGGTTGCGGCAAAAGACGCGGCAAACGGTAAGGGCGCTTGCCCGGCTCGACATGCCGGGAGCGATCAAGTCGCTAAACGTCTCGAACGCTGCGGCGATCGCCATGTATGCGGCCCGAAAGTTCTTGAAGATTTAGACGCACGGCATCAATCAAGGAGCATAGCCGCCGTTCCGATTTGAGCGGTCGGGCATCCGTCGCGCAATTTCTTCCAGGTGCTCACGTTGAGATTCATTTCGCAGCGCGCCAGATAGGAGATGCCGCCTACCCTGATGCAGGCGGTCTGGCCAAGCTCGTATATCGATCCGTCGCGATTGCGACAGGTGCACCGCCTATCGGGGGGCGCCGCAAGAACGCTTCCGGCGGCCATGATCGCCGCCAGCGACAGGATTGCAATCGGCATCGCGCGCAGACGTTTCATGAGCGGATATTAACGCGAAATGACGGCCAGCAAAAACGGAGAATGCCGGCTGCTTTCACAGCCGGCATTCTCCGCAACGAACCGATATTTCACGGTCCAGATGAACGTATTAGCTCGCCAGACGAAGAACGTTGCCGGCAGTGATCGCCTTTTCGGCCTCGGCAATCGCGAACTGCTTCGAATCGTCTCCGAGATTGAGTCCCTCGGCCCGCACGAACTCGACATCGGTGATGCCGAAGAAACCGAAGACCGTCCTCAGGTAGCTCTCTTGATGGTCCATGGCTGCGGCCGGGCCAGCGGAATAATGTCCGCCGCGGGTCGAAGCAATGATGACCTTTTTGCCCTTAGCAAGCCCTTCCGGGCCAGCTTCGGTGTAGCGGAAGGTCTTGCCGGCAACGGCGAGGCGGTCAATCCAAGCCTTCAGCTGGCTCGGAATGGAGAAGTTATACATGGGCGCACCGACCACGACCGTATCAGCGGCCAGGAATTCGTCCAGCATCCGGCGGCCGCTCTGAACGTCGGCGGCGAGAGCCGGCTCGACGCCACCGAGATCGGCGGGCGCCATGATCTGCGAGCCGGTAAGGTGCTGCACACCGTTGGCCACGAGGTCGCGATAGGTGATCTCGGCATCCGGCCGATCGGCCTTGATCTGCGAAACGATCGCCGCGGTCAGGCGACGGGAAACCGAATGTTCTCCGAGAATGCCGGAGTCGATATGAAGGACTTTCATGGGAGGCACCTTTATGTTGCGTTGCGGTGCCCCTCATATGATCGGAAAACAATCGCGGGATAAGTGCCCAGATATTTGACATTCTGTTTCCTGATAGAAACAATTAAGCGTAAGGACGGCCTTGGAGGCAGGAATGCAGGACCTTAACGACATCGCTCTCTTCGCGGCCGTCGTAAGAAACAATGGCTTCAGCGCGGCAGCACGAGACCTGAACATCCCAAAATCGAAGCTCAGCAAGCATGTTGCCCGCCTGGAAGAGCAACTTGGCGTCCGCCTGCTCGAGCGTTCGACGCGCAAGTTGCGCATGACCGAGATCGGGACCGTCTTCTACGAGCATTGTCAGGGATTGCTGGAAGGCGTCGAGGCGGCTGAAGCCGAAATCGCGGCGGTGCGCGCCGAGCCGACGGGGATCGTCCGCCTCGGTTGCCCATTTGGCTTCACGCCGATGCTGGCTGATATCCTGCCAGGCTTTCACCGCCGATATCCCGGCGTTCGTTTGCTGATCACGACGACCAACAGGCGCCTTGATCTCGTCGAAGAGCGAATCGATGTCGCTCTACGCGCTCGCGAACAGCTTGATACCGACAGTCAATTGATCGTGCGCCAGTTCGGCACAGTGCGCCAGCGGCTTGCGGCAAGCCCGACGCTTCTCGCCCGTCTGGATGGCATCACCGTCGACAATCTTGCCCAGATGCCGACGCTTTCGACAAACGAGCAACATAGCAACGACATCTGGCGACTGCGCCATACTGACGGAACCGCCATCGAAATTGGACACCGGCCGATTATCGGCTGCAGCGACTTCCTCATTCTTGAACGCGCCGCGATCGAGGGTATGGGAATTGCGCTATTGCCGGACCACATCTGCGAACGCGCCTTCCGCACCGGAGTCCTCGTTCCGGTCCTGCCGGAATGGACATCGGGCGATGTAATGGTCCACCTCGTCTTCCCCTCTCGCCGCGGGCTGCTGCCGGCAACGCGGGCCCTGATCGATTATCTTGCCGACAATCTGCTCAGTGCCATGTCGCGCTGCGTCGAGATCGACCCGAGACCACCGGTATCGTTCGACATCTGATCGGAGCTGAATGAATGGGAAGCAGCTAAGCCGTTGAAAAGATGGTGCCCCCAGAGAGACTCGAACTCCCGACCTACTGATTACAAATCAGCCGCTCTACCAACTGAGCTATAAGGGCACTTTCCGCGCTGGGAGTTATCATATTCTGATTCCGTGTAAAGCAAAAATGCGACTTCTCCCAATTTTTCGGATGCGTTCGCGGCAACGCCGTGCCAGAAAATGGGGTTAGCAAGCCAACCGCCCTGCCCTCTCACGACGACGGACTGAGTTTCATGGCCCGCAAGTTCAACACACTCGCCTTCCTCGCCTCTCCGGCAGAAGAGGCGCAAAAGGCGGCCAAGGATCTCAAGGCCATTTATGGCAATCACGAAGCGGACGAGGCGGACGTGATCGTCGCACTCGGCGGTGACGGCTTCATGTTGCATACGCTGCACAAGACGATGAACTCCGGCAAGCTCGTCTATGGCATGAACCGTGGTTCGGTGGGCTTTCTGATGAACCGCTACAGCACGGAAAACCTGCATCGCCGCATCGAAAAAGCTGTCGAGAATGCCTTTCACCCCCTGGAGATGCAGACGACCGACGTCAACGGCAACATATTCACGGCATTGGCGATCAACGAAGTCTATCTGTTCCGCCAATCCTATCAGGCGGCCAAACTGAAGGTCATCATCGATGGTAAGACGAGGCTCGAGGAACTGACCTGCGATGGGCTTCTCCTGGCGACGCCGGCCGGCTCGACGGCCTACAACCTCTCTGCGCACGGTCCGATCCTACCGCTGGAAGCGCCGCTGCTGGCGCTCACTCCCGTCAGCCCGTTCCGCCCGCGGCGCTGGCGCGGCGCGCTGCTGCCCAATCACGTCACCGTCGAGATCGAGATCCTCGAAGCGGACAAGCGGCCGGTCAACGCGGTCGCCGATCACCAGGAGGTAAAGTCGGTCGTCAAGGTTCGCATCGCCGAATCCGAAAAGCTGACCGCCCGCATCCTCTCCGATCCGGACCATTCCTGGTCCGACCGCATTCTTGCCGAGCAATTCTCCAATTGAAATCACACGTTGCAAGACGGATGTGATATGGTTCAAAACGGTAGCCGCCGGCCCCCGCCGAATAGGCAATTCAGGAGGATGCGTCGACCGATGTTTAAAGCTCTGTTTCTCGCGCTGTGCCTCGCCCTGCCCGCAAGCAACTTGTGGGCGCAAGAATCCGCCATCCTTCCTTCAAACATTACCTTCGTGACCAGCACCGGTTATTGGGAGGAAAGCGGCGCCGCGCTTTCGCAAGATAGCGCGGAGAAAAATGCCGGCGGCGCTACATCCGGCTTGCAGGAACGCTCGCCGAGCGGGAAGCGTGGCTATTACAAGCTCATTGCGGTTCGCCAGAACGACGGGACCGCTCAAGTGCACCTTCAGCAGATTGCCTCGGCACCCGCCGGCCCTGAGGTGGTTTCGTCGGCAGAGCTGGAAGAATTCACCGCTTTGAAGCCCTATGTCACGGACATCCGGCCGGAAACATCGACGGGGATCACCCCACAACCCGGGATGTTCGCAACCGTCTATCTGAAGACGGACCCCTCGGCTAGGGAACCGGAATCCTGGACCGTGGTGATCGACGATCTCGGCGACATCAAGATCGAGCGCGCAACAAACTGACACCGCCACAATGCAAAAGGCCGGGCGCAAGCGCCCGGCCTCCCACAATCCAGTAATGCGAGACCTGTTAGCTCAGGTCTTCGACAACGGCATCCGCGCCACCCTGTACGCGGTGGGCCAGAGCCGCCTCCATGAAGTCGTTCAATTCGCCGTCGAGCACATCGCCGGGGCTCGTGCTCTCGACGCCCGTCCGCAAGTCCTTCACCAGTTGGTAGGGCTGCAGAACATAGGAACGGATCTGGTGACCCCAACCGATATCGGTCTTGGAGGCCGCCTCGGCGTTCGCCGCTTCCTCTCGCTTCTTGAGCTCGGCCTCGTAAAGCCGCGCGCGCAGCATGTCCCACGCCTTGGCCCGGTTCTTGTGCTGTGAGCGCTCCTGCTGGCACTGCACCACAATGCCGCTCGGCATGTGGGTGATGCGCACGGCGGAATCGGTCGTATTTACGTGCTGGCCACCGGCGCCCGAAGAACGGTAGGTATCGATCCGGCAGTCGCCTTCGTTGATATCGATCTGAATCGAATCGTCCACGACCGGGTAGACCCAGATCGACGAGAACGAGGTGTGCCGCCGGGCATTGCTGTCGTAAGGCGAGATACGGACAAGCCGGTGCACGCCCGACTCCGTCTTCAGCCAGCCATAGGCATTGTGACCCTTGACGAGGAGTGTGGCGGACTTGATGCCCGCTTCTTCGCCGTCCTGGATTTCCATGAGCTCCACCTTATAGCCCTGGCGCTCGGCCCAGCGGGTATACATGCGCAGCAGCATGTTCGCCCAGTCCTGGCTTTCCGTGCCGCCGGCACCCGAATGGACTTCGAGATAGGTGTCGTTCTGATCCGCCTCGCCGGAAAGCATGGCCTCAACCTGCTTCTTCGCGGCCTCGTTGCGCAGCTGTTTCAGGGCTTCCTCGGCGTCCGCGACGATCGCTGCGTCGCCCTCTTCCTCGCCGAGTTCGATCAGCTCGATATTGTCATTGAGCTGCTGCTCGAACCGACGCAGACCGTTTATGCCGTCGTCGAGCTGTTGGCGCTCGCGCATCAGCTTCTGCGCCTCGGCGGCATCATTCCAGAGCGACGGATCCTCCGCCTTGTTGTTCAACCAGTCCAGTCTTCTTATCGCCTGGTCCCAGTCAAAGATGCCTCCTCAGCAGGCTTATGGCCTGCTTGATTTCGTCGACAATGTTCTCGATTTCGCTTCGCATGATCCTGCTTCTTGTGAACCCGTAAAAACGTGAGGCTCAAATAGCGACGCCCGCCGCCGATGTAAAGGCGACGGGCATCATCTTGTTTTTTGCATGTCGTTATCCCAAAACCGCTGTACACTTTGGGCGACATGCATTGGATGGAAAGCGTCAGAACAGGCCGTTCGAGCCGGAGGTCACCGCCTGGTTGGCCTGCGGCGAGTTCCTCAGGATCTCCTCTGGCGGGACATATTGATCGAGCCCGCCGATAACGGAGAAGGAATCGGCGGGGCCGGTGCCCGGCTTGAAGGCTTCGATGATCGTATCCGGCTCGCCCTCGACAGCCGCCATACCTGTCTTTCGGTTGACGGGAATGAGGCTCATGCCTTCCGGCACCACGAACTTGCTCGGACGCGTGCCCTTGACCGCCTCTTGGATAAAGGCGTTGAAGATCGGCGCCGAAAGACTGCCGCCGGTGGCCCCGCGACCAAGCGGCGCCGGATCATCGAAGCCGAGATAGAGGCCGGCCACGAGATCCGGCGTATAGCCCACGAACCAGGCATCCTTCTCGTCGTTGGTCGTCCCGGTCTTACCGGCAATCGGCCGATCGAGCTTGATCTTGCCAGCTGCGGTGCCACGGGTGATGACGCCTTCCATCATCGACGTGATCTGGTAGGACGTCATCGGATCGAGGACCTGCTCACGGTTATCCGTCAGCACCGGCTCTTCCTGACTGGCCCAGTCATCGGCGTTGCAGTTGTCGCAAGTGCGATCCTCGTGGCGGAAGATGGTCTTGCCATATCGGTCCTGGATCCGGTCGATCAGCGACGGCTTAATCTGCTTGCCGCCATTGGCGATGACGGCATAGGCCGAAACCATGCGCAGCACCGTCGTCTCGCCCGAGCCGAGCGACATCGAAAGCAGCGGCGCCATCTTGTCATAGATTCCGAAACGCTCGGCATATTCGGCAACGATGTTCATGCCCATGTCGTTGGCAAGCCGCACGGTCATCAGGTTGCGCGACTTCTCGATGCCCAGGCGCAGGGTGGAAGGACCGGCAGAGCCGCCGCCGTAGTTCTCGGGGCGCCAGACCTGGCCACCGGCGACGATCTCGATCGGCGCATCGAGGATGACCGACGCCGGCGTATAGCCGTTGTCGAGCGCGGCCGCGTAGACGAAGGGCTTGAACGACGAGCCTGGCTGGCGCATCGCTTGCGTGGCGCGGTTGAACTCCGACTGGGCGTAAGAGAAGCCGCCGACCATCGCCAGCACGCGGCCGGTATGCGGATCCATCGCAACCAGCCCACCCTGCACCTTCGGCGCCTGGCGCAGTCGATATTCGCCCTCTTCGCCAGTCGGCTCCACATAGACGACATCACCCGGACCAAGCACACCTTCCGGCGACTTGGCGGTCTTGCGTTGGCCACCGGCAGAACGGTAGGCCCACTGCATGTTCTTTGCCGAGATGTGCCCGGTCACGCGCTCGGGAACGATCTTGCCGGACGCTTCCTTCTCCGGCTGGATACCGATCTCTGCCCCTTCGGTATCGACCGAAAGGACAACCGCCAGCTTCCATTCCGGAACATCGCTCAGGCCAGCGATCTTGCCGAGCGGTTCGCCCCAGTCGCCGCCGATCTCGATCGTCTTGATCGGGCCGTGAAACCCACGGCGCTCGTCGTAGTTCAAAAGCCCGTCCTGCAGCGCCTTGCGCGCCACGATCTGCAGGTGCGGATCAAGTGACGTGCGCACCGAAAGGCCGCCCTCGTAAAGAGCGTTGTCTCCATACTTCTGGATGATCTGACGGCGCACTTCCTCGGCGAAGAAGTCGGACGCGAAAAGGTGAGCGCCACCGCGACGCGGGGTGACGCCAAGCGGTTGCTTCTTCGCATCTTCGCCATCCGCCTTGGTCACGTAGCCGTTTTCCATCATCCGGTCGATCACCCAGTTGCGGCGTTCGATCGCCGCTTCCGTCTTGCGGAAGGGATGATAGTTGGCCGGCCCTTTCGGCAATGCAGCGAGATAGGCGGATTCAGCAACGGTCAGTTCGGTCGCCGACTTGTCGAAATAGGTCAGCGCGGCACCGGCGATTCCGTAGGAGTTCAGGCCAAAGAAGATCTCGTTGAGGTAGAGTTCAAGGATGCGATCCTTGCTGTAGGCCTGCTCGATGCGGAAGGAGAGGATTGCTTCCTTGATCTTGCGATCGATCGTCTGGTCGGAGGTCAGCAGGAAGTTTTTCGCGACCTGCTGGGTGATCGTCGAAGCGCCGACCGGGCGCCGGCCGGAGCCGAAATTCTGTACGTTGACGGCGATGGCGCGGACGAGACCGGTGATGTCAACACCGGGATGCTGGTAGAAATTCTTGTCTTCGGCGGAAATGAAGGCCGCCTTGACGCGATCCGGGATCGCCTGGATCGGCAGATAGAGGCGCCGCTCGCGGGCATATTCCGCCATCAGGGCGCCATTGCCGGCGTGGAAGCGCGTGGTTACCGGTGGCGCGTAATTCGCCAACACCTCGTAGTCCGGCAGATCCTTGGTGATGGCGCCAAGGTAGATCGCGACGGCCGCGGCGACGCCAAGCAGCAGAAACGCACCAATGCCGAAAAAATATCCAATCAGTCTGATCATCAGTCAGATACCGGTACCTAATTATCGTCCCATTGCCAGGTCGTCGTCGCACCATGCGAAGGCCCGAAGGCTTCGTGTTCTCGCAAACGAAATCGACCCCGCCAAACTTTTCGTCAGAAATCGTCTGGTATTGCGGCTACGCGCTTCCGTCGCTCCCTCATATGGCGAGGAAGGTCAAGCATCAACACTGTTCCCCAACAAATCTGGGCACCTTTGTCCTAAGTGCCCGGATTGTGAGTAAAATAGGGCTGGTTTCCGATTATCCCGTGCGCATCTTGTTGAAAAGCATATCGCTGTTACCCGGGCGACACAAATCACTTCCCGCACGCCACGGTGCCCCGACCCGGTGTAGCCTACCGATGAGGCGCGCAGGCGCTCTGCTGTAATGTGCCGAACTTGGATGACTAGCCGCCGTTTGCGACAGCCGTCTCGCGATAGCGTCGAACGGCAACCGCAAGCAGACCCGACACCTTCTTGCGCCATTCGGGATCGAGCAACTGCTTCTCATCGTCCTTGTTCGATAGGAAGCCGAGTTCGAGCAGGATGGAAGGCACGTCCGGCGCCTGCAGCACGCGGAAACCTGCGTGGCGATGGGGATTGTTGATCAGCTTGATCTGCCCTTCGAAGGACGAAACGACGGTGCGCGCGAGATTGACCGAGAAGGCCTGGGTTTCGCGGCGCGTGAGATCGATCAGGATGTCCGCCACTTCCGCCGGCTCGCTTTGCAGCGGCACTCCGGCGATCTCGTCGGACAGGTTTTCGCGCTCGGCCAAACTGGCTGCGAGATGGTCGGATGCCTTGTCGGAGATAGTGTAGACCGTGGCCCCGCGAATTTCCTTTTGTTTCAGCGTGTCGGCGTGAAGGGAGATGAAGAGGTTGGCGCCCTTCTGCCGCGCGATCTGCACACGCTGCGGCAGCGACAGGAACTCGTCCCGGTCGCGAGTGAGGAACGCCTCGACACCGGCTTCGCGTTTGAGCGTCGCGACCAGTTCCTCCGCGAAGGCGAGCGTCACATGCTTTTCCTCGGTCTTTGTGACGGTTCCGATCGCGCCCGTATCGATGCCGCCATGACCGGCGTCGACAGCAATCACGAAGGCGCTGGGGTTCTTCACGGGGGCAGCGACCGGCCGATCGGTCTTGACCGCACGCACCGTTCCCGTCCACTGCTGGTCTCCGAGAAGTTCATCGAATCGGGCTTGGTCAATCCTTTCGGCATCGAGGACAAGCCGAAAGCTCTTACCGTCCTCTTCTGCCTTCACTTCCGCATGGCTGACTTCCACCGGCCCTTTGGCGGAAAGGACGAGCCGCGACGTGCCTACCCCCATTCCTCCGTAGCGAATGGCGTCGAAAAGCCCGCGTGGCTCCAGGCTCTCCGGCTTCAGTCCGAACGACGTCTCCGGCAAGTCGACGATGACGCGGACCGGATTTGCAACATAGTGGATGGAGAATTCCGGCTTGCGGTCGAATTCGACGACAATGCGCGTTCGGGCGTCGTCGCCGGCGATCCGGGCACCGAAAGCCAGCAGTGGTTCGGCCGCCCGCACGCAGGCCGCGCTTGCGGTCACGGCAGCAAAGGCAAAGGCGATTGCGCGCAGGGAGCGACGCCACAACTTCACAGATCGCATAGAACACAGACGTTTCGCCGAAGGCATCACCCCGGGCTCCCCACTATTTTCTTCAGATACCAGCGGTCTGCCTTCAGGCAAACCATCAACCCCTCAACCAATGAACCCTCATGGTTAACCAAATCTTGACAAAATCCTCATGATAGCCGCGTCGCAACGCGACTCGCTGGCGCGAATGCGTCCCTTATCGATCAATTTCACCGGGGCAAGCGAATCGATCAATATTGTGGCGGCAAAGGCTTTTCCCTTGCCAATGTGACATAGAAACCATAAAAGCGTCACAAGGAGAAAGTGTTGACGGGATAGAATCGTCGGCCGGGCAGCCGGAGCTTTTAGAGAGGCTTGGCGCCAGGAATGATCGGGCCGGAACTGCCGGTTGCAAACCGTATCATGCCTTACGCGGCCGCAGGTGTTCATCCGCCGTCGCTGCATTTCCTCCCCGTATACTGGATCGCAAATTTCCGGCGGTGGCCGGAGTTCTTGACGGTGATTTTCACCAGATGCCCGCAAGCGGGCGCATTCATCGGGCCTCCCCTTCGAGGTCCAGGACATTGGCATTCTTGTTTGGTCTTTGATGTGACTCAGCAGTATCGGTCAGAAGTAAAGAGGCCCCGGGACGTGAACGTTCCGGCTGCCGTCTGGCTGCTGCACCATCGCCTGCACCAAACAGGACCTTTCACATCCGGCGCATCTTTCGACGTGTTTGACAGCCTTCCCAAGGAAGCAGGCCTGTCTGCCGTTTCACTGTTGCGCCGAGGAGCACAGCTTAGATGGCAGAGAAAATGCTTATCGATGCGTCTCACGCAGAGGAGACGCGCGTCGTTGTCGTTCGCGGGAACCGCATAGAAGAATTCGACTTCGAATCGGAACATAAGAAGCAGATCCGCGGCAATATTTACCTGGCCAAGGTGACCAGGGTGGAGCCTTCGCTCCAGGCCGCTTTCGTTGACTACGGCGGCAACCGCCACGGGTTCCTGGCTTTCGCCGAAATCCATCCGGACTATTACCAGATCCCCCTCGCCGATCGTCAGGCACTTTTGAAGGCTGAGGCCGAAGAAGCCCGCCGCGACGACGACGTCGAGCCGGTCGAGACGGCGAGCGAGCAGAAGCCGTCACCGGTCGAAGCCGAGCCGGAAATCGTAGAGGTTCCCGAGATCGTCGAGGTCGTCGGAGCAAGCGCCGAGGCGCCTGCGGAAGTCGAGGCCGTGGCCGAGAAGCCGAAGGCAAAGCCGAAGCGCACCCGTCGCACCAAGGCGAAGGCAGCCGAAGAAGCTCCCGAGGCTGTAGAGAGACAGGACGCCGGCGAAGAGGGCGGCAGCGGCGAGATGGCCGCCATGGTCGAGACCGATTCGATTTCCGAAGAAATCGACACGCGCCGTCGCCGCGACGACGACGATGACGACGACGGTGAAAAGGAAATCATCGAATCCGTCGGCGCCGAAGACGCCATGGAAGAGGTGCCGGACCGTCAGATTCGCAAGCCCCGCAAGCAGTATCGCATTCAGGAAGTGATCAAGCGCCGTCAGATCCTACTGGTCCAGGTTGCCAAGGAAGAACGCGGCAACAAGGGTGCTGCGCTCACGACCTATCTCTCGCTTGCCGGTCGCTATTCCGTTCTGATGCCGAACACTGCCCGCGGCGGCGGCATTTCCCGCAAGATCACCAACCTCCAGGACCGCAAGCGACTCAAGGAAATCGCCCGCGGCCTCGAAGTACCGCAGGGCATGGGCGTGATCCTGCGCACGGCCGGTGCGAACCGCACCAAGGTCGAGATCAAGCGCGACTTCGAATATCTGATGCGCCTGTGGGAAAACGTCCGCACGCTGACGTTGAATTCGACCGCGCCTTGCCTCGTCTACGAGGAAGGCAGCCTGATCAAGCGCTCGATCCGCGATCTCTACAACAAAGACATCAGCGAGATCATCGTTTCCGGCGAAGAGGGCTACAAGGAAGCCAAGAGCTTCATGAAGATGCTGATGCCGAGCCATGCGAAGGTCGTGCAGCCCTATCGCGACGTGCATCCGATCTTCTCGCGTTCCGGTATCGAGGCGCAGCTCGATCGCATGCTGCAGCCGCAGGTCACGCTGAAGTCGGGCGGCTACATCATCATCAACCAGACCGAAGCGCTCGTTTCGATCGACGTCAACTCCGGCCGCTCGACCCGCGAGCACTCGATTGAGGATACCGCCCTCCAGACCAACCTGGAGGCTGCCGAAGAAGTGGCGCGGCAGTTGCGTCTGCGCGACCTTGCCGGGCTTGTCGTCATCGACTTCATCGATATGGAGGAAAAGCGCAACAACCGCGCGGTCGAGAAAAAGCTCAAGGACTGCCTGAAGAACGACAGGGCACGCATTCAGGTCGGCCGGATCTCGCATTTCGGTCTGCTCGAAATGTCGCGCCAGCGCATCCGCGCCTCGGTTCTAGAGAGCACGATGCAGACCTGCCCGCACTGCAACGGCACCGGTCACATCCGCTCGCAGTCGTCCGTCGCACTACATGTGTTGCGCGGCATCGAGGAGTATCTGCTCAAGAACACGACGCACGACATCGCCGTGCGCACGATCCCCGAAATCGCGCTGTACCTGCTCAACCAGAAGCGCGGCACGATCATGGATTACGAACAGCGCTTCGGCGTCTCGATCATCATCGAGGCTGACGCCCATGTCGGCGCGCAGCATTTCGCCATCGACCGGGGCGAACCGGTAGAGAATCCGGTCAAGATCGAACAGCTCCTGCATTTCGAACCGGAACCGGAAGAAGAAGACGTCGTGATCGAGGAAGATCTGGACGAAGAGGAAGCGGAAGAGACCGCGGCCGAGCGTCCAGAGCAGGCAAAGGCGCAACAGGCCGATGAACAGGGCGGCCGCAAGCGCAAGCGCCGTCGCCGCCGCCGCGGCAAGGGCGGCGTCCAGGCGCCGGAAGCGGTCGCAGCCGAAGCTGGCGAGACGCTGGAGAGCGTCGCCGCTGAAGCCGAGGAAGCCGAGGACGACGAACACATTTCGGAGACTGCCGAAGCGGCGGAAGACGGCGACCAGAAGCGCAAGCGTCGGCGCCGCGGCAAGCGTGGCGGCCGCCGCAACAAGCTGGAGACGACCGAAGGCGAAGCCGCCGGCGATCTCGCCGCTGAGGCTGCCGGCGAAGACGCCGCCGTGGAAGGAGCTGTAGAAGCTGAACCCGTAGCCGCGGATGCGGTCTCGGCCGAGGCTGCATCCGTGGAGACGGTGTCGAAAGAAGCGAAGCCGGCCAAGCCGAAGCGCACTCGCAAGAAGGCTGCCAAGGCTGACGCCGACGCTGATGAGGCGGCGCAGACGGCAGTCGAGGAACAGCCGGAGACGATAGATCCCGCAACGGAGGCTGTCGAGGAAGCCGAAGCCGATCTCGAAGAGGCAAAGCCCGCGAGGGCCAATCGTGACCTGGCGACTATCGCGTCCGAACCGGTCATTACCTCGAATGTTTCGAACAAGAAGGAGAACAATGACGAGGAGCCTCCGAAGCCGAAAAAGGGCGGCTGGTGGCAACGTCGCGGGTTCTTCTGAGCTAGTGCATCTCTCCTAATGAAAAGGCCCGGATTCGTTCCGGGCTTTTTCTTGGCTATAGCGGCCACTGTCGTTCGTTCAACGGAACAATCACGGCCGACGGTGCATCAAGCGCTTGCCGCGAGGATTCCAAAGATGGCCATAACCAATCGAACCGGCATTCGTTCAGGCCAGCCAGCGGGCGACGCGATCCATTGCCTCCGACATCTCGGCTGCGGATCCGGCATAGGAGAAGCGCATTGTTCGGTGGCCTTCCACAGGATCGAAGTCGAAACCGGGCGTCGCCGCAACATTGATCTCGGCCAGCATCCGCCGCGCAAAGGCCATGCTGTCATTGGTGAATCGGCTGACGTCGACATAGGCATAGAAGGCGCCGTCCATAGGCGAAGCGATCGCAAGGCCGATCTGCGCCAGGCGCTTCATCAGTAGTTCGCGGTTTCCGGCATAGGCCGCCTTGTAACCGTCCAGCTCTTCATGCGCGTCGAGCGCCGCCTCTGCGGCGATCTGGGAAAGCTCCGGCGGCGAAATATAGAGGCTCTGCGCCAGGCGCTCGAAGCCACGCACCTGCGCCTCGGGCAACACCATCCAGCCGATCCGCCAACCGGTCATGCAATAGTATTTCGAGAAGGAATTGATCACGACCACGTCGTCGGTCACCTCGAGCGCAGTGGCCTCTTCGCCGACGAATGTCAGCCCGTGGTAGATCTCGTCGGAAATGAAGGCGATCCGCTCCGCGCGGCAATAGTCCGCGAGCGCCTTGAGGCCAGCTCGCCCTGTCACCGTTCCCGTGGGGTTGGCCGGGCTTGCAAGCAGCACGCCCTTGAGCGGCTTCCCGATGCGCTCGGCTGCGCGCGCAAGGCTTTCCGGCGTCAAGGTGAAGCCGGTCTCCCTGCCCGCCTCGACCTCGACGACGGTCAGACCCAACGCCTGCAAGATGTTGCGGTAGGCTGGATATCCCGGGCGGGCGATGGCGACGCAATCACCCGGGTCGAAGAGCGCGAGGAAAGAGAGATTGAAGCCCGCCGACGAGCCTGTCGTGACTGCAATCCGCTGCGGATCGAGGGTGATGCCATGGCGGTTGTGATAGTGGCGGGCGATTGCTGTCTTCAGGGACAGCGTGCCGAGTGCGTCCGTATAACCTAGACGGCCATGCTCGAGGGCACGCCTTGCCGCTTCAAGGGCCGCCCTCGGGGCCGGATGAACCGGTTGCCCCACCGCCATCGAGATAACCGGATGGCCGGCATCGCGGCGCCGTGTGGCTTCCGCCAGCACATCCATGGCATGAAAGGGCTCGACGGCACTGCGTTTCGACATCTGTGTCAATGGAAATCCTCTGCTGCATGTTTCCTTAAATCGTAGCCGACCTAAGGATAAGAACATGCAGCCATTCAAAGTGCTACTGCGTCCTCTGCGCTTCCGATAAGACACGAGGCGCCGTAGAAGGGGGACCGTGTCCGCGCTCCTTTGCCTGATCATTTCCCCCTTCACAAGTGCGAGAGTGCCGCATTTCCGCCGATTTTGCCGTTTCGTTTCGCCGCGGCGCACCCTATGCTCGCATTAAGAGAGTGCGAGAATCTTGGAAAATTGTTGTCTTTCAAACACGCACATTGACGCAGCCGTGCGAAATGAACGACAGACAGAGTACGGAAAGACAACGAGGAAAGAATGACCTTCAAGAAGATGATCGCCGCCGGAACGCTGCTTGCCGTTGCTGCTAGCGCAGCCTTGCCGCAGACGGCCGCCGCGCTCGATGCAAAGCAGAAGGAAGAGTTCGGCGCCTTCATCAAGGAGTATCTGCTCGCCAATCCGGAGGTGATGCTCGAAGTGCAGGAGGCGCTTGCAGCCAAGCAACGCGCCAAGCAGCAGGAAGCCGCTCAGGCAGCGATCGCCAGCAACGAGAAGGCGATCTTCCATTCCGCGTACGATATGACACTCGGCAACCCCACGGGCGACGTGACGATTGTCGAGTTCTTCGACTACAATTGCGGCTACTGCAAGCGGGCGCTCTCCGACATGGACGAAATCATCGCCAAAGACAAGAACGTCCGTTTTGTGCTGAAGGAGTTCCCCATCCTCGGCCCCGATTCGGTCGCTGCCCATAAGGTGAGCGCCGCATTCCGTGCAATCGCACCGGAAAAATACGGCGATTTCCACCGCGCCCTACTCGGCGGTGAGGAGCGCGCAACGGAGGAGACAGCGATTGCTGTCGCGGCCAAGCTCGGCGTCACGGAAGAACAATTGCGGGAGAAGATGGTAGACGCACCCTATGACTCTGCCGTGCGCGAGGCCTATTCGCTCGCAAACGAACTCGGCATCACTGGCACACCGTCCTATGTGATCGGCAACGAAGCCGTCTTCGGGGCCGTCGGCGCTGATGAGATCTCCACGAAGGTGGAGAACATGCGCAGTTGCGGCAAAACCATCTGCTGAACCCACGAGACGCCGCAAAATGTGGAGCGGCTTTCCTCAGGTCGCGCTCCCCTCAAACGCCACCACTTGTGGACAAATTCCCCGGGGACCCAAGGGGCTTTCCCTCGCGGGACCATCAGTCTATAGGTAACCCTCCATCATCGGACCGGAATCCCTTATGCCCTCGACGATTTTTGTGCTGAATGGCCCCAACCTGAACGCTCTCGGCAAGCGCGAACCGGGCATTTATGGCGCCCAAACGCTCTCCGATATCGAGGCCATGTGCAGGTCGGAGGGAAAGTTGCTGGGCTTCGACGTCGAGTTTCGACAGACGAACCACGAAGGTACCCTCGTCGACTGGCTGCATGAAGCCGGCGACAAGGCCGCGGGCATCGCCGTCAACCCTGGCGCCTATGGCCACACGTCGATTGCGATGCATGACGCCATTCGTGCGATAACGGTTCCCGTGGTGGAACTGCATCTTTCCAACATCCACGCGCGCGAGGAATTCCGCCACAAGTCGATGATCGCACCAGCCGTCAAGGGCGTGATCTGCGGCTTCGGCGCACAGAGTTACATTCTGGCGCTGCATGCGCTAAAGAACCTGACGGACAAGTCGAAATAAGAAGAAGACGAGGCTCATATTCCCATGGCTGACAAGAAACCGGGTATCGACCAGGCGCTGATCCGCGATCTCGCCAATATCCTCAAGGATACCGACCTGACCGAGATCGAGGTAGAGCAGGAAGACTTGCGCATCCGCGTTTCGCGCAACGGCACGCCTGTCGCGATGCCGATGCCGGCAATGCCCACTTACCAAGCGCCGCCCCCGGTCGCCGTCGCACAGCCCGCTGCGGCACCTCAACCGGCTGTCGAGACCGGCCGCAACTCCAAGAACGCCGTAACCGCGCCGATGGTCGGTACGGCCTATCTGGCTCCTGCGCCTGGCGCCCGTCCCTTCATCGAGGTCGGCGCGATGGTCAAGGAAGGCCAGACGATCCTGATTATCGAGGCGATGAAGACGATGAACCAGATTCCGGCACCACGCGCCGGCAAGGTCACCGAAATTCTCGTTCAGGATGCGGCCCCGGTCGAATATGGCGAACCCTTGATCGTGATCGAATAAGGCAGTGGCGATGATCTCGAAAATCCTCATTGCCAATCGCGGCGAAATCGCCCTGCGGGTGCTGCGCGCGTGCAAGGAGCTCGGCATCGCAACCGTTGCGGTACATTCGACGGCCGACAGCGACGCGATGCATGTTCGTCTCGCGGACGAAAGCGTCTGCATCGGACCGCCCCCTTCACGCGAGAGCTATCTGAACATCCATCAGATCGTCGCTGCCTGTGAAATCACTGGTGCGGATGCAGTGCATCCGGGCTACGGCTTCCTTTCGGAAAATGCCAAGTTCGCGGACATCCTCGACGCGCACGACATCACCTTCATTGGTCCGACGGCCGAACATATACGCCTCATGGGCGACAAGATCACCGCCAAGAAGACGGCGGAAGCACTTGGCATTCCGGTCGTTCCCGGATCCGATGGCGAGGTGAGGCCCGAGAATGCGCTTGAGGTTGCCCGCAAGATCGGCTTCCCGGTGCTGATCAAGGCGACAGCCGGCGGCGGCGGGCGCGGCATGAAGGTCGCAAGAACCGAAGCCGATCTCGAGCATGCCGTCGCGACGGCGCGCTCCGAAGCGGCAGCAGCGTTCGGCAACGACGCCGTCTATATGGAGAAGTTTCTCGGCAAGCCGCGCCATATCGAAGTCCAGGTTGTCGGAGACGGCGAAGGTAACGCCATCCATCTCGGCGAACGCGATTGCTCGCTGCAGCGCCGTCATCAGAAGGTTTGGGAAGAGGCAAACTCCCCTGCCCTCAACGTCGACCAGCGCATGAAGATCGGCCAGATCTGTGCCGACGCGATGAAGAAGATGAAATATCGCGGCGCCGGCACGATCGAGTTCCTGTACGAGGACGGCGAGTTCTATTTCATCGAAATGAACACGCGCCTGCAGGTGGAGCATCCGATTACCGAGGCAATCACGGGCATCGATCTCGTGCACGAGCAGATTCGAGTCGCATCCGGTGCCGGTCTCTCTGTCAAGCAGGAAGATATCGTTTTCTCGGGCCACGCCATCGAATGCCGCATCAATGCGGAAGACCCGCGCACCTTCGTCCCCTCCCCCGGCACGATCACGCATTTCCATGCGCCGGGCGGCCTCGGTGTGCGCGTCGACAGCGGCGCCTATCAGGGCTACCGCATTCCGCCCTATTACGACAGCCTGATCGGCAAGCTGATCGTTCACGGCCGGACGCGCGTCGAGTGCATGATGCGGCTCCGCCGTGTGCTCGATGAGTTCGTCATCGACGGCATCAAGACGACGCTGCCGCTGTTCCAGGACTTGATCAACAATCAGGATATCGCTAACGGCGACTATGACATCCACTGGCTGGAGCATCATCTGGCCGCAACATCCGCATAGGACAAAGAATTGAAAGGGACGCGCAGCAAACAACCGGACATAACGCCGGACATGTTGCTGCGCGCCTATTCGATCGGCCTCTTCCCAATGGCCGACTCGGCCGACGATCCGGAACTCTTCTGGGTCGAGCCGGAAATCCGCGGCATCATACCGCTCGACGCCTTCCACATTTCACGCAGCCTGGCGAAGACGATCCGTCGCCGCCCATTCGAGATCCGCTACAACACGGCTTTCGAAGCGGTGATCGATGGATGCGCGAGGCCCGCGCCGGACCGTCCGACGACCTGGATCAACGACAAGATCCGTTCGCTCTATGCGGCCCTTCACCGAATGGGTTACGCCCACAGCGTCGAAGCCTGGCAGGATAACGCCCTCGTCGGCGGTCTCTATGGTGTCTCGCTCGGTGCTGCCTTCTTCGGCGAGAGCATGTTCTCGCTGCGCAGCGATGCCTCGAAGATCTGCCTCGTCCATCTCGTCGAACGGCTGCGGGCGAAGGGATTTCAGCTCCTCGATACGCAGTTCACGACCGAGCACCTGAAATCCTTCGGTGCGATCGATGTGCCCAAAGCCGAATACGAGGTTTTGCTGGCGAAAGCGATGGCCTCGCCGGACCTGACGTTTTAACCGCCCCTGCAGTGGCTAACGTCCTTGCGCGTCTGAAGGGACGCGGCGCTTGGCGGTTGCCGCCAAGGATTACTGTTTGGCCGCCGTGTCCGGCGGCGGCAGGTCAGAGGTCGCCTTGCAGGATTGCAGCCAGACGTCATAGACGGGGTGTTCAACCGCATTCAGGCCCGGGCTGTCGGCGAACATCCAGCCAGTGAAGATGCGACGGATCTTGCGATCAAGCGTGATCTCGTCAACCTCAACGAAAGTCGTCGTCTTCGGCGCCTCGGTGTCGTCGCGGCTGTAGCACACGCGTGGCGTAACCTGCAGCGCGCCGAACTGGACGGTCTCGCCGATATAGACGTCGAACGTGGTGATGCGGCCGGTGATCTTGTCGATGCCGGAAAAAACTGCGACGGAATTGGAAAGACGCGTTGCACGCGCGATATCGGTGGAGGACATCAAAGGCAGCGCCATCAGAAGCGCAAAGCCCGCTCGACGGGCCGCCGGGCCGATCCAATTCTGCAGACAGAAACCTGCCATTCCGCCAGTCTCCCGCGCTTCCTATTCGCCCTTGGAGCGGTTCGTTTCCGATGAAACATGCACCAACTCGAACTCTTTGTTTTCCACTTTTCCGGATGGCGAACCGATTCCCACGCGCCCGGAAACTGCACCAAGCTCAGGCGCTAAACCCGAAATGTGGCTGCGCCGTGATCGACGGGGTTCGTCCACATCCTGCGGGATAAAGCCGCAGTTCAGGAGCGCGGCGTCCAGGCGTCGTAGTCGCCCGTCACACGTGGGCGTTCGCCCGCGCCAGCGATCGATCCTTTCGGGCGATAGGCCTGCGCCGTGCCGGTAGCGTTCGCACGGTGCGGCTTCTGCCACGCCCTCGGGACATATTTCTCGTCGGCAGGGGAAATGTCCGTGCGGTGATGCATCCAGCCGTGCCAGCCCGGCGGGATGGCGGAAGCCTCGGCCGGCCCGTTATAGATCACCCAGCGCCGCGTACGACCTTCGGAATCCGTGCCGCCCTGATAGTAGACGTTGCCGAACTCGTCCTCACCCACGCGCTTGCCAAAGCGCCAGGTATGAAAACGCGTACCGATCGTCTGTTCGTTCCACCAGGTAAAAATCTGCAGCAGAAGCTTCATGGGTGTCTTCCTTCACCGGCTTTTGGGAAGGTAGCCGGACATCAATTTCATGCTCCCGCTTATGCCCCGCCGCTCCTGCCTTGTCCAGTGATTCCGCTTTGCAGCCAGTCATTTCACCCGCATCTTGAAGCCGAAATGGCTACGCTCGAAACCAAGGCGCTCGTAGAAGCGGTGCGCATCGACGCGCACGACATTTGAGGTCAGTTGGACCTTCGCCGCTCCCCGCTCTCGCGCCACCGCAATCGCGTGACGAACCATGCGTTCGCCGATGCCGCGGCCACGCATGTCTTCGCGCGTTTGTACGGCCTCGATAACCAAGCTTGAACTGCCACGCCCGGGGAGCGATGTCAGAAGCGCAGTCTGAAACGTGCCGACGACCTCGCCGCCGAGGTGGGCCACATATAGCGTCTGATGAGGCGATCGACTGATCTCTTCGAATGCCGCAAGATAGTCACCGAAGGCTTCCGGCGCGGTCGTGTCGCCGTGCCCGCCCAGCCGGTCGTTCGCAAAAAGGGCAATGATCGCAGGCAAGTCGCCGCGCTCGGCTTGTCGGATTTCGAGGTCGGTCGTCATTTCCGGTTTTCCTGTGCACTTCATCCTGCCGCGCAACAATCAGCAGGAGGCAACAGTTTCATGACAATCGGCGTGCACGCACCTCTCGATTGATCACGACGGCTAGGAAAGCCTCTTTTCCAGGATCAGCGCCGGCACGCCCGATTGCTCGTCTCCGCAGTTAGCCGTCTTTCCCACCTCGACGAAACCGTGCGCCCGATAGAACGCCAATGCGAGAAGGTTTTGCGGCTCGACTTCCAGCCGCATGCGCTCCGCATCGGGAAAACAGGTTTCGAGTTCGGCGAACATGTCGCGGCCGATGCCCTGCCTTTGATATTTCGGGAGGACGTAGAGCTGGTGGAGGACGACGGTCTTCGCCAGCGTGTCTGACATCGCCGCATAACCCATGCCGGCTAGATCGCTGCCGTTGTCGGCAACGACAAATTCGGCATTCTTTCGCCGCAGCCGCTCTCTCAGGGCATCAACCGAATGCCATCTGGCAGTGAGTTCATTGACCTTGTCGGCGCCGTAAAACGTGTCGTAGGTCGCGTGCCACGTCTCGGCCAGCAAGGCACGGACCTTCTCCAGGTCACGCTCACTGGCCGTGCGGACGAAGAACATCGTCACTCCTCGATGCCGAGCTTGGTCTTGACGAGGGCTTGGACGGCCTGCGGATTGGCCTTGCCGCCGGTCGCCTTCATCACCTGGCCAACGAACCAGCCGGCGAGAGAAGGCTTTGCCTTGGCCTTTTCCACCTGATCGGGATTGGCGGCGATGATTTCATCGACCGCCTTCTCAATGGCACCGGTGTCGGTGACCTGCTTCATGCCGCGCGTTTCGACGATTTCGGCCGGATCGCCACCCTCGTTCCAAATGATTTCGAAGAGGTCCTTGGCGATCTTGCCGGAGATGGTTTCGGCCTTGATGAGGTCGATGATGCCGCCGAGTTGAGCGGGAGAAACCGGAGTCTCTTCAATGGTTTTGCCGGCCTTGTTCAAGGCGCCCAACAGGTCGTTGATGACCCAGTTCGCAGCCGTCTTGCCATCGCGATCTTCGGCGACGGCCTCGAAATAGTCGGCGATCGCCTTTTCCGAAACGAGAACCGAGGCATCGTAGATCGAAAGGCCCATGTCGCGGACGAAGCGTTCCTTCTTGTCGTCCGGCAACTCCGGAAGATCGGCTTTCAGCGCCTCGACGAAGGCGTCGTCAAACTCGAGCGGCAGCAGGTCCGGATCTGGGAAATAGCGATAGTCATGCGCCTCTTCCTTCGAGCGCATGGAACGCGTCTCGCCCCTGTTTGCGTCGAAAAGTCGGGTTTCCTGATCGACGACGCCGCCATCTTCCAGAATGGCGATCTGGCGGCGCGCCTCGTATTCGATCGCCTGGCCGACGAAGCGGATCGAGTTGACGTTCTTGATCTCGCAGCGCGTTCCGAACGGCTCGCCGGGGCGGCGAACCGAAACGTTGACGTCTGCCCGCATCGAGCCTTCGTCCATGTTGCCGTCGCAGGTACCGAGGTAACGTACGATCGAACGCAGCTTGGTGAGATACGCCTTCGCCTCATCCGACGAGCGCATGTCGGGCTTCGAAACGATTTCCATCAGCGCGACGCCCGAACGATTGAGGTCGACATAAGACATGGACGGATGCTGGTCGTGCATCGATTTTCCGGCATCCTGCTCCAGATGCAGGCGTTCGATGCCGATCTCGACGTCCTCGAACTGCCCTTGGCGGTCCGGTCCGATGGAAATAATGATCTTGCCTTCGCCGACGATCGGATCCTTGTACTGCGAGATCTGGTAGCCCTGCGGCAGGTCCGGATAGAAGTAGTTCTTGCGGTCGAAGATCGAGCGCTTGTTGATCTTTGCCTTGAGGCCGAGACCGGTGCGAACCGCCTGCTTGACGCACTCCTCGTTGATTACCGGCAGCATGCCCGGCATCGCCGCATCGACCAGCGAGACATTGGCATTGGGCGCATTGCCGAATTCCGTCGACGCGCCCGAGAACAGCTTCGAATTGCTGAGCACCTGGGCATGGACCTCCATGCCGATGATGACTTCCCAGTCGCCGGTGGCGCCAGGGATGAAGCGTTTCGGATCGGGAGTGCGGACGTCGACAATGCTCATGTCATGCTCTTCTTTGAAGCCTGAATTTCGAGCTTTCTCGGTAGAGCAATTGGAACTCCGGTGCAAGGCTTGTGAGGCGCCTCGCACCCCGGCGGCACGCTCGCGATGATACGGTATCTCCAGTCTACGCAACCTTGACGTTCGTACGGCTGTCTTTTAGAAAATTCTGCCGCTGCCTATACTGAAATGATAATCAGCCTGAACCAATTGATTGGTGGCCGTTCCATGACCGAACGATCGCAGCGGCGCAACATAAGGGTTCGGTTAATGGAGCGTCGCAGATCGTTCGTTTTTCTTCTTGCTCTTGTCTTGACGCTGCTGAGCCCGGGCTTGACGGCCAGGGCGGACGAGCAAGTCCGCAAGGCCCCAGCCGAGAACTGGGTGGAGTATGTCGGCATTCCTGAGCTTGACCCGTCGCGCAGCGCCGAGATCAGGAACGGCATCGCCTTCCTCCTGACAGACGCCCAGATCCGGCATAGAAACGGCGGGTACTCGATATTCGGGCGCTTGGTTTATAAAGTGACTGACCGGGCCGGCCTGGAAAGCGGAGCAAGGCTGGACATCGAATTCGATCCTTCGCGCGACAGGCTCTCCTTCAACCGACTGATGATCATCAGAGACGGAGTTGTCATTGACAAGCTAGCAGAGGCGAAGTTCGAGATATTCCGCCGGGAGACGGATTCCGAAAGAGGCATCTTTGACGGCCGCCTCACGGCGCATGTCGATCTCAGCGATGTGCGCGTCGGCGATATCGTAGACTATTCCACGACCTATGAAGTCACGCCGACGGTAGCGAAGAATCTGCTATACGCTCGCTTCCAGGCTGAATGGAGTGAGCCCGTCGCCCTGACAAGGGAACGGATCATCTGGCCGACAGAAAAGCCGCTCAACATACGCGCGGTCAGGACAGGACTGAAGCCGAGAGTGACAAGGGCCGGGGGCGAAACGACCTATCTGTGGGAAACGGCCGATCCTGCACCAGTGAAACTCCAGGACGATCTGCCGGTCGACTATCCTAATTTCGGCTTCGTGGAGATATCTTCAGAGTTCAACTGGCAGCCCGTCGTCGATGCCGTCCTTCCTTTTTATCAACCGACGGAGAGCTTTCCGGCTGATTTCGAGGCCAAGCTCGCTGAAATCGAAGTCCGTAACCGTGCACTTAAGGATCGCCTTATTGCCGCGTTGCGACTGGTCCAGGACGAGATCCGCTATGTCAGCCTGTCGATCGGAGCGGGCTCCTATGTGCCACGCCGTCCAGAAACGGTGCTGGCCAGCGGCTTCGGCGACTGCAAGGACAAAGCGCTGCTCCTCGTTTCAGCCTTGCGGCGGCTGGGTATCGAAGCCGAGGTGGCTCTCACCGATATCGATGAAGGCAGAGCGCTTGAGCATGCCGTTCCTGCGCTTCAGGCTTTCGACCATGCGATCGTCAAAGCCAAGATAGGCGAACGGGTCTGGTGGCTCGACGCGACCGACTACCTGCAGGGCGGACGCGCGGCAAACATTGTTCCGCCCGATTACGGCTTTGCATTGCCGCTGGTTGCTTCCGGAGCAGCGCTCGAGAAACTTCCGGTAAAGGAACTGTTGGAGCCGACCCAGTCGGTCGCGGAACGGTTTGCGTTCCCAAGTCGCGATGGCGACCCCCTGGTGCTCACCGTAAACACGACCTACCGCAACGCCGATGCCGACAGGATGCGCCGCAGGCTTGCACACGCATCGAAAGCCAAGCTCGCTGACGACTACATCCAATATTACAGCCGGCAGTATCCGGGCCTCAAAAGCACGGCGATGCTCGAAGCCGCAGATGACCGTGATCTCAATGTTCTGACGACAAAGGAGGCTTACGAACTTTCGTCCGAGGCACTATTTGCCAACGACCTTGCCAAGAATTTCCCCTTGCGGGCAGATATCGGTATCGGCGGCATGCCAGCACCAACCGCAGTTGGGCGTACCGGACCGATCGCGCTCGGATCTCCGGTCTACAGGAGCCACAAGGTCACCGTGACCAACCTCAAGGCCCGCTTCTCCCCACCGGAGAGGCCAGACGTCTACAATCCGCACTTCGTACTCAAACTGAGCTGGTCGACCCTTCCGACCGAGCTCGAACTGGAATGGAGCTTTCGAACCCTGGCAGAACGCGTGCCCGCCGAAGCGATCAGCACCTATCTCCAAGCCGTCGCTGACAGCAGCCGCAAGTCGGAATGGTACTATGACTTCACCCATGTCGACACCGCCGCCGCAAGCAGCGACGATGTGTCGGCCCTCAGTATCGACTTTCTTCGGGCCATCCGAACCGCTCTTCTTCTTTTGCCATAGTCGCGGCGTTCGTGTCCTGTGCTGCTGCGGTGAGGGATGACGGCGCCGGGCGTGGTTCGCGACAGGCCTATCTGGAGCCGACACCTGGATTGCCCTGCTGTCCTATGTGCCAAAGCGACCGCGCCAGATCGCATGGAACCGTTCCCACGCCTCCGACCTTGCAACCTTGACGTTCGCACTTTCGTCTTCTAGAAATCCGGCATCCGAATGGAGTCTTGATGTTCTTTCAGTCTGAGTCCCGGTAAGGGCCTTGCCCGCAGTCACTACGACTTGCGCGCACGGGCCGGAAACGTGAACCCCGCTCATCCTAGGATTTGCGGAACGTTTTCCTGCGTTCTCATGAACGCCATTCCGGAACACTCAAACCATGGATATTTCACGCGCGGAACAGCGCATTCTTCACCATCTGGCCCAAGGCGGCCGCATCGAGATCAAACGCGAAGGCAAGGCAATCGCCGAAATTCGCTGCTTCACCCGCGACGGCTGGGTCTATCCCGGCGTCGATGTTGAGCTCTTCCGAAAGCTCAGACGCAAAAGGGCGATCAAATCGTCAGGCGGCAAGCCCTACCGCATCACGGAGCGAGGGCTCTATCTCGTCAGATCCGAACTCAACAATCGCTAGCCGTTCCAGCTCCCCGGAGATCACGATCTCCGGGGAGCTGGACCCGCGGAAGCGGAACCCTGGACCGCGCTCGAAATTAATCCTGATGATGTTCTTCGATCGAGCCTGACACGAGCCGCTTGCTCAGGCCGAGGCCAGCGGCCGGCAGGCCGCTCGCGCTACCACCACTTGGACGGTGTGAAGCGACCAGCGGCCCGTTCGATGACATGCGCCGTCTTGAACAGCGTTTCCTCCTCGAACGGCTTGCCGATGAGCTGCAGACCGAGCGGAAGGCCCTTGCGATCAAGCCCGCCCGGCACTGCAATACCCGGGAGCCCCGCCATGTTGACCGTGACGGTGAAGATGTCGTTCAGGTACATCTTGACCGGATCGGCCGCGAGATCCTCGTCCGCAATGCCGAAGGCCGAGGACGGCGTCGCCGGTGTCAGGATCGCGTCGACACCTGCATCGAATACGAGTTCGAAATCGCGCTTGATCAGCGTGCGGACTTTCTGCGCGCGCAGATAATAGGCGTCGTAGTAGCCGGCGGAGAGCACATAGGTGCCGATCATGATGCGGCGCTTGACTTCCTGGCCGAAGCCGGCAGCCCGCGTCTTCTCATACATGTCGATGATATCCTTGCCGTCGACGCGCAGGCCGTAGCGGACACCATCATAGCGCGCCAGATTCGACGACGCCTCGGCGGGCGCGACGATATAATAGGCCGGCAGTGCATATTTCGTATGCGGCAGCGATATGTCGACGATCTCGGCACCGGCGTCCTTCAGCCAGGCAACGCCCTGCTGCCAGAGTGCCTCGATTTCGTCCGGCATGCCGTCTACGCGGTATTCCTTCGGGATACCGATCTTCATGCCCTTGATCGACTTGCCGATCGACGCCTCATAATCCGGCACGGGCAAGTCGACGGAGGTCGTATCCTTCGGATCGATGCTGGCCATCGACTTCAAGAGGATCGCCGCATCGCGCACGTCGCGCGCGATCGGACCGGCCTGGTCGAGCGAGGAGGCAAAAGCGACGACGCCCCAGCGCGAGCAACGGCCATAGGTCGGCTTGATGCCGACAGTGCCGGTGAAAGCGGCGGGCTGGCGAATGGAACCGCCCGTGTCGGTCGCCGTGGCGCCAGCGCAGAGATGGGCCGCGACCGCAGCCGCCGAACCGCCGGAAGAGCCGCCCGGCACGAGGTCGAGGTTCGATCCCTTTGCACGCCAGGGATTCTTCACGGGACCATAATAGGATGTCTCGTTGGAAGAGCCCATTGCGAACTCGTCCATGTTGAGCTTGCCGAGCATGACGGCACCGTCGTTCCAGAGATTCTGGGTGACCGTCGATTCGTAAGGCGGCTCGAAGCCATCGAGAATGTGGCTGCAGGCCTGCGTGTGGACGCCCTCGGTGCCGAAGAGATCCTTGATGCCGAGCGGAATGCCTTCCAAAGCACCAGCCTTGCCGGCTGCGATACGGGCGTCGGAAGCCTTGGCCATCTCGCGCGCCTTTTCCGGCGTCACGGCGACATAGGCGTTGATCGTGTCATTGGCCGCCTCGATCGCGGCGATGTAGGCATCCGTCAATTCGACCGCAGTGATTTCCTTGGCGGAAAGCTTCTCGCGGGCTTCGGCGATCGTGAGGCTGGTAAGTTCGGTCATGGTGCAATCGGGCTTTCGCAATCGGAAACGTCAGGGCGGGAATCGGTTTCTTTACTCGACCACCTTCGGGACGAGGAAGAAGTTGCGGTCCGAATTCGGCGCATTGGCGACAATGTCGGCAGCCTTGTCGCCGTCAGCGACCGTGTCGGTGCGCTTCTTCATGTTCATCGGCGTTACCGAGGTCATCGGCTCGACGCCGTCGACGTTCACCTCGGAAAGCTGCTCGACGAAGCCGAGAATGCCGTTGAGCTCGCCCATCATCCGTTCGGCCTCCTCTTCGCTGACGGCGATGCGGGCGAGGCGCGCGACGCGCTTTACGGTGGCAAGGTCTACGGACATGATCGTCTCCGGTATCTCAAAGTTTCCCCCGCTATAAAGACGAGTTACACAACGTGCAACGGGCGAATGTCACCGACTGCACCCACGCCAGCCGCCTTTGCTTATCAGAGAGTGACGACGCCACCGACTTCAGGCGTCGCAACCAGCGTCGAGGCACCGTCCATGCCGGCGACGAAGGTCTGCGGCGTCTGGTCGATGATCGGGAACGAGCCATAATGGCAGGGGATGGCTGTGTTGAACTTGAAATAGCGTTGGCAGGCAAGCGCGGCCACGGCGCCGCCCATGGTGAAGCGGTCGCCGATCGGCACGATGCCAATGTCGGGCTCATGCAGTTCCTGCACCAGCGCCATGTCCGAGAAGATATCCGTGTCGCCCATGTGGTAGAGCGTGGGCTCGTCGTCGAAGTGAAGCACCAGGCCGCCGGCGCTTCCGAGCGAATGGGAAACACCGTCTTCCGTGATCTGCGCCGAGGAATGAAGCGCAGTGACGAAGGTCACCGAGAAAGCGCCAAGCTGGATCGTCCCGCCGGTGTTGCCCGGATCCATGTTCGAGACGCCCTGCCGTCCGAGCCACATGCAAAGGTCGAAATTGCCCACCACCATGGCTCCGGTTTCCTTGGCGATCGCGACGGTGTCGCCGACATGATCGCCATGGCCATGTGTGAGCAGGATATGCGTCAGCCCCGCGGTCGCCGCCTTGCGCTCGCTTTCGCGAAATGCCGGATTCCCGGTGAAGAAGGGATCGATCAGGATTTTGGCCTTCGCCGCCTCGATATGGAAGGCGGAATGGCCGAGCCATTTGATCTTCATGACGTTCTCCTTGGATCACGGTAAGTTTGAGCGAAGCAACCGAACATGACGACGTGACCGTATTTAAAGGTTAGGTGGAGCGCTCTGATGATTTATGTGTCGGACAAGCATATGGATCAAACGACACAAGTGGAAAGATCGAATCGGGAAATCCCATGGCAATTCTTACAATCGAAGAACTGGCAGCGTCCTTGCCGCCCAACCGGGCGATTGCCGGCCTTGATCTTGGCACCAAGACGATCGGGCTGTCGGTCTCCGATCTTGGGCGGCGCTTCGCGACGCCGCGCGACGTGATACGGCGCGTCAAGTTCGGCGTCGATGCGGAAGCGCTCCTGGCCGTGGCAGCAAAGGAAAAGATCGCGGCCTTTGTCATCGGCCTGCCCGTCAATATGGACGGAACCGAGGGAGCGCGCTGCCAGGCCACCCGTGCCTTTGTGAGGAACATGGGAGAGAAAACAGATATTCCCTTCGTGCTCTGGGACGAACGACTCTCGACGGTCGCGGCGGAGCGCGTGCTGATCGAGATGGACGTATCCCGGAAGAAGCGGGCAGAGCGGATCGACTCCGCCGCCGCTTCCTTCATTCTTCAGGGAGCGCTTGACAGGTTGGCATCGCTCGCAAACGCCTCCCGCGATTGAGCGCATGGCGCGCCGAAGCGGCTCCGGTACCAGGCGACGATCTGGCGGCGTTTCCTCAGCGCGACGAGCGCAAATACGATGGCGCTATCGACGACCATCGCCCGCGCGACGAGCGGCGGGATGGTTTCGGGCGGAATTCCGAGCACTTGGCCATAGATCGCGAAAACCAGGTCATGCGCCTGACGCGTCAACATGAAGACGCCGAAGCTCATGTCGTAATACGAAAGACCATACCAGCCGGTCAGCAGCGTGACCGGGGCGGCCCAAAAGATCAGGAGCCACTTCATGCGATCCCCCTTTCCACGATCTGCCGGCGGAACACCGGATAGAGCGCTCGCTCGGCCAGCACGAACACCAAAAGAGCGACCGCGAGCCTCCCGATGTCGAGCGGCAGCCCCGCGAAAAACATCATCATGATGATCGGCAAGCCAGTTCTCACCGAACCGCTCCGTTCCAGATTTCCTCGAATTGCCCAGCCAATCTCCACCCTTGAGGGCGCATCCGCAACGTAAACCATTTGTTAAGGTTAATATTCACAGGCGAGGTTCGGCTTGCGAGCGGCCATGCTGCGAACTATGCGTAGGCCCTTCCCTGTGCATGGACCCGTTATGATCGTCATCTTCGAGAGCGTTCTGCCCATCTTCCTCCTGGTGCTTCTTGGAGTGGCTTCGACGGTCGAAGCTCATTGATCAAAGGCTTTGGATCGGGCTTGAGCAGTTCGGCTACTATCTTCTTTTTCCGGCGCTGCTCTTCTCGACCTTGGCCGAGGCGGACTTCACCGGCATGAAGGCCGATGCAACGGCGATTGCGACTATCGGCAGCGTTGCGGCGATGTCGGCCGCACTCCTTCTGAGTTGGCCGCTCTTGCGCAGCCGCCAGACCTCCGGCGCCACCTTCACCTCGATCTTTCAGACGGCGACGCGCTGGAAGGCCTTCATTGCGCTCGCCGTTGCGCAAAAGCTCTACGGCGAGCTCGGCCTCAGCCTGACCGCGCTGGTGATGACGCTGATCATCATCCCGATCATTTCTACAATGTCGCCGTGCTCGTGTGGTTCGGCAGCGGCAGCCGCGGCCCCGGGCTCTTCTTCTTGAAGATCATCA
Source organism: Ensifer sp. IC3342 (assembly GCF_020193655.1). Classification (GTDB taxonomy): domain Bacteria; phylum Pseudomonadota; class Alphaproteobacteria; order Rhizobiales; family Rhizobiaceae; genus Sinorhizobium. The sequence continues at coordinate 124,689 of NZ_JADYVE010000001.1, forward strand.
CCAATCCTTTGATCATTCGTCGGCGCTTGGCATATCGTTCAACATCAGCGGGATCGAGCTCTACACACCGGTGATGACGGCGATCGACATGCTGGGGACGGCCTCGCTCAGCCTCGGCCTCGTCATGGTCGGCGCCGGGCTCAAGATCGCCGATGCATTGAGGCCGAGCGGCGCGGCGCTGCTAGCGGTCGCGCTCAAGCTAATCGTCATGCCGGCCCTTATGGTCGGAGCAAGTGCGCTGCTCGGCATTCGCGGGGACGCATTACTCGTCATCGCGCTCGGCGCGGCAGTGCCGACAGCCATGAACGGCTACCTTCTTGCCAAGCAGATGGGGGGAGATGCAGAACTCTATGCCGCAGTCGCGACGATTCAGACCGCAGTATCCTTCTTCACGATACCCCTCGTCCTTATCGCCACCCGCTACGTCGCCGCTGGATAGAGCAGATCGAGGACGTAGGCAGAATCGAAGCGCGAATCGAGCATGCCGTAAGTCGACCGCCAGCCCGCCGCCAGGCGCGACTCCAGAAATGCGTCGGCGATGCGTCCCGCGCCGAGCCTGTAGAGTTCGGCGGCCGCGGCCGCGAGCGCGAGCTGTTCGACCAGCACGCGCGCCGCGCCTTCGTCGCGCTCGCAAAGCGACATCGCCGCACGCAAAACGTCGATCGTCTTGCGACCGGAGGGGCCAAGATCGCGGCTGAAGATTCCGAAAAGCTGTTCGAACAGCTCCTTGCGGCGCCCAAGCACGCGCAGCACGTCGAGAGCCATGACGTTGCCGGATCCCTCCCAGATGGCGTTGACCGGCGCCTCGCGATAGTGCCGGGCGAGCGCGCGCTCCTCGACATAGCCGTTGCCGCCGAGGCATTCCATTGCCTCGTAGATCAAGCCGGGAGCGATCTTGCAGCACCAGTATTTCGCGACCGGCGTCATGATGCGGGCATAGGCGGCATCCTCGGCACTGCCATGCGCTTTGTCGAAGGCATCGGCAAGACGGAACGACAGCGCGCTCGCCGCCGCGACGTCGAGCGCCATGTCGGCCAGAACTCGCGTCATCATCGGCTGGCTGATCAGCACCTTGCCAAAGACCTTGCGGCCGCGCGTGTGGTGAACAGCTTCGGCGAGCGAGGCACGCATCATGCCAGCGGAAGCGAGCGCGCAGTCGAGCCGCGTCAATGTCACCATGTCGAGAATTGTGCGGATGCCTGCGTCGGGCGTTCCGAGGACGAAGCCGAACGTATCGGAAAACTCCACCTCCGACGAAGCATTGGAGCGATTGCCGAGCTTGTCCTTCAGACGCTGGAAGCGCAGTCCGTTGGCGGAACCGTCCTCGAGCAGGCGCGGCACCAGGAAGCAGCCGAGCCCGTCGCGCGTCTGCGCGAGCATCACGAAAGCATCGCTCATCGGCGCGGACATGAACCACTTGTGGCCATTCAGACGGTAGATGCCCTCCCCCACGCGCTCCGCGGTCGAGGTGTTGGCCCGGACGTCGGTGCCGCCCTGCTTCTCCGTCATGCCCATGCCGATGGTGACGGCGCTCTTCTGCATCCATGGGCGGTTGGAGGAATCATATTTGCGCGAAAGGATCTTCGGCGCCCATTCCTTCTGGACCGCCGGAGACGCGGTGATGGCGGCGACCGACGCACTGGTCATCGTCAGCGGGCAGAGATGGCCGCATTCGAGCTGTGCCGTCAGGTAGAAGCGGATCGCCCTCGCCTTGTGCGAGCGGCCTCTTTCATCCGCCAGGTTCTCCCAGGCGGATGAATGCAGGCCCGTCGTCATCGACCGGCGCATCAGTGCGTGCCAGGCCGGATGAAACTCGACGACATCGAGGCGCTCACCGCGCGGGCCGTGGGTCTTCAGCTTCGGCACGCCCTCGTTCGCCATGCGCGCCAGTTCCTGCGCTTCCGGCGAAGTAACATAACGCCCGAGTACGTCGAATTCGTCACGCAACGTCTTCGGCATGCTCGACGTTATATCGACGACAAGAGGATCGGAGCGATAGGCGTTGACACCGGACCAGGGTTTTGGCTGGTTCAGCTCGGCGAGTTTCTGTTCAGTCCGGTTCATCTGATTCATGGGCCGGTTCTAGCGCAAGTTTCGCAGGCGCGAAACAGGCGCGCCCTGGGGCCGACGCAAGTTTTCTGCGGAACGGGTGGCGCACCGCTTGCCCGGCCCGGGGCCACGCTTTATAGAGCGGGCCAATCTACAGCGCCGCGCGTCTCATCAGACGCGCAAAGGTCGCTGTAGCATTTTGAATTGCTGCGTGTTTTTTCCTTAAATCGAGGTCGATTTAAGGAGACATGCAGTAGAGAGTGCAAGGGCGGCTCATGATCACTTTCCCGCATCGCCACCTGCTCGGCATCAAGGGCCTCACGGAACAGGATATCACGCTCCTGCTCGATCGCGCCGACGAAGCCGTCAAGATCTCCCGGCAGAGGGAGAAGAAAACCTCCTCACTGCGCGGGCTGACGCAGATCAATCTCTTCTTCGAAGCCTCGACCCGGACGCAGTCCTCGTTCGAACTGGCGGGCAAGCGTCTCGGTGCCGATGTGATGAACATGTCCGTCGGCAATTCCTCGGTGAAGAAGGGCGAGACGCTGATCGATACGGCCATGACGCTGAATGCGATGCATCCCGACGTGCTGGTCGTGCGCCACTCTTCGGCGGGTGCGGCGGCACTGCTTGCCCAGAAAGTTTCCTGCTCGGTCGTCAATGCCGGCGACGGTCAGCACGAGCACCCGACCCAGGCGCTGCTTGACGCACTGACGATCCGCCGCGCCAAGGGCAAGCTCTCGCGGATCATCGTCGCGATCTGTGGCGACGTCCTGCATTCGCGCGTCGCCCGATCCAACATTCTGTTGCTTAACCAGATGGGAGCGCGCGTGCGCGTTGTCGCCCCGGCGACACTGCTCCCCTCCGGGATCGCGCAGATGGGCGTCGAGGTCTATCACTCCATGGCGGAAGGGTTGAAGGACGCGGATGTCGTCATGATGCTGCGGCTGCAGCGCGAGCGCATGGCCGGCTCTTTCGTGCCCTCGGTGCGCGAATATTTCCACTATTACGGCCTCGACGCCGAAAAGCTGAAAGCGGCCAAGGACGATGCGCTGGTGATGCACCCGGGCCCGATGAACCGAGGCGTCGAGATCGCTTCCGAAATCGCCGACGGTCCGCAGAGCGTCATCGAACAGCAGGTCGAGATGGGCGTTGCCGTGCGCATGGCCGTGATGGAAACGCTTCTCCTTTCGCAGAACCAGGGGCCGCGCCTATGACCAGACCACTCGTTCTGAACAACCTGCGCATCGTCGATCCTTCGCGCAATCTCGACGAAACGGGTACGATCATCGTCGGCAGCGACGGCCGCATCCTTGCAGCCGGCAGCGACGCCCAGAACCAGGGCGCGCCGGACGGCGCGTTCGTCAAGGACTGCGCCGGCCTTACGGCAGTCCCGGGCCTTGTCGATGCACGCGTCTTCGTCGGCGAGCCCGGAAGCGAGCATCGCGAGACGATCGAGTCCGCCTCCCGCGCGGCAGCGACAGGCGGCGTCACTTCGTTCATCGCCATGCCCGACACAGATCCGGTCATCGACGAAATCGCCCTCGTCGAGTTCGTGCAGAAGACCGCGCGCGACAAGGCGCTCGTCAACATCCATCCGGCTGCAGCCCTCACCAAGGGGCTGCTCGGGGAAGAGATGACCGAAATCGGGCTGCTTCGCGACGCGGGCGCCGTCTGCTTCACCAACGGACGGCAGCCGGTTCACGACACGCTGGTTCTGCGCCGCGCCATGACCTACGCGCGCGAATTCGGCGCGGTCGTCGCGCTTGAGGCCCGCGACAAATATCTTGGCGCCAACGGCGTCATGAACGAGGGCTTGCTCGCAAGCTGGCTTGGCCTTCCGGGCGTGCCGCGCGAAGCGGAGATCATTCCGCTCGAACGCGACCTTCGCATCGCCGGGTTGACCAGGGCCGCCTACCACGCCGCCGAGATTTCCGTGCCGGAGTCGGCAGACGCCGTGCGAGTCGCGCGGGAGCGCGGAACCAACGTCACCTGCGGAATCTCGATCAATCATCTGACGCTGAACGAAAACGACATCGGCGAATATCGGACGTTCTTCAAATTGTCGCCTCCGCTGCGCGGCGAAGACGATCGCGTTGCGATGGCCGAGGCCCTTGCAAACGGCACGATCGACATCATCGTATCGTCGCATGATCCACAGGATGTCGACACCAAGCGCCTGCCCTTCTCCGACGCGGCTGATGGCGCGATTGGTCTTGAAACCCTGGCGGCTGCGGCCCTTCGGCTCTACCACAGCGGTCAGGTGCCGCTAATGCGGCTGATCGATGCGATGTCCACGCGCCCGGCCGCGATCTTCGGCCTCGACGCGGGCACGCTGAAGCCGGGCGCGAAAGCCGATATCACCGTTCTCGACCTCGAGGAACCCTGGGTCCTATACGAGAAAGCGTTGGTTTCCCGCTCGAAGAACACGCCTTTTGAAAATGCCCGCTTTACCGGACGGGTCGTCCAAACTTATGTTGCGGGCAAGCTGGTGCATTCAGCGTAAGACCGGAGCTGTTAGGCGGGGGAGGAACCGGTGGAGTTATTATCCTGGCAGCTCGGGCTGCCCGCGACGTTCGCATGTCTCGTCTTCGGCTATCTTCTGGGGTCGATCCCCTTCGGCCTCATTCTCACCCGCATGGCAGGCCTCGGTGACGTCCGCCAGATAGGCTCGGGCAACATCGGCGCAACGAACGTGCTTCGGACCGGCAACAAGAAGCTTGCCGCGGCGACCCTCCTCCTCGATGCGCTCAAGGGCACGGCAGCTACCGCCATCGCCTCTCTTTGGGGCCTCGAGGCTGGCCTTGCCGCCGGCCTTGCCGCTTTCCTCGGACATCTCTATCCGGTCTGGCTCTCGTTCAAGGGCGGCAAAGGTGTGGCAACCTATATCGGCGTGCTGCTGGGCCTGGCACCGGTGATGGTGCTCATCTTTGGTGCAATCTGGCTCGCTATGGCCAAGATCACGCGTTACTCGTCGCTGAGCGCCCTCACTGCCACCGTCATCACGCCAGTTGCACTCTATGCGACCGGATATGGAAAAGTGGCCCTGCTGTTCGCAATCATGACCGTTATCACCTGGATCAAGCATCGCACCAATATCCAGCGACTGCTCAGCGGCACGGAAAGCCGGATCGGAGAAAAGGGATAATGTTGAACGTCAGCGCCCAACGCACAGGAATCGCGCTGACGGAACGGCAGAAAATCGCCTGGCTCCGGCTGATTCGCAGCGACAATGTCGGTCCCGCCACCTTCCGGGATCTGATCAATCACTTCGGCACGGCAGAGGCGGCGCTTGAAGCGCTGCCCGACCTTTCCCGGCGCGGCGGCTCGGATCGAACATTCCGCATTGCGACGGTCGCGGATGCGGAACGGGAGCTCGAGGCGGCGCACCGGTTCGGCGCCGTCTTCGTCGGGATCGGCGAGCCGGACTATCCGCCGGCATTGAGGGAGATCGATGGCGCTCCGCCGCTGCTTGCCATGAAGGGCAATATCCGAACGGCAACGCGCCCTTCCCTCGGCATTGTCGGTTCGCGCAATGCGTCCGTGAGCGGAGCGAAGTTCGCCGCCATGATCGCGCGCGATGCCGGGACGGCGGGCTATGTCATCACTTCGGGGCTTGCCCGTGGCATCGATACCGCCGCCCATCGCGCAAGCCTCCGAACCGGCACGATCGCGGCACTCGCCGGCGGCCTCGACCAGCCCTATCCGCCGGAGAATATCGGGCTGTTGCAGGAGATGACATCCGACGAAGGATTGGCGATCAGTGAAATGCCCTTCGGCTGGGAACCCCGGGCGCGCGATTTTCCGCGGCGAAACCGGCTCATCGCCGGCATCAGTCTCGGGGTCACCATCGTCGAGGCGGCCAATCGGTCCGGTTCGCTGATTACCGCCCGCTATGCCGCCGATTTCGGCCGGCTGGTCTTCGCCGTTCCCGGATCGCCACTCGATCCGCGCTGCCATGGCACGAACGATCTCTTGAAACAAGGCGCGACGGTTACGACGTCTTCAGCCGATGTTCTGGAGGCACTGGCGCCGCTCACGCGAGACGACCTCCTGACCCGTCTGGACATCAAGGAGCCGACGATTGAAAACACGCGGGCAGCACCTGCGGCACCGGACGACAGCGAGCGCAATCGCATCATCGAGGCGCTCGGGCCGACGCCGGCCGAAATCGACGATATCATCCGCCACACTGCGCTCTCGGCGTCGCAGGTTCACCTCGTGCTTCTTGAACTGGATCTCGCGGGCCAGCTCTGCCGGCATGGGACAAACATGGTGTCTCTTGTCCCCAAAGAATGACCTGCCAGTGCAGGCAGTCGCACACCGTCGAAACACACGCAGACTTGCAGAGAGAAACGACCCTCGGTTGAAAAAACTCGGAAATTGCCGTTTGGTTGCGGTCTGTGGCGATATTGCTATTTTCAATGAAACCCCTTGACCGCGCCCGAATCCCTGTCCATTTCGTGGCGTCAATATCCGGCGCGCCGCATTTGCGCTCTGCCAAAAGAGATTGTCTCAGAGAATGACGATGAATGTTGTAGTGGTGGAATCGCCTTCCAAGGCCAAGACGATCAACAAGTACCTGGGCCCGGGCTACAAGGTGCTTGCTTCGTTCGGCCACGTGAGGGACCTGCCGGCCAAGGATGGATCGGTGCGGCCGGACGAAGACTTCGAGATGTCCTGGGAGGTCGACGGCGCTTCAGCGAAACGCATGAAGGATATCGCAGACGCCGTGAAATCGTCGGACGGCCTGATTCTCGCAACCGACCCGGATCGCGAGGGTGAGGCAATCTCCTGGCATGTGCTGGACCTTCTCAAGAAGAAGAAGGTCATCGGCGACAAGCCGGTCAGGCGCGTCGTCTTCAACGCGATCACGAAAAAGGCCGTGCTCGATGCAATGGCCGAGCCTCGCGATATCGATATCTCGCTGGTCGATGCCTATCTCGCCAGACGCGCCCTCGACTATCTCGTCGGCTTCAATCTTTCCCCCGTCCTCTGGCGCAAGTTGCCGGGCGCGCGCTCGGCCGGCCGTGTGCAGTCCGTGGCGCTGCGTCTCGTCTGCGATCGCGAAGCGGAAATCGAACGTTTTGTCACCGAGGAATACTGGAACATTTCGGCGCTCTTGAAGACGCCGCGCGGCGACGAATTCGAAGCGCGTCTGGTCTCGGCCGACGGCAAGCGGCTGCAGCCGAAAGCGATCGGCAATGGCGACGAGGCTAATCGGCTGAAGGCCCTGCTCGATGGCGCGAGCTATGTTGTCGAGAGTGTCGAGGCAAAGCCGGTCAAGCGCAATCCGGCGCCGCCCTTCACCACCTCGACGCTGCAGCAGGCGGCCTCTTCCAAGCTCGGCTTCTCCGCCTCGCGTACGATGCAGGTAGCGCAGAAGCTTTACGAGGGCGTCGACATCGGCGGAGAGACTGTCGGTCTCATCACCTACATGCGTACCGACGGCGTGCAGATGGCGCCCGAGGCGATCGACGCTGCGCGCCGGGCGATCGGCAGCCAGTTCGGTGAACGGTATTTGCCGGAGAAACCCCGGTTTTACGCCACCAAGGCGAAGAACGCCCAGGAAGCGCACGAGGCCATCCGCCCGACGGATTTCAACCGTGTGCCCGACCAGGTGCGCCGCTTCCTCGACGGCGACATGCTCAAGCTTTACGACCTCATCTGGAAGCGCGGCATTGCGAGCCAGATGGCTTCGGCCGAAATCGAGCGGACGACCGCCGAGATCATTGCCGACAACGGCGGCAAGAAGGCAGGCCTCAGGGCCACCGGTTCGGTGATCCGTTTCGACGGCTTCATCGCGGCCTATACCGACATGAAGGAAGACGGCGAGCAGACCGATGACGGCGACGAGGGCGGCCGGCTGCCGGAGATCAACGCGCGGGAGAACCTCGCCAAGCAGAAGATCAACGCCACCCAGCACTTCACCGAGCCGCCGCCGCGCTACTCGGAAGCGACGCTGATCAAGAAGATGGAAGAACTCGGCATCGGCCGTCCTTCGACCTATGCCGCAACCGTCACGACACTCCTCGACCGGGACTATGTGACGACCGACAAGCGCAAGCTGGTGCCCCAAGCCAAGGGCCGCCTTGTAACAGCCTTCCTGGAGAGCTTCTTCACGCGCTATGTGGAGTATGACTTCACGGCGTCGCTCGAGGAGAAGCTCGACCAGATTTCCGCCGGCGACCTCAACTGGAAGGACGTCCTGCGCGAGTTCTGGAAAGACTTCTTCTCCCAGATCGAAGACACCAAGGAGCTGCGCGTCACCAACGTGCTCGATGCCCTCAACGAGGAACTGGCACCGCTCGTCTTCCCGAAGCGTGAGGACGGCAGCGATCCGCGCATCTGCCAGGTCTGCGGGACCGGAAAACTCTCGCTGAAACTCGGGAAATACGGTGCGTTCGTCGGCTGCTCCAATTACCCGGAGTGCAACTACACGCGCCAGCTTTCTTCCGAAAGCAACGGCGACGCGGAAGCATCGGTATCGAACGAGCCGCAGAGCCTCGGCAAGGATCCGCATACCGGCGAGGAAATCACGTTGCGCAGCGGGCGGTTCGGTCCCTATGTCCAGCGCGGCGAAGGCAAAGACGCAAAGCGCTCCAGCCTGCCGAAGGGCTGGACGCCGGCATCGATCGACCATGAAAAGGCCATTGCACTGCTGTCGCTGCCGCGCGACATCGGCGCGCATCCGGAAACCGGCAAGATGATCTCCACCGGTCTCGGCCGCTACGGACCCTTCGTGCTGCACAACGGCACCTACGCCAATCTGGATTCGATCGAGGATGTCTTCGCGATCGGGCTCAACCGCGCGGTTTCGGTGCTCGCGGACAAGCAGTCGAAGGGCGCCAACGGCTCCCGCGGGCGTACCGCGGCCGCGGCGCTCAAGGAACTCGGTGAACACCCGGACGGCGGCCCGATCACCGTGCGCGACGGGCGGTTCGGCCCCTATGTAAACTGGGGTAAGGTCAACGCCACGCTGCCGAAGGGCAAGGACCCGCAATCCGTGACCGTCGAGGAGGCGCTGGCGCTCATTGCCGAACGAGCCGCCAAGGGCGGCACGACGAAAGGCAAGGTGACCAAAGCCAAGTCAACGACGGCAAAGACCGCCAAGACTGCAACGAACGGCGTGGCAGAGACCGCCAAGCCGAAGACCGTCTCCAAGGCGAAATCGAAAACGGCCGCGAAGGCCAAGAAGGACTGACGTTGACCAGAATCCCGCGCGACCCGACCGAACGGCCCGGAAAGGGCGCAGGCAAGAAGAACGGCCGCGCGGCCAAGGCGGCACCTGACGCCGAAAGGGAGACGATCATTCATGGGGCGGTTCCGTCGCGCGATGTGCTGATGCGCTTCATCGCCGAGAACCCGCAGCAGGCCTCGAAGCGGGAAATCGCCAGGGCCTTCGGCCTCAAAGGAGAGGCACGCGTCGAACTGAAGGCACTGTTGCGCTCGCTGGAAGAGGATGGGCTGGTCGAGAAAAAACGCAAGTCCCTCGTCCGCCCGGGCGGACTGCCGCCAGTGACGGTTCTCGATATCACGATACGCGACATCGATGGCGAATTGATCGGTCGACCGGCGGAATGGCTGGATGACGACGGCGTCGCGCCCGCCGTCCTTATCAAGCAATCCGCTGTCGGCAAGGCAAAAGGCAAGGCTCCAGTCGGCGGTCTCGGCGACCGGGTGCTGGCGAAGATATTTCCCTCGAAGGATCGCGGAGGTCCCGCCTATACGGCGCGCATCATCAAGGTCCTCGACAAGCGCAAGGATGCCGTGCTCGGCGTCTTTCGCCCCACACCTGGCGGCGGTGGGCGGCTGATGCCGATCGACAAGCGCGGCGAAGAAATCCTGGTCGATCCGGATTTCACCGGCAGCGCCAAGGACGGCGATCTTGTGGAGGTGCATCTTGCCCGCATCGGGCGATATGGCCTGCCCCGTGCCCAGATACAGAACGTCATCGGCTCCGTGGCGTCGGAGAAGGCGATCTCGATGATCGCCATCCATGCGCATGGAATTCCCCACGTCTTTCCCGAGCGCGTGCTGAACGAGGCCGAGGCAGCACGCCCGGCGACGATGGAGCACCGCGAGGACTGGCGCTCGCTGCCGCTGATCACCATCGATCCGGCCGATGCCAAGGACCATGACGACGCCGTCTACGCGGAACCCGATCCGTCACCCGAAAATCCGGGCGGCGTGATCGTCACCGTCGCGATCGCCGACGTTTCCTGGTATGTGCAGCCGAAGTCCGCTCTCGACCTCGAAGCGTTGAAACGCGGAAACTCGGTCTATTTTCCCGACCGTGTCGTGCCGATGCTGCCCGAGCGCATTTCCAACGACCTCTGCTCGCTGAAGGAAGGCGTCGATCGCCCTGCGCTTGCTGTCCGGATGCGCTTCTCGAAAGAGGGTCGCAAGGCCGGACATACGTTCCACCGCATCATGATGCGCAGCGCCGCAAAGCTTTCCTACAACCAGGCCCAGGCCGCGAGCGACGGAGCGCCGGACGACAAGACCGGTCCGATTCTGGAAACGATCCTCAAGCCGCTCTGGGAGGCCTACCGCATACTCACGCACGGACGCGACCGGCGTCAGCCGCTCGAGCTCAACATGCCGGAGCGCAAGATTATCCTGAAGCCGGACGGCACCGTCGATCGCGTCTTCGTGCCGGAACGCCTCGACGCGCACAGGCTGATCGAGGAAATGATGATCCAGGCCAATGTCGCCGCGGCAGAGACGCTGGAGCAGAAGCAGCAGGCGCTTATCTATCGCGTTCATGATCAGCCGTCGCTTGCAAAGCAGGAGACGCTTCGCGAATTCCTCGCGACGCTTGACATCTCGCTCGTCAAGGGCGGCAACATGCGGTCGAACCACTTCAACGGGGTTCTCTCCAAGGCGGAGGGCAAGCCTTTCGAGACCATGGTCAACGAAATGGTGCTGCGGTCGCAAAGCCAAGCGATCTACAGCCCGGAGAATATCGGCCATTTCGGCTTGAACCTAATGAAGTATGCCCACTTCACCTCTCCCATTCGCCGCTATGCCGATCTGGTCGTGCATCGCGCCCTGGTGACCGCGCTGGGCCTGGGCGCGGGTGGCACGACGCCGCAAGAGGAAGGTGCGCTCGACGATATCGCCGCCGAGATTTCCACCTTCGAGCGGCGCGCGATGGCGGCCGAGCGCGACACGATCGATCGGTTGATCGCGCATCACCTGAACGGACGCATCGGTGAGGAATTCGACGGTCGCGTCTCCGGCGTCACCAAGGCGGGACTTTTTGTCACTCTTCCCGCCTATGGCGCCGACGGCTTTATCCCTATATCTACGCTCGGACGCGACTATTACATCTACGACGAGGCACACCAGGCCCTGTCCGGTGAGAAGTCCGGGCTCGGCTATCGTCTCGGAGATCCGGTGCGCGTCAAATTGGAAGAGGCCGTGCCACTCGCCGGTGCGCTCCGCTTCGAGATGTTGAGCGAAGGGCGAAAGATGCCGACCGCAACACGCTCCTTTCATAAGGCCGGCCGCCGCGATCGACCGGGCGCACGCAAGCGACCGGGAACGCGGGCACCGCGAGGCAGGCGATAGCAGCCGACAGGACTGCGGCGTCGGACAAGAAGGATATCGATATGAAGACAGCGGCCACCGAAGAGCTCCAGCTCGGGGGAATGCAGGACGGAGACCGTCCCGTGATGCGCTCGATCAAGCGCGGTTTCCTCGGCCGGTGCCCTGGCTGTGGCGATGCGCGCCTGTTCCGGGCCTTCATCAAGTCTGTCGATGCCTGTGCTGCGTGCGGCGAGCGCATGGATCATCATCGCGCCGATGACTTCCCGCCCTATATCGTCGTCACGATCGTCGGCCATGTCGTGCTCGCAGGCTACATGATGACCGATCTCGTGCTCCCGCTTTCGACCTGGCAGCATCTGGCGATCTGGGCACCGGTCACGCTTGCCAGTTCCGTTGCGCTGCTGCAGCCGGTCAAGGGTGCGGTCATCGGACTGCAATGGGCTCTCAAGATGCATGGTTTCGGAGGCAAGGAGGATACCCCGGAAGACGTCCTTCCGGCGCGAGACGCCTCGGCATGACGTCGGAGCGCCACAGCGGCTGCGCTGTTTCGCCGCAATCGGAATACCCGAGAAGCCGGCCCGTAAGACCCCGGGACGCCGCTTCCATCATGGTCCTCGACCGGTCAGGCGCGCGTGTTCGTGTGCTCATGGGAAAACGCCACAGCGCCCATGCCTTCATGCCCGACGTTTATGTCTTCCCTGGCGGCCGGCGCGATCCCTCCGACCATCGCCTGGCTTTTGCGGGCGATCTCGATCCAGCCGTTCTGCAATCGCTGAAGTCGGTCGAAGGGCAACCGCTCACCGAAACTCGAGCACGCGCGCTTGCTCTGGCCGCCGTGAGGGAACTTTACGAAGAGGCTAGCGTCCGTATCGGCAAGCCGTGCGTCGAGCCCAGCGCCGGACTTCCCTTCCTTCCCGATCTCGCAAACTTACGCTATATGGCTCGGGCCATCACTCCTCCGGGACACTCGAGGCGGTTCGACACACGTTTCTTCGCGGTTTTCGCGGATGAGGCCGACATCGACGCTTCGCTGATTCTGGAAAGCCGGGAGCTTCAGGATTTGCAGTGGATCGATGTGAACGACCTTCCGCCCCTCCGGATACCGGAGATCACCGTCACGATCCTTGCGGACCTGAGGAGCAGCCTCGAATCGGATCCCTCCCTTCCTCGTGAAAGGTCGGTGCCGTTTTACTTCATGCGCCGTGGGCGCTTTGTCCGCACGCTCCTCTAAGGGTTCTTTTCGAATGTCAAAGCCGCCGTCCGGTACGCCTGCACCGGTTGACGAAATTCACTGGCTTTCGCTGATTGCGGCCGTAGCCGCAATTACGGCGGTCGGCATTGCCATCGGCCTGGGGCTCCCGCTGCTCAGCATCATCATGGAGAAGCGCGGAATTCCCTCGACACTGATCGGGTTCAACTCGGCAATGGCGGGTTTCGCGTCCATGGCGGCCGCCCCGTTCACGACGAAATTCGCGCACCGTCACGGTGTCGCGCCGACCATGCTCCTGGCGATAGTGTTTGCCGCGGTGAGCGCGCTCGGCTTTTTCTACATCACGAATTTCTGGCTGTGGTTTCCCTTGCGCGTCATCTTCCACGGCGCGATCACCGTGCTTTTCATCCTCTCGGAATTCTGGATCAATGCTACGGCACCGCCCAACCGGCGCGGTTTCGTGCTCGGTATCTACGGCACGGTGCTTTCGCTCGGTTTTGCGAGCGGTCCCCTGCTCTTTTCGATCCTCGGCAGCGAGGGGATATTGCCCTTCGCCGTTGGCGCCGGCGTAATCCTGCTTGCGGCCATACCGATCTTTCTGGCGCGCAACGAAAGCCCCGTCCTCGACGAGAAGCCCGAGCGCCATTTCATGCGCTATGTGTTCCTCGTGCCCACGGCAACCGCCGCGGTCTTCATTTTTGGCGCCGTCGAATCGGGCGGCCTCTCGCTGTTCCCGATTTTCGGCACGCGGGCAGGCTTTACCGAATCGCAGGCAGCGCTGCTGCTGACGGTCATGGGAGTCGGGAACTTCATCTTCCAAATCCCGCTCGGGATGCTGTCCGATCGCGTGAAAGATCGCCGTACGCTCCTATCCGCGATGACACTGATCGGCCTCATCGGCGCCCTCTGTCTCCCAATGCTGGTCGAAAGCTGGGTCCTGATGGCCCTTGTTCTGTTGTTCTGGGGCGGATGCGTTTCCGGCCTCTATACGGTCGGGCTCAGCCACCTGGGTTCCCGGCTTCAGGGCGCCGACCTCGCTGCAGCCAATGCGGCCTTTGTTTTCTCCTACGCCGTCGGCACCGTTGCCGGCCCGCAGGTGATTGGTGCCGCGATGGACGTTACCGGCAACAACGGCTTCGCTTGGGCGATCGCAGCATTCTTCGGGCTTTATGTTGCGCTTTCGGTGGTTCGGATCGTTTTGAATCCAAAACGGCCTTGACTTTTCGGTCGCGATTTGTAGTTTCGCGCCAACCTTGTCCGTGGCCCGCAACCGGTTGTCCACGGCTTTCATTTTTATAAAGGCAGGACGACCATGGCGAAAGCTACCACCATCAAGATCAAGCTGCTGTCGACAGCCGACACGGGTTTCTTTTACGTCACGACCAAGAACAGCCGTACGATGACGGAGAAGATGACGAAGACCAAATACGACCCGATCGCGAAGAAGCACGTCGAGTTCAAGGAAACGAAGATCAAGTAAGATCAGCGTTCCAGTCAGTTTTAAGGCGCCGTGCCGCGAGGTCCGGCGCCTTTTCTTTGGTCGTGTTGCCTTCGACAGCGGCCTCAACGATGCGCCGTTCCCGACGCCGGACAGCTCTATCTAGCTGAACTGGAACGAAAAACGCCGCCTCGTGCGAAGCGGCGTTTTGAAAGGGGGTCGGCTGGCTTCCGACTGCGGCACGAGGAATCCGCGAACATCGAGAACCAGCCGACCGACCCCACGACCCAGGAGATGCGGCGGACCTGAGCATCATGGGGTAACCGATGGGTGATGGAAGTCACGCTTCCATGCGTATCAGCATTGCCTGAAAATAAAAAAAAATCAACGAATTCTTAATCGCCGGAGCAAGGTTGCTCGGCGTTTGGTTAATTCTGTCTCATATTCGGACAAGGCCGAATCTGCCGCTTATGGAAATGCTTTGCCCCAGCACCAGCGACGCAGCGGAGAATACAACTTTAAAGAAACTTAACAAGGGCCTGAAAAGAGCATTCTAATCGCGGTCGAGTGACCGCATTACTTGCAGTCCTCAAGGTTAGGCGGCCGCCGCCACCACCCTGTTGCGCCCGTCGTTTTTCGCCTGATAGAGCGCCATGTCGGCGCGCTTCAACAGAGCTTCTGGCGTATCACCCTCCGCTCTCAGGCTGGAGATGCCAAGGGAGGCGGTGACGGGCTGAACCGTATCGGCCTGGGGAATGGCGAATGCTCGGCTCTCAACCATCAGACGAAGGCGTTCGGCGACGATTGCCGCCATTTCCGGGGTGGTGTCCGGCATGACGATCACGAATTCCTCGCCACCAAACCGGCACGCGAGATCCGCACCCCGAACAGTTGCACGCACGCGGTTGGCAAATTCGCGCAACACTTCGTCGCCCGCGTCGTGGCCGTAGGTATCGTTTATGTGCTTAAAGCGGTCGATATCGGTAATGCAGATGGAAAGCGGACGACCGCGGGCGACGGCGCGGTCCATCAGCAGCTTCAGGTGATTGTCCAGGTAGCGCCGATTGTGCAGGCCCGTAAGATCGTCAGTGATCGCCAGTTCGATCGTCTGCTGGACGCTGGCCCGCAGCCGGTCATTGCAATGTTTGCGACGGATCTGCGTGAGCGAGCGAGCCACAAGCTCATTGGGATCAACGGGGCGCATGACATAGTCTGTAACGCCAAGTTCGAGCGCCCGAACGACTACCTCGTCACGCCCCTGCTCCGTCACCAGCAGGATCGGTATGAAGCGTGTGCGCTCCAGCGAACGCAATTGCGAGCACAAGCGCAGCGGATCGTAGTCATCAAAGTTCGCGTTGACGATGACGAGATCAAAATTGTTTTCGGCTGCCTCGAACAAGGCCGCCTGCGGATCCGAAATGACCGAGACGTCGGCGATCGGTTTCAGCGCACGCAGAAGCCGCTCCTGCGACGAGGCGCGCGCGTCGACAAGCAAAATGCTACCCGGCTCATCCGGGCGATCTGGGCGGGCTAGGTCCTGCAGACCGATCGTGTGTGCCGTTTGCGCGCGAAGGCGTAATTCATCACTGACATTCTTCAAGCGCACCAGGCTCTTGACGCGCGACATCAGTTGCAGATCGTTGACCGGTTTGGTGAGGAAGTCGTCGGCCCCGGCCTTCAGTCCGCGCACCCGATCGGACGGCTGGTCGAGCGCCGTCACCATCACCACCGGAATATGCGCGGTTCGGCTGTTGGCCTTCAGCCTCTCGCAGACCTCGAACCCATCCATGCCCGGCATCATGATGTCGAGCAGCACGAGGTCTACGGCCGTCTTTTCGCAGATCGCCAAGGCAGATTGCCCGTCCCCTGCCGTCAAGACATCGAAATATTCAGCCAGCAGCCGCGCCTCAAGGAGCTTCACATTGGCAGGTACGTCATCGACGACGAGGATGCGTGCAGTCATCTCAAGTTTCCCGCCGCTCAGGCATCACCCAGATAGGTCTTGATTGTTTCGATGAATTTCGGAACCGAAATCGGTTTGGAGACATAGGCTTCGCAACCGCCCTGGCGAATACGCTCCTCATCGCCCTTCATTGCGAACGCGGTTACGGCGATAACCGGAATCACGTGCAGCTCATCGTCTTCCTTGAGCCACTTCGTGACCTCCAAGCCGGAAACTTCGGGCAACTGGATGTCCATCAGGATCAGGTCGGGCCGGTGCTTGCGCGCAAGCTCGAGCGCCTCCATGCCGTTCCGCGTCTGGATCGTCTGATAGCCAGAGGCCTCAATCAGGTCGCGGAAGAGCTTCATGTTCAGCTCGTTGTCCTCAACAATCATCACCTGTTTGGGCATGTCGATACCTTACTGTCCGCCGCCGCCTTGCAAGTCCACGAGATCACGATGTGATCGATTCTAATAGGTGAGAGCGGGATGCGAGCGGAAAACCGCAAACACTTTTCCTCATCCCGCTCTGGACATATAAGTTGCACAATCAACGACTCGGCCCATTTCCTCAGTCGCGAGGCTAGCGCTATTTGGTTGAAAAATAGGTAATTCCGGTCGCAAGATGACGAGAGGTTAGACACCATGAAGCGCGCTGACGAAACGGCAATCGCCATCCTCGCCTGGCTCGCCGACGAACCGGAACTTCTGTCACGTTTCCTCGCCCTGACCGGCACCGACCCCGGCTCCCTGCGCGCGGCAATCGGCGAGCCGGGTTTCATGGGCGGCTTGGTCGCTTTCCTCATGGACCACGAACCGACGCTGATGGCCTTTTGCGAGGCGACGCAAACGCGGCCGGAAGAAGTGGTTCGGGCGCACCAGCTTCTCTCCGGCGCGTCGGATTTCGAGGATAGCTGAGCATGGCCGCCGACCGACCCGACGACGTCGTTCGTCTGGGGCATAGACCCCTGATCGTCAGCGATATCGATGAAGTCGTCCTTGAATTCCTGACGCCGTTCAAACGCTTCCTCGAAAGCCGTCAGCACAGGCTGTTGCCCAGTTCGTTCCGTCTGACCGGCAACATCGTCGATCTGCAAAACGGCGAAGCAGCGAGCGAGGCCAGTGTGAAGGCTCTGCTCGATGCCTTTTATGATGCGCAGGAGCAGTGGCAGACTCCGGCCGCGCTGGTGGTCAAAACACTTGCGGAACTCTCCGCCGAGGCGGACATCGTGTTTCTGACCGCGATGCCACCGCGGCACGCCGCCAGGCGGCGTGCGCTGCTCGATGCCCACGCCCTGCCCTATCCGCTGCTCGCCTCCGAGGAACCCAAGGGCCCGCTTGTAAACCACCTGCACGGCGGTCGGGAACTGCCTATCGTCTTCATCGACGACATCCTGCGCAATCTCCGCTCGGTAAGGGATCACGCACCTTCCTGCCTTCTTATAAACCTGATGGCGAACGCCGAATTTCGCGCTCTCGCCCCGGCGCCCGATGCCGGCATCCATGCCGTAGCGACTTGGCCGGAGGCGGCACGCCTTATCCGCACGCACTTGCGCGCGGCTATGAATGGCTGAACCGCACTTTTGCCGCAGCTCCGCGGACTGAAGATCGAACGGCGCCATCATTGCCTCAGATCCAGTCGCATCAGCGGCCGTCCGTCCTTGCGCCGAGCGACCATCTCGAAGCCCGCAGCATTGAAGATCGCCGTCGAGCCGATACAGAGCGTTACCGATTTCGGCTGTTTGGTATGGTCGATCGGGCACGCATCGAGATAGCCTGCACCTCCCTTTCGTGCGTGATCGATCGCGGCTGCAAGCATGCGGTGGCTCAACCCCTTGCCGCGCAGCGGCGACGACAGGAAGAAGCAACTCACTGCCCAGACGCTTGCGTCCTCCGCCTCACTCTCTTCGAGCGGCCGCGAGCACGTCCGCGGCGAATTGAACTGCGGCACGTCATGACGCGGCCCGACCTGAACCCAGGCGACAGGCTTTCCCTCTGAGTAGCCGAGGATACCCGGCGGCGGCCCGGCTTCGATTCGCGCGCGCATGACGTCCTTTCGCTGGTCGATCGTCATATTGCCGCGGATCGCATAGGGCAGACGCAAGGCGACGCACCAGCAGCCGCAGAACGCCCCCTTCGGACCGAAGAGGGTCTCGAAATCAGGCCAGCGATCGGCCGTGACCGGCGCAAATTGCAGGACGATATCCAAAGTAGCCTCCGAGTGCCGCCTTGAGACTCAGTAGCGTAGAGCGTAAAGTCGCCGCGTTCAACATTTGTTCCGGATATGCCCGACAGAGCTGCATCGATTCCTGGCTTCTGCCGAGACTGCCTCAAGGAGCAGGCCGCCGAGGCGCGACGGTGCCTCGCCTGCGGCAGTCCGCGGCTTCTGCGCCATTCTGAGCTCTACAAGCTGACGCTCGCGCATATCGACTGCGATGCCTTCTATGCGTCGATCGAGAAGCGTGACGATCCGGAGCTTGCCGACAAGCCGGTGATCATTGGCGGCGGCAAGCGCGGCGTCGTTTCGACCGCCTGCTACATCGCCCGCATTCACGGTGTTCGCTCCGCCATGCCCATGTTCAAGGCGCTGGAAGCCTGTCCGCAGGCGGTCGTGATCAAGCCGAACATGGAGAAATATTCGCGCGTCGGGCGCGAAGTACGGTCGCTGATGCTGGAACTGACGCCGCTTGTGCAGCCGTTGTCGATCGATGAAGCCTTCCTCGATCTCAGCGGCACTGAGCGGCTCCATCACGATCCCCCGGCCCGCACACTTGCCCGGTTCGCGAGGCGGGTGGAGAAGGAAATCGGCATCACCGTCTCGGTCGGTCTGTCCTACTGCAAGTTCCTCGCCAAGGTTGCGTCCGATCTCCAGAAACCACGTGGTTTCTCTGTTATCGGTCAGGCCGAGGCCGTGGACTTCCTTAAGGGGTGTCCGGTCACACTGATCTGGGGTGTCGGCAAGGCCTTTGCCGCGACACTCGAACGGGACGGCATCCGCACCATCGGTCAGTTGCAGATGATGGAGGAGGCCGACCTGATGCGCCGCTACGGTACGATGGGCGAAAGGCTCTACCGCCTCTCGCGCGGGCAGGACGAGCGGATCGTGGAGACGGACGCGGAAGCCAAGAGCGTGTCGTCGGAAACCACGTTCAAGGACGACCTCTCACGCCCGGAGGAACTGGTCCCGCATCTACGGCGGCTCAGCGAACAGGTGGCGCTGCGTCTACGCAAGGCGGAGCTTGCCGGACAAACCGTTGTGCTTAAGCTCAAGACCGCCGACTTCAAGATTCGCACGCGCAACAGGCGGCTTGATAGCCCGACACGTCTGGCAGATCGTATTTTCCGCACCGGTCTCCAGCTTCTGGAAAAGGAAGTCGATGGTACGCGATACAGGCTGATCGGCATCGGCGTCAGCGACCTGTCCGATCCCGGTCTCGCCGATCCGCCGGATCTGGTGGACCCGGCAGCAACGAGGCGCGCGGCTGCCGAGGACGCCATCAACAAGCTGCGCGACAAGTTCGGCAAGACGACCATCGAGACCGGCTATACCTTCGGCCAGCGGCGTCGCGATCAGTAATGCGGTCGCCTGCTGGATGTTTCCTGGGAGCGATTTAAGAAAACATCCAGCAATTCAGAGTGCCACACGCGACCTGCGTGCTTCTTTCGGGGCGCACGGTGCTGAAGTCTCACTCGCAGTGATCGAATTCCTTAAATATTGGCGGATACGCTCATTCGACAGTTCTTGCGTTGGAATGAGAGTATGGTTTTGCGTTTCACTCTCGGAGGCGGGTTCGCCCTCCTGCTGGCGTCGGCGTCGTCCGTCACTGCCGCCAGCGATGCACCGCTGCAGGTGATCGTCTCGACGCAGCAGCAATCAATCGTCGTCTATGACGGCAATGCCGTCGTAGCCAGTTCGAAGATATCGACCGGGAAAGCTGGCCATTCGACACCGACGGGCATTTTCTCGATTCTCGAAAAGCGCCGCCACCACAAGTCCAACATCTATTCGAACGCGCCGATGCCATTCATGCAGCGACTGACCTGGTCCGGAATCGCCCTCCATGGCTCAAACCACGTACCGAAATACCCTGCCTCGCACGGTTGTGTGCGGTTGCCCAGCCAATTTGCGGCGAAACTGTTCAAGATGACCAGGCACGGAATGCACGTTCTGATATCTGATCGACAGGTGGTTCCCGCCGAAATCTCAAGCGTTGCGCTTTTCCAACCGAACCAAACACTTGAGGAAAAGCCGGCGCCGCTTTCGGACGTTCCCCTGCGTCCGGCGCTCAGCCAGAAGGAGAACAATCCACTCGAGGTGGCAATGATCAAGACGGCCTCCGTGCCGGCCGCTTCCGCCCAATCGCCGGCACCGATCCGCATCTTGATCACGCGGCGCAGCACCCGCGACATCATCCGCGAGCTACAGATGCTGTTAAGCAGCCTCGGCTTTGATGCCGGCGTTCCGGATGGATGGACCGGTCCGGCCACGTCTGACGCCGTACGCGCCTTCCAGTCGGCCGAAGGCCTTCCACCTGACGGCAAAATTACGCCGGAACTGATCGACAGGGTGTTCCGCAAGGCCGGCCGCGAAAAGCCGTCGAACGGCATCTTGCTCGTGCGTCAACGGTTCCAGCCGCTCTTCTCGGCCGACATCGACATCGGGCAGCCGGAAGTCGCGTTGGGAACGCATTTCCTGCAGTTCCAGGACCACCATCCCGCGGACGGCACCGGCAAATGGTTTGGCGTTTCCTTGGAAAATTACCTGTCCGCATCGATGAAAAAACGTCTCGGCATTTCCGTCGACGCTGATCCTTCAGCGTCCGATGCGCTTCAGGCAATGCTGGACCGGATCACCGTGCCCGATGACGTGCGGGCGCGGATCGCAGGTCTTCTCGTCAACGGATCGTCGTTGTCGATCTCCGATTCGGAGAGCGGACAGGAAACCGGCGAGGGAACGGATTTCATCACCATCACACGCTCGCTGCCGCACTGACAGCGCCCCGCCGCACGTCTTTGAAGCTGCGCAGTTCCGGACGGAAAACCGTGCATACTTTCCTGGAATTGCTCTAATGCATGTCGCCCAAAAGTGTGCAGCGGTTTTGGGACAACGACATGCATAAAAAGAAGGACATAAAGCGCGTCGCATGAGTCCGATTGAACGCGACGCGCTTTATGCCTCCGCTATTCCGGAGACCGTGGACACTTTTCCTGGAATTGCTTTAGACGAGCTCGACATCGACGACGCCGGGGGCCGAGCGAAGTGCCGCGGCGATCTCCGGCGAAATCCGGAATTTCTCGTTGAGCTCGACCTCGATCTCCCGCTGGCCGTCTTCCTTGATGACCACGAAGGAGACGAGACCATCACCCTTCGTATTGAGATGGGAGGCGATCGAGCGTAGCGGACCGGCGTCCCGCACAAAAACCCTGAGCGCCTTCTGCATCTGCAGCGATTCCTCTTCGAGAGAGCGCAAAGTCTGAATGCGAAGGCCGATTCCTTCCGGCCGCTCCTCGGCGGCGACCGTCATCACCAGCGACTTGCCCGGCTCCAGGAGATCGCGATACTGGTTCAGCATTTCCGAGAACAGAACGGCCTCGAACTGGCCGGATGCGTCGGAGAAGGCAACGATCCCCATCTTGTTGCCGGTGCGCGTTTTGCGCTCCTGCTTCGAGGTCACCGTTCCCGCCAGCCGGCCGGCGGTCGCCCCCTGCTTCACTGCGGCGGCGAAATCGGCGAATGTCTGAACGCGCATTTTTGCCAGCAGCTTGTTGTAGGTATCGAGCGGGTGGGCCGAAAGATAGAAGCCGAGCACCTGGAACTCCCGGTGCAGCTTCTCGGAGGCGAGCCAAGGCGTGTAGGCCGGCAGCGCGATCCTCTCCGGTCCAGTTGCGGCACCGGCGCCGAACATATCGCTCTGGCCGCTCACTTTGTTTTCCTGCGCGCGCTGGGCAAAACCCAGGACCCGATCAAGGCCGCCAATGAGTTCGGCCCGGTCGTAGCCGAAGCAATCAAATGCGCCAGCGGCGATCAGGCTTTCGAAAACACGCCTGTTCAGGAGCTTCGGGTCGATCCGGAGGCAGAAATCCTCGAGGCTGGCGAAGGGCCGCTCGCCGCGAACGCTAACGATATGCTCGACCGCTGACTCGCCGACGCCCTTGATGGCGGCAAGTGAATAGTAAATGCGGTTTTCGCCGGTCTCGAAATGGCGGAAGGAGGTCTGCACCGATGGCGCGATTACTTCAATACCGAGGCGCATGGCGTCCTGGCGGAAATCGTTGATCTTTTCCGTGTTGGACATATCGAGCGTCATCGACGCAGCGAGGAACTCGACCGGATAATGCGCCTTCATATAGGCGGTCTGATAGGAGACGATCGCGTAGGCGGCCGCATGCGACTTGTTGAAGCCGTAGTTGGCGAACTTCGCAAGCAGGTCAAAGATCAGGTCGGCCTGCGGTTTCGACACGTCGTTCTTGACGGCGCCTTCGACGAAGCGGGCGCGCTGCTTGTCCATCTCCTCCTTGATCTTCTTACCCATGGCGCGGCGCAAGAGATCGGCCTCGCCGAGCGAGTAACCCGAGAGCACCTGGGCGATCTGCATCACCTGCTCCTGGTAGACGATAACGCCCTGCGTCTCCTTCAGCAGGTAATCGATCTTCGGGTGAATCGACTCGATCTCTTCCTCGCCGTGCTTGCGGGCGTTGTAGACCGGAATGTTTTCCATCGGGCCCGGGCGGTAGAGCGCGACAAGCGCGATGATGTCCTCGATGCAGTCCGGCCGCATGCCGATCAGCGCCTTGCGCATGCCGGCGCTTTCCACCTGGAACACGCCGACCGTCTCGCCGCGGGAAAGCATCTCGTAGGTCTTCACGTCGTCGAGCGGAATGCTCGCAAGATCGATATGAATGCCGCGCTTCGCGACGAAATCGACCGCGGTCTTCAGCACCGTCAGCGTTTTCAAGCCGAGGAAGTCGAATTTGACGAGGCCGGCCTGCTCCACCCATTTCATATTGAACTGAGTGACCGGCATGTCCGAGCGCGG
This sequence comes from Ensifer sp. IC3342, assembly GCF_020193655.1. Taxonomy (GTDB): domain Bacteria; phylum Pseudomonadota; class Alphaproteobacteria; order Rhizobiales; family Rhizobiaceae; genus Sinorhizobium. Next base: position 147,919 of record NZ_JADYVE010000001.1, read on the forward strand.
ATCGCGGTACATCGGCACCAGCTTCGACAGCGGCCGATCACCGATGACGATGCCGGCGGCGTGCGTCGAGGCATGGCGGTAGAGACCCTCGATCTTCTGGGCGATATCGAGAAGGCGAGCCACGACCGGCTCCTTTTCCGCCTCCTCCTGCAGCCGCGGCTCCTCCTCGATCGCTTTCGAAAGCGGCGTCGGATTGGCAGGGTTGTTCGGCACCAGCTTGCAGATCTTGTCGACCTGGCCATAGGGCATTTCGAGTACGCGGCCGACATCGCGCAGCGCCGCGCGCGCTTGCAGCGATCCGAAGGTGATGATCTGCGCCACCTGCTCGCGGCCGTATTTGCCCTGGACGTAGCGGATGACCTCTTCACGTCGGTCCTGGCAGAAGTCGATATCGAAGTCCGGCATCGACACGCGTTCGGGATTGAGGAAGCGCTCGAACAGCAGCGAGAAACGCATCGGATCGACGTCAGTAATCGTCAGCGCATAGGCCACCAGCGATCCCGCACCCGAGCCGCGGCCCGGGCCGACGGGAATGTCGTGCTGCTTGGCCCATTTGATGAAGTCCGAAACGATCAGGAAGTAGCCCGGGAACTTCATGCGTTCGATGACGCCGAGTTCGAAGGCCAGCCGCTCGCGATAGTCCTCTTCCTTGTAGCCGGGCGCCATTCCGAGCTTCGCCAGGCGGCGTTCAAGCCCTTCCTCCGCCTGCCGGCGGAGCTCCGCCGCTTCTGCGCGTTCCGCCTCCTCCGGGTCATCCGAAGCGCCGGTGAAGCGCGGCAGGATCGGGCCGCGCGTCTTCAACATGAAGGAGCACCGCCGGGCAATCTCGATCGTGTTCTCCAGCGCTTCCGGAAGATCGGCAAAGAGCGCCGCCATCTCCTCGCGGCTCTTCAGATAGTGGTCCGGCGTCAGCCGGAATCGGCTGTCATCCGAGACCATCGCGTTGTGCGCGACCGCCATCAGTGCGTCGTGCGCATCATAGTCAGCCGGCGCGGGAAAGAACGCTTCGTTGGTCGCCACCAGCGGCACATCAAAGCGATAGGCGAGTTCGACCATGCGGCTCTCGTGGCGCCGGTCAAAGTTGCCGTGCCGCTGCAGTTCCAGATAGAGCCGGTCGCCGAAGAGCTCGATCAACGCCTTCAGACGCGTCTCGGCCAAAGCCGGGGAGCCCGCCTTCAATCCCATGTCGATCGGGCCGCTCGCCGCCCCGGTCAGGGCGATCAGGCCATCGGTCCCGCCCTCAGCCAGCCATGACCGCGTTATTCGCGCCGCCTGGCTGCCCTCGCCGTCGAGATAGGCGCGGCTGACAAGGTCGACGAGCCGGACATAGCCAGCGTCCGTTGCGGCGATCAGCACGAGCGACGGCAGCTTCGCAAGCTGATGATGATGACCGCGCCGTTCCGCTTCAGCCTCGTCTTCCATGTCGATCGACAACTGGCAGCCGATGATCGGCTGCAAGCCGTCATCCGCCGCCTTCTGCGAAAATTCGAGTGCAGCAAAGAGATTATTGGTGTCAGCAATCCCAATGGCCGGTTGTTCATCGGCCACAGCCTTGCCGATGACTTTCTTTAGCGGCAGCGCACCCTCGAGCAGCGAGAAGGCTGAATGCACACGCAAGTGTACGAACTGCGGATGCGTCGCAGTTGCGCCCTGCCCAAGGCTCTCGTCATTCGCCATCGTTGCACTCCGATTCCCGTTCGGAGCAGAGGATATCCCGTTTCCGGTCCTTGATGTCCAGCACAACAGCCGGAGCCACCGTCTTTTTTCAACATTGCATCCGAAGAAGCACAGGTCCACGCGGCCATGCGAAGCCGCACCGGCGCAGAAGGATCACAATCCGAGCGCAATCACCGAAATGCTGGCGATGAACAGGCTCATGGAGGCGAAGGCGGCGAGATCACGAACGAAATCAGTCATAATATGGCTCCTTTCCGCTATTGTTTTTCTTTTGTTCTTTTTTTGTTCCATAGTCAAGCAAGCCCACATAAAAAGATCCCGCAATTCAAAGGTCATGGTTAACGCGCTGTGGCCGGGCGCCGCGGTCGCAACGCTCAAAAACCGTATGCAGCGAGTGAATCGCGGAGGCTATTCAAAATGCCTGTGAGACAAATGCCAGCAGTTCGGAGGTCGACAATCAAGCTTTGTTCGCTTTTTGTTCTTTACAAGCTGGCGATGTTGCGGCATCCTCGCTCACGAAAATGGGAGCACGCTCATGTTCAGCATCGAGGAACTCACCGACTTCATCGTCGAGGCGAAATCGAGGACCTATGTCGGCGGCGGCGCGGCGCTGCCCGCCTGCAGGCCCGGCTCGCGCGATCTCGGTCACCAGCGCGGCGCGTGGCGCTATCTCGACAGCTATTTTGGCGGAACGGATTTTGCTGGCCAGGAAACTGTCTGGCATGACGGCAACCCGCGCTGGGCGATGAACTACTTCGGTCGCATTATCCGTCGGGACTTGATCGATGCGGAACGAGCCGGCGCCGTCATCAAAGCTGCCCTCCAGACCATGTATCGCGACAAGCGCCATTTCCTCGGCGGCACGGAGTATCAGCACGCCTACGGTTGTTACGTCGACAGCAGCCGCGGCGCGATCGATCATTTCTCCGGACGCGAGGTCATTTTCGTCGATGGCGAAGAGGCCTACGAGCTCGATTATCGCGGCGGGCTCATCGTTCCCTGATGGGTCGAATCGACCCATGTGATAGATATAATCAATTCTAACACGCTGAGACGCGGGCGAAAACGCACAGGTTCCGCGCCCAGCTCTGCAACGCCTATTTCAGTTCCACGACCTTGCCGTCCTCGATCGTTACGCGGCGATCCATCAAGGAGGCGAGCTCATGGTTGTGCGTCGCAATCAATGCGGCGAGGCCCGACTGACGTGCTAGTGCCTCCATCGCCTCGAACACGTAGCCAGCGGTTTCGGGATCGAGATTGCCGGTCGGCTCGTCGGCCAGGAGAACGAGCGGCGCATTGGCCACGGCGCGGGCGATCGCGACGCGCTGCTGCTCGCCGCCGGAAAGCTCGGCCGGCCGATGGCTGGCACGGTGGCCGATGCGCATATAGTCGAGCAGAGCGGCGGCCCTCTCCGCTGCTTCCGCCTTCGGAAGGCCGGCGATCAGTTGCGGCATCATGATGTTTTCGAGCGCGGAAAATTCCGGCAGCAGGTGGTGGAACTGATAGACGAAGCCGATCTCCTTGCGCCGGATCGCCGTGCGCCGGTCGTCGCTGAGCCCGTTGCAAGCCAAGCCGTTCACGGCGACTTCGCCCGCGTCCGGATGTTCGAGCAGGCCAGCGACATGCAAGAGCGTCGACTTGCCAGTTCCCGAAGGCGCCACGAGCGCGACGGTCTCGCCGCTTCGCAGCGTGAAATCGACGCCCTTGAGGATCGGGAGGTAGGTGTCGCCTTCTCCGTAGTGCCGCTCTATGCCGGAGAGCTGCAGTGCCACACGCGCATTCATTTGCGTTCTTGTCCTTGTTATTCGTACCGCAGGGCCTGCACCGGATCGAGGCGCGAGGCGCGCCAGGCTGGAAAGATCGTGGCAAGGAAGGAAAGAGCAAGCGCCATGATGACGACTGCGATCGTCTCGTCGGCATTCATGTCCGCAGGAAGCTGACTCAGGAAATAGAGTTCCGGGTTGAAGAGGGTCGTCCCCGAAACCCAGGAGAAGAACTGGCGGATCGACTCGACGTTGAGGCAGACGACGACACCAAGGAGCACGCCGGCGATCGTGCCGGCGACCCCGATGGCGGCGCCGGTCATGAAGAAGATGCGCATTACCGATCCGGACGTCGCGCCCATTGTTCTCAGGATCGCGATGTCGCTGCCCTTGTCCTTCACCAGCATGATGAGGCCGGAAATGATGTTCAAGGCCGCCACCAGCACGATCAGCGTCAGGATCATGAACATCACGTTGCGCTCGACCTCGAGCGCGGAGAAGAAGGTTTTGTTGCGGTCGCGCCAGTCCGTGATGAAGATCTGTCGGCCCGCCGCATCCTCAATGGGCTTGCGCAGGGAATCGACCGCGTCCGCGTGCTCGGCGAAAATTTCGATCGATTGGACCAGGCCCTCGGCATTGAAGTAAAGCTGCGCCTCCTCGAGCGGCATGAAGACGATCGTTGCGTCATATTCCGACATGCCGACTTCGAAGATCGCCGAGACGGTATAGGCCTTGACGCGCGGATTCATGCCCATCGGCGTCACATCGCCGTTCGGCGAGGTCAGCGTGATCGTGCCGCCGACACGGATCCCCAATTGTTCGGCCATGCGCGAACCGATTGCGACACCGCTTCCGGACGCAAAGCCGACCAGATCGCCGGACTGGATGTGCTCGGAGATGGACTTCAACTTCGAGAGGTCGTCGGCACGGACCCCGCGAACAAGGGCCCCTGTCGACGCGTCACCGTAGCCCTGGGCGAGAACCTGTCCCTCGACCATCGGAATGGCCATGGTTACGCCAGGTACCGCCGAAAACTTGTTCGCCAGCTCGGCGTAGTTGGTCAGCGGGCCATCGAGCGGCTGCACGATGATATGGCCATTCATGCCGAGAATGCGGGAAATGAGCTCGGTGCGAAATCCGTTCATGACCGCCATGACGATGATCAACGTCGCGACACCCAGCATGATGCCGATGAAGGAAAAGCCGGCGATGACCGAGATGAAGGCCTCCTTCCGTCGCGAGCGCAGATAGCGCCAGGCCACCATGCGCTCGAACGCGGAAAAGGGGCGGCTGGAAGGCACACCAGACTGAGCGGCAGCCTGCACCTGGTCTTCAGTCGCCGCGGTCATCTTCGCTTCCTTCGTCCTTTATCTCGTCGCAACCAGCTTGTTGATCGCGGCTTCGATCGTCATTGTCTCGCGCTCGCCGGTCGTGCGGTCCTTGACCTCGACTTCGCCGTTCGCAACCGAACGCGGTCCGACGATGATCTGTACCGGCACACCAATGAGGTCGGCGGTCGCAAACTTTGCGCCGGCGCGATCATCGGTATCGTCCAGAAGCACGTCGAATCCAGCCTTCCCGAGTCCTGAGTAGAGCGTGCCGCTGGCCGCCTCGCAAGCGGCGTCACCCGCTTTCATGTTGATGACGACGACGTCGAACGGGGCGATCGACTTCGGCCATATGATGCCGTTTTCGTCGTGCGACGCCTCAATGATCGCCGGCACGAGACGGGTCGGGCCGATGCCGTAGGAACCCATGTGCACGGTGTGCTCCTTGCCGTCCGGCCCGAGCACCTTCGCGCCCATCGCTTCGGAATATTTTGTGCCGAAGTAGAAGATGTGGCCGACCTCGATGCCGCGCGCCGACAGGCGTTCGTCCTCGGGAATAGCGTTGAACGCCGCCTCATCATGCATTTCCGAGGTCGCCGCATAACGCGAGGTCCACTTCTCGAAGATCGCCTTCAGCCCGGCGACATCGTCGAAGTTCGTGTCCTCTCCCGGAATGTCGAAACCGAGGAAGTCCTTGTGGCAGAAGACTTCGGACTCACCCGTGTCGGCAAGGATGATGAACTCGTGGCTGAGATTGCCACCGATCGGACCGGTGTCGGCGCGCATCGGGATGGCACGCAGGCCCATGCGGGAGAAGGTGCGCAGATAAGCGGCGAACATCCGGTTATAGGCGTGCTCCGCCCCTTCGCGATCGAGATCGAAGGAATAGGCGTCCTTCATCAGAAACTCGCGCGAGCGCATCGTGCCGAAGCGCGGACGGATCTCGTCGCGGAACTTCAACTGAATATGGTAGAGATTGAGCGGCAGGTCGCGATAGGACTTCACGTAGGAGCGAAACACATCCGTGATCATCTCCTCGTTCGTCGGGCCATAGAGCATCGGCCGGTCCTGCCGGTCCTTGATACGCAGCATTTCCTTGCCATACGCATCGTAGCGTCCGCTCTCCTGCCACAACTCCGCCGACTGCAGCGTTGGCATCAGTAGTTCGATCGCACCGGAACGGTTCTGCTCTTCGCGAATGATCGCATTGACCTTGTCAAGCACGCGCTTGCCAAGCGGCAACCAGGTATAGATGCCGGCAGATTGCTGGCGGATCATGCCCGTCCGCAGCATGAGGCGGTGGGAAACGATTTCCGCTTCCTTCGGATTTTCCTTCAAGATGGGCATGAAAAAGCGGGACAGGCGCATGACGGGTTCCGGAACTTGGTGGACTTCGCACTATCGGCGGATTCGGGCGAAATGACGTTGTGCTTCGGCCGCCGTCTTCGCCTGAGCAAGGAGGAGCGGCTTAGCCTTGTTGCGATCGTACTCTTGAATTTCTCCTCCGACACGGGCGGCGGAAAGCATTTCGAGTTCAGCGTTCATAACCGCTTCGCGCGCGGATGAAAACCCTGCCGCAGCGGGAAGAAAACCACATAACAGATGGCATTTGACAGGAAATGCGCAGGATTGGCCTGCGTCAAAAGAGCACGGTAGTAACAGGACAAGGGCGGCTCCTGTCAATGGAAAAAAATTGCCGGACTGTAGCAAAAATGCAAAAAAAGCAGATGACAGCGCCCAATGTTTGAGCTAATTTCGGCTCACAAAACAGGCAAGAAGACCAAATTCTTGCCGAAATTCGCGGTCAAGTCTTGGGAGGATAAGATCTTAGGCGCGCTCGTTCGCTGCCGCCGGAAACGGATTAAAGATCACGCGAAACTTAAAAAACAAGGCTTTACGCCTTGTTTTTTTTTGCTTTTCACGATCTTCCCTTCACCGAAGCACTCTTGAAATATGTCAATTCTCTGGCTGTCAAGGCGAGAACTTTCCGGTGCCGCCGAGGTGCTGGCGCGAATGCCGCCTGCGCCTCCTCGAAATGGCGAGAAGACAATTATCCGGCTGCAAATTCAGTGGTGGGCTTTTGCTCGATGGCACGATTTTTGCCCCCCGTTAGCGACCCAAGTGCCACAGAGTCCTTTGCAAGTCTGCGAGCTGCGCAGTAGGGGTGGCGGCCGCTCAGTAAAATTTCGGTGCGAAACGCGGGATGGAATCGATCCCGTATCCCAGTTTGACCGAAACGACGTACCAACCGAGATGAATGACAACAGCGATGGCGGTCGTCAGCAGCACGACGCGCAGGGCGCGAAACCGCGCCGGAGCGCTTTCGACACTGCCGGGCACGACATCGTTTTCCTCCGCTTGCGTGCGCACTCCCAGCGGTAGAACGGCAAAGAGCGTGAGCCACCAGATGATGAAGTAGATGGCAAGGGTCGAAAAAACGGACATTGCGGGTCTCAATTGTTATCGCTGGATGGACCTGCAGCGCCGCGCGTCCTATCAGACGCGCAAAGGACGCCGTAGCACTTTGAATTGCTGCATGTTTTTATTCCTAAATCGAGTACGACTTAAGGAAACATGCAGTGGCGCCGGCACGTCGCAATTACCGCAAGGCCATGGCGTCCGCCTTATAACGCCACTCAGTCCGACCGGCAAACAAATGGGCCGCGCCCGACTGTCACACCTCTTCCAGTTCGATCAATGTACCTTGAAAGTCTTTGGGGTGCAGGAACAGAACCGGCTTGCCATGGGCGCCGATCTTCGGCGTCCCATCGCCCAGCACCCGCGCGCCCGCCTCCTTCAACCGGTCGCGAGCCGCTATGATGTCCGCCACCTCATAACAGATGTGGTGCATGCCGCCTGCGGGGTTTTTCGCAAGGAAGGCGGCGATCGGGGATGCCTCGCCCAGCGGCTCCAGCAGTTCCACCTTCGTGTTCGGAAGCGTAACGAACACGACCGTGACACCGTGTTCGGGAAGCGCCTGCGGCTCGGTGACGTTCGCACCGAGCATCGAACGGTAGCCTTCAGCCGCCGCTGCCAAATCCGGCACGGCGATCGCCACGTGATTCACCCTTCCCAACATCGAATGCTCCCTTCCCACGAGGACCAAGGCCGAGGCTTCGCAGTGATTTATGTCGCGTCCTTAGACGAGGAAATCAGACTTTGGTAACAAAGACCGTGACGACCGGCTTCTTGCCCCACACCTGATTGGCGGTGCTGCGCACGGCGCGGCGAACCGCTTCCTGCAACATGGCGAGATCCTTCCGCTTTGCCCGAGGGATGCTTTCCACCGCGCCGAGCACGGCGTCGTAGAGCGTATCGCCCATATCCTCGCCCTCGTCATCGAACTCCGGAAGTCCAATCGGCACGACGACCGGATCGCCGAGGAAATCATAACGGTTGTCGAGCACGACATTGACCGAGACGTGGCCAGCGAAGGAAAGCTTCCGCCGCTCGCCGATGCCCATCTCATCGAAGTCGCCGATCAGCGTTCCGTCCTTGTAGATGCGACCATGCGGTGCCTCGTCGATCACCTCCGCAGGGCCGGGCGCCAGACGCAGGATTTGACCATTGCGCAGCCGCGGCACACTGGCGATCCCGGAGTGCAGCGCCAGCTCCGCATGTGCCGTCAGGTGGGCTGCCTCGCCGTGGACCGGCACGACGATCTGCGGCTTGACCCACTGATACATCTGCTGCAGCTCGTTGCGCCGAGGATGGCCGGAAACATGCACCAGCGCCTCGCTGTCGGTAATGATGTGAATGCCCTGCTCGATCAGACCATTCTTGATATCGTTGATCGCCTTCTCGTTCCCTGGAATGGTGCGCGACGAGAACACGATCGTGTCACCGGCGGAAAAGGCCACATTGCGCATCTCATCCCGGGCAATCTTGGCAAGTGCTGCCCGCGGCTCCCCTTGGCTACCAGTCAGGATCACGACGACCTTATCGCGTGGAATATAGCCGAACTCGTCCTCTGCGAGGAACGGCTTCAGCCCTTCCATCAGACCGAGATCCCTCGCCACGTCCACGACGCGCTTCATCGAACTGCCGAGCAGCAGAACCTCACGGCCCGCCGCCTCCGCCGCTTCGGCGACGGAGCGAATGCGGCCGACATTCGAAGAGAACGTCGTGATGCCGACACGACCCTCGGCATTCGCAATGATTTTGGCCAGACTTTCGGAAACCTGCTGTTCGGACGGCGAAACACCGTCGCGAAGTGCGTTGGTGGAATCGCAGACGAGCGCCAACACGCCCTCTTCGCCAACCTGGCGGAAACGCGCCTCGTCCGTGATCGGACCGAGCGACGGTTCGAGATCGATCTTCCAGTCGCCGGTGTGCACGACGGTGCCGAGCGGCGTTTGGATGATGAGCGACATCGGCTCAGGGATCGAGTGGTTGACCCCGACCGCCTCAATGCTGAAGGGGCCGATATTGATCCGGTCTCCCTGCTTGAAGATCGTGACCGGAATTTCGCCGCGGCTCTTTTCGAAATCACGCTTCGCCTCGAGCATGCCGGCTGTGAAGGGCGAGGCATAGACCGGAACGTTGAGGCCCGGCCAAAGGTCGTTCAAGGCACCATAGTGGTCCTCATGCGCATGCGTAATGATGATCGCCTTCAGATTGCGGCGCTCTTCAGCGAGGAAGGCGATATCCGGCAGGACCAATTCGACGCCAGGCAGTTCCGGACCAGGAAAAGTCACGCCGCAATCGACCATGATCCACTGGCGGTTGCCTGGCCGGCCATAGCCGTAAAGGCCGAGGTTCATGCCTATTTCGCCGACGCCGCCAAGCGGCAAGAACACTAGTTCTTCTTCCTGCGCCATATCGTTGCGCGCCCCTATTCTTCAATCATCCAAAAAATACATCACCGGCGGCAATCGCCTGCGTGCCGGCGCCCGTGTCCAGCAACAACCGGCCATCCTGATCAATACCGGCAAAGCGGCCCGAAAGCGACCGATCCGGCAGGTTGACGGTGATCGTTTCGCCGATCCCGCGCGCGGCCGCACGCCAAAGTTCGATGATCTTAGCGATGCCCGCGCCGCGATCCCAGAGCGCGAGCATCTCGGCCACCGCGAGAAACAGGTGGGCAAACAGCTCTTCCGGCGACGCCGACGCTCCTTCAAGACGAAGAGACGTCGCGGGATAGAGCGCCCCCTCCGGCGCGACACCGACATTCACTCCGAAGCCGATGACCAGCGCCCGGCGGCCATCGGCAAGCTCTTCCCCCTCAAGAAGAATGCCGCAGACCTTCTTGCCATCAACGAGGATGTCGTTCGGCCACTTGATCTCAACCGGTGCTGCGGCCGGCGGCATCACCATTCGGATCGCCCGATGCGCCGCTACCGCGACGGCAAGCGGCAGCGAATGCAGGTGGGCGATCGGCGCCGGATCGATGAGAAGCAGCGATGCGTAGAGATTGCCGGGTTCGGAAACCCACGCTCGGCCACGACGGCCACGACCGCCCGTCTGACGCCCGGCAGTAATCCAGAGATTGCCCGGATCACCTTCCCGCGCCTTCTCCAGGCACTCGCTGTTGGTCGAGACGGTCTCGGCGAGCGCGACGTGCCGGAAGTCGTCAGGCGAAATCCGGCCGCCGCCCCTCCCGCCGGTCAAAAGAAGGTCCGGGCCGCAACTTCCGCGGCGCTTCCGAGCGGTCCGCCGATCAGCACGTATCCGAGAACGAACAGACCGGAGAGGCCGAAGACAAGGCGCAGTTCGCCGGCAGTGCGCGCGAATTCACCCTTGGCCTCATCGAACCACATGACCTTGATGACGCGCAGGTAATAATAGGCACCGACGACGGACGCGAGTACGCCGATGATCGCGAGCGCGTAGAGATGCGCCTCGATTGCGGCGACGAACACGAAATACTTCGCGAAGAAACCTGCGAGCGGCGGGATGCCTGCCAGCGAGAACATCAGGATCGTCAGAGCCGTCGCCATAAACGGATTGGTCTGCGAGAGCCCGGCGAGGTCATCGATATTCTCGACGTGCTCGCCTTCCTTGCGGCGCATGGCGAGAATGCAGGCGAAGGTGCCGAGCGTCATGATCATGTAGATCAGCATATAGAGGATCACGCCGCGCACGCCCGCCATCGAGCCAGCCGCAAGACCGACCAGTGCATAGCCCATGTGACCGATCGAGGAGTAGGCCATCAGCCGCTTGATGTTCCTCTGGCCGATTGCCGCGAAAGCGCCGAGCAGCATGGAAGCGATCGAAATGAAGACGACGATCTGCTGCCAATCGGCGACTACCGGTTCGAAGGCGTTGATGACGATGCGAACGAGGATCGACATCGCCGCGACCTTCGGCGCGGCTGCGAAGAAGGCGGTGACTGGGGTCGGTGCACCCTCATAGACGTCCGGCGTCCACATGTGGAACGGAACTGCGGAAATCTTGAAGGCGAGACCCGCGAGGATGAAGACCAGGCCGAAAACGAGGCCCAGCGAGCGACCTTCCGTCGTCAGTGCCACGGCGATCTCGTCAAAGCCGGTATGACCGGTGAAGCCGTAGACGAGCGACATGCCGTAGAGCAGCATACCCGACGACAGGGCACCGAGAACGAAGTATTTCAACCCGGCTTCAGTCGAGCGGACGCTATCACGATTGATCGCAGCCACGACATAGAGCGCCAGCGACTGCAGCTCCAGCGACAGGTAGAGCGAGATGAGATCGTTGGCGGAGATCATCAGCAGCATGCCGAGGGTCGCCAGAACCAACAGCACCGGAAACTCGAAGCGATCGATCTGAGTCGAACGGGCATGGCCGACGGTCATCACCATCGCCGTAATCGAGCCGATCAGTGCCAGTACCTTCATGAACTTGGCGAAGGGATCAGAAAGGAAGGCGCCGCCATAGGCCTCACCCTCGCCCGTCTTCAGGACGAGCCACAGCCCGGCAATGATCAGCAGTGCGACAGCAAGTCCGGTTACGGTTGGCGTGGATGACCTTTCGCTCGAAAAGACACCAATCATCAACAGCACCATCGCGCCGGCCGCGAGGATCAGCTCGGGAACCGAGAGTTGCAGGCTTGCGAAGAGGGTTTCAGCAGTCATGTCCAGTCACGTCCTGTGGTCATTGCACCGAAAGCGCAACGTCTTGCGCTGCCTGCAGGGCTGCGGAGTAGTTGTTGACGAGCAGATCCACGGAGGCCGCGGTCGCATCGAAGACCGGTGCCGGATACACACCGAAGAAGATCGTCAGGATCACCAGCGGATAGAGGATAAGCTTCTCGCGTGCCGATAGATCAAGGAGCGCCTTCAGGCTTTCCTTCTCAAGCGCACCGAAAATCACGCGGCGATAGACCCAAAGAGCATAGGCCGCGGAGAGGATGACGCCGCTGGTCGCGAACAAGGCGACCCAAGTATTGGCGCGGAAGGCCCCCACCAGCGTCAGCACTTCGCCGACGAAACCCGAGGTTCCGGGAAGGCCGACATTCGCCATCGTGAAGACCATGAAGGCGACCGCGTATTTAGGCATGTTGTTGACGAGGCCGCCATAGGCCGCGATCTCGCGGGTGTGCAGGCGGTCGTAGACGACGCCGACGCAAAGGAAGAGAGCGCCCGAGACGACGCCGTGCGACAGCATCTGGAAGATGGCGCCCTGCACGCCCTGCGTATTGGCGGCAAACGTGCCCATCGTCACGTAGCCCATGTGCGCCACCGACGAATAGGCGATCAGTTTCTTGATGTCCGTCTGCATCATCGCCACCAGCGAGGTGTAGATGATCGCGATGATCGACAGCGTGAAGACGAACGGCGCGAAATAATCCGAAGCGAGCGGGAACATCGGCAGCGAGAAGCGCAGAAAGCCGTAGCCGCCGAGCTTCAAGAGGATGCCGGCCAGAATGACCGAACCGGCGGTCGGGGCCTGAACGTGCGCGTCCGGAAGCCAGGTGTGAACCGGCCACATCGGCATCTTCACCGCGAAAGAGGCGAAGAAGGCGAGCCACAGCCAGGTCTGCATCCCGCGCGGGAACTTGTAGGTGAGCAGTTCGGTAATGTCGGTCGTGCCGGCCTGCCAGTACATCGCCATGATGGCGAGCAGCATCAGCACCGAGCCCAACAGCGTGTAGAGGAAGAACTTGTAGCTCGCATAGACGCGATCCCGGCCGCCCCAGACGCCGATGATGATGAACATCGGAATGAGGCCCGCTTCGAAGAACACGTAGAAGAGCACGATGTCGAGCGAGACGAAGACGCCGAGCATCAGCGTTTCCAGGATCAGAAACGCAATCATGTATTCCTTCAGGCGCTTTTCGATCGTCAGCCAGCTCGCCAGCACGCAGAACGGCATCAAGAGCGCGGTCAGCGGCACGAACAGCACGGAAATGCCATCGATGCCCAGATGATAGGAAATGCCGGTGCCGAGCCACTCGCGCTTCTCAACCATCTGGAAGCCCGGGTTCGATGGATCAAACTGGTACCAGATGTAGAGCGAGACGGCGAAAGTGAAGATCGTCGTCAGCAGCGATACGTTCAGGATGTTCCGGCGGCCGTAGACGCTGTCTTCCCTTGTCAGCAAGAGAAGCAGTACGCCGACGAGCGGCATGAAGGTGACCGCGGAAAGTACGGGCCAATCGGTCATCAGAAGGAACTCCCGAGCATCATCCATGTAACGAGCGCAGCGATGCCGATCAGCATGGCGAACGCGTAGTGATAAAGGTAACCGGTCTGCATCCGCACGACGCGATCGGTCACATCGAGGACACGCGCAGCGACGCCATTCGGACCGAAGCCATCGATCACCCGGCCGTCACCCTCCTTCCAGAGGAAGGTGCCGAGGCGCTTGGCAGTACGGACGAACAGGAAGTCGTAGAGCTCGTCGAAGTACCACTTGTTGAGCAGGAACTGGTAGAGACCGCGGTGCTGGTTGGCGAGATACTTCGGCGTCTCCGGCGAGCGGATGTACATGTACCAGGCGGTGTAGAGGCCGAGCGCCATGGCCACGAACGGGCTCCACCGCACCCACAGCGGAACGTGGTGGTATTCCTCGAGAATCTCATTCTCCGGCAGCGTGAAGAGCGAACCCTGCCAGAACTCGACGTAGTGATGGCCGAAGAAATAGTCGTGGAACAAGAAGCCCGCCAAGAGCGCGCCGGCGGCCAGGATGTAGAGCGGCACCAGCATCACCTGCGGCGATTCATGGACGTGATGCATGACGTCCGACGAAGCCCGCGGCCTACCGTGGAAGGTCATGAAGGTCAGGCGCCACGAATAGAAGCTCGTGAACAGAGCGGCGATTACCAGAAGGATAAAGGCGAAGCCGGAGACGGCACCGTGCGAGGCAAACGTGGACTCGATGATCGCGTCCTTCGAGAAGAAGCCGGCCGTGCCGATAACGGTTCCCGGGATCCCAACGCCGGTGAGCGCGATCGTGCCGATGAACATCATCCAGTAGGTGACCGGGATGTGCGTGCGCAAGCCGCCCATGTAGCGCATGTCCTGCTCGCCATCGACGGCGTGGATCACCGAACCGGCACCAAGGAACAGGAGCGCCTTGAAGAAGGCGTGCGTGAAAAGGTGGAAGATGGCGGCGCCATACGCACCGACGCCAAGTGCCACGAACATGTAGCCGAGCTGAGAGCAGGTCGAATAGGCGATGACGCGCTTGATGTCGTTCTGCACGAGGCCGACGGTCGCGGCGAAGAAGGCGGTGATCGCACCGATCAGCGTAACGACGGTCAGCGCATCCGGCGAGAGTTCGAACAGGGGCGACATGCGGGCGACGAGGAAGACGCCGGCGGTGACCATGGTTGCGGCATGGATGAGGGCCGACACCGGCGTCGGGCCTTCCATGGCGTCCGGCAGCCAGGTGTGCAGCAGGAACTGCGCCGACTTGCCCATCGCGCCCATGAAGAGCAGCAGGCAGGCCGCCGTCAGGGCGTGCGCTTTGTCGAGCTGCATGCCGAAGAGATTGATGACTGCCTCTCCTGCACCCGCCCCGGCTGCCGCTGCCGCGGCACCTTCAGCCGGCAGATAGCTCTGCGCGGCGGCAAAAACGGTCTCGAGGTTGATCGAGCCGAAAAGGACGAAGACCAAGAAGATGCCGAGCGAGAAGCCGAAGTCGCCGACGCGGTTGACGATGAAGGCCTTGATCGCCGCAGCGTTGGCCGAAGGCTTCTTGTACCAGAAGCCGATCAGCAGATAGGACGCAAGGCCCACGCCTTCCCAGCCGAAGAACATCTGCAAGAGGTTGTCGGCAGTCACCAGCATCAGCATCGCGAAGGTGAAGAGCGACAGATAGGCGAAGAAGCGCGGACGGTTCGGATCGTGGTGCATGTATCCAATCGAATAGACGTGCACCAGCGACGAAACCGTATTCACGACGACGAACATGACGGCCGTCAGCGTGTCGACGCGGAAAGCCCATTCGACATCGAAGCCACCGGACTGGATCCAGCGCAATACCGAAACCTTGATCATTTCTTCTTCGCCAAGCGCGACGTTGAAGAAAACGAGCCAAGAGAGCGCGAGCGCGATGAGCATCAGCCCGCTGGTCACGTATTCGGATGCTTTGGCACCGATCTGCGTGCCGAGGAGGCCGGCGATCAGGAAGCCGATCAGAGGCAGAAAGACGATAGCCTTGATGATGGTGTCCATAGCCCTGTCAGCCCTTCATCGTGTTGATGTCTTCGACGTCGATCGAGCCGCGGTTGCGATAGAAGACGACGAGAATTGCAAGTCCGATGGCCGCTTCGGCGGCCGCCACCGTCAGAATGAACAGCGCGAAGACCTGGCCGGTGATGTCATTCAGGAAGGCCGAGAAGGCCACCATGTTGATGTTGACCGCGAGCAGGATGAGCTCGACCGACATCAGGATGATGATGACGTTCTTCCGATTGAGGAAGATGCCGAAGACGCCGAACGTGAATAGAATGGCGCTAACGGTCAGATAGTGGGAAATTCCGATTTCCATGCGTTTAATCCTCGACCTAGCGTCCGATTAGATGCCCTGTCCCGGCTTGACCGTGATCACCTCGACGGCGGTTTCGGGTGCGCGGGCGACCTGCCGCGGAATGCTTTGGCGCTTGATGTTCTCGCGGTGGCGCAGCGTCAGCACGATGGCGCCGATCATGGCGACAAGCAGCACGAGCCCCGCGATCTGGAAGAAGTAGATGTAATGGGTGTAGAGAACGTCGCCGAGTGCGGCCGTATTGGTCCGCTCGGTTACCGGCGGGATCGGCATCGCGATACCCTTGGCGATTTCCGGCGAGAACGTCGAGCCGCCCACGACGATGATGAGCTCGGCCGCAAGGATCAACCCGATCAGCGCGCCGATCGGCGCATATTCAAGCACACCTGCGCGCAACTCCGCGAAATCGATGTCGAGCATCATGACGACGAACAGGAACAGCACCGCCACCGCGCCGACATAGACGACGAGCAGGATCATTGCGAGGAACTCGGCCCCCGTCAGCAGGAACAGCCCCGCCGCGTTGAAGAAGGTCAGGATCAGGAACAGAACCGAATAAACCGGGTTCTTCGATGCAATGACCATGAATGCCGATGCCACCGCAATGAAGGCAAAGAGATAGAAAAAAAGAACCTGCAGACCCATGATCGGTGCCTTTTTCGTCTTGCTCGGCGTGAAGGCGCCTGCCCCCACTCCACGGGCAATGCCGGACACGGTCCGGCCAAATGCCCAGTATCTGTTTCACATGCACCGCTCTTGAGCGGCGCGATACAGCGACACGCAGATAGCCTCAGCGGTAGGGCGAGTCCATCGCGATATTGCGTGCGATTTCCCGTTCCCACCGGTCGCCGTTGGCGAGGAGCTTTTCCTTGTCGTAGTAAAGCTCTTCGCGCGTTTCGGTGGCGAATTCGAAGTTCGGTCCTTCGACGATGGCGTCGACCGGACAAGCTTCCTGACAGAACCCGCAATAGATGCACTTCACCATGTCGATGTCATAACGAACCGTGCGGCGCGTGCCGTCGTTGCGGCGCGGGCCGGCCTCGATGGTGATTGCCTGGGCAGGACAGATCGCCTCGCAAAGCTTGCAGGCGATGCAGCGCTCTTCCCCGTTCGGATAACGGCGAAGCGCGTGCTCGCCGCGGAAACGCGGGCTGACCGGCCCCTTTTCGAAGGGATAGTTCACCGTCGCCTTCGGCGTGAAGAAATAGCGCATGGACAAGAAGAACGCGCCGACGAATTCCTTGAGGAACAGCGAGTTGACGGCTTGCGAGAGACCGGCCATCATTTACCTCCAAACTTGCCGGCCTCAGAGACGCCGGCGGTATGCAGCGAAGCTCGTGCGGACATCAAGCCCACCCCATCAGCTTCAAAACGAATGCGACGATGACGACCATGGCGAGCGAGAGCGGAAGGAAGACCTTCCAGCCGAGGCGCATCAACTGGTCGTAGCGGTAACGCGGCACGAAAGCCTTGACCATCGCGAACATGAAGAACACGAACGAGGCCTTCAGCACGAACCAGACAATGCCCGGGACCCAGTTCAGGAACCACACGTCGAGCGGCGGAAGCCAGCCGCCGAGGAACAGGATCGTCGTCAGCGCACACATCAGGCAGATCGCCGCGTATTCGCCGAGCATGAACATCATATACGGAGTCGAGCCGTATTCGACCATGAAGCCGGCAACGAGTTCCGATTCAGCTTCGGGCAGATCGAACGGTGGACGGTTCGTCTCGGCAAGGGCCGAGATGAAGAACACGATGAACATCGGGAAGAGCGACAGCCAATGCCAGTCGAGGAACGATGCCGGCAGGCCGATCATCGTTCCGAGGCCGTCGGTCTGTGCCGTGACGATATCCGTCAGATTGAGCGATCCGACGCAAAGCAGAACCGTCACGATGACAAAGCCGATCGAGACTTCGTAGGACACCATTTGCGCGGCAGAACGCAGGGCGCCGAGGAAGGGATACTTCGAGTTAGACGCCCAGCCGCCCATGATGATGCCATAAACTTCGAGAGAAGATATGGCGAAGACGAAGAGGATGCCGACGTTGATGTTCGCGATCACCCAGTTTGCGTTGAGCGGAATGACCGCCCAGGCAGCAAGCGCAAGCGTCACCGAAACCAGCGGCGCAAGAAGGAAGATGGTCTTGTTCGCGCCAGCCGGAATGACCGGCTCCTTGAAAACGAACTTCAGAAGGTCGGCGAAGGACTGGAACAATCCCCAAGGACCGACGACGTTCGGGCCGCGGCGCAGTTGCACGGCAGCCCAGATCTTGCGGTCAGCGAGCAGAATGTAGGCAATGAAGACCAGCAGCGCGACCAGCAGCAGCAACGACTGGGCGATCATGATGATCGCAGGCCAGAGATAGGTCGAAACGAAAGCGTCCATGATACTCTATTTCCTCGCGCTCATTCCGCCGCAGCTTTGAAATTGTTGCGTGCCAAAGCCGAACATTCGGCCATGACGGCGGATGCGCGCGCTATCGGGTTCGTCAAATAGAAGTCTTTGACCGGAGACGCAAACGCGGATTTCGCCATCTCACCTGCTTTTTGCGCGAGTGCGGCAATTTCATCGCTGTCGTCAGCTGCGATCGCGTCGATCTCGGCGAAATGTGGATGCGCCGCGTAGAGTTTTGCGCGCAATTCACCAAGCGAATCAAAGGGCAGCTTCCGGCCGAGCACGTCGGAAAGCGCGCGGATGATCGCCCAGTCCTCACGCGCGTCGCCCGGGGCGAAGCCCGCGCGGCTGCCGACCTGTACTCGGCCCTCGGTGTTCACCCAGGTCCCGGACTTTTCGGTGTAGGTCGCGCCGGGGAGAATAACATCGGCAGCATGTGCGCCATTGTCGCCATGCGAACCAATATAGACGGTGAAGCCGGCTTTGCGCGTCGAAAGGTCGATCTCATCCGCGCCGAGCAGGAACAGCACGTCGGCGCCAGCGACCATTTCCGCGGCCGACTTGCCACCCTTGCCCGGAACGAAGCCAAGATCGAGACCGCCGACGCGGGAGGCCGCGGTGTGAAGCACGGCGAAGCCGTTCCAGTCCGCACCGACCGCGCCAACCGCGAGCGCGAGCTTTGCCGCGTTGGCGAGGACAGCCGCGCCGCCCTCCCCTGCCAGCGCGCCTTGGCCGACGATGATCAGCGGCCGCTCGGTCTTCTTCAAGGTCGCGAAGAACTTGGCCTTGCCGGAAAGGAGCTCGGCGAGCGTTTCGCTGCCCGCGCCGAGATATTCATATTCGTAGCGCAGCTCGCTCTGTTCGCCGATCACCGCGATCGGGAAATTGCCCATGCGGTAGCGCTTGCGGATACGCGCATTGAGCACGGAGGCTTCGAAGCGCGGGTTGGAGCCGATGATAAGCAGCGCATCGGCGTTTTCGATGCCCTGGATCGTCGGGTTGAAGATGTAGCTGGCGCGGCCGAGCGACGGGTCGAGCGCGGCACCATCCTGCCGGCAGTCGATATTCTCAGAGCCGAGCGACGCGACGAGCTCCTTCAGAGCGTACATCTCCTCGACGGAAGCGAGGTCGCCGGCGATCGCACCGATCTTGTCGCCGGACGTGTTTGCTACGGCAGCCTTGATCGCCTGGAACGCTTCACTCCAGCTTGCGGGCTGAAGACGGCCATCCTTCTTGACGTAGGGACGGTCGAGGCGCTGTGTCTTGAGACCATCCCAGATGAACCGGGTCTTGTCGGAGATCCACTCCTCGTTGATGTCCTCGTTGACGCGAGGCATGATGCGCATCACTTCGCGGCCGCGCGTGTCGACACGGATCGCCGAGCCGAGCGCGTCCATGACGTCGATCGATTCAGTCTTGTTCAGCTCCCAGGGACGGGCCGTGAAGGCGAAAGGCTTCGAAGTCAGGGCGCCGACCGGGCAGAGGTCGACGACGTTGCCCTGCAGTTCGGAGGTCATCGCCTGTTCGAGATAGGTGGTGATCTCGGCGTCCTCGCCGCGACCGATGAGGCCGAGCTCGGCAATGCCGGCAACTTCCGTCGTAAAGCGGACGCAGCGCGTGCAGTGGATGCAGCGGTTCATCACCGTCTTCACCAACGGGCCGATGTACTTGTCCTCGACCGCGCGCTTGTTCTCCTGGTAGCGCGAGCTGTCGATGCCGAAGGCCATGGCCTGGTCCTGCAGGTCGCATTCACCGCCCTGGTCGCAGATCGGGCAGTCAAGCGGGTGGTTGATCAGCAGGAACTCCATGACGCCTTCGCGCGCCTTCTTGACCATCGGCGTGGTCGTGAAGACTTCCGGCACCTCGCCGTTCGGGCCGGGACGCAGATCACGCACGCCCATGGCGCAGGAGGCAGCCGGCTTCGGCGGTCCACCCTTCACTTCGACCAGACACATGCGGCAGTTGCCGGCGACCGAAAGCCGCTCGTGGAAACAGAAGCGCGGAACCTCGGCGCCGGCCTCTTCACACGCCTGAAGCAGGGTGAAATGATCCGGAACTTCGATCTCTTTTCCGTCGACTTTCAGCTTTGCCATCTTCGCACTCAATCCTGTCTTCCGTCCGCCTGCCTCTCGGCGGCAAACAATTCCTTTACAGCCACGCCGCTTGCTGGCGATTGCCGCTGAGGGTCATCGCCTCTTAATCTTTCATCACGCGCCCTTGAGCGCCTTCGCCTGCCTTACCCAATCGTCGCGCAGGATGCGGCCATCGAAGCCGAGCTCCTTGTCGAGCCGCGCCACGTCCGCGTCGCTCCAGGCAGCGATGTCGGCAAAGCGGCGAATGCCCCTGGCGTTCAAGACCTGCTCAAGCTTCGGACCGATGCCGGAAATCCGCTTGAGGTCATCGGCCGCAACCGGCTTTTCTGCCCTGGCCGGCGCCTTCGCTTTTGCCTTCGGCTTGGACACCTTTGAAGACCGCGCAACAACGGGAGCCGGCGAGGCTCCCGTAGCTTGCACCGCCCGCTTGGCCGGTGCAGCCGTTGGCTTCGGCGCGGTTGCCTGTGGCTGCTCAGGCGCCGAGATGCCTTTCTGCATCGCACCGACAGCGCCCTGCATGGCGCCGAACATGATACCGGCGATGTGGCTCGATACGCCGAAACCAAGCGCCGTTGCGGCCGCAACGGCCGCCGTCGGATGCGCCATCAGCGGATGCAGCGGAAGGTTCGGCATGTTTTTCATCCATTCGGCCATGCCAAACGGATCGGCGGGATCGACGCCGAGGGATCGCGCAAATGGAATGACTACGTCGGCCTTTTCCATGCTCTGTCCTTCCTTACGTGTCCCGGCCATCGGGCGTTACTCCGCTGCTTCCAGCACCGCGCCGTGTGACGTCGCGTTGCGTGTGTATTCGTCGATGCGCTTCTCAATCTCCGGACGGAAGTTGCGGATGAGGCCCTGGACCGGCCAGGCGGCCGCATCGCCAAGGGCACAGATGGTGTGGCCCTCGATCTGCTTCGTCACGTCGAAAAGCATGTCGATCTCGCGCTTCTGCGCGCGGCCCTGCACCATGCGTTCCATCACGCGCCACATCCAGCCGGTGCCCTCGCGGCACGGTGTGCACTGACCGCAGCTCTCGTGCTTGAAGAATGCCGAGATACGGGCAATCGCCTTGATGATGTCGGTGGACCTGTCCATGACGATCGCGGCGGCGGTACCGAAGGACGACTTGACCTCGCGCAGGCCGTCGAAGTCCATCGGGCAGTCGATGATGTCTTCGGCCTTGACGACCGGGCACGACGCGCCGCCCGGGATCACGGCCAAGAGGTTATCCCAGCCGCCACGGATGCCGCCCGCATGCTTCTCGATCAGTTCGCGGAAGGTGATGCCCATCGCCTCCTCGACCGTGCACGGCTTGTTGACGTGGCCGGAGATCATGAACAGCTTCGTGCCGACATTGTTCGGACGGCCGATGGAGGAGAACCAGCTGGCGCCGCGGCGCAGGATGGTCGGCGCAACCGCGATCGATTCGACATTGTTGACGGTGGTCGGGCAGCCGTAGAGACCCATGTTTGCCGGGAACGGCGGCTTCAGGCGCGGCTGCCCCTTCTTGCCCTCGAGGCTTTCGAGCAATGCGGTTTCTTCACCACAGATATAGGCACCGGCGCCGTGATGGACGTAGATGTCCATATCCCAGCCGTGCTTGTTGTTCTTGCCGAGCAGGCCCGCATCATAGCATTCGTCGATCGCCGCCTGCAGCGCCTCGCGCTCGCGGATGTATTCGCCGCGCACGTAGATGTAGGCGGTGTGGGCACCCATCGCGAAGCTCGCGACCAGACAGCCTTCGATCAGCGTATGCGGATCGTGGCGCATGATGTCGCGGTCCTTGCAGGTGCCGGGCTCCGACTCGTCGGCGTTGACCACCAGATAATGCGGCCGTCCGTCGCTTTCCTTCGGCATGAAGGACCACTTCAGCCCGGTCGGGAAGCCGGCGCCGCCGCGGCCGCGAAGGCCGGAAGCCTTCATTTCATTGATGATCCAGTCGCGGCCCTTTTCCAGGATCTGTTTGGTTCCGTCCCAATGTCCGCGCGCCATGGCGCCCTTCAGGGACTTGTCCTTGAGGCCGTAGAGATTGGTAAAGATGCGGTCTTCATCTCTTAGCATGGTTCACCTCTTTACCGCGGCTTCTTGCCGAAAACCTTGATGTATTCGGCTTCGCCGCCCTTGGCGAGCGCCTTGGCCTGCTTGACCCAGTCGTCGCGCTCGATGCGGCCCTTCAAATTCAGATACCCATCGACCCATTCGCGCTCGGCCTCCTTCCAGGAGGCAACCTGCGCAAAGCTGTAGATGCCGATCTCGTTCAGCGTGCCTTCGATCTTCGGGCCGACGCCCGAGATTAGTTTGAGATCGTCAGCGGTCGCCGGCTTCTCGATGCTCGCAGGGCGGTTCTTATCTTCAAGTGACGGCCGGCCTTCTACTGCAGGCCTGGCGGGCTTGGATTTGTCAACGGTCTCGCCTTCGATCTTGGCAATGGCGGCCGCCTCTTTCCTCGCAGTCACCGGAGTCTTCAATGTCGGATTGGTAACGGCGCTTGCGGTCTTCGGCCTCGCCGCATTCGCCGGAGGTATGCTGACGGCCGGCTCGCTCGAGGCCTTCTTCCCCCGACCGGGGTTAGCCTGTGCGGCGCTGTTTTCCGTTACCACATCCAGCGTCAGCAATGTCGTCGGACCGCCGACGGGCGCGGAATAGACGCGATCGATCTGCGGGCCGGGGGTGACCTCTGTACCCTTGCCGGCTTCAAATTCGTCGATGATCTGTTCCAAGCGCTCGGGTGTCAGGTCTTCGAATGTGTCCTTGAAGATCATCACCATCGGGGCGTTGACGCAGGCGCCCTGACATTCGACTTCTTCCCACGACAGGGTACCGCTCTCGTTCAGCGTGAAGGGCTCCGAGGCGATCTTGCTCTTGCAGACCTTGATCAGGTCCTCAGCGCCGCGCAACATGCACGGCGTTGTTCCGCAAACCTGCACATGCGCACGTGTACCGACGGGTTTCAGCTGGAACTGCGTGTAGAAAGTCGCAACTTCGAGAACGCGGATATAGGGCATGCCAAGCATGTCTGCTACCGACTCGATCGCTGCCTTCGTTACCCAGCCGTCCTGCTCTTGAGCGCGCATCAGCAAAGGAATGACCGCCGACTGCTCGCGGCCCTTCGGATATTTCTTGATCGTTGCCTTGGCCCAGGCAGCATTTTCTTTGTTGAACGCAAAGCTCGCTGGCTGGACAGTGTCTTCGGCTAGTCGACGAACGGACATTCTAGTGGACACCTTATCAGTTAATCGAACCGCACCGCGACTTCGCCACCGAGACGAATTCGCAGGCATAGGCTGACTGGTCTTTCTGCAAAAATACGATGTAGCGCGTGCCGTTGGCGACCGCGGCCTTGATCTCATAGCCCTTCGACAGGAGCGCGGACATGGAGCCGCCGCGCAGAGCCTCGGACGACGCGCTGTTCACGTCCTCCTGGGCGAAAGCCGCAGAAGTGAACGCAAGAAGCCCGAGAACGGCAAGCGGCGCCAGACGCATCAGCGGTCTACCTCGCCAAAAACGATATCCAGGGAACCCAGCACGGCCGAGACGTCGGCGAGCTGGTGTCCGCGACAGATGAAGTCCATGGCCTGCAGATGCGCGTAGCCCGGGGCGCGGATTTTGCACCGGTACGGCTTGTTCGAACCATCGGAGACAAGATAGACGCCGAATTCGCCCTTGGGCGCTTCTACCGCGGCGTAAACTTCGCCCGCCGGCACGTGGTAGCCCTCGGTATAGAGCTTGAAGTGATGGATCAAGGCCTCCATCGAGCGCTTCATCTCGCCGCGCTTCGGCGGCACGATCTTGCCATCCATCGAAGACACCGGCCCGGCCTTGGCGTCGCCGAGCAGGCGGTTCACGCACTGGCGCATGATTCGCGCCGACTGGCGCATCTCGATCATACGGATCAGGTAGCGGTCGTAGCAGTCACCGTTCTTGCCGATCGGGATATCGAACTCGAGATCGGAATAGCATTCATAAGGCTGTGCGCGACGCAGGTCCCAGGCGGCGCCAGAGCCACGCACCATCACGCCGGAGAAGCCCCAGGCCCAGGCATCCTCCAGCTTGACGACGCCGATGTCGACGTTTCGCTGCTTGAAGATGCGGTTTCCGGTGAGGAGTTCGTCGATGTCGTCGACGGTCTTCAGGAAGGGGTCGATCCACTTGCCGATGTCTTCGACAAGCTGATGCGGCAGGTCCTGGTGCACGCCGCCCGGCCGGATATAAGCCGAGTGCATGCGGGCGCCGCAGGCGCGCTCGTAGAAGACCATCAGCTTCTCGCGCTCTTCGAAACCCCAGAGCGGCGGCGTCAGCGCTCCGACGTCCATCGCCTGCGTTGTCACGTTGAGGAGATGCGAAAGGATGCGGCCGATTTCCGAATAGAGGACGCGGATAAGCTGCCCGCGGATGGGCACTTCGGTGCGCGTCAACCTCTCCACGGCAAGCGCGAAGGCATGCTCCTGATTCATCGGCGCAACATAGTCGAGCCGATCGAAGTAGGGGATGGCCTGCAGGTAGGTCTTGGCCTCGATCAACTTCTCGGTGCCGCGATGCAGGAGGCCGATATGCGGATCGACGCGCTCGACGATTTCGCCGTCAAGCTCAAGCACGAGACGCAGAACGCCGTGCGCCGCCGGATGCTGCGGGCCAAAGTTGATGTTGAAGTTACGGACGTTATGTTCGGTCATACCGATTGCTCCAGGCCGGATGGCGTCCTCGCCGGACCGCCACGGGCCGACTTAAATCACCGTGCCTTCGCCTTCTCGTCGCCGGGCAGGACGTATTCCGTCCCCTCCCACGGCGAAAGAAAATCGAAGTTACGGAATTCCTGCTTCAGCTCGACGGGCTCGTAGACGACCCGCTTGGCCTCGTCGTCGTAGCGCACCTCGACGAAACCGGTCAGCGGGAAGTCCTTGCGCAGCGGATGACCTTCGAAACCGTAGTCCGTCAGGATGCGGCGCAGATCCGGATGCCCGGTGAAGAGGATGCCATACATGTCATAGGCCTCCCGCTCGAACCAGTCCGCACCCGGATAGACCGAAGTGGCGGAAGGTACGGGGTCGCCGTCGGCTGTCGCGACCTTGACACGAACACGCAGGTTCTGGCGCGGCGACAGCAGATGATAGACGACGTCGAAGCGATCCGGCCGCTGCGGGTAGTCGACACCGCAGACATCGATCAGGCTGACAAAACCGCACTGCACGTCGTCGCGCAGGAAACTCAGGAGCGCAATGAGGTGCTCGGCCTTCACCGTCAGGGTCAACTCGCCGTATTTGATCGCCGAATCGGCGATCAGCGCACCCCGCATCTCGCGCAGATAGGAGGCAAGCTCGTTCAGGGCTTCACTCATCTTAAAGACTCCTGCCCTTAGCGCTCGATCGTGCCGGTGCGGCGGATCTTCTTCTGCAGCAGAAGAACGCCGTAGAGCAGCGCTTCTGCCGTGGGAGGACAGCCTGGCACGTAGATGTCGACGGGCACGACGCGGTCGCAACCGCGTACGACCGAATAGGAATAGTGATAGTAGCCGCCGCCGTTGGCGCAGGAGCCCATCGAGATGACATAGCGCGGCTCCGGCATCTGGTCGTAGACCTTGCGAAGCGCGGGCGCCATCTTGTTGGTGAGCGTGCCGGCGACGATCATGACGTCGGACTGGCGCGGCGAGGCGCGCGGCGCGAAGCCGAAACGTTCGGCGTCATAGCGCGGCATCGACATCTGCATCATTTCGACGGCGCAACAGGCGAGACCGAAGGTCATCCACATCAGCGAGCCGGTGCGGGCCCAGTTGATCAGCTCGTCGGTCGAGGTGACGAGAAAACCCTTGTCGGCGAGCTCGTTGTTAATCTCGCCGAAGAAAGCGTCATTGCTGCCGATCGGCTTGCCGGTCGAGGGATCGATGATCCCCTTCGGCTGCGGCGCAACGAGCGTGGTGCCGGATGTCAGTTCCATTCCAGCGCTCCCTTCTTCCATTCATAGATAAAGCCGACCGTCAGCACCAGGAGGAAGACCATCATCGACCAGAAGCCGAACCAGCCCATTTCCCTGAACGAAACAGCCCAGGGGAAGAGGAACGCCACTTCCAGGTCGAAGATGATGAAGAGGATCGACACGAGATAGAAACGGACGTCGAACTTCATGCGGGCGTCGTCGAACGCGTTGAAGCCGCATTCGTAGGCCGACAGCTTTTCCGAATCCGGCGCTTTGAAGGCGACAGCAAAAGGGGCGACCAAGAGTGCGAGGCCGATCACAAGCGCGATTCCAATGAAAATCGCGATCGGAACATAGGAACCGAGAAGTTCAGTCATTGTTATCCGTCCCTGCCTGCGGGGGAGCGCCGGAGAAGCGCTAGAACAACAAACTCGCAGGCCGAAAAATATGTTGCAACGCCAGAGTGGTTAGCGCAGCCCGCGCCCGCGCGCAAGCCTTCAAGGGGCATTTAAACTGGTTCGTGACACAGGATAGAGCGGCATTATTCGGCGCAGAAGCGACAAAGCGCGCATTTGCGGGAACGGGCGAGCTTTGCTGCGTACGACGGCGCACCGAGACAGATTGCCGCAATGCGAAAACACCGAAATCCGCCCTACAGCGCCGCGCGTCTAGCCAGACGCGCAAAGGACGCTGTAGCACTTTGAATCGCGGCAGATCGCATCGAAAGACAGGAGAATGGCGCGAGTGACGGGGCTCGAACCCGCGACCTCCGGCGTGACAGGCCGGCACTCTAACCGACTGAGCTACACCCGCGCACCATGGCCATGCGGCCATTATTACATCATCGGCACATCTTGAGAATGCCGCTGCTTTGCCTTTCAAGAGTGGCGCGAGTGACGGGGCTCGAACCCGCGACCTCCGGCGTGACAGGCCGGCACTCTAACCGACTGAGCTACACCCGCATCATCTTGACTAGGCCGGAGCAACTTTCGTTCACCCCGCATCAAAGCGGCCCTGCCGTTCGATGAGCGGCTAACTAAGCGGTTCGCATTTGGGTGTCAAGCGTGTTTGAAGACAAATCCGTGACGGAGCGGATTTTGATCCACAGCCCGCTTGGCGATAGAAAATCATCTTCCGATCGAGACGCCATTGGGCAACCCTTCGCACGACATCTTTCCACGCTTTCTTTTATATTATCGCCACCCGCCTGCCGACGACGTGGGCGCCATGCCCTTAGCTGAAGTCTAACGTCCATCCGCGGAAAGTTGTCCACAAGCGATGGTAATATGCTCCAGTGCGAAACCCGGCGTTCACAAAAAAAATCGAAAAAACTCGCAAATGCTCTTGCGGTTTTTCCCGGTTGCGCATAGATCACGCCCACCGACGCGGCGGACACGCTTGTTCGAAACGCGAGAGGGCGATTAGCTCAGTTGGTAGAGCGCCTCGTTTACACCGAGGATGTCGGGAGTTCGAGTCTCTCATCGCCCACCACTTCAGCCGACTAAAACGGACGAGTTGAACACAGCGGCATTTGCCTCTCAAACCGCGTGACCTCGTCACGCCCCGCTGTATTGCTCAACCGTCACGTGTTCGAGCCAGTCAACGACTTTGCCGTCAAGCGCTTCCTGGATAGCGATATGGGTCATCGCCGTGTCCGGCCCGGCGCCGTGCCAGTGTTTTTCGCCCGGCGGAAACCAGACGACGTCGCCCGTACGAATTTCACGCCGCTCCCCGCCCCAGCTTTGTGCCAATCCGCGGCCGGCCGTCACGATCAGGGTTTGGCCAAGCGGATGGGTGTGCCAGGCCGTACGTGCGCCAGGCTCGAAAGTCACCGTAACGACGCGAACACGCGCCGGTTGAGGTGCCTCCAGCACCGGGTCCTGCCGCACCGAGCCAGTGAAATACTCGGTCGCGCCGCGCACCGAAGGCCTCGATCCGCATTCCATGATTTCCATCCGTGAGTCCTCCGTTGTAGATCCAAAGTCCAAGGCAGCGTGAAGCCGGCGCTTCGCTACAGCCTATGAATGGTTACCGACGGACAAGCGTACCGCGCGACGTCGCAAAGATGTTCATGGTGGGTAAGATAGATCACCTGTCCGACTCGCGCCATGTCGGCCATCAATTCGAAGGCACGACCGGCGCGATCGTCGTCGAAAGTTTCCATGATGTCGTCGGCGATAAACGGCAACGCCTCCCGGGCGGCGGCAACCTCGTGGTAGCCTGCGATTCTAAGAGCGAGATAGAGCTGGAACCGCGTACCCTTCGAAAGATCACCGGCGAGCTTCGATCCGCCCGAGGCGACGTTGGCAATGAGGAATTCCTGCCCCTTGTCCGCATGGGTGGAGAGGCCGGAATACTCGCCGCCGCTGATCTGCATGAACATCCGGGATGCCCGTTGCATCATGGCGCTGCGGTGGCGCTCGCGAAACAACCGTAGCGCCTGCTCCGCCGCAATCACCCCTGCCCTCAATCGCAAATAGCCGATCGCTTTGTTCTCGATGTCGAGAAGCAGCGTTCGGCGCCGCTGCTCCAATTCGGCGACGCTGTCCCCGCCTTCGACGTTCGCAAGCGCCTTTTCCCGAGACCGAACCTCCGCATGCAATTCGCTGACATCGCGATCAGCAGCCTCAATCGCCTCTTCCAACCTGGAGAGTTCGTGCCGCAGCGCCGTCTCGTCGACCGCTGCCAGCATCGCCTCGGCCTCATCACATGTTGCAACGCCGACCCGCGTGACAAGATCGTCCTCGAGTTCCGCGAGCCTTTGCCGCAACCTCTCCTGCTCGCGCACTGTGTCCAGGCAAGCGCCGACTTCATCGAGCGTGGCGCAGCCAAAGAAGTCGAGCATGATCTGCTTCGCGCACACATGCAGCCGCTCTTCCGCCTGCAGCCGTAGCAGGTCCGCTTCCATTCGCTCGATGCTGACGCTGGCCGCGTTGCGGCGCTCCTGCTGCTGATGAGCGATGCCGATCCGGTCGCGCAAGGCGGCAAAGAGCACCAAGGGGTCATCGGCGCCATCGCGCAACCCGAACGCTTCGGCCAAGTTCGAAACCGCCTCGGCGAACGCGGTCCGGTCGTTGCGCATGCCTGAGATTCGGTGATCGAGATCAGCCTTGCGCTGCATCAGCTTGTCGAAGTCCTGCAGGACCGCGAGCATCGGCCCAATCTCTTGTGGATTTGGCTGCTCGATCTGCCCTGCGAGCCAAGTGCCCGCGAGCGCCTCGTGCCATTCACGCTGCCAGGCGGCCGTCTCAGCCTCTGCGATCCCGAGCGCGATCTCCCGGTTTTCAAGCGATTCCGAGGCCCGGCGATGCTGCTCAACAGCAGCACGATGGGCGGCGGCGGCCGTCTGCGCCTCGGAGACGACATGCTCCGTGACTGCGAGCAGGCCGTCGAGACGCGCCGGCAAGTTCTCGGTCACGCCAATGCGCGCTAGCTCGTCCTGCAGTGCGCGCACCATTGTCGCTTCTTCGCTGGCGGCCCGCTCGTGCTGCAGACGCGCCGCGCGCAAAGCCGCCCGGATTTCAAGCGCGGCCGCGCGTGTTGCCAACCAGGCTTCCAGTTGCGGCAACGGCGTGACGCACGGTAAGCCGCAGGCGCTCGCGGCTCTTCCCACCGCCGCGTCCAATTCCCCGCGCTCGCTGATCGCCGCGCGTCTTTGCTCTTCAAGCTCGCAGAGGCGGGCGCGCCGTTCGCTGATCGCACAGGTCAGGCCGCGCAACTCCGCTATCCGCTCCGCCTGCCCCAACCGGAACGTGATCGCCCGGTCGTCCTCCTTCAGCAGCGTTTCGAAGGCTGTCGCCGTGACGTCATCCAGCCGAAGCCGATGCTCCTGCCAGGCAAGATCGCGCCGCATGCGCAGTTCACTTGCGGCCGCGTCGTCCACCGCGCCGCCGAAGGAGTTGAGCGCCGCAAGACGCGCTTCGTCTCCGGCCTGGCGTTCGCTCTCGTCTGCAATCCTGGCATCGAGACGCAGCCGTCGCTCCGCCTGCAATGCTGCTTCGGCCCGCCAGGCCTCGACCACACCGGGCGCCGGGACGCAGCCCGCCGCAAGCTCGTCGGCGCTTCCCTCGAACGGCCGCAAGCCGTCGAGCTTGTCAGAAAGCTCCGCCTCCAGCCGATCGATCTCTCGGCTGGCCGCCTCCTGCCGAAGCAGGCAGTCGCTCTGTCGCGCCAGCCGCAGGCGCTCCGTGAGAGGGCTGAGATCTCTCCCGTTTCCATCGAGCCGGGCGAGATCCCGGTCAGCCTCCTGCCACAGCCGCTTTGCTTTCCCAGCCTCCTCGCGCGCGGATGAAAGCCGCTCGGCGAGTGTAGCGTGACGCTGCGCGAGGTCCTGCAGCCGGGCGCCGGCTGCTGCGGGCAGAAGAAGGGCGACAGGATCGGGATGGTCCTTTTGACCGAGGCGGACGAGACAGGCTTCAATACCGACTGACGTGACGGCAAGCTCCTCGATGCGAGACGGCATGTCGCGCGCCGCTGTCAGATAGCGGGCGTCGAGCGCCGTTTCGCGGAGCATGTCAAATCGCTCGGCAAGCGTCAGCGCCAGTTCGTCCAGAGGCAGGCCCTCCAGTTCCTCGCGTCGGCGGCGCAATTCCTCGTTCAGTTGCGAAAACCGGGCAGCGATTTCCGTTTCCGTTTTGCGGAGCGCCGGAAGGTCGCTCCACCATTGCGAAGGCGGCAGCGGTAGAGCTTCCTGGCGGGCGAGTTCTTCCCGCACGCTGCGAAGCCGACCGAGAAGCGGCATGCAGTCAAGCTGCGCGCGCGTCCGGTCCCGGACAACGCGCAGCTCTGCGCGCCGCGCCGACGCGCCATCGTGGCGCTCACGGGCAGTTGCCAGCGTCTTGCGAAGCGACGCATATTCGCGGGCGTTGATGTCGATCGCGCCACGCTCGGCCTTCAGCGCTTCCAGCGCACCCCTCAATTCGGCAAGTTCATGCTTGCGTCCTTGCGGCTTGTAGAAGGCATCTGCCTCGGCCCGCAGCGTCGCCAATACGGCACTGCTGTCCGGCAGGCCGGAACTCGCAGAAAACAGAAGCGAACCAAGCTCGCCCTCGCTCTTCAGAATGCTTTCACCGCCCTCTTCGATGCTGTCATCGTCCAGCGAAAACATCATGCGATAGGTTGCGCGATCGATGGAACCGAGAGCAGCCGAGAAGAGATTGTCCGGCAATGGCTGCTCATCGGGACCGATCAAGCTATTTGCGTTGCGCTTGATGCGATAGGCGTGATGTCGCCGGCCCACGGTTTCCACGATGCCACCCACGCGCATCGTCTGATAGGGGTGCAGGAAGCCATAAGGGCTGACGCGCTCAATCCCGAAAAGCAGATCGAGGAAACCGGAAAACAGGGTCGACTTGCCAGCCTCGTTCGGACCGTAAACCAGATGAAAATCCGGTTGCCCTGGATTGGCAATGCCGAAATCGAGGCTGCGCGCGGTGAATTTTCCGTAGCGCACTAGATCGAGCTGCTGAAGCCGCATCACACGCCACCCTTAGCGGCGGCGCCGTGGAGGTGCGCCAACACATCCGCACTCCCCATCAGACTGGCATTCGTCGCCAGTTCTTCAAGAGCGTCTTCATCGGGCACCAGCATCTGCCGCAACTCAGGCGGCAGTTGTTGTAAGAGTTCTTCGGCGACAGCCCTTATTTCCGCACGAAAGCCGAAGGCCGGCAGGACTTCTGTTTCGACGAGGGAGGAAAGTTCCTCCACCGGTTCCCGGGATTGTCGATCCTGCGCCCGCGGCTCCCTGCAGAGTAGGTCGACTTTCTCCAGCCAGCATCCACTGAGCCCCGCAGAAATGTTCGTGAGCTCCGTTTGCAGGAGATCGGCATCCCTTCTCAGACGCCAAGCAAGTGCAGAGGTGCCCGTCAGCGATAAACGCAGAATGAGGTTCTGCGCAGCGCACTCGTGCCGAATGCGGGTGAGTGCGCGGGCCGCCAGATCCAGCACGTCGCGCCACTCCATCGCGCCCGTGATATCGACCGACAGTCGCTCGAACACGGCCACGCCGATCGGGCGCTCCTCTATTTCGACACGTCCGTCATCGTCGATCGTGACCACGGTGACGCCTTTGGCACCCGCTTCGTTGATATCGCGGCCCTGCGGCATGCCCGGCATGACGATGAACGGCTGCTCGCTGTACACCTGGCGCTGGTGGACGTGGCCGAGCGCCCAATAGTCGAAGCCGTGCCGTTGGAGTTCGGCGACGCTGCAGGGCGCGTAGCGATCATGTCCCGGCGAGCCGGAAAGGCTCGTATGCAGCATGCCGATGTTGATCGCGTCGGCGACCGGCGGGTGAAATGACGGCAGCAGACTCTCTGGGGCATGCGGATTGGCGAAGCTCACCCCGTGAATATGAACCGTTCTGCCGCTTGCCAGTGTCTTGGCGAGCATGGGCTTGTTTCGCCCCTGGAAGACGTGAACCGACGGGGGCAACGTCAACTCGCGCGTTACCTGGGACTGGGCGTCGTGGTTGCCGCGAATGAGGAACATCCGGATGCCGGCTTCGTCCAGGCGACGCAGTTCGCCGGCGAGGAACAGCGCAGTGTTCATGGAGGTCTGGCTACCGTCATAGAGGTCGCCGGCGATCAACAGCGCGTCGACGCTTTCGGCGATACATAGGTCGACGATGCTTGTCAGCGCGCCACGGGTGGCTCCGCGCACGAGGTCGGCGAGCTCGGCATTTCTGAGAGCCAGGCTGCGCAAGGGTGAATCGAGGTGGAGGTCTGCGGTGTGGACGAAGCGGAAGGGCATGGCCGACCATGGCCCGACGCCGCCTCGCCCGTCAATGGCGCCCAACTGGTCGGCCACAGGTGATCACACTGCCAATATCGTCGGCGTGACCAGCGATAATCACTTCCCTGTGGAGCGACTGCGCCAAACCTGCACGATCCGGCCGGCAGTTCCCCGGCTGACCACACAAACGCCTCGACAACGGGACCGTTTCCTATTGCTGAACAAGGACGCCTTAAGAATTAGGAGGTTTTTGTCGACAAATGTGCGAATTGTAACTATCAATAGTGTTACTGCCATTTGACATGGCACCTCAACATATACCTATGAAAGTCATGAAGAAGACATTCGAAGTTTCCGACAAGCTGTTCGAACTTTATCATCGCGTTCATCGACTGGTGAACGAGTCGATGACGGAGGAAGGCGTATCGCTTGCCCGAAGCAAGTTCCTGTTCTTTCTGAGCAAGCTGGGGCCTTGCCGATCCACGGACATCGCCTGTGCGCTCAACTTCGCGCCGAGGACTGTCACCGAGGCGATCGACGGACTTGAGCGCGACCGTCTGGTGATGAGGAAGCCCGACCCCGAGGACCGCCGCGCGAAAATCGTCTCGATCACGGAGACGGGCCGGGTCGTGCTCGAAGCGGCCGAACATCCGCGCAAGCAACTTATCGAGGAAATCTTCTCGGCGCTCGACGACGAACAACTCGACCAGCTTTACGACATCGTCAGCAAGCTCGTGGAAAAGACCGACGAAATCCGCAAACGCAAGGAAGAGGCCGAACAGGCAGAAGTGGCCGTCGCCCGCTAGACGACACGCGACGCTGAAAAGTCGAAGAATCAGAAGGGGCCGGGACGTCATGTCCTGGCCCCTTCCGTTTCTCCTGGCGTTTGCGCTTACATCGCGTCGATGGCGCCTATGGAGAAGAACAGGGTCTCGCCGGAGGAGTCGTCGACGCCATCGTTGTCCGTGACGACATAACCGTTTCCAGCCGCGTCGACGGTAAAGCCCTCGACCTTGTCAACGACGTAGCCGTTCAGCGCCTTGAGGTCCGGGATGAGATCACGCACCTCTTCCTTGTTGACGACCGGCAGATCGCCGCCGAGTGCAGCCGGCTTCAGGTCGGCGAGCGCGATGCGGTAGAGCTTCTTGAGCTTGGCCGCTTGCCCGATCAGGTTGTCGCGCTCGGTAATATAGGCGTAGTTGCCATGGACCGAGATCTCCGAAAGACCGACCCAGCCTTCTTCCGACTTGTCGAGCGGATAACGCACGGCGCCCCACTCCTTGCTCGCCGGCCTGTAGGAGACCAGTTTGACGAAACCTTTCTCGTCATCCTTCCATTCGCGCTGAACCGCCATCCAGAGAACTTGGTCGTCGCCCTCCCCGACCGTGGCTATGCCCTCGAAGCCATAACGGATCTCGTTAGCGCGCAACTCTTCCGGCAGTGCGATCTCTTCCTTCACCTCGCCCTTCTTGTTCACGTGGAAGATCGCGTGGCTGTAAAGCTTGTCCGAGTTGCCTTCGGACGCGAGCCAGAAGCCACCCTTGCCGTCATTGGCGATGCCTTCGATGTCGAGCTTCTGGGCCGCCATACCGTCACGGGTGATCGGCAGTGCTTCGGTGATCACTGCCGGCTTCTGCGAGGCGTCGATGGTGTAGATCATCGGCTGGGACGCAAAGACCGAATCGTTGACCGCGCGTAAGAAACCGGGCTTGTCATCGACCGCAGCGAGCCCCGAGAGCGCGCCGAAGCCGATGGGCAGCCCATCCTTCTCAGCGGAGCGGATCTGCGGATAGACGGCGTCGCCTTCCGTCCGTTCATAGATCATGACATGGGCGCGCGCACCACCGTCCTCAACGAGATCGACCTCGTTTGCCGTTGCGAATAGGTTACGATCCGGAATCGCGACTGCGCCTTCGGGAGATACGCCGGAGGGGAGAAGCTGGAGCAGCTCGGGTTCCGTGCCGGTATCCTTGTAAACGCCAACGATCGAGGCGCGTTCCGAGAGCAGGAAGAAGAGATTGTCGTCACCGAAACGCGCCGCTTCGAGGCCTTCCGGCTCGACGCCTTTCGCAGACGATCTTTTGTCCGGATAGTGGCCGATCGCCGCGATCGCATGTTCGAAGGCTGCACCGGATTCGAACAGTACCTTGCCCGTCGTATCGAAGATCGTGAAGCCGCGCGCGCCGCCCTCATAGTCGCCCTCGTTGGCGACGACTAGGCGGTTATCGTCGAGCCATTTCACCGCGTCCGGCTCACGTCTGCGGCCGGCCTGGTCGCCGGTGAACGAGATGGCGCCGTCGCGCTTGGCGTCGATGTTCTTGAGATCGACCGCGCCGGCCGAGAAATGCGTCTTCACGGCAGCGGATTTGCCGTCGATGATGACGACGTGGTTATTTTCCTGCAGCGTAAGCGCAATTTCGTCCTTGCCGTTGAAGGCGACGAATTCTGGCTCCGGGTCCTCCCCGGCTATTTCGGCGAGCCCGGTCAGGGCAACATGCTTGATGCTCGAGCAATCGGCGACACCATCCTTCAACGAGAGGATCACCAGATCACCGGCCGGCAATTGCGGAATCTGCCCGTCGTTCACCTCCTCGTCGCGCTCGTTTTCGATCGCGATCGTGGCGAGCGTCTTGTCCTTGTTGATCGCAATCGAGTCCGGCTGGCCGCCAAGGTCGCAAGTCGCATCGATCTGTTTCGTCGCGAGATCGACCACAGCAACGAGGCCGGAGGGCTTGGTAAAGCTTTCGCGCGTGTTGACGGCAACAAGCGCCTTCGCGTCGGCAACTGCAACCGAAGTCGGCTCGCCATCGAAAGATACGATGCCGCCCGCCTTCGGTGCCCTGGCATCGGTGATATCGATAAAGCCGACGCGCTTTCCGGGGCTGTCGGAATAGATGAGCGTGTTGCCATCTTCGCTTGCCGTTATGATTTCGGCCGAGGTCGCGGCTTTGCGGTCCGCGCCTTCCGGCAGATTGTCCACGACGGCAAAGGATGCAACCCGGTTGAAAACCTGTTCTGCATGCGCGGCTGATGCCGTCGATGCGGCGAGCGCTGCCGCCAATGCTGTGGTGATTGAAAATGTCTTCATGTGTCCCTCCGTGTCGCGACACATGGCAAATAGCCCCTGCGCTGTGCCGCTGTTGGCATCCGGAATCGCTGGATCGTTTCACGCGCCGGATGGGAGGCTTTTGCAACCGTCGTGTAACAGCTCAATGACACGGTGGTAGAAACGAAAAGAGGCCCGGACGAACCGGGCCTCAAGTGACCTGCTTGCTTGCCTCCGCGATAAAGCGGCGCCGCGGCAGATGAAACATGAACCTCTCTGCTGCCTATATTCTCACAAGGGAAACGGCAAGACAGGGTGCAATGAGATGTTCGCTCGGGTTCTGAAACCCGCAAACACCAGATTAGTTGACAGCGTCCTTGAGGCCCTTGCCGGCCGTGAACTTCGGCACGTTGCGGGCCGGGATGTCAACTTCCGCGCCCGTGGACGGGTTGCGGCCCTTCGAGGCTTCGCGGCGGGTCACGGAGAAGTTGCCGAAGCCGACGAGGCGGATGTCGCCACCGTTCTTCAGTTCAGCCTGGATGGTCTCGAAAACTGCATCAACTGCAGAAGACGCATCGGTCTTGGAAAGTCCGGCCTTCTCAGCAACGGCAGACACGAGCTCATTTTTGTTCATGTTTCCACCCCTTTCATTTGGTTCGAAACGACTGTCTTGTTAAGCCGGGGCGGTTTGCGCATCGCCCACGTCTTGCCATTCCCAATTGCGCCTAATCCCTTGGAATGCAAGGCTTGCGGAGAGTTTTTACAACAAAAAAGACCGGCAAAGTGCCGGTCTTCCTTGTTTTTCTGGCGAGGGGCGCAAGCGGGACACAGTCCCACGCCCCTTCCGGGACTTGATCAGTGCGCGATCGAAGCGCCCGCTTCGTCTTGCGAATCGACCGCTGCGACCGGAGACGGCTGGTTCGCCGGGTCCCATTCGATCGGTTCGGGGCGACGCGTCAGGGCATGTTCGAGCACCTCACCCATCCGCGAAACCGGGATGATTTCGAGGTTGTTCTTCACATTGTCCGGGATCTCGGCGAGATCCTTGGCGTTCTCCTCGGGGATCAGCACCTTCTTGATGCCGCCGCGCAGAGCTGCCAGCAGCTTTTCCTTCAGGCCGCCGATCGGCAGCACGCGACCGCGCAAGGTGATCTCGCCGGTCATCGCCACATCCTTGGAGATCGGAATGCCAGTCATCACCGAGACGATGGCCGTTGCCATTGCAACACCCGCCGACGGGCCGTCCTTCGGCGTCGCACCCTCGGGCAAATGCACGTGGATGTCACGCTTGTCGAAAAGCGGCGGTTCGATGCCGAAATCGATCGCACGCGAACGGACGTAGGACGCTGCCGCCGAGATCGATTCCTTCATGACGTCGCGCAGGTTGCCGGTCACCGTCATGCGGCCCTTGCCGGGCATCATGACGCCTTCGATCGTCAGCAATTCGCCGCCGACCTCGGTCCAGGCCAACCCCGTGACCACGCCAACCTGATCGTCCCGCTCGGCCTCGCCGTGGCGGAACCGCGGCACGCCGAGATAGTCGGCGATGTTTTGCGCCGTCACCTCGACCTTCTTGGACTTGCCCTTCAAGATCTCGGTCACGGCCTTGCGGGCGAGCTTCATCAGTTCGCGCTCGAAGTTACGGACGCCCGCCTCACGCGTGTAGGTCTGGATGACAGCCATCAGCGCATCGTCGGTCACCGAAAATTCCTTCGGCTGCAACGCGTGGTCGCGTATCGCCTTCGGCAGCAGGTGCCGCTTTGCAATCTCCAGCTTCTCCTCTTCGGTGTAACCGGCGATCCGGATCACCTCCATACGGTCCATCAGCGGCGCCGGAATATTCAGCGTATTCGCGGTGGTGATGAACATCACGTTCGAGAGGTCATATTCGACTTCCAGGTAGTGATCCATGAAGGTCGAGTTCTGTTCTGGATCCAGCACTTCGAGAAGCGCCGATGACGGGTCGCCGCGGAAGTCCTGGCCCATCTTGTCGATCTCGTCGAGCAGGAAGAGCGGGTTGGACTTCTTGGCCTTTTTCATCGACTGGACGACCTTGCCGGGCATCGAGCCGATATAGGTCCGGCGGTGGCCGCGGATCTCAGCCTCGTCGCGAACGCCACCGAGCGCCATGCGAATATATTCGCGGCCCGTTGCCTTCGCGATCGACTTGGCGAGCGAGGTCTTACCGACGCCGGGTGGGCCGACGAGGCACAGGATCGGGCCCTTGATCTTCGCCGAGCGCGCTTGTACCGCCAGGTACTCGACGATGCGTTCCTTGACCTTGTCCAAGCCGAAGTGGTCGGCATCGAGCACCTTCTCGGCGTGGTTGAGGTCGGTCTTGATCTTGGACTTCTTGCCCCACGGCATACCGAGCAGCCAGTCCAGATAATTGCGCACGACGGTCGCTTCCGCCGACATCGGGCTCATCTGGCGCAGCTTCTTCAGTTCCGCATCAGCCTTCTCGCGCGCTTCCTTGGAGAGCTTGGTCTTTGCAATGCGCTCTTCGATTTCGGCCATCTCGTCGCGGCCGTCCTCGCTGTCGCCAAGCTCCTTCTGGATCGCCTTCATCTGTTCATTGAGGTAGTACTCGCGCTGGGTCTTCTCCATCTGCCGCTTGACGCGCGAACGGATGCGCTTTTCGACCTGCAGGACCGAAATCTCGCCTTCCATGAAGCCGAGCGCCTTCTCGAGGCGCATCTTCACGCTCGTCGTCTCCAGCATCTCCTGCTTTTCGACGATCTTGATGGAGAGGTGCGATGCGACCGTATCGGCAAGCTTCGAGTAGTCTTCGATCTGGCTTGCGACGCCGACGACCTCGGGAGAAATCTTCTTGTTGAGCTTAACGTAGCTCTCGAACTCGGACACCACCGAGCGGCTCAGCGCTTCGATCTCGACCGGATCTTCCTCCGGCTCGTGGAGCACATGCGCCTGCGCTTCATAGAATTCCTCGCGCTGCGTATAGCGATCAATCTCCGCACGCGCACGGCCTTCGACGAGAACCTTGACCGTTCCGTCGGGAAGCTTCAGCAGTTGCAGCACGTTGGCGATGGTTCCGACATGATAGATGGCGGAAGGTTCCGGATCGTCGTCGGTGGCGTTGATCTGGGTGGCAAGCATGATCTGCTTGTCGGTCCCCATGACCTCTTCCAGCGCGCGGATCGACTTTTCCCGCCCGACGAAGAGCGGCACGATCATGTGCGGGAAGACTACAATGTCACGCAGCGGCAGAACCGGATACGTCGCGCTTTCAGTCGCCGAGGACGTTTTATTCGTCATGTCATTTCCTTTCCGTCCCGTTTTCGGGCCCGTTCCCGGGAGCCCTATGGCACTCCCGGCTGTCATATTTTCTACAAGAAAGTGGAGTGCAAGAACGGCCTTTTCAAGGTACGGCGCAGCCTCCCCCTTTCTCGGGAAGTTCCAGATCCCTATGCCCGGACGCTGTTGTGGACCTTGCGAGGGATCGCAGAAACATCAACGACAGGCAGCAAACGAGCCTTCACTGAATCGTCGCATCATCGCGTTGTTGCCGCGGTTTAGCAACAAGCGTTTCATTAAATCGAGCGGGCAGCCGCCTCATCTCAACAGCTATGTGCACGATGCTGAAAAGCCCGCGCGCGGCGGGCTTTTCAAACAATCGTGAAAGACAGCAACTAGGCCGAAACGTTGGTCTTCTCCTCGGACCGTTCCGAGTAGATGT
The DNA here is from genome assembly GCF_020193655.1 of Ensifer sp. IC3342. GTDB lineage: Bacteria > Pseudomonadota > Alphaproteobacteria > Rhizobiales > Rhizobiaceae > Sinorhizobium. The sequence continues at coordinate 187,478 of NZ_JADYVE010000001.1, forward strand.
AGAGCGGCCGCGCCGTTCCCTTGACTACTTCGTCCGAGATCACAACCTCGCGAACGCCTTCGAGCGTCGGCAGTTCGAACATCGTGTCGAGCAGGATCTTTTCCATGATCGAGCGCAGGCCGCGAGCACCGGTCTTGCGCACGATGGCGCGTCGAGCGATTTCGCGCAGAGCGTCCTCGTGGAAGGTCAGCTCGACGTCCTCCATTTCGAACAGACGCTGATACTGCTTGACCAGGGCGTTCTTCGGCTCCGAAAGAATCTGGATCAGTGCATCCTCATCGAGATCCTCAAGCGTCGCCAGAACCGGCAGACGGCCGATGAACTCGGGGATCAGGCCAAACTTGACGAGATCTTCGGGCTCAAGCTCACGCAACACCTCGCCGACGCGGCGATCTTCCGGAGCGCGAACGGTGGCGCCGAAGCCGATCGACGTCTTTTCACCACGGGCCGAAATGATCTTGTCGAGGCCCGCGAACGCCCCACCGCAGATAAAGAGGATGTTCGTCGTGTCCACTTGCAGGAACTCCTGCTGCGGATGCTTGCGGCCGCCTTGCGGCGGCACGGACGCCACGGTGCCCTCCATGATCTTCAGAAGGGCCTGCTGCACGCCTTCGCCCGAAACGTCGCGCGTGATCGAAGGATTGTCCGACTTGCGCGAAATCTTGTCGACCTCGTCGATATAGACGATGCCGCGCTGGGCGCGCTCGACATTGTAGTCTGCAGCCTGCAACAGCTTCAGAATGATGTTCTCGACGTCCTCACCGACATAGCCCGCTTCCGTCAACGTCGTTGCGTCGGCCATTGTGAAGGGAACGTCGATGATCCGGGCGAGCGTCTGCGCCAGGTAGGTCTTGCCGCAACCGGTCGGGCCGACGAGCATGATGTTCGATTTCGCCAGTTCCACGTCGCTGCTTTTCGCGGCATGCGCGAGGCGCTTGTAGTGGTTGTGAACGGCGACTGACAGGATGCGCTTGGCCTGTTGCTGGCCGATGACGTATTCGTCGAGAACCTTGATGATTTCCTGCGGGGTGGGAACGCCATCGCGCGACTTGACCATCGAGGTCTTGTTCTCTTCGCGGATGATGTCCATGCAGAGTTCAACGCATTCATCGCAGATGAACACGGTCGGTCCTGCGATCAGCTTGCGAACCTCATGCTGGCTCTTGCCGCAAAACGAACAATAGAGGGTATTTTTCGAGTCACCGCCGTTGCTACCGCTGACCTTGCTCATTTCCACTTCCTTCCAGCACGCCGGACACCTTCGGAAAGATATCCCGGACCACTCAATTCGCCTTGCGCAAAAGTTTGCCACCCATCGCAAGGTTCTTGGGAGTACTCACCGTACAGGCAAATCGCCTGAATTTCGGCCGCAACGACTCTCCCGCCGAAACCCGAGCACCGTGTTTCCAAACTCCGACACAGCACTTTGGTTCATATTAACGGCTTTAACTTAGCGATAAAGCCCCTTAGCCATTACAAATGTGTCACAATTACATCGGTGGTGACACAAAAGCTTGTTATCAAGCCTGTTCGACACCTTCGGCTGCCTCACGCGACGTGATGACCTTGTCGATCAGCCCCCAGTCCAGAGCCTCGTCGGAGCTCATGAAATGGTCACGATCGAGCGTTTGCTCGACCTCTTCATAGGTCCGTCCGCAATGCTTGACATAGACCTCGTTCAGCCGGCGTTTCATCTTCAGAATGTCTCTCGCGTGCCGCTCGATGTCGGATGCCTGCCCCTGGAACCCGCCGGAAGGCTGATGCACCATGATACGGGAATTCGGCGTCGCGAAACGCATGTCCTTGTGACCAGCGGCCAGCAACAGCGACCCCATGGATGCCGCCTGTCCGATGCAGAGCGTCGAGACAGCCGGTTTGATGAACTGCATCGTATCGTAGATCGCCATGCCGGCCGTCACCACGCCGCCCGGCGAATTGATGTAGAGAGCGATTTCCTTCTTCGGATTTTCGGCCTCGAGGAAAAGCAGCTGGGCGCAAACAAGCGTCGCCATCTGATCTTCGACCGGGCCTGTCAGGAAGATGATCCGCTCCTTGAGCAGACGCGAAAAGATGTCGTAGGAACGTTCGCCGCGGTTGGTCTGCTCAACAACCATCGGCACCAGCGCCATGGCCGTATCAACTGGATTTCTCATATCGAACCTTCATCAATCAGGGCCGCAATCCCTCGCGGACCGGGAATCATCGGATTAGCCTCAGTCCTTACATAGAGTGTCAATGCCCTTCACTTCAAGTCGCGAACATTCGATAGGCTCAATGGTCGCGGCCATCATTACGCAAAGCCTCAAAAGCGCCGACCCGTTTGCCGAAAGAACATTTTTCCGGCTCTACTGCCCGGTGTGCGCCGCTTTGCTCACAGGCATTGCGGATGCGGCGGTAAACGATCGGTAAACCTCGCTACGTGTGAAACGCGCGCATTTCACAGTTGGGACTCCAGCGGCAAGAAGCGGATTGCGCCGGCCATCAGCCGCCGAAGAATGCCCGCATCCGGCTCGCGCCGCAGCCATCTTTCCGTTCCGTTTGTGCGATCGCGCCAGACCGGCCTGCCATTCTCCAATACCAGCCTATAACTCATTTCCGGCGATGTCTCGTCGTCGAATATCGATTGAAGTTCTTTGGCTAGAGCTTCATCCGAAAAGACGACCCCCATCTCCGTATTGAGCGACGCGGAACGCGGATCGAAATTCATCGAGCCCACATATCCGATCATCCCGTCGATGACGAAGGCCTTGGTATGCAGGCTCGCATTGCGGGCGCCGAACAGAGACATGCGGTGACGGTCGACGAAATCCCCGCGCTCCTTGAGCTCGAACAAATCTACCCCGCCGCGCAGCAGCCCTTTGCGATATTTCACATAGCCGCCATGGACGGCGGCAACGTCCGTCGCTGCAAGCGAATTCGTCAGCACGGCCACCTTCGCCCCCTTCTTGGCGAGCGCCGTCAATTCGCGCGTTCCTTCGGCGCCCGGGATGAAATAGGGGGAAATGATGCGCAGATCGCGCTTGGCGGCGTTGATCAGCGGGAAGAGCTCGCGCAGAAGCCAGTTCTGGCGCTTCTGCATCAGCGCCTTTTCAGGCGGATCGAAGGCAATGCGTACGTCGGCGCTCCAGTGAAGCGGGCGACTGCCCCGAAAGCAACCCTTCTCAACGCCCACCTTGCCGACCTGTTCCAGGTAGAACCGCGCGGCGGGTGTGCGGGCAAGCACATCGAGCGTATCACGCAGCGCCGGCAGAAATTGCCTGCGCGGCGTGCGCAGCGCTGCGATCGGCAGGACGGAGGCGCTGTTCCAATAGCGATCAAACATCTCCGTCGCCTGATCGACGACCGGCCCGATCATCCAGACATCCAGATCACGAAAGTTCGAGAGCTCGGCTGCGTCGAAATAGGCATCGCCAATATTGCGTCCCCCGGCAATCGCCAATCGGCCATCCGCTATCCATAGTTTGTTGTGCATGCGACGGGTTGCGCTGAAGGCGCGGATGGTCATCTCGAAGCCGCGGCGAAAGCGATCCGTCCGCGCCCGGCTCGGATTGAATAGGCGCACGTCGATATTCGGATGCGCATCGAGCGAGATGCACAGGCGATCGTGGATCCCCGCATTGATATCGTCGAGCAGCAATCGAACACGCACGCCACGGTCGGCGGCCTTGACGAGTTCGCGCGTCAGCAGAAATCCGGTCAGATCGTCCTTCCAGTAGTAATATTGCAGGTCGAGGCTACGCCCGGATCGCCGCGCGGAGTACGCCCTCGCGACAAAGGCCTCGATGCTGTCAGATATCAACGCCACGCCGCTTTGATGAGGATGATCGAGCAAGAGCAGACCGGCATCCAGGTCAATCTCGGTCTCGTTCTCGGCGACGGGCAGCGCATAGGACGGCGACGCCTGGGGACGACGCCCAAACCGGCCGTAGATGTAAATGATCGCCGCACCGGCGAGGGCGATCACAACGGCAAGAAATACCGTAACCCAAGAAAACATCGCGCGCCGCCTCAGCCTGCTTAAGCCGAACCTGTCTCGATCAGCTCGGCGCGACCCGGATCGTTGTCGCTTTTGTGAACGGCCTTCAGGTCAATTGATGCCTTCACCGGCAGATGGTCCGAAGCAACACGCGCGAGCGGCGAGTCATGCACCGCCACGGACGTGACCAGATGATACGGATTGCCAAGCACCCGATCGAGCGGCAGCAGCGGAAAGCGCGACGGAAAACTGGCGACCGTCGCGTGTGATGGATCGAAGGTCGGGCTCAGAAACTTGAGCGATGAGCGCTTGCCCATGCGCCATTCGTTGAGGTCCCCGATAAGCAGGGTCGGTCGGCCGACCCCATCGGCTGCGGCGCGCAGAAGGGCCTCGGCCTGCTGGGCTCGGGAGTGACGCAACAGTCCAAGGTGGGCGGCGATCACCCGTAGCCGTCCGGCCTTGAGTTCGAGATCGACGACCAGTGCACCGCGCGGCTCGACACCGGGCAGCTTCAACTGGCGGATATCAGAAACCGCCCCTTCTCTCAGCAAGAGGACGTTGCCGTGCCAGCCGTGCCCCTTGGCTGAAAAGGGTGAGATCGGCACCGAAACCAGGTGTGCCTCGCGCCGCAGGTGTTCGAGATCGAGAAGACCGGCCCGTTCGCCGAAGCGCTGGTCCGCTTCCTGCAGGGCAACGATATCAGCGCCGATCTCGCTGATAACTTGGGCGGTGCGCGCCGGATCAAACCGGCCATCGGTGCCGACGCATTTATGGATATTGTAGGAGGCGATGACAATGTCTCCGCGGTCCACTGCCGCATCGCGCGCCACGACCGTGGGCCGTCGCTTGCGGATCGCCGCCAGAATGCCCGCGGATAAACTGTTATGAACTTTTGCCATGCTGCTCCCTGCTTGCTGCCGCATCATGCTCAAATAGGTCGGCCTGTGCCACCGAAAAAGTCCGGGCCACGCATCTTGCTCCTTCCGGATCGTCGGGCTCACATCAAGAGCCTGCGCCGCACATTCGTCGCCCGATTAGGCTTGCGGCACCGGCGTCCGGCGCAATAGAGATGCAGATGAAGCAGCAAGTCTACGCATACGTGAAGAGTTGAGTCATGCCCGTAGTGCCCGGTATTTCGATCGACGGTTCCAGCCGCCGCGTTTCTCTCGACGTTCGCGATCCGGCCTTCTTTAGCAATCCGCTTCCCGCCTATGCGGCTCTCCATGCGCAATGTCCGGCCTTCTTCTGGGAAGAACGACAGCAATGGTATTTTGCGGGCTATGATCAGGTAAACGGCCTTCTGCGTGACCGCCGCTTCGGTCGCCAGATTCTGCATGTCGCGACGCGGGACGAACTCGGCATGCCCGAGCCGAAACCGCATCTCAAGGATTTCGATGCGTTGGAGGCACATTCGCTGCTGGAACTGGAGCCGCCGGCGCACACGCGGCTGAGGACGCTCGTCAACCGCGCTTTCGTTTCACGGCAGATCGAACAGCTAAGGCCGGAGATGGAGACGCTTTCGCACGCCGTCATCGACAGCTTCGAGAAGAACGGCGAAGTGGAATTGCTGAAGACCTATGCCGAGACGATACCCGTGACCATCATCGCGCGCATGCTGGGGATCCCCGTGGAGACCGCCCCTCGCCTTCTCGACTGGTCGCATCGCATGGTCCGCATGTACGTCTTCAATCCAAGCTTCGAAACAGAGCTCGACGCCAATCAAGCGTCCGCCGAATTTGCCGCCTATCTCCGCGACGTCATCGCCGAAAAGCGCGCCAATCCGGGCGACGATCTGCTGACGCACATGATCACTTCGGAGAAAGATGGGGAGCGACTGTCGGACGCCGAGCTGATCTCGACGACCGTCCTGCTCCTGAATGCCGGCCACGAGGCAACGGTCCATCAAATCGGCAATGCGGTGCGGACAATCCTGCAATCCGGTCTTTCCCCGACCGAACTCTTTGCGACAGAGGAATCGACGGAGCGGGTCATCGAGGAATGCCTGCGCTTCGCGGCACCGCTGCATATCTTCCAGCGCTATGCGCTGACAGGTATCGAGCTCGAAGACGGCATCGCGCTCAAGAAGGGCGACAAGATCGGACTCATGCTCGGCGCGGCCAATGTCGATCCGCGAAAGTTCTCAGCACCTGACACCTTCAAACCGGATCGCGACGAAGGGCCGAATGTTTCCTTTGGTGCAGGTTTGCACTTTTGCATCGGCGCGCCGCTCGCGCGGCTCGAACTTAACCTTTCGCTGCCGATCCTTTTCCGACGCCTGCCCGGCATGCGGCTCAAGCACGAGCCGCATGTCAAGGACAGTTTCCATTTCCACGGTCTGGAGCGCCTGGACCTCGTCTGGTAGTCGCAGCAAAGCTTCGCTCAGACGGCTTCGGCCTGCCGCACACCGCGGCGCAGCGATGTTACAGCCGGATGACATAATCCTTGCGAGTCGTTTCAACGACTTCCCAGGTTCCCTTGAAGCCGGGTCTGAGGACTATGCTGTCACCGGCCCTCAGGTGAATGGGCTCCCGCCCCTCCTCCTTAACGATCGAATGGCCGGACAGGATGTGGAAATATTCCCATTCGTCGTAAACGATCCGCCATTTTCCGGGCGTCGCTTCCCAGATGCCCGCATAGAGGCTGCCTCCCACCTCCTCCAAGTTCCAGGTGCGAAACTCGGGGTTCCCGGAAATCAGCCGGTCGGGCGCCGGCGCTCCAACCTCTGCTTCGACGGAAGAGGGATCGAACTTCAAGAGATTACTCATGGGACACCTATGTGGTGGCGATTAGGGCCTTCAGGTCACGCCCCGCGCTCAGATCTTCGCGAGGGATTGCTCAAGGTCGGCGATGATATCGGCAACGTCCTCGATGCCGATGGAGAGGCGGATGACGTCGGGCCCGGCGCCGGCCGCGACCTGCTGCTCCAGCGTCAGCTGGCGATGCGTGGTCGATGCAGGGTGAATAACGAGCGACCGTGTGTCACCGATATTGGCGAGGTGCGAGAACAGTTCGAGCCCCTCGACGAAGCGTCTTCCAGCCTCGTAGCCGCCCTTGAGGCCGAAGGTAAAGACGGCACCCGCCCCCTTCGGAGAATAGTGCTTCTGGACCGCGTTGTTCGGATCATCGTCCAGACCGGAGTAGCGGACCCAGGATACCTTGTCGTGTTCCTTTAACCACCGTGCGACGGCCAGCGCATTGTCGCAATGGCGTTGCATCCTGAGCGGCAGCGTCTCGATGCCGGTCAGGATCATGAAGGCGTTGAACGGCGAGATCGCCGGCCCGAAATCGCGCAGGCCGAGCACGCGCGCCGCGATCGCGAAGGCGAAGTTACCGAAAACCTCGTGCAGCACCACACCGGCATATTCCGGGCGCGGCTCGGAAAGAAGCGGGTATTTGCCCGACTTCGACCAATCGAAGGTGCCGCCATCGACGATGATGCCGCCCATCGAATTGCCGTGGCCGCCGATGAACTTCGTCAGCGAGTGAACGACGATGTCCGCGCCGTGCTCCAGCGGCCGCAGCAGATAGGGCGTCGCCATCGTATTGTCGACGATCAGCGGCAGGCCGTGCCTGCGCGCCACCTCGGCGATTGCCGCGATATCGACGAAGGTGCCGCCGGGATTGGCGAGACTTTCTATGAAGATCCCCTTGGTTCGCTCGTCGATTTTGTCATCGAAACTTGCGGGATCCGCGCAATCCGCCCAGCGAACCTGCCAGTCGAACGATTTGAAGGCATGGCCGAACTGGTTGACCGAGCCGCCATAGAGTTGCTTCGCCGCGACGAAGTTGTCGCCGGGTCTCATGATCGTGTGGAAGACTAGAAGCTGCGCCGCATGTCCCGAAGCGACCGCAAGTGCCGCCGTGCCACCCTCGAGTGCGGCGACGCGCTCCTCCAGCACCGCCTGTGTGGGATTCATGATCCGGGTGTAGATGTTGCCGAACTGCTGCAAGCCGAAAAGTGCGGCGGCGTGATCGGTGTCGTCGAAAACGAAGCTCGTCGTCTGATAAATCGGCGTCACGCGTGCGCCTGTCGTCGGATCGGCCTGGGCCCCGGCGTGAATTGCAAGCGTGCTGAAACCGGGACCGGCCTTCGCCATTCGTTCCTCCATGAACTCTTCAGTGCCACGCGTCGTAACCAGACCCGCAAAGCCACTGAAACCCTTTGCATTGTTGCATGATTTATCGGTAGAGCGCCTGCGATTAAGGCACATCCAGCGGTCAGCCGATCAGGCGCGGATACTCGATCGCGGGGCAGCGGTCCATGACAACCTTGATCCCGGCCGTCTCCGCCTTGGCCGCAGCCTTGTCGTCCCGCACGGACAGTTGTCCCCATATCACCTTCGGCAAGGACGGGAGCTCGAGGATTTCGTCGACGAGCGCGGGCAGCGCATGGGCGGCGCGGAAGACGTCGACCATGTCGATCGGCTCCTCGATATCCGCGAGCCTCGCCACGACCGGCTGGTCAAGGATCGTCCTGCCGGCCTGGCCCGGATTGACCGGAATCACGTGGTATCCCTTGCGCAACAGAAATGCCATCACGCGGTGGCTCGGCCGCTCGGCCTTTGGCGAGGCGCCGACCAGGGCGATCGTCTTCGTCGAGCGCAGGATGTCGGCGAGGTAGTAGTCCGGGTAGGCATCATGATTCATGCTGGCATATCCAAGGATCAGTTACGCGTCTGGATACTTGGCCTCGCGTGCCCACAAGTCAACCGAAGCGGGCGGGATCATTTGTCATTTCAACAACGGTCCGGAGATTTCCCGCTCGCCTGACCGAATCCCGTTGCTTTTCATCCGGCTCGACGCCACAAACCAAGAGCGCTCCACATTGTCCCGCCGAGGTTCATTTTGCCGCTTGATGTTATCGTGCTTGTCCTCTTCGGGGCGCTTCTGCACGCATCCTGGAACGCACTCGTCAAGGCCGGTTCGGAAAAGTCGCTGGATGCCGCCATGGTTGCGCTCGGCGCGGCGGCCGTGGCCGTGCCTTTCCTGCCGTTCCTGCCGCTCCCCATATCCGAAGCGTGGCCCTTCCTCCTGGTTTCGGCAATCTTCCAGTTCGTCTATTTCCAGTTGGTGGCGGCATCCTATCGCGCCGGAGACATCGGCCTCGTCTATCCGCTGATGCGTGGCGTCGCACCGCTTATCGTCGCCTCGACGAGCAGCCTCGTTGTCGGCGAGGAACTGAGCCGCGGCGCCGTCGCCGGAATCATGACGATTTGCGCCGGCGTGCTCACGCTCGCCTTCGAATCCCGCAAGGGCGGCAAGCACGCGATCCTGCTCGCGCTTGCCAATGCCTGCGTCATCGCATGTTACACCTATGTCGACGGCATCGGCGCGCGGCTCTCCGGGAACCCGATTTCCTACACCCTGTGGATGGCGCTGCTGCCACCCGTGCTTCTCTTCGCCTGGGCGTTCGTTCGCCGCGGGGTGAAACCGGTGTTGCGGCATGTCCGCCAGCACTGGAGGCGCGGGCTGATCGGCGGGGCTGGATCGCTCGGCGCCTACGGCCTCGCGCTCTGGGCGATGACCAAAGCACCGGTCGCAACGGTCGCGGCGCTTCGGGAAACATCGATCCTTTTCGCGGTCGTGATCTCCGTTGTCTTCCTCAAGGAGCGCGTCAGCGTCTGGCGCATCGCCGCCGCATCGGCCATCGCGCTCGGCGCATTGCTCCTCAAACTTGCCTGACGGTCAATCTTCCTTCCACTCCGGCATGCGCTTACCGAGAAAGGCGCCGATACCTTCTTCCGCGTCGCGGGCGAGCATGTTCTCGACCATCACGCCGACGGCGTAGTCATAGGCATCCGCCAACGGCAGATCAGCCTGCCGATAGAAGGCTTCCTTGCCGGTTTTCAGTGCCTGAGGCGACTTCGAGGCGATGACGGCGGCATATTTGTCCACCACTTGGCGCAGATACTGCTGGGGCACGATGCGATTGACGAGACCGAAATCCTTGGCCGTGGAGGCATCGATTGTCTCGCCCGTCAGCAGCATTTCCATCGCCTGCTTGCGGTGCGCGGCGCGCGAGAGCGCAACCATCGGCGTCGAACAGAAGAGGCCGATGTTCACGCCCGGCGTGCAGAAGGTCGAACTGTCGGTGCAAATCGCCAAGTCGCAGCTTGCCACCAGCTGGCAGCCGGCGGCCGTCGCCAGCCCGTCGATCTCGGCGATCACCGCCTGGGGCACCCGGGTGATCTTCAGCATCAGGTCTGCGGCAAGCCGGATCGTGCGCTCGAAGAAGGCCCGGCCGCGATCCTCGTCGGCTCGATGCAGGGTCATTTCCTTGAGGTCATGACCGGCGGAGAAGAGCTTGCCCGCAGCCGCGATCACGATCACTTTGATGTCCTTCGAAGTAGCGACCGCATCGAACTCGGCCAGGAGCGCCTCCATCAGGGCGATCGAAAGCACGTTCGCCGGCTGGTTGTTGAGCGTCAACCGCAGCACCGGGCCGTTAACCTCGCGCAGCAGCAAGCCGTTCGGCTCTTCCTTCCTGAATGAAACGACGTCCGCCATGACCTTCTCCGAATGGTTGCTGTTGGCGACGCGTGGTACGCCGCTCAAGCCACTCTTTCAAGTTCAAGCCTGCTGCCTGTTTCCTTAAATCGTTCCGAATTTAAGGAAACAGGCAGCAGTTCAAAGTGCTACAGCGTCCTTTGCGCGTCTGCCAAGACGCGCAGCGCTGTAAGACCATTTTCCAGCTTGCGCGGTCGGCGCGGTTATCTAGTAACGAGAACAGAAGGGGAGGAAATCGATGAAACTGCAGCCGATCATGACCGTCGACGAGTTGAACAGCTTCCTCGACACCGACTTTCCGCAGGTCCACACGGACGGCAAGGTCTTCGCCGTGACCGGTACCGGGCCGGGCTTCGCAACGATGCGGCTCGATCCGAACGAACGACATATTCGCCCAGGCGGCACCGTCTCGGGGCCGACGCTGTTCGCGCTCGCGGACGTGTCTGCCTATATCGCCCTGATCGCCCATATCGGTCCGGTCGCGCTTGCCGTCACCACCAGCCTCAACATCAACTTCCTGCGAAAGCCGGAGCCGGAACCGCTCGAATGCACCTGCCGGATCCTGAAACTCGGCAAGCGGCTCGCGGTTCTCGACGCTTCGATAACACCCGTTGGCAGCGACGACCTAGTTGCTCACGCCACCGCCACCTATTCGATTCCGCCGCGTTAGATTGTGGTATCGCTACACCACATAGCTAACATGTTGATTTTACATGTCATTCTTTTGGGCTGCGCACGAATGCGCACTTGACGGCATTTTCGCACTTCCGTATAAGCTGCCCGCAGATCGCGGTCCCCCTCGGACCGCCTTCTTTTTTGATCCGCCTGCGGGTCAAACCAAGCAACAAGAAACGCCCGGCGGTACGCTTCCGGGTCCAACGAAAGAGTATAGATATGGCAACCTTCGTTCAGAAGCCTGCAGAGGTGGAGAAGAAGTGGATCCTCATCGACGCCGAAGGCCTCGTTGTCGGTCGCCTCGCCTCCATCATCGCAAACCGCCTGCGCGGCAAGCATAAAGCCACCTTCACGCCCCATGTCGACGACGGCGACAACGTCATCGTCATCAACGCCGAGAAGGTCGTTCTCACCGGCAAGAAGTACTCCGACAAGAAGTACTACTGGCACACCGGCTATCCGGGTGGCATCAAGGAGCGCACCGCTCGTCAGATCATCGAAGGCCGCTTCCCGGAGCGCGTCATCGAGAAGGCCGTTGAGCGCATGGTTCCGCGTGGCCCGCTCGGCCGCCGCCAGATGAAGAACCTGCGTGTCTACGCCGGCTCCAACCACCCGCATGAAGCACAGCAGCCGACCGTCCTCGACGTCGCCAAGCTGAACAGCAAGAACACAAGGAGCGCCTGATAATGGCTGACCTTTCCGCTCTCAAGGATATCGCCACGACCGCGGAACCGGCTGCTCCGGTTCACGTCAAGAAGGTCGACGCGCAGGGTCGTTCCTACGCGACCGGCAAGCGCAAGGACGCTGTCGCCCGTGTTTGGGTCAAGCCCGGCTCCGGCAAGATCACCATCAACGGCAAGCCCTATGCGGCTTACTTCGCTCGCCCGGTTCTGCAGATGATCCTGCAGCAGCCGATCGTCGCTGCTGCCCGTGACGGCCAGTTCGACATCGACGCGACCGTTGCTGGTGGCGGCCTCTCCGGCCAGGCCGGTGCCGTTCGCCACGGTATCGCCAAGGCTCTCACCTACTTCGAACCGGGCCTGCGCTCCGTTCTGAAGCGCGGTGGCTTCCTCACCCGCGACAGCCGCGTGGTCGAGCGCAAGAAGTACGGCCGTGCAAAGGCACGCCGTTCGTTCCAGTTCTCCAAGCGTTAATCGCTGGCAGTTACTGCATTATCAAGGCCGGGCATGTCCCGGCCTTTTTTCGTTGCTTGATTTCAAAGAGTCAGATCGGCAGTTCCGTGGTCGACTTGAGCTCCCTCAGCACGAAGCTCGATACGACCGTCCGTACATGCGGATTGCGCATCAGGTAGCGCGTCATGAACGCGTCATAGCTTTCGACATCCGCCGCCCGGATTTTCAGCATGTAGTCGAACGTGCCGGAGAGCGCGTAACATTCCATGATTTCCGGCCTGTCCCTGACCACGGCTGAGAACGAGGCGATCGCCTCGTCGTGATGATCCTCGAGCGTCACATGGGCAATGATGCAGAGCTTCAGATCCAGCTTTGCCGGATCGAGCAGCGCCACGCGCTTGCGGATCACGCCGTCGGCCTCGAGTTCCTGCAGCCGACGCCAGGCCGAGCTTTGCGACATGCCGGCCCTCTCCGCAAGCTCCGCGAGCGACTGGCCGCCGTCGGCCTGGATCAGGCGAAGCAATCGGCGCAACGGTTGGAACGATTCCTTCAAATCTGACGGCATTGCGAAATTTCCTCCCGCCAGGAAGCCGACAACCGGCAACTGTGAAACAAATACTCAGCCCGTTGGGGATACAATTGCAACAGCAATCTGTTCTGACGAATGAGGAGACGTCATGACCAAACAAAGCACCTACACCGCGAAGCTGCCGGAACCGGACGGCACCTATCTCTACACACCGGAGGAAGATGCGGTCTGGGGCGAGCTCTATCGGCGGCAGATGAAGCTGCTTACCGACAAGGCATGCGACGAATATCTCGAAGGCGTGCGGACCCTCGGCCTCAATCCGGACCATGTCCCGCAGCTCAAGGACGTCAACCGGAGGCTCGCCGAAACCACGGGCTTCGGCGTCGAGGGCGTGCCGGCGCTTATCCCGCCTTCGCGCTTCTATGAACTCCTGTCACAAGGCAAGTTCCCGCTCGCGACGTTCATGCGCCGCCGGGAGCATATCGACTATATCGAGGAGCCGGACCTCTTCCACGAGGTCTTCGGCCATTGCCCGCTGCTGACCAACCAGAGCTACGCCAATTTCGTCCGTCGCTTCGGCCAGAAGGCGGTCAAGCTCGGCAAGGACTATTCGTGGCACCTGTTCCGCTTCTTCTGGTTCACGGTCGAGTTCGGCCTGATCAACACACCGAAGGGTCGGCGCTGCTACGGCGCGGGTATCGTCTCGTCAACGAGCGAGACGCGCCATGCCATGGAGACGATGGACTGCGAATTCCGCCCCTTCGATCTGATGAGCGTTCTGCGGACGCCCTACCGCATCGATATCGTCCAGCCGATCTATTATGTCATCGACAGCTTCGCCCAGCTCGAGGCGATTATCGAGGAGGACATCACGGCTCGGATCAATGAAGCCAAGAGGCTTGGCGATTTTGCGCCGACCTTCGAGGCGAAGGCATCTTAGGGTCTGCAGCAACTCAAAGTGCTACAGGGTCCTTTGCGCGTCTGTTAAGACGCGCGGCGCTGTAGAGGCACATGATTTTGCCGGCAAGCTCTTGCCTTGCCGGCATCGATTGTCCAACGTCCCGTCAAACTGACGGGAGACGGGCATGGCAAACAAGACGATCGACCACGCGATCACGGCAAGATCACTGACGGGGGCGGCGTCCGATCCCACCCACGCCGGTATCCTCTCCTTCATGCGGCGGAAATACACCAAGCAATTGAAGGGGGTGGACACCGTCGTCTGGGGCATTCCCTTCGACGCAGCGACCTCCAACCGCCCCGGCGCCCGCTTCGGACCGCAGGCGATCCGCCGCGCCTCCGCCATCTTCGACAACGATCCGCAATATCCGTTCGAGCGCGATCTCTTTGCCGACATGGCGACGATCGACTATGGCGACTGCCTGCTCGACTACGGCAATCACTCCAAGACGCCCGCGACGATCGAGCGTGAGGCGGCGAAGATCCTGAAATCCGGCGCCTATCTGCTGACGCTCGGTGGCGATCATTTCGTCACCTATCCCGTGCTCAAGGCTCACGCCGCCTTGCATGGTCCCCTCGCCCTCGTTCAGTTCGACGCCCATCAGGATACCTGGCCAGACGAGAAGGGCCGCATCGACCACGGCTCGTTCGTCGGTCGCGCCGCGCGCGAAGGGTTGATCGACGTGGAGCGTTCGATCCAGATCGGAATCCGGACGCACGCTCCCGAGGACTGCGGCATCAGGATCGTCTATGGCTATGAGGTCGAGGAGATGCGCGCAGAAGAGATCGCCGACACGATCGTCCGGCATGCGGGCAGCCAGCCCGCCTATATGACCTTCGATATCGATTGCCTCGACCCCGCCTATGCTCCCGGCACCGGCACGCCGGTGGCCGGCGGTCCCTCGAGCGCGAAAATCCTTTCGGTGCTGCGCAAGCTCGGTGCTCTCCACATCGCCGGCAGCGACGTCGTCGAAGTGGCGCCAGCTTACGACCATGCCGACATGACCGCCATTGCTGGCTCGACCATCGCCATGTATATGCTGGGCCTGCGCGCCGAATGGCTCGCGGAAAGGCGCGGCTAATTCGCAGCGACCGCTACAGCGCCGCGTGTCCGATCAGACGGCAAAGGACGCTGTAGCACTTTGATTGCTGCATGTTTTATCCTTAGAATCGGATACGATTTGAGGAAACATGCAGTAAGAAATTGATTCAATTCTATGACAGGCTGATTCCGGAAATTTCCGCAACCGTCTGCAGGAACAGGTAAATCATGAAACCGAAGATCTTCATCGATGGCGAACACGGCACCACCGGGCTGCAGATCCGCACCCGCATGGCCGGTCGCACGGATGTCGAACTGCTGTCGATCCCGGAAGCGGAACGCCGCAACGCCGCGATGCGCGAAGACCTGCTCAACGATGCCGACATCGCCATACTCTGCCTGCCTGACGACGCGTCGCGCGAAGCCGTGTCGATGGTCGCCGGCAACAATCGCGTACGGATCATCGACACGTCGACCGCGCATCGCGTCGCACCCGACTGGGCCTATGGCTTCGCCGAAATGGACAAGGCACAGCCGGAAAAGATCCGCGAAGCGCGCCACGTCGCCAACCCCGGCTGCTACCCGACGGGCGCCATCGCCCTGGTCCGGCCGCTGCGCCAGGCCGGCATCCTGCCGGATGGTTACCCGGTCACCGTCAATGCGGTTTCCGGTTATACCGGCGGCGGTAAGCAGATGATCGCGCAGATGGAGGACGAGAAGAACCCGGACCACATCGGTGCGCCCCATTTCCTCTACGGGCTGACGCTCAAGCATAAGCATGTCCCGGAAATGAAGATGCACGGCCTGCTCGAACGCGCCCCGATCTTCTCACCATCCGTCGGCAGGTTCCCGCAGGGCATGATCGTGCAGGTGCCGCTCTATCTCGATGACCTTGCCGCCGGCGCGACGCTGGAAAGCATTCATGCCGCGCTCGTCGAGCACTATGCCGGCCAGTCGATCGTCGAGGTCGCTCCACTTGCCGAAAGCGCGCAGCTCGCCCGCATCGACGCGACGGAACTTGCAGGCAAGGACACCATGAAGCTTTTTGTTTTTGGGACGTCTGGCGGCACACATGTGAACCTCGTCGCCCTGCTCGACAATCTCGGCAAGGGCGCGTCGGGCGCGGCGGTCCAGAACATGGACCTGATGCTTTTGGCCTGAATGAATGAAGCCGCGAAGAAAGTGCCCCCGACGGTCGACTGTCGGGGGCTTTTCTTATGGCCATTGCTCGGGTGGTTAGTCGCGGAGCTCGATCGCCGTCGATTTCGGATATTCGCCGACGAAGCCACGCCAATGAGCGATGGCGAAGCCGAGCACGACCAGCGCACCCGCCTGGTGGAGCACGCCCCAGCCGATCGGCACCTCAAGCACGAGCGTCGTGATGCCGATCATCGCCTGGACGGTTACCAGGACGAAGAGAACTACAGAGCGTCGCGCATGCGTCGTTTCCGGCGCCGACCGCAATGAAGCAAGCATGTGCGCCAGTGCCAGCGCGAACAACACATATGCGCCGGCACGATGGAAGAATTGCACAGTCTTCGGATTCTCGAACAGATTGATCCAGGCCGGTTGCTGCACGAACAGCCCTCCCGGGATGACCGCGCCGTCCATCAGCGGCCAGGTATTGTACGTAAAGCCTGCATCGAGGCCGGCCACCAGCGCGCCCAGATAGATCTGGAAGAGGCTCCCAAAAGCGAGGATCGCCGCCATCGATCGCGACCTTTTCGTCGGCGCGGCATCGCCCGAATGCGGGCAAAGACCGCGCAGGATCCACATACAGGCAGCAAAGATCAGGCAGGCGATGACGAGATGCGTCGCAAGCCGGTACTGGCTGACTTCGGTACGTTCGACGAGGCCGGAGGAGACCATCCACCAGCCAATGAAGCCCTGGAAGCCACCGAGCGCCAGAATGCCGAGAAGCGGCCACCTCAAGCGTCGCTCGATCCGGCCCGTAACCCAGAAGAAGAAAAGCGGCAGCGCGAAGATCACGCCGATGGCGCGCGCCAGCAGCCGATGCGCCCACTCCCACCAGAAGATCGTCTTGAACTCCCCGACCGTCATGCCCTTGTTGAGCTGCTCGTATTGCGGAATGCGCTGATAGAGCCGGAACTCCTCTTCCCATTCCTCGGCGGAAAGCGGCGGTATGACGCCATGAACGGGCTTCCACTCCGTGATCGAAAGACCGGATTCGGTCAATCGCGTCGCACCGCCAACGAGCACCAAGGCGAACAGAGCGAAGAGAACGGCTGCAAGCCAGCCGCGGATTTGCCGGCGGTTGCGCTCCGTCCTGCCGATCTCGCTCAGCAGCGTCTGTTCTGTTGCCAACTCGACGTGGGCCATGGATTTTCCTCTTTTCTCACCGGGACGCGGGCATACCTGCGGCAAGTTCCAGCCCAGCCAGCCCCGAAAGCCGTTGATTTGCACCAGAGTGCCGTGCAAAACAAGGCCGAAGCCTTTGCGGCATGCCGTCGCGGCTACTGCATGTTTTCCTCAAAATCGTACCGACTTGAGGAAACATGCAGCAACTCAAAGTGCTACAGCGTCGTTTGCGCGTCCGATAAGACGCGCGGCGCTGTAGTGAAAGCGCAAGCGATCCGAAAGAAATGAAATGCCCGTACGCCTCAGAAAACTGATCGGCACGATCCTCATCATCATCCTTGTCGTCGTTTACGCGCTGGCGGCCGTCACCTTCGCTTCGTTGCTGCTCGGCACATCGCCCTGGTGGGTGCATCTACTCTATTTCTTCCTGACGGGCCTGCTGTGGATCCTCCCCGCGATGCTGATCATCAAGTGGATGGAAAAGCCCGCCAAGAACCGCTGATGGCGGGGGCATGTGATGAAGATCGCGGTTATTTCCGATATTCACGGCAACGATCTCGCCCTCGAGGCGGTGCTTGCCGACATCGCCGCGCAGGGCATCGCGGAGATCGTCAATCTCGGTGATCATCTGAGCGGCCCGCTCAACGCCGCTCGAACCGCCGACATCCTGATCAGACACGACATGCCCGCGATCCGCGGCAACCACGATCGCTATCTTCTCACGCGCGATCCCGCGCACATGGGGCCCTCCGACCGGGTCGCTTATGACGAACTCGAGCCACCGCATATGGCGTGGCTTGCCTCCTTGCCCGAAACCCTGGCCTATCGAGACGCGCTTTTCCTTTGTCACGGCACGCCGCGCAGCGACGAATCGTACTGGCTGGAAACGCTGACGGCCGATGGTGTCGTCCACATGGCGGGGCACGACATCATCGAGAGCTTTGCCTCGGACATCGATTATCCGGTGATCCTTTGCGGCCATACGCACATTCCGCGGGCCGTGCGGCTCGCGGACGGCCGGCTCGTCGTCAACCCTGGCAGCGTCGGCTGCCCCGGCTACGACGATGACGAACCCGTTCCCCATAAGGTTGAAACCGGATCGCCAGACGCGCGCTATGCGATCGTCGAAAGCACGGCCGGCAACTGGAATGTCACGTTCCGTTGCGTGCGCTACGACCACATGGGGATGTCGCGCCTTGCCGCACGTCGCAACCGTCCCGAATGGGCAAGGGCACTTGCAACCGGCTTCCTCGACTGACTCTATTGTGCGCGTTCCGGCGCGTGGAGTCCGCACCGGTGATTGGAGCAATGCTTCGCGTTACCTTGTCGACCGGCCACTCCCCCCAGGCAATCGCCTGCACTTGTCGATGGTTTCCGCGGGGACGTGCATTCTGACGACAGGTGCGCTTCATGCTTTGCTAACCGCGTTCTGCTGTCGCTTGCGAAATAGCCGCCACTCCGCTCGAAATTAAGCTGAATCTAGCGACATCTGCGCTTCAATGGATCCACGACCGCGCTTCCGAATGGTAGAAGAAATGCCGAATGCCTGCTTCACTTCGACGTCGTTGGACGAGCCGCTGCCGAACGATCGCGTCTCAAGCCACTGTTCAGAAGCACAAGGCGCCGAAAAGATAACGATCTCCATCCACACCGACATGGCCGCACTCGAAACAGAATGGCGCGTTCTCGACGAGAACGACCAGAACTCGCTGCATCAAAGCTTCGACTGGTGCGCCGCCTGGCGGAAAACGCATAGAGGCAAGATGGTCTTCGTTCGCGCCGTGCGCGGCCGGCAAACGCTCTTTATCCTGCCGCTCGAAATCGGCAGCGGACGCTTCTTCCGCACGGCGCGCCTGATCGGCTCCGATCATAGCAATCTCAATACCGGCTTGTTTCCCGACGAGGACGCAATGCCGTCCGCGGAACTCATGCGCGTGCTGACCTGCGGAATCAAACGCCAGCTGCGGGGGCTCGCAGACATCGTCACGCTCGACAGAACGCCTGCGACGTGGCGCGGGAAGATTCATCCGCTCGCCGCCCTGCCCGCCCTGCGGAATATCAACGCCTCGCTTCAATTGCCGCTCCGCGGAAATATGGAACGCACGCTGGCACAACTCAACGCAAAGCGGCGACGCAGGAAGATGCGGATATCGGAGCGGCGTCTCGCCGCCTTTGGCGGCTACGACTACGTGGTTGCCCGCGAGACATCGGAAGCGCACGCGCTTCTGGAAACCTTCTTCCAGCAGAAGGCGGCACGCTTCGAGGCGCACGGCCTGCCGGACGTGTTTCAGGACGCCGAAACACGCGCCTTCTTCCATCAGCTCGTAGAGCGTGGTCAAACGGCGGACGGCCGATTGCTGGAGCTCAACGCCATTCACCTCAAAGGCGAGCATGGAGGCCGGATCCTTGCGATTGCCGGCCTTTCACGCAAGGGCGACCACGTCATCTGCCAATTCGGCTCGATTGACGAGGAGATCGCCGCCGACAGCAGTCCGGGAGAGTTGTTGTTTTACAGGATAATCGAGCGGCTGTGTTCCGAAGGCGTTGCGCTCTTCGATTTCGGGATCGGCGATCAGCCCTACAAACGCTCGTGGTGCACAATCGAAACCCAGTTGCGGGACATCGTCTTGCCCGTGACGCTCCGCGGACACCTGGCCGCCCGTGTTCATCGCGGAGCAATGCTGGTCAAGCGGCTGATAAAGGCGAACAAAGCATCCTACGCGTTCGTGCAGCGGCTGCGCCAGCGGCGTCAATCAACGCTGAAGCCGGCGGTTTCGGCGGACGAACATTGAGCGGCTGAACGGCCCACGTGCCCTTCAGGCCGCGTGGCGATCCGGGAGGTCGGGATCGCGTTCGCGCTGTCCAGTCATCAGCACGATGTTGCGGTATCCGGCCTCGCCGAAGTCTGTGAGCAGTTCCACAATCCGCTCATCGCTGACGGACGAAGCCGACAGTATGATCTCCGTTCCCTCTCGCCGCGCAATTCTGGATACGGCGCTGGCGTCAGCCGGACCACACTCGATCAGGACCAGATCATAGGCATTGGTGAGCGCATCGACGATCATCTGCAGCCGCTCGATACCGCGCATTGCTGTCCGGGGGTCCGAATTCCCCCGGGGAATAATATGCGCTTCCGAGAGGCGGTCCGCGTGTATCGATTCGGCGAAGGCGACTTCGGCGGACAGCAGGTTCGTTATCCCCGGCATCGTCGACGACTGCGCCATCAGCCGCGTCGGGCAGGCTGAGCCGGAAAGGTCGATGAGAACGACCTTCTGTCCGTCCTCCGCCAGGAGCCGCGCCAGCATCACAGTCGCCGTCGATCCTTCGTCGCCGCCCGGCGATACGGAAACGGCGATCCGGACGTTTTGGTCGAGAAGGTGAGCGGCAACGAACTCGATCGAGAAGTCGCTTTCCGCCGTCTTCGTTTCCTCCACGGGTTCAAGGTCCTGTCCGGCCGCGTCGGTGTTCGCGAGCGCAAGCATCGAATCCGCAGGCTCCGGCTCCACCAGGACGACCGGTGATTGTTCGGAAGCTTCCGGTTCCGCGATGGAAACCGGCTTGAGCGCCCGTCCGCTGAAGAGCTCGCCAAGCATGATGACGACGCAACCGATCAGGAAGGTGGCGAGCGCCGCGACCACCGTGATCGGCATTACCTTCGGGAAGTTCGGGGTGCTTGGAACGACCGCGTTCGAAATCACGCGCGCATCTGCCGGCGTTGCGTTCGCGACCGTGCGCGATGTCGCCTCCCTGTAGCGGGCGAGATAGGTTTCGAGAAGCTGCCGCTGCGCAGTTGCCTCGCGCTCCAATGCCCGCAAGCCGACCTCTTCCTCTCCCGCCTGTGCGGATTGCGCTTTCAGCGTGTTAAGGCGCTGCAGCAACTGCTCTTCGCGCAACTGCCCGACCTTGGCTTCGTTCTCCAGGCTTACGAGAACCTTCTGCGTCTCGGCGCGGATTTGCTGCCTGATGCCTTCAAGCTGGGATTTCAGTGCCTTGAGCCGCGGGTGGCCGTCGAGCAATGACGTCGACAGGTCAGCAATCTGCGCCCGGACGTTGGCTTCGTTTTCCTTCAACCGCTGGATCATCTGCGAACCGACGACGTCGGTCAGTGTGTCTGGCGCGCGACCGTCGGCGAGCGCCGCCCGCACGCCTTTCGCGCGTGCTTCGGCATTGGCCCGCTCTCCGCGCACGCGGGCGAGCTCGCTCGAAATATCGGTGAGCTCGCGTGTGGCGAAGTTTTCCGTCTGGCCGGCCGGCAGGAGGCCGGAGGAGGCACGGTAGGCCGCAACTTTCGCCTCGGCCTCACGCACCTTCTCGCGAAGGTTGGCGATTTCCGGCTCCAGCCAACGGCTCGCCTCGGAATTCGAATCGAGTTTCGCGCCGCTCTGCAGGGACAAATAGACTTTTGCCATCTCATCGGGGATGGCCGCCGCAAGCTTGGGGTCTTTCGAGGTGAAGGCGATGGCGATCACGCGCGACTTTTCGACCTGATAAACCTGTAGCTTGGACTCGAACTCCTTCAGCACCCGTTCTTCGGGCGGCAGGTCGAGAGGGTTCTTCTTGACGCCGAGCATCACAAGGAGATCGGAAAGCGCCGAGGGTTCGGCCGAAGGATCGAACTCCTTGCGTTCATGCAGTTTCATGTTGCGCGCGACCTGTTTGATCAGATCGGCCGAGCGCAGCACTTGCACCTGGCTTGAAATACCCGATTCATCGAAAACCCGGTCGGATCCCGGGGTAGCCTGGTTTGCTCCGCTGAACTCCGGTTCACGCGACTCGATCAGCAGTCGCGCTTCGCTCTGGTACTGTGGAGCGATCATCGTCGCGGTTGTGAATGCCGCGCCCGCGACGCACGCGGTGGCGAGCAAAACCCGGACACGCCGCTCCCAAACGGCGCGGAAGAGGCCGCCGAGATCTATATCCACGTCCTGCTGCCCGCCGCTGATGCTCGACATGCCTCAACTCCGAAGGTTCTTCATTCGGCCGGAAGGTAAATGAACATGGTAACGCAAGGGTTAATTTCCAGCACAACCCTAGGGTGGCGCACCTCGTCGACGCCAAATCAAAATTCCCGGCGCAAGTTTACCGGCTATTAACCCTAACGGATCGATAACGTCGCCAGAGGTGATCGTTTTCCGGAGCCCATAACCGCATGTCGACCGCAGGCAAAAAGACAGCACGCGCTATCGCATTGGCGATATTGTCGGCACTGGTCGGCGGCTGCACGAGCTACCAGCCGGCTCCCAAGGCCTTCAGCGAGGCCACCATTCAGCCCTACCGGCTGGACAGCGGCGACCGCCTTCGCATCAACGTCTTCGAACAGGCCGGTCTCAGTGGCACCTATACCGTCGACCAAGCCGGCTATGTCGCCTTCCCGCTAATCGGCGCCGTACCGTCGCGCGGCCATACGCTGCCAGAACTGGAAGGCATGATCGCCGCAAAGTTGCGCGAGGGCTTTCTCCGGGATCCGGACGTCACGATCGAGGTGGATCGCTATCGCTCGGTGTTCATCATGGGCGAAGTAGGTCAGGCGGGCCAATACAGCTACGTTCCAGGCATGACGGTCCAGAATGCAATCGCGGTGGCCGGCGGCTTCTCGCCGCGTGCGAACCAGTCGAACGCCGACATCACCCGCAAGATCAACGGCCGCATCATTACCGGCCGCGTGCCGATTTCCGACCCGGTCATGGCCGGCGACACAATTTATGTCCGTGAACGGCTGTTCTGATATCCATGCAGAGCGAACGTCCACTGCGCATCCTTCATTGCTTCAGGTCGCCGGTCGGCGGCATATTCCGGCACGTGCGTGATCTTGCCGAAGCCCACGCCAATGCCGGACACGAGGTTGGAATTCTGTGCGACAGCACGACCGGCGGCGCCCACGAGGATGCCCTGTTCGATGCGATCCGCCCCTATCTGGCGCTCGGCATCGTTCGCCTGCCCATTCACCGGGCCATCGGACCGTCCGACATTGTCGCCCTTTGGCGCAGCTACAACGAAATCAGAAGTTTGCAACCGGATGTGCTGCACGGGCACGGCGCCAAGGGCGGCGTCCTTGCGCGCATCATCGGTTCAGCCTTGCGGGTCAACAAGTATCGCGTAGCCCGCCTTTATTCGCCCCATGGCGGCAGCCTCCATTACGATGCGAGATCGTTGAAAGGCCGAGCGATTTTTCGTATCGAGCGGCTGCAGGAACGCCTCACAGACGCTCTCGTCTTCGTCTGCGACTATGAACGCCAAACCTATTTCACGAAGATCGGCCGGCCGCCCGGTCGCAACGAACTGATTTATAACGGCATCGACGACCGCGAATTCGACCCCGTTACGGTTGCGCCCGACGCAGTGGATTTTCTGTATATCGGCATGATGCGGGACCTCAAGGGTCCCGACTTGTTTGTGGAGAGTTGTGCCGCGGCCGAGCGGATCGCCGGCCGCCCCCTCGCCGCGCTGATGATCGGCGACGGGCCGCAACAGCAGCAATACGAAGAGATGAAACTGCACAAGGGGCTGGCACGACGCATCAAGATGCTTCCGGCCATGAAGGCGAGAGAAGCCTTCGCACTTGCGCGCACGGTCGTCATCCCGTCCCGGGCGGAATCGATGCCCTACATAGTGCTCGAGGCGCTCGCCGCCGGCAAGCCCGTCATCGCAACACGGGTCGGCGGGATTCCGGAGGTATTCGGCGCGGACAGCGGTGCGCTTGCCGAACCCAACGTCGATTCGCTCGCTGCGATCATGGCCGCCACGATCATCGAGCGGGACTGGCCTGAGAGAATGATGCCGGATCCCAAGGCGTTCAAATCCCGCTTCGCCGCGTCCGTTATGACGAAGAGCGTGATGGGGCTCTATCGCGATCTGGCTGGCGCGCAAGGACAGCTCCTTACAACGTAAGCGTTTCTTAGTGGCTTTCTGCTATCCGGGCGCTGGGACTTTAGCGCCAGGACGAGACTATGAACCACTACGAAAGGCCCGAGGCATTCAATCCGGAAGCGCTTCGCAAGAAGATCTCCGAGATTCGGACGGCCGCTCCCGAAGAGACGATGGGGGAGAAAGGCGCCACCGAGCTCAATCCGCTGGCTCGACAGATCGCGCTTCAGTTTCGCGCCGATACCTATTCGCCCGCGATGATCACTGGTCTGATCCGGCTGCTCGACTTCTGCATTCTCTTCGCCATCGGCTATGGCATCAACGCCTACTACGTCCGACCGGCCGTCGAACAACTGCCCGTCTATCTTGCGATCCTCGCCGGCGGATCGGCGCTCGCCGTCGCGGCAATTCAGATCGCCGATGGCTATCAGGTTCCTGCGCTCAGGGCTTGGCTGCGAATGACGCCGCGCGTTCTGGGCGCCTGGGCGACCGCCTTTGGAGCCATTGCGCTGGCGCTTTTCTTTCTGAAGTCCGGACATCAATATTCCCGCGTCTGGATCGCGGGATGGTTCATCGGCGGCTCGCTCTTCCTTATCGCTCAACGCGCCTTCATCGCCTATTCGATCCGGCATTGGTCGCGGAACGGGACGATGGAACGTCGTGCCGTCATCGTCGGCGGTGGCCAGCCGGCCAAGGATCTGATCCGCACGATCGAACATCAGCCGGACAACGATATCCGCATCTGCGGCATCTTCGACGATCGCGACGAGCGGCGATCACCGAACATGATCGCCGGCTATCCGAAATTGGGGACGGTCAACGAACTCGTCGAATTCGCCCGGCTTGCAAGAATCGACATGCTAATCATCTCGCTGCCGCTGACTGCAGAAAAGCGCATTCTCGAACTGTTGAGGAAGCTCTGGATCCTTCCGGTCGACATACGGCTGGCTGCGCACGCCAATAACTTGCGCTTCCGGCCGCGCAGCTATTCCCATGTCGGACAGGTTCCGATGCTTGACATCTTCGACAAGCCGATCGCTGATTGGGACTCTGTGGCGAAGCGCTGTTTCGACATTTTCTTCAGCGTCGTCGCCCTTCTTCTCCTTTGGCCCGTGATGATCGCCGCCGCTGTTGCCGTCAAGGTCACGTCGCCGGGGCCGATCATCTTCAAGCAGGCCCGACACGGCTTCAACAACGAGACGATCGAGGTTTACAAGTTCCGCTCGATGTATGCGCATATGAGCGACCCGACCGCTCGCAGCGCCGTCACCAAGGGAGACCCCCGGGTCACTTCCGTTGGCCGCTTCCTGCGTAAGTCGTCGATCGACGAGCTGCCGCAGATCTTCAACGTGTTGAAGGGCGAACTCTCGCTGGTCGGCCCGCGGCCCCACGCCGTTCTGGCGCAAACCCGGAACCGAACCTATTCCGATGTCGTCGAGGGCTATTTTGCCCGCCATCGGGTCAAGCCGGGAGTGACCGGCTGGGCACAAATCAACGGTTGGCGCGGCGAGATTGACAATGACGAAAAGATCCGCTTCCGCACCGCTTTCGACCTCTACTACATCGAAAACTGGTCCCTGCTCCTGGATCTCAAGATCCTTGTCCTGACGCCGTTCCGGTTGCTCAATACGGAAAACGCCTATTGATCTCCGTGAGCGCATCCCCGCCAATCGTTCTTCGCCCCCAGCTTGCCGCGATTTCGCTGCTTGGTTCCGGCCTAGTCACGGTCGCGGTATTTCTTTCCGGCTTCGTCATCGCCGAGCCGGCGCCTTACGAGCTCTTCATGGCGTGCCTCATCGGCGTGTGGGCGCTCTTCGGCCTGAGGATTTCGCGCTACGTGGCGCCGTTGCTGTCGCTCCTCGCGCTGTTCATGGTTGGCGGCATCCTGTCGCTGACCACAATGTCGGATTTTGCCACCGGGCCGATGTATATGGCGGTATCCGGCTTCCTCGCGCTCTCGGCTGTCTTCTTCGCGGCCATTGTGGAAGATCGGCACCAAAGACTACGGCTGATCTTCAATGCCTGGGTTGCTGCCGCGGTCATCACGGCGCTCCTCGGCATTCTCGGCTACTTCGGCGCAATAGCGGGCGGCGCCAACTTCACGCTCTACGATCGTGCGAAGGGAGCGTTCCAGGACCCGAACGTTTTCGGACCGTTCCTCGCCGCGCCTGTGCTCTATCTCCTCCACGGCCTGCTTACCCAACCGATCCGCCGAGCTCCGCCGAAGATCGTCGGCCTTCTCATCTTGGCACTCGGCGTCTTCCTCTCGTTCTCGCGAGCGGCCTGGGCACTCAATCTCTTTTGCGTCGTCGCCTTTGTCTTCGTCATGCTGCTGAAGGAGCGGAGCGGCCTCTTCCGCCTGCGCATTCTCGTGCTGGCGCTCTGCGGCGCGCTCTTCATCGTCGCCGCACTGGCGGCCGCCCTGCAGTCCGAGCAGGTCGCGACGCTCTTCTCGAGCCGTTCCCAGCTTGTTCAGGAATATGATGGCGGGCATCTTGGGCGGTTCGACCGGCACCGGATCGGCTTTCTCATGTCGATGGAAAAACCGCTCGGCATCGGCCCCCTGGTCTTCAGTACCATTTTCCCGGAGGACGAACACAATATCTGGCTGAAGTGCCTGACGTCGTACGGCTGGATCGGCTTGATCGCCTATGTGACGCTGATCGCATGGACGCTTTCGCTGGGCTTCCGCTTCCTCCTGCATGACCGGCCGTGGCAGCCGTACCTGATGATTGCGTGGGTCACGCTGATCGGCCATGCTGGTGTCGGCAATGTCATCGACACGGACCACTGGCGTCATTTCTACATGCTGCTTGGCGTCATCTGGGGATGTGCCGCGCTCGAGTATCGCTTTCAAAGGCGCGCCCGCGCCGGAAGGCACATATGACCATGGACACGCCCGCTACCGGCGGATCGGCCCGTCCGCTCCGCCTTCTCGAAGTGCTGGAACCGAGCGGCGGAGGGTCCGGCCGGCATTTCCTCGATATTTGCCGCGGCATGCAGGCCCGCGGCCACCATGTCGAGGCGATCTATTCGCCGGTGCGAGCGGAAGACGGATTCGTGCGGGAGATCAAGGCAATCGACTTGCCCGCCGTCCACGCGATCGACATGCAGCGTGCGCCTGGCCCCTCCGACCTGTCGGCCTTTCGCGCCATTCGGCGCATCAGCCGAACCGCGGGGCCGTTCGACATCGTGCACGGCCACAGCTCCAAGGCCGGTGCCCTCACCCGCCTGCGGCTGCCCGGGCGCCACGCGCCGCGCGTCTACACCCCGCATGCCTTCCGGACGATGGACCCGGCGCTTGATCGAACCGGGCGCTTGATCTACGGCGCCATCGAGTGGGCCTTGGCCTGGTTTTTCACCGATCACCTCATCACCGTTTCCGATGACGAGCGCAGGCATGCGCTGTCGCTCGGCATGCCCGAACAACGAATATCCGTGATCGTCAACGGGGTTTCGCCACCCTCGCCCGATATGGCGAAGACGGTCCGCGCAAGCTTCGGAATTCCCGCGGACGCCTTTGTCTTCGGCTTCATTGGCCGTCTTTCCAGCCAGAAAGCGCCGGAGCGGCTTATAGACGCCTTCAGGGGCGCGGCGTCATCGGTCAAGAACAGCTATCTCGTGATGGTCGGTGCCGGCGAACTGGAGGAGGAGCTTCGCCGCGCGATCGCGGCAAGCGGGCTGCAAAGCCGGATTCACCTGACGTCGGCTTTTACCGGTCCTCAGGCAGTGGCCGCCTTTGATCTCGTCGTAATGCCGAGTCGGTACGAAGCAATGTCCTATGTCATGCTGGAAGCCGCGGCCGCGGGCCGACCGATTATCATCTGCGATGTCGGCGGCGCCAAAACCGTCATCGACAACGGCGAGAACGGCTTCATCGTACCCAACAGTGATGATGTTTCGCAGCTCACGAAGACGATGGTCGCGGCTGCAAAGCCGGAAAGCTATCCCGCGCTCCTCAAGGCGGCCGAACTCCGCAAGGATCGTTTCACGCTCGACGTCATGGTTGACCGGACGGAAGCGCTCTATCGACGTCTGGCCACGCGCCAGCGCCCTTGAACGACTGCTGCTGCGTCGTTCGCGTCTGACAAGACACGGCCTTAAGATCATTTCATTGTTTCATTGAAACAGTGAAAGGTCTAACTCTTTGAACTTACGCAATTCCGGACGGAAAACGTTATACACATTTCCTGAAATCGCTCCTGCTGTCGGCAGCACACCATGCGGGGCGGCGGGATCAAGGGGGTGTTCTTCAGGGAGGCGTCGGATGCTCGGCGCGACCCTCGGCTGACGGGAGGACCGGCATCCGACGGTGTTTGGACTATTCTTCCGTCTGCCGCTCTTCCTGCCGCTGCTTCTGCTGCAGAAGGATCTCTTCCGCCGGCGTCGACTGTTCGGCCTTGGTGACGCTCGCCGTGGTTATCTCCTTGTCTACAGAAGCAGTGGTCTTGGAGTGCCCGACGCACTCGGCGGAAGCCACCGTTGCCGACAAAGCGAAGGCGGTTGCAAATACGAGGATGGTCTTCATAAGGCTTCTCCTGGTTGTTGCAGGCGCAGTCTATCCGCCGCTGCGGCCCCGACCAAATCACAAAACCGTTCTCTGGTTCGATCGCGATCGGCGGCGCGTCCCGCAGTACTCGGCGAAAAGCAAGAAGCAGAGCAAGCCCAGCCGGTACCGCAAGCGTGCCCGTGCACCACGCGGGTTTTTATCGCGAACGTAGGGCGTTTTGCCTGGGCCTAAGGAAGTGGTCGCAACGACGCTGTGCCGAACGGAATTCAAGAAGGGCGTTGCCGAGGGGAAAAATGGTCGGAGCGACTGGACTTGAACCAGCGACCCCTTGACCCCCAGTCAAGTGCGCTACCGGGCTGCGCTACGCTCCGAACCGAGAAAACCCCTATATTCTCAACGCTGGGAGCGCAAGCCCGAAATTCGATGTCGACAGGAAAAAGGTGCCAGTCGCGCGGATATTTCGGCCCAAGAAAACACCCCAGTCTGAGGCCCCCGACCACATCGACGCGAGTACCAGACTTCCGCGCAACAGGCGCCCTCGCCCAGCAACCGATCAATCGCCCCACGGGATCGTTGTTCTCGCCAATGCGAGGCGATGAAGTCTGCCGATGGGCTGGATAGAGGCGCGGGTACGCGACCAAACCACTGGGAACAAAACCCGCACCGAGCCGTTCGACTTCTATCGGCGCAGTGCCATCGGCGGCCTTTAGGCGAAGCTCTAAGAAACCGAAAGGTGAAGATCCCCGATGTCCCGGAAAATAGATGCAGATAAGCTTCAGAAGCTGACGCTCCTGCTTGGTCAAACCATCGCCGCCTTGCGTGTTAATGAAATCATGATGTGCCGCCTTCTCGAATGGGCTGCTTCACAGAGCGATGACCCGCGAGGTTTCGTCCGGGAAACGGTGGAGAATACAAGGAACGATTTGCAGAAGGCGGGCCAGGCAGACGGCAGAATGTCAACTGTACTAGCGGCCCATGAGGCGCTGGAATATCTCGATGAGCTCTCAGCGAAGATGCAAGTCACGCCTACCACAAAGACTCCGGCAGGGGCGAACGGCTTGGCGATCCTTGAGCATATTCATTTCCCCGCGTTCGTTTTCACTCCGGACCAGCATGCGAACGGCATTTCCAAGCCGCGCGGACCAAAATAGGCTCGCACCGGTAGCCGCCGACCAGACGATCAAGAGACCGCTTCGCTGACCAGGGTATCACCGCACCTGATCGAGCAGCCGCTTGCATTCCAGAAGGTCGTAAAGCGCTTCCTGCAAAAGCGCCCGGTCCTCCTTGCCTACGGAAGCCTTACCGATCGATATCTCCGCGTCGTCGCCACCGCCGCCGCCGAAGGAGAAAAACCGCCGGCCTGCCGGAGCCTTCGCCCGGCCGACGATCTGGTCCTCGTCGGCGGCACCGACCTTTGGCGGCTGCGGCTCCTCGTTGCTGGACGCTGCAAGTGCTTCGACAGTTGCGAGATCGCCGCTTGCGATCGCCGCGACGAACTTGTTGCCGTTGGCCTTCAAGAGCTTTTGCACGCCCTTGATCGTGTAGCCGTGATCATAGAGGAGATGGCGAATGCCCTTGAGGAGGTCGACGTCCTCCGGGCGATAGTACCGCCGACCGCCGCCGCGCTTCATCGGCTTGATCTGCTGGAATCGAGTCTCCCAGAACCGCAGGACATGTTGAGGCAGATCGAGCTCGTCAGCGACCTCGCTGATTGTGCGGAAAGCGTCCGGGCTTTTGTCCATATCATCCCCATTTACAGATCACGCGGCATGTCAGCACCGCAATGGACGGATCACCGCGCGATGATCGCACGAGTCGGGCCCATTTCAATGGGTTATGGACGGGTTTTCAACCACATTTGTGGTTTCGAGCAAGAGGTCAGGACGCCGGCGAGGCCGGCTTCTGCTTGGCCTTGCGGCTCAAATGCGCCTTCAGCACGCGCTGCTTCAATACGTTCGAGGCCTTGAAGGTCATCACCCGACGCGGTGAAATCGGGACCTCCTCACCGGTTTTCGGATTGCGCCCGATGCGCTCATTCTTGTCGCGCACCTGGAAGGTCGCAAAGGAAGACAGCTTTACGCTCTCGCCACGCACGATTGCGTTGCATATTTCATCAATGACAGTTTCCACAAGTTCAGCCGACTCTGTACGAGACAGGCCTACCTTGCGAAAAACCGACTCAGCTAAGTCCGCCCGTGTTACTGTTTTTCCGCTCATCTTCCCCCACCGATGTCTGGCATGCCGATCAGCGAAGGAAGACTATTGCCCTTGCCTTTTGCGGTCAAGCGCCTGCGGTGCTTCATTATTTTCTTTACCACCGGATGAGAACAGAGCCCCAGGTGAAGCCGCCGCCCATGGCCTCGAGCATGACGAGGTCGCCTTTTTTAATCCGCCCGTCGGCGGCCGCGGTATCAAGCGCGAGCGGGATGGAGGCAGCCGAGGTATTGCCATGGATGTCGACCGTCACCACAACCTTATCGAGCGGGATACCGAGCTTCTTTGCCGAGCCATCGATGATGCGCCGATTGGCCTGGTGCGGAACCAGCCAGTCGACATCATCCGCCGTTGTCCCGGTTGCCTCGAAGGCCGCCTCGATCACATCCGTGATCATGCCGACAGCATGCTTGAACACCTCGCGCCCTTCCATCCTGAGATGGCCCACGGTGCCCGTGGTCGAGGGGCCGCCGTCGACGTAGAGCTTGTCGCCATGAATGCCGTCGGAGCGTAGTTGCGCCGTCAGCACGCCGCGGTCGGCATTCATGCCTGAGCCTTCCCGGGCTTCGAGGATGATTGCGCCGGCGCCGTCGCCGAAGAGGACACAGGTCGTTCGATCGGACCAGTCGAGGATGCGCGAGAACGTCTCAGCCCCGATCACCAGCGCACGTTTGGCGAGGCCGCCGCGGATATAAGCATCCGCTGTCGCCACCGCATAGACGAACCCGGAACAGACCGCCTGCAGGTCGAAGGCCGCGCCATGCCGCATGCCGAGGCGGTTCTGGATGTTCACCGCCGTCGCCGGAAACGTGTTATCGGGCGTCGATGTCGCGACGATGATCAGGTCGAGATCGTCGGCCGTCAGATCGGCCCGCGCAAGCGCGGCACGCGCAGCGCTTTCTCCGAGCGATGCCGTCGTTTCACCCTCGCCCGCGATATAACGCTGGCGAATCCCGGTCCGCTGCACGATCCATTCGTCGGATGTGTCGACCTTCGATTCCATTTCCTTGTTGGTCATCACTCGCTTCGGCAGCGCTGCCCCGAAGCCGCGAACGACGGAACGGATCATTACTCAAACCTCATCATTCATGCCGGCGGGAGGGATTCAGACGGCTGCGCGCCGTGATATTTCGCCAGATCGCTCTCTATCTTGGCCTTGAGGCCGTTCTTTACCATGTCATAGCCGACATCGATCGCGGCTGCGAAACCTTCAGCATCGGTGCCGCCATGGCTCTTGATGACGACACCGTTGAGGCCGAGGAATACGCCGCCGTTGACCTTCCGCGGATCCATCTTTTCACGCAGCCGATCGAAAGCACCCTTGGCGAACACGTAACCGATCTTCGCGAGCAATGTGCGCGACATGGCCGCGCGCAGGTATTCGGCAATCTGACGAGCCGTTCCTTCGGCCGCCTTCAAGGCGATGTTGCCCGAGAAGCCCTCGGTAACGACGACATCGACGGTTCCGCGGCCGATGTCGTCGCCCTCAACGAAACCGTAGTAGTCGATGCCCTCTATGTTAGCTTCGCGGATGAGCCGCCCGGCCTCCTTGACCTCTTCCTGGCCCTTGATTTCTTCCACGCCGACATTGAGCAAGCCGACCGAGGGATGCTCGACCTCGAACAAGGCGCGCGCCATCGCGCCGCCCATCAAGGCGAAATCCATGAGCTGCTGTGCGTCCGCGCCGATCGTCGCGCCAACGTCGAGGACGATGCTCTCCCCTTTGAGCGTCGGCCAGATGGCGGCAATCGCAGGGCGCTGGATGCCCTGCATGGTTCGGAGGCAGAAGACGGACATCGCCATCAGTGCGCCTGTATTGCCTGCGGAAACGACCACGTCCGCTTCGCCGGCATTGATCGCGTCGATCGCCTTCCACATGCTCGATTTTCCGCGTCCGCGGCGGAGCGCCTGGCTGGGCTTTTCGTCCATGCCAACGGCGATTTCGCAATCGTTGAAGGTACTCGCTGCCTTCAGCTTCGGATACTTGGCCAGAAGCTCAGCGCACCGCGCTTCCTGACCGAACAAGACGAATCTTATGTCCGGGTGACGTTCGAGCGCTCTCGCAGCGCCCGGGATGACGACTTCAGGACCATAGTCGCCCCCCATCACGTCAAGTGAAATTCTGACCACGCGTGTCTTATCCTTTTTTCCTGCCCACGCAACGCGTCTCGCCCTGCGCATCTCTTTTCACGCGGGGCGATCCTTGTTCCTTCTGACGCTTGAGCCAACATGCGACGTCTCGGCGCATCGGCCCCATCGGCTGGAGTCGGGCCAAAATACTGCTTTTCGTCTGCGTGACAACCGAATTGTAAGCGCGGCTTTCGCCGTTTCAATCCTTTTTCCAGTCCTTCAGCACGGCAAACGGGTTCGGTCGCTTGTCATCCGCGGCAGAGCTTTCAATGCGCTCGCCGAAGACTGCGCCTTCCTTGCGCGGATAGGGATCGATCGCCAGCGCGACATGTTCGCTGACCACGGCGCCCGCATCGATGGTATCGCCGGCAAAGGTATCGGGAATGTCCGGGCCATCCGGATCGAGTACCATCTCGCCGCCATCGTTGTTCGCCTGGCGGGCAAGCCGCGATCCTTCCGGCACGAAAATCGCCTCGACAGGCTCCTTTATCTCCGCCTCGACCGGTTCAAGCGTCACCACGCAGGACTGGACGACGCGGGCAGCGACGTCGCCCTTGATCTTCACTCCGTCCTTCTTCCAACGCGCGATCTGGAGGTCGGCGGAAAGCGAGAGTACTTCTTCGACATTCCAGAGCTTGGCAAGCGCTCTGCGCTCGGCCTCGTTCGCCGAAAGATGGACGCTGATCGCGTTTGCCGAGATGTGTCCCACCTTCACCGGGTAGGAGAACGCCGGTTTGCTATCGTCTGTCATGACAAGATCCTTCCTCGTGGCATCGGAGCACCATGCCGCGCCTACAGCGCCGCGCGTCTGATCAGACGCGCAAAGGACGCTGTAGCACTTTGAGTTGCTGCATGTTTTTATCCTTAAATCGGCTACGATCTAACGAAACATGCAGTAGAGCCGCCGAGTGCAATCGTCGGGCGGCATCGGTATCGGTCTATTACGCTCCAGCCGGCGGTATGCGCAACTGACCCGCTTCGACCACCTCTTCCGGTGTTTCGGACAGCGCCGCTTCGGTAGCCAAAAGATAGGCGGCCAGTCCGTCCATCGACGGCCCCTCGCGGGCATCGGGGTGGAAGTTGCGCAGGAGCGCAGCCGCCAAAGCCTGGCCATCCCTTCGCTCGAGCGCGGCGGCATAGGACTCGAGCCGGCCGTAGAACATGCCGGCGAACTTTTTCATCTTCTTCGGAACGCCTGCGTCACCGACGCCGAGTTCGCGAATGGAGTGGTCAACGTCTTCGAAAAAGGCGTCGACGATTTCCTGCGCGATCTCCTGGCCGGTGCGTGCGGAGGCGCGTGTCCGCCGAAAATAGAGAATCAGGATTGCCGACAACATCTCGAAGCGGCCCATGACGGTATCGGGCACAGCGAGGTCGGTATACAGAAACGGCTGGCGCGCGGCGGCGGTCAGCAACGCATACTGACGCTCCACAATCGCAATATTGCCGCTTTTTCTCTTGAACAGTCCAAAAATCATCACAAAGCCCAGCTCTGGCTTTCTCGAAATGTGGGCGGCGCCCACGACGTTATTGCATGATAGCCGAAGCTGGTTTACCGAAGCAGGCACGAATTGCAATGGCGGACCTGCCATCGTTACTCCAGGGGAACAGTCCTTGTCGAAGCGGTATTTGATATCAAATCTGAATGTTCTGAGCCGTGCCGTGCTCGTGGCTTCCCTTTGCACCACTACGCTTGCCGCCTGCACGACGGCGAACATGGGCGAGGTCCTGCATCAGGGCTATGTCGTCGATCAGGAAACGCTGAATCTCGTCCCCGTCGGATCGAGCCGCGAGCAGGTGCTGCTCTCTCTGGGCACGCCTTCGACGACCGCCACCTTCGACAACGAAGTCTTCTATTACATCTCGCAGACGCGCAGGCGGCCGGTCGCCTTCATGAAGCCGAAGCTCGTCGACCAGTCGATCCTCGCCGTCTATTTCGACAAAGAAGGCGTCGTCAGCCAGCTCGCACACTATACGATGAAGGATGGCAAGGTCTTCGACATGCTCACGCGCACGACGCCGACCGGGGGCAAGGAAACGAGCTTCCTCGGCCAACTCCTGACCGGGCCCGGCGCCGGACAGGCTGCGGCGCGAAACCTGTTCAAGGACCTCGGCAAAGGTCCGTAAACCGCAACATACTCAGCCGCAATATACCAAGAGGCCCGCGAACAAGGTTCGCGGGCCTCTTGGTTTTACGCAGCTTTCGTCAGGCTAGAACAGCCAGCAACAGCAGCGCCACGATATTGGTGATCTTGATCGCCGGATTGACCGCCGGCCCGGCCGTATCCTTGTAAGGATCGCCGACCGTATCGCCGGTGACCGAAGCCTTGTGGGCGTCGGAACCCTTCATGTGGCGTGTTCCGTTCTTGTCGACGAAACCGTCCTCGAAGCTCTTCTTCGCATTGTCCCATGCCCCGCCCCCGGAGGTCATCGAGATGGCGACGAAGAGGCCATTGACGATAACGCCAAGAAGGGACGCCCCGAGCGCGGCGAAGGCCGAAGCCTTCGAGCCGGAAAGCAGCAATACGCCGAAATATACGACGATTGGCGCCAGCACCGGCAGTAGCGAAGGGATGATCATCTCGCGGATGGCCGCCTTGGTCAGCATGTCCACGGCGCGGCCGTAGTCGGGCCGATCCTTGCCCTCCATGATGCCTGGCTTTTCCTTGAACTGCCGGCGCACTTCCTCGACGACGGCGCCGCCAGCGCGGCCGACAGCCGTCATGGCGATGCCGCCGAAAAGGTAAGGAATAAGACCACCGAAGATCAGGCCGGCGACGACATAAGGGTTGGACAGATCAAACGAGATCGCGCCCACATCGGCGAAATAAGGATGCTTGTCGCCATTGGCGGCGAAGTAGGTGAGGTCGTTCGAATAGGCCGCGAAAAGCACGAGAGCGCCGAGTCCCGCCGAACCGATCGCATAGCCCTTGGTCACCGCCTTGGTCGTGTTGCCGACGGCGTCGAGCGCGTCGGTCGACTTGCGAACCTCAGGCGGCAGATGTGACATCTCGGCAATACCGCCGGCATTGTCCGTGACCGGACCGAAGGCATCGAGCGCCACGATCATGCCGGCAAGACCGAGCATCGCAGTGACAGCAATGCCGGTGCCGAAGAGGCCGGCGAGCTGGTAGGTGGCGATGATGCCGCCGACGATTACGATCGCCGGCAATGCGGTCGACTCCAGCGAAACGGCGAGGCCCTGGATCACGTTGGTGCCGTGACCGGTAACGGAGGCCTGCGCAATCGAATTCACCGGCCGCTTGTTGGTGCCGGTGTAGTATTCGGTGATCACAACGATCAGTGCGGTGACGACAAGGCCCAGGATGCCGCAGATGAACAGACCCCAGCCGGTGACATCTTTGCCGGCAACCGTCCCGATCGAGCCCCAGCCGATCGTCAGCGACGTCGCGGCGCCAAGACCGATGATCGAGAGCACACCCGTGACGATCAGCCCCCGATAAAGCGCGCCCATGATAGAGCCGTTGGTGCCGAGCTTGACGAAGAAGGTGCCGATGATCGAGGTGATGATGCAAGCCGCGCAGATCGCAAGCGGATAGACCATCACCGTGGCGAGCAGCGGCGTGCCCGCGAAGAAGATCGATGCAAGCACCATGGTCGCCACGACCGAAACCGCGTAGGTTTCGAAGAGGTCCGCTGCCATCCCCGCGCAGTCGCCGACATTGTCGCCGACGTTGTCCGCGATGGTCGCCGGGTTGCGCGGATCGTCCTCCGGAATGCCCGCTTCCACCTTGCCGACGAGATCGCCCCCGACATCGGCCCCTTTGGTGAAGATGCCGCCGCCGAGGCGGGCGAAGATCGAGATCAGCGATGCTCCGAAGCCGAGCGCCACGAGCGCGTCGATAACCTCACGCGAAGCCGGGTCGTGCCCGAAGCCCGCCGTCAGGACGAGATAGTAGACCGAGACACCGAGCAGAGCCAGGCCGGCTACCAACAGGCCGGTGATTGCGCCCGATTTGAAGGCGATGTCGAGACCGGAGGCAAGGCTGACCGATGCGGCTTGCGCCGTGCGAACATTGGCCCTGACCGAGACATGCATGCCGATGAAACCAGCCGCGCCCGACAACACCGCACCGATCAGGAAGCCGATTGCGGCTGCACTCGAAAGAAGAATCCACGCGGCGATGAAGACGACGACACCGACGAGGGCAATGGTCCTGTATTGACGTGTGAGGTAGGCCTGCGCCCCCTCTCTGATAAAGCCTGCGATCTCCTGCATGCGGGCGTTCCCCTGGTCGGCGGCAAGCACCGACTGCGTTGCCCAGATGGCGTAGGCCACCGAGAGCAACCCGCATGCGATAACGCCTAAAAGTAAGGTCATTTCGCATTATCCTCCGTTTCAACCTGCAGGTTCACTCCCTCCCGCAGGCCCCTCAATCCGCGAATCGCGCGCCGCCTCCTCAAAGCGGCACCTCTCACGGCGCGGCCAGAGTGCGGGCGAGAATGGGGATCGTCAAGCCCCTGAAATTGCCGGCGCGCCGGCGTTTGGAAGGAGTTGGAAGATTTCGCTGAGCCGCAGGTGCAGGCGCTCAGGCGGGAGCGCGCCCGTTTCTCCGCATCAACACGAAAAGGAGGAAGAGGCAGATGACGGAAACCGGCCAGGCGACGGCGTTGAGCACGTCCCATCCATAGGCGGAAAGTACCTTGCCGGAGGCGAAAGACGCGCCGGCGACCGTCGAAAACAGCACTATATCGTGGAAGCCCTGAACCTTGTCTGCCTCATGCGGCCGATAGCTCTGCGCAACAATTGCGGTCGAGCCGATGAATGCAAAATTCCAGCCCAATCCGAGGAGAACCAGTGCGCCCCAGAAATTCCAAAGCGCCACACCCATATGAGCAATCGCCGCACAAGCCAGGAGCAGCACAAAGCCGCATGCCACGATACGCTCCGCGCCGAAGCGGGCGATGAGCCAGCCAGTCGCAAAGCTCGGTCCGAACATCGCGAGCACGTGCCACTGTATTCCGAGGGTCGCGAGGTCAGTCGAAAAATCGCAGCCGACAACCATGGCGACCGGTGCGCCCGTCATCATGAAGGTCATCAGCGCATAGGCGGAGATGCCACAGATCATGCCTGTCACGAACCGTTGGCTGCCGACGATCTCACGGAGCGGCCGAACCGGCGAAGTGGCGTGCTGATCCGAAACGCTTCTGACGTCCGGCAGCCGAAGAGGCACGAAAAAGACAATGGCGGCAAGGCAGACCGGCAGCAAGGCCACGAATGCACCGGCAAACCATACGGGCGCGAAGTAATCACCGGCGAAAATGACGATCTGTGGCCCGAGTATCGCCGAGATGATGCCGCCGCCCAAAATCCAGGAAATCGCCTTCGGCTTGTAGAAGGACGGCGATGCGTCGGCTGCCGCGAAGCGAAGTTTTTGTGTGAAGCCGCTGGAGGAGCCGAGAACTGCCAAGCCGAAGGTGAACAGCCAGAAATTCTCGCGGAAAAGCGCCGCGGCTGCCACCAGCCCGCCCAATGCAGCGATAACTGCGCCGCCGATGAACGCCAAGCGCCTGCCGACCAGCCGAGACAGCGTCGCGGCAAGAACGACACCGAGCGCCAAGCCCACGTTGAAGCCGGTAAGCGGTGCCGTCGCCAGCGACTTGTCTTCGCCGAGAAGCTGGTGGCCAGCCACACCGCCGACCGCGAAGCTGATTGGCCCAACCACACCGAGCAGCGCCTGTGCAAAGGTCAACAGAAAGACGTTGCGGCGTGCCTCGCGGAGAACCGCCCCCATGTCGTCCGCAGTCGCTGCCACCATTTTTTCTATTTCCGCTGGCCGCGGACCTGCTTGGCGATCCGGTCGAGGACTGCGTTGACGAGCTTTGGCTCCTCATCCTCGAAGAAGGCCTTGGCGATCTCGACATATTCGGTGACGATTACCGGAACCGGGACATCCTTGCGCTCGAGCATCTCGAAGGTGCCGGCGCGCAGGATCGCGCGGACGGTGGAATCGAGCCTGGACAGTGCCCAATCGTCCTGAAGGGCGGCGCCGATCAGTGGGTCAAGCTTGCGCTGGTCGCGCACGACTCCCGACACGATCGAACGGAACCACGAGGCGTCCGCCTTGAGGTAGGTCTCTCCGTCCAGTTCCCGGCCCAGCCGGTGCTCTTCGTATTCGGCAACAATCTCCAGCACGCCGGTGCCGCCGATATCCATCTGATATAGCGCCTGGACCGCAGCGAGGCGCGCGGCACCACGCTGGTTGACCTGCTTCAACGGCTGATCCGAGGGAGTCTTCGTCACTTTTCTGCGCCCAACTTCTTCTTCAGTTCGATCATGGTCAGCGCCGCACGCGCGGCGAAACCACCCTTGTCGCCTTCCGACCGGCGGACGCGTGCCCATGCCTGGTCATCATTCTCGACCGTCAGAATGCCGTTGCCGAGCGCAAGGCTTTCGCTGACGGCAAGGTCCATCAGGGCGCGCGCGGATTCGTTCGCAACGATGTCGAAATGGTAGGTCTCGCCGCGGATAACCATGCCGAGCGCGACGAAACCGTCATATTCGGTGCCGCCCTCGTCGGCGCCATCGAGCGCCATGGCAATCACCGCGGGAATTTCCAACGCCCCTGGGACCGTCACAATATCATAAGTCGCGCCGGCTGCATCGAGCGCGTGCTTCGCACCGTCGAGCAAGGCGTCGGCCATATCATCATAGAAGCGCGCTTCCACAATCAGGATGTGGGCGGACTTGGTCTTCGCCATGGATCACCTGTCTTTGAGAACTTGGGCCGGACCTGACCGGCGCAGGCGGCGGTCAAACCATGCCCGACGCAGAATGGCAAGCAAATTCCGCCAGCCGGAGGCCATTTGCCGCGGGGATGCCCCTTGCGGGACGAGCGCGACGACTCTTCCATCGTCCGGTGACGACAAAAACAAGGAAGCAGCCGAGGCAGGCGCTGGTGCAGTCGGCTCCGGGAACTTGCTACCAGGATGGCTCGCCAGGACTGTGTTCGCTTGCAACAGCTTTGATTGCACCTAAACCTTAGGTGCAGTAGCATCGCTTCTGCAAGGGGAAGCTGTCTTCACCGCGTGTTTCCCTAGATCGCAGCCGGTTTAAGGACGAAAACATGCGGCAATTCAAAAGAAGCGTCCTTTGCGCGTCGAGTAAGATGCGCTGCGCTGTGGGGCCGGCGATGGACGTGGCGACATAGACGTCGCGAAACTTGGGAGGAACACGATGACGGAAGCGCGAAGGCCGGTCGTCAACCTGAAGAACCTCAGACTCGAGCACTGGCAGCGTGGCTCGTTTTTTGAGTCGAGCGACGTGTCTTTCGGCGCTCTCCTCGGCCTCAAGGATTTAGGTATCGGCTACGGCGAAGTGCCGCCGGGCAAAACCGGCTGCCCTTTTCACAACCACCATGTCGAGGAGGAGCTGTTCATCATCCTGGAGGGAGTGGGAACCTACCGCTTCGGCAACGAGCGCCACGAAGTCGGTCCCGGCGACGTGCTGGGTGCGCCGGCCGGTGGCCCTGAAACCGCGCATCATCTGATCAACACAGGGACGACGGCGCTCAAATACCTTTCCATCTCGACGATGGCGGCCACGGAGATCTGTGAATATCCCGACTCCGGCAAATTCCTGGCAAAGACACGGCGTCCCGGTTCGCCAAACGCTTCATTCCGGTTTATCGGCCGCCAAGCAACCACAGCCGACTACTGGGATGGCGAACCGGGCGCCTGAGTTAGCTCTCCTCGCAAGAATCTGGATCGAAACATGCACAGCGTTCCCACGATCGAAACCGAACGACTTCTACTACGTCCCTACCGGCGCGACGACTTTCCGGCCTATACCGCCTTGTTCGCCGACGAGGAAGTCACGCGCTACATCGGCGGCATACCCTATTCGCGCGAGCAGTCCTGGACGCGCTTCCTGCGCCAGGTTGGCATGTGGCACTATTTCGGCTTCGGCTTCTTCGCGATTCAGGAGAAGGCTACCGGCGCGTTTATTGGCGAAGCCGGCTTCCACGACGCCCATCGGATGATCACGCCCTCCCTCGAAGGCACGATGGAAATGGGCTGGGCGCTTTCCCCCAGAACACATGGCAAGGGGCTCGCCACAGAGGCGGTGACCGCGGCACTTGCCTGGGCCGATCGTCAATTTCCGACCTTGAAGAAGACCTGCGTCATCGACATCGGCAACCAGGCATCGATCCGGGTGGCCTCAAAGCATGGCTTTATGGAATTCTGGCGCACGACCTATCACGGCAACCACGTCATCCTGTTCGAACGGCACAAGAAGTCCGCAGCCTAGGCGGTCGCTTGGCCCGCGAACATGGACAAATTTTTAATTATTTTTCAGATCGTTACGCCTTCGAAAGGGCCACATTCCGGCCAGTCGAAACAGTCGAGCACCTTTTCGCTGTGGGTGACCTCACCCGCAAAGGATCGGTGCTGGCAGTGAACCGCTAAGCTCCGTCATCGCCACCCTCTCCGCCATGAGTTTCGGCGGCATCTTCTACGCGGCCGGTGTCGAAATGAACTGGCCGAACCAGATCGATCGGACCGTTCGAAACTTCAAGGGCGACAATTTCGGGATCGTCGATGTCGACACGCTGAGCCGTATGAACGAGATCCGCGCCAGGATCGACACCGAAACGCCGCAACAGTTGGCGGCCCTCCATGCGGCCGTCGACGCCAAAGGGGCGCTCGCCGCCAAGCTGAGGGCCCGCGATATCGAGATGAACAACATCGCAGGCGCATCGCAGGCGGCCGACGGCAGTCTCACGCTCTATGTGCGTTGAAAATCTTGCCCGAACGGCACTCTAGCTTCGTCCGCCCCCTGCTTTTTGGGGGCGGATTCACTTCCGCTGTCGCTATTCCGCCTTGGGTGCGGGAAATTCTGCCAGCCGCGCCGCGTAACGCGCCATCGTGTCAACCTCGAAGTTGACAAGATCGCCCGCGCGCCGCTCGCCCCACGTGGTGACTTCGAGCGAATGACGGATAAGAAGCACGTCGAACTCGGCGCCATCCACTTTGTTGACAGTGAGTGAGGTTCCGTCGAGGGCGACCGAGCCCTTGGGCGCCACGAACTTGGCTAGATGCTCCGGCGCACGCAGTCGGAAACGCACCGCGTCGCCTTCCGGCTCTACGGAGAGGATTTCGGCCCTGTCGTCCACATGACCGGAGACAAGATGACCACCGAGTTCGTCGCCGATCTTCAAGGA
The DNA here is from genome assembly GCF_020193655.1 of Ensifer sp. IC3342. Classification (GTDB taxonomy): domain Bacteria; phylum Pseudomonadota; class Alphaproteobacteria; order Rhizobiales; family Rhizobiaceae; genus Sinorhizobium. The sequence goes on from NZ_JADYVE010000001.1 coordinate 229,522, forward strand.
GCGTTCCAAATTGATGCGCGTGCCCTCCTGCCATTCGGCAATCGTGGTCAGCCGAAGCGCCTCTTCCCATGCCTCCACCTCGAACCAGCGCTCGTTGCTGCCTGCCTCTGGCAGCGCGGTAACCGTGAGGCATACACCCGAATGGGCGATGGAGGCGCCTAAATCGATCGTCTTCGGATCATAGTTGGTGGCAACGCGAAGCTTGATGCCTTCCTTCAGTGGCGTGACCGCCTCGACGGTGCCGATATCGGTGACAATGCCTGTAAACATCAGATATCTCTCTCGTAATCCTCGAAAATATCGTCGCCATAACGCGCCGCCCGACGAAGCATAAACCCGGCCGGAATGGACTGCCGATCAAATGGGGATCGAATCCCGTCTTCGCCAATGGTGATCGGACCGGTGAAAAGCAGGATGCGATCGACGAGGCCGGCATCGAGGAATGCGCCAGCCGCCCGCGCGCCTCCCTCGACGAGAAGCGAAGAGGTTCCCCGTGAGGCAAGCGCGGCCAACAGATCCGGAATGGTGTCGGCATTCAGGACCTCGGCGCCTGCAGCTTCGAGCGCCGCGCGGCGGGTGGCGTAGTCTCCACCTCTCTCCGCCTGCGGGGACAAAGGACTCTGCCCCTCATCCGCCCTTCGGGCACCTTCTCCCCGCGAGCGGGGAGAACGAAAGCTGGCGTCACCCGCCACGACGATCAACGGAACCTCGCGCGCCGACTGCACCAGTTTCGAGTTCATCGGCAATTCGAGGCGGCGGTCGAGGACGATGCGGATCGGGGAGCGGCCTTCGAGTCCGGGCAGCCGCACGGTGAGTTCCGGATCGTCGGCGCTGGCCGTGCCGACGCCGACGAGGATCGCGTCCGTCTCCGCGCGCAGCATCTGCACCTGCGCACGCGAAATTTCGCCGGTAATCCGAACCTGCCCCTCTCCCGTCCGACCGATCATTCCATCCTGGGAAACGGCGAGCTTCAGGGTCACGTGCGGGCGTTTCAAGCGCTGACGCATGAGGTAGGCTTCAAGCGCCCGCTCTCCGTCGCGATGGAGCACACCGATGTCGACGGCGATGCCGGCGTCGCGCAGCATCACCACTCCGCGTCCGGCAACACGCTCGTCCGGGTCGAGAATCGAAACAACCACACGGGCGACACTGGAGGCGATCAAAGCGTCGGCACAGGGCGGCGTCTTGCCGTGATGCGAGCAAGGTTCCAGCGTGACATAGGCAGTGGCTCCTCTCGCCTTTTCCCCGGCTTCGGCAAGCGCCTGCGTCTCGGCGTGCGGGCGTCCCCCCGGAGCCGTTACCGCCCGCCCCACGATCGTTCCGTCTTTAACAATGATGCACGCGACCGAAGGGTTCGTCGACGTCAGGCCGAGATTGCGGCGGGCGAGGCGCAGCGCCGCCGCCATGAACCTTTCGTCCTCGCGCGTCGGCGCTGTCATGCTTCGCTCCGCTTGGGCCTATTCGCCGGGGTCGCGCGCGATCTTGGCGCTGATTTCCGCGATGACTTTCTCGAAATCTTCCGCGTGCGAGAAATCTCGATAGACCGACGCGTAGCGGACGAAAGCGACATCGTCGAGGCTCTTCAGGGCCTCGAGCACCTGCAGACCGATTTCTTCGGACGGGATTTCCGTCTCGCCCGAACTCTCGAGCCGGCGGACGATGCCCGACACGGCACGCTCGATGCGATCCCGATCGACCGGGCGTTTCCTGAGGGCAATCTCGAATGAACGGAGCAGCTTGTCCCGGTCGAAAGGCACTTTCCGACCGGTTTTCTTGATAATCATCAGCTCACGCAGCTGCACCCGCTCGAAGGTCGTGAAGCGGCCGCCGCAATCCGGGCAGATGCGGCGGCGGCGAATGGCATTCCCGTCCTCTGCCGGACGGGAATCCTTCACCTGGCTGTCTTCGGAACCGCAATAGGGGCAGCGCATGCAGCCGTCCGATCACATGTAGCTGTACATCGGGAACCGGTCGGTGAGCTTGATCACCTTCTCGCGCACTCCAGCTTCCACGGCGGCGTTGCCCTCGTCGGAATTGGCGACCTTCAGGCCGTCAAGCACCTCGACGATCAACTCGCCGATTTCCTTGAATTCCGCTTCCTTGAAGCCACGCGTCGTGCCCGCCGGCGCACCGAGACGGACGCCCGACGTGACGAAGGGCTTTTCCGGGTCGAAGGGAATGCCGTTCTTGTTGCAGGTGATATAGGCGCGGCCGAGAGCAGCTTCTGCCCGCTTGCCGGTCGCGTTCTTCTTACGCAGGTCGACGAGCATCAGGTGGTTATCCGTGCCGCCGGAGACGATGTCGAGGCCATTCGCCTTCAGCGTTTCGGCGAGCGTGCGGGCATTCTTGACGATCTGGGCGGTATATTCCTTGAAGGAGGGTTGCAGAGCCTCGCCGAGGGCCACGGCCTTGGCCGCGATCACGTGCATCAGCGGGCCGCCCTGGAGACCGGGGAATACGGCCGAGTTGATCTTCTTGGCGATTTCCTCGTCGTTCGTGAGCACCATGCCACCGCGCGGACCGCGCAGCGACTTGTGCGTCGTCGTCGTCGCGACGTGGCAATGCGGGAACGGAGAGGGATGCTGACCACCGGCAACGAGACCAGCGATGTGGGCCATGTCGACCATCAGCCACGCGCCGACTTCATCGGCGATTTCGCGGAAGCGCTTCCAGTCCCAGATACGCGAATAGGCGGTGCCGCCGGCGATGATGAGCTTCGGCTTGTGCTTGCGGGCCTTTTCGGCGACGTCGTCCATGTCGAGCAGGTGATCGTCCGCACGGACCCCGTACGAAACGACGTTGAACCACTTACCGGACATGTTCACCGGCGAGCCATGGGTCAGGTGACCACCGGAATTGAGATCGAGACCCATGAAGGTGTCGCCCGGCTGCAAGAGCGCCAGGAAAACCGCCTGGTTCATCTGCGAGCCGGAGTTCGGCTGGACGTTGGCAAAGTTGACGCCGAAGAGCTTCTTGGCGCGTTCGATCGCCAGTTCCTCGGCGATATCGACGAACTGGCAGCCGCCGTAGTAGCGCTTGCCCGGATAGCCCTCGGCATATTTGTTCGTCATGATCGAGCCCTGGGCTTCGAGCACAGCTCGCGAAACGATGTTTTCAGAGGCGATCAGCTCGATCTCGTGGCGCTGGCGCCCCAGCTCCTTCTCGATCGCACCAAAGATCTCCGGATCGCTTTCCGCGAGAGAGCGGGTGAAGAAGGCGTCATTGGTTTGTGCAAGCATCGGCTCGAGGCTCCTCTCAAAGGTGGTCGTTCTTTAGCTTCCTCGCACGCGGAGAGCAATATCCGCTGTGCGGTTTGCGCCATTTCCACCATCCGCCGCGCCGAAGAAGCGAGCGCGTACGCCAAGAAAAAAGGCCGCGTTCCATTCAGATGCGCGGCCTTGATCGGTGAGGTCGGGAGTTTCCTTATTGCGGCAGAGCGTCCTGGTCGATGGCGCCTGCCGACTGTTCAATTCCCGTTGTCGTCTGGAGCGCGAGCTCGGCAGCGCCGTCGCGCTGATAGATGTCGTCGCGGAACTGTACGACCCGGTCCTTTGCCGACCAGGCGGTGACATAGGTGAAATAAACCGGCACTTCCTCCGCGAGGGTGATCGGCGTATTGACGCCGGACTTGATCGTCGCCTCGATCTGCTGACGGGACCAGCCGGGCGTTTCCTTCAGCAGCCAGGTGGACAGGTCGCGAACGTTCTGCACGCGCACGCACCCAGAGGATTCGAAACGCATCAGCTTGTTGAACAGGCCCTGCTGCGGCGTGTCGTGCATGTAGACCTGATGCTCGTTGTGGAAGTTGATCTTCGTCGAGGACATCGCGTTGATCTTGCCCGGATCCTGACGGAACATCAGGTTCGGCGCCTTCTCCGCATTCCAATCCACGGTCTCGGGCGACACCTCGTTGCCGCTGCCGTCGAAGAGGCGGATGGCATTGCGCTTGAGATAGGTCGGATCCTTGCGCATCAGCGGCATGATGTCCTTCTGCACGATCGAGCGCGGCGCGGTCCAGTAGGGATTGAGGATGACCTCGTAGATCTTCGAATTGAGGATCGGCGACTGGCGGTCGATCTTGCCGACGATTGCCGTGTGGCGCAGCACCACCCGACCATTCTCGACAGCCTCGATATAGGCGGCCGGAATGTTGACCATCACATAGCGGCGACCGAGATCGCCGGACATCGACTGGAGGCGAACAAGGTTGGTTTCAAGCTGACCAAGGCGGGTCGTCGCATCGACGTTGAGCGCCTTCAGCGTGTATTCGCCGATGACACCATCGGCCGGCAGGCCGTGACGCGCCTGGAAGCGCTTTACCGCGCCATCGACGTAGGAATCGAAGGACGAGGAGATGCCGGCCGACTGCGGCAGATCGCCGGAAACCATCAGGCGCTGGCGCAACTGCTGAACGGAGGGATCGGTGACGCCCAGCTCCAGCTTCACGGAGGTCGTGACCATCGGCCAACCACCGGCGGCGACGATCTGCTGATAGTCGTAGATCGCCTGCTGGAGATGGCTGATCGTTTCAGGGCCGAAGACCGGCGTGTTGGAAAGAACTGCCGTCGCCGTGCGCGATGCCTTGGCGTCGAACTGGTCGTCCCAGGAGCCGCGGCGCGGTGAATTGATGATCTCGTTCAGAGCGTCCTGCGCGCTGGCGGCGCCTGCCCATGCGGCGGCGCCGAACGTTGCGGCCGAGCGCAGAAATGCACGGCGCGAGAAAGCATCAATTCCGTTCTTTTTCGACATAGTCCCACCATCTCAATGCGCGCAAAACGCGCGCTGCCCGAGCCCTAACACGACATGGTTAACAAAGGTAAACCCGCGTGCCACCCGGCTCTCCCATTGCCTTTACGATAATGCGAGCGAGAGCCCTCTCCCGGCAGGCCGATGTCGAAACGAATCGTCGTCTTCGGCGCAAGCGCACCTGCCGCGTGCAAGCGTCGCTGTCATAGCAATATGGCCAATTCGTGTCTCGGGCCGGTCGGGCGGATAGCACGATAAGAGTCTGACAACAACCGTATCTGGCAAGAACGGCAAAGGCCGGACACGCAGAGATTGCGCCCGACCCTTGAAACCGGAGGAAAATTAAGCCGAGATCAGAGGCGATAGAGGATCTGATCGTTCCAGAAGCGATCGAGACGCTGCAGGAGCTTGTTCATCTGGGTGAATTCGTCGGAACCAATGCCGCCGACCTTCTGGATCGAGCCAATGTGGCGCTCGTAGAGCTTCGCGACGGTTTCGGCGATTTCCTGGCCCTCTTCGGTCAGGCTGATGCGGACCGAACGGCGGTCGACGCGGGAGCGCTGATGGTTGATGAGACCCAGATCGACCAGTTTCTTCACGTTATAGGAAACGTTCGAGCCGAGATAATAGCCACGTGAGCGGAGTTCGCCTGCGGTCAGTTCGGAGTTGCCGATATTGAAGAGTAACAGCGCCTGGACGGCATTGACGTCGCTGCGGCCCTGGCGGTCGAACTCGTCCTTGATGACGTCGAGCAGGCGGCGATGCAGACGCTCGACAAGGTGAAGGGATTCCATGTAGAGACCACGGATCGTTTCTTCCTGCGGGTCTCGGGGCGCAACTGCCTGCGGCTTCATTTTCGTGTTCATTTGACTGCCTCACTGTTTTGTTTGGCGGTGTCTGTTTGTCTTCCCGCCTTGAGTGAGACCCTATCGAATACGTATAAAATTCTACTTAAACCGCAGCCTTAACATGAACTTACCGTCGAGCGAGCCTGTCTCAGGGTGAATCAACCCTTACCTTGCGCGCTTGCCGCAGTCGCTGCACGAAAAGCGCAATGCGGAAAAGAACGAAGGTCACGGCGACAGAGCCGTGGAGCACGAAAAGCAAGGGCCGCGCGCCGAAAGTGCCGGGATAGAATTCGTAGACGGCGATCTCGATTGCCGCGGCGAGGACCCAGACGACGGGCCCCCAGGATACCAAAAGCCATAGGCCGATAGCTGCGACCGGGTAGACGACGGCAAGCGCCGTCGCTGCCGCGCGCCACTCCGGCGGCAAGAGATCGAACCGGCCGGCACCGCTGTGCGAGAAGCCGATGAGCAGCGCCCAATAGTTCAAGGCGAACCAGAAGCAGGACGCCGACACCAGGCGCAGGAACCAGCCGAAGAGCACTTCGGTCAGCGACGGCTTCGGCACATGAGCAGAATCATGAAGCATGGCCGGCAACATAGGCCGAGTATCTCCTCAGATCCACCGGCAAGAACCGCAGGCTGCCCTCCTGCCTCAGGGAAGGCCGGGAGCAAATGCCGCAGCCGGGGGCGAGGCCGTGGCGTTTTCAACCGACGGCGGTCCATGGTAAAGCGCGTTTTAGAGTGTGAAGGAAGAAGGAAGCGGCGCGATGAACGACAAGACGAACCTTGTGGACAGGATAACCGGACACCGCCGCATGCGCCGCAACCGCAAGGCGGACTGGACGCGGCGGCTGGTGAAGGAAAACCGCCTGACCGTCGACGACCTGATCTGGCCGATCTTCATCGTGCCGGGCAGCGGCATCGTCCAGCCGATCGAAGCCATGCCGGGCGTGAACCGCATGAGCGTCGACAAGGCGGTCGAGGCGGTGAAAGAGGCGGCCGACCTCGGCATTCCGGCGATCGCCACGTTTCCGAACATCGACATGGCGTTGCGTGACGAAACCGGCTCCAACAGCCTCGCCGCCGACAATCTCATCAATGAGGCAACGCGCGCGATCAAGAAGGCGGTGGCGAACATCGGCGTTATCACCGACGTCGCGCTCGACCCCTTCACGAGCCATGGGCATGACGGGATCCTCCGTGACGGCGAGATCGTAAACGACGAAACCGTGGAGGTCATTGCCACGGCCGCGGTGACGCAGGCCGATGCCGGATCGGACATCATTGCCCCGTCCGAAATGATGGACGGGCGCATCGGCGCGATCCGGGAGGCGCTCGACGCCGCCGGCCACCAGAACGTCGGCATCATGTCCTACGCGACGAAATTCGCCTCCGCCTTCTACGGCCCCTACCGCCAGGCAGTCGGCACCGGCGGTCTGCTTAAAGGCGACAAGAAGACCTACTACATCGATCCGGCCAACGGTACCGAGGCAATTCGCGATGCCGCGCTCGATGTTGAGGAAGGTGCCGACATGCTCATGGTCAAGCCTGGCCTCCCCTATCTCGACATCTGCTGGCGGATGAAGGAGGCCTTTGGCCTGCCGGTTTTCGCCTATCAGGTTTCCGGCGAGTATGCGCAGGTGAAGGCAGCCGCGGCCAATGGCTGGATCGATGGCGAACGTGTCATGCTGGAAACGCTGCTTGCCTTCAAGCGGGCGGGCTGCGATGGGATATTGAGCTATTTTGCGGTCGAGGTGGCACGTATCCTGGCAAAACGCTAAAGTGGCAAGCTGCATTGCAGCCATGCATTGTTTTGTCGAGGCTCATTCCCCATATCTGACACCGGCAACAATGTGAGGCACGCTGATGAGCATGCACAACGAACAACTGAGACTCCCTAGCAATGACTGGCGCGCCTATCAGGGCGTGCTGTCGCGCAGGGTCTTTGCCTTCATCATCGACTACGTGATCATCGCACTGCTCTGGATTCCGGCGGCGGTCGTCGTGTTTTTCCTGGGTATCCTCACGCTCGGCCTTGGGTTCCTCCTCTATCCCGTGCTCTTCGCACTTGTGGCTATGCTCTATTTCGGGCTGACGGTCGGCGGCCGCGATCAAGCCTCGCCGGGCATGAGAATCATGGGTGTGGCAATCGCCCGCACGGACGGCCGGCCGATGGATTTTCTGACGGCGATCGTCCATCTGGTGATCTTCTGGATCGCCAACGCCCTGTTGACGCCGCTCATCCTGCTGATCGGTCTCTTCACCGACCGCGGGCGGCTCTTGCACGACCTTCTGATCGGCACCGTCACGGTCCGCAGCGACGCCTATTAACGCCTGCGAGCTAGCTCCGCGCTTTACAGCGCCATTCCGTGAGGAATGCCTAAACGAGTGAGTTGACGTTTTTCATTCTTAGGCCATGCTATTGCGATGAGTAACCGCACGAAGAGTGGCCCCCACGTTCGATGAACACGCAGACCGCACCGTCTCCACAATTCTACCTCACTGCGCCGGCGCCCTGCCCATACCTGCCGAACGAGATGGAGCGAAAGGTCTTCACCCACATGGTGGGTGAGCGAGCCCCGGAACTGAACGATCTCCTCACGCAGGGCGGCTTCCGCCGCTCCCAGAACATTGCCTACCGGCCGGCCTGCGAAACCTGTCGTGCATGTATCTCGGTGCGCATACTTGCAAACGAGTTCGCGCCGACGCGTTCGATGCGGCGCGTGCTTGCCGCCAATCGGGACGTGGTCTCGGCCGAATATCCCGCTGAACCTTCGAGTGAACAATATAACCTCTTCCGCCGCTATCTCGATCGCCGGCATCAGAAGGGCGGGATGTCCGACATGTCGGTACTCGACTACGCCATGATGGTCGAAGACACGCATGTGCATACGAAGATCATCGAATACCGCTTGCGGATCGAAGGCGACGGCATCAACGAAAAGGCCAAGGGGCCATTGGTCGCCACTGCGCTGACCGACCGAATGAGCGACGGCCTGTCGATGGTCTATTCCTTCTTCGATCCCGCACTCTCCGAGCGCTCGCTCGGCACGTATATGATTCTTGACCATATTCGCCGGGCGAAGGAACGCGGCCTGCCTCATGTCTATCTGGGTTATTGGGTGAAGGGGTCGCGCAAAATGGGGTATAAAACAAAGTTTTTGCCGCAGGAGCACCTAATGGCTCGCGGTTGGGAGCGCTATGCTGGCGACGATGACGCACCCACCGAAACGGACTGAGAATTGACCCCTTCCCTTGACGCCGCCCGGCACCGGCGCGGCCTTGCCATTACCGGCCTCGGCGGCCTCGCCCTTTCCTTCGACATTCCGCTCATCCGTTCGGCGAACGGCGAGGTCTGGTCGATTCTCGCCCTGCGCAGCCTCTCAACCTTCCTCGTCGCGCTTGTCGCCTGGTTCGTGCTCAATCGCGTTCTCGGCCGCCGCGTTGCCTTGATCCCCGGCAAATCCGGGCTGGTCGCCGGTCTGTTCTACGGCATCAACTCGTTCACCTTCCTGCTCGCCGTGTTCAACACCTCGACGGCGAACGTCGTCTTCGTGCTGGCCTTCACGTCGATGTTTGCGGCGATCCTCTCCTGGATTTTCCTCAAGGAACGGCCCTCGAACGCCACGCTGCTGACGATGGCCGTTATGGTTTTCGGTGTCGGGGTTATCGTGCAGGACGGGCTGGAGAGCGGACACCTCTTCGGCGATGCGATGGCCGCCTGCTCGGCCTTCTTGCTGGCAGGCGCAATCACCATCGCCCGCAAGAGCGGCCGCGACATGGCGCTCGTGCCGTTGACGACCGCAATCTTCCCGGCCATTGCCGCCTTCGTGCTCCTGCCGTCGACCGGCATTTCGATCGCTGCACCCGGCTATATTCTCTTCAACGGCCTGGTGATGATCCCCCTCGCCTTCTTCTGCCTCGCGACAGGCCCGCGCTATCTTTCCGCGCCGGAGGTCGGCATGTTCTATTTGCTGGAGACGATCCTCGCTCCGATCTGGGTGTGGATCGTCTTTTCGGAAACGCCGACGACGCAGACGCTCCTTGGAGGAGCCATCCTCGTCCTTGCCCTGATCGGCCATTCATTCTGGCAGATGCGCAACAGGGCGATGAAGGCGCAGATGCAATGTGCGGAATTGGGATAGGCGCACCGACGGCGCGCCGCGCAATCACTGCGCCTCGTCAGGTCCGGGCTCAAGGGAAACGCTCTGCATCTGCGAGCGCATCGTCCAGAGTTCGCGGTTGGTATTGATCCACTCGGCCGCGATCTCGAGCGGCGCCGGATCAGCCGTGATTATCTCGCCGCGCTCACCTTGGCGGACGATCAATCCGGCAGCTTCCATCGTGGCAAGATGCCTGGAAAGGTCGTCCCCCTTCACACCCACGGCATCAGCGATCTCGGCGACGCGCGTCGCGCCTGCAAGCAAGACCTCGAATATGCGGCGGCGCGTCGGATCAGCAAGGGCCAGCAAGGTTGCGTCAAGAGCGGTGGCCATGACATTCACCCCCCTGGAGAGGAACTTGAGCTTAAAACGCGATCGCGCCGGTGGCGCCTTCGACTGCATCTTGCCTTAAATCAAAGCCGATTTAAGGACAAAATATGTGGCAATTCAAAGTGCGGCAGCGACCCGCGCGCATGGCGGCAGAGATCAGCCGTTGAATTTGCCGCTCCGCGGGAATCCCTTCGGCACGGTCCGGCCGGCTGCGGCACGGTCGCCGAGCCACTCGATCAGTTCGTCCTTCATCTTGGTGAAAACCCGCCCGGCACTGTCTTCCCAGGTGAGGCCGTCCGCGATCGTGAAGCACCGAATGTCGGAAATGCCGCCATCCTTGTAGCGCTGCAGCCGGACGCCCTTGCCGCGCGACATTTCGGGGATCTGCACCAATGGAAAGACAAGCATCTTGCGGTTTTCGCCGACGACGGCGACGTAATCGCCCTTGACGGGAACAACGAGTTTCGCCTCGTCCGGCATGCTCACATTCATCACCTGTTTTCCCTTGCGGGTGTTGGCGACGATATCGCTTTCGGTAACGACAAAGCCGTTTCCTGCAGCAGACGAAATGATGAGCTTGCGTGCCGGATCATGGACGATGGCGGTCAGGACGTCCTGATCGTTCTCCATGTCCACCATGATGCGCAAGGGTTCGCCGTGGCCGCGCCCGCCGGGTAGCTTGTCGCCGCCAAGAGTGTAGACCTTGCCGCCCGTCGTGAAGACGAGGATCTTGTCCGTCGTCTGCGCCGGGAACGCCACTTTCAGCGCGTCTCCCTCCTTGAACTGGAGCGATGACGTGTCGGATATGTGCCCCTTCAGGGCGCGGATCCAGCCCTTCTCCGAAATGACGACGGTGATCGGTTCCTTTTCGATCATCGCCTGCTGGATGGCCTCGACGTCGGCCTCCGGTGCATCGGCGAAAGTGCTGCGGCGCTTGCCAAGCTCGGTCGCCTTGGCGAACTTCTTCTTGACCTCGCCAATTTCCCAGGCAACGGCCTGCCACTGCTTCTCATCCGAGGCGAGCAACGCCTCGATCTCCGCCTTTTCCTTCGACAGCGCGTCGAATTCCGTGCGGATCTCGAATTCTTCGAGCTTGCGCAAGGAGCGCAGGCGCATGTTGAGGATCGATTCGGCCTGCAGATCCGTGAGCGTGAAACGCTCGATCATCACCGCCTTCGGCTCGTCCTCCTCGCGGATAATGCGGATCACCTCGTCGATATTGAGGTAGGCGACGAGATAACCACCGAGGATTTCCAGCCGGCGGTCGATTGCTGCCAGCCGATGGCGCGAGCGCCGCTGCAACACTTCGCGGCGGTGGGCCAGCCACTCCGTCAGCACCTCGTTCAGCGCCATGACGCGCGGCACGCGGCCCATCGAAAGCACGTTCATGTTGAGCGGGATGCGGCTTTCGAGCTCGGTGAGTTTGAACAGCGATTCCATCAGGATGCCGGCATCGACCGAGCGGCTCTTCGGCACGAGCACGATGCGCACGTCTTCGGCCGACTCGTCGCGGATGTCTTCGAGCAGCGGCAATTTGCGGGCAACGAGCAACTCGGCGATCTTCTCGATCAACCGAGATTTCTGGACCTGATAGGGAATCTCCGTGACGACGATCTGATAGCCGCCCCGGCCCAGATCCTCCGAAACCCAGCGCGCGCGGACCCGGAAGCCGCCGCGACCCGTCCGGTAGGACTCGATCATGCTGGCCCGGCTTTCGACGATCACGCCGCCTGTCGGCAAGTCCGGCCCTTCGATCCCCCCCTTCTGGGGATTGGCGGGATCGAACAGCAGATCCTCGACCGTCGCATCCGGATGGCGGATGAGATAGAGGGCCGCGTCGCAAAGTTCATGTGCGTTGTGCGGCGGAATGGAGGTCGCCATGCCGACGGCGATACCCGAGGCGCCGTTCGCGAGAAGATTCGGAAAAGCGCCGGGAAGCACGACCGGCTCCTGGTCTTCCTCGTTGTAGGTTGGGCGGAAATCGACAGCGTCCTGATCGATGCCTTCAAGGAGAAGGGCCGCAACCTCCGTCATCTTCGCTTCGGTGTAACGGTAGGCGGCGGCGTTGTCGCCATCGATATTGCCGAAATTGCCCTGCCCGTCGACGACCGGGTAGCGCTGTGAGAAGTCCTGCGCGAGGCGCACAAGAGCATCGTAGACGGACTGGTCGCCATGCGGATGGAACTTACCGATGACGTCGCCGACGATACGCGCGCATTTCTTGAACGAGGAATTAGGTCTCAGCCCCATCTCGCTCATGGCATGGATGATGCGGCGGTGGACGGGTTTCAGGCCGTCGCGGACATCCGGCAGTGCGCGATGCATGATGGTTGACAGGGCATAGGCGAGATAGCGCTCTTCCAGCGCCGCCTTGAGGTCAACCGGCTGAATGTTGTCATCCCCGCCCGATGGCGGCAAAAGGCTTTGTCCCATGCCCTCTTGCTACCGCAACCGGCCGCCAACAGCAAGAATTTCAAGGTACTGCGTTGTGGAGAACACCGCCTCCGGGACGCGTCGCGTCCACGACAGCCGACGGCGGTAAGCTTTCGGAAAGCATGATCCGCGGGGAACAAGCACCATCCAATCTGACGAATATAATTTTGCCCTCTTTCGTATTAGCTTCGGGGTGCTGATTTGGCCGATTTGAAATTGAGGATTCGAGTGAGGGTATTCGCGTTCGAGACACCACAGCGCCGCGCGTCCAAATCGGACGCGCTAACGTCGCCGTAGCACTTTGAATTGCTGCATGATTTTGTCCTTAAATCGATTCCGATTCAAGGAAACATGCAGTAGCCTGACCCCAAGGGGCATGCCGACCGTCGCAGGGATCGATCAGGCTCCACCAGGGGGCGAGTTGACGGATCCCGCAGAGATCACTCAGATTAGCGATAACCAATCCCACAAACAGCTTCGCATCAAACATTTTTGATAAGGAACTCGATAATGACGCATACGCGCAAGATTCGCCTGATGATGGCGAGCGCCGCCCTTCTAACACTTGCCGGCCCCTCCTTCGCCCTGGATGGCGCGGATATGATGAAAAAGCTTGATGCGGCGCTGTCTGCCAACGGCTCCTCGATCCGCTTCGACAAGGCGGATGTGAACGGCGACGTCGTCACGGTGACCGGCGTCAAGCTGCAGATGGCGGCGAATCGCGGAGAGTCGCTCAACATCGGCGTCGTCACCTTCGAAGGTGTCGAGGAAAGCGAAAATGGCGGCTATTACTCCGAGACGGTTACCTTCCCGGATATCAATGTCAGCCAAGACGGTTCCAGCTTCTCCGCCAGGGACCTGTCGATCGGCGGACTGTCGATTCCCGGCAATCCGGCCGGTGACACGATCAACGACATCCTGCTTTACGAGACGGCAGGAACCGGGCCGATCGTGGTCAACGTCAAGGGCAAGGACGTCTTTACGGCCGAGAGCACGGAGGCCAATCTGACGCGGAAGGAAAATGATGCCGGCTTCGACTTCGACGCGACGCTCGCCGGGCTCAAGGCCGATCTTTCCGACGTCGAGGATGCCAAGGCTAAGGAAGCGATCGAAAAGCTGGGGCTGACCAAGCTCGATGGCGAAGTTACCATGAAGGGCCGTTGGGAATTGCAGAGCGGCAACGTCGCCCTCGATGAATACGCTCTCGACTTCAAGGATGTCGGCCGGCTGAACATTGCCATGGACTTTTCCGGATATACGCTGCAGTTCATGAAGTCGCTGCAGGAAGCAACAAAGGCCGCAGAAGCCAATCCGAACAAGGAAGAGGCCAACCAGGCAATGGGGCTCGCGATGATGGGCCTCATGCAGCAGCTGACGTTCAACAGCGCCTCGATCCGCTTTGACGATGCTTCGATCACCAAGAAGGCGCTCGACTACGCCGGCAGCCAGCAGGGTGTCACCGGCGATCAAATGGCGCAATCGCTGAAGGGCCTGGTGCCGATCATGATGGCGCAGCTCAACATACCGGAATTGCAGAATCAGGTTTCGGCCGCCGTTAACGCCTATCTCGACGGGCCGAAGAGCCTGACGATCAGTGCCAAGCCCGAAAAGCCGGTTCCCTTCCCGATGATCATGGGCGCCGCCATGGGCGCGCCGAATACGATTCCTTCGGTTCTAGGCGTGAAGGTGACCGCGAACGACTAAGCGCCTGCGGCACTTGCGAAGTGAAAGTTCAATCCTGATCGAGCCCGGCGATGCACCGCCGGGCTTTTTCTATCCCGATCAATTAATGGTATCATCCACTGCTTGATGCTCTGATACGGCCGCCTATCTATCTTCACGTATGGTTGCCGACAACTGCGCATTCCCGACCGATGAAACGGAAGGAGGACGCCATGGGACTGAAGCATTCGGATATCACCGCCATCCTCGGCCCGGTCGACGAAACGCTGATGGCCGAGCTACTTGCGACGGGCGCGACAGCGAGCGAACTCGCCGAGGCGATTGCTTGGGTCAACAATGACGAGGCCCTGATCGGCGAAGGCCGCCATCTTCCGGCCGGCCGCGTCGCAGCGTTGATCGACATCCTGACTCCGGAGGAAGACGACGAGGAATTATAGTAGCAGTCCGGCTCTTCAGGAGGCGGACGATGGCGTGCGCCTTCGAGCCGGTGGACGTAAGGACGTGGAAGACGTGACGACAGCGGTGATCCGGTAGCCTATTGCGGGGGCAATCAGCGATCACCTTACAGTTTCCGTGTTGAGGGAGGAGCACATGGCTGCCAAGGAAGTCAAATTCAATACCGATGCCCGCGACCGCATGCTGCGCGGCGTCGACATCATGGCCAACGCCGTTCGGGTCACCTTGGGCCCCAAGGGTCGGAACGTGGTCATCGATAGATCCTTTGGAGCGCCGCGGATCACCAAGGATGGTGTGTCGGTCGCCAAGGAAATCGAACTCGAGGACAAGTTCGAAAACATGGGCGCACAAATGCTGCGCGAAGTGGCTTCGCGCACGAGCGACGTTGCCGGCGATGGCACGACCACTGCGACCGTGCTTGCCCAGGCGATCGTCAAGGAAGGCGCCAAGGCCGTCGCCTCCGGAATGAACCCGATGGATCTGAAGCGCGGCATCGACATCGCCGTCGAGGCCATCGTCAAGGAACTCAAGACCCACGCCCGCAAGGTCTCAAAGAATGCTGAAATCGCTCAGGTCGGCACGATATCGGCCAACGGCGATGCCGAGATCGGACGTTACCTCGCCGAGGCGATGGAGAAGGTCGGCAACGAGGGCGTGATTACCGTCGAGGAGGCCAAAACTGCCGAGATCGAGCTCGAAGTCGTCGAAGGCATGCAGTTCGACAGAGGCTATCTCTCTCCCTATTTCATAACCAATCAGGACAAGATGCGGGCCGAGTTCGAAGATCCCTATATCCTGATCCATGAAAAGAAGCTCTCCAATCTCCAGGCCATGATCCCGATTCTCGAATCGGTGATCCAGTCCGGCAAGCCGCTCTTGATCATCGCCGAGGACGTCGAGGGTGAGGCATTGGCAACGCTCGTCGTCAACAAACTGCGCGGCGGCCTGAAGATCGTTGCCGTGAAGGCGCCCGGCTTCGGCGACCGCCGCAAGGCCATGCTTGAGGATATCGCGATCCTCACCGGTGGCACGGTGGTTTCCGAGGATCTCGGTATCAAGCTCGAAAACGTGACGATCGATACCCTCGGGCGGGCAAAGCGTGTGATCGTCGAAAAAGAGACGACGACCATTGTCGATGGCGCCGGGGAGAAGGCCGATATCAGCGGACGCATCAGCCAAATCAAGGCGCAGATCGAGGAAACCACCTCCGACTACGACCGCGAAAAACTGCAGGAGCGGCTCGCCAAGCTCGCCGGCGGCGTTGCGGTCATCCGCGTCGGCGGTTCGACGGAAGTGGAGGTCAAGGAAAAGAAGGACCGCGTCGACGACGCCCTGCATGCGACCCGCGCGGCAGTCGAAGAAGGTATTTTGCCGGGTGGCGGCGTTGCACTGTTGCGCGTCGTCAAGGCGCTCGACACCGTCCCGACAGCCAATGACGACCAGCGTGTCGGCGTCGAGATCGTCCGTCGTGCAATCGAAGCCCCTGTGCGCCAAATCGCCGAAAACGCGGGCGCCGAAGGGTCGATCGTCGTGGGCAAACTGCGCGAGAAACCTGATTTCGCCTACGGTTGGAACGCACAGACGGGAGAATTCGGTGATCTCTACGACATGGGCGTAATCGACCCGGCCAAGGTCGTACGCGCGGCGCTGCAGGACGCCGCCTCGGTGGCCGGCCTGCTGGTCACGACGGAAGCGATGATCGCCGAGAAACCGAAGAAGGAAGCCCCGCCTCCGATGCCCGGCGCGCCCGGAATGGATTTCTGAGACGAACCGGCTAGCGCTTCTCGACCGCACACACAAAAACTCGGCAAGGCCATCGCCGGGTTCGACGATCGGTTCGCAATTGAGATTTGCCCATCACCCAGCCCTCTCCCCGCAAGCGGGGCGAGGGGTTTTTGAGCCGTCGCGACATGTGCCTCCTCCCCGTCAAAACGGGGAGGAGGCGCCGGCAGACGGATGAGGGCCGGCGACTGAGCCAAGCGGTTCACGCGGGCTCTGTGTCGATGCCCGCCTCGACCAGTTCCTTGAAGCCGCCGATGTTGAATACTGCCGTGTAACCCATATCCTGCAGCGTCTTGCCGGCAAGCGCCGAACGGCCGCCGGACGCACAATGCAGAAGGACCGTCTTGTCCTTTTGGAACGCTGGATTGTGATATTGACTTTCCGGGTCTGCGCGAAATTCCAGCATCCCCCGCGAGACGTTCACCGCGCCCTTGATCTTGCCGGTTTGCTGAACCTCCGTCGGATCGCGGACATCCACGACGAGCACACCGCCGGAGCGCATTTTCTCGGCCGCCTCGGTGGGCGACAATTTCGGGACAACACTATTTGCTTCCGCTAGCAAGTCCTTGACGTTCTTCGCCATCGTTCACTCCACCCAAAACGCTGCCATGGAGCAGCGAAGAAAGGAAACGCTTCGACGGAAATCCTGTCAAGGCGAGCAACGGGATGGCGACTTCGGGGCAGCGGTCGAATGCGGCTCAGGTGATGCCCCTCGGGCAAAAAAAGGGCCCGGCGGTAGAGACCCCGGGCCATATTTGTGCGTTTAAGGATCTCAGTCCTTCTTCTGCGGGATCGGACGGATTGCCAGCTCGCGCAGTTGCGTCGGTGTCGCCGGCGATGGTGCGCCCATCAGGAGGTCCTGGGCCTGCTGGTTCATCGGGAAGAGCGAAATCTCGCGCAGGTTCTTGGCGCCGACGAGCAACATGACGATGCGGTCGATGCCGAAGGCCATGCCGCCGTGCGGCGGCGCGCCGTACTGGAAGGCGCGGTAGAGCCCGCCGAACTGCTCCTCGACTTCCTGCCGGGACTTACCCGTCAACTCGAAGGCCTTGACCATCAGTTCAGGCAGTTGGTTACGGATGGAGCCGGACGCAATCTCGAAGCCATTGCAGACCATGTCGTATTGATAGGCCATGATGGAGAGCGGGTCGTCGCCGTTCAACGCCTCGAGGCCACCCTGCGGCATCGAGAAGGGGTTGTGAGCGAAATCGATCCTCTTTTCCTCTTCCAGCCATTCGTAGAACGGGAAGTCGACAATCCAGCACAGTTCGAAGCGCTCGCGGTCGACGAGGTTCAATTCTTCACCCGCCTTCGTGCGGGCCTCGCCGGCAAACTTGTAGAACTTCGCCGGTTCACCGGCGACGAAGAAGCAGGCGTCTCCGTCCTCAAGACCGAGCTGCGTGCGGATCGCATCGGTGCGTTCCTCGCCGATGTTCTTGGCAAGCGGACCGGCGCCCTCGAGCTTTTCGCCCTCCTTGCGCCAGAATATATATCCGAGACCCGGCTGGCCCTGGCTCTGCGCCCAAGCGTTCATGCGGTCGCAGAATGCTCTGGAACCGCCGGTCTTGGCCGGAATTGCCCAGACCTCGACCCGCGGGTTGGATGCGATCATGTTGGCGAAGACCTTGAAGCCCGAACCGGCGAAGTGCTCGGTCACGCTCTGCATCTCGATCGGATTGCGAAGGTCCGGCTTGTCGGAACCATATTTGCGGATCGCCGTGTCATAGGGAATGCGCGGGAACTTTTCGGTCACCGGCTTGCCGCCGGCGAAATCCGTGAAGATCGACCGGATCATCGGCTCCATCGTGTCCCATACGTCTTCCTGCTCCACGAAGCTCATTTCGAGGTCGAGCTGGTAGAACTCGCCCGGCAGCCGGTCCGCGCGCGGATCCTCGTCGCGGAAGCAAGGAGCGATCTGGAAATAGCGGTCGAAGCCCGCGACCATCAGAAGCTGCTTGTACTGCTGCGGTGCCTGCGGCAGCGCGTAGAAGGTGCCGGGATGAATGCGGCTCGGCACGAGAAAGTCGCGCGCGCCTTCCGGCGAGGAAGCCGTCAGGATCGGCGTCGTGTATTCGGTGAAGCCGATCTCGCTCATGCCCCGGCGCATGGCCGAAATGATCTCGGTACGCTTGACGATGTTGCGGTGCAGCGTCTCGCGGCGAAGATCCAGGAAACGGTATTTGAGACGCACATCTTCCGGATAGTCCGGCTCGCCGAACACCGGCAGCGGCAATTCCTTGGCTGCCGAAAGAATCTCGATCTCCCGGGCATAAAGCTCGATCTCGCCTGTCGGCATGTTCTTGTTGACGGTTTCTTCGGTACGCGCCTTCACCGTTCCGTCGATGCGGATAACCCATTCGCCGCGCACCGTCTCTGCCGTCTTGAACGCCGGAGAATCCGGGTCGGCGACGACCTGGGTCATGCCATAATGATCGCGCAGGTCGATGAAGAGCACGCCGCCATGGTCGCGGACGCGGTGAACCCAGCCGGAGAGGCGAACGGTGGAGCCGACATCCGACTTACGGAGGGCGGCACAGGTGTGGCTGCGGTAACGGTGCATCGTCTAATCCTGGAATTGCAGAAAACCACGCAGGCTCGCATGACGGCGCGCGGCATGATCAAAATCGGGCGGAAAAGCGCATGATGCGCCGGTTTTGTCAAGGCCGCGGCTTGTTCCGGCGGCCGGAGTCGTGAGCCGGCGCACACTGCTGTCGCCGCTGTCATTGCAGATAGGTGGCGCAAAAAGAAGGGAAAAGGCCACAAATCGCTACTGTCCCCGACGGTAGGCCACCGCTAAACAGAAGTAGGCCGGCATTCTCTTCGAGTCGCGGCTGTTGTCCGGATGCTTCCTACCCCATGTCCCAGATCCGCCCGCTCATCCCGCTTCTCGTCACCGCAGGCATTCTCATCGGCGGCAACGGTTTGCAGGGGACGTTCATTTCACTGCGGGCGCTCGAGGAGGGATTTTCGACCTCGCTGATCGGGTTGGTCGGCGCCGGCTACAATATCGGCTTTGCCATAGGATGCGTCTATGTCACCCGCATCCTGCGGGCAATCGGCCATATCCGCACCTTCTCGGCGATGGCCGCGATCGCATCCGCAGCGGCCATCGCGATGGTGTTGCTCATCGACCCGTGGTTCTGGTTCCTGATGCGGCTTCTTGCCGGTATCTGTTTCGCGAGCCTCTTTGCGACCGTCGAAAGCTGGCTGAACGCCAGCGTCACCAACGCTAACCGGGCGCGCACCCTTTCCATCTACCGCCTGGTGGATCTCGGCTCCGTAACCGCCGCCCAATATGTGATCCCGGGTGTCGGCATCGGCGGATTCGAGCTGTTCGCAATCATCTCGATGGCGCTGACACTCTCGCTCGTGCCGATTTCCTTTGCCGACCGGTCAAGTCCTGTCGCTCCGGAGGCAATCCGGTTCGACGTCAAGGCGCTGTGGAACATCTCGCCGCTGGCGACGGTCGGCTGCATCGTCGTCGGCCTCACCAACGCGGCCTTCCGCTCGCTGGGGCCGATCTATGCCCAGGGCATCGGCCTGTCGGTCACCGCAATCGCGACCTTCATGAGTGCGGGCATCATCGGCGGCGTGGTGCTGCAGTATCCGCTCGGCCACTATTCGGACCAGATCGACCGTCGGCTGATCATTTTGATTGCCACGCTCGGTTCGCTTCTTGCAGGGCTTTTCCTCGCCTTCGGCGCAGGCAGCGACGAATGGCTGAATTTCGCCGGCATCTTTGCCTTCGGCGCTTTCGCAATGCCGCTCTACTCGCTCTGCTCGGCACATGCCAATGACCATGCGGCCGAGGGGCAGCATGCGCTGGTCTCCGCCGGCATGCTGTTCTTCTGGTCGCTCGGCGCGATCATCGGGCCACTCTTCGCCTCGTTCATGCTCGACCTCTTCGGACCGCAGGCACTCTTCATCTATACCACGGTGATCCTCGCCCTCTTCATGCTCTACACGCTACGGCGCATGACGGCGCGTGCGTCGGTTCCAACGGAAGAGCGCGCCATGCCGTTTCGCAATCTCCTGCGCACCTCGTCCTTCTTCAACAAGCTTGCCGGCGGGCAGCAGCGAGAGGACGTGTGACAGCCAATCTGCGTCAAGATGACCGGCGACGCGAATTGCTGATTATGAAAATCAGGTTTAGAAACGGCCCAATCGCTTATCCGCACCACGGGAAGTCATGATGCCGATGTTCAACCGCCGAACGTTTCTCCAGGGCTCGGCCGCGCTTGGAGGCGCTTTCGCTTTGGGCGCCGGCGTTGCCGCTCGAGCCGGCGTCTCTCCCGATCCGCAGGTCCTGACGGCGCAATTTGCGGACGCAAGGATCGCCGATGGGGTGACGCCCAAAGTCATGACCTACGGCCTCGGCGAGGCCCCTCATACCAGCGTGCCTCCGGTCTTGAGGATGCGCAAAGGCGAGGCCTTTGCGGCAAGACTGGTGAACCGGCTGGACGAACCGACGACGGTCCATTGGCACGGCCTGAGAATCGCCAACGCGATGGATGGCGTGCCGGAAATGACCCAGCCCTACGTCTATCCCGGCGACAGCTTCGACTATGTCTTCACACCGCCAGATGCCGGTACCTTCTGGTACCACCCGCACTGCAACACGCTGACCCAGATCGGACGGGGGCTTGCGGGCGTGATCGTCGTCGAGAGCCCTGATGACCCGGTCTTCGACGCCGAAATCGTTCTTAACCTCCGTGATTGGCGTCTCGGGACGGGCGGCACATTCATCGACCCGTTCAAGCCCCGCGATGCGGCGCGCGGCGGCACCTATGGCACGGTCAGGACGACGAACTGGCAGCGCGAGCCGGTGTTCGAGGCACCGGCCGGCGGCCTCGTCCGGGTGAGGATTGCCGCCACCGACGTAACGCGAATCTACACGGTGGCGCTCGAAGGCGCGGCCGCGAAGGTGATCGCCCTGGACGGCAATCCGGTCGAAGATCCCTTCCCGCTCGATCGCCTCGACGTAGGCCCCGGGCAGCGCCTGGATATCGTCGTCCGGATGCCGGAGAGCGAAGGCCAGACAGCAACGCTCGGCAATTACCGCGGCTCGCAGCCTTGGACCATTGCGACGTTTCGGGCTGTCGGAGCCTCGCTGAAGCGTGATCTGCGCGACATCGCTCCCCTGCGCGCCAATCCGATCGCGGAAGCCGACCTCTCCACCGCCAAACGGATTCCGATCGAACTGACGGCAACGGCCGAGCACAAGGCGACGCCCTCGATCTGCGGCTCGCTCGGCTACACGTTCTGGGCGATCAACAAGGTTCCATGGCCCGGAGATACGCCGGATCCGATCGCGCCGATCGAGGAATTGAAGCTCGGCGAGAGCTACATCTTGCAGATTTCCAATCGCACGCCGCACGCGCACCCGATCCACCTGCACGGCCTGAGCTTCCGCATTCTGAATTCCAACAAGCGGACCTTCCTGCCGCCGCCGACGGATACTATCCTGCTCCTGCCGGACGAACAGGCGGAAGTGGCGCTGGTTGCGGACAACCCCGGCGACTGGGTGATCCACTGCCACATTATCGAACATCAAAAGACCGGGATGACCAGTTATTTCAAGGTGGTCTGACAATTTCGATTGTGACAGCAGCCGCGAAACGATACACGGAGTGGGCAAGCCGCATTTTTGCCACAGTGATTAAAACCCGATGATCCAAACCACAGTAGATCTAGAGGCCGCCTGCAAACGGTTGGCCCAATCAAGCTTTATTACGATCGATACCGAATTCCTGCGCGAAACAACGTTCTGGCCGGAACTCTGCCTGATCCAGATGGCAAGCCCTGATCTGGCGGTGATCGTGGACCCGATGGCGCCCGGCATCGACCTTGCGCCGTTCTTTGCGCTGATGGGCAATTCGGACGTCGTCAAGGTTTTTCACGCCGCGCGCCAGGACATCGAGATTATCCATCATCTCGGCAACCTTATTCCGCATCCGCTCTTCGACACGCAGGTCGCGGCGATGGTCTGCGGGTTCGGCGACAGCGTTTCCTACGACCAACTGGTCAACCGCATCAAGAACGAACAAATCGACAAGTCTTCTCGCTTTACCGATTGGAGCCGCCGACCGCTCACGGACAAGCAGCTCGACTACGCGCTCGCCGACGTTACGCATCTGAGGGAGATCTACCAGTATCTGACTGCAGAACTCGCCCGCGAGGGGCGGTCGTCCTGGCTGGCCGAAGAGATGGCGATCCTCGAAAACCGGGAGACCTATGACCTGCACCCGGATAACGCCTGGCAGCGGCTGAAGATGCGGGTCAAGAAGCCGATAGAGCTCGCGGTCCTGCAGAAGGTTGCGGCTTGGCGCGAGCGCGAGGCGCGCACGCGCAACGTCCCGCGCGGACGGATACTCAAGGACGACGCGATCTATGAGATCGCCCAGCAGCAACCCAAGGATGCCGAAGCGCTGGGCCGGCTCAGAACCATTCCCAAGGGCTGGGAACGTTCCAGCGCAGGTACGGCGGTCGTCGAGGCCGTGAACGAGGCACTTGCCATCCCGAAGGCGGAACTGCCGCGTCTGCCGCGCCAGAACCATGCGCCCGAGGGTGCTGCGGCAGCGAGCGAAATGCTGAAGGTCCTCCTGAAGCTTATCGCCGAAAAGGAAGGTGTCGCTGCCAAGATCATTGCCAACAGCGATGACCTCGACCGAATCGCAGCCGAAGGCGAAAAGGCCGATGTGGACGCGCTCAGGGGCTGGCGGCGGGAGCTTTTTGGGACCATGGCCCTGAAGCTCATCAACGGCGAGGTCGCACTGCGCTTCGTCGGCAAGCGGATCGAGGCGATGGAAATCGGCGGTTAAATGCCGCAGGCGAGAAACAACTTTCCGCCTGAATCCAGCAATAGCGAGGACGCTTCGAGAGAGCTGATCCGGGCCGAACGGCGCTGGACGAGCTGTCCGAATGCATTGCGGATCGCCGCCCGATCCGCAATTGTCCTATATATTTTCCGGTTCCGGGGCTTTCGCGCATGCGCTGGAGATTTTCCACGCTTGAGTTCATCCTGTTGCTGCTTGTCGTCGCAGGCAGCGGCGTGGCCTATGCCTGGGTGGTCTACGGCGACGGCGGGCTGATCGGCGCGACCTATGCGCTGTTTGTCTGCATGCCGATCCTAGCCTTCGAGCGGCGGATCATCTTCCGGCGCCTCTACAGAAAGATTCACAGCCTTTCGACGCCAGGCTTTCTGCTGTCTTCCATTGCCGTCTATTTCGCGCTCGTCTATGCCGGCTTTGCAGTTGCAGGATCGCTTCTGCGCCTGGTGGGCCATCCGGGCGAGATGATGCCATCGCTGAACGTACTCCTCGTCGCGCTTGCAATCTCCGGCCCGATCATCTTTGTCCTGAGAGTGCGCGAACTGCTCGGCCGCGACGTCTTCCTGAGCCTCCTGACCGGGCGTTACCGCAAGCCAGTGCATGAGGAGCGCGTGTTCCTCTTTGTCGACCTCGCAGGCTCCACGTCCTTCGCCGAGCGCTTTGGTGATCTGCGCACCCAGGAATACCTCGGAAGACTGTTCGCAACCATGGCCGATCCGGTCTTACGCTACCGCGGCTCCATCGATGACTATGTCGGCGACGCCGCGGTCATCACTTGGCCCTTCGATCGCGCCATCGCCGACGCAGCGTGCGTTCGCTGCGCCTTCGACATTCTCGACCGGATCGAGACCGATGCTCACCGCTGGCGCAAGGATTACGGCGAGGTCCCTCGCCTTCGCGCCGCATTGCACGGCGGAACAATCGTTGCCGCCGAGATCGGCGTCGACAGGCACAAGATCACCTATTTCGGCGACACGGTGAACACGACGGCGCGCCTCGAAGGCCTTTGCCGAACGCTCGATCGGCAGATACTGATTTCCACCGATCTCCTGCGGCGCATGCGCCTGCCGGCCTCGGTCAGAAGCGAGGATCTCGGCGTACATGAGGTCAAGGGCCGCGGCCAGAAGCTTGGCGTGTTCTCGCTTCGACCTGCCGACATCTTTCACGGCGGGTCGAAGTCCGCCGTCGATTCTAGCCGTGCAGCTTTGCCCCCTTCGTGATCTTGTCCACGAGTTTCTTCTCCGCGTGGATCGCGATCCCCGCCACCCGGGCATTGTCGGGCGCCGACTTGGAGAAGACTTCCCGGTTGGCGGCGTCGTGACCGGTCGAGAACATTTCGTCGATATAGATGGACGTGCGAACATCTTTCGCCAGAGCCCGCCGCTGGATATCGCCGAGCGTGACGCCGCCTGCCGACAGGACGATGATGGGCTGGATGCTTAGCGCGTTGTAAACATTGCCGGCGGCATCGCGATATGCCTCCCCGATAATCTCGGGGTTCTGCCCGACTATGCCGGTCGCTAG
Source organism: Ensifer sp. IC3342 (assembly GCF_020193655.1). GTDB lineage: Bacteria > Pseudomonadota > Alphaproteobacteria > Rhizobiales > Rhizobiaceae > Sinorhizobium. The sequence continues at coordinate 254,317 of NZ_JADYVE010000001.1, forward strand.
GAAGGCTGTGACATTCAGCTTCTGCCACATGGCGAGGTCGTCCCTGAGGACGATTGCAAATTTCGTCTCGAACATCGTGACCAGTTTCTCTCCACGTTCTTCCCGGCAACATTAACGCCCGAGGTGACTGTAGATCTTGAACGTTCGAGCAGGATATCGAATGTCACCAAAGCTTCATCGGACTGTCAGACAAGCATTAAGCAGCCGTCATCGAAGGCGCCTATCGGGGACCGGTCTCAGACCTCCAACCCAGGGTGAACTTCATGACGAAAGCATTTCTCGCCACCGCGGCGCTGGCCCTTGTGATGACAACGACGGCGCTTGCCGAGGACAAGGTCTTTCCGGCAACGCTGAAGGCGCATGCGATCCTACCGGCCAACACGATCATCGCGGCACCGGCTGATGCGGCCGACTATCTCAAAACCTCCGGGAAATTCACGACGGCCGACCGGAAGCGTGCTGTGGAACTCGCCAGCGTGCCCGGCAAGGACGGCGTTCGCCCGACCGGACTGTCGCTGCCGTTCAATGGCCAGCCGATGCAGGGCTTTTCCGGGATCAAGACGATGCCGGACGGTACCTTCTGGAGCCTTTCCGATAATGGATTCGGCAACAAACTGAACTCGACCGACGCAATGCTGATGCTCCACCATCTCAAGACCGACTGGGAGGCCGGCAAGGTCGAAGCGCTGCAAACGGTTTTCCTGTCCGACCCAGACCGCAAAGCGCCCTTCCCGATCGTCATGGAAGGTTCGGCCAACCGCTATCTCACCGGCGCCGATTTCGACGTGGAATCGATCCAGCCGGTTGCCGACGGCTTCTGGGTCGGTGAAGAGTTCGGCCCCTACATCCTGAAATTCGACACCGCCGGCAAGCTGACCGATGTCGTCCCGACCGTTGTCGACGGCAAGCCGGTCATGTCGCCTGACAATCCCACCCTGACGCTGCAAGCGGACCCCTCCAAGAAAATGCCGGCCTTCAACCTGAAGCGTTCCGGCGGCTATGAGGGCATGGCGATGTCCAAGGACGGCAGCAAGCTCTACGGCCTGCTGGAAGGGCCGATCTGGACCGACAATGAATCGGTCGAGCAGGCCGACGGCCGACCAGTGCTCAGAATCATCGAACTCGATGTCGCAAGCAAAACCTGGACGGGGCGCAGCTGGCTCTATCCGCTCGCCGAAGGCGGCGAGGCAATCGGCGACTTCAACATGCTCGACGAGAAGACCGCGCTCGTCATCGAGCGCGACAACGGTGCCGGCACGATCGATAAGGCATGCACAGATCCGAAGGACCCAAGGCCGGACTGCTTCGCAGTCGGCTCGAAGCTCAAGCGCATCTACAAGATCGAGATGACCGGCGAAAACGCCGGCAAGGCCGTGCGCAAGATCGGTTACATCGATCTCCTCAAGATCGCCGATCCGGACAACAGAAAGCGCCAGGGCGGCGGTGATGGCTACTACGACATGCCGTTCGTCACCATAGAGAACGTCGATCGCGTTGACGACACGCATATCGTGGTCGGCAACGACAATAACCTGCCCTTCTCCGCCGGCCGCGCCATCGACAAGGCGGACGACAACGAATTCGTGTTGCTGGAAGTCGGCGAGTTCCTGAAGGCCGAATGACCAAAAGGCGGCTGCGCGATCGAAGCGCAGCCGCCTCTTCACAGTGGAACCCGCGTAACCCAATCAGCTCTCGAAATGGAAGGCGAGTGTCTTGCCCGTCAGCTTGCTGAGCTGCTGAAGACGACCGTCCAGGCGCTCGCCCTCAAAAGCGCAATAGGCCGCCGGCACGATGAATTCGAGATCGACTTCCGGGCGCGGCGATCGCCGCAAGCCGAGATGACGGGTGACGCCCGGCATCGATGCCGAGAAAAGATAGGCGACGCGCAGCAGGCCGCCCAAAAGTTTGGCGAGTTCAAGCAGGCGCGGCGTCGTGATTCCCGCGAGGGGCTCGGTGGCACCGTCGTCACTAAGGCCTTCGAAACGGTAATAGTTCGCAAGTGCGATATAGGCCCGGCCGGCATGCGTGATGCCGGAAAAGGACGAGTGCGCGATGATGTTCAGCGCCTGCAGACCGCGATAATCCGGATGGGCCCGCCAGCTTATGTCGGCCAGCAGACAGGCGGCCTGACGGTATCTTCTCTCCTCTTCCGTCTCCTCCACGCCGAAGTGCGGCACCATGCGTCCGGTCCATTCCGCGAGTTCACGGGCATGTTCCGGCGAGCGGGCGCGCAGGATAGCGATCTCGTCGGCGGCCGTCAGCAAGGGGTCCTGCAGGCGTTCGGCTTCGGAAAGTAGCGAGAAAAGATAGCCTTCGCGAACGCCGAGTGCGGAGAAAGAGATCCGCTCCGGCTTCATGATCGTCAGTGCTTCCTGCATCGTCACGGCCCCGAAGGGCAGCAGGCTGCGGCGGCTCTTGGAGATTGTCGCGTAGGCGGAAGGTTTGATGTTCTTGGGCTCGATCACTTCGGGCAGGAGAGACATCGCCTCGTCATAGGAAATCTCGTAGCCCTGCATCATATGCAGCGGGTAGTTACGCGCCTCCATATGAAGCTTCGCGATCGATCGCCATGTACCGCCGACCGCATAGAACGTGCGCCCCGTGCCGCCTTTGAGAACGGCCGCCTCCCTCATGAACTTGCGGACCCATGTCCGCGCCTTCGACAACGAGCCGTTGCTGTGTTCAAAGAGACGGATACCTCCGAGCGGCAGGGTAATGCCTTTGCCGATACGCTTGCCATTCACATCGACGAGTTCGAGGGAACCACCGCCGAGGTCACCGACAATCCCGTCAGGATCGTGATAGCCGCTGACGATGCCCATGGCCGAAAAATGGGCCTCCTGCTCGCCGGTGAGAATGCGAACCTTGCAGCCCAGGATGGCCTCCGCCTTTTCGATGAAAGACGGACCGTTGGAGGCTTCGCGCGCAGCGGCCGTCGCCAGCGCATACATCGTGGTTGCGCGCGCCTGATCGGACAGGGCGCGGAACCGCTGCAGCGCCTTTAGCGCCCGTTCGACGTTCTCCTCGGCCATCCGGCCCGTCGCATCGATGCCCTTGCCGAGGCCACACATCACCTTTTCGTTGAAAAGCACCGCCGGCGCACGGCTGAGCCCTTCGTAGACGACAAGGCGAATAGAGTTGGAACCGATATCCACAACGGAGACCGGGCGGATGCCGGGCAGTCGCCCCTGCGCTTCAGATTCTACCATGCAATTCCAGTTTACTTGCGCCAACCGCTTTTCCAGCCGGCTATCAGCTTTGGTGCACTGGATTTCAGAGCCTCGCCCCGACCAGAGAGGCTGGGGTTGGTCATGAAATAATGCTGCGCATTGAACGGCTCGGCATCCTTGCCGACTTCCATGCGGCGCGACGTGCCGTCCGGAAGAATCTCGTAGCTCTGCTGGTTGTCGATGAGGTTGCCCAGCATGATCTGCGAAAGAACCTGTTCGTGCACAGTCCGGTTGATGAGAGGCACTAGCGTCTCGACCCGCCGATCCAGATTGCGCGGCATCATATCCGCCGAGCCGATATAGACAAGTGCATTTTCGGACGGAAGGCCATGACCATTGCCGAAGCAGAATATGCGCGAATGCTCAAGGAAGCGGCCGACGATCGACTTGACGCGGATATTGTCGGACAGGCCGGGCACCTGCGGACGCAGGCAGCAGATGCCACGCACGACGAGGTCGATTTCGACTCCGGCACGGCTTGCCTTGTAGAGTGAGTCGATGATTTCCGGATCGACGAGCGAATTCATCTTCATCCAGATCGCGGCAGGACGGCCCGCCTCTGCATGCCCGATCTCTTCCTCAATATGCTTGAGGATCCGCGGGCGCAGCGTGTGCGGCGAGACCGCCAGCTTCATGCCCGCTTCCGGTTCTCCATAGCCCGTGATGAAATTGAAGATGTTCGCCATGTCGTGGGCGATCACCGGATTGCAGGTGAAGAATGAAAGATCGGTGTAGATCTTCGCAGTCACCGGGTGATAGTTGCCGGTGCCGAGGTGGCAATAGGTCCTGAGCTTGCCTTCCTCCCGGCGGACAACCATCGACATCTTGGCGTGCGTTTTCAGCTCGATGAATCCGAAGACGACCTGAACGCCAGCGCGCTCCAGATCGCGCGCCCAGCGGATGTTTGCCTCTTCATCGAATCGCGCCTTAAGCTCGACAAGCGCCGTCACCGACTTGCCTGCGTCGGCGGCATCGATCAGGGCACGCACGATCGGGCTGTCATTCGAGGTGCGGTAGAGCGTCTGCTTGATCGCCAGCACATCCGGATCGCGCGCCGCCTGCAGCAGGAACTGCACGACCACGTCGAAGGATTCGTAGGGGTGATGGACCACCATGTCCTTTTCGCGGATCGCCGCCAGGCAATCGCCGGCATGCTCGCGCACGCGCTCGGGGAAGCGCGGATTGTAAGGCTCGAAGCGCAGATCTTCGCGTGGCGCCTTGGTGATTTCCGAAAGCGTGTTGAGCGCAAGAAGGCCTGGCAGCACAGCGATGCGGTTATCCGGAACCCCGAGCTCCTGCACCACGAACTGGCGCAGTGATGCCGGCATTTCCGAATCCGTCTCGATGCGGATGACCGAACCGCGACGGCGGCGCTTGAGGGCCGTCTCAAAGAAGCGGACGAGGTCTTCTGCCTCTTCCTCGACTTCGATATCGCTGTCACGAATGATACGGAAGGTTCCCGAACCCTGCACCTCGTAGCCCGGGAACAGGCGGTCGATGAACTGGCTGACCACGTCCTCAAGGGTGATGTAACGGATGACGTTCTTCACATCCGGCAGGCGGATAAACCGGTCGAGCGCCACCGGAAGGCGCAACAGCGCCGTCATCGGCTCGCGACCCGTCTTGCTGACGAGCTGCAGCCCGATCGAAAAGCCGAGATTGGGGATGAACGGGAAAGGATGCGCTGGATCGATCGACAGCGGCGTCAACACCGGGAAAATCGACTGATCGAATTCGTTGGCAAGCCAGCTCCGGTCCTGCGCCGACAACGAGGCGGGCCGGACGATGAGAATGTCTTCCTTCGCGAGATATTGCTGCAGGACGGCGAGCGAGGCCTGTTGCTCCATCTGCAGGTTGTCGATTTCCTTGAGGATATCATCGAGTTGTTCGGCCGGCGTCTTGCCGTCGGGGCTGCGAAGCGCAATCCCCTGACGCACCTGGCCTTCGATACCGGCGACGCGGACCATGAAGAACTCGTCAAGGTTAGCGGCCGAAATCGACAGGAAGCGGACACGCTCCAGCAAGGGATGCGCCGTGTTCAGCGTTTCCTCAAGGACGCGACGGTTGAACTGAAGCCAGGAGAATTCGCGATTGATAAAGCGCTCCGGGCTCGTCAGCAGGTCTATCTGCTCGGCAGACGTCTCGTGTTCGATGATTGCAGACGTCGCGCTATCCATGCCCATCAGACCCATTACTCCAACCTTGCGACCTACCCCACTTTGACGACGGAACTGTGACAGTCAATCGGGCAGGTGGGGATTTCCAAGTTCCGCGAGCACTTCCGCCGCGAGGGTGCGTGTCAGACGCGTGCCACGGGCAAGTGCCAGGCGGTCCAGTCGCTCGACGATCGTTTGCGCCGCCTCCAGCGAACGCTCCATGCGCGCTACGATATAGCCGACAAGACGTTCATCGACGAAAAGCTGGCGATCGGCAAAGAGCTTCACGAGCACCTGCGTCAACAGCTCGTCGTCAGGCTCGCCGATTTCGACGACCGTCGCTGCCTTCAGGCGCGAGCGAAGATCCGGAAGCGTCACCGGCCATGACATCGGCCAGAGGCGCGATGTCATCAGCAGCGCGGTACCGTGCTGGCGCACGCTGTTGATGACATGGAAGAGCGCCGTGTCATCGAAGCCCTGGCGATCGGCATCCTCGAAGAGGACCGGCTTTCTCGCGGCAATGTCGGCGGCATCCGAGCCGGCGATGGGATGTATCGTCTCAGCCCCCGCCCTCTCCCGCCAGATGCTGGCAAGGTGCGACTTCCCAGAACCGACCGGTCCGGCGATGATGACGACAGGTGATGGCCAATCCGGCCAATGGTCGACGATAGCGATGGCAGCGCTCAGCCGGTCGGAAACGAGCAGATCCTCGCGACCGGTTGCCGGGTCGTGGCCGAAGGCGAGCGGCAGTTGTTCGAACGGACGTCTTGTCATGCTGTACTCTGGACAATCGCGTGACTCAGCCGGGCTCCTGGCCTTCCGACTGCTTCTCCGCTTCTGTCCTATGCCCGTGATAGAGATCACTATCAAGGTACCGCTGTATGCCGAAGCGGACAAGGACGCCGATCGCGGCAGCGGCCGGCACAGCGACGAGAAGACCGACGAAGCCGAAGAGAGCACCGAAGGCGAGCAGGGCGAACATCAGCCAGACAGGATGGAGACCGACGCTCTTGCCCACCAGTTTCGGCTGCAGAATGTTGCCCTCGAGGAACTGGCCGCTGAAGAACACGGCCAACACCAGCAAGATCGTAAGATAATTCGGCCAGAACTGGACCAGCGCTACGCCGACGGCCAGCACGAGACCAACCATCGAACCGACATAGGGGATGAAGCTGATCATGCCGGCGAAAAAGCCGATCAGCAGCCCGAAGTTGAGACCGACGAGCGAAAGCCCGACGGCATAGTAGAGGCCGAGGATGATGCACAGCGAACCCTGGCCGCGAACGAAGCCGGCAATGGTCGTGTTCATGTCGCGGGCAATCTGGCGGACGACGTCGACGTAGTCGCGCGGCACCCAGCTGTCGACCTTCTCGACCATGTGGTCCCAGTCGAGCAGCAGATAGAAGGCCACGACCGGCGTGATGATAAAGAGCGAAAGGATGTCCAGCAGCGCCAAGCCGGAGTTCCACAATTGCTGGAACAGCGTGCCGAGAAAACTTGCGCCCTGTTCGAGCAGCTTGGCCGAGTTCTGCTTGATCGCCGTCATCTGGTCCGCGAGCCAATCCGGAAGCAGCGCCGTCTGGCTGTCGGTGAGGAAGGCCTGAAGGCTGGCGATATAGCCGGGCATCTTCTGGATGAAATCAGCCGCTTGTGTGAAGATCAGGGGGATGACGATGATCAAGGACAGCGCAAACAACACGACGAAGGCAACAAGGATGACTATCGTCGCCATCAACCGGCTGAGGCCTAGACGCTGCAGCCGGTCGGCGACCGGATCGAGGAAATAGGCGAGCGCCATGCCGGCGAGAAACGGCAGCAGGATCGAGCTGAAGAGCGTCAGGAAGACGATGAAGCCGGCAAGCACCAGCAGCCAGAAGACGACCTGGCGCTTAAGACTGACACCGCTGACCTGACTGCCCATTGCGTTCCCCGTCCCGCGTCTGGCGCAAGCGCCTCGCGTTCCATCCATTTGGACGAGATAGGGCGCGGTGCGCACAATGGTCAAGCCCGGCGCTTTTTAAGCGGAGGCAAATCGGGCCCTCGCCGATCGAAACGCGCTGGGATGCGGGTAAAATGGCAAAAAAAGCCGGCAAGCGCCGGCAGTCGGCTTGCACTCCTTGTCCCGCCGTGCCAATCGCATCCGCAAAATTCGACGAGCCTTGGAGAACGAGCATGAGCCAGTCGGGCAAGAACGGCCTCACCTATAGCGACGCAGGCGTCGACATCGATGCCGGCAACCTGATGGTGGAGAAGATCAAACCCCATGTGCGCTCTACACGACGCCCGGGCGCCGATGGCGAGATTGGCGGTTTCGGCGGTCTCTTCGACCTCAAGGCTGCCGGTTTCACCGACCCGGTTCTGGTTGCCGCGAACGACGGCGTCGGCACCAAGCTCAAGATCGCCATCGATGCGAACAAGCACGATACGGTCGGCATCGATCTCGTCGCCATGTGCGTCAACGATCTCGTCGTACAGGGCGCGGAACCGCTATTTTTCCTCGACTATTTCGCGACCGGCAAGCTCGACCCTGACCAGGGTGCCGCGATCGTCGCCGGTATCGCTGCCGGATGTCGCGATGCTGGCTGCGCGTTGATCGGCGGGGAGACTGCCGAAATGCCGGGCATGTATGCCGGCGGTGACTACGATCTCGCCGGCTTCGCCGTCGGCGCGGCCGAGCGCGGCCAGCTGCTGCCGGCGGGCGACATCGCAGAAGGTGACGTCATCCTCGGCCTCGCGTCCTCCGGCGTGCACTCGAACGGCTACTCGCTGGTGCGCAAGATCGTTGCGCTGTCGGGACTGGCTTGGGACGCGCCGGCTCCCTTCGGTGAAGGCACACTCGCCGATCTCCTGCTGACGCCGACGCGCATCTACGTGAAGCCGTTGCTGAAGGCGATCCGCGAGACGGGAGCGATCAAGGCGCTCGCGCACATCACCGGCGGTGGATTTCCGGAAAACATCCCGCGCGTGCTGCCGAAGCACCTTGCCGCCGAGATTGACCTCGACGTAATCAAGCCGCCGGCCGTCTTCTCCTGGCTCGCCAGGACAGGCGGCGTCGCCGCCAATGAGATGCTGCGCACGTTCAACTGCGGCGTCGGCATGATCGCCGTCGTTCCGGCGACGGAGGCGGAAAAGGTCACGACGGTACTCACGGGCGAAGGCGAGACGGTCTTCACTCTCGGCCGCATGGTCGCGCGCGCCGAGGGCGCCGCGGGCACGATCTACAAGGGCAGCCTCTCCCTATGAGCACGATGACGGCTAAGAAGCGGGTCGTCGTCTTCATTTCCGGCGGCGGCTCGAACATGCTTTCGCTGGCGAAGGCAGCAGCAGAACCGGACTTCCCCGCCGAGGTCATTGCCGTGATTGCTGACAAGGCGGAAGCCGGTGGCCTGGCCAAAGCGGCCGCCCTCGGCATCCCGACCTTTTCGTTCGTCCGAAAGGATTTCGACAGCAAGGAAGCGCACGAAGCGGCGATCCTAGCTGAACTCGACCGGCTCCGGCCGGATATCATCTGCCTTGCCGGCTACATGCGGCTGCTGTCGGCAGCCTTTATCCAGCGTCATGAGGGTCACATCCTCAATATTCATCCGTCGCTTCTGCCGCTGTTTCCCGGGCTCCACACCCACCAGCGGGCGATCGATGCCGGCATGAGGCTTGCCGGCTGCACGGTTCATTTTGTCACCGAAGGCATGGACGACGGCCCGATCATCGCCCAGGCAGCAGTTCCGGTTCTCGCCGGCGATACAGCGGAAACGCTTGCCGCGCGCGTTCTGACGGTCGAACACAAGACCTATCCAATGGCGCTGAGGCTCGTTGCCGAGGGCAAGGTCGAAATGAAAGATGGGCGGGCCGCAAGCCACGCCGTCGGCGAGGCGTCGGGTATCCTCGTTTCTCCGGCAATCTGAACAGAGGTCGTTCCGCGTCACCTCGCCGCCGCGAGCCGCCGGTCGAGCGCGTCGAGCACGCGGCGTGTCAAGGCGGGATAGTCCTCGTCGAAATGGTGACCACCCTCGATGGCGACCACGTCCACGCCTGAAGATTTCAGTCCCGGGCAAGCGTCGTCGTCCTCCTCCGTACCGTAGATGCATTGGACGAGCGACGGGTCGATTGCCTTGATATCGTCAACCGGGTCGCCCCCCTCGCCCTCCGCACCCAGCCAGCCGAGAACCGAAATCTTGTAGTCGGCATGATGCGAGAGCGCCATGAGCGTGAGCTGGCGCACGCGCGCGCGATCCGCCGGCGGGAGCAGGTTGTAGGTGCGCGGCAGGATGTCGGCACCGAAGGAATATCCGATCAAGAGCACGTTTCGGACATTCCATCGCTTCTGATAATAGGTGATGATCCGAGCAAGATCGTCGGCGGCCCCTTGCGGCTGGCGTTCGGACCAGAAATAGCGTAGCGAATCCACGCCCACGACCGGAACGCCCTCTCGCTGCAGGACATTGCCGACCTCCTTGTCGATATCCCGCCAGCCACCGTCACCCGAATAGACCACCGCCATCGTGTCACGCGTGGGCTTCGTATCGAGGATTGTCAGCGGAAGGCCGAAAGGGTTTTCGGCTTCCCCGCTCTCTGCAAGGGCCCCGGAGAGTGCATCCGAAAGCGCCTTATAGGCATCGTCCCCGGTATCGCGCGTTTGAACGTCCGGATGTTTGGCGACGAGTGCAGCCACGTGATCCTTTCCCGCGGCAGACGCAGCGGGCGAAAACGTAACCGTCACGGGGTCGGGCAACGATCCGTCGGTCAAACCGTAGACCATGCGTTCCCCCTTTCGAACTTTCTCGGCCGGCGTACAGAGCTGCTTCGTCAATGCGATGCCCTCTTCGGGATCGACCGCAAGCGTCTGACCGATGGTCGCGGCCGGGGATTGCGCGGCGATCGCTAGCGCCATGGCCCCGCCGGCGCCGACGCCCGCGACGATCGGCGGTTGATAGGCGCTGCTTTTCGCAGCGCGCTGAACCTGCTGGCTCAGCGATTCGATATCCGAGACCGTGTAGATGCAGTCGCCGTCATCCTTGGCAAGCGAATCGAGATATGCCCTGAGATCGATGCCGATAACGAGCGCCTTGTCGTTTGTAAGCGCACGCGCGACCCCGTCTTCCCTCGCGGTCCATCCGGCGGCATCCGAAAGGAGCACAACAACCGCAGAAGCCTCGTCCCTGGGGAACAGGATATGCGGCGACGGGATCATGCCGGTTTCGAATTGCGGCGCGTCGTCGGCCCAGGCAGGCAACGAGGCTGCTGCAAACAGCGCCGCGGAAAGGGCGCACTTCCAGATCTTTCTGATACCGGTCATTTCCTTATCACTCCCTTGAGACCGCCGCCGATGAGGAACGTTGCGTCCATCAAAGCCAGGATCGGGTTGAGCCCACCGCTCGCCACAAGATAGCGGGGTTGCCAACGCGGGTGGAACTTGGACTTGAAGGCGCGCAAGCCCTTGAAGTTGTAGAAGCGTTCGCCGTGTTCGAAAAATGCTCGGCCGGCTCGATCCCACACGGGTGCTATCTGCCGGGAAGACATGCCGGAAAGCGGCGCCATGCCGAGATTGAAGCGCCGGTAGCCTTGCGCCTTGAGGTATTCCATTAGCTGTACGAACAGGAAGTCCATCGAACCTTTGGGGGCGTCCGGCGAGAAACGCATCAGGTCGATCGAGCCCTCCTCCTTGGTCGCGGTCGTGAGGATATTGGCGAAGGCAACGATGCGTCCCGCGCATTTGAGGACAGCGACCGGCTGCGCCGCCAGGTATTGGAGATCGAAGGCTCCGAGGGAGAAACCCTTCTCCCGTGCGCTATGATGCGCAAGCCAGGCATCCGAAACTGCCGCGAGTTCTGGCAGGATTGCCGGCACTGCCTCGGGCTCAACTATGGAAAATTCCAGGCCGTCGCGCTGGCCACGGCTTACCCGCTGGCGCAGGTTTGCCCATTTTCCACCCTTCAACTCGAACCGCGTCAGGTCGACCTCGGCAAGCTCGCCCAATCGGAACGCCCGTAAGCCGGCGTCGGCGTAATAGGCGAGCCCCAGCGGCGAAACCTGGTAGAAGACTGCCCTGCAGCCATTGGCGCGCGCGGCCTCTATGAACTGCCAGATGAGATCCGGCCAAGCTTCCAAGGGACCGACGGGATCGAAAAGAGCGATCCAGGAACGTGCTCGCCGGCCGTACATAATGAAGGCGCGGCCGTCGGAGGAGAACATGACGCTCTTGTCGCCCATCCGCACGAGGTTGGCATCCGACATATCCTGGGCATCGACAATGGCGATCGCCCGCCCCAACGCCTCTTCCGATGCCGGCTCCACGCTCGTGGTGGCCGGGCGCATCAGGCTCCAGATGGCGATGGCGCTCGCCCCGATCGTAACCCCTAGGAAGGCACGAAGTCCGCGCGGCGCCTCGGCGGAAAACTCGAACTGCCACCAGAGTTCGTGGCTGTATGCGACGTCGCGATAGACGAAGAGCAGGACGACGAACGCTCCCAGGCAGATGACGCCGATCGCCGTGAGCCACGGCGGCGTCAAAGCCTGACCGAACAGAGACGCGGGGCGAACGAACAGCCGGCGGCTGGCAAGCAGTCCGACGACAAAGAATACAAGCATGGCCGCTTCCGCCAGGGCCACCGCCTTCAGCAATGAAAGCAGCAGAGCAGCAGCAGCGATCACGACCGATGCCCACCAGGCACCGTCGAGGCGCAACACCAGGCCCCGCGCGACGATGACCAGCGCCAGTCCGAGCAGGCTCGCGAGGAAATGCGCGCCCTCGACAAGCGGCAGCGGAACATAGCTCTCAAGAAACGCCAGGTTCTCGTCGGGCGTCGGCGTCACGCTCGACAGCACCAGCATGATGGCGAGTACGAGTGCCAATGTGGCCAGAAGCAATGGAGCAATCCGGCCACCTATCCGGCGCACGCTCGATGCCGCGGGGCGACCAGCAAGCTGACGTACCTCCACACCGACAATCACCACAATCGCAATCAGCAGCGGCAGCACGTGATAGATGAGACGGTAGAGAACGAGCGCGCCGAGAATCGTGTCGACGTCCACCGCGCGGCCGAGCGTTGCAATCATCACCGCTTCGAAGACGCCGAGCCCCGCCGGCACATGGCTGAGCACGCCGATGCCGACAGCGAACGAATAGACCGCCAGGAAGGCGGGCCAGCCGATCGTTCCCGACGGCAACAGGACGTAGAGAACGCTCGCGGATGCGGCAAGATCGAGCGCTGTTACCAGAAACTGACGGGAGGTGGTTCTGGAGTCGGGCAGACGCAGCGTGAGGCGTCCGATGCTGACTTCGCGGCCTTCTCCGGCGAGGATGAAGGTGGTCAACAGGCCGCCGAGCACCACGATGGCGATGATCCGCAGCCAGAACGGGTCAAGCCCGGTCAGCGGAGCGACATATTCGCCGACCGTCAGCAAGCTGAGGCAAGTGACCGTGGCAAGGCCAAGCCCGAAGGCAAGCGTCACGAAGGCGATGACGCCGGCTATCTCTTCCGGCTGCAGGCCGAGCCGGGAGTAGGACCGGTAGCGGATCGCCCCGCCGCTCAGGGGTCCGAAACCGGCCGTATTGCCGACGGCGTAGGCACAGGCGGCCGTGAGCGCTACATCCGCGTAAGGCAGCTTGCGCTTGACGTAGTCGAGGGCGGCGACATCGTAGAAAGTCAGCGCGAGAAAACTCAGGCCGGTGAACAGGACTGCAGCTGCGACCGACTTCCAACTCGTGTCCGCCAATGCCGAGACGACTTCGTCATAATGCACCTCGGCGGTCAGATGGAAGATCGCCGCTCCGAACAGCGCGATCACGAGAAGCGTGCCGACAGCGGAAAGATAGCGCTGATTGCGCCTCAGAAACGGTCTCCACCCCACTCTCGGCCTGCTGGTCTTGGGCTTCAATCTCGTGGGATGAGGAGGACGCCATGTTTCGCCCGTGCCGTTGAAGAAGACACGCAAGCTTTAACGCAACGCTAAACGATCAAAAAGTGAAAGATCGGTAATGTGAAACGCTGGCCAGCTATCCAGCTATAGAGCCAAGGTGGCAGGACTCAACATGGCCCATTGCAGCAGCATGATCGTCTTGGCATCGCAGATTTCACCGGTGCCGATCATAGCGACGGCTTTTTCGAGAGGGATTTCCAGTACCTCGATATCTTCGCCTTCATGCACAAGCCCGCCGCCTGCCGTCACTCTCTTCGAGGCATCAATGCGGCCGAAGAAGAAGCTCGTCCGTTCCGTCAACGAACCCGGACTCATATAGGCGTCGAAGAGATGGATGGCGCTTTCAATGTTGTATCCGGTTTCTTCCATCGCTTCGCGGCAAATCGCCACTGCCGGCTCTTCGCCGTCGAGAAGGCCGGCCGGCGCCTCGATAAGATATCCCGGTTCGCCCTGCAGAAATACAGGAATGCGAAGCTGGCGGACGAGCACCACCGACTGCCGCTCCGGATCGAAGAGCAGGATCGTTGCGGCGCGACCGTGGTCGTGGACTTCCCGAACCAGCCGGGCGGTTTGACCGTTGGACATTTCCTGTTCGAGCGTGACCTCTTCGAGGCTGACGAAGCCATTCCAGAGGGTTTTGCGGTCGATGATCCGGACGCGCCGGTCGGTATGTTCCGTCATGTGAGATCCTGTTGAGAGGGGACTTCGGCTGAAGGAGGTGAGATCGCCGCAACCAACCTTCACGCCCGATGCACCCAGACCCGGTTATCGTGGAAAGCTGCGCCGCCGTAGGGCGCGACCGCGTCCGCGCCGGTCAGGACATTGATCCCCTCGCCGTCGAGATGAGCGCCGTTCGGCCAAATCCCTTCGGCGATGACGACACCGCGGCGCGTGCCACCGCCGACCTTCGCATGCAGCCGGACCTCGCCGCGATCGTTGCCGAGCATGACGACATCGCCCTCGGCAATGCCGAGCGCGGCTGCGTCATCGGCGTGAATCATGACCTCCGGTCGTCCCTCCTTCTGAACCGACGACGGCGTTTCGGAGAAGGTCGAGTTCAGGAACGAGCGCGCTGGGGACGTCGCCAGCCGGTATGGATGGCGTTCGTCGGCCACTTCGATCAAGTCAATATGATCAGGAAACTCCGGCAGTCTGCCGTAAGGGCCTTGTAGGCCCATCGATTTCGGCGGCCGGTTGGGTGCGGGCGTCCCGGTCCAATCGGCCTTGAAGCGGAACTTGCCGTCCGGGTGCCCGAAGCCGTTGAGAAAATGCGCCTCTTCGAAAGCCGGCTGGCAATCGAGCCACTTCTCCTCTTTCATCCGCTCGTAACCGATGCCGTAGTTCGCCAGCAGTTGATCGATATGCTGCTGTTCGGTAAGCCCAAAACCCGGGCGGTCCGAAACGCCGAGGCGCTTCGCCAACTCCTCGATGACGAAGAGATTGGTGCGCACCGTCGGTGGCGGCTCAACGATCTTCGGACCTATGAGAATATGCTGATGCCCGCCGCCGCGATAAAGGTCGTCGTGCTCGAGGAACATGGTGGCAGGCAGGACGATGTCCGCGAGCCGCGCGGTGTCGGTCATGAACTGCTCATGCACGGCAACGAAGAGGTCGTCGCGCAGGAAGCCCTTTTTCACCAGTCGCTGCTCGGGCGCGACATTGACAGGATTGGTGTTCTGGATGAGAAGCGCCGTCACCGGGCCGCGATGACGCAGCGCCTCGGCATCGCCGGTCAGCACACGGCCAATCTGCGATTGATCAAGCATGCGCACGTCGGGATCGTGGAATGCGGAACCGAGGAGTTCGCGCTTGTCCAGCTTGAAGATGTCGTTGTTCGAATGGAAGGCGCCGCCGCCCTCGTGCTTCCAGGAGCCGAGCACCGTGGCGACCGAAGCGGCCGCATGGATGGCGACGGAGCCGTTGCGCTGGCGGGTGAAGCCGTAGCCCAGGCGAAAATAGGTCCTGGGCGTCGTTCCCACGAGCTTGGCGAAAGCTTCGATCTCCTCCACCGACAGGCCGGTGATAGCGGAAGCCCAGTCCGGGCCACGTGTCTTAAGATGCGCTTCGAGGCCGGCGGGATCATCGGCGAAGTTCGCCATGTAGGCGCGATCGGCATAGCCGTCACGAAAGGCGATGTGCATGACCGCGCAGGCAAGTGCGGCGTCGGTACCCGGTTTCAGGACGAGCCCCATGTCGGCCTGCTTGACGGTCGGGTTCTCATAAATGTCGATGACGACGATCTTGGCGCCGCGATCCTTGCGCGCCTTGACCGCATGAGTCATCACGTTGACCTGCGTCGCAACCGCATTGGTGCCCCAGATCACGACGCAGTCGGCCTTGGCCATCTCGCGCGGGTCTGGGCCGCGCAAGGCTCCGGTCGCCATGGTGAAGCCGGTCCAGGCCATGTTCGTACAGATCGAGCCGAAGAAGCCGGAATAACGCTTGACGTGGCGCAGCCGCTCGATGGAGTCACGCTGGACCTGCCCCATCGTGCCCGCGTAGAAATAGGGCCAGACCGCTTCCGAGCCGTGCTTCTGCTCGGCTTTGATGAATTGATCGGCAATCTCGTCGAGCGCCGCTTCCCAGGAAATCTCCTGCCAGTTGCCGTCGCTCTTGGCGCCGGTGCGGCGCTGCGGCACCATCAGCCGGCCAGGGTGGTAGATGCGCTCGGCATAGCGCGCCACCTTGGCGCAGATGACGCCGGCCGTGTAGCTGTTTCCGGCCGCGCCCCGCAGGCGGCCTATCTGGCCTTCGGCCGTGAGATCGACTTCAAGCGCACACGCTGACGGACAGTCATGCGGACAGACGGAATAGCCGATCGATTTTTCTGCTTTGATGGGGGTCGCAACGTTCATGGCTTTTCTATATGGCATCCGCTGGAGGGCAAAAAGCCCCATTTCGCCATCCATCGAAACAATTGATCATAGCCATCGGCGGCGCTCATGAACTACCGGCACATCTATCACGCAGGCAATTTCGCCGATGTCTTGAAACATGCGGTGCTGGCGCGGCTCGTCACCTATCTCAAACAAAAGGACAAGGCCTTTCGGGTGCTCGACACGCATGCCGGCATTGGACTCTATGACCTTTCGAGCGAGGAAGCGCAGAAAACTGGCGAATGGCGCGATGGCATTGGCCGATTACTCGATACAGAGCTTCCTGCCCCGGTCGCCGCGATCCTCGAGCCCTATATCTCGGCGGTTCGCGACCTTAATCCTGGCGGCGGCATCACCCATTACCCCGGCTCACCGAAGCTCGTCCGCATGCTGTTCCGCACACAGGATCGGCTTTCGGCGATGGAACTGCATCCGGATGATTACGAGACGCTGCACCGCCTGTTCGATGGCGACTTCCAGAGCCGCATCACAAAGCTCGACGGCTGGCTGGCGCTTGGCGCTCACCTGCCGCCGAAGGAAAAGCGTGGCCTCATTCTCGTCGACCCTCCGTTCGAGGTCGAGGGCGAATACGAGCGGCTTGCCGAGGGACTCGCGAAAGGCTACCGCCGGTTTGCCGGAGGCATTTTCTGTCTCTGGTATCCGCTGAAGAAAGGCGCACCGATAAAGGATTTCCACGCGGCGTTGAAAGCGCTGGAGATTCCGAAAATGCTCTGCGTGGAACTCACGGTGCGCAGCGATCGCGACACTACGGGGCTTACGGGATCGGGTCTGGTCATCGTCAACCCGCCCTTCACGTTGAAGAGTGAGCTCGATGTCCTGCTGCCCTTTCTGAAAACACATCTGGCCCAGGATCGCTTCGCGTCGGCCCGCTGCTTCTGGCTGCGCGGCGAAGCATCTCTCAACCCGGGGCCTTGACGGATCGATGGCGAAGGCGTCAATCTCCTGAAAGGATTCAGGGAGATGGCCATGACTCGTACGCTTGCTGCATCGCTTCTGCTCTCGCTTTCCCTCACAACCGCTGCTGCCGCCGCCGACTATATCGGGGAGCCTGCACCCCATGCAGCCTATGCTACCGGCGCCTGCAGCAACGCCTCCGTCTTGGGTTTCATCACCCGACGCTTCGACTATAAGGCCGCGAACTACCTTCATGCCAATCTCGCCATCGCCGAGATTCGCGACATGGGCCAAAATCGCTTCGAGCCGCGGGACTACACGCATCTCGTCGAGCGTGAATATTGCTATGCGACTGCCGTGATGACCGACGGCGTACGGCGTCCCCTCTGGTATCTGATCGAGCGGCCGTGGGGCTTTGCCGGTGTCGGCAGGAGTATCGAGTTCTGCGTCGGCGGCCTCGATCCCTGGTACGTCTACGGCGCCCATTGCGCTTCACTTCGCTGACTGCTGTGAAGAGGCTGCTGCCGGCGCTCGTCGGCGTTCTGACGATCGCCGCCTGCAGCGATGACGGCGCAGAGAAAAGCTCCCCGAACTCCGGAACCGGCGGGACGAAGACTGTGGCGGCGGCTCCGGTTCCGGTCGGCAAAGGCTTCGACTTCTACGTCCTTTCTCTGTCCTGGTCGCCCACCTGGTGCGGCAGCAACGATCCAACCGGAAAGACAGATCAATGCGAGGCCGGCAGCCGCCGTGGCCTCATCGTGCACGGGCTCTGGCCACAAAATGAAAGGGGCTATCCGGAATATTGCCCGACGCGGCAATCGGATCGCGTGCCAGAATCGCTCGGCAGGCGGTATCTCGATCTCATTCCCTCGATGGGCCTCATCGGTCACCAGTGGCGCAAGCACGGCACCTGCTCCGGCCTCAGTCAGGCGGACTATTTCGCCGTGGCGCGCGCCGCGCGCGAACGGGTCACGATCCCGCCGGAGTTGGCATCGACGGAAGGATCGCGCGATCTTCCAGTATCAACGATCGAAGCCGCGCTTATCGCGAAAAATCCCGGCATGACGCCGGAGACGATCGCTGTTACGTGCGAAGCCAGGCTTCTCGAAGAAATCAGAATCTGCTTCGACAAGACACTGGAATTCAGGGCGTGCCCCGAAGTGGATCGCCAAGCCTGCAGAAGGGGCGCGGTTTTCCTGCCTCCTGCCCCATGACGACGGAAAGACTTCGAATGAAGATACTCTATTCGCCTGCCTCACCCTATTCGAACAAGGTTCGCATGGCCGCGCACCATATCGGGATCGCCGCGGAAAGCGTGCTGACGGACACGAACGCCAATCCGCCGGAACTGATCGGCAACAATCCGCTGGGCAAGATCCCGACCTTGATTACTGCGGACGGCAAGGCGATCTACGACAGCCGGGCGATCATGCATTTCCTCGACCGTGAAACGAAGGGAAAGCTTTATCCGAAGAACGCAGCTAAGCGCACCGAAGTGGAAATCTTCGAAGCGCTTTGCGACGGCATTTGCGACAGCCTGCTCGCAATCGTCTACGAGAAACGCTTTCACCCGCCAGAGAAGGTGCATCAACCCTGGATCGACCGCCAATGGGAAAAAGTCGAGCGCGGCCTGGATTACTTGAATGCCAACCTGCCCAAGGCCGGCGGCAAGCTCAATGCGGGACATTTCGCGCTCGCGGCCCTGTTGCGCTACATCGAATTGCGTTTCGCCGGCGAATGGCAGAAGGGACGGCCGAAGCTCAAGAACTGGCCGGCGAAGTTCGAGAAGCACTTTCCCGACTATTCCAAATTCAAGGCGTAAAAAAAGGCCGGGTCGCCCCGGCCTTTTCGCTGATCCGTGCCAGCCGATCAGAACTTGACGCCCATACCGACGCGCACGCTGTGTTCGTCGTAGCCGGACGTGACGGTGCTGCCGCCGACGTTGAAGTCCTTGGAGGCGTAGTCGGTATAGCGATATTCGACGCGTGCGGTGATGTTGTCGGTAACCAAGGTTTCCGCACCGGCACCGGCCGTCCAGCCAACCATCGTATTCTTGTCAGAACCGCCCGGGGTCGAGAGCTTCATCTTGCCGACAGCGAGACCGGCCGTACCATAGAGAAGAACCGGGCTCACATCGACACCGACGCGGCCACGGATCGAGCCGTTGACGCCCTGCTCGACGCTACGTCCGCTGGAGTGAGAATCGTTGCCGGCATAGCCGATATCGGCTTCACCGCCGTAAACGATCTGGCCGCTCTGCACGTTGTAACCGCCATAAAGACCGCCGCCGAAACCAACGGAGGGGTTTGAGCCCGTTGCGTCAGCCTCGCCATGGTGCCAGTCGGCCGTGCCGCCAACATAGGCGCCCGACCAGTCCTTGGTCGCCGGTTCGGTGTATTCGGCAGCCGGAGCAGCCGGTACTTCATCGACGACGTCTGCGGCGTGGGCGGCCTGCAAGGCAACGAAAGCCATGGCCGAAGCCATGAGGGTGGTGGTCAGCGTACGCATACTATTCTCCTTTTCACCGATGCTCCGATGCAGTTGTATCTTTGCGGAACACCGGACATTCTGTGATTAACCCGCCCGGTCGAGCGGAAATTGATCAGAAAATGCGGAATCTCAAGAGCTAAAATGTGAAATTTTGGCGGCACGAGCGCGGCTGAAATTGGATGTTGCCTTCATGACACAGGGTATTTATTAACCATAATTCTAGATTAATGAAATCTATACTATAATACGTCGAGATAATACAATTTATCCGCTTTGCATTAATTTTTCTGAAATGAATCCCTCAGGATAGTTTCAGGCTGGCGTTTCTTGCCTATATCTTCGTCCAGCCAGAACAGGATTCGAGGGACGGGAAAAAGTTGACGAGAACACTCAAGGCGGCGCTCGTAACCGGCGGCGCCCGACGCATAGGCAAGGCAATAGTCGAAAATCTGGCCGCGCACGGCTTCGCCGTCGCCATCCATGCGAACAGCTCGCTCGCCGAAGCAGACGCGCTGGCAAAGAACCTCACTGCGAACGGCGCCAAGGCAGTCACGCTGAAAGCCGACCTCACCGATTCCGCCGCCGCGTCCCGGGTCATAGCGGAGGCGACTGCCTTGCTCGGCCCGCTGGACCTGCTCGTCAACAACGCCTCGATCTTCAAGAAGGACAGCCTGGACGCGTTCGACGCGGATGTTTGGGAGCGCCACTTCGCGCTCCACGTCAAGGCCCCTTCCCTGCTTGCGCGCGACTTTGCCCGGCAGCGACCGGACGACGTTTCCGGCCTGATCGTCAATGTCATAGACCAGCGCGTCTGGTCTCCAAATCCGCGATTTTATTCCTATATGCTGTCCAAGTCCGCACTGTGGACGGCAACTCAGACGATGGCGCAGGCGCTTGCCCCCCATATTCGCGTCAACGGCATCGGGCCGGGGCCGACACTGCCGAACGAGCGGCAGAAACAGAGCGACTTTCAGGCGCAGGTCGATGCACTGATTCTCAAGCGCGGTCCGGCGCTCGACGAGTTTGGACGCGCGATCCGCTTCCTTTTCGACACGCCGTCGGTTACCGGACAGATGATCGCGCTTGACGGCGGCCAGCATCTTGCCTGGGAGACGCCGGATATTCGGGAGATAGTGGAATGAACGGGCGCACGCCCACCGATGGCGGCATCCTTTACGACGGCAGCGAAACCGATGACGACGACGATCTGCTCGACGTGACGGAAGGCGAGCGACCGGCGCCGGCGATCGATTGGGCGGAGAACCGTGTCGAAACGCAGGGCCTCAAGGGCGCGGAGCTCATTCAGGCCTTCGTCAAGCTCTTGCCGAATGGTCCGGGCGTCTACCGCATGTTCAACGACGCCGGCGACGTGCTCTATGTCGGCAAGGCCCGCAGCCTCAAGAAGCGGGTGAGCAACTACGCGCAAGGCCGCGGCCATTCCAACCGCATTTCGCGGATGATTCGCGAGACGGCGAACATGGAATTCGTCACGACGCGGACGGAGATCGAGGCGCTGCTGCTCGAAGCCAACCTCATCAAGCGGCTACGTCCGCGCTTCAACGTGCTGCTGCGCGACGACAAGTCCTTTCCCTACATCGTCGTCACCGGCGACAGCAGGGCGCCAGCGCTCTTCAAGCATCGCGGGGCCCGCAGCCGCAAAGGCGATTACTTCGGCCCCTTTGCCTCTGCTGGCGCCGTCGGAAGAACCATCAACTCGCTGCAGCGCGCCTTTCTTTTGAGGACCTGCACGGACAGCGTCTTCGAGACGCGTACCCGCCCCTGCCTGCTTTACCAGATCAAGCGCTGTTCGGCGCCTTGCACCGGCGAAATCAGCGATGCCGACTACGGCGAGCTCGTTCGCGAGGCAAAGGATTTTCTCTCCGGCAAGAGCCAGGCCGTGAAGGCGACGATCGCTGCCGCCATGAGCGAAGCCTCGGAGAATCTCGATTTCGAGCGCGCCGCCCTCTACCGTGATCGCCTCGCGGCGCTGAGCCACGTGCAGAGCTATCAAGGCATCAATCCGGCAGGTGTCGAGGAGGCGGACGTTTTCGCGATCCATCACGAAGGCGGAATTTCCTGCATCCAGGTCTTCTTCTTCCGGACCGGCCAGAACTGGGGCAACCGCGCCTATTTCCCGAAGGCCGATCCGTCGCTTCCTTCGTCGGAGGTGCTCAGCGCCTTTCTCGCCCAGTTCTACGACGACAAACCGTGTCCGCGGCAGATCCTGCTCTGCGAGGCGGTCGAGGAACAGGAACTGCTCGGCCAGGCGCTCAGCGAGAAATCCGGCTACAAGGTATCGATCCTGGTTCCGCAGCGCGGCGAGAAGAAGGATCTCGTCGATCACGCGCTCGCAAATGCGCGCGAGGCCCATGGCCGCAAGCTCGCCGAAACGGCGTCGCAATCGCGGCTGCTTGAAGGCTTTGCCAAGACTTTCCAACTGGAACGGGTGCCGCGCCGCATCGAGGTCTACGACAACTCGCATATCATGGGAACAAACGCCGTCGGTGGCATGGTCGTCGCCGGTTCCGAGGGTTTCGTCAAAGGCCAGTATCGCAAGTTCAATATCAAATCGACCGATATCACTCCGGGCGACGACTTCGGGATGATGCGCGAAGTCATGACGCGGCGCTTCTCGCGCCTCCTGAAGGAGGAAGGCAAACCCGACCGCAGCGCAGAGCCCAGCGACGACGGCGCATTCCCGGCCTGGCCGGACGTCATCCTGATTGACGGCGGCCAGGGTCAGATGACCGCCGTCCGCGCAATACTCAAGGAACTAGACGTCGAGGACTGCGTAACTGCAATCGGCGTGGCCAAGGGCCTCGATCGCGATGCGGGCCGCGAGCGATTTTTCGCCGAGGGCCGCGAGAGCTTCACGCTGCCGCCCCGCGATCCGGTCCTCTATTTCATCCAGAGACTGCGCGATGAGGCGCATCGCTTCGCCATCGGCTCGCACCGCGCCCGCCGAAAGAAGGAAATGGTCAAAAACCCGCTTGACGAAATCACCGGCATCGGGCCGACGCGCAAGCGCGCGCTGCTCACTCACTTCGGCACGGCAAAGGCGGTTTCCCGGGCGGGCATCAACGACCTGATGGCAGTCAACGGCATCTCGGAAGCGGTCGCACGCCTCGTCTACGAACACTTTCACGAGGACGGCGTCAAATAGTTGGCTGACAGCGCCGCGCGCCTATCCACGGCAGGCATTGCGGACAATTCAGCCTGCGTTCAGATGAAATCCGCCAAATATGACAACTGGTGCATAATGACCTGTTGACCTTATGGTCGCAAAGTCATTCTGTACACCTGAAACCCGGAGGGGATGAGGAAAGGCGTTCGGCGCCTTCCGCCCGCATCCCGATCCGACCGTTAGAATCGATCGCGCCGATAACCCCAGATCGCGGGAAATGAGGGATTGTCGTGTCCAGAGAAACCGAGTCCATGCCAACGCCCATCGCCTATAGCGTCCCGAATCTGCTGACCTATTTCCGTATCCTGATCGTGCCGCTGATCGTTTTCTGCTTCTTCATCGAGGGTCGCCTCCACAGCTCGGATTTTGCACGCTGGACTGCGCTGGTGCTGTTCATCACCGCCTCGATTACGGATTTCTTCGACGGCTATCTTGCGCGCATCTGGAAGCAGACGTCGAATATCGGCCGGATGCTGGATCCGATCGCCGACAAACTGCTCGTTGCTTCGATCCTGCTTCTCGTTGCCGCCGACGGCACGATCGCCGGTTGGTCGATCTGGGCCGCGATCATCATTCTCTGCCGCGAGATTCTCGTGTCTGGTCTGCGCGAATATCTTGCTGCGCTCAAGGTCAGCGTGCCGGTGACACGCATCGCCAAGTGGAAAACGACCATCCAAATGGTGGCGATCGCCTTCCTGCTGGCTGGGCCGGCCGGTGACAAGATCGTTCCCTATATCACCGAAGCCGGTATCGTGCTTCTGTGGATCGCGGCTGCAATCACGCTCTATACCGGCTATGATTATTTCCGCGCCGGTTTGAAACATGTGGTCAATGAATGAGCACGATCAACCTCGTCTATTTTTCCTGGGTGCGCGAGCGTATCGGCAAGGGTGAGGAAACGCTGGAGCTTCCGGCTGATGTCGTGACCGTCGCCGATCTCCTCGCGCATCTGAAAACACTCGGCGAACAATACGCG
This sequence comes from Ensifer sp. IC3342, assembly GCF_020193655.1. Taxonomy (GTDB): domain Bacteria; phylum Pseudomonadota; class Alphaproteobacteria; order Rhizobiales; family Rhizobiaceae; genus Sinorhizobium. Next base: position 278,061 of record NZ_JADYVE010000001.1, read on the forward strand.
GCGGCACTCGAACACCAGAACGTCATCCGCGCGGCGATCAACCAGGAGCATGTCGATCACGGCGAACCAATTGCCGGCGCGCGCGAAATTGCCCTCTTTCCACCGATGACGGGCGGCTGAAGCAATGAACGCCGCCGTCACCGTGCGCGTCCAGCGCGAAGACTTCGACCTCGCCGCCGAAGTGTCCGCGCTCTCCCGCGGCCGTGCGGACATCGGCGCGGTCGTGACGTTCTCGGGACTTTGCCGTGACGAGGCGGGCGCACTCAGCACGCTCGAACTGGAACATTATCCCGGCATGGCAGAGGCAGAAATCGAACGCATCTGTCAGGAGGCGGTCAAACGGTTCGGCCTGCAGGCAGCGACAGCCATCCATCGCTTCGGCAAGATCGTGCCGGGCGAAAATATCGTGCTTGTGGTGACGGCGTCGCTACACCGGCAAGCGGCTTTCGACGGCGCCAATTTCATCATGGATTTCCTGAAGACATCGGCCCCCTTCTGGAAGAAGGAACATCGTGCGGACGGCAGCGCTGGCGGCTGGGTCAGCGCCAAGGACGCCGACGACACGGCCCGGGACCGATGGTCGCAAAAGATCTGATCAGGGAATGACCTTTTCCCGGCGCGTCACCACCAGCACGATCACCAGAAAGCCGAAGATCGCAAGATCCCGCCACAGGATCGGGCCGTAGGCACTCCACAGCGTCTCAAGCAGACCGACCCCGGCCGCCCCGAGGGCGGCGAAGAGCGGCGCTGTCTGCCCCCCGATTGCCGCAATGAACAGGACTTTGACGCCGAAGGTCAGGCCCATGCCGAAATCCATGTTGCCATAGTAGGATGCTGCAAGGATTCCGCAGAACGCAGCGATCAGCGACGCCACTCCATAGGCAACGATGTAGACTGTGGCAGGGTCAATGCCGCAAAGCGCCGCGGCTTCGCGATCCTCCGAGACGGCCCGCCAGTAGCGCCCGACGTAGGAGTGGGTGAGTAGCCAATGGCCGCCGGCGACCAGCGCCGCCATCAGCGCGGTATTGATGAGCTGGACGGCAGTCAAAGCCACCGGAAACTCGGGGCTCGGCCAGAACACGATAACCTGATTCAAGAAGGGCGGCAGCCACAGGCTTCGCGTGTTGGATGCGAGCCGCGCCGTTTCCATGAGCACCAGCAGACTGCCGAGCGACGCGACGACAACCGCATTGGCCGAGGAAAATGCCAGCGGCCGCATGACATAGCGCCCCGCGACGAGTCCGGCGCCAAGTCCGAATGTCAGTGCCGCCGCCGCCCCGATACCAAGCGCCGCCGGCAGGACCAGCCACAGCCGATTCCAGCCGAAATCTGCAAAAAGCACGAACATCTGACCGGCGAAAGCAAAGAGCGCGCCATAGGTGAGGTCTGCCCTCCGTGTGACGGCAAAGGCAATCGCGTAGCCGAAGGCCAGCGCCGCATAGAGTGCGGCTACGGGTACGGCATTGGCGATCTGCTGAAGAAAATAGGCCATGGCACATCCATGTGGTGACAGAAGCAATATAACTGGTAAAATCTATTTTACCAGTTAGGATTTTCGCATGAGTTTCACTTGGACAGCACACAGATTCTCGGGCGGCGCGCTGGCGCTGGATGTCGCCAATTCCGTGGTTCTGCGCTTTGATTCCGAGCGCAGGATCGACCGCTTCGCGGATCCCGCGGCGATGGATTCGTTTGCCTATGCCGCAAGTCTTTACAGCGCCGAACGAGAGCGTTTCGGCACGCTTGTTCCGGCGCCGCCCGAGAACCGGAAATCACTCATTGGATTGCGCGAGGCGACGGACCGCCATTTTCGGGCACAAGTCGAGGCCGGAGACCGGCCAGATCTGCTGGCAGACCTGCTCGAGGCGATTGCCGCCGTCTTGCGTCAGCCGACGGGCAACAGCCAGGGCACATCGCTCGATCTGGCGACCGCACATTCGGCACTCAGTCTTATTGCCAACCCCGAGCCGGATCGCCTGAAAATATGTCCCAATTGCCGCTGGCTGTTTCTCGACCGCAGCCGCAACAGAAGCCGTACCTGGTGCGACATGGCGGTTTGCGGCAACCGCACAAAAGCAAGGCGCCACTATCGCCGCAACAGGCAGGGAGTTCAGCCATGAAACGCGTCATCATATCCGCTCTCTTTGCCGCGGCGGTACTTGTCGGCTGTCAGCGCGAAACCGGTCCGGACCCGCTGAAGTTGACCGGCAAGATGTTCGTCTTCAACTACCGGCTCGCCTATGCGGCCTACATGATCACGCTCAATAAAACTGAGCCGGTGCCGGACGGCAGCGTGGTCGTCGCCAGCTTCGAGAATCCGGCCGGCGGCGAACCGTTGACGCTGACGCGCAAGCTCTTCCCGAAGCTCGATAGAGTGACGCTGGAAAGCCCGGAGATAAGCTGCGTCAAGAGGGAGAGGCCCTACGCGGTGACGATCGAGGTCAAGGGGCCGGACGGCGCGACGCTGCAGAAGTTGGAGACGACGGTGACGTCCGACGTCGATCAGGATGTCCTGCCGGCAAAGCCCCTCGTCGAAGGGCCGGCCTACGACAAGAACCCGGAGGTCTTCGTGGGCGGCAGGGCGCCGGAGCGCTTCGAGACGGCGGCCTGCCCGACGTAACGTCGACATGCATTAAAAAAACCGGGGCGCTGCCGCCCCGGTTTCGAAGAGTCATTTCAAGCCTTTGAAAGCCGAAACGACGAAAGTGAATCAGCCGACGATCTCGGTGCCTGCGAACCAGTAGGCGATTTCCTCGGCGGCCGTTTCCGGACCGTCCGAACCGTGGACCGAGTTTTCGCCGATCGAAAGGGCATGGACCTTGCGAATGGTGCCTTCGGCGGCGTTTGCCGGATTGGTGGCGCCCATGACTTCGCGGTTCTTGGCAATGGCGTTCTCGCCTTCGAGGACCTGAACAACGGTCGGGCCAGAGGACATGAACTCGACCAGTTCGCCGAAGAACGGGCGCTCCTTGTGGACGGCGTAGAAGCCTTCAGCTTCGCGGCGGCTCATCCAGACGCGCTTCGAAGCGACGACGCGCAGGCCGGCATCTTCCAGCATCTTGGTGATGGCGCCGGTCAGGTTGCGCTTCGTCGCGTCCGGCTTGATCATCGAGAAAGTACGTTCAATCGCCATTGGCTCAAATCCCTTGTTTCTTGAGAAGTGGCGGTTCATTAGCCGCCAATTCCGTGCAAAACAAGGGGGCGCAGCGATGTTTCGGCCCGGCCGACACGAGTTTCATGCCGCTGTCACGGAACGCCCGTACCTCGCAACAATCGAGGCGGCGTTCGGGCCAGCCGTCGTGCTCAGCATGCACGCCGCCCGCCACGGCGCGGATCGGATCAGCATATTTCATGAGTGACATTCGACACAGGAATGCCGATTTGCGCTAGTGCAGTTTCCTTAAATCCTAGCCGACTCAGGATAAACGCAGCAATGTGCCACCGCATCCCTTGCCCGCCCGATAGGACGCGGCGCTGGGTTGAGACGACCATCCAGGGGGAATACCAATGCTCGACCATTATCGCATGTTCGCCGACTACAACCGTTGGGCCAACCGGCGGCTCTACGTCGCGGCGGCGGAGCTTTCGGATGCGGAGTTTCGCCAGAACAAAGGGGCGTTCTTCGGCTCGCTGCACGGGACGCTCAACCATCTGCTGGCAGCGGACCGGATCTGGATGAAGCGGTTCACCAAGGAGGGCGAAGCGCCCTCGACACTCGACGCGATCCTTCACGACGACCTCGCCAGCTTGACGGCGGCACGCGTGGCAGAAGACGAGCGCATCATCGCCTGGATAGACGGCCTCGACGAGACCCGCCTGGCGGCGACAGTCACTTATTCGCCGCTCAGCGCGCCGGGCGAAGTCACGCAGAGGCTCGGACCAACGCTCGCCCATTTCTTTAACCACCAGACGCATCACCGTGGTCAAGCGCACGCAACCCTGACGGCGCTCGGGCGTCCGTCATTGACGCTGGACCTGGTTTTCTTCCTGCGGGCCGATGGCCAGAAGTGGGCGGACTGAGCGAAGCTGCCCCGCGAACCGGTTCTGCCAATCACCCAAACCACCGCCGCTGTCCCTAAGCTGCGCCCACAGCTTCATAAGGCGGCGTTGGCCAGCCCAAGCCGCCATTCCCAGCGCGGTTCCGCCAATAATGGAGCACAGCGTATAGACCGTTGGCGACACGATTGGCTGCACCGGCAGCAGCAGAAGTTCCGGCGCGAAACGATGCAGAATATAGATATGAAAGCCGGCGACCGAGATGGGCAGGATCAGTCTCGCGCTCCATTGCGGCATCCTGACCTGCGGCAGGAACAGAAGAGCGGCCAGGACCGCGATCTGCAACAGATACTTGATCTTCGTCCCTATCCACACGCCTTCGTAGAACCCAAAAAACAGGAAGATGGCCGTTCCGACGAGCATCAGCATGCCGCGCTCAAACGGCGTATCGGCGATCGCAGCGCACCAGCCGATGACTGCCAGATAGAAAATCCACGGCAGCGTGAATATCTGACGGTTACCCATCTCGACGACCAGCGGCAATGCCAGGCGGGCAAGGAAAGCTGCCGCGAGCAACGCCATTCCGAGCGCGAAGGGTCTTGAGGCCGCCGCACGCCGGACCGACCGCACCGCGAACAACGCCGCAAAGACGACGAGCATCTGGCAATAGGCCTCGATGAACCAGTAGAGGTACGGCACCATGCTGTGGCGTTCTGGATCGGCAAAACCGAAATTGCCCACGAGGAACACCGACGCCCAGGGCACCTCTCCCCAGACAAGGGCGTAGGCTGCGACGATCAGATAATAAGGTACGAGGATCTGCGTAAGCGGCCGCAGCAGCCGCAACACCGCTCCCGACAATAGGACGCCACGCTGGAAACGTGCGAGGCCGAAACCCGCGAGGATGACCATCGCCGCGGATCCGCCGGGGATAGGCCAAAGGGTCTCATGGTGCAGGACGACGAGCAGGATCGCCAACGCCCGGATGAGCAGATCGGTGGCGATCCGCCTGCTTCTGGTTTCACGCCGCCCCAGCGCCGCGAGTTCGGCGACCGACATCCTCTCCCAGGCCTCGGGTACATCGCCAAGGAGCTTCTCCAGACCGATCGAAAGCTGGACGAAACGCAGCGAGTCGCCGCCAAGCGACAGGAAGCTATCGTCGGATCGAACCTTTTTCGGGCAGAAGACCTGGTTGAAGAGCGCATCGACACCGTCCTCGTTTGCGACGGAGCCGATGTCTCTTTTCATCGCCTTGCGGAGAGCCTCGTAGTCGATCTTCCCGGAGGCGAGCCGCGGCAGCGCATCAACGCGCGAGGCCTTCACCTGCAAGAACGTCAGCCCGCTCGCAGCGGCCAGCATGCCACGAATATCGTCGCGATCATAGGCTCCGACATAGAAGGCATGGACGCAGGTATCGTCACCGACGACGGCGGCCGTCGCGCCGCGGCGCTCGAGCATCACTTCCACGCTATCGTGCGCGATCCGCAGGCCGGCGATCTTCGATATCCGCTTCGTCCGCCCGATTATCTGGAAGAAACCGTCGGCGTCCCTCGTCGCGATATCGCCGGTGCGCAATTCGGCAAACTCGCATCCGCGTGCAAGATCGGCGCGCGAGGAAGCGTAGCCCATCATCACGTTCGGGCCCCGATAGACGAGCTCCCCGGGCATATCTGTACCGGTGACGAGTTGGCCCTCGTCATTCTCGATGCTGAGACTCCCGCCCGGTATGGCGATGCCGATCCGGTCTTCCCTGCCCCCGAGGCGGTCGGGGGGAACATAGGCCATCCGGGCCGTCGCTTCCGTCTGGCCGTACATCACGAAGAAGGAAGCGCCGCGCGCCGTGAGGTGTTCGTTGTAGAGACGAACCCTCTCGGACGCCAAGCGTCCTCCGGCAACCGTCATAAAGCGCAGTTCAGGAAATTCGCGCTCGCGGAAACCCACCTTTTCCAGGAGCTCGTAAGAGTAGGGAACGCCTGAAAGATTGGTGCTGCCGCTTTCGGCAAGTCCATCGAGAAAACCGTCATCCAGGATGGAAAGGCCCGGAACGTAGAGGCTTGCGCCGACCGACAAATGGGCGTTCAGCACGGAAAGACCATAGGAATAGTGAAACGGCAGGATAAGGCAGCTTCGATCCGAAGCCGTAAGGCCGAGATAGTCGGCGATCGAACATGCATTCGACTGAATGTTCGCGGCAGACAATCTCACGCATTTGCCGTGCCCGGTGCTGCCGGATGTCGAGAGCAGGACCGCAAGATCCGGATGAAGCTGCCACTTGCTTGCCGCTGAACGTTCCGTCCGCCATCGGCCATCGCAGCGGCGATAGCAAAACTCAGGTTCCAGAAACTTTCGATCCGGAGTACCGGGACCCTGGATGGCAATCGCATGTCCGGCTTCCAGTGCTGCGAGGTAGGCGATGATGGCGTGTTCCGAAAGGTCAGCCTCCAGCATGACCAGCCCGCGCTCACCGCGCCACTGCGATGCCAGACGATCGACACGCTCGGCCAGATCGCGGTAGCTTACGGTCCGCCTTTCAGCGAGCAGCAGCGCCGGCCGCTCTCCCCAGGCAGCCAGGTTCGCAGCGAACAAGGGGAATTTCGACAAATGGCCTGCGCTCAAGACCGCCTCCTATTTCAGCGAGGCGGCATATAATTGGTGACTCTAGCAGTCAAGTATAGGGCCGCGGCAAAAGCGACAACTTCTGTGACAATCGGTGCGGCAAACAGCAGCACCGAGCGCCTCGCCGCGACCGATCACGATTCGGCAACCATATCGTGCATTTTACATCCGTTGCTCGGATATTTTCAGGATCTCTTAAATTCGCGCTGGAGATAGTACGAGGCGAGTTCGACATCGGTATCAAAGGCACCGCAATGACCCAGCATCCCCCAACGGCGCGTGGCCGATCGCAGGCACGAAATGCGGCGATCATTCAGAAATTGGCGCATTCGATGATGCGGCTCGGCGTTGCCGCCCTCCCCCGCAATTACGAGCTGATCTTTGAGGCGCTGTCCGGTCAGATGCCGCAATTGTCGCGCGACCTCGCGGCGCTCGGTCCGGAGCCGACGCAAGAAGCGCTGGACGAGCTTGGCATCAAGCACAAACTGGTTGGCCATAGCGCGCTTGCGGCCGACCGCGCCCGCGCGGAGGCGCAACAAGCACTCGCCGAGCTGACGAAGATGCTCGCCGACACGTTGGCACGAAAGCACGTCTTCAACGGTCAGCTAAAGCTGTTCGCCGCTCGGCTTGCCTCCGATCCGGTCGCAGCCATGTCGGAATTCGCCGATGACGCGGCACGGCTGCACGACGCGGCAGGGCTGCTGGTGAACGAGGAAACCGCGCTTCGTGCAGGGATAGAGATGCGCTCCCAACGTTTAGGCGAATTGGAAGGCGATCTCGAAGAAAGCCGCACGGCTCTCACTCGGGATCGGCTCACTGGTCTGCCGAACCAGACCGCCCTTTCGAAAAGGCTTGCGGCCGTTTTCGACACCCAGCCCTCCGGTCAGTCCGCGACACTTGTCCTGGCAACGGTTGAAGGATTGCGGGACCTTGGAGAACAACATGGCGGTGCGTTGGCGCAAAAGGTGCTGAGCGAGCTCGCCACCATCTTCCGCAAGACGATCAAGAAGAACGACTTCGTTGCGCGGGTCGGTCCACAGCAGTTCGCTTTCGTCTGCTACGACGTCACCGCGGAAAACGCCGAGGCGATTGCGCGGCGCATCCATCAAAGTGTCGCAGAGCTGGCGATCACACCGCCCGGCCGTGCTTTTACAAGCGAAACACTCTCTCTTTCCGCTGGCATTGCGCTGACCCCCGCTGCAACGAGCGCGGCTGAGCTGCTGGGCCAGGCCGAACTTGCGTTGACCATGGCACGGGCGCACGGGGGCATTCGAGTCTATTCGTCAGACATAGAGAAGACGAGCGGCAAGGCCTGTGTACTGGATGCCGCCTGACGGCACTGCTTCAATCGCGCAATGCTTCGCAGGTGATGGCGCGCCGGCATGGCCTCACCGGCATCGCCAAATATGAAGCGACCCGGCTCCGCGCTCGGCGGGACCGGGTCGCTAGGCTCGCCTGTTGGCAGATTAACGGCCGTTCTGGTCGTCGTCACCGGCGACGTTCACGGCGGCAGGGCCATTGGCAATCGCGCCGGTCGACGCCGCATCGACGGACTTGTTATCAACACCAGCATAAAAATCACCGTTGTCGGCGGTGCTCGCCGAAACGCCGGCGCCTGCCGAAGCTGCCGCACGCCCGGTGAAAAGCGGCGTCGAGCTGACGCCTTCGTAGTAGCTGCCGCCGGCGCTTGCCGTGGAGGCGGCGCCAGTCACAGTGACGGCAACGAGAAGGGCTGCAATGGATCTATTCATAGGATCGTTCCTTGCTGAAACAAATGCGGGCGCGGCGTTCTCACACCGTGCCCGCCCTTGAGAGGAGGTTCGCGTTAGCGGCTAATGCCCTGATAATATTCACCGTCGCCGCCCGAAATGTAGGCAGGCTGCGAGCCGTAGCTCGATACCGAACCGGTGGACGTGCGATCGAGCGAGCCATTGCGGCCACGGACGCCTTCGACCGAAGCGTCACGCGCCTTGGGAGCCCGGTCGGTGAAAAGCGGCTTGTCGCTGACGCCTTCATAGTAGCTGCCGCCGGCAAAAGCGGCGGATGCCCCGCCGAGAACGGCAGTGGCAACCAGGGCTGCAGCAAGCGCAGTATGGATTGCATTCCTCATGATCATCTCTCCTAAGCGGTCGTTGCTTGAACGACGATTTCGTAAGAATTGCCCGGACCGGTTTCCTTCCAACGCGGTGGCCTTGCCGATAGCGTCCGATCCGATCCGGTAGTCGGAAAAGCTTGGGAGCGCCCTTCCACAATCTATGTGGGCCCTCATGATGATGTTTGGAAGTATTGATTATCGGAACACGTTGTCCACGATTCAATAACAATCGCCCCTTGAAAAATGCAACCGAGCCACCACCGCGCAACAGTCTCGGCTGTCGCCGGCACACCCCTTGCCTTCCCGAAAAAGTCCGGGCAAAAGGCGCGGCATGATCCAGATCGCCGGCCTCTCCGCCCGCATTGCGGGCCGTCTTCTCATCGAAAATGCCTCCGTGACGCTTCCGGCGGGCACGAAGGCGGGCCTCGTCGGACGCAACGGGGCGGGTAAATCGACGCTCTTCCGGGTGATTACCGGCGAGTTGTCGGCGGAAGCCGGCAGTGTGTCGTTGCCGAAGAATGCGCGCATCGGCCAGGTGGCGCAGGAAGCGCCCGGCACGGAGGAACCGCTGATCGAGATCGTGCTCAAGGCGGACAAGGAACGCACCGCGCTTATCGCCGAGGCCGAAACCGCGACCGATCCACACCGGATCGCCGAGATCCAGACGCGGCTTGCCGACATCGGTGCCCACTCCGCGGAAGCGCGCGCGGCGAGCATTCTCGCCGGTCTCGGCTTCGACCACGAGGCGCAGCGGCGTCCTGCTTCATCCTTCTCCGGCGGTTGGCGCATGCGCGTGGCGTTGGCGGCCGTTCTCTTTTCCGAACCCGACCTGCTGCTTCTCGACGAGCCGACCAACTACCTGGACCTCGAAGGCACGTTGTGGCTTGAGGACTATATCCGCCGCTATCCGCACACGGTCATCATCATCAGCCACGATCGTGACCTCCTGAACACTGCCGTCAACGCGATTGTTCACCTCGACCAGAAGAAACTGACCTTCTATCGCGGCTCCTACGATCAGTTCGAACGGCAGAAGGCGGAAGCCGACGAATTGCAGATGAAGGCGAAAGCCAAGAACGAAGCGGCGCGCAAGCATCTGCAGAGCTTCATCGACCGCTTCAAGGCAAAGGCATCGAAGGCCCGTCAGGCGCAGAGCCGCGTCAAGGCGCTGGAGCGCATGGGCACCGTGGCGGCCGTCATCGAGGAGCACGTTCAGAGCTTTTCCTTTCCTGATCCTGAGAAGCAGGTGGCTTCGCCGATCGTCGCCATCCAGGGCGGTGCGGTCGGCTACGAGCCGGGCAAGCCGATCCTCAAGCGCCTCAATCTCCGCATCGACGCGGACGATCGCATCGCCTTGCTCGGCTCGAACGGCAACGGCAAGTCGACCTTCGCGAAATTCATCTCCGGCCGACTCCAAGCGGAAGCCGGCGATGTCCGGATCGCGCCAGGACTGAAGATCGGCTTCTTCGCCCAGCACCAGCTTGACGATCTGGTGCCGACGCAAAGCGCGGTGGAGCACGTCCGCCGCCGCATGCCCGATGCGCCTGAAGCAAAGGTTCGCTCACGTGTCGCGCAAATGGGGCTTGCGACAGAAAAAATGGATACGGCGGCGAAGGATCTTTCCGGCGGCGAGAAGGCGCGGCTTCTGATGGGGCTTGCCGCCTTCGACGCGCCGAACCTGCTGATTCTCGACGAGCCGACCAACCATCTCGACATCGACAGCCGCAACGCACTGATCACCGCACTCAACGACTATTCCGGTGCGGTCATTCTCATCTCACACGACCGGCATCTGATCGAGGCCACAGCCGACCGGCTGTGGCTCGTGCGCGAAGGAACGGTGGTCAGCTACGATGGCGACCTCGAAGACTACCGCAGCCTGATCGTCGGCGGCCCCAAGCCCCGGGACGACAAGCCGAAGATCAACGGATCGGACGAGGCCCTGTCGAAAGCGGATCAGCGCAGGGCCAATGCCGACAAGCGCGCATCGCTGGCACCTCTCAAGAAAAAGATCCATGAGATCGAATCGTTGACGGGGAAACTGGAGAAACTGATTCAAGCACTTGATGCCGAGCTCGCAGATCCGGGTCTCTATGAAAAAGCGCCGGCAAAGGCGGCGCAGAAAGCCAAGGAGCGCGCGGATGCCGCCGCGAAACTGGCCGAGGCAGAGGAGCGGTGGCTGGAGCTGTCGACGGAATACGAAGAGGCGATGATCAGTTGATCCGCTGCATGATTCCACAAAGCGGATCGACTTGAGGAATCATGCAGTAATGGGGCGACGCTGTGATCAGCCAAGCTCGAATGTCGTGATCCCAAAGATCCGCCCCAGCGGAAGATCCGGTGCCGGGCCACGGTACATGCGGGCGGTTTCGAAGACCGGCTTCATGTTGTAGCGTTCGCACAGTGCCTTTGCGGACGCGTTCGGCTCGGGGATGTCGAGATAGATCTGACTGCCTTTCACATCTGCGGCAAGCTTGCGAAAAATGAGATCGGCTCCGGTCTCCGTGTCGGCGAAGAGCGGGCCGATCTTGAATCCCTCCCTGCAGGCCCGCAGCGTTCCGTAACCGGTGATCGTTCCATCACGCAACAGCACGACGCTTCGGCGTGTCTTCAACTGCTTCGTCCATTCGCGTAGAAATGCATCGCGGCTTGCCGGGTTGAACCTGCGATCGTACTCGATCAAGGCAGGCGCATGGATAGGCGCGGCTTCGATCAGGTTCGTGCCGGGCGGCTCCTTCACATCGACGACGCCGCCATAGCGAATATTCGCATGAGACCGGACGAAGCCCGACTTCCGATAGTTCTCCTGTTGCGCCACGACGCCGTCGAGCCCAATGGTCCGCTCGCCCGCCTCGGCAATCGCCCGCTTCCACAGAGCCAGGCCAATGCCCCTGCCACGATACGTAGGCTGAGCGACGTAAAAGCCGAGAAATGCGTAATCGGTGCCGTAGCGCACGAGAGAGATCGCGGCAGCAAGCGTGTCTTCTTCGGTCGAGACCCAATAGCCTTCCGGGTCCGCCGCCCAGAACGCGTTGGCGTCCTCTAGTCCGGGATTCCATCCTTCTCGCGCAGCCCAGTCAATGATCGTGTCGAGTTCAGCGCGCGTCGCGTGGCGAATGGTTTGTGTCATTGCAAATCCTCAACAACCCGCTTTACGGTACCGATACTGTCTGTCAGCGAGCAACGAAATTATCTCGCCGACGACAATGGAAACCGACATCTTGCAATCAGGGTGACAGCGTGATGCACGCCCGAACCGCGCTTGCCCGCTGCCTTCAATCTGCTACAAGGATCGAGAATAAATCATACTAATCCGAGCGAAGCACCATGACCCCCATTCAAATTGCTATTGTCGGCGTCGGCAAGATCGTGCGCGATCAGCACCTGCCGGCCATTTCAAAGAACGCCGACTACCGGCTGATCGCTGCAGCAAGCCGCCACGGAACGGTCGACGGCATCGACAATTTCAAGTCCATCGAGGCCATGCTGGAGGCAGTGCCGGCAATCGACGCGGTCTCGCTGTGCATGCCGCCGCAATACCGCTATGAGGCGGCACATGTGGCGCTCCAGGCCGGCAAGCACGTCTTCCTCGAGAAGCCCCCGGGAGCGACCTTGAGCGAGGTTGCCGACCTCGAAGCGCTGGCGGCCGCGAAGGGCGTTTCGCTCTTTGCAAGCTGGCATTCACGCTATGCGCCGGCAGTTGAAGCCGCCAAAGCGTTTCTTGCGTCGACGGCAATCCGCAATGTCAAGATCATCTGGAAGGAGGATGTCCGCCACTGGCACCCGAACCAGGAATGGATCTGGGCAGCCGGCGGGCTTGGCGTGTTCGACCCGGGCATCAACGCGCTCTCAATCGTCACCCATATCCTGCCCCGCCCGATCTTCATCACCTCGGCGACGCTCGAGTTTCCGGAGAACCGCGACGCGCCGATCGCTGCGACGATCGCTTTCAGCGACGCGGGCAAGCTCAACGTTTCGGCTGAATTCGACTGGCGCCAGACCGGCAAGCAGAGTTGGGATATCGTCGCGGAAACCGATGCCGGCGAGATGGTTCTCTCCGAAGGTGGCGCCAAGCTGGCCGTCGACGGCAAGCTCGTGCATGAGGAACCGGAGCAGGAATATCCGATGCTGTACCGGCGCTTTGCCGAACTCATCAAGACTGGCAAATCCGATGTTGATCTGGCGCCTCTGCGTCATGTCGCCGACGCCTTCATGCTTGGCCGCCGCAAGTTCGTGGACGCGTTCCACGACTAGTCCGATCCGGCGGCTGGTGCGGCTTTGCCCCTCACCCGATCCCTCTCCCCACCTGTGGGAGAGGGGACGAAGGCCGCGCGGCGTATCCCTTCGCCCGCTTGCGGGAGAAGGTGCCGGCATGAGGGGCACGCACAATTTCGCCTGCTGGATGGCAATTAGGCCTTCTTCTCCCACCGTCCATCGCGGTTCTGCTGCCAGTAGGTGAGGTTGTGCCCCTCCCCCTTGAGCCGCTTCCACTGGCCGCGTGCCGCCTCGAGCTGCTGCTGGTCATAGCCGTCGAACATGAAGACCACTCGTTCGTAATCCGCGACTGGCGGCGGCTCCGCGCCATCCACGATGAAGCGTACCGTCGCGGCATTTTGGTTGCTTTCGTTAGCAACGATCAGGATCGGCTGGTCCGCCGCAAAATCGCCGGCATCGGTGCCATGTGGCAGAAAGCTGTCGTCGCGATAGACCCAAAGGTGCGTGTCCAGCACGTCGCGGCGCTCTGGATCGACCGTTTGCACGACCACCCGCCAGCCGCGTTCGACACTCTTGTCGAGCAGCGGCGGCAGTGCGTCCTCAAGTTTCGATTCCGTCAGGTGGTAGAAAAGGATCTCGGTCATGCCGATCGCTCCCGGACACCCCGCTGCGATAACGAAAACGGTCAGGCTTCGTAGTTCGTGCGGACCAGCTCGTCGAGAAGGCGCACGCCGAAGCCGGATCCCCAGGACTGGTTGATCTCGTCGGTTGGCGAGCCCATGGCGGTTCCGGCGATGTCGAGATGCGCCCAGGGCGTATCCTTCACGAAGCGCTTCAGAAACTGGGCAGCCGTCACCGAGCCGCCGTGGCGACCGCCTGTGTTCTTCATGTCAGCGAACTTGCTGTCGATCATCTTGTCGAATTCTCTGCCGAGCGGCATCCGCCAGAGGCGCTCCTGCGTCGCGATGCCGGCTGCGAGCAACCGTTCGGCCAGACGATCATCGTTCGAGAACAGGCCGGCATAGTGGCTGCTGAGCGCCACCATGATCGCGCCGGTGAGCGTCGCGAGATCGATCATCGCCTGCGGCTTGAAGCGATCGTTGCAGTACCAGAGCGCATCGCACAGGACGAGCCTGCCCTCGGCATCCGTGTTGATCACCTCGATCGTCTGGCCGGACATCGAGGTGACGATGTCACCCGGCCTCTGGGCGCTGCCGTCCGGCATGTTTTCGACGAGCCCGATGATACCGGCGACATTAACGTTTGCCTGCCGCGCAGCGAGCACATGCATAAGGCCGGTGACCGCGGCGGCGCCGCCCATGTCGCCCTTCATCTCCTCCATGCCGGACGCGGGCTTGATCGAGATGCCGCCTGTGTCGAAAACGACGCCCTTGCCGACGAAGGCGATGGGCTTCTCTTTCGCCTTTCCGCCTTTCCACTGCATGACGACAAGGCGCGGCGGCCTGGAAGAGCCCTGGGCAACGCCAAGCAGCGCGCCCATTCCGAGTTTCTTCATCTCCCGCTCGGTGAGAATTTCCACTTCGACGCCAAGCTTTTCCAGTTCCTTCGCCCGGGCGGCGAATTCCACCGGCCCAAGCACGTTGGCAGGCTCGTTGACGAGGTCACGCGCGAGAAACACGCCTTCTCCGATCGCCTGAGCGACGGCGAACGCCTTCTTGGCAGCGATCACCGTACCGGTGACGATCGTGACCTTGACCGGTTTTTGCTGCGATTTTGGCTCGTCGTCGGGTTTCTTGGTCTTGTAGCTATCGAAGGAATAGGCATTCATCTCCATGCCGAGAGCGAAGTCGGCGGCCGCCTTGCCTGTAACTTCGACACCGGGAGCATCAAGGAAGACCGTGACCTTTTCAGCCGAACGCAGCTTGGCGGCAACCGCGCCTCCGGCCTTCAGCCAGTCATGATTCGTCAGCGCGGACGCATCGCCGAGCCCGAGAAGGAGAATCCGGTCTGCCGACGATCCATGAGGAGCGACAATGTCGAGCGTCGAGAGCGCCTTGCCCGTGAACTTGCCGACTTTGGCCGCTTTCGCCAAAACGCCTTCCGGATCGGCGACCGCCGCACCGGCCGCTTCCTTCGCACCGGCGACCTGAAGAAGGACGGCGACGCCGCCAGCGGGGCGGTGGGATTTGCTGAAAGCGAATTCGAATTTCATCGGCATATAACACTCCGGGCATTTCTGACTTGGATCCGCCCACTCTGTTACCGGACGGTTACAGTGGCAAACATTCGCGACGCCGGCCACCGTCAAAGCTGTGGCGCGCACCCTTCTCGCTTTTCAGCCGCTTGGCAAGATGCCCGCACATGTTTACATGCAGTTAACCGCAGTTCTTGGCCTTATATTATCCCTGTTGTTCGAGAATGGGATTCTTGGGGCACAATCGGCGGAGACCCGATCGGTCATGAGTGGGCCATTGAAGCAAACTCTGTAACGCGGGATGTAAGACTTGAGCAGGATTTGGACCGGATACGGACATGAAGCTAATTGAACGCTACATCTTCCGCCGCGCCGTGACCATGTTCCTCGCAACGCTCCTGCCGCTGATGGGTATCGTCTGGACGACTCAAGCCCTGACGAACGTGAACCTCGTCACCGACAGCGGTCAATCGATCTTTGCCTTCCTGAAACTGGCGACGCTGATTCTGCCATCGGTCGTTCCGATCATACTCCCGTTCGCGCTCGTGATCGGCGTGACCCAGACGCTCAGCGCAATGAATACCGATTCGGAGCTGACGGTGCTGAACGCGGCCGGCAGCTCCCGCATGTCGATCATCCGTCCGGTCATCTATCTTGCCGCCGGATTGAGCGTGCTGTCCTTTGCCATCGACAATTTCGTCGAGCCCTATTCACGTGTCGCCGTGCGCCGGATGATCGCAACGGCGCATGCCGATCTGCTCTCGGCTGTCGTCCAGGAGAACGCCTTTCGCAAGATCGCCGATGGGCTTTATGTCCAGGTCGGCGCCCGCCGCAGCGGCGGCGTGCTGCAGGGCATCTTTGTTGCCGACTCGCGCAATCCGAATTTCGAGCTCGTCTATTATGCTCGCGAGGGCGCCGTCGACGAGGAAAGCTCGGCCCTGGTGATGAAGGATGGCGAGGTCCACCGCAAGCTGCCGGATGGCGGCGTCTCCGTCATCAAGTTCGACTCCTATGCCTTCGACCTGACCGACATGACCAAGGCTGTGGGAGAGGCCAACATCCGCGCCAAGGACCGCGACCTCTTCTATCTGCTCAATCCCGATCCCAGCGATCCAGCCTACAAGCGGGCGCCGCTGACCTTTACGGCGGAGCTCCACAAGCGTTTCACCGAATGGACCTACCCGCTGCTGTTCGCCCTCATTGCGCTCGTCGTCAGCAGCGATGCGCGCTCTCACCGCGAGGCGCGCGTGCATCCGATGGTCAGCGCGCTCGGCGCGGCGCTTGTGATTCGGTGGATGACGTTCTATGCGGCAAATAGTGCCGAGGATTCCATCTGGTTCGTTCCGCTAATGTATCTCGTTCCGCTCGCGGCCGGCGCATTTGCAATCCATCAGCTGGCGAGCAACCGGCGGCTCGACATACCGATGACATGGCGGGAAAAACTGTCCGAGCTCACGATCCGGCTCCGTTTCATGCGGCCGGCGGGCGCTGACGGGGAGCAGACTTCATGATCCTCAACACGCTCGGACGCTATTTCTTCAAGCGCTACACGATTACGACCTTCTGGTTTCTCGTCGGCATCTTCGCGCTGATCTTCATCATCGATTTCAGCGAGCTTGCCAGTCGCATGTCGGCGCTGCCCCACTATACGGTAAGCGGCGCGTTGCTGATGACGACGTTTCGCATCCCGACGATCATGCAGCAGACGGTCCCCTTCATCGCGCTTTTTGCGGCGATGGCCGCATTGATCTCGCTGAACCGCCGCTATGAGTTGGTGGTCACGCGCGCAGCGGGCATTTCCGTCTGGCAGTTCCTTCGCCCCTTCGTGCTTGGCGCCTTTCTGTTCGGGCTGCTCGCCGTGGCTGTGCTCAACCCGCTTGCAGCCTGGGGGACGAAGAAGGCCGAGGCGCTCGAGGCCGAGTGGGGCTCATCCCGTTCTGCTCAAGCAAATTCGATTCCCTGGCTCCGCCAGATCTACGACGGCACGGATACGATCATCGGAGCACGTTCCGTTCAGAACGGCGGAACGGAACTGATCAACGTCACCGTCATCCACTTCGATCCACAGGGTACGATCACCAAGAGGCAGGACGCGAAGTCTGCGAAACTCGAAGATGGTTACTGGCTTCTTAATAATGTTACGGAAACCGGCGGCGGCCGGCTGCCCCGTCGTCAGGAAACGGCACAGCTTCCCACCAATCTGAAGGCGGAATTTGTCCAGGAGCGCCTGGCAAAGGCTGATTCCATTCAGTTTTTTGACCTTCCGCGGAAGATCGAGGTGGCCCAATCCTTCGGTTTTTCCACCAACGCCATGGAAACGCAATTCCACTCCCTGCTCGCGCTGCCGTTGCTGCTCGTGGCGATGACTTTGATTGCGGCATGCGTCTCTTTGAAATTTAGCCGGTTCAACCAATCGCGCTCCGTAATTCTCGGTGGAATCCTCTCGGGCTTCGTGCTTTATGTCGTCACCGTGCTTGTCAAAGCATTCGGGAGCAGCGGTATTGTGCCTCCGTTCGTTGCAGCCTGGTTGCCAGTTGTTGTAGCGATGGCGCTGGGCTCGACGATTCTACTGCATCAGGAGGATGGCTAGTGGCGGCAGGCAACCGCAAACGCATGAAGCTGACCAATGCTGCGCTGCTTGCAGGCGTGGCATTGCATACACTTGCCATGGGAATGAATGCGCCTGTCCTGGCGCAGGACACATCGGCACGAATCGATTCGCTGCAGCCGAACATTCCGGCTGACGCAAAGCTGCTGCTGTCCGCCAATGAGCTCATCTACAATCGCGACGCGGAAACCGTCACCGCGCGCGGTAGTGTTCAGATCGCGTACGGCGGCTACAGGATGGTCGCCCGTCAAATCGTCTACGACCAGAAGTCGGGACGCATCATCGCGACCGGCGAGATCCAACTGACTGAACCGGATGGCAATATTGTCTACGCCGACAAGATGGATGTCACCGACGACTTCGGCAACGGTTTCGTCCAGGCCCTGCGGATCGAGACGACCGACCTGACGCGGCTGGCGGCGGAAACCGGTGAGCGCCGAAACGGCGAGGAGTTCATCCTCAACAAGGCCGTCTATACCGCCTGCACGCCCTGCAATATCAAGCCGGAGCACCGTTCGCTGTGGCACATCAAGGCGGAGCGTGTGATCCAGAATGGCAGGACGCACACGATCAGGCTCGAACACGCCTATTTCGAGCTTTTTGGCAAACCGATCGCCTATATTCCGGCAATGGAGATCCCGGACCACACGGTCAAGCGCAAGAGCGGGTTTCTGTTTCCGAAGTTCCGCTATGCGCAGAAACTTGGCGCTGGTGTGGGTGTCCCTTACTACTGGGCGATCTCGCCCTATATGGACGCAACCGTCACCGCAACGGGACTGACGCGGCAAGGCTTCTTGCTCGAGGGCGAGTTCCGTCAGTCGTTCCATAACGGCTTGCACACGCTGAACGTGGCCGGCATCAGCCAGCTCGACAGGGACCAATTCACGCCGGGAACCGTCGATGCCGAGGAAACCAATCGCGGCATGGTGGCGTCAAAGGGCGAATTCCAGATCAATCCGCGCTGGACCTTTGGCTGGAACGTGCTCGTCCAATCGGACGCCAACTTTGCCAAGACCTATGATCTGGAGAGCTTCGACGGCACGACCTATACCAATCAGGCCTACCTGACCGGCCTCGGCAAGCGCAACTACTTCGATCTGCGCGCCTTCTATTTCGACATCCAGGACGCCGATCCCGACAGCAGGGACGAAAATCAGCAGCCTGCGGCTCAGGTCCTCGACTACTCCTATTTTGCGCCGGAATCCGTGCTGGGCGGAGAGCTCAGCGCAGACGTGAACCTCACGAACATCAAGCGCAACGAACTGGACAGCATCAACGTTCTCGGTGTCGAGCGCTTCCGCGGTCTTGAGGGCAGTACGCACCGTCTGAGCGCCGAACTCGAATGGAAGCGGACATTCATTGCGCCCGGCGGTCTCGTATTGACGCCATTGCTCGCGGCACGCGGTGATGCGTTGGGCCTTAACATGGACCCTCCGGGCCCCGAATACACGGGCAACTACACCAGCAGCGACGCGGTCACGCGACGCATGCTAACCGCCGGTCTCGAGGCGCGCTACCCGATTCTCTTTGCTGGCGAGAACAGCAGCCACGTGCTGGAGCCAATCGGCCAGGTCTTTGTCCGGCCGGACGAACAGTATCCCGGTGGCCTCCCCAACGAAGACGCGCAGAGCTTTGTCTTCGATGCAACCAACCTTTTCGATCGCGACAAGTATTCCGGCTTCGATCGTATCGAAGGCGGCACGCGCGCCAATCTCGGCATCCGCTATACCGGAAGCTTCGACAATGGTTACGGCTTGCGCGCCATCGCCGGCCAGTCGTTCCACCTTGGGGGGCTCAACTCCTTCGCAACCGACGATCTCGTCAAGGTCGGAGCCAATTCGGGTCTGGAAACCAAGAGTTCGGACTATGTGGCGATGGTCGGCATCGACGCGCCCTACGGCCTGATGGCAAGTCTTTCCGGACGACTGGGCGAGGACGACTTTGCCCTGCGTCGAGCCGACGCCACGGTCGGCTATCTGGGCCTGACGTGGCAGGCCGCCATGACCTACACGCGGATCGAAGCACAGCCGATCTACGGCTCGCCCTCCGACCAGGACGAAATCCGGACGGCCGCCGCCTACCGATTCCACGATTATTGGTCGGTGTTCGGAGCATTAACCTATGACATCAACGATGATGTCATTTCCCGCAACGGCTTCGGCATCACCTATGACGATCAGGATACGTTGTTCTCGATTGTCTACCAGCAGGAGCGTGATACCGACAGTTCGGTCGCAAACGACTGGTCGATCGGCGCTCGCATCAGCTTCCGTACTCTCGGCGACATTGACGTCGGCGACACCACGTTCGACGAACTGGACTTCTACTGAGGTCCGGGCCTGCGCCGGACGCCCATAACTTTCTGCCGGCTGCGCGTCTGAAGACGCGCAGCACTTAAGGTTGATCATGTGGTCTTGTCATCGTTTGGCCGCATGTATTATGCATTTCCTCCAACTGACACAGGGAAGGCGCAGGCTGGCGGTCCGACGCGGACCACAGGCGGTTGGGGCGCGGGACGGACAGGGAAAAATGATGGGCGGGAAATCGATCTTGAGGGTGATGTCGGCGCTGGTGCTTGCCGGCACGCTGAGCGTCGCTGTAGGCGCGACGGCGCAGGCCGCAAGCGGAGTTAAGGTGATCGTCAACAATGTCGTCATCACTTCGGGCGACATCGCGAAGCGTGTCGCCTTCCTTCGCCTTCAACGCCAAGGGGGCGGCGCAGAGGAAGCGAAGCGGCAACTTGTCGACGAAGTGCTGAAGCGCGGCGAGATCGCGCGCGTCCAGCAGTCGGTCAGCACCCAGGACGTTGACGCCGCCTTTGCGCGGTTTGCCGCGGGAAACAAGATGTCTGCCGACCAACTCGGCAAGATCCTCGACCAGGCTGGTGTCGGTGTCGATCATTTCAAGCAGTATATCGCCGTTCAGATGAGTTGGCCCCGCGTCGTCAACTTCCGCTACGGCAACGCCAATCGTCTCACCGGCGGCGATCTCGTGAAGCGCATGATGGAAGGCGGCGGCAACAAGCCTGTGACGACGGAATACTTCCTCCAGCAGGTCATCTTCGTCATTCCGGAATCCAAGCGCAACGCGATTACGGCAAAGCGGCAGGCCGAAGCGAACGCTTCGCGGTCACAGTTCCCCGGTTGCGAGACGTCCAAGGTCTTTGCGGCCAATTATCGCGACGTCTCGATTCGCAACCTCGGCCGCGTGCTGGCCCAGCAATTGCCGGAAGATTGGAAGCCGCTGGTCGAAAAGGCTGGCGACGGCATGACGACTGGCACGCGCGTCACCGAAAAGGGTGTCGAATATCTTGCAATCTGCAAGAAGCGTCAGGTCAATGACGATACTGCCGCCGAAATCGTCTTCCGCGCCGAGGACCTCGGCAAGAAGAAGGCTGGCGGCGAAGACCCGAACAGCGCGAAGTACCTCGAAGAACTGCGTGAAAAGGCGCAGATCATCAACAAGTAACGGGCGACTATGAACAAGACGAGCGGCAGGCCGATTGCCCTGACGATGGGCGACCCGGCCGGTATCGGCCCGGACATCAGCCTGGCCGTGTGGGCAAGGCGCGAGACACGGGCGACGCCGCCCTTTCTCCTGATTGGCGATCCTGCGGTGCTTTCGGCCCGCGCAAAGGATCTCGGCCAAGCGGTGCGGATAACGGAAACCGATTGCCTCGATGCCTGCGAGGTCTTCGCGGACGCCCTGCCCGTATTGCCGGTGCTGTGCTCGGCTCCGGTTGTCGCCGGTCAACCCGATGCGACCAACGCCTCCGCCGTCACCGCGGCCATCGACACCGCCGTGCGGCTCGTCATAGCCGGCGAAGCAACGGCGGTCGCCACCAACCCTATTGCCAAGGCTGTGCTCTACGAGGCCGGCTTTCGCTTCCCTGGCCACACCGAATACCTCGCGCATCTCGCGGAGAAGGCAACCGGGCAGCCCACCCTGCCGGTGATGATGCTGGCCGGACCGAAGCTGCGTGCGGTCCCCGTCACGATCCATATTCCGCTCAAGGATGTTCCCGGCGCGCTGACCCAGGAACTGATCCACCAGACCTGCACGATAACGGCTGCCGACCTCCGAAGCCGCTTCGGCTTGGCGAGGCCGCGCCTTGCGGTTGCCGGTCTCAACCCGCATGCGGGCGAAGGCGGTGCGCTTGGGCTCGAGGACGATGCCCTCATCCGTCCCGTCATCGATCGGCTCCGCGCCGAGGGACTGGATGTCGTCGGCCCGCTCCCGGCCGATACCATGTTCCACGACCGCGCCAGGGAAACCTACGACGCCGCGATCTGCATGTATCATGACCAGGCATTGATACCCGCCAAGGCGCTCGGCTTCGACGACAGCGTGAATGTCACGCTCGGGCTCCCCTTCATCAGAACGTCGCCGGACCACGGCACCGCTTTCGGCATCGCCGGCAAAGGCATCGCGCGCGAAGACAGTCTGCTCGCAGCGCTTCGCCTCGCGGCGGAGCTCGCCGGCAATACGGAAGGGACGCATCGCTGATGGCGGCGCTCGACGGTCTGCCGCCGCTCAGAGACGTCATCCAGCGTCACGGTCTCGACGCAAAGAAGGCGCTCGGGCAGAATTTCCTGCTGGACCTCAATCTCACCCAGAAGATCGCGCGCACGGCCGGTCCGCTCGACGGCGTGACCGTCATCGAAGTCGGACCTGGGCCGGGTGGCCTCACGAGGGCGATCCTGGCGCTGGGCGCCAAGAAGGTCGTGGCGATCGAACGCGATGCCCGCTGCCTGCCGGCACTCGCCGAAATCGCCGCCCATTATCCCGGACGGCTCGATGTGATCGAGGCCGACGCGCTGAAAGTCCCGTTCGAAACGCTCGCCAACGGCCCGGTGCGCATCATCGCCAACCTGCCCTACAACGTCGGCACACAGCTTCTCGTCAATTGGCTGCTGCCGGAGCAATGGCCGCCGTTCTGGCAATCGATGACGCTGATGTTCCAGCGCGAAGTTGGTCTGCGGATCGTGGCGGGTGCCGATGACGACCACTATGGCCGTCTGGGCGTTCTCTGTGGCTGGCGGACAAAGGCACGCATGGCATTCGACGTTTCACCGCAAGCCTTCACGCCGCCGCCCAAGGTCACCTCGTCAGTCGTCCATCTGGAGCCGATCGCCGACCCGATCCCCTGCTCTGTGTCCGCGCTTGAGAAAGTGACGCAGGCCGCGTTCGGCCAACGCCGCAAGATGCTGCGCCAGAGCCTGAAAAGCCTGGGTGGCGAGGCGCTGCTGGCAAGGGCGGACATCGATCCCCAAAGGCGCGCCGAAACGCTAACCGTCGAGGAATTCTGCCGCCTTGCGAACTGTCTCGGTGGTTAGGCGCGCTCACGCTCAACTAAAAGGGGTTTTCCGTCAGCAATCCGTTGACGAACTCGAACAGGCCGGGACGGCGGTCGCGGCGCAGGCGTTCGGCTTCCACGATCGCGCGGACGGCTGAAAATGCCCGATCGAGATCGTCGTTGACGACGATATAGTCGTATTCGCGCCAATGCTCGATCTCGGCGCGTGAATTGGCAAGCCGGGTTGCAATCACTTCTTCGCTGTCCTCGGCGCGCCGGTGCAGCCGCGACTGCAGTTCGGTCATGGACGGCGGCAGAATGAAGATCGAGACGACATCGCCGCCCATCTTTTCCTGCAATTGCTGGGCGCCCTGCCAATCGATGTCGAAGAGCATGTCACGGCCTTCGGCCATCGCCGCCTCGACGGCGTCGCGCGGGGTTCCATAAAAGTTGCCATGCACCTCCGCCCATTCGAGGAGCGAGTCCGTCGCTCGCAGCGCCTCGAATTCGCGGATCGACTTGAAAAAATAATGTCGGCCCTCGATCTCGCTCGGCCGCCGCGCACGCGTCGTCACGCTCACCGAGATGCTGAGTTCCGGATCGGCCTCCAGGAGGTTGCGGGCGATCGTCGACTTGCCGGCACCCGACGGCGACGAAATCACGAGCATCAACCCACGACGGGCGATCTTGATGGGCGAAGCGGTCGCCGATTTCATGTCTTACTCCAGATTCTGAACCTGCTCGCGAAACTGATCGATAACGACTTTCAACTCGATTCCAGCGGCCGAAACGGCGGCTGCATTCGACTTCGAACAGATCGTATTCGATTCGCGGTTAAATTCCTGTGCCAGGAAATCCAGCTTGCGGCCGATGGGACCGCCCTTTGCGAGAAGATCGCGAGCAGCTGCGACATGCGAACCGAGACGGTCGATTTCCTCTCTGAGATCCGCCTTCGTGGCAAGCAATGCGACCTCCGCGTGCAGTCTTTCGCGGTCGAGAGAGGACGCGCCCTCCATTATCAGCGCCACCTGCTGCGCCAGCCGTTCGGCGATCGCGGAAGCGCTCCGGGACGGGTCGCGCTCCACGCCAACCGTCAATTGCTCGATGCGATCCACATGCGCTAGCAGGATCTGACCGAGCGCCGCCCCCTCCTCTTCGCGCATGGACCGCAAGTCTTCAAGGGCTAGCGCCAGGCCGGAAAGGATATCGGCGTCGCGTGCCGCGCGTTCGCGTTCGCTTTCTTCCGGCTCCCGAAAATCGACGATGCCGCGGATCGAGAGCAGCGTGTCGAACTTCAGCGGCGCGGGATCGACGAGATCACCAAGCTGCTCGCGCAGCCTCAATACGGCCGACAACGCACCCTGGTTGACGACGGCCTCGACGGCGGCTTCGCCGCCGCTGACGTTGAGGCCGATTTGCAGATTGCCGCGGGCGAAATATTCCGAAGCAAGGCGCCGGCAGTCGGCCTCGAAGCGTTCAAGACCCTGCGGCAAGCGAAGGCGAACATCGAGCCCTTTGCCGTTAACCGACCGCAATTCCCAGGCCCAGCGATGGCGTCCGCTGCTGCCTTCTCTTCTCGCAAAGCCAGTCATCGATTGGAGCGGCATCATTACCTCCGTCCGCTGCTGCATGTTCCCCTAAATCGGCATCGATTCGAAGATGCAGCCATGCAACGTTTCAAAGTGCGGTGGCGACTTCTGCGCGTCTGAAAAGACGCAGGCGCTGCAGTCGCAAAACCAATAGGGCGACGGCGCGGCATCCCGCAAGGGATATCCGCGCCGCACCCGGTCCGTCCACAATAAGGCCTGTTACTGCGCTGCCTCGGCCGGTGTCACCGTCGGCTCGGCGGTTTTGGCCGCTTCTGCCGCCTTGGCTGCCTCTGCTGCCTTCTCGGCTTCGAGCTTTCTCCAACGCCTGACGTTGGCGTTGTGTTCGTCCAGCGTCGCGGCAAAGACATGGCCACCCGTTCCGTCCGCCACGAAATAAAGCTCCGGTGTGCGCGAAGGATTGGCGACGGCTTCGAGTGCCGCACGGCCCGGATTGGCGATCGGAGTCGGCGGCAACCCTTTGATGAGATAGGTGTTGTATGGAGTTTGCTTATCAAGGTCCGACTTCAGGATTGCCCGATCCGCTGGCTTCCCCTCACCGCCGAAGATACCGTAGATGATGGTCGGGTCCGATTGCAGCCGCATGCCCTTTTCGAGTCGGTTGATAAAGACCGACGCCACGCGCGGCCGCTCGTCTGCGCGGCCCGTTTCCTTTTCGACGATCGAGGCCAGTGTCACGAACTCCTCGACGGTCGAGACCGGAAGATCTGGGTCGCGCATTTCCCAGATCTGATCGACCAAGGCCTTCTGTGCCGCAGTCATCTGCTGAACGATCTCGGCACGCTTGGTGCCGCGTGTGAACTTGTAAGTGTCAGGCTTCAGCGAGCCCTCCGGCGGCAGATCCTGCGGCAGGTCGCCGACCAGCACCGGATCGTCGGCGAGCTTCTTGAACATCTGCTTGACCGTCAGTCCCTCCGGAAGCGAAACGGAGTACAGGATCGACTTGCCGGACTTCAGCAGTTGCATGATTTCCTGCATCGATGATCTGGCCTTGATCTCGTATTCACCCGCTTTCAGGGTTTCGTTGTCGAGATAGGCCTCGGACACGAAACGGAAGACGCGTCCGTCGGTGATGATGTTGTTGCGCTCAAGGCCGCTGGCAATTTCGCTGATGCCCGCGCCATTGCGAACAATGAAGTTCTTGTTGGCTTCCAGCGGGCCGGGCTTTTCGTATTCGTGCATCGCATAATAGACGGCGCCAGCGGCTGCGAGCGCCACGAAGACGATGACCGTCATCACGAAATTGAGAAAGATGACGACCTGGCTACGCGCCTCGCGGGACCGCTTCGGCGGTTGCGGAACCTTTTCCGGGCGCAGGGCCTCGCTTGCCGATTTCGGGATGATCGGCCCGTTGCTCCCGGTTTCATTGCGGCCGAACTGTGCCGCGCTGTTATCGTTTGAGTCGCTCACGATTATCCCGAATCCGAAATTCGCAATCTCAATCGAGCTGCCACCGATGCGAATTTCGGCTTAGACCGACGGCAAGCTGAATGTGTCAGAGCAATGGATATTCCACAAATTGTCAGAAATGCCTTGCGCGAACATAGTCTCGGCGTCGCCGACCGGCGGCGAGTCCTCCGATTACAGCTTGTAGCGAGCAATGCGGCAAAAAGCAGGATCACAAGCCGGTGTTTGAACTGCACAGGAGGGTCGGAAGCGGTTTGCCGAAGCGTTGACGATCCTCGGCAGAATCTGCCGAGAATCGTCGTGTCGATTGCGTCGTGTAGCCGGTCTTAAAGCGCATCGCATTCAAATGGAGCCGCCGCGACGCGCTTTAAGTCTTTGTTTGCATGCATGCGTTGTCCCGAAGCCGCGGCACACTTTCGGGCAATATGCATTAATTGCCGTTATAGCGGCGCAGCACCAGTGAAGCATTCGTTCCGCCGAAACCAAAAGAGTTCGACAGCGCGACGTTGATCTCCCGCTTGCGCGCGACATGCGGCACCAGATCGATCTTCGTTTCGACGGAGGGATTGTCGAGGTTAAGGGTCGGCGGGGCGATATTGTCGCGAATCGCAAGCGCCGAGAAGATCGCCTCGATTGCGCCCGCGGCGCCGAGGAGGTGCCCGATTGCCGACTTGGTCGAGGACATGGATATCTTCGAAGCGCTGTTGCCGACCAGCCGCTCGACCGCGCCGAGCTCGATCGTGTCGGCCATCGTCGAGGTGCCGTGGGCATTGATATAGTCGATATCGGCGGCCATCAGACCGGCGCGCTTCAATGCCATTTGCATGCAACGATAGGCTCCGTCGCCGTCCTCGGATGGAGCGGTGATGTGGAAGGCGTCGCCAGACAGACCATAGCCGACGATTTCGGCATAGATCTTGGCGCCGCGAGCCTTCGCGTGTTCCAACTCTTCGAGGATGACGACGCCTGCGCCTTCACCCATGACGAAACCGTCGCGATCAGCGTCATAGGGGCGCGATGCTTTTTCCGGATTATCGTTGTGCTGGGTCGAAAGCGCCTTGCAGGCGGCGAAACCTGCGAGCGAGATGCGGCAGATCGGCGATTCCGTGCCGCCCGCGACCATCACGTCTGCATCGCCGAGCGCGATCAGCCGGCTTGCATCGCCGATTGCGTGTGCGCCCGTCGAGCAGGCGGTGACGACCGAATGGTTCGGGCCGCGCAGCTTGTGGCGAATGGAGACCTGGCCCGAGGCGAGATTAATCAGACGACCGGGAATGAAGAACGGAGAAATACGACGCGGGCCCTTGTCGCGCAGCGTATAGCCAGCGTCGACGATGCCCTCGAGACCACCGATGCCGGAGCCGATCAGCACGCCGGTCGCAATCTGGTCCTCATCGGTTTCCGGTTTCCAGCCGGCATCGGCCAGCGCCATGTCGGCGGCCGCCATCGCATAAACGATGAAGGGGTCAACCTTGCGCTGCTCCTTCGGCTCCATCCAGTCGTCAGCATTGAAGGTGCCGTCCGAGCCGTCGCCGAAAGGAATACGGCAGGCGATCTTGGCAGGAAGATCCTCAACCTCGAATTCGGTGACCTTGCGCGCAGCGTTCTGGCCCGCGATTAGACGCGACCAGCTGACCTCGGTTCCGCAACCCAAAGGAGATACCATGCCGGTACCGGTGATAACGACACGTCTCATAACCCGTGACCCACCCTGACTGTTCAGTTCTAGAGCCGGACCGGACCACGCGTGACGACTCCGATCCGTGCATCCACTGTAAATTTCTCATGTGACGATCAGAGGGAAAGGCGGGAACGCTTTGCTGATCGAGACCCGCAATCGACGCAGGTCAGCCCACTTCCCCTGGGCTGGTACGGGCCGCAACAAGCGGCCCGCCAACGGCCTGGACTGTAAAGATCAGGCCTGAGCCTTCTCGATGAACTTGACGGCGTCGCCGACGGTCAGGATCGAATCTGCTGCGTCGTCCGGGATCTCGACACCGAATTCTTCTTCGAATGCCATGACCAGTTCGACAGTGTCGAGCGAGTCCGCGCCGAGGTCATCGATGAAGCTTGCGCCTTCGCTGACCTTTTCGGCGTCGACGCCAAGATGATCAATAACAATTTTCTTCACGCGTTCTGCGATATCGCTCATGTCGGAGTTCCTCGACCTTCGTTTCTCTGCGGCGCCATTCTTGGCGCCGTCACTTTCATTCAAGCCTGATAGACCAAGATGGTCCGCCGGGCAATCCATCCAACCGAACCCGCGGAAAACCCAAGGCAGCAAGGGCTGCCGGACACCTAGCCGGACCGGTCGACTGCGCACAGTCATGGCCCGATTAACACGGTTTAAGTCTGCCGCAAAGGGCGAAAATGCCCGACATTCGCTTGGTCAACATTGAATTTCAGGCATTTGGCACCAACCAGTGAAGGTGGCGACGACGGGGTCGCGCGCTGTTCTTCACAGGTGTCGGATCAGATCATCGCCATGCCGCCATTGACGTGAATGGTCTGCCCGGTGACGTACCCCGCTTCGTTCGAAGCGAGATATGCAACGGCGGATGCGACCTCAGCACCAGAGCCCATCCGCCGCATCGGGATCGCACCCATGATGCTCTCCTTCTGCTTGTCATTAAGCTTACCGGTCATCGCGCTCTCGATGAAGCCCGGAGCGACGCAGTTGACGGTAACGTTACGGGTGGCGATTTCCTGCGCGAGCGACTTGGAGAAGCCGATCATGCCGGCCTTCGAGGCACAATAATTGGCCTGCCCGGGGTTACCGGTGACGCCGACGACGGAGGTGATGTTGATGATGCGGCCGAAGCGGCGACGCATCATCGGGTGGGTGAGCTCACGGGTCAGGCGGAAGACTGCCGTAAGGTTGACCTCGATGACGCTGTCCCAGTCTTCATCGCTCATGCGGACGAAGAGCCCGTCTTTGGTGATGCCGGCATTGTTGACAAGGATGTCGACGCCGCCGAGTTCAGCCTCCGCCTTCTCGCCAAGCGCCTTGACTTCGGTCCGGTCGGAAAGGTTGGCGGGGAATATCTGGACACGCTCGCCAAGCGCATTGGCGAGCGCCTCAAGCTTCTCGACACGCGTGCCGTGCAGGCCGACGACAGCGCCCTGTGAGTGCAGGATGCGGGCGATTTCCTCGCCGATGCCGCCGGATGCGCCGGTGACGAGAGCCTTGCGGCCGGAAAGATCAAACATGGGCTTGTTCCTTATAACTGGGGCGCTCAGGCCAGAAGGGCGGCGAGCGCCGTGTCGATATCGGCGGGCGTATTGACGGCGACGCCGCTGACAGTCTTGTCGATCCGCCGGGCAAGTCCCGTCAGGACCTTGCCCGAGCCGATTTCATAAAGCGTCGTGACGTTGTTGGCCGCGAACCATTCGACCGTTTCGCGCCAGCGCACCTGGCCGGTCACTTGCTCGACGAGCAACCGGGCGATCTCGCCGGCGTCGCTCACCGGAGCAGCCAGAACATTCGCCACAAGCGGGACGGAAGGGTCGCGCTTCTCTACCTTGGCGAGTGCGTCGCGCATGGCATCAGCGGCGGGCGCCATCAGCGACGAGTGGAAAGGTGCGGAGACCGGCAGCATCAGCGCGCGTTTGGCGCCCTTTTCCGAGGCGAGTGCGGCCGCCTTCTCCACCGCCTGCTTCTCGCCCGAGATTACCAGTTGCCCGCCACCGTTGTCGTTGGCAATCTGGCAGGAGCCGAGCGAGGACGCCTCACGGCAAACCGCATCAACGTCTGCATGCTCCAGACCAATGATGGCAGCCATTGCTCCTTTGCCGACGGGGACGGCCGCCTGCATAGCATTGCCGCGAATGCGCAGGAGCCGTGCCGTATCGGCAAGCGAAAATGTTCCCGCAGCGCAGAGCGCGGAATATTCGCCAAGCGAATGGCCGGCGACGAAGGAGACCTTGTTCTTGAGATCGAGCCCCCTGGCCTCAAGCACGCGGATCACCGCCATCGAGACGGCCATCAACGCCGGTTGCGCGTTTGCAGTCAGCGTTAGCGTTTCCTCCGGTCCGCTCCACATGACGTCCGACAGCTTTTCGCCGAGCGCTTCATCGACGTCGGCGAAGACGGCTGCCGCCTCCGGAAAGGCGTCCGCCAGGTCCTTGCCCATGCCGACAGCCTGGCTGCCCTGCCCGGGGAACGTGAATGCAATGCTCATGGGATGCCCCTCCCTGGATCACGAAACGATTGGAGCGAGCCGGAATTCTCGCGATCGTTTCTCACACATTAGAACGGATGCTGGCGACGCCCGCCTAATATTGCTCATCCGCGCCAGTTTTCCTCTCCATTCACATTCCTGAACAGCGAGTCAAGCGCGGAGGCCAACCTTCGCGGTTCCCGGCTGGCTTTTGCCCTTGATCTTCGTCAATCAAGGCGTAAGTTTGCCGCGCATCGCTGCCGCGCCGGCTGACAAGCCATGAACCGCGGCGCCACTCGATTCATTTGGCGGCGCGCCTTTCCCTCCCGCCGGCGCGAAACCGCCCTCCACGAGGAACGTTACTTCATGCGCTACAAGACGCTGGGCCGCACAGGCATCAAGGTTTCGGAAATCTGCCTCGGCACAATGACCTGGGGCTCACAGAATACGCAAACCGAAGCCCATGGACAGCTTGATTACGCCTTCGACCGTGGCGTCAATTTCATCGATACGGCCGAGCTCTATCCGACGACGCCGCTTTCGGCGGAAACCTATGGCAACACGGAACGCATCATCGGGAACTGGCTGGCGGCGCGAGGCCGGCGCGACGATGTGGTGCTCGCGACCAAGGTGGCCGGCCCCGGCCGTCCTTATATCCGCGACGGCGGACCAATGACGCCCGGAGGAATAGAGGAGGCTCTGAATGCCAGCCTCAAGCGGCTGAAGACGGACCACGTGGATCTCTACCAGCTTCATTGGCCGAATCGCGGCCACTATCACTTCCGCAATGCCTGGTCCTACGACCCGTCGAAGCAGGACAAGGAGCATGTCGCCGCCGACCTGAAGGCGATCCTCGATAAGCTCGGCGAGCTTGTGAAGGCCGGTAAGATCCGCGCTATCGGCCTCTCCAACGACACCGCCTGGGGCGCGATGAAGATGCTCGATCTCGCCAACAGATACGGCCTGCCGCGCGTTGCGACGATTCAGAACGAATACAACCTCCTCTATCGCGCTTATGACCTCGATCTCGCGGAACTGTCCCATCATGAGGACGTCGGCCTTCTTGCTTATTCGCCGCTCGCGGCCGGTCTCCTGACCGGCAAATATCTTGAGGGCGCGAAACCCGCAGGATCGCGCCTATCGATCAACGGCGATCTCGGCGGGCGCTTCACGCCGCACCAGGAGCCCGCCGTCGCCGCCTATGTGGCGCTCGCCCGCGAGCATGGTCTCGACCCGGCGCAGATGGCGATTGCCTTCTGTCAGACACGCCCATTCATGGCTTCGGTCATTATCGGCGCGACGTCGATGGAACAATTGAAGACCGACATCGGCGGCGCCGCCATCACGCTTTCGCAAGATGTAATGAACGGCATCCGGCGTCTTCATCGGCTCTACCCGGCGCCGATCTGAGCCCCGAGGTTTAAGCCGCCATCTGACGGCAACTCTCGGCGCAGCGCCAGCAGGCTTCGGCGCATTCGGCCATGTCGCCGATGCGTTCGCAATCCTTGGCGCATTCGGTGCAGATTTCCGCGCATTCCCGGCACAGATGCGGGTGATGAGGGCTCCCGATCAACATGAAATGCGCCGCGGTCCGGCAGATCTCGGCGCAGGCCGCCATCAGCCTGAAATGTGCCGGCTCGGTATGTTCGCCGCCCGCTTGGAGGCAATGGTTCATCGCGGTCGACAGGCATGCGGCATAGCAGTCCAGGCAATTGTCGACGCACGCTTGCATTCTTGGATCAACATGGGCCATCGTCGGCTCCCGCTGTTTAGAGTTGCCGATATCCAACAGCAACGCTCGGCGATTGTTCCCGCGGACAGCCCCCCGGACGCCGAAGTTCGGATCGCGGCTTGCATTTCAGCGGAAAATCCGTATAAGCGCGCTGTTCGAAACACCCGGTCTTCTGGCTGGTGGCTGAACGGAGGGCCGGTTTCCGCGTTGGAAGCCGCCAGGAATGCAAGGCATTCCGGCCTCCCGTGTCTCCGCTCTCGACCGTCTCGATACAACACTTTCTTGCCGGCCGCCTCGCGGCCCTTAAGAACAGTCGTTGAGGCTTAGCCGCCGAGGTCCGGGCTGATTAACGCAAGAAAGGCAAGCCACAATGGCTCTTTATGAACACGTATTCCTTGCCCGGCAGGATATCACGCCGCAGCAGGTCGATGCCCTCGTCGAGCAGTACAAGGGCGTCATCGAAGCGAACGGCGGCAAAGTCGGTCGCGTCGAGAACTGGGGCCTGAAGTCCCTCACCTACCGCATCAAGAAAAACCGCAAGGCTCATTACGTCCTGATGGACATCGATGCTCCGGCACCGGCCGTCCACGAAGTCGAGCGCCAGATGCGCATCAACGAAGACGTCCTGCGCTACATGACGATCGCCGTCGAAAAGCACGAAGAAGGCCCGTCCGCGATGATGCAGAAGCGTGATCGCGACGATCGTCCGCGCGGCGAAGGCCGTGGCCCGCGTGAAGGCGGTTTCGACCGTGGCCCGCGTCCGGACCGTGGCGACCGTGAAGACCGTCCGCGCCGTCCGCGTGAAGACCGCGCGTAACCCGAAGCTTAGGAGATAAAAACAATGGCTGAAGTTTCTTCCGCTCCGGTACGCCGTCCGTTCCACCGTCGCCGCAAGACCTGCCCCTTCTCGGGCGCGAACGCGCCGCGGATCGACTACAAGGACATCCGTCTCCTGCAGCGCTACATTTCCGAGCGCGGCAAGATCGTTCCGTCCCGCATCACGGCCGTTTCCCAGAAGAAGCAGCGCGAACTCGCCCAGGCGATCAAGCGTGCGCGCTTCCTCGGCCTGCTGCCCTACGTCGTATCGTAAGGCGAACTGACTTTCCGTCAGTCGGTTGACTCGACGGAAGCTGACTCCGAGGCAAGGCGTCTACTTACGGCAAGTGCCTTGCCTCTCTCCCCTCCGCGGTGGGCGCGGATCGGAACCGGCGCATGCGCCAAAATCCCATGTTGGGGCCGAAGCTCGACGGCGACCCCTAACTGCGTTGAAGCAGGACAGCGAACGTGAACATCTGGAACAGGACATCGCTGATCACCGGCGCGCTTGCCGGCATTACCGCCGCCCTTCTGTCGATGGGCGCGAATACGCAGTCGTCCTTTGCGATCGTTCTCTACGCGGCTTCCGCACTGCCTATCCTGATTGCCGGCCTCGGTTGGGGCAACGCAGCGGCGATCGTCGCGATCGTCGTTGCCGGCGCGACTGCCGCCACGCTCGTTTCCTCCTATTTCGCGCTGCTGATCCTGCTCGTGACGCTTGTTCCGGCCGGCTGGCTCAGTCATCTCGCAAACCTTGCTCGCCCGGCCTCCGAACTCGGCGGCCCGGAAGGGGCGCTTGCCTGGTATCCGTTGTCTGACATCCTCGGCCATCTCGCCGGGCTCGTTACCGTCGGCATGATCATCGTCGGCTACATCGTCGGTTACGATTCCAGCGTCTCGGACCAGATGATCGACATGGTGATCGAGGCGGTAAAGGCGCAGGAGCCGCTCTACAATCCGGATGCCGCAGCAATTGCCCAGATCAAGTCGATGTTCACACTCGCGCTGCCGCTCGTGCAGGGCGCAATCTGGGTGCTGATGCTGTTTGCCGCCTATTACCTCGCGACCCGGATCGTCCAGATGTCCGGAGGGTCGCTGCGTCCGCGCGAAGACATTCCGTCGTCGTTGAGAATGCCTCGCAATGCCATTTTCGCGTTTCTCGCCGGCCTGGTCCTCGCTTTTGTCGGCGGAGCGTCGGCGGCCGTCGGCGCTCTCATTTGCGGCACGTTCGGCGCAGGCTTCCTGCTCTCGGGCTTTGCCTCATTCCATTTCCGCACACGTGGCAAGTCCTGGCGGCTTCCCGTTCTGTGGATCGCCTACCTGTCGGTGCTCGTCTTCACGATCCCGGCTGTGTTCTTCCTCCTGTCTGGCTTGACCGACACGCGACGCACCATCGCGGTCACGCCGACGGGAAAAAACTGACCAACGAAACAACGACAAACTGAAAGGAAATCGAAATGGAAGTCATTCTCCTCGAACGCATCGCCAAGCTCGGCCAGATGGGCGAAACCGTAAAGGTTCGCGACGGCTTCGCACGCAACTACCTGCTGCCGCTCGGCAAGGCGCTGCGCGCCAACGCCGCCAACAAGGCACGTTTCGAAGCCGAGCGCACAACGCTCGAAGCCCGCAACCTCGAGCGCAAGTCCGAAGCCCAGAAGGTCGCAGACAAGCTCGACGGCAAGTCCTTCATCATCGTCCGCTCCGCTGGTGAAACCGGCCAGCTCTACGGCTCGGTTGCCGCCCGTGACATCGTCGAGACGCTTGCTGCCGAAGGCTTCAACATCAACCGCAACCAGGTCGACCTCAACCACCCGATCAAGTCCATCGGCCTGCACAAGGTGACGCTGCACCTGCACGCGGAAGTCGAGATCGGCGTTGAAATCAACGTTGCCCGTTCGGCCGAAGAAGCCGAGCGCCAGGCCAAGGGTGAAAGCCTGACGTCTGCTGACGCCATCTACGGCGTCGACGAAGACGCCCTGAAGCCGGAAGACTTCTTCAACCCGGAAGCTGAGTTCGAAGCTGAAGAAGAATAAGCTTCGAAGCAGACCTGAATTGAGGGCCCGGATCCTGCGATCCGGGCCTTTTCATTTGCGCGAGAGTCTTACTGCGGACGAGAGTGTTCCTGCGGATGCTTTGCGCGCGTGCCGGCTCGGGCGCTCGACTGCGCTTCACAAAAGACGTTTGAGCGCGAATCAGATACCTTTCGCCCGGTTCGCAGCGTCAATCGCCGCGATCGCATTTTCGCCGTTTGTGACGCGTGCCTGTGGAACAGTCGAACAACGGGCAAAGACCGCGAGCGTGGTTGCATGGTTCACGACTGTTGCACGGCAGCACTTGACCCGCAGGACAGTAGGCAGCAAACCGGATAGCTCACATACCCTATACACGCGGAAATGGAACGATCGATGAACGACGCAGCGCGCAAGCTCGCCCCCTTGGCCAAGGATCAGGCGGACCAGCACTATCGCGAAGCGCCGAACAATCTCGAAGCTGAGCAGGCGCTGCTTGGCGCAATCCTGGTCAACAACGATGCGTTCTACCGGGTGTCCGATTTCCTGAAGCCGGTGCATCTGTTCGAGCCGTTGCACCGTCGCATCTTCGAGGTCGCCGGCGAGATCATCCGCATGGGCAAGACCGCCAATCCGGTCACGATCAAGACCTTCCTCAAGGCGGACGAAAAAGTCGGCGACCTGACTGTTGCCCAATATCTCGCGCGCCTTGCCGCCGAGGCCGTTTCGATCATCAATGCCGAGGATTACGGCCGTGCCATCTACGATCTTGCGCTGCGGCGTTCGCTGATCACCATCGGCGAGGACATGGTCAACATCGCCTATGACGCGCCGCTCGACATGCCGCCCCAGAGCCAGATCGAGGACGCGGAGCGGCGCCTTTTCGAGCTTGCCGAAACAGGACGCTATGATGGCGGCTTCCAGTCATTCAGCGACGCTGTGACGCTCGCCATCGACATGGCTGCGACCGCGAAGGATAGGGACGGCCATCTCTCCGGCATTTCGACGGGTATCCATTCGCTCGATGGAAAGATGGGCGGCCTGCAGCGCTCGGACCTGATCATCCTCGCCGGTCGCCCAGGCATGGGCAAGACATCGCTCGCGACCAACATCGCCTACAACATCGCCGCCGCTTACGAGCCGGAGGTGCAACCGGACGGCTCCTTCAAGGCAAAGAACGGCGGTGTCGTCGGCTTCTATTCGCTCGAAATGTCGTCCGAGCAGCTCGCCACGCGTATCATCTCCGAGCAGACCGAGGTTTCGTCCTCGAAGATCCGCCGCGGCGACATTTCGGAAGCCGATTTCGAGAAGCTCGTCGCCTGCTCGATGATGATGCAGAAGGTGCCGCTCTATATCGACCAGACCGGTGGCATTTCGATCGCCCAACTCGCGGCGCGCGCACGTCGCCTCAAGCGTCAGCGCGGTCTCGACGTGCTCGTCGTCGACTACGTCCAGCTCATGACCGGTTCGAAGAAGGCAGGCGACAACCGTGTGCAGGAAATCACTGAAATCACCACCGGCCTTAAGGCACTCGGCAAGGAACTGAACGTGCCGATCATCGCGCTCTCACAGCTCTCGCGCGCCGTGGAAAGCCGTGAGGACAAGCGCCCGCAGCTCTCGGACCTGCGCGAATCGGGATCGATCGAGCAGGACGCCGACGTGGTGCTCTTCGTGTTCCGCGAGGAATACTACGTGAAGAACATGGAGCCGCGCGACGAACTCGATCCGAAGTACGAAGAGTGGAAGATGCAGATGGACAAGGTCAAGGGCACGGCCGACGTGATCATCGCCAAGCAGCGCCACGGACCGACCGGCACGGTGAAGCTCGCCTTCCAATCCGAATACACACGCTTTTCGGACCTGGCGGATCCGTCCTTCACACAGTACGAGCACTGAACCGCGGCTGTTCGCCACGCGTGAATTGCACACCTCGCTGTCGCGACCTTCTCCCCGTCTTGACAGCGAGAAGGGGGCAAGCTGCACGCTCCCAGCCTCTTCGTCCTGCTTGGGTGAAGAGGGAGCATAGGTGGCGCCGCGAGTCCCTTCTCCCCGTGGCCACGGGGAGAAGGTCGCGGCAGCGGGATGAGGGGCGAAAATCGGCTGACCGGATCACGTTCAATCCTGGCACCAGCCGCTCACGCTCCAATCGTCGCTCTCGCAACGGCCACAACGAAGACCCCGGTGGCTACCGCCGCGAGCAGCGGCAGCCTTGTTGCGGCGAGCGCAGTCGCGAGCACCGCAAGAGTCTCGGCCGGTCCGGTGAGCGCCGTCGGGGCGATGACGGCTATCAGGACAGCTGGCGGGATGGCTTCCAATGCCCTTCTTTGCTGCGGTCCGATCGTCACGAAACGGATGAGCAGCAGGCCGCTGACGCGTGTCAGCACTGTCGCTGCGGCCATCGCCAGGATCGCGAGGAAAACGTTCGGATCGACTGTCATGCACAGGCCTCTCGGCACTGATCGATGACAAGCGTTGCAACGACGCCGGCAACAGCCCCCGCGGCGATGTACCAGACCCCGAGAAGCAATTGGTGGGTCAGCACTGCTGCCGCCGCGCTTGCCGCGAGCACGGCGCCGGTCTCCCGCCCTTTCCAAAATCCCATCAGCAGAACGACGAAGACCGCCGGAAAGGCAAAGTCGAGGCCGATTGCCTTCGGGTCGCCAAGGAAAGCGCCGGCGACCGAGCCCGCGAGGCTGGTCAAAACCCACACGAAGTAGAAAGGCACCGCAAGACCGGCATACCAGGCGGGCGACAGGCGCGTCTGTGCCACCCGAGTCTCGGCCATTGCCCAGATTTCATCGGCAAGCAACAGCATTGCGGCGTATTTCGCCGGGCCGGAAAAGGCGGGCATCTTGGCGCCGATCGAGGCGCTCATCAGCACATGCCGGATATTGACGAGCAACGCCGAAAAACCGAGCGCGCCCCAGGACGCCGGATGACTCCAGATGTCCATGGCGACGAACTGCGAGCCGCCGGCAAAGACCAAGGCGCTCATCAGCGTCACTTCGAGGCCGGACAGGCCCTTGCTCGCCGCAACGGCACCGAAGACAAGGCCGATCGGCATAACGGCAATAATGAGCGGCGCCATGGCCCTGACGCCACCGGCAAACTCTCGAAAAACATCCTTTGTGTTCACGCCCTTCACTCCGCATTCCAATTGCATCAACGCAATAAATGCGAAGAAGGCGGTGCGTCTTGAACGAAAGTGATCAGCCAGCTCGGAACGCGCCCGGAGTGACGCCGGTTCTTGCTTTGAAGTGGCGCGTGAAATGCGCCTGATCGGCAAAGCCGCAATGATAGGCGGTGTCGACCGCCGACCAGCCCTGCCGCAGGAGCGTCTTTGCTTCGCGCACGCGCTTATCGGTCAAGAAGGCGTGCGGGGTAATGTGGAATTTCTTGCGGAATGCGCGGATCAGATGCGCACGGCTGAGCCCGGCCACATCGGCAAGCTCGTCGAGGCCAAGGTCGCGGGAATAGTTGGCGATCAGATAGTCTCTGGCACGATGCACGGCCGAAGGCTCGCGCGTCTCCACGGGAAGGATGATGGCGCTGCCGTGACGCTGGAACAGCTTGGCCAGGAAGCCGAACATTCCCTCGTCCGCCTCCAGGGCGCCCGCCTTTCCCTCGAGGGCCCTGTGGGCGCGATGGAAGGCAACGGCAAGCTCCGGATCACGGAGCAGCAGTCGCGAGAAGCAGGGTGTTCCTCTGAAGGCGCGACCGGTGACGTCCTCGATGACATCGACGAGCAGGTCCACGGACGGATAGATCATGCGGTATCGGTAACCATCGAGACCCGGGTGCCCGTCGTGAATCTCGTCGGGATTGATGAGATAGAGATCGCCGGGGCCGGTCTGCGATCGTTCGCCCTTGATCGTGCTGATCTGCGAGCCCGCCTCGATTGCGCCGATGCTGAAGGTGTCATGGGCATGGGGCGCAAACTCATGGGTGATGAAGGTGGCGCTCAGGCATTCCATACCCTTAAACCGCGCATCACGCCAAAAGCGTGTCTGCTCGGCACCCTTGAGCGGCATGGCCTCGATGGCCTCTTCCTGCGAGATCGTCTGCATCGCGCAAAGGTTAGCGGCATCATCATTGCGCGTCTTGCACAAAAGTGCTCGTGACGTCCGGCCGACGCACCGCCGACGGCAGCGGATCGTTTGCGGCCATCGCCGCCAGGATGTATTGCTGCTGTATCGTCCACTCAGAGCTTCCGGTATGCACGACCCAGAATTCCTCTCCGCCTCGAACAGGCTCACCATCGACCTCGCGGCGCTGGCCGACAATTGGCGCGCCATGAACGAGCGCTCCGGCACGGCTTGCGCGGCTGCCGTTCTCAAGGCGGATGCCTATGGGCTTGGCATCGCGCAGGCGGCCCCTGCCCTTTACGCCGCTGGTGCACGCGACTTCTTCGTCGCCAACGCGGAAGAAGGCGCGGAGCTCCGTCCGTTGGTTCCGGATGGGCGCATCTACATTCTGGCCGGCATGTGGCCCGGCAATGAGGAACTTTTCTTCGACAATGATCTCGTGCCGATCATCAACTCGGAGGAACAACTCGCCGTCTTCATGGCGGCGCTTTCCGAACGCGGGGACCATCCTTGCGTGCTTCACGTCGACACCGGCATGAACCGGCTCGGGCTGTCGGTCGAGGAAGCCGTCGCGCTTGCCAACGACCCCGCGCGTCCGGCAAGCTTTTCACCCGTGTTGATCATGAGCCATCTTGCCTGCGGCGATGATCCAAAACATCCGATGAATCTCTACCAGCTCGAGCGCTTCCGTGAGGCGGTCGCCGCCTTCGAGGGCGTCCCGGCGAGCCTTGCGAATTCCGGCGGTGTTTTCCTCGGCAAGGACTACCATTTCGATCTTACCCGTCCCGGAATCGCTGTTTATGGCGGCGAGGCGGTGAACGGCGCGATCAACCCGATGAAGCCGGTGGTGACTGCCGAAGCGCGCATCATCCAGGTGCGCACGGTCCCCTCCGGCGCCACGGCGAGCTACGGCGCTTCGGCTCGTTTCGCCCGCGAGAGCCGCATCGCAACGGTCGCGATCGGCTACGCCGATGGGTATCACCGTTCGGTATCCGGCGGCGGTGTGACGCTCAGGCAGGCGATGCCCTCGGGCGCCTATGGCTTCCTGCATGGCAGGAAGGTGCCGCATGTTGGCCGGGTCACCATGGACCTCAGCCTGTTCGACGTCACCGACCTGCCGGAAACGGCCGTGCGCGCCGGCGACTATATCGAGCTCTTCGGCCGCAACGTCGCGATAGACGACGTCGCGCGCGCCGGCGGAACGATCGGTTACGAGCTGCTGACGAGCCTTGGGCATCGCTATTATCGAAGCTATGTCGGCAGTGCTTGAACGCCGGACCTCGCTGCTTCAACGGACAGTCGTCGAAAAACGCCCTTTCAGACCGCATTTCGCGGCATTATGTGAACAGCGGCGGTGATTCTCCCAATCGCGGCCATATTCACGCAGCCTCCCGCATATCCGAAAGCTAGTCTCGATGGCGAAAGCCCGCACCCAGTTCATCTGCCAAAATTGCGGCACGGTCCATTCCCGCTGGGCGGGCAAGTGCGATGGCTGCGGCGAGTGGAACACGATCATTGAGGAAGACCCGACCGCCGGCATCGGCGGCGGTCCGTCGCGCGCGCCGAAGAAGGGGCGGCCCGTCGCGCTCACCACCCTTTCCGGCGAGATCGAGGACGCGCCCCGTATCGAGACTGGCATATCCGAACTCGACCGCGTCACTGGCGGCGGCTTCGTGCGCGGCTCGGCTTTGCTCGTCGGTGGCGATCCCGGCATTGGCAAGTCGACCGTGCTGATGCAGGCGGCGGCGGCCCTTTCCCGCCGCAAGCATCGCGTCATTTATGTCTCGGGCGAGGAGGCAGTCGCCCAGGTGCGTCTGCGCGCCCAGCGGCTCGGGGCAGCGGACAGCGACGTGCTTCTTGCGGCCGAGACCAATGTCGAGGACATCCTGGCGACGCTCGCCGACGGCAAGCGCCCCGACCTCGTCATCATCGATTCGATCCAGACGCTCTGGAGCGACATCGTCGATTCTGCGCCCGGGACCGTGACCCAGGTACGGACCGGCGTCCAGGCGATGATCCGCTTCGCCAAGCAGACCGGGACGGCGGTCGTGCTCGTCGGCCATGTGACGAAGGAGGGCCAGATCGCCGGCCCGCGTGTCGTCGAGCACATGGTCGATGCCGTGCTCTATTTCGAAGGCGATCGCGGGCATCACTATCGTATCCTCCGGACCGTTAAGAACCGCTTCGGTCCGACCGACGAGATCGGCGTGTTCGAGATGTCGGACAGGGGCCTGCGCGAAGTCGCCAATCCTTCGGAGCTGTTTCTCGGAGAGCGCAACGAGAAGTCACCGGGGGCCGCGGTCTTCGCCGGCATGGAAGGAACCCGGCCGGTGCTGGTGGAAGTGCAGGCGCTCGTCGCGCCGACCTCGCTCGGAACACCGCGCCGTGCAGTCGTCGGCTGGGATTCCGCCCGCCTCTCGATGATCCTGGCCGTGCTTGAAGCCCATTGCGGCGTTCGCCTAGGGCAACACGATGTTTATCTCAATATTGCCGGCGGTTATCGCATTTCCGAGCCTGCCGCCGACCTTGCGGTCGCTTCCGCGCTGGTTTCATCGCTTGCCGGGCTTGCCCTTCCGGCCGATTGCGTCTATTTCGGCGAAGTCAGCTTGTCGGGAGCTATCCGGCCGGTTGCGCATACCGCCCAACGTCTCAAGGAAGCCGAGAAGCTCGGTTTCTCCCAGGCCGTATTGCCGTCTGCATCGACCGAGCTGCCGAAGAACGGCAACGGCCGGTGGAGCGAAATGGAGAGCCTGCCGGATCTCGTGGCGCGTATCGCCGGATCGCGCAGCGCTCTGAGGCCGACGGAAGGCGAAGACGAATGACCTCGGCGGGGATCGGCAAGAGCATCCGCAGAAGTGCGCCTTGACAATTGGTCGTGGAAAGACGCTCTGAGCGCGTGCAGACAGGATCGACGGCGGATAAGCTTGGTGTGGCCCGGATCAAGACGGGGTCGGAGTAAGGACAACATGCCCATTACAATTCTCGATGGTATCGTTCTCGGCGTTGCGCTGTTTTCGGCCATCCTCGCCATGGTCCGCGGGTTCTCGCGCGAGGTCCTGTCGGTCGCGAGTTGGGTCGGCGCGGCAGTGGCCGCCTATTTCCTCTATCCCTACTTGCTGCCCTACGCCTCGCAATACACCAGCAGTGACACGGTCGCGATGATCGGCTCGGCTGCCGTCGTCTTCCTGGTGGCGCTGATCGTCATTTCCTTCATCACGATGCGGATCGCCGATTTCATCATCGACAGCCGCATCGGCGCGCTCGACCGGACTCTGGGCTTCCTATTCGGCGCCGCCCGCGGCATCCTGCTTGTCGTCGTCGCCATGCTGTTCTTCAACTGGCTGGTGGCACCGCAACAGCAGCCGATCTGGGTGACCCAGGCGAAATCGAAACCGCTGCTCGACAATCTCGGCAACAAGCTGATTGCACTTTTGCCGGAAGAGGCCGACGCCACTATCCTCGACCGCTTGCGCGGCAAGGACACCACGGGCGAAGGCGAACCCGAAACCCCTCCGGGCGCGACCGAACAGCCGCCCGTCGAGGATGGGCCGACGAACGGCTGAGACAGGACATCAGTTTGCGACAAGGCCCGCTGCGCGGGCTTTGTCCATTTGGAAATAACGCTTGCTGCCGTTTTCGGTTAAGATCGCTTGAAGACGGGCAGCCTGATCACGATATGCGCACCGGCATGGAGCAAAAGGCGAACTTGTGATGACTGATCTCAGATCCAGTGAAATCCACGACGAACTCGATGGCGACACCCTGCACGAGGAATGCGGAGTTTTCGGCATTCTGGGGCATCCGGATGCAGCCACCCTGACGGCACTTGGATTGCACGCGCTCCAGCATCGCGGCCAGGAAGCGGCCGGTATCGTCACCTTCGACGGCAAGCAGTTCTATACCGAAAAGCGCATGGGTCTCGTCGGAGACCACTATACCGACCCCGCCACGCTGGCCAAGCTGCCCGGTTATATTTCCATCGGACACACGCGGTACTCGACGACCGGCGAGGTCGCGCTGCGCAATGTTCAGCCGCTCTTTGCCGAGCTCGAAGTCGGCGGCATCGCTATCGCCCATAACGGCAACTTCACCAACGGGCTGACGCTGCGCCGCCAGTTGATTGCCGACGGTGCGATATGTCAGTCTACCTCCGACACCGAAGTTGTCCTTCACCTCATTGCCCGCTCCAAGCAGAGCTCCTCCTCCGATCGCTTCATCGACGCCATCCGCCAGATGGAAGGCGGCTATTCAATGCTCGCGATGACGCGCACCAAGCTGATTGCCGCACGCGATCCGATCGGTATCCGCCCCCTCGTCATGGGCGAACTCGACGGCAAACCGATCTTCTGCTCGGAAACCTGCGCTCTCGACATCATTGGCGCCAAGTACATCCGTGATATCGAGAACGGCGAAGTGGTCATTTGCGAGATCCAGCCGGACGGCTCGATCTCGATCGATACGCGCAAGCCCGAGGCACGGCAGCCGGAACGACTCTGCCTCTTCGAATATGTCTACTTCGCCCGCCCGGATTCGGTCGTCGGCGGTCGCAGCGTCTACGTGGCGCGCAAGAACATGGGCGTCAATCTTGCCAAGGAATCGCCGGTCGAGGCGGATGTGGTCGTTCCTGTGCCCGACGGCGGCACTCCGGCCGCGCTCGGCTATGCACAGCAGAGCGGCATTCCCTTCGAATACGGCATCATCCGCAACCACTATGTCGGACGGACCTTCATCGAGCCGACGCAGCAGATCCGGGCGTTCGGCGTCAAGCTGAAGCATTCGGCCAACCGTGCCATGATCAAGGATAAGCGCGTGGTACTCGTCGATGATTCTATCGTGCGCGGGACGACGTCGGTCAAGATCGTGCAGATGATCCGCGATGCCGGTGCACGCGAAGTGCATATCCGGGTTGCCAGCCCGATGATCTTCCATCCGGACTTCTATGGCATCGATACGCCGGACCGCGACAAGTTGCTCGCCAACCAGCATTCCGATCTCGGGTCCATGTGCCGCTTCATCGGTGCCGACTCGCTCGAGTTCCTGTCGATCGACGGGCTCTACCGGGCTGTCGGCGGTGCGCCCCGCGACCCGCAAGCTCCGCAATTCACCGATCACTATTTCACCGGTGACTACCCGACGCGCCTGCTCGATCAGGAAGGCGCCAGCAACGTCCGCAAACTCTCGGTTCTCGCCAGCAACGGATAAAAGACAACAAATGACGCCCAATCTGAAAGACCGGGTCGCCCTGGTCACCGGCGCATCGCGCGGTATCGGCTATTTCACCGCCCTCGAACTTGCCAAGGCTGGCGCGCACGTCATCGCCTGCGCGCGCACAGTCGGCGGCCTCGAAGAACTGGACGATGCCATCAAAGCGGTCGGCGGCTCCGCGACACTCGTCCCCTTCGACCTCGCGGACATGGCGGCAATCGACAAGCTTGGAGGAGCAATCCACGAGCGCTGGGGCAAACTCGATATCCTCGTTGCCAATGCGGGCGTGCTCGGCACGATTTCGCCGATCGGCCATGTCGAGGCCAAGGTGTTCGAAAAGGTGATGACCATCAACGTCACCGCGACCTGGCGGCTGATCCGGTCGGTCGAGCCGCTGCTCGTTAAATCCGACGCGGGCCGTGCGCTTGTTATCTCATCGGGCGCTGCGCACAAGTGCCGGCCGTTCTGGGGGCCCTACTCTGCTTCCAAGGCCGCTGTAGAAGCACTGGCACGCACCTGGGCGCACGAAACCCAACGGCTGCCACTGCGCATTCTCAGCGTCGATCCGGGGCCGACGCGCACCGCAATGCGGGCCCAGGCGATGCCCGGCGAAGATCCGATGACCGTGCCGCATCCATCCGAAGTCGCGGCGGCGCTGATGCCGCTCGTCGGTCCTGAGCAGACGGAGACCGGCAAGCTCTTCATCGTGCGCGAAAACAAGATCGTCGACTATCGGATGCCGGAGTGAGCAACCGGGCTCTGCCCCCTGCCCTGAGGTGACCAGGGTCCTCGTGGAGAAAGCAGACCGCAAAGCAATATCTTCTCTTTGGAACCTTCGGCAGCGGCGCCGGTTGCGTTCA
Source organism: Ensifer sp. IC3342 (assembly GCF_020193655.1). GTDB lineage: Bacteria > Pseudomonadota > Alphaproteobacteria > Rhizobiales > Rhizobiaceae > Sinorhizobium. Next base: position 322,923 of record NZ_JADYVE010000001.1, read on the forward strand.
TGTGAAGAGGCGCGACCATGTTGATGGATTAAATCTGGCCGGGGGCTACTGTGGGTGGTGCCTTCGTCCTCTGAAGCGCAAACGGGGAAGATTGGCAGGCTTGACGAGCGTCCGCCGGAAGACAAGGTCGCCTGAACCTTTCCTGGCTGGTGATGAACAATGATCTGCTGATTACGCTGGGAGTCGCCTCTGCCGCGGCTCTCGCGTCGCCGATGGGCGGGCTGATCGCGATCTCGATCAGGCCGTCCAGCCTGGTGGTTTCGATCACCGTCGGCTTCGCAGCCGGCGTTCTGCTCGGCACTTTCGCGTTTGAAATGATGCCAAAGTCCCTGGAACTGGCGAGCGTCCCGCTCGTCGTCACCGGATTTCTGCTCGGATTGGCTCTCGTCTATACTCTCGACCTCTACGTCAATCGCTGGCAAATGGCAGGACCGGAAGCGGATCAAAAGCGTGCGGTCGAGCGCTTGCACCGGCGCTGGAAGCCGCTCGGCGGCAATGTTGCCGTGCTGGCCGGTGGCACGAGTGCGGAAGAACTGATCGAAGGTATGGCGATCGGCGTCGGCGCGGTCTTCGAGCCTGGCGTGGCGCTGATCGTGGGCCTGGCCATCTGTATCGACAACCTCAGCGAGGGCATGAGCATCGGCGAATTGATCCTCGACGAGGAGCAGAAGGGCGCGAACCGGCAAATACTCGGGTGGACCTCGCTCATCGGCCTCTCTTTGTTCGTTTCGGCTGTGGCCGGATGGTTCTTTCTGAAGGGGCTTTCGGAAACGGTCTTGGGTTTCCTTTTTGCGATGGGAGCAGGCGGCATGTTCTACCTCACCATGACCGACCTTGTGCCCGAGGCAGAGTCGCATCAGTTCCAGCAGTCCTCGGCGATTGCCAATGCCGTCGGCTTCCTGCTGATGATGGCGCTTGCGGAACTGATCTGATTGGGCCATGCATTTCAGACAATAGCCCGGTCCCATCCGCCATAGTGCTCCTCACTGCGCGTCCCGCGCGGCAAGCTGAGCGCGATCAGCGCCAACCCGATCGCGATGTCAGCGAATGCGGCGACCATGCCACCCCCAGCGAGCAAAAATGGCGATGCCACAACCCATGCACCAAGCGCGACGTTCAGGAAGCGCACCGGGCGGACGACCTCCGCCATCGCCGTGACCGCGACCATGATGACGGTGCAGCCGACGACGTGATCGCTGTAATAGAGAGGCGGATCACTCCCGAAGACGAGCGGTGTCGCCATCAATATCGTGCCGAGCAGAACGCTCGCCACGAGCGTCCAGGGGAAATTCACGCCGCCCGTGATGAATTCCTTCAGCAGTTGGGAGGCGGGACGGTCGAGGTCGGGTCCTGGCGTCTGGTTTTCCGAAAGCGCGGGGCCGCCCATCCAGAATGTCCGCCAAAACGGCTCGCCAGCCCTCTTCGCCCGCCACAGATACTGGATCGTCGCCAACACCTCGTCGACCGAATAGGGGATCAGCGCGACGGTGACCGCTGCCTGGACGATGCAGAGCGTGCAAAGCGCGCCGATCAGCGGCGGCTGGATAATGATGAACGAGACGCTGACCGCACCTAGCGGGACGATCAACAAACCGAACAGCAGCACCATCCAAGGCATGGTGCGCCATCGGCGGCGGTCACCGATCGCGCCGGCAAGAATGTCGAGCACATAGGCAAAGGCGCCGAGCCCGGCATCGGCGATCGGGAAGCCCTTCGACACCCACGACGTGACGACGGCCTCGCTGCCATTGCGGACTGGGGCCCCGCCCGGCCCGAAGAACGGATCCCATAAGCCGTCAATATGCCCCATCTGATAGGCGGCGAGGTAGCGCGAGACGAACAGACCGACGAAGGCGAGCGCCACGATCGGGATACGCTGGGTGAATGAGGACGGCGAGTAGCTCCAGCCGAGTGGGCGGTCGTCGTCCGCCGCCAGCGCCCGCCTGCTGATGCCCGGGGTCGGCGGGGTCATAACGGCGAAAACCGGGATCAGCATGCCGGTGAGCGTGTCAATCGCATAGGCGGCGGCACTTGTCGTCCAGAAGACGAGCGGGGCGAACATGATCCAAACGCCGAGAGCCGTCGTGATCCACTGCCCCCAGGACCAACGGCGATACATCCCGAACAGCGCGAATGCGACGACGAGCAGTCCGGACACGATCTCGCTCACACCGAGACGCGCATTGCGGATATCGGCTTCAGCAATTTCGTGCCCTAGCGCGGGAGGCAGCGGCGCGCCAACGGGATCAAAAAGGCCGAGCGTCATCGCCGAGGCGACAAGCCACAGGCCCAGCGCGACGTTCGACAGCGGCGCCCAGAGCGTACGCAGTCGGTGTTGCTCCACGGCAGCCTCAACCTCTTCGTCGCTGCGCTCCAGCGGTTGCTCGAGCCTCTTCTCGGCCTGCTCGATCTCCGGCTCAGAGGCGGCTACCGCAGAAGGTTCCAGCTTGTTCTTCGCGTACCAATCGGTCGGGTCTTCCTTCAGCCGTGCGATCATTTCCGGCAGCGTGTCTGCAAGGCTATGTTTGGGCTTCCAGTCGAGCAGGCTTCGGGCGCGGGAAATGTCGATCTCGTAGTGATCGTCCGAATTCTCGATCATCCAGGGTTTGATGTCCGTCTCCTGGTCGAGCACCTCTGTTTGTACGCATGCCCCCGTCTTGGCGAGGCCCTTGGGCAGGACGAGCGTACGCCAGTGCTCGCCATGGATAAGCTCACCGAAGCGTTTCTGCAGATTCCCATAGGACAGGGTTTCTTCCTCGCCGATCAGCATCACGCTTTCGTCCGGCAATTCGCCGCGCCGGTCGACGGTGCGCACAAGGACTTCAACCAAATCGTCTTTGTGCAGGTAGGGCTGCCCTGCCCCAAGATCACCACTGAAAAAGTAGGCTGTGGGGAGTCGCTCGAAGATGCGGGCGATCTGTTGCGCGATGAATGTGGCGCGGCAGTCCTCGTCGTAGACGCCGGCAAGCCGGAGGATCACCGTCTTGATCCTGCCGCGCTCTTTCGCAATCAATGCCTCGGTTTCGGCCTTCGACTTCGGATAGGCCCAGGACGGTTCGAGCGGAGAGCCCTCGTCGATCGGCACGCCTTTCTCGGGACTCGGAGCGTGCACCAGCAGCGTGCTTGCGAAGACGAACTGCTCTGTCTCCAGGTCTTGCAGCGCGGCGAGCAGCCGGCGGGTCCCTTGCACATTGACGGCATCATACTTCGGATTGCTCTTGCCGGTCGTGTCGTAATATGCGGCGAGATGGATAACCGAGACCAAGTGGCCGCCGCTGCGCTCACCCAAGGCCTCTACGGCCGCCTTCACGCTGTCATCGGAGGTAAGGTCTATCTCGATCGTCTCGAAACTGTCGGAAGGTCCTTTAGGAGCGGCCAGGTCGAAGCCGATCACACGGTATGAATCTCGCAAGCCACGGGCGACCGCTTGGCCAAGAAAACCGCTCGAGCCGGTGATGAGAATGGTCGGTTGATTTGTCTCTTTCGGCATATCGACGCCTTTGCGGGAGGCTCTTCGCAAACGTCGGTTCGAACGGGAATGTTCCGATTTAGGGAAACATGCAGTAGCCCTCTTCCCGCGGGCGGGAAGAGGCAATCACCGCATTGTAGCTCGCCTCCGGCGGAACATTGCTGCGAGTTCCGTTCGCTCGCTTGCAGGGAGGCGCCGGCAGGCGGATGCGGATGAGGGTACACCCAACAGCCAAATGCGTTCGGGAATCCGCTTACGCGCCGCTCTCGTCGTTGTCGCCGGGCAGTCCATCGCCGCCGTGCGCCGGGTGCGCCGGCCAGTCGCCATATTTGCGCTGCCAGGAGCGGGCGCCGAACGGCAAGCTGATCAGATAGGCGAGCGCCGTCACCACCATCGTTTCCCACGTATAGGTCATCAGCGTCGCGACATAGAAGACGACGACGAGAATGGCCGGGAGCACGAGATCGCGGCGCAGGCGGTTCTCCGACTTGCCGGACCAGACCGGCAGGCGGCTGACCAGAAGGAAGGCAATCAGCACCGTATAGGCGGAAGCGATGAGCGCAAACAGCCGCTCCGGCGCAAGGCCGAGCAGACCGAGATAGACCGGCAGCAGCACCAGCATGGCGCCGGCAGGTGCTGGAACACCGACGAAATATTCCGACTGCCACGATGCCTTGACCTGGCGCTCGGCCATGACGTTGAAGCGGGCCAGGCGCAATCCTGTGGCAATCGCGTAGATCAATGCCGCGATCCAGCCGATCGACCGCGCCTGGTCAAGCACAAACACATAAAGAACCAGCGCCGGGGCGACGCCGAAATTGATGATGTCTGCGAGCGAATCCATCTGGCCGCCGAAGCTGGACGTCGCCTTGAGCAGGCGGGCGACCCGTCCGTCGATACCGTCCAGAAACGCTGCAAACAGCACCATCGCGACTGCCAGTTCGACACGGTTCTCGAAAGCGAGCCGGATGCCGGACAGGCCGGCGCAAATCGCCAGCACGGTGATCATATTGGGGATCATCAGCCGCAGCGGAATTTCGCGCAGACGCGGCCCGCGCGCCTTGTCGTTCGATCCATCCACCTCCGCGGCCGTTTGCACTGCTTCCGTCGGCTTTTCGGGCTGGGGCTCTTCCATGACGGCTCCTTATGCGCGGCGGCTGACCACTGGCCCCTTCGCGGAGCCGAACTCAGCAAGCACCGTTTCGCCGGCGACGGCGGTCTGGCCGACGCTGACGCGCGGCTCGGCTCCCTCTGGCAGAAACACATCAAGCCGGGAGCCGAACCGGATGAGGCCAAAGCGCTCGCCCGCTTCGAGAGGCGCATTTTGCGCGGTCCAGCAGAGAATGCGCCGAGCGACCAGGCCGGCAATCTGGACCACGCCGATTTCGCCGTGCTTTGTCTCGATGACGAGGCCATTGCGTTCGTTTTCGTGGCTGGCCTTGTCGAGCTCGGCGTTTACGAACCTGCCGGTTCGATAGGCGATGCGGCGCACGGTTCCACTCATCGGGGCGCGGTTCACATGGCAATTGAAGACATTCATGAAAACCGAGATGCGCAGCATGGGCGTCGACCCCAGGCCCAATTCATCCGGCGGGGTCACCACGGCGATCGAGGAGACGCGGCCGTCGGCTGGGCTGATCACGAGGTCATCGTCGATCGGGGTCATGCGTTCGGGATCCCGGAAGAAGTAGGCGCACCACGCGGTCAGGAGGAAGCCGATCCACATCAGCGGTTCCCACAGCAAGCCGAGCGCCAGCGACACAACGAAGAAGATCGCAATGAAGCGGTAACCTTCCTTGTGCACCGGAACGAGCGTGTTACGCACCGTGTTGACCAAGCTCATGAACTCTACTCCAGATTTGACTTGGAAGGTGATCTACAGCGCCGCTCGTCCAATCAGACGCGCAAAGGACGCGGTAGCACTTTGAATTGCCGCATGTTTTATCCCTAAATCGGCGACGATTTACGGAAACATGCAGTAGCGCGAAATCCGGACTCCGGCAACGTCGAAGCGGCAACAATCAGCGTCAAATGCCGCGCTCGCCACCGATCGTCAAGCAGCCGGCTGGCCGCGGTCGATGATGCCCAGATCGTCGCTCTCGCGCACCCGCTTCAACTGCTCTTCCGCCTGTGTCGCCTCGCGCTGGCGGCTCCACATGGAAGCGTAAAGGCCATCGCGATCGATCAGTTCCCCATGGGTACCGCGCTCGGCGATCACGCCATCCTTGAGCACGATGATCTCGTCGGCATGGATGACCGTCGACAGGCGGTGGGCGATGACGAGCGTCGTGCGGTTGCGGGACACGACATCCAGTGCCGCCTGAATTTCCTGTTCCGTCTTGGTATCGAGCGCGGATGTCGCCTCGTCGAGAATCAGGATCGGCGGCTCCTTCAGGATCGTGCGCGCGATCGCCACGCGCTGTTTCTCGCCACCTGAAAGTTTCAGCCCGCGTTCGCCGACCATGGCCCGGAAACCTTCCGGAAGGCCGCGGATGAAATCGGCGATCTGCGCCGCCTCGGCAGCCGCCTCGACCTCAGAGTCGGACGCCTCGATGCGACCGTAACGGATGTTATAGGCGATCGTATCGTTGAAGAGCACCGTGTCCTGCGGGACCATGCCGATCACCGCGCGCAAGCTTTTCTGCGTCACGTCGCGAACGTCCTGTCCGTCGACGGTGATCAATCCCCCCTGGACATCGTAGAAGCGGTAAAGCAGCCGCGACAATGTCGACTTGCCTGCCCCGGACGGTCCAACGACCGCAACCGTCTTGCCGGCGGGAACGTCGAAGGAAATCCCTTTGAGGATTGGGCGAGCGGGATCGTAGGCGAAATGCACGTCCCTGAAGGAGATCGCGCCCTTGCCGATCATCAGTTCCTTCGCGTCCGGCTGATCGACCACCTCTGCCTGAACATCGAGCAGATCGAACATGTGCTCGATATCGGTCAGGCCCTGGCGGATTTCGCGATAGACAAAACCGATGAAATTCAGGGGGACGGCAAGTTGGATCAGCATGGCGTTGACGAAGACGAAATCACCGATCGTCTGATCGCCGCGCTGCACGGCGAGCGCCGATATCGTCATCATCACTGCGGTCCCCGCGCCGAAGATCAGCGCCTGACCGAAGTTCAGCCAGCCGAGCGAAGTCCAAACCTGGGTCGCGGCGCGCTCGTAACGCTCCATCGACTTGTCGAAGCGCTTCGCCTCCATCTCTTCGTTGCCGAAATATTTGACGGTCTCGAAGTTAAGGAGCGAGTCGATCGCTTTGGTGTTCGCGTCGGTATCGCTATCGTTCATCGACCGGCGAATAGCGATGCGCCAGTCGCTGGCGCGCACCGTGAACCAGATGTAGAGCCAAACCGTCACGGCCGTCACGAAGAGATAGCTGAAGCCGTAGCCCCACCAGAAAATCACGGCCGTCAGTAGGAATTCTATGAGCGTCGGCACGCTGTTCAGGATGGTAAACCGGACGATGGTCTCGATGCCCTTGGTTCCGCGCTCGATAATACGCGAAAGCCCGCCCGTGCGCCGCTCGAGATGAAAGCGGAGCGAGAGCCGATGCATGTGGACGAAGGTCCTGTAGGCAAGCTGCCGCACCGCATGCTGGCCGACGCTCGCAAAGAGCGCGTCACGCAGCTGGTTCAGGCCCGCCTGCAGGAGACGCGCCAGGTTGTAGGCAAGCACCAGCATGACCGCGCCCGTCAGGAATTGCGGCAACGAGGCCAGCGCTTCCGGCCTGCTGTTGAGGGCGTCGGTGGCCCACTTGAAGAAATAGGGAACGAGAATAAGGACGACCTTGGCGACCACCAGGATCACAGTCGCCCAGACGACCCGCATTTTCAGATCCGCGCGATCGGCCGGCCACATATAGGGCCAGAGGTTCGCGATGGTCTCCAACGGATTGCTCGTGTTGGCGGAAACCGTCTTTTTCTGGTTCTGGGGTGCCACGTCTCAGTCCGCTTTCAGTTCTGCTGCAGCGTCCTTTGTGCGTCTGAAAAGATGCACGGCGCTGGAGATCGTCAATGAAAAGCGGCGCCTTTTGCAGACGCCGCGTTTTCTGACAGATAGGTCCGCATGCTTCTCGCCGCAATGGAATTGCCGGCAAAAGGCGGACTATTCTTCGTGCTTCACGTGCTTGCGGTGCATTTCCCGCGATTCGTCTTCGGACATCGCCTCGTCGGGAACACCGAAAACCTGGCCTGGACGGATCAAGTCGGGATTTTCGATCTGTTCCCGGTTGGCAAGATAGATCGTCGTATAGCGAACCCCTGCCCCGTAGACCCGGCGCGAAATCTGCCAGAGCGTGTCGCCACGGCGGATGATGACCGAAGTCGTGCTCTGCTTGAGCGGAGCCTGCTCGATCGTCGCGGGTTGCCCGGGTGTGTCGACCGGTACCGCTGCCGCTGCGTGTTCGGAAGCCGGCGCTGCGGCAGCACTGCCGGTGCCTTCGGCCACCGGCGGCACCGCCGCCTTGGCGGCGTCCGCCGTCGTCGTGGCCCCAGGCTCAACAACGGCCTCAGCGACAGCACTCGGCCGGGTCAGCACAGAGCCGACAGTTGCCTCGACCTTTGCCAGCGCCGCCGCGACACTCGCCGGGTCCTGCTTTGACGACTTGAGCGCGGTGAGTGCATCAGCCGCGGCTTTTGATGCTTCGGCGGCAGCGGTCGCCACCGCCTCGTTTGCGTTGTCCGCCGGTTTGAAGTCAGCGAGCGACTTCAGCGCGAACTCCGTGGCGGAACGGGCCGCCGCAAGCTGCTCGGCGGTGGGGCGTTTGCCATCAGCGAAAAGTCCCCTCAGCAAGGCAACCGCCTTGCTCGCCTCGCTCCGCAAGCGATCAAGCCCGTTGCTCGCCGCCTCCGACTGCGAGCCCGCGACGGCTGCCACCTGACTGCCTGCCGGCCGGTCGAAGGGTACCGATGCGCGCATCGCCACCTTGCCACCGTCCTCGTTCAGCATGTCGGCCCGGATGATGTGGCTGCCGACAGCCAGATCGATCGTGCCGTCGACGACGAATTTACCCTTGTCGTCGGCCTTCATCTCGCCGACGAACTTATCGTCGGCATAGATGCGCACCAGCGCGCCAGGCTTGGCGTTGCCGGCAACGTACATCGTCCCGCCCTCGATCTCGACGGCGGTAACCTGAAGACCCGGAACGCCAGCGGGTTTGGCCGGCGTCTCGGGCGTGCCCGCAGGCTCACCGCCTTGCGCATTCGGCTGAACAGCAACGTCCGCAGGCTTTGCATCGACCTCAGGCGTGGTGATCAGGCGGCTCGCTTCGCCAGGCTTGGACACCATTGCCAGCAACTGGCCGTCCGAGTCCTTCGGGACGGAGACCGTCGCCACTTCTTCGGACGTTTTGGTTGCGCCACCTTGACCGACGCTGCGCAGCGTCAGTTGGTGGTCGCCGGCAACAAGCGGCTTGTCAAAGACGGCGGCGAAATCGCCGGCGGCACCGACGTCCGCCGTGCCGATAACGGTATTGCCGCTGAGAATTTCGAGTTTGGTGCCGGGCTGGGCGCGTCCCGCGATGACGGTTGATCCATCGGGCTCGACGCGAAGGATGTCGAAGCCCGGAACCATCCAATTCGCAGGATTGGACGCGTCGGCGGTCGCCTTGTTCGCGGCATCCAGCGCAGCCGCCTGACCTTCCGGTGCGGCCGGGGCGGTTTCGACCTTGACCGCCGACTTCGTCTCGGCCGGCTGGCCGCCACTGGCGGTCGGCTGTGCCGCCTGTTCCTTGTCGTTGTCACGCAGGTTCGGCTGGACCACGAAAACCATCAAGGCGGTCGCGGCTGCCAAGACGCTCAGCGCCACCCAACCGGCTTTGTTTTTCATCATGCTACTCTCCACACGGGGCGGAGCAATACAACGCTCCGCGCATGTCCCCTTTTATCGGCCCGCGGCGCGGACATTTTTTGCCATTATAGCGCAACAGCCGCCCACCCGTCCTAAGTCTTCAACGTATTACTGAAATTGCTAACGTTTCCTATAGTTTCATACAAGCTCCCAAGTCTCGTGCGGGCCTTATTGCCGCTGCTTTTTCCCTCATTTTTCTTGACCGATGCTGCGCTGCAATGTCTTTTGCCTCCATGACCAAACAAAACACCCCGATTCGATCAATCTGCGTCTATTGCGGTTCTCAGCCAGGACGGGATGCGGCCCACATACAGGCCGGTCGCACACTGGGAAAATCGATCGCCGATCATGGCCTGCGCCTCGTCTATGGCGGAGGCACGCGCGGCATCATGGGCGCGGTGGCAAGCGGCGTGCTTTCGGCAGGTGGCGAGGTTACCGGCATCATTCCGGAATTCCTCATGGACAAGGAGGCAACCCGCCATTCACTGGGACAGCTCAACGAACTCGTTGTCACCGCCGACATGCATGAGCGCAAGCACAAGATGTTCGAGCGTTCCGATGCATTCGTAGCGCTGCCGGGCGGCATCGGCACGCTTGAGGAAATCGTCGAAATCATGACCTGGGCCCAACTCGGCCGCCACAGGAAGCCGATGGTCTTCGGCAACATCAACAGCTTCTGGAACCCGATGCTGGAACTGTTGCAGCATATGCGCGATCAGGGATTCGTACACACGGCCCATCTCGTCCAGCCATTGGTGATCGACCGGGCAGAAGACATCGTCCCGGCAATTCTCGCCTCGGCCGCCGCGATGGGTCGCGAGGGCGAGACAGAGATCATTTCCAAACTGTAGAAGCGCCGCGGTCGATCACCGTTGCGCGCCCGAAAAGACGCGCGGCGCTATTCTACTCAGCCGGAGCCGGCTGTGCCGTGCGACGGGCTCTGCTTTCGGCAAGCATCGCACCGGAATAGACAACGAGCGCGGCCCAGATCAGCGCAAAGGCGATGAGTTTCGCCGTCCCGAAAGGCTCGTGGAAGACGAAGACCGCGATAACGAAGATCATCGTCGGAGCGATATACTGCATGATGCCGATGGTGGAGAGCCGTAAGAGCTTCGCGCCATTGGCATAGATCATCAGCGGCACGGCCGTGACGACGCCGCAGGAGAGCAGCCACAGGACATCAGCAACACCGGTATCACCAAAATGGCCCTGGCCGGTGGCTTCGAGCCAAAGGATGTAGCCAAGTGCCGGAATACTGAGCAGCAGCACCTCCAGGAAGAAGCCCTGGTTCGGTCCGATTGGCAGCGTCTTGCGGAAGAAGGCGTAGAAACCCCAGGAGATGCAAAGCCCTATTGAGACCCACGGCAGGCCGCCGGCATCAAACGCGAGCACGGCAACGGCGATAGCGGCGAGCGCGATCGCTACCATTTGTGCCGCGTTCGGCCTTTCCTTGAGGAGAACGGCCCCGAGGAAGATCGAAAACAGCGGATTGATATAATAGCCAAGCGCAGTCTCGATTGCGCGGCCGGCACCGATCGCCCAGACATAGATGCCCCAGTTGATCGTGATGAGCACGGCGGTCAGTGTCGCCATTCTCAGCATGCTCGGGGACCTGAGCGCCGTCTTCAGCTCTTGCGTGCGACCGAGCCACAACAACACGAGGCCTGCAAGCGGCACCGACCAGACGATGCGATGAGCGACGACTTCCGGCGCCGGGATGTGCGCCACCGCCTTCATGAAGAAGGGCAGGAACCCCCAGAGCAGATAGGCGGAAAGCGCGAAGGCGAACCCCTTGGCGGAATCGGTATTTTCGGCGGGGATCTTGGCGTTGGGCTCGGCCATGGCTTGGTTCCTGACATCTCGGACGCGGCAAAATTGGCGCGGCGGCAGTCCTTATCGACGGCATGGTCAACGGACCGATGCCTCCTCACCGTCGCGTCCTACTCCAATGCGCGGTAATGCACCAATTCATTTCCGTGAATGAAGAGTGAGACTCTCTGATCGAAGCGCGGAAACTCAGCACTCCCCGAAGATCATTCGGCCGCAATTAATCCGATCTGATCGCGGTTCTTAAGCAACTTGTAGACGATGCTGTCCATAAGGGCCTGGAAGGACGCATCAATGATGTTGTCGGAAACACCAACCGTCCACCAGCGCGCGCCGGTGCGGTCGGTCGATTCGATGAGGACGCGCGTGATCGCCTCGGTACCGCCATTGAGGATACGCACCTTGTAGTCTGCAAGCTCGAGATCGACGATTTCCGACTGGTATTTGCCGAGATCCTTGCGCAAAGCAAGGTCGAGCGCATTGACCGGGCCATGGCCTTCGGCAACGGACATCATAACTTCCCCGTCGACGACGACCTTCACCACTGCTTCCGAGACGGTCTTCAAGTTGCCGTTCGCATCGAAGCGTCGTTCGACCATCACGCGGAAGCTCTCGACATGGAAGAAATCGGGCACGGTCCCGAGGATGCGGCTTGCGAGCAGGGCAAAACTCGCGTCCGCGCCCTCGTAGGCGTAGCCCGTGGCCTCGCGCTCCTTGACGATGGTGATCAGCTTGTCGAGCCTCGGATCCTCCTTGGCGACGTTGATGCCGCGACGCTTGAGCGCGTTGATGAAATTTGCCTTGCCGCCCTGGTCCGAGACCATGACCTTGCGCAGATTGCCGACGCTTTCGGGCGCCACATGCTCGTAGGTTTTGGGGTCCTTCAACAGGGCTGACGCGTGGATCCCCGCCTTGGTTGCAAAGGCCGATGCGCCGACATAGGGCGCCTGCGGATCAGGTGAGCGGTTCAAAAGCTCGTCGAATGCATGGGCGAGCGTCGTCAATTCCTGCAGTTTTTCCGAATCGACACCGGTTTCGAAGCGGCTCGAATAGGTTTCCTTCAGCGCCAGCGTCGCGATCAGTGTCACCAGATTGGCATTGCCGCAGCGTTCGCCGATGCCATTCAGCGTACCCTGGATCTGGCGGACGCCGGCCTCCACGGCGGCGAGCGAATTCGCCACCGCCTGGCCGGTGTCATTATGGGCATGGATGCCGAGATGGGCGCCGGGCACGCCTCCGGCGATTACGGCACCAACGATTTCGCGCACCTCCGGCGGTTGTGTGCCGCCATTCGTGTCGCACAGCACGACCCAGCGTGCTCCCGCCTCGAGCGCCGTCCTGGCACAGGCAAGCGCGTAGGCCGGGTTTGCCTTGTAGCCATCAAAGAAATGCTCGCAATCGACCATGGCCTCACGGCCGGAGGCGACAACGGCCTCGACCGAGGCGCGGATATTGTCGAGGTTCTCCTCGTTCGAGCAGCCGAGCGCTACCTCGACATGGTAGTCCCAGCTCTTGGCAACGAGACAGATCGCATCGCTCTTGGCATCGAGCAAGGCGCGCAAGCCCGGGTCGTTGGAGGCGGAGATGCCGGCACGCTTGGTCATGCCGAACGCCACGAACGAAGCCTTCTGCGTGCGCGTCCGCTTGAAGAACTCCGTATCCGTCGGGTTGGCGCCCGGGTAGCCCCCTTCGACATAGTCCATGCCGAACTCGTCCAGCATGGTCGCAATCGCAATCTTGTCCTCGACGGAAAAATCGATGCCGGGCGTCTGCTGCCCGTCCCGAAGCGTAGTGTCGAAGAGATAGATGCGTTCCCTGGTCATGGCTCAGTTCCAACGTGCTAATAAGTCAGCGCGGAATGCCTGCGAAAAACCGCAGACGCTTTCCGTACTATTCCGTCTTGCCTGCAAATTTGTCCGTCGCTCGGATCAGGCGGTCGAGAATGCCCGGCTCCGAATAAGCATGTCCCGCTCCCTCGATCAGATGGAATTCCGCCTGCGGCCAGGCCTTGTGCAACTGCCAAGCATATTTGGCCGGGCACGGCATGTCGTAGCGGCCATGCACGATCAAGCCTGGAATGCCGTGGAGCTTATGCGCGTCGCGCAGCAACTGCCCCTCCTCCAGCCAGCCGGCATTGACGAAGAAATGGTTCTCGATCCGGGCAAAGGCGTACGCATATTCGTCCTCCTCGAAGGGCTTGCTCGTTGCCGGCTCCGGCAGCAGCGTTATCGTCTCGCCTTCCCAGATGCTCCAGGCCTTTGCGGCTGCAAGCCGTGTCGCACGGTCCTCACTCGTCAGCCGCCGATGATAGGCCAGCATCATCTCATGGCGCTCTTCCGGTGGGATCGGAGCAACGAAGCGTTCCCATTTATCGGGAAACATTTCCGAGACGCCGAACTGATAGTACCAGTCGAGTTCGGCCCTGGTCAGCGTATAGATGCCCCTGACGACGAGTTCGGAAACACGGTCCGGGTGGGTCTCGGCATAGGCAAGCGCCAGCGTCGATCCCCAGGAGCCACCGAAAACCAGCCATTTTTCAACGCCGGCCAATTCACGCAAGCGTTCGATATCGGCAACAAGATGCCACGTGGTATTCGCCTCGATCTCCGCATGGGGTGTGGACTTGCCGCAGCCGCGCTGATCGAACAGCGTCACATCGTAGAGTGCCGGGTCGAAAAGACGACGGTGGTTCGGCGAGATCGTGCCCCCGGGCCCGCCATGCAGGAAGACCGCCGGCTTTGCCCCTGGCGTGCCGACGCGTTCCCAATAAATCACGTGGCCGTGGCCCACATCGAGGCGGCCGGAGGCATAGGGTTCAATTTCCGGATAAAGAGTACGCAATGGAACGCTCACAACAGGTCTTCCTTGGGTGGCCAGTGCACGGTGTCGTAGTCGGGATGCTGGCGGTTCGTTTCAAGTACAAGCAAGTGACGCGCGGCCGATGCTTCGCTGCGGTCGTCGGTCTCCTTTTCAGGAAGACGCGGCAGATGAGAAAACCACAACACGCGCGACTCGATGCCGGACTGATAGATCGGCTGCACGTCGTCCGGATCGTCGAGCGAGCCAAGTGCGATGTTCAAAAAATCCTCACGAGGCATGTCGTAGAAGAGCGGCGTGCCGCAATCGCGGCAAAAGCCGCGCCGGACGAGATCCGACGACTGGAACCAGGACGGCTGTCCGCGGGTGATCAGAAAATCATCCCGCTTGATGTTGGCGAGCGGCAGGAAATAGTTGCCCGCTGCCTTCTGGCACATGCGGCAATGGCAAAGATGCGGATCGTCGAGCGTGCCCTCGGCGCGATAGCGCACCGCGCCGCACTGGCAGCCGCCGGTAAAGATTCGTCTGATCATGACTTCCAAGCCCCTCCCGCCGGCCATTGATCCGTCTCGTGGTCGGGGTGCTGGAAGGAGATGATCTGTTCCTGTCGGGCGTAATAGTCCGGATCCTCGTGCACCGGCTGCTCGAAAATCGTTTCGACCCAGGGCAGCCTCGAGGCGTAATTGACCTGGATCTTCGGAGCGAGGTCGGAACGATCATCAAAGGCGCCGATCGCGATTTCGAGGCCGCCCGGATGCCGATAGGTCAGCGGCGTGCCGCATTTCGGGCAGAAGCCGCGATCGATATTGACGGAAGACTGGAAGTAGCTCGGTTCGTCGCGGGTCCACTCGACCCCATCCTTCGGGGCCGTGACGAGTGCCGAAAAGAACGACCCGAACTGCTTTTGGCACATGCGGCAGTGGCAGATCGACGGGCGGCCAAGCTTTCCATGGATGCGAAAGCGTACGGCTCCGCATTGGCATCCTCCTGTTCGTACAGCATCGGTCATCGCTTTGCCTCCGGTGACCAGGTTTCAGTGTCATGATCGGGGTGCTGATAGGAAACGAGATCGGCGAGGAACGAGCCCGCCGCCAAATCCGCCACGGTGTCTTCGCCCGGGAGTTCGTGCACCCGGTCGACATAGGGCAGCTTTGCCTCGATACCCCACTGGATCGTCGGGACGATGCCTTGAGGCCTGTCGAAGGCCGCGATCGCCAGTGCCATGCCATCCGGCGCCTCATAGGTTAGCGGCGTGCCGCAATCACCGCAGAAGCCGCGCCAGACGGCGTTCGACGACTGGAAGCGCCTGCGCTCGCCGCGCGTCCATGTGACCTTCGCTCCGCGCACGGAGACGAGCGGCAGATAGAAGTTTCCGCTGGCCTTCTGGCACATGCGGCAATGGCAGACCGAGGCGTCGCCGAGCTCTCCCTCGACGCGAAAGCGGATCGCGCCACATTGGCATCCGCCAGTATGGATCTCGTCCGTCATGTCACGCTCCTCTTCCTTCCGCCGGGATCGTCCCCTGTTGCCGGCTAGTTCACGCCTGAGACCGTTTAACCTCCCAGGTCGTCACCCGTTCGCCGGTTTCCGGGTCCTTGCCGTCCTTGAGTTGGATTCCCCGTGCCTGAAGATCGTCGCGAATGCTGTCAGCTTCAGCGAAGTTCTTCGCCTTGATGAGTTCGAGACGGGCACGCACGCGCTCGTCGATCTCATGCACGACTGCCTCGTCGAGTTCGATTTCCTTCGGCACAACGCCGAGCAAAGCTGCACTTGCGGCGAAAACGCCCACCTGACGCGAATCGACGGATGCCTTCTGGGCAAGCGCATGCAGTGCCTGGACCGCGGCGACGGTGTTGAGGTCATCCGCAAGCGCCGCGACAATCGCAGGATCCGGTTCGCCGACTGCGTCTCCCGGCACAGGCCATTTTGACAGCAGGTGCTCGGCCTCCTCAAGGCGCTTGATGGAGAAATCGATCGGCTCGCGATAGTGAGTCATCAGCATTGCAAGCCGCAAGACCTCGCCTGGCCATTTGCGCCCGCCGAACTTCTCGGTGTGGAGGAGTTCGTAGATCGTGACGAAATTGCCCTCGGACTTCGACATCTTGCGGCCCTCGACCTGCAGGAAGCCATTGTGCATCCAGACGTTCGCCATCACGTCGGTACCGTGGGCGCAACGCGACTGGGCGATTTCGTTTTCATGATGCGGGAAGATCAGATCCAGCCCGCCTCCGTGAATGTCGAACACTTCGCCGAGATAACGTCCGCTCATCGCCGAGCATTCGATGTGCCAGCCCGGGCGGCCGCGTCCCCAGGGGCTCTCCCAGCCAGGCTCATCGTCCTCGGAAAGCTTCCAGAGCACGAAATCGCCGGGATTTTTCTTGTGGGCGTCGACCGCAATGCGGGCTCCAGCCTGCTGTTCATCGAGGTTGCGCTTCGAAAGCTGGCCATAGTCGGCCATCGATTTCGTGTCGAACAGCACTTCTCCGGCGGCTTGATAGGCATGTCCCTTCGCGATCAGCTTCTCAATGAGCTCGATCATCTGGGCGATATTCTCGGTGGCGCGCGGCTGCACGTCAGGGTCGAGGCAGCCGAGCGCCGTGGCATCCTCCAGAAACTGCGTCTCGGTTTTCTCTGTCACGCGGCGGATCGCCTCGTTCAGCGAGAGCCCCGGGTAATCGCGCAGCGCCCGTGCGTTGATCTTGTCGTCGACGTCGGTAATGTTACGGGCATAGGTGACATGATTGGCGCCATAGATGTGGCGCAGCAGCCGAAAAAGAACGTCGAAGACGATAGTCGGGCGCGCGTTGCCGATATGGGCATAGTCGTAAACCGTGGGGCCGCAGACATACATACGGACGTTCCCCGGATCGATGGGCCGGAAATCGGCCTTCTCCCGCGTCAGTGTGTTGTACAGCTTCAAAGTCGGCATAGCGCCCATCCCAAATCTCCAAGCCTGAATGCAACCGTCGGAATATACAGCGTCCGGGCGGCCCGCACGTTTGTCATCTTGGATTTCGGGAGACGAAAACGGTCAGGCCAGCGGTCGCTAGCGAATAATCTTCCGGCAAATAATGCAGATAACCGTTTTCATGGCGACACTTATCGCGCTTCACACCACGCCGGTCAAGAGGTCAACCACAGGCAAGCAACGACCGGCATCATCGAATAATGGCGGCCATGGTTTTGTCATCATTTGGCTTATCTGGATCGTCGCAACGGGAAGGAGATTCGCGATTGCAGATTGGCCTCTGCATCCGAGCCCTGTTTCCGAAGAAACAAGGAGGAGCTTTGTTTTCGCGCATAACGGGAAAACAAAGTGTTTCCGGCAAGGGACTGCATCAAGGAGAGAATGCAAAGTGAAGGCCGCCAAGATCACCGAAACGAAACCGCCCGTCGCCGATCTCGTAACAATGTACCGGCCGCTTGGCCTGAAGGCCGTGCTCGCCGCCGCGCTCCAGGTCAAGGTCAAGCCGGCAGGCAAGCTCGTCAAGCGCACCGCCTGAAACCCCGCTAACGCGGCACTTCGCTAAAACAGGGACATCTGCCTGTCGTCGCCGTTCCGGTCGTCAGCGCGATTCCGGCTTGCTGTTTCCGGCGACCCGACAGGGACGACTTCTTCCTGGAGTTCAGGTCCGGTATTGGCAACCTTGTTGACCTTGTCGGATACAGGGATCGCCTCGAAATAGTCGTCTGGAGCCGGCATCATGAGATCGGCGACTTCGCGCGGTTCCTGCGTCTTGCAATCCAGCCAGCGGGCAAAGTCCTCCGGCTGGATCACGACCGGCATACGATCGTGGATATGCCGAATCGGCTTGTTTGCACCAATGGTGAGGATCGCTGCCGTATCGACCTCCGAGCCGTCTGCTGAAGACCACGTCTCCATAAGGCCGGCAAAGGCGACGATCCCACCCCTCTTCGGTCGCACCCAGTAGGCCTGGGAAGCTTCGCCGCTGCCTCTTGCCGGACGGTGCCACTCGTAGAAGCCGGAAGCCGGCACCAGAATGCGGCGATGCCGCATCGCCGCGCGGAAGGCAGCCTTTCCGACCGCCGATTCTGAACGGGCATTAATAAGCAGAGGGAACTTGCGTGGATCCTTCACCCAGCCGGGCGTGAAGCCCCAGCGAACAAGCATAGTCTTGCGCTCCGGCAGGTTGCTGCCCGGCTTCGCGCGATCCGAGGCGACGACAACGATGATCGGCTGCGTTGGCGCGATGTTGTAGCGCGCCGGGAAGTCCTCCGCCTCCAGCAGGCCAAACAGTTCCATCAGTTCTTTCGGCGTCGCTGTCAGCGCAAATCGTCCGCACATGACACGGATGTGGCACTTCACGTAGGATGGGTCAACGATTCAACGCCATTTTGATTCTGCGATGCAAAAGCAGCCCCAACTCGCGTCCTCCGCCATCCTAGAACGGGACGGGCGCTTTCTCCTCGTCCGGCGCGCCAACCCGCCGTCGGCCGACATGTACGCCTTTCCCGGCGGCCGGGCAGAGCCGGGCGAGACGCCAGCGGACACTGCGCTGCGCGAACTTGCCGAGGAGACCGGCATCAGCGGCCGCGACCCGGTGCTCTTCGAAACCTATGACCTGCCGGGAAAGGAATCGGAGGGGCGGCATTTCCTGCTTTCGGTCTTCAGGGTCAAGGCGGATAGCGACGCCGTCGCGATCGCCAACGATGACGCGGCAGGCGTCGGCTGGTTTACCCCTGAGGAAATCTTCGAACTGCCGATTCCCGAGAGCGTTCGCCAATGCGTGGAAAGACTGTCGGGGCTCCGGCCGACGCGTCCTGCAAGCGACGTTTGCCATAAAACCGACGCTGATTCGGATTTGATGGGATCATGACCAGCGCCCAGCCCATTCTCCGACTTGCCTTGACCGGCGCCCTCCTCGCCTTCGCTGTCGGCGCCGCCGCTCAGCAAGAAGAGATGCCGCAACCGGAAAAGGCGGCGCCTCCTGTGGCTGCCGAAAACGCAACGCCCTACGACCAGCGATTGATTCGCCTCGCCGAAATTCTCGGATCGGTCCATTATCTGCGCAATCTCTGCCTTAAGGCCGAGGAGGACACGTGGCGTCGTTCGACACAGGAATTGATCGACAAGGAGACGGCCGACGAACCGAAGCGGCGCGAGCGCCTGACCGCCGCCTTCAACCGTGGGTATCGAACCTTCGCATCCGTCTATACGACTTGCACCGAACCTGCCACGCTCGCCGAGCAGCGATACCGTGCCGAAGGTGCAACACTTGCGTCAGAAATCGTCGCCCGCTTTGGAAATTAGGGATAAATTAACCTCTTTTTCCGGGACCCCGTGTCGTTTCGGGAAAAGGCTGCTAAGTTTGTTAAGAGAGCAGTAAGAAGTCACCGGCCTCTCCGCCCCGTTCAGTTGCGGTTCAGCGGAACGTCGTTAGGTTGAGCCAAGTGCACGTATTGGAAGTCGCATGGAACGAATGATGGAACCAAGCCTGACCGACATCGACGACATGATCGTCCACGAGAAAATGCAGGCGGCCCTTGAACATCAGAACGAGGCCTGGGCGGACGGCATGGCTGACGGTATCGAGCCGGAGATCATCGCCGATGCCGCGATCGCGCTGGCCATGCGGGAAACCATCCGTCTCCATGGCGAAGAAGGTGCCGAAGCGATGTTGAATTCGCTTCGCGAGCGAATGCTGGCCGGAGAATTCTCGCCGCAGCGGACAATCCAATAATATCGGGACTGCCTCAATGAGACGGAACCTTGCAAACCGGGTTTCCTCGGTTCGCCTTGCTACGCTGCTTTTGGCCGGTGTAGCTGCGTGCACGCCGCTCATGGCTGCTCCCACGTTTGCGCTCAGCGAGCTTCAAGGGGTTCCTGGCCCGATTGCCAGCGATCAGAACAGGGCGCCCTCCGACCAGCCTGAACAGGTTGAGCCAGAGGAGAAGGCGCCTCTCGAAATACCGATGCCTGACCCATTGGTCGACAATGCTGCGGCGAAGGATGACGAAATCGAGGCCCCGCAAATCGTTGAGCCGATCGAGGTGCTGACGGATGTCTCCAAGATTCCGGCGCCCGTTGCCCGCATGCGTCAACTGATCGTCGAAGCCGCTGCCTCGGGCGACATCGAAAGGTTGCGGCCACTGCTCGGCAAGGGACCGACCCAAACGCAGGTGACGGGCGTCAACAGCGACGAGGACCCGGTGACGACACTCAAGGGTCTTTCCGGCGACCAGGACGGCGTCGAAATCCTGGCGATCCTTCTCGACGTTTTATCGACCGGTTTCGTTCTCGCTGACAAGGGCACGCCGGAAGAAGCCTATGTGTGGCCCTACTTTGCCGAGAAGCCGTTGTCTTCGCTGACGGCGCCCGAAAAGGTGGATCTGTTCCGCCTCGTCACGGCCGGCGACTTCGCCGGCATGGAAGAATTCGGCAGCTATAACTTCTACCGCGTCGGCATCACGCCCGACGGCCGGTGGAAATTCTTCGTCGCCGGCGACTGAGCGATCCGGCGACCCGGAGCGGAACTCTTTCTCGCCCTGTTCCGGCGGTACGCTTGCCGATGGCCTGAGAACATCCTACCTCTTCGACAAAGAGAACAGGATTCGAACCATGTCAAAGGTTTGCCTCAATGACCGCGCGATCGTCAGCGCCTCCGGGAAGGACGCCGAAAATCTTCTGCAAAGCCTGATCACCACCGACATTGGCGGGCTCGGCGTCGATGAAGCACGCCCTGGCGCCTTGCTGACGCCGCAGGGCAAGATCCTGTTCGACTTTCTGATTTCCCGTGATGGCGACGCTCTCCGGCTGGAGACGACAAGTGACCAGGCCGAGCCGCTGCTGAAGCGGCTGACCATGTATAAATTGCGCTCTGCCGTGGACCTCTCGCTGCGGTCGCCAGCGCCGGTCACGATCGTATTCGGCGAAGAGCCGCCGGAGGGAGGGTATCGCGACCAGCGATTTGAAAAGGCCGGGCTTTCCGTTTTCCGTCTTTATCGCGAAATGGAGGGTGCGGACGCGACCGTGGCCGATCTCGAGCAGTTGAGAATCGCGGGTGGCATTGCCGTTTCGGGCGCCGACTTCGCCTTGCAGGATGCCTTTCCGCACGATGTGCTGATGGACCTCAATGGCGGGCTCTCCTTCCGGAAGGGCTGCTATGTCGGCCAGGAGGTCGTTTCCCGCATGCAGCATCGCGCCACAGCCCGCCGTCGCGTCGTGATCGTTACCGGCGAAGCGCCGCTGCCGCCGACGGGTGCGAGCATCTCCGTCAATGGCCGATCGATTGGTGCGCTCGGCACCGTACGGGATAAGGCGGCTCTCGCCATCGTCCGCATCGACAAGGCCGGCGAAGCGATCGCCAAGGGGGACGCCATTCTCGCCGGAGACGTGCCCGTGACGTTGACCCTGCCCGGTTGGACCGGTCTTTCGTTCCCGACCGAGGCGGACGAGGCAAGCGCATGATGAATGCGAGAGCCTGGCAGCGCATGCTTTCCGGCCGGCGGCTCGATCTGCTCGACCCCTCGCCGCTCGACGTCGAGCTTTCCGATATTGCCCACGGCCTTGCCCGCGTCGCGCGCTGGAACGGCCAGACGTCGGGCGATCACGCTTTTTCCGTCGCCCAGCACAGTCTGATCGTCGAGGATATCTTCCGTCGGACCAACCGCTGCAATGCGGACGAATGCTTGATGGCTCTCCTTCACGACGCCCCCGAATATGTCATCGGCGACATGATCTCACCGTTCAAAGCGGTCGTCGGCGGTGGTTATAAGACCGTGGAAAAGCGGCTCGAAAGCGCCGTACACCTGCGCTTCGGCTTGCCGCCTCATACGCCCAAGGAACTCAAGGAGCGGATCAAGAAGGCCGATCGCATTGCCGCCTATTTCGAGGCGACCGAGCTTGCCGGTTTCTCGGCGGAAGAGGCCCGCAAGTTCTTCGGCCAACCGCGGGGCATTACGCGGGAGACCCTGCTGATTGATCCGCTGCCAGCGGTCGAGGCGCAGAGGCTCTTCGCCGAACGGTTCAAGACGCTCGAGGGGGAACGAACCATGGCAAAGGCGGAAGCCTGAATGACCGGCATTGTCGTCTCGCCGCTTGCGCGCATCGCGGAAATGGCCGTTCGCCATGGTTGCCGCGAAATGGTGAGTCTGCTTGCCAAGGGGCAGGATTTTCACCGTCCCGCCGTCATCGACCGAGCGAAACACCTGACGATCGGTGTCAACGACATCAGCTTTGCGGGAACGGGCGACCTGATTGCACCGCAGGAGGAACACGTCCGGCGGATCATTGATTTTGCCCGCAACTGGAACCGCACCCGGCCGCTCCTCATCCATTGCTGGATGGGCGTTTCCCGCTCGCCGGCAGCGGCATTGATCGCGGCGCTGGCGGTCGAGCCGGACCAGGACGATGCCACGCTCGCAGCGCGCCTGCGCCACGCCTCGCCATATGCTACGCCCAACGCGCGACTGGTGGAGATCGGCGACGAGGCGCTGTCGCGAAAGGGCCGGCTCGTAGCTGCCGTGCGATCCATCGGCCGCGGCGCCGACGCCGATGGCAATGCGCCATTCATGCTCCCCACTCGAGCGGAGAGTACGCGGCATGCCGACTGACGTGGCTGCAATCACGGTCGAGATCGGCCTCAATGCGGCGATCGTCGCTGTCGTCAACCGCAGCCCGCATATCCTCGCCGTCAGCGAGGCAGACGGCGACGCGCGTGACAGCCTGCCCTTCGGTCCGTTCGATCCGACGCGTCACCGCACCTTCGAAACAGGCCTGCGCGACCGCGTCGAAAAACGAATTGCGCTCAGGCTCGGATATATCGAACAGCTCTACACCTTCGGCGACCGCGGTCGCCAGCGGCTGCCCGGCGAGGAAGGCAAGCACATGGTCTCCGTCGGTTATCTGGCGCTGACGCGCACCGACCACGAGAACAACGAGCGGTTGGCCGAGGCCGGCGCTCACTGGCGAGACTGGTACGGCTATTTGCCATGGGAGGATTGGCGGCGGGGGCGTCCCGCCCTCCTTGATCAGGTGATCCTGCCGGCCCTCGCCCGTTGGGAAAACGGCCCACCCTATGACGAACGATCGGCTTCCGCCGCGCAGCGTCGCTCCCGCATTCGGCTCGCCTTCGGCCTTGACGATTTCCCCTGGGACGAGGAGCGCGTGCTCGAACGCTACGAACTGCTTTACGAGGCCGGCCTTGTGCGCGAGGCGGTGATCGACGGGCATTGCCGCAATCTCGACAATCCGGCCATCGGCTTGGCGATGCGCCACGATCACCGTCGCATCGTCGCGACGGCCGTCGCCAGATTGCGCGGCAAGATCAAGTACCGGCCGGTAGTGTTTGAGCTGATGCCACCGGAATTCACCTTAACTGATCTGCAGGCAACCGTCGAAGCGATCTCTGGCCGCCACTTGCACAAGCAGAACTTCCGACGTCTGGTGGAAGGCGCGGAACTCGTCGAGCCGACCGGCGGAACGCTTGCCTCCACCGGCGGGCGGCCGGCCGCGCTCTTCCGCTTCCGTCGCCAGATTCTCGACGAGCGGCCTGCGCCCGGCCTGAAAGTCGGCGGGCGATAAAAAACGACAGACCTACTGGATGACGGCACAGGCCAGCCGGTCACCCGCATCACCCGCCGGTTGGCTGCGATTGTCATCCGAACGCGCATGGATCATCAGGGCGCGTCCGCGAATGGCGGTGCCCTTGTCGTCAAGAGTGACGAAGCTGTTGAATATCTGCGCGCGCAGGGTCCCGTCGGCGCCGACATATTGGTTCGGCATATCGCCGGCATGCGGACCTTTTGTCGCCAGGAATCCGTGCTCGGCGTTCGCATCCTCGCCCGCAAAATGGTTGCCCGCCGACTCGAAGCCGCCCGCCGGGTCGCAGCTTCCGACTTCGTGAACGTGGAAGGCAACCCAGGTGTCCTTTGGCAGGCCCTTGACCTCCATCTCGATAAGCACCCCTTTTCCGGCCGCGGTCAGCGCAGCCCGGCCTGTCTCCTTGCCATCCTTGCCGATGAAATTCGCGACAGCGGTCTGCGACGACTCCTGCGCAGACGCGATCGCAGGCACAGTGGCTGCCGCACCGATGGCCAGCGCAACTACAGCTAATATTCTCATCATCACCAAAATCCTTCCTCGCTCACGGCACAGAGAAACCAACGCGCGGGTGGTAATGTCGTTCCACGCGAGCGCGGAAGAGTTGTGGTCGGTGATTTCGGCGCATGCGCGCGCCCGGCGGCCAAACTGCGCGCTAACTTTTTGAACTTACGCAATTCCGGACGGGGAAACCGTTACACACTTTTCCTGGAATTGCTCAGATTGTCACGTCGAGCCCGATATCGAGCGTCGGCGCCGCCATGGTGATCTTCGATGTGGAGATGTAATCGACGCCGGTCTCGGCGATTGCCCGGATCGTGTCGATCTTGACGTTACCCGATGCTTCGAGCCGCGTGCGGCGCGGGTCGGCGGCATAGTCGCCCGGGCTAAGCCGCCAATGTGCCGCATTGACTGCAACGGCCTCGCGCAGCAAATCCGGTCCCATATTGTCGAGCAGGATCACATCCGGTGCAGCAGTCAGTGCCTCGCGCATCTGCGCAAGCTCGTCGACCTCGACCTCCACCTTGACGAGATGGCCGCAATAGGCGCGTGCGGCACGAATGGCGTCGGCAACACCGCCGGATACAGCGATGTGGTTGTCCTTGATCAGCACAGCGTCATCCAGGCCATAGCGATGGTTGGAGCCCCCGCCGAGACGGACGGCGTATTTCTCCAGGGCACGCAGGCCGGGGATGGTCTTGCGCGTGCAGCAGACCTTGGCGGCGGTATGCGCGATCTCATCGGCGAATTTCGCCGTGTAGCTGGCGATCCCGGAGAGATGCATGAGGAAATTGAGCGCGACGCGCTCGGCGGACAGCAAGCCCCTTGCGCGACCGGATATCCGCGCAATGGTGGTGCCGGCCGCGACGCGATCACCGTCTGCAGCGAGCGCGTCGAAGCGGATCGACGGATCAATCAGCCGAAATGCCGTTCTTGCCAGTTCCAGCCCGACGATCACACCAGCATCTCGGACGCGCATGTCCGCCGATGCCGTCACATCCGGACCGATCGTCGATAGAGTCGTGATATCGCCGGCGCGGCCGAGATCTTCCAGGAGAGCGGCCCTCACCTGGTCCTCGACCATAAGGGCGGGCAGTTCCGGGCACAGCGCGGCAGTCATGGGCGCGGCAGTCATGGGCTTGGCTCCTGCATCTGTCGGGATGTCGTCATAGCGCTTGCAGACACCGGGCTGGCGTCACGCGGGCTCGGTTTCGGCCACTTCCGCGGCGAGACGCTCGGCCTGCGCCAGCGTCAGGTACGTGCGCCGCTGCCATTCGGGGCGCTCGGACGGGCAGTCGGCACGGAAATGGCCACCGCGGCTCTCAGTGCGCTGAAGGGCCGCGACGGCGATGAGCTTGGCGGTGGTGATGATATTTGCGAAGCGCAGGCGGTTGTTGGCGCGCTCCAGCGCAGCAATCTCGCGGATCGCGCGCGTCAGGCTTTCGCGCGTGCGGATAACGCCGACGCAGTCGCTCATCAGGCTCCGCAGGATCTTGAACGGTGGGCTGTCCTCGACCGTTACCGGATCGTCGCTCTCGCCAGCGTTGTCACCCCATTCGGTGAGCTTCGGCGCCGGCAAGGTACCCTTGATGTTTTCCGCAATGCGCGCGGCGAAGACGACTGCCTCGAGCAACGAGTTGGAAGCCAGACGGTTGGCGCCGTGAACGCCGGTCGAGGTCACCTCGCCCGCTGCCCAGAGACCATCGATCGAAGTGCGGCCCTGTCCGTCGGTCAGCACCCCGCCCATGTGATAATGAACCGCCGGAACGACCGGGATTGGCTGCGTCACCGGATCGATTCCCGCTGCATGGCACGAGGCATAAACGGTGGGAAACATCTCCGGGAAATGCTTGCCGACCGCCTTGGTGCAATCGAGGAAGGCGCCACGTCCGGCCTGCACCTCGGCGAAAACGCCACGCGAGACGATATCCCGCGGCGCGAGCTCGCCGTCGGGATGAATATCGAGCATGAAACGGTGACCTGCGGAATTGACAAGCACGGCGCCGTCACCACGCAGGGCCTCCGTAGCCAATGGCGCAGGGTCCTTGCCGATATTGATCGCAGTCGGATGGAACTGGACGAATTCCGGATCAGCGATGATGGCGCCCGCCCGCGCAGCCATGCCGACACCCTGGCCGCAAGCCTCCCACGGGTTGGTGGTGACGGCGTAAAGATGCCCGATGCCACCGGAGCACAGCACCACGGCGCGCGCCGGGAAGGAAACGCGGGTCTTCGATTGACCGGCATCCGGCCTTGCGACGACACCGGAGATGAAGCGCCCCTCACGCACCAGTTCCTCGACCACATAGCCTTCGATGATGCGGATGGACGGAGTCCTGCGCACGGCGGCGATCAACGCTTCCATGATCGCCTTGCCGGCCATGTCGCCCCTGACGCGAACGATGCGCCGCTCGGAATGCGCCGCCTCGCGCGAAAGCAGGAGCTTGCCTTCAAGATCCCGGTCGAAGGGCACGCCGTATTCGAGCAGGTCGTGAATGCGCGCCGGCCCCTCGGCAACCATCATCCGTGTCATTTTCTGGTCGACGATGCCGGCACCGGCAGTGACCGTATCCACGACGTGCTTTTCGAACGTGTCACCCGGGCTCATCGCGGCAGCGATGCCACCTTGCGCCCAGGCAGACGATGCGCCGTGGCCGATCGGGGCGGCGGCAAGGATCGTCACGGGACGCGGCGCCAGCTTCAGTGCGCAGAAGAGCCCGGCAAGCCCGCCGCCGACGATGACGATGTCATCGATGCCGTTGAAAGATTGCGGGCGAAAATGGTCTTTCAGCATGGTTCGGCAGCTCCTCCAACCGCATGCATGGGCGCCGGGCTACAGGCCCGGACATCGATTACTGCTTGAGGTTCACCATGCGCTCAACCGCAAGGCGTGCGCGACCGGCGATCGCCGGGTCGACCAGAACCTCTTCCGTCATGGTGAGCAGGCTGTCGAGGATCTTCGGCAGCGTGATGCGCTTCATGTGCGGACACAGATTGCACGGCTTGACGAAATTAACGCCCTCGACTTCCGCCTGGATATTGGAAGCCATGGAGCATTCGGTGACGAGAAGTACCCTTTGCGGCTGCTTGTCCTTGACGTAGTTGATCATGCCCGACGTGGACCCGGAGAAATCGCAAACGGCGATGACATCGGGGTGGCACTCCGGATGGCCGATGATCTCGATGCCCGGATTTGCCTCCTTATATGCGAGGAGTTCCGCCGCGGTGAAGCGTTCATGGACCTCGCAATGGCCCTTCCAGGTGAGGATCTTCTTGTTCGTCTGACGCGCGACATTCATCGCGAGATATTCGTCGGGAATGCAGAGGACGGTGTCGGACTCCAGGCTCTCGACGACCGCCAGCACGTTGGACGATGTGCAGCAGATGTCGGTCTCCGCCTTCACTTCGGCCGAGGTGTTGACGTAGGTAACGACCGGCACGCCGGGGTAACGCTCCTTGAGCAAGCGTACATCCGCGCCGGTGATCGATTCGGACAACGAGCAACCCGCCTTGGCGTCCGGGATCAGCACGGTCTTTTCCGGATTGAGGAGCTTCGAGGTCTCGGCCATGAAATGCACGCCGCACTGGACGATGATTTCGGCGTCGACCTTGGTGGCGTCGCGCGCGAGCTGCAGTGAATCCCCGACTATGTCGGCGACGCAATGGAAGATATCGGGCGTCTGGTAGTTATGCGCCAGAATGACGGCGTTGCGCTCCTTCTTCAGCCGGTTAATCGCATGAACATAGGGCGCGTAGGCGGGCCATTCGATCGCCGGGATGAAGTCCTTGACCTTCTCGTAGAGATGCGCGGTTTCGCGGGCGATCGCCGGCGTATAGGCAAGGTCCGGCTTTTCGATGACACCGAAACGCGCGGCCGCGCTGACGAATGCCGGGGCTGGCGCTGCGTCCGCGCGAAGGTCAAGATTGGTCATCGTCTCTCCTCTCCCGCCGTTTCCGGCAGTTTCTAATTATGCTCAGATTGAGCATAATTAGGTCAAAACAAAAGCGGCGAAGCCGCGGCGACTGATTTAGAAAGTTTTGTGACAGATTTCAAGGAGGATGCGCCCATTTCGGGCGCATCGTATCGTGTCGGTCAAGCCATCGCCGGTCTTGCGACGCCGCGCTCCTCGATCGGCCAGTGGACGATGGCCGCAAAAACGCCGAGCGCGACACCCAACCACCAGACCGGATCATAGGAACTGAAGCGGTCGTAAAGATAGCCGCCCATCCAGACACCGAGGAAGGAACCGATCTGGTGGGAAAGGAAGACGATGCCGCCAAGCAGGCCAAGATGTCTCGTTCCAAACATGATCGCCACGAGACCATTGGTCGGCGGCACGGTCGACAGCCATAGCAAGCCCATGACAATGGCGAAGATGATGACCGAAGTCGGCGACTGCGGCAGCAGCAGGAAGGCCGTAACAGCGACCGATCGGGCAAGATAGATCAGCGCCAGGAAATAGGGCTTCGAATAGCGCTGTCCGATGATGCCGGCCGAGAACGACCCGATGATGTTGAAAAAACCGATCAGCGCAAGCGCAATTACCGCATAACGGGCATCGATGCCGATGTCGCCGATATAGGCGGGGAAATGGGCGGTGATGAAGGCAACCTGATAGCCACAAACGAAGAAGCCCGAAACCAGCAGCAAATAGCTTCTATGCCCCATTGCCTCCCTCAGTGCCTCGCCAACCGTCTGCTTGTAAAGCGTTTCCGACTGGCGACCGGAGGACGCATTGCCGCGCAAGGGAATTGCGACAAGCGGAACGAGCAGCATCAGCACGCCGAGATAGACTAGGCTGTCGGACCAGCCAAAGGCGGAGATCAGTCCCTGGCTGAGCGGCGCGAACAGGAACATGCCGGCCGAGCCCGCAGCCGTGCCGATGCCGAAGGCGAGCGAACGCTGCTCCGGCGCGACATTGCGGGCAAATGCGGAAAGCACGATGCCGAAGGAACCGGACGCAACGCCGAGACCGACGAGCACACCGCCGCCGACATGCAGCCAGATCGGCGCATTGGCAAAGGCCATGATGACGAGACCCGCCGCGTAAACAAGGCCGGACAGCGCCAGTACGCGCCAGGTGCCGAACTTGTCGGCTATTGCCCCGAAGAACGGCTGGCCAAGCCCCCAGCAGAGATTCTGGAGCGCCATCGCGAGGCCGAACGTCGTTCGATCCCACCCCGTGTCGGCAAGCATCGGCAACTGGAAGAAACCCATGGCGGAGCGCGGACCGAAGGTGAGCATCGCGATCACGGAACCGGCTGCGATGATCAGCCATGGCAGGCCGCTGCGCTCGGAAACATCGGTTGCGGTGGCAGAAACAGCGGACATGGACGAGCTCCGGTCGATGAGGGGCCATAGCTATGGCAGCTCGAATTGATGAGGGCGCATGCTATGGCCATGCTCAAATTGAGGAAAGCCAATTAAATTGACGATGAGATCACAGGAATTGATGCTGCAGGGGCCGCGATAAAGGCGCCCCACATCGAACGTGCATCATTGGGCGGCACGTAACTTCATCTGCCAGCGCTCGCTGCGCCGGCGGACGACATTGACGTCGTCTCCAAGCTTAAGGGGGCCCTCCCCCCGCGGCACGGCGTTCCAACCGAAAAGAACACCCGCCACGCGCCGGTCGGCGGACATGCGTTTTTCCGCAAGACCGTGGATCGGATTGCCGCCAACCCTCTCGCCCGTCAGTTGGTCCTGCGTGGTCATAATGCATCTGGCGCAAGGTTTGACGAGATCAAAGGCGATGCCCGCGATTTCGAGACTTTCCCACCAATCCTCCTCCCAAGGGTCATCGCAATCGATCAGGATATTGGTGCGGAAACGCTCCATGCCGACTGGCTCCTGCCCCTTCTCGACCAGCGTGCGGTTGAGGTCGGCAAGCGACCCGGTCGTCGTAATGAGGATCGGAAAGCCATCGGCAAATCCGACCGGCGCTGCCGCACCCGCCCATTCGGCGCCGACGAAGCGCTCCGCTTCTTCGTCCATATGGACGAGCTTCACCGGTCGCCCGAACCAACCTGAAAGCACGTCATTGGCCCCATCGTCGGCCACCGCGGCGTCCACATCGCTCGACCAGACGCGGACACCGAGTCGATGGTCCGGATCGAAGCGCACGGACAGTTCATTGCCGTTCATTTTCAGGTGTACGCCGCCATCGATGTGCGCCGCTTCGACCTGTGCCAGCGCCTGCAACTCGCGTTGGGTAATGAACCGGCCATCCGGTTCGACCACCATAAAGCGCCGATCGCCGGCGAGCCCATCGAAATCGACTGTCACCATGGTTTGCGGAATGGCGCGGCCGCTCTTCAGGGGATGGATGTTAAGGCCGGTCACTTTCATGTCGATCTTCCCGAGCTCAGAAATTGATTCAGGCCGCTCGCAATCTGATTCACGGAGCGGCGCCAATGCGTTGAAAGATTTAGATTTCATCAAGCAGCATGGCAAGCACGCCACGCAGCCTTGCTTGCCGCTCCGTCGCCAGCCGACGCCCTGTCACCGTCTGGAAACCGTCCGCGAGATGAAAGAGCTTTGTCTCGAAGTGGTCGATCGCAAAGGCCCTGTCGTCGAGCGGCCGATTCTCGGCCAGCGGGTCGAGCGGATCGTAGAGCCCGCTGCCCATGCGTCCGGCGATGTAGAAACAACGCGCCGCGCCCACCATGCCGATCGCGTCCAGCCTGTCGGCGTCCTGCAGAATTTTTGCCTCAGGCGTCTCGGGCGGCAAGTTGGCGGAAAAGCTGTGCGTGAGGATCGCGTGGGCGACGGGAGAAATATCCGCCGTGCGCCAGCCCAGCCCGTCGAGGATTTGCCATGCCTTCTCCGCGGCAAGCCGGGAAGCCTCGGCACGCTGCGGTGAATTCTTCTCGATCGAAACGCAATCGTGGAGCAGGACGGCGGCCGCGAGAATGCGCGTGTCGCTGCCCTCCTCGGCCTGTATGCGCATGGCGTTTTTCCAGACGCGAATGAGATGCGACGCATCGTGCGAACCGTCGCCATCGGCAAAGGCATGCGGCAAGAGCTCCCTCGCAAGCTCGTCATGAGGCGCAAAGGCTGCGGCCAGTTCCGGAAGGCGTGTCATGCGCGGCTTGTCCTTTCGCCTGACTCAGTCGCGGTTCCAGCAGCGTCGGGCCGGCCGCCGTTCCCCGTATTGGAGAGGATCTTCTGGTAGAAGAGGCCGATACCGATTAGCACGCCACCGAGGCCGATGAAGGACAGGGCGCGCAGGAAGCCTTCCAGATTCGACATGTCGATAAGGAAGACCTTGAGCACGGCGATGAAGACGAGCACGGCCGAGGCAATGCGGATGCTCTTCGCATTGAAGCGTGAGCCAACGACCAGGAGCAGCACGCCGAGTACGAGCCAGACCACCGAATAGGTGTAGGTTTCCCCCTGGAGGAAGCCCTTCCAATCCGCGATATTCTCCCCTTGCCAGAAGCGGCGAACGCTGAGGCTCGCCCAGGCAAAAGCGAGGACGGCACCGCTTACCGCAAGAGCGGCCACATAAGGCCAGGGGCGCTTGTCGCGTGCATACCAGGAGAGGCCTGCATAGGCGATGCCGGGCAACAGATAGCCGATGAAGAGCAGATCGAAGAACGGGATCCTCCCGAGCAGTTCGCCACTGAAATAGGGATTGAGGCCAAAAAGGTGCGCCGAAAGCACCGATAGCATCGAGAGCACGCCGAGCACCATGCCGCCGTAGCGGAACACCGGACTCGGCGACCTCGTGTCCAGGGTCATCAAGATGCCGGACGCCCCGATTGCAAGCAGCGTATAGATGGACTGCTCCGCAAGCGTCGGAACGGAGCTGTCCAGGACGCCGCCATTCATTGCGTGACGAACAAGGATCGCCAGTGTGAGCAGCACGAAGAGGCTTGCGAGCGCCTGCAGTAGATTGCGCACGCGCGTCGCCGGCGACGCGCGAAGCAGATAGGCGGACGCCACCAGCAGCAGCGCCGGAATGCCGTAGCCCGGCAGGAGGGCATTGAAGACTGGCGTCGTCGAGAGATTGCCGGCACCGACGATCGTCGGCTCCCAACCGATCCGCGTCAGAACTACCAGGGCAGATCCGACGGTTATCCAGGGCAGAACGGGCCACGAGCGAGCGCGTGTGGCGAAGGTGTATCCGGCGCCGAGAAGAGCGACCGCAAGAGTAGTGACGAGGCCGTCCGTCCAGGCATGCAGACCGAGGACGAAGAGGCCAAAGGAGCCCGCAACCGACAGCCCGCCGGCGATATGCAAATCCCTCGTTTCGGCGCTTCGGCGGTATAACCACTCCACGAGTACAAGAAGAAACGAACCGCTGACGAAGGCTGCGAGCCCATGCGCCAGATCGAAGGCGAATTTGCCCGTCATGAGGAAGGACATGGCCAAAAGCGCGTTTGGCACGATAGCGGCAATACCCGCCCACAGGATGGCAAACTGCGATTGTGTCTCAAGCCGCCTGGCGAGTACGAAGGAAGCCAAGAGGACGAAGACGGCCGACAGCATCATCGCGGTCAGCATCGCCGTGCTGCCGGAAACGGCGATCTCGGGCTGCGCGCGAGACGGATCGAGATAGGCAAGAACGTCGCTGAGCGCAGTCAGGCTCCACGTGCCGGCGATCGCGCCGAAGGCGGCGGAGAGAGCGG
Source organism: Ensifer sp. IC3342 (assembly GCF_020193655.1). Classification (GTDB taxonomy): domain Bacteria; phylum Pseudomonadota; class Alphaproteobacteria; order Rhizobiales; family Rhizobiaceae; genus Sinorhizobium. Next base: position 355,587 of record NZ_JADYVE010000001.1, read on the forward strand.
GATAAACCGCCGTTGCCCTCAGTGCGCCGACCACCGCAAGCGCTGCGATCACCGCGATAAATTCCTGGACCGGGAAATGCTCGACGGTGACGGCCGGGCTGATAAAGAGCAGTGCCAGAACCGTTGCCGCGATCGCGGCCGAAACGGTAACTGCCGCACGGGGCGGCGCGAACAGTCGCTCCCAAGGGCTGCCCGCGGTCGCAGCGGCACGTCCTTCCTCCGGCGCGCCTTGTATCCCCGCCGCTCGCTCGGCGGCGCCGGGCCAGATCAATCCGACACCTGCAAGCATCACCAACAGCGCGAAAGTGACCGGGGGAGCCTCGAAGGGCGTCACACCGACAACATAGGCGAGCCCCCAAAGGCCAAGCCCGGTATTGGCGAGCGTCGGCACAACGGTCCACTGGCGCAGGCGCGAAGCGCAGAGCGTCGCAAGCCAGGCAATCGAGAGGAAGCCGAACAGCACCCAGGGTCGAGGTTCTGCGCTCGATACAAACAAGGGTGTGAGCAAGGAGGCGAGAAGCCCGAGTCCGGCAAGCGCCTGGCCATGCAGCAGCGACAAAGCCACCGTCACCAGCGAAACCGTCGCCAGCAGTACGAAAGCAGTCGCCGTGCCGAAGAATCCGTAGATGCCATGGGCAGCATAGACGACACCGAACAGCGTGACGGCGCCGGCCGCCGTCAGCACACCCGGGATCATCGCATGACGGAACCTGTCGGCAATCGTCGGCACCGCACGACGACGGATCACTTCGCCGGCCACCCCAAGCACAAGACCGAAAGCCGCCGCGAGCGTCAGTCGAACGACGGGGCTCAGCAGCCCTGCATCGATCGAATATTGCACCAGGAAGTAGCCACCGAGCGCCAGCGCCAGGCCGCCGACCCAAACGGGCCATTGGCCGCCGATTCGGCTTTCGAGGCTTTCTGTCACGGGCGTCGGCGCCTCTGCGGCAACCTGCTCGTCCTGGTCCGCCTTCTCGGCCTTCTCCAGGTCTTGCGTCTCCCCGCCGAAGATTCGCGCGCCTTCTCGCGCCGCCCGCGACCAGGGACCATCCTTCCCTTCATCTTCGATGGCGATCGCTTCCGGCGCCTGCGCCTCGTCGGCCGCCAGCGAGGGAGCCGGTTCGGCCGCGGTCTGCCGCCCGCTCAAGCGAGCGATCTCGACCTTCAGCGAATTGATCTCGTTCTCCAGCCGCTCCGCGGTCTTTCGGCCGCCGAGAAAAGCGGCAAGCGCCATGGCAAAGGCAACAAAGGCAATGACTTCCAGCATCTTTCCCCCTGGCCACAGTCTTCGCAGGCTGCTCGCGACCATACAGGTTTTCGCGCAAGCGCCAAATGCATTGACAGCGGGGCGCAGCAATCTCTTCACTGAACTGTCGCGGAACTGTCATGAACTTGCTGCTACAGCGGCAGGCGGACGTCGCAGGAAAGGCGGCGGCTCTATCGTTCAATGAGGAGAACCGGCAATGGACAAGTATCTCGCCTCAACGGAAGAAACCGAATTCAAGACACTGACGGAACGCAGGGAGGAACTGGAAGATATCGGCCAGAACTGTTCCACCAATCCGACCATGGGCGACATCATCAATCGCCGTTTCTCGCGCCGCTCCTTCATCGGCGGCTCTCTCGCCGTTGCCGCAATTTCGACGACGGTGAGCCCGCTCGCGCTGTTGACGGCCAATGAAGTGCGTGCTGACGACGCTTCGCGTTTCGACTTCACCGAAGTCGAGGCCGGCGTCGACGAAAACCATCACGTCGCCGATGGCTACGATGCCGATATCCTCCTGCGCTGGGGCGACAAGGTTTTCGCCGACAGCCCGGACTTCGACCCGAAGAACCAGACGGCTGCGGCACAGGAGAAGCTCTTCGGTTACAACAATGACTATGTCGGCTTTATCCCGCTCGAGGGCAGTCCGGACCATGGTCTGCTGGTCGTCAACCACGAATACACCAACGCAGAACTGATGTTCCCGGCCTTCGCGTCGATCGTGAAGGAGAAGGTGACCAAGGACGGCAAGGAAGTCGAAGAGGAAAAGGTTACCCTTGGCGAATACACCAAGGACCTCGTCGACATCGAAATGGCCGCACACGGCGGCACGATCATCGAAATCCGCAAGGTGGACGGCAAGTGGCAGCCTGTGCTCGACGGCAAATACAACCGCCGCATCACGCTCAACACCGAAATGCAGCTTTCCGGGCCGGTCGCCGGCCATGATCGTGTGAAGACCCCGTCCGATCCGACCGGCAAAAAGGTCTTCGGCACGGTCAACAATTGCGCCGGCGGCGTCACCGCCTGGGGCACCTACATGATGGCCGAGGAAAACTTCAACGGCTATTTCGGCGGCGAGCTCGCCGATGACCATCCGGAGTTCAAGCAACTGAAGCGCCTGGGAGCACCGGGCGGACAATACGAGTGGTCGAAATTCTACGACCGATTCGACGTGTCGAAAGAGCCGACAGAGGCCAATCGCTTCGGCTGGATCGTCGAAGTGGATGCCCTCGACCCGACCTCCGTCCCGAAGAAGCGCACGGCGCTTGGCCGCTTCAAGCACGAGGGTTGCGAATCCATCGTCAACAAGGACGGGCGCGTCGTGCTCTATAGCGGCGACGACGAGCGCTATGACTATGTCTACAAATTCGTGACCAGGGGTACCTATAACCCGAATGATCGGGCTGCCAATATGGATCTCTTTGACGAAGGCACGCTCTATGTGGCGAAGTTCGATGAAGACGGCACCGTCACCTGGATGCCGCTCGTCCATGGCGAGGGACCGTTGACCGCCGAGAACGGCTTCGCTTCCCAGGCCGACGTGCTGATCGATACCCGGCTTGCCGCCGACGCGCTCGGCGCGACCAAGATGGATCGCCCGGAAGACATCCAGCCCAACCCGAAGACCGGCAAGGTCTACGTGATGCTGACCAACAACACCAAGCGCAAGGCGGAAGAAATCAACGCCGCCAATCCGCGCGCCAAGAACGCCTTCGGCCACATCATCGAAATCACCGAAACCGATGGCGACTTCGCCTCGCTCAGCAGCCGTTGGGACGTGCTTTTGAAATGCGGCGATCCGAGCGTGGCCGAAGTCGGTGCGTCGTTCTCGACGGCAACGACCAAGAACGGCTGGTTCGGCATGCCGGATAACTGCACGATCGACGCAGACGGCAGGCTCTGGGTTTCGACGGACGGCAACAGCGAAAAGGAAACCGGCCGCACCGATGGCGTCTGGGCAATCGATACCGAGGGCGGAGCACGCGGAACCTCCAGGCTGTTCTTCCGCGTTCCGGTCGGCGCCGAGATGTGCGGACCCTGCTTCAACCCGACATCCGACACGTTCTTCCTCGCCGTGCAGCACCCGGGTGACGCGGGGCTTGCCACCTACGAAACGCCGGCAACGCGTTGGCCGGACTTCAAGGACGACATGCCGGTGCGTCCGGCCGTGGTGGCCGTTACCAAGCGCGGTGGCGGCCGGATCGGCTGACGCCCACAGGCAGCGGACGCCGCGAAAACGCGGCGTCCGAACCCATCGTGGCAAGTCATCGATAGACCCCGATCAGTCCGCAGACGGTGGAGAAGACTTCAATGCCTTCAGCGCCGCGTGCACAAACGCGTCACGGACGGAAGCGGCATCAAGGCCGCGCGGCTCATAAACATGGCGGTTGAGAAAATAGGCGGTTAGCCGGAACGCCGCGGCGAGGCTGTCGTGGTCGGCTGCCTGGTGCCCGCCTGGAGACAGGAAATCCGGAAGGGCGAGCATGCGTTCGGCATAGCGCGCGCCCGCCTCCCGGCTGACGGCGCGGCCGGACTTGGGCGAGACATAGACGAGATCCTGACGTGCGCCGGTCGCCGCGCATTCCGACAGGTCCAGGCCGAAGCCGAGGTCGTTCAAGACAGCGAGTTCGAAGCGCACGAACAGTTCCCCAGCATCCGCCGGATCCTGAAGGTGGTCGACGATGACGGCAAGCGCCTCGTATAGATGCGGGTGAGGATCGCGCTCCGGCAGCAGCCGCAACAGCGCACCGAGGGCCTGGATGCCATAGACGGAGGTCGCCGCCTCCATCAGCCTTGCGGCGCGCAGTTGAAGCGGCTCAATCCGAAACTCCCCGAGATGCTCGTCCAACCGCGCCCGCCAGGTCACTTCGACGGAGTTGCCGGACTGCAGCACCGGTTGCATCGCACGCGACCGGCCGGAGCGCACCAGGCCGAGATGCCGCCCGTGCGCGGCGGTCATGACTTCCGCGATGACAGAGCTTTCGCCATGCCGCCGGATGCCGAGTATGATGGCTTGATCGCTCCATTGCATGGAACAGGCATACACCCGGGTCTGAAAGCGGATCAAGCACAGATGCTTGGCCCCCGGACGAGCCGACGGAGACGGCCATCACGCCACTGTCACCTTTTCGCGACACCGGGCAGCGGCCACATTTCTGCCCTTCTCTCGCCTCTTCTCGGACACTTTTGACGCTCAATCCGAACTGGTCGTTGCAATGCCCGAGTCCAAGAATTTGCAGTCAGCAGGATCAACTATGTGTGTGTCCCGGAACAGCGCCGGTAGCGCGGCGCGGCTCTTCGCCTTTTTCCTCGTTTCGTCCGTTCTCGCGGGCTGTGCGACCAGCGGCCAAAATGCCAAGCCGAAAGGACCGGATCCCTATTTCGTCGCAATGTACGGGCCGAAACCGGAGGAAAAGTTCCCGCTTGCGGCCACCGATATAAGCAAGGTCGAGCCTCGCTTTCTGCGCCAGCAGGTGGCCTATCCCACCTCGGAACCGCCGGGCACGATCGTTGTCGATACCCAGAATCGTTTCCTCTACCTCGTACAGGACGGCGGCATGGCGTTGCGCTATGGGATCGGTGTCGGCAAGGCGGGGCTGGAATTCCAGGGCGAGGCGCGTGTCGGACGCAAGGCCGAGTGGCCGCGCTGGACGCCGACGTCGGACATGGTCGCGCGCGAACCGGAACGCTATGGACCGCTCGCCGGCGGCATGGAACCGGGAATCCGCAACCCGCTTGGCCCGCGCGCGCTTTATCTTTACCAGGGCAACCGCGACACGCTGTTTCGCATCCACGGCACTACGGAGGCATGGTCGATCGGAAAGGCCGTTTCAAGCGGCTGCATCCGGCTTTTCAATCCGGACATCATCGATCTTTACAGTCGCGTGCCAACGGATACGCGCGTCGTCGTGCTGCAGTCGGAGCCGCCCATGAACGGACCACTCGGAGCGCCAATGTCGACGGTCGCGGATGAGGGACAGCCGCTTTCCATGTGACGACAGGCATGTGATGGCTGGCCACGTGACGCGCATTTGACGCCCAGGCCTACCAAGCATCCGGCTCCCGCACCAAGTGCACGATATTCGCGGGGTTCATGATCCAGCCCCCGCGAAAGCCTTCACCCAGTTCCTCGACCGCGTCGCAGCGAACAGCTCCGTTCGCCGCGAGATGGTCGAGCGCCATCTCATGGTCGTTGGTGAAAAGCTCCAACCAGATTTCCGCCTGGCTGTAATTTGGTGCCTCGTCTATCCAGAGACGATTTGGGCCGAGAACGAAGCCCTTGGCCGGCACTTTCTCGTCGAAAGGCGGAAGCCCGACGACGTCGCGGTAGAAGGCAATCACGGCTTCGTACTGATGGCTCGGGACTTTCATGGCGATGTTGAACCCGCCCTTGATCTCCGTCGGCATCGCATGCCCTCCTACGCCTGCGGCTCGAGCGCCGGGTTGCCCGAGAGTTCGCTGACGTAATAGCCCTCGCGCAAGTTGATGCCGTATTCGAGCCAGGCCTTCATGCAGGCGAGCATCTGCGACCAGCCTTCACAGTTCATGTAGGAGCTTTTCTGCCCCTGCTCATTTTCCCGCCAACCGGTTTCGGCAATGGTGACCATTGTTGCGCCGTCATCGAGAGACTTGAAGCGCATCTCCACCTTTGTTCGATACGGCGCTTCGCCCTCGGCCACCTTGGCGTCCCAGCGGAATACGATTCTCTCATTCGGCTCGACGGTTTCCACCTCCACCGGCACCTCACCCCACCAGGTCACGGTCGTGCCGGCGACCAATGGTGCGCTGACCCCGCCGAGCGTCACAAAATAGCGGCTGAGCTGATCCGGATTGACGACAGCGTCGAACACCTCATCGACAGGACGGGCGATGCGACCATTCACGCGAAATTCCAAGGTCATGTCTTCCTCCTCGTCATTGTGTCACGCAATGATATGTTATAAAAATATAACATGTCAACCGATTCGAAAGACGACGCCGTTTTCAAGGCACTGGCCAATGGCTTGCGCCGGCAGATGCTGGACGCCCTGAAAGTCGCGCCCCAGACCACCGGCATGCTTTGCGAGCAATTCTCGCAGCTCGACCGCTGCACCGTGATGCAGCACCTGAAGGTCCTGGAGGATGCAGGCCTGATCCTCGTCCACCGCGAGGGACGCGAGCGATGGAACCATTTGAATGCGCTACCAATCCAGGCCATTCACGATCGCTGGATCAGCCAGTATGCAGGCCACGCCATGTCTGTTCTGACCGCCTTGCGTCGCGGACTCGAAAGCCCGCGCGAGTGACGGATTCGACTTTCCATCGCTCTGCTTTCTTCGTATGAACGGTCCGACTATGCAATTTGGGGATACCGTCGTGCGCTACCTCATTACCGGCACAGCAGGCTTCATCGGTTTTCACGTCGCAAAACGGCTGATCGACGAGGGCCACTTCGTGGTCGGCTTCGATGGCATGACGCCCTATTATGACGTAACGCTCAAGGAGCGTCGCCACGGGATCCTGAAGCGCTCCAATGGCTTCAAGGCGGTGACGGCGATGCTCGAGGACCGCGCGGCCCTCAACCAGGCTGCTGAACTTGCCGAGCCCGAGGTGATCATTCATCTCGCAGCGCAGGCGGGCGTTCGCTACAGCCTCGAAAATCCCAAGGCCTATGTCGACTCGAACCTCGTCGGCACTTGGAACATACTGGAACTTGCGCGCGCGATTGGCCCCAAACACCTGATGCTCGCCTCGACCTCCTCGATCTACGGCGCCAACGAGAAGATTCCTTTTTCCGAGACGGACCGGGCGGACGAGCCGCTGACGCTCTATGCGGCAACGAAGAAATCGATGGAATTGATGGCGCATAGCTACGCCCATCTCTACAAGGTGCCGACGACGGCGTTCCGCTTCTTCACGGTCTACGGTCCGTGGGGACGCCCGGACATGGCGCTGTTCAAGTTCGTGGACGCGATTTACAACGATCGGCCGATCGACATCTACGGCCAGGGCCGGATGAGCCGGGATTTCACCTATATCGATGATCTCGTCGAAGGTATCCTCAGGCTTTCGCATGTTGCGCCGGCCGAGGAAAATCGCGTACCACCGGCAAAGGCGAAGGACACGCTCTCCCATCAGGCGCCGTTTCGCGTCGTCAATATCGGCGGCGGCCAGCCCGTCGAATTGATGACTTTCGTCGAAACGATCGAAAAGGCAGTCGGCCGGCCCGCCATCCGCAACATGCTTCCGATGCAACAGGGTGACGTTCCGCGCACCTACGCCTCGCCGGATCTGCTCGAAACGCTGACTGATTTCAAGCCGTCGATTTCGGTCGAGGAGGGCGTCGCGCGCTTTGCGGAATGGTATGAGCAATATTATCGTAAGACCGGCCAGGTCGCATGACCCGGTCAGCCAACGGGCTGCGGCAAAACCTCAGATCGGGCTTAAAATGGTCGCAAATAGGTCTATTTCGCCTTTAATACATCGACTTATCTAACCGACATCCCCAAGAAAAACTCACCAAACAAAGGAAGAACCGATGAAAATCACGATGATCGGCGCCGGCTATGTCGGCCTTGTTTCGGGCGTCTGTTTTGCGGATTTTGGCCACGACGTGATCTGCCTCGACAAGGATGAGGGCAAGATCGAGGCGCTCAAGCAGGGGCAAATCCCGATCTTCGAACCGGGCCTCGACCACCTTGTCGCCAGCAATGTCGCGTCGGGACGCCTGAATTTTACGACCGACCTCAAGTCCGCCGTCGCAGAAAGCGATGTGATCTTCATCGCGGTCGGCACGCCGTCGCGGCGCGGCGACGGGCATGCCGATCTCTCCTACGTCTATGCCGCCGCCCGGGAGATTGCGACCAATCTCACCGGCTTCACCGTCGTCGTGACGAAGTCGACGGTTCCCGTCGGAACCGGTGACGAGGTCGAGCGCATCATCCGCGAAACCAATCCGGAAGCGGATGTCGCCGTGGTCTCCAATCCGGAGTTCCTGCGCGAGGGTGCAGCGATCGAGGATTTCAAGCGGCCGGACCGCATCGTCGTCGGCCTCAACGGCAATGATCAGCGGGCACGCGAAGTCATGACCGAGGTCTACCGCCCGCTCTACCTCAACCAGGCACCGCTTGTCTTTACCACCCGCCGCACCTCGGAGCTGATCAAGTATGCCGGCAACGCCTTCCTGGCGATGAAGATTACCTTCATCAACGAAATGGCTGATCTGTGCGAAAAGGTCGGCGCCGATGTCCAGGATGTCGCCCGCGGCATTGGCCTCGACGGCCGCATCGGCTCGAAGTTCCTGCACGCCGGGCCGGGCTATGGCGGCTCCTGCTTCCCCAAGGATACGCTGGCACTCGTCAAGACCGCCCAGGACCACGACAGCCCTGTTCGCCTCGTCGAGACGACCGTTGCGATTAACGACAACCGCAAGCGCGCGATGGGCCGCAAGGTGGTTGCCGCCGCAGGTGGCGATGTCCGCGGGCGCAAGGTCGCCGTCCTCGGCCTCACTTTCAAGCCGAACACGGACGACATGCGCGACAGCCCGGCGATCGCGATCGTACAGACCCTGCAGGATGTCGGCGCCAAGGTTGTCGGCTACGATCCGGAGGGGGTCGAGAATGCCCGCAAGGTGATCGACGGGATGGACTATGCGACCGACCCCTACGATGCAGCGGCCGATGCCGACGCACTGGTCATCGTCACCGAGTGGAACGAATTCCGGGCGCTCGATTTCGCGCGGCTCAAGGCCGTGATGAAGACGCCGTTGCTCGTCGACCTGCGCAACATCTACCGCAAGGACGAAGTGACCAGACACGGGTTCAGCTATGCCAGCGTCGGCCGGCCGGATTGACCGGTAAAATGCGTCCCGGAAAACTGGGATAGGCAAGTCTTTCACGTGACGGCAGATTTGTCATGCCGTCACGTGAAAGTAGCTGCAAGGGGCTGTCAGGCGGCACTCTCCATCGTCACGCCTTCGGGCCCACCTGCGGCATCGGGTCCCAGCTTTTTCCTGCGAGAATGACGCAGCTTCGGCCCGAGACATCCGTCACGATCAGGGTCCAACTGCCGTTGTCAGCGGCAAAAACTTCCATGACAGCCTGCGGGTTTATCAATCCGATCGCTGCGGGCTTCTCGTCATATTTCTGCGCTAGAAACGCTATCACCTGGGATCGCTCGGCACAATTCGCGATCGCCTGCGAGTCCGCCGGATAGGGATGTGCCATCACTGCTACGGCCAATATGATGGCTCTCGTGAGGCCGCGGATCACATTGCCTGCCATGAGGCACCTCCTTTCGCCGGGGGCTCCCGGCGGAAGAGGGTTTCCGCTGACCTGTTCCGCCGTGGACCGGCATTCTATGGTCGACACCTGCTCGCGACCCGAGACCGGTGTCGCCACGAGAGGAGTATGACGGAAAGCAGGTTATATTTCAATTATCTAATATATAGATCGTTCACCTGAAAGCCGCCATGCCAACAGTCGATTTTGGGAGAAACGATTGTTGGCACTAGCCGTTCCACTTTCCCGATCACTTTTGTTTCATCGCCGCCTGCAATGCGGCGCCAAGAGCGCCCTGGACGGGCGCTTGCGATCGTGACTGACGTTCGGCTGCATTGCGGGTGCCGCCACCATTCGATGCGGATCCCCTCGCCTCGCGCCCTCTGTCCGCGCCGCCGTCCTTGCGCATCGAGAGACTGATACGTTTGCGGGCAACGTCGACTTCGGTGACACGCACCTGCACGACATCGCCTGCCTTCACAACCTCATGCGGGTCCTTGATGAAGCGGTCGGCCAGTTGCGACACATGGACAAGGCCGTCTTGATGTACGCCGATGTCGACGAACGCGCCGAAAGCGGCGACATTCGTGACGGTACCCTCGAGTTGCATCCCGACTTTCAGATCCTTGATATCATCGACGCCCTCGGCAAAGGTCGCCGTCTTGAAGCTCGGGCGCGGATCGCGGCCAGGCTTTTCCAGCTCTGCAAGGATATCCTTGACCGTCGGCAGGCCGAATCGATCGTCGACAAATGCGCGCGGATCGAGCTTCTTCAGAGCAGCGCTGTCGCCCATCAGTGACCGGACGTCGCGACCGCAAGCGGCGACGATCTTTTTCGCGACACCGTAGGCCTCCGGGTGCACCGAGGACGCATCGAGCGGCTCGGTTCCGTTCGGTATCCGCAGAAAGCCGGCACATTGCTCGAAGGTCCGGGCACCAAGACGCGATACCTTCAAAAGTTGCTGACGACTGGAAAAAGGCCCGGTCGCGTCACGGTGCGCGACGATCGCTTCCGCAGACGATTTGCCGAGACCAGATACGCGCGCCAGCAGCGATGCCGAGGCGGTGTTGAGATCGACGCCGACGGCGTTTACCGCATCTTCGACGACCGCGTCGAGCGAGCGGCTGAGTTTCGATTGGTCGACATCGTGCTGGTATTGACCGACACCAATTGATTTCGGCTCGATCTTGACGAGCTCGGCTAGCGGATCCTGCAATCTCCGGGCGATTGAAACAGCACCGCGCAGTGAGACGTCGAGCGTGGGAAATTCGGCCGCCGCCGTCTCGGACGCGGAATATACCGATGCCCCTGCCTCGGAGACGATGACCTTTGTGGGTTTCGGCGCCGGGAGCTGCGCAAGCATGTCGGCCACAAGCTTCTCGGTTTCGCGGCTGCCGGTGCCGTTGCCGATGGCAATCAGTTCGACCTTGTGCTTGCGGATGAGCGACGCGAGCTCCGCCTGGGTGCCGCGAATGTCGTTCTTCGGCGGAAAAGGATAGACCGTTGTCGTGTCGAGCAACTTGCCGGTGCCGTCGACAACCGCGACCTTGACTCCGGTGCGGATGCCGGGATCAAGGCCCATCGTCGCGCGCGATCCGGCGGGCGCGGCAAGCAGCAGATCCTTGAGATTGCGCGCGAAGACGCGGATTGCCTCTTCTTCCGCCCGTTCCCGTAACTCACGCATCAGGTCCAGCGAGAGCGACATGGAAAGCTTGACGCGCCAGGTCCAGCCGATCACGTCCGCGAGCCACTTGTCGCCGGGCAGGTGCGCGCCGACGTTGTAGGCGGCCGCGATCATGCGCTCGACCGGTTTCATCGGCGAAACGTCGTCCTGGTCGACGACGATATCGACGGAGAGGATTTCCTCGTTCCAGCCGCGCAGCATCGCAAGCGCCCGATGGCCGGGCGTCGTTGCCCAGCGTTCGGAGTGATCGAAGTAGTCCGAGAATTTCGCACCCGCTTCCTGTTTGCCGTCGACCACTCTGGCGCGCAGGAAGGCCGCATCTTTCATGTAGTTGCGCAGACGGCCCAGAAGATCGGCATTTTCGGTCATGCCTTCGGCGATGATGTCGCGGGCGCCTTCGAGTGCCGCCTTGATGTCCGTTACATCGGCCGACAGGAACGCGCTGGCGCGGTCAGACGGTGCGACCGACCGATCGGCAAGAATCGCCTCCGCCAGTGGTCCAAGGCCCCGCTCCCTAGCAATCTCGGCTTTGGTACGCCGCTTCGGTTTGTAGGGCAGATAGATGTCCTCTAGCTCCGCCTTTGTGGCCGCAGAGGCGATCTTGCGTTCGAGCTCGTCGGTGAGCTTGTCCTGGCCGCGGATCGACTCGAGGATCGAGTTCCGACGCGCCTCGAGTTCACGCAGATAAGTGAGCCGCTCCGAAAGCAGGCGCAACTGCGTATCGTCGAGTCCGCCGGTGACCTCCTTGCGATAGCGGGCAATGAAAGGCACCGTTGCTCCCCCGTCGAGCAGATCGACGGCAGCGGCAACCTGCGCGGCGGTTGCCTTGATCTCGCTTGCGATGATGGCGGCAATGGGCTTTGCGGTCATTCTGCGTTCCGTATGCTGTTTCAGGGGCGGACCATAGTGACGCAGACCATCAAGGCCAAGTGAAGGCCGATGCTCTCCTGGCCGAACTCCACAGGAGATCGCAGAGGATGTCTGCCGGTCACCGGAAGCACGGCTCCCCCTTCTCCCGGCCTGGACGAGAGGATCGGCAGGATGAGAGATAGTCCTAAGCCGGCTAGACCGCGACCAGTTCCAATCGCCGGCGGGTTCTCTCGAATTCGAGCAGTTCGCGCTCCTTTTCAGCGATATAGTCCCGCGAAACCGGCACCGATCCCAGTGATGGCGAGAGCTGCAACTGGAAGACGAAGTGCTTGTCGTAAAGAAAGGCGGTTTCCGAGGCTGCGAGATAGAATTCCCACATCCGGAAGAAGCGTTCGTCGTAGAGCCTGACCGCCTCCTCCCGTTTCGCCACGAAGCGCTCACGCCAGGCTCTCAATGTCCAGGCGTAGTGCATCGGCAGAATCTCGATATCCTTGACGAGCAGCCGTGTGCTCTCAACAGGCGGCAGCACTTCGGAGAGAGCCGGGATGTACCCCCCGGGGAAGATGTATTTCTCGATCCAGGGATTGGTGGCCCAGGGTTTGTAGATCTGGCCGATGGAATGAAGCAGCATCACCCCTTCGGGCTTCAGCAGTTCCTTCATCTTGCGGAAAAAGTTGCCGTAGTTGCCGATGCCCACGTGCTCGAACATCCCGACCGAGACGATGCGGTCGAACTGCCGCCCCTGCATCGTGCGGTAGTCCTGAAGTTCGAAGCGCACGCGGTCGGCCAGTCCGCGTCGCGCTGCACGCTCGCGCGAAACCTTCAGTTGCTCTTCGCTCAGCGTGATACCGGTGACTTCGACGCCGGACGATTCGGCGAGATACATCGCCATGCCGCCCCAGCCGGAACCGACTTCGAGCACCTTCTGGCCGGGCTCGAGCAAGAGTTTCGCCGCGATGTGTCGCTTCTTGGCGCGCTGGGCCTCATCGAGCGAAATTCCCGGCGGATGGAAATAGGCGCAGGAATATTGCCAATCCTCATCGAGGAAGAGATTGAAGAGCTTCCCGTCGAGATCGTAGTGATGGGCGACGTTGTGGCGATTGCGGTTGACGGGGAGCCGGCTCTTGAGTTGCTGACGCAGCACGTGCAGCAGCGCCGCGATCGAATTGCGGAAGGTCGCGGCGTTTTCAAGGTCATTGCTCTTGGCAATGGACAGCACATCGAAAATATCGCCTTCCTCGACGAGGACGCGACCGTCCATATACATTTCACCGAATTTGAGGCCGGGGTCGCGCAGGATGGCTTTTTCAGCCTCAGCATCGGCGATCCTTATGGTGGCGGGCTTGCCCGTGCCATCCCCGAGGACCACCTCTTCGCCCGATGAGAAAATAACCGTCAGCTTGCCCTTTTGGACAAGACGGCGGAGCATGTTCAACAATCCCGCATTCATATCCTACCTCAGCATCAGACCTACACGGATATAACGTCCTTCCGCACAGGAGACGCTCGGGCGGTTTGATCGGCTTTCGGAGGATATGCGTGCAGGCATGCACTTCAAGGAAACGGCGCCGACGCATCCTGAAAAGCGAGAACCGACCTGGCTGCAGCCCCACGGCTTCCGGCAGGCGGGGCGCCGCACACCGGGAATTTCGTCAGGCTGGCCCTACCGGGCTCCTATCCATCAGAACTTCCATTAACTTAGCGGCGTTCAACAGTTTATCAATGGGGTTCTTTGTGGCCCCTCAAAGCTCTGCTTCCTTAGTAAATTCGAAGAAGGCTGACTGCTGCGCGTATGCCGAAAGCGCCGGCGGGAGACCGCCGTCCACTAACTGCCGAACACGCCGAGGCCGCGAAGACGGGTGCGATCGTGCGAGCGGTCGAAATCAAGCTCCGGTCCTGCCGGAACGATTCCGGTCGGATTGACATGGCGGAGGCCGTAGTAGCCACGTTTGATGTGATCGATGCGCACAGACTCGCGGATGCCCGGCCACTGATAGATTTCGCGCATATAGTTCGACAGCGACGGGTGGTCATCGATCCGGCGGATGTTGCACTTGAAGACGCCGCGATAGGCGGCATCGAAACGGATCAAGGTGACGAAAAGTCGAATATCCGCCTCGGTGAGATAGGCGCCGGCAAGATAGCGATTCTGAGCAAGATGCCGCTCAAGGTCGTCGAGCATGTCGAACAGACTGAAGACCGCTTCGTCATAAGCTTCCTGCGTCTTGGCGAAGCCGGCGCGATAGACGCCGTTATTGACGCGGGCATAGATCGGTTCGTTCCAACGATCGATCTCCGCGCGCAGGGCGGCGGGATAGAAATCCAGGCGATTACCGGTCAGGTGGTCGAATGCCGAATTAAGGATGCGAATGATGTCGGCCGATTCGTTGTTGACGATTCGGCCTTCCTTCATGTCCCACAGCACCGGCACCGAGACCTTGCCGGTGTAATGCGGATCGCTCGCCGTGTAGAGCTGATGATGGTATCGAATCTCCCCGACACGCCCGCCGGCGTCGACAGGCTGGTCATAAGTCCAACCATCCTCATCCAGAACGGGTTCGGCGACCGTCAAGCCAACGATGGCTTCGAGGCCCTTGAGGTTGCGCATGGCGATCGTGCGGGAAGCCCAGGGACACAGGTAAGAGACGAACAGCCGGTAGCGCCCTGTCTCGGCGGGCAGCGCCGGTTGCCCATCCGGGCCTGGCCGTCCGTCGGGCGTCACCCAGTTGTGGAACCGGGTCGGTTCACGATGGAAGGCACCGTCCTTCATCTCGCTCACGGCGACGTCACCCTTGACCCATTTCCCATCGACGAGCTGCGGCATAAGAGTCCTCCTGCAGGCGTTGCCTAAACCGGCGCCGATGGCTTAGGTTCCACAGGGTTGATTTCCGGTCAATTGCGCGCGGAGGTGACAGATCGTTCGCAATCCGTGCCTGCGTTCGCATCATCCTCAAGCCGCATTGCCGGGTGAAGCGGGCGTCAGAGGAGAAGTCACGATGAAGAAGCTCATCGTTGCGGTGTTTGCCATTGTTGCCGCCCTCTGGTTTCTAAATACATCGATGCTGGTGACGCCGCCATCCGGCGCAGTGAAAATCCTTGCGCATCGCGGCATCCATCAGGTGTTCGAACCGACCGGAGTTGAAAACGATACGTGCACGGCCGAGCGGATCGAACCGCCACGCCACGCCTATCTCGAAAATACGATAGCCTCCATGCAAGCGGCTATGGACAGCGGCGCAGAGGTCGTGGAACTCGATGTCCACCTGACTCCGGATCGCGAATTTGCTGTGTTCCACGACTGGACGCTCGACTGCCGCACGGACGGAACGGGTGTGACCGAGCAAACGCCAATGTCGAAACTGAAGACGCTCGACATCGGCTACGGCTACACCGCCGACGGCGGCAAGACCTTTCCCTTCCGCGGCCACGCGCAAGGCCAGATGCCGACCTTGACGGAAGTATTCACTGCCCTGCCCCAAGGCCGTTTCCTTATCAATTTCAAGAGCGAACGGCGGGCGGAAGGCGCGACATTGGCAGTTCTGTTGCGCGCTCATCCCGAATGGCGCAAATCCGTCTTCGGCGTCTATGGCGGCAGTGCGCCGACGCAGGAAACCCTGCGGCTAGTTCCTGACTTGCGGGGCTATGACAAGCAGTCAACGCTTGCTTGCCTTGGCCGCTATGCCGCCTATGGCTGGACCGGCATCGTACCGGAAGCTTGCCACGACACACTTGTCGTCGTGCCCGCCAATTACGCGCCGTTCCTTTGGGGCTGGCCCAACCGCTTTGCCGCGCGCATGAGAGATGCCGGAAGTGAGGTCATCCTGCTAGGGCGCTATGGTGGCGGCGATTTTACCTCTGGCATCGACAGTGCCGACGACTTGGCGCTCGTTCCCAAGAATTTCGCCGGCTATGTCTGGACCAACCGGGCGGAGACGATCGCCCCGCTTCTCGGGAAACGGATGGCGGCCACGAACAACCAAGCCAACCGCGAATAGCCGCAGCCTGCTTCATGTTTTCCTTAAATCGTCGCCGATTTAGGGACAAAAACATGCAGCAATTCACAGCGCTATAGCGTGCTTTGCGCGTCTGCCAAGACGCGCGGCGCTGTGGTCGGTCATCGCGGGAATTCAAGCCCCATTTCGCGGAAGCGCTCCGGATCGTCGCCCCAGTTCTCGCGCACTTTTACGAACAGAAAAAGGTGCACGGGTTGTTCGAGGATTTCAGAGATTTCCTTGCGCGCGGCGGTCGAGATCGCCTTGATCGCCTCTCCTCCCCTGCCGAGTGCGATCTTCTTCTGGCTCTCGCGCTCGACATAGATCACCTGCTCGATGCGCACGGAACCGTCCTTGCGCTCCTCCCATTTCTCAGTCTCGACGTGGGAGGCATAGGGGAGTTCCTGATGCAGCCGAAGGAACAGTTTCTCGCGGGTGATCTCGGCGGCAAGCTGGCGCATCGGAAGATCCGAGATCTGATCCTCCGGATAGTACCAAGGCCCCTCCGGCAGCGCCTTCGCAAGATAGTCCATGACATCGTCGCAGCCGGAGCCGGAAAGCGCCGAGATCATGAAGGTGCGCTCGAACTTGACCATCTCGTTTGCCGACGCCGCAAGCTTCAGCAAATCTTCCGGACGCACCTGATCGATCTTGTTGAGCACCAGGATCTTCGGCTGAGGGACTTCCTTCAGGCCTTCGAGGATCGCCTCTGCGTCCCCCTTCAACCCGCGCTCGCTGTCGATCAACAGCATGATCAGGTCGGCATCCTTGGCACCGCCCCAGGCGGTCGTCACCATAGCGCGGTCGAGCCGGCGCCGCGGCTTGAAGATCCCCGGTGTATCCATGAAGACAATCTGCGCGTTGTCATGGATCGCGATGCCGCGCACGATGGCGCGCGTCGTCTGCACCTTGTGACTGACGATCGAGACTTTCGCGCCGACGAGGCGATTGACGAGAGTCGATTTACCGGCATTGGTGGCGCCGATCAGCGCCACGAAACCTGAGCGGGTCGGCACGCCGGCGGCGGCCGTATCATGTTCAATATCCGTCATAGCTTCCGTCAATTTCCAGCAGATTTCTGCTGCCAAACCCCTTCACGCTCCAGCAATCGTGTCGCGGCAACCTGTTCGGCGCCGCGTTTGGAGCGGTCGGTTCCCGTCTCCGGTTGAAGACCCGCAACCTCGACCGTCACTGTGAAGCGTGGGTCGTGATCGGGGCCGGAGCGGTCATCCGTCCTGTATTTCGGCGCAACACCGAATTTGGCGTGCGCCCATTCCTGCAATTCAGTCTTCGCATCGCGACGGGCTCCGTCGGCGCTGGCCGCCCGGTCCGTCCAGTGAAGCAGCACGAAGCGGCGCGCCGCCTCCAGACCGCCGTCAAGATAGATTGCGGCAATCAGCGACTCTACCACATCGGCGCGCACATTCATCATGTGCTTGCCGGTGATCTTCTTCACGTCCGAACCGGTGCGGATGAACTCGTGCAGCGACAGATCGTCGGCGACCTTCGCGCAGCTTTCGGCGCTTACCAGTTGGTTCAGTCGGACGGAAAGTTCACCCTCGTTCGCGTCGCGAAAAGTCTGGAACAGAAGTTCGGCGACGCACAGGCCGAGGACCCGATCCCCCAAGAATTCGAGACGCTGGTAGTTGCTGCCTTTGGCGCTGCGGGCACTGGAATGCGTCAGCGCCCGGTCCAGGCGCTCTTTCTCGGAGAACTGATAACCGATCACGGCCTCGAGTCTCGCCCGATCCTCCGTGCTCAGCGATCGCCCCTTCATCATTCGACGACCTTGAACAGGCGGTCGTAACGCAGGTTTGCCGGCCATTTCCAGACCTCGCGGAACGACGTGTCGTTGCCGAGAGAGAAGAAGATCAGGCTGGCCCGGCCCACCAGGTTCTCCGCCGGCACGAAGCCGACGTCGAAGCGGCTGTCGGCGGAATTGTCGCGGTTGTCGCCCATCATGAAATAGTGGCCCTCGGGGACGATGAACTCACGCGTGTTGTCGCCACGCGCATCCGGGAACTGGTCGAGCGTGTCGTAGGAAACGCCGTTGTCCATCGTCTCACGGTAGACCGGCACATCGCCGCCGGTGTCGTACTGGTCGTCGGCGCGGAATGCGCCGTCCGGGACGCGATCCACGGGCTTGTCGTTGACGTAGAGGATGCTGTTTCTCACCTGGATCCGGTCACCCGGGAGGCCGACGAGACGCTTGATGTAGTCGATGTCGGGATTCGGCGGAAAGCGGAAGACCACGATATCGCCGCGTTTCGGCTCGCTAGCGAAGATTCGCCCGCTAAAAAGATCAGGCGAGAACGGCAGCGAGTACTTCGAATAGCCGTAGGCGAACTTGTTCACGAAAATGTAATCGCCGACAAGCAGGGTCGGCATCATCGAACCCGACGGGATCGTAAAGGGCTGGAAGAAGACTGTTCGGATGACGACCGCCAAAAGCAGCGCCTGGATGATGACCTTGACATTCTCCCAGAGGCCGCTCTGCTTCGTTTCTGTCTTCTCTTCCACGCTGCTGTCTTCCTTTGTCATCCTGCTTCGGATGCCCGATACTTGCGCTTCAGGCCCCGCGCTGCGCGTCGCCGCGCATTCGATCCTATATGTTGCCGGAACTCCGCGCTTCAAGCGATCGCCGGTCCGCTTCTCAGCAGAATGCTCTAAACCGTTCCCTCCACCGGGGCAACGGGCAGCGCCTCGATAATCACGAAGGCTTGTGCGAGCGGGAAGTCATCCGTGATCGTCAGGTGAATCGCGGCACGATGACCCGCGGGCAATATTTTCTGGAGCCGCGCGGCCGCTCCGCCAGTCAGTTGCATCGTCGGCTTCCCTCCAGGCATGTTGACGACACCCATATCCTTCCAGAAAACTCCTTGAGCCAAGCCGGTGCCCAGTGCTTTCGAACAGGCCTCCTTGGCGGCGAAGCGCTTGGCATAGGACGCGGCGCGGTTCTTGCGTCCGTCCGATTTTGCGATCTCGATGTCTGTGAAGCACCGATTGACGAAGCGTTCGCCAAAACGCTCGAGCGAGCTCTCTATTCGGCGGATATCGATGAGATCGCTGCCGATGCCGATGATCATGATGTGTGCCTGACCGTTTGGGAACGTGCTCGCCGGCGCCGCTGTTGGAAGAGGCGGGCCGCCTGGTAGGCAAGCGGGTAGAAGACAAGCGCGCCGACGATGGCGAGTGGAAGTGAGCCGATGAGCATCGGTTTGAAGACCGGTCCCCAGAGTTCCGTCAGTTCCAGGCGTTCGACCATATCGCCGATCTCTGCGCTGCTGACAGCCGTGCCATCCTGCGGCTCCGTCAGCACCGTGCCGATCTCATAAGATGCCGTCAGGATGACCGGAATGGTGACCGGGTTGGCGAGCGCCGTTGTGATGGCGGCCGCAATCAGATTGCCGGAGAAAATCGACGCGAGGGCGACGGCAAGCACGATGTGAAGGCCGAAGAATGGCGTAAACGATGATGCGGCGCCGGCCGCAACCCCGACCGCGATCGAGTGCGGAGATGATGACAGGCGCAGAATGCGCAGGGCAACGTAGCGCAGCCCGCGCGAGAGGCCCTTGCGCGGCCACAACAGCGCGCGAAGCCTTTCCGAAATCGTAACCGGTTTTCTGCGCCTGAATAACATTATGCCGTCATGATCGCGTCTCGAAGCGGCCATGGGCACGACCAAAGCGCCTCCGCCCCGTTGTGGGCCGCAAGATAGGCGTCATGTCCGTCGCAGGCAAGCCACGTGCGGCGCCGTGAAAATCTGCAACGGAGCTATTCGTTTAGTGCATAGCTTATCGAGAAGTGCGCCCTGCAGGGCAGGCCACAAATCAGAAGCTGTTGCGGAACAGGCCACGATCGATTTGGCGCTGGCGGTATTCCAGGTCGATGCGATCGACTGAGCCGTTCAGATAGGCGATCTCACGCTCTTCAGCGGTCGGGATGTGCAGGGCACGGGTGAGTTTCTTCAACTGCTTGAACATGGCAAACCTCTTCGTTTACCTCCCAGGCAAAAGATAGTTTGACGACCATTGTCCCACCAGCGCCAGTATGAAGCGGCAGCCATGCAGGCGACGCATAGCATGCGGCGTTCCATGCTGATATCTGCCCATGCCGCGGGCAGATGCGTAGAAAACATGCGGACTCGGCATCGAGTTGGCTCAACAAGATACGGGCGGTATCGTACGAGGCAGCGACCGACCAGTTGGGGTCAAACGCATGCGGTCGTCCATTTCGGCCCTAGCCAACAAGCGGTCAGTGCTCCCCGAAGGCCGGCCCGCGGCGGCCGAGTCAGGGCAGCGAGGACCGCGCGCTGCCGTTGCAGGTGCCGTACGGGCGCCGTAGAGCACCTCGTCCATGATGCGGCGGATGGTGCTCGCGCAGCGGCCGCACTGCGCGCTCAGCCGAGACAGCCATAGGCCCGGCTGGTCGAGCGCGTCCGCTCCGCCTCGACGGCGGAGCGGACATCGTGATCGCTCAGCACATTACACGAACAGACGATCATGGCGCGACGATTCTCGTTCCGCCCAACAAGCGGTCAGTAGTCCCAGAAGACCGGTACCCAACGAAAGTGGTCGCCGTCGACCGCCACCCGGCCGACGGACGGGAACGGCAGGTGAGTGGCCACCAGTTGTTCGCCGGTCGCCGCCAGCTCCGTCAAAAGACGAACCCGGACGCGCGCCGCCTCCTCGGGGTCGTGTTCGAAACCGTTGTGCCAATCGGGGTGGTCGAACCCGACCGCGAACACGGCGTCGCCGGCGAATGTAAGCCGGTCGCCGCCAGATGCCAGGCGTACCACGCTATGCCCGGGGGTATGGCCGCCGGTGCGACGGACGACCACCCCCGGAGCCACCTCGTACTCCTCATCGAACAGTCGCAGATGGCTGCGGTACTCTTCCGCGAACCGCTTGGCGGCCGAGCGAAGCGCGTCCGGGAACCCCGGGGGCATGACGGCGTGGGTGAAGTCGGGCGACTCCCAAAACTCGACCTCAGCGGCCGCCACGTGGATCCGCAGGTCCGCGCGCAGCCGGTCCTTCACGCCGTCGACGAGGAGCCCGCCGATGTGGTCCATGTGCATGTGGGTAAGCACTACGTCGGTTACGGACGTAAGATCGATGCCGGCGGCCTCCAGTCGCTTGACCAACTGCCCGGCCCGCGGCAAGTTCAAATCCGGGTCCAACCCTAGCCCAGCGTCGACGAGTATAGTCTGACCGCCGCTACGCACCAGGACGACGTTCAGCGACCAGTCGAAAGCGTCCGGCGGCAGGAACATGTCGTTCAGCCAGGTCGCCCGTGCCGTCGCGTCGGCGTTGTGTCCCAACATTTTGGTTGGGAGCGGTAGCACTCCATCGCTGACCACCAGCACGTCAATCTCGCCGACCCGCACCGCGTAGCGCGACGGAACCAACTCTTCGGGACCCGGTCTGCCGGGGTATGAGGTGTTGACCAAGTTCACATTTGTCTCCTGCTGACCAATCGTACGGGGTTCTGTTACTGCCTGCGACATGACGCGCTCCTGTTTTGCGTGATCGAGACGTGTCGTTCACGAGCCACGTCGCGGACTCTATGTTGAAGCGTGTTGGCGGACGACCCACACCTGAGTATGGGGCAGGCTGTGCTCGGGGGACCGCAGCGAAGGTTTGGAGGTGAAGAGGCTGGTATGGAGGAGTAGACGCGCTCGCCCGCCTAACGGGCCCCGCGCTCAGCGTTGCCTCGAAGCCGCTCGGCGTACTCGATATCCGCGACACTCTCCCGCTGCTCCTTCGCGCCGAAAGATTTCAGGGGGAGTTGCTTCAAACTACGTCGACCGCCTTACCCGCGGCCGTATCGGTCACCCGCGCCGCGCCCCGCGGGTCGGCACGCTCCGGAATCGTGCGGTAGGACGCGACGCAATGACCCAAGCGCCAACCATCGCCATTTTTCAGTGGCGATGGTTGGTACACCTCTCCTCGCAGTTTCCCGGCTATTCGAACAGCCGCTTGACCATGGAAATGCTCGGCAACTCTTTGAGCTGGGCGATCAGATGGTTCAACTGACGCAGATCCCAGACTTCCAGGTCGAATTGCAGCTCGCTGAAATCCGCCGCTACCCGTCCCATGGAGAGCGACCGGATGTTGACATCGGTCGTCGCGATCGCTTGGGCGATCTCCGCCAGGGTGCCGGGCTCGTTCAGCGCACTGACTGCGATCCTGGCTATGAACCGGCTGTTGTTCGCTTCATCGAGATCCCAGCGCACGTCGATCCAGCGCTCCGGCTCGTCATCGAACTTCTGCAGGATCGGCGACTGGATCGGATAGATGGTAATCCCTTTGTCGCGGTCCATGATACCGACGATGCGGTCGCCCGGAACGGCCCCGGCCGGACTGAAATGCACCTCGGCATTGCCGGAAAGCCCGCGGATCGGTAACGCTTCCGGCCCTTCGGCCTGTTGCGCATCAACCATCTCTTTCGTGCGGCCGGGAAGCTTGAAGACCATTCCTGCGGCGCTGCGCATATTGAACCAGCCGTCATCTGCGCTGGGCTTTACCGTGACGCGCTCATCCTGATGATCTGGGAATACGGCGCGCAGAACGTCGAGCGAGGACAGTTCACCCCGCCCGACGGCGGCGATGGCATCCTCGACTTCCTTCTGCCCGAGCCTGTGCAAGGCCGGCTTCAGCCCCTCGCGCGAAAAACTCTTGCCGGCGCGTTCGAAGGTCCGCTCCAGAATGCGGTAGCCGAGACCGGCATATTGTTTGCGGACGGCCGCCCGCGTCGCGCGACGGATCGCGGCGCGCGCCTTGCCGGTGACCACGATTTCCTCCCACGCGGGCGGCGGCACCTGAATGCCGGAGCGGATGATCTCGACCTCGTCACCGTTGTTGAGGCGTGTGACCAGCGGCATGATGCGGCCGTTGATCTTCGCACCGACGCAGGTATCGCCGATATTCGTGTGCACGGCGTAGGCGAAATCGATCGGCGTGGCACCACGCGGCAGGGCGATCAGCTGCCCCTTGGGGGTGAAGCAGAATACTTGATCCTGGAACAGCTCGAGCTTCGTATGCTCGAGGAACTCCTCGGGATTGTCGCCTTCCGCCAACGCTTCGATCGTGCGGCGAAGCCAGGAATAAGCGTTCGACGTCGGTGATCGCGGCGCATCGGCTGCCACGGCGTCGCGATCCTTGTAGAGCGCGTGCGCGGCGATACCGTATTCTGCAATATCGTGCATGCGCTTCGTGCGGATCTGCAGCTCGATACGCTGGCGCGAGGGGCCGATGATCGTCGTGTGCAGCGATTGATAGTCGTTCTGCTTCGGCGTCGAAATATAGTCCTTGAAGCGACCCGGGACGACGCGCCAGCGCGTGTGCACGATGCCGAGCGCCCGGTAGCACGAAGGAATATCATCGACGATGATGCGGAAGCCCCAGACATCCGACAGCTGCTCGAAGGAAAGCGATTTCGACTGCATCTTGCGGAAGACCGAATAGGGCTTCTTCTGGCGTCCCTTGACCAGCGCCTCCTTCAGGCCCTCGGCCTGCAGGAGTTCGCTCAGTTCCTCCTCGATCTTCTTGATCAGGCCCTCGTTGCGCTCGGACAGTTCCTGCAGCCGCCTCGTGACCGTCTCGTAGGCCTCTGGGTTGATATGGCGGAAAGCGAGGTTCTCGAGCTCCTCGCGCATATCCTGCATGCCCATGCGTCCGGCCAGCGGCGCATAGATATCCATTGTCTCTTCGGAAATCCGTGCGCGCTTCTCCGGCGACATATGGTCAAGCGTTCGCATGTTGTGTAGCCGGTCGGCAAGCTTGACGAGCAGAACGCGGACGTCGTCGGAGATGGCAAGCAAAAGTTTGCGCAGGTTTTCCGCCTGCTTCGCCTTCTTGGTGACGAGATCGAGCTTCTTGATCTTCGTCAAGCCCTCGACCAGCGCACCAATGTCTTCGCCGAAGAGATCGTCGATCTCCTGCCGCGTCGCAGTCGTATCCTCGATCGTATCGTGCAGCAGGGCAACCGCGATCGTGGACTCGTCCAGGTGCATTTCCGTAAGGATGGCCGCCACTTCGAGGGGATGAGAGATATAGGGATCGCCGCTTGCCCGCTTCTGCTGGCCATGCTTTTGCATGGCGTAGACGTAAGCCTTGTTCAGCAGGGCTTCATTGACGTCGGGCTTGTATTTCTGCACGCGCTCAACGAGCTCGTATTGGCGCATCATCCGCTGGCGGCTCCGTGGGAAAAGGCAAACAAAAAAGTGCGCCAATCATAGGAGTGGCGCACTGCTTTGAAAACACGTCGGAACATCAGTTCCGGAACGGATCTTAGTAGTCGTCGCTCTTTTCCGGGGGCACAAGACCTTCGATGCCTGCGAGCAGCTCCTCTTCGGACATGCGGTCGAATGTCAGTGCTTCCGGCTGATCTTCCTCTTCCGCCGCATCCGCGAAAGCGGCGGCAGCTTCCGGCTGGGTCAGCGAAGCCGGATCTGGCTCGGGCTCGTCCACCTCGACGTGCTTCTGCAGCGAGTGGATCAAGTCCTCCTTCAGATCGCCGGGCGAAAGGGTCTCGTCCGCGATCTCGCGCAACGCCACGACAGGGTTCTTGTCGTTGTCGCGATCAACGGTGATAGCAGCACCCTGCGAGATCAGGCGTGCGCGGTGACTGGCGAGCAAAACAAGCTCGAAACGATTGTCGACTTTGTCAATGCAGTCTTCGACGGTGACGCGGGCCATAGCCTGTCCTTTGCGACTCAAAGCGCGGCGGCGTTGCCGCCGCACGGATTAAACGACACGAGACCGGAACAGCCGTCGCTTGACGGCCTCATCAGCTCCGATTTCTGGAATTAGCCGCTCGGATACAATCAAAACAGCATAAGTTCAAGTTTTTCCTGCATTCGGTGCTCACATCAACCAATGACACATGGTAGAATACGCCGTCTACGCGCCGCAAGGATGGGCCACACATGCTGATTGCATTGCACGATGCAATGGTCGAATGTGCAGCAGCAATCGGAAATTGAAGTGTGGACGAACTGCAGCAACTGCTAAAACTAGCTATATGCGCCGTGCGCTGCTTGGATTAATGCGTGGTATACCTACATTATTTGCAATATCAGCAATTATTAATGTAATCCACCTATTTTCTGCGCACCCTTCCGTCGAGAAGGTGAAAATGCGCCGGGCATGAAAAGGAAATAAAGATGTTCGATCCCCGCGAGAAAATCGCACTTTTCATAGACGGCGCCAATCTCTACGCCGCATCGAAAAGTCTCGGTTTCGACATCGACTATCGCAAGCTGTTGAAAGCGTTCCAGAAACGCGGATACCTGCTCAGGGCCTACTATTACACCGCGCTTATCGAAGACCAGGAATATTCGTCGATCCGTCCCTTGATCGACTGGCTGGACTACAATGGCTACAAGGTCATCACCAAGCCTGCCAAGGAATTCACCGACTCGCTCGGACGACGCAAGATCAAGGGCAACATGGATATCGAACTTGCGATCGATGCCATGGAGCAGTCCGAGACAGTCGACCATCTCGTCATCTTCTCGGGCGACGGCGACTTCACCACGCTCGTCGAAGCGCTGCAGCGCAAGGGACGCAAGGTCTCGGTGGTCTCGACCATGTCGACCCAACCGCCGATGATCGCCGACGATCTGCGACGCCAGGCGGATCACTTCATCGACCTCGTTACGCTTAGAAGCGAGATCGGCCGCGAACCCTCCGAACGCACGCCGCGTGCAGTCGAGCCGGTCGCCGACGACGTCGAGCTTTAGAATCGGCTCCAGTTAATCCGGGAATAATGTGACGATAGCCCCGCGCGGTCCCGCGCAAGCGGCGTGAAGGTTGGTCGCGCTCACCGGCATCCCTCACCCCGCTTACAGGGAAAACTGGCCGGCAGGGACGGCCCCCAGCCACAATGAGGGTGAGTCAGCCGCGCTCCTTGAGCAGGCGGTTCTTCTGCCGATTCCAATCGCGTTCCTTGGAGGTCTCACGCTTGTCGTGCAGCTTCTTGCCCTTGCCCAGAGCAAGCTCCAGCTTCGCCCGACCGCGGTCATTGAAATAGATCCTGAGCGGGATCAGCGACATGCCTTCGCGGTTGACGGCACCCTGAAGCCGGTTCACCTCCCGCTTCGACAACAGCAATTTGCGACGCCGGCGTGTTTCGTGGTTGAAGCGGTTGGCCTGCAAATATTCCGGCAGATAGGAGTTGATCAGCCAGATCTCACCGCCTTCGTCGGTGGCGTAGGACTCCGAGATGTTGGCCTTTCCTTCGCGCAGCGACTTGACCTCCGTGCCGGTCAGCACAAGACCGGCTTCGTAAGTATCGACGATCTCGTAGTTGAAGCGGGCCTTGCGGTTCTCCGCCACGACTTTCTTGACCGTGCGCTGGCTGCCTTTGGGGGCCATCAGTTCATCAATCCCGCATGCCGGAGCGCAGCATCGATTGCCGCTTCCGTGCCCGGCTCAAGCGTCGCCAAGAGCGGCGAACGAACCGCACGGCTCATCCGCCCCAGGCGATGCAGCGCATATTTTGCGCCGCATAGGCCAGGCTCCATGAAAATAGCTTTGTGGAGCGGCATCAATTTGTCCTGATACTCGAGCGCCTTTGCGAATTCACCGGCAAGTGTCGCTTCCTGAAACTCCGCACAAAGACGCGGCGCAACATTGGCAGTCACGGAAATGCAGCCAACGCCGCCGTGCGCGTTGAAACCAAGGGCCGTCGCGTCCTCCCCGGAGAGCTGCACGAACTCCTTGCCGCAGGCCATGCGCTGCTCGGAGACACGCTCGATCTTGCCGGTCGCATCCTTGACGCCGATGATCGTCGGATAGGCCTGTGCCAGCGCGGCCATGGTCTCGACACTCATGTCGACGACCGAACGACCGGGAATATTATAGATTACGATCGGCAGCTTCACGCTTTCGGCGATTGCTCCATAGTGGGCAAACAGACCCTTCTGCGTCGGCTTGTTGTAATAGGGCGTCACGACCAGAAGAGCGTCAGCGCCCGCCTTCTCGGCATGCTGTGCAAGCTCGATCGCTTCGGTCGTATTGTTGGAGCCGGCACCCGCAATGACGGGCACGCGCCCGGCCGCCGCCTCGACACAGAGTTCGACGACCTTCTTGTGCTCATCGTGGGACAAGGTCGGCGACTCCCCGGTGGTGCCCACCGGCACCAGCCCATGGCTGCCCTCTTTTATCTGCCATTCCACATGCGCGACGAAACTATCCGCATCCACCGAGCCAGTGGCGGTGAACGGTGTTACGAGTGCGGGAATGGAACCCTTGAACATGCACAACTCCTGACGGCCGCAAGGAGCACGAAACTCCCACGCTTTGGCCGCAATCGACGGTTAAAAAACTGCCGCACCATAATCATGTGAGGTGGTTGCGGCAAGCGTCGTGAAGACGCATTTCATGACGGTTTTTCACCCAAGCGATAGCGCGAGAGGCGGTTGGGCCAGCTCGAAGCAATGCTGGAGCGGTCCCCTTGAGAATACCGCACCCATGATTTGCGGCCATCGATAAATGCCGCTAACTTTTCGGCAGGCGGTCCGACGGAGAACGAATGGGGATACACGGGGGCTCTTGATGCGCGGACCACTCCTTCTGCCTGCGGCCGCCATGGTCGGAGCCGTGATGCTGGCTTCCTCGGTTGCGGCGAGCGAGGCGCGGACACCGGTACCGACGAACAAGCCTAGCTCGGCCGGCAAAGCGGGACGGGTCGCGACCAGGGACCTCACCAGCGCAATACCCGCGGCCGTCACGCCGATCGACGCAGACTTGAAAACGGGCCTCGACGCGCTTTCCAATCGCCAGCCCGCCAAAGCAATTGCCGCTCGTGACGACATGCCCTCCGGAACACTGGAGCGCCATATCCTCACCTGGGCCATCGCCGTTTCTGGGCAGCAGGGCATTCCATCCTACAAAATCGCCGAGGCACAGCGGGAGCTTCAAGGCTGGCCCGGCCTGAAATCGCTGCGTGCGCATTCGGAACAGGCGCTGTATCGGGAAAATCCGCCTGCAGCAGACGCGATCGCCGCCTTCGGAGCTACCCGGCCCGAAACCGCGGAGGGAGCGATCATCCTGGCGCGGGCGCTCGCGGCACAAGGACAAAAGGCTGCCGCGGCAGGACATCTACGCGCCGTCTGGCGGAAAGAGGCGCTCGACCAGGACATCGAAGCAAAGATCCTTTCGGAATTCTCCAGCCTGCTGACGACGGCCGACCACAAGCGCCGTATGGAGATGCTTCTCCATCGCGGCCGCATCGAGCAGGCAGGACGCTTCGGCGACCTTGGCAAAGCGCAATCGCTGTACCGCGCCTGGACCGCGGTTATCCGAGGCACCGGCAATGCGGCATCGCTGATAGAGGCCGTCGACCCGTCGTGGCGGGACGACCCCGCCTTTCTGTTTGTCCGAATCGAGCATCTGCGCAAGCGGGAGAAATACCAGGAGGCAGCCAAGCTTCTCGCCCAAATGCCGAGAGATAGCGATGCCCTCGTCAATCCGGGCGAATGGTGGATCGAGCAGCGTATCGTCAGCCGCGGCCTGCTCGACGCGGGCGATTTCCGCGGCGCTTACCGCATCGCCGCCAACCACGCGGCAACCGAAGCGACCGACATTGTCGATGCGGAGTTTCACGCCGGCTGGTACGCGCTTCGGGGCTTGGAAGATCCGGCAACTGCGGCGGGCCATTTCCAGAAGATCCTGGAGGCGTCGAGCCGGCCGATCTCGGCCTCGCGCGCCTGGTACTGGCTCGGACGCGCCGCCGAAGCAGGCGGACCCGGCAATTCAAGCGAATATTTTGGCAACGCGGCGCGCTACCCGGGCACATTTTACGGGCAACTTGCCGCAGCCAAGCTCGGCCGCCCGATGCTCGACGTAAGCTACCCCTCCCCGACGCCGGAGGACCGAACACGATTCGAAGATCGCGAGGCCGTTCGGGCTATCGCCCGGCTCGACGCCGCAGGCCACGGCTGGCGCGCGGACAGCCTTTACCGGTCGCTGGCCGATGAACTGACCAGTCCCGGCGAACTCGCGATGCTTGCGGCACGAGCGGAAAAGACGGGCAATCACCAGCTTTCGCTGCAAATTGGCAAAATCGCTTTTGCCCGCGGCATCGATGTCGCCGCGCTCGCCTTTCCAATCGGCGTCATCCCATCCAGCGCCGATATCACCGGCGCCGGCAAGGCGCTTGCCTATGCGATTGCCCGGCAGGAAAGCGCCTTCAACCCTGCCGCCGTCTCCGCCGCCAATGCCCGCGGACTGCTGCAACTTCTGCCGGGCACCGCCAAGGGCGTCGCGAGCCGCTTTGGCCTTGCCTATTCCAAGGACCGACTGACGACCGACGCAGGCTATAATGCGACGCTCGGGGCGCACTATCTCGGCGAGCAGATCAACAGTTTCGGCGGCTCCTACATACTGACATTCATCGCTTACAATGCCGGCCCGGGCCGCGTGCCGGAATGGCTCGAGCGCTATGGCGACCCGCGCGGCAAGCCGATCGACGACGTGGTGGACTGGATCGAGCGCATCCCCTTTCAGGAGACGCGCAACTATGTCCAGCGGGTGATGGAGAACTATCAGGTCTACAAGGCTCGATTGGGAGAGCCCGCGGACATCGTCTCCGATTTACGAACGGGCCGACAATTGCCTTAAGCACAGATGGTATCGGGCTTATCGGTCCGAGCTTTTCGCGGCGAAAACGTGGCGATCAAATGATCGTGATCGGCACGCGGAACACGGCACAAAATGCCGTTTCAGCCATTTTCTTCCTAAAAGAATCCGTCTGTCTCGAAAGGAAATGGTGAAGCCAATGAAGACGTTAGCAATTGTCGCCCTGTCGCTGGCAACGGCGATGAGCAGCGTTCCGCCCGCGGAAGCATTTCCGATCGCTCCGGCAGTAAAGCCGCAAGCTGCGGATGTGCAGCTCGCGCAGTTCCCCTATGAGCGCGGTGAAGAACGGAAGAGCAGGCCCCGCTGCTGGGGTGTCAGTTGTCCACGGCGCGGTTATTACCGGCAAGGCTATTATCGTGACCGCTACTATCGTGATCGCTACCATCGCCGTTACTATCGCGACTATGACGATGATGACAATGATTTCGGCGCGTTCATCGGCGGCCTGGCGACCGGTGCGATTGTCGGAGGTCTGCTGAGCCAGCCGAGGTATGCCGGCCCGAGATATTACGGCGGCGGCAGTGCCCATACCCGCTGGTGCTATGCGCGCTATCGGTCATATCGCGCTTGGGACAACACCTATCAGCCGTATGGCGGCCCGCGTCGCCAGTGCTACTCGCCCTACAGCTAAGGGCAACCACGGTGGCAATCCACGGCTCTTCGCACCGAAGCAAGAGTGCGAAGAGCCGTGGCTCGTAGAAAGACTTCAATCTTCGCATGACAACCCGCTGCGCCGGGTACAAACCGCCGTCGGATAAAACACTCACCCACTTGCCGTTGCGCATCCAGAAGCTACGATTTCACCTCCTCTTGCCCGAACGGAGCAGTCATGGATCGGAGCGAATTTCGCGAGCATCGCTTTCGGGTAAGGGACGGCCTGCAGCTTTATGCCAGATCCTACGGCGACGTACGGCTTGGACGGATCCCAGTCGTCTGCCTCCCCGGCCTTACACGCAACAGCCGCGACTTCCACGAACTCGCGGCCTATCTCGCCTCCCCTTCAGGAGGTGGACACTTTATCCTCTCTCTTGATTCCCGTGGGCGCGGCGGTTCGCAGCGCGATGACGACACGACTCGCTACACGATCGCGGCGGAAACCTCGGACCTTATCGCCGCCTGCGCCTATCTTGGTATCGAGAAGGCAATCTTCATCGGCACGTCGCGCGGCGGCCTGATCCTGCATCACCTCATCGGCCTTGCCCCCGCCTTGATCGCACGCGTCATTCTCAACGACATCGGCCCCGTCATCGAAATCGAGGGCCTGCTGCGAATCAGGGACTATCTCAACGCAGCGACAGGACCGGCAAGCTGGACCGCGGCACCTCGATACCTGCAATCCGTCCATGGGGATGATTTTCCGGTCCTTCGCGAGGCCGATTGGCGGGAGATGGCAAAGGCGATCTATCGCGACGAAGGCGGCATTCCGGTCGGCGACTTCGATCCGGCGATCGCGGCACAACTGCAAGCGCTTACGGCCGATACATCACTGCCGGATCTTTGGCCGCAATTCAGCGCCTTCGCCGGCTTGCCGATGATGGTCGTTCGTGGGGAGCATTCCAGGCTGCTGTCGCAAGCCACGGTCGAGGAGATGAAGCGTCGGCATCCGAACCTGATAACCGTGACAGCGGTCGGACAGGGTCACGCACCGCTTCTGCACCTCGATGACCCGAGACAGGCTATAGCGGCCTTTCTACAGCGGTAGACGTGGCTGACCGCCGCGCAGAAGCATCTCTCCTTGAGAACCCCCCGAAACAAGAAAGCCCGGCTCTTGAGCCGGGCTTTCCCTAACTGACCGAGGTCAGGTCAGATTAGAAGTCACGCTGCAGACGGAGGAAGCCGAAGACTTCGTCGTCGCCGTTGTCCGGATCCTGGTACTGAACCGACAGACGGGTGGCGAGACCTTCGGTGATCTTGTAGTCAACCGTACCACCAACGCGCCACATATCGTCGTTGCCGAAGCTGGTGATCGATTCCTGCAGGCTACCGAAGTACTGAACGCCGGGGGTGATTGCGAGCCTGTCGTTGACGTTCCAACGGTACGAAGCAGCAACCGTCCACTCGGACTGAGCCCAGTATGCGTTCGGATCGGAAGCCCAGATACCGGCGATCTGGAAGACGCCCGGACCGAGGTCAGCCGAGAGCAAGCCGCGGATCGCGCCTTCTTCCAGTTCGGTGTCGAAGCCGCCGAGCAGGTCGAAGCTTACGCCGCCGAGCGTGGCAGAAACGATACCGGCAACGCCGATGCCGTTGTCCCTGGTGGTGACCGTACCTTCGAGTTCGTCGACCGAGATACCGGCCTGGAAGGTGCCACCATCATAGAGGTAAGCGAGCGAGTTGAATTCGGTGAAGTTGCCGAGCGTATCGGTTTCACCGTTCAGACCCTTATCCCACCAGCTGTAGAAGAAGCCGGCCTTGAAGCCGCCGAGCTGGATGTAGGCTTCATCAACGTCGATGAAGTCGCTGTCGCCGATGTCGCTGTCGTTGTCGGCGTTGAACTCAGCGGCGAAGAAGCCGGTGAGCGTGCCGTACTCAGTGTCGCTCTTGGCATCAAACGAGATGTAAGCGCGGGAGAACATGTCCCAGTCCGACGTGGCAACCGTGCCGGCAGGGCCGTCGACGTTACCATCGTAACGGCTGGTTACTTCATCACGGCCGAACGAGCCCTGAACGCGGATGTAGCCGCCGATCTTGAGGCAGGTTTCGGTGCCCGGGATGTAGAAGTAGCCCGTGCCGAAAGCGTCGCAGACGCGAACGTATTCCATGGGCTCCGGCTCGGCGGCGACGATGGCGTCGGCTGCCTGAGCGCCGGATACTGCTGCGAGAGCAGCAGCGGAGCCGAGAAGAAGGCTCTTGATGTTCATTTCTGACCTCCAGTCAAAAGTTTCAAACGGGTCTGGGTTTCTTTGCTGAAGGACAGCGTTCCCTGCCCCATCCCCAACGTTCAAGAAGTCGGACGATCAACCGCCCTTGCTTCCGGAGTTGAAAATACAAAACCGGGTGGGGCACGCAACGTCCAACTTGCCAGATCACCTGCTTTGCGTTGCCCTTCCCTGATCCCTGTTGCTGAAACGACACAAAATCGCCTCAGACCACCCAGGGAAATTAACAAAGGGTTAAGAAAATCCTTTAGCGACGAGGGGTTAGCATAAAGGAGCAGCGAGCTTCTTGTTTCAGAAAGGGGCAGAAAATGGCCAAAAACTGGGGGAAAACCGGGCATCGACGGCCCAGCCTTGCTGTCTTCCGACAAACAAGACGCCACCCAAACGGCGCCTGACGGAATGGCAACGGGGTATCTTTTGCCGATTCATAAGAGAATCAACGAACTGGATTCGCGAATCCTTCAAAGCCCGCGGACTGTCCCGGGAATCGGACTACTGCGTGATTCCTCCAATCGGAATCGATTTGAGGAATCACGCAGCGATTCAAAGTTGCCACAGCGACCTTAGCGTTTCAGAAGGCGCGCGGCGCTGTAGTCGTCACCAGCGGCGAACGATGAGAGGGAAAGGATGTGGACAGGCGGGTATGATTTACATGTGCGCAGAAGCGCACTCGCATAAGTCGCTATCAAAGAATGGAAGAACCGCGGGCCGCTACAACGGAGCAATCAAAAATGGCGGAGAAGAAGGGATTCGAACCCTCGATACCGTTTCCGGTATACTCCCTTAGCAGGGGAGCGCCTTCGACCACTCGGCCACCTCTCCGTTACGGCCTGACTAGTGTCACCGCGCCATCAATGCAAGATTTTTTTGTCAGATTTCGGGAAATCACACGATTTTCATCCCCTGGCGATGCGTCGGGCGGTGCCACGGCCGGCGATGTGCCTTACGGGTGGAGGGTGCACACGCAGGCCGTGATGCGAAGATTCAAAGTTCTACAGCGACCTATGCGTGTCTGACCAGACGCGCGCTGTAGGAAGCAGATGATTTGACAACGAGACGACGTCGGGCTTCGCGATGCTCCGGACATCCGTGACAGCCGCCTTCGCAAGGCCGAAGCAAGTCCACTTGCGGAAGATAGGCACCACACTTTCGAGCACGGTGATTCCCGCCGAAGTAGCCGCATCCGTATGGTGAATAGAGGAAGGGCATTTTCGGAGGCTGCAATGTCGATGATCATGCATGTCGCGCAAGCAAGGCCCGGCCAGACCTCGGCCGTTTACCAACATTATTTCATCGAGCGCCCGTGCCGCATCCTTGTCATCGGCAAGCAACTGAAAGCGAAGACCAAGTATCAATGCCTGCTTCGGCATATCTCGATTGGCGGCGCAATGCTCGACTTCAACGCCGCGATCATGCTGCCGAAGCACTTCTTTCTGGAGATCGACGGCTTCAAGGAGGAGATCGGCTGCGCCGAAGTCCATCGCAGCGGCACAGAGCTCGGCGTGCGCTTCAACATGCTGCTTGCCCAGGACTTCCTGCGCCGGCTGATCCGGTTGCAGTTTTCCAGCGGCGGACTTTAGATCATGATGATTTCAGGTTGAATCGACCCAAATCATGACGTGATGTTTTAATGAGTTGAGACGCGGGATGCGGACGGAAAACCGCACACACTTTTCCTCATCCCACTTTAGAGGCGGCTGCGTCAGCGCTCAAATAAGCAATCTCATTAAACTCTTATCGATTGCTTTCAAGGGATCGCAAGTTTCCCGCTGGAGACTGTCGAGAAGAGCCTTCCTGCCATGCAGGCTTTGGAACGGCACCGGTAAATGACTTGTCCGGACTTCGTGGCATCACAATCGCTGCTTCATGCGGCGCTTCCGGAGTATGACGCATGCTGCAGTCGACCATGTACTCGCTTGTCCCCTCGCCGCTCTACGAGCGCAGGCACGAGCGCTTTTCGATTGGCCAGGCTGGCACACTGATGTCGGTGCGACCGGCTCTCGGCGGCGTCTCCATACGCGCCTGCAAAATGATCGATATCTCCCGCGGCGGCGCGAGCTTCTCCGTGAGCACGACAATCGGGCTGTCGCAGCACTATTATCTCCATATCGTCGGAACGAAGTTCAGAATCGGATGCGCCGAGGTCTACCGCAAGGGAGAGCGCATCGGCGTGCAATTCATCAAGACGATCGACGAGGCATTCCTGCACGAAATCGTGCGCCACGAATTTTTCACCGGACAGAGCAAGAAGGCTCCGTCCAACCTGCCAACGGCCTCGCGTCGTCCTGCAACAGTCAACTGGGGCTTCGTCGAGTGACGCACTGATCGACAGGTGCGGCAGGGCGGTCTTCTCCGCAAAAACGATTCCGATTCTTGCACATATGCGATAAGTTCCGCGGCGCTTTGTTCCACGGGGTCCAGCTACTCGCATGTCCGCATTCTCCCGCTTCACGCCGCTTATCCAGTCTTTGCCAGCAACCATACCCTTCGTCGGGCCTGAAGCGATCGAGCGCCAGCGCGGCCGCAAGGTTGCCGCGCGCATCGGCGCCAACGAAAGCGGATTCGGCCCGGCAAATTCGGTGCTGCTCGCCATGCAGCAAGCGGCCGGAGAAACCTGGAAATATGCCGATCCAGAAAATTATGAACTGAGACAGGCCCTCGCCGGCCATCTGGGAATCTCTCCCGCCAACATCGCGGTCGGCGAAGGCATCGACGGCTTGCTCGGCCAGATCGTCCGCCTCGTGATCGAGCCTGGCATGCCGGTGGTGACCTCGTTCGGTGCCTATCCGACATTCAACTACCATGTCGCCGGACATGGCGGGCGTCTGGTCACGGTCCCCTATGCCGACGATAGAGAAGACCTCGACGGATTGCTTGCCGCCGTAAAGCGCGAGAATGCACCGCTCGTCTACTTCGCGAATCCCGACAACCCGATGGGGAGCTGGTGGCCGGCCGATCGAATCGTCGAATTCGCAAACGCCCTGCCCGAAACGACGCTCCTCGTCCTCGACGAAGCCTACAGCGAAACTGCGCCGCCGCAGTCGATACCAGCGATCGACAGTTTGATCGACAAACCGAATGTCATACGCACGCGCACTTTTTCCAAGGCCTATGGGCTCGCCGGGGCGCGCGTCGGTTATGCGCTTGCAACGCCCGGCACGGCTGCGGCGTTCGACAAGATTCGCAATCATTTCGGGATGAACCGTGTCGGCATCGCCGCAGCGATTGCTGCCCTTGCCGATCAGCATTACCTCAAGCAGGTCATCGCCAAAATAGCGGCGTCGCGCGACCGAATCTCTCAGATTGCGCACGACAGCGGGCTGCAGCCATTGCCATCCGCCACAAATTTCGTGGCCATCGACTGCGGACGGGACGCGATCTATGCGCGGGCGATCGTCGACCGGCTGATGAGCGACTACGGTGTTTTCATCCGCATGCCGGGCGTTGCCCCGCTCAATCGCTGCATTCGGGTCAGCACCGGACCCGAAGCTGAGATGGGCCTGCTCGAAGAGGCCCTGCCCGCCGTTCTCAGGATTCTCGCGGCAGGTAGCTGACACTGCGGTTGCGCGTCTTGTCAGACGCGCAAAGGATGCGCGTTTATCAATGTACCGTCATCCATTCACGGGCGGCACGCAGCGCGGCGGCAAGATCGGTCTTGCTCATCGTTGCCGCAAGGTCGGCGCGCAAGTCCGCAGCGCGGTCGGATCCCTTGATGGCGGCAATGTTCAGCCACTTGTGGGCAGCGACGAGATCGACCGGCCGGCCACGGCCCGTCGCATAGGCTAGGCCCATTTCACAAAGCGCGTCCGCGCGGTTTTCGCCACCCATAGCGGCATCCGAAGCGATTTGCATGTCAAAGCGTGCCATTGTCGTGTCCCTGTCTTGCCTGGTTGATCCGGCTGAAGCGGCCCGCCCTCTCGGGCGGACCTTGCTCCAGATCAGCATTTATTTGGTCCCTGTTTCGTCGCGCCTCTTCGCGGGCTTTCCGAAAGTGCACCGTCTTTTGCAGTGTCGCTTTCGGCGGTCCGGCGGGGTTGTTCTCTCCGCTCGTCTTATGGGTTCGAGTATGCCCAACCGCCTTCAACGCTCGCTTAAAATGCATGCTTAATTTGACGCAAACAAAGTTCAAACGCTTGGTAAATTTGAGTTTTCATTAAGCATCGGATCGCCTGGAACAGCGCGTATTTGTCTCAAAATTTACGAAATATTCAGCCGCGGATTTCAACCAATCGCTAACCACACAAACAGCATCGACCGACCGCGCATCGATTTTTGTTGTCTCTCGCCGGCTCTGGACGACTGGCAAACCATAGACCGGTAAGGCTGCATATATTTACCTTTACGTGCGCGTAAGATACGTTTGCGCCGGCGGCCGGAGACCGCTTGAGGAGTCTCAGGTGGGTCGGTACACGATACTATGCCGGCCGGCATTCTTATTGGAGGAATTGAATGATTCGCACATTGCTCATCGCATCGGCCATTGCCTGCACCACGGCCTCGGTCCTTGCCGCAGAACCGATCGTCGGCAACTGGAAGACGGCGAGCGGCGCCACGGCCGAAATCGCGCCATGCGGCGGCGCTTACTGCATCACTTTGAAAACCGGGAAGCATGCTGGCAAGCGCATCGGCAATCTCACCGGAACCGACGGCAGCTACAACGGAGAAATCACCGATCCGGAAAACGACAAGACCTATAGCGGTTCGGGCGCCGTCAACGGCAATTCTCTAAAGATGAAGGGCTGTGTGCTGAAGGTGCTCTGCAAATCGCAGACCTGGACGCGGCTTTAGCTCTCGCTAGGCTCTGAGAATGGGAACTGCCGGGTCCTCTGCCGAAGGGCAGCCCGGCGGTGTCTCCGGGAAGAAATCCAATCATCTGACAGAATAATTTTATTCGGGCTCGAAATGGCCTACAGCGCTGCGCGTCTTTTGAGACGCGCGAAGGTCGCTTTAGCACTTTGAATCGCCGGATGATTCCTCAAATCGATTCCGCTTTGTGGAATCATGCAGTAGAAGCGACTCGCAATCTGATGTGGTCTCATGAGGATTTCGAGCATTCCCCCGGTATCCGTCAGCATCAGAGATTTGAATAAAGAATTGAGCATGCTGAGGAATGTCGATGGAAGCAAAAGCTGTTGAAGCGATACTTTCCGAATATGAAGCGGTGGCCCTGATCGCCAACAGTGAAAGCGTAGACATCGATGCGGCCCTGCGCGCCCTTCCGGAGCGAACGCTGTATGTCTTTTTCAACGGGTGCGCAAAAGTGCTGGCTCGTCCGTTCGAGAAGGACGCCATACTTTGTCAGCGCCTCATCAGCGGCGGCACGCGTTTCCTGACTTCACAGAAGCATGTGGATCGCGCGCGTGCACTCTTCTCGCGGCCCTTGAAGGCTGAGGTTGGCGTTCTTGCCGAGCGCGGAGCACTGGAAGGAGCGCCTCATATAGCGGCACCGCGCAAGAGCGCGCTCGTGCAATATACATTGGATTTCGATTATGAGTTCGGCTCGCTGTACACGGTCGGGCGGATGCCGACGACCGGTTTTGCCGTTGCCCTATGGCTGCTCGAGAAGGCGCCGCATGCAAACGTCTTCCTCTGTGGGTTCACCGGCGCCGCGGGAGCCCGATTCGACATTATTGTGGAGCATGACTGGACCTTCGAACAAATCATGCTGCGGTGCTTTGTGAAGCGCGGCCGCATTCAATTCTTCGAGGAGAGCGCCAGCAAGCCGGCTGGCGCCCTGGAGTGCATCCGCGCCCATTTTCCGGATCTCAGCGAGACGACGATAGCGCTCATTGCATCCAACGTTCTCGCAAACCGTCATACGGCTGTGGAACGCCAAGTCGCGAAACTCTGGGCGACGACAAAGCTGCAGCGCCGGATCCGCGCGTTTTTCAAGCGCATTAGGCTTAGGTACGGCCAGCGTTGAAGGTTCAGGTTTATGATTTCAGGTCGATTCGACCTGAAATCATCGTGGTCTAACGTGCCCGTTGCCCAAACAGGATCTTTTGCGCCTCCTCGTCCTCGGCGAGGCTCTTCTGACGGGCGCGCTCTTCCTTGCCCACTTCGATCGCCTTCTGAACGGCAGGCCGTGAAAGCATCGCCTCGAACCAGCGCTTCAGATGCGGGAAGTCATTCAGGTCCTGCCCTTGATTCTCGTGCGGGATCACCCAGCCGATACAGGCCATGTCGGCAATCGAGTAGTCGCCAGCCAGGAACGGCCGGTCGGCGAGGCGCTTGTTCATCACGCCATAGAGACGGTTAGCCTCGTTCGTATAGCGATTGATCGCGTATTCGATCTTCTCGGGCGCATATTGGCGGAAATGATGGGCCTGTCCCGCCATGGGACCGAGGCCGCCCATCTGCCAGAAGAGCCATTGATCGACTTCGACGCGGGATCGTTCGTCGGCAGGATAGAACTTCCCGTATTTGCGGCCGAGATATTGCAGGATCGCCCCCGACTCGAACACCGAGATCGGCTGACCGCCGGGGCCATCAGGATCGATGATCGCCGGCATTCTGTTATTGGGTGCGATCTTCAGGAAATCCGGAGCGAACTGTTCGCCTCGCCCGATATTGACGTATTTGACCACGTAGGGAACGCCGAGTTCCTCCAACATGATCGTGATTTTCCACCCGTTTGGGGTCGGCCAGTAATAAAGCTCGATCGGAGCAGCCATCCTGTTTCTCCTGAGGTTGCAAGAGTTAACACGTAGGCACGCCCGCCGCCGCCGACAAGACTGGCAAAATTCACGAACATGAACCGGAGATGAACGGACATCTCAGCATCAATTCAGTTTGGTTGTGAGAAAAGACGATCGATCGATTTTAACGTGCCTCCAGCTAACGGACAGAACCATGGATATTCTCGCTCGGCGCCTCACCATCATCAGCGTGCTGATGGTTGTCTTCGCTATGACGCTCGCTGCCGCGGTCAGTGCCGATACGCAGCGCCGCCGCCAAAACACCTATCTCGGCTCACTGACCGACTGCACCGCCCACACGGCCCAATATTGCCAGGCCAAGCTCTAGATTCTTGCATCTACAATTCCGGACAGAAAACCTGGAATTGCTCCAAGGGAACCAAAAAATGGCCGCTCTCGCCACTTCCGCCATTCTCTCGCTCCGGGTCCTGATACTCACGAGTCTGCTGATGGCGCCGATCGGGGCGGTCGCCTACACCAAGGCTGCGGGCCTCGGCATCGGCAAGAATGGTGCCGGCCTCGTCCTCTTCGTGACGCTTCAGCGTCAGGCGATGAGCTGATCACACAAGCCCACTGCCCTCTTGCGCCTGGTTTGAAATTCGGATCCTTTCCCATGAAAGGATCGGAACTCATGCCGGCGTCCGCCATCTATCTCCTCGCGGTTCTTGCCGAAATTGCCGGGTGCTTTGCCTTCTGGGCATGGCTCAAACTTGGCAAATCCGTCTGGTGACTTGTGCCCGGCATGGGCTCGCTCGCACTTCTTGCCTGGCTCCTGACGATGATCGACTCGGCCGCCGCGGGTCGCGCCTATGCCGCCTATGGTGGCGTCTATATCGCCGCTTCGCTCGCCTGGCTCTGGCTGGCAGAGGGTGTGCGCCCGGACCGGTGGGACGTGACCGGCGTCGCGGTGGCACTCACCGGCAGCGCGATCATACTCGCCGGTCCGCGCTGACTTCAGCAAGCGAGAACGGGAAGATCAGGCGTATCGGATTCAATTGGCTTTCGATTCCAGACAGTTAAAGCAAGGCCGCGGCGGAAGACGGCTCCACAATTTTCCAGATCCCGCTCTATCTTGTCGTTTGCTTGTCAGAAGCCGCTGCCTATAATGCGACATGAACAAACGAATCTCTTCAAACTCCGTTCTCTCCATCGCAACCCCTGAACCATTCGAGCCGCATCTCTTCGAGGATCCGGCCGAGGCCGTCGATTGCCTGGAAGCCATTTACGAACGCAACACCCGCTTCCTCCGCGAGGCTTTCGAAGGGCTTGGAAAGAGCGATGCGCCGCTCACCCGGTTCCGTGCCTGCTATCCGCAGGTCAGCATCGAGACGAGCAGCTTCGGCCACGTCGATTCCAGGCTTTCCTTTGGATATGTCAGTGCGCCCGGTGTCTACACGACCACGATCACCCGACCAAAGCTCTTTCGCCACTATCTGAAGGAGCAACTCGGACACCTGATGCGCAACCACGGCGTGGGCGTCACCGTATCCGAATCGTCGACTCCGATACCGTTGCATTTCGCCTTCGGCGAGGGTGCTCATGTCGAGGCATCGGCCGCAGAGACCATCGACATTCCGCTGCGCGACCTGTTCGACGCGCCTGACCTGACGACGACCGACGACGAGATCGCCAACGGGTCCTATGAGCCGGGCCCCGGCGAGCCCTCGCCGCTTGCTCCGTTCACTGCGCAACGAATCGATTATTCGCTGGCCCGCCTCAGCCACTACACGGCGAGCAGCCCCACGCATTTCCAAAACTTCGTGCTCTTCACGAACTATCAGTTTTATGTCGACGAGTTTTGCGCCTGGGCCCGTAAGCAGATGGCAGAGGGCGGCAACGGCTACACCGCTTTCGTCGAGCCCGGCAACATCGTGACACCCGCAGGTGCCAACAGGCCGGATGCCGACTATACCCTCGGCCGCCTCCCCCAGATGCCAGCCTACCACCTGAAAAAGAAAGGGCACGGCGGCATCAGCATGGTCAACATCGGTGTCGGCCCGTCCAACGCCAAGACGATCACCGACCATATCGCCGTGCTGCGCCCACATGTCTGGCTTATGCTTGGTCATTGCGCCGGCCTCAGAAACAGCCAGCGCCTCGGCGACTACGTGCTGGCGCATGCCTATATGCGCGAGGACCACGTGCTCGACGACGATCTGCCGGTCTGGATTCCGCTGCCGGCGCTCGCGGAAGTGCAGGTTGCGTTGCAGGACGCCGTTGCCGAGGTGACAGGTTACAAGGGCTACGACCTCAAGCAGATCATGCGCACGGGCACGGTCGCGACGATCGACAACCGCAACTGGGAACTGCGGGACCAGCGCGGCCCCGTCAAGCGCCTGTCGCAGGCGCGCGCAATCGCGCTCGACATGGAGTCGGCGACAATCGCGGCCAATGGCTTCCGCTTCCGTGTGCCTTACGGCACGCTGCTCTGCGTATCGGACAAGCCGCTGCATGGTGAACTGAAGCTGCCCGGCATGGCGAGCGCCTTTTACCGGACGCAGATCAGCCAGCATCTGAAGATCGGGATCCTGGCTCTGCAGAAGCTCGCAGCTATGCCGCCGGAGAAATTGCATTCGCGCAAGCTCAGAAGCTTCTACGAGACCTCGTTCCAGTAGATCACGATTTTCGCCGCAACAGGAGCGAAAGCATCGTGCCGGCGACGGCCGACACGATGACGAGCAGGTGCGCGTTGACGCTGGCGCGGCCGAGTAGCTCCAAGGCAGCGCGATCGCCCGGCGCTCCGAAGGAGATCGCCCCGGCCGCAATCGCAGCCGGATAGGTGCCTGCCCCCGCGGGGGCATGAACCGGCAGGACCGAGGAGAGCTCGCCGCCAAGGGCACCGCCGAAGCAGGCGGCAAGCGGCACTACCCCCATGATCGCAAGCACCCAGGCGAGAACCACGACCTTGACGCCCCAGTTCAGCATGGTCATTGCCCATGCACGCAGGAAACCCTGGATGTTATCCGGCAGGCCCGCTTCCACCTCTTCGAGCACGGTCGCAAGTTTCGCCGGCGCCAGGCGGTGCGCAAGCGTGAGAACCGTTCCCTTCAGGAGAAAGAATGCGAGCGGAGAAAGAAAGGCGAGTGTCCAGGCGAGCCAGGCGATCAATGCATCGCCGCTTTCGATAACCAGGCCGACCGCGGCGACCGTCAGCAAGGCATGCAGATCGAGCAGCCGCATGACGAGCAGCGCTGAGGTACCATGGACGAGCGGTACCCCGAATTCGGAGCGCATCAGCAGGGGAAAGCTCGTTTCGCCGGCGCGAAACGGCAACATGATGTTGAGCAGATTGTGGACCTGCGTGACGCGAAACAGAGGCAGGAACCGCCCTGCGGTATGCTCCGGGAAATAATCGTAGATGCGAAAGCAGCGGATGAAGTAGGTGGAGATCAAGAGGGCGAGTGCGGCAAGCACCGACCAGGTCCCGATTTCGGCCCACTGGCGCATCAGGGTCGACCAGCCCCAGACCCACTCGACAAAGATCGCGTAAGCCGCGATCGCTGCCACGGAAATCAGGACCATGCGGTTGCGTGCAAGCCACGATCGCTGACTGAACTGCCAGTCCGAATTCATCCGATGCCGATTTCCTGTGCTGAACCACGCGATTCGACGTTGGTTATCACCGTTAACTGTGCAAGAAAACCTGCGACAGTACGCCGGAGATCATCCTTGAACCACACTGAAGAACCCATGACGGCTCTTGCCGATAAAATCGAGGCCATCGAGCTGTCTGTCGTCGTCCCCGTCTACAACGAAGAGGACAGCGTCGGGCCGCTCGTTTCACGTATTCGCGACGCGCTGGCCGGCTTCAGCAAGCCGTGGGAACTGATCCTTGTGGACGACGGCAGTACCGATCGTACTCTTTCCAACGCCCGCGCCGAACTTTTTCGTGCGGACTTGAGGCTGAAGATCATCGAACTGCAGAAGAATTTTGGTCAGACCGCCGCCATGCAGGCCGGTATCGATGCCGCCTCCGGACGATTGATCGCGACCCTCGACGGCGACCTGCAAAATGACCCTAACGACATTCCGCGCATGGTCGAGGCGATCGAGGAACGCCAACTGGACCTGCTCGTCGGATGGAGAAAGAACCGCCGAGACGGTCTGCTGCTCAGGAAAATTCCTTCCTGGTGCGCCAACCGGCTGATCGGCAAGATCACCGGCGTCAGGCTGCACGACTATGGTTGCAGCCTCAAGGTCTATCGCGCCTCGATCATCAAGCAAGTCAAACTGATGGGCGAAATGCACCGCTTCATCCCGGCGTGGGTGGCCGGTGTCGTGCCCAGCAGCCGGATCGGCGAGATGCCGGTTACTCATCACGCCCGCCACTTCGGTGCGTCGAAATACGGGCTCTCGCGTACGTTCCGCGTCATTCTCGATCTCTTGGCCGTACTCTTCTTCATGCGCTACAAGGCGCGTCCCGGCCATTTTTTCGGTTCCATCGGGCTTGCGACCGGCGGCTTGAGTGCACTCATCCTCTTCTATCTGGCCATCGACAAGTTCATTCTCGGCAACGACATCGGCACCCGCCCGATGCTGACCGTAGGCGTGATGCTGTTTCTGTCTTCGATCCAGCTCATCACCACCGGCATCCTTTCGGAAATGATGGCCCGCGCCTACTTCCGCGACGACGAGACGACAAGCTATATCGTGCGTCAAGTCTTCGAAAAGGGAGAGCCGCATGCTTGAAGCCCTCGACCGACGCCCCAATGCGGCCTTCGTCGCGTTGGCGGGCTATTTTCTGTTGTGCATCGCCTTGCGTCTTGCCGTTTCGAACTCCCTCGAGATCGATGAGGCTGGCGTGGCACTTCAGTCACAGTTTCTGCAACTGGGATATGGGCCGCAGCCCCCTTTCTATAACTGGCTGCAATACGGCCTGGCGCAATCGATCGGCACGTCGCTTGCGACGCTGTCCGTTCTCAAGAACAGTCTCCTGTTTTTTTCCTGTCTTTTTTACGGCCTAGCGGCACGTCTTGTCCTCAGTAACTGGCGCCTTTCGGCGATGGCTATGCTTGGCGTACTGACGCTGCCGCCCGTATTCCTGCTGGCGCAGCGCGATCTCTCGCATACAGTCGCCGCGCTCTTCACGGTGTCGCTCTTTCTTTACGGCTTCCTGCGAACGCTCACACGGCCCACCTTGTTCTCGTACCTGCTGACGGGAATCGCTGTCGGCATCGGCATAATCTCGAAGTACAACTTCGTGTTGATCCCGATCTCAGCGATAATAGCGGTCCTGCCGGAGCGCGACCTGCGAACTCGCATCTTCGATTGGCGGATCCTGCCGGCGATCGCGATCGCCGGCCTCATCGTCCTGCCCCACAGCTACTGGCTGTTGCAAAATCTCGACTTCGCCTCGGGCGGTACGTTGAACGAGATGAGGGAACATGAGGCGCAGG
Source organism: Ensifer sp. IC3342 (assembly GCF_020193655.1). GTDB lineage: Bacteria > Pseudomonadota > Alphaproteobacteria > Rhizobiales > Rhizobiaceae > Sinorhizobium. The sequence continues at coordinate 400,277 of NZ_JADYVE010000001.1, forward strand.
GGCGTTTGATGCAGGCCCTCCGCGGAACCTACGCACTCGGATCGGCGATCATCGGCGGCGGCCTCGTTCCTGCGCTTGTGTTCAGCCTTGTCTTTCGCGGCAAGGTGCGCGTGATCTGGCAGGCGGAAAGCCAGTGGAGCCGGATCGTGGGACGGATGATAGCGATCTGCCTGCTTGCAGTGCTGCTCATCGTGCTGGGTGTCGCAGCAACTCATATACGCGAGAAATGGCTTGTTCTCTATCTCATGCTTGTCCCGCTTTATCTTTGCCTCAAGATCGAAGCGGCGAAGATCGATCTCACCAACGCGTTCAGGCGCTTCTTCCTTTTGGTGGCCATTCTCGCATTGACTGCACTCGCCATCGTGTCGGCGCGCGCGATCGTGCGGCCATGGTTCGGCGACTATTCAAGGCTGAATATCCCTTATAGCGCTTTCGTCGAAGCGGTTACTCAGGCGGAGGGCGGGCAGCCGGCGCTTGTGGTTACCAATGACAAGCAGATTGCGGGAAATCTTCGCACGCAGCTCAGCTCGGCGCTGGTCACCATGCCCAAGCTCAATACGCTTCCGGTCGACATGACGAAGAGGCCGCTTCTGGTTGTCTGGCACGACGACACAGCCCAGGAAGCACCCATTCCCGACTTTCTGAAGGACACGCTCAAGAATTCCACCATCCCGGAGACGGCGATGACGCCGCGCCACCTCGCCCTCCCCTACATTTATGGGGCTGGCTCGGATCGTTACGCCTTCAGCTATATCTGGATCGCGGAATGAGACTGCCGCGGTGGGCGCTACTGGGCTCCCACCAGCAGCTTCAGCTCGCCGGGATGAATGCGGAGCGCCACGTCCCGTCCCATCGGCAGAAGCTCGCCGTCGATGACGCAATTGATCTTTCGGTCGACCTTCGGGAAATGCAGGTCGACGGCGATGGCACTCATCTCGGTGATCAAAGTGCTCGCGCGGAATTTGCCGCGCAGGATATCGAAGGCGAGCTTCGCGACACCGGCAGGCTTCAGAGGCGGCGCGGTGTAGAAGCCGAGATGTCCGCTCGTCACGTCATCAGCGTACATCCATGTGGCATGGCCGAAATGGTTGTTAGAAACTGAAATCACCGAAACATGCCGGCGCTCCTTGTGACCGTCGGCGTCGAACTCGATTTCAAAGTCCGGTGGATTGAAAATAACGCCAACCGCCGCGCGTGTGCTTGCACCGATCTTTCCAAGCCGCGAGGCGAAACGATAGGATTCACGATACCGCACCAGACGGGCATGCAAGCCCATGGAAAACTGATGGACGAAGGCGCGGCCGTCGGCGCTGCCGATGTCGCCATCGATGATACTGCCGTGAGCAAGGACCTCCGGCGCCTTCCAGATGTCGAGCGGCAGCTTCAGAGAGCGCGCGAAAAGATTCATCGTCCCGGCCGGGATCACGCCGAGCGGCATGCGATTCTTCCACGCGACTGCGGCGGCTGCCGAAATCGTTCCGTCGCCGCCGCCGGCAACGATTGCATCAAGATCGCCCCGCCGGCAGCTCCTTTCCAGCATATCCCGCACGTCGCCGGCCTCGACCGCGGCGACTTCGATCTCATGTCCGGCAGCGCGAAAGACCTCTTCCACCCACCTACCGTATGCCTCCATGTCCGTCGTGCGGAAGGTTCCCCCATCTCGATTGAAGATGGCTTTGATTTTCATGAAACGTCGTTTTCTCCAGTGACCTCATCAAACATAAGCGCGGCGATGGGCGTTTCCAGAGGAACGCGGTCAGGCGTGCTCGAATTTGGGTCGCGAAGCCGGCCGGCCTTCGAGAGGCTTCAGCGTCATGCGATCGCCGTCGCAAAGAACATTTTCGTCGCCCCAGGCTTTCAGCGCCATGATCACGGGCCTCAAGCTTTCACCCCTGGGTGTCAACGCGTAGTCGACGCGCGGCGGGACGATCGGGAAAACAGTACGCGAAAGAAGCTCCGCCTCCTCCAGTTCGCGCAGCTGCTTGGTGAGCATCCGCTGCGTCACGCTCGGCAGTCTCCGCCGCAACTCGTTGAAGCGCAATGTGCCCTCGATCATCAGATGATAGAGGATGACGCCCTTCCATTTGCCGTCGATGAAGCTCAGCGCCGACTCTACTGGGCAGCCCGGAAATTTGTTGGTCATCTTGGCGCGGGGACGAGACATGACAGTATCCTTTTCGACACTATAGGCTGAATTTGTGCATTCTTGCTCTAGTGGCATATAACGCTCATCTAGCTCCTGTTCAATTTGCAAAGGAGCATTCCATGCGTGCCGTCGCTTACAAGACACCGCAACCGATCACGGCGGAAACCGCGCTGATCGACGTCGACCTGCCTGTGCCTTCGCCCGAGGGCCGCGATCTTCTGGTCGAGATCAAGGCGGTCTCCGTCAATCCTGTCGACACGAAAGTGCGCGCCGGCGTCCAGCCGGAGCCGAACCAACTGAAGGTTCTCGGCTGGGACGCCGCTGGCGTCGTCAAGGCCGTCGGCCCGAAAGTCACATTGTTTCAAGAAGGAGACGAGGTGTTCTACGCCGGCGCTCTCGACCGGCCCGGCACCAATGCCGAGTTCCATCTGGTGGACGAGCGCATCGTCGGGCGAAAGCCGAAGTCGCTCGGCTTTGCCGCCGCCGCCGCGCTGCCGCTGACGGCGATCACCGCCTGGGAAACACTGTTCGACCGTCTCAGGGTCAACGAACCGGTGCCGGGTGCTGCCAATGCCGTGTTGATCATCGGCGGCGCCGGCGGCGTCGGCTCAATCGCGATCCAGTTGCTGCGCGCATTGACGGACCTCACCGTAATCGCAACCGCGTCACGGCCCGAGACGCGGGAGTGGGTGCTGAAGCTCGGCGCCCACCAAGTACTCGACCACAGCCGTCCGCTTGCCAGCGAGATCGAGCAGCTTGCGCTTGGCGCACCTGCATTCGTGTTCTCGACCACCAACACCGACAAGCATATCGGCGAAATCGTCAAGCTGATCGCACCACAGGGCCGCTTTGCGCTCATCGACGATCTTCCGGAGCTCGATGTCATGCCGTTCAAGCGCAAGGCGGTGTCGACGCACTGGGAGATGATGTTTGCTCGTCCGATGTTCAAAACGCCTGACATGATTGAGCAGCACAACCTGCTTAACCGGGTCTCGGAACTGGTCGACAGCGACAAGATCCGCACGACGTTGACGGAAACGCTCGGCCCCATCAATGCGGCCACACTCAGGAAGGCACATCAAATGATCGAGACCGGCCGCACGCGCGGCAAGCTCGTTCTGGAAGGATTTTGAGCAAGATTGGGACAGTGACCCTAGCGCGTCCGATTGGACGCCCGGCACGGTAGATCGGTCTTCCGGTCTTGTGTCACGCGTTCTCTCTCCCCAAGACCGGCGCGATTGCACAAAAAGACCGGCCCGGAAACGCTGGTTTCCGGGCCGATCTCTTTTTTTTGCCCTTGACTTTAGCCGTGAACGATCTCGCGATGTCTTTGCAAGCGATGACCGTAGGCTTGGCTGACGCGATCGAAGATGATCGCGATGCCGACAATGGCAAGGCCATTGAAGATGCCGAGGGTGAAATACTGGTTGGCGATCGCCTTCAAGACCGGCTGGCCCAGCCCCTGAACACCGATCATCGAGGCGATTACGACCATGGCAAGAGCCATCATGATGGTCTGGTTGATGCCGGCCATGATCGTCGGCAAGGCAAGCGGCATCTGGACGTTCTTGAGCTTCTGCCAGCTCGACGAACCGAAAGCGTCCGCCGCCTCGAGCACATCCTTGTCGACGAGCCTGATACCGAGGTTGGTAAGGCGGATCATCGGCGGGATGGCGTAAATGACGACGGCAATGAGGCCCGGAACCTTGCCGATGCCGAGCAGCATAACCACCGGGATGAGGTAGACAAAGCTAGGCATCGTCTGCATCACGTCGAGCACCGGATTGACGACATTCTGGACACGATCGGAGCGCGACATGATGATGCCGATCGGTATGCCGATGGCGATCGACAGGACGGTGCAGACGAAGATCATCGAGATCGTCTTCATCGTGTCGTCCCACATGTCGAAATAGCCGATGGCGAGAAGCGTGCCCACGCAACCGGCCACGATCTTCCAATTACGGCTGGCGAGCCAGGCGATCAGCGCGACCAGGATCAGGATGATCGGCCAGGGCGTCCGCGTCATGAAGCGCTCGGACTGGATCAGAAAGAACTGCAGCGGTTCGAAGAAAGACTCGATGCCGTCGCCATAGGCGCGCGTGAACGTCCGGAAGCCCTCGTCGATCACTTTTTTCAGTTCTCGAAGCCGGTCGTCGTCCATATGCGGAAATTTGGTCAGCCATTCCATTTGATTCCCCTTCGCATTGCTCCAGGCGGCGTTCTCGTGTTGTTGTTTTCGCCGCCGGTCTTCAAACATGAACGGCGCGCATGAGATGCGCGCCGTTCATTCGAATCAACAGATCAAAGCGCGGCCTTGATCTTCTCTGCTACTTCCGGAGAGACCCACTTGGTCCAGATATCCGGATTTTCCTCGAGGAAATGCTTCGCGCCTTCCTCGCCGCTCGCCTGATTGTCCGTCATCCAGGCCATCAGCTTGTTGACGGTATCATTCGGCCAGGCGCGGGTCTTGAGGTAGTCCATTGCCGGACCGGCGCGGTCGGCAAAAGCCTTGGTCACCAGCGTCTGGACCTTGTCCTTCGGCCAATCGTTCTTCTTCGGGTCCGGGCAATCGGCGACCGTGTTGCAGCGCTTCCACTCGGCCGGGTCCGCCGGGACGCCATGGTCGAGCTTGACCATTTCATACTTGCCGAGAAGCGCCGTCGGCGCCCAGTAATAGCCGACCCAACCTTCCTTGCGTTCGTAGGCCTTGGCAATCGAGCCGTCGAGACCGGCTGCGGAGCCGGGGTCCACCAGCGTGAAGCCGGCAGCCTCGGCGCCATAGGCCTTGTAGAGCTGCGTCGTCACCACGGTGCCGCCCCAGCCTTGCGGGCCGTTGAAAACTGCGCCCTTGCTCGGATCCTCGGGATCGGGGAAGAGCTCCTTGTGCTTCAGGACATCGTCGATCGTCTTGATTTCCGGATGGGCGTCGACGATGTATTTCGGGATCCACCAGCCTTGGACGCCGCCGTCGGAGAGCGCAACCGCAGCGCCGACGAGCTTGCCTTCCTGAAGGCCGCGATTGACGACATCCGGCAGCAGGTCGACCCAGCCTTCCGGCGCAACATCCGGCTCGCCCTTCTCGATCATCGAGGTAATCGTCGGCACCGTGTCACCGACGACGAGCTCGGCGCTGCAGCCATAGCCTTCGGTCAGGATGAACTTGTCCACGTTCGCCAGCACTTCGGCGCTCTGCCAGTTCATATTGGCGATCGTCACGTCGCCGCATTCTGCCGCCGACGCCGCGCTGCCAAGCCCGAGAAGGCCGGCAGCAAGACAAGTCGTTGCAAGGAATTTCTTCATTTCGGTTCCCTCTGTTCTGGCGGTGTACCCATGGCGAACTGCCGGCCTCACCGCAGCGGCCGACAGCGAACGGAACAAGGCCCCTGCCCCAATCCGCAGGAATGGAAGCAACAGCTTACCACGACCGTCAATGCCTGTTCGGATTGACGGTCTTAGCATTGCTATCGAGTCTTTCCGGCAAACACTTTTCCATTTGCGTCAGCGATTGCGCTGACTCCCGCGTCCCGGACACATAAAATTGATGGGCTTTCTAAAGAGGCCTCCCATGGCCGCCCTTCCTTCGTGAAGGGTCGGATTCGACTGCGGCCGCAACGCCGGCCTCGAAAGGTCGAGCACCTTGCGCGCAACTGTCCAAGGCGACCGAGCGCGCCAGCTGACGGGCTTACAGCGCCGCGCGCCGCTGCAGCACTTTGAATCGCTGCATGTTTTTAAGGAAACATGCAGTAGGCCACTGCAGGCAATTACGTTGCATGCTCGGAACCCAACCGCTCGTGTTTCGCAAAGGCGATGGGTGCCCTGGCTCCCCGAACATTACATGTTCGGATAGACCGGCCCCTCCCCGCCCTGTGGCGGCACCCAGTTGATATTCTGGTTCGGGTCCTTGATGTCGCAGGTCTTGCAGTGCACGCAGTTCTGGGCGTTGATGACGAAGGTCGGCTTGCCGTCCTTCTCCACCCACTCATAGACGCCGGCCGGACAGTAGCGCGCCGAAGGGCCGGCAAAGACATCGTATTCCGAGCGCTTCTGCAGTTCCGGGTCCTTCACCTGCAGATGGATCGGCTGGTCTTCCTCGTGGTTGGTGTTCGACAGGAACACCGAGGACAGCCGATCGAAGGTCAAGACACCGTCCGGCTTCGGATAGTCGATCTTCTTGTGCTGTTCGGCCGGCTCGAGCGAGGCCGCATCAGTCTTGCCATGTCTCAGCGTGCCGAAGAAGGAGAAGCCGAAGAGCTGGTTCGTCCACATGTCGAGGCCGCCGAGGGCGACGCCGACCGCAGTGCCGAACTTGGACCACAGCGGCTTGACGTTCCTTACCCGCTTCAGGTCCTTTCCGATGTCGCTTGCCCGCCAGGCGTTTTCGATCTCGACCGGCTCGTCATTGGCGCGGTCGCTGGCGATCGCTTCGGCGACCTTCTCCGCCGCCAGCATGCCCGACAGCACCGCATTGTGGCTGCCCTTGATGCGCGGCACGTTGACGAATCCGGCCGAACAGCCGATCAACGCGCCGCCGGGGAAGGAAAGCTTCGGGACCGACTGATATCCGCCCTCGGTGATAGCGCGCGCGCCATAGGAGAGGCGCTTGCCGCCCTCGAAGGTGCCGCGGATCGCCGGGTGCGTCTTGAAGCGCTGGAACTCCTCGAACGGATGGAGATAGGGGTTCTTGTAGTTCAAATGCACGACGAAGCCGACTGCGACGAGGTTGTCCTCGAGGTGATAGAGGAAGGAGCCGCCGCCGGTTCTCATGTCGAGGGGCCAGCCGAAGGAGTGCTGCACCAGGCCCGGCCTATGGTTTTCCGGCTTCACCTCCCAAAGCTCTTTCAGGCCGATGCCGAATTTCGGCACGTCGCGGCCTTCACCGAGCTTGTATTTGGCGATCAGCTCTTTGGCGAGCGAGCCGCGTACGCCCTCGCCGATCAGCGTGTATTTGCCGAGAAGCGCCATGCCGCGCGCGAAGTTCGGTCCCGGCTCGCCCGAGCGCTCGATGCCCATGTCGCCAGTGGCGACACCGATCACTGCGCCCTCGTCGTTGTAGAGCACTTCGGTTGCGGCAAAACCCGGATAGATCTCGACGCCGAGCGCCTCGGCATGAGTGGCGAGCCAGCGACAGACATTGCCGAGCGAGACGATGTAGTTGCCGTGATTGTTCATCAGCGGCGGCATCAGGAAATTCGGGAGGCGGATCGAGCCGGCGGGACCCAGGAACAGGAAATGATCGTCCGTGACCTCCGTTTTGAACGGATGGTCCGGCTCGTCACGCCAGCCGGGCAACAGCCGGTCGATGCCAACAGGATCGACGACGGCGCCGGAGAGGATATGCGCGCCGACTTCCGCGCCCTTTTCCAGGACGACGACCGAGAGCTCCGGATCGACCTGCTTCAGCCGGATCGCCGCCGCAAGCCCGGCCGGACCGGCGCCGACGATCACCACGTCGAATTCCATGCTCTCGCGTTCCGGCAGTTCCATCGCCTCGGTCATTATCATGCTCTCCAGTGTCGCCGGTCTTCCGCCGGTTCTGTTCCCAAGCCAAATCAACCCGTCATGGCAAATGCGGTCGGAATTGTCGAGCCGGGATGCGACAGACTATCTCCGCATTTGCGCATAACTTCATGAGATTACCACACATGCCTTATATTACTTAGACGTAAACGTAAATCTCGACATGATCCTCGGCAAGACGGCTTGCTTTTGCCGCACCCGCGTGCGAGGAGGCCCGCCCTTCCCTTCAGCGCAACGCCGGAAAACCGCACACATTTTCCTGGACCTGCTCAAGACACGGAGAAAGCCATGGCAACCGCCCTCGGTCTCGATTTCGGCACAACCAATTCCGTGCTGGCATTGTCACAGGGCACATCGACCCGCTCCGTCGCCCTCGAAAGCTCTGCTGGCAGATCCGACACGACGCGGACGGCACTTTCGTTCCTGAAGAGAGCAGACCGTGGACCGTTACAGATCGAAGCGGGACAGGCGGCGATCCGGGAATTTATCGACAATCCCGGTGAATGCCGCTTCCTTCAGTCGATCAAGACATTCGCAGCGAGTTCGTTGTTCCAGGGCACGCTGGTCTTCGCAAAGCGACACGATTTCGAAGACCTCATGTACGCATTCCTCGCGCGATTGAGGGACTACGCGGGCAGCGACTGGACCAGCGAGTTGAAACGCATTGTCGTCGGGCGTCCGGTGCAGTTTGCGGGCGCAAACCCGGACGAGAAGCTGGCCCTCGATCGTTACAATCGCGCCTTGGCACGCTTTGACTTTCCCGAGGTCCACTATGTCTACGAACCGGTCGCGGCCGCCTTCTATTTTGCACGGACGCTCGACAGGGATGCGACCGTGCTCGTCGCCGATTTCGGCGGCGGTACGACCGACTATTCAATCATCCGCTTCGAGAGCAAGGGCGGCCGGCTGACGGCGACGCCGGTCGGGTATTCCGGCGTGGGTATCGCTGGCGATCATTTCGACTTCCGCATCATCGACAATATCGTCTCGCCGCTCATCGGAAAGGGGAGTCTGTTCAAGAGCTTCGACAAGCTGCTTGAGGTGCCGTCGAGCTACTATGCCAATTTCGGCCGTTGGAACCAGCTCTCGATCTTCAAGACGCTGAAGGATTTTTCCGAGCTGAAGAAACTTGTCCGGGCGAGCCTTGAGCCGGAAAAGCTCGAAGCCTTCGTGGACTTGATCGAGCATGACGAGGGTTACCCGCTCTACCAGGCGGTCTCAGCCACTAAGATGCGACTGTCGCAGGCGGAGGAGACCGAGTTCTTCTTTGCGCCGCTCGGCGAGCGGGCGCGCAGGGCGGTTCGGCGCGTTGACTTCGAGACCTGGATCGCGCCTGACCTTGCGCGCATCGAACAGGCGCTCGATGAGGTGCTTCAAAAAACGGAGACGGCGCCGGCAACGATCGACAAGGTATTCCTCACCGGCGGCACGTCCTTCGTACCGGCGGTAAGACGGATATTCGACAACCGCTTCGACCGATCAAAGATCGAAAGCGGCGGAGAACTGCTCTCAATCGCACACGGGCTGGCATGGATCGGCGAGCGACAGGACATCGCGACCTGGACGGCCGAAGCCGCCTGATGCCGCTGGACCCCTCCCGCCGATCTGCTAAATTCGCACCATGATCCCGGCCAACGACCTTTCCCCAGCAGAGCTTGCCGCCCTTCTCGCCTTCCATGCGGATGCGGGTGTCGAATGGCTGTTGGAAGAAGAAGCCGTCGACCGGTTCGCAGAGTTCGAGGCGATGAAGGCGAAGCGCGCGGAGGCGCGCAGCGCCCCGCAAAGCGCGCCGACGGGGACCGGGCAAAGGCAAGGTGCGAGAGCAGAGCCAGCGGCTCCCACGCCGTCCCGCAATGCCGCTCCGACAGTGCCGGCAGCCTCCCCTCCGTCTGTCGCGATTCCCGACGAGCAGGCCATCAAAGAGGCCCGATTCGCCGCGGAAACAGCGCGCTCGTTGCAGGAACTCAGAACCGCAATTGAATCCTTCAACCATTGCAACCTGAAGAACAGCGCGCGCAATCTCGTCTTCTGCGAGGGCGACCCCGCGTCCGGCATCATGATCGTCGGACCGATGCCCTATGCGGACGACGATCGCGATGGTCAGCCATTCGCCGGCAGGCTGGGCGAAATGCTCGAGCGCATGCTTCTCGGAATCGGCCTCGCCAGGCAAGACGTGCTGCTGACCAATGTCGTACCCTGGCGTCCGCCGGGAAATCGCGTGCCCTCCGGTCGCGAGGCGGATATCTGCCGTCCCTTCATCGAGCGGCAGATCGCGCTCGCCGAGCCCAAACAGTTGCTGCTTCTCGGAAACTTCACGGCTCGCTTCTTCTTCGGCGGTGCCGATACGATCCATCAATTGCGGGGCGAATGGCGCGAACTCTCCGCAGGCGGTCACCGCGTTCCGGCGCTTGCCACGCTGCATCCTCTGGATCTCGTGACCGCGCCAATCAACAAGCGTTTTGCCTGGCAGGATCTGCTCGTCTTCAAGGCGAAGATCAACGGCTAGCAAGTTCCGGGATAATTCATGAACAAATGGTGAAAAAAGCCATGCGAATTGCGCATGCCAGCGCCGCGTTTTAATGCGTTGCAAAATCGATGCTGCATCGCAATATGGGCATGTGGGAGGAATGGAAAAGGAAATGAGCCATGACTGCCCGCTTTCGTCCGATTCACAGCAGCTTTGAGACGCTCCGCCATGCCGGCGCCGCGCTGCGGACGCCTTTCAACACTTTCGGCACGGCAGCCAACGAGCAGATGACGGCAATCGGGTTTACCCGTACCACGCGCCGCCCGGCACAGATCTACGCCGAATTCATCCAACGCTAACGATCGCGCGGAGCACTCAGCTCCGCAACGCGCGTTCCGCATTGCAGAAAGGAAAAGGATCATGTCCAGGCCGCTTGCCAACATTCGGTTTCTGCTCGACACGATCTCCGACATCGGCACAGCGGTGCGTGCCTCGCGCGAATACAGCCGCCTGAGCACAATCAATGACACTCGGCGCGCCCACCGTGTCGCCGTCAGCCCGCTGCTGCCGAACTAAGCCTTCCGTCCTGCTTCTTTTCGCCATCGACTGTCGCAATCGACAGCGTCAAAAGATTTCGATAAAGCCACACTCATTCCGATCCGCGGAGTGAGTTGACGGACGTCCGATCGACTGCTCCTTCCCGTGCCCCCGGGCGTTTCTCCGCAACGGCTGAAGACGAACCGGCAACGTCCAGGAACGCCGATGCTGGCCAGTCTCGCTTCCGTTTTCAGCCTGATGCTCTCCACCTTGCTGATGATGGTGGCATTCGGGCTGCAGAGCTACGTCATTCCCGTGCGCTCCGTGGCCGAAAGCTGGTCAACGCTCACGGTCTCGATCTTCGCCACCGGCTACACGCTCGGCTTCACGCTCTCCTGCATCGTCACGCCGAAATTCGTGCTGCGCGTCGGGCATGTCCGCGTCTTTACGGCGCTGATCACTCTGCTCTCGATTGCCATCCTGATGTGCGGGCTTATCGTCGACTGGCGCGCCTGGATCGCCTTTCGGGCAATTTCCGGCTTTGCCATTTCCGGAAGCTATCTCGTCATCGAGAGCTGGCTCAACGAACGTGTGACGAACGAAAACCGCGGCCTGCTCTTTTCGCTCTACCTCATCACGACCATGGTCGGAACCATCGGCGGCCAATATCTGGTCCCGCTCGGCGATCCGACCACCACCTCGCTGTTCATTCTCTGCGGCGTGCTGTTTTCGCTGGCGCTGTTGCCGACGGCGCTTTCCTCCTCGCCCATGCCGGCGCCGCCCGCACAGGCGAAGTTCGATATTCCGGGCCTGTTCCGCCGCTCGCCGGTCGCCGTCGTCGGCGGCGTTCTCGCCGGCGCGCTTTCCGGCGCCTGGCTCAATCTCGGCGGCGTCTTCACGCAGAGGATCGGGCTTTCAACGGCCGAGGGCGCCACGCTGCTTGCTTCGCTGCTCACGGGCAGCGCACTCTCGCAGATACCGATCGGCCGCGCTTCGGACCGGATGGACCGGCGCATCGTCATGGTCGGCTGCGGCATTGTCGGCGTCATCTCCTGCCTCGTCATGTCCGTCTCGATCGGCAGCAGCCCGGCGATGCTTTATCTCGTCGCCGCCTGCATCGGCAGCGTGCTCTTTCCGATCTATGCGCTTAATGTCGCGCACGCCAACGACCTCGCCCGCCCGAACGAATACGTGGAAATCTCGTCGGGCCTGATGATCACCTATGGCATCGGAACCATTGTCGGGCCGTTGATGGTCGGCCCGGTCATGGACCGCTTCGGCCCCGCGGCGCTGTTCGTCGTTCTTGCCGTCTACTTCGCGCTTTACGGTGGCTATGCCGCCTGGCGCATTCTGAGGCGCGAGCAGCACCAGGGACTCGTCGCCAAGACCGACTTCCAGGCGAGCACGGTCGTGCCGACGCCCGGTCCCGACGTGACGAGCCCGATCGCCCAGCATGCAGGTGCGGATACGCTTATCAGCGACGACACCGTTCCTATTTGGGAGCGGCAGCCGGAATAGGGATCACGAGCAATCGTCAGCCTTGCGGCGTCACATGCTTGCGAGCGCCCTTGCGCTCCAATCCCAACTGATGCTCGCGAAAGATGATGAAGATGCCGGCCGAGACAACGATTGCGGTGCCCGCCAACATGGTTCGCGTCGGTATGTCACCGAAGAGAAAATAGCCGACGGCAATACCCAGCACGATCGATGTGTACTCGAACGGAGCGATCGTCGACATGTCGGCATGACGGTAGCTTTCCGTCAGCAGGAGTTGCGCGACGCCTCCGCAGAAGCCGGCAACCATCAACAGCAGAAAGGACGTCCACGACATTGCCGGCCAGCCGAAGGGCAGCGTCGCAAGCGAAAACAGCGAGGCCGACAGGGAGAAGTAAAGCACGATCGTGTGCGTTCGCTCGAACTTCACGAGCTTGCGCACCAGCACCATCGCCATCGCCCCAAGCGCCGCCGAAGCCAACACGGCAGTTGCGCCAAGCGCCTCGGACGAGCCGAACCCTCCATTCTGGAACAGCGTCAGCCGAGGCCAGGTGATGATCAGCACGCCCGTGAGCCCGATAATGACCGCGGACCATCGGTAGAGCCGCACGGTCTCCCGGAGAAAAACGGCGGCAAAGATGACGGCAAGCAGCGGCATGGCGTAGCCGATAGAGATCGCCTCCGGCAGCGGCAGGTGGACGAGCCCGTAGAAGCCGCAGCTCATCGAAAGGATACCGACGAAGCCGCGCGCTATATGTCCTGTCAGGTTCTTGGTTCTGAACGCATCCCGCAACTGGCCGCGAAGCGCCAGGAAACCCAGGATCGGCACCATCGCAAAGGCGGAACGGTAGAAGGTAATCTGGCCGGTAGCGATGCCGTCGCCTGCAGCCTTGATGCACGTGGACATGCAAACGAAGATGATGACGGAAAGTACCTTGAGCAGGATTCCCTTCATCGGGCTTTGGATGTCCGCATCCATCAAAATGCACTTTTCAAATGCCGCCGGCCTATGCAGGAAGATGTCGGCCGAGGAAGACGCGGCAGAAAAGCCGCAGGAAGGTCGCGCTCACTCTAGCGGCGCCATGGCGGAATATGGATCAAATTTCTTGATGGATAGCATTTTTTCTTGATGTGACCGCCGTTGCGCACGGCCCTCCAAGATTTTTTTGCAAGCACGAAAAAGTCCTTGCCGATTTAGTTCTTGTTAGTGACGCTTCTGTAAACCACTGATCGATAAGGGAACGGGAAGAATACCGAGGGCCACGTCTTGTCCGTCGGGGTGCGGTCGCCGGCATCACAATCGTGTGGCAAAACTTCGCTTTTCGCCCCTTGGGCTTTTCACCATTACAGGCGCCCTCTACAAATCGAGTCTACAGCGAAGGCGCAAGCGAGACTGACCATGCGGACAAATACGGGCCAGACCATTCATCTGGAAAACTATCGGCCGACCGACTTCGTTCTTGAAAGAGTGGATCTGACCTTCGAGCTCGACCCGAAGGAAACAAAGGTCGAAGCGCGCCTAATTTTCCACCGGCGCGAGGGCGTAAGCCCGGCGGCGCCGCTGGTGCTCGACGGCGACGAATTGCGCATGACCGGCCTGTTGCTCGATCAGGTGGAAATATCGCCAACGCTCTTTGAGGTTACGGACGACACGTTGACGATCCGCGGGCTGCCGGAGACTGCCCCTTTCGAGATCACGGTAACCACCCTGCTCTCGCCCGAGACCAACACCAAGCTGATGGGCCTCTACCGCACCAACAACATCTACTGCACCCAATGCGAGGCGGAAGGGTTCCGCCGCATCACCTACTTCCCTGACCGACCGGACGTGCTCGCCGTCTACACGGTCAACATTATCGCCGACAAGGCGACCGCACCGCTGCTGCTCTCGAACGGCAACTATCTCGGCGGCGCCGACATGGGCGACGGTCGCCATTTTGCGGCCTGGTACGATCCGCACCCGAAGCCGAGCTATCTTTTTGCGCTGGTTGCCGGCGACCTTGGCGTCGTGGAAGACAAGTTCACGACGGCCTCCGGTCGCACGGTCGCGCTCAAGATCTATGTCGAGCATGGCAAGGAGGCTGGCACCTCATACGCCATGGACGCACTGAAGCGTTCGATGAAGTGGGATGAGGAGGTTTTCGGCCGCGAGTACGACCTCGACATTTTCATGATCGTCGCGGTCTCCGACTTCAACATGGGCGCCATGGAGAACAAGGGGCTCAACGTCTTCAACGACAAGTATGTGCTCGCTGACCCGGAGACAGCGACGGACGCGGACTACGCCAATATCGAAGCGATCATCGCCCACGAGTATTTCCACAACTGGACGGGAAACCGCATCACCTGCCGCGACTGGTTCCAGCTCTGCCTCAAGGAAGGCCTGACCGTCTTCCGCGACCACGAATTTTCAGCGGACATGCGTTCACGCGCCGTCAAGCGCATCGCTGAAGTACGCCACCTGAAGTCCGAACAGTTTCCGGAGGATGCCGGCCCCCTCGCCCATCCGGTACGCCCGACGAAATATCGCGAGATCAACAACTTCTACACGACGACCGTCTATGAGAAGGGCTCCGAGGTGACGCGGATGATCGCCACCATCCTCGGGCGCGACCTCTTCAAGAAGGGCATGGATCTCTATTTCGACCGCCATGACGGTCAGGCGGTGACGATCGAAGATTTCGTCGCCTGCTTCGAGGAGGCCAGCGGGCGCAACCTCAAGCAATTTTCGCTCTGGTATCATCAGGCAGGAACGCCACTCGTCACCGCTTCGGGATCCTACGATGCCGACAAGCAGACCTTTTCGCTTTCGCTTGAGCAGACGGTGCCTCCGACGCCGGGTCAGAGCACCAAGGAGCCTATGCATATTCCGCTCCGGCTCGGGCTCTTGCTGGGGGACGGTAGCGAAGCGAACCCCGCGGCGGTTTCCGGCGCCGACGTCACAGGGGACGTCATCCATCTGACCAAACGCAAGCAGACGGTTTTGTTCTCCGGCATTCCGTCGCGCCCCGTGCCGTCCTTGAACCGCGGGTTCTCGGCACCGATCAACCTCCATATCGAGCAGAGCGCCGAGGACCGCGCACTGATCGCGCGCCACGAGGCCGACCTCTTTGCCCGCTGGCAGGCGCTGAATGCCATTGCGCTCGACAATCTGGTTGCGGCAACCACGCAGGCACGCAACGGGCAACCGGTCACCTGCGACAGCGCTCTGGTGAACGGCCTGATTGCCGCCGCGGCGGATGACCAGTTGGAGCCGGCGTTCCGCGCGCAGGCCCTGTCGCTGCCGAGCGAATCCGACATCGCCCGGGAAATCGGCAGCGACAATGACCCGGACGCCATTTACGCCGGCCGTCAACAAATCCTGGCCGGTGTTGCCGCAGCCGAACGCGACACCTTCACCCGGCTGATGGACGACATGGCAGCGTCAGGCCCATTCAGCCCGGACTCCACCAGTGCCGGTCGTCGGGCGTTGCGCAACAGCGCCCTTTCCTTCCTCGTCTATGGTGACAACGGGCCGGAAAGGGCGGCAGAGGCATTCCGTGCCGCCAACAACATGACCGATCTCAGCCTCGCGCTGACCTTGCTTGCGCATCGTTTCCCGGACGCGAAGGAGACGGCCGAGGCGCTCGCTCATTTCAAGCAACGCTTTGCAGGCAACGCACTCGTCATCGACAAATGGTTTGCGATCCAGGCGACGATTCCCGGCCTGGAGACCCTCGATCGAGTCAAGACGCTGATGTCCGACCCGCTCTTCAACGGCAATAACCCGAACCGTGTCCGTTCGCTTGTCGGGACCTTCGCCTTCTCCAACCCGACCGGGTTCAATCGGGCCGATGGCGAAGGCTATCGGTTCCTCGCACGGCAAATTCTCGACATCGATCCGCGCAATCCGCAGCTCGCGGCGCGCATTTTGACGTCGATGCGCTCCTGGCGTTCGCTGGAGAAAGTTCGAGCCGATCATGCCCGCAACGCGCTTACGGAGATCGCCGGCGCAGCCAACCTCTCCGCGGACGTCAGCGATATCGTCGATCGCATGCTGGAAGCCTGACAGCCCTCGCGCCATCGCACGTCACGGCGGCGTTGGCTCGAATCATGCAACTCAAAGCGCTACAGCGACCTTTATGCGTCCGACCGGACGCGCGGCGCTGCAATGCGGCCGTGAGCGATTCCAATGAATTAAAGCTCATCGCACAGGAAGAGCAGGTGCCGTGACAGTAATCTGGCCTGTGATTTTCCAACGATGAGAATTGGTTAAGAAATCTTTACCATTCCCTCTGGACAAGGCGAATCGCCCTGTGATTCATTGAGTCAGATTCGGGCGAGCGGCGCGCCGAATCACTGAGATATTCATTCCCCAGCCAAACGCTGGGGCGGCTCATGTCTCAGGCTTAGAGGATCAGGCGTCTCCGGCACATTCATTGGGAACGCCAGGCGCTTTCGAGGATGACAAGATTGAGAAAGATGGCGGACGCGCGACGGGGAAGCGCAGCCGAAGGGCGGTTGCGGCTCAAGTTTCCGGGCCTTTCCAGCCTGGAGCGGGAGTTCATCGAACAGGCAAAGCTGTTTGCCGAGCCCGCATCGCAGCGGCTCGCGAGCGCCGAGCCCATTCTCAAGCGCTCCATTCCCATCCTGATCATCGCCTTCCTGATTATCGTGGCCATTTCCCGCATGTCGGGCATCATGGGCGAGCACGCTCGGATGGAGGGCAGTTCCCGCCAGGTGGTCACTCTCGCTGCCGCAGCCGCCGCAGCAGCCTTCCAAGCCGATGGCGCGACACTTTTCGCCGACGGCCGGCGATGGGACGCCGAACAGCGGCTCGGCGAATATCTGCCCGCGGGTACACTCGACGATGGTATGTTTCTGCTCACGGTTCGCAAGGACGGCCGGATATTCGCAAGCACGTCCGAAGGCGTGCATTTCATCGGACGGACGCTGGCATCGATCGCTCCTGATCTAGCTACGTTGCAATACTACGGTGAAGGATCGAGCGTGATGAAGACGTCAATCAGCGACGTCAATCACCTTGTTGCCTTGGCACAGCTCCCGGAAGCCGCCGGCGTCATTCTGGCGGCAATACCAATCGCCGAGCTCGAAACGGCGTGGCGCGACGAAGTTTCGCTCAATGTCACGCTGTTTGCAGGCATCTCGGCGATCCTGCTCGTCGTGCTCTATGCCTATTACATTCAGGCAAAGCGCGCGCGCGACGCCGATGCTGTTTTCGCCGAATCGAACCTGCGCGTCGAAACCGCGCTCTCGCGCGGTCGCTGCGGATTGTGGGATTTCGACCTCGCCAACCGGCGGCTGTTCTGGTCGCGCTCGATGTACGAAATGCTCGGCATGCCAGGCGACAGCAGCGTGCTCTCCTTTGGCGATGCAGCGCGATTGATGCATCCGGAGGACCGCGGCATTTACAGCGTGGCCCGGGCGATCGCTAGGGATAATGCGCGCCAGATCGACCAAGTATTTCGCATGCGCCATGCCGACGGCCATTACGTGTGGCTGCGCGCACGTGCCCAGGTCATTCGCACCGCCTCCGGCCGCACCCACCTGATCGGCATCGCCATGGACGTCACCGAGCAACATCGCCTTGCCCAGCGCTATGCGGAAGCGGATCAGCGGCTGGCCGACGCCATCGAATGCACGTCGGAGGCCTTCGTGCTCTGGGACAAGCACGATCGCCTGGTCATGTGCAACACACACTATCAACAGGCCTATCAGCTGCCGGACCATGTGCTCGTGCCCGGCACGGAGCGGACAGTCGTGCACACAGCCGCCGCACGGCCGGTCGTCGAGCGGCGGGTCGCCGATCCGGATCGCAGCAACCATTCGCAGACAAGCGAGGTGCAACTCGCCGACGAGCGATGGCTTCAGATCAACGAACGCCGCACCCGCGACGGTGGTCTGGTTTCTGTCGGCACGGACATCACGCTGCTCAAGCGTCACCAGGTGCGCCTGCGCGAGTCCGAGCGCCGGCTCATGGCAACGATCGGCGACCTTTCGGCATCACGCATCACGCTGGAACAGCAGAAGGCCGAGCTTTCCATCGCCAACGCCAATTATCAGGCGGAGAAGGAACGTGCAGAAGCCGCGAACAGGGCCAAGTCTGAGTTTCTGGCGAACATGTCGCATGAACTGCGCACGCCGCTGAACGCCATTCTCGGCTTTTCGGAGATCCTGCAGAACCAGATGTTCGGTCCGCTCGGGTCGGAGAAATATCACGAGTATTCGCGTGACATCTACGAAAGCGGCAAACACCTGCTCAACGTCATCAACGACATCCTCGACATGTCGAAGATCGAGGCAGGCCACATGCGCATCACGCGCGAGAAGATCGATCTGGCGCCACTGATCGAAGAGACGCTTCGTTTCACCACGATTCCAGCCGAGCAGAAGAATATCCGCGTCGTTCAGCAGATTTCCTCGGGCCTCACCATGGTCGCCGACCGCCGCGCAATGAAGCAGGTGTTGCTGAACCTTCTTTCGAACGCCGTCAAATTCACCAACGAAGGTGGCCGGATCTCGCTAAGGGCTCGCAAAGTCACGGGGGCGGTGACGCTGACGATCGCCGATTCCGGCATCGGCATTCCGAAGGACGCGCTGCAAAAGATCGGCCAACCCTTCGAGCAGGTGCAAAGCCAGTATGCCAAAAGCAAGGGAGGTTCCGGGCTTGGCCTTGCGATTTCCCGCTCGCTGACGCGCCTTCACGGTGGAACGATGAAGATCCACTCAACCGAAAACGTCGGCACGATCATATCGGTGCGCATCCCCGACCGGGTTGGCGGCTGAAGAAATTTCAGGAGCGGTTCCCCGTCCGGAATCGCACAACTTCAAATCACGCGGCGGGCCATCACGGTTCACTGAGCGACAACGGTTTGGAAAATCCCACGGACCGCTTTCGAGAGGCTTCGGATATCCGCCTCGAGATGCTTGAGATCCGGATAGTCCCCTGCCCCGCAAACGAGATCGACCAGGCCTGCGGGGGCGTCCTTCGGGTCGAAGTCCCCGTCGATGCAGAGGCGCACGATCTGCGAGACTTCGGTGAAAAGCGTCAGCGCGTCGATAGCCACCTCCAGATCGTTGGCGTTCATCATCGCCGCGCCAAGGCTCTTCAATGCCTCAAGCGTGTGCGTGCCCGCCGGCGGCGGCGTCACCCCTTTCGCCGGCGCAATCAGGGCAAGGTATTGCGCGATGAACTCGATGTCGACGAGACCGCCGGGGATAAGCTTGAAATCCCAGATGTCATTCGGCGGCTTCTCCTTGTCGATCAGATCGCGCATCTCCTCCACGTCCTTGCGCACCTTCCCAATGTCGCGCTTCTGGGAAAGGACTTCCCCGAAAATCGCCTCCGCCTCGCTGATCAGACTTTCATCCCCGCAGATACAGCGTGCGCGCGTCAGTGCCAGGTGTTCCCAGGTCCAGGCTTCAGCGCGCTGGTATTTGGCAAAGGCTGTAATGCGGGTCGCCACGGGCCCTTTGTTCCCCGATGGCCGCAACCGCATGTCGACAGCGTAAAGGATGCCCTCGGCCGTCGGTGCTGAAAGCGCCGCGATCAGCCTCTGTGTTAACCGGGTGAAATAGCGCACGTGATCGAGCGGCTTGGCGCCGTCGGACTGCCCCGCGTCGCCATCATAGTCGTAGAGCAGGATGAGATCGACATCTGAGCCGGCCGTCAGTTCATGGCTGCCGAGCTTGCCCATGCCGACGACGGCGACCCTGCCCCCGGGAAAGCGTCCATGCGCCGCGCGGACTTCCTCCATCACCGCATCGAGCGCCGCGGCGATGATGAGGTCGGCAAGGTCGGTGAAGGCGCGCCCCGCCTGGATACCGGAAATGGCACCGGTCAATAGCCTGATGCCAATCAGAAAGCGCTGTTCGGCTGCGATGATGCGCAGGCGGTCCAGCACCTCCTCGTAATGGCGGCCGCCGGCAACGAAATTTGCGATTCTCGGTGCCAGATATTCCCGTGTCGGCAGTTCCGCGAGCAGGCCCGGATCCAGCATGCCGTCGAAGACGTGCGGTCTTGCGGCAATAATGTCAGCCAGCCTGGGGGCCGACGACATGATGTTGACGATTAGCGATAGAAGCCTCGGGTTGTTGCCGAGCAGCGAGAAAAGCTGGATGCCGGCTGGCAGGCCGGAAATGAAATGGTCGAACCGCAGTAGTGCTTCATCAGCGCGCCTGCTTTCGCCGAATACGCGCAGGAGTTCCGGCGTCAGCTCGGTCAGTCGCTCGCGTGCCTCCACCGACTGCGTTGCCCGATAGCGCCCGTAGTGCCACGTGCGAATCGTCCGCGCTATATCGGACGGGCGTTGGAAGCCAAGCTTCTTCAGGGTTTCCAACGTGTCCGGATCGTCCGCCTGTCCGGTGAAGACCAGATTTCCGGTCTCGGTCGAGAGCTTTGCCTCCTGCTCGAAAAGCTGCGCATACCGCCGCTCGACCGTCTGCAACACACGCGACAGCTCTGTTGAGAAGGAGGCGGTATCCTCGAAGCCGAGCATGTAGGCGATCCGCTTGAGCTCTGCTTCCGTCTCCGGCAACACGTGAGTCTGTTCATCGTGCACCATCTGGATGCGATGCTCGACATTGCGCAGGAACCAGTAAGCCTCGATGAGCTCATCGGCCGTCGACTGATCGATCCATCCTGCCTTCACCAGTGCGTGCAGCATCGGCTCCGTTGCGCGTAGCCGAAGCTCGGGCATGCGACCGCCAGCGATCAATTGCTGCGTCTGGACGAAAAACTCGATCTCGCGGATGCCGCCGCGCCCGAGCTTGATGTTGTGCCCTTTCACGGCGATTTCGCCATGTCCTTTGTGCGCGTGGATCTGCCGCTTGATCGAGTGAATGTCGGCAATGGCCGCGTAATCGAGGTATTTGCGGAAAACGAAGGGTGTCAGCTCCTTCAGGAAGCGCTCGCCGGCCTCCAGGTCGCCCGCAACCGGCCGCGCCTTGATGAAGGCGGCACGCTCCCAGTTTTGCCCCCTGCTTTCATAATAGAGCATCGCCGCTTCGATCGAGATCGCCAGCGGCGTCGATCCCGGGTCAGGGCGCAAACGCAGGTCCGTGCGGAAGACATAGCCGTCGCCGGTCCGTTCCTGCAGGATACGGACTAGCCGCCTGAGCAGACGCGCGAAAATTTCCGAAGCATCGTCCCGGTCGACGACGATGCCGGACTGCGGATCGTAGAAGATGACGAGGTCGATGTCCGAGGAATAGTTTAGCTCGCCAGCACCGAGTTTTCCCATCCCGAGGGCAACGACCCCGGAGCCGATGCTCGGTGCCGATGGATCTTTCAGCCTGAACTTGCCACTTTCGTGTGCGCCAAGGAGCAGATGATCGATCGCGGCCGCGACGGCGGCAGTCGCGAAATCGCTGAGCCAGCGCGTCGTTTCGCGACCGTCGAAAAGCCGCGACAAATCCGCCAGAGCAACCGTGAAGGCCACTTCACGTTTTGCCTTGCGCAGTCTGGACATGATTTCCGCGTCCGGCAGTGCGGCCGCGGTGGGCTCGGGTCGCCACGCTGATCGGGCTGCCTCGATCCGGCGCTTCAGGAACTCGGACAAAGGCGTGGCGAGCAGATCTTCGAGGATTGCCGGGTGGCTGCCGGTCGTATCCCTTAAAAACGGAGAGAGCGCGAGCGCCGAGATGACGAAGTCCTTAAGAGGCGTATTAGAGGCCAGCAAATCGGCGATGCGATCGTGCCCCTTGGCGACATCCTTCAAGACGGACAAGGCAGCCTTTGCATCCGCCCGGCTCGTCGAACGGATCGGAACCATTTCGATATCGGACAGACGCCGCTTATCCGTTTCCAGCATCGACACCTCCTCCCAATCTCATGACCGTCTATCAGGTTGTACGAGCGGGGAAAACCATGCGCACTGTCAGTCCCTTGCCATCTTTGCTGTCGGGGTCGGTTGCACTAAGCGTGAGCGAGCCTCGGTGCATCTCCATCACCGCCTCGACTAGCGAGAGACCAAGACCGGTCCCCGGCTTCGAGCGGCTTTCATCCAGACGGACAAAGCGCTTCAATACCTCGCGGTACATGTCTTCCGGAATGCCGGGACCGTGATCGGCGACCGTCAGCACCGCCTCGTTTCCACTCTTCGTCATCGCCACCCGGATCAGTGGATTTGCCGCTCCCTCGGCATATTTGATCGCATTGTCCATCAGGTTTCCGAGGGCCTGCCCGATCAGTTCGCGGTTCCCGGAGATCACAACGCCCGGCAGGATATCCGCTTCCAGCTTCAAGGCTTTGTCTTCGGCAGCCGGTTCGTAAAGCTCGACGCAATCGGCGACGATCTGGGAGAGGTCGACATCGCTCATTTCGGCAGCCGCCGAACCCGCCTCGACCCGGGAGATCATCAGAAGCGCGTTGAACGTGCGGATCAACTGGTCCGACTCGGCGATGATTTCCTCGAGCGCACCACTCTGGCCTCCGTCCTCTTTGCCGGAGAGTGCGGCTTCGGCCTTGTTGCGCAGGCGCGTCAGCGGCGTCTTGAGGTCGTGGGCAATATTATCGGAAACCTGTCTCAGCCCTTCGTTGAGCTTCTCGATCCGCCCGAGCATCGCGTTGAGCGACTCCGACAGCCGGTCGAATTCGTCGCCCGAACCGCTTGTTGGCAGACGCTGCGAGAGATCACCCGCCATGATCTTCGTGCTGGCTTCGGACATACGATCAATCCGCTTCAGAGCGTTGCGGCCGATGCCGAACCAGATGACGAGCGCACCGAACCCCATGACCCCCAGGGCGACGACCAATGCCTGGCGCACGAGCACGCGGAACTTCTCCGGCTCCTGGAGGTCGTGGCCCACGAGAATCCTCAGACCATTGTCGAGCAGCAGGACCTGGGCAAGCGCCACGTGACTCTCCCCGCGGCTTTCGTCGGTGAAGCGCCGGTACCGGAACGGCTCCGATTTCCAGCCTTCGTCGTCAAGCAAACCCGGCTGCAGGCCAGCCACGTTGCCCGCGAGGATTTCTCCGCTCGGGCCAGCGATCACGTAGAGATTGGCGCCCGGTTGACGTGCCCGCCGCTCGAGCGAGCGAAGCAGGCCATTCATGCCGGCGCGCTCATAGACGGCTTCGATCTGGCTCACCTCGGCGGTGATGGTGTCGCGCGTCTGCTGCTCCAGCAGGCGCTCGGACATGCCCGTCACGTAGAAGACGAGGAAGACCGCGCAGAGGGAAAAGAGAACAAGATAGAGTGCAGAGAGCCGGACCGCCGTCGTTCTGAACAGGACCCTGAGTTTGCTCATGTCTCAGTCCGGTCGTCCTTGATCATGTAGCCGGCGCCACGCACGGTTCGCAGCAGCGGCATGTCGAAGTCCTTTTCGATCTTCGAGCGCAGACGCGAGACGTGTACGTCAATGACATTGGTTTGCGGGTCGAAATGGTAATCCCACACGTTTTCGAGCAGCATCGTCCTCGTCACGACCTGGCCCGCATTCTTCATGAGGTATTCGAGCAGCCGGAATTCGCGCGGCTGCAACGGGATCTCCTTGCCCTGCCGTCGGACCGAGTGGGCGAGCCGGTCGAGTTCGAGGTCGCCGACACGGTAGACCATATCCTGTTCGGGCGCGCCCTTGCGGCGGCCGAGAACCTCGACCCGCGCGAGAAGCTCGTTGAACGCGTAGGGCTTCGGAAGATAGTCGTCGCCCCCGGCGCGTAAGCCCGTGACGCGGTCGTCCACCTGGCCGAGCGCCGAGAGAATGAGGACGGGCGTGTGGACATCCCGTCGCCTCAGCTCGGTGATCAGTGACAGGCCGTCGCGGCGCGGCAGCATACGATCGACGACCAGCACGTCATAGGCATTCTCGCTCGCCATGAACAGCCCGCTTTCGCCATCGCTGGCATGGTCGGAAACAATGCCGGCCTCGCGAAACGCCTTCGCCAGATACGCGGCTGCTTCGAGGTCGTCTTCAACAATCAGAATCTTCATGCGCGTGACCATAGTCCCGGATCCCTATCTGTCTCAACCGTTTCGGTTCCGACACCTCCAGCGCCGCGCGCCTGATGTGACGCGCGAAGGTCGCTGCAGCACTTTGAATTGCCGCATGATTTCGACCCGACCAGCCATGCAGCAGCACCGTAGCAACCGTCGCTTTGGCCCGAATGAAAAGCGCCGCGAAATCACTCGGATGTCGCGGCACAGTTAGATCGTGGTAATTGCGGATTGTGCCACCCATCACCGCGATCGGTCAGAATAGATCGGAGCGGGCGCCCCACTCCGATCCTTCGATGGCCGCGTTATCAGCCTTGGTCGATCGGAAGCGCGACAAAGCGGCTGCCGTCTTCGGTTTCGATCTGGAACAGCGCCTTGGTCCGTCCATCCTTCTTGGCATTGTTGATCACCTTGAGGATGTCGTCCGCCGACTTCACTTCCTGATTGTTGACTGTGACGATCTTCTCGCCTTCCTTGAGGCCACGGTCGCCGGCGTCAGAGTCCGGATCGACGGAAGCGATCGTCACGCCGGTGCCGTCCTCGGAAGGCGTCACCGTCACACCGAGACCGGCAAGAGCTTCATCGCCGGCAGTCGGGCCCTGCTCGGACCGCTCGTCCTTCGGCTGCGCGGCGTCGCTGGTGTCGCTCGGCAGGTTGCCGATTTCGAGCTTGACGCTCTGCGACTTGCCGTCACGCCACAGGGTCACGTCGGCGGAAGACCCGGGACGCAGCGCCGCAACCTTGCGGGCCAGATCGCGCGGATCCTTGATCGGCTCACCGTTCAGTGCCGTCACCACATCGCCCTTCTTGATCCCGGCCTTTTCTCCCGGAGAACCGGCTTGCGGTTCTACGACCAAAGCGCCGCTTGCTTCGGAGAGACCGAGCGAATCGGCGATGTCCTTCGTTACGGGCTGGATCTGAACGCCAAGCCAACCGCGCGAAACGGTACCGTCTTTCATGAGATCGCCGACGACGTCCTTGGCAACAGATGCGGGGATCGCGAAGGCGATGCCGACATTGCCGCCCGACGGGGCCAGAATGGCGGTGTTGATGCCAACAACCTCACCCGAGAGGTTGAACGTCGGACCACCGGAGTTGCCGCGGTTAACGGCAGCGTCGACCTGCAGGTAGTCGTCATAGGGGCCGGAGCCGATGTCGCGGCCGCGAGCCGAGACAATACCGGCCGTCACCGTTCCGCCGAGGCCAAACGGGTTGCCGACCGCGACGACCCAATCGCCGACGCGAACCTTGCTATCGTCCGCGAAGCTCACATAGGTGAATTTCCTGTTGTCGTCGACCTTGAGTACCGCAAGGTCAGTACGGCTGTCCTTACCGACCAGCTTGGCATCTAGCTCCGTTCCGTCGTTCAGGATGACCGTGAAGGCGGAGCCATCGGCGACGACGTGGTTGTTGGTCACGAGGTAGCCGTCTTCGGTGATGAAGAAGCCGGAACCCTGGCCGCGCGGGCGAAGCCGACCCTCGTCGCGCGGACCACGGAGATCAGGCCGACGCTCGGCACGGTCATCGCCACGCGGGCCGCCGAATTCGCGGAAGAAGCGCTTCAGGGGATGATCATCGGGCAGATCTTCGAGGCCGCGACCGCCGAAGTCGAAGCTGAAGTTGCTGGTTTCATCGTCGGAAGTATTCACGCGCGACTGCACGCGAACGGAAACGACGGCCGGCGAAACCGCGTCAACGACATTCGCGAAGCTCGGGACCGAGGGAGCCTCTGCCTTCACCGCTTCGGCGAAGGACTGCGAAATCTGAGCCGGCAGGCCGCTGGTCAGCATGACCGTCGCGAGACCGGCGACGGTGGAGGTTTTCAGAACCGTCTTCAGGGATGGACGTGTGATCTTGGACATTCGCTTTTGCCTTCTCTCTTCCTGGAAGCCATCGCCAACGGCATGCTGCTTCAAAACCTTGACCATGAGAGTTCCCGAACGGGTATTTGGCATCCGAGGAACTGCTCGCCTGGCTGTGACTGGAGGAACAGCCGATGATGAAAGGTGTAACGGATGGGACCTTACTGAGTTCTGTCCGGCAGATGAATATTTGGTAATGTTCCCACGGCCGCGGGAGAGACACTATTCAGCGCCATGCGGACCGGCGCCATGGTTCGTTTCCAATATGCGGAATCGCTGAGCATCCTGAATATCGTCCGATATCAAAGGCGCGATCTTCAGAACTCCCGGGTATCTGGGAATGATGCTCTAGGACCTCAAAAGCTTGTCCAACTCTTCCTTTTCCTTGTCGGAAAGCGGCGCGCCAAGCGTACCAGCGCTGCGTCGGCGCGCAGCCAAAACGACGGCAACGCCACCGCAAAGAAGCAGGATGACGGGCATGCCCCAGAGGATCACAGTCTTTGCCTCGAAACGCGGCTTCAGCAGCACGAACTCACCATAGCGGGAGACGACATAGGCGATCACCGCTTCGTCCGTGTCGCCATTCGTCAACCGTTCGCGCACCAGCACCCGCAAATCCTTGGCGAGTTCGGCGTTGGAGTCGTCGATCGACTGGTTCTGGCAGACCATGCAGCGAAGTTTGGCCGAGATCGCACGCGCACGCGCTTCGAGTGCCGGATCGGCAAGCACCTCGTCCGGATTGACCGCCAAGGCGGGCACCACGGAAGAGAGGCAAAGGAAAAGCGTAAGCAGCAAACGGATCATTCGGCTGCCCCCAAGGCGAGCCCTGCGGCCCTTTTTGCACGCGTCGGTGCCCCAACCCGCAGACGGCGGTCACTGAGGGAGACGACGCCGCCCGTCATCATGATCAGCGCCCCGCCCCAGATGCAAAGGATCATCGGCTTCCACCAGACGCGCACGACGATTCCGCCGTCTGTCATCGGATCGCCGAGGGAAACATAGAGCTGGCTGAGGCCAAAGGTCCGAATTCCGGCCTCCGTCGTCGGCATCCGGCGCGCCGTATAGAGCCGCTTCGACGACCAGATTTCAGTGACCGCTACGCCGCCCCGGCTGACGGTGAAATGCCCGGTTTCGTCGGTATAGTTCGGTCCGCGCCCCTGGCGCATGCCGTCGAAGCGCAGGGTATAGCCGCCGGCGTCCACCATCATTCCCGGCTTCATCTCGACGACTGTCTCAGTCTCGAAAGCGGTGACGGCGACGATGCCGATCAACGTGACGCCCAGTCCAGCATGGGCGAGTGCTGTCCCGAAGGCGGAGCGCGGAAGGCCTGAAAGCCGCTTCCACGCAATGCTGCCGGCCACTTTGCCGATACCGGCACGCAGAACCAGGTCGGTCAACGCGCCCACGATCAGATAGACGCCGAGGGCAATGCCGAGGAGAGCGAGTACTGGGCCGCCATTCATTGCGTAGTAATAGACCGCAGCGACAAGGAGGCCGACCGTGGCCGCAACGAACAAACGCTGGGCAACACCTGTGAGATCGCCGCGCTTCCAGGCAAGCAGTGGGCCGAAGGGAACCGCGCAGAGCAGCGGCAGCATCAGCAGGCCGAAGGTCATGTTGAAGAACGGTGCACCGACCGAGATCTTTTCCCCCGTCAGAGCTTCAAGCACCAGGGGATAAAGCGTGCCGGTAAGCACCGTCGCTGCCGCCGTCGTGAGTATGAGGTTGTTGAGAACGAGTGCGCCTTCGCGCGAGATCGGCGCAAAAAGTCCGCCGGACTTAAGACGGGAGGCCCGGAGTGCGAAAAGCGAAAACGCGCCGCCGATGAAGACAACGAGTATGGCGAGAATGAAGATCCCGCGCGTCGGATCGGTCGCAAAAGCATGCACCGACGTGAGCACGCCCGATCGGACGAGGAAGGTACCGAGCAGCGACAGCGAGAAGGTCATGATCGCCAGCAGCACGGTCCAGATCTTCAGCGCCTCGCGCTTTTCCATCACCAGTGCCGAGTGTAAGAGCGCCGTGCCGGCAAGCCAGGGCATGAACGAGGCGTTTTCGACCGGGTCCCAGAACCACCAGCCGCCCCAGCCAAGTTCGTAATAGGCCCAGTAGGAGCCCATGGCGATGCCCGCCGTCAGGAAGGTCCAGGCGGCAAGCGTCCATGGACGCACCCAACGCGCCCATGCCGCGTCGATGCGGCCTTCGATCAGTGCCGCGACCGCAAAGGAAAAGCATACGGAAAAGCCGACATAGCCGAGGTAGAGCAGCGGCGGATGGATGGCGAGGCCGACATCCTGAAGCACGGGGTTTAGGTCCTTGCCCTCTCCCGGAGCCGGAACGAGGCGGGCAAAGGGGTTGGACGTCAGCAGGATGAAGAGCGCAAAGGCGGCCGCGATCCAGGCCTGCACGGCAAGCACGGTCGCCTTCAGCGTTTCCGGAAGGTTGCGGCCGAAAAGCGCCACGAGGGCGGAAAAGAAGACGAGGATCAACAGCCATAACAGCATCGACCCCTCGTGGTTCCCCCACACACCGGAAATCTTGTAGATCAAGGGCTTGAGCGAATGCGAGTTCTCCCAGACGTTCCGCACGGAGAAGTCGGAGGTCACGTAGGCGAAGGTTAGCACCGTAAAGGAGAAGGCAACGAGCAAGGCGCAGACGAGCGCGGCGCTCGATGCGAGTTCCATCAGCGCGCGATCAGCGCGCCGCGCCCCTGCGATCGGCAAGACCGCCTGGATGAGCGCCGTCGCGAGCGCCAGCACCAAAGCATAATGTCCGAGCTCGATGATCATTGGATGTTTTCCTTGCCACCGAGCGCAACACCCTGTGCCTTCAGACGGTCTGCAACGTCTTTCGGCATATAGGTCTCATCGTGCTTGGCGAGCACCGTATCCGCAACGAATACCGGGCTGCCCGCGACAAAAGCGCCCTCAGCCACAACACCCTGCCCCTCGCGGAAGAGGTCGGGCAGGATGCCGGTGTAAGTCACCGGTACTGTTCCCAGCGTATCTGTAACGTTGAAGGTGACTGTCTTGCCCTCGCCACGCTGGAGCGAACCAGTTTCGACGAGACCGCCCAGGCGAATGCGTGTTCCCGGCGCAAGGCTGGCCTTTGCGAGATCGCCCGGAACATAGAAGTAAGCGACCGCCTGGCTGAAGGCGAACATGACCAGGAAGACGGCGGCCATCAAGAAGCCGACGCCACCGCCGATGATCGCCAACCGTTTCTGCTTGCGTGTCATTGTTCTTCTCCGTCCGCGTCGATCCCGAGTTCGCGGCCGAGAGCCAGCAACTGCTTCCCTTGATCCCCTGTGGCCGGGAACGCCTTCAGCCCTTGCTGTAGAGCGTCGCGCGCCTTGTCTCTTTGATCAAGCACAACGTAGGAACGGATCAGGCGCATCCATCCTTCGAAGTTCGCGGGATTTTCCTTCAGTTTGCTCGACAGGCTGTCGACCATGCCGCGGATCATGGCCTGGCGCTCGCCGGCATCCATCTGCGCGGCGGCCGCCATATCCTCCGACGTCGGGTTTGCAGGCATCGTATTGCCGGCCGGCGCCTGACCGGCGGACAGCTCTGCGATGTGCTGGTTCACCAATGGCAGCCAAGGCGCGTCGGCGGGAGAATTGCCGGCAAGCTTGCGGAACGCGGCGAGCGCATCCTGCTGTCTACCCTCCTGCTTGAGGCCGAGAGCCAGATAGAATTCCGAGCGCGGGTCGTTGGGGTCAAGGGCAAGCGACTTCTTCAAGGCCTCCTGCGCATCGGCCGTCACCAGGCCGCCGGACTGCACGATCAACGCCTCTGCATAACCGCCGAGTCTGGCGGGCGTCGGCCCGAGCAGGCGGATCGCCTGATCGTAGGCGGCAACAGCGTCCTCGACCCGGCCGCTGCGCATATAGATCGGCGCCAGCAGATCCCAGCCCTGGCCATCGCCCGGATTGACCGCGAGATGGTTTTCGGCCCGTGCAATCAAAATGTTGATGTCGTCACCCGGATTGGCAAGTCTGGCCGCAAGCGGTTGCGCCGGCACGCCGGGACTGCCGGTGACGAGATAGAGGCAAAGCCCCACCGCGGGAAGACAGAGAAGAACGAAGAACTGCGCGATGTGGTTCGAGCGCAGAGTTTTCGGGCCACTCTCCTCAAGGTGCGCGTCCGCGGCGCTTGCCGCAAGCAGCCTGCGCGCGATCTCGGCCCTGGCGAGTTCCGCGTCCTCGTTGCTGATCAGGCCGGACTTCTGATCCCGTGTCACTTCCTCGAGCTGGTCGCGATAGACCTCGATGTCATGGCTGTGGGGAGAGGAAAGCGGTGCCACTGCCCGCATCAGCGGGAGAACGAGCGCGACAGCGGCTGCCGCCGTCAAGATAGCGACGAGGATCCAAAACAACATGGAGGGGAAATACTATGAGCCCCGCGCCATTCCAACTCGAAAACAGGCAATGACGGAGATTTGAGGCGTTTCGCCGCAAGGTCGCCCGCGCATTTCGCTGGTTTGGTAGGCCTAAAGCGCGCCACCGAAGTGACGCTGCGACTTCATGTCAGCGGCGTCCAGCTTCCATCGGGATTGCGGCACGCCGCTCCGCGCGCGGTCGTTTGCTGTCCCTTGACGGTCACAGTGTGGCTGTATTGACGACAATTCTGCGAACCGACCTGATAGGGTGCCGCAGCGACGACCGAACCGCTGACGCCGCGTCCTTCCCAGACGACCGGCTGCCCGCCCGGTGCGGCCTCCAGCGCCCGATACTCGGCCTCGAGCGCCCTCTGCCGATCGGACTTGCCGAGATCGATCCCATCGAGGCGCCCGATGACACCACCCTGCAGCGCCGCGATATAGGCCGTCGACGAGGCTCCTCGCGTTGCGGTCGCAGAAAGAGCCGAGACGGCCCCACGCTGGCCGTTCGACGCCGTGCCGCAACCAGCCAGTGCGACGGCAGACGCGATGACGGCGATCCTACCGCTGGCGACAAAGGCTCGTGTCATTACTGCGTGGTTCCTCATGATCCCCCGACAACTCAACTGCACCGCAAACCACCCGCCCCGCCTTCCCACATTGGCGGCGGACAGGTGGCACCCATCGATTTTCTTTTTGCACTCCCCGGCGTATCAGGCAACCATACCCTTTTGGGCATCGGCATTTTCAGCCGCGGTGTGGCTGCTAAACCGCAGCAGGCAAAACGAGTTGGGCCCGCAATCCTCCTTCGTCGCGCCGAGAAAGTTCGACCGTGCCTTGATATTCCCCGACAATTTCACTCACGATCGAAAGTCCAAGTCCGGTGCCGGGCTTGCTCTCATCGAGCCTCTTGCCACGCTTCATTGCCAAGGCGATCTGGTCGGGATCGAGCCCCGGACCATCATCATCGACGTCGAGTACGATCCAGTGACGACCCTGATCCTTGCCGTGTACGTCTTCCGGGGCCGGCCGGACAGTTAGGCTGACATGGTCGCGTGCATGCCGCGCAGCGTTTTCGAGCAAATTGCCGACCGTTTCCTCGACGTCCTGTTGCTCCATCGCCAAAATCAGGCCCGGCGGATTGATCGCCAGGCTGAACTGCTTTTCCGGATTGAGGCGCCGCATCACCCGGACAAGCCGTTCGAGCGCGGGCTGAGCCTCGGTTCTGGCGAGGATCGACCCCCGCTGCGCGGCGATGCGCGCGCGGCTGAGATAGATTTGCACCTGAGTCTGCATCGCGTCGGCCTGCGTCCTCACCAACTCCCCATGCGGTGTTTCCAGCACACGCGCCTCGTTGAGCAGAACTGCGATCGGCGTCTTCAGGGAATGGGCAAGGTTGCCGACCTGCATGCGCGCCCGATCGATGATACGGCGATTGCTGTCGATCAGGGCGTTCACCTCGTTGGCAAGCGGCTGGATCTCACGCGGGAAAGCGCCGTCCAGGCGCTCGCTCTCGCCCGCGCGGATCTTTTCAAGAGAGCGGCGCACCTGGTCCAGCGGCCGAAGACCGAACAGAATGGTCAGCGCATTGACGCCAAGGCCGCCGAGGCCGAAGATCGACAGCGCGATGGTGAGGTTGCGGGTGAAGCGATCGATATCCGCCTCCAGCACATCGCGATTGCCTGCGACGCGAAAACGGGCGGCATGCCCCTGAATGTCGAGCACGACCTCGGTTTCGGCCACCTCGACCTCGTTTCCGAACGGATCCATGGTGGTGTAAAAGCGCTCGTAGCGAATATCGAAGGGCACCTCGTCAACACTGGCAATAGGCAGTTTTGCTGATCCGAGAGACGTGGACAGCAGTGGCGGCGTGTCAAATTCGCCGATCGGTTCGACGATCCAGTACCATCCGGTTTGGGGTTGGGAGAAACGAAGGTCGCCGAGTTGCGGACTTCCGGATAGAACGGCCTTCTCGTCGACGGAAATCGAGTTGATGACATTGTAGAGCTGCGCGCGCAGCAGATCCTGGAAGCCGCGCTCAGACCCTTGTCTGTACAGCGCGGAGATAACCACTCCAATCACTACCAGGGCGACGACGGCCCAAACGGTCGAAACCGCCAGTACGCGGGCCGTGAGCGATCTAATTGCCATTGCCGGGCGCTTGCATGCGATATCCGAGGCCGCGAACCGTTTCGATCAGGTCGTTGCCGATCTTCTTGCGCAACCGACCGACAAACACTTCGATCGTGTTGGAGTCGCGGTCGAAATCCTGATCATACATGTGTTCGACCAGTTCCGTGCGCGATACCACCTGCCCCATATGGTGCATCAGGTAGGAGAGCAGCCGGAACTCATGCGACGTGAGCTTCAGCGGCACGCCGCGAACGGTCGCTTTCGAACCCTTGGTATCGAGCCGTACCGGACCGCAGACAATCTCCGAACTTGCATGACCCGCGGCCCGGCGGATCAATGCGCGGATGCGGGCAAGAACCTCCTCCACATGGAAGGGCTTGGCCACATAGTCATCGGCACCGGCGTCGATACCGGCCACCTTATCGCTCCAGCGGTCGCGTGCGGTCAGAATCAGGACCGGCATGGTCTTGCCGTCGCCGCGCCACTTTTCGAGGACGGTAATGCCGTCCATCTCCGGTAGGCCGATGTCGAGGATTACCGCGTCATAGGGTTCCGCGTCACCAAGATAGTGGCCCTCCTCACCGTCGAAGGCCTGATCGACGACGTAGCCGGCTTCTTTCAACGCGTCAGCCAGCTGCCTGTTCAGGTTGGCATCGTCCTCGACTATAAGAATGCGCATCTGCGTTCATTTCCCTTGCTCGTAGGTTACCCGCAAGCAGCCTACATCGGTACCTTCACCGTTACCTTCTTCGGCCGCCCACCGTTGCCCGGGATAAGCACCGTGATCACGCACTGACCGTCGGATGTCGGCTGGGCGGAGAGCAGTTCTCCACCCGTCTCGGCAACCACTTGCGCGGCGGCAGCGCTGCAATCGCCAGCCGCGCGGACAACAGCCGAAGGCACGTTGATGGCAGGCGGCGAGAAGCCTGCGAGGCCTGCGGCAAGCGCGGCTATGATCACTGGTGAAGACATGAACGCACTTTCGACTTGGGAAGCATCATGGCGAAAATCATTAACTGATACAGGCTGAATGGCAAATGAATGTCGGATGCGACACGCCTTCCGACGGCGGTATTGGCACGCGGGAAAACGACCGTAGATTGCAGCGATTCCTCCTGTTGCGAAAGATCGCATAACTTAACCGGCACGGCTTTCGCCGGTCGTCAAAGGCAGTAATTGGTTAAGATCTCCGCAGAAGCATGTTTATGCTTATCGGCGCCCAGACTGCGACCGTGCCTTCTGGCCGGGAGGCCAGGCGGCCACGCGCCGTTCGGGCTTCTTTGATTCTTCTCAATCGCTTGCGGACTTTTTCTCAAGAATTGATTCCGACCCTTCAAAGGTTGCTTCAGCGTCTCCCCAAGTGAATCCGCGTCTTTGTTCAGGAATTTGAAAATGCATCGTTTTCCTGTTGCCGGGCGATAGCTCCAAGACCGGCGAAGCCCGCGCAAACTGGTTCAAGAACAATTTTGTGGATCAATCGAACACTAATCGATTTAAAGAATATTCAATCGTTTAAATGATTTAAACCACTGATTTACAAAGCATTTACGATGTGAAATGGTCCTGCATCTTTCAACCGACATGAGCCAGGAGAAACGGATGCAGACGCTCGCGAACAAACAGCCCGCACTACCGCAATCCAGGATTCCGCAATCGCTTCTCGATCGCTTCGAGAACGAGTGGCGCGAGATGCGCACGGCTGGCGAGACTGCGCAAAAGCCCGTTCCGCCTGCAGAATGATGTTCCTGCACCGCTGAAGGAGTGCCGTTCTTTCAGCGGTGCCGCTCCTTAAAAAAGCGGCGCCGCAGCTCTTGCTGGCCGTCGACTATGAAGCCGTTGCGGCCTTTTTACCAATCCACAATTCCGTGTTACTCTTCCGCGATGCTGACCGAGGAGCTCGAAAAGCTGGCGCTCAGCCTGCCCGGAACGCAAGAGAATGCCCATTTCGGAACGCGTGACTTTCGCGTGGGCAAGCGGATTTTCATGTCCCTGCCGGAGGCAGGCCGCGCAGTCTTCAAATTCACCCCCGATCAACAGCGCATGTTGCTGGAAATGGAGCCCGGATTTTGCGCCGCGGTGCCCGGCGGCTGGGGAGAGCGTGGCTGGACTTCGCTCTATTTCGCCGACGCCGATGAGGAGCTTGTCCGCCAATCCATGGAAACCGCATGGCGCAACGTCGCGCCGAAAAGCCTCGTGAAGAAGAACGGTGGTGCTTGATCCCTGGCCCGTTTTCGGGCCGGCGCACTATGGTCGCGAGATCGTTCCATTGAAGCAGTGAAATGACCTGACTTTGAAACGACGCGATTCCGGACCGGAAGCCACTTCTTTCCTGGAATGCCCTAACGGGCCGGTTCCAGCCCTACTTCCAGCGGCCAGGTAACCAGGTAATCCTCGTAATCCTCGACATCGATACCGTCCTCCGCAACCGTGCGGCCGCGCACGGATATGCCTGCCGCATGGACGGTTTCCGGGTCGCCGGAAACGAGCGGATGCCACCAATAAAGATCCCTCCCCTCGCCGATCAGCCGATAGGCGCAGGTCGGCGGCAGCCATGAGATCTCATGCACCACCTTCGGCGTCAGTTGGATGCAATCCGGAACAGTCGCCTGCCTGTTGTCGTAATCCTTGCAACGACAGCTTTCGCCATCGAGCAAAGTACAGCGGATCGACGTCCAGGCGATCTCGCCCGTATCCCAGTCCTCAAGCTTGTTCAGGCAACAGAGCCCGCAGCCGTCGCAGAGGCTTTCCCACTCGGCATTGCTCATTTCTTCAAGGCTTTTGGTTTTCCAGAAAGGCATTTCGCCCATCATGTCACACTTTCGTCTGTTCCCATGCCGACTTGGAACATTTACAGAAAATTGCCGGTTTTTTAAGGCCGGCAGCGCGATATGCAAGTAGATTGGAAACTCGCCCCGTGCAAATATCATAGTGGGCAAGCGAACCGTCGAGACGAGAACACCGTGCAGGAACCGAAGAAAGAGGACAACCGGCCGAAGAGGCGACACATCTTTCTCAGAATCGATTCCTGGATCGACTCGACGGTGTGGAATGCCGGATTCCGGCTGGCTGAATGGTGGGAAGACACGACCATCTTCTTCCGGCGCTTCCGCGTACGCGGCTGGAAAAGAGCCGTTTTCGAAGTGCTTGGCGAAGCGGCAACGTGGGGAACGGCGGGCGCGGTGCTGATGCTGGCTCTGGCCCTGCCGGCATTCGAGGAAACCAAAGGCAACTGGCGCGCCCAGAGCGACTTTGCGGTGACCTTCCTCGACCGTTACGGCAACGAGATCGGCCACCGCGGCATCATCCATGAAGATTCGGTCCCGATCGACGAATTGCCGGACCATCTCATCAAGGCGGTTCTCGCCACCGAGGATCGGCGTTTCTTCGATCACTGGGGCATCGATTTTCTCGGCCTGGCGCGCGCCATGACCGAGAATGCCCGGGCGGGCGGCGTGGTCCAGGGCGGCTCGACGCTTACCCAACAGCTTGCCAAGAACCTGTTCCTGTCGAACGAGCGCACGATCGAGCGCAAGGTCAAGGAGGCCTTCCTCGCCGTCTGGCTCGAATGCAACCTGTCAAAGAAGGAAATCCTGCGCCTCTACCTCGACCGCGCCTATATGGGCGGCGGCACCTTCGGAGCGGCGGCGGCCGCGCAGTTCTATTTCGGCAAGGCGATCACAGACATCAATCTCGCCGAATCCGCCATGCTCGCCGGCCTTTTCAAGGCTCCCGCCCGCTATGCACCGCACGTGAACCTGCCGGCCGCGCGCGGCCGCGCCAACGAGGTTCTCACCAATATGGTGCAGGGTGGGCTGATGACCGAGGGCCAGGTGATTGCCGCCCGCCTCAATCCTGCAACGGTCGTCGATCGCGCTCAGGTGAAGGCGCCCGACTTCTTCCTCGACTGGGCCTTTGAAGAGGTCCAGCGTATCGCCGCCCCCTTCGCGCAGCATTCTCTTATCGTGCGCACGACGATCGACATGGGCCTGCAACAGGCGGCCGAGGACTCGGTCGAGTCGAGCCTCCGGCAATATGGCGAAAGCTATGAGGTGAAGCAGGGCGCTCTGGTCATGGTTGAAAATGGCGGCGCCGTACGGACCATGGTCGGCGGCCGCGACTATGGCGAAAGCCAGTTCAATCGGGCAACAAGGGCGCTGAGGCAGCCGGGCTCCTCCTTCAAGGTCTATACCTACGCCGCAGCGATGGAAAAAGGCATGACACCGGAAACGGTGGTCGTTGACGCGCCGATCACGTGGCGTGGCTGGTCGCCGCAGAACTACGCCCGCAAGTATGCCGGCCGGGTTACCTTGATGAACGCGTTGGCGAGATCGATCAACACCGTCCCTGTCCGCCTCGCCAAGGACAAGCTCGGCACCGAGATTATTGCCGCGACCGCAAAGAAGATGGGCGTCGAAACACCCATCCGCACCGACAAGACCATGCCGCTCGGCACATCCGAAGTGACCGTGCTCGACCAGGCGACGGCCTACGCGGTCTTTCCTGCGGGCGGCCTGCAGTCGCGGCGTCATGGCATCAGCCAGATCCTCAACTATGATGGCGACATACTTTATGATTTCGGCCGCGATGCGCCTCCGGCACAACGGGTTCTGAGTGAACAGGCGGTCTCGTCGATGAACCGCATTCTCACTCAGATTCCGGTGATAGGCACGGCGCGGCGTGCAGCCCTCGACAACGGCATCGTCACCGGCGGCAAGACGGGGACCACCCAGGCCTATCGCGATGCCTGGTTTATCGGCTTCACCGGCGACTACACGACTGCTGTCTGGTTCGGCAATGACGACTATACATCGACCAACGAGATGACCGGCGGTTCGTTGCCGGCCATGACCTTCAAACGGCTGATGGATTATGCCGAACAGGGCATCGAGCATCGCGCTATCCCCGGCATCGACAACCCGCTTCCCGACGCGACCAAGGAGCCGGCAGAGGTGGCGGATGCAAAGCCCGATGAAAATGCCCTTCCGCCGCTTGTTCGCCCGCGTTCCCTGTCCGCCGAGGCGACTAGGCTGTTGAAAGCGATCGGCGCGACGTTCGAAAAAGCCTCCCCGCTCAAAGCACCCGAAAAGAACTCCGGCCGGGTCGCAGTGCTTGAGACGCCGACGAACAACTCCCCGAACCGCGTTACGAATGCCACAAGCAATTGACTTTGTAGTCACAAATCCGTTCCTTGACGAAACGAACCGACCATGCCGCGTGGCTTTCGCAAATTGCCAGGCAAACGAGATACGATAGAGCCGCTCCTTGTTTCGCATCCCCCTCCTCGTCGCTCTCTCTCTGATCGTCGCCTTTGGCGGTGGGATCACGTCGGCTGTCTGGGCGCTGAAGGCGACGGTCGGCTTCGGCTCGATCGCGATCGGCCCCTGGATCGCGTTCCCCGAGGCCCAGACGGCCTCGGCGGATCCCTACGCCAAGGCGCACCGCGCCCGCGCCGGCGAGTTGCTCTTTGGGGGCGCGGAAGGACTGATTTTCACGGCTGCGACGGACGACAGCGGCGCCCGCCTGTCGGCCGCCTGCTCCTATGAGATCACGGGCATCACGCCGCCCGCCCGTTTCTGGACCCTCTATGCGACGACACCGGAGGGAGTGACGTTGCGGCCCGGAGCGGACCTGCCCTCGGCGGCGAACTCCTGGACGGTGCTGCGCGCCGAAGACAGCAGTTTCGTCGTTCACGCCTCGCCCGTCGCTCACCCGGAAAACTGGCTCGCCATCCGCCACAGCGGCAGCTTCAAACTGGTACTGACCCTGCTCGATACACCGACCGCCGGCTCCTCGGGGTTGATCGATCTAGCGATGCCAAAGATCGTCAAGACGGGATGCGGAAATGCGTAGCATACTGTTCGCCATTCTCGTCGGCCTGTTTGGCGCGGCCCTGCTGCATATCGTTATCGTGCTTACCCTGCCGCAATTCACTGGTCGGGACGCCTACACGCGGGTGCTCGGCCTACTCGAGATGGACAGTTTCTTTCCATTGACGGCAGAGCCGGGGGCAACCGGACTCGACAACAGCGACCCTTACCTGAGAGCCGCCGTCTGCAGCTTTTCGATCGCGGAGGCGCCCGCGCGGCTCATTGCCCGCGGCGCGGTGCCGTTCTGGTCGCTTTCGGTGTTCGACAGCAACTCGAACGAGGTGTTCAGCATGAACGACCATACGGCCGTCAACGGCAGTCTCGACCTGGTCGTTGCCACGCCTATCCAACTGGTCGAATTGCGCAAATCGCCCCCGGAAACGCTGGCTCAATCCATCATGATTGAGATGAAGGACGACGAGGGCTATGCAGTCCTGCGGGCTCTTGCCCCGCTCGACAGCTTCGAGGAACAGGTTCGCAATTTCCTGGCCGAGTCGAGCTGCGAGCCCTTCCGGCGCTAGCGCATCGGCCCGAAAATCGGACCCGATTTCGGAAAGCACTACGCGTAGATTCAAAAAGTTACAGCGTCCTTTGTGCGCCTGAAAGGACGCGCGGCGCCGACATCGACCGAGCGTTCCCGATGACATTTTGGTCGTTCCTGACGGCATTTTTGTTGAGGATTTGGTGGAGGCGCCCGGTGTCCCGGGCATTGAAGTGACGATTTAAGTCACGCAGCCGCACCCGCGTGGGCGGCAGTGCCGCACGCTACAAATTAAACTACTGCTTCTTGATCCGCCGTCCGGCCGGTGCGTTGGGCTGTGGCCCACGACCGTCGAGACGCTCGTAGCGGATACCTGTAAACAACAGCACAGTGGCGCCGCCTGATTTCACGGGTCGCCTTCGCGGCTTTTGGACCCGCCGGTCCTGCA
Organism: Ensifer sp. IC3342; assembly: GCF_020193655.1. Taxonomy (GTDB): domain Bacteria; phylum Pseudomonadota; class Alphaproteobacteria; order Rhizobiales; family Rhizobiaceae; genus Sinorhizobium. The sequence goes on from NZ_JADYVE010000001.1 coordinate 439,548, forward strand.
TTCTGATTACGTCTGCCATGCTCGTCTCCATATTTCCATGAGACGGATGAACTACCGTACCGATTTCACCCTGCCCGTCGTCGGGCTGACGCATTTTCCGAGGACCACATTCCCTGGACAGACGCGCCGTTCTCATCTGCTCCTTACTTCCGGTGACCCGGACGTTGTTTCGGTTCACATCAGATGCCGGACCGATGATAGCCGGTCCAACCTGATTGAGCCATAGCCTAGTTAACACAATCTTAAGCTCATCGTGCTTCCCCCTTGTTGGACTCCATTCCCCTAGCCGGCCACGTGACCCGTACCGACAGCTCATTCCACTTGCAGATATGTCTGGAGTTGGATCGGTCAGCGTCTCGCAAGCAGCCCGAATAGGAATGCAACACCCGCGACCGTCAACACGCTCGATATCGGCTCCTCGCGGACGCGTTCACGGACGCGCTCCGTCATCAACTCCGCTTCGCCCTGCACGACGGCCCTTGCGCCGGTGCTGATGGCCGAAACCGTTTCTGTCAATCGAGCTATCTCCGTTCTGAGGTCCGCAATCTGTGCTTCCAGTTCCGCCTGCGCACTCGCAGTGCGTGTTTCAGCCTCCGCTTCCGCCCCAACGGCTGCCAGCTTCTTCTCCGCCATCTCGTCGCTCCCTTATGTTCGCGCGATGTCAACGCGTCGAAGCAGGATTGGTTCCCGCGGGGCGGCGCAAATAGAACGAACCAAAAGGGCGGACGGCAATTGCCGCCCGCCCTCTCGAAACCGACTCGCGCCGCTCTTACGGACTGCGTGTCGTACCATGATCTTCGAGCGGCCCCCGCCGACAGAGGGCACGGCGCTTCAGTCGTTCTCACACAGACGGTCGTCGAAATCACACTCCGGAACCGCTCGCATTTCTTCGTCGCGGCGCCATTCGCGCCGCTCGCGGTCGCGCTCCCATTCCCGGCGCTCCTCGCTGACCTGCCTGCGCTCCCATTCGCGACCATCCCACTCGCGACGGTCCCGTTCCTCAGCCCAGTCGGGACCACGGCGCCAGCGGTCACGGTCACGATAGAAGTCGCGGCCCCTGTAGTTGCGGTCCCAATAACGATCGAACTGGAAGACGACCGTGGGAATGCCGAGCGGGCGATAATATTCCGGCTCCAGATAGACCCTTCTGCTACGGTAGATGGCCTGTACATATCGGCCAGCAACCCAACCGCGACCACCGTAGAAGGAAACGTCGCACCAGGGCAGGTCCGCCAGGCAGCCATGGATTTCCACCGGATCACCGGCCGGGATGACGGCCACGGCCGGATAGCGGGTACTCGGCCCCGATCGCATGTTGACATTGGCGGTGGCAAAACCCTCAGTAGCTTTGGCTACCGCCGGAACGAGCAGGAGCGCGCAAACAGTCGCTGCCCGAAAAAACGCATCTTTCACAGATCTATCTCCATAGAGGGCACCTTCGGCCTCTTCGGCTGGCACCAGCGCTTCGCCGATTTGCGGATCAAATAGAAGTGCATGTGGAGCTTTTAAGGCTGACGGCGGCGCGGGCATCTGACCTCTGTGGACCAAAGAAAATTCCGCTTCGCCACGACAGTGCCGCAAGCCTGAATAAAGCCCCAACGTCCATAGTTAATGCTACGCTAACGTTTTAGATCTATTTTTGATGACGTGTGCCGTTCCGGGCCATCGGCGATGGCGATCGTGTTTTGCGTGCAAGGATAAATTGTGACGAACCGGTTTCGTGAGTTGGAGAGGCCACAGACGGGCCGACTGAAGGACGTCGTGCTGATGGCTACCGTCACCGGCTTCGAGAGCCTTCGCATCCCGCGCAAGTCGGACATGAAGCAGTTTGCCGAGCTGTTCGAACCGCTTTTCCTCGGGTCAAGCGACGAAGCCCGCCGGCAGGCGACCGCCGCGCTTTCGCAATGTGCGCATGTGCCCGAGCCCGTCGCCCTGCTGATCGGCAGCATGCCGATTTCCATTGCAGCTACCTTTCTGACGCGATCGAAAGCAATTTCCGATCGGGTGCTGATTTCCATCATCCGTCGGCAAGGACCGGCCCATGCCAGCGCGATCGCGCACCGGGAAAATCTCTCGCCCTCGGTCGTCGATGCCCTGGTCGAACACCACCAGGCCATGTATCCGAGCGGGCAGCCCGATGCGAATCAGTCGAGGACAACCGCCTTAAGTCCGCCGCCAGCCGGCGACAGCGCTTCTTCCGATCGCATGGCCCGCGAGGAAAGGCTGCGCGAGGAAATCAAGGCGTTGGTGCGAGCCGAGCCACGAGAACGCACGTCCCGCATTCGGCCAATCGACGAGCTCCACCAGGCGCTTCTCATGCGGTTCGCGCGCAGTGGCGAAGCGGTTCTCTTCGCGACGGCTCTCGCCGACGCATTGCAATCGAGCCGAGCGCTTGCGGAGCGGATCCTTCTCGACATTTCAGGTCAGCAACTCGCCGTGACCCTTTCTGCACTTGAGTTCCCAGCCGGCGAGATCAATTCTCTGCTCGAGGCGCTCTATCCGCATCTTTCCGAAAGGCTCGGCGGCGGCACTCGCGCCACAGCCCTGATTGAGACGGTTGCGAGGAAAGTCAGCATCGAACGGGTGGAGGCCTGGCTTCGTGCGGACGACCCCGGATCTGCCGAGCCGGCCCGCTACGAGGCCCATCTTGCCGACAATCGTGCCTCCGACCCCCGCCAGCAAGAGGCTCGTCCAGCCGTGGCCCATCGCGGCGCCGCCGAGCCCGCACGAGGGTTCGGGAGACGTTGACCCCGCTTCGCCCCGCCTGGCGCATCGGCCCGAAAATCGGACCCGATTTTCGGAAAGCGATGCTTGGATTCAAAGAGTTACAGGACGCTGTAGTGATTCCCCATGGCGATGGCTCCCCATGGCGCCTTGTTTATCGCCGGGGATCGGTATTGTCGGCCACGACCTCGAAAAGACCGTCGCAATTGTCCAGTTCGATTTCGACAATCCAGCAATCAGGATCAAAGCGGATCTCGGAGGAAAGCGCGCTGTCGATGTGATCCGCTTCCGTATTCTGCAGTCGTATCTCGAACTTGCGGCTCGTATCGGCTTCATCTTCGAAGAAATTCTGCGGAGCCGGCGCGTAGAGGGTCTCGACCCCGAACCGCGAGCGCTGGCGAATGAAGATTGCGCCGGCCTCTTGCGCACCCTTGCGCAGCACGGCGGCATAGCCACCGAGGGCAAAGACGCGGCGTAGCAGGGAGGACACGAAGATATCGGATTTCAGGCGCATTCGAGGCTGATACACGTGAGACCACCGGCATGCAATTGCAGCAATTCAAAGTGCCATAGAGATCTCTGCGCGTCCGATTGGACGCGCGGCGCTTTAAGGAGACACGTCGGCCACCGCTGCGCTTGCGAACTCAGGCTGCCGGCGCGGCTCAAAGCGCACCGATTTCCTTCAGCTTCTTGAGAACCTTCGCATTGGGTTCACCGGTCTGCGGCAGGCGGTAGTGCTTCTCAAAATGCCGGATGGCGGCGCGCGTCTGATCGCCGGCGACGCCATCGACCACGATGTCGGCATAGGCAAGGTTGCTGAGCCCTTTCTGGATGCTCACCACCATTTCGCTCGAGGCGGGAATGTCGGCCCGAGGAAGCAATGCCCTGTCCTCTTCGGCAGTGCGGATCGCGGCAGCGACCGGATCGACCTCTGCCGGCGCGGCCTTAGGGTCCGAATAGGGACGATCGCCAGGGGTCGCGACGGCAGGTCCGGAATCGTCTGCCGCACGCAAGGCCTGCAACAACTCGTCGCTCGCATCGCCGCTTTGCACACGGCCGGTCTGCTTTTCGAAGCGCAGGATCGCGGCTGACGTTTTCGGGCCGGTGCGCCCATCCGGCGCCTCATCGTAAAGCCCCAGTCGCGCCAACTCTCTCTGTACGTCCGCGATAAGCGTCGAGGCGGCCGCGTGTGCGGACGAAGCGGTTTTCGCCTGCTCACTCAGTTCGCCTTGTGCAGCGGCGGCCGCATCGTCGGCGTTCTCGGACCTTTCGGCGCCCTCACGCTCGATGACAAAGGTCGTTACGTTGCGAGGCTCGACCGGCTCACCGTTGGCAGCTGCCAGGCGCTCGGCAACCTCGGGTCCGACCAGCGGAACGCGGGTGCGCAAGAGTGGCGATGGGTGGACACCATGCTGATACCACATCGCATTGGCGGCGACGAAACTGAACACGACGACGAAGGCGGCCGATCCGCCTGCACCGACAGGGTGGCGCGCCATCATTCTGCCGGCAAACGCAAGGCCGCGAGCGGCGACGGCCAAGCCGCGCAGTGCGAGGCCAGGTCGATTTCGTGCCGCTCTCTTCCGCTCAGGCTGTTTGCGCTTGCGCGGAGCCATGTCCCCGGTCCTCGTTCATTCCCTCGTCCTGGTAGCCCTCCCGTATACGCGCCGCTCCCTCGCCACGCTCCTTGAGCCGCGGAGGGAACTCCACTGTAACGGGAATGCTCGTTTGTTCGCCGTTCGCAATACCTGATCCGTCGCGCGGGATCGATATGACGACTACCGTCCCCTCGCCTTCGGAACTACGGATCGAAACGTTGCCCCCGTGCAGTGTGACCAACCCCTTCACCAGCGACAAACCGAGCCCGGTCCCTTCGTAGCGGCGCGTATAGTCATTCTGAATCTGGACAAAAGGTTGGCCGAGCATCTGCAGCTTATCCTCGGCAATACCGATCCCCGTGTCGCTCACGGTGAGCTTCAACGCTGCACCGTCGATTTCGGCATCGATGGTGACCAGCCCGCCCTGATCGGTGAACTTGATTGCGTTGCCGACAAGGTTGATCAATATTTGCTGAAACGCACGCTGATCGGCATTGATTTCGCCAACTGCGCGCGTGACGCGGCTTGCCAGCCTCACGCCCTTCTCGCGCGCCTGATGGGAAAGCATGGCCTCGCAAGCGGCAACGGCATCGGCCACGCGGAAGGGCTCCGGAACAAGCTCGTAACGACCGGCCTCGATCTTGCTCATATCAAGCATCGTGTTGACGACAGACAGGAGGTGGGCGCCAGATTTGTGGATCAGCGAGACGTATTCGCGCTGTCTGTCGTTCTCCAGCTTTCCGAAATATTCACCGGCGAGCACGTCCGAAAAGCCGAGGATGGCGTTGAGCGGGGTGCGCAGTTCATGGCTGACGGCCGCGAGAAAACGCGTCTTCGCGTCGTTCGCCGATTCGGCGTAGGCTGCCTTGGCGGTTGCTTCCGCTCGCAGTCGGGCTTCCTCGGAGACGTCGCGGGATTGCACGACGATGGCCGTCAGCCGATCCTCTGCATCCCGGACCGGCGTCATTTCGCAACGCATGTGCACAAACTGCGCCCCTTCGGCCGGTACCGATAGCCGCTCAAGGCGAATATCGACCGCCGACCTATCGCCATTCTGGCGCAGCGCATCGATAGCCCTGAGGAACGTGATCCGATCGGAGACGTGGATCTGCTCGATGAAACCGCGGCCGCAAGGATCGCGCATCAGCGTGAGATGTTCGGCAGCATCGCGACCGTGCACGGATAGGACATTGCCGCGCAGGTCATGCACCGTAACGAGACCCGCGAAGAGATCATAGGCCGCTGAAAGATCGGGAGGCGCAACCGCAGGCTCGCGATCACTTGTCTGACGCTGGGCGTCCCGACCAATCGCAGCGGCAGAGGCCAGCAGCGATGCCGAGGCCCATAGCGCCGTCCCCACCGGGAGGGCGGCGGAGACCGGCAAAACAGCCATAAGCGCCAGCGGCACGACCGGCAGAGCCGTCAGGGAGACGGCCGCGACAGTACGCAGACGCTTGAAGTCACGATGCGGCAGCCACGCGGCGGCAGCTTCATCCATACGGGATGCCCATCTGCCAGCCATGTCACGCAATACATTCACGCTTTGCCCTGCCACCTTTGTTGTTTCTTTCGAGTCGATCCGGAACGCCTTTTTTCGCTTTCGCAGGGGGTTGGCCGGGCTGTCTCGTGATGGTCCGAATCTCGCACCCCCGACTTAATGAAAGAATAAACGAGCCGCCTCGAAGCGAGCGCAAAACGGGCGAATAATCCTGTTTTGGGGCAATTCCGGCGAGCTTCGTTCCTTGTGGTTAACGGGGCGTAAGCGTCGGATTTCCGTGGATTTTCCGGTTCTTGTTAAGAATTTGGGCAGCGTCTTTCAGGCTCATCGCCCGTGCCATCGGCGGTCGCTGGCCGGAACCTTGCCATGAACCTTAACGGCAATCGCTAAAATTCGAGATAAATGCCATCTCAGGTACCGAGATCGCGCATTTCATTAAAATTCGATACAAATTCCACTAGTTTTGGAAAAGCGACCTTGTGATTCCCACACTAATGTCCGCTTCAACACATGGGGGAACCAGACGAGTAGCCGGTTCCGGACATGCAGCGAATACAAGCGGGCGTCAGGCGATACCTCTCGTCCGGGACTGTCGAGAAAGGTAAAATCGGTTAAAAGACCGGGACCTGCGGCAGCCGAACAAAGGTGGGCGGAAGATGTGGTTTCTCGTCAAGGCAGCATTCTGGTTTTCTCTGGTCCTAGTTCTCCTGCCGTTCCTGGATCCCTCGAGCACCGAGAAGCTTCAGCACGGACCGAAGGTGGAGATCGGCGATACCTTTTCCGCCGCCAGTGAGGCATTCCAATATGTAAGCGCCATCTGCGTGCAAAAGCCCGACGTCTGCGAGAAGGGCGCCGAGACTTTCGTCGCGCTTGGCCATCGAGCCCGTGAAGGCGCGCGCATCGCTTACGAATTTCTCGACACCCAGTTTGCCGAAACCGATGCCGGCACACCGGATGCCAAGATCATGACCGGCACGGTCACGCCCACGGACACTTCGCATCAAGAAGCGAATCACAGCGCGCCGAACTTCAAACGCACACCGGTTCCGGAGAAGCGTCTCGACCCAAAGTCCGCCGTGGCTCAGTAACGACCGGCTTCGGCAAATGCCTTATAGTCGTCACACGCTCCACCAACTGCCTGATTAGCCGTTCCGTCTCGGCCGCCGCGAGGATGATGCCCATCCTTCGCGGTGTTCCTTTATGGACGAAATGGGGCGAGAGTCGCGACGATCTTCGGGGCGAAATGGCATTGGCTGTTCTCATTGCCGCCCGCATCTCCTATATGAGTGGGTGAGATCCCGATTATGCCGGCATGCGCGGGATCGAGAGAGGCGCACCTTGCGAAACGGCGCCGAGAATCGGACGGACTATGACTTCACTTGACCAGATCATCGACGACTTTTCCTTCCTCGACGAGTGGGAGGACCGCTACCGCTACGTGATCGAGTTGGGCAAGAGTCTGCCGGAGATGCCGGAGGCCTTACGGACGAGCGAGAACAAGGTTCAGGGCTGTGCAAGTCAGGTCTGGCTTGTGACGCGCACGAGCGGTGACCCGGGGAACCCCGTCCTCACCTTTGAAGGCGAATCCGACGCCCATATCGTCCGGGGTCTCGTGGCAATCGTGCTCGCCCTCTATTCCGGCAAGCACGCCGCCGAAATTGCCAAGCTCGACGCCCTTGATGTCTTCGGCAAGATTGGTCTCATCGAACATCTGTCGGCGCAGCGCGCCAATGGTCTGCGCTCCATGGTTCGGCGGATCAAGAGCGAGGCTGAGGTCCGGCTGGCCGCCTGACGCGGGCGCAGTTCGCTCAGCCGGAGACCCAATCGCAAAAAACGAAGGCCGGGCGCTTGCTCGGCCCGATCTTCCTTCCAAGAGCAAGCGCTGGGCGCACTTGTCCGTGCGCTCAGCCATGCCGGGCCAAACGGCGAACGGGATTACTTGCCGCGGCGCTTGCGACGCTGGCCGAGGCCCATCTCCTTGGCGAGACGCGAGCGGGCTTCCGCATAGGCGGGCGCCACCATCGGATAGTCCGCAGGCAGATCCCACTTTTCGCGATACTCTTCAGGCGAAAGATTGTGATGGGTCATCAGATGGCGCTTCAGCGACTTGAACGTGCCGCCGCATTCAAGGCAGGTGATTTGATCATCCTGAACCGACTTGCGCACGGAAACGGCGGGCTTCGGCTTCTCGACCGGAACCACCACCGGTGCAGGAGCTGTCGTGTTGTTGAGCGCCGAGTGAACGTCGGCTATGAGCGTCGGAAGCTCGGCAACCGGAACCACGTGGTTGCTTACATAGGCGGCAACGATTTCCGCCGTCAATTCAACCAGGAGTTCGTGGCTCGCGCCGGGCGTGGTTTCTGTCATCTCTTTCTCCTATCGGAATCCAGCAACAAATCTGAAACAGCGTTTCAGAGGGAGGAATTCGCGAAAATGCCGCCGAACAGCGCCGCTGCCTTGGAATTGACCGATAACTGCGCGGCAAGGACCAAGGTTCTGCCGCAACATCAAGGCTCGAATTGGGATAGCGAAACCCGCCACCAAGGTATCAGGACAATCGACACCTCAAAGCAACGGACAATATTCACAACTCAAGCTGGAATTTCAGTTCAAAGTATTTTCCACGACGACACTTTGCAGTTACTGCATTAACATTGATCGCCTAAAAGTCCAAACATAATTTTATGGAAAAGCAGCAACTTTATTCCAAATTGCTAAAATTGTCACCACACGCAGAATTGTTCGGAAATACAGAGACAGAAACGGCGTCAATCAAAGCCGTTGTGGCTCTTCCTTTTGTGGAAGCTGATCTATGACCGACAGTTTCGTCAGTCTGTAACCCGCCTGATGCGCGCCTTTGGCCAAGAGATGGGCGGAGATCGGCGCCGTCAGAACGAAGAAAACAAAGCCGGCAAGCGCGCGGACAAGAATTGCACCGTCGAGGGAATGCAACCCGGCTGCCAGAAGCAAGAGGCCGGAACCGATGGTTCCCGCTTTCGACGCCGCATGCATGCGCGTGTAGAGGTCGGGAAACCGAACGATCCCCAGAGCCGCCAGCAACGAGAAGGAGGCGCCGACAACGACGATCAACGCGACGACAAGCGCGACTGCGGCATTGACTTGCGCTTCCATCAATGTGCCCCTTTGCGTTTGCGGCGCACCGCCTGGGCGGTCTTGCCGCGCTTCGGGTGTGCCCTTTTGGCCGAAGCGGCCTCCGCCGATTGTTCCGGTGCCAGTCCGCGCGTCAGAATGAAACGGGCGAAGGCCACGGTCGCGAGAAAACCGACCAGGCCCAAGGCGATGGCGATGTCTATGTAAAGGTTAAAGCCAGTCTTGATGGCGATCACGGCGATGAAGCCGATCGCAATCGCCACCAGCATATCGAGCCCAAGGACGCGGTCCGGCAAGGTGGGGCCCAGGATGATACGCAACACCGTCACCAACAGGGCTGCGGAGAGAAACACCAGCGCGAAGCCTATCGCTGCGGAGAGCACGGTCTGAGCCATCACGATCCAAAGGCCTCCCGGATTCGGCGTTCGAAGCCCCGCGCGATGTCCTGTCGAAGCGCACCGGGGTCGGCGCAATCGAGCGCATGGACATAAAGCGTCTTGCGGTCGTCGGAGACATCGACTGAAAGGGTTCCCGGCGTCAGGGTGATGAGATTGGCGAGCAGGGTGATTTCGAAATCGCTCCTGAGCGTCAGCGGATAGGAGAAGATGCCGGGCTTCAGCACCATCTTCGGCTGCATGACGAGAATGGCGACCTTGGTCGCGGAAACGGCGAGCTCCTTGAAGAAGAGCAGCATAAGAAGCAACATGCGCAGGGGTCTTATCGGGAAGGTCACCGGCCGCAGCTCGCGCCGGATGACCGCCAGCGACAGCGCGCCGACCAGGAAGCCGAGCACGAGATTTGCGAGGGTGAAGCTCGAACTTATGGCGCCCCAGATGACGGTGAAAATCAGGTTGATCGCAAGGAACTTCATTCCAGGGAAAATCATTGCGGGCCCCCCGCGGGAAAGACCGAGTTCAGATAGGCCGACGGCTCCGCAAGCCCGGCCGCCGCACTCTGGATCGTCGCCAGCAGCGGCTCCGGATAAAGGCCGAGGCCGAGCGTAAGGAGGGAAAGGGCCGCAAGAGGCGCCAAGACGGCCGACGGCAACCGCACGGTCTCGACAGCCGCACCGGCGTCGTCACGCCAGTACGCAAGCAGGAACAGTCGGCCGGTCGCAATCACCGTGCAGAAGCCGGCGAGAAGGAGCGCCGCCGCGAGCCACCAGGCGCCTATGTCGAGCGCCGCCTTAACGAGCATAACCTTCGGCCAGAAGCCGGAAAAGGGTGGTAGCCCGGAAACGGCAAAGCACAACATCAGGGTCAGCGTGGCGAATCCCACGTTCTTGCGGTAGAGACCCGAGACGGTCGCTATAGAAGAGCCACCGCCAAGCCGCGCGGCGATTCCGGCAGCGAAATAGAGGCCGGTCATCACCAGCATCGAGTGGAGCGCATAGAAGATCGCGCCGCCGATACCGCCGGGACCGCCGACGGCGATCCCCGCCAGCATCGAGCCGATCCCAGAAACCACAAGATAGCCAAGCATGCGGCGGAAGTCGGTCTGCGCCAGCGCGCCGAGTACGCCGACGATCATCGTCAACGCTCCCGCGAGCGCCATGACGAAGCTAAGCTCTTCTCTTTCAACCGGGAAAAGCATGACCATCACGCGGATCAGAGCGTAGATGCCGACCTTGGTGAGCAGACCGGCAAAAAGTGCCGACACGACGACGCGAGGGGTATGGTAGGATGCCGGCAGCCAGAAATTTACTGGGAACGCCGCTGCCTTCATGCCGAAGGCGAGCACATAGAGCGCCGTCAGCGTCATCAACGGCGCGCTGCCCCGCAAGCCTTCTGCCTTGCGGGCGACGTCGGCCATGTTCAGCGTCCCGAACACGGCATAAAGATAACCCGTCGCGACCAGGAACAGCGTCGTTGCCACGAGATTCAGGAAGCCATACTTCACCGTGCCGTCGATCTGCTCCGGCTCGGAACCGAGAACCAGCAGACCGAAAGAGGAAATCAGCAGAACTTCGAACCAGACGTAGAGGTTGAAGATGTCCCCGGTCAGGAAGGCGCCGGAGACGCCCGCCATCAGCAGCATCAGGAACGGGTAGAAGCCGTAGCGCCTGCCGCTGTCGTTGATATCGGCGAGCGAGAAGATACCGCCGGCAAGCGCAACGACTGCTGCGACCAGAGCGAAGAGCGCCCCCGTCAGATCGACCGTGAAGGCGATGCCGAAGGGCGGCAACCATCGACCCATCGCCATCGTCACCGGCCCCTTGGCTGCCACATGTCCAAGCAGCAGCGCGTCGATCAGGACAAGTCCTGCAAGCCCTGCAACCGCGATGATCGGGTGAAGGCCGATCGCGCGGCGCAACATGACCAGCAACGCGCCGATGGCGAAGCACCAGGCGACCGGCAGGATCACCAGCCAATCGGCAACGGTGGTCGGACCGAGAACGAGCGCGGCGGAAAGATCGACGGAGGATGAGGTCGGGACAGCCATGGGGTCGATCAATATCCAAGCGGCGGCATCGGTTCCTTCACCGGCTCAGCCACACGCATCTCGTCCGTGTTGTCGGTCGACAGATCCTCATAGGCGCGCCAGGCGAGGACCAGCAGAAAGGCGAAGAAAGAAAAGGAAATGACGATCGCAGTCAGGATCAGCGCCTGCGGCAACGCATTGGCGGCAGGGCCGCCCAGCGCGTCGGCGCCGCCGGCAATGACGGGCGGCACACCGCGCGTGAGCCTCCCCCCGGTGAAGATCAACAGGTTAACGGCATTGCCGAGAACCGCCACGCCGAGGAGCACGCGGATGATGAACTTCGACAGCATCAGATAGACTGCGACAGTGAAGAAAATGCCCACGAGCAATGCAAACCAGGCCTCCATTACTCGCCTCCCCGTTCTTCGAGCGAAAGCGCGACCGAGCTGATCGATCCGACCACCACGAGATAAACGCCGGTATCGAAAAGCATGACGGTCGAGAGCGGGACCTCGACACCGAAAAGCGAGGGATAGATCCACAGCCCTGTCATGAAGGGCACTTGTGCAAAGAGCGAAATCAGGCCCGCGACCGTCGCGGCAAAGAGTCCCGCACCGGCAATCGCCATCGGATGGAAATAGATCGCGTGCCTTACAGTCTCGACGCCGTGGGCGATGCCGTAAATCGCCAAGGCGGAGACGGCGATCAACCCGCCGATGAACCCGCCACCCGGCTCGTTGTGGCCCCGCAAAAGGACAAAGATCGAGAACAGCGTCATCAGGCTTGTCAGGAACGGAGCGACAGTACGGAAAATGACCGATTTCATGCGCGCTCCTCCACATCCTTTCGAACATCGGCGCCGCGCTTGAGCGAGCCCGCCCTCAGCCGCACGAGCGAGAGGATGGCAAGACCGGTGATCATCACCACGGCGATCTCACCGAGCGTGTCCGTCCCGCGGAAGTCGACGATGATGACGTTGACAACATTTGCTCCGTGCGCGATCGACTTCGAATACAGATTGTAGAAATCCGTCAGCGTCGCGTCGAACGGCGTGCCCGTGGCCCTGAGCAGAAACAGGCCGAAACCGAACCCGCACGCGAGCGCGATCATCGAATCGAGAACCTTCTGATGTAATGGCCGGCGATCCGAAGGGGAAAGTTGCAGTCGCGTCATGACCAGCGCCAGCACCACCACGGACAGCGTCTCGATCATGAACTGAGTAAAGGAGAGGTCCGGCGCGCCATAAAGCAAAAAGATAACGGCGACCGCGAAGCCCTGGATGCCGAGAGAGACGATCGCAGTCAGACGATCGGCCGCCAGCACCACGGCCAAAAGCCCAGCGACCGCAATGGCCATGATGGCAAGCTCATGCGTTGGAACGTCCGCCGCGAAGAACGGCGCGCGCGGCAGTTCTCCAAAATGTACCGGCGTTGCAAGAAGGACGACCGCGATCAGCACGAAGACGACGGTCATGTAGACGTCGAGCTTGCCGCTCTGCAGCCGGTGCGTGATGGCCACGGCAAGCCGCAAGAGCCCGCGGATGAACTGATCGAAACCCCGGTCGGGCCCCCAGCCGATATCGGCAAGGATAACGGCCGTGGCTGCGCGGAGACGATCGAGGTTCAAATAAAAGGCAACGCCGACCAGCAGAGTGATCGCGGAAAGGAGCAACGGCACGCCGATATGTGGCTCAAGCGAGATCGTTACCGTTCGTGGCTCGCCGGCTATTGCGGAGGACATCGGCGAAGAGATCAGGCGATGGGCAAGGCCGGACATCAGCGCGATCGACAGACCCTTCAGTGCCAGGATCGCCGGGCCAAGCCAGAGGAGGACCGGCGCCTCGTGGGCGTGCCTCGGCGTCTCCACCTTTGATCCGAGGAACGGTTTCAAGGCGATGGCGAAAGCGACGGCAAACATCAGAGCGTTGCCGAGAACAGCAAGCGCAGCAAAGACCATGGAGCGTCGGTCGAAGCTGGACAGCGCCTCGTAGATTTCTTCCTTCGCGAGGAAACCGAAAAAGGGCGGCAGACCGCCCATCGAAAGCGCGGCGGCAAGGGCGATCGCGAAGGTCAGCGGCATGGCCGAGCGCAGACCGCCGAGCTTTGTCAGATCGCGTGAGCCGGTCTCGTGGTCGATGATGCCCGCAACCATGAACAACGCGCCCTTGAACAGCGCGTGCGCCACGAGGTAGAGCGCCGCCGCCTCGATCGCGTGCGGCGAACCGAGGCCCGTCAGCAAGACGAGAAGACCGAGCGATGCCATTGTCGTATAGGCAAGCATCAGCTTGAGGTCGGTTTGACGCACCGCCAGCGCTGCGCCGCTCACGAGTGTCGCCACCCCGAACAAGGGCAGCAGGATCTGCCATTCCGGCGTGCCCCCGAGCACCGGATTAAGCCGCATCAGCAGGTAGACGCCCGCCTTCACCATCGTTGCGGAATGCAGGTAGGCCGAAACCGGCGTCGGCGCCTCCATGGCATTCGGCAGCCAGAAATGAAACGGAAACTGCGCAGACTTAGTGAAAGCTCCTCCCAGCACGAGAAGAAGAACCGCGAGATAGAATGGGCTTTCCTTCAACTCCGCGCCGAAGGAGAGAAGCAAAGAGAACTGGGTAATGCCGCTCACATTCCAGAGGATGAGTAGGCCGGCGAGCAGCAGCAGGCCTCCTCCCCCCGTGACGACCAATGCCTGCAGCGCCGCACGGCGGGCAGCTTCGCGGCCGTGATCGAAGCCGATCAGCAGGAAGGACGTAATCGATGTCAGTTCCCAGAAGACGAAGAGCATCAGGAAACTGTCCGAAAGGACGAGACCCTGCATGGAGCCCATGAACATCAGGATGAAGGAAAGAAACCGGCCCTGATGCGGATGGCCCTTCAGATAACCGCCCGAATAGAGGACGATCAGCGCACCTATGCCGGAAATCAAAAGGGCAAAGGTCAACGACAGGCCGTCGATCAGCCAGGAGAAGCTGACGTTGAAGGAGGGAATCCAAGCATAGCCGCCGGTGACGATTTCGCCATTGGCGATTTCCGGAACGAAGCGAAGGAAATGGAGGAAGATCGCGACCGGCGCGAGAGCCAGGAGCCAGGCGGCGTTGTGACCGAGAAAACGCGTCAGCACCGGGGCCACGAGTGCCGCGACGAAGGGGAGACCGAGGGCCAGAAATGTGAGGGCCGCGATATCCATCGTCTTGGCAAGCTCCTTCGCCGTTTTGACCATCCGATCAAATTGCTACCGGACATAAAATAAGGCCTGTTCCGCCTCAAGAGTGAATCGGCACGAATCGGAGTTGCGCGACAGTAATACAATGCAAAGCGTAGGCAAATCTTGCAGTATCGCTTCACTCGAGAAGATCGCAGCGAGCACCCCTTTTACCAGGCCTCAATAGTGGGAGCCTACATATGGCCTCTGAGGCAGCCGTGCTCTTCTCCAGCCAGATACGAGGTTCGATTCCGGCTGCGGCGCTGGCCGAGCGATTTCGCACCCATCGACGAGCAGACGATCAGAGAATATGATCGCCCGCAGGTGCGGACCGAAGTCCGCTTCGCGGTGTGCGACGCCATCTCGGCCAGGTTTTTCCGACGGCCCCCCGGCGACAGACTTGCGTTGTTGCCGCGATCGCAAGGCCATACCTTCGAAGAGGATTGACAGCGTGAGAAGGAAGCAGTGCCATGAGCGCGAGCGCTGCCTTTGTTTGTTGTGTTGAATACGCAGCGCTCCGGCTGTTCCAGGAGAAACGGCAAGGGCTTCGGGGCCGTGCTACGAGGAGCGGCAGATCGAAGCAAGCCAAGAGGATGCCCGCATGCGCCGCGCTTTCTTCGCCCTCACCCTCCTTACGGGGCTCGCGCTCCCCGCAGCCGCGGAGGACGACTGGCACCCCTATGCCAATCCTCGCTTCGGCTACACGGTCGAGATCCCGCCGGGTTTCGAGCTGCGCCAAGAGGCGTCCGACGATGGCGACGGCGCGAGTTTCCATGCGGACGATAACGGAGCGACGCTTGCGGTGTTCGGAAGCCATCCGCCGGATGGCGATTTCGAAACCGATGTCGCCGATCGCATCAGCCTTGAGACGCAGGATGATTGGAGAATGCTGTTTTCGCGCGTTACGCCCGCCTGGGCCAGTTTCTCCGGTGCGCGCAACGGCGAAGTGTTCTATGCCCGGGCGATCGCCCTTTGCGACGGCAGCGCCGCCTATTTCCGCCTCCAATATCGCAAGAACCCGCTGACGAGTTTCGACGGGATCATTTCGCGCATGGCCGCGGCGCTCAGGCCGTCCGACGGCTGCCGGCCCGCGCCGGAATGAGTGAGTCAGGAGAGCGTCGCGCCGCTGAAGCAGGTCACGACCGCGGAATAATGTACCGCCGAACCTGCAACGACGAACCCATGCCAGATCGCGTTCTGGAAGCGCAGGCGTTCCCAGACATGAAAAATCACTCCGGCCGAGTAAATGACGCCCCCGATCAGGATCAGGATCAGTGTCGTCGCCGTCAGCGTGGATAAAAGCGACCGGGCGGCAAGCACGCCGCTCCAGCCCATACCTAGATAGAGCAGTATCGCAAGCCGGTCGAACCGGCCGGGGAAGAGACACTTGATCAATACCCCGAGGGCGGCGATGGCCCAGATGCCGATCAGCATTCTGGAAAGGAACGGATTGTCCCAGCCGCGCTGGAGAAATGGCGTATAGGTCGCCGCGATCAGCACGAAGATCGAGGAATGGTCGAACCGACGCAAAAGCCATTTCAAGCGGCAGATCGGGAAGAGATTGTAGAGGAAGGACACCGAAAGAGTGGTAACGAGCCCGACGCCGTAAATCCAGGCGGCGGCAAGCTGGCCGGACGTGCTCCAAAGCGTTGCATAGAAAATCAGCGCCGTAACACCGCAGAGCGCTGCCGCAAGACCGATACCGTGAATGATTCCATCCGCAATCAATTCTGATCGGTCATAGTTCCACTTGACACCGTCGATCTCCACGCGATCCCTCCCCTCGACGCCAGCGTCATACATCCCTTGGACGCACAAAGGGCCGCTCATGCCTGGGATCCGTAGCAACCGGAAATTTACACAATTTCCCCATCGGCGGCTGATGTTCGGTCCGGTACAGGCACGTGTTCTACCCGTTTAACGTGCCACAGTACGCGCCCACGGCAAAGAGCCGCCGAACGACGAAAGGATCAATTTTTGCAACCTATTACAATAATCGGCTGATGTCCTGAAAAGTGAACGCAATTTGCCTCGCCGGCTAACTATCGAAACGGCAATCCTCGGCGCTCAAGTGCGTCAACGATCGAGAGCGGCGCCAAAACGAAATTGCGTGAGCCCAGCTTATTTTGCGCGCGCTACCTCCGCCGCACAGGTCTGGCAGAGCGGAGCGTGCGGCACCGCGTGCAATCTTTCCGGCGAAATCGGGTCACCGCAGCGCACACAGATGCCGAAGGTTCCGGACTCAATTCGGTCCAGAGCGGCATCAATGGCGCGGATTTCGCCCTGACCTGCGAGGCCGAGGCCCTCCAATACCTCGTCGTTTTCTCGTTCGGTGACGCGATCCGGTACGTCGGCATTCATCGGTTGATCGAGGTCCTCCTCGATCTTCACCAGCCGGCCATAAAGCTCGCGTTTGCGGCGGAGAAGCTGTTCGCGAAAGTCATCAAGCGCATACTTTTCCATTTGCAGGGCTCCTTGGTCGCGGCGTGATTGGAATCACGCCGCCTTCTTGTTCTTGGTATTACCGGTCGACGAGAACGGCGCAGGGGCAATGGCTGACGACGCGGCTCGCGGTCGAACCGATAAAATAATCGATCAAACCCGGCCGGTGCGAAGCAATAATCACGAGGTCCGCATTCTCTTCCTTGGCGAGAGCATTGATAGTGCCGGCCGCTCCGCCGGTGCGGATTTCGATACGCCCCTTGATCCCATGCTTGGTCTTCAACGCTTCCAACGTCTTGATGGCATGTTTGCGCGACTCCTCGATCATCTCGAGCGGAAAATCGACGATCATGTATCCTTGCGCATAGGCGTTGAGGTCCTCGACGACGTTGAGCAGGACGATTTCGCCCCCTTCGTCGATCAGCTTCTCGGCGATGCTAAGTACGGATTCGCCATGCTCCAGCTGATCCATGGCGATCGGGACGATGATTTTTTTGTACATGCTGCACTCCTTCTGTTGCGTTCCCGGTCGCCATATGGCGAGGCCAGCCCCTAAGCGCAGGATCAAGGAGAAAGCCGGTCTTCACTTCTCCCGTTTCCGCGCCAACATGAATTCGCGCGGAGGCGATGTTCCAGCATTGATTGAAATCAAATCGGCCGCCACCGTCGTACTAGCATCACTTAAAGATCAGGTAGTGCGATGGTAACGACTGTCAACGCTCATCGAACACAACATCAAGTAATATAATAGCTTTCCTGAACGCGGTCACGGTCCCATATTCGTGGTACTTTGAAGAAACTGCGACCGGCAGCGACGGGAGTGCCGGTCCGGCCCTGAAAGGCGACGTGATGCAAGATACAACCCAGTCGCACCTGGCAAGCAGCTTGCCTGCGGACCACGCGGTCGCGATGCCGGCCTATGTCGATCGGTCTCACCTCGTCGTCCAGGATCTGCCGATGGTTTCTGCCTGGTACCAGAGAATTCTGGGGCTGACGCCGATCGAGACCGGCGCCAAGGGCGAGACTCTTGGTGTCGCCGGCAGACCTCTGTTGACGCTGACGACCGAAGGGAATGCCACAAGAGCACCGCGTAGCGCGCCGGGTCTGTTCCACACGGCTTTTCTGGTTCCCAATCGGCGCGAGCTCGCACACTGGCTCGCGCACGCGGCGAACAACAACATTCGCCTGCAGGGCGCATCCGACCACCTGGTCAGCGAGGCGATCTATCTCGCCGACCCGGAGGGTAACGGTATCGAGGTCTATCGCGACCGACCGCGCGGCGAGTGGACCTACCAACCCGATGGCACCGTGGCGATGAGCACGCTACCGCTCGACCTGCAGGCCTTCTACGACGAAGCACCAAAGGACCCTTGGGACGGCCTCGCCGAAGGCACGACGATCGGCCACATCCATCTGCAGGTCTCCGACATCCCCCAGGCGGACGCGTTTTTCCGTGACGTGGTCGGGCTGGATCTGATGGCGCGCTACCCCGGGGCGAGCTTCTTCGCCTCAGGCAAGTATCATCACCATGTCGCGGCCAACATCTGGAACTCCCGAGGCGCGCCCAAGCGGCAGAGCAACATGACCGGCCTTGCCGATTATACGATCCGCTTCCGCGATGCTGCGACGCTCGCAACGGCGCTGGGCAAACTCGACGAACTGGAAATACCGGTAAGCAAGGAAGGCAGCGTCCACAGCCTGGTCGATCCATGGGGCATCGGCCTCAAGCTCGCCTCATAAACGGGGTGGCGGGCAATCCTCGATAGCACCAATAGGAAGAACGGGCGTCTGCTTTCTGCTTGATCGCTGCGATGGCGCTCTCTATCTCATGGTCTCCCATCAAATCCGGAGACGCGCCTTGTCTGCTTTCAAGAACCTGCCCACCGCCCCCGTCGCTCCGAAGAAGCCGGTCACCGATACACGCCACGGCATTACCCGCACCGACGACTATGCCTGGCTCCGGGCGGACAATTGGCAGGCGATGTTCAAGGATCCCTCCATTCTCGATCCGGAGATCCGCAAGCATCTCGAAGCGGAAAACGCGTATATGAACGCGGCGATGGCGGACACGAAGGAATTGCAGAAGACCCTCTTTGCCGAGATGCGCGGCCGCATCAAGGAGGACGATTCGTCCGTTCCGATGAAGGACGGGGCCTTCGCTTACGGCACCTCCTACGTGACCGGCGGCGAACAGCCCCGCTACTTCCGGATCCCGCGCGACGGCAACCCCAAGGACGAGGCGATCCGCCACGTGCTGCTCGACGGCGACAAGGAAGCCGAAGACAAGGCCTATTTCCGCCTCGCCGGCATCGACCATTGCCGCGACCATTCCCGCGGCATCTGGGGCTACGATGACAAGGGGTCGGAATATTTCACCCTGAAGGTGCGCGATCTTTCGACCGGCGTGGATCTGCCCGATGTGATCGAGAATACGGGTGGCGGCGGCGCGTGGGCGCCGGACGGCAAGAGCTTCTTCTACACCGTGCTCGACGAGAACCATCGGCCGTCGAAAGTCTTCCACCACGTCGTCGGCACGCCCCAGGAGGACGATCGGCTCGTCTATGAGGAAAAGGACCCGGGCTTCTTCATGTCGGTCGGCGGATCGCTGCTCGACGACTTCATCTACATCGATATCCACGACCACGAAACCAGCGAATACCGGCTGCTCTCGACCAGGGACCTGGCGGCCGTGCCGCAGCTCGTGGCTGAGCGGGTAACCGGTCTCGAATACTCGATGACGGAAGGCGGCGACGTTTTCTACATCCTCACCAATGCCGACGGTGCCAAGGATTTCAAGATCATGGAAGCGCCTGTGGAGGCGCCGCAGAAGCAAAACTGGCGCGAGGTCGTGCCGCACAAGCCAGGCACGCTGATCCTCAATCACATGGCCTATGCCCGCCATCTGGTCTGGCTGCAGCGGCGCAATGGATTGCCGGAAATCGTCATCCGTGACCGCAAGACCGGCGAGGAACACGCGATCGCCTTCGCCGAGGAAGCGTACTCGTTGGGGCTCTCAGGCGCCGCCGAATACGACACCGACGTCATCCGCTTCTCCTACTCGTCGATGACGACGCCGTCGGAACTCTACGACTACGACATGGCAACGCGGCAGCGCACGCTCTTGAAGACCCAGGAAGTGCCGTCCGGCCACAATCCCGACGACTATGTGACCCGCCGCGTCTTCGCGCCGTCATGGGATGGTGTCGAGGTGCCTGTCACCCTGCTCTACCGCAAGGATACGCCGCTCGACGGTTCCGCCCCTTGCCTGCTCTATGGTTACGGAGCCTACGGCATCACCATTCCGGCCGGCTTTAACACCAACTGCCTCTCGCTCGTCGACCGCGGCTTCGTCTACGCCATCGCCCATATCCGCGGCGGCAAGGACAAGGGCTTCCAATGGTACGAAGACGGCAAAATGGCGAGGAAGACTAATACCTTCCAAGACTTCATCGCTGCCGCTGACTATTTGAATCAAGAGAGGTTCACGTCATACGCGAACATCATCGCCGAAGGCGGCTCGGCCGGCGGTATGCTGATGGGGGCGGTCGCCAACATGGCGCCGGAGAAGTTCAGGGGCATCATTGCCGCCGTTCCCTTCGTCGACGTCTTGAACACCATGCTCGACGACACGCTGCCGCTCACCCCGCCGGAATGGCCGGAATGGGGCAATCCGATCGAGAGCGCCGAATTCTACAACATAATCGCCAGCTACTCGCCCTATGACAAAGTGGAGGCAAAGCCTTATCCGGCGATCCTGGCGCTCGGCGGCCTGACCGATCCGCGCGTGACCTATTGGGAGCCGGCGAAGTGGGTGGCGAAACTCCGGGAGAAGACCACTGGCAGCGCCCCCATACTCATGAAAACCAACATGGATGCCGGCCATGCTGGTGCATCCGGACGCTTCCAGCGGCTTGAGGAAATCGCCTTCGAATACGCCTTCGCCACCAAGGTCGCGGGTAAGATGTAACGGCCGGGAGGAAGGGAATGCCGGTCTATGTCGCACTGCTGCGGGCGATCAATGTCGGCGGGACCGGCACGCTTCCGATGGCGGATTTGAAGGCCATTTGCGAGAGCCTCGGCTTCACCGATGTGAAGACTTATATCCAGAGCGGCAATGTGCTCTTTCGTTCCGAGCTTTCCGGAACCGAGGTGCAGAAAGAGCTGGAAGATGCTGTGGCGGAGCGAATGGGCAAGGCGCCCGGCGTCATCCTGCGCCGCCGCGGCGAACTGCAAAGGATCGTCGACGAGGCGCCGTTCGCCAACGCCAAGCCGAATTTTCTGCTGGTGACCTTCCTGCCTGAGCCGCCTCCGGCCGATGCGCTTGACAAGCTCGTCGCGCCGGACGGCGAAGAGGTGCAGGTCCGCGGCAGGGAGATCTATATCTATTTTCCCAACGGCTCGGGAAAGTCGAAGCTGAAATTGCCTGCACTCACGCCGGGCACCGCCCGCAATCTCAACACCGTCCGGAAACTCGCCGAGCTGGCCGCAGAGCTCGAGGAAAGCCGTGCCTGAACCCCATCAGGCCTGGGCGATTGGTTGAAACAGCATCCGCACGAAGGTGCGGAAGACCAGCAACTGGTCGGGCAGACTCTTCGGTTCCTTCAACGCCTTCGAAATTACGATGCCGCCCTCGATCACGGTCGAGACCATGTCGGCCAGCTGGTCGGCGTCGAGCGCTTCGCGCGGGCGGTAGTGGCGCATGATGTCACGGAACATCCCGCCGAAGCGCCGGCGCCACATCAACGCCGCCTGCCGGTTGATCTCCTGGATCTCGCGGTCGAAGGCGCGCTCCTGCGTGCACATCGTTGCGACAAGGCAACCGGGATGGCCGTTCGGCAGGTCCGAAAGCAGTTCCGACAGCAGCTTCAGACCAAGCAAAAAGGCTTGCAGGGGATCATCCGAGAGTTCGTGTGCCCGGCTGAAGATCTCGTCATAGATCCGTTCGTCGTTTTCGATGTAGCGTTCCAGAAGTGCCTTGGCGAGTTCGTTCTTGTCGCGGAAATGATAGAAGAAACCGCTCTTGGTGATGCCGGTTTCGGCGATCAGCTCGTCGATCGAGGTTGCCCCAAAACCCTTTGCCAGCACGGCGGCTTCGGCGACATCGAGGAGCCTTGTCCGCGTTTCCTCACCCTTTCGCATGGTCCGCTCCTGTACCGCCGGTACGGTTTTCGGCTTAGAAAACGCCTCCCACGTCCTCCGTCGCTACCCGATCTCAACGGCAAGTGTCTGTTTTCACATCGAAATGAAGATCTCCCATAAGTAGTATACCGCAACTCCTCTAGTTTAGCAGATGATAAAAAGGCAGAAATTCATCCGATCCCCTGGCACGGAAGATCCGTGAAGATCAGGAGGAAAGAGGATGGAGCAAGAGATGGCCAAGTACCGAGAAAACTTGCCGCTGCTGAACGGAGGCACATTCCTCACCGATGGCGGCATGGAGACGACGCTGATCTTTCACGACGGCTTCGAACTCCCGCATTTCGCTTCCTTCGTGCTCTTGTCGTCGGCCGAGGGCCGCCGCAGGCTTCTGCAATATTACACGCACTATCTCGACGTCGCCCGACGTCATGATACCGGCTTCGTCCTCGACACCGCCACGTGGCGAGCCAATGCCGATTGGGGCGAGAAACTCGGCTACGATGCGGAGGCGCTCGCAACGGCCAACCGCGACGCGGTCTATCTGCTGACGGGGTTGCGCACCGAATACGAGCGGCCGCATACCCCCATTGTCCTCAATGGCGTGATCGGCCCACGCGGCGACGGCTACAAAGCCGGCAACATGAACGCCGACGAGGCGGAAGACTACCATGCGGTCCAGATTGCCACCTTCGCCGCAAGCGAAGCCGACATGGTATCGGCAATCACATTGACCAACATCGACGAGGCCATCGGTATTGCTCGCGCGGCAAGGGCGCACGGCATGCCCTGCGTTATCTCGTTCACTGTCGAGACCGATGGCCGGCTGGTGACCGGCCGCTCGCTGCAGGACGCGATCGAGACGGTGGACGCGGAGACGGAAGGCTATACGCACTACTACATGATCAACTGCGCGCATCCGAGCCATTTCGATGGCGCGCTCGACCAGGGCCAAGCCTGGGTCAAGCGGATCGGCGGCATTCGCGCCAATGCCTCGATGATGAGCCATGCCGAACTCGACGAGAGCGAGACGCTCGATGCGGGCGATCCGGCAGATCTCGCCCGGCGCTATCGGTCGCTGACCGGCCGCATGCCGCATCTGCGTGTGCTCGGCGGCTGCTGCGGCACCGACCACCGGCACATCGCGGCGATATGCGAAGCCTGCCTTCCTACAGCGCTCAGCGCCTGAAGCGCAGCTAGCGCCTTCGCCTCTCCGGCTATACACCGGAGGGGCGAAGGACAAAGTCTCGGCCTCGCGGAACAATCGCCCCTCGTGTAGACTTGTTCCCATAACGCCGCGCGTCCAATCGGACGCTAAGGTCGCTGCAGTAGAGCGTGGCCCGTCGGCGGCCCGGCAGACGCAACGGGACCAGGAATGATGAACTACGTACCCCCGCAATCGGCTTCTGAAACGGCCCCCTTTCCCTTTGACAACAGCTACGCGCGGTTGCCCGCGAACTTCTATGCTCGTGTCGAGCCGACACCGGTTGCGGAGCCCTGGCTGATCAAGTTCAACCGAAAGCTCGGCGAAGAGCTTGGCCTCGATACGGAAGCGCTCGAACGCGACGGCGCGGCGATTTTCTCGGGCAATAAAGTGCCGCCTGGCGCAGAGCCGCTTGCCATGGCCTATGCGGGACACCAGTTCGGTACATTCGTCCCGCAACTCGGCGATGGGCGCGCGATCTTGCTTGGCGAGGTGATCGACCGAAACGGAATGAGGCGCGACATCCAGCTCAAGGGACCCGGCCAGACGCCCTATTCCCGCCGCGGCGACGGACGGGCGGCGCTCGGACCGGTGCTGCGGGAATATATCGTCAGCGAAGCGATGTATGCGCTGGGCGTGCCGACGACCCGCGCGCTCGCCGCCACTATTACCGGCCAGCCAGTCTATCGCGAGCAAATCCTGCCCGGTGCGATCTTCACGCGCGTCGCTGCAAGCCATATCCGGGTCGGTACGTTTCAATTCTTTGCCGCCCGGGGCGACATGGAGTCGGTCAAGGCCTTGGCCGACTACGTGATCGAACGCCATTACCCGGAATTGAAAGAGGGCGAACAACCATATTTCTCGCTGTTCAAAGCAGTCGCCGCACGGCAGGCGGCATTGATCGCCCGCTGGCTTCAAATCGGCTTCATCCACGGGGTGATGAACACCGACAACATGGCAGTCTCCGGCGAAACGATCGATTTCGGCCCTTGCGCCTTCGTGGACGCCTATGATCCGAAGAAGGTGTTCAGTTCGATCGACCAGTTTGGCCGCTATGCCTATGCCAACCAGCCGGCGATCGGCCAGTGGAACCTTGCACGCCTTGCCGAAACGCTGGTGCCGCTGTTCGACCCGGTTGCCGATACGGCGGTCAACCTCGCCAACGATGCGCTCACCGAATACGGGTCGATCTTCCAGAACCATTGGCTCGACGGTATGCGCCGCAAGATCGGACTTTCGATCGAAGAAGATGGTGATCTCGATCTGATCCAATCGCTCCTCACCCTGATGCACAAGGGCAATGCGGATTTCACCCTGGTCTTCCGGCGCCTCGCAGCATCGGCCGAAAACGCGGGCGCCGACCCGGCACTCGTCGAGCTTTTCGAAGAGTCGGATGCAGTTTCGCCGTGGCTTCGCGATTGGCGCGGGCGCCTGGCCCGCGAAACACTCGACGCCGGCGCGCGCGCCGCGGCGATGCGCTCCGTTAACCCGGCTTTCATTCCGCGCAACCACCGCGTGGAACAGGCGATCGAGGCAGCGACTCGCGACGCGGATTTTTCGCTGTTCGAAGCGCTGCTCGACGTCACGTCGAGACCCTATGAAGACCAACCCGAGCATGCGGCTTACGTTGCGCCGCCTGAGCCCGGCGAAGAAGTGCTGCAGACCTTCTGCGGTACCTGAGCGGCAGCCCCCCGCCCCACTCGGTCGCGATATTCGCGGCGCCTTGCGGCCTCCGTATTTTTGCAACCTCACAGAGTGCGGCCATTGAAAGGCACGCTCCAGGCGTTAGCTTTTCAGAGGGCGCTGTCGTCTAAGGGCGGTTGACCGGGGCACCCGGAAAACGGCGCGTGGCCCGCTGCCCCGGCTCGGCACTGTACTTCAATTCGGGGGACGAACTCATGCTCATCGCGCTGACGGCCACTCTCTTCGCCCTGATCGGTCTCGTGATCGGCGCGGGAGGGATCAGGCTCCTGATGCTCGGCGGCAGTCCCTATTACCTGATCGCGGGCCTCGGTTTTCTGCTGACAGCCTTTCTGCTTTTCCGCCGACGTCATTGCCTACACCTGCCCTGACCTCGCCGGGTGGTTGCATCGAAAGGCTCGCGCAAGCCGCTGTCAAGGAACAGGCCTGCGAGACGGCATCGGACATCGCAGAAAGCGCTGCAGACGCCTGATGCCGTCGCGTGATCAAACCATCCGTGCGATAATCTTTCC
Source organism: Ensifer sp. IC3342 (assembly GCF_020193655.1). Lineage (GTDB taxonomy): Bacteria > Pseudomonadota > Alphaproteobacteria > Rhizobiales > Rhizobiaceae > Sinorhizobium. Next base: position 465,093 of record NZ_JADYVE010000001.1, read on the forward strand.
GATCTCGGCGAAGACGGGATTCAGTTCCTTCACCGGCGCCTTGGCCTCGGCGATGTAGACCGCGACCAGGATCGGCCCGCGATCCTTCGGCCAAACAGCGGCAATATCGGACGCCGCGCCTGTCGTGCTCGTCCCGGTCTTGTCGCCGATGCGCCAATCCTTCGGCATGCCGGCCCGAAGGCGCGCGTCGCCGGTCTTGTTGGCGACGATCCAGTCGATGAACTGCATCCGGGAGTTCTCCGACAAAACCGGGCCGAGCGTCAGACTGCCGAGCGTTTCCAGCATGGCCGCCGGCGTCGTCGTGTCACGTGGGTCCCCAGGCCTCGCTTCGTTAAGGTCGGGCTCGGTGCGGTCAAGCCGTGTCGTCTGATCGCCGATCGACCGCAGCCAGGTCGTCAACCCTGCCGGCCCGCCGAAGCTTTCGAGCAACAGGTTGCCCGCGGCGTTATCGCTGATCGTCACAGCCGCCTCACAGAGCTCTGCGACCGTCATGCCATCGCCTCCCACATGCTTTTCGGTCACCGGCGAATAGGGAACCAGCGCGTCCTTCCCGAATTTGATGCGCCGGTTGAGGGTTTCCTCCCCCCGGTCCACGCGGGCAAGCACGCAGGCCGCGGCCAATGCCTTGAAGGTCGAGCACATGGCAAAGCGCTCGCTTTCCCGCTGGCCGAAGGAGATGTTCGTCTCCGTGTCGAGCACGGCGACGCCGAGGCGGCCGCCGGTGCGTTTTTCGAGTTCGCCTAGCTGCTTCGAGACGTCGTCATCTGAGCCCGAAATGGCGCGCGCCGTGCCCGGTAGAACGAGTGCCGGATAGAGCATAGCGGAGCCGGCGAGCATGGTGCGGCGGTTGATGAAAAGGGGCACGTTCTTCCTCCGTCCGGGGCGTGCGGCCTTTGCCACGCCCACATCTAAATTATTGATAGTGAATATTTATTTTCGCCGACACGACAGCGGCCAGCGATCATTGCGACGCAAATCGCTAAGCGGCAAATATGGCGGCCTTGTGCTCGTAGCGGACCACCTTCCGAGTTCGGCCATCTGGTTGCGGGCGGTCGATGGAAAATGTTATGGCGAGACCGTTGAACTTGAAGGGCGAGATCTGTGCGCCTCATCCGTTAGCGATGTTGCCTGGCAAATCCGAACCGCCGCTGTAAGCGCCTGCCTTGCGGGCGTTTTCGTGCGGCTGCTTTTGCCAGACCGCGCCGGATGCATGAAACAAGGACGCGCGTCCCGGCGGTCGTTTCAAGGATCAAACTCATGACAATCGACAACGGATATTCTTTCGAGGCCGGACGCCTCAAATTCGGCCCGTTCGACCTCGGCTACAGGATCGAAGGCAGCGGCCCCACGGTGCTCGTCATCGGCAGCGCCGTCTATTATCCAAGGACATTTTCCGAATCGCTCCGGCACCACCTGCGGTTGGTCTTTGCCGACCATCGCGGTTTTGCGCCCTCTCAAGGCAACCTGTCGACGGCCGACGCCAGCTTCGAGGCCGTCATCGAGGACATCGATCGCATGAGGGCGCATCTCGGGCTTGAGCGCTTCGCCATCCTCGGCCATTCCGGCCACGGCTACATGGCTCTCGAGTATGCGGAGCAACATCCGGACCGCGTCAGCCATGTCGTTATGGTCGCGACCGGTCCGAGCCATTCGCCACGGCACATGGCCGCTGCGGATCGGCTCTGGACGGAGACGGTAGCGCCTGAGCGCAAGGTCATTTTCGACCGCGAGATGGCCCTCCTCGGCAGCGACATAGCCGAAAGGCCGAACGAGCGGTTCAAATCACTGCTGATCAGGCTCGGCGCGAAAAGCTGGTACGATGCGGCTTTCGATGCCCCACCGCTCTGGCGTCACGGTCAATAATCTCGTCTTCGATCATCTATGGGGCGAGGTCTTCCGCGATATCGACATAAGGCAAGGGCTTGATCGGCTGAAAATGCCGATCATGCTTGCACTCGGTCGCTTCGACTATCTCGTTGCACCCGCGAGCACCTGGGACGAATACCGCGCTGACGTCTCCGATCTGACGATCCGCCTTTTCGAAAGAAGCGGCCACACACCGCAACTGGAGGAGAGCGCGGCTTTCGACGACGCGCTTCTCGAGTTTCTTTTGCGCCGCTGAGAAGCAGGAAGGTCCTCTCAAGGGTCTCCCCACTCTATTGCCGGGAGAATGCCGCCGCCTTATGTAAACACTCCAGCGACTATAGATATGAGGCGACGGCATGTATTCGATCGGTGACCTCTCCCGCCGCACCGGCGTCAAGATCCCGACCATTCGCTATTACGAGCAGATGGGATTGATCGAGGCCCCGGAACGCTCGGAAGGCAATCAGCGGCGATATGAAAAGCGCGAACTCGAACGACTGGCCTTCATCCGCCACGCGCGCGACCTGGGACTCTCGATCGAGGCGATCCGCGACCTTCTGGCGCTTAGCGAACATCCGGAACGCCCTTGCGGCGAGGCAGACCGCATCGCTACCGAACACCTTGCCTCGGTGCGCGAAAAAATCGCCAGGCTGCGGAAGCTGGAAAGTGAACTGGAACGCATCGTCGCCTGCCATGGCGACCATACAATCGGCGACTGCTACGTCATCCGGGCGCTCGCTGACCACTCGATGTGCGAGAGCGAGCACTGAGGCCTGCCGCCCGCGCGAGAATCCCCGTTGACAAAATCACGGAAATGGCGAATCTACGCGCATGATCAAGAATGCACCCATTTCCCGCGTGTATTTTTGGCTGTTCCGATAGGAGCGGCCTGCTGATCATATTCAACAAGGCCGCCATCAGGCGGCTTTTGTTTTTCACGGCACCTGATGGCGGCAGAACCATAGGAGCCGAGAATGTTGCAGACCGCCGCCCCTTCCCTTCATCCCGTGCCACCGGCTCGTCCACCGATGGTGACGATCCGCTGCGCCAAACCGCGCGACCTTCCCGAGTTGCACGAGATGATCGTCGAGCTCGCCGCGCATCACGGCGATGCCGCACCGCTCACGCCGGAACGGCTTGAGCGCGATCTCTTCAGCCGTTCTCCCTGGATTACCGCGCTCGTGGCCGAAGCCGGCAACCGGTTGATCGGCTACGCCATCCTCGTGCCGACCTACCGGGCAGCCGAAGGCGTGCGCGGCATGGAACTGCATCACCTTTTCGTGCGTCCCGGCCATCGTGGCACCGGCATCGGCCGCCATCTCGTTGCCAAGGCGCGCGAACAGGCGCGCATGGCCGGCTGCGACTATCTCTCCGTCAGCGCCGCCACCGGCAACTTCCAGGCACATCGCTTCTACGAATCCGAACGCTTCGTACCTCGACCTGTCACCGGCATGCGCTATATGCAGAAGCTTGGTTGAACGGGAGGGCACATGCGCCTCGCAATCGTCCTGACGGAAGGTTTTGCCGACTGGGAATGCGCGCTGCTGATGGCCACGGCGCGCACCGAGCTCGGGCTCGACGTGCTGATCGCCACGCCCGGCGGCACCGTGGTGACGTCGATGGGCGGCCTTCACATCACGCCGCATCTGCCGACGAAGACGCTGGCGCCGGCGGAGTTCGACGCACTTGTGCTCTGCGGCGGCTCAACCTGGAAAACCGCCGCAGCACCCAATCTTACTGCGATGATCCATGCCTTTCATGCGAAAGGCCGCGTCGTCGCAGGGATCTGTGGGGCGACGCTTGCGCTGGCCGCCAGCGGCATTCTCAACGAGGCGGACCACACGGGCAATTCGGCCGAAAGTCTCTCAGCGGTCGCCGGCTATCGCGGTCACCGGCACTACCGGGACCAACCGCAGGCCCTTCGCAGCGGCCGGCTAGTAACGGCTGCAGGCACTGCCCCGGTCAGCTTTACGGCCGAGATTTTCCACGCGCTCGGCCTCGGTTCCGCAGCGCTTGACGACTATCTTTCGCTCTACGCCAAGGAGCATGCGGTCGTCCACGCTGCACGATAGTGCAAATCCTGCAGCGAACCCGGTCAAATCGGCGGGATCGCCTTCAGGTAGGCGGCGATCGCCTCGCGGTCTGAGGGCGAAAGCCGCGCCAGGTTTTTCTGTACCTCGACCATCGAACCGCCGACGGAATCAAAATCCGGCGTGAAACCGGTCTCCAGATAGGAGGCAATGTCGGATGCGCTCCAACTTCCGACGCTCCTCGAGCCCGGCGTAATGTCGGGGATACGCCCTTCGCCCTCGGGGTTCGGCGCGCCGGCCAGCCATCTGTCTGGCTCAAATCCGCCGAGCGCGTTGCGCGGCGTGTGGCACTCGCCGCAATGGCCCGGACCTTCAACCAGATACTGCCCGCGGGCGAGCTTCGCATCGGCCGTATTCACCTCGACGCGCGGCTCGTCGGTGAGGAACAGGAGCTTCCAGCCGCCTAGCGCCATGCGGATATTGTAGGGAAATGGCAAGTCATGCGGCGGCGCCACATTGGTGCTCTTCGGCAGCGTCTGCAGATACCCCCAGAGATCATTGATATCCTTGGCAGTCATGCGCGCGTAGGAACCGTACGGAAAAGAGGGATAAAGGTGCTCACCATTTTTCCCGACACCCCGCGCCATGGCGTTACCGAACTCGGCGAGCGTCCAGTCGCCGATGCCGGCGCTTTCATCGGGCGAGATGTTCGGAACATGGAAGGTACCGAAGGGGCTTTTCAGAGCCCGGCCGCCTGAGAGCACGAGCCGCGCGTCATCTTTTGCCCCCGGCGCAGCGTGGCAGCTGACACAGCCGCCTGCCCAGAAAACCTGTTCGCCATTGGCGAGATCCGGTTCGCCGAGACCTTCCCAATGGGCTGCGTCCCACGGCGCAGGTCTCGTCAGCCACCAGAAGCCGCCGCCTCCGGCAAGAGCCATGACGACCAGACCAGACAGGAGCTTCGTTGTTCGCCGGCCCATCGGGCCTCCCTTCATGCTGGAAGACAAAGAAGGATGCGCCAGCAGGGCCGGCGCATCGCAAACGGTCAGAATGAAGGAACGCTTCTTAGTCCTTTTTCAGACGATAGGTCTCGTGACAGCTGGAACAGTCCTTGCCGAGAATGCCCAGGGCAGCGCCAACGCCGGCCTTGTCGGCAGGAAGCTGAGCAAGCAACGTGCTCGCGTCGGTACCAAGCTTGGCGGCCTTGGCCTTGAAGTCTTCCATGTTTTCCCAGATTTTCGGGCTCGCTTCGGTTTCCGAGCCGGTTTCCGAGCCGGCCGGGAAATGACTTGGGAAGATTTTCACCGTCTCGCTGATCGTCGTCAGCGATGCCTTGACAATTTCCGCATCATAGGGCTTTTCACCCTTGGCGATGCCGTTCAACGCACCGGCAGCCTGCCCTACCTTCTTCATCAGCTGCTGACGCACCGCCTGCGGCTCGTCTGCCGCCGTCACGGCGGTGACACCCACGCCTGCGAGGGCGGCAGCAAGCATAAAAGCTCGTATCTTCATCATGGTCTCCCGGTCATTCGAACCCGCTTCTGCGGTTTCCTGTTGAAGGCGCGGGCATGATGGCATCCTGGTCTTTCGACGGAAGTAACATTTTTTTGATGTTCTTGTCATTTCAACATAATTTGGCTTAAACGGCCGTCCTCTCAGCGTTTGTCGTACGCCGGAAACAGCTTGCACAGGTCAGCCTTGCGTTAATACTTCGGAGCGACCGCCACCCGTGTCCTCACCGGACCGCGGCCCATCCATTCCATACGGTGAAGACTGCAACGGCGATCAGCACCAGACCAGCCGCCCTTCCGATTGCCACCGTTGCGGCTGGACTGCCGACAAGCAGGTCACGGCCGCGGCCGGCGGCAAGCGCAAGCCCGCCATAGACCGTAAGCTGCGTCAGCGCGATCATCAGCGCCATGACCGCAGCCTGCGACCAGATCGGACCGAATTGCGGCTTAAGGAACTGCGGGTAGACCGCCAGCATGAAAAGATACGCCTTGGGATTCATCAGGCTGGTTAGCGCGCCCTGGCGAAAGCTTGCCCAGCGCGACAGCTGCGCCGCCTTTTCGATACCACCAATGGTGATCGCACTGCGCAGCAAGCAGAAGCCGATCCAGGCGATATAGAGGGCACCGGCGACAAGCAGAACGTTGAAAAGCTGCGGCACCAGATGCAGGACGACGCTGACGCCGAGCGCCGCATAGAGCGTGTGCAGCACGCCGCCGGCCATGATGCCGGCTGTCGCCGACAAGCCGGAGGCCCGCCCGCCGGTCAGTGAATTGGCCAGGACGAAAACCAGGTCCATGCCGGGCACAATGATGATGCCGAAGAGAAGGGTGAAGAAAAGCCAGAGGTTTTCCGCGTAACTCATGTCAGTTGTCCGTGAGATTTCCATGTGGATGCGTGGCCGGATGGTCGTTTTTTCAATCCGTTGAGGCGTGTTATATCGCTGCCCAACTGACAGGGATTTGTCAGGAGCCTTCGGAGCGATGGAGGTTTTTCCGTGCGTAAGGCGTCGCGCCTGTTTGAAATCATCCAGATCCTGCGGCTTGCCAGGAAGCCGGTAACGGCTGCGGAAATTGCCGAAACGCTGGAGGTGACGCCGCGGTCGATCTACCGCGACATCGCCGCCCTGCAGGCAATGCGCGTGCCGATCGAGGGCGAACGCGGTCTCGGCTATGTCTTGAGACCCGGCTTCGATCTGCCACCCTTGATGTTCACGATCGAAGAGACGGAGGCGATTGTTCTGGCGTTGGCGTTGCTGGCACGCACGGGCGACGAGGAACTGAAGGCGGCCGCGCGGCGCGTGAACCAGAAGATCACCGGCGCCGTTCCCGGGCCGCTGCGCCAGGCGTTCCAGTCACAGGCATTGCACGCCTGGGGCAGTGTTGCAGCGCCGCCGCCCGCCATCGATCTCGCCATGGTCCGCCGGGCGATCCGCGACGAGCAGAAGCTCGCGCTCGATTATCGCGACGAGCTCGGGCGGGCGAGCGAACGCACGGTGCGCCCGCTGGCGCTCATCTATTATTCGGAACACGCAATGATGGTCGCCTGGTGCGAACTGCGCCAAGACATCCGCAACTTCCGCGCCGACCGGGTGGAGCATTGCGAGCCAGTCGACGCGTTCTTCCGTGGCGAGGGGAACCGGCTGAGGCAACTTTGGATCGCCGGCTGGAAAGTGAATGCCGTTTCGCCGCTCGAGAGGGGGGATGCGTGAGAATTTGCCCCTCATCCGGCCTGTCGGCCACCTTCTCGCCGCAGGCGGGGAGAAGGTGCGATGCCGCACCGCCTCAGTCCCCTCGCCCCGCTTGCGGGAAGAGGGTTAGGGTGAGGGGCAATTCACCAGCCTCTACGAAAAGCACAGCCGCCAGCCGTCCCTCCCGGCATCAAACCGCAATAAAAAGGCCCGACGCAAGCGCCGGGCCGAATTGCCTTTCGAACGCAGCCGCTTACTTCGCCGCAGCCTCGTACATTTCGAGCACATAATCCCAGTTGATGAGATTGTCGACGAACGCCTCGAGGTATTTCGGGCGGGCGTTGCGGTAGTCGATGTAGTAGGAGTGCTCCCAGACATCGACGCCGAGGATCGGCGACGCGCCGTGGACGAGCGGGTTTTCGCCGTTCGGAGTCTTCGAGATTTCAAGCTTGCCGTTCTTGACCGAGAGCCAGGCCCAGCCGGAGCCGAACTGGCCGGTGCCGGCGGCGATGAAATCGGCGCGGAACTTGTCATAACCACCGAGGTCGGACTTGATGGCCGCGTCGAGCTTGCCCGGCAGGCTGGTGCCGCCGCCGCCCTTCTTCATCCACTTCCAGAAATGGATGTGGTTGTAGTGCTGGCCGGCGTTGTTGAACAGCGGCTGATTCGTCCCGTAGGACTTCTTGACGACTTCCTCGATCGAAAGACCGGAAAGACCGGCTTCCTCGGCGAGCTTGTTGCCGTTCGTCACGTAAGCGAGGTGATGCTTGTCGTGATGATATTCGAGCGTTTCGCGCGACATATAGGGAGCGAGCGCATCGTAGTCATAGGGAAGGTTCGGCAATTCGAAAGCCATTGTGGCATCTCCTCTTGGTATGGATTTCGTCAAGGAAATCTGTGAGCGGGAACATAGGCACCGGCATAGACCGAGGCAACCGATGCGGTGCCAAAATTTCTCTGCCACACGCAAAATACTTTCGTTGCGTTTCTGCCGAACCATTCTCTTTGGCAAATTCTCGTCAAGATCGGCGTGCTACCTGCCCGCGCATTCCAGCAAAAAATGAGGAACCGAATGCCGATACGCCCGATCTCAATCTTAAGCTTCCTCGCGGCCGCAAGCCTTGGCGCCGGTGCGGCACATGCCGCTTCGGGCGAAGCATGGGAGGAGTTCCGGGCAGACGTATCGGCCAAGTGCATCGCCGCCGCCGAATCGCTAGAGGACGCCAGCGCGGTCGTTGACCCTTTCGGCACCGAAAGCTACGGACTGGCGCTCATCTCCGGCAAGCCGAAAGGCGCCGACGGGAGCGGCACGCAGATTTGCGTCTACGACAAGCAGACCAAGGCCGTGGAGCTCGGTGGCGAGATCGGTGCGCAGGTGATACCGGTGTCCAAGCCGTAATTGAGAAGCCGACAATGTGAGCCCGCGGTTCCGCGCGTCCGCCAGCCGCATCGACATCCTGCACAAGGGTCCTATGTCTTCCAGGATCCGTGCACAGAACAAGCAAGCGGAGGATGTTATGGAATTCCATCAGGGGCGGCTACTCGACCATGTGCATCTCCGCGCAAGAGACCTCGCCGCCAGCAAGCGCTTCTATCGCGCAATTCTTGCCGCTCTCTGCCACCAGCCGACTTTCGAGACCGAGCAGGCGATTGCATTCGACGAACTCTACATCGATCAGGCCGAAAGCTATCGCAGCCATGTTCACATCGCCTTCCAAGCGATCGACCCGGATGCGGTTCGCCGCTTCTATGAAGCCGGCCTTTCGAACGGCGGAAAAGACAATGGCGAGCCCGGTGAGCGACCCTATCACCCCGGCTATTTCGCCGCCTTTCTCCTCGACCCGGATGACAACAACATTGAGGCGGTCTACCACGGGCCGACGACCCGCTCGTCCGCCGATGTCGTCATCCGTCCGCTCGGAGACTGAGGCGTGAAGGGAACAAAGCAGCGTGCGCATGCCTAATCGCGATCGACGCGACGAGACTAGGTCGCGCGATCGGTGGGCGTAGCATTTGTCCCGAGTTAGGACGAGCCTGCGATTAACGCGTGTCCGTGCCGTCAGACGTCCGGCTCGAATGCGCCCAATCCATGTAAAGGTCGCGCGCCTTGGCGGCGATGGAGCCGGCCTGGAGGTCGCGGTCGTCAAGGCGTGTCACGGGCAGCACCTTGGAATAGTTGCCTGTGGTGAAGATCTCGTCCGCCGCTTCGAAATCGGCCATCGTCATCGTGGTCTCGACCACCTCGAAGCCGGCCTCGCGCAATAGGCTCATGACGCGGAAACGGGTGATGCCGGCAAGGAAGGTCTTGTTGGCGGCCGGCGTGAAGACGACACCGTCCTTCACCATGAAGATGTTGGATGATCCAGTCTCGGCGATATTGCCGAGCATGTCGCGCACAAGCGCGTTGTCGAAGCCGCGCGATCGCGCTTCGTTGAGAATGCGGGCATTGTTGGGATAGAGGCAGCCGGCCTTTGCATCCGTCGGCATGCACTCGATCGTCGGCCGGCGGAAGGGCGACAGGGTCAGCGATGAGCCGCCATGAGCGTTGCCCATCGGTGCCTCGAACAGGCAGAGCGCGAAACGGGTCGATTCCGGATCGACCGCCACGACGCTCCAGGAGCCGTGCTCGCCCCAATACATCGGCTTGACATAGATCGCCGTCTTGCCGTCGAACTTCTTCACGCCCTCCCAGGTCAGCGCCTCGATCTCTTCGGCGGCCATGGTGGGCTTGAGGCCCAACGAAACAGCGGAGCGGTTGACACGCTGGCAATGCAGGTCAAGGTCCGGCGCGATGCCATCGAACCAGCGGGCGCCGTCGAAAACCGTCGAGCCGAGCCACATCGCGTGCGAGGTCGGCCCGATCAAGGGAGGGTTGCCGGAAAGCCATTCACCGTCGACATAGGTCCAGGTGGTTGAGCGGGGGGATGTATCGACGGCCATCGGTGTCTCCTCTCGTTATCGTCCGTTCGGCCGCGTGATCGTCTTTCGGCTGGTCCAACCGCGATGGTGGTTGGCCCTGCTGGTCAGAGCGAAGCGGCCGGAAAAGCGGACATTTTTTCCTGATCTACCTCTAGCCGAAAAAGGCAGTATCAGGGTGAATGGGTACATCAAAAAATGTCATGGCGTCTATTGTGGAACCAGCCGAACCGCCATGCCAAAATGGCCGGAACGAGCACAGGAGCCAGACCAGTCATGAAAGCGATGTATTACGACGCGTTCGAAAAGGTGCCGGAGATCAGAGCATTGCCGGATCCGAAGCCGACTGAAAACGGCGTCGTCATCAAGGTCGAGGCGACCGGACTTTGCCGCAGCGACTGGCATGGCTGGATGGGACATGACGCCGACATTCGTTTGCCGCATGTGCCCGGCCATGAGCTCGCCGGAACCATTGCGGCCGCCGGGCGCGGTGTGCTGCGCTACAAAGTCGGGGACCGCGTGACCGTTCCATTCGTCTCCGGCTGCGGCCGTTGCGCGGAATGCCGGTCGGGCAACCAACAGGTTTGCGAGGCACAGTTCCAGCCGGGCTTCACCCATTGGGGCTCGTTTGCCGAATATGTGGCGATCGACTTTGCCGACCAGAACCTCGTGCACCTGCCGGAGAGCATGGACTTCGCAACCGCCGCGAGCCTCGGCTGCCGTTTCGCCACGTCCTTCCGCGCGATCGCTGATCAGGCCCGCGTCAAGGGCGGTGAATGGGTGGCGGTGCACGGCTGCGGTGGCGTCGGCCTCTCGGCGATCATGATCGCCGCGGCACTCGGCGCTAACCCGATCGCGATCGACATTTCCGAGGAAAAGCTCGCCTTTGCCCGCAAACTTGGGGCGGTCGCCGCGATCAACGGCAAGGAAGCGGGAGACGTTGCCGAGGCTGTAAGAGAAATCACCAAAGGCGGCGCCCATGTCTCGATCGACGCTCTCGGCTCGCCGGTCACATGCTTCAATTCGATCAAGAACCTGCGCCGGCGCGGTCGCCATGTACAGGTAGGCCTGATGCTTGCCGAACATGCTACACCTGAAATCCCGATGGCGCAGGTGATCGGCCACGAACTCGAGATTTACGGCAGCCACGGCATGCAGGCGTGGCGTTATGACGCGATGCTTTCGATGATCACCGCCGGCAAGCTGAACCCGAAACAACTGATCGGCCGCGAGATCTCGCTCGAAGAAGCCGTGCCCGCGCTGGTGACGATGGACCGCGCCACCGATCTCGGCATCAGCGTAATTACGCGGTTCTGATCAGGGATTCCGACCACCGCCGCGCACTGTTATGGTTTTCGCAAGCAAGACGAATCAACGAGGGTCCCGTCATGGCGCTTGCGGCTCAAACCACTGAAAGTGAGCTCTATCGGCCTGTTCTCGGCAGCAGTGCCCGGCATCCGAACGGCTGGCCGATACGCGTGATCGTCAGTTCGCAGACCGAGGCGCGCCACAACCGCCACCTTTGGGCGCCAACGCATCTCGTCTCGATCCGCGCGCCTGCAAGCCGCCTGCTCTCCATGATCGAACTGCCGCCCGAGCGGCATCTGGAGCTCTACTTTGGCGATGCGACTGACCCGGACGCACCTGACGCCGCACGGGCGGAAGCAATCGAGGCGACTTTTGCCTTCATCGACACGCTGCCCGAGGATGCGCATCTGCTGGTCCACTGCCTTCGAGGCTTCGGCAGATCGACCGCGCTGACGCTCGGCATTCTGGCACGTTACATGGCGCCAGAAGAGGCGGCCGCGGCGCTTCATGCGCTTCGCCCGGAAGCCAAGCCGAACCGGCACGTCGTTGGGCTCTGTGATGCCGCCCTGGGGCTCAAGGGAAAACTTGCAAAACAGGCGCTGCGTTTTCCGGCAAAAGTCTGGAAAGGCTAATTAAATTCGCATTGCTAGGCATGACGGCATTGTGCGCCGCACAAAGTTTTGACATGATCCCGGGAAACAACTGACGAAGCGTTGCGCCTACCGCACCGGGGCCGAAGTCGGAACCGATTTTCAGCGAGCACGATGCGTGATGCGCCGCTGAACGGTGATGACGGGAGAGTTCGATGTCTCTGGCGGCCTATGTCTTCGATGCCTATGGGACGCTTTTCGACGTGCATGCGGCGGTACGACGCCATGCCGAAGCGATCGGCCCTGACGGCCAGGCTTTTTCCGAACTCTGGCGTGCCAAGCAGCTCGAATATTCCTGGGTGCGCTCGCTGATGGGCGCCTATGTCGACTTCTGGCAACTGACCGAGCAATCGCTCGACTACGCCTTTCAGCGCTTCCCCTCGGCCGATCCGAAGCTCAAGAAGTCGCTGCTCGATGCTTATTGGGAGCTCGATTGCTACCCGGAAGTGCCGGCCGTACTCAGGGGCTTGAAGGAGCGCGGCGCCCGCATCGCCATTCTTTCGAATGGCTCCCCGGCCATGCTCGCATCGGCGGTAAAGAACGCTGCGCTCGACATCGTGATCGACGATGTATTCTCGGTCGATGCTGTCAAAGCGTTCAAGACGGCGCCCGCCGTCTACGACCTAGTCACGACGCAATACCGGCTTTATCCGCACGCAGTTTCGTTTCAGTCGTCGAACCGCTGGGACATTGCGGGGGCGACCAAATTCGGCTTCCGCACGGTCTGGATTAACCGTTACGACATGCCGGACGAATACAAGGACTATGGTCCGGCGCTCATCCTCCCCTCGCTCGAAAGCCTGCAATTCGGCATCTGAGCCTGTGAAGCGTTTCACTCAAACGAGTTCATACAACTCGAATGCATGTCGTCGTGCACACCCTCGGGCGACATGCACTAGATTCTCTCGACCAGGAAATCGATGAAAGCGCGGATGCGGGCGGCAAGGTGCTCGTGCCCGGCATAGACGGCGTGCACCCGCTCTATATCTTCCGGATTGTAATCTTCCAGCAACGGCACCAAGCGCCCCGCGTCGATATCCGGCTGCACATGGAATTCTCCGACGCGGCCGAGGCCGAGACCGGCAAGACAGAGATTGCGGACAATCGCACCGCTGTTCGCCTGCATGTTGCCGGTGACCGGGCGCACATAGACGTTGGGCGAGCCCGGGTCCCGGAAGGGCCAGCCGTCGAGACTGCGGCGGAAATTGAAGGTGAAGCAATTGTGGTGGGCGAGGTCTTCTGGCGTCCGCGGCACGCCACGGGCCTCGATATAGGCCGGCGCGGCGATGATCACCTGCCGGCTTTCCAACAGCTTGCGTGCCTTCAGCGTGGAATCGCGCATCGGACCGGACCGGATGGCGATGTCCGTTCGTTCCTCGATCAGGTCGATGATGCCGTCAGTCAGGGAGAGATCCAGTTGCACGTCCGGATATCGCGCGAGGAATTCGGCGGCAAGCGGCAGGATATAGCGCTCGCCGAAGCCAACCGATGCGTTGACCCGTAGTGGACCACGCGGCATCGCCCTACCACCGCCGGCAACCACCTGTTCCGTCTCGGCGATCGCCGCCAGGATGCGTTGCGCGCGTTGAAGGTAGATTTCCCCCTCCGGCGTCAGCTGCAGCATGCGGGTGGAGCGCATGACGAGCCTCGTTCCGAGCCTGTCCTCGATCCGCGAGACGAGCTTGCTGACGGCGGAGGGCGACAGTTTCAGCCGCCGGCCGGCGGCGGAAAAGCTGCGCAGTTCAGCCGCCGCAACGAACACTTCCATTTCACCGGCGCGGTTGTCCATTTGCTCCGCCTTTGAACTCAATTCACAGGCATTTATCCATTCCTCCGGATTATCGCGCAAGCCCGATCGATCCATATTCCCGGTCATCAATCACCCAACCGCGGCGCGGCCGCAAAGCTCAGCCCGTATCGCATGCGGGCGGGGAAGGTATTTCTATGCCCATCGCTCTCTTTGCCTTGACGATCGCGGCCTATGCGATCGGAACAACGGAATTCGTGATCGTCGGCCTCCTGCCGACGGTCGCCTCCGATCTTCACATCTCCCTGCCGCTCGCCGGCCTCATCGTCAGCGTTTATGCCCTCGGCGTCACCTTCGGCGCGCCGGTGCTGACCGCGCTCACCGGTCGGATCGAGCGCAAGCCCTTGCTGCTTGGCCTGATGGCCCTCTTCATCGTCGGCAATGCCGCCGCGGCACTTTCGCCGAGCTATGAATTGCTGCTCGTCGCACGGGTCCTGTCGGCGTTCGCACATGGCGTCTTTTTCTCCGTCGGCTCGACGATTGCCGCCGATCTCGTGCCCGATGATCGCCGCGCCTCGGCGATCGCAATGATGTTCATGGGGCTGACGGTCGCAATCGTTACCGGCGTGCCGCTCGGCACATATATCGGACAGACCTTCGGTTGGCGGGCCACCTTCTGGGCGGTTACCGCGCTCGGCGCCGTCGCCTTCATCGGCATCGCAGCCTTACTGCCGAATACGCTGAGCAAGGCCGCCGCGGCACGCCTCGTCGATCAGGTTCGCGTGCTTGGATCCGGCCGTTTGCTGATCGTCTTTACCATGACGGCGCTCGGCTATGGCGGCACCTTCGTCGCCTTCACGTTCCTCGCGCCGATCCTGCAGGAAATCACCGGGTTCTCGGAAGGCAGCGTCAGCCTCATCCTGGTGCTTTATGGCATCGCCATCGCGATCGGTAATGTTATCGGGGGAAAGATTGCCAACCGCGATCCGGTAAAGGCGCTGATCGGCCTCTTTGTCGCCCAGGCAGCCGTGCTCCTGCTCTTCACCTTCACGGCGCCTTCTCCGGTACTGACGCTGGTCACTTTGGCGGCGCTCGGCTTCCTCTCCTTCGCCAACGTGCCCGGCCTGCAGCTTTATGTCGTCCAGCTTGCCAAGCAGTACCGCCCCGGCGCCGTCGACGTCGCCTCGGCGCTCAACATTGCTGCCTTCAATCTCGGCATTGCGGTCGGAGCCTGGCTCGGCGGCGTTGTGGTCTCCTCACCGCTGGGTCTCGGTTCGACGCCCTTCGTCGGCGCTATGCTGGTCGCCGTCGCCCTGGTTCTAACTCTGTGGAGCGGCGCGCTCGACCGGCGCGCGGTTCTCGTCGAACAGCCGGCTTGAACCTTCGCCCCGCCACCACAAGTATAGAATGTCAAATTCGCCCGGCACCTTGCCGGGCCTCTCCAAACCTAGGAGCTATATCCATGCACGCAGTCAGTTCCAACGGCGCCAATATTCCCGCCCTCGGTTTCGGTACTTTCCGCATGCCGGGCGCCGACGTCCTGCGCATTCTGCCGGAGGCGCTCAAACTCGGCTTCCACCACGTCGACACGGCGCAGATTTACGGCAACGAGGCGGAAGTCGGTGAAGTGATCCACAAGTCAGGCGTTCGGCGCGCGGATATTTTTCTGACCACGAAGGTGTGGGTCGACAATTATCGCCATGACGCCTTCCTCGCCTCCGTGGACGAGAGCCTGAAAAAACTGAAGACGGACTACGTGGATCTTCTCCTCCTCCATTGGCCGGGCAGCGACGTGTCGATGACCGAGCGCATCGGCGCACTGAACGAAGTACAGAAGGCCGGCAAGGTACGCCATATCGGCGTCAGCAACTTCAACATCGCCCAGATGGAAGAGGCAGTCCTGTTGAGCGACGCGCCGATCGCTACGAATCAGGTCGAATATCACCCCTATCTCGACCAGACGAAGGTTCTGCAAGCCGCGCGCCGTCTCGGTATGTCGCTCACAGCCTACTATGCCATGGCTAACGGCAAGATACCCTCCGATCCGCTGCTCAAGGACATCGGCGCGCGCCACGGCAAGACGGCGGCACAGGTGGCGTTGCGCTGGCTTGTACAGCAGAAGGATGTGGTCGCGCTGTCGAAGACGGCGACGGAGACCCGTCTCAAGGAAAATTTCGCGATCTTCGATTTTGCACTGACGCCGGAGGAAATGGCGGAGGTCCGCAAGCTTGCCCGTCCAGACGGCCGGATTGTCAGCCCCGCGGGTCTGGCGCCGGAATGGGATAAAGCGGCCTAAGCGACCGCATCGCGAGCGATCAGACAAAATAAATGCGCCCGCCGGATCATTTCCGGCGGGTGCGTTGTACGTGGATCAAAACGATCAGACGAACTGGCTGAGCCCGGGGACGGAGGCGACGACTTCGTCGACGACCTCGTCGCCCGCCTTTTCCTTGGCGAAAGCGATCGTTTCCTTGGCGAGTGAGGTGATCTCGCCCATGCCGAGTCCCTGGCTCATCAACTGCTGGCCGAGGGCCATGACGCCGCCGCCACCGATCGCCGACATCAAACCGCCGAGCAGACCGCCACCGTTGCTGCCTTCGCCATTGTACTGAGCGATCAGTTCCGGGGCACCCGGAATGGCTTCGATCATCCTGGCAACCGGCCCCTCTGCCGCCTCGCGCTGCAGAAAGCCGAGGATCATGCCGACCGCCTTCTCGGCCGTTGCCGGTTCGATGCCGACATTTTCCGCCACGCGGGTGACCAGTTCACTCATGGAATTCTCCTCGTTCTGATTTTGACGTTGACGTCAAGGTAAATGATCAGCCGCGAAATAACAAGCGGCAACGAACAGTCCATAACGCAGTCACGACCACCGCCGAAATAGTCAAGCACATACTGAAGCGCGTCGTTGCCCTTGGCAACGCACTCGATCGAGCAACATGTTGCCGCACCTAGTTGCACCGCCTATAACGGAAACGCACGATATTTCAGTGACGGCGCCGTGCGACGAAACGCCCGCTTTCATTGGCAAAACGGAGATCAAGTCCACATGCTGCAAGAAGGCAAGCTCTATATCGGAACCAGCCGCAAGCCGGACGATTCGATCAACAAGGGCGAATATCTGGAGCTGAAATTCGGCAACCGCCACGGATTGATCACCGGTGCAACCGGTACCGGCAAGACCGTGACGCTGCAGATCCTTGCGGAAGGATTCTCCAATGCCGGCGTTCCGGTCTTCTGCGCCGACGTAAAAGGCGATCTTTCCGGCATTGGCGCGATCGGCGAACCGAAGGATTTCCTTGTCAAGCGCGCCGAACAGATCGGCCTTACGCCTTACGATTTCCAGGAATTTCCGGTGATCTTTTGGGACCTCTATGGCGAGAAGGGCCACAGGGTCCGCACGACCATGTCCGAGATGGGACCGTTACTCCTGTCGCGGCTGATGAATGCCACCGACGCCCAGGAAGGTGTGCTGAACATCGCATTCAAGATCGCTGACGAAGGTGGGCTGCCGCTCCTCGACCTCAAGGATCTCCAGGCGCTACTCAACTACATGGGCGACAATGCAAGCGAGCTTTCCAACCAGTTCGGCTTCATTTCCAAGTCTTCGGTCGGTTCGATCCAGCGCGAGCTGCTGATCCTCGAGCAGCAGGGCGCGGAGCACTTCTTCGGCGAGCCGGCGCTGAAGATCACCGACATCATGCGCACGACCAATGACGGGCGCGGCGCGATCTCGGTGCTTGCCGCCGACAAGCTGATGATGAATCCCAGGCTCTATGCGACCTTCCTGCTGTGGCTCCTCTCCGAGCTTTTCGAGGAGCTGCCGGAAGTCGGCGATCCCGACAAGCCGAAGCTGGTGTTCTTCTTCGACGAAGCGCATCTGCTCTTCAACGACGCGCCGAAGGTTCTCGTTGAACGCGTCGAACAGGTGGTGCGCCTGATCCGGTCCAAAGGCGTCGGCGTCTATTTCGTCACTCAGAATCCGCTCGACGTGCCGGAAACGGTGCTGGCGCAGCTCGGCAACCGTGTGCAGCATGCGCTGCGCGCCTATTCGCCGCGCGAACAAAAGGCGGTGAAGACCGCGGCAGACACGTTCCGTCCGAACCCGGACTTCAATTGCGCCGAGGTGATCACCAATCTCGGCACCGGTGAAGCGCTCGTTTCGACACTCGAGGGCAAGGGCTCGCCGTCCATGGTTGAAAGGACCCTGATACGCCCGCCGGCATCGCGCCTTGGTCCGCTGACGGAGGCCGAACGGCAACAGGTTATCGATGTCAGTCCGGTGCGCGGGCTCTATGACGAGGATTTCGATCGGGAATCGGCTTATGAGCTCTTGGCCAAGCGCGCCGCGAAGGCGGCCGAACAGGCCGAGGCCGCAAGACAGGCGGAAGAACAGGCGGAGGAGGAGACGACCGGCGGCAGCCGCTGGACCTTGCCCGGCTTCGGCGACGACGAACGGGCGGCGCCCTCCGGTAGGCAGGCGCGGCCGCGCTCATCCGGCTATCAGCGCGAGACCATCGTCGAGGCGGCGATGAAGTCCGTTGCCCGCACGGTCGCAACGCAGGTCGGCCGCGCCCTGGTGCGCGGCATCCTCGGCAGCCTGAAACGATAGTGCCGCCGCGAACGAGGCGAGTGGCCTGCGTGTTGCACCAGATTGCATTACCCAGAAAGGATTGACCATGGAAGTCAAGGATTCGAACGGCGCCGTCCTCAAGGACGGCGACAACGTCACGCTGATCAAGGATCTGAAGGTGAAAGGGACTTCCACCACGCTGAAACGCGGCACATTGGTGAAGGGTATTCGCCTGACCGACGATCCGGACGAGGTCGAATGCCGGGTCGAGAAGATCAAGGGACTGGTGCTGCGTACCGAGTTCCTCAAGAAAGCCTGAGGCAGCGGGGCGACCAAGCCGCCGAGCCCTCGTTCGGTCCGCATCGCTTGCGCGGACGCTATCCGTCAATAATGAAGCCCGGGTGAATACCCTGGGCTTCATTGCATTTAGACAATCACGTTTGCCCTAAGCCACCGTCAGCTTCACGTCGACATTACCCCTGGTCGCATGGCTGTAGGGGCATACGATATGCGCCTTCTGGACCAGGTCCTCAAGGAGGGCCTTCTCCACGCCGGGTGAAGAAATCTCAAGCGCCGCATCGATGTAAAAGCCCGTGCCGTCTTCGCGCGGGCCGATCCCGACCGTACCTGTCACTTTCGTGTCTTCCGGAAGTTTTACCTTTTCCTTGCCGGCAACGAATTTCAACGCGCCGAGGAAGCAGGCGGAATAGCCAGCAGCGAAGAGCTGCTCCGGGTTGGTGCCGCGGGCACCGTCGCCACCAAGCTCTTTCGGAACAGTGAGGCTAACGTCGAGGATGCCGTCGGCACTCTTGGCCTGGCCGGCGCGGCCGCCGGTCGCTGAGGCGGTGGTGCGATAGAGGATAGGCATGGCAGTCTCCTTCGGTTGGTCGTTGTCGATGGTCATTCCATACCGCAAAATTAAATTGCACGCAAATTAATTTTGCAAATTGCATTTTGGCCGTGAATTTGCGACAATGCGATCATGACGACCAAGCCGGCAAAATTTGAGGCGATACCCGAGGAGGCGCTGACGCTAAGCCAGCAACTCTGCTTCGCAGTCTATTCGGCGGGGCACGCCTTCAACCGCACCTATAAGCCGTTGCTCGACCGCTTTGGCCTCACCTATCCGCAGTATCTCGTGCTGCTTGCACTCTGGCAGCATGACAAGATGACAGTGAAACGGATCGGCGAGGAAATGGGCCTTGATTCCGGCACGCTTTCCCCCTTGTTGAAGCGGCTGGAAGCAGCCGGCTATGTCAGCCGACTCCGCGATCGCGACGACGAGCGGCAGGTAATCGTCAGCCTCACCGAAATGGGTCGGAGCCTAAAGACCGAAGCCTTCGGCATCCTCGCCGATATCAGCAAGGCGACCGGATGCACGCTGGAGGAAGTCCGCGAGTTGCGCGAGGCGCTGCATCGCTTGACCCAACGCCTGACCGCCAGTCAGCAGGAAAGCTGAACTACAGCGCCCTGGAATCGCTCTAAAGCGCGTCGCGTTCAATCGGACTCATGCGACGCGCTTTAGATCCCTGTTTTTATGCATGTCGTTGTCCCAAAACCGCTGCACACTCTTGGGCGACATGAATTAGATCACGAGGATCGGCGCCTTGCCGCGGACGCGGTCGTAAAGATCCATCACATCCTGGTTGAGCATGCGCACGCAGCCGGAGGAAACGGCCTTGCCGATAGATTGCCACTCCGGTGTTCCGTGTACGCGGTACAAGGTGTCCTGGCCGTTCTGGAAGATATAGAGCGCGCGTGAGCCAAGCGGGTTGTTCAAGCCGGGCGGCATGCCGCCGGCGCTTTCCGAGTAGCGCGCGAGCTCCGGCTGGCGTTCGATCATCGTTCCCGGCGGCGTCCAGCGCGGCCACTTCTGCTTCCACTGAATGACGCCGCGTCCCGACCAGGCGAAGCCCTCACGACCGAGGCCGACGCCGTAACGCATGGCCCGTCCACCCGGCTGGACCAGATAGAGAAAGCGATCGGCGGTGTCGACCACGATCGTGCCCGGCTGCTCGCCGAACGGGTCGTCGACTTCCTGGCGGTAAAATCGGGCGTCGATCTGCTGATAAGGCACCGCCGGAACCAGATAACCGGCATCGTTCACTGCGGCGTAAATTTGCGAGTAATAAGGGTCCTGTAGTGGCAGGCCGCTCGGCAGTGCCGCTTCCTCGATCGGCCCTTCCAGCAAAGCTCCGGTACGCGGATCGATCCAGCGTCCCTCTAGCGCCGGATTGCGATAAACCGGCATGGTTTGTTGACGGAAGCGATCCGTGTTCATCGACGACGTGCAACTCGCAAGTCCGGTCGAGACGATTGCGAGGCCGGATGTGCGGAGAAACTGGCGGCGGGAAAAGATGGGAGGCATCGAACTCTAGCGGTTTGTATGTGAGCAGAAGGGGCGCGATCCGCATCCGCGACTCACACCTCCCCGCTCCGGGCCAGACCTAGATCGCGACGATATTGGATAAAAGCAACCCAAAATCATCGCGATCGATTCTCAAGTCGGAATGTAAGCGGAATGGTTTTAATTTTCCCTCGCCTCTCCGTCGATCACCGCATCTACGGCTGGAACGAAAATTATGTCAGCAAACTTCCAATCACAATCGCGGCATCGCACTCTGCAAGCAACGGCACCGCCACTCAAATACTGGCCGCGTGCGGCCCGGGTTGACCAAGCAGCGCCTCGAAATCCCCGGCGACAAGCGGCGGGCTGAAGAAATAGCCCTGGATCTCATCACAACCGCTTTGTCGCAGGAAATCGACCTGCGCCTCGGTTTCCACCCCTTCGGCGATGACCCGCAGGCCGAGATTCTGCGCGAGCGAAATTATCGCCGAGGTGATGGCCTTGTCGTCTTCGTCGGACGGAATGTCCTCGACGAACGAGCGGTCGATCTTCAGCCGTTGCACGGGGAATCGTTTAAGGGCGCTGAGACTCGAATAGCCCGTCCCGAAGTCGTCGATCGCAAGGTGCACGCCGATTGCCTCCAACTCATGCATGGTCGCGATCGCGCCGGGCACATCCTGCATGATCAGGCTCTCGGTCAGTTCGAGTTCGAGATAACGCGCCGCCAGGCCGGTTTCGGCGAGCACAGCCGCCACGCGGGTCGCCCAGTTGCGCTCGAGGAACTGCCGAGCGGAAACATTGACGCTGATGATCAGCGGCGGCAGACCGGCTTCCTGCCAGGCCTTGCACTGACGGCAAGCGGTTTTCAGGACCCAATCGCCGATCGGCACGATCAGGCCGGTTTCCTCCGCCAGCGGGATGAAGGCACCGGGCGAGATCACGCCATGCACCGGGTGCCGCCAGCGCAACAACGCCTCTGCGGCAAAGATACGGCCGCTTGCAAGATTCATCTGCGGCTGGAAATGCAGGAGAAATTCGTCGCGGCCGATCGCCTCGCGCAACTCCTCCTGCCGCAAGAGCTTCTCATGAGCCTTGGCCGCCATCTCTTCCGTGAAGACCTGCAGGTTGTTGCGCCCGAGTTCCTTGGCGCGGTACATGGCCGCATCGGCATTTGCCAGCAATTCGCCAATCGTCCGGCCCTGATTGGGAAAGCAGGCGACGCCCATACTGCAAGTCACCCGCAGGCTGCGACCGTTGAGTTGGACCGGCGCGGCAATCGCCGCGCGGATTTCCTCGAGACGCGACAGGACGACGTCGCGCTCCGTCGGGAGGCCGTTCAGGAGAAGTATGAACTCGTCGCCGCCAACCCGTACGACCATATCGGACTTGCGCACTGCCGCGCGCATGCGTTCGGAAACAGCCTTCAGCAATTCGTCGCCGGCCGTATGCCCGAGACTGTCATTGATGAGCTTGAAATTGTCGAGGTCGAGAAAGGCGAGCACCGCCCACTGATCGCGTCCGCGAATCGCCTCGAGCACGTCAGCCACCTGCTCCTCGAACAGGACGCGATTGGGAAGGCCCGTCAGCGCATCGTGATGCGCCATGAAGCTTATTCTGTCTTCGGCCCGCTTGCGCTCGATCGCGATGCCGGCGAGATACGTCGCCGTGGCGATCAGTTCCTTCTGCTGCTCACTCGGAACGCCGGCCTCCTCAGAATAGAGTGCGAATGTTCCGAGCACCTTGCGGTCGTGAGAGTGAATCGGCGTCGACCAGCACGAACGGAAGCCGTAGGGCCTTACAAAATCGGTGTAGCCCTCCCACAGCGGGTCGGCAAAGACGTCCGCAACGATCACCTGCTCGCCACGCCAAGCCGCCGTTCCACACGAACCGACTCTTGGGCCGATCTCGACTCCATGGATCGTGGCACAAAACACCTCGTCCAGGCTTGGGGCAGCGCCATGCAGAAGACGCTGCCCGTCCTCGGAGAGAAGCAGGATGGAACCCTTGGTGCCCGGCAGCAGCGATTCAATCAGCAAGATGAGGTCGGTGAAAAACTGATCGAGCGGCTTGCTCTTTGCGATCATCTCCAGCAGCCGCGCCTGCCCTTCGAGCAGGCGTTCCGCCGCTTTTCGATCGCTGATGTCGCGCGAAACACCGACGATGCCGACGATCTTGCCGCTCTTGTTGCGCAGCGGCACCTTGGACGTCATCAACCAGCGATCGCGACCCTTGGTGACAAGGGCCCGCTCTTCTATCCCGAAGATCGGTTCGCCGGTTTCGATCACGCGCTGTTCGACGTTGGCGATCGCTTGGGCGGACTTCGCCGGATGCAGGTCGAAATCCGTCTTGCCGACGAGATCCTGAAGACTTTTGAGTCCATTGTCCGCGACGGTTACCTCATTGGCGATGAGAAACCGGCCTTTCGTATCTTTGGCATAGATATAGTCCGGGACGTGATTGATCATCGTCTCCAGCCAATAGTGCCGGTCGGCGATGTCGGGCTCGGAAGGAAAAATGCGGGCCACCTCTTCCGCCAGCCGATTGCCGGCGTCGATCAGACGACGCGTTTCTACATTGTCTCCGGCATTGAGGGCGGCATAGCGGGTGTTGCGGGACGTTTTCCTTGCCAAGCAAAGCCTCCGGAAGAGCAACGCCAACATATTGCGGGTCATTCCGATCCTGGTCTAGCCAATAGAGGTTATGCTTCTCTAAATGTTGCGGGAAAAAATCGACTAAAGGTTGCATGCTGGTCATGATGGCCGGAACGGGCACGACCCGAACGAGCGCAGGGCGGCGTTTCATCAAGAGATTTCATGAGCGACATCAACCAGAGACGCTTCTGCCGGTCTCGGCGATCGCCTATTGAATGCCATCGCAACGGAGGAGGCCAGAATGCTGACAATCTATGGAGTTTATCGCTCGCGCGCATCGCGCAACTACTGGATGGCGCGCGAGCTTGGCATTCCCTTCACTTCCGTACCGGTGATCCAGGCGCGCCGCGTCGCTGATCCGTTCGCCGCCGATGCGCCGCTCAACACCAAGTCACCGGACTTTCTCGCGATCAATCCGATGGGCCTCATCCCGGCAATCGATGACGACGGTCTGGTCCTGACGGAGTCACTCGCCAACAATCTCTATCTCGCTCGCAAACATGGCGGTCCTCTCGCCGCGGCCGATCTTCGCGAAGACGGACAGATGGGCAACTGGACGATGTGGGCGGCGACGGAGGTGGAGCCGCATGCGGTCAAGATCGTTCTCGCCTATGACGACGGCATCGAGAACACGCCCGACGGTCGAGCACGCATTGCTGCTTGCGCCCAAGCGCTCGAGAAAACCTTCGCGGTTCTCGAAGCGCATCTGGAGAACCGCGATTACGTCGTCGGCAATCGCTTCACCGTCGCCGATCTCAACCTTGCCGAGGTTTTCCGCTACGTGATGAGCCAGACCGCGCTGTTCGACCGGCATCCGCGAATTAAGGCGTGGCTTGCGCGCTGCCAGTCGCGCCCTTGCTTCATCGCCATGATGGAAGAGCGACTGAAAGAGCCGGAATAGGATTGCCGAGCATTTGGCTCACTTGCCGAGATAGTTGGCAACTTTGGCGTCGAGCAGCCGCATTCCCTCTTCGACCTCATCGCGCACCCAGCGCTTGAAAGCCGCGGCGGCCTTGCTCTCTCGCCGGGATCGTGACCGCACGAAATAATGACCGAAGCCCGTCTTTGCGCGGATACCGAACGGCGCAACGAGACTGCCTTCGGTCACGGCAAAACCGGCAAGCGTCTGCCAGGCGAGCATGACCCCCTGCCCCGCAATCGCGGCATCGAGTACGAGCGAGGCTTCGTTGAACGTGTGGCGCACGGTCATCTCGGAGCCGGAGAGACCGGCCTCCTTGAACCACACTTCCCAAGTGAACATCGAGTGACCATCGATCACCGCCGGCACCTTTAGAATATCTGCAGGGACGCGCAGGTCTGCAGCCATGCTCGGCGAACAGACGGGGAAGATCTCCTGCTCCAGCAGCAGTTCGGCATGCACGCCCGGCCAGTCACCGGCGCCGACGCGGATGCCGACATCTACGTCGGAGGTGTCCAGGTTCACGAGGGTCGTCGTCGCGTCGATCCTCAGGCGGATATCCGGATGCCGCTCGGCAAAACGGTTCAATCGGTAGACCAGCCACCGGGCCGCGAAGACCGGGGCTACAGAGATCGTCAGCACCGATTCATCCCGGCGGCGCGCCGATGCCACCGCGTCGGCAAGCTCGCCGAAGGCGTTTGAAAGACGCGCGACGAACAGGCGCCCGAAATCCGTCGCGACGAGCCCGCGCGAAGTGCGCTCGAACAGCATGCGGCCGAGTTGCGCTTCCGTCTTGGCAATCTGCTGGCTGACGGCGCCGGCCGTGACGCCGAGTTCTTCCGCGGCGCTCGCCAGAGAGCCAAGCCGGCCTGCCGCTTCGACCGCACGCAGGCCGTTGAGATGAATAGCGTTCAGTTCCCTCATATAGTTTTTCTAAACTTCGTCGCCGGCAATCTCAATTGAAATCGTACCGCAACGGGCGGATGCTCAGAAGCATCGAAAGGATGATCCGCCATGCTGAAGATTCTATCGATATTCAACCGTGCCGCATCGACAAGCGGTAATCGAGCCGAAACGTCTCCCAACTGGCAACGCGATCCGCTGCAACATCCGGACCTCGCCCGCATGGACGAACGCGAACTTGCCGATCTGCCGTTTCCCGGTTGGCCATGGCCGCGCGCCGGCGAACATTGCGAATGCGCCTGATCTGAAGGTATCTTGGCCGCATTGCGATGCGCAGCGCACAGGCGATGGTGAGACATGAACGACGATCTCGAACGCTCCTTCGAGCGCGTGCGGCGGCTGGCGGAAGCGGCGGGGCTCCAGGAAACGACAGTCGGCACGTCCTATGGGACACCGGCGCTGCTCGTCAAAGGCAAGAGCTTTGTGCGGATGAAAGACGCGCAAACACTTGTGGTCATGTGCGCGTTCGAAGAGAAGGAAATGTTGATGGAACTCGATCCATCGCTATTCTTCGAGACCGACCACTACAAGGGCTGGCCGGCAATGTTGGTCAGGCTCTCCTCAATCGACGACGACGCACTGACGCAAAGACTGATCGCCGCCTGGCGGGAGAAGGCGCCGAGGCATCTCGCCAGCCGCTTCGACACGACAAAGTCGAACTGAACCGAATCCCTGAAAATCCGCCGGTCGGAAACTGCTACGCACTTCTCCTGAAATTGCTTACTGCGCCGTGCGTCCTTTAGGATGCACGAAAGGACGCTGTAACTCTTTGAATCTACGCATCGGCCCGGAAATCAGACCCGATTTTCGGGAAGCGCAATACGCTAGGCCTGTACTGTAGCAAGAACCTTGGCAACTGCCGGCCGTGCGACCATACGGTTGCGATGGTCAAGAACTTTCGGGAAGCGCCCCGGGTCGACAGCATCGCCCTCCAGCCAATTGGCGATCGTGAAGAGATAGGGATCGGCGATCGAATAGGTCTCGCCCATCACGAAGGGACCGGCAAACATCTGGCTTTCGATCAGCGCAAAGCAATCGCTCATGTTCTGCGGCACCTTGGCCTTCATTGCCTCATGCGCTGCCGGATCGTCCGCCCATCTCGGACCGCGCCGAGCATGGGCATGGGCGACGTGCACCGTCGAGCAGAGATAGCTCAGGAACGACTGCAGCCGCGCAAACTCGAATGGGTCGTCGAGGGGCGCAAGTCGCTTTTCGGGAAAGCTCTGGGCGACATAGGCGAGAATAGCCGGCGTTTCGGTCAAGATCCCGCGGTCTGTCACGAGCGCAGGCACCCGCCCCTTCGGATTGATGGCGAGATATTCGGGAGTGGTTTGTTCGGCCTTCGCGAAATCGACGCGACGGGCTTCGTAGGCCGCTCCAGCCTCCTCGAGCGCGATGTGCGAGGCAAGCGAACAGGTTCCTGGCGCATAAAACAGTTTCAGCATCGTTCTGCCTCCCATGATGGTATTGCGGCGCGGTGCCGCAAGTTCGCCAGCAGAAATATAGAAATAGCTGCTGTTGACAAGGCCTGAACGCCCCTGTTGCCGCGATCCGCCACGCCTTTCCATGTCACGCGGCTACTGTTCCCGCGCAGCCCGGTACGTCTTCGAGCCGGTAGTAGACTGGAATGCCGCGCTCGCCAGCGATGCGCACATCGTTGTCCGCGCCTTTGGACTCGCCCGGCAACCGCAGCACTGCGTCGCAGAGCGCGAGCAGGCGGCCGGCAACAGGATGGAAGATCTCCTCATAAAGGTCGTCGCCCACTCGGCTTCCGCCAGCCGCATGCCACACGGGCAAGGCCACCCATTCGCCGATCATCGGCACATGCCCGGCCTTGAAGAGCGCATAGGACGGCTCCTCAAGACGTCTCAAGTTTTCCGCCATTTTCGCCGGGTCGTCACCCGTGCCCGAGCGATAGGGACCTGCAATTAGAATCAACATAGCCGTTCTCTACGATATTACACGAATTTTCTGATACTTCTGGAATATCGTGATATTTCGTGCAATATCTTGAACGAGTCAAGGAGGAATCGATGCTGACGACACAAAGACGGGCGATGATCTCGGCAAGGCTTGCCCGGGATGGACAGATTGTCGCCAAGACGCTTGCGGACGAACTCGGGCTTTCGGAAGACACGATCCGCCGCGACCTCAGGGAAATGGCGGCTGAGGGCCTGCTGAGGCGGGTTCACGGAGGGGCCCTGCCTCTGGCACCGCCGCTGCCGGATTTCGCCGCACGCCAGGCGATCGCCAGCGACTTCAAGCGTCGGCTCGGACAGCGAGCGGCAGACCTCGTCAAGCCCGGGCAAACGGTCTTTCTGGACGGGGGCACGACCAATGCCGAAATCGCTCGTGCTTTACCGCGGGACATGAGGGTTGCCATCGTCACGCACAGCCCGACGATCGCCGCGGAGTTCGAGCACCACGATGCCGAGGTGATCCTGATCGGCGGCAGGCTCTACAAGCATTCAATGGTGGCCACCGGTGCGGCAGCGGTCGCCGCGATCAAACAGATCCGCGTCGATATCTTTTTCCTTGGGGTCACCGCCATTCATCCGGCGCAAGGGCTTTCGACCGGAGACTACGAGGAGACGGCGATCAAGCGCGCGATCGCCGGCCAAGCGGCGGACACCTACGTGCTCGCAACACCTGAGAAGTTCGGCGCAGCCTCCCCCTACCGCATCATGAGCGTCAGCGAACTTGCCGGGCTCATCGTGCACGCGGGCACCACCGCCGAAGCCCTGTCGCCCTACCGCGACTGCACCGCTTTGATCGTTGCTTAGGCGGAAAAGGCCTCCGTCACGCGCACGTCGCCCACATGGATACCGTTCCAGTTGCGCATCGAGTGGTTGGCTTGCGCCATCAACGCCGCGCGAACTTGCGGGTCATCGGCGAAGAATCGCGCAAGCGTCGCGGTCACCATCGCCTCGGCGGCGCGGGTCGTGCCGTCTTCGCATTTGAGCGCGATGCCGATCCCCTTTTCCGGGATCGCTGCGCAGAAGACGCCTTCGGCGCCGGTCTTGGCGAAGATGCGGCCCGGCGCGGTCTTCATCATCCGCGTGCAGGCACGCTTCGTACCCGCGACGTAGAAGGGCTCGGCCATGCAGGCCTCGATCAGCCGCCGGGAAGCGCGCGCGCGCTCGGCCGAAAGCCCCGCCCCCGTCGCCATTTTGGCAAAACCATGGGCGAGCCCCTTCAAGGGCACGGCATAGGTCGGGATCGAGCAGCCGTCGACCCCGCAATTGTCGCGCGCAAGGATAGCGCCCGTGAGGCTCTCCATGATGCCGCGGATTTCCTGCTGGATCGGATGATCGTAGCCGACATAGCCGCGAACCTCCGTACCCGAATGACAGCAGGCGCAGACGAAGCCCGCATGCTTGCCGGAACAGTTATTGTGCAAGGCGCTGGGCGCCTCGATCGAACGCGCCTGCCCGATCAAGGTCTTCTGATCGAAGGACCAATGCGCACCGCACTCGAGCGCATCGACATCGCGGCCAGCCGCCGCCAGCATTTCCGCGGCGAGCGCGACATGTTCCGGTTCGCCGGAATGCGAGGCACAGGCGAGCGCCAGCGCCTTGGCGCCGAACCCATAGGCGTCCGCCGCTCCGCTTTCGACCAGTGGCAGCGCCTGCATGGCCTTGCAGGCCGAACGCGGGAAGATGGCAGCATCCGTATCGCCGAATGAAAACACGGTGTTGCCGTCGCCGTCGACGGCGATAACCGTGCCGCGATGGCGGCTTTCGACGAGATTTCCGCGGGTTACTTCGACTAGGACGGGATTAGACATGCTTGCCCTCAAATTTCCTCTTTCGCCTCTGCATTTATCAGGAATCCGACCGCTGGGAACCGGGGAGTGCGATGAAATTCGTCCGCAGGCTGTTTGTCGCCTTTATGCTCATCTACCTGCTTCCGGCGCTTGCCTCGGCCGGCTGGTGGTACATGAAGGACAGGCCGCAGAGTTGGCGGGACGCGGACTGGTCGTCCGCCGGCCTTCTCCCCAAGGCGGCTGAGAGCCCCGAGGCCGCAGTCTATATCCTCTCGGCAACGACCGGCGGCATAAAGGGGGCGGTCGCCAGCCACGCGTGGATCGTGACAAAGGAAGAAGGAGCGCTGGCCTATACCCGATACGAAAAGGTCGGCTGGGGCAAACCAATCCGCAAGAACGCCTACCACGCCGATGGCCGCTGGTACTCGAACGAGCCGCGCATCGTCATAATGATCAAGGGAGAGGCTGCGCGGCGCCTGATCCTTAAAGTCGAACAAGCGATTGCCGATTACCCCTATTCCTCGCCCGGCACTTACCAGCTCTGGCCGGGACCGAACTCAAACACCTTCGTCGCGCACGTACTTCGTTCAGTGCCCGAGCTTGACGCCGTGCTGCCGCCGACAGCCGTCGGCCGCGACTACCTGCCTGAGGGTAAGCTTTTTCAGATCGACGCCGACGGCCGCGACCTGCACGCAACGCTCTACGGGCTTGCCGGCATATCCGCCGGCTGGCGAAGCGGGCTGGAACTGCATTTCATGGGATTAGTGGCCGGGTTTGACGTTGCACGGCCCGGCATCAAGATACCGGCGCTCGGCCGCCTCGGTATATGAATCCCTGGCGCTTCTTGAGAAGATGCCGCAAAAGGAAAAGGGCCGCGTCAGCGACCCTTCCATGAGCATTTGGCCTGTGACGGCCCGGGCTTTTCCAGCCCAAGGAAGGCGGGTATCAAGCCGAGGGCTGCCTCGACTCCTTCACCTCTCCCATGCCTGTCACGAGGTCCGAAATCTCACTAGACATTGGATCACCTTCCTTTCTGTTCGTTGACGTTGGGTCCAACGTAGGTCATTCCCGCCGGAATGCAAGACCGACCATCGTCGAAGGCATCGACGGATGGACTTGTCAGGCACACTCAGGATCGGCCCATCGTCAGCACGATGTTGCCGATGTGGTCGCCTTTTTCCATCAGACGGTGCCCGTCGGCGACCCTCTCGAAGGGTAGGACCTGATGGATGACCGGCGCCACCGCGCCTGCCTCCAGTAATGGCCAGACCTTTGCCGCGAGCCCGTCGCGGATCGCCTGTTTTTCCGCGGACGTGCGCGGGCGAAGCGCAGACCCCATGACATGCAGGCGCTTCGTCAGAATCGGCCCGATATTGGCGTTTTCCACACGCGCCCCACCCAGGAAAGCGATGATCGACAGACGTCCATCCTTCGCGAGCGAGCCGATATTGCGGTCGAAGTAGCGGCCGCCGACCATGTCGAGGATGACGTCCACCCCTCGCCCGCCGGTCTCGTCAAGCGCAACCGCTTTGAAGTCTTCCTCGCGATAGTTGATCGCCCGCCTCGCCCCGAGCGTCTCGCAGGCCCTGCACTTCTCGGCGCTGCCGGCGGTCGCCAGAACCTCGGCGCCGAGGGCTTTGGCGACCTGGATGGCAGTGGTACCGATACCGCTCGATCCGCCATGAACCAGGATTGTTTCACCCGCCTTGAGGCCTGCCATATCGAAGACATTGGCCCAGACGGTGAAGAAGGTTTCCGGCAGCGCCGCCGCCTTTGTCGCGTCATAGCCCTTTGGCCAGGCGAGTGCCTGCGTCGCCGGCACGGCGCAATATTCCGCATAACCGCCGCCGTTGGCGAGAGCGCAAACCTTGTCCCCTATCGAGAAGCCGCTTGGGCCCTCGCCCACCGCCACGATCTCGCCGGCGACTTCAAGGCCGAGGACTGGGCTCGCGCCGGGCGGCGGCGGATAGTCGCCCTTGCGCTGCAGGACGTCGGGCCGGTTGATGCCGGCTGCCTCGACACGGATCAGGATATCGCCGGCCTTGACGTCCGGTAGCGGCCCGCGCGCCAAAACCATGTTTTCTGGTCCCCCCGGGCTCGGCAGGTCCACATAGGTCATTTCAGTCGGAAGGGTCATGGCGGCATCCTCGCAAGCGTCGTTGCGACTATACCTATCGCCTGCTTGTGGTTCCGGAAAGTCGGATCCCGACCCGGTCAGTCTCCGTGGAGCAGCTCGAGCACGAGACCGCATTCGCTCGCCTTGGCACGCGCCTTGATTTCGGCAATCTTCGCGCTGACCGTCTGGCTATCCGAAAGAATGAAGCCCTGCGGCAGCACGAGAACGGCGATCGAACAACGCATCAGCGGGAAATTCTTGCTGGCGCCGTCACGGCCGTATCCACTGATCCGTCCTTCCGCCTGATGTTTATCGGAATAGAGCTGCCGGACGTCAGAGCGGAAATCGTCGACAAGGCGCATGAGGACGGTGCGGATTTCCTGATCCGTCCAGCCGCTGACGCCGACGAAGAAATCGTCGCCGCCGACATGCCCCAGGAACTTCTCCTCGCCGATGAAGTGGCGCCTGAGCAGGGCCGCGAACAGCGTGATCGCCAAGTCGCCCTTCTGAAAGCCATAGGTGTCGTTGAAGGGCTTGAAGTTGTCGAAGTCGCAATAGCAGAAATAGCGCGTTTCATCGCCGTCGAGGATCGCATCCTGCACATAGTCGCGGATCGCGCGGTTGCCCGGCAGGCCCGTTAGCGGGTTCTGCTCCTGCGCCGTCTTCAACTGTTTCTCGTTGATGATCTTCAGCAGCGACGAAGCGGAAAGAATGCCGGCGTAGCGCATGTTTTCAGTCAGGATCACACAGTCGCTGCCGTCC
Organism: Ensifer sp. IC3342; assembly: GCF_020193655.1. Taxonomy (GTDB): domain Bacteria; phylum Pseudomonadota; class Alphaproteobacteria; order Rhizobiales; family Rhizobiaceae; genus Sinorhizobium. The sequence continues at coordinate 496,906 of NZ_JADYVE010000001.1, forward strand.
ATGCCGGCGAAGATTTTCAGCATCTCGTCGGCGGGCGTGTCGAGATCGGCAATCGGGGCCGGGCTCACGAAGTGCGAGATACGGCGCTGGTAGATGCGGTTCTTCAGAAGGTCCCGGCCGAAGGGATGATAGATCATTTCCTTGACGTGATACTCGTGCAGTATGCCGCGCGGCTCGCCATTGGCGTTCAGCACCGGAAAGAAGGCCTGGCGCGGATTGAGCCGGAACAGATCAAAGACGGATTCGAGTTCATCGCTTTCCCTGACGGCCGGAAGCTGTTCGATCTGTTTCCTGATCAGGATACTGTCGAGCGTCGCTGACGAGCGCCGCGCGGCGCCGCTCAATTCCAGATGGGGATAAACCGGCTGCAGCTCGCTTAAGTGTGTGGTGGGGCGGGCAACGAAATAACCCTGAACCAGGTCGCAGCCGAGATCACGGCACGCGAGGAACTCGGCTTCCGTCTCCACGCCCTCCGCAATCACCCGCGTTCCGAGCACATGGGCCGTGTTGACCGTGTGGCGGACGAGGTGGCGCTTGCGGGGATCCCGCTCGATGCCGGAGATGAAATGCCGATCGATCTTGACGTAGTCGACAGGCTGGTCGCACAGCAACTTCAACCCGTTGAAGCCCGCACCAAAATCATCGATCGCAAGCTTGAAACCGGCAAGCCGCAATTGCCTGACCAGCGCGGAAAAATCCGGCATCTTGCCGCTGTCGAAGCGCTCCGAAAGCTCGAAGCAGAGCGAGGACGGTGCAATGTTGGCGCGCTTCAGGTGGTTGACGAGGCGCTCGACGATATCGTCCTCCCCACCGACCAGCCTCGAATCGAAATTCAGGAACAGGGTCCGGGCCGAAAAATCGGGAATCGTGGCGAAGGCGGCGACGGCGCGGCTGTTGATAAGGTGTTCGAGCGCCAGCAGCTGGCCCACCTCCTCCGCCTTGTCCAGCAATTCGAGTGGCGAGGCAAAGCCCAGACGCTGGAACCCGCGCATCAGCGATTCGTAACCGAAGACGGCACCGGTCGTCGCCTCGACGATCGGCTGGAAGGCGTTCTCGATCACGAGCTTGGCAAGCGTGACGATCTGGTCGTCGCCGAAGCGGCGAAGCGAGAGGATTTCGGCGGGGACGACGGACATGCCGGGCTCCAGGGAACACACACAGACAATGGCCGCGCCAGCATCGGGGGCAAGCGTCAACGAAACCTTTCGCGAATGTGAAAGTTTGATGAAGGATTCGCAAGCCGAGTAGAGCGGATCGGCATGCGCTCCTCATGGTTGCACAACGCCGATGCCGCCCTCTTCCTCAGCCCTTCGCGAGAACGCCGAAGGCGATCGAGGCGAGCCCTTGCATGACGAGATCGACCGCAAGGAACAGGCCGAGGATCCAGAGGCTGTTGACCGGCCAACCGGCGGCGATAACGAGGCCCGCGACGAGCGTAACGAGGCCGCCGACGACGATCCAACCCCAGCCGGGGAGCGGCCTGAGCTTGAAGCCGACCCAGATGCGAAAACAGCCGGCAACGATCAGCGCCACAGCCAACAGGAAAGTCAGGATCGAGGAAGCAAGAAGCGGGTTAATGAAGGCAAAGAGGCCGGCGGCCGCATAACACGCACCGCTCAAGACCCAATAGAGGACGCTTTCCCAGCCCTTGACCTGAAACGCGTGGGCAAGGTTGAGCAGCCCACCAATGAGCATGATCAGGCCGACGTAATAGACCGAAGCGACCGTCGCCATAAGCAGATTGCCGAAAGCGATGCCGCCGCACATGATCAACAGCACACCGAGCGCGACAAACCACGCCCATTTTCCGGCGACAGCCTCTCTACCGGCGGGATCGAACGTGTGAGCCATTTTCAACCTCCAGTCCTATCGGCAAGATGAACGCCGCCTCGTGATTGAGCCGGATTTCTCAACAAAAAGAAAGAGAAAATGCGATAAATTTTTTATTGATTGATGAGTCAATCAAAAATAGACTGAAGGCATTCGAGGGAGTTTCGGATGCCGAAAATCGGGATGGAGCCTGTACGCCGAAAGGCACTGGTGGATGCGGCGCTGCGCGTGATCGGCGACCAGGGCACGCTCTCGGTCACCATGTCGGATATCGCGAGGACCGCCGGGGTCTCGCCTGCGCTGGCGCACCACTACTTCGGCAGCAAGGAACAATTGTTGATCGCAACGATCCGCAGTCTTTTGGCGCGGCTGCGCAACGACGCGGTCGCGGCGTTGCGGGCAGCAGCGACGCCGCGCGAGAGGGTGAGCGCGTTGATCCGCGTGAGCTTTCGCGCAGATCAGTTCGCGCCAGAGACGGTCGCCGCCTGGCTCGCCTTCTATTCGGAAGCGCAACGATCGGAAGATGTCCGTCGCCTGCTCGTCATCTACGCGCGGCGGCTGCGCTCCAACCTGCTGGCGAGCCTCAGGGCGCTCTGCCCGTTCGATGACGCGGAACGCATCGCCGAGGGCGCGGCTGCGATGATCGACGGGCTCTACATCCGGCAAAGTCTGAAATCGGCGCCGATCAGCATCGAAGCTTCGATCGCGCTGACAGAGGATTATGTGACCGCGCATTTGCGGGCGGCTGGTGGCGGAAATTGCCCCTCACCCTAACCCTCTCCCCGCACGCAGGGAGAGGGGATTTGGCGGCCGCGGCATGGCGATCGCCTGCAACAACCTAACAGACTGCAGTTCGAACCACCGAGGAACCAACCAAGTGACCGCCGGGAAGCCCAATATTCTGATCATCATGGTGGACCAACTGAACGGGAAGCTCTTTCCGGACGGCCCCGCCGACTTCCTGCATGCGCCGAACCTCAAGGCGCTGGCGAAGCGCTCGGCCCGCTTCCGGAACAACTACACGTCGTCGCCGTTGTGTGCTCCCGCCCGCGCGTCCTTCATGGCCGGGCAATTGCCGAGCCGCACCCGCGTCTACGACAACGCCGCCGAGTACCAGTCCTCGATCCCCACCTATGCCCACCATCTGCGCCGGGCCGGATACTACACGGCGCTCTCCGGCAAGATGCATTTCGTCGGGCCAGATCAATTGCATGGCTTCGAAGAGCGGCTGACGACCGATATCTATCCGGCCGATTTCGGGTGGACGCCAGACTACCGCAAGCCCGGCGAGCGGATCGACTGGTGGTACCACAATCTCGGTTCCGTCACCGGCGCCGGTGTGGCGGAAATCACCAACCAGATGGAATATGACGACGAGGTGGCGTTTCTGGCGAACCAGAAGCTCTACCAACTCTCGCGCGAGAGTGACGACGAAGCCCGCCGCCCCTGGTGCCTCACCGTTTCCTTCACCCATCCGCACGATCCCTACGTTGCACGGGGCAAGTTCTGGGATCTCTACGAGAACTGCGAGCATCTGCTGCCCGAGGTCGGCGCCCTCCCCTTCGATCAGCAGGACCCGCATTCGCGGCGTATCATGCTCTCCTGCGACTACGAAAACTTCGAGGTGACCGAGGAGAACATCCGCCGGTCGCGGCGGGCCTATTTCGCTAACATCTCCTATCTCGACGAAAAAGTGGGAGAACTGATCAATACGCTCACGCGCACGCGGATGCTTGACGACACCCTCATCCTCTTCTGCTCCGACCACGGCGACATGCTCGGCGAGCGTGGCCTCTGGTTCAAGATGAACTTCTTCGAAGGCTCGGCGCGCGTGCCGTTAATGATCGCGGGACCGGGGGTCGCGACCGGCCTGCATCTGACGCCAACCTCGAACCTCGATGTGACGCCGACGCTTGCCGACCTCGCGGGCATTTCCATGGACGAGGTGCAGCCGTGGACGGACGGCGTCAGCCTTCTGCCGATGGTGAACGGTACGGAGCGCACGGAACCGGTGCTGATGGAATATGCGGCGGAGGCTTCCTACGCGCCGCTCGTGGCGATCCGCGAGGGTAAGTGGAAATATATCCACTGCGCGCTCGACCCAGACCAGCTCTACGATCTCGAGGCCGATCCGCTGGAACTCACCAATCTTGCGGAAAATCCGCGCGGACCCGTCGACCAGGCGACGCTCAAGGCCTTCCGCGACATGCGCGCCGCCCACTGGGACATGGAGGCCTTCGACGCGGCCGTGCGCGAAAGCCAGGCGCGGCGCTGGGTAGTCTACGAGGCACTCAGGAACGGCGCCTATTATCCCTGGGACCACCAGCCGCTGCAGAAGGCATCCGAGCGCTACATGCGCAACCACATGAACCTCGACAATCTCGAAGAATCCAAGCGCTATCCGCGGGGAGAATGACATGAAAGCCCAACCGAAAGCCTCGCACTTCATTGACGGCGAATATGTCGAGGACACCGCCGGCACCGTGATCGAGAGCGTGTATCCGGCGACTGGCGAGGTGATCGCCCGCCTCCATGCGGCGACGCCGGCGATCGTCGAAAGGGCGATCGCCGCGGCGAAACGGGCGCAGCCGGAATGGGCGGCGATGAGCCCGACAGCGCGCGGCCGCATCCTCAAGCGCGCGGCCGAAATCATGCGCGAGCGCAACCGCGAGCTCTCCGAACTCGAGACGCTCGACACCGGCAAGCCGATCCAGGAAACGATCGTCGCCGACCCCACCTCGGGCGCCGACAGCTTCGAATTCTTCGGCGGCGTCGCGGCTGCGGCGCTCAATGGCGACTATATTCCGCTCGGGCAGGATTTCGCCTATACCAAGCGCGTGCCGCTCGGCGTCTGCGTCGGCATCGGCGCCTGGAACTACCCGCAGCAGATCGCCTGCTGGAAGGGTGCACCAGCGCTGGCGGCCGGCAATGCCATGGTCTTCAAGCCTTCGGAAAACACGCCCCTCGGCGCGCTGAAGATCGCCGAAATCCTGGTCGAGGCCGGCCTGCCCAAGGGCCTCTACAATGTCATCCAGGGCGACCGGTCGACCGGTCCGCTGCTCGTCAACCACCCCGATGTCGCCAAGGTGTCGCTCACCGGCTCGGTGCCGACCGGCAAAAAAGTGGCAGGAGCCGCCGCAGCCGAACTCAAGCACGTCACCATGGAGCTTGGTGGCAAGTCGCCGCTAATCGTCTTCGATGACGCCGATCTCGAAAGCGCCATCGGCGGCGCCATGCTTGGCAACTTCTATTCGACGGGGCAAGTCTGCTCGAACGGCACCCGCGTCTTCGTCCAGAGGAAAGTCAAGGACGCGTTTCTGGCGCGGCTGAAGGAGCGCACCGAAGCGATCGTCATCGGCGATCCGATGGATGAAGCGACGCAGCTCGGGCCGATGGTCTCGAGGGCGCAACGCGACAAGGTTTTCGCCTATATCGAGAAGGGTAAGGCGGAGGGCGCGCGGCTCGTGACCGGCGGCGGTATCCCCAATGCCGTCAATACCGACGGAACCTACATCCAGCCAACGGTCTTCGCCGACGTCACCGACGAGATGACGATCGCGCGCGAGGAGATCTTTGGACCGGTCATGTGCGTGCTCGACTTCGACGATGAGGCGGAGGTCGTGGCACGGGCGAACGCGACCGAATTCGGCCTCTCCGCCGGCGTCTTCACGGCCGACATCACCCGCGCACACCGGGTGGTCGACCAGATCGAGGCGGGCACGCTCTGGATCAACACCTATAACCTCTGCCCGGTTGAGATCCCCTTCGGCGGCTCGAAGCAATCGGGCTTCGGGCGGGAAAATTCCGTCGCGGCGCTCAATCACTATACCGAGCTCAAGACCGTATATGTCGCCATGGGGAAGGTAGAGGCGCCGTACTGACAGTTGCAGTTGGCATTTTGCCCCTCACCCTATCCTCCCCCCGCGAGCGGGAAGAAGGGACTGGAGGCGCGGCGAGCTTCCGCGCCAGCGGCGGAGGGGGCTTGAGCAGGCGCCGCGTGTCTCTTCTCTCCGCGCGCGGGGAGAAGGTGGCGGCAGCCGGATGAGGGGCATCCAAATACAAGAAAGAAAGAAGAATGCAGGCAGATTTCGTCATCATCGGTTCCGGTTCGGCTGGCTCGGCGCTGGCCTATCGCCTGTCGGAAGACGGCAAGCATTCCGTCATCGTGTTGGAGTTTGGTGGCTCGGACATCGGCCCGTTCATCCAGATGCCGGCAGCGCTCGCCTGGCCGATGAGCATGGACCGCTACAATTGGGGCTACCTTTCGGAACCCGAGCCGAACCTTAACAACCGGCGCATCACCGCGCCGCGCGGCAAGGTGATCGGCGGCTCCTCCTCGATCAACGGCATGGTCTATGTGCGCGGCCACGCGGAGGACTTCAATCGCTGGGAGGAACTGGGCGCCCAGGGCTGGGCCTATGCGGACGTGCTGCCCTATTTCAAGCGGATGGAACATTCGCATGGCGGCGAAGACGGCTGGCGCGGCACGCAGGGGCCGCTGCATATCCAGCGCGGCAGCGTCAGGAACCCGCTCTTTCACGCCTTCATCCAGGCGGGACAGCAGGCGGGGTTCGAACTCACCGACGACTATAACGGCTCCAAGCAGGAAGGCTTCGGCCTGATGGAGCAGACGACCTGGCTAGGTCGGCGCTGGTCGGCCGCTTCTGCCTATCTGAAGCCGGCGCTCAAGCGTCCGAATGTCGAACTGATCCGCTGCCTCGCCCACAAAATCGTCATCGAGAACGGCCGCGCGACCGGTGTCGAGATCGAGCGCAATGGCCGGACCGAGGTGGTGAAGGCCAATCGCGAGGTGATCGTGTCGGCCTCGTCCTTCAACTCGCCGAAGCTGTTGATGCTCTCCGGCATCGGCCCGGCGGCGCATCTGAAGGAGATGGGCATCGAGGTGAAGGCCGACCGGCCGGGCGTCGGCCAGAACCTCCAGGATCACATGGAGTTCTACTTCCAGCAGGTGAGCACCAAGCCGGTGTCGCTTTATTCCTGGCTGCCGTGGTTCTGGCAGGGCGTCGCGGGCGCGCAATGGCTGTTCTTCAAGAGAGGCCTTGGTGTTTCCAATCAATTCGAGGCCTGCGCCTTCCTGCGCTCGGCGCCGGGGATCAAACAGCCCGATATCCAGTACCATTTCCTGCCGGTGGCGATCAGCTACGACGGCAAGGCGGCGGCCAACACGCATGGCTTCCAGGTGCATGTCGGCTACAACCTGTCCAAGTCGCGCGGCAGCGTCACCCTTCGCTCGTCCGAGCCTAAGGCCGATCCGGTGATCCGCTTCAACTACATGAGCCACCCGGAGGATTGGGAGAAATTCCGCCACTGCGTTCGGCTGACGCGCGAGATCTTCAGCCAGAAGGCTTTCGACCAGTATCGCGGGCCGGAAATCCAGCCGGGCGACAAGGTCCAGACGGACGACGAGATCGACGCCTTCCTGCGCGAGCATCTCGAAAGCGCCTACCACCCCTGCGGCACCTGCAAGATGGGCGCCAAGGACGACCCGATGGCGGTCGTGGATCCGGAAACGCGGGTGATCGGGGTCGATGGCTTGCGCGTCGCCGACTCCTCGATCTTCCCGCATGTCACCTACGGCAACCTCAACGGCCCGTCGATCATGACCGGCGAGAAGGCGGCCGACCATATCCTCGGCAAGCAGCCACTCGCCCGCTCCAACCAGGAGCCGTGGGTCAATCCACGCTGGGCACTAAACGATCGATAACTCTTTGAATCTACGGATCGTGCTTTCCGAAAATCGGGTCCGATTTTCGAGCCGATGCGATAAATCTATTCCAACAGGAAGCCGATCCAGCGGCCGGCAAGCACCGCGCCGGTCCAGATCGCCATGGAAAGCAGCGCCGAAAGGCGGACCCTCAAGGAAAGCGATCCACCTTTGACGGCGGCGGCCCATTGCGGCGTCATGTGCAATAGCGCAGCGTTGACGATGCCGAGCGAGAGCAGCGTGATCTTCGTCAGAAACGCCGGGTTGCCGGCATATTCAACCGGCCGGACGCTGAAGAGGCAGAGGCCGGTGACGATTGCCAGCGCCACGCCGACCGCCGCCGCACGCGACAGATACGGCCCGACGACTGCAACCGGCACCTTCGCGAAGAAACCCAGCAGCCTGAGATCAAGCGGCAGAATCGCACCGACGACGAGCCCGATCGACAGGATATGGGCGGCGTTGGCGAAGAGGTACAGGGTCGCCGAGCGCCGTATCGCCACCGCAAAAGGCAGGGCGCCGATCCACTCCAGGACCTCCGCCCCGCTCATCAGTTCGTCTGTATCCGTTCGGGATAGATGTCGTAGACCTTTCCGGCTACCGTGATCCGAACGGCCTTCATTCGCTTCTCATTATGGTCGAGCGAGCGGTTGCCGAGGGCGACGATCGGATCGCCGACCTTCGCGACACCCTCGACGAAACCGGAGCGTTCGGTCAGCCGCGGATTGCCGAGCTCGACCCGCCAGATGCCGTCATTCTCCGTCTCCACCCGAAGGGTCGGATGCGGCGGCGCCATGGAAATCGCACGGATCGTTCCCGAAAGCTCCATCTGTTCGGCCTCCGCCCAAGACCAGCCATGGTGCGCATAGGCGCCTGTCGCGACAAGCAGGCCGAAGACGCCCGCGACGAGGAGGCGAGCGGATAAGGACCTGGCCATCTCTTGTCTCCTTTCATGGGATCGCAGAATCAGCCTGAACCTGGAGCGCGGGAGGCGGAAGGACAGGGCATTCAACAATTCTTGAACGGCAGGCGCCGGCGCATGCGCGACGGCAACTTCGCCTTCATTCTTCCGACCGATTATAACCTACTAAATTACTAGGTTTTCTTAGAACTTTCTGGATCAGAGAGATATTTGCTCTGATCCTTGAGCAATAGAAATCCGTTTTTCTGTCCTTTGTCATGAACGGCTGCGATATTCCGTGCAAATTGCAACAGGATTGAGCCATGACCACGCAATCCCTCGAAGCCGAAGCGAAGGCCCTGAACGACAAGCTCGAAGGCTTGGACCTTGCCGGGCGGCTGGCGCTCGTCGCCGATCTCGAAGGCCGCGCGGTCTTCACGACGTCGCTCGGGATCGAGGATCAGGTGATCACCGCCGCCATCGGCAGCAACCGTCTCGACATCGAAGTCGCGACGCTAAAGACAGGCCGCCTCTTCAACGAGACGGTAGCGCTCATCGACAAGACCGAGGAGACCTACGGTATCCTCATCAAGCGTTACCACCCTGAAAAGAGCGATATCGAAGCCTATGTGGCGCAATACGGCATGAACGGCTTTTACGAGAGCGTCGAGGCCAGACATGCCTGTTGCGGCGTGCGCAAGCTGAAGCCGCTTGCGCGTGCGCTCGAGGGAGCACACTACTGGATCACCGGCCTTCGCCGCAGTCAGTCGGGCAATCGTGCGGCTACGCCGTTTGCCGAAGCCGACATCGAACGCGGGCTCATCAAGATCAATCCGCTCGCGGATTGGGATATCGAGACGATCCGCGCCCATGTCGCGGCCCAGGCCATTCCGGTCAACCCGCTGCACAGCCGCGGCTATCCGTCGATCGGTTGCGAACCCTGCACCCGCGCGATAAAGCCCGGCGAGCCGGAGCGCGCCGGACGCTGGTGGTGGGAGAACGACGAGAAGCGCGAATGCGGCCTGCACGTGCCGGAAGCGGCCTCCTCCATCATCCCCAATGCCAGCAGTGCCGCCTGAGACGACCTGCGCACCAAGAGACAAGTATCCTCCCCGGAGTTCGAAATGCCCCATAACCATCCGGAAACGGAACTGCATAATCCGCAGAGCACGAAGCCGCCGCTCGATCCGCATCTGAAAGCGCTCGAAAACGAAGCGATCCACATTTTCCGTGAGGTCGCCGCCGAATTCGAGCGTCCTGTAATGCTCTACTCGATCGGCAAGGATTCGTCCGTGCTTCTGCATCTGGCACGCAAGGCCTTCTATCCCGGCCGCGTCCCCTTCCCGCTGCTTCATGTCGACACCGGCTGGAAGTTCCGCGAGATGATCGCATTTCGCGACGAGATCGTCGAAAAATACGATCTCGACCTAGTCGTCCACACCAACCCGCGCGGGGCGGCAGAGAACGTGACCCCCTTCTCGCACGGCTCTGCGCTCTATACCGACATCATGAAGACCGAAGCGCTGCGTCAGGCGCTTGATGCCGGTCAGTACGATGCCGCTTTCGGCGGGGCACGCCGCGACGAGGAAGCAAGCCGCGCGAAGGAGCGGATCTATTCGTTCCGCACGCCGGATCATCGCTGGGATCCGCGCAACCAGCGCCCCGAGCTCTGGAACATCTATAACGGTATGATCCGCAAGGGCGAGAGCGTGCGGGCCTTCCCGCTCTCCAATTGGACCGAGGTCGATATCTGGCGCTACATCCAGGCAGAAGAAATCCCGATCGTGCCGCTCTATTTCGCCAAGAAACGTCCGATCGTCGAGCGCGACGGCATGATGATCCTTGCCGAAGATCCGCGTCTCGAACTGCTTCCGGGCGAAGTGAAGCGCGAGGAGGTGATCCGCTTCCGCACGCTCGGCTGCTTCCCGCTGACAGGAGCAATCCGCTCCGGCGCCACAACGCTCGACGACATCATTTCCGAACTTGAAACCGCGACCGTCTCCGAACGGCAGGGACGCGCCATCGATCGGGACCAGTCCGGTTCGATGGAAAAGAAGAAACGCGAGGGATATTTCTGATGACCGCACCCGCAATCGCGAACGCCGCCCTGGACGACGCAACCGAAGTCGTGACCTATACGGCGCAGGAGCCGGTGCGCGCCACGCGCGATTCCCGCCCGCTTCGGCTCATCACCTGCGGCAGCGTCGACGACGGAAAATCGACACTGATCGGCCGGCTGCTTTGGGACACCAAGGCGGTCAAGGAAGACCAGGCCGCGACCCTCCAGCGCGATTCCAACGGCAAGCAGAACGATCTCGGCCTGCCCGATTTCGCGCTGCTTTTGGACGGGCTGCAAGCCGAGCGTGAACAGGGCATCACCATCGATGTCGCCTATCGCTACTTCTCGACCGACAAGCGCTCCTTCATCGTTGCCGACACGCCGGGTCACGAACAATATACCCGCAACATGGCGACCGGCGCCTCGACCGCCGATCTCGCTGTGTTGCTGGTCGATGCGCGCGTCGGCCTCCTGGAGCAGACGCGCCGTCACGCGACGATCGCTACCCTGATGGGCATCCGCCAGTTCGTGCTTGCCGTCAACAAGATCGACCTTACCAACTACGACCGCTCCCGCTTCGAGCAGATCTCGCACGAGTTCAGGGAACTGGCCCTTTCGCTCGGCGTGCGCCAGGTCACGGCGATTCCGGTTTCGGCGCTCAAGGGCGAGAACGTCGTCTATGACGGCCGCGCTTCCATGCCCTGGTACGATGGCCCGACGCTGATCGAGGTTCTGGAACTCGCAACGACCCGCTCTGCACAGACCGTCGGTTTCCGCCTGCCTGTGCAGCGCGTCTCGCGCCCCGGCGAGAGCTTCCGCGGCTATCAGGGCACGGTTGCCGGCGGCTCTGTGAAGCCCGGCGATTCCGTCGTGATCCTGCCATCCGGCATGGTTGCCAACGTCACCAAGATCGTCACCTTCGATCTCGTGCGCAATGCGGCCGTCGCCGGCGACGCGATTACGCTGGTGCTCGACCGCCAGGTGGACGTTTCGCGCGGCGACGTGATCGCGGCAATCGACAGCCAGCCGATGACCGGACTTGCTTTCGACGCCCAGCTCGTTGCCCTTCAGCCGGAGGGTATCCAGCCCGGCAAACGCTATTGGCTGAAATCCGGCAGCCGCCGCCAGCGCGTGCAAGTTCAACCCGCGAGCCAGCTCGATCTCAAGACCGGCAAGTGGAACCATGCGGACGAGCTGCCGATGAACGCCATCGGCAAGGTTCATCTCATCTTCGATGAACAGGCGATCTTCGACGCTTACGAACAGAACCGCACCACCGGCGCTTTCATTCTGATCGATCCGGACACCAACAACACGGTTGCCGGCGGCATGATCACCGCCAAGCGCGCCGCCCTTGGCGGCATCCATGCGGAAGAAAGCCGGGTGATCCTGTCGCTGCCGGCGGATCTCGCCGACCAATTGATGGCAACGGAACTCTTCGCGGGCCGGCGCGAGGACGTGGAGGTCCGTCGCGTCACCGCCGGCAAGGCGGCCGAAATCATCGACACGATCGACGGCTGACCGACAACTTATCGAATCCGAAAAAAGGGGCCGCTTGGCCCCTTTTTTTGCTCCCTGTCCTCTTCCAAACTGTCGCCACCGCCCTGCTGCATGATTCCTTAAATCGGATTCGATTTAAGGAAAAAATCATGCAGCGATTCAAAGTGCTACAGCGACCTTTGCGCGTCCGATTGGACGCGCGGCGCTGTAGCTTTTCGCCCAGCATCACAGGGAGGCGCAGCTATGGCGGGCGGCAACACGAAGGAAACGCCCGACGGTGGCTTAGACGGCCGCACGATGGCGATCGAAGCATTTGCGCGGAAATACCGCCTGGATGAGGAAGAGGCCAGTCGTCTGGAAGACGAATTCGGGTCTGCTGCACCCGAACTCGTTCTGCTCAAGGCTGCACGACGCAACGGACTTCCCGAGGAGTGAGGAGCCCATCGCGGATTGGTCAAGCCCGCCGCTCGATCGGGGCCAGTTGCATCGTTAGCGGCGGCGGATCGGCGTTGCGCCAAAGCTGGTAGCCGACGACGCTGCCTATGATGGCCGACCAGATAACGATTTCGCGCAGTGTGAAAATTGGTTCCTTCAACATCACGACCTCACGGCAATGCGTTTGTTGAAGGGATAGTGGCGCTGATCGTTCACCGTGAATAGATAACATTTGGTTTACGGTCTATTTCAAAGTGAACAACAAGGCGCCTGCCCGCGTCGGTTCAGGCCGCCGAGCCGAAGCGGCTATAGCGCCGCGTCCAATCGCACGTGCATCCGCCTCGGCGACAAGCCGCCGTTGCCCGGCAAGGCGCGTTGCGTTTCAAGAAATGTTCTGTAAGTGATTGATTTGGCTGGTCGGAGTGGCGTGATTCGAACACGCGACCCCCACGTCCCGAACGTGGTGCGCTACCAGACTGCGCTACACTCCGTGACCAGCGGCGCCTCTATAGAACAGCATTTTCGATTTCACAAGCGCCCAGCGCAAAAAAGAATGCCGTCTGACGCAAAAATTTCGCGCAGTGGAAGACCGACGGCCCGCCGCCCGCCAAGCGGCAATAGGGCGTTTCTGCAACGCTTCATATTTTCCTGAAACCCGGCGGCCAGGGCGGATTTTCTTTCGCACGCTTTGGCGCTAGAGGCTCAGCGGAAAGCTGGGAAATCCGGGGGATACGGACTTCCGCGCCGCACATTTCAGAACGAGACTCAAAGGGACAAAAACATGAACTTCCGCATGATGACGGTCGCCGGCTTTGTGCTGGCCCTTGCCGGCTGCACGACGACTTCGGGGGTGGCGAGAAACGCGGTCGAGACGCAATGGCTGGGCAAGCCCGCGGGCACCTTCTTCGCTCAGTTCGGCCCCCCGATTGCCGACGTCGAAAACGGCGACGATACCGTCTACAGCTGGAAGGGCGGCTATAAGGCCCGGAAGATCCCGGCCGAGTATGAGAAGACGGCGGACGGCAAACGCGGCAAGCGCATCTCCGCCGCCCGCACGGAATACCTAAGTTGCTCCGTACAACTCACCGTCTCCTCCGACTACGTCATCCGCGCCGTCCGCCTCGTCGGCGATCGCAAGCGCGCCAAAGGCCCGAGCTGGTGCGAGGAGTTTCTGGGCGGCGCCAAGGCGGAGTGAGATTCACCTCCGCAACGACTCGACAACCCGCCGGCGAAAGCCGGCGGTTTTTTTGCGCCGCCGCCATGATCGTGACACCTGCCCGTGCCGCGTGATTGGGCCTTCCCATCGGGGCGGGGTGGGCATAGGCTCCAAGTCCCGTGTTTTCCCCGAGACTCCCGGAGCTCCCCATGCGTGACCTGCACCTGCCCGGCCGTTCCGTCGTCATGGGCCGGCGTGGCGCCGCCGCCACCTCGCATTTTCTTTCCACGCTCACCGCCATAGAGATCCTGCGCCGCGGCGGCAACGCTGCCGACGCCGCGATTGCCGCCTGCGCCGTGCAATGCGTGGTCGAGCCGGGCTCGACCGGCATCGGCGGCGACAATTTCGTGCTCTTCGCCCCCGGCAGCACCAACCCGGAGGGTTCCGCCAGGGGCGGCGAGGTCTATGGCTTAAACGGCGCGGGCCGGGCGCCAAGAGGCCTTACGGCCGAGCACCTTTTGAGGCAGGGACTCAAAGAGATCGCGCTGACCTCGGTGCATGCCGTCACGATCCCCGGCGCAGTCGATTCCTGGAGCAAGCTGAACCAGCGTTTCGGCTCCATTCCGCTCGCCGAGCTGTTGCAGCCCGCCATCCGCCACGCCGAGGAAGGCTTTGTGGTGACCGAGCGCGTCGCCACCGATTGGCGCCGCAACGAAGGCAAGCTGAAAGCGGACGCCAACAGCGCGCGCATGTGGTTGAAGGAAGGCGGACGCGCCCCGAAAGCCGGCGAGGTCTTCCACCAGCCCGAACATGCGAAAGTCCTCCGCGAGATCGCCGCCAAGGGCCGCGATGGCTTTTATACCGGGTGGGTTGCCGAAGACATCGTGGCCTACTTGCGCAGCCTGGGCGGCCTGCATGCGCTGGAGGATTTCGCCACGCAAGAGGCCTTCTGGGTCGAGCCGATTTCGACGACCTACCGCGGCATCGAACTCCTGGAAATCCCACCGAGCGGCGTCGGCATCACAACATTGCTGATGCTCAACATCCTCAGCGGCTTCGACCTCAGCAAATACGATCCGGTCGGCGTCGAGCGTTTCCATATCGAAGCCGAGGCCACGAGGCTGGCTTTCGAAGCGCGCGATAAATATGTCGCCGACCCCGCCTTCGCCGATGTTCCGGTACAGAAGCTGCTCTCAGCCGCCTTTGCCGACGAGCTTCGCGGCCGTATCGACCTGAAGAAGGCCATGCCGGCGCTTGGCCCCGTTGGCGGCACCACCACCCATCGCGATACGGTCTATATCAGCGTCGTCGATGAGGAGGGCAATGCCTGCTCCTTCATCAACTCGCTGTTCTGGTCCTATGGAACCGGCCTTAGCAGCCCGAAGACCGGCGTGCTCTTGCAGAACCGCGGCACCGGCTTCAGCGTCGATCCCGAGCATCCCAATTGCGTGGCGCCTTTGAAGCGCCCGCTGCACACCATCATCCCGGCGATGGCCATGAAGGACGGCAGGCCCTGGCTTTGCTTCGGCGTGATGGGCGGCGGCTTCCAACCGGTCGGCCAAAGCCATGTGCTGACGAACATCCTCGACTTCGGCATGAATGTTCAGGAGGCCATCGACTGCGCCCGCGGCTTCCACCAAATGGGCCGCTTCGAGGCCGAGCGCAGCGTCCGCGAGCATGTGCTGAACGGCCTTGCGGCACTGGGCCACGAGATCGAGATGGCCGAGATGCCCCATGGCGGCGGACAGGCGATCATGATCGATCCGGCAAACGGCGTGCTGCAGGCCGGATCGGACCCGCGCAAGGACGGCTGCGCGCTAGCTTATTGAAGCGTTCCTAAGCAAGACGCTTCAACCAGGAGGGCCTCAGGTCAGACGGGGCTTGAGATTCCGCCGCCCACTTTGCCACCGGCGGCAGTCACATGCGCGCATCGAACGGCCTAAATCACCGAGATAACCCTGCCGGCCGAGTCGAGACGACACGTGATCCGCGCCCGACGGATCTGAATTGCACCTTGCCGTGCGTAGTCTACGCGCACCACGAGCGGGACCGCGAGCGCGCCGCGGCCATCCCGCTGTAGAGGACCGGCGCTTGCCGCGCCCACCCGCACGGCGCCAAGGGGAGACGCAGCCGACGCGATCGCCTCAAGGCAGACATCAACCACCGTGCGTCGCATGGCCGGAATCGCCGCAGTTCGAACCGGATCCAGTAAGGGGTAGCCCGGTTCGCCTCGCTCGTTTCCGATCCGCCCCACTCTTAACGGCAACAGGATGCGTGGTAGGGCGGCGGGCGGTCGTGCGCCGCTTGCGGGAGGACCGCCGATGACCGCAGTGGGAGTGCCGGTGACCGGGCTGGCAGTGCCACTGACAGTCCCACTAATGTTGCCACTTACGCTCCCGCTGACACTCCCGCCGGCACTTCCCAGCGACCCGGATCCTGCGGTCGGACCACCTGAAACCATCCCCGGAACGGTCCCCGCTCCCACACCTCTCGACGACACGGCACCCGAAGCAGGTGCTGTAACCCAACCACCTGAAGCCGCCGCAGGGCGAGTGCTCGATCTTCCACCGTGCGATGACCTGCCTTTCGAACCGGTACCCGCCGATTTGCCGCCGCCCTTACCGCTACCTTTTCCACTGACCCCAGCGGTCGATCGCCCATTCTTACCGGCCGAGACTCCAGCCGTTGCTCCGCCCACCTGGCCGACGCTCGTGCTAACAGAAGCGCCATTCTTGCCGCCCCCCACGCTGACACCGACGCCGGTACCACCAACCGTAATGCCAGCGCCAAGGGCCGAGGCAGGGCCGATCACAACTGTGACCAACAATGTAACCGCTAGATTCGCGCGCATTGCCGTGTTCCTTATCTCCGGGCAAACCAGCCCTCGAATTTGCCCTCCACCTCCGTTACCAAAGCCCACTCACTGGCAACCGCTCGGGCAGCAGCGCGTCGGGGAGCGCAATCGTCGCCGGTCGGACGACTCGCGTTGGCTCGCGGACCTGCACCCGGCGAATTTTCCGCGATCCCGGATCACGAGCCGATCGGGTACCCGTCGGTTGAGCGGCCTTTGCACGTTCACTTGTGCGATTACCGGCACGCGCCTTCGGTTTCTCAATTTTCTCCACGCGGCGCTCAGTTGGAGCTTTGATGCTATCCCGCTCCTCACGCGCCGCCAGATCGCGGCTATCGGCGCGCTCGCGCTGCTTCAACGCCGTGCGCTGCGCCGCTAGGAGCCGGGTCAATTCCTCCTTTGCCGCGTCGCGTTCCCGGCGTGCCGCATCGAGGTCGCGGGCGAGTGATCTTTGCTTCTCGACCTCCAATGCGAGCGCGTCACCAGCCCGCGCTGCCGCTACCTCGGCAAGCTTTCGCGCCTCTACTGCGGCAACCTGCTCGGCCGCGGCGAGATCGGCGCGAGCCTCAAGGGCTGCTATCGATTGGCGGGCTGCCGCGAGATCGCGTTCGTAGGCTCTAAGCTTATGCCGTTCCTCATCAAGGGCTCGTTTCGCATCGGCCAGCGCCACCTCCCCGGCTTTATGCGCTCTCAGCGCGGCGGCCTCTGATCGGATCGCTGCCGCAGCTTTGGCCTTCAAATCCTCCATCTCGCGCCGCACCGTCGTCAGATTGCGGCCATTGGCCTGCTCGCGATGCTCCAACGCCGTGCGCTGCGCCGCTAGGATCCGGGTCAATTCCTCCTTTGCCGCGTCGCGCTCCCGGCGAGCCACGTCGAGGTCGCGGGCGAGTGATCTTCCCTTCTCGACCTCCAACGCTAGCGCGTCACCAGCCCGCGCTGCCGCTACCTCGGCAAGCCTTCGCGCCTCTACCGCGGCAGCCTGCTCGGTCGCGGCGAGATTGGCGCGAGCCTCAAGGGCTGCTACCGATTGGCGGACTCTCGCGAGATCACGTTCGTAGGCTGCAAGCTTGTGCTGCTCCACATCAAGCGCTCGTTTCGTATCGGCCCGTTCCCGGCGGGCAGCCTCGAGGTCGCGCGCAAGCGACCTTCCCTTCTCGGACTCCAATGCGAGCGCTTCGCCTGCCCGGCTTGCCGCCGCCTCGGCAAGCTTTCGAGCCTCTAGCGCGGCCGCCTGCTCAGCCGCTGCGAGATCGGCGCGCGCCTCAAGGGCTGCTGCCGATTGGCGCGCTGCCGCAAGATCGCGTTCGTAGGTGGCAAGCTTATGTCGCTCTTCATCAAGCACTCGTTTCGCATCGGCCCGTTCCCGGCGAGCAGCCTCGAGGTCGCGCGCAAGAGATCTCGCCTTCTCGGATTCCGATGAGAGCGCTTCGCCTCCCCGCGTTTCCGCCGCTTCGGCAAGCTTTCGAGCCTCTATCGCGGCAGCCTGCTCAGCCGCGGCGAGATCGGCGCGAGCCTCAAGGGATGCTACCGATTGGCGGGCTGCCGCGAGATCGCGTTCGTAGGCTCTAAGCTTATGCCGCTCCTCATCAAGGGCCTGTTTCGCATCAGCCAGCGCCACCTCCCCGGCTTCCTGCGCTCTCAGCGCGGCGGCCTTGGATCGAATCGCTCCGGCAGCTTTGGCCCTCAAATCCTCCATCTCGCGCCGCACCGCCGCCAGATCGCGAGCAAGCTCTTCGACCCTTTGGCGCTGCTGTTTCAGAGCTCGTTCTTGCTCAACCGCCTTATCAGCAACTCTGCGCGCCTGCAGAGCAGCGTCGTCGCTCGCGCGCCGCATCGCATCGAGTTCCCGCCTTGCCGCGGCCAGATCCCGGCGGAGAATTTCCTCTCGCGCATCACCAGCCGTTTGCGCACCGTTCTTGATTGCGTCGACGTCCTTGCGCGCCGCGACGAGCTTTTGTTCCAGCGCCGCGCTCCTGGCGCGTTCGCGCGCGGCTTTCTCATTGGCCTCATTGACCACTGCGTCCGCCGCTTCCCTCGCTTGTACCGTGGTATTCGCTGCCTGATCGAGTTGAGCGCTCATGGCTTTCAGGTCGGCCCACGCTGCACTAAGCTCCTGCGTCAAGGTGGCGCCCAGCTGACGCTCCGTCTGCGTTTCTCGGCGGGCCACTTCGAGCTCCCTGCGAGTGGCCGCCAGGTCATGAAGCAAAGCTTGGACTTTCGACCGCTCTCGCTTCAGAGCAGACAATAGCTCCGCCGCCGACGGCGCCGCCACCGGCGCTAGCGCCGCGGGCGGGCGCCTTTCGGCTTGGGTGGGCGATGGCTGCCTTACCGGCGCCGGTGTTGGTCGTTGGGCAATGATGACGGCACGTTCCCGGCTGTCACTTCCGGCATCGGACGCCGGCTCACTGATTGCCGGCGATCCAAGCAGCAGAACAAGATAGAAGGGAGTGAAGAAGCGGGCGGCACTGATCGACCTCGGCCGTATGCGGTACCACGAAACTGCTGCGGTTCGACATCCCCTGGAGACGAATGCAGGGCTGTCACAGGTCGGCTCGGATAGCTTGATATCCATGACTGATCCTCCGGCCAGGCGCGACTGACACAAACGTCATGCGCGCACAGCGCTGGTGATCCTCAGGGGTATGGTTCAGTCTAGCACAGCTGGTTCGTGGCGATGCCCTTCCAATAGGGTTAGGTATCCGCCAATTGGCTTAATCCATCCTCATTACCTGAACGTCTTCAGCCGGTGCCGTGGTCGAGAGTCCGCAAAGGCCTGAGCGCATTGGATGAGGAAAGATTGCCGACGGAGGACAAGTGATCGCCCCCCGCGAATGGGCCCAGGACGAGGGCAGAGAACCGGTGTTGGAACTGGCTGGGGCGCCTGGATTCGAACCAGGGAATGGCGGTACCAAAAACCGCTGCCTTACCGCTTGGCTACGCCCCAACTTAAAGCTGGCGAGAAATCGCCTTGCCAAATCGTGCGCCTGATTAGCAAAGCTCGTGGCCCGTCACAATGCTTAACTTCGCGTTGGGCGCAGATTTCTTTCGTCGGCCAGAGGCCAGCTCGTACGCGCAGCGATCCTTGCGGGAAATTCCAACGTGGGAAGCGGTTTCCTCCGATGGCCCTTTGGCCTATTGTCGCGGCGCGCCTCTGCAATGTGGTTAAGGCAGGTGCAGAGCCAATGGCCATCATCGAGATCGAGTACACGTGAAAGCCAGGAAGAAACGCATGCAGGGACCGGATTTCGACCTCGACTTCAAGCCGGCCCACGGCGAGGCGGTGCCTGTTGCCGACGGTGTACAGCGCATTACGGTCAACAATCCCGGCCCCTTCACCTTCCATGGAACAAACACCTATATTGTCGGCAAACGTTCCGTCGCAGTGATCGATCCGGGGCCTGACGACGACGCACATTTCCGTGCCCTGATGGCGGCGCTCGATGGCTGCGAGGTGACGCACATCGCCGTCAGCCATACGCACCGCGACCATTCCCCCCTCGCGCGCCGGCTAAAGGCCGCGACCGGCGCCGCGATCGTTGCCGAAGGCCCCCACCGCGCGGCCCGCCCCTTGCATGCCGGTGAAACCAACCCCTTCGCCGAAAGCTCGGATATGGATTTCATGCCCGACGTCGCGCTTTCCGAAGGTGGGCGGGTCGAGGGCGACGGCTGGAGCCTGACGGCCGTAATGACACCCGGGCATACCGCAAATCACGCCGCCTTCGCGCTCGACGGCACCGGCATCTTCTTTTCCGCCGATCATGTCATGGCCTGGGCGACGAGTATCGTTGCACCACCCGACGGCGCCATGGCCGACTACATGGCCTCGCTCGAAAAGCTGTTGCAGCGGGACGATCGGCTCTATCTGCCCGGCCACGGCGGTCCGGTGACCGATCCCGGGTCGTTCCTCCGCGCCCTTCGGGCACACCGCAAGATGCGCGAGCGCTCCGTGCTTGAACGCATCCGCGCCGGCGACCGGAAAATCCCGGACATGGTGAAGGTGATCTACGCTTCGACCGACCCGCGGCTCCACGGAGCCGCGGCACTTTCGGTCCTGGCGCATCTCGAAGATCTCGTGGAACAGGGCCGCGTCGAAACCGACGGTCCGCCGTCGCTCTTCGGCGACTATCGGCTGGTGCCGGGCGGCGCCGGATGACCAAGCCATGTTTCCCTAAATCATACCCGATTTAAGGAAACATGCAGCAATTCAAGGTGCTACAGCGTCCTTTGCGCGTCTGATAAGACGCGCGGCGCTGCAGCCGGCAGCGCGGTCAATCGCCGGCAATGCCCAGAAGCTCGGCGTCAAGCGCCCGCAGGAACTCTTCGGCAAAGGCGGCGCCCATGCCAAGATCATGGGCGCCATGGCGAGAGGCGACGCGCAAATCGACGAAAGTCGTCTCCGCCTCCTCCCGGAGCCTGATCAGTACATCGTAGCGGAAGCCGACAATCAAGGTACGCCATTCGCCCTGCAGCACGACGTCGGTGGAGCGCCGTCCCGGAAGCGCATCAAGATCCGGCACGGGGCGCGCAGCCGGAACCGGAATGACGTCCGGCTCGCTGCTCGTGTCCGCTCCAGCGCCGCGCTGAACGGCCAGATCCTCAAGGTCTGCGCGGGCGTTGTCGACGCCGAGTTCCGCGGTGGTGGCGATACGCGTCTCTCCGACGACCTTGCGCACGCCCTGGAACACGCGGTCGAGGGCGCCGTCGTAGCGCCTGCCCGTCAATCCCGGATAGGCGGCGATTTGTGCCTCCCGATCCTGCGGCGTCACCGTCGGGTTGCGCGCGAGCCAGCTCATTTCTGTGACGGGGGCCTTGATCCACGGCGGCGGCGTCACCGTGTCGGTCGTGACGTCGTAGATTTTTGGCCGTATCAGATATTGCACGGCGCCGTAGCCAAGAAAGCCGAGCGGAGGGGCGGCATAGGCGAGCGCGGACAGCGATGCGATGCCGCCGACCGCCGCCACCTGCCACAGACGGGTGAGCCCTATTGCCGCGAGCAGCACGCCAGCCAGGGCAAGAACGCCCGACAGTGAGGCAAGCGCCAGAAAATGCGGCGTCGTCAATGGACCGAAACGGTGCGCCAGCAGCGACAGCGCGAAGATCGCAAACGCGATGCGGGCGAGCCCGCGCGCCCAGTGCGCGGCGTAGGAATAGGGACGCTCGTAGCGGACAATCATCTAACGGAATCAATCCCCGAAGCGGAACAGACCATGGCCTTCTTAGACCATGGCGTCGGGCGTGGGAACAGCCAATGCTCGCCCATCTCCCGACGAAACTGCGCTTGCGGTGGTGCCGTAAATTCGCCATTCTCGTTAAACAGGTATTTCGACATTAAGGATTCTCGTTTAACGTTCTGTTGCGGGAAGCAGTTCAACCGGAGGCATCGGCCGGCGTCGACAGTGGAAACAACGCGCGGCAATCAACGGAGAGGACATCATGGTCGCACCGGAAACAAGCGTGACGAAGGCTGCCCCCGCCCTCCTGCCTCAACCTAGCGACGCAGCCATACCGATGGCACTGCTCGAACTGGAACTTTCTCTTGATGGATTTTCCGGGAGCAAGGATGAATTTGCCTCCTTTGTGCGCACTGTCGCTGCGGATATCGGAGGGGAATTGCTTTTCACCCTACCGGCGTCCGGTCTCATCGAGGATTGCCTCACGATCGCCGCCATTCGTTACAGCGATGCCGGAAAGGCGCCGACAATCCTGTTCGTCTGCCTGGGCGGAGACGGGACTTCGATCCGGGTCGAGCAGCCAGGCGAACGAACCGCGGACCTGAAAAGCTTTGCCGAAGCCTTTGTCGGCGTGCTCGAGCGGATCTGAAATAAGGCCACTGCATGTCTCCTTTAAAGATCTGCAGCAATTGAAGTTTACGGTGGCCTTTGTGCATCTGATAAGACGCCCGCCGTCATTAGATCATTTCATTGTTTCACTGAAACGGTGAAATGATTTAACCCTTTGAAACTACGCAATTCCAAACCGAAAACCGTTGCACACTTTTCCTGGAATCGCCCTAGATTGACCGCCACTCTACAGCGGACACATGGTATTCTTGTTGCCGTTGAATCGCGCCTGCGGACCGCAACCATGCATCCCCTTCCTGCTTGCAACTTCGTTGCGCGGAGGACGAACCGACATGCCGCCGATCTCTGTTGCGCAAGCGAGCGCCGATCAGGAGGCAGGAATGACCATGACGACAACGAGACTGCTGACACTCGCCGCGGCAGGATTGATGCTTGCCGGGTGTCAGACGATGACTCCGCAGGAGCGGCGCGCAGAGGACGAAACAACCTGCGCCTCCTATGGCTTTCGCCGCGGCACCGATGCGTTTGCCACCTGCCTGCAGCGCATAGAACTCGACCGCCGCGCCGAAGCACGAGCCTTCCGCTACGAAAGCGACATCCTTCTGCGAAGGCCTTACTGGTATTGAAGCGGACGCCGACCGGCCGTCAACTTGCCGCCAGCGCTTCTTCCTTCTCATTGCCGTTGATCGCCGCTTGCGCCGCCGCCAGCCGGGCGATCGGCACGCGGAAGGGCGAGCAGGAGACATAGTCGAGACCCGCCTCCTCGCAGAAGCGGATGGACGCGGGGTCGCCGCCATGCTCGCCGCATATCCCGAGCTTCAAGCCTTTCTTGGTCCGCCGGCCGCGCTCGGCCGCAATCTGGATCAGCTCGCCGACACCGTCGAAATCGAGAGAGACGAACGGATCCTGCTCGATGATGCCCTTCTGCTGGTAGGTGGCGAGAAACAGGGCGGCGTCATCGCGCGAGATGCCGAAGGTGGTCTGCGTCAGGTCGTTGGTGCCGAAGGAGAAGAAATCGGCCGATTCGGCGATCGTGTCCGCCCGGAGCGCCGCGCGCGGCAACTCGATCATCGTACCGACGAGGTAATCGATGTTCACACCGGCCTCGCCGATGACGTCTTTCGCGACCGCCTCGATCCGTTCCTTGACGTAGTCAAGCTCGGAGCGAAGCCCCACGAGCGGTACCATGATCTCCGGGACTACGGCAGCGCCGGTCTTGCGCGCGGCCTCGACCGCGGCCTCGAAAATGGCGCGCGCCTGCATTTCGGCAATTTCCGGGTAGGAAATCGCCAAACGGCATCCGCGATGCCCGAGCATCGGGTTGAACTCGTGCAAAGCATCGACCCGTTGGCGCAAGTCCGAAGGATCGATGGACAGGACTCCGGCAACGTCGGCAATCTCGTCGTCCGTCTTCGGAAGGAACTCGTGGAGCGGCGGGTCGAGAAGGCGGATCGTGACCGGCAGGCCGTGCATGATCGAGAAGAGCTCGATGAAATCCGAACGCTGCATCGGCAGAAGTTTGGCGAGTGCTGTGCGCCGGCCCGCCTCGTCTTCAGCGAGAATCATTTCGCGCATCACATTGATGCGGTCGTCCTCGAAGAACATATGCTCGGTGCGGCAGAGGCCGATGCCTTCGGCGCCGAAGGAACGGGCAGCACGCGCATCCGCCGGCGTTTCGGCGTTGGTGCGGACGGTCATCCGGCGGCTCTGATCGGCCCATTCCATGATCCGGCCGAAGTCGCCGGAAAGCTCGGGCTGAAGCATCGGGATTTCGCCCTTCAGCACCTGGCCGGATGACCCGTCGATCGTAATGACGTCGCCCCTCGTCAGGGTCACGCTTGCGGCGATCAAGAGCTCGTTGCGCGGATCGACGCGGATATTGCCCGCCCCGGAAACGCAAGGCGTGCCCATGCCGCGGGCGACGACGGCCGCATGGCTCGTCATGCCTCCGCGGGTCGTCAGGATCCCCTGCGCCGCATGCATGCCGTGGATATCCTCGGGGCTCGTCTCGACGCGGACCAGAATGACCTTGCGCCCCTCCTTGACGGCTTGGACGGCCTCTTCGGAGGAGAAGACGATCTCGCCGGTTGCCGCGCCCGGCGAGGCCGGCAGGCCGGATCCGATGATGTCTCGCCGCGCATGGGGGTCGATCGTCGGATGCAGGAGCTGGTCGAGCGAGGCCGGATCGATCCGCGCCACTGCCTCTTGCTTGGAAATCAGCCCCTGTTCGGCCATGTCGACCGCGATCCTCAGCGCCGCCTTGGCGGTGCGCTTGCCGGACCGGGTCTGCAGCATCCACAGCTTGCCACGCTCGATCGTGAATTCCAGGTCCTGCATATCGCGGTAATGCCGTTCGAGCTTGCTGCAGATCGCCTCGAATTCAGCGAAGGCCTCGGGCATCAGCTTTTCCAAGGACGGCTTGTCGGAGCCCGACGCAATGCGCGCAGCCTCTGTGATGTTCTGCGGGGTGCGAATGCCGGCGACGACGTCCTCGCCTTGCGCGTTCACCAGAAACTCGCCATAGAGCTCGCTTTCGCCGGTCGATGGATTGCGCGTGAAGGCGACGCCGGTCGCCGACGAATTTCCGAGATTGCCGAAGACCATCGCCTGAACATTGACCGCGGTACCCCAGCCGGCCGGGATACCATGAAGATGCCGGTAGGTGATCGCGCGCGGGTTCATCCAGCTTGAAAAGACGGCGCCGATCGCGCCCCAGAGCTGAACCTCAGGGTCCTGCGGAAAGGGCTCGCCAAGCACCTCTTCGATCGCCTCCTTGTAGCGCGAAATAACGTGCTGCCACTCGACGGCCGAAAGTTCCGTATCCTGCTCGTGGCCAAGCCGTCCCTTCTCGTCCTCGAGGATTTCCTCGAAGACCTCATGGTCGACGCCCATGACGACGTCGCCATACATCTGGATGAAGCGCCGGTAACTATCCCAGGCAAAGCGCGCATCGCCGGCGTCGTGCCCGAGCGCATGCACGGACTGGTCGTTGAGGCCGAGGTTCAGAACCGTGTCCATCATGCCGGGCATCGACGCGCGCGCGCCGGAACGGACGGACAAGAGCAGCGGACGAGTCGTGTCGCCGAAGGTGCGGCCGGTAATTTCTTCCATCCGGGTAATGCCTTCCCGCACCTGCTCGCGCAGGCCGTCGGGCATGGCTCTATCATTTTCGAAGTAGCTGTTGCAGGCATCCGTGACGATCGTCAGTCCCGGCGGCACCGGCAGGCCGAGATTGCACATTTCGGCGAGGTTCGCTCCCTTGCCACCGAGCCTGTCGCGATCCCCCGCACGCCCTTCGGCCTTGCCTCCGCCGAAGGTGTATACCCATTTCGTCATGCCTGCTCTCCACCCAGAAACAGCTTTGATGACGGTCTACAGTATATGTTTCGGAGTGAAAATGCACCCGACGAAGATTTTTGCTGCGGTGCATCAAAATTGAAACGCAAGCCCACGACGGCCAACACGGCTGTATCAATTCGGCCTGTTCGAAGTCGCCTGCCGTGATCGGGGGTGGCAGGTCAGACTACTTCCCGCATGCGTTCGGCCGTCTGTAGGTCGACGGAAACGAGCTGCGAAACGCCCTGCTCGGCCATCGTGACGCCGAAGAGACGATTCATGCGCGCCATGGTGATCGGGTTATGGGTGATGATGATGAAGCGGGTCTCGGTCGAGGCCGCCATTTCGTCCATCAGGTTGCAATAGCGCTCGACATTGTGGTCGTCGAGCGGGGCATCGACTTCGTCGAGCACGCAAATCGGCGCCGGATTGGTAAGAAAGACGGCAAAGATCAGCGCCATCGCCGTCAGTGCCTGCTCGCCGCCCGAAAGCAGCGTGATCGTCTGCGGCTTCTTACCCGGTGGGCGGGCAAGGATTTCAAGCCCGGCTTCCAGCGGATCATCGCTCTCGATCAGTTGCAGTTCCGCGGTGCCGCCGCCGAAGAGATGGGTGAAGAGGCGCTGGAACTGTCCGTTGACCACATCGAACGCGGCGATCAGCCGCTCGCGGCCCTCGCGATTGAGGTTCTGGATGGCGCTGCGGAGCTTGCGGATCGCCTCGATGACGTCGTCGCGCTCCTTCAGGATCGCCGCCAGGCGTTCGGAGAGCTCCTTCTGCTCTTCCTCGGCGCGAAGATTGACGGCGCCGAGCCGTTCACGCTCGATCTTCAGCCGTTCGAGCTCGCGCTCGACGCCGTGAATGCCCGGCAGCGCCTCATCGACGGCAAGCCCCGTCAGACGCATCACCTCGTGCGGCGCGCAGGCAAGGCCGTCGTGAATGCGCGCCTCGATCTCGACGCGACGCTCGCGGGCCGAGACTAGGCGCTCCTCCGCGCGACCGCGCTTTTCGCGGGCTTCGGCAAGATCCGAAAGCGCAGCAGCGGCCGCTCGATCCGCCTCACGCTGGCGGCCTTCCGCCTCGGCGAGAACATCGGCCGCTTCGCGGCGCGAAGCCTCCGCCTTCTGGAGTTCGTTCATCAACGCCCGGCGCTTGTCCTCGAACTCGTCGGGCGCATCGACCAGTTCCTCGACTTCGTCCCGCGCTTCGGCCTCGCGCTCGCGCAGTGTGTCGATATGTTGCTCGGCGCTCGCCGCCCTTGCCCGCCACGTCTCGCGCTCCGCGGCGATCGCCGAAAGGCGGCGCTGGCGCATCTCGTTCTCGCGGGCGAGACTGTCATGGGCAGCACGTGCCTCCGCGACTGCGGCGCGATCGGCGGCGACCGCCGCCGACTGGTTGCGCAGATTGAGCTCGAGCTCGAAAAGATCGGGGGCTGTGGCGAGCGCGTCGCTAGCCGCCTCGATCTGTTCTGCCGCCTCGTCAAGCTGGCCCTCCAGCTGAAGCTTCGTTTCGGCAAGAACGGCGCGGCGGCGGGCTAGATCGCCCGAGGCACGCTCGGCTATGGCCAGCGCTTCCCGCGCCTCGGCGAGTTGACGGCCGATCATGCGCTGGGCATCACGCGCGAGCCGCAGCCGTTCATCCTCGGCACGGATGCGTGCACCGGCCGCAGTGAGATCGGCTTCGGCCCGCCGCAACGCTTCGGTCGCATCCTCGGTCTCGCCCTCGAGTTCGAGAAGCCTGTTCTTCTGCGCGAGCCGCAAGGCAGCGGCGCTCGGCGCCTCCGACCCCGTCACGTGACCGTCCCAGCGCCAGACCGCGCCTTCCCTCGTCACCAGGCGCTGGCCGGTCTTCAACAGCGGCAGCAGGCGCTCCGCCTCCGCCTCGCTTTCGACGATCCCGATCTGGCCAAGCGCCCGATTGAGCGCGTCCGGTGCGCGGACATATCCGTCGAGCGGCACAACATCCGCCGGCAACGACGGATCGGCAGAGTGATCGCCGGGCATTCGCCAATGTGCGGGGGCCGTCTGGTCCAAAGGCGAATCGAGGTCGTCGCCGAGCGCCGCACCAAGGGCCGTCTCGAACCCGCGCTCGACCTTCATTTCTTCTACGATCGCGGGATAGGCGCCGCCGCCGACCGCCTCCAGCATTCGGCGGATCGTGCGGGCCTCGGCTTCGATGCCATTCAACGCTGCACGCGCCTCATCGACCGGCGGGCGGGCAGCAGCTTCATCGGCACGAGCGTCGGCGAGCGCCTCCTCAATCGAGACGACGGCCGCCTCGGCTTCCTCCAGCGCAGCCTCAGCGACCTCCACCTGTCCCTGCTTTTCATGCGGATCGGGAAGTGCCGCCATCTGCCGGTCGAGATCATGGAGATCGCGTGCCTGTTCGGAAAGTTGACGGGCAAGGCGCGCCTGTCGTTCTGAGAGATCGCGAAGCGTTCTTTCGATCTGATTGCGACCCGCCTGGGCCTCGGCACGCTCGGCCGTCAGCCGTGCAAGCTCGGCTTCGCTGACTGCGAGTGCCTCGTTGGCAGCATCGAGCCGTTCGCGCGCCTCGCCGGCGCGGTCATCAGCCTCCGCCAGCAGGTCCTGGAGTTCCGCTTCCTCCTCGTCGAGGCGGGCGAGAATGCCGGCATTGTCCGCAACCAACCGCTCCTCGCGCGCAATATCCTCGGCGAGTTGCGCCAGGCGGCGCTGCAATTCATCGCGGCGCCTGAGGATCCGGCCGGCATCCTCTTCCAGCTGCGAACGGGCGATCTGTAGACGCTGCAGCGCCGCAGCGAGCTTCGCCTCGTTCTCGCGCAACTCCGGCAGCTTGAGGCTGGAGATCGCCTGGGCCTTCGCGGCCTCCATCTGTATTTGCGCCTTTTCGGCGACCAGTGCGGTGATCTGGTTCAGCTGGCTTGTCGCCTCGGCTTCTGCCTCTTTGGCCTGGACCCAGCGGATATGGAAGAGGATCGCCTCATGCCGGCGAATATCCGCCGACAGCATCTTGAAGCGATTGGCCTGGCGAGACTGGCGCTTCAGGCTCTCGATCTGGCTTTCGAGCTGGGACGTCACGTCGTCGAGCCGCTCGAGATTGGTCTCGGCCGCACGCAAGCGCAATTCCGCCTCATGGCGGCGGGAGTGCAGGCCGGAGATGCCGGCCGCCTCTTCGAGCAGTTGACGGCGGGCCTGAGGCTTGGCGGCGATCAGTTCGCCGATCCGCCCCTGCCCAACCATCGAGGGCGAGCGCGCCCCGGTCGACGCGTCGGCGAACAGCAGTTGCACGTCCTTGGCACGCGCTTCCTTGCCGTTGATGCGGTAGACCGAGCCCTGCTCGCGCTCGATGCGGCGGGTCACCTGGATCTCGTCGCTGTCGTTGAAGGCGGCTGGCGCCGTGCGATCGGCGTTATCAAGATAGAGACCGACCTCGGCCGTGTTGCGCGCCGGCCGGTTGCCCGAGCCGGAAAAGATCACGTCGTCCATGCCTGAGGCGCGCATGTTCTTGTGGGAGTTCTCTCCCATCACCCAGCGCAGCGCTTCGACAAGGTTCGACTTGCCGCAGCCGTTTGGCCCGACGACACCGGTCAGGCCACGCTCGATGACGAATTCGGTCGGTTCGACGAAGGACTTGAAACCGAGCAGGCGAAGCTTGTTGAACTTCATGGGCGGGATGTCCGTTGGCGGCGATCGACCCGTTCACCATGGAGGAGAGGCGCAAAAAACAAAAAAACGAGCGCACGGCTGCCGCCGTCGCCCGTTTTCAGGAAAAGCGAAGGATCAGAGCTTGCTGTCGATGAGGGCCGACATAACGTCAACCGACATGTCCCCCGAATAGTGTTCACCGTTGACGAAGAAGGTCGGCGTCGACTTGACGCCGAAATCCTTGGCGCCCCTCTGCATCACTGCATTCACATCATCCAGAAGTTTTTGGTTCGTCAAGCAGGCCTCGAAGCTCTCCTGTGTAAAACCGGCGAGTTTGGACATCTGCAGGAGCGCATCGCGGCCGTTCTGCGCTGCGGCCCACTGCTCCTGCTGCTTGAACAGCATCGAGACCATCGGGAAATACTGCCCCTCCGGCGCGCAGCGCGCCAGCATAAAGGCCGCGGCAGCGCGCGGATCGAACGGGAATTCGCGGATGATGAAGCGGACCTTGCCGCTGTCGATATATTTCGCCTTGATGGCGTCAAAGGTCTTGTTGTGGAAGTTCGCGCAGTGCGGGCAGGTCATCGACATGTATTCGACGATCGTCACCGGCGCATTGGCTTCGCCCAGCGCCATTTCCGGCAGCGCGCCCGGTTCGAGCAGCTTCTTTGCGTCGACGGTGCCTTCCGGCTGTGGCAGTTCAACCTTGGCGGCAGCGGGTGGGGATGCCTGAGCAACCTCGGTTTCTGCAGGCTTCGCCTCGCTGGCGGCGGGGGCTGCCGGCGTGGACGGAGTGGTCGTGGCCTCCGCAGTCGCGCTGGTTTCAGTCGGAGCAGTCGAAGCCGTCTCCTTCTTCTCCTCGCTGCAGGCGGCGAGCATCAGGGCGAGCGCGGCGACGGCGGCACCGCCCAGAAGGCGTTTCGAAAGGCTCTTTTCGGAAGCGGACATGAATTTGACCCGTGTTCTGTGAGGGAAAATTGAATTGCGAATTCGATAACTTGCCATGTTGGAGGCGACAAGGGGCGGCGTCTCAACTGAATTCAAAGAAATGTGACCGCTTGAAGATCACGCTCCCTTCGGGCGCGACGAAAACACGGCGGTGCCAAGACGCCGGAGCGCGGCCTTCAGCGCCTCGCTTTCTACCCCTTCCACCATGGCTTCGAGCTTTCGCGCCGTCTCGCCGACGAGCGGACGCTGACGACGGGACGGCTTGGGCGGGGCCGCGACCGGCTTCTGCACGATCCGTATCTGAGCGATCGCGTAGAAACCGAAAAAACCGTTGATGCGCTGGATCAACTCGCCCTGGGCGTGGGTGAGGAAAAGTGCCCTCGCGCCCTCGCAGGCGACCGTCAGTACGCCAGGCTGATGGCCGCCCTCGCCGCCGATTTCAGAAGCACGTCGCGGCCAGGCGATTTTTTCCGGCCGCGTACAGTCGGCAAACTCCGGACCGGCGATCTCGTCCCAGGAGCCCAGCAGCGTGGTGTTGATGCCCGCGCGCTTGGCGAGCACCGGGTCGATTAGGCCGTTTGCGACCTCGCTGATCTGGACGACACCCCTGCGGGCCTTCTCTTGATTCACCGGCACGACTTTCTGTTTGCAATTCCGATTACGCCTTGAAGCCCAGGCTGGCGTCGTCCAACTATAGGCCGGAAAAGGATCCCCCGGCAAATGATGCACGACAACCCAAAGGCGGCGGACGCCACCTTTCTTCTTCTCGACTGGTATGATCGCCATCACCGCGATCTTCCTTGGCGGGTCTCGCCGCCAATGGCGCGAAAGGGCGTTGTCGCTGATCCTTACCACGTCTGGCTGTCGGAGGTCATGCTGCAGCAGACCACCGTCCAAGCGGTCAAGGCCTATTTCAACAAGTTCCTGACGCTGTGGCCGACGATCAACGATCTTGCCGCCGCGGATACCGAAGACGTGATGAAAGCCTGGGCCGGGCTCGGCTATTACGCTCGTGCGCGCAACTTGAAGAAATGCGCGGAAGCGGTGGCGGGCGAGCACGGCGGGCGCTTTCCGGACAGTGAGGAGGCGCTGAAAGCACTTCCCGGTATCGGTGGCTACACGGCGGCGGCAGTCGCGGCGATCGCTTTCAACCAACGAAGCGCCGTTCTCGACGGCAATGTCGAGCGCGTGATCTCCCGGCTCTACGCCATCGAAACGCCGCTGCCCGCTGCCAAGCCGGAAATGCGGGCACGGGTCCTTGCCCTGACCCCGGAGGACCGCCCGGGCGATTTCGCGCAGGCAATGATGGATCTCGGTGCGACTATCTGCACACCGAAAAGGCCGGCCTGTTCGCTCTGTCCCTTCCGGGCAAGCTGTCTGGCGCTTGCAACGGCCGACCCCGAAACCTTTCCGCGCAAGGCGGAAAAGAAGCGAAAACCGTTGCGCCTCGGCGCGGCCTTCGTGGCGATCGACCGCTTTAACGCCGTCTATCTGCAGAAGCGCGCCGATACCGGCCTTCTCGGCGGCATGACGGAGGTTCCCGGAACGGGATGGACTGCCCGCCGCGACGGCGAAACCTCTGTCGATGCACAGCCGTTTGCCGCGCCTTGGGAGGCCTGCGGAACGATCACGCATGTTTTTACGCATTTCGAGTTGCGCCTCTCGGTCTACCGCGCCAATGTTCAGCGCCCCGAGACAGGAGCGAACGGATGGTGGGAGCCGGTCGCATCGCTCAGGGCGCAGGCATTGCCGACCGTCATGAAAAAGGCAATCGCCCAGGCTATACCAAACGCCTTCAAGGCCGAGCAAAGCTAGACAAGCCAGGGCGTGAAGCGTTTTCATCAATTTCCCCGCACAGCACTTTGGAACACCTAAGGATTGCCGATGAGCAGCGCCAACATCCGCCACATCGTCTTCGACATCGGCAAGGTGTTGATCCACTACGACCCGCGCCTTCCCTACTGCCGCATCATCCCGGATGAAGCCGAGCGCAACTGGTTCTTCGCCAATGTCTGCACCCACGACTGGAACGTCGAACAGGATCGAGGACGCACGTGGGAAGAAGCGGAGGAGATTTTGGTTCGGATACACCCGGATCGCGAGGACCAGATCCGGGCGTTTCGCAAATGCTGGCACGAGATGGTGCCGCATGCCTATGTCGAGACCGTCTCACTGATGGAGGGACTGATCGCCGAAGGGCGCGATGTCACCATGCTCACCAATTTTGCGTCGGACACATTCCGCGAGGCGCAAAAGCTTTTTCCCTTCCTGACGCTGCCGCGCGGCGTGACGGTCTCCGGCGATGTCGGCCTGATCAAGCCGGAAGTCGCGATCTATCAGGCCCATGCGGAAGCCTTCGACCTGGAGCCCGCAGCCACGCTCTTCATCGACGACAGCATGGCCAATGTGGAAGGCGCGCGCACAGCGGGTTGGCATGCGGTTCACTTCACCGACGCCGAGAAACTGAAGGTCGATCTCGCCTGCTACGGCATCCACCATTAAGATCCTCTGCGGTTTTGTGATTCCCGTATCGGCTGCAAAATCATCAAAGCGCCACAATCGGTTCAGCCGCCGTTCAGCTCGCGCCGTTCATGATCAGGACCAGAATTCGACGCCCACCCTGAAAGGTTCTGTTCCATGGCCACGCGTATCTACGGCACGAACTACAGCGACAAGATCGTCCAGAACGGCTATATCTCGGTAGAGATCTATGCACTTGATGGAAACGACCAGATTTATCTGAACAGGACCGACGGCTACGGCGGATATAACTTCGTCGATGCAGGCTATGGCAACGATTTTGTCGTTAATTACTTCGAGGGCGGAAACGATATATTCATGGGCGCCGGCGACGATCTCTATATAGCCGACGCACGTGTCCGTGATGCAAGCTCCTATGACGTGGTTTCCGGCGGCAGCGGCAACGACCGCTTCGAAATCGAAACCTATGCCAGCGACTATTATGGCGATAGCGGCAACGACACCTTCCTGTCCGTCGGTTTCAAGAACTACTTCAACGGCGGCACCGGCATCGACACCATCAGCTATCAACTGCAGGACAGCTTCGGTTCGGAGCGCGGCCGTGGCGTGACGATTGACCTCGGCTACAAATATGCGACCACCGGCACCGGCCGCCGGGAAGACCTGATCAGCATCGAGAATGCGACGGGCACCAACTACGGCAACGACGACATAACCGGCAGTTCGGTCGCCAATGTGCTGCGCGGGCTTGGCGGCCACGATATTCTCGAAGGCCTCGGCGGCGACGATTTCCTCGATGGCGGCAGCGGCGACGATGATCTCTACGGTGGTTCGGGCGCCGATATCCTGCGCGGCGGCACCGGATTCGACTACCTCAACGGCGGCACCGGTACTGATAGCTTCGATTTCAACTCGATCACTGAATCGGCCGTCGGCAGCCGGCGCGACGTGATCGCCGATTTCCATCGATCGGAGTGGGACGTCATCGACCTTTCGACGATCGACGCCGACACAACCTGGAGCGGAAACCAGAGCTTTACCTTCATCGGCAGCCGCGGCTTTTCCGGCGAGGCGGGCGAACTGAATTTCCGCTACGGCGTCGTCTCGGGCGACGTCAATGGTGACGGCTACGCCGATTTCCAGATCAAGGTCAACGGCGTCTCCAGCCTGCGGGTCGACGACTTCTTTCTCTGATGCGCTTCGATGTGAAGTGATACAAACGCCCGGAATCCTCATCGGATTCCGGGCGTTTAAAGCTCTCCCTCCGGGACTGAAGGTACAAAAACCGGACGGAGCGCTTTTCGAAGACCCGAGCGGAACTGGTTGATCAGTTCAGTTTTGCCAGGTCGTTTCGAATGACGGATCGGAGTTCGTCGATGGGCTTCAAGCTGTTGCCCTCTTCGAAGTGCCAGAACGTCCATCCGTTGCAGGCATCAAGGCCCTGAACCTTCGCGCCAAGGCGGTGAATGGAACCGGCCTCGCCGCCCGAGGCAAGCGTGCCGTCCGCGCGCACGATCGCGCTGTAGCGACGCTTTGCATCGGTCAGAACCGTGCCGGGCTTGATCAGCCCGCTTTCGATCAGCGTGTTAAAGGCAACGCGCGGCTCCGCCTTCTTGCCGGTCATGACGGAAAGCGTCGCCTTACCGAGCGGCTCGACCGCCGCGATTCGTTCCGCCGCGGCGTCGATATAATCCTGCTCGCGCTCGATGCCGACGAAATGGCGACCGAGACGCTTGGCGACGGCGCCCGTGGTGCCGGAACCGAAGAATGGGTCGAGCACGACGTCGCCGGGCTTGGTCGAGGCCATCAGGATACGGGCGAGAAGCGCTTCCGGCTTCTGCGTTGGATGCACCTTCTTGCCGTCGTCACCCTTCAGGCGCTCGGCCCCGGAGCAGATCGGGAACAACCAGTCGGAGCGCATCTGAACGTCGTCGTTTGCCGCCTTCATGGCTTCGTAGTTGAAGGTATAGCCCTTGGCCTTTGCGTTCGGCGTCGCCCAGATCAGCGTTTCATGCGCATTCTGGAAACGGCGGCCCTTGAAGTTCGGCATCGGGTTGGTCTTGCGCCAGATGATGTCGTTCAAGATCCAGAAATGCAGGTCTTGCAGGATCGCGCCGACTCGGAAGATATTGTGGTAGGAACCGATTACCCAGAGTGTGCCGGTCGGCTTCAGGACGCGGCGGCAGGCAAGCAACCACGCCCGGGTAAAGGCGTCGTAAGCCTCGAAGGAGGCGAACTGGTCCCAATCGTCGTCGACGGCATCGACCAGCGATTGGTCGGGCCGATGCAGCATGCCGCCGAGCTGGAGATTGTAGGGCGGATCGGCAAAAACGACATCGACGGAATTATCGGGAAGCGCGTTCAGCGCTGCCACGCAATCTCCCTTGATGATGCTGTCGAGCCAGTTCAACGGACGGGCGGCACGGGAGATTTCGGCAAGCGAAACAACTGAAGACATGGACAACTCGCAAATACGCTTACTCGGACTGACTATACGCTTATGGTTACCGAAGATGGTTACCAAAGGCTGAAACCGTTCCGGAAAAATTCGCGTGGTGACTAGAGTTATCAAGCAGGAGCAACTTACCGAGGTGGTTGACACACAGTGGAATTAGAAACCACCGTGGTTAAAGAGCGTGAACAATGCGCTGCAATTCGGAAAGAAAAAGTGATGAGGAGTCTGTCTGTAACGTCCATGCTGCTCGGTGTGCACGGGACCCCCGTCGCCCCGGGATCAAGGATGGAAAAATTGGGAGCGTTCCTCGGAGTTCCCGATCGGTGGGATTTTGGTATCGAAGACGAATTCATCTGCCAATTAGGATATGCGGACTTTGAGATTTCCTTGCGAACACGCGGAAATCAGGTCGAAGTAGAGAGGGTGTGGCTCGAGCTTTGGCATGCCCATAATGGCGAGCCGCAACCTAAGAAATCGCCTATACGCCTGGTGGACGGAATTGACGTCGACCTAGGCGTATTTCAACCAGGCATCTCGTTGTCGACCGCTAAAGCGCTTTTGGATTCTCTGCAGGCAGTCTACGAAGAATCCACTCAACAGGACGCCAGCGAGGTTACCAGTAGAATCGTTCTCGGGACGAAATCCGAACTGCTGTTTTTTCGAGGTGATGGTGGGCCACGGCTCATGGAGATCCATTTTTATGCGGACGATGACTAAGTCAGATTAAGGTAGCTAGGCAGCACCGGTTCGTTCATGCCATTTGCGGCTGTCGAGCGGCGCCTGATCGCGGTCGTTGAGGCCGTAGTCGCGCACGACTGCCGCGATCCTCAGCCGGTAGTCGGCAAAGACTCCACGCCGGCCTGCCTCCTGGGCGGCGCGATGTTCGGCGCCGTTGCGCCAGGCCTTTACCGCCGCTTCGTCGCGCCAGAAGGAGAGCGACAGCAGCTTGTTCGGATCGGCAAGGCTTTGAAAACGCTCGATCGAAATGAAGCCGTCGACCCCATCGAGCAGAGGACGCAGATCGGCGGCGATACCGAGATAGGTGTCGCGCTTGCCTTCTGCGGGCAGAACTTCGAAAATAACCGCGATCATCCTTTCACTCCTTTCCAAGCGGCCGGGAGAAGTTCTTCAGGAAGATCCGATCCTCCTTCAGAATGAACCGCTCCCGCCGGGCAAATTCGTAGTTCTCGCGCCCGAGCGGATCGACGGCAAGCCGCGCGCGATAGGCTTCATAGGCGGCAAGACTCTCGATGTTGTAGACGCCGTAGCCAATCGTAGCCGATCCCTCGTGCGGGCCAAAATAGCCGATGAGATCGGCGCCGCAACGCGGAATGGCTTCGCCCCAATTGCGGGCATAGGTCGTGAAATGGTCCTTGCTGAACGGATCGATCTCGTAACGGATGAAGCAGGTGATCATGGTCGTCTCCTTCGTGGTGAAGACAACTATGCCGTCTTGTCCGGCGCGAATGCTTCGATTATGATCGAAGTATGAAGGAAGGTCCGGACATCGCCCTGATCGGCTCGCTTATAGGCGATCCTGCGCGCGCCAACATGCTGACCGCGTTAATGGGCGGCCGGGCATTGACGGCTACGGAGCTTGCAACGCATGCCGGAATCACGCTGCAGACCGCAAGCTCGCATCTTGCCAAGCTGGAAGCCGGCGGGTTGCTCACGCAGCGCAAGCAGGGCCGCCACCGCTATTATGCCTTGAGCGAGGACGAGGTCGGGCTGATGCTCGAAAGCATCATGGGCTTTGCAGCGAGCCGCGGGCTGACGCGTAATCGGCCGGGACCCAAGGATCCGGCACTCAGAAAGGCGCGCGTCTGTTACAATCACCTCGCCGGCGACTACGGGGTGCGCATGCTCGACAGTCTGGTCGCCGCGCGCCAGATCGAAGTGACCGGCAACGAGCTCGCGCTGACCGATGCCGGCCGGGACCGGGTCGAGGCCCTGGGCATCGATTATGCCGCACTCAAGAAATCCCGTCGGCCGATCTGCCGGACCTGCCTCGACTGGAGTGAGCGTCGCTCGCATCTTGCCGGCTCGCTCGGTGAGGCACTCTTGACCCTCTTCATCGACAAGGGGTGGGCGAAGCGCGAGCAGAACAGCCGCGCCATTCGCTTTACTGATTCCGGCGAAAAAGCCTTCTCAGAGCTCTTCCCGCAATACTGAAGCCACGGGCGCTCCTCGGACAAGCGCGTCGGCAAAGCCATCGCGCGCAACGCGGGTGCAGAGGGCGGACCATTCGCATTCATCGCAAGCGGCGCGGACAGAACCAAGCGCAAAGGCGCCGCGCAGGTCCTGAAGGCGCCGGTCGTCGAGAATGAGAACGGAGCCAGGACCAAGCGGAAAGCCAAGCAGGTCGGCTACCGCAGCCAAGGCCCGGCTGTCGCGACAGCCGATATTTTCATTGCGGCAATGAGCGTCGGCCAGACCCAGCATCGGCGCACAGATATCGTCCGGCCCTTCGACGATCTCGATCGCCTCGCCGACGGAAAGCCGACCGGCAACGATATGGTAGTTGCGGGTGAACGAGGGCGTATAGCCCTCGCCCACGAAAGTCAGCAGGCACAGAAGATGATGCCCGCGCAGGCGAACCGTCACAGCAGGTCCGCCGGATTCCGAACACGGTCCTGGATAGCCTTAAGGACCGCGGCGGCGAGCGCCGATTTCAGGACGGCACCGAGCAGGAACGGGACGGCGCCCAACATGACTGCCTTCTCGAGGCCGATCAGCGTCGCAAGCCACGCTGCACCGATAACAAGGCAGAGGATGTTGGCGGAAAAGTGCGCGAGGAAGCTCAACACCACCCGATCGCCCGTCCAGCCGCGCGCAGCCAGCCAACCAGCAAGACCGCCGATCAACGGAAACGAGACAAGGTAGCCGGCGGTCGGACCGGCGAAATGGGCAATGCCGCCAGCGCCGTTTGCAAGCACCGGCAATCCGACGATGGATTCCGCCAACCATGCGAGGATTGTGATTGCGCCGAGACGCCAGCCGTAGATGACGCCGATCATGGTGACGGCAAAGGTCTGCATGGTGATCGGCACCGGCACCATCGGCACGCTGATCTGCGAGGAAAGTCCAAGGAAACCCGTGCCTGCCAACACGAACAGGGCCTTGAGCGGCCATGTCTTGCCGCCGAGACGCAGCGGATCGAAGACAGGCGAATGCGCAGAAACAAGATCGGACATGGGCTCTCCCAAACTTGGATGGGCGGATTATAGATAATTTTTGCGACTATCTATAATTTTTCCGGTACCTTCAAGCTGGAGCATAATCAAGTGGCGGAGGATACAAATTCCCTCGCCTCGGCGACCGAAAAACTACGGGAGCAACGCTTTTCCGCGAGCCTCGTGCGAGAATTATAGATAATCTGAAAGACAGCCCGGTGGGGCCTGCGTTAACCGATGATCGAAAAGGCGTCGCGAACTTCGCCTGCGGCCGTCCTTACCGGAGTCTTACCAATCCATCCAACATGACGCTCTAGAATGGCGGCCGCCTCCTCGCCCTTTCCTTGACGGAGGGCCGTCAGGATGGCGCGGTGATCGTGATCCGTGCGCGCCTCCCAGCTCGAGCGCCAGGCTGAGAAGAGAAACCGGGCACTTGCCGCATGAAGATCGTCAATCGCCGCGAGCAGGCGCGGCATGCTGCAGGGCTCGAGAATGATCCGGTGAAAGGCGCGGTTCGCTGCCTCCCAGGAGCGCACATCCCTGGAACTGTCGGCCGCAACAGTTGCCGCCTCGGCCCTGTCGAGGATCGCCGGCGTCAGGTGAGGTACGGCGTGGCGCAGCGCCAAGACCTCCAGGGCGGCGCGCATCTCGGCGACTTCACGCACCTCCTTGAGGTCGAAAGCGGCGACGCGCACGCCGCGGCGCGGCTCGCTCACGGCGAGCCCCTGCGCCTCCAGCCGGCGAAAGGCCTCGCGAACGGGGACGTGACTGGCGCCGAACTCCTCGGCGACGTGATCCTGCCGCAGCCGCTCGCCCGGCGGCAGCACTCCGGAGATGATCCTTTCGGCAAGCACACGGCTGATGCGGCTCGCAAGGGTGTCGTCGCGTTCCTTGTTCATGCGCTACAGATAGAGGTGCATCCCGACGCTGTCGAGAAAGCTCGAATGCCTTTCCGGCAGTTTCCAAAGGTTGAGCTTTGGACCGCCATCGTATAAAGCTCGCTCGACTGTCGCTTTCGCCGCGATCCAGACTCCTCCCCCTGCCGCTGGCGTCTTTCTCCCAAGGAACTTGCCCCCAAATGACCGGTATTGATCTCATTATCTTCGACTGCGACGGCGTGCTCGTCGACTCGGAAATCATTGCCTCGGAAGTCGAGGCCGGATTGCTGACGGAAGCGGGTTATCCGATCAGCGTCGAGGAAATGGCCCAGCGCTTCGCCGGCATGACCTGGCACAACACGCTGCTGGCGATCGAGAAGGAGGCGAGCATTCCGCTGTCGGCGTCTCTGATCGACAAGGTCGATGCCATTCTCGACAAGCGGCTCGCCCGCGACGTCAAGGTCATCGAAGGCGTCAAGCCGGCGCTGATGCAGCTGACGCTGCCGCATTGCGTCTGCTCCAACTCCACCTCCGAGCGCCTTGCCATCATGCTCGGCAAGGTCGGCATCAAGGACCATTTCGGCAAGCATATCTATTCGGCCCGCGATCTCGGCCCCGACCGCGTCAAGCCGAAGCCGGATATCTTCCTGCACGGTGCCGCCCAATTCGGCATCGATCCCTCGCGCGTGCTCGTCATCGAGGACTCGGTCCATGGTATTCACGGCGCGCGCGCCGCAGGGATGCGGGTCGTCGGCTTCACTGGCGGCGCCCATACCTATCCTTCGCACGCGGATAAACTGACCGAAGCCGGCGCGGAGACGGTGATTTCCCGCATGGCGGTCTTGCCCGGCGTGATCGCCGCGCTCGCCGAATGGTCGGAGTCTATGACGGCCTGACGGTCGTATGATCTTTTTCGCGCTGGCTTCTGCCGGGACGGAAAATCCGCGGGTTGCGATGGGGGCGCGTTCATTTTTGGCGCACGAGGACGCCATGCCGCATTGATTGCGCGTGACCTTCCTTCGAAAATCATGGCTTTCGCACTGCGCCCAGGGGCTATATCAAGCAGTCCACAAGCGTTACTTCCAAGGAGGAGACATTATGCGTCTTTCGATATTGACCGGTTTGACGTTGGCGGCCGGTGTTGCTTTTGCACCGCTCGCCCATGCCGACATCACGATTGGCGTGATCACTCCACTCACGGGCCCGGTCGCCGCCTTCGGCGAGCAGGTCAAGAACGGCGCCGAAGCGGCCGTCGAGGCGATCAACAATGCCGGCGGCATCAATGGCGAAAAGATCATCATCAAGATCGTCGATGACGCCGGTGAACCCAAGCAGGCCGTA
The DNA here is from genome assembly GCF_020193655.1 of Ensifer sp. IC3342. Taxonomy (GTDB): domain Bacteria; phylum Pseudomonadota; class Alphaproteobacteria; order Rhizobiales; family Rhizobiaceae; genus Sinorhizobium. The sequence goes on from NZ_JADYVE010000001.1 coordinate 537,399, forward strand.
TCCGTTGCCAACCAGCTTGCCGGCGAAGGCCTGCGTTTTGTCGTCGGCCCAGTAACCTCCGGCACCTCGATGCCGGCATCGGACGTGCTGGCGGAAAACGGCATCCTGATGGTCACGCCGACGGCGACGACGCCGGATCTCACGACCCGCGGGCTGTGGAACGTGCTGCGTACCTGCGGACGGGATGACCAGCAGGCGGTCGTTGCCGCCGACTATGTGGTCAAGAACCTCAAGGACAAGCGCGTCGCCGTGCTGCACGACAAGGCCGCCTATGGCAAGGGTCTTGCCGACGGGTTCAAGGCCGCGATCAACGCAGGCGGCATAACCGAGGTCGTCTATGAGGGCCTCACCCCCGGCGAAAAGGACTTCGGCGCCATCGTCACGCGCCTCAAGGCCGAGAACGTCGACGTCGTCTATTTCGGCGGCTATCATGCCGAAGGCGGCCTGCTCGTTCGCCAGATGCGCGACCAGGGCGTCGAGGCACAACTTCTCGGCGGCGACGGCCTCTCCAACACCGAGTTCTGGGCGATCGGCGGCGAAGCGGCGAGCGGCACGGTCTATACCAATGCGAGCGACGCGACCCGCAACCCGGCAGCCGCCCCAGTGATCGAGGCTCTCAAGGCCAAGAACATCCCGGCCGAAGCGTTCACGCTCAATGCCTATGCCGCCGTGCAGGTCCTCAAGGCCGGCATCGAAAAGGCGGGCTCCGCCGAGGACCCGAACGCAGTCGCGGCGGCAATCAAGTCCGGCGACGGGATCGACACTGTCATTGGCAAGCTGACCTACGGCGAAACCGGCGACCTCACCTCGCCGAGCTTCTCGCTTTATAAATGGGAAGCCGGCCAGAGCGTCGCCGCAGAGTAAGCGGACGGCGACGGACGAAAGGAAACGCCGGGGCATGCCCCGGCGTTTTTTGTGCGCGCTACGGGATATCCCGTCAACCGGCCTCACTGCGTCCGGTACGGCCCCTCGTCGAAGCCGACGAAAACCTTGGCCTCGGCGCCCGCACCAGCGGGAAGCGTGACGTCGGCTTTGGTGAACACGAACTGCGTCGTGGTGCTGCCCGTCGGGATTTCGACCGGAAATTGGGTGAGTTCGGAATAGAGCGTCTTTTCCCCATCCGTCGCGGCAACGCGGATCGGCAGGGTCAATTTGCCAGGTCCTCCAGCGGGGCCCGCCGCTACACGTCCCTGTACCACCACCGTCACCTTGAGCGCGTTCTCACTCTGCACGCATTGGCGCGTCGTGTCGGCAAGTGACGCCTGGTAGACGACCTTGGTCGGATCGTCCTTCGCGCCCTTCGCGTAGGTGCGGTAGCTGGAGGTCCCGTCCCTAAGAGTAACTTGAGGGCAGGCTGCCTGTATTACCGCAGGCGTCGCGGCGGACGCACTGCCGCCAGATTCGATGGCGCCGCCCGTTTGCGTCTTGTTGCAGCCGGCGAGCGCCGCAAGAAGCGACACGGCGAGAACACGGCGAGATACTTTGCCAAACACGTTGCACAACCTCTGCTGAACCCGGTTAAACACCAGATCACGATGAGTTTGGACTGGATCAATCCAAAATCATCGTGATCGATTCCAATAGGTTAGAGCACAATAGGGCGGAAAGCTGCCTGCCCCGCCAATTCCAATCGCACCCTAAACCGAAAACGTTCGGTCGGGGCCTTTCATGGCCCACGGCCATCGTCTATAGCAGCGGCGTTTTGAAAAATCGATTCAGTCAGCCGTCCCATGCAGAAGATTCCCGGGGAAGCGTGGTCAGCCGGAATTGCCATGGTGACAAGATTGACGGGGTGTTTTGCCGGGACTTGACGCAAAAAAGGCGGCCGCGTTGGGCGGAACTGATGTAGGGCCGCACGAGCGGGCAGGACGAAGGGGTGAAAATGGTGAAGTATATTTCGACACGGGGAGAAGCGGCGCCCCTCGGTTTTTGCGACGCCCTTCTCGCAGGGCTCGCGCGTGACGGTGGGCTCTATCTCCCGAAGGAATGGCCGACGCTCTCGAAAAAGGAAATACGGGCGCTGCGCGGCAAGTCCTATCAGGAAATCGCCTTTGCCGTACTCGAGCCCTTCACCAACGGCGAAATCCCGGCCGCCAAGTTTCGCGAGATGATCGACGAGGCCTACGCCACCTTCCGGCACCCGGCTGTCGTGCCGCTCGTGCAGACCGGAGCAAATTCCTTCGTGCTGGAGCTTTTCCACGGCTCGACGCTGGCCTTCAAGGACGTGGCGATGCAGTTGCTCGCGCGCCTCATGGATTATGTGCTTGCGGAGCGTGGCGAACGGGCGACCATCGTCGGCGCGACGTCCGGCGATACCGGTGGCGCGGCAATCGACGCTTTTGCCGGGAGAGAACGCACCGACATCTTCATTCTCTTCCCGCACGGCAAGGTGTCGCCAGTCCAGCAAAGGCAGATGACGACATCCACGGCCGCGAACGTCCATGCGATCGCGATCAAGGGCAATTTCGACGATTGCCAGAACCTGGTCAAAGCGATGTTCAACGATGAGAGCTTCCGCGACGGCGTCAAGCTCTCGGGCGTCAACTCGATCAACTGGGCGCGTATCATGGCCCAGATCGTCTACTATTTCACGGCCGCGATCTCGCTCGGCGGCCCCGACCGGAAGATTTCCTTCACCGTTCCGACCGGCAATTTCGGCGATATCTTCGCAGGCTACGTGGCCAAGCGCATGGGTTTGCCGATCGACAAGCTGATCATCGCGACCAACGAGAACGACATTCTCGCGCGCACCCTGAAGGCCGGCCGATACGAAATGCGCGAGGTCAAGGCAACGACGTCGCCCTCGATGGATATTCAGATCTCCTCCAACTTCGAAAGACTGTTGTTCGAGGCTTACGATCGCGACCCGGCCAAGGTGCGCGCTGCCATGGCAGGCCTCAAGCAATCGGGCTCCTTCGCGATCGACGACGGTGCCCTGAAAAAAATCCGCAAGGAGTTCCGCGCGGCACGCGCCTCTGAAAAAGAGGTGGCGAAGACGATCCGCAAGACCTTCGAGGACAGCGGCTATCTCCTTGATCCGCATACAGCAATCGGCATGTTCGTGGCGGCCAAACACGAGAAATCCTCTGCGCCGATGGTGACGCTTGCGACGGCCCATCCGGCGAAATTCCCCGATGCAGTAAAATCGGCAAGTGGTATTGACCCCGCGCTTCCAACGTGGCTTGCTGATCTCATGAATAGGGCGGAGCGTTTCGATATCCTGGATCCGGAGCTTAAGAACGTCGAAACCTTCATCGGCGAGCGTACCCGCGTTCGGGAGTAGAACGAGAAGAAACGTATGATGAAAGTTAAGTGCACCCAGCTCCCTTCCGGGCTGACGGTGGTGACCGAGCGAATGCCGCATCTCGAAAGCGTGGCGCTCGGCGTCTGGATCAAGTCCGGTTCGCGCAACGAAACCGTGGATGAACACGGCATAGCGCACCTGCTGGAGCACATGGCTTTCAAGGGGACCCGGCGGCGCAGCGCCCGCCAGATCGCCGAGGAGATCGAGAATGTCGGCGGCGAGCTCAACGCCGCCACGTCCACCGAAACGACCTCCTACTATGCCCGCGTTCTCAAAGACCATGTGCCGCTGGCCGTGGACATCCTTGCCGACATCTTGACGGAATCGACGTTCGACGACGAGGAACTCCGGCGCGAGAAACACGTCATCCTGCAGGAAATCGGCGCCGCGGACGACACGCCGGACGATGTCGTCTTCGACCGCTTCGCGGAGACGGCCTACCGCGACCAGACGGTCGGCCGCCCGATCCTCGGCACGCCGGACACCGTCATGTCCTTCACGGCCGACCAGATTCGCCATTACCTCGGCCGCAACTACACGACCGACCGGATTTTCGTCGTTGCAGCCGGCGCGGTCGAGCACGACGCCTTCGTACGCGAGGTCGAAACACGCTTTTCAACCCTGCCGCGCCTGCCGCATTCCTCTCCCGTTCTCGATACCGCGCGCTACACCGGCGGCGACAGCCGCGAGAGCCGCGACCTCATGGATGCGCAAGTCCTGCTCGGCTTTGAGGGAAAGGCCTATCACGCACGCGACTTCTACTGTTCACAGATCCTCGCCAACATTCTCGGCGGAGGCATGTCTTCGCGCCTGTTCCAGGAGGTGCGCGAGCACCGGGGCCTCTGTTATTCCGTCTATGCCTTTCACTGGGGCTTTTCCGACACCGGCATCTTCGGCGTGCATGCTGCCACCGGCGGGGAAAACCTGCCGGAACTGATGCCGGTAATCGTCGACGAACTGCGCAAATCATCGATGAGCATCGACCAGCAGGAAATCGACCGCGCCCGCGCGCAGATCCGCGCGCAGTTGCTCATGGGACAGGAAAGCCCTGCGGCACGCGCCGGACAGATCGCCCGCCAGATGATGCTCTACGGCCGCGCCATTCCCAATGAGGAATTGATGGAACGGCTGTCCGGCATCACGAGGGAGCGCCTCACCGACCTCGCCGGCCGCTTGTTCTTCGATACGGTCCCGACACTGTCGGCGATCGGCCCGCTCGAACAGCTGGCTCCCATGAGCGACATCCTGTCGTCGCTCAGCGTCAAGGCCGCCGAGGCGCATGCGGTGGCGATCTGACCGGATCTGCCGCCGGGAAATGGCTTAACCCGGCGAAACCGAAGTGTTTTTCTTGTACAATTCCTGAAAATCGGATTCGATTCGAGCGCAAAGTTGTGCAACGTTTCAGGGTGCAGCGGCACTGCCGGAAGGCTTGATCGGCGGCGTCGCTGACGGGATGCATACATCCCGTCGCGCATAATTGGTTGGGACGGACGAGGAAAATCCAGGCGGCTCTTTGCCCGCCCCGCCACGATCCTGGCCTGGAGGGATATATGGCACGATCGGTTTTTCGGTTTCTGTCGCGGCAGCCCGAGTCGATCGAGATCGCCAACCGGAACTATGTGCTCCGCCTCCCGCGCTACGCCGACTATCGCCAGTGGTATCAGCTGCGCAACGAGAGCCGCGCCTTCCTGGAGCCGTGGGAACCCAGCTGGCGTGCCGACGAAATGACCGAGAGCGCGTTTCGCAGCCGAGTCATCCGCAATGAGCAGGAATATGCCTCCGGTCAGGCTGTCCCCCTTTTCCTTTTCCACAAGCCGGACGAAACACTCCTCGGCGGCCTCACCATCGGACATATCCGGCGAGGCGCTGCGCAGAACTGCATGATCGGCTACTGGATGGGACAGAAATATGCGGGCCAGGGCCACATGTACGAGGCGCTGAAACTGACGATCCCCTACATCTTTTCGGTCCTTGAGTTGCACCGTATTGAAGCAGCCTGTATTCCAGAGAATGCCCGGAGCATCCGGCTCCTTGAAAAGGCCGGCTTTGAGCGTGAAGGCTATTTGAGACAGTACTTGAAGATAAACGGGCAATGGCGGGACCATCTCATGTTTTCCCTCCTGTCCGCAGACGCCGTACCGAACAGGAATATGCCCCTTTGATGCCCCTAAGCTCTAAGCCGTTCGCGCGACCAGCCGCAAAGCTGGCAGCGTTTCTGGTCGCATTCGCCGTCTTCGCCATTGGACTTGCCGGCGGCGTCGCGCACGCGCTCGAACCGGTGAAGATCTCTCGCGAGGATACGGCACTCGATCTGACGGCGACGACCGAGATCTACAGCGGGAGGGGCGAGGCGTTCCAGGTTTCGACTGCGCCCGGCACCGACGGCATCGTGCGCCGCATCGAAGTGCGATCGAGCACCGAAAATCACCAGGGCGACTGGGCGGTCTTCGCACTCGCAAATGTCTCCGAGGAGCAGCTTGAGCGCGTGATCGTCGCGCCGCATTTCCGGCTCGTGAATTCAAAGCTGTTCTGGCCGGATCTCGGGTCGCAGCGCATCCTCTCGATCACGCCGAGCGAAGGCTTTGCCCTCGACCGGCAGCCGAGCGATGAGGCCGACGTCTTCCGCATCACGCTCAATCCGGGCGCCGTCATCACCTTCGTCGCCGAGCTTGCTACGCCGGATCTGCCGCAAATCTATCTTTGGCAGCCCGACGCCTACAAGGACACGGTCAACGCGTTCACGCTCTACCGTGGCATCGTGCTCGGGATCGCCGGTCTTCTGGCGGTGTTCCTGACCATCCTCTTCGTCGTCAAGGGAACCTCGATGCTGCCGGCGACCGCCGCGCTAGCCTGGGCAGTGCTCGCCTACATCTGCGTCGATTTCGGCTTCCTGTCGAAGCTGATCAGCGTCACCGCCGGCGACGAGCGAATATGGCGAGCGGGCACCGAAGTCTTCCTGGCGGCGGGACTGGTCGTTTTCCTGTTCACCTACCTCAACCTCAATCGCTGGCACCAGCATCTCGGCTATGCAACGCTCGCCTGGATTCTGGGCCTGGCGCTGCTCTTTGGCGTCGCGGTGTATGACCCGGCGATCGCCTCGGGCATCGCCCGCCTCTCGTTCGCGCTAACGGCAAGCGTCGGCATCGTGCTGATCGCCTATCTCGGCTTCAACCGCTACGACCGCGCGATCCTTCTTGTTCCGGCCTGGCTGTTGATCCTTGTCTGGCTTTTCGGCGCATGGCTCGCGGTCACAGGTCAGCTTGCCAACGATATCGTTCAGCCAGCACTCGGCGGCGGCCTTGTGCTGATCGTGCTGCTGATCGGCTTCACCGTGATGCAGCATGCCTTTGCGGGCGGCGCCTATCAGCAGGGTCTCTTCTCCGATCTGGAGCGGCAGTCGCTCGCGCTAACCGGATCGGGCGACACAGTGTGGGACTGGGACGTGGCGCGCGACCGCGTCGTGACCATCCCCGACATCTCGCACCAGCTTGGCCTTTCACTCGGAACGATGAACGGCCCCGTCCGGAACTGGGTGCCGCGCCTGCACCCGGACGACCGCGATCGTTTCCGCGCAACACTCGACGTGCTGCTGGAGCATAGGCGCGGCCGGCTGAACCACGAATTTCGCGTACGCGCCGAAGATGGCCACTACCATTGGCTGTCGATCCGCGCGCGCCCGGTGCTCGGTACAAACGGCGAGATCATCCGTTGCGTCGGGACCATCGTCGACATCACCGAACAGCGCAATTCAATCGAGCGACTGTTGCACAACGCGCTCCACGACAATCTGACCGGCCTTCCGAACAGGCAGGTGTTTCTCGACCGCTTGCAGGCAATCCTGCTGATGGCCGACGGCTCCGGCTCGGTGCGACCGACCGTTCTTGCGATCGACATCGATCGCTACAAGCAGGTCAACGATTTGCTCGGCATCGCAGCCGGCGACAACATACTCATCGCGCTGACGCGCCGCCTGCGCCGTCTGCTACGCCCGCAGGACACTCTGGCACGCCTTGGCGGTGATCAATTCGGCCTGATCCTTCTGTCCGAGCGGGATCCGGCGAAAATCGCTGACTTTGCCGATGCGGTCAGCAAGGCGATCATGGTCCCGCTCAACTACGGCAATCGCGAGATCAATCTCACTGCTTCGATCGGCCTCGTTTCATGGCTCGACCAGGAACAGAGTGCAGCCGGCCTTCTCGACGACGCGGAGCTTGCGATGTTCCGCGCCAAGAAGGCGGGCGGCAACCGCGTCGAACCGTTCCGTCCGGCCTTCAGAACATCGGGGTCGGACCGCCTGCAGCTCGAGGCGGACCTGAAGCGGGCGATCGAGCGCACGGAACTTTCGCTGGTCTACCAGCCGATCGTCCGGCTCAACGATGCCGAAATCGCCGGCTTCGAGGCACTAATGCGCTGGGATCATCCGAAGCGCGGCAATATCTCGCCGACGGAGTTCATCCCGATCGCCGAGAATTCCGATCTCATCAATCAGCTTGGCATGTTCGCCTTCGAAAAGGCGACCAACGATCTTACCGATTGGCAGATACAGACGGGCGACCTGCCGATTTTCGTTGCGATCAATCTTTCGAGCGCACAGCTTCTAAACAACGAGCTCTATGACGACATCCGGGCCGTTCTCAACAAGAACCGCTGCGATCCGGCAAAGGTCAAGATGGAGCTCACGGAATCGCTGGTGATGGAAAATCCGGAACAGGCGCGGCTCGTCCTCGAAAAGCTCAAGGAAGCAGGCCTGCGGCTGGCGCTCGACGATTTCGGCACAGGCCACTCGTCGCTCTCCTACCTGACGCGTTTCCCCTTCGACACGATCAAGATCGACAAGGCGCTCGTGCGCGACCCGAGCGACAAGCGCGGCATCCTTTTGCGTTCCGTGATCACCATGGCCCGCGAACTCGATATGCAGGTGGTCGCCGAAGGCATCGAGTCCGAAGAAGACGCCATCCAACTCGCGCAGATGGGTTGTGACTACGGCCAGAGTTTCCTCTTCGGCCCGCCGGTCGGATCGGAATCGATCCTGCGCTTGCTGAAGGAACGGTTTCCACTGATGAAGAGGGCATAGCCGCGCGACGAAGCGGACCTTTTGTCCGAGGACGGTCAGGCGTGGCCGGCGTCCGTGGAAAGCATCGCGGAGCTGACACCCATCAGCTCAAGCGCCCGGTCATATTTCTCGTCCAAGGCGCGGTCGAAGATGAGTTCCTCGCGCGCGGGGCACGTCAGCCAACCATTCTGGGCGATCTCGCTCTCAAGCTGGCCGGGTCCCCATCCTGCATAACCGAGCAGCATCGTTGCCTTGAGAGGCCCCTCGCCGCGCGAAATGGCTCGGACGATATCAAGTGTCGCCGTCAGGCAGATGTCATCGCTGACGGGAATGCTGGAGTCGCTCAGATAATCGTCGGAATGCAGCACGAAACCGCGGCCGGTCTCTACCGGACCGCCTGCTTGAATCTGAAAATCCCGTGTCGTTGGGGGCAGGCGGATCGCCTCCTCCTCGTCTAGGATCTGCAGATGCAAGAGGACATCCGGGAAGGTCAGCCGTTGCGGCCGGTTGAGGACAAATCCCATCGCCCCGTCCTCGGAATGGGCGCAGACGAAAATGACCGTGCGGGCAAAATTGGCATCGAACATGCTCGGCATGGCGATCAGGAATTGACCGTCAAGGAAACCACGTTCGCGTGTCTTGTGCAGCACCGTTGTCGCCATAATGGGTATAGCCTATCAATTCGCCACGAAATGAAAAGCGCCTCTACGTGGCGGCTGCGAAAATTTGCACGCACGACGCTCGCGCGTGCCGATCAAGCGATTATGATCGCCGGCATAGGCAGTGGCGGCTGGCGGCACGGGCCGAAGAGCGCTAATGCTTAGCCCATGACCAAGCGCCTCACAGAAGAGAAGATGGCCCGATGCGTCGCTGCGGCAAGTCTTCTGCTCTTATTTTTTCTTCCTGCCAAATTGCATGCGGCCGCCAGCGAATGGGTGACGGCGGCCGGTGGCGCCATCCGTCTCGTCGCTGCGCAGCCCGAGGCGGACGGCACCATTCCGGCTATTCTCGAAGTCAAGCTCAAACCCGGCTGGAAGACCTACTGGCGCAATCCGGGGGCAAGCGGAATACCCCCACAGATTACGATCGACCCCTCCTCTGGCGTTGTTCTGAAGGGCATCGATTTCCCCGCACCGAAGAACTTCGGTGAGGGAGCGGCGCGCTATGTCGGGTATGACACTCCCGTCACCTTCCCACTGACGCTGACGAGGACACGTAACGACGGCAGCGACCTCGCCATCCGCGCGTCCGTCTTCCTGGGCATCTGCGAGGAGATCTGCATCCCGGTCCAGGGCGAACTGAACCTTGTCCTGAAGAAGGGCGAGTTCGACAATCCGCTCGACGAGGTACGCATCGCCGATGCCGTGGCGGCCCTACCGCAAGCTCCGTCGAACGATTTCAACGTCACGAAAGCAAGCTTCGATGCAGAGGCAGGAGCGATCCGGCTTCGTCTTCAATTACCTCCGGAGTCAAAGGCTGACCAGCCGGATCTCTTTCTCGCCGGCCCCTCTGGCATGAGCTTCGGCAAGCCGGCTTTCGGAGCTGAAACGGGCGTTCAGCGCACGGCGGACATTCCGGTAAGGTTCTCCGGCAAGGACAAGGACATCAAGGGAAAGCCGATTGCACTGACTGTGCGCGCCGGCAGCCGGAGCATGGAAACGACCCTTGCCTTTGATTGATCGCGACCTATAGTCCGCACCGAACCTCGCTCAAATCAGGGAGAAGACCGTGACTATTTCCGTCGGAGACAAGCTGCCCACCGCAACCTTCAAGGAAAAGACCGCCGACGGCCCGGTCGAGGTGACGACGGAACAGCTCTTCAAAGGCAAGCGCGTCGTTCTCTTTGCCGTACCGGGTGCCTTCACGCCGACCTGCTCGCTCAATCACCTTCCCGGCTATCTCGAAAATCGCGACGCGATCCTTGCCCGCGGCGTTGACGACATAGCCGTAGTCGCAGTCAATGACCTGCACGTCATGGGCGCCTGGGCAACTTCGTCCGGCGGCATGGGCAAAATTCATTTCCTATCAGACTGGAATGCCGACTTCACGAAAGCGCTCGGCATGGACATCGATCTTTCAGCCGGTACGCTCGGCATCCGCTCCAAGCGCTACTCGATGTTGGTCGAAGATGGGGTGGTAAAGACGCTGAACGTCGAGGAAAGCCCCGGCCAGGCGACCGTTTCAGGCGCCGCCGCAATGCTCGAACAGCTTTGAGAAGCTGACAGTCAAATGAGTGAACGGGCCCGAATGGCCCGTTTCTTATAAGGCGATATCAGGGCGACGGGTTTTCTTGAACGGCTCCATGCCCTTGCGGGCGAGCTCGTCTGCACGCTCGTTCTCCGGGTGCCCTGCATGGCCCTTGACCCAGTGCCAGGTCACCTTATGGCGCCCTCTCGCCTCATCCAGCGCCTGCCAAAGCTCTCCATTCTTCACCGGCTTTCTATCTCCGGTCTTCCAACCGTTGCGCTTCCAGCCGTGAATCCATTTGGAGATGCCGTCCATGACGTATTTGCTGTCGGTGTGAAGATCGACTTCGCATGGTTGCTTCAGCGCGTTCAGCGCCGAGATCGCAGCCAGCAACTCCATGCGGTTGTTGGTGGTCTCGGCCTCTCCACCAGACATTTCCTTCTCCACGTCGCCATAACGCAGCACTGCTCCCCAGCCGCCCGGGCCGGGATTTCCCGAACAGGCGCCATCGGTAAAGATGTCGACGTGCTTCATGCCGATGCCTCTTGACGCGTGAGGCCGTATTCGGCGCTCGACAGGATGGCGCGATGGAAGCGGATCTTCGTCAGATACTCGAGCGGATCCTTCTTCACCACCAGCGCGCCGGGTGGCGTCATAAGCCAGTCGTAGAGGCGGGTCAGAAAGAAGCGCAGCGCCGACCCCCGCGCAAGCAACGGCAGGGCCGCCACTTCTTCCGCCGTCAGCCTTCGTACACTCTGGTAGCCGGACAGCAGCGCCATGCCCTTGGTGATGTTATAGGAGCCGTTCTTCTCAAAGCACCAGGAATTCAGGCAGACCGCGACGTCATAGGCTAGGAAATCGTTGCAGGCGAAATAGAAATCGATGAGGCCCGATAGGCGATCGCCGAGGAAGAAGACGTTGTCCGGGAAGAGGTCCGCATGAATGACGCCTTCCGGCAGGTTCTTCGGCCAGCGTGCCTCCAGATAGCTCAGCTCCGCGGCGATCTCATCCTTCAGGCCGGCCTGCACCTCATCGGCACGGGCCTCCGAGTTTTGCCAGAGCGGACGCCAGCCAGCAACCGAGAGCGCATTGGCACGCTTCAAAGGAAAATCCTGGCCGGCGACATGCATGGCTGCGAGTGCGCGGCCGACCTCGCGGCAATGCTGCGCCTCGGGCTTTCTCAACCACATGCCTTCGAGGAAGGAGATCACGGCGGCCGGACGGCCGGACAGTTCTCCCAGAAGCTCGCCGTCCGCGCGCGGCAGCGGCAGCGGACAGGACAGTCCCCTTTCGGCCAGATGGTGCATCAGACCAAGGAAGAACGGGAGATCGTCCGCGTTCACACGCTTTTCGTAAAGCGTGAGAATATAGGAGCCCTTGGTGGTGTGGAGCAGGAAGTTCGAGTTTTCGACCCCTTCCGCAATGCCCTTGTAGGAGGTCAGGGCACCTACGTCATAGGCTGCCAGAAAACGGATCAGATCGTCTTCCGTGATGTCGGTATAAACTGCCAAGGTTCGCCACTTTCAGAAACGCAAGTCGAGTAGTTGGAGCAGGCCGCGGCCGGAACACCGCGCTTTGATTATTCGCCGTTGACGAAAGCCATGTCGGCTGTGGTCAATTCGACGTGGCGGAGCTCCCGGTTGACGAGAAAGTTCTCATTTTCCTCGACCGTATCGGCAAGCTCTACCACGGCATCGTAACGCTCGCGGAACGCCTCGATGATTTCGTTGACGATGACTTCCGGCGCGGAAGCGCCGGCGGACAGGCCGACCGTAGAGATGTCCCCGATCGCTTCCCAGTCGATTTCCGACGCGCGCTGGACCAGAACCGATTTCTTTGCGCCGGCCCTCAGTGCCACTTCGACGAGGCGCTTGGAATTGGACGAATTCGGCGCGCCGACGATCAGGAACAAGTCGCAGCCGGGCGCCGCCTGCTTTACCGCCTCCTGGCGGTTCGTGGTCGCGTAGCAGATCGAATCGGCCGCCGGTGCAGTCAGATTCGGGAAACGCTCGTGAAGCCGCTTGATGACGCCGGCGGTGTCATCGACCGACAGCGTCGTCTGGGTTACGAATCCGAGATTATCGGGGTCCGGCGGCACGTAGACGTCCGCGTCTTCGACGGTTTCGACAAGCGACACGGCACCCTCGGGCAGTTGGCCCATCGTGCCGATAACCTCCGGGTGCCCGGCATGGCCGATGAGCACGACATGGCGTCCCAGCCGATGGTGACGCATCGCCTGCTTGTGCACTTTCGAGACAAGCGGGCAGGTGGCGTCAAGATAGAAGAGATTGCGCGCATCCGCATCGGCCGGCACGGACTTCGGTACGCCATGGGCCGAAAAGACCACCGGCTGCTTGCGATGCTCCGGCGGTATCTCGTCCAGTTCCTCAACGAAGATCGCACCCTTGGCTTCAAGCCCCTCGACAACATAACGGTTATGCACGATCTCATGGCGGACATAGACCGGCGCGCCGAACTCTTTCAACGCCAGAACGACGATCTGGATCGCCCGATCAACGCCGGCGCAGAAGCCGCGCGGGCCGCAGAGGCGAATGGTAACCGGAGATTTTGCAGCCACAGATGATGCCATGAGTCACGAAACGGTAGAACGAGCAGGGGCGAACATTGCCGGGCTAACCCGGCCTGCGCCATATATAGCGGCAACGCCAACGCACACAAGGAAGAACACCTGAGCAAATGCCGTGCCCCAACTTGGACCGCTTGAAAGGATCGCCGGCGCCTTATGTCCGGGATCAGACGTCGGACGCTGCATTTTCCCGGGTGGGCTGCCGCCTGCGGCGATAGAAGTAAACACCACTGACGGCCACGAGCGCTGCCGCAAGGCCGTACCACGTAAGAGCATATTGCAGGTGGTTGTTCGGCAAATCAAATTGCGTGACGCCGCCGATCGGCAGCCCGCCTGGATTTGGGGAGGCATCGGCGTCCACGAAGAAGGAAACCACCCGATCGGTCGGAATCCCGGCCGCGCCCGCCATCGCGTCGAGGTCCTTCCAGTAGAAAATGTTCCTGGCGACGTCGTTATCGGGAACGAGAGAGGAAGGCTTTTCCGAAAGTCTCGGTCGGGCAAGCCCGTTCACCGTTACCGCTCCGGCAACCTGCCCTTCGGGGCGAGTCGATGCATCCTTCTTCTCGAACGGCACGAAGCCGCGGTTGACAAAAAGGGCGCGGCCATCCTCGAGCATCAGCGGCGTGAAGACATAGTAGCCGGTGCGACCTTCGTGGGTGGCGAAGAAATGGCGCTCCTTGCTGTGATCGTAGATGCCCGATACGCGCACGGTGAGGTAGTCGATGTCGTTGCCCGCGGCAGCCATTGCCTCGATTTCCTCGAGCGAGACCGGCGGTGCCGTACGCCGCTCCGCGATCGCGGTCAGCAGTGCTTCCTTCCACTGAAGCCGCTGCATCTGCCATGTACCGAGCGACACAAGCACGCCCAGAGCCGCGACCACCAGGAAGATGCCGGCAATCTCGCCGAGCCGACCTTGCCCCGCCGGCTTCCGCTTCTCAACCACGATCAATCTCACCCGGACGCGCGCTGTGGCGGTATTGCAGATTGATCAGCACGCCTTTCAGCATCCGCGTCAGAGCGAGGCTAAGGACGGTCGCGAGCGGTATCCAGAGCAGGAAATGCAGCCACAGCGGCGGATTGATGTTGACCTCCATCCACAGCGCCGCGCCGACGACGATGAAGCCGACGATCAGGATGACGAAGACCACAGGTCCGTCGCCGGAATCCGCGAAGCGATAGTCGAGTTCGCAATTGCTGCAAGCCGGGCGCAGTTTCAGGAACCCATCGAAAAGTTGACCCTGGCCGCAGCGCGGGCAGTGCCCCTTGATGCCGGTCAAGATCGGGTCGACCGGCGGATAGAGCGCCTTGTCGTCAGTCATTGCTCAACCTCCAAATGCAAGGGGCGGCCGCATTTCCGCAGGCCGCCCCGAATTCAGTGCACCCTCGCCGGCCTGTCAGCCGTGGGCGATCGGCGCACCCCAGCTGCCCCAGATATAGATGGAGAAGAAGAGGAACAGCCAGACCACATCAACGAAGTGCCAGTACCAGGCGGCCGCCTCGAGGCCAAAGTGATGCTTTGGGGTGAAGTCACCACGGATTGCTCGCAACAGGCAGACCAGCAGGAAGATCGTGCCGACCAGAACGTGGAAGCCGTGGAAGCCGGTTGCCATGAAGAAGGTTGCGCCGTAGATCGAGTCCCTGAAGGCGAACGGCGCGTGCGCGTATTCGTAGGCCTGTACGCTGGAGAACAGGACGCCGAGCAGAACCGTCAGCGTCAGGCCGTAGACCAGGCCCTTGCGGTCATTGTGCAGCAGTGCGTGGTGTGCCCAGGTAACGGTGGTGCCGGAAAGCAGCAGGATGACAGTGTTGTAGAGCGGCAGGTGCCAGGGATCGAGGACCTCGATGCCCTTCGGTGGCCAGACGCCGCCGGTGTAGGTCGTGCGCGCGGCCTGGACAGCTTCGCCTGGGAAGAGACTTGCGTCGAAGAAGGCCCAAAACCAGGCTACGAAGAACATCACCTCCGAGGCGATGAACATAATCATGCCATAGCGCAGATGCAGCGACACCACGCGGGTGTGATGCCCCTCATGCGCTTCCTTGATCGTATCCGACCACCAGCCGAACATCGTGTAGAGCACGAGCGCCAGGCCGATGAAGAAGACCCAAGGATTGGCAAGCTCCGCACCGAACAGCTTGAACGAACCACCGGCGATATAACGCATGAAGCCAACGCCGCCCAAAGCCATGATGAAGGCGCCGATGGAGGCGAGCAGCGGCCACGGGCTCGGGTCTATGATGTGGTAGTCGTGATTCTTCTGATGCGCATCGGCCATGTCAGTAATCCCCGATAGGTCTTTCTCTTGTCGCCCGCTCGGCATAGCCGAAACGGGGCCTCTGTCAAAGTTTGTTCTGAGCTTCCCCTGCCTTAGCCTTCACTTCGGCGAGCGGCTTGGACGGCTCGCGCGGGTAGAAGGTGTAGGACAGCGTAAGTGTCTTGATGCCCTTCGTCTCGACCGCCTTGACGATCTCCGGATCGACGAAGAAGACGACCGGCATCTCCATCTCTTCGCCCGGCTGAAGGGTTGTTTCCGTAAAGCAGAAGCACTGCACCTTGTTGAAATAGGCGCCTGCCGCCATCGGCGTCACGTTGAACGTTGCCTGACCGGTCGTCGGCTTCGAGGAAAGATTCTTGGCCCGATAGCTGACCTGCACCGTTTCGCCGATCCTGACGTCGATGTCGCGCTGCACGGGCTTGAAGTCCCAGGGCAGGCCCGACGTGTTGGCGTCGAATGTGACCTTGACCTTCTCGTCGAGAATGACGTCCGATGCCTGCTCGACCCGCTGCGTCGTGCCGTTATAACCCGTCACGCGGCAGAACATGTCGTAGAGCGGCACTGCCGCATAGGCCATGCCCACCATGCCTGCCACGAAGGCAAGGCAGGTACCGACGATCACGCCGTTTGCGCGCTCCTTCCGGGTCGACTGCGGGTTGTTGGTCATGCGCGGCTTTCTCAATGGACCATGCCGTTGCCGAATTTTATCAGCGTGACGACGTAGAAAAGTGCGACGAGGCCGGCGAGTACGAGACCAAGAGCGATGTTACGGCTGCGCCGCGACTTGCGCTGTGCCTCGCTGAGTTTGACGGTTTGCATCAGGCGATACCTCCGGCGTTGAGCCAGATCTGGGCGATCACGTGGTCGACCACAAGGGCCGAGAAGATCGCGAAAAGATAGGCAATCGAAAAGGCGAAGAGCTTCTTGGCCGGAACCATTCTCTGGTCTCCCTCCGGCATACGCAGGACAGCGATTGAATACCAAACGAAGCCCAGGCCCATGGCAGTGGCAAACGCCCCATAGCCAAGGCTCGCGAAGCCGAGGAAGGTGGGACAGATGCCGATGAGAGCGGTCAACACGGCGTAGATGACGATCTGCTTCTTCGTCGTCGCCTCGCCGCAGACATTGGGCATCATCGGCACGCCGACGGCACCGTAGTCACGCATCTTGAACAGGGCCAGCGCCCAGAAATGGGCGGGCGTCCAGAGGAAGGTGATGAGAAAAAGCACGATACTTTCGATCGACACCCCGCCGGTCACACAGGCCCAACCGATCATCGGCGGGAAGGCTCCGGCGGCACCGCCGATAACGATGTTCTGCGGCGTCGAGCGCTTCAGCCACATGGTGTAGATTACAGCGTAGAAGAAGATCGTGAAGGCGAGCAATCCGGCTGCGAGCCAATTGACGGCGAGCCCGAGGATGATCACGGAAAATGCTGACAACGTCAGGCCGAAGGCAAGCGCCTCCTCAGGCAGGATCTTGCCGGCCGGAATCGGACGCTTGGCGGTACGGCTCATCACCGCATCGATATCGGCGTCGTACCACATGTTCAGCGCACCGGAGGCACCGGCGCCGACGGCAATGCACAGGATGGCGATGAAGCCGATAAACGGATTAATTTGTCCTGGCGCAAGGACCAGCCCGGCAAAAGCGGTAAAGACGATAAGAGACATGACGCGCGGCTTCAGGAGCTCGAAATAATCGCGCGCAGAGGCCTCGGACAGGCGCGGTGCGCCTTCCATGCCGACTGCTTCGTGATTGTCGATGAGCGTCATGTCTCGTCCTTGAATTTGCTGCGGCCATGGCAGCCGCATTCTGCCGGGAAGCCGGCGGTGTGAAGCCGCCGGAACCGGCGGCTTCTGTTCGTTCCCCGTCACTTGATCCGCGGAAGCTGTTCCCACTGGTGGAACGGCGGCGGCGACGAGAGCTGCCATTCGAGCGTGTTCGCACCCTCACCCCACGGGTTGTCGCCGGCAACGCGCTTGCGCGCAAAGGCTTCAAGGACACCGAAGAGGAAGATCAGCACGCCAACGGCGGCGATGTAGGAGCCGTAAGACGATACCATGTTCCAGCCGGCGTAGGCATCCGGATAGTCGATGTAGCGGCGCGGCATGCCTGCGAGGCCGAGGAAGTGCTGCGGGAAGAAGATCAGGTTCACACCGACGAACATAACCCAGAAATGCAGCTTGCCGACGAATTCCGAGTACATGTAACCGGTCATCTTCGGGAACCAGTAGTACCAGGCAGCGAAGATCGCGAAGACGGCGCCGAGCGACAGAACGTAGTGGAAGTGAGCAACCACGTAGTATGTGTCATGCAGCGCGCGATCGAGGCCGGCATTGGCGAGCTGAACGCCCGTGACGCCGCCAACCGTGAAGAGGAAGATGAAGCCGATCGCCCAGACCATCGGCGTCGTGAAGCGGATCGAGCCGCCCCACATCGTCGCGATCCAGGAGAAGATCTTCACGCCGGTCGGAACCGCGATGACCATCGTCGCGAAGACGAAGTAACGCTGCGTGTCGAGCGACATGCCGACCGTATACATGTGGTGCGCCCACACGATGAAGCCGACGGCGCCGATCGCGACCATTGCGTAGGCCATGCCGAGATAACCAAAGATCGGCTTGCGCGAGAAGGTCGAGACGATGTGGCTGATGATGCCGAAGCCCGGCAGAATCAGAATGTACACTTCCGGATGACCGAAGAACCAGAACAGGTGCTGGAACAGGATCGGATCGCCGCCGCCTTCCGGTGCGAAGAAGGCCGTGCCGAAGTTGCGGTCGGTAAGCAGCATGGTGATGCCACCTGCCAGAACCGGCAGCGAGAGCAGCAGCAGGAAGGCGGTGATCAGAACCGACCAGGCAAAGAGCGGCATCTTGTGCAGCGTCATGCCCGGAGCGCGCATGTTGAGAATCGTCGTGATGAAGTTGATCGCACCGAGGATCGACGACGCGCCGGCAATGTGAAGACCGAGGATCGCGAGATCCATCGCCGGCCCGGGCATGCCGGACGTTGAGAACGGCGGATAGATTGTCCAGCCGCCGCCGGCGCCATAGGCACCCGCCGGACCCTCGACGAACATCGAAAGCAGGACGAGCAGGAAGGCCGGCACGATCAGCCAGAAAGAGATGTTGTTCATGCGCGGGAAAGCCATGTCCGGTGCGCCGATCATGATCGGCACCATCCAGTTGGCGAAACCGCCGATGAGCGCCGGCATGACCATGAAGAAGATCATGATCAGGGCGTGCGCGGTCGTGAACACGTTGAACATGTGCTTGCCGCCGTCGATGGCGGCATCGCCTTCGAAACCGTAGACCATCTGCGCCAGACCATGGAAGATCTGGATGCCCGGCTCCTGCAGCTCGGCGCGCATGAAGACCGACAACGTGCCGCCGATGAGACCGGCAACGATTGCGAACAACAGGTAGAGCGTACCGATGTCCTTGTGGTTGGTCGACAGGAACCAGCGCTGGAAGAAGCTCAACGGCTTGTGCGCATGGTCTGCATGGGCATGATCGGAGTGATCATGCCGGTGATCGTGATGAACGGCTGTTCCAGCCATGGGTCGAGCTCCCCTTCCGATTACTGTGCGGCGTTTGCGGCGACGTCAACGGACTTGGCCGCGCCGTCGATGGACGCCATGAGCGCCTTGTTCGCTTCGCCGAGGTTGCTTGCAGCGGCAGCGAGCCAGGCGTCGTATTTATCCTGCGCGACTACGCGAATGGCGATCGGCATATAGGCGTGATCCTTGCCGCAGAGCTCGGAACACTGGCCATAATAGAGGCCTTCGCGGTCCGCCTTGAACCAGGTTTCGTTGAGGCGGCCCGGGACAGCGTCGATCTTCACGCCGAAAGCCGGCATGGCAAAGGCATGGATGACGTCCGCTGCCGTCACCAGCATGCGGACGGTCTTGCCGACGGGCACGACCACTTCATTGTCGACGGCGAGAAGGCGCGGATACTGGGTCTTGTCTTCCTTGCCGAGGCTTGCGCGGTCCTCTTCCTTCATCAGCAGACTGTCGAACGAAAGCGGATTTTCACCAACCGCGTATTCATACGACCAATACCACTGGTTGCCGGTCGCCTTGACAGTCAAGTCCGGATTCTGCGGCGGCGTCAGCTGCGCCGTCAGAAGCTGGAAGGACGGAATGGCGAGGAAAAGCAGAACGATAACCGGACCGACGGTCCAGATGACTTCGATCAGAGTGTTGTGGCTGGTCCTGGAAGGAACCGGGTTGGCACCCTCGCGGAATTTGACCACGACGACAATCAGCAGGAGGAGGACCAGGAGTGTGATCGGAATGATGAACCACAGGGTATATTGTTCAAACCACGTGATTTCTTCCATGATGCCCGTCGCGGCCGTCTGAAGACGCGTCTGCCATTCGACAGGCTTGTCAGCAAAGGCGCTCGAAGCAAAAAGCAGACAGGCAAGCGCTGCCAGAACTGCATAAGCCTTGTTTTTCACAATGTGTCTCCCCAATGCGCTTGATCAGGATCAAACCGAAACCGCAGAATCCCTGCGATACTGCAGCGCTTCAAACCACAGTTTGACCAGCGCCGCAACATCTGTCCAATCAACGCCGTGCGGCATTTTTGCACAAAGGCCGCTTTTCGCACAGGCGACCCTCGCGCCCGTCCGCGAATTGGGTTAGGCCTATCGCGGCCCGCGCGACTGCCAGTCTAAGATTTGCGTTCCAGAGCTTTCCCGACGGGCCCAATTTCCGCCATATGGCGCTGGAATGTAGCGTGCAGGGCTTTTCATTTATCTTCGCGCGCATCAAGAATAGCCCTGATGATTCGACGTTTTGAGGTTTACATGGGCCTGTCCCTCTTCTCCCGGCTGCCGGTTCTGGCCGCGCTCGGAATTGCCACCCTCGCCTTTCCCACCGCAAGCATGGCCCAGCAATCCGGCGGAACGCCCGGAACGGTGAAGTCAAACCACGGCGCCTGGTCGATCGTCTGCGATCAGCCCGCGGGCGCCTCGGCCGAGCAATGCGCGCTGATGCAGAACGTCATCGCCGAGGATAGGCCGGAAGTCGGGCTTTCGGTCGTCGTCCTGAAGACCGCCGATCGCAAGGCGAAGATCCTTCGCGTTCTGGCGCCGCTCGGCGTGCTTCTGCCGAACGGCCTTGGTCTCAACGTCGATGGCAAGGATATTGGCCGCGCCTATTTCGTGCGCTGCTTCTCTGACGGCTGCTATGCTGAAGTGGTGCTTGAGGACGAGCTCCTGAAGACCTTCCGCGCCGGCGCGACCGCGACGTTCATCGTCTTCCAGTCGCCGGAGGAAGGCATCGGCATCCCGGTCGATCTCAAGGGTTTCGGCGAGGGCTACGACGCCCTCCCCTGATTTCGCGACCGTGCTGGATCTAAAAAGCCGCGCTCCGGGCGCGGCTTTTTTCTTGCGGTACACAAAGACCGCTGCTTACAGAATCTCGGTGGCGGCAATCTTGATGCCGAAACCTTCAAGGCCGACATAGTGGCGCTCGCGCGAGGAAATGAGGCGGATCGACGTAATGCCGAGGTCCTTGAGGATCTGCGCGCCGAGACCGATTTCCAGCCATTCGCTTTCGCGGGCCCGGGCTTCCGAATGGGCCTCGCGGTCATGCTTGCCCTTGCGCGCCGTTTGTGAGACGCCGACGCCGACGGAGCCCTCGCGCAGATAGACGATGACGCCCCTGCCCTCTCCGGCAATACGTTTCATGATCGCGTCGATCTGACGGTCCCCGCCGAAGACATCCGAACCGACGTTCTCAAGGTGCAGACGAACGGGGATGTCGACACCGTCGCGAATATCGCCGAAGACGACGGCAAGATGCTGCATCGGATCCCACGGGAGCGAATAGGCGTGACCCTTCGCCTTGCCGTAAGGCGTTTCGATCTCGAAGCAATTGCCCTGCTCGATCAGCGTTTCCTTGCGCTGGCGATAGGCGATCAGATCCGCCACCGAGACCTGCTTCAAGCCATGGGTCTCGGCGAAGCTTTCGACCTGCGGGCCACGCATCACTGTGCCGTCGTCGTTGACGAGCTCGCAGATGACTCCGACCGGCGGGAGGCTCGCGAGCCTGCAGAGGTCCACGGCCGCTTCGGTATGTCCCGAACGCATCAGCACACCGCCCTCGCGCGCCACTAGCGGAAAGATATGGCCCGGGCGGACGAAATCGGCGGGTCCGATGTTCGGATTGGCAAGGTTGCGAACGGTCAACGTCCGGTCGTCGGCCGAGATACCGGTGGTGGTTCCGTGCCTGAAATCGACCGAAACGGTGAATGCGGTCGTATGGGCGGAATCGTTCTCCGCCACCATCGCATTCAGATTGAGGCGCTTCGCCTCCTCGCGCGGCATCGGCGCACAGACGATGCCGGAGGTGTGGCGGACGATGAAGGCCATCTTTTCAGGCGTGCAATGCACGGCTGCGACGATCAGGTCCCCCTCGTTCTCGCGGCCGCCGTCATCGGTGACGACGACGATCTCGCCGGCCTCGAAGGCGCGAATGGCGTCTACGACGCGCTTCTGGTCATACGACATCAAGATTCTCCCGCAAACTACTTCAGCCGCCCGGTCTGGCCCCGGTCGCGCAGGTAATGATCGGCAATCGTGCAAGCGACCATTGCCTCGCCGATCGGCACGGCCCGGATTCCGACGCAAGGATCGTGGCGGCCTTTGGTGCGCACATCCACCTCGTTGCCATCGCTGTCGATCGATCGCCGTTCTGTCAGGATGGACGACGTCGGCTTGATCGCGAAGCGTGCAACGACAGGCTGACCGGTTGCGATGCCGCCCAAGATGCCGCCCGCATTGTTGGAAAGGAAAACCGGCTCGCCGCCGGGTCCGATGCGCATCTCATCGGCGTTCTCCTCGCCACTGATCTCGGCCGCGCCGAAACCGTTACCGATCTCCACGCCCTTGACCGCGTTGATCGACATCAGGTTCGAGGCAATGTCCTGATCGAGCTTGCCATAGATCGGCGCGCCGATACCCGCGGGCACACCCTCGGCAACCACTTCGACGACTGCGCCGATCGATGAACCGGCCTTGCGGATGCCATCGAGATATTCCTCCCAAACGGGAACGATGGCCGGGTCCGGAGCGAAGAACGGGTTGTTGCTCACCTCGGCCCAGTCCCAGTTGGCCCGATTAATCCTGTGCTTGCCGATCTGGACGAGCGCCCCGCGCACGATCAGGCCGGGCACCACTTTGCGAGCAATGCCGCCGGCTGCAACGCGGGCCGCCGTTTCGCGCGCCGAAGAGCGTCCGCCGCCGCGATAATCGCGAATGCCGTATTTGACGTCGTAGGTGTAATCCGCGTGGCCGGGGCGGTAACGCTTGGCGATCTCGGAATAGTCCTTCGAGCGCTGGTCGGTGTTCTCGATCATCATCGAGATCGGAGTACCGGTCGAGATCATCGTCTCGCCGTCATCGTCGAACATCACGCCGGACAGGATCTTGACCAGATCGTCCTCGCGGCGCTGGGTCACGAAGCGGGATTGCCCGGGCTTGCGCTTGTCGAGCCAGGCCTGGATCTCGGCGAGCGTGAAGCGAATGCCGGGCGGGCACCCATCGACAACGCAGCCAAGCGCCGGCCCATGGCTTTCGCCCCAGGTGGTGACGCGGAAGAGGTGACCGAAGCTATTGTGCGACATGACGACAACCGAACGCTGACAACCGCGCGCAAAAACAGACGCGCGCCCTCTCTTAGTGGAAAGCCGTCAAAGGGAAAAGACTTTCTGCAGCACCAGCGGGCTTTGTCGATAAATCGATCAGGAAGCGAGGCGGAATCCGCGATCCGTGGCGAACGCGAGGAAGCTTTCGCTGCTCAACGGCTTCGAAAAGGCGTAACCCTGCAGAAGGTCGCAACCGAGAATGCCGAGCATTTCCGCATGCGCCATGGTTTCCACGCCTTCGGCGACGGTTTCGATGCCAAGAGAGCGGCCGATGTCGATGATCGAGCGCACGAGTGCCTGCTCGGTTCGGGCGCCGAGCACCGGCGCCACCAACTGGCGATCGATCTTCAGGCGTTTCGGCTTGATCTTCAAGAGACTGACGATCGAAGTGTGCCCGGTACCGAAATCGTCGATCTCGATGTCGATGCCGAGCTTCTTGATCCCGTCGATATTAGCTGTAACGATGTCGTCGCTCTCATCGAGGAAGATGGACTCCACCAGTTCGAACGAAATCTGGCCGGGCACGATGCTCAGCCCCTCGAGCGAGGCGAGCAGATCCCTTTCCTGCAGGCGCTTGGCAGAGACGTTGACAGAAATCTTCGGCACCCGGAGACCGACCGCGGCCCAGCGCATACCGTCGGCAAGAGCCTTTTGCAGGACCAGCCGATCGAGCGTCGCTGTCACGTTCAGTTCTTCTGCAATCCTCAGGAACCGGTCCGGGGTCAGGATTCCCTCACGCGGATGCTGCCAACGGATCAGCGCCTCGACTCCGGATAGCGCGAGCGTCGAGGCGTCGAACTGCGGCTGGTACCAAGGCACGAACTCGTCGCGTTCGATCCCTTCCAGGATTTCATCGGCGATACGCTTGTTGGTCACCACTTCGGCCTGCAGCGCCTCGGTAAAGAACTGATAACGGTTGCGTCCACTTTCCTTGGCTCGATAAAGGGCGATGTCGGCGTTGACCAGCAGCTTGCGTGCGTCCTCCGTGGAACGATGGGCCACCGCAACGCCGATGCTGACGCCGAAGCGGCAAGGAAACCCGTCATAGTCCACCGGCTGACGCATCTGCGCGATGATGTGGTCGCATAACGCGACCAAGGCTTTATCGTCCGGCGCTCCAGAGACCACCACGACGAATTCGTCTCCGCCGATGCGGGCGACGATGTCATCCGCCGAGATGCTCGAGCGCAGAATTTCGGAAGCATGGACAAGCATGGCGTCGCCGGCGGCGTGCCCGAGCGTATCGTTGATCTGTTTGAAGCGATCGAGATCGATGTGCAGAATCGCGATGCTCTCGGACTTTTCGACGCTCGCCGCGAAGAGCCGATCCAGCGCCTTGTCGAGCATCCGCCGGTTGCCCAGCCCCGTCAGCGGATCATGCAGGGCATTGTGCTCGATGCGGTCCTTCGCATCGGCGAGCTCGGCATTCTTCATATCAGCGATCGCCTTGGCCGCCCTAAGCTGCTCGGTCATCAATACGTCGTCGGTGACGTCCCAGCTGATACCGGTGATTTTCGCCCGGCCGTCAGGTCCCTCGTGGGCTGAGCCCACATGGCGGACGTGACGGATGGAGCTGTCCGCCATCACGCGATATTGCGAGCGATGTTCAAGCCCTTCGTCCAGACTGCGGAACAAGGCGATGGAGGCAGCGGCGATATCGTCAGGATGCACCGTCGCGCGCCACTCCTCGTGAGTTGGATTGGACCCCGTGCACGCGAGCCCATGCAGATGGAACATCCGATCATCCCAGGACCGCGCTTGCGTGGCAATGTCGATTTCCCAGATTCCGATCTTCGAAGCATCCAGGGCCAGGTTGAGACGATGGGACAAGGCCATCACCTCGCCTTCACGCGCCCTCAGCTTGGCTATGTTGCGCTGCCGCTCATTGACAAGACCACCGGCGAGAAGGATTGGCACAACGACGACCACGACAGCGGCGATGGTCGCAAGCCTGATGTCACCACTGTCCTCCGGTTCCTGCGCCCAGCCGGCGACGGGAGTAGCGGCCAACTCCCACACGCCGCCGGGCAGAGACAGTTCGAGGATGACCGGCGAGTTCAGAAACACCCCGGTTTCGTCGAGAAACGGCTCCAGGATGTTGTCGCTGACCGAAACGTCGCGAATGGCAAGGTGAATAGGCACATGCCGATGGTCGCGGCTGGCCGTCTCGCGCATCTCCATGCTTTCCCCGTTGAGGCGCGCCGACCGATAGAGCGCCTCCTCATCGAGGATGGCCTCAACGAAGCCCCAGAATGCGGTTCGTCCCCCAGCATTGGAGGAGACCGGCACAAAGATCTCGAAGCCATTGCGGCCACTTGGCAGGCGCACCGGTCCAACGACCACCGGCCTTGTCGTCGAAGCGGCACGGTCCAGCGCCACCCGCACTGCTCGGAATCTGCCAAGATCTGTGCCGACAAAAGATTGTTGACGCTCTCGCGAAAAAGTCATCGTGACGATGCCCGCCGGTGCCGCGGAAATGCGAACCAGCTGAGGATTTTGCAGGAGCAGCTTCGCCGCCAGTTTGCTGAACTCGCTCGCCGTCGTCTCCTGCTGAACGGCGATCCCGTTGGCCAGCCCGTAGAGCGCAGCAATATTGGTATTGAATTCCGCGCGGAAACGGCCCGCAATCAGGTTCAATTCGTTTTCGACATCGATCTTGAGGTCCTTGCGAAAGTTCTCGCGATGCTGGCGTTCATAGATATTGCCGCCGATGAAGACCACGGCGCCCGCGATCACAGCCGGAATGAGTGACGGCTTCGCAAAATTGGCAATCGCACGAATGCGGCGACGCAGAGCGACGATGATCTTCAATTGTTTTCCCCAATCCCCCGGCGCACGGTAGCCATGGAGTCTTAAAATTGGCTTTCGCAAAATTTCTTTGGAAAACGTCGTGACAACGGCCGTCCGCCGGGCAACCGAACAACCTCGCTGGCTTGAAATTCCCCGCGACGACGTCCACTCTCCGATCGCCGGCCGCGCTGTCCCAAACCCAGCCGACAGTTGCGCTAAAGCAACGGTATAAGGCAACTTTTGCCACAATCGGGGATCAAATGGTGATGACAAGAGTATTCGCAGAATCATTGAGGAGGGCAAAAAAGATGCGATTTGTCATTGCCGCACTCATGGCCACTGCAGGTTTGCTTTCGCCGCTTTCCGCGCATGCCGAAAGCGCCGACGTGGAGGCGGTGATCACCAGCGTGGACACCGACCGCCTGAGCCTCTCGCTCGATGACGGCAAGAGCTACCAGGCTCCCGAGGAGTTCAACTTCGAGGGCCTCGAGGCAGGCGTCAAGGTTCTCGTCTTCTACACCGAAATCGATGGCAAACGCGTCATCAACGACCTGGAAATCGTCCAGTAGCCGTGATCACGCCCGCCCTCACACGCCGCGCGTCTTAGCCAGACGCGGAAAGGACGCTGCAGTACCTTCGCCATGCGCTTCGCATTTTGCTTTGATGCCGGCGGTCTGTTGCCGGAATGAGTTAAAGCGGGATGCGGGCGGAAAACCGCACACTTTCCTCATCCCGATCTAGACCCAGCCGATCGTCCCGTCAGCTATTCGTAGCAGCCGGTCCTGCGGAATGGCGGAAGCCGCCGCCTCGTCAGCGCTCATTTCTCCGAGAAGCTTAAACAGCACGCGAATGACGCCGCCATGCGTGACGCAGACGGTCGGCCGCGTCACGCTCTTCAGCCAGGCGCCCACCCGCCATGAGAGGATCTCGTAGCTTTCCGCATCTTGGCCGGGCGGGATGAAATCCCATTTGGCAACGCGTCTTTCGGCGATGCGCTCAGGTACCTGGCGCTTCAATTCGGGCAGGGTATAGCCTTCCCAGTCGCCGAAGGAGACTTCCTTCAGCCTGTCGTCGGTGCGGTAGGAAAGCGGATCGAGCCCCATGGCGTATCTGAGGCGCTCCATGGTCTCGCGTGTGCGGCCGAGCGGGCTGGCTACGAAATCGAAGTTGTCAGCTTCGCGCCCAAGGGTCTCCGCCAGGGCAACGCCGTTTCCGGTCGCCTGACGGCGACCGGTTTCGTTGAGAGGAATGTCCTTTTGTCCTTGAAGACGGCTTTCGGCATTCCAATCGGTTTGTCCATGCCGAACCATGTAGACGAGCACAGCGTTCACTCCGGGCGAGCTGTCACCACCGCCGTCACATCAAAAAGGAAATCAGTCCTTCAGCACGGAAATGTCCGGTGCATCGACAGCCTTCATGCCGACAGTATGATAACCGGAATCGACGTGGTGAACTTCGCCTGTGACACCGCTCGACAGATCGGAGAGCAGATAGAGCGCCGAATTGCCGACTTCCTCGATCGAGACTGTGCGCTTCAGCGGTGCATTGTACTCGTTCCACTTGAGGATATAGCGGAAGTCGCCGATGCCGGACGCGGCAAGCGTCTTGATCGGGCCGGCCGAGATTGCGTTGACGCGGATACCGCGGTTGCCCACATCGACGGCAAGGTAGCGCACGCTCGCCTCGAGCGCCGCCTTGGCAACGCCCATGACATTGTAATGCGGCATCACCTTCTCAGCGCCGTAATAGGTGAGCGTCAGCATCGAACCGCCGTCGTTCATGATGCGCTCGGCACGCGCGGCGACGGCCGTGAACGAGTAGACGGAAATATCCATCGTACGCGCGAAGTTGTCGCGGCTCGTATCGAGGTAGCGCCCGGTCAGTTCATCCTTGTCTGAGAAGGCGATGGCATGCACGACGAAGTCGATCTTGCCCCACTTCTCTTCGAGCGTTGAGAAAACGGCGTCGATCGTTGCAAGGTCGGTCACATCGCAATGGCCCGCCATGAAGGCGCCAAGTTCCTGCGCTAGCGGTTCGACACGCTTCTTTAGTGCGTCGCCCTGCCATGTCAGTGCGATTTCCGCACCCGCTTCCGAGCAAGCCTTTGCGATGCCCCATGCAATCGAGCGGTTGTTTGCGACGCCCATGATGACGCCGCGCTTGCCATTCATCAGACCCGATGCCTGAGCCATGGAATGTCCCCAATACTGTCTGCCTGCACCGGCCGCCGCCGGTGCGAGAGTTCACGAATGTCAACGCCGCCGCACAGCATCTGTGCGGTGCGGCAAATTGTCGAGCATTGCCTATGGCATAGCCGTTAAAACGGTTCAAGCGCGGCGCAGATCAGGAACTGTTAGTCCCCGTAATATTGGTTCAGCTTGTCAGAAAACCGTCACAGATAAAGGCCATGGCGCAAGGATCGCATCAGGTCCGTTACCTTGTCGTCCGGGTTTTCGCGAAGCATCAGTCGCAGTTCGACAAGCAGATCTCCGGCTTCTCCATCCGCGCTGCGCAACCCCGCACCGGCAATTCGGATCACCTTATCCGATCCGGACCAGGCGGGAACGGTCACCGTAACCGGCCCGTTTGGCGTTTCTACGACAGAATCACAGCCGAGCACGGCGTCTTCAAGGTCGAGCGGCAGTGTGGTCACCAGGTCGAGACCTTGCGTTCGGAACGGCCCTTCCTGGTTGATCCGCAACGTCGCCAGAACGTCGCCGCGCGCCATGCCCGTCATCCGGTAACCCTGTTCCTTGAGCCGGATGGCCTGGCCGTCGGTTGCGCCGGGCGGGATCGAGAGCTTCACAGTTTCTCCCTCCGGGAGCTCGATGGATACCCGGGCGCGATTAACGACTTGCTCGATGCTCACATTCACGTCGACCGCCAGATCCGGCACTTTCTCGGCGGTTTTCGCGACGCGCCCACGAATTCGCCGGACGATCGCCGCAACTAGATCCGCCGCCGGTGCGGCGGAGCGCCGGACGACCGTCGCGTCGAACCTGGAAGCGTCCTCTCGTTTCGAATCCGCGGTCGCCTGCGGCCTCGTATCCGTCGGCGGTTCGCCCTTCTCAACCGGCCGCGCAGACGCCGCTCTTGGCTTCGAGGGAGATGGAGCAGCCTGCGGTTCAACACCGAAAATGCGCGAGATTGCCTCTTCCGCAGTTTCGGCGTCGACCGGCTCCTCGGCAGGCTCCGGTCCACGCATTTTCTGCTTCATAGCTTCCATGCGGCGCAGTTCGGCTTCACGCCGAACGCGATCGTAACGGCTTCTCAGCACCGGATCGCGCAACAGCTCGTAAGCCTTTCCCGCCTCGGCAAAGCGCTGTGTCGCCAAGGGATCGTCCTGGTTGTGGTCCGGGTGCACGGCCTTGGCTACGGATCGCCAAGCGGCTTTGATCTCATCTTGCCCGGCATTGCGGCGTACACCGAGAATTGCGTAGGGATCACGCATGGTTTGTCACCATTTTCTCCGACCGGCGGCCTCTCCCTGATGCTCGCCTTGTACCTCACCATTTTGGAAGAAAGCCCGGCTTGCCGCCTTCTTCTCTCGGCGATGATCTGGAGAAGTTGCTAAATATCGGTTAGTCGGCGGCTATCGGACCGGCGCGAAAGGACCGGTGCCGATGCTTTTCCGCTGCTTTGAAACAATGTGGTTAATCGAGGATTTTCAGCCCTGCGGGCCGAAGCTCGTCAGGTACCATTCGCCGTTGCCGAGCTGGCAGGCACTACCATCAAACTTCGCTATGCCTTCGTAAGAGTGACGGGTCGTGGTGAAGCGCCGGCAGAGCATACCGCTTGCACGGTCTTCCTGGATGGCACTGATCACGCCTGCACTGCCGGACGTCGCGTTTGCCCACGGGATCGGATTATCGCCACCCTGACTGATATCGGCGGAGGAAACGGCATTGCGCACCGCGACGGCGTCCGAGAGACCGTCCGAGGTTTTCGCCACCGGCACGGTTCCCGTCGACACGCGATCGACACTTGGACCGCCAAAGAGATCAAGGCCCGCGCCCATGCACCCCGGCAGAGCGAGGACTGCCATACAAAGCATCCCGCTGCGCAGCAAGGCGAAGGAAAAACCCTTCTTGCCATCGATCGACTTTGCTATGTCTTGCACGGCAATCCTGTCAGACTCGCAAGAGCTGCACGTTTTCCGAGGAAGTCCACAGGCAGGCTCTGACACTTTTCGATGCGGAAACACCGATCGGGCTCATCCCGAGGCGTTCCCGCGCCAGATATCACGGCATTGGAAGGCACTATGACCGCGAATGAGTTAATATCAGGTGACTTCACCGAAGCAAACGAACCCTTTTCCCTGTTTGGCACATGGTTGAAGGATGCCGAGGAGAACGAGATCAACGATCCGAACGCCGTGGCGCTTGCGACCGTCGATTCGGATGGGCTGCCCAATGTCCGCATGGTGCTGCTCAAGGGATTCGATGAACGCGGTTTCGTCTTCTACACGAATTTCGAGAGCCAGAAAGGCCGTGAAATTCTTTCCGCCCGCAAGGCCGCCATGTGCTTCCACTGGAAATCGCTGCGCCGGCAGGTGCGAATCCGGGGTCCGGTCGAAATCGTCTCCGACGAAGAAGCGGACGAATATTTCAGAAGCCGGCCGCGCGGCAGCCGCATCGGAGCTTGGGCCTCGAAGCAATCGCGTCCGCTCGAAAGCCGTTTCGCTCTGGAAAAGGCGGTTGCCGAATACACGGCACGCCACGCCATCGGCGAGATCCCGCGCCCGGAATACTGGTCCGGCTTTCGCATCCTTCCCACCTCGATCGAATTCTGGCACGACCGGCCCTTCCGGCTGCATGACCGCGTGGAGTTCCGTCGCCAAACACCGGAGGGGGGCTGGGCAAAGGTTCGGATGTATCCGTGATAGGCCGATGGATTATCCCGCCATCAGCCGAAAGGGAATTCCGGAGGCAAGCGCCGTGACGTGGCGGCGGTTCTGGAAATGGCCGTTGAGGGAAATTCGCGGCAGCGCGTGGAAATTTGAAACGGTGCCGGCTGAAAGCGTGCCGGGTTGTGTCGTCACCGCCACCGCGAAGCCCATTCGTTCAGCCAGACGGTGGTCGCGTTCCGAAACGGCATGCCTGTCCCCATAGGGGTAGGCGAATGTCGCCGGCCAGCGGCCGGCGACGGCCTCGACGCGCGCGGCAGACTCTGACATCTCCCGTTGCACCTCAGCGTCATTCAGCCGCGCCAACGCGCGATGGCTGATCGTATGCGCGCCGAGGCTTGCCAGCGGGCTTTGCAGCAAGGAACGCAAGCCGGCGGCGTCGAGCGTCAAACGCGAGGTAATAGCAAGGGGATCGATGCCCTGGGCACGCGCCAGCTCATTCAGCTTGCCGACGGCGCCTGCTTCGTCGTGACGTCGAACGTAAGTGGAGACGCGGTCGAAGACGGCCTGCTTTTCGGCGGAGTTCGCGGCTCTCATGGTCTCCGTTCCGGAGCCGAAGTCGAAGCGGAAGTCGCTTGCGACCGACAGCATGTCGGCAAGCGTTTCCCACCAGAGCGTGTGGGTGCGGTCAACATAGCCGCCCGTGACGAAGACGGTGAACGGCACGCCGTGTTGCTCGAAAACCGGTAACGCGTGATCGAGGTTGTTGCGGTAGCCGTCATCGAGCGTGAAGCAAGCGATGGGCCGTGCATCGGCGAGTACCAGGCTTTCCGGCAGATCCTGCAACGCGACGAAGCGATAACCCTCGTGCTTCAGCGCCAGGATCGCTTCCTCGAGAAACTTGGGCGTAATTTCCAGGTGGGCGTTCGGGTCAAAGACGCGCGGAACCCTGGGGCGAACATGATGCAGGGTGAAGATCGCACCACATCCACGCGCCCCTGTCATCAATCCGGAGCGCGCCAGCAGTTGCGCGATTTCGAGCCCGCCGCCAATGGCGACGCGCCTCACTCGGTTTCTGACCACCCGCGCGATGCCCTGCTTCATACGGTTACCCTGCCTGCGAGCGGAGAAGCTAGCGCCGGCCGGTTAAGTCTTACTGAATCTGGCTGACTTCGCGCGGCATCGCCACCAATGCTCCGCTTTTTGAAAGGCGGTTATGGGCCTCGATATTGCAACAAAGCGGCTACCCTGTCACAAAGCGAAACACCGTTCCTAACGAGCGTGCTTTTGGAGAGGGGAAATCCGATGAAGAGCTTCCGATTTGCCCTGGCGGCGATTGCCGCCTTCGTGTTCGGCGCCACGCATTCGGTGGCAGGTAGCGCGTCCCTCGTTCTTGATGCGCGGACAGGCAGGATTCTTGCTGCCGAGAACGCCGACACACTCAACCACCCGGCGTCGCTGACGAAGATGATGACGCTCTACTTGACCTTCGAGGCGCTGCATCGGGGCAAGATCGGCTGGAGCACCCCGTTGGTGATGTCGCCGACGGCCGCGCGCAAACCGCCGACCAAGCTCGGCGTCAAGCCCGGCGATACGATCACAGTTCAGGAGGCCGTCTACGGCATGATCGTCCGCTCCGCCAATGACGCGGCCGCCGCGGTCGCCGAGGCCCTCGGGGGGTCGGAGGCCGGCTTTGCGCAGATGATGAACGCAAAAGCGCGTCGCCTAGGCATGACCCGCACGTACTTCGTCAACGCGTCCGGTCTGCCCGCCCGCGAACAGGTAACGACAGCGCACGACATGGCGCGGCTTGCAATTGCACTCATGAGGGATTTTCCGGGCGAGTACCGCATGTTCGCGGCCCAGGGCTTTACCTTTCGCGGCCGCACGATCCGCGGCCATAACAATCTGATGTATCGGTACGCGGGCATGGACGGCATCAAGACCGGCTACACCAACGCATCCGGCTACAACATTGTCAGCGCCGTCAGGGATGGCAATCGCCGCATCATCGGCGTGGTGCTCGGCGGCCGGTCGGCGAAGGGCCGGGATGACAAGATGGCTTCCCTGCTCGACCAGCATTTGGGCAGGGCGGCAGCGCCCGCCGGCGGCCGGCTGGTCGCCGCGGCGAGTTCGCAGGGCGCCGTTGAAGTGGCTGGGCTGCCGGGCGTCCGGCTATCCTATACCGATACCGCTCGGGGGAGCGAAAGCGGCCTCGCGCCGGCCATTGCGGCATCCACCGCACCAGTGATGCCATCCGAACGCCCTACGGCCGTCGGTGACAACGCAGGCGTAACAACAACCACCAACGGCCACTGGCAGATTCAGATTTCCACGGCTCCGACGGCGGAAGACGCCAGGAAGATTCTGGTCGAAGCGCAGTCGGCCGGTGGCGCAGTCCTGCTCGGCGCCTCCCCTCATACGGAAGTGTCCGGCACCGGCAGCGCCAAGCAATATCAAGCGCGCTTCATCGGCTTCGCCAGCCGCGAAGCGGCCGATTCCGCCTGCGCCGTCCTGAGGAAGCGATCCTACGATTGCACGCTGCTGCCTGGCCGCGGTTAGCTGCCGAAAGAGATCTTGCGCGCCGCAAACTATGCGGCGGGCGCGAGTCGGCGAACGTAGAATTTCGTATCCACGCTCATGACGGGAAAGCCAACCGGCAGATCATCCTTCGCTATCTCGGCAAACCCGTTCTTTTCATAGAAACGATGCGCGGCGAGGAACTTGTCCGTCGTGCCGAGAAAGAGGGCTGCGATCTTCCGGTGCTCTGCGTGGGCAAGCAGGCTTTCGATCAGGCGTGCTGCCACGCCATGGTTGCGGCCACGAAAATGGGGAGCGACGAACATCTTGCGTATTGCCGCTTGAGAGCCGCCGATATCCTTGAGTCCAAGGGTACCGACGATCCGATCGCCCACGGCGGCAACCCAGAAATCGCCGGTCCCGCTCTGATAGAAGTCGGCGATCGAGCGCAGATCCGGTTGATCGTCGATGGTAATTGCAATGCCGAATTCTTCACGCTGGATCGGCAGAATGACGTCGATGACGCCCTGTTCGTCCACCGCGGCAAAGCGCCGGATTTCCACCTCTCCACCTGCCTCATCGGTCATGGCGTCGCCCCTCATCTCCCACCGCTCACGCCTGCGTGCCGCCGACAGTGATCTGATCCATCCTGAGATGCGGCTGGCCGACACCGACGGGCACCCATTGGCCGGCCTTGCCGCAATTGCCGATGCCGGTGTCGAGCTTCGTGTCGTTGCCGACCATCGTCACCCGCTTCATCGCATCCGGCCCATTGCCGATCAGCATCGCCCCCTTGACGGGCGCGCCGACCTTGCCGTTCTCGATCAAATACGCCTCGGTGCAGCCGAACACGAACTTGCCGGAGGTGATGTCCACCTGACCGCCGCCGAAGGAGACGGCATAGATGCCCTTCTTGACCGAGGCGATGATTTCCTCGGGCGTGCGATCGCCGGAAAGCATGTAAGTGTTTGTCATACGGGGCATCGGCACATGCGCATAACCCTGCCGACGGCCGTTACCGGTGGGCTTCATGCCCATCAACCGTGCATTCTGCCGGTCCTGCATATACCCGACAAGTTTCCCGTCCTCGATCAGGACGTTGTAGCCTGACGGGGTGCCCTCATCATCGACCGAGATCGAGCCGCGCCGCGCCTCGATCGTGCCGTCGTCGACAACGGTGACCCCCTTGGCCGCGACCTGCTCG
The DNA here is from genome assembly GCF_020193655.1 of Ensifer sp. IC3342. GTDB lineage: Bacteria > Pseudomonadota > Alphaproteobacteria > Rhizobiales > Rhizobiaceae > Sinorhizobium. The sequence continues at coordinate 571,824 of NZ_JADYVE010000001.1, forward strand.
CCCAGGAGGCCGGCAAAAGCGGACGTCTTCTTGCGATTGAAATCGCCCTCGAGCCCGTGGCCAACCGCTTCATGCAGCATGACGCCGGGCCAGCCGGAGGCGAGCACCACGTCCATCGTGCCCGCCGGGGCATCGATGGCTTCGAGGTTGACGAGCGCCTGCCGCAACGCTTCGTCGGCACCGAGCTTCCAGTTCTCTTCCGTGACAAAGTCACCGAAGCCACGGCGCCCGCCGGTGCCGAACGACCCCGTTTCCTGCCGATCGCCGTCGCCGACGACGACCGAGATGTTGATGCGGGTCATCGGCCTTACATCGTGGACGCGGTGACCGTCGGCCCGCAAAATATCGACCACCTGCCAACTGGCGGAGATCGAAGCGGTCACCTGCCTGACCTTCGGGTCCTTGGCGCGCAAATAGGCGTCAACCTCCTGAAGCAAGGCGACCTTGGACTCGAAGCTCGGTTCGCCGATCGGATTTTCGTCACCATAGAGTTTCTTGTTGGTGCGCTGTGGGGCTGCGGCATAGGAACCGGCATAGCCGCGCGTCACTTGGCCAACGGCATCTGCCGCCCTGTGCAGGGCGGCAAGCGACAATTCGCCGGCATGCGCGTAACCGACCGATTCACCGGCGACAGCGCGTAAGCCGAAACCCTGGTCGGTGTTGAAGCTGCCACCCTTGAGGCGTCCGTTGTCGAAGGAGAGGACCTCGGCTTGCGCGTGCTCCAGGAAGAGCTCGCCGTCGTCTGCGCCTGATAGCGTCTCGGACAGAACCTTGCGGACCGTAGGCTCGTCCGCATCGAAGAGGCCTATCAGATCGGTGTTCATAGTCGTCCGCTCCCGCTGGTTCGAGGTCCCACTGCATGTTTCCTTAAATCGTAGCCGATTTAAGGATAAAAACATGCAGCAATTCAAAGTGCTACAGCGTCCTTCGCGCGTCTGATAAGACGCGCGGCGCTGTATGCCCTCCATTTAGGAAGCAGGGGGCCACAAGCCAAGGAAAATCTCAGGAAAAGGATGCGTTCCAGCCGTCGAGAAGGTTGACCTCTTCGACGCCGGTGAAACGGGCGATGCGGTCGAGCTCGGCTGCGAGCTTCTCCATGCGGCCGGACGAGGCCCTGACACCCGGCTCCAGCCAGAGGCGTCGGACATCGAGGCGCCCGAGCTTTCGGTCTGCTTTCATGTCGATGCGGCCTATCAAACGGTCGCCTTCGATTAACGGAAAGACATAATAGCCGTATTCCCGCTTCGGCTCCGGCACAAAAACCTCGATACGATAGAAGAAGCCGAAAAGGCGCTCCGTTCGATTGCGATCGCGCAGCAACGGATCGAACGGGCTGAGCACGCGGATGCGTCCCGGCGGCTCGCCAATGTCGCCGAGGTTGTCTGGGAACCCGGAAAACGCATAGGATAGGCGCGGCTTGCCGCCGTTGGCGGATTCGATGAGGACGTCTGAAAGCTCGTCCCGATGCGCGGCGACCCAGGCTTTCGCCTCATCCGGCGACACCAGATCCCAGAAGGCGGCGATTTCTCCATGGGTGGCGAAGCCCAGCCGGTCGAGGGCACTGCGGCAGGCCCAGTCGACGAACTCCGCGTGGCTCACCTCTCCCTCGTAGTGGTGTGGAGGAATAACGCGCTCGGTAAGATCGTAGACCTTCTGGAAGTTCTCCCGTCGGGCGATCGCGAGCCTGCCCTGGCGCCATAAGACTTCGAGCGCGGTCTTCGACGGATGCCAGTTCCACCAGCCGCCGGATGCGTGGCCGTCCACCTTGAGATCGCGAGCCATCACCGCACCGTCGCTTACGATGCGTTCGTAGGTTTCCTCGCAACCGTCGTCGAACCCCTCACCCCGCCATTTGACCCAGCGCTCGCGCAGCGTCTCACTTTCCCATTTGAAGCGATGTTTCCAATAGATGAAAAAGGCGCTCGGAATGATCGAGGCGTCATGGGTCCAGTGTTCGAAGAGCTCGCGGTCCTTTTCCAGCAATTCAGTCAGGTGTTCGCGACGATAAGTCTGGTTGCGGGAAAAGAGGATCTGGTGATGGGCCCGCTCGACCGTCTGGATGCTGTCGACCTGGATGAAACCGAGGTCGCGGATGAGTTTCAACAGCCCGTCCTTGCCGAGCGCGCGCTGCGGCGCGGCGGTGAGGCCCTGTTTTGCAAGGAAGATGCGCCGGGCATCGCGATTGGAGAGGCGAATCGTCATGGTTTGAAAGAGTAGGCTTTTATTCCCATTTTTGAAATGCGTGATGCAAAGGCTTGGCCGCATTGCCCTTCCTGATCGACTTGCCTATAGAGCCACCACGCAAACTGCGAGGAACAAGGCTTGGATATTCGCTTTACCGATTGCTCGGTCAGCTTCGGCGAACGGGTTGCGCTCCATCCCCTGACACTCGCCCTTGACGAACGCCGCATCGGCATCATTGGCCTCAACGGCTCCGGCAAGACGACCTTCGCGCGGCTGATCAACGGGCTCGTCAAGCCGACCAGCGGCGGCGTGACGGTCAACGGCCTCGATACGGTTAAGGACGACAAGGCCGTTCTCGCCGAGGCCGGCTTCATCTTCCAGAACCCGCAGCACCAGTTGATCATGCCGATCGTCTCCGACGATATCGCATTCGGACTGAAGAATCGCGGCTTGCCTCAGCACGAAATCGCCGCACGCACCGAGGCGGCGCTGAGGCGTTTCGGCGTGACCCATCTTGCCCGGCGTCGCGTGCACGAGCTTTCAGGTGGAGAAACGCAGCTCGTCGCCATGGCGAGCGTCGTCGTCACCGGGCCGAAGATCCTCATTCTCGACGAGCCGACCAACCAGCTCGACCTCCGCAACCGTCGCATGGTCGCCAACACGATCGATGCGCTCGACGAAGACACCATCGTCATCACCCATGACCTTGCGCTCGTCGAAGGCGTCGAACGGCTGTTGCTCTTCCACGAGGGCCGGCTGCTCGCCGATGGGAAACCCGCCGAAACGATCCGGCGCTATCACGAGGTCGCCGGATGCTGACAAGCCTCTACGTGGAGGGCAATAGCTGGTTTCACCGCCTGCCGGTGCGCGCGAAACTCATTGCCCTCCTGCTTCTCAGCCTCTCGCTCTTCACGACGCAATCGCTCTATCTGCTTGCGCCCGCCTTCCTGCTCGCTGGATGGCTCTACTTCTCCCTCGGCCTGACGCTGCGCCAGGCGCTAGCGCGCGTCGGTTTCGTTTTTTTCACCATCCTCGTTCTCGCTGCAGTCAACTTCTTCCTTCTTCCCCTCCCCGAAGTCGCCGCGCTGGTGCTGCGGCTGATGGCCCTAGTGTTCTTCGCCGCCGCAGTTACAGCGACGACGACAATCAGCGCCTTCATGGACGAGATCACGGTCCTCCTGAAGCCGCTCGAGCGCGTGGGCCTGCTCAATGCCGCCGACGTCAGCTTGGCGCTCGGCCTCGTGCTGCGTTTCGTTCCCGACATTTTCGCGCGCTATGAGGCGATCCGCGAGGCGCATCGCGCGCGGGGCCTGCCGATACGGCCGCTGACGATCATCGGGCCGCTTATCATCCTTACGCTCAAAGATGCGGATACCATTGCCGCAGCCATTGACGCTCGCGGATTTCGACGGCAATAAATTCGCGCTTTCTAATAGAAGGGTAGGACCACATGAACACCAGAGATCTCGTCCTGATCGCGCTTTTTGCCGCGATCGTCGTCGTACTTGGGCTTATCCCGCCGATCACGCTCGGCTTCATCCCGGTTCCGATCACAGCGCAGTCGATGGGCGTGATGCTCGCCGGCTGCATCATCGGCGCAAAACGCGGGGCGCTCGCCTTCCTGCTGTTCGTCCTCCTAGTCGCCATCGGCCTGCCCGTGCTTTCCGGCGGACGCGGCGGGCTCGCTGTTCTGGCTGGACCTTCAGGCGGCTTCATCCTTGGCTGGGCCGTCGCCGCCTACGTCACGGGCATCATTGCCGAACGCTTCATTCATGAGGGCCAGCCGGAGAGCCATCAGTTCGGCGGGTTCTTCCTTGCCTCGGTCGTCGGCGGCATCGTCGTGCTCTACGGGATCGGCGTGCCATGGCTGTCCGCCGTCACCGGCACGCCGCTGCTCGCGGCCGCGACCGGCTCGCTCGCCTTCATCCCCGGCGATCTTTTGAAGGCGGCGATTGCAACGCTTGCCGCCCGCGCCGTCTACGCCGGCTATCCGCTGCTGCCGGTCCGCGCCTGAACCAATGCCGCTCGCCGAAGCAATCATGCGTCATGCGGGTGAACGCCCGCATGAGCCGGCCTTCCTCATCGAGGACAGGGTCTTCTCCTTTGGAGAGCTTGCCGCCAACGCGAGCCGCATCCTGCACAAGATCGAACAATCGGTGCCAGCTGGTACCGGTGGCGGTGTTCTTTCAGGCCGCGCGCGGCTGATCGCGCTCCAGACAGGCAATCACCCGCTCTTTGCGGCTGCCTTCATCGCCGTGACCGCCGGCGGCAATTGCGCCGCGCTCATCGATCCGCATCTACCAGAGCCGACGCGCCGGCGGATGATCGAGCAGCTGCAGCCCGACATCGTCGTCCATCCGGAGGGCGATGCACTGCGGCTCGAACAGCCGGCGACGGGCGAAACCGCTCTCATCGACACCGCCCCCGATGGCATCGGTCCGATTTCTGTCGGCGAGGGCGACGAACCTTTCCTCATCGTCTTCACGTCCGGCACGACAGGAGAACCGAAGGCAATCATTCGCGATCGCCGGTCCTGGCGTCTCAGCCTCGAAGCCGGCGAGAGCTTTTTCGGGATCGGGGCCGAAACGACAACCTATGCTCCGGGGCCGCTCGCCCACGGCCTAACGCTCTACGCGCTTGCCGAAAGCTTGAAGGCGGGCGCCGAATTCATCGGCGCCCGCCATTTCGACCCCCGGCAAGCCGTGGCGACGATCGCGGCGAGAAAGGTCAAGCGGCTCGTCCTGGTGCCGACGATGCTGCGGCGCCTCTGCGAACACGTGCGAGGCTCCACCACCCTGCCCTCGGTCGAAGCAATCACCGTCGCCGGCGCCAAGCTCACGCCCGCGGACCGGAAGGCCGCGCGCCTCGCCTTCCCGGAGGCTCGCGTCATCGAGTATTACGGCGCATCCGAGCTCGGCTTCATTACGGTCGCCGATGAAGCGGACAATCACACGCCAACGGCCGTCGGCGGGGCGTTCCCCGGCGTCCGACTCCAGATCCTCGACGAGGCGGGAAGCGGCCTCCCCACAGGCGAGACCGGTACGATCTTCGTCGAAAGCGCGCTCATATCCGATGGCTATGTTACAGGCGGCGATGGCGCAGGGTTTCGCCGGCACGGCGATCTCGCAACAGTCGGCGATCTCGGCTTCCTCGACCCCGACGGCACGCTGCATCTGATCGGCCGCTCCGGAGGGATGGTGCTCTCCGGCGGTAACAATATTTATCCTTCCGAGGTCGAGGCCGTTATCATGGCTGCCGACAATGTGGGCGCCGTCCAGGTTCTGGGCCTCGACCACCCCGACCTCGGCAGCGAGCTCGCGGCCATCATCGAGCCGCGCGGCGAGGCATTCGACCCTCTTGCACTCGAACGTCATCTTGCTGCCGCCCTGCCGCGCTACAAGCATCCGCGCAAGATCTGGCTCTGCCGTGCAATGCCGATGACGGCCTCCGGCAAGATCGCCACCAAGGAGCTCCGGCAATGGATCGCGGAGGGAAACGGTGCCCTTGAACGCCTCGCCTGACCCGGCACGCACACCCGTCATCATCGCCGCATTGCGCACCCCGATCGGCCGCGTGAACGGCAGTCTGGCCAAGATCGAACCGGCGACGCTCGCCGCCCCGTTGATTGTCCGGATCATCGGCGACATCGGCATCGACCGCGATGAAATCGACGACGTGCTGCTCGGCAATGCCGCCAACAGCGCCGGAAACTTAGCGCGGCTTGCGGCGCTCGAAGCCGGCCTGCCTGTCGCGATCCCCGGCGTCACCATCGACCGGCAATGCGGCTCGGGTCTCGAAGCCATCATACTTGCGGCGCGGCAAATCCAGGCCGGTGCTGGACGGTTCTATCTTGCCGGCGGCAGCGAAAGCGCCAGCCGCGCCCACATCCGGCTTAGGCCACCGCTTGAGCGCGACGAGGAACTTCAGCCGGTCAGGCGCGCGCGAATGGCACCCGATGCGATTGGCGATCCGGACATGGGCGTTGCCGCCGAGAACGTCGCCGTTGCCTGCGGCATTTCCCGGGAACGGCAGGACCAGTTCGCCCTGGGAAGCCACCGCCGCGCCGTTGCGGCCGCGGCGGCCAGCAGATTCCAGCGCGAGATCGTGCCGGTTTCGACGCCAACGGGTCTTGTCGCCAGCGATGAATGCCCTCGGGCAAACGCGGCGGCCGAGACGCTTGCCCGGCTTAAACCGGTTTTTGTGAAGGACGGCACCGTGACAGCCGGCAATGCCTGTCCGATCAATGACGGAGCCGCCATGGTGCTGGTGACGAGCCTCACGGAGGCGCGCCGGCTCGGTGTTCCCTTTGCTCTGGAATTCGTCGACGCGGCGACGGCGGGCGTCGATCCGAACCTGCTCGGGCTCGGTCCGGTCCCGGCGATGGCGAAACTTCGCGCACGCAATCCGGCGCTCGACGCCGCTGCGGTCGATTTCATCGAATTCAACGAGGCTTTCGCTTCACAGGTTCTCGGCAGCCTCGACCAGCTCGACATCGCCCCGGCCCGCGTCAATCTCGACGGCGGGGCAATTGCGCTCGGCCATCCCTACGGCGCGTCGGGGACAATTCTCGTCGTCAGGCTGTTTTCGCAAATGCTTGCGGCTGCATCCGATACGGAGGGCCTGGCGATGATGGGGATCGGCGGCGGCATGGGCGTGGTCGCCCACTTCCGCAGCCTTCGGCCCAATCACGCGAGATAGTTGGTCAGCCACTCGCGGGTGGCGACCGGCAGCGGTACCGGGGCATGGCGAACGGGATCGACCGCCACCCAGACAATCTCGACCTCGGCGACAAGCTGGCCGCCGGCCTCCACGCGCACCGCAAAGCTCACCGAACTGCCGCCGATCTTCGAGACGTTGACGATGAAACGGGCCGGCTCGTCGTAGCGCAGACCGCGATGGAAGACGCAGGCCGATCGGCGCACGAGATAGGTCGGCTCGTTCCTCACCGTCGGCCTGTGGCGCCAGAGGCCGGACAAGGCGGCCTCGGCATGGGCGTAGTAGGCCGCATTGTGCATATGGCCGTGCATGTCTATATCGCGAAATGGAATGCGGATTTCCGTAACGTTTTCCCGTTGCGTGCCGTCCATGCGAGGCCCTCACGATGCGCTCTTCTCTGGTTAGACAGTTTGGCGATCCCGGACAAGTGATCGAACTCGTCGATATCGATCGCGCCACGCCGGGAGCCGGAGAAGTCGAGATCTCCATCTCGCTTTCGGCCATCAATCCGTCGGACCTGATCCCCGTCGCGGGCGCCTACAGTGCACGTACCGTGCTGCCCTTCGTTCCCGGTTTCGAGGGCGTCGGGGTTGTCACCCGGATCGGGGCGGGCGTAAAGGATCTGAAGCCCGGAGATCGGGTGATCCCGATCGGGGCTAGCGGCATGTGGCAGCAGTTCCTCGTTCGCCCGGCCGAATGGTGTTTTACCGTTCCGGACGACATCGATGACCAGCAGGCTGCCACGAGTTACGTCAACCCCCTGACCGCATTGAGGCTCGTCGAGCAACTGCGGGAGCATTTCGGGTCGCTCAAAGGCCGCAGCATCGGCGTGACCGCGGCCGGCTCCGCTATCGGCGGCATGCTCCTGCGCCTGCTTGCTCTGGAGGACGTGGAAACGACTGCAATCGTTCGAAGCGAAAAGAGCATGAGCCGCCTTGGCGATGCGGACCGGATCATGGTCGCTGATGGCGATAATCCTCGGCCACGGCTTGCTTTCGACTCCGTGCTCGATGCCGTCGGCGGGAAATTGGCCGGCGAGTTGATTGCACGCTCCGTTCAGCCTAGTGGGATCTTCATCCAGTACGGCGCCTTGAGCGGTGTGCCAGTGCCGCAGGCGGCAATCAGCGGCCGGCCCGATGTGCGTTTCGCCTTCCTTTGGCTTAGGACCTGGGTGCATTCGGCCGGCCGCAATGCGCTCGAAGCCGCCTTCGAGCGAAGCTTTGCGGGTCTGCGGGACGGACTGTTTGCAAGTCCGATCGCAGCCATTTATCCGTTGAGCCGTCTCGCCGAAGCCCTGGCGCATCAGGAGGACCCGCGCCGCGATGGCAAGATCCTGCTCGATTCGCGCTGTTGAAAATCGGCACTTTCACCGCGTGCACCATGGACCTCCGGCGGTCCGCGCACTAGTTTTCCGCCATGGCTACGTTCCTCTACGAAAATCCAGTCTTCCTGGAGCACAAGGTTCCCGAGGGGCATCCCGAGCGGCCGGACCGGCTGAGGGCGCTGAATCTGGCGCTGGAACATCCGAATTTTGCCGAGCTCAGACGGATCAGGGCGCCAAGGGGAAGCGAGGATCTGGTTCTGCTCGCCCATCCGGAAGAACACCTGAGATCGATCGTCCGGCAGATTCCCGACGAAGACATAAACCAGTTCGAGGCGGATACCTGTGCCAGCCCGCAGAGCCTTGTTGCGGCGCTGACGGCTATCGGCGGCGCCGTCGCGGCGGTGGACGCCGTCTTCGCCGGAAAAGCGAACAACGCCTTCGTCGCCGCCCGGCCGCCGGGACACCACGCCGAAAAGATGAAGGCGATGGGTTTCTGTTTCTTCAATACGATTGCGATCGCCGCGCGCCATGCACAAAAGGCGCACGGGGCCGAGCGCGTCGCAATTGTCGACTGGGACGTCCACCACGGCAACGGCACGCAGGACATTTTCTGGGACGACCCGTCGGTGCTCTTCTGCTCGACTCATCAGATGCCGCTCTATCCCGGCACCGGCGCCAAGGACGAGACGGGTGTCGATGACAACATCGTCAACGCCCCGCTCTCGCCGAACAGCGGCAGCGAGCATTTCCGCGACGCTTTCCGCACGCGGGTGCTCAGCGCACTCGATGATTTCCGACCCGATTTCGTCCTGATCTCCGCCGGCTTCGACGCCCATCACCGCGATCCGCTGGCGCAGATCAATCTCGTGGCCGAGGATTTCGACTGGGCAACGGGCCGCCTCATGGAAGTTGCCGGCAGGACCGCCGGCAACCGTATCGTCAGCCTGCTCGAGGGCGGCTATGACCTGCAGGGACTCGCCGAATCGGCTGGCATGCATATTCTGAGATTGATGAGAGGGTAATTGATGAACACCACCGCGCAACAGGACGTTTCCGCCCTCTCCTTCGAGCAGGCCGTCGAAGAATTGGAGCGCATCGTCTCGGCGCTCGAACGCGGCGACGTCGCGCTCGACAAGTCGATCGAAATCTACGAGCGCGGTGAGGCGCTGAAGAAGCATTGCGAGATGCTTCTGAAGGCCGCCGAGGACCGCATCGAAAAGATCCGGCTCGACCGCGCCGGCAAGCCGCAGGGCGTGGATCCGCTCGACGCAGATCAGTGACCAAGCGTTGGATGTGCCGAGTTTGGCCCCTCATCCGGCCTGCCGGCCACCTTTTCCCCGCTAGCGGGGCGAAGGGGACGAACTGCGCCCGCTCATTCCTTCCGATAGGTGGGCTAGCGGGATCCGCTAAGGGCTGGCGGAACATTCCCAGTCCCTCTCCCCGCTTGCGGGGAGAGGGCTAGGGTGAGGGGCCAGACTCGCGTTCGGTGTTTTTCTGTCTATGCGAATGACCGCGATCGTTGACGCGGAACGAGAAACACAGCGTCTTCTGGCGCCCGCTACCGGATCGACGGGATTGGCGCTACTCTCCCCGCGAGGAAGCACACCAACCGGAGTGATTGCCATGTCGTTCTTTCCTGGTCCCGATCCGCTCGCCGGCAACAAGCCGGCCTGCGACGCCATCGAGCATCTCATCATTCCACGCACCAGCGACATCGGCGGTCTTCAGGTGCGTCGGGCGCTACCGACCGCAAGGCGCCGCCTCGTCGGTCCCTTCATTTTCTTCGACCGGATGGGGCCGGCACTGCTTCGGGCCGGCCAGGCGATCGACGTTCGCCCGCATCCGCATATCGGCCTTTCGACCGTAACCTATCTCTTCGACGGCGAGATCAAGCACCGCGACAGCCTCGGCACCGAGATGGTGATCCGCCCCGGAGACGTGAACCTGATGACCGCCGGCCGCGGCATTGTGCATTCGGAACGCTCGCCAGAGAACCAGCGCGGCCATGAACGTTCGCTCTCCGGGCTGCAAACCTGGCTGGCACTCCCCGACGACAAGGAAGAGATCGACCCGATCTTCACGCACACCGAAGAACGCTTGCTGCCGCACCTTGCCGACGGCGGCCTACGCGCACGCGTGGTCCTCGGCCGTTTCGAGGGCGCGGCGTCACCCGTCTCCACCTTTACCGATACGATTTACGTCGACCTGATGATCGAACCGGGCAAGAGCGCTCCCTTTGCGGCCAATTGGGAAGAACGGGCGCTCTATATCCTTTCCGGTGAAGCGATCATCGCCGGTGATCACTTTGCCGACAACCAGCTGCTCGTCTTCCGCCCGGGCGATGAAATCACGGTGACCGCTGGCCCCGCTGGCTGTCACGTCATGTTGTTCGGCGGCGCCGCGCTCGGCTCGCCACGCCACATCTGGTGGAATTTCGTTTCCTCGTCCAAGGAACGGATCGACAAGGCAAAGGAAGAATGGCGAACCGGGCGCTTCGACATCGTGCCGGGGGACGAGGAAGAGTTCATACCATTGCCCGAAAGCTAAATTTCGCTAAGCTCTTCGTTGAAGTCGCAGGAAAGCCTAATTTTGCATTCAACGGCGATTACGTCTAAAGAGCCGTTCCGACGAACATCATCAACAGTTCGCGCGCCTTCCCAGGCGTGCATGAGGCATGCAGCGTGACACAACTGCCAACCAATCCTATGCCGGCGACGCCCTTGCTTGATCAGGTTAGGTTCCCCGACGATCTCAAGAAGATCGACGACAGGGATCTGCCGCAGCTTGCAAGTGAGTTGCGCGCGGAAATGATCGATGCAGTGTCGCGCACCGGCGGCCATCTCGGCGCCGGCCTTGGCGTCGTCGAACTGACGATTGCGATTCACAAGATTTTCGACACGCCGCATGACCGGCTGATCTTCGACGTTGGCCATCAGTGCTATCCGCACAAGATCCTGACGGGGCGGCGTGACCGCATCCGCACCCTGCGCCAGGAAGGCGGTCTTTCCGGCTTCACACGGCGCGCCGAAAGCGAATACGACCCCTTCGGCGCCGCGCATTCCTCGACTTCGATCTCCGCCGGCCTTGGCATGGCGGTTGCCGCCGATCTCGACGGCAAGACCCGCAACGTGATCGCCGTCATCGGCGACGGCGCGCTCTCGGCCGGCATGGCCTATGAAGCACTGAATAATGCCGGGGCGCTCGACGCACGTCTCATCGTCATCCTCAACGACAATGACATGTCGATCGCGCCGCCGACGGGTGCGATGAGCGCCTATCTCGCGCGGCTTGCCTCCGGACGCACCTATATGGGCATTCGCGAGGTCGGCAAGAAGCTGACGGCCTATCTCGGCAAAAGTGTCGACCGCGCGATCACCCGCGCCGTCGAGCATGCGCGCGGCTATGTCACCGGCGGCACACTCTTCGAGGAAATGGGCTTTTACCACATCGGTCCGATCGACGGCCATTCCTTCGATCACCTGCTGCCGGTGCTGCGCAATGTCCGGGACAACGCCAAGGGTCCGGTGCTGATCCATGTGGTGACGCAGAAGGGCAAGGGCTATCCGCCGGCGGAAGCGGCTGCCGACAAGTACCACGGCGTCAACAAGTTCGACGTGATCACCGGTGCCCAGGCGAAGGCGAAGCCCAATGCTCCGGCCTATACCTCAGTGTTCGCGGAAGCGCTCGTCCAGGAAGCGAGCCTTGACGATAAGATCGTCGCCATTACCGCGGCCATGCCGACCGGCACCGGCCTCGACAGGTTCGCATCCGTCCATCCCTCGCGTTGCTTCGATGTCGGTATCGCTGAGCAGCACGCCGTGACCTTCGCGGCGGGGCTCGCCGCCGAGGGCTATAAGCCATTCGCGGCGCTCTATTCCACGTTCCTGCAGCGCGCCTACGACCAGGTGGTCCATGACGTGGCGATCCAGGGCCTGCCGGTCCGCTTCCCGATCGATCGCGCCGGCTTCGTCGGCGCCGACGGGCCGACGCATGCCGGGTCCTTCGATACGACCTATCTCGCCACGCTTCCCGGCTTCGTAGTGATGGCCGCCGCCGATGAGGCGGAACTGAAACATATGGTGCGCACCGCGGCCGCCTATGACGAGGGTCCGATTTCCTTCCGCTATCCGCGCGGCGAGGGGGTGGGCGTCGAACTGCCCGAACGCGGGCAGATCCTGCAGATCGGCAAGGGGCGCATTGTCAAGGAAGGCTCGAAAGTCGCGCTGCTTTCGTTCGGCACGCGGCTTGCCGACTGTCTAATGGCGGCGGAGGATCTGGATGCCGCCGGTCTCTCGACGACCGTTGCCGACGCGCGTTTCGCAAAGCCCCTCGACCATGATCTCATCCGCCAGCTTGCCCGTCACCATGAGGTGCTGATCACCATTGAAGAAGGCGCTGTCGGCGGCTTTGGGAGCCATGTGCTGCAGTTCCTTGCAATGGACGGCCTGCTCGATGGCGGGCTCAAGGTGCGGCCAATGGTGATGCCGGACATCTGGATGGAACAGGCAAAACCCGAAGCCATGTATGCCGCGGCCGGGCTCGACCGGGTCGGCATCGTCTCGACCGTCTTCAAGGCGCTCGGCCAGAAGCACGCGGTCGGTTTCGGGGCGGCGGGCTGAGGCATTCGCCCTGTCAAGCAAAAGCCCGACCGATGCGGCCGGGCTTTTTTGTTTCTGCGAGGTCAACGGACCGATCAGAACTCGGTCCAATCCTGGCTCTGAACCACGGCCGCAGAGCCGAAGGACCGAGCCAATTTCTGCCCCAGTTGCCGAGCGGGGGACGCAACGGGCTTCGCTGCCGACGAAGCAACCGCTACGGCCACCCGGCGGCGATCGCCGAGCTTGAACTGCGCAATGAGGCTGTCCAGAGCCGTCGCCTCACGCGCGAGGTTGTGGCTGGCGGCCGTCGATTGCTCGACCATCGCCGCATTCTGCTGCGTGCCCTGATCCATCGCGTTGACCGCCGTATTGATCTCCTGCAGTCCGGTCGATTGTTCGCGGGCGGCAGTGACGATTGCGCTCACATGCTGGTTGATCTCACGCACCTCGCGGACGATCGCTTCAAGGGCCTCGCCCGTCTCGCCGACGAGTTGGACGCCGGCGCGCACCTGGTCGCCGGAGGTCATGATGAGAGCCTTGATTTCCTTGGCCGCGTTGGCCGAACGCTGCGCAAGCTCGCGGACCTCCTGCGCGACGACGGCAAAGCCCTTGCCCGCCTCGCCGGCGCGAGCGGCCTCAACGCCGGCATTGAGCGCCAGCAGGTTGGTCTGGAACGCGATGTCGTCGATGACGCCGATGATGTTCGAGATTTCGCCCGACGACTTCTCGATCTCGTGCATGGCGCTGACAGCGCGGCGTACGACCTCGCCGGACTTTTCGGCTCCTTGGCGTGTACGCTCGACGAGAACCCCTGCATCTTCAGCGCGTTTGGTCGAATCGCGCACCGTCGTCGTGATCTCTTCCAGCGCCGCCGCCGTTTCTTCGACGGAAGCGGCCTGCTGTTCGGTGCGTCTTGCGAGATCGCTTGCGGCTTCGCGGATCTCAGCGGCGCCGGCATTGATGGCGCTTGCATTCTCGCCGACGGCGCAGAGCGTCGCCTGAAGCTTCTCCAGGGACTGGTTGAAGTCCACGCGAAGCGGGTCGAGGCGTTCGGCAAACGGCACCTGGATGCGATAGGCGACGTTGCCTTCCGCAAGGGCTGCGAGCGCGTTGCCTAGCGCTTCCATCGCGGAGCGGATCTCGGCCGCCTCGCGCGCCCTGTCTGCGTCCGCCCGTCCCCGTTCCGCTTCCGCCTCGCTCCTCATTCTTTCGGTTTCGCCGGAGAGCCTGAGCTTTTCGACCGCGGCTTCGCGGAAGACGAGCACCGCGCGTGCCATCTGTCCGACCTCGTCCTCTCGGTCGAGGGCCGGTACCTCGATGTCATGATTGCCGGCGGCGAGGCGGCCCATCGCCCCGGTCATGCCGACGATCGGGCGTACGATCACGCGCGAGAGCACCCAGGCCATAAGGACCGCCGCCGCGGTCGCGACGACGGCACCCAAACCGAGCGCCGCAAGCAAAATCGAGGTGGCATTCGCCTGGAGAGCCTCCTGCTCGGCCTCCCAATTGCGCGCCTGCTCCTTGATCTTGGCGGCCGCCTCGCGGAAAGCGTCAAGCTGGCCCTTGGTGGCATTGCGGCCGATCTCGACGACCTCGAGGATCGGCATTTCCGTCGTGCGGCGTGCCTCAAGCTGCGGCTTGGCGAGTTCGTTGTAATAGACGTCCGCGGCCTTCTGCATATTGTCGAGAAGCGTCAGCAGCTGCGCCTCGTCGGAAGCCGCCTGGCGAGCTGCGGCAATGCTCTTCTCCATCCGCTCGCGATTTGCGAAGACGTCATTATACGTGCTGTCGCTGCGGAAGAGCAGAAAGCCGCGGAGATTGACCGCCTGCTCCAGCATGGCCTGGGAAGCCTCGTCGATAAGGGTGACGAGCCGTGCAGACTGGCTCTGTCGGATCGATGCCTGCCGCGCGAGTTCGGCTTTCGAGTAGACGACTGCAGACACGGCGAGGAAGAGCGCAATCAGCCCCGCAAAGGTCAGGCCGAGTTTGCGGCTGAGGGAAATGTTCTTGAGAGACATGGGAAGTAGGATCCTGCTTCAGGAATACACGTGGACGCGCAACCGGTCTCGGTGCCGTGGGAGGCCGGCCGACTCGGCTGGCGCCAAGAAAGATGGGATACGGCAGAGAAACGGAACCGATCATGGTTCGTCGGGAGGGCTTTGCCAGCCGGGAAGATCCCACGCGTTGATTTAATTTCGCTTAATTCGTCGGCCGCCATCCTGATCTCTTGCATTGCGCCGCGCTACGCGCGATGACGGGCCCATGTCCACTGAAGCACATATGACGATCCGCCTCGACCAGTTGCTCCTGAATAAGGGTCTGGTCGCCAGCCGCGCCCGCGCGCGCGATGCCATCCAGCGCGGCACCGTCAAGGTCGACGGCCGCACGGTCACCAAGCCCGCCGCGACGTTTGTCGAAGGCGTCGCCATTACCATCGACGATCCGGCCCAGGCCTATGTTTCCCGTGCGGCGCTGAAGCTCGTCGCCGCCCTCGATCATTTCGGCCTGGACCCTTCCGGGCAGACCTGCATCGATATCGGCGCCTCGACCGGCGGCTTCACCGAGGTTCTGCTCACGCGTGGTGCACGCCATGTCGTCGCTGTCGACGTCGGCCATGGGCAGATGCATCCCAGGATCGCGGAAGATCCTCGCGTAACCAATATCGAAGGGCTGAACGCCCGGGCTATGACAGTAGAGGACGTCGGCAACCGCGCGATCACCTTCGTCGTCTCCGACGTCTCCTTCATCTCGTTGAAACTGGCGCTGCCACCCGCGCTCGGCATGGCCGATCCCGGCGCGCGTTCTGTGCTGCTCGTCAAGCCGCAATTCGAAGCAGGGCGCGACGCGATCAGCAAGGCCGGGCTGCTCAAGGATCCGGAGAGCGCGCCGGCCGTCGCCGCCGAACTCGAGCGATGGCTTGTGCAGGATATGGGCTGGCGAAGCCTCGGTCTTATTCCCTCCCCCATCGCCGGTGGCGACGGCAATGCAGAATTCCTCCTTGCCGGTGTAAAGCCATGAGCACGCAAACCGTCACCATTACCCGGCTTGGCGCACAAGGCGACGGTATCGCTCAAATCGAAGCGGGTCCCGTCTATGCGCCGTTCACGCTGCCCGGCGAAACTGTCGCGCTTGCCGTCAACAAGGCGCACGGCACGCTCATCTCGGTGAAGGAGGCTTCTCCCGACCGCGTCGAGCCGAAGTGTCGGCACTTCGGTCCGGACGGGGTTAACGGCACCTGCGGCGGCTGTACGCTCCAGCACGCATCCGACGATCTCTATCACGCCTTCAAGCGCAATCTCGTCATCGACGCCCTGAAGTCGAAGGGGCTGACGCCGGACGTGGCGCCGCTGGTGATCGCCCATCCAGGCGAGCGGCGGCGCGCCGTGTTCACCGCGCGGCGCACCGAAAAGGAATTGCTGCTGGGCTTCAACCAGGCCGAAAGCCATCACATCGTGGCGATCAGCGAATGTCCCATCACGCGCCCGGGCATCGTTTCCCGGCTGGCGACTATCCGCAAGATCGCGGCGGCGATGGCGTCGAATGCCGAGCCGTTCCGCATCACGGTGCTTGAAACCAACTCCGGTCTCGACCTTGCCTTTGAAGGCATCAAGATCGCCGACCGGCAGCGTCGCCTGACCGTCGAGGCTGCATTGGGAGAACGCGGTATTGCCCGCGTCAGTCTCAACGGCGAGATCATCGTCGAACCCGTAAAACCGGCGATCGACTTTGGCAGCGTGACTGTGTCACCGCCACCGGGGAGCTTCACCCAGGCAACGAGGCCTGCCGAAGAGGCGATGGCAAAGTTCGTCCTTGAGCATGTCGGCAAGGCCAAACACGTCGCCGACCTCTTCTCCGGCATCGGCACCTTCGCTCTCAGGATCGCGCAAAGGGCGCGTGTGCACGCCGTCGAAGGCGACGACAAGGCATTGAAAGCGCTGGACTTTGCCGCGCGTAACACGCAAGGCCTGAAGCCGGTAACGATCGAGAAGCGCGACCTTTTCCGCCGGCCGTTGATGGCACAGGAATTGAAGCCCTACGACGCACTCGTATTCGACCCGCCGCGTGCTGGCGCGGAGGCTCAATGCCACGAACTCGCCCGCTCGGGGATCAAGAAGATTGCAGCCGTTTCGTGCAATCCTGTAACGCTTGCCCGCGATCTCGCAATTCTCATCGCTGCGGGCTATCGAATCACATCGGTGACGCCGATCGACCAGTTTCTCTGGTCGGCGCATGTGGAAGCGGTCGCGACGCTGGAAAAGCCCTAGCGCATGTTTCCTTAGAAACATGCAGCACTTCAGAGCGCTACAGCGTCCTTTGCGCGTCTGATGGACGCGCGGCGCTGTAGAAATGACGAAGGCCCGGCAAGATGCCGGGCCTCCAAATGTTTCCAGTCGCCTCTGATCAGGCCGCGCGGCGCCGGTAGCTCGTCGCGCTCGTAGGGGCCGCCTGCGTCTCGCCGAGATTGAACTGCGCGAGCAGCGCGTTGAGCGCGGCCGCTTCCTGGGCGAGGCCGTGGCTTGCCGCCGTCTGTTCCTCGACCATCGCCGCGTTCTGCTGGGTACCCTGGTCCATGGTGTTGACGGCGGTATTGATCTCCTGAAGACCCGTCGACTGCTCGCGCGTCGCGGTCACGATCGCGCTGACATGCTTGTTGATCTCCTGCACCTCGGCGACGATCGCCTCCAGCGCGCGGCCGGTGTCGCCGACGAGCGTCACGCCGGAACGCACCTGGTCGCCTGATGTCGTGATCAGCGCCTTGATCTCCTTGGCAGCATTGGCCGAACGCTGGGCAAGCTCGCGCACTTCCTGGGCGACCACGGCAAAGCCCTTGCCGGCCTCGCCCGCACGGGCCGCCTCGACGCCGGCGTTGAGCGCCAGGAGGTTGGTCTGGAAGGCTATGTCGTCGATGACGCCGATGATGTTGGAGATCTCACCGGACGATTTCTCGATCGCATGCATCGCCTGCACGGCGTTCTGGACGACTTCACCCGACTTCTCGGCGCCGGCGCGGGTGCGGGCGACGAGTGCTCCTACCTCTTCCGCACGGTGCGCGGAGTCCTTCACCGTCGTGGTGATCTCCTCGAGCGCAGCGGCCGTTTCCTCGACTGAAGCTGCCTGCTGCTCCGTGCGACGGGCAAGATCGTCGGCGGCCGAACGGATCTCGCTGGCGCCGGCATCGATAGCGCGGGCGTTGACTCCAACCGCACGGAGCGTGTCGTGCAGCTTCGCGACCGAGTTGTTGAAATCGGCCCTCAAGCGATCGAGGCGATCGGCAAAGGGAGTTTCGATGCGGAAGGCGAGATCGCCGTTGGCCAGCCGGCCAAGGCCGGCCGCGAGCGCGTCAACGGCGTGCTGTACTTCCGCCGCGTCGCGCGCCTTCTGGGCCTCGCGGTCCAGACGCTCGCGCTCGGAGAGCGAACGGTTGGCGTCCGCTTCGTCCTCGAGCCGTGCACGCTCGACGGCATTGGCGCGGAAGACGGCAACGGCTGCGGCCATCGACCCGATCTGATCACGACGACCCTCGCAGGGAATTTCGACCTCGATATTGCCGGCGGCGAGCTTTTCCATCGTGCCGGTCATTTCGGTGATCGGCCGGATGACCAGGCGGCTGAGCAGCGTTGCGAGGAAAGCGATCATGACACCGACGGCCAGGATCGTCGCAACGGTAGCGGCGACGCGAAACTCGCTGATCGTCGAATAGGCGATGTCCGCGTCCACGACAAAACCGACATACCACTCGACCGAGGGAAGCCCCTGGACCGGCACAAAGCTGACCAGCATCGGCCTGCCGTTGAGTTCGGTGTTGACGATGCCGCCACCAATCTTCGGCGTATCGACCGGAAAGGCGTCGGCGAGCGTTTTCGTCACCAGCTTGGCATTCGGATGAACAAGAATCTGGCCGTCCTTGCTGGCAAGGAACGCGAAACCTTCGCCGCCGACGTCGATCGCCTTGACCATGGAGATCAGGGTCTTCAGCGAGAAGTCGCTGCCTGCCACGCCATAGAGCTTGCCATCATGCTTGACCGGCACGGCTGCGCTGATGATCAGATCGCCGCTGGAGGCGTCGATGTAGGGCTCGGTCAGCACGCGAGCATCGGCCTTGACGGCCTGCTGATACCAAGGGCGCTGCCGGGGATCATAGCCTTCCGGCATCGGCATCTCAGGCCAGGTGATAAACTTGCCGCTTTCGTTGCCGACATAGGTGGAGATGAATTCGGCCGTGAGAACGTCGTTCTTCAGAACCGGCTGGACACCGGCGTCGTCTCCGACACGGCCGACGGCGTCGGCAACCATGGCCGTCAGCGTCACGCGGCCGTTCAGCCAGTTGGCGACGCTTGTCGCCGCCTGGTTCCCGGACGAGGCGATATTCTCCTCGACCGCCTTTGTAGTCGCAGCATTCTGGAGCGTATCGATATAGACGGAAAAGCCGGCAAAGGCGCCGACGACAACGCAGGACGCCGCAACGAGAATGCGCGTCATGAGATTCGAGCGTTTGGACAAGTGAGGCTCCTCTGAAATGGCCGACATTCTTCGCCGGACATGAGCTCGTGAGATTTCCCCGCGCGCAACGGATCGGCCGCGGCAAGCGACGAATGACCTTGCGGGGAAGATGGTTGGACATGCCGCGAAGGCAAAACCGGCCATGCCTCATGCGACCGGGGCCGCCCGCACGACAGGCGCCCGCCTGTTCTCAAAGGGACGCCCGGCGCTCTTCTTCGGAACATCCTGTCCGCTTTTTCGTGTTTCCACTTTGAAGGCGGGATGCTCCAGGGGGAGGCCTGCTGAGGCCGCACGCTAGCGACTGCTATTTAAGAACCGATTAAAATTGACATATGCAAGTTCAGGATATCCGCGGCAGCGCGATCGCCATACGCGGAACACCCGGATTGGCTGCTGCCCACCCGAAACTGGCTCGAAATCGTCACGGAACTAGCGACGCATGAAGGCTTCGAAGGCCGCCCGCGCTTCCGCACTCTTCAACTGCGCAGCAAAGTGCTGGGCCTCCTCGTCGATGCGGGAGAGCACGTCGCTTCGATCCCCACGAATGAGGTCACGGGCGATGCGCAGAGCCTCCGGCGGCTTCCTGGCGAGGCGCGCAGCGACAGAGAGCGTCTCTTCCTCCACCGCATCCTGGCCGACAACCTTCCAGATCAGCCCGGCCTGCAAGGCATCGGCGGCCTCCAGCGGTTCTCCAGCGGCGAGAAGCGCGAAGGCGCGCTGGTGGCCCATGATGCGAGGCGCGATCAGGCTGGACGCGGCCTCAGGCACCAGAGCGAGGTCGACGAAGGGCGTCTTGAAGACCGAGCGTGCTGAAGCGACCGTCAGGTCGCAATGGAGATGGATGGTCGTGCCGATGCCGATCGCCAGGCCGTCGACGCCAGATACAACCGGCTTTCTCGCGCCCGCGAGCGCCCGCAGGAAATCGAGCACCTCGGTTCCCACCGTTCCGCCCACGGCAAAGGCGAGAAAATCGGCCATGTCGTTTCCGGCGGAGAAGCATCCTTCCGTACCGAGGAAGGCGGTGACGCGCACAGCCGGATCCGTTCCGGCCACCGTCAGCGCCTTGGTCATCTTCGCGTACATCTCGCGCGTGATGGCGTTCTTCTTTTCCGGCCGGTTGAGGCGGATGACCTGGACGCCGGGGAAGGCCTCCGGGCGTTCTATAAGCACATGATCGGTCATGAGTTCACCCTTTCCACCTCAATCGAGAGCGACGCGCGCGGCCGCAAGGCTTTCCGCACCGCTGACGACGCGATCCTTGAGCGCGCCTGTTTCTGCGAGCAGGTTCTCCGCCGTAAAACGGCAAAGCGCGATGCGTGCATCTTCTTTTCCGTCGCCGGCGTCCGCCATCCCACCCTTGGCGAGATAGGCGCCTGTCAGCACCAAGCCGAAGAGCCGCTGATAGGCGGTGGCACCGGCCAGCGCGTCGGTAAGCCTTCCGCCGCCCAGCGCAGCCAGCAGCCATTCGGTCGCGTCGGAGAGATCGGCGATCACAGCATCGAGCCGCGCCGCCGTCTCGCCGAACCCCTTCCGGTTCGTGGTCCTGACAGCGGCGGCGATCTCGCTCAGCTCGGCCATGAAGCCGCGCACATGGGCGCCATCGGACAAAGGCAGTTTGCGGGTGACGAGATCGATCGCCTGGATACCGTTGGTGCCTTCGTAGATCGGCGCGATGCGCGCGTCGCGCAGGTATCGGGCGGCCCCGGTTTCCTCGATGAACCCCATGCCGCCATGGACCTGCACGCCCAGAGACGCGACATCGACGCCGGCATCGGTGGCGAAGGACTTTGCGATCGGTGTCAGCAGGCTCGATCGCTCCTGCCAGTGGCGGGCCTCGTCGCCCTCGAATGCATGCGCCATGTCGACCGCGTGGGCGCAGGCGTAGGCGATAGCACGCGACCCCTGTGTCAGCGCCTTCATCGTCAGAAGCATCCGGGCGACATCCGGATGCTCAATGATCGGGCTCATGCCTTGGCCGCGCCAGCCGGGCGCCCGGCCCTGCGTGCGTTCCTTGGCATAGGCAACCGCTTTCTGGGTTGCCGCCTCGGCGATCGCGACGCCCTGCATGCCGACGGCGAGGCGCGCGTTGTTCATCATCGTGAACATGCAGGCGAGGCCTCGGTTCTCCTCGCCGACCAGATAGCCGATCGCACCTTTTTCGTCGCCGAACTTGCCGTCACCGTAGATCATCGTGCAGGTGGGCGAGCCGTGGATACCGAGCTTGTGCTCGAGCGAATGGCAGAAAAGATCGTTGCGTGCCCCGAGAGAGCCGTCGGCGTTGACAAGGAACTTCGGCACGAGAAACAGCGAGATGCCTTTCGTGCCGGAGGGAGCGTCCGGCAACCGCGCCAGCACGAGGTGGACGATATTGTCGGTAAAGTCGTGCTCGCCCCAGGTGATGAAAATCTTCTGGCCGAAGATGCGATAACTGCCGTCGTCGCGACGTTCGGCCCGGGTCTTGAGCACGCCGAGATCGGAGCCGGCATGCGGCTCCGTCAGGTTCATGGTGGCGGTCCACTCGCCGGAAACCATTTTGGCGAGATACGTCGCCTTCAGCGCCTCGGAGCCGTGCTTCTCCAGGGCTTCGATGGCGCCCATGGTCAAGGTCGGGCCAAGCGAGAAAGCCATCGAACCGGCATTCCACATCTCCATCGCGGCGACATGCAGCATGTGCGGCAGATTTTGCCCGCCGAAGGCCTCGGGCGCAGTCAGTCCGTTCCAACCGCCGCCGATCCAGTTGTGATAGAGATCGCGCCACCCTTCCGGCGTCTTCACCGCACCGTCGACGAGCCGCGCGCCCTGCCGGTCACCGACATCGCCGAGGGGAGCCACCTCTTCCGTCGCAAAACGCCCGGCTTCCGCGAGGATTGCATCGACCAGATCCTCACCGAGCTCACCGAAAACACCGGCGTCCAGGGCCTCGGCCATGCCAGCCACGTGCTTCAGCGTGAATGCGATCTCGTCGACCGGTGCTTTGTACATGATAATCCTCCCCGTGCAGCCATTTGCCATTGTCGACCACGCTGCGCGTCCTTGTTCGAACCGACACTATTGATTTTTACGTAGACGTCAACGTCAATTGCGGCTGGTCCGAGTTGCGGATTATTGTAACAAAACCGTCACCGAGGGCGATTAGAAGCCTTGTCCGGATTGCACCTACAGCGTCGCGCGTCTTAGTCGGACGCGCAAAGGACCCTGTAGCACTTTCGGGCCGAATCGACCCAAATCAGAAACGTGATCGATTCTAATAATTCGAGCGGATGCGGGCCGAAAATCGTCCACACTTCCCTCATCCCGCCAAGGCGCTGCGATGAACCTGATTTCTCCCGAGATACCGGGCCTTGTCTGGGCCCACCGCTTCCTACCGGGAGAAAGCCGATGCCAGCGCATCGCCGCCGACGCCTCGGTGGAGAGCCTCTCGGCAGGCGACGGCTGGGTCTGGCTGCACCTGGCGCTTAGTGACGCGCGCACACCCGCGCTGATCGAGCGCATCAGCAACCTGCCGCAGGCCGCGATTGCCACGCTGACCAGTCACGATACGCAGGCGGCGATCACCGTTTCAGAGGATGTCGTCCATGGAACGCTGGTCGATTTCGAGCGCACGTTCGACGAGGTCACCAAAACGATCGGCTGGCTGCATTTCGCGGTCAGCGACAAGATCATCATCACGACGCGGCTGCATCCGCTGCGTAGCCTCGACCGGGTGAAGGCGGCTGTCGAAAAAAGCGCCAAATGCAGCCGGCCAATCGACCTCTTCGAAATGCTGGTTGTCGAGTTCCAGAGAACGTTGATCACGCTCGTCCTGGAACTGACCGAAGAGTTGAATGTTATCGAGGATCATGTCTACGGAGAGGCTGGCCACAGGCAGCAGCCAGGGCTCGCGCCGCTGCGCAGGACCGTAGTGCGACTGCATCGGCATCTGCGGACCATTCTCGCCCTCTTGCGGCGCGCCGGGGCATCGGAGGAGGACGAGGTGCCCCTGGGTTTCATCGACGCGGCCGAGCGACTCTCCGATCGGCTGGAGGCGGTAGACCGGGATGTCTTCGCGCTCCAGGAACGCGCAAGGCTTCTCCACGAGGAAATCGACAGCAAGATTTCCTCGGAGACCAACCGGCATCTCTATATTCTGTCGCTGATGACAGCATTCCTTCTGCCGCCGACGCTGGTCACGGGTTTCTTCGGCATGAATACGGGAGCCCTGCCCTTCGCCGATGGCAGCGGCACGCTCTACGCGGCGTTGTTCATCGCCTCCTCCATAGGCCTTGCCTGGCTCATTCTCCGCCGCATCGGCATTCTGTAGCACGCTGTTGCGAGCGGACCGGTCTTCCGCCTGCATAGGCCGGGCTTACTTCCGACCCCGCCTTTCGGCCTGCAAGCCGATTTTAGCTGTAGGGCGAATAGCACTGCCGCCGCGGGCCGCCATAGGGCTGATAGGTATTGTCATAGGCCCTGTAGGAGCGATAACGGGCGTAGCACCATTCGACGTGCCTATTGCCGTAACGAACAACCGGCGGACGGGCGATCGGCCCGCCGATAATCACACCAGCGCTGAAGGCTCCCCTTGGATACCACCAGCCATCGTAATAGCGATAGCCGGGGCGATAATAACGATATCCGCGATAGCCGTTGTAATAGTAGCGGTCGCCGTATCGATAGTATCCGCGCGGCCGATATTGGGCATCGGTGACATTGCTCCCAGCTTCGATCCTTGGAGGCGTGGGTGTAAAGGCCTGCGACGGTGCAGCGGACGTCGCCAGCAACAGGGCGGCGAACGCCGCCGAGAGCCACTTGCCAGTCATTGTCTTCATGGTTTCCTCCAGGACGGAAAGCCGGAAATTAACGGCGGGGGGATGCATAAATACCGGGTTTTGTTGCCTCTTTTCGGAACATGCAGCCGGCGATTGCACATGCGCCATCATAACACTTAGTGCACGGATGGCGGGATGAAACCGCCTCGGCAACGATTTTGCCCGTCAGATCGGCCACAATCCAAAGCCGAACTTGCGCATGACGCTTCTGCTGGAGGTCTGTGTACAGGAGCGATCGTCTCGCGCAGGATCGACACGGGGCTGAGATTTACGACCTTTTAACGCTAATGTCGGCAATCTCAGTGAATGGAAAAGCGGGGACTCTCGATTTCGGGGACGATCTTGCGCCTGGTGGCCCTTCTGGGTCTGACCTTCGCGGCGGTGAATGTTCACGCGCGTGATCTCGAACCCTGGAAGCAGCGGCAGAACGCCATCATCGTCGATGCCTATGAGTTGAACAGCATCGACTGGGAAGCGATGCTGAAGGACAAGCGCATCGCCGGCTTCATCGCGAAAGCCTCCGATGGCCTGCCCGAAAGTTTTTCCTGCACCGGAGACCATGGCGGGGACACGGTCGCCCATTGCAAGACGATGTGGCGCAAGTACGCCGTCAGCCGCGAACTCTACCAGACACGCCGAATGATCGCCCGCGCGTATGGCCTGCTCTGGGGCGCCTATCATCTGGCCCGGCCCGGCAATCCGGTCGATCAGGCCAACCATTTCCTCGACTATGCGGATCCGCGAGACGACGAGGTGATGGTCCTCGATATCGAGGGGATCGATCCGGAAAAATACATGTCGCTGGAAGACGCCGCCATCTTCGCCGGGCATATCAAGGCCCGCACCGGCCGCTATCCCATCCTCTACACCAACCACATCACCGCGAAACACCTCGCCGCCAACCGCCACAAGCACCGGCTGCTGTCGCGCCTACCGCTCTGGTACGCCCGTTACAAGCCGGACATCCGCAAGGTCTTCCCGATGGGGAACTGGGACAGCTATGCCCTGTGGCAATTCTCCTCGTCGCACAATTGCGGCAAGCGGCGTTGCCCCTACCGGGTGCCCGGCACGCTTAACGATATCGACGTGAACGTCGCCGCCATGTCGGCCTCCGCGCTGAAGGCCGTCTGGGCGCAAGGCGCCCTGCTGCCCGAGAAACCGCCGGTGTTGACCGTTGTCGCCGCGGCGAGGCGCGGGACAGCGCCGGCGGCCGGCGCCAAGGCGGTTGTCTCCCTCGATCGGCCTGCCTTGCTCGTCAGCCGCGCGACAGCCGCAAGCAAGTCCGGCAGCGGTGTCGACATGACCGTTACCGGCTCGATCGCCGTAAAAGCAGCCGAAGCACACCTGCCCCACCAGGCGGAACGGCGCTAAGGACCCGATCCGGGAAGCCGCGGCCTTACGCCTCGATCTGCACGTCGCCGAGCGGCCGCGAGCAGCAGGCAAGGATGTAACCTTCCTCGATCTCGTCATCGAGAATGCCGCCATTGTGGTTCATCTCGACATCGCCGGCGACCTTCATTACGCGACACGTGCCGCAGATGCCGCCCTCGCAGGCGGCGCCGATCCGGACGCCGTTGGCGCGGGCGGCCTGCAGGATGGTTTGACCTGGCACCACCGTCACGTCCCTGCCGCTCATGGTGAAGGTCACCCGCGCCGCCTCCGCCGAGGCCCCGGCGCCGGATCCGGCGCGCACGGCAAGCTCCTCGGCCGCCGGTGCGGCGGCGGGCTGGAAGCTCTCTTCGTGATAACGCGCCATATCGAAGCCGGCGCCCTTCAGCATCTCCCTGACGCCGCGCATGAAGGGTTCAGGTCCGCAGCAAAACACCGTCCTCTCCAGGTAGTCCGGCGCGAGCAGAGGCAATTTCGTCGCGTCGATGCGACCGCGCAGCCCGTGCCAGCCGTGGCGCGCCTCATGGCCTTCGACGAGAAAACCGAGATTGAGCCGCCGCATCTGGCGGGCGAGAACCTCCAGCTCGGAGCGGAACAGGAGGTCCTCCGGCCGGCGCGCGCAGGAAATGAGGGTGACGTCCGTGTCGGGCGTGCAGTCGGCCATCCACCGCGTCATAGACATCATCGGCGTGACACCGGAACCGGCCGAGACAAACAGGTATTTCTCACCCGGATGGCGAACGAAGCTGAAATCCCCGAGCGGCCCGAGCGCCTTGAGCCTCATCCCCGGCTTCAGATTGTCGAACATCCAGCGCGTGCCGATGCTGTCCGGCTGCGCCTTGACGGTAACGGCAACCGAGAGCGGACGTGATGGCGAGGATGACAGCGTGTAGGTGCGCATAACCGGTTCGTCGCCGACGGGCAGTTCCAGCGTGACGAACTGCCCCGGCAGATAGCGGAACCAGGCAGGTTTGTCCGAGCGGAAAGTAAAGGTCATCACGTCCGTGGTCTCGATCACGGCCGATATGCATTCGAGCAGGTGCTGCCGATCGATCCACGGGTGCAACTCATCGAAATGGCGGAAGGAAGAGCCCATTTCCATGTCATGCCACCCGCGAGAGAGGAGCGGCGTCGCCCTGGAGCCGGCTCTGCATGAAATTGCAGTACCATTCGACGAACTGCATCACGCCGCCCTCGTGCTCGACCGAATAGGGGCCCGGCTCATAGACCGGCGAGCGGATGCCAAAAGCGTTTTCCTCGACGATCTGGCGGTCCTGGTCGTTCGTCTCGGTCCAGACGTGAATAAGATCCTCGATGGTGTAGTCGACACCTTCGATGGCATCCTTGCTGACCAGCCATTTGGTGGTGACCTGCGTCAGTTCCGGCCCGAGCGGCAGGACCCGGAAGGTGATCGCGTGATCGCCGAGCACATGGTTCCAGGTGGTCGGGTAGTGGAAGAGCAATAGCGTGCCGATCCCGCGTTCGCTGACGCCCGCCGAAAGCGGTTTGCGGACGGCCGCCTGCCCGGACATGGTGTAGCTCTCGGCACCGTTGATCAGCGGCATCCTCGTCATCCGGAACTGGCCGGTCGGCGCAATCCTGAAGGCGCTCGGCAGGCCCGCCGCCTCGCACTTTTCCCAATGGGCGCCGATCTCCGGATCGTTCATCGCACCCTGGACACCCGTCACGGTCGGGGCTTCCGGGTAGGTGCGGCAAAGCTCCGGATGGTTGGCGGCGCAGTGGTAGCACTCGCGGTTGTTCTCCCAGACAAGCTTCCAATTGCCCTTCTCGACGATCGTGCTCTCATAGGCGACCTTGGTTTCACCAAGGCGATGCGGCGCGAGGTAGGCTGCGACCGTTTCACGGAACGGTTGGAAGTCCATTGGCTTGTCGGCGAAGCTGATGAAGATGTAGCCGCCAACCATTTCGCAATGGACCGGCTTCAGGCTGTGCTGTGCCGGGTCGAAGCCTTCGGGCATCTGCCGCGCAAAAAGCAGCTTGCCGTCCAGTTCGTAGGTCCACTGGTGATAGGGACAGACGAGCTTGGCCGATGAGCCCCTGTGCTGCGTGCAGACGCGCGAGCCGCGGTGGCGGCAGGAATTGTGGAGCGCCCGGATCATCCCCTGCCGGTCGCGGACGACGACGATCGGATAGTCGCCGACCTGGACGGTGAAGTAGTTCCCGGCTTTCGGAATTTCGCAGTCGTGGCCGATGAAGAGCCAATCCTTGTACCAGATGTGCTCGAGGTCTTGCCGGTAATAGTCCGGGTCGGTGTAGAAGGCCCGATCGAGGCTATAGCCCTCACGGCGGTTTGTCAGCCGGCGCAGCATGTCGTTCTGAATGTCCATGTCCTGTCCTCGTTCATCAGTTCGGAGAGGCAGGACAGGAACCAACGCCGACAATGATGCCGGCGCGTCAAAGGCTCCGATCCGGCTGCCCGCCGCAACCAGTTACGGTCGATTTTTCGTCCCAAGGCTGGTTTCCGGGCTCTGGAGCGGCCCCTAGAAGGGACCCGCCCGGCGCCTTCCCGGACACACAGTCCAGTGGCCCTTTGCCGTGGCTTTCGCTCCACCACCGTTGCGGGGGCAGCGCCGGGATTTGACCGGCTTCCCAATTCTCCGCCCTCCCTGGAGCGGCACCTTGAGTGTCCATATCTAAGCGCGCGCAATGTCTTTTCATTTGCCGATTGACGACATCCGCTTCCGGAAAGACGACACGATATCCGGTCATCAAATCCCGATGTGATGATCGATATTATTCATTATAAACAACGTGATAGTAGAAAATGTAAGCAACTGATGATTTTTTCGGCAGCGTCATCCCGGGCACGAAACGTGCTGGCCATTTTGCGACACTCCCCCTAGGACGTTTGCGATCGACTGAGCGTATTGAAAAATCATCTGTTAACCCTGAAGGGCTAGCATTCGGGGGACGGATCAACTCATTTCGCGGACAAGGATGGCGCCGGCGCCGATGGCAAGACTCAGATACTACGATACCGGCACGAGAGCCTCGATCCCCACACCAAGGGCCACACCCCACGCGGAGTTCCTCCGGACCGGACGGATCGACCGCCGACGGCACTGGATAGCCGAGCAGCGGCGCTACCTGACGCATGAGGAGGTCGCGGAACAAACGGGGCGGAAGCTTTCGGCGGCCGGAGAGACCACCCACAAGCGGATCAACGCGTTCCATTCTTCGATCCAATTTCCGAAGATGATCTTTCATCGCACCCTGCCGAACAGTCCGCATCTCGGCTACTGCCATGTGACCGCCGCGAAAACGCATCTCGGGCCTTCGCACGACATCACCTGGGCATTCTATTTCGCGAACTTCTTCTCCGATCTCGGTGACGAGACGCATTTCTTCGATCGGATACAGCGGGATTATTCGCGAATGTATTTCGCCGTCGCTATCGAGCCCGGCGGCGACGATGGGCAGATGGTCATCAACCGCAATGTGCGGGGTAACGGCCTGATCTTCCGGACGCAGGACCCGAAGATAGCGCTGAAGAACGTCCTGATGCTGGGCGCACGGGACGACGCACTACGCAAGATCATTCGCAGCCTTTGACCCAACGCGGTCGGCATTGCTTTTATGCATGTCGCCGTCCCAAATCCGCTGCGCACTTTTGGACGACATGCGCTCCTTGTTTTCATGCACGTCGTCGCCCCCAAAACCGCTGCGCACTTTTGGGCGGCATGCGGTTCCTGTTTTAATGCATGCCGTTGTCCCAAAACCGCTGCGCACTTTTGGGCGGCATGCATTGACGAAGAAAATCGTTCTGTTTTTCCGGCACGTCCGTTAAGGAAGCGACGGAAAAGGCAAACGGAACCGCCATGGCCGAAATTATCGATACACGCACAGAGCCGGACCGGGCGATCGAGCAAGCCTGTGCCGTTCTTTCCGAGGGCGAGCCGGTCGCGATCCCGACGGAGACGGTTTACGGCCTTGCGGCGGATGCGACGAACCCCGACGCGATCAGCCGCATTTACGAGATGAAAGGCCGGCCCCGTTTCAATCCGTTGATCTGCCACGTCTCGGATATGGCGATGGCCGAGGCGCATGTGACGTTCGACCCGATTTCGCGCCAGCTTGCGGAGGCCTTCTGGCCGGGTCCCCTAACACTTATCCTGCCGCAGCGGCCGGAAAGTACAGTCCATGCACTCGCTTCCGCCGGGCTCAATACGCTTGGCGTCCGCATGCCTGATGGCTTTTCACAGCACGTAATCGCTCGCTTCGGACGCCCGCTTGCAGCGCCGAGTGCCAACACGTCCGGCAAGATCAGCCCGACCAGCGCAGCTCATGTCGAAGCCGACCTCGGCTCCAAGCTGAAACTCATCCTCGACGCCGGCCCGGCTGAGATCGGCCTCGAGTCGACGATCATCAAGATTGAAGACGGCACGCTGCGGCTCCTCAGGCCCGGTGGGTTGGACGCCAGCGTGATCGAGAAACTCACCGGGCGCGAGGTCGTGCGGCCCGAAAGCGCAGGCGCGACGATTGAGGCGCCGGGCATGCTTGCGTCACACTACGCTCCAGGCGCAACCGTTAGATTGAATGCCGAGCACGTGCGAGCGGGAGAAGCATTAATCCGCTTCGGCGGCAGGCCGCTTCCCGGCGAGGGCGAGGCGACGATCGTGCTGGACCTGAGCCCCCGCGGCAACCTTCGCGAGGCGGCCGCCAACCTCTTCGATTACATGAAACGAGCGGATGCGAGCGGCGCTAGCACGATCGCCTTCGGCCGCGTTCCGGAAGAAGGCCTCGGGGAAGCAATCATCGATCGCCTGCAGCGGGCAGCGGCGCCCAGAGGCTGAACAATTCGCAGGAAAACGAGGGAACGATCATGACGACCATTCTTTCTCCCGAACTGATCGGCTCTTTCATCGACATCGTCGGCAGCGGCCATGCGCTCAGCAGCCCTGCGGAGACCGCGCCTTATCTCGTCGAGTCACGCGGGCTCTATCACGGCACCACCCCCCTCGTTCTCAGGCCAGGCTCGGTCGAGGAAGTCTCGCGCATCATGCGCCTGGCAAGCCAAACCCGCACCCCGATCGTCCCGCAGGGCGGCAACACCGGGCATGTGGCCGGCCAGATTCCGCGCGAGGGAAAAACCGACATGGTTGTTTCGCTCGAGCGGCTGAACCGCATCCGCGACGTCGATCCCGTCGGAAATGTCATCGTGGCCGATGCCGGCTGCATCCTCGCGGATATACAGAGGGCGGCGGACGATGCCGGACGCCTCTTCCCGCTGTCGCTCGGCTCTGAAGGTTCCGCCCGGATCGGCGGCAATCTCTCCACCAATGCCGGCGGCACGGCCGTGCTCGCCTACGGCAATATGCGCCAGCTCTGCCTGGGGCTGGAGGTGGTGCTGCCGACCGGCGAAATCTGGGACGGATTGCGCCGGTTGAAGAAGGACAACACCGGCTACGATCTCCGAGACCTTTTCATCGGCGCGGAAGGAACGCTCGGAGTCATCACCGGCGCAGTCTTGAAGCTGTTCCCGAAGCCGCTTGGCCATCAGGTCGCATTCGCGGGTCTCAGGAGCGTCGAGGATGCACTTCGTCTTTTCGATCGGGCTTCGAGCCTCTGCGGACCGGCGCTCACGGGTTTCGAGCTGATGCCGAGGATCGGCATAGAGTTCACCGCCCGGCATATCCCGGGCGTGCGCGACCCGATGCCGACAGTCCATCCCTGGTATGCACTGATCGATGTTTCGACGTCAGATTCCGCGGAAAGCGCGGAGCGCATGATACAGAATGTGCTCGAAACGGGGGTCAGCGACGGTCTTGTCGAAAATGCGGTCATCGCGGCGAACGAGACGCAACGCAAGGCGCTGTGGCACATGCGCGAAAGCATGTCGCCGGCTCAGAAGCCGGAAGGCGGGTCGATCAAGCACGATGTGTCGGTGCCCGTATCGAGCATCCCCGCCTTCATGTCCGAGGCCGATGCCGCCGTAATGAGAGCCGTGCCCGGCGCCCGTATATGTGCCTTCGGCCACATGGGCGACGGCAACATCCATTACAACATTTCCCAGCCAGTCGGCGCCGACAAACAGGCGTTCCTCGACCGTTGGCGCGAGATGAACGGCATCGTCCACGGGATTGTGCTGAAATATCGCGGATCGATCTCGGCCGAGCACGGCATCGGTCAGTTGAAGCGCGATGAGCTCGCGGAAATCCGCCCGGCAATCGAGATCGAACTGATGCAGCGGATCAAGCATGCCTTCGACCCCGCAGGCATCATGAATCCCGATAAGGTGCTGCGCTCAAGGTCTATGTGATCTAGCCGCCCATCCTGAGCTGCGTCAGCTGCATCAGCGTATCGGCGCTGATGCCGAAACCGCCGCTGCCTGACAGGATGGTGGCGGCGGGAGAGACATCGGTGTTGTTCTCGACGTCATAAAGAGCGGTGAAACGCTGCAGGAGTTTCTCGAGCTTCTCGGGATCGTGGAGATCCTCGATATTCATCACACGCTTGATGTATTCGGCTTGAATATCGATGTCGCTGCTCGCCATCTCCTGCGGGATGCTGAAGGCGGTTCGGACGACCTGCATCAAGGCGCTGTCGGCAAGAAGGTCGTAGGCTGTGTTGACGTCCGGGGCCATACGCTTGAAGTAGAGCGCCAGGCGGACACCGGCATTGTCCTCGCCGGCGTTTTCTTCCAGGGTCTGGTTTAGGTAAAGATCCATCGTCGCGATGATGCCGCGCCGGGTTTGGATTTGGCCGGCGCCTCCGCGTGCAAGCTTTCCTTCGACGTCGAAATTGAAAGAAGCGACGATCTCGCGATAGCGGGTATCGCTCACCGTGTTGATCGGGCTTTCCGGATCATCGAGATCGGACGCAAACATCTCCTCGAGATAGCTGGTCTCGACGGTCTCAGGATCGATGCCCGCGGCGACAAGGACGAAATCGACCAGGCGCCGATTACCTAGCAAGTCGTCGAGCGTTTCTATCTTCTGCATCTCGGCACTGTAGTATTTCGCCTCTTCCTGCGCCTTGGCCTTATCGTCGTCGGTGCCAAAGCGGCTCTTTTCGATGACATAGGCCTTCGACGTATTGAGGATTTCGGCCTCGGACTGTGCAAGTTTCGGCGCGCCAAGCGAGCCGTCGGGCTCGAAGTTGAACGCCTTCGCAAGTCTCACGTAGCGCTCGTCCTTAAGAGAGTTGGCATAGCTGTCGGGGTCGCTCAGATCGCTGGTCAGGACTTTTCTCAGCTTGCGCAAGCTGTCCCCCTCCTCCTCGAGACCGAAAGCGCGGAGCGTAAGCGTCATCATGCTGGGATCGTTGAGCAGATTGTCGACGCTTGCTAGCGTGTTGACCAGCATCTTGAACCGGGAGATCAAGGCCTCGTCCGCAGCATCGTCCTTGTCGTTGTAGTGGATCATATAGCCATCGGATGTGGTGGCGATCTGCGTTGCCGTCTGCGCGTCGTCGCCGCTGGCGAGCGTGCCGTCGGTCTGGAAATTGAAGGCGGCAGCCATCGCCTTGTAGGCCTTGTTGTATTCGCCGCCCATCGTGTTGGCATAGCTGTTCGGATCGTCGAGGTCACTGGTCAGGATGTTCTCGACGGTCGTCGTCAAGGTGCTCGGCGGCAATCCGAAAGCGGTCACGACGTAATTCAGCAAACGGGTATCGGCCTTCAACTCGGCGACCGTCGTGATGCTGCCGATCTTTGCCTCATAATAGCTCTTGTTGAGCAGAGCCTCGGCCGAGGTAACGCGATCGCTGGCGTTGAGGATGTAGCTCTCGTTGATGGCGCTCTTTTGCGCGGCGCTTTGCGGCAGCGTGTTGGCGGGCAGGCTCCCGTCGGTCTGGAAATTGAATGCCTTAGCGAAATTCAGCGCCGAGCTGCTGCCGAGCTTGTTTACGTAGCTGTTCGGATTGTTGACGTCGCTGGTCAGGATCTGTTTCAAATGGGAATAGGACGTGTATTTGGGATCGAACTCGAAGGCCTTCATCGCATAGGTCCTGAGGCGTTCGTTGCCCAGGAACTGGTCGACATCCGTCACCGTATCGATCACCGCGTTGTAGTAACTCGTCTCGGCATTGAGCACATTCGACTGGTTCGCGATCGTCTCGCTGTAAAGCCCTATGAGGGCATCGGTCTGAGCGTCGGTCTGCGCAACGGCGGTCGACGAACCAAAACTGAACGCTTCGGCGAAGTTGCGATACCGCTCGTCCGTCAGGCGATTGGCAAAGCTGTTGTCGTCCGCAAGATCGCTCTCGAGAACCTTTCGCATGAAAGCGACCGCATAGGTCATGTCCTCGAGGCCGTGGGCCTTCATTGCGTAGGAATAGAGCCGGTAATCGTCGAGAAATTCGTCGACCGACGTCACCTTGCCGATATTGGCTTTGTAGTATTCGGCCTCACGCGCAACCAGCGGCTGGATCGACACGCGATTGAGACTGGCCCTCATGTCGCGGATGATGAGATTGTAGTCGATATAGGTCGAAACCATGCCGCCGCCTTGTCGATTGCCTGCGGGCCGAAGCCCACCAAAACAGAATTCTGACGCCGGAGACTTGTGTGGGGCTTTTTCCGGCGTTCGTTCGCGGTTCGAAAAATCCTGGCAATTTCGTTGACGAAGAAGAAACCTTGACGGGTCGGCTTTTGCTAACCATCGGGCCACGCAAAGTTTTTTTAACCGCGATTTTTAAGCCGTCCGGAAGAGCGGCTGCCTATTCTCCCGCCCATAGAGGACGAAAAGTCCCGACGAGAAGACCGGAAACGGCTCTCAAGGAAAAACAAGGGCGATTGAAATGCGCAACACACTTTCTCAACCGGCTTGGGTTGAAAACAAACTGAGGCTCGATCCGAAGCGTTTTCCACAGCAGGCGACCTACGCCTTGCGCGGCCATGCCGGCAATGTCACCATCAGCCTCGACGAACGTGGCGCTGTTTTGCGCAAGGTGCTACCATCGAGCGGCCTGCCGCTTTCGATCGCGTTGCCTGCGCGAGCGTTCAAGGGTGTTGCGGCGCGGGCGATCGACCATGGCGACGGGGAGGTTACAGTGACGCTCGAACTCCATCACGACGATCCGGATCTTTGCATCCCGCTGCTCGTCGCCCACGACCTTTCCGACATTGCCGCCGACTGGCGGGCCTGGGCCGAAGCCTATCGCATCCCGATGCTGATGGTAGAAGCCGATGGTGTCGCGCGGCCGCTGGAAGAGCACCTCGGCGATGTCCGCACGGCTCCGGCGAAACCGCGTCGCCGCCACTCCTTTTTCGCCGAGCGCCGTCCGCGCTTTCTCGTGCGTCGCTCGACCGGGGCACTTGGCGTTCACATGAAAATCGACGGGCGCGAAATTATCGCCCGGACCTGATTTCCTCTCCCATCGACTTCCAGTGCGAGGACCGGCCGAACCCTGCGGCCGGTCCTCGTCATTTGGCGCTTGCGATGCCACGCACGCGGGTAAATTCTGCCTGGGAGGTTTTCCACATGTTGCGGGCAAATGTTACCGCAGAAACAGTGGCTTCGCCTTCATCATGCCATATGCGCTCCATAGCCAATGGCACGAATGAAGGAGATATCGCATGCGCAAGCAACTGCTCGCCATCCTCACTGCTATCCGGGCCGCTTTCCGTGCGCGTACTCCCGTCAAGCCGCGCAAGCCCGATGGCGGGCCGAGCTGGGCGTAAGAGGCATCACGAATGGATGGGACTGACCGAAATGCCGGTCGAACTGAAGCCCACACGTCCTCCGGATCCAGCCGGAGGATTTTTTACATAAGACGGACGAGAAGCGTCAGCACAAGGCCGGCGAAAACAATGAGGCCGACGACGCTGTTGAACTTGAACAAGGCAAGGCACTGCAGCGGGTCATGGATATTCAATACCAGGATCTGATAGCCAAGCATCACGGCCGCGACCAGAAGAGCCGCATAAGCGAAGAAGCCCGCTCCCGCCGCAACAAAGGCGAGCAGCATCAGCAACACGGCTAATCCGTAGAGCCCGATCAGCCAAGGTCGAGGATTGTCTCCGAACCGGCGCGCAGTCGAACGGACGCCGATCAGTTCGTCGTCCTCCCTGTCCTGATAGGCGTAGATGGTGTCGTAGCCGATGGTCCAGGCGATTGCTGCGCCGTAGAGGATGACGCAGGCAAGGGACAATTCGCCGAACTCCGCCGACCAGCCCATTATGGCGCCCCACGAGAAAGCAAGGCCGAGGAAGAATTGCGGCCAGTCCGTGAAGCGCTTGGCAAAGGGATAGATCGCCACCAGCGCCAGCGAGAGAATGCCTAGGAAAACGGTGAAGCCGTTGAACTGCAGCAGGACGAGAAAACCCACCAGGGCCTGCAGCACCATGAAGGCCTTGGCCTGGAAGCGCGTGACGCGCCCGGAAGGCAGGGGACGCGACCGCGTACGCGCCACTTCCATATCGATATTGTGGTCGACGATGTCATTGTAGGTGCAGCCGGCGCCACGCATCGCGATCGCGCCGACCGTGAACAGGACAACGTGGAACAGGAAGCGACCCACCGAGAAGCTGCCGAGACTTGCCGCTGTCGCGGCAGCCAGCGCGGCCGACCAGAGGCAGGGCCATAGCAAAAGCTGCCAACCGATCGGCCTGTCCCAGCGGGCAAGCTGCGCATAGGGCCAGACCGCGCGCGGCAAGACACGATAGACCCAGTTGTTGGACGGTGCGTCATGAACGCGGCCGGAATCTAGAGAGGAAGTGTTCATCGCTCCTGTTTGGCTCCCCGGGACCGGGCGGTCAAGCGGCGGCGCTCTGTTCCACAGTCGCCACTGAATGTTTCCTTAAATCCTAGCCGATTTAGGGATAAGAACATGCAGTGATTCAACGGGCGACAGCGGCCTTTGCACGGCCGATTCGACACAGCGGCGCTGTCGGCCGTCAGGGAAGAGTAAAGTCGAAGCGATAGGTCGCGGAGACCCCGACCAGAAGCTGGTTGCGGCTGCCGCGTTCGCGCACCAGGCTCGAATCGGCGGCGGGGCCCATCAATCGCTCGTATTCGGCATAGGCGCTGGTCTCCAGCTTCTCGGTCGCCTGCCAGGTAATCGCAGCTCCGAGGCCGACGGAGTTGATGCCGCCGCCCGGGTCATAGGCGCTCAGGCCAGACGCGGCAGATTCCCTGTTGTTCACACCGTAATAGGTGTCGAAATAATCGCTCGTCGCAGCCGTGAGCCTCGGACCGCCGGAAACGCGCACTGTGTCGCTGACATCGACGAAGGCGTCCGCCGCAACGTCCGCGACGACCCCGTGATGGGTGCGGATGCCTTGGCGGACCTCGGCACGCAGACGCATCCAATCCGTCGGATAGACTTCGGCGAAGCCGCCGACTTCGCCGCCGAACTTGACCGGATCGAGACCCTTCAGGTCGCTCGACCTATCCTCGTCGCGCTCGAAGAGCAGCTTGCCCACGACGCCTGCCCGGTACCCGCCCTGATCGAGGAGGGCGTAGGACATGTTGTCGTTACGCGACGAGAAACGCACTGTGCTACCGGCTTTGCCGAGCGAGATCAGCGGCGCCGCTTGAAACATCAGATCCGAAGCGCCTTCATATTTCGGACCGATAAAGCCCGTTGCACCGACCTTCAGATACCAATCGCCCGACCAAATAAAGCGGCCGTCTTCGGCGGAAGCTGCGCCGGCCAGCAG
Organism: Ensifer sp. IC3342; assembly: GCF_020193655.1. Classification (GTDB taxonomy): domain Bacteria; phylum Pseudomonadota; class Alphaproteobacteria; order Rhizobiales; family Rhizobiaceae; genus Sinorhizobium. The sequence goes on from NZ_JADYVE010000001.1 coordinate 608,967, forward strand.
GAAAAATGTTCCAGAAAGAAAAGCAATACGGATACGCAATGAACAACTCCGGGTGAATCATTCGCCAGGCGGGTGGATTGTGCCGGGCACGAGCGGGGGGAAGGCTCGGATGTGATAGAAAGCGGCGCTTTATCTGTGGTGTGTTCCTACGATTCCGTTAACCAGGTCAATTCAGCTTTCGTTTCCCATGGCATTTTATCGGTCAACTTGACTGGTCGCGCAGGTAGAGGCTTGGCGGTGCGCCAAGCATGCGCCGGAACATGGTCGTGAACGCTGCGACATTCTCGTAACCCGCGTCGAGCGCCACGGTGGTGATCGGTTCGCCGTCGGCGAGGCGCGGCAGCGAACCGAAGATGCAAGCCTGCTGCCGCCAGGTGACGAAGCTGATGCCGGTTTCGTGCCGAAAAAGACGCGTAAAGGAACGGCGGCTGATGCCCATGCGATCGGCCCACTGGTCTATGGTCGCGGTCGCGGAAGGTGCCTTCAGGAACTGCCGGCACAGCGAGGCAAGCCTCGGGTTCTGCGGGAAAGGCAAACCCAACGGTCGCTCCGCAAGCCGCGGTATCTCCGCCAGCAACAGATCCATGATCAATTGCTCCCGTCGCTCCGACGACGCCTCGTCCTGCGCAGCGACCAACGCTTCAATAAGGCTGCCGATGAGCGCGGTGATCTCCAGCACGAGCGGCCGATCCGAGCGGCCGGCGGCAGCGGAAATGTAGATCGAATGCATCCGGACATCGCTCACCATCTCCGCCGAGTGTTCGATGCCGGCGGGTATGAGCAAGGCGTGGCCCGGAGGGATCATCCAGCGCCCGCCTGGCGTATGCACCAGGACGACTCCGCAGCGCGCCCACCACAACTGCGTGCGGCTATGGCTGTGCGGCGGGATCCTCAAGCCGGAGGCATAGTCCTTGCCAATCGCGAGGACAGAAACGTTCGCTTTCTCAATCCACTCCAGACTTCTGAAGTGGTCCGCATCCGGCAGTTGCGGCAGGTAATTTCTTCTCGATTTCGGCATTTGGCCCACTCGCGAAAGAAATGGACCAAATCACAAAAGCAGGCCAGCAACAAGCCGTCTAGAGATGACCGTCAACTCATCAGGCGAGCCGTTCGCGGGGAAACATCTCATGGCTTCAGTAACGTCGACAGCAAGCATCAGTCCCGAGAAGACCGCCTTCTCCGTCATTCTTGCTGTCAGCTTCTGCCACATGCTGAACGATGTCATGCAGTCGCTGCTAACCGCACTGTACCCGTTGCTGAAGGCGAATTACGCACTCGACTTCGTCCAGATCGGCCTCCTGACATTCACGTTTCAATTGACCGCGTCGATGCTGCAGCCGGCAGTCGGCATCGTCACCGATCGATGGGGCCTGCCCTATTCCCTGCCGGTGGCCATGCTTTCGACCTGCTCGGGGCTCATTCTCCTCGCAAACGCCGATCACTTCTGGATCCTTCTCGTGGCGGCGAGCCTGATCGGGGTCGGTTCTGCGATCTTTCATCCCGAATCGTCCCGGGTGGCGCGGCTCGCGTCGGGCGGCCGCCACGGACTGGCGCAATCGCTCTTCCAGGTCGGCGGCAATGCCGGCAGCGCGCTGGGACCGCTGCTTGCGGCCTTCATCGTCATACCGTTCGGCCAAGGCAGTCTCGCCTGGTTCTCAGTCGTTGCGATCACCGGCTTCTTCATCCTTTCGTGGGTCAGCACGTGGTACGTGCGCCATCGCCGCATGACCATGAACCGGCCCGCTCCGAACCGCGCGCTCCCCTTGCCGAAGGCGCGCGTTCTGTGGGCAATCGCGATCCTCGTTCTCTTGACCGCGACGAAGAACGTCTATCTCGCCAGCATATCCAGCTATTTTACCTTCTTCGTCATCGAGAAGTTTGGCACGAGCGTGCAGCAGGCCCAACTGATGCTGTTCCTGTTCCTCGGCTCGGCGGCCGCCGGGACCTTCCTCGGCGGTCCGATCGGCGACCGGTATGGCGCGCGCTTCGTCATCTGGTTCTCGATCCTCGGCGTCATTCCGTTCGCACTCATGCTGCCCTATGCAAACCTGTTCTGGACGGGGGTGCTGAGCGTAGTCATCGGCCTTATCTTTTCGTCCGCCTTCTCCGCCATCGTCGTCTTCGCGCAGGAGCTCGTTCCCGGCCGTGTGGGGCTGATTGCCGGTGTCTTTTTCGGCTTTGCCTTCGGCTTCGGCGGAATGGGCGCCGCAGTGCTCGGCATCTTCGCCGACCGGCAGGGCATCGCGTTCGTCTACGAGCTCTGCTCCTACCTGCCGCTGCTCGGTATCCTGACGGTGCTGCTGCCCAAGCTTCCGACGAGATAGGACGCCGTCCATGCAGCCCCTGGATCGCCCGGTGGAGGACATTCGGTCCGGCTACCGGTCGCTCGATATAGGTCCTTGCCGACGCGACCCTCTGTAATCATTCATAAATTATTGCGCGTTACCGTTATCGGATGGGGCTTGGGCAGGGGCATAAAATGAGAGGGCGCGCGGTCTTTTCCGTCTTCCTGGCGACGCTGGCATACGCATCCGTTGCTCGCGCCGAAACGCTCAACCTCCTCATCTGGGAATCCTACATCGACCAGGAAATCATCGACCGCTGGACGGCGAAGACGGGCGTTGCGATCCATCAGGTCAACTATGACAGCGGCGATGCCCGCGACGAGATCCTGGCGGATCCGGGCAGCAACATAGATATCGTCGTCGTCGGAGAAAACGGTGCGGCGCTTTTCGGCAGGAAGGGTGTTCTCGAACCGCTCACCGAGGCCAATGTCCCCTCACTTAAGGACTATGCACCCGAATGGCGCAAGCGCTGCGCCGGACACGGACTGCCCTATCTTTGGGGCACCATGGGCATTCTCTACCGTTCCGATGTCGTGAAGGAGCGCCCGACATCCTGGCAGGATCTGATGCGCCCGAGGCCGGCGTTGAAAAAGCACATCGCCATGTTCGACGACCACAACGAGGCGTTCGTGGCCCCATTGATGCTACTCGGTGCGTCCATCAACGCCAACGATAACGCGACGCTGAAGGCCGCCTTCGATCTCATGAAGGAACAGGCACCGTCCGTGCTGACCTACGATTATGTGATCACCTCCATCCAGAACCCGGCGATCGGAGGAAACATTCACATGGCGCTCGGCTATAGCGGTGACCAGCATGTGCTCAACGACAAGGTTGGCGTCCCCGGTCTCTGGCACTATTCGGTCCCGAACGAGGGCACGCTTTCTTGGCTCGATTGCATGGCCGCGACGGCAAGCTCGCCGAACAAGCGGCGGGCGCTGGAGTTTCTCGACTTCGTCGGTGCCGCGGACAGCGCTGCCGCAAACGCGGTGGCATTGACCATGCCGACAGCGAGCAGCGCCGCGCTCGAGCGCCTGCCCGAAACGATGCGCTCCGACCCGGCGGTCTATCCGCCTGCGGAAATCCTGGCGAAAAGCCAATATCAGCAAGAACTCTCCGTCCAGTCGGTGCAAGCACGCCGACGCATCATCAGTACTTTGGCGAATTTCCAGTGACACTCGGCAAGCGCGCACTTCTTCTCATCTTCCCTGTGGTGCTTGCGGGCTACCTCCTCGCTGCCTTTTCGGTTCACATCGCCCAGAGCCGCTCGATCCGGGCGCTCGAACACGCCAAACTGTCGCAAAGACTTGAGCATGCGGCCGCGGTCTTTCAGAACGAAATCCGACGGAGCAAGAGCTTCCTCAACGCTTTGCTGAACAGCAATGCGCTGCGCCAGTTCGTATCCGAAACGGATAAGACCTATCGCGCCACCGCGCTCGGCGTGCGTCTGCAGGAGAGCGTGAAGTCGCTCTCGGACGACCCAATGGGCTTCGTGTCGCTGGTCATCCTGACCTCCAAGCTGGAAACGGAATATTACTTCGAAAACAGTTGGGATCCGTTTGCGGAAGTCGACGGGGCACAGGTCGAACTGGCCAGGAAACTCATCAAAGGCACCAAGCTTACGGACTGGACCTATCTTCACGACGCCGGCGGACGGCCCAGAATCGTCTACTCCCAGTTCATCGATCCGATCACCCTTGGCCGCCCGCTGCCCAGCAACAAGGCGAACGCGCTTCTCATGCAGGTGGCGGTGCAGCCGGATCGGTTCCTTGAAATGCAGGCCGCGCTCAAGAAGGAATATGAGGCCGATATCGTTCTCCAGCCCTGGCCGCTCGCCGTTACCGACGACCTTTCGGCAAGCGCACCTCTCGGACCGACGCTCTATGCGACTCTGACCATTTCGGACGCGCATTTCGACAGCCAGATGCTGCGCCAGAAGATGCTGCTTGCTCTTGGTGCAGTAGCGATGAGCCTTTTTTCGATCTGGCTGATCGTCTTCCTGATCCGGCGCTTCATTACCGGCCCTATCGCCACGCTCGACGCGAATGTCATGGCGGTCATGGTCGGAGCACGCGATGAAATCGTGGATCATGACGAGGCGGGCGAAATCGGCCGCCTGACCCAGAACATCCGCGAATTGCACCGCCAGTCGGTCCATTCGCTGGAGCTTGTGCAGAAAAGCTCCTGGACGGACGCGCTTACCGGCATCAGCAACCGCGCACATTTCAACACGCTTGCTACCGCTGTCGTTGAGGAAGCCATCTCGCGCGGCGAAAAATGCAGCCTGCTGTTCATCGACATCGACAATTTCAAATTTGTCAACGACAAGCATGGCCACGAAGTCGGCGACGAACTCCTGAAGACGCTTGCCACGCGACTTGCAGACTGTGTCGACGCCATTACGCGAAGGCGGGGACAGAAACCAGCGATCTTCGCTCGCCTGTCCGGCGACGAGTTTGCCGTACTTGTGCGCTCAAGACCGGGTGACGGCACCGTCCGGGAAATCGCGGCTGCAATTCTCTCGCTGTTCGACGACGGCTTCGAGGTGTCCGGCAAGCGCTATCCGGTTACGGCGAGCATCGGCGCGGCGATCTGTCCGGACGACGCAAGCAATGTCGCCGAACTGATCTCCAATGCCGACGCCGCCATGTATCAGGCCAAGAGCGCTGGCAAGAACCGCTCCACCCGTTTCTCCCGCGCGCTCCATGACAAACGCACGCGGTTGCGCCAGATACAGGAGGAACTGCGCTCTCTCGATCCGGACGAGCAGTTTCATTTGGTCTACATGCCGATCGTCGACCCGAAAGGCCGCGTGACTGGCTGCGAGGCCCTGCTGCGCTGGCACTCCCCCGTTCTGGGCAACGTCACTCCGGACGAATTCGTGCCGATCGCGGAAAGCTCCGGCCTGTTTTCCAAGATCGACTGGTGGGTCATCAACAAGGCGATGTCCGATTGCCGCCAGTTGAAAGCGCTTTTCGGACCCGATACCGTGCTGGCGATCAACATTTCTTCCGCCGAACTGCACTCGCGCTCGATCAGTGACTATTTTTCCGATTGTGTCGAACGCCATGGACTTCAGCCGGGCTCGATCGATATCGAACTGACGGAAACCTTCGCCGTCAAAGTGAGCGATCAGTTGCGCCGGAACATCGAGGACCTGCGCCAAAAGGGCTTCAGGCTCTCGATCGACGATTTTGGCGCCGGGTACACATCGGTACAACAAATCATCGACTATGCGGCAGACACGATCAAACTCGACAGAGCGCTCGTCTCCAACCTGACCGCGTCACAGTCCCTGCCGGTCCTCAAAGCCGTCGTCGCCCTCTGCCACGCGAAGGATATGGCCGTGGTCGGCGAAGGCGTGGATACGCCGGAAAAGCTTGCGATGCTGACCGCAGCCGGCTGCGACCGGTTCCAGGGCTATCTGATCAGCAAGCCGCTTTCGCTCGACGATCTCGGAATCTGGGCACTGACCCGAACGGCGCGACGCTCGGCCGAATCGGTTGAAGGAAATGCCGAGGAATGGTGGACGGCCGCCCGCTCGACCCCGGTGTCCATTTGAATCCACCGCCGATACCGCTTTTCCCTTGACCTTACCCCGCCTGCCGTCCTAACCGCAGCGCAGCAATTACCTGACGGCGAGGGTGGCAATGAAAGTTCTTCTGATCGGATCGGGCGGACGCGAACATGCGCTCGCGTGGAAAATCGCACAATCGCCGAAACTGACCGCGCTTTATGCCGCACCGGGAAATCCCGGTATCGCCGAAGAAGCGACGATCGTCGCCCTTGATGTCGACAACCAACAGGCTGTGGTCGATTTCTGCCGGCGGACGGGGATCGATTTCGTCGTCGTCGGCCCAGAGGCGCCACTCGTTGCGGGACTCGCGGACACGCTCCGCGCCGCAGGCATTGCGGTCTTCGGTCCGTCTGCTGCCGCTGCTCAGCTCGAGGGCTCCAAAGGCTTTACCAAGGATCTCTGCGCGAAATACGGCATTCCGACCGGCGCCTACAAACGGTTCGCCGAGGCGGAAGCGGCCAAGGCCTATGTGCGGGAGCAAGGTGCTCCGATCGTGATCAAGGCCGACGGGCTCGCCGCGGGTAAGGGTGTGACCGTCGCGATGACGCTTGACGAGGCTCTCTCCGCCGTCGACGAGTGCTTTGCCGGCGCCTTCGGGTCCGCGGGTGCGGAAGTTGTCGTCGAGGCCTATCTCGACGGCGAGGAAGCGAGCTTCTTCTGTCTCTCCGACGGCAAGAACGCTTTGCCGCTCGCCTCGGCACAGGACCACAAGCGCGTCGGCGACGGCGACACGGGGCCAAATACCGGCGGCATGGGCGCCTATTCGCCGGCGCCGGTAATGACGGCCGAAATGGTCGATCGCACGATGAAGGAGATTATCGAACCGACGATGCGCGGCATGGCCGAAAGCGGACATCCCTTCACCGGCGTCTTTTTCGCCGGGCTGATGATCACCAAAAAAGGCCCGGAACTCATCGAATACAATGTCCGCTTCGGCGACCCCGAGTGCCAGGTGCTGATGATGCGCATGAAGAGCGATCTGTTGCCGCTGCTCTACGCGGCTGCGACCGGAACGCTTGGCGAAATGAGCGCTGACTGGCGCGACGAGGCGGCGCTGACAGTCGTCATGGCCTCGCGGGGGTATCCAGGCGCCTACGAAAAGAACACGCCGATCGCTGCCCTGCCAGGCGAATCCGCGGCGACCAAGGTGTTTCATGCCGGCACAGGGATGAAGGACGATCAGTTGGTCGCGACCGGCGGTCGCGTACTCAACGTCACGGCGATGGGCGAAACCGTCAGCAAGGCGAAAGACGCCGCCTACGCGGCCCTACGCGGCGTCTCATGGGAAAACGGATTCTATCGTCACGACATCGGCTGGCGCGCGGTCGCGCGGGAAACCGCCTGACGGAAAAAGGGGCGGCATCATTCAATTTTTACCAATCCCCCTGACGGGAAGGTAAGGGAAAACGCATATCGTCATCCTCGATAATTTCGAGGAGAATCCAATGCGTTCCCTGCTTATCTCGGCCGCTTTCGCACTTCTCGCCGGTGCGGCGGCCGCATCGTCGATCGAGAACGTCGTCTCCGGCAAGGCGGTCAACTCAAGTGTGGCTACGGTTTCCTGCACGGACTGCCCGCCGTTGCAGCCGAAGAAGAAGTCCTCCTATGTCGTCCCCGAGATCGCTCCTGGCACCGACAAGGTCGAACTCAAGGAAGTGGGCGGCGAGGTGAAGCTGGTGCGCACCGAAGCCTGGCTCGGCGGATCACCGGTCGTCTTCGTCAGCAAGGCACCCGAGGAAGTCGTGAGAGCCGCGGCGATGAAAATCGAACCGGCAACGGCGAATGCCTCCGCAAGCGTGGATCTCAGCCAACCCGGCAAAAATGAAGTCGTTTCCGCTGAGATCGATGAGACAGCGAAAACCGCCGCCGTTCATCCAATCTCGCGCGCAACACCAGTTGCGGCCTCGATCGCGGTTAGCTCACAGGAATTTGATCCGGCCGGATTCGAACTTCGGCTAGACTAAAACCATATAAATACAGTTCCCTGCCCCGTCCAGCCGACCCCTAATTCACGGCTGACGGGCCTTCGCTGCAATGGCGAGAGATTGCGCCCCTGAGAGAAGCAGGGGCGTAATCTTTTGGGGGGGAAAGTACACCGCACCCCGCTCATTCTTCATCCTGTCCTACGGCGCCGCGCGTCTTATCAGACGCGCAAAGGACGCTGTAGCACTTGAACTGCTGCATGTTTACGTCCTTAAATCCGCTACGATTTAAGGAAACCTACAGCAGCGACCAGACGATCTATTTCGCTGTCGGAATAAACCTCGATGCCATTCTGCCGCAGCAATGCGGCGGTCACGCCCATGCCCGAATGCCGCGCCCCGCTGAAGCTACCGTCATAGATGAAGCCTGACCCGCAGGACGGACTGCCGTCGATCAACAGCGCGAAGCGACAGCCGGTTTCGAGCGCGAGCGCCAGAGCATTTTCGGCTGCTCGAATAAATTCGTCCGTCGCGTCGCGACCGGTTTTTTCGACCACTCGGGCCTTACCTGACAGCACGTCGGATCCCGCCTGCCCGCCCGCGATCTCCGCCGGCGGGCGCGGAACCGGCATACTGGCCGACATCTCGGGACAGATCGTCACGAGCCGCCCCTCGTCACGCCAGCGATCGATCGCCGGGTGAGAAAGCGGCTTCGATGCGCCGTCATAGCGCACCGCATGGCCCATGAGACAGGCACTGACGAGGATCTTGGCGGTCATGCCGCTTCATAGACGGTCGCGACACGTCCTTTCAAGGGCGAATCTCCGGAAGCAAGGGCAAGGCGACGGAGGCCATCAAAAGGAAAGCGAAAACCAAGTTGGCGACACGCGCCTTTTTCGGGTCATGGAGGATCGCCGCGATAGCGGCACCGAACCAGAGCCAGGTCGTATTTACGGCGATCGCGAGGACGCTGAGAGCGATGACCTTCCAAATGGCGCCCTCTTCCGCGTCGGTAGTGCTACCCGCGTAGACCGCGCCGATCGCGGCATAGGCTTTGGGATTGGCAATCGCCAGCACCAGGCCGCTTAGAAAGGAGGGAGCGTCTGAGCCCTGTTCTTGAGCGGCGACAGGCGACGCAGTGGCGATATGCCACGCGAGATAGATCATATAGGCGCCCGCGAAAACCACCAGCGCCGGCTTCATGCCCGGCAGTTCGAGAACGATGGCGGTTACGCCCGCGGCGATCGCTAGTACGACGGCAATGGTGCCGATATTGACGCCCGCGGCGTAGTGCGCGCTGAGGCGCATACCGTGGGCGGCGCCCATGCCGGCGAGGCTGAGTGTCGCCGGGCCCGGACTTCCCATCAGCGGCAGCGCCGCAAGAACAAGGAGTGCAAGATCTCCGGCCATGGCCACATCCCCGATGTCAGATCCAGACGTCGTTCTCGGCCGTGCGCTCGCCGCCCTCGTGGCCGGTGTTCAGGATGCCGCGCGGTTCGATGAGCAGCATCTTCACCTCACCATCGGCAAAGGGTTTGTGCTCGATGCCCTTCGGCACCACGTACATCTCGCCCGGGCCCACGGTGACCGATCCGTCGCGGAAATCGATCCGAAGCGTGCCGTCCAGCACGATGAAGGCCTCGTCCGTTTCCGGATGATCATGCCAGACGAAATCGCCCTCGATGCGAACGATTTTGACCTGATAATCGTTGATTTCCGCGATCACGCGCGGCTGCCACTGGTCGGAAAATCGCGCGAGCTTGTCTTGAAAATTCACCGGCGCATAGGTTCGCTTCGGCGCATCCATTGTCCCTTCCTCCTGCCATGTCGTGCAAAGTTAACGCTGTCATGGCAGGCGGTATTGAACAATTGTGCGAGGCGCAATGTTCAGCGCCGGGCTGGTTTGCCCGCCATCCGCAGCCAGCGTCCGGGTGAAAGACCGAAGGCCTTCTTGAAATGGCGGTTCATGTGCGCCTGGTCGGCAAAACCGGCATCCAGCGCGGCCTCCGCGGGCGATGTACCTCGTCGCAGATGGGCTTTCACCGCCTCCAGGCGGCGTTGAATGAGATAACGATAGGGACTTGTGCCGAACAGCTGCCGGAAGTCGCGGCTGAGTCCCCAACGATCCCGGCCGCTGATCGCCTCAAGCGTCTCGAGCGTAACGGTACCCTCCGGCAAATCGTGCAGATAGAGCCGCGCTCGTTCCGCCGCCGTGTAGTCCAGCGCCCGACGGCCGGGCGAAGAGCCGCCAGCAGCGGCCTCGAGCGCATGGGCAAGCTCGAAAAGGCCATCGTCGAACTCCAGCGCTTCGATCCGGGCGTCGGTCGCAGGCAGCAGCGCGCGAACCGCTGCAAAGAGCCGCGAATCGGATGAAATGCCGCCGCTGATGAAGGGCAGCGGACGCCCACCCAGGACGCTTTGGATGGCGGCCGGTTCGATATAGATCATGCGATAGCGGAAACCGTCATCGCTGCCCGCATGGCCGTCATGCAGTTCGTCGGGATGGAGCACCATCGTCCTGCCGGGGAGACTGAAGCGATCGGCGCCGCGATAGCGGAAGCTCTGGACGCCCGAAAGGGTCTGCCCGATGGCGTAGGTATCGTGCCGATGCGGCTCGTAGGCTGGTCCGGCGAAAAAGGCTTCGATGCGTTCGAACGGCACCGCATCCTCGGCGACCGCTATCCAGTCGCCGCGGCGCTCACGGGCCAGCGGTTCGATGATGCCCTCACCGGCACTCGGGTGGTCACTCGTCATGCCCCTACGAGATAGGGCAATTGCTCCCGGTTGTCGATGCGAAGCGACTCCACTGGCCTGCCCCGAGCATATGCCGGCAACCGCACGAGAGCGGCAGGCGCTACCCCGCAATCTTCGAGAAATCCGCAACCGCCCCCGTGGCTGAGCGGATGAGCCCCAGCAATGCCAGACGGTTGGCGCGGATCGCCGCATTCTCGTCATTCACGAGGACATCGTCGAAGAACTGATCGACCGGCTCACGCAATTTCGACAACGCCGCCATGGCCGAGCGGAAATCTTCTTTCACGATCGCATCGCGGGCATCGCCGGTCGCGACCTTGATCGATGCATGAAGAGTCCTTTCGGCGTCGAGTTTGAAGAGCCGCTCGTCGACGGAACCGGCGACTTCCGTGCCCTTTTTCTCCTCTGCGGCAAGAATCTGCGTTGCGCGCTTGGTGCCCGCCAGCAGGTTCTTGCCTTCCTCGGCGGCGATGAAGGCCGTCAGCGCCTCGACACGCCGCGCGATCAGCAGCAGGTCGTCGGCGTCCGGTGCCAGCACTGCATCGATCAGATCGTAGCGTGCTCCAAGATCACGCAGATAAACCTTCAGCCGGTCGTGAAAAAAGGCGAGAAGATCGGCAGCAATATCGCCCGCGACCTCGGGCCTCTGCTGCTTCAGCCCCGCGAGCGCGACGTCGAAAATCGGCCGGAGCGGCAGGCGCGCCTTGCCTTCCAGAATGAGCCGGATCACGCCGAGCGCGGCGCGGCGCAGTGCATAGGGATCCTTCGAGCCCGTCGGCTTTTCGTCGATCGCCCAGAAGCCGACAAGGGTATCGAGCTTGTCGGCAAGCGCGACAGTCACGGCAACGGGATCGGCCGGCACGCGGTCGGACGGCCCCTGGGGCTTGTAGTGATCCTCGATTGCATTGGCGACAGCGGACGTTTCGCCCTGCAGCACCGCATATTTGTGACCCATGATGCCCTGAAGCTCGGGGAACTCCCCGACGGCCTCGGTCCGCAAATCCGCCTTCGCCAAGACGGCAGCGCGGTCGACCTCAGCAACGTCCGCGCCTGTCACCTTGGCGAGTTCTGCGGCCAGCGAGCGGATGCGGGCGACGCGTTCGCCCTGCGTCCCGAGCTTCGCGTGGAACGTCACGTTCAACGCATCGAGCTTTGCCATGCGCTGGTCGAGCGGCTTCCGGAGGTCGAGCCCGAATTTCTTTGCGGACGCCTCGAGCGTTTCGAGATCCGGCAGGTTGCCCTGGTCCCGCTTCCAGAAATGCGCCGCGTCCGAGAGGCGCGCGCGCACGACCTTGCCGTTGCCGTGGACGATTTCCTTGCCGCCGTCCCTGGCCTCGATATTCGACACGAGGATGAATTTGTTCGACAGCGTCTCGGCGCCCGGCTTGCGCGTGACGAAGCATTTCTGGTTGGTCTTGATCGTCAGGCGGATGATTTCCGACGGGATTTCGAGATAGCTCTCCTCAAAACTTCCCATCAGCACCTGCGGCCACTCGACGAGGCCCGATACTTCTTCGATCAGTCCCTCGTCCTCGACAAGTTCGAGGCCGCTCGCGAAGGCGACATTGTGGGCGTCGGCCGAGATGATCTGCTTGCGGCGCTCGGCATCGATCACGACATTCGCCCTCTCGAGCTTCTCGGCATAATCGGCAAACCGACGAACGGTGATCGCCTCGGGCGCATGGAAACGGTGGCCGTAGGTCACGTTGGAGGCGACGATGCCGTCGACCTCGAACGGAATGACCCTGGTCTCCTCCGTCTCCGAACCGAAGGTGCAGACGATCGACTGGAGCGGGCGTACCCAGCGCAGGCTTCCGGGCCTCGCGGAGGCGGCACCGGAACGCATGGATTTGGGCCAGGGGAAATTGCGGATGATCCCCGGCATTACCTCGGCGATGATCTCCTCGGCGGCCCGGCCCGGCTTGAGGATATGGGCGACGTAAAAATCCCCCTTCTTCGGATCGCTGTGGACATGGGCCTCGCTGATCGAGGATAGGCCGGCGCCGCGCAGGAAGCCTTCGATCGCCTTCTCGTTCGCGTCGGTGCGCGGTCCCTTGCGCTCCTCGCGAATATCGGCAGAGCGCGCATTCAGGCCGCGGATATCGAGCGTCAGCCGGCGCGGCGTCCAATATTCACGGGCGCCTTCATAGGTCAGACCTGCCTCGACCAGCGCGTCCGTCACGAGCTTCTTGAGGTCGCCCGCCGCCTTGCGCTGCATGCGGGCGGGGATTTCTTCGGAGCGCAGTTCGATAAGAAGATCAGGCATGGGACTCTGGACTTTGTTCTGTTCCGGACGGTTGCGGCGGACTTAGCAAGCTCCGATGAAAAAGTCACCAAGCCCGGCAAGGAAATTGGCCTGTTGCGGCGGCACTACCAGCCGCCACCGCCACCACCGCCGCCGCCACCGCCGGAAAAGCCGCCACCAGTGGAAAAGCCCGAGGACGAGCTTTTGGGCGGCGGCGGCAATGACGACGTCATGGTATCCGCCATCGAACCGGCGAACCCGCCGATCCTGTCGCCGAAGGAGCCCGGACCGAAGGAATCGCCGTGATACCAGCTCGGCTGATATGCGGCGGCAGCGGCCGCGCCTGCAGACGCGGCAAGCAGCCAGCGGTCGAACGTCTCCGTCCATGGTTTTTCGACGCCGAGCGCCACGGCATAGGGCAGCAGCGTCTCGAAGTGGCGGGGCGACATTTCGGGCGCGCCCTGCAGGTTCATCCGGTCCTTCTCGGCGAGCGTCATGTATTGCCGCAGCCCGTCGATCCCGTCCATCATCCGTGTGCCGAGCGGCGTCGGGGCCCCCATCAGGAAGAAGAAAAGTACATTGACGAGCACGATGCCGCCAACCGCGAAGAGCAGTGGCAGATCCTCCGCCCCAGTCGCCGAGAAGACGATGGCCGCCAGGACCCCGGAAAATATCGTGAGGAACACGAATGCGAAGAAGGCCAGGACTACGATCGACATGATGCGACGCGCCAGGCTCGATCCGCGGCGGAACGACTTGCCGAACGAGACGGCGAAAATCGAGACGAAAAAGGCAATGAAAACCGGCACGATGACCAGCGGAATGCTTTCCACGCTGAGATCGCCAAAGATGAAGAGTGCCGCCAAGGCAAACAGTGAAAGTACGACGCCGCCGACAATATAGGCTATGTTGGCGCGGTAGTACTTGCCGCGGTGTTCCCGCTCCATCGAACTGCGGAAGGCAGACCCCGCCGCCTCGGCCTTCTTGCCGTTCGCCCGATCGATGGTGAGTTTGCCGCCGGCCGTCGCGATCGATTTCATCAGCGTCGCCTCGCCGGTCGGCAGCTTTTCTGCTCCCCCCTTGCCCGTCGCGGTGATGACGATCGCCTTCTTAAGGTCGTCGAGAACAACATGTCCCTTGACCGCCAGGTTGAGCGCGGCGGCCGACAGCGCGGTCCATCCCTCGCCGGAGAACCCCTTGTTGTCGATATAGTTGACGAGCGCCGGCGAAATGCCGTCAGGCGCATCCCAGCGCGGCACCATTACACCGCGCTCAGGGTCGCGGCCGACGCGCACCCAGGCGCGTCCGTAGTAGAGCGCGACAAGGACGAGGCCTGCACCAGCGATGACCAGGGCCAGACGATCACGCAGCCACCAGATGTTTTCCCGCGATGCGCTTGGTCGGTCGATGCTTCCCTTCGGCAGCTTGACCGCGATCGTCAGGCCCTCCTGCGGCCGCAGCCGGCGCGTAGTCGCGAAGAAGATCTCGTCGCCCTCCTCGACGGCCCGCGCATCCTTGCCCGTCGCGCCATAACCGCCGGTAAACACGTCAAGCGCTTCGGATTTCACGCCTTCCGGCAAGGTGACGGTGGCGGTTGCCTCCTCGATCGGGAAGGCCCACTCGGTTCCGGTCACGTTCCAATAGAGTTCGTCGTGATCGTCGAAGAAACGTATCTGCCGGCTTGTCTCATAGGTGATCTGGAACGTGTGCTCCCCGAGCGGCAGGAACACGTCGGCCTCGCCGGTATAGATGCGGATACCGCCGTCGATCGCTTCCGTGCGGTAGCTCTCCTCCTCGCCGTCGCGTTCCACGGAGATGAGATCGAAGTCCACCTTGCTGCGCCGGCCCCGCGCGTCGGCAAAGGTCAGCGGGAAATCGCGATAGATGCCGCGCCGAATCTGGTTGCCCTCGACATTGGCCGTGATCGTCTCGGTCACGGTGAGCGTTCCGTCCTTTGCGACCTCGATGACCGAATGGAACGACGAGATAAACTCTTGCGCGGCTGCGGTGATTGGCCAAACAAGGACGAGAAGAACCAACGCAAGCGCTGCGGAAAACCGCTTCATCGCAATTCCCTTCTCCGCATCGTCAGAACTTGACCGATGGCACCGCCCGGTCCGCTTCGTTGGCAATCTCGAAATAGCCGGCCTTGGCAAAACGAAAGGCATTGGCGATCAGATTGGACGGGAAGCTTTCGACCTTGACATTAAGGTCACGGGCAGCGCCGTTGTAATAGCGCCGGGACATCTGGATCTCGCCTTCGATCGTCTCAAGCGTGCGCTGCAGCTCCGCAAAATTCTCGTTGGCCTTGAGGTCCGGATAGGCTTCCGCGAGCGCAAAAAGTTTGCCGAGTGCCTGTGAAAGTGCTCCTTCAACGGCCGCCCTGGCAGCGACGTCGCCCTCCGGCACGGCTTGCGCTCGATTGCGCAACGAGACGACTTCTTCAAGCGTCGACTTTTCGTGCGCCGCATAACCCTTCACCGTCTCGATCAGATTGGGGATCAGATCAGCGCGCCGCTTCAATTGTACATCGATGCCGGACCAGGCCTCTTCGGCGACCTGCCGCGCCTTGACGAGGCCGTTGTAGACGAGAACCAGATAAAGGATCACCGCGACGCCGATTGCCAATCCGATCATGAAAGCCCCTCCTTGAGAATCCGCCAGAGATTAGCACCGGCCTTCCAGCTTGAAAGGCATTTTTTGCAATCAAAGCAATGTTGCGAGCGCCTCGCATGGCATGTGCGAGCTCAATTTCCTTACATCGGAATCGGCGACCGTCTGCAACTACAAAGCTGTTCCTCCGGGAACGGCGCTGAAACTAAGGATAGGCGAAAGTCGTCTTATCGAACAACTCAAGACGCAAAGCCCAGGACCATGAAAACGCTCGCAACTCCCATCAACGTAATCGCCTTCATGGCCCTCTTCGTTGCCTATGCGAGCGGAGCCCAGGGCGACAGGCCGAACGGCGTGCGCCGCGCATTGCAGACCTATGGCGGCCAGCTTTCGCTGGAGGCATTTCCGACCGCCGGTCTTCTGTTGACGGACACCCGCCGATGCGCGCGAGGCCCCTGCCGCTGACGATCTTTCGATCGAAACGGAGGGCGGTAACCCCGTCGACTATGCTGCTTCCTTATTCCCGTTCGCGCCGCCGGCATCGGTCAGCAGGAACGCCTCCCCGCAGGCTTTTGCCAGCGTGCGGACGCGCAGGATATAGCTCTGGCGCTCCGTCACGGAAATCACGCCACGCGCGTCCAGCAGATTGAAGACGTGACTCGCCTTGATGCACTGATCGTAGGCGGGGAACACGCATTTGTGCAGGCGATTGTTGCTGCTGTCGCCGGGCGCACCGGCCGCCAGCAGTGCCAGGCACTCCCTTTCCGCGTCGATGAAATGCTGGTGAAGCATCGCCGTATTGGCATATTCGAAGTTGTATCGGGAATATTCCTGCTCGGCCTGCAGGAAGACATCGCCATAGCTGATCTTCTCGGCGCCCTCGCGACCATTGAAGTTCAGGTCGTAAACATTGTCGACACCCTGGACATACATGGCGAGACGCTCGAGACCATAGGTCAGCTCGCCGGAAACAGGCGAGCATTCGATGCCGCAGACCTGCTGAAAATAGGTGAACTGCGACACTTCCATGCCGTCGCACCAGCACTCCCAGCCGAGACCCCAGGCGCCGAGCGTCGGGCTCTCCCAGTCATCTTCGACGAAGCGGATGTCATGCAGCAGCGGGTCGAGGCCGATCGCGCTCAGCGAGCCGAGATAGAGCTCCTGGAGATTGGACGGGTTCGGCTTCAGGAGCACCTGGTATTGGTAGTAGTGCTGAAGCCGGTTCGGGTTCTCTCCGTAGCGCCCATCGGTCGGGCGGCGTGACGGCTGGACGTAAGCCGCATGCCACGGCTTCGGCCCGAGCGCGCGCAGCGTCGTCGCCGGATGAAACGTACCGGCGCCAACCTCCATGTCGTAGGGCTGGAGCACGGCGCAGCCCTTATCGGCCCAATAGTTGTGCAGCGTCAGGATCAAGGCCTGAAAGGAGCGCTTCGGGTTCATATGGTCCGGGAGGGAGGCGGTGGTCATGGGATCACGTCCGAATTCTTCGAAATTTGCCGGACAGGTGCCACGCCGCACGGCAAGGGTCAAGCGTCTTGCTGATCCCCGTCAGGATGAAACGCCTTCACTCGTCGTCGCGCTTCAGGCGGTATTCTCCGGTCTTCGGATCCTTGACAAGAGTTCCATTGGCGCCAGTCTGTTTCTCGCGGCGCAGACGCTCCCGCTGCCGCGCCAGCTTCTCGGCGTCGGCAATGAATTTCCGATATCCGATCCAGGCGATAATACCGATGATCAGGAGCAGGATAAGCTGCGGCATTGTTCCTCCTCTGCACGCTTCCTCCAATAGACCCGATGCCGGCGAAGCGATGCAGCCTTTCAAAGTGTAACAGCCACCTCCTGCGCATGGCCAGATGCGCGGGTAAGGGAGCCTGATCTAGAGGCCGTACCGCGCCCACAGCGCCCTTTCCTCGAGCGCTTCGACAAGCCCCGCAGCCGCCGAAGCAGCCAGGGGTACTGCGATCGCAGCGGCAACGGCCGCGCCCGGTTGGCGGCGGCCGAAGAGGCTGCGTGCAGGCTGGATTAATTCGAGCCGTGTTTTCGCGCCATAGCGTCTCTTCACCTCTCCGCGCATATCGCCAAGAGCGTCGACAAGGCCTAGCTCCTGCCCGCGTCGACCGGTCCAGAAGAGGCCGGAAAAGATATCGGGATGGTCGGCCAGGAGGGTTCCTCGGCGGGTCTTGACCATCTGGATGAACGTGTCGTGGATCTCGAGCTGCAAGCTCTTGAGGAACTCGACGTCGCGTTCCTTTTCCGGCTGGAACGGATCGAGCACCACCTTGTTTTCACCGGCCGTGTAGACACGCCGCTCGACACCGATCTTCTTCAGGAGTTCCGGGAAGCCGAAGCCACCGGAAACGACGCCGATCGAGCCGACGATCGAGGTCGGATCGGCGATGATCTCGTCGCCGGCAAGCGCGATCATGTAGCCGCCGGACGCAGCGACGTCTTCGACGAAGATGAGGACGCGCTTCTTTTTTTCTTCCGCGAGGTCGCGGATGCGCTGGTAAATCAGGCGCGACTGCACCGGCGAGCCGCCCGGCGAATTGATGGAGATGGCAACCGCCGGAGCATCCTTGACCGAGAAGGCCTTGTCCAGAAGCGGGGCCACGGCCGCAAGGTTTAGAACTGGGCGGAATTGGCCGCCGCCGGCCATAATCGCGCCGTGAAGCCTGATCGCCGGGATCGTCAATCCCTCCCCGCGGAACCGTTTCGGCATCAGCCTTTTCAAGAATCCGGCCATTTCAACTCCTGCCCGTCACAAACCTGCTCTGCATGTATGCTCTGCCGTGGCAAACGCAATGCCCCAT
Source organism: Ensifer sp. IC3342 (assembly GCF_020193655.1). Taxonomy (GTDB): domain Bacteria; phylum Pseudomonadota; class Alphaproteobacteria; order Rhizobiales; family Rhizobiaceae; genus Sinorhizobium. Next base: position 627,230 of record NZ_JADYVE010000001.1, read on the forward strand.
TTCTGCGCTTACGTTTTATCACCGTCGGCGGTACGCGGCCCGCCCATTGTTGAGATCATCCACTTCCGGAGAAAAGCGGTGCGTTCCCTCGTCATGCATGATGAGTGGCGCACGCAGAGCCAGTCGCTTGCGGCTCTGCTTGATCGCCGTCACGAGGATGCGCACGGCATTCTCGCCGGCGCGTGGAAGAAGCGGCGTGATCTCGATACCACCGAAACGCCGGCCGCATGCCGCGATGATCTCGGCGATCGACTCCGGCCGGGCAATGAGAGACAGCTGCCCGCCTGGCTTCATGATCGCCCCCGCGGTCTTGATCCACGTCTCGAAAAGATCGTCGGTCATCGCGTGAGCTTCGGCCTTGAGGCTGTCCGGCGTCTTCCGGTCGGCGACATCGTTGAACGGCGGGTTCATGATCACATGATCGAAGGCGTCGTCCGGCAGGCCCGCGGCGGCGCGCGCCTTGCCGTTCAGCGACACGTCCGCCTCGAGCACCGAGACCCGCGAAGCGAAATATGCATTCTGCGGCAGTGCGAGGCTGCGGCGAGCGAAGCCGGCCATGATGGCCGAACGCTCCACCAGGAGGACGTCCGCCTCCTCTAGCCTGGAGGCGACCGCCATGCCGGCGGCACCCGCGCCGGCGCCGAGATCGGCCACGCGGCAGCCATCGCGGCAGGAAACGAGCGAGGCGAGGAGCATCGCATCCATGCCGGAGCGATGCCCCTGGCCCAGCGGTTGAATCAAGTGAAACCTTCCCCGGTGGAAGGCGTCCACGGTTTCCGGCATCGTCGTCATCGTGCCGCCCCTCCGAAAGGAAGGTCGCAAATGGTTCGCGGAAACGCCGAATTCACTGCCGCAATTCCCTTTCCAGGCCCGCATCGATCAGGATCCGCCGCGCCCTCTCGGCATCATCCTCCGTAACCAGGAAACGGCGCGGCAAAAGTCCAAGCGAGCCTTCCAGTATGCTCATGCCCTGATCGGCAATAAGGCAGCCGATGCCGGCGTCCTTCATCAGGCTCTCGGCGAAGGAGAGGAGTACGGCGTCGTTGGTGCGGATCAGTTCCTTCATTTGGCTCGGTTTTCCTGTCGTATTTCAAGCAAGCGAGGCAATTCGCCTCTTGCCGCCTGAAAGCCCTCTTTCTATTGTCGAAACCAACGATGAAACAGGAGTCCGGGCGTTGGGCGTAGTGATACCGCTGGAAGACAATAAAAACAAACAGGCGTCTGTGAAGCCGCTCGTCGACCTGACCATGTCCGACATGGAACGGGTCAACCAGCTCATCCTGTCCAAGGCCGGCTCCGATGTCCAGATGATCCCGGAGGTCGCCAACCACCTGATTTCATCCGGCGGCAAACGCCTGCGCCCCATGCTGACGCTCGCCGCCGCCTCGATGTTCGGCTACCAAGGCGACGCCCATGTCAAGCTCGCGACCAGCGTCGAATTCATGCACACGGCGACCCTGTTGCACGACGACGTCGTGGACGAAAGCGATCTCAGGCGCGGAAAATCGACGGCGCGCACGATCTGGGGCAACCAGGCAAGCGTGCTCGTTGGCGACTTCCTGCTCGGTCAAGCATTCCGCATGATGGTCGATGTCGGCTCGCTCGAGGCTCTCGACGTGCTTTCGACGGCAGCCTCGGTCATTGCCGAAGGCGAAGTCCTGCAGCTTTCGGTCGCCAAGAACATGGAGACGACCGAAGACGACTACCTGCAGGTGATCCGCGCCAAGACGGCGGCACTCTTCGCCGCGGCGGCGGAAGTCGGACCGATCGTTGCAGCAACCAGCAAGGCGAACCGCAACGCGCTGAAGTCCTACGGTATGAACCTTGGACTGGCGTTCCAACTGGTCGACGACGTCCTCGACTACGGCGGCTCTTCAAGCGATCTCGGCAAGAATGTCGGCGATGATTTCCGCGAAGGGAAGATCACGCTGCCGGTCATCCTCTCCTATCGCCGCGGCACGCCGGAAGACCGCACCTTCTGGCGCGAAGCTATCGAAGGCGGAAACAATGACGGCGCCAATCTCGAAAAGGCGCTTGGCCTCATCCGGCGCTATGGCGGGCTTACCGACACGATTGCGCGTGCGCAGCATTATGGCACGATCGCGCGTGACGCCTTGGCGCCCTTGCCGGCCTCTCCGTGGAAATCAGCGCTGATAGAGGTGATCGATTTCTGCATCGATCGAGTAAGCTAGACCGGCGGACAGTTCCATATTAGGAATTTCTTGCCGCGTTGCGCCAAAAAAGCCATTCTGTTCCTCAAGACTTGCTTCCGGCAATCTCCGATCGATCCGGAACAACCAGCGACGGTGCAGCAAAACGCACCGTCGGCGATGAAAGGTTTGATATGCGGCAAAATACACTCCTTCGCCTTCTTAGCGGCGCAGCACTGCTTGCTCTCGCATCGGTGGTCGGCAGCTATCAGGCTTATGCGGAGGAAAAGGCGGCGGTCGAAGAGACGAAACCTTTCGACATCAGCTCCGTCGACACCTTTTCCGGCGCTTTTCTGGCTGCCCGGACGGCCGACGTGGATCGCGACTTCGAGTCAGCAACCGAACTCTACAAGATTGCCCTGCGGTTCGAACCTGACAACAACGACGTCAAGCAACGGCTGATGATCACGCTGCTCATGGCAGGCAAGCTTGACGAGGGCGTCAAGATCGCAGAGGAGCTGAAGTCCGATCCCGCCGTCGAGCGCATCACGACGGTCGTCCGCGCGATCGAGGCGATCCGCAAGCGCGAATACCGCAGCGCCCAGAAGCTCCTCGACTATGACGGCCCGAACGATCTCGACCGGCTGATGAACACGCTTCTGTCCTCTTGGGCGAAATTCGGCCAGGGCCGGCCGAAGGAAGCGCTGGCGCAGATCAAGGCGCTTAAGGGGCCGGAATGGTTCCGTGTCTTCAAGAACTATCACGCCGGCGCGATCGCGCTTGCCGCCGGCGACAAGGCAACGGCCCGCGCACGGCTCAACGACGCCATTCTCGACCGCGAAGGCGGCAGCGCCGCCCCGGACACATTCATGCGTTCGGTCGAGGCGCTGGCGCGCTTCGAGGCCCGCGAGGGTAACAAGCAAAAAGCGCTTGATACGATTGCCGTCGGCGAAGGCATGGTCAACAACTACACGCCGCTCGAGGCGTTGAGAAAGAACATCGAGGAAGGCAAGCCTCAGGAGCAGCAGGTTCGCAATGCCGTGCAAGGAGCCGCTGCGGTCCTTTTTTCCATCGGAGGCGCGCTCAATCGCGAAGGTGCCGAAGACGTCGTTTCGCTCTATCTGCAGACGGCGCGCCGGCTCGATCCGGAAAGTGCGGACATCCTCGTCATGCTCGGCGGGATTGCCGAAAACCTGAAGAAACAGGAGGAGGCGATCGCGCTTTACAAGAGCGTACCGGAAGGATCGCCGATGCGCCGCCTCTCCGAGCTTCAGCTCGGCCTCACCCTTGCAAGCATCGGCAAGGTCGATGAGGCCAAGAAGCACCTGAGAGCGCTGATCGACGTCGATCCGAAGAACATCCGTAACTATCTCGCCTATGGCAGCGTTCTGTCGGACGCCAAGGACTACAAGGAAATGGGCGAGCTCTACGACCGAGCCGTCGCGGCCATAGGTCCCGTTCCGAAGCGATCCGACTGGACCGTGTTCTTCCAGCGCGGCATCGCTTACGAGCGGCAGAAGATCTGGGAGAAGGCCGAGCCGAATTTCCGCAAGGCGCTGGAGCTCAATCCGGATCAGCCGCAAGTGCTCAACTATCTCGGCTACTCCTGGGTCGACATGAATATAAACCTCGACGAGGGCCTCGAGATGATCCGCAAGGCGGTCGAGCTCAAGCCGGACGACGGTTACATCGTCGATTCGCTCGGATGGGCCTATTTCCGCATGAACCGGTTCGATGATGCGGTAACAGAACTCGAGCGTGCCGCCGAACTGATGGCGGGCGATGCGACGATCAACGACCACCTCGGTGATGCTTACTGGCGGGTCGGACGCAAGCTCGAAGCGGTATTCCAGTGGAATCAGGCACTGGAGCTGAAGCCCGAAGAAGTGGAAATTCCGAAGATCAAGGCGAAGATCGAAAACGGCTTGCCGCCGCTCAAGCCGAAAGTTCCGGCCGCGGCCGATGCCAAGGAGTTGCCGAAGAAGACGGGCCCCGCGACACCGGACAAGAAATCCTGAGAAGATGCATTTGGACGGCATTCCGGGCTTCGCGCTGACATGCGCGGCGCCCGCCAAGATCAATCTGGCGCTGCATGTCGTCGGCCAGCGCGCCGACGGCCACCATCTTCTGGAAAGCCTGGTTACTTTCGCGGATTGCGGCGACCGGATCGGTCTTGCGTCGGCAGACGCCGACGGCTTCACCATATCGGGGCGCTTCGCGGATGGGTTGCCGCTTTCGGCGGAGAACAAGGGCGGCAATCTGGTGTTGCGCGCGCGCGACCTGCTGCGGAGCGAACTGACGTCACGAGGCATCGCCGCCGGTCCGGTCCATCTTCATCTCGAAAAGAACTTGCCGGTGGCCTCCGGGATTGGCGGCGGCTCGGCGGATGCTGCGGCAACTCTTCGTGGTCTGCTCACGCTGTGGGGCGCGTCTGTCGAGCCGGCGAAGCTCAATGCCGTTGCGCTCGACCTCGGGGCGGATGTGCCGATGTGCCTCTATGGCGGGCCGCTTCTCGCCAAGGGGATCGGCGAGGAGATCACCGCCCTTCCCGATCTCCCGTCCTTTGCGATCGTCCTTGTCAATCCGCTTGTCGCCGTTTCCACGCCGGTTATCTTCCGGACGCTGATCAACAAGACGAATCCACCGCTTGTTCTGCCGCAAGGCCAAAACACCGCAGAGGCTTGGTTGTCGGCGATGGCCGATATGCGCAACGATCTGGAGGCGCCCGCGCGGGAGCTCGTTCCTCAGATCGAGGAGGTCTCAGGCAGTCTTAAGGCGGCGGGCTCCACGCTTGTGCGCATGTCCGGCTCTGGCGCCACCTGCTTCGGGCTGTTCGGCAGCGACGAAAGAGCGCATCGGGCCGCCGAGCATATTTCCGCCAGCCATCCGGAATGGTACGTTTGCGCCGCACGAACGACAGAGCCGCGCGTCCGATTGGAGGCGCAAGGATCGCTGTAGCACGTTGAATTGCTGCATGATTTTGTCCTTAGATCGATTCCGATTTAAGGACAAAATCATGGTGGAGGAAAGGATAGCACCAATGCCTGGCATCGACGAAGGCCGCCCCTTCATTCCCGTTGGCATTGCCGTGCTCACGGTTTCCGACACCCGCACGCGCGCCGACGACAGGTCAGGCGACACGCTTGAGGCGCGCATACGCGAGGCCGGCCATCGGCTCGAGGCACGGGAGATCGTCACCGATGACCGGCAGAAGATCTACGATCAAGTAAAGGCTTGGACGCTGGACGATGCGATCGACGTGGTCATTACCACCGGAGGCACCGGCTTCACCGGCCGCGACGTGACGCCGGAGGCGCTTGAGCCACTGTTCGAAAAGCGCATGGACGGCTTTTCCGAAGTGTTCCATCGGATCTCCTACGAGAAGATCGGCACGTCGACGATCCAGTCGCGTGCCACTGGCGGTGTCGCCAATGCGACGTTCATCTTCGTCCTGCCCGGATCGCCGGGCGCCTGCAAGGATGCCTGGGACGGCATCCTGAAGCAGCAGCTCGACTATCGGCACATGCCCTGCAATTTCGTGGAAATCATGCCGCGGCTGGACGAGCATCTCAAACGCGGCTGAATGTGTCCCGCAGCCCGTCTCAAGTTTTTTGCTCGTCCGTCTGCGGTTGTTCCCAACGAAACAGCCAGCTTCCGTCAACCCCGGTAGATTTCTTCCTGTCAGCCGGCGTTGGGGTGGCCGAAGGCGAGACCGATCATTCATCTCAAGCGCAGCGAAGACAAATCTTCCGACGACACGGGCGGGGGAAGAGCAGGATGTATACGACGTGCCGTCCTCTGGACTGCATGGCAAGCCATTTTCGCGAGCAAAGTCATTTGAGAGCCGCTTCGGGGGGTGCCGCGGACAAGACAGGCACCCCATTCTTGCTATCGGTACCCACAGCACCATGCCTTATTCAAACGCGCAAAGGACGCTGCAGGGTTTGAGGCTAGTAGCCAGCGACTATTCCGGAGCCGATCGATTGCCGGTCGCCACCCAGGCGGGAACCAGTTCGGTTGCCAGTTTGCGCACGGCACGAACATTGACCATGTCGTTCAGCCGCATGTTTGCGCGGGCGACCGCGATCGCATCACGCTTCTGCATCAGGAAGCCTGTTTCAAGCGGCCGTTTCCTGCGAGAGAGGCGACTTAGCAGCGGGCGCCGATGCATTCGTGATAGAGAGAACCGCGCCGGATTTCTGTTGAGCGACACATATTCGAGAAGCTCATCCACCCATCTACCGGTAGGTCGTGCGCCCGGCTCCAGGAGCATAAGCCATTCCCCCCGGGCCGAGCGGACGATGTCGCCCAAATCCCAATCGACGCAAAAACGGCAACCGGCGGCGTCGGCGACCCGCAGCGAACCGTCCTTCGACCCGTGATCGAGAATGATGACGTCGCTGACGAGGCCCTCGACGGCGCCGGCAACAAGCACCGACAGCGTCTGCGCGAGCTCGGCTTCGTTGTCCCGTGTTTCCATGATGATCGTCAGCATAATCGTTCCTACCGCATCGCACTCGCAAATGCTACAGCCATCGGGCGCTGCCGGCTTCGGCGCCCCGATGCGTCCTCTCTTCGATCAATCCTCGAGATTTGTTCTTGCTTTGTTCCGCTTTCTGCGATAGGAAAATAATCAGGACGAAACGGAATCCCGTCTGTTTCCGAGGAGATACCGATGACCGAGCTGTCTCAATTGAGGCAGGGCGCCTTTGCGCCCGCCAACACCGCGGACATGGCCGAAGCAATGATCAAGGGATCGGGCCTTAGGATCGACGTCGATCGCCGCCGCGGCCGTGGTGCCGGGCTCAACATGTCCGGACGCTTCGAACCACAATCGCGCGAGGTCTTCGACGACGGTTGGGAGAGCATCGAAGAACTGCCGCCCTTCAAGACGGAGGTCCAGGTTGAGAAGCCGCGGGCGGTTATCACGCGCAACGAGTCTCCGGACATTGGTTTCGACCGCTCGATCAATCCCTACCGCGGTTGCGAGCACGGCTGCATCTACTGTTTCGCGCGCCCGACCCACGCCTATATGGGCCTCTCGGCGGGCCTCGATTTCGAGTCAAAGCTTTTCGCCAAGCCGGACGCCCCGCGTCTGCTGGAACGAGAGTTGGCAAGGCCCGACTACAAGGTCCGCCCGATCGCGATCGGCACCAATACCGACCCCTATCAGCCGATCGAGAAGGAATGGCGGATCATGCGCCAGATCCTCGAAGTGTTGAAGGCGGCAAGCCACCCAGTGATGATCGTCACCAAATCGGCAATGGTGACACGCGACATCGATCTGCTTGCCCCGATGGCGGAAATGGGTCTCGCGCGGGTCGGCATTTCGATAACCACGCTCGATCGAAAATTGGCGCGCACGATGGAGCCGCGGGCATCAACGCCGACAAAGCGGCTTGAGGCGGTCCGCGCCATCTCGGATGCGGGTATCCCCACCGGTGTTCTGGTTGCACCGATCATTCCGGCGTTGAACGACCACGAGATCGAACGCGTGCTCGATTCAGCAAAGATGGCGGGCGCATCGGAAGCGAGCTACGTGCTGTTGCGGCTGCCGCTCGAGGTGAGCCCGCTCTTTCGCGATTGGCTGCTGCGGAATTATCCGGACCGCTACCGTCATGTCATGTCTCTGATCCGCTCCATGCGTGGCGGCAAGGACTATGACGCCGAGTTCGGCAAGCGCATGAAAGGGGCCGGTCCCTATGCCTGGCAAATCGGCCGGCGCTTCGAACTTGCTGCCAAGCGCCTGGGGCTTAACCTGACGCGACGGCAATTGCGGAATGATGTCTTCGTGCCACCACTCGGAATGGGAGTCCAACTGTCGCTGCTTTAGATCAGCGGACACCCCGAAACATCCCGCCAAAACAAGTCGATCTCCTCCTCGACGGGAGTTCGATAGCATCGTTCATGCAAAATTTCGGTTCCGGCGCCCTCTCCTGCCTCGTGAGGGCGCTGGTTTTCCTCCCGGTCACCGCCGCACTCGCACCGGGGGGCTTGAAGGGAATCGGGCGAATATGCGAGGGTCCCCCGCATGTCACGTCGCAAATCGCCCGATTCCCCACTTTTTCCCATCGAGCTGCCCGTCCCCGATTTCGGCTTCGAGCTTGCCGCCCGCCGAGATGGCTTTTGGCCTGTCGCCGGCGCGGACGAGGCGGGACGCGGTCCGTTGGCCGGCCCGGTCGTTGCTGCTGCAGTCATCCTCGATCCGGACGCCATTCCGGATGGTCTCAATGACAGCAAGCTCTTGAGCCCGGAGCAGCGCGAAGCACTGTTTGAGCAAATTCTTGCGACGGCGACGGTGTCGATCGCCTCGTCTTCAGCGACACGTATCGACGCGACCGACATCCTCAAGGCGAGCCTCGACGCGATGCGGCGGGCCGTCGATGGTCTTTCCACGAGCGCCCGTTTCGTGCTCGTCGACGGCCGTGATGTTCCCCCGGGACTTTCCTGCCACGCCAAAGCGATCGTCAAGGGCGATTCCCGATCGATGTCGATCGCCGCCGCATCGATCGTTGCCAAGGTGACTCGCGATCGCATGATGGCGCGCGCGGATGTCACATTCCCGGCCTATGGCTTCGCCGTTCATGCCGGCTATGCCACCGAAAAGCACCGAAGCGCCATCGACAGCCACGGTCCCTGCTCGCTGCATCGGATGAGTTTCCGTCCCTTTCGCCAGGTTTGATGCACGCGCATTCGACGTAAGAACGGAAGCTCGCGCGGTTGGCCCCGCGCGTAGGCGCTCGATGGCGCGCGGCCGCTACGCCACGCTGAAACACCGGTGTTACCCAGCGAAAAAAGCCCCGCAGCGAGGCGGGGCTTTCTTCGAATTCTCGGACGTTGCCGTCTCAGTTGAGCCGAGACTTGACCTCGCCGAGCGCCTTCTTGAACAGCGTATCCTGCGCGCCGGCATCGGTCTTGGCCGACAAGACCTTCTCGGCGGCGCTGATCGCCAGATCGACGGCCGCCGAGCGAACCGCATTGATCGCGTCGCTTTCAGCCTGCTTGATCTTCTGTTCGGAAAGTGCCGTGCGGCGCGCGACATATTCCTCGGTCTTCTGCTTGGCTTCCGCCGTCAGCATTTCCGCTTCCCGCTGCGCAACGGCAACAATGCTGGCGGCCTCGGCCTCGGCGTCCTTGCGCTTGCGCTGATACTCGGCGACCAGGCTCTGGGCCTCTTCGCGCAGGCGCTTGGCTTCCGCCAGTTCGTTGCCGATCTTGTCGGCACGTGCGTCGAGCGCCTTGGCGATCATGCCCGGAACCTTGAGATAGGCGATGAGGGCAAAAAAGATGATCAGGCCGACAAGGGCGTAGAAAGTCGCATCAAGAGCCATCGTTCATTGCTCCTCAGTTGCCTGCCGATGCCTTGACGGCGGCAGCGATCTCGGCCTTGGTGACGGTTCCACCAATCAGCTGCTTGACGACGGCGGTTGCCGTTTCCTCGGCGATAGCGCCGACATCGGCGAGCGCCTTGGACTTGATATCGGCAATGCGCGTTTCAGCGGCGGTGATCTTCTTCGCCAGATCGGCCTCAACCGCGGTCCGGTCGGCGGTAGCCTTCGCCTTGGCAGTTTCGCGGGCGGTGTCGGCGATCGAATGCCCCTTGGCCCTGGCGGTTGCCAGTTCCTGCTCGTAGGAAGCGATTGCAGCGTCGGCTTCGCCCTTGAGGCGGGACGCTTCATCCAGATCCTGGGCGATCCGGTCGTGGCGAGTCTCGAGAATGCCGCCAATACGCGGAATGATGACCTTCGACATCAGCACATAGAAGAGGCCGAACGTGATCGCGAGCCAGAGCAACTGCGATGCGAAATGGGTCGAATCAAAAGGCGGGAACACGCCCGTGCCGTGTTCGCCTTCGGGGGCCACACCCGTTTCGGTGTGCACCTCGCCGGCCGCAGCGGGTTCGTGTGCTTCGCCTTCAGTGGTGGTTGACTGGGCATAAGCCGCGGTCACAAACATGCTCACCTCCAGGTGCACTCAAGAATATGCGCGGCCGCGGCCTCCTCCTGAGCGGAAGCCGCGGCCAAAACTTCGGTCCGTATTAGACGGCGAAGAGGAGGAGCAGGGCTACGAGCAGCGAGAAGATGCCCAGAGCTTCCGTAACGGCGAAGCCGAATACGAGGCGGCCGAACTGGCCGTCAGCAGCCGACGGGTTGCGCAGTGCGCCGGACAGGTAGCTGCCGAAGATGTTGCCGAGGCCGAGAGCCGTGCCGGCCATACCAAGGCATGCAAGACCTGCGCCGATGAACTTTGCTGCTTCCGCTTCCATGATTGAACTCCTTCGAAATGGTGTTGCGGCTAGGATTTGTGCCTCCGCCGGAGGACCCGGGCGGAAGCCAGCGACTGTTATTCCCTAGTGGCTTCCCGGATGGACGGCGTCGTTGAGGTACATGCAGGTCAGCACCGCAAAGACATAGGCCTGAAGGAAGCAAACGAGGAACTCAAGACCGGTAATGGCGACGGTCATGATGAGGGGCAGGATCGCACCGCCGATGCCGAGCGCGCCAAGGGCGCTCAACGAGGTGACGAAGCCCGCGAAGACCTTCAGCGTGATGTGGCCGGCCAGCATGTTGGCGAACAGACGGACCGAAAGGCTGATGGGACGGGAAAGGAACGAAATGATTTCGATCGCAACGACCAGCGGCAGCAAAACCCCCGGCACGCCGTGCGGCACGAAAAGTTTCAAAAAGCCCAGACCGTGCTTGTAGAAACCATAGAGAATGACGGTACCGATGACGAACACCGCCAGAGCGAAGGTGACGATGATCTGGCTGGTCACCGTGAAGAAGTACGGAAACATGCCGAGCAGGTTCGCCGTCAGGATGAACATGAACAGCGAGAACACCATCGGGAAGAATTTCATCCCGTGACTGCCCGCGCCTTCACGAAGCATGGACGCAATGAACTCGTAGGACATTTCCGAAACCGACTGCATGCGCGTCGGGATCAGCCCGCGCTGCGACGTGGTCAGATAAAGAAAGCCGGCGGCCACGCCGACGGTCGCGACCATGAACAGCGACGCATTGGTGAAGGAAAAGTCAATTCCGCCAATTTCGATCGGGACAATCTTGTTGACCAGGAACTGGTGGGTCGGATCGTTTGACACCGCGCTTCTCTTTCATTTTGCCCGCCCGCAAGCGGAAACCGTGTTCTTCGGGCAACGCCTCAAGCGCCATCCCCATCCTTCTTGTCACTTCCAGGGCTGCGTCTTCCCTGATCCGGCGTCGCCACCAGTCCGGCCGACCGCAGCACATTCAAGACGCCGGCACAGAACCCAAGAAGCAGCAAGACGATCATGCCCCACGGCCCTGTACCCGCAAAATGGTCCAAAAGATAGCCCAGAAACGCCCCGACAACGATCGCGGCGATGAACTCGCTCGAGAGCTTCATCGCCGCCGCGTAACCTTGCCGGCTTTCCGCGGCGCGCGCCTCGACGTCGTCCGACTTGTCCGTCCGTTTGGACGCGATGTCGTCGCCAAGGCGCTTCAGCCGCGCTTCCAGACTTTCTTCCGGCTTCTCCGTCACATGGCTCCCCTTTGCAGTCCCCACGCGGTCGTAAACGCGATCTCGGTCATACAAACGGCCGGTGTCCAAGCCACGCTTCGGCCCCATTTGAAGTCGCGCGCAACATAGTTTTAGGCACCCGCATAGTCAAGGCATGCGCGCGCCTTCGAAGTGGACAATATTTCCTCGTTATTTCAGTCGCTTAGCTATAATTCTGGCAGGCTGCGGCAAAGCGGCAACGGGAATCGGCGGCGACCGAACGGTCTTAGATGGCCGTTCGGCATCAAATCATCCGGCGGAATCGAGCCTGGCGATTAGCTCCAGCCGCCGCCATGGGTGCGATAGAAGATGTGCAAGCCGATCTTGCCGACGCGCTTCATGGTTTTCGCCCAGGCGGGTTTCACATAGGTCGCGTGATAATGCGTCGCCGACCCCACTTCCGGCAGCCAGATCTTGCCGGCGGTGACGGCCATCGCGACTTCCTTGGCGGTCTTCCAGTGTGAGCGCGAGTAGATCAGGTCGCGGATCATGTCGCAGGCGAAGGAGAACTGGCAGCGGTTGCGCCAGGCCTTGTTCTGGTAGACGACGCCGCAAATCGTCTTTGGATAGGTCGGATTGCGCACGCGATTGAGAATGACCTGGGCCACGGCTGCCTGGCCCTTCACGGGCTCGCTGCGGGCCTCAAAGTAGATACCCTCGGCGAGGCAGGTCTGCTCCTCCTTGCCAAAGACCGTGGCGGGCAAGACGGTTGCCGCCCAGGCATGGTCGTCGGGCGCGACTTCCGGAATGAAACGGCCCGCGTTCTTGTCTTCCCTGAGGATCGAATCGAAGGGCGACTCACGCGCATAGTCCGGCTCGGGCCGGACATAGGCGGTCGCAAGAATATCGGCCTTGTCGTTGGTAATCAGCTTGGCAAGCATCGGCGAGACGCCGACATCGGCCTTCGGCGGCTTCTTCCGGTAGAAGGCCGTGGCGATCTCGATCTCCTTGCCCTTGATCCGCGGCTTGGCGAAAACCATCTTCTCGGCCCCGTCGAAGTCCGGCTCCATCAGCGAACTCGTACGCTGGAGGATCGAACCGGCGGTAAAGTCCTTCGGCGGCGTCACCGGGGTGACGGCAATGATCCGGCCCTTCTTCAGCTTCCGGGTCACGCGGTCTTCGTCGGGCGTCGCGCCCTCGTGCTTGGTTTCCGCGGTCAGCGCCACATGGCTGCCGTCGGGCATGGTGACGCCGGCCCCACCATCCAAGGCACCGGTGGTGATCGGATCGGCGAACACCATCTCGACCTCGTGCAGCGAACCCGCAGGCGATTGCGTCAGGTACATCCGCCAGCGCTCGCCGCCCCGGTTGATGCCCGACAGGAAGGTCGCCAAGTCGGAATAAGCAACAGTTGAAGGGAAGATCAGGAAAATGGCAATGCCGATCATCGCTGGCGCAGCCCAGGCCGGCAAAGACATACGAGACTTGCAACGCAACTTCTGGCCTTTACGCACGACCGACTCCACGCAACACTTACTCGGGCACGCGTTCTCGCAAGCCGGCGAAGGGCCAGCCCGAAGATTCCGTGCAGGAAGCCAAGATTTGGAAGCGGCCGGACGGCGCACCGGAACCGCTTCGTTAGAGCCTAGAAAATGAAGCATTAACCTTGATGTTTGGTTAATGCGGTACACGCGACTTATCAGACGCGCAAAGGACGCCGTGGCACTTTGAATTGCTGCGTGTCCCCTTAAATCGGCTACGATTTAAGGGGACACGCAGGACAACCAGCGGCGCTCGCATTGGAGGACAGCGGTCTTCAGAGGCCGTTCAGATGATGACGTGAGAGCCGAGTTCGACCACGCGGTTGGTCGGTAGACGGAAATAGTCCGACGGGTCGATCGCCGCGCTGGCAAGCGCAATGAACAGGCGATCCTGCCAGTACGGCATGCCGGACTGGGCGTCGGGCACAAGCTTGCGGCGGCCGAGGTAGAAAGACGTCGACATAATGTCGAACTTAAGCCCCGACTTGCGGAAGAGTCCCAGTGCCTGCGAGACATTCTGGGTCTCCATGAAGCCGAACTTCATCTCGAGCAACGTGAAGCGCTCGGAGAGAGGTTTCACGCTGACCCGCTCCTCCTTCGGCACTTTCGGTGTGTTGGCCGTGCGGATCGTCAGGATGAAGTTCTGCATATGCAGCACATGATTGTGCTTGATGTTGTGAAGGAGCGCCGCAGGTGTCGATTCCGGGTCGCTCGTCAGGAAAATCGCCGTGCCGGGCACCGCCACCGGCGCATGCTCGCTCTTGCGTTCGATTGACTTGATGAAGCTCGCCAGCGGAATGTCGATATGCCGCGTCTTGACATGCAGCAGTTCCGTGCCGCGCTTCCAGGTCCACATGACTATGATGAAGGTCGCCGCGATCAATATCGGCACGTAGCCACCATCATGGATTTTCAGCATGTTGGCGCCGAGGAAGACGAATTCCAGCGCGAACAGCGGCAACAGCGCGCCGGCCGCCCACCAGGCCGACCAGTTCCAGCGGGCACGCAGGAACTCGAAGGACAGGATCGTCGTCACGACCATGGCACCGGTGACGGAAATACCATAGGCAGTCGCCAGGGCTTCGGAGGAACCGAACATGAAGACCAGAGCCATGACGCCGAACATAAGCAGCGTGTTGACGTTCGGCAGATAGATCTGGCCGGTATGGGTCTCGGATGTATGGAAGATCGCCATGCGCGGCAGGAAGCCGAGATGGATGGCCTGACGTGTCAGGGAAAAAGCGCCGGTGATCACCGCCTGGCTGGCGATGATCGTCGCCGCCGTCGCCAGAATGACGGCTGGAAGCAGCGCCCATTTCGGAAACATCAGGAAGAATGGATCGGACATCGCGTCCGGGTTCTTGAGCACGAACGCACCTTGACCGAGATAGTTCAAGGTGAGTGCCGGGAAGACGACGGTGAACCAGGCCCATTGGATCGGTCGCCGACCGAAATGGCCGAGGTCGGCGTAGAGTGCCTCTGCCCCCGTAACGGTCAGAAAGACTGCACCGAGCACGATGATGCCGACGAAGCCTTCGTTGAGCATGAATGTTGCTGCGTAGAGCGGATTGAACGCGGCGAAGATCGACAGATCGTCGGCAATATGCATCAGACCGACCGCACCCATCACGAGAAACCAGGCAAGGGTGATCGGCCCGAAGAAATTGGAAACCGCAGCCGTACCTTTCGACTGCACCGCGAAGAGCAGCAGCAGAATGACGACGGCGATCGGCACAACGTAATCCGAAAGGTCCGGCGTAACCAGCTTCAGCCCCTCCACGGCCGAGAGAACCGACAGCGCCGGGGTTATCATCGCGTCGCCAATAAACAGGGCTGCCCCGGCGATACCCATGAAGAAAAGGATCGCCGTGTGTCCGTTGGCTGTCTTCATCAACAAGGCCAGCAAGGACAGCGTACCGCCCTCTCCCTGGTTGTCGGCCCGCAGCAGAAAGAGCACGTACTTGATCGTAACGATGATCGTCAGCGCCCAGATCATCAACGAGATCAACCCGATGATCTCGACGTCCGTGACGCCGTCATGCGAAACGGGCCGCAGCGCCTCACGGAACGCATAGAGAGGACTGGTGCCGATATCGCCGTACACGACGCCGATCGATCCGAGCCCGAGCACGAGCAGGCGGCGCACATTCTCGGATCCGTGTACGGCAGAGGCAGACAATTGAGACATACGTGTCCAACAGGCTCTTAAAGCCAGCCTTTCCAACGGAAAAAGAAGAAGGGTATCACGGCCGAAATCACCATGGCCGCCAGCGCCCACGGATAGCCGAGCTGCCATTCAAGCTCCGGCATCACGCGGAAATTCATGCCATAAATGGAAGCGACGAGGGTCGGCGGCAAGAGGACTACGGACGCGATCGAGAAGATCTTGATGATCGCATTCTGCTCGACATTGATCAGGCCAAGCGAGGCATCCAGCAGAAAGGTGATGTTTCCCGAGATGAACGCCGCGTGCTCGGAGAGCGATTGGATGTCCCGCGATATCGAGCGGCAGAGTTCGCGGCTATCCTTGTCTTCCTGCACGACGGGAACAGTGTAGACGAAGGTCAAGAGCCTTGAAAGCGAGGCGAGGCTGTCACGGGTTTTTGCGACGAGCCTGTGGTGACCTGCGACATCGCGCAGCCGTGCCTCGAGCAAATGCGGTGGCCGGCGTCTGGCTGCCGCCTTGTCGCCGAAAACCTCGATCGACAGGCCGTCTATTTTGTCCACGGCCTGCTCCAGGATCTCAGCCGTCCGGTCGGCGATCGTCTCGAGCAGCCGGGTGAGAAGCACGGCGCCGTTGCGGCAGCCGCCGGGAATCCGATGCATGCCGGCTTTGAACAACCCAAACGCCCTGGGTTCCGCGTAACGGATCGTCACCAGACGGCCGCCCGAAAGAATGAAGCCAACATCGGTCAGACCGGGAATTTCCGTGTCGCTGCGATAGACCAGCGACGCCGTCATGAACACGGCGTCGTTCTCGGTATAGAGGCGGCTTGACGGCTCGATATCCTTCAGGTCGTCCCGCGTCGGTATGGAGATCCCCAGCAATTCCTCCATCATCAGATCTTCTGCCTTGCTCGGCTCGACGAGATCGATCCAGACGATATCGGGCCGCAGCGACGCCGGCGGCTCTGCCGCCGACAGGGCAACGGCGTCACCGTTCGTACAGTATCCCGTGATCATGCCGCTGCCCTTTTTATGCGGCCGGCAAAAACAACCCACGAGGCTCTGAAGCGATCAACCGCCACACGATTTCCATAATGCAGATTCATCAGATGAAGCGTCCGCCCTGCACGACAAATCCTCAATCGTTTGTCGCGGGAGGACATAGTCTCCGGCGAGAGGCGCTGAGCCGATCACCCTGTACAGGGGCGGCCAGCCATATGGCGCAACACGCACGCAAAATCAATGGCCCTTTGCGCATGCCTGTCCCCGCAGGATTTCATTTCGGCGCAAACTAGCCTGCTCGGACGAGCGACGCAAATCTATTCGAAGACGATATCAGGCATCGTTCTGCTCTTGCTCTGGCGAGCTGCCGAAACCTGCTCCCAGACCTTTGCTGCGATATTCCGGTAGATGCGCGCGACCTCGCCCTCGGGTTCGGAAACCACCATTGGCGTTCCGGCGTCGGAGGTCTCGCGAATGCCCATGGTCAAAGGTACCTCGCCGAGGAACGGCACACCGATGCGCTCGGCTTCCTTGCGTGCGCCACCATGACCAAAGATGTCGTAACGCTTGCCCGTGTCGGGCGCCACGAAGTAGCTCATATTCTCGACGATGCCGAGAACCGGGACTTCCACCTTTCGGAACATAGTGAGGCCCTTGCGCGCATCGACGAGTGCAAGATCCTGCGGCGTCGAGACGATGACGGCGCCGGCCAGCGGCACCTGCTGGGCCATCGTCAGTTGAGCGTCACCCGTGCCGGGCGGCATGTCCACGACGAGAATGTCGAGATCTCCCCAGGCGACCTCGCGCAGCATCTGCAGCAGGGCCGACTGGATCATCGGACCGCGCCAAATCATGGCAACTTCCTCGTCGACGAGGAATCCCATCGACATGACTGTCAGCCCGTAGTTTTCCATCGGGCGGATGAGCCGCCCTTCGATCTGTTGCGGCCGGCCGCTGATTTTCAGAAGGCGCGGCATGGAGGGACCGTAGATATCGGCGTCGAGCAAACCGACCTTCAAGCCGTTTGCCTGCAGTGCGAGCGCCAGGTTCACCGACGTCGTCGATTTGCCGACACCGCCCTTGCCGGACGCAACCGCGATAATGGCGCCGACGCCGGGAATGCCCGCCTTTGCCGGAGCGCCGCCGGCCGGACGCTGGCCGTGCCCGCGGGCCGCGGGCGGAACCTGTCGCGGTGTCTGGACCGGCGCCGCCTGCGCTGCCGCCTTGCGATCCGCCGTCAGCGCGACCATTGCCGCCTTGACGCCGGGTATTTCACGCACGACCCTCTCGGCCGCGGCGCGCATCGGTTCAAGCTCCTTCGCCCGATCGGCCGGCACGGTGATCGAAAAATAGGCCTTGCCGTCGGAAATGAAGACGTCGGAGACAAGGCCGAGGTCGACGATATTGCCCTCCATGTCCGGGCCGCGCACGCTCCGCAGCTTTTCAAGAACCGTTTCCCTGGTTACGTCCGGCATGGCGCCCTCTTCATCTGTGTTCGTTACGGCGCCTCGAGTCGTTCAGGCGGAGGACGCTGTAGCACTTTGAATTGCTGCATGTTTTTATCCTTAAATCGCCTACGATTTAAGGAAACATGCAGCGGATAATTTATCCCCAAATCTGACCCGATTTAAGGAATTATGCAGTAGATAATTGAGGCAGAGCAGTTCGCCAATGCGACAGATTAGGACAAACAGGGCCGCCAGCCGATCGTCGTGTCCGTACATCCGGGATCACAAACGACGGGCGGCGGCCCTGCTTCCTCGCAACCTTCGTGGGCGCTGTTTTGTTGTAGTCCCCTCTGGACACGACAACAGATATGCACGATGCGTGCCAGATTCGCGCATCGCTGGAAAATGCAATTATTTCAATTGGATGAGATTCATGCACATCAGAAATGCAGGCAACGGTGGCTGCACTATTTCTGAGCAAGCATACTATTTTCGCACAAAGGCGAGGCGCGCCGACAGGCGTGCGGGAGGCACGCTCGTGAGCCGGAACGCGCCTCAGAGGCTACTGCATGTTCCATAAATCGTACCCGGTAAAAACACGCAGCAGTCCAAAGTACCGCAGCGCCCTTTGCGCGTCTGAAAAGACGCGCGGCGCTTTAGCGCCGGCGATCAGCTGATGTAGCCCTTCTTCATCGCCTTCACGACCGCCTGCGTGCGATTTACCGCGTCGAGCTTCTTGGTAACGTGATTGAGATAGTGATTGACCGTGTGCTCGGAGAGGCCAAGGATACCGGCGATTTCGGCGCTTGTCTTGCCCGCCGCCGTCCAGCTCAGGCACTGTATTTCGCGCTCGGACAGGGTGGTATTGGTATTCTTCCAGACGGCGCCGATCTCCGCCAATCTATTGTAGACGTGGATCGCGATCATCTGCAATTCCATCGCCGCCGTCATCGGCAGATCCGCTTCCGGCCCCATGAGAATGACTGCACCGCGACCGCCTTCGGCGTCGTGGACCGGGAAGTAATTTGCCTGAAGAAGGCCGTTTTCGCGCAACATGGCGATGTAATCCGCAGCCGATGCCGGCTTGCCGCCCTCGTTTTCCCAGTCTTCGAGCATGATCTGGAACGGCGTCGTGGTCTCCCTCAAGCGACGCACGCCCGTGCTGAAGCGCAGCATCGACAGGCTGTCGTACTTGTTTAGGAGCTCGGCGGGCATATTGGATATGACGGTCGTTGCCGCCAGCCTCTCCACCTCGATCGCGGGAATGGAACAGATGAGAAAGACCTTGAAACCGAAGAGCTGCGTGACCCGCCGCATATAGCGGATGATATCGAACTGGGTCTCAAGCCTTGCGATTTCAGACGCGAAATCACCGCCCCGGGGCAGATCGGTGTCAGTCATCCCGGTCGTCATCGTATCTTGCATTCGCACGTTCCATGGCATTCATCAATTATCAAATAGCCCGAGCCGTTGACCAATGCCAACAGATGATCGACGTTCGGCGCTATTCATGCGCAAAAGGCTGTGTATTTCCCCCGCGTTGCGAGCCGCATAATCCGTCTAGCCTCTCCGAGAAAACGAAATTCAGTTGATCAGCCCTGCACGCATGGCCTTGGCAACGGTCTGGACACGATTGACGGAATCCAATTTGCGCGTTGCGCGATTGAGGTAATGGTTCACCGTGTATTCGGAAAGCGCCATGATTCTCGCCATCTCCATGGTCGTCTTGCCCGCCGCAGCCCAGCGCAGGCACTCGATCTCACGACGGGAAAGGCTGCCGGGTCCCCGCCTGTCGCGTCCGCGCACCTCGCTCAGCCGACTGTAGAGAAGGCCGGCCCAAAGATTGAGCGCCTGCATCTCGTCGCTGGACACAAGCTCTCTGCTGCCACCAAACGCGACGGCGGCGCGGCGTCCCGATGCGTCATGAACCGGCAAATAGAGGCCACGTGGTAGACCGGCCGCTTCGAAGACGCAAACCGCGGCATCACCCTTGCCGTCGAGCCGCCTGCGCGCAAGCTGATGAGCATCGTAGGTGAAGGGTATCGTGCTTCGGCGCAGTCGCTGGATGACTGGACTACCATCGATCAGACGAGCGCTGTCGTAGCGCCTGAGAAACTCCGACGGCCAGGTCGTCATCAGCGCCTGCGTCGCCAGGCTGTGGCATCCGGCATCCGGGATTGACAAAACCAGAAATCCGCGAAAGCCGTAGGCGTCCGATATCTGACCAAGGACCCGCTTGATATCGTCTTCGTTGCCCAGCGCTCCAGCGACTGAGTGCCCGCCCGGGAGAATCAATGAGGATATTCCTGCGCTGAAATCTGTCACCCGCTCGTCTCCCACATCCCGCGCCCGATCGAGCGAGGCCGCTTTCACAGTGAAAAAACTACGTCAGAACTTCCGCCAAAAACCAGATTTCGCTTCATACACTTGCAACCGGCCGTAGCGGCGTGCCTGACATATCGCAAGCTAGTGATCTCGAAACACCTCGTCCAGTCGAGGTTCCTAATTTACCGTAAAGCAGAGTTAACGTCCATTGCGCCCGGGCCCGAGACGCATTCGGACCTCCTCCTCGATCTTTCCTGCTGTCCCCCGTACGACCTCCGCCCAGGCCGCCAACTGCGCCATGTTGACACGATAGGCAGGCCCGGTGACGGATACGCCAGCAACTAGATCGTGTTCCGGAACGAAGATCGGCGCTGCGACGCAGCAGATTTCCGCCTCGTGTTCCTCCCGGTCAAATGCGTGTCCATCACGGCGAATTTCATCGATTTCGGCAAGCAGTCCGGCCGCAGAGCGATGCGTATGGGCCGTGAACGGGTGGAATTTCATTTTTGCGGCGGTGCGCATCAATTCCGGCTGCGACAGTGACGACAGCGCGGCCTTGCCGATGCCTGTACAATAGGCCGGCGATGCTTTGCCGATCTGCGAGCTCATCCGCACCGTCTGGCGGCTCTCGACCTTGTCGACATAGATGATCTCCGTCTCCTGCAGAACACCGAGATGAACCGTCTCGCCGGTCAGTTCGTGCAAACGCAACAGGTGCGGTTCGGCGATGTCACGGAAGCGGTTGCCGGACCAGGAACGATAGGCGAGCTTCAACAGGCGCAGGCCCGGCTCGTAAGACAGGTCGCGGCCCTGAATGAGCAGGCCTTCCTCGACCAGGTGGCTGAGCAGCCGATGCACGGTGCCGCGCGGCTGCCCGACGGCTTGAACGATATCCGTGAAGCGCTGAGGACTGCCGGCTGTCACCACCGCCTCGAGAACCGCCATGGCCTTGCCGAGCGTACCGGTTCCGGCGATTTCGATCTCTGCGTCGGTCGTCTTGGTTTCGTTCATATCATTAGGCTTCGTAGCAGCGTCGCGCCTTGACAGGATAAAAGCAATGGCGCGATAATTCCAGATAATAAAACATTGTTCCACATAATGGAACCATTGCATCCCAATACCAGCACAGAGGAAGCCATGCCATTGCCGAGCGGTCAGTTTCCCGACCTGCAAAACAAGGGTGTGCTCATAACCGGCGGTGGGTCGGGCATAGGTGCCGCCCTGGTGGAAGCTTTCTTGCGGCAAGGTGCGCGCGTGGCCTTCATCGACATCGCAGAGGAAGAGAGCCTTGCGCTTTGCGAGAAGCTGGCGGCAGAGACGGGACGAAAACCGCAATTCATTTTTTCCGATCTCAGGCAGATCCCGAGCTTGAAGGCGGCCGTCGATAAAGCTGCTGGCATACTCGGCTCGATCCACGTGCTCGTCAACAATGCCGCACGCGACGACCGGCAGCAACTCGAAGCGGTCACGGAAGAGAGCTGGGACGAAAGCCTGTCTGTCAATCTCAGGCATCTCTTCTTCATGTGCCAGGCAGTGGCGCCCCGTATGCGGCACGCCGGCGGCGGGTCGATCATCAATTTCTCGTCCATCGCCTTCATGCTCAACATGCCGGATATACCCGCCTATGCGACGGCGAAAGCCGGCATCGTCGGGCTCACCAAGTCGCTCGCAGGTAAGCTCGGGCAGGACAATATTCGCGTCAACGCGATCCTGCCCGGCATGATCGTCACCGAACGGCAGAAGCGGCTGTGGCTGGACGACGACGCGATTGCGCGGATGCAAGAGAGACAGTGCCTGAAACGCATGTTGATCGCCGACGACCTCGTGGGGCCCTGCCTCTACCTGGCCTCGGACTGCTCGGCCGCAATGACGGCCCAGACCATGATTATCGATGGAGGGGTATTTTGATGACGGCAGGCTATTATGCCGCGGTCGACTGGGGAACCACGAGTTTCCGGCTGTGGCTCATCGGGGAAGATGGGGCCGTCCTTGCGGAACGCCGCAGTGCTGAGGGTATGACAACGGCGGCGAAGGTCGGGTTCCACGCGGTTCTCGACGGCCATCTCGCAGCGACGGATGCTCCCGGCCATCTCCCGATCATCATTTGCGGCATGGCCGGTGCCCGTCAGGGTTGGAGGGAGGCCGGTTATCTCGATACACCGGCCGCCCTCACCGCGATTGCCGGCAACGCCATCTCCGTCCCGGACGTCGACCGCGATATCCGGATCCTTCCAGGTCTCGCGCAACGTGACATGCGCCATCCGGATGTGATGCGCGGCGAGGAAACCCAGCTCCTCGGTGCCGCCAGTACGCTCGGCACCGGGCGGCACCTCGTATGCATGCCGGGTACGCACAGCAAATGGGTGCGCCTCAACGGCGAGACTGTCGATGGGTTTTCCACCTTCATGACCGGCGAGCTGTTCGATGTCGTCTCGCGTCACTCAATTCTCAGCCATGCGGTGTCGGACGGAGGCGTCTTCGCCGGCAATGATCCGGCCTTTGTCGAAGCTGTATCAGAGGCAGCCCGGAATCCGGCTCTTGCCACGAACCTGCTTTTTTCAGTCCGGGCGGGACAGCTTCTCCACGGGACGAGCACCACCGACGCTAAGGCACGGCTCTCCGGCACCCTGATCGGCATCGAGATCGCCGGTGCCCTCGCAACAGCCGGATCGATCGACGGGATTTGTCTCGTCGCATCGGGCCCGCTCGGGGCGCTCTATCGTGCGGCTCTGGAAAGCCAGGGCCTCAAAGTTCAGCATGTCGACGCCGACGACGCGGTGCGGGCCGGCCTCTCCGCCGCCGCGCGCGCGATCTGGCCCCTTTGACGGAAAGAAGAAGATGAACCGCATCCCCCTCCCGCCGATGAAATATCCGCTGATCGCCATCCTGCGTGGGCTCAAACCCGCCGAAACAGAAGGCGTCGTCGGCGCGCTGATCGAAACAGGCTTCACTGCAATCGAAATCCCGCTGAACTCACCCGACCCGTTTCGTTCCATCGAAATCGCCGTGAAGATGGCGCCGGCCGGCTGCCTGATCGGCGCAGGAACCGTGCTGACGACGGAGCAGGTGGAACAACTCGCCGACGTCGGCGGGCGGCTGATGGTGAGTCCCAATGTCGAACTAACGGTGATCAAGTTTGCCGCGGCGAACGGCATGGTCACGATGCCGGGCGTGTTCACGCCGACCGAGGCTCTGGCCGCGGCCGGCGCGGGCGCAACCGGTCTCAAGTTCTTCCCTGCGAGCGTACTCGGCCCCTCGGGTATTGCGGCGATCCGCACCGTTCTTCCAACCGATATCGAGATCGCAGCCGTCGGCGGTGTATCGGAGAGCAACTTCGTCGACTATGCCAGGATCGGCATTCGCAGCTTCGGCCTCGGTTCGAGCCTCTACAAGCCCGGCATGAGCGCCGCGGAGGTTGAACAACGGGCGAAAGCGACGCTCGAAGCCTATGACACTGTTTATGGAGGCCAGTGATGACTGATCCCGTTCCCTTCTCCGGCCGCGTTCTCTGCGACCTCGGCTCCGAGCTCGGCGAAGGTCCGACCTTCGATCCCGGCAGCGGCACCGCATGGTGGTTCAATATCACCGGCCAGGAACTGCATGAGTTGCATGTCGAAAGCGGCCGAAAGACGGTTCACACGCTGCCCTTTCTCGGCAGCGTACTCGCCGTCATCGACCCCGCCCGGCAGCTGATCGCGTCGGACCAGGGGCTTTTCCTTCGCGACACGGGAAGCGGCAAGCTCTCCCTTTTTGCCACGCTTGAGGACAAACCGGTCAACCGCTCCAACGATGGTCGCGTCCATCCCTGCGGCGCGCTTTGGATCGGCACGATGGGGCGGAAAGCCGAAAGGCATTCGGGTTCGATCTACCATGTCGCCGGCGACCGTGTGACCAAGCTCTACAGCAACATCAGCATTCCAAACGCGATCTGTTTCTCACCCGATGGCGCCACGGCCTATTTCGCCGATACGGTCGTCAACCGTCTGATGCGCGTCGATATCGATCCCGCCACCGCCCTTCCGACCGGGGACGCCGTTGTTCTTTCCGACGAGACTACTTCGCCCGGCGGTCTTGACGGCTCGGTCTGTGATGCCGACGGGCTGATCTGGAACGCTCGCTGGGGTGCGAGTTCCATCGATGTCTACAGGCCGGATGGCCAAAAGGTCGCCCGCTATGCCGTGCCCGCGACGCAACCAAGCTGCCCCGCCTTCATCGGAGCGAAGGCTGACCGGCTGCTCATAACTTCGGCCTGGCAGGGGATGGACGAAACCGCGCGGGCGGCCGATCCCGATGCCGGAAAGACTTTCGACCTCGGCATCGAGGTCAAGGGCCGTTTCGAGCCGGTGTTTCTGCTCTGACCCCAGAACAAGTGCTGGTATCGAGCCGCCAAAAAAGTCATACAATTCAGCCATGCGATGAATCGCCATGGAAGGGAGGGCTCGGATGAGCGAAAAGAAAAAGGAACTGAGGAGCCGCCACTGGTATGGCGGAACGCACAAGGACGGCTTCATTCATCGGTCCTGGATGAAAAACCAGGGGTTCCCGGATCATGTTTTCGACGGGCGCCCCATCATCGGCATCTGCAATACCTGGTCCGAGCTCACCCCCTGCAACAGCCACCTGCGCATTCTGGCCGAAGGCGTCAAACGCGGCGTCTGGGAGGCCGGCGGTTTTCCCGTCGAGTTCCCGGTTTCCTCGCTCGGCGAGACGCAGATGCGCCCGACCGCCATGCTTTTCCGCAACCTCCTGGCGATGGACGTCGAAGAGGCGATCCGCGCCCACGGGATCGACGGCGTGGTGCTGCTCGGCGGTTGTGACAAGACGACTCCGGGCCAGTTGATGGGCGCCGCCTCCGTCGACCTGCCGACGATCGTCGTTTCCTCGGGGCCGATGCTGAACGGCAAATGGAAGGGCAAGGACATCGGCTCGGGCACGGATGTCTGGAAATTCTCGGAAGCCGTGCGGGCCGGTGAAATGAGCCTGCAGGAATTTATGGCTGCCGAAAGCGGCATGTCGCGTTCGCCCGGCGTCTGCATGACCATGGGCACCGCAACCACGATGGCCTCGGTTGTGGAAGCGATGGGCCTTTCGCTCCCCACCAACGCGGCCCTTCCTGCCGTCGACGCGCGCCGCATGGCGCTCGCACACATGACCGGCAAGCGCATCGTCGAGATGGTGCACGAGGACCTTCGACTGTCGAAGATCCTGACGAAGAAGAATTTCGAGAACGGCATCATCGCAAACGCCGCCGTCGGCGGATCGACCAATGCGGTCGTGCACATGCTGGCGATTGCCGGACGCGCCGGGGTCGACCTCTGTCTTGAAGACTTCGATCGTGTCGGCGGCCAGGTCCCCTGCATCGTCAATTGCATGCCATCGGGCAAATATCTGATCGAGGACCTCGCCTATGCGGGCGGCCTGCCGGCGGTCATGAACCGCATCCAGCACCTGCTTCATGCTGACGCGCCGACGGTTTTCGGCGTGCCGATCAGCAAATATTGGGAAGGTGCCGAGGTCTACAATGACGACGTCATCCGCCCGCTCGACAACCCGCTGCGCGCCGCCGCCGGCATTCGTGTATTGAAAGGCAACCTCGCCCCGAATGGCGCGGTCATCAAACCATCGGCTGCGAGCGAACATCTGCTCGCGCACGAAGGCCCGGCTTACGTCTTCGAGACAATCGAAGACCTCAAGGCCAAGATCGACGATCCGGACCTGCCGGTAACCGAGGATACGATCCTTGTCCTCAAGGGCTGCGGCCCGAAGGGCTATCCCGGCATGGCGGAAGTCGGCAACATGCCGATCCCGCGCCGGCTCGTCGAAAAGGGCGTTCGCGACATGGTACGTGTTTCCGATGCGCGCATGTCAGGCACTGCCTTCGGCACGGTGGTCCTGCACGTCAGCCCGGAAGCCAATGCCGGCGGCCCGCTTGCGATCGTCAAGACCGGCGACCGTATTCGTCTCGATGCGATGAAGGGCGAGTTGAACCTTCTCATCAGCGAGGAGGAGTTCGCGGCCCGCATGGCCGCCTGGCAGCCGCCGGAGCAGAAATGGCAGCGCGGCTATTACAAGCTTTATCACGAGACCGTACTGCAAGCCGACAAGGGCGCCGACCTCGACTTCCTCGTCGGCAAGAGCGGCAGCGATGTGCAACGCGAGAGCCATTAAGACTTCATCGCGCAGCACGCGCTTGCGGTAGAACACGAAGATCCCGGACTGAGATCATCCGGGATCTTCACACGAATTTCGGCACCCTCCCAAAGTATTTTGCGAGCGTTATGCGACAAGTCTTGGCCACAGGCCTAGATTTAGACATCTCTAAACAAAGAAACGACTTCGCTTGCCGATGTTGCGTAACGCGACGACCAGTCGCTTGGCCCTGCCAAATCAACGCATCCCAAGGTAGAATCGCCACCATTTTCCTCGGTGGCCGCTTGCATTTTTTACGGAACAGATTTCGCTGCCGGACGTTGCTTGAGTATCACCGGCGCGGTGTGGGCAGGCCGCTCGCCAACGCCGTGGGGTGATCGACAACGTCAACGAAAGGCAGTCTGATATGACAAAGAAACTTGTATCTTCCGTTGCGGCTGGCGCGCTTCTCGTGGGCGTTACCTTCGCCCCGACAAGTTTCGCGCAGCAGACAACAACCCCGCCTCCGGCCGATCCGGCAGCACCCACGCAGATGCAGCCGGGCGGCACGACACCGCCTGCCACGGAGCCTCCGGCTGACCAGGCCCAGACTCCTCCTCCCGCTGGCACTGAGGCGCCTGCGGACACTGCCGCTAAATCGGACTATCTGACCGAGCAGGCAGATGACCAGATCGCTACGAGCACCTATGTAGGCGAGTCGGTTTATAATGCTGCCGATGAAAGCATCGGCGAAATCAACGACCTGATCATCAAGAAGGATGGCGGCGTTGAAGCGGCCGTTATCGGTGTTGGCGGATTCCTCGGGATAGGCGAGAAGAACGTCGCGGTTCCGTTCGACCGGATCGAGATCTCCGAGCAGGCCGACACGGCAGCGTTGAAGCTGACGACGACCGAAACGGCCGACACGCTGAAGGCAGCGCCGGAGTTCAAGACGAAGGCGCAAATGATGGCCGAACGTCAGGCCGCGCAGCCGGTTGACCAATCGACGACCTCGTCGACGGGTACGACGCCTGCAACGCCGACCCAGCCGGCACCTCAGCAGTAAGCTGGCAGAGAGCGGGACATCCGCTCTCAGGCGTAAAAAGCGGCGCGATGCGCCGCTTATGCGCTGTATGATTTTGTCCTCAAATCGGAATCGATTTAAGGACAAAATCATTTAGCAATTCAAATTGTTACAGCGATCTTGCGCGTCCAATTGCGTCTCCAATTGGACGCGCGGCGCTGTAATGCCCTCAAACAGAATGGTCTCAGAACAGGACGCCGTATCTCAGTGCATCGTAGATGCCTGCATGGATGTTGCGACTGGCCACCGCATCGCCGATCCGAAACAGGTCGAACGTCCCTTCGGGGTTGCGCACAGCAATTGGGTTTTCGCGACGGATGAGGGCCTTGTAGTCTATTGCGCCAAGGTTGCGGGACAGCGGCTTGAGCTCGAGATAGAGTTCGGCCATCGGCACCGTGCCATGCTCGACGACCACCTGCGCCACCCGACGTTCAATCGAGGCGGTCTCCGAAAAGTCCGAACACAAGGTCGCAACCAGCGAGTTGCCGTCGCGCCTTACCGATTTCAGCCGCGTGTTGATCGTAACCCGCACATTCTTCTCCGCGAAGATCTTTGCATAGGGAACGTGGTTCATGCCGCCGATCTCGGGCGCGAACATGCGCTCGGGCGAAACGATTTCAAGTTCGATGCCGACTCTGGCTATCAGTTCGGCAGCGGTCATGCCGCTGTGTGCGCCGTTGTCGTCGAAAAGAAGGACCGGCCCCTCAAGTTTGACCGCGCCCGCGATGATATCCCAGCTCGAAACGACGAGGTCGTCGCCTGCTTCGAGCGTGGGGTTCTGGGCGATACCGCCGGTCGCGACGACGACGAGATCCGGCTCGCGCGCCAGCACGTCCTCCACCCCGGCAAAGACATTGTAATGGATCGGGACGCCGAGACGCTCGAGCTCGGAAAGCCGCCAGTCGACAATACCGATCATTTCCTTGCGACGCGGGTTTCGTGCCGCAAGCAGGATCTGCCCACCGGCTTCGCTGGTTGCCTCCAGAAGCTCGACCGAGTGACCACGCTCGGCGAGCACGCGCGCCGCCTCGAGGCCGGCGGGTCCCGCCCCAACCACAACCGCACGCCGGCGGGGGCCGTCGCTTTTCGAGATGACGTGCGGCACGATCGCCTCGCGTCCGGTCGCCGCGTTGTGGATACAGAGAGCGCCTCCGCCTTCATAGATGCGATCAAGACAGTAGGTCGCGCCGACGCAGGGACGGATCTCGGCCTCACGCCCCTCTTCGATCTTTCTGACGATATAGGGGTCGGCAATGTGGGCACGCGTCATGCCGACCATGTCGAGCTTGCCCTCGGCGATCGCATGCCGCGCCGTCGCCACATCGGCGATGCGGGCGGCGTGGAAGACCGGAAATTTTGTCGCTGCCCGGACTTCCCCGGCGAAGTCGAGATGCGGCGAAGCGGCCATGCCCTGGATCGGGATCACCTTGGTAAGCGGCGCGTCGTGCTCGATATGGCCGCGAATAATATTCAGGAAGTCGATCTTGCCGGAACCGGCGAGTCGCCTTGCGATCTCCACACCTTCTTCCTTCGACAGGCCTTTGTCCCAGTCCTCGTCCGCAACCATGCGCGTGCCGACGATGAAATCCGGGCCAACCGCCTTGCGCACGGCGTCTAACACCAGATTCATGAAGCGCAGGCGATTGTCGAGTGAGCCGCCATATTCGTCGTCACGATGATTGGTTGCTGGCGACCAGAAGCTGTCGATCAGATGGCCGTAGGCCTCGATTTCGATGCCATCGAGCCCGGCGGCCTGCATGCGGCTGGCGGCCGTTGCATAGTCGCTCACGATCCGCTCGATGTCCCATTCTTCGATTTCCTTTGGAAAGGACCGGTGCGCCGGCTCGCGGATTGGAGAGGCGCTCAGCACCGGCAGCCAGTCACCCTTGTTCCAGCTTGTGCGGCGGCCGAGATGAGTCAACTGGATCATGACGGCCGTGCCGTACTCATGACAGTCGTCGGCGATCTTCTTGAGCCATGGCACGATTTCATCGGCATAGGCATGGAGGTTGCCGAAAGCCGGCGGAGAGTCCTCTGAGACGATCGCCGAACCCGCAGTCATCGTCAGCGCTATACCGCCCTTGGCCTTCTCCAAATGGTAGAGCCGATAGCGGTCTTTCGGCATGCCGTCGTCCGAATAGGCCGGCTCATGGGCCGTCGACATGATCCGGTTCTTGAGAGTCAAATGCTTTAGACGGTATGGCTGGAGCAGCGGATCCTTGGTGAGAGCCATTCAACAGTCCTTGGGGCTTCCATGCCCGTCAGTACCAGGCGTCGGGCATGCTGTTTTTTCGTCTGGCGACATAGTCCACCAGAGCCTCGTCGATTGCTACATCCAGGGGCGGCGCTTCATATTCGTCAAGCGCCTTTTTCCAGCTTCGGTTGGCGCGTACCGCCATGTCCGTCTCGCCCTGCTCGACCCATTTCTCGAACGGTTCGTTGTCGGAAAGGGCGCTGTCCCAGAAAGCGGTCTGGTAGTTGCGCATCGTGTGATCGCAACCAAGGAAATGACTGCCGGGTCCCACTTGCAGAAATGCATCCATCGCAAGTGTGTTGTCGTCGACGACGACGCCGCCGAGGTAGGAATGAAGCGCCCCGCAGAAATCGGTATCCATCACGAACTTCTCGTAGGACATGGCAAGCAGGCCATCGACGAACCCGGCCGAGTGCAGGATGAAATTGGCGCCGCAGTGCACTGCCGACAGCATCGACATGACGCCCTCCTGCATCGCCTGGGCATCCGGCCGCTTCGAATTGGAAAAGTTGCCGGCGCAACGCAGCGGCAAGCCCAGCCGGCGGGCAAGCTGACCGACGACCATGCTGCCGATCGCCGGCTCTGGCGTGCCGAAAGTGGGCGAGCCGGAGCGAAGCGACATCGACGAAAGGAAGTTGCCGAAGATCACCGGCGCCCCCTTTCTTTCTAGTTGCGTGAGCGCACAGCCGGCGAGCGTTTCGGCATAGGACTGGGCGATGGCGCCGGCATTTGTGACGGGCCCCATGGCCCCGCCCAGGATGAACGGCACGATGACCGCCGCCTGATTGGCGCGCGCATAGGCGCGCAACGATTTCGTCATCGTGCCGTCCCAGACGAGCGGCGAATTGACGTTGACGTTGCCGAGGATGACGCAGTTCTTGTCGACGAAATCGGTGCCGAAGAGAATGCGCGCCATTTCGATCGAATCCTCGGCACGCTCCTGTGCCGTGATCGAGCCCATGAAGGCGCGGTCGGAATATTTAATGTGGCTATAGACCATATCGAGGTGGCGCTTGTTGACGGGCACGTCGACCGGCTCGCAGATCGTTCCGCCGGAATGGTGCAGCCACGGACTCGACTGGGCGAGCTTCACCAGATTGCGGAAGTCCTCGATCGTGCCGTAGCGCCTGCCTTTGTCCAGATCCATGACGAAGGGAGAACCATAGGCCGGGGAAAAGACGACGTTGCGGCCGCCGATTTCGACGCTGCGGGCGGGATTGCGGGCATGTTGGGTGAACTGAGACGGTGCGGAACGGACGATCTCCTTCAGCATGCCGGGCTCGAACGTCACACGGACGCCATCGACTTTCGCGCCGGCTCGCTTCCAATGGTCGAGTACCGCGGGATCGTCGCGGAACTCAATGCCGACTTCGGCGAGGATGCGATTCGCGGTCCGCTCGATGCGCTGCAGGCTCTCCTCGCCGAGAATATCGTATGTCGGTATGTTGCGGACGATATAGGGAACACCGACATTACTGCCCCCTTCCCGTCGCTGTGCTCTCGTACTGCGTGCCCTGCGAGGCGCCCCAACCGTTGCTGCCGACGTCGATTCCATTGCAACCTCCCATCATTTTTGATGATGCTAGTGACGATCAAACTTATTGTAACGCTGGAAAAATTCGAGGCACGCTATAAGCTGCACTTATGGAAAGTCTGCGCCGCCTCCTTCCGTCCGCCGCCAGCCTCATCGTTTTCGAGGCGGCCGGCCGCCACCAGAATTTCACCCGTGCCGCCAACGAGCTCGGGATGACGCAAGCAGCCGTATCCTACGCCATCCGGGGTCTCGAGGACCAACTGGGCGTGCCGCTGTTTCACCGCGTGCACCGGGCAGTCGACTTGACGGAGGCCGGCGAAAAATTCCATGCGGACGTCTCCGTCGGCCTGTCGCGGATCCAGAAATCAGCCGAGGATATTCGCTCGAAGGGCCGCGAGACGAATGTTACCCTCGCGGCTTCGACCGCTTTCGCCTCGATGTGGATGCTTCCACGGCTGAACCGGCTGCGGGAGGACGTGCCGGAAATCGATCTTCGCATCCAGACCAGCGTGCGTGATCTCGACCTTGACGAAGAGCCGATCCCCCTGGGCATCAGAGGCGGTGATCCCAGTCACTGGCCACGCTATCATGCCGCACTTCTGGCCGAGGAAGTGGTCAATGCCGTCGCGACGCCCGCCTATATCGAAACGCACGGCCTGCCGGAGACGCCGGCCGACCTGTTGCGACACAATCTCATCCACCTCGAGGAACCCGTCCGGCGGGCCTGCGACTGGACGGAGTGGTTCGCGAGTGCGGGCCTTTCCTATCCGGCCCAGGGACGACGACTTGCGATCAACGACTACGTGCTCGTCATCCAGGCGGTGCTTGCCGGCGAAGGGATCGCACTCGGCTGGGAGCACTTGATCGAGCGACAGGTCCGCTCCGGTGCGCTTGTTCCGGTGGGCGGGCATGTGTTGAAGACCGGACACGCGTTCTACGTCGTCTGGCCGCGATCGCGCGAGCTCAATAGTCAGGCGCGGCGCATCAGGGATTGGCTTTTGGACGAGGGATCGCGTGACCGTTCCGACGGTACTAGTGAAAACCGTTAGCGGGATGCCGCGACGTCGCGATAACGATCCGAAAGATAACGCATCGTCGCAACGGCGTCCGCCGGCTTGCCGTAGAAATAGCCCTGCCCCATGCCGCAGCCGAGCGCCTTCAACTTCAGAGCCTCGGCGAAATCCTCGATGCCTTCGGCGACGACTTCGAGCTCTAGTCCCTCGCACATCGAAACGATGGCCTTGATGATATGCTCCGATGCCCGATCGGCGGAGATGCGGGAAACGAAGGCGCGATCGATCTTCACCTTGTCGAAGGAAAAATCGCGCAAGCGGCCAAGGCTCGATTGCCCTGTGCCAAAATCGTCGAGCGACACGCGCACGCCCGCCGCCCGCAGTTCGGAAACTATCTTCTGCGCCACATCCGCATCCGCCATGACCGCTGTCTCGGTAATCTCGAGCTCCAGGCGGCGGGGGTCGAGCCCGACCTGGTTGATGATCGACAGCAGGCGCGAACTGGTCGCCGGATCCATCAACTGTGCCGACGACAGGTTGAAGGAAAGAAAGAGCTCCTTCGGCCAGGACAGAGCAGCCTGTGCCGCCTTGCGCAACAACGTTTCCGCCAGCGACTCGATGAAACCGCGCTCTTCGGCAAGCGGCACAAAGATCGAAGGCGAGACGTAGCCGAGATCCGCGTCGCACCATCTTGCCAGGGCCTCGAAGCCGACGACCGTATCGCTGCGAAGATCGACGATGGGCTGGAAATGCACATCGACCTGGTCGGCGATGATCGCGTTGCGCAACGCCTGTTCGATCTGCGTGGCGCGTTTCATCTCCTGGGCGATCTCCTGCGAATAGACGGTGATCTGGCCGCGCCCGCGCCGCTTCGACCGATAAAGTGCGGTATCAGCGCTCTTCAGCAGGTCTTCAAAGCTGTCGCCCGCGAAAGGGTAGACCGCGAAGCCGAAGGAGGCAGACAGGCGGACGTTGCGGTCGCCAAGATCGAAGGGAGCCGACAGCACTTCCTTCAGCACCCGACCCAATTTTTCCGCACCCTTGCGCTCAAAGATCAGCGGCAGCACGAAGGCGAACTCGTCGTCCGTGGTGCGCGTCACGGTCGCACCTTCCGGAGCGCAGGCTTTCAAACGGTGCGCGACCTGGCGGAGGATCTGATCACCGGCCTCCGGCCCGAACAGGTCGTTGATCGGCTTGAATCCATCGAGATTGGCAAGGCCAATGGTGAACGGTGCCGGGTCGCTCGCGCGTTCCGCGGCAAGTTCACAGACCGCTCGGCGCAAATGCCGGCCATTGCCGAGGCCGGTCAGTTCATCAAGAAGCATCATCGAGTGCGGCACCTCGACGGCTTCATGCCCCCCGACCTGCCTCCACATCATGGCCGCAAGCTCCCGCTATCGGCCAGCGCAAACATTGCGAAACAACCGTGGCGCCGCGGCTCTCGCCGGTGGAGACGGTTCTCTCGCATCGGGGGAAGCAGGGGCTGGGCGGCTGGACGAAGCGCATACATTGCTGCGAGGCTCTACACTTTCTGGCAGTTCAACGCAGACGATGACAATCGGGAGTTAACAATCCCATAGCGGCTCGCTATCAAATCTACCGCCGGCCTCCCCAATTCTAGTGAATTGACAAAATTCAGGCCTTAGCCCGCGGCACGTATGTTGCCGGCTGGCATGTATTTTCTGAGCACTGCCTCGATCATGTCCGGGCTGACCGGCTTCATGATGTGGTCATCCATCCCAGACGCTTCGCATTGCCTAAGGTCGATGTCGAGCGCCTGCGCCGTCACCGCGATGATCGGGGTCCGCCGCCCCGTCCTCTTTTCGGCGTCGCGGATGGCGACTGCGGCGTCGAAGCCATTCATGACCGGCATCGATATATCCATAAGGACCAAGGCCGGCTGAAGTTCGTGCCAGAGCTCCACTGCCTCCCGGCCATTCGCGGCGATCCTGTGCGAAACCCCGAGCCCCTCCAGTATCTGGGCGAAGACGAACTGATTGATCTGATTGTCCTCGGCGACCAGCACCTCGATATCCGGCACATGCGTTTCAGGCGCTACCTCGCCCTCGAAGGAGATCCCCCAGTCCGCCTGCGAAAGCGACGACCGCGACTGCGGACGCTCGGCGCAAACACGAAAGATCTCCGCAAGCAGGTTTCCGGCATCGACATCGGCGGAGATCTTGATGGTGGGGCTTGCATGCCAGCCGGCAATGACTCGCTCAACGTCCGGGAATGCGCCGTCAAGCACCAGGATATCGAGCTTTACCCCGGAACGCTCGGCAGCGGATGCGAACGCCTCGAGCTCGTGGATGTTGC
Source organism: Ensifer sp. IC3342 (assembly GCF_020193655.1). Lineage (GTDB taxonomy): Bacteria > Pseudomonadota > Alphaproteobacteria > Rhizobiales > Rhizobiaceae > Sinorhizobium. The sequence continues at coordinate 661,672 of NZ_JADYVE010000001.1, forward strand.
GCACGGCACAGGCGTCGAGACCGGAACCGCGCAGACGAGCCACAAGCCGTTCCTCCGCGTCCCGGTTGCCCGTCGCAAGCAGGACGCGCAGTCCGCGCGCGGGCAGGGTCTCGATCATCGATCCGGCCTCGACCAGTTGCTGAACATTCAACGCACGGAAGGGATCGTAGAAATTCTGGGCCGGCGTAAAGATGCTGTAGTCGAGGATCTGAAGGCCGCTGCTGCCCGTGTTGTCGCCCGTGCCGTGATACCAGGCCGCGATATCGGTGACGTCGTTCATGCAGGTCACCACAAAATGACGGCCGGGCATGCCGATGCGATATTTGCGGGTGACGACCCAAAGATCACTGCCATCGGCGCGAACGATGTGTTCTGCCTCCGAGTATGGCTTGCCAGTTTCGAGCACCGATCGATCCGACTGTTCAAACCGCTCCGCCAGCTCGGCGTCGACAAGGTCCCACGCGGAGCGCCCGAGGATCGCGTCCTGAGAAAGCTCATGGATCGTGCAGAACGCCTTGTTGACGGCGATGTAGTTGAGGTTTCGATCTTTGACGCAGATCGGATTGGGCTGCGCGTCGAGGATTTCTTCCGTCAGTTCCACGCGTTCGAGGTCGGTCTGAAGCTGTTCATCGCGCTTTTTCTGTTCTGAAACATCAGTGACCGACAACATGCCGATACCGCTCGACAAGCGGCGCTTGCGCAATGAGACCCAGCGTGTGCGCCCGGCCCGCTCGACGCTCTCGTAGCGCTCGCGCCAATGAAGCGCCATGTGTTCGGCGATCCAGTCTTCCCTGTTCGCCCGGCGGCGGCTGTTTTCGGGTAGTGTCCCGGGACGCACACCGGTATCGTAGACGGCGCCCAGGAAGTCACGGAGTCGAGTGCCGGGCGTCAACAGTCGGGCGGGAACCGGAAAGAACTGCAGGATCGACGGGCTTGCGAACAGGATCGTATCGTCTCGACCGCAGACGAGCAGAGCGAGGCCAAGCGCGTCGCAGCTCGCCTCGAGAATGATCCTGTTGATGTCTGCGCCGCCCGACGCCACATCGCTCATCACGCTGTCCTCATTTCGCCGTCTGCATTCCTCGAAGCGGATGCAGCAATCTAAAGTTTCACAGCGGCCCCTTGCGTGTCTGAGAAGACCCGCGGCGCCGGCGCGGCGGTTTCATTCCGGGACATGCTGGTTGGCCTCGGAAGGCGTCTCTTCGGGCGGAATGCGTAACGGCGTCCAGCAACACCGCAGAGCTCCAAAGACAAAACCCGTGCTCATTCAGGTTGTTGTGGAAAATCGCAGCAGAACGTTAAAGGGGAATTAAATCACGGTCTCATTTTTCCGGAGGCCCATCGGCCCACGATCGCTCTTTCCGCGGCGGATCAACCGCAGACCCCCTTTCCCTCCCGCGGCGAATCCTGGAAAATGAGTCATGATCATCAAGCAACTCTCAGAAACGCTCATCAACCAGATTGCCGCCGGCGAGGTCATCGAGCGCCCTGCCAGCGCTGCCAAGGAATTGATCGAGAATGCGCTCGACGCAGGCGCGACAAGGATCGAGATTGCGACCGCGGGCGGCGGCAAGACGCTGCTCAGGGTGACCGACAACGGCAGCGGCATGTCGCCCGCCGATCTCGCCCTGGCGGTTCAGCGCCATTGCACGTCCAAGATCAGCGACAACCTCACCGATATCCGCACCCTCGGCTTTCGCGGCGAGGCCCTGCCCTCGATCGGGTCGGTCGCGCGCCTGTCGATCACGACGCGAACGGCCGGCGCCAATGAGGGCGCGGCGATCGCAATCGCAGGCGGAAAGACCGAGGCCGTGCGTCCTTCACCTGCCAATGTCGGCACCGTAGTCGAGGTGCGCGATCTCTTCTTCGCGACCCCCGCGCGGCTCAAATTCATGAAATCGGAAAAGGCCGAGGCTGCCGCGATTTCCGAGGTCGTCCGTCGCATGGCGATCGCTTTCCCCAAAGTGCGCTTCGTGCTCTCGGGCTCCGACCGCTCGACCCTGGAGTTCCCCGCCACTGGCGATGACCGGCTGACTCGGATGGCGCAGGTGCTCGGCAAGGATTTCCGCGACAATGCGATCGAGATTGATGCCGAACGGGAAGACGCCCACCTTGCGGGCTTTGCCGGTGTTCCGACCTTCAATCGCGGCAACTCGCTTCAACAATATGTCTTCGTCAACGGCCGACCGGTGCAGGACAAGCTCATCCTGTCTGCTATACGCGCCGCCTACGCCGAAACCATCCCGCATGGGCGCTACCCGGTTGCCGTCCTGTCGATCGAGCTCGACCCGGCGCTCGTCGATGTCAATGTCCATCCGGCGAAGTCGGACGTCCGGTTTCGCGATCCGGGCCTGATCCGGGGACTGCTCATCGGCGCGATCCGTGAGGCGCTCGCACGCGATGGAGACCGTGCCGCGACCACCGGCGCAAGTGGAATGATGCGCTCCTTCCGACCGGAGATGCAGAGGCCGCCGCAGCCCTGGACGCCTGCGGCGTCGCCCTATCGACCAATGCATTTCGACCAAACAGCGAACGGCTTCGCAGAGACAATGCAGCGAGCCTTCGCGGAATTCTCGCAGCCGTCGGCACGGTACACCGCTCCAGCCGAAGAAACACGCGGTTCTGACGTAACTGCTCCGTCGTTTCCGCTTGGCGCTGCGCGTGCGCAGCTCCACGAGAACTACATCGTCGCGCAGACGGATGATGGTCTCGTCATCGTCGACCAGCACGCCGCGCACGAACGCCTGGTCTTCGAGACGATGCGGACGGCGCTCCATTCCCGCCCGGTGCCCGCGCAGACCCTGCTCATCCCGGAGATCGTCGATCTTCCCGAGGACGACTGCGATCGGCTGATGGCGCATGCGGAGGAATTCGCCCGCCTCGGCCTCGCGATCGAACGCTTCGGCCCGGGGGCGATCGCAGTACGCGAGACGCCGGCGATGCTGGGCGAAATGGATGCGGCCGGTCTGGTGCGACAGCTTGCCGACGAGCTTGCAGAATGGGATACGGCGAACGGCCTTGCCGGGCGGCTCGAATATCTCGCCGCGACAATGGCCTGCCATGGCTCGGTCCGCTCGGGCCGCCGGATGCGGACGGAGGAGATGAACGCACTGCTTCGCCAGATGGAAGCGACGCCTGGCTCGGGCCAGTGCAATCATGGCCGGCCGACCTATATCGAGCTGAAGCTTGCGGATATCGAACGCCTCTTCGGTCGTAGCTGACGAGCGATCGACTGTCCGCCGGTACTGGAGTTTTGCCGGGCACTGGGATAGACCAAGAAGGCAATCGAATTCAGAAGGCAGACACGGGCAATGATGAACCGCTTTGAAGGAAGTTCCTCGCGCGAGGCGAAGATCCGCTATCTCGATGGCGACTTCCAGATCGTGCTTGCCGGATCACATGTCGTCTGTGCCATGACGGGCAAAGCGATCCCGGTGGACGAATTGCGCTATTGGAGCGTCGCCCGGCAGGAGCCCTATATCGACGCGGCCGCCTCCCTCGAAGCGGAAAAACGCGCCGGTGCGCTTCCCAACCAGCGGCGCTGAATTCGTTAAGACGCCCGTCAGAGAGTTGCTGCTTTGGCCTCCCGCAGCTTGCGCGCCCGCGCGGCGGCAAGCGTCCTGTCGATGATTTTGCCGGGCACCGACGGATCGTCGAAGCGCACGTCGATTTCGATCACCTTGCTCTTGGCCGCCAGTTCTCCTGCCCGGCCGTGTCCGGGTTCGAGACGGACCATGTCCTTCGATGTGGTGACCAGCGCATAGCCCTGACTCGCGGCGCGATCGAGCAGATCGGCAATTTCGTCGTCGGAGAAGTGGTGATGATCGGGAAAGCTCCGCGTCTCCTCGATGATTGCACCCGTCTCGCGCACGGTCCGGAAAAATTTCTCCGGATCGGCGATACCGGCCCAGGCAAGAACCTTGACGCCTGCAAGCTGCCCGTCGTCGATCCGGATGGTTTCCGCCGCATAGACGGGCTTGCCTGCCCGAGCCGCGCGGCGGACCAGCGGGTCGGCCGCAGATCCGTTACCGATCTTCAGGAGCGCCGTTGCGTGCCGCAACTGGTCGCTGATGGGTGCGCGAACCGGTCCCGAGGGAACCAGGTGTCCATTGCCGATGCCGCGCCCGGAATCGACCACAAGCAAGGCGAAGTCGAATGCAAGACGCGCGCTCTGGAAGCCGTCGTCCATGATGATGATGTCGGCGCCTTCGGCCGCGAGCTTGTGGGCGCCCTCGACGCGGCGGCGGCAGACAACGGTCAAGGCTTCACGCGCGAGCAGCAACGGCTCGTCGCCGACGTCGCGGGCACGGTGGTGATGCGGGTCGACGATCGTCGTGACGTCCAGCGAGCCGCCATAGCCGCGGCTCAAGAAGCCGGGCTTCAGCCCCTTCGCCTTGGCCGCTCGGGCAAGCGCGATGGCGGTCGGCGTCTTTCCAGCTCCACCGACGGTGAAGTTGCCGACGCAGACGAGCGGCACCGGCGCCGAGGCGCGGCGGGCACGATCCATGCGCATTCCGGCAATGCGCCCATAAACCCAGGAAAACGGCCAAAGCGCATAGGCGCGCCAATCGGCCTTGGTCCACCAGAACGGTGGCGCTTCTGAAACCATTCTGCCTAATCTGCCTCCACGACCTGCCCTGCCCCCAAACCGGCCAGGAAAGCCCCCTACAGCGCAGCCGCGCTGGACTGAATGACGCGAGGGACAAAAAACGTCAGAATGGGAAAAAAGGCAAGCCGGCCGGTGCCCAGGCCTATAGCACCGCCTCCAGCTCCGTTATGTCGGCCAGGCAATGGTCCGAGGCCGCGGCAAGAGATTGGCGCGAGCCCGTACCGGTGAGCACGGCGACCGTCAGACCGACGCCGGCACTACGCCCCATGTGCATGTCGTGATTGTTGTCGCCGACGACCGCCACCTGATGCGGCTCCAGCCCCGTCGCCGCGCAAAAACCCAGCACCATGCCCGGCTCCGGCTTGACGCCATGGCCACTGTCATAACCGGCAACGTAGTGCAGGTAACTATCGAAACCGAAGCGCCTGGCGGTTTCCCGGATCGACTTTTCATTGTCACTCGAGGCGACACCGAGGCGATAGCCTTTCGCGTGAAGCCCGGCAAAGAAGACGCCAAGATCGGTCACCGGCACGGCATAGTCCGCAGACCGCGCAAAGAGGCTGTCGAAAAGCGTCGTCAATTCCTCGACCGTGAAAGGCGCGCCGGCGCCAACCATGCCGGTGGCGATTTCCACCGTATTGCCGGCGGCAAGCAGGCTGTCGGGCGCAACAAAGCCGCTGTCCGGGTCCATTCCGCCTGCCTGAAGCAGCACCCTAGCGAGCGTCTCGTCGCCCTTCGAGGCGATGCGCGCCAATTCGTAGTTCACCGGCACCCAGCTCTTCACGTAGTCGAGAAGCGTCCCGTCCTTGTCGAACAAGATGCCGACGATGGTTTTCGATGCGACCATGATCCGATCCGCAAATTGGCGCTTCAGCCTTCGACGCGCGGCTCCAGCCGTGCCTTCACGACCAGCGGGTTGATATATGGCTCGAGCCCCTTGATCGTCGCCGTCAACGCGCCACGCATCTGTTGCACGCTTTCGAGACCGGCGTCTATCATCGAGCGACGCATGTCGTCGTTGACGAGCAGATAATTGACACCCTTGGCCAGCATCTCGACATCGCGCACGATCTTGGCGCTGCCGTTCTTGGCAAGCATCTGATAGGTGTCGCGGAAATTCTGGACATTGCCGCCCGAAAGCACCGCACAGCCGAGCATGGCCGGTTCCAGCGGGTTCTGACCGCCTTCGGCAAAGAGCGAGCGACCGACGAAGGCGACCTCGGTAAGGCGTAGATAGAGGCCCATCTCGCCGATCGTGTCGCCGAGGAAAATATCGACGTCCGGCGTCAGCGGGTCGTTGCGCGTCCGCCGCGCGACCTTCAGTCCCTTGGCGACCAGTGCCGCCTCGATCGCGTCGCATCGCTCGGGGTGGCGCGGGACGATGATCGTCAGGAGACTGGTCCTGTCCTTCAATGCGCGGTGAACTGTCGCAGCGGCATTCTCTTCGCCTTCGAAGGTAGAGATCGCCGCCCAGGTCTTACGCGCCCCGATCTGCTGGCGATACTCCTTGAGCGCCTTCGGATCATGCGGCGGGGCGTCGGTATCGACCTTGAGATTGCCGGAGACCATGACCGGGAGCGCGCCGAGCGTGCGAAAGCGTTCCGCGTCGACGTCGGATTGCGCGATGACGAGTGCCAGGTTCTCGAAGAGCGCCTCGGCGAGCGAGGGCCGCTTTTTCCAACGCGCGAAGGTGCGGTCCGAAAGACGGCCGTTTACCAGGACCTGCGGGATGTGCCGGCTGCCGAGTTCGACGATGGTCATCGGCCAGATTTCCGACTCCGCAATGATCGCCAGGTCCGGCTCCCAATAGTCGAGGAAGCGGCTTACGGCCGGCTTGAAATCGAGCGGCACGTATTGGTGAACGACGGCAGAACCCAGTCGCTCAGCAGCCACCCGGGCCGACGTCGTCGTACCGGTAGTCAGCACCACGGCGATCCCGCGGCGGCGGATTTCCTTGACCAAGGATGTGACGGCGACCGTTTCGCCGACGCTCGCGGCATGAAACCAGACAAGCGGTCCTTGCGGGCGCGGCGCACTCGCATAGCCGTAGCGCTCGCGGCGGCGTGTCGGATCCTCCTTGCCTTTCGCCGCGCGTATGGCGAGGTAGGACCAGACCAGGGGATAGATCGCCGTCCCGATCCAACGATAGCTGGAAAGCGCAAGCCGTGCACGAAGGCTGCTCATGAATACGCGCCCTCGCCCATGTGCAACTTGACACGGATGTCATGCACAGTCCGGGCGCAGGCGCGCCGTGCGCGTCCGAACGACATCGACATCAATCATTTTCCGGGTCGAGCAGCCGATGCATATGAACGATGAAATAGCGCATGTGCGCGTTGTCGACCGTCATCTGCGCCTTGGCCTTCCAGGCGGTATGAGCGCTGTCGTAATCGGGAAAGATGCCAACGATATCCAGCTTGTCCAGGTCGCGAAATTCGACATTCTTAAGCGTCGTCAGTTCACCGCCGAAGACAAGATGCAAACGTTGCTTTTTCACGGAGTCTTGAGCCATCGTAATTCCATTTTTTCTTGAAGGGTGTTGATTTGCGGCATTCGCCTCCAAAGGTCAATGGGGCTCCAAGGGGCGGGAGGCGGCAAGCAAGGCCGGCAGCACCGGCCTTGAGGCCGCGCCAAGAATCCCGTGCGTGACAATGGGGCGATTATAGGACAAAGGCAGGCCGTCGAGCCCGCAGAGCGCACCACCTGCCCGCGCAAGAATGAGGTCGGCAGCGGCAAGATCCCAGTCGTGCGAGTTCTTTTTCACGATCGTTCCGTCAATCCGTCCATCCGCGATCATCGCCAGCCGATAGGCAAGTGACGGTACATGCGGAACCCGCGCGATTTCTTCGCGATAGGGGGAAGCCAACTTGCCGACCAAGTCCTCGGCCATTGCGACCTTCAGCGTCTCCTGACGCTCGGGCACGCGCACAGCGATCGCGGCGCCATTCTTTAGCGCCTCGCCGTCGCGGGTCGCCTGAAAAACCTCGCCGAGCGCCGGCGCATAGAGCGCGGCCGCAACCGGCTGGCCCCGATGGACGACGGCGACGCTCACACACCAAAGATCGCGGCCGGCGATGAAGGCACGCGTTCCATCGATGGGATCGACCACGAACACGCTCTCCCGGGAGAGCCGGCTTTCGTCATCATCGGTCTCCTCTGAAAGCCAGCCATAGTCGGGTCGCCCACCAACCAACCTTGTCCTGAGGATGTCGTTGGCGGCGAGGTCGGCCTCGCTCACTGGAGAGCGGCCCTCGTTCTTCCAGCGCACGTCAAAGCTCTTGCGAAAATATCCGAGCGCCGTGTCGCCTGCGGCGATCGCCGCAGCGAGGATCAGCTCAAGGTCCTCGCTCCAGGCAGGCGGGAGCGGTCGGGCTGGTTCTGACATTCAACTCCATACGCACGAGACCGGCCCGCGCGCCTCAATGTTGGCGGAACACGCCGCCCCAGCGCCGCGCGCCCAATCAGACGCGCAAAGGTCGCTGTAGCACTTTGAATTGCTGCATGTCTTTGTCCTTAAATCGGGGTCGATTTAAGGAGACATGCAGTAGCGATCAGGTTCCGGCAAGCGTCATGCCTTCGATGGCGAGGGTCGGCGCGGCAATGCCGAATTTCCTGTCGATATCATCGGCAGGCGTCAGAGCCATGAACATCTGCTTGAGATTAGACGCAATCGTTACCTCGGACACGGGGAAAGTGACTTCGCCGTTCTCAATCCAGAACCCGGAGGCGCCACGGCTATATTCCCCCGTCACCATGTTCACGCCCTGGCCGATGAGCTCGGTGACGTAGAAACCCGTTCCAACGCTCTTTATCAGATCGTCGCGCGAGATTGTTCCGGGTTCGAGCGCGAGGTTGGTCGAGGCGGGATTGACCGTAGGGCCGCCACGAACGCCGCGCCCATTGGTTTCAAGCCCCAGTTCCTTGGCCGCCGAGGTAGACAGGAACCAGTGCTGCAGCACACCGTCCTCGATCATCGACAGTTTCGAACCGCTCACCCCCTCGCCATCGAAGGGGCGTGACGAGGCGCCGCGGATGATCAGCGGATCATCGGTCACCTCAATGCCGGCCTTCATGATCTGCTTGCCCATCATATCGCGCAGGAAGCTCGTCTTGCGTGCCACCGACGCACCGTTGATCGCACCGGCCAGATGGCCGACGAAACCGCGTGCCATGCGCGGGTCGAAGACAACGGTGACGTTCTTTGCCGTCGGAACCTGGCGCGGGTTCAGGCGTGCAACAGCCCGTTCGCCTGCGACACGGCCAATGTCCTCGGCCGTTCGCAAATCATCGAAATAGAGGCGACTGTCGAAATCGTAGTCGCGCTCCATCTTCGTGCCCTCGCCAGCGATAGCGCTGACGGAGCGGCCGAAGCGGGTTGCCATGTAGGAGCCGGAGAAACCATGCGAGGTGGCAAGAACGAGCCCGCCCATGCCGGCCGAGGCACCGGCACCGCTCGAATTGGTGACGCCGGATACGGCAAGGGCCGCCTCCTCGGCGGCAAGCGCAGCCTCCGTCAGCATTTCGGTCGACACTTCGCTGCCATCGAAGAGATCGAGGTCCGGGTAGGATGTCGCAAGCCGGCCGGAATCCGCAAGCGACGCGTATGGATCCTCGGGCGAGGCCTTGGCCATAGCGACTGCGCGCTCGGCAAGCACCCTCAGATCGAAACCGGGATTGGCCGAGACGCTTGCAACCCGGCGCCCGACGAAGACCCTGAGCGAAAAGTCATCGCTTTCAGAGGCTTCCGTCGCTTCGACCTTGCCAAGGCGGACAGAAACGGAGCGGGAGCGGCCGCGTACGACCACCGCATCCGCCGCGTCCGCGCCGGCCCGGCGCGCGAGTTCGACAAGCTCGGCGGCTTGCTTCTCCAGAGCTGCGGAATCGATCATCTCAGACATGATTTGGCCTTTCATTCCTGCCCCATTTATTGTGCACTGAACAATGCATCAAGGGTATCTTCGTGATTCCTGCCCCAGCATCCAAATGATATCCGGCAGAAGGTCCTGCGTGCGGGGCCTGTGGCAGCCGTGACAGCGAGAGCATCGAGCATGCAAACGACATCGTTTCTTTATACCCAGGCGCTAATGCTGCTCGGCGGCGCCGTGCTTGCGGCACCGATCTTCAAGCGCCTGGGGCTCGGCACGATTCTCGGCTATCTCGCAGCCGGTATCGTGATCGGCCCGGTCGCGCAATCAATTACCGAGGGCGAGGAGATCCTGCACGTTTCGGAACTCGGAGTCGTGTTCCTGCTCTTCGTCATTGGTCTGGAATTGAAGCCATCGCGCCTGTGGCAAATGCGGCGCGACATCTTCGGGCTGGGTGCGGCGCAGGTTGTCGTGACCGGCCTCGCTCTCTCCCTCCTGATCGCGTTCGCCGGCCTTCTCGAATGGAGGGGAAGCATCATTGCCGGTTTTGGGCTCGCGCTGTCGTCGACGGCCTTTGCAATGCAGATCCTCGACGAGAGCAACGACACCAATACGCGCTACGGCCAGCGCGCCTTCTCCATCCTGCTGCTGCAGGACTTGGCGATCGTCCCGCTGCTCGCTCTGATCCCATTGATGGCAGCGCAGGCACCGGAAGACGCGACGACGCCGTTCCAGGACTTCGCGATTGCGGTCAGTGCCGTCGCCATCCTCTTCTTCGCGGGTCGTTATCTGCTCAATCCGCTCTTCCAGATGATCGCCCGCACCGGGGCGCGTGATGTCATGATCGCTGCAGCCCTTCTTGTCGTCATGGGCGCGGCGACATTGATGCAGCTTGCCGGTCTTTCCATGGCCATGGGCGCCTTTCTCGCCGGCGTGCTCTTGGCGGAATCGTCCTATCGCCACGAGCTCGAAGCCGACATCGAGCCCTTTCGCGGCATCCTCCAGGCGCTGTTCTTCATGGCCGTCGGTCTATCGCTGGAACTCGACGTCATCGTCGAAAACTATCTCCTGATCATTGCCGCGGTGCCGTTGCTGATGCTGGTCAAGAGCCTCGCGCTCTACTGGCTTTGCCGGATGACCGGGTCCCGCCACAACGACGCGCTGCGCATCGGCCTTCTTCTGCCCCAGGGCGGCGAGTTCGGCTTCGTACTTTTCACCGCGGCCGCCGCCGCAGGGGTCTTTTCACAAGGAACCTCTTCGCTGCTCGTCGCAATCGTGACGCTGTCGATGGCGCTGACACCGGTCGCAGCCATGCTCTCGAAGCGCCTGATGCACGAACAGGACGAGATGGCCGACGAGATCGAGGAGGACTTCGAGGGCGCCGGCGCCGATGTGCTGATGATCGGCTTCTCGCGTTTCGCACAGATTGCCTCACAGATCCTTCTCGCCGGTGGCCGCGACGTGACCATCATCGATCACTCCGCCGCGCGCGTGCGCCAGGCCGCGACCTTCGGCTTCCGCATCTATTTCGGCGACGGCACCCGGCTCGACGTGCTTAGAGCCGCGGGCATCCAGCGCGCCAAGATCGTCGCGGTCTGCACGCAGAAGAAGGAAACGACGGACAGGATCATCAATCTCGTTCGGGCCGAATACCCGAACGCCCGTATCTTCGCCCGATCCTACGACCGACTGCACACGCTGGAGTTGCGCGCAAGGGGCGTCGACTACGAGCTGCGCGAGACGTTCGAATCCGGCCTGCTCTTTGGTCGCAAGACGCTGGAAGCGCTGGGCGTGGGCGACGACGAAGCAATCGCCATCATGGACGATATCCGCCGTCGCGACGAAGCGCGGCTCGTTCTGCAGGAGGCCGAGGGCATCTCCGCTGGCCGCGACATGCTGCACTCGCGGCCGGTGAGACCCGAACCGCTGGTCAAGCCGAAGCGTGAGGTGAATCACACGGCCGACACCGAGGAGCGGATCCTGCCGAGCCTTCCGGCCGAGGATCGGCAGCAGAAGGACGAGACATTGGCGCGGACCGACTGACAGAGGATTCGCTAGGGAGCAATTCCAGGAAAAGTGTGTAACGGTTTTCCTGGAATTGCGTAACTTCGAAGAGCAGGCATCAGCCGATATCCTTCCAGCTCTCGATCCGCTCGGAAAGCGCACGCTTGAACTGCTCCTTCGTACCCTCCGTCGCGGCCAGGACCTCGCGGGCGCGCAGGAAATCGAGAACACGAAAGCGCCCGACATCGGGGCGCATCAGTATGTCGGGCGCGCCGTCTTTCATTTTCATCGCAATGATGGATTGCATCATCAATTGGCTCGTGCCGAACAGGCTGTCGATACGGCTCGGTATCGTTCGCCCGTCGCCGTCCGGACCACCGACGACATCAATAGCGACGAGGATATCCGCCAGGCCGCGCAAGTGATCGAATGGGATCGGATTGTAGATGCCGCCGTCGATCATGACGCGGCCATCGATCTTCACCGGCATGAACACGGCCGGCAGGGCAGCGGAGGCGGCAAGCGCCTTACGCAGGTCACCGCTTTCACAAACGCGTTCCGTCTGACCGTAGTAGTCCGTCACCATGACCTTCAGCGGGATCAACAGATCGGAAAAGCGGCTGGGAATCGCCTCGGGCAGAAAGGCCTTCAGGACGCGCTCGATGTTGAACCGGCCGAAATGGAGACCGTTCGACACCGCCTCGGAAAGAGTCGTCGGCCTCAGCCGCCACAGCCGGTTGAGCACTTCGCCGCGATGGCCGACGGTCGACAGCACATGGTGCCGGATCTCCTCCCCAAGCATCCCCGCCGCCATGCCGGCGCCCATGAGCGCGCCGATCGACGAGCCGGCGATCGCCACGGGCCGAATGCCCATCTCGTCGAGGGCCTCGATGATGTGGATATGCGCAAGTCCCCGCGCGCCCCCGCCTCCGAGCGCCAGCGCGACCGAGGGGCTCTGCCCCGCGGTCGGTTTCACGACTTCAGACAAGGTATCCTTCCTCATCACGCTCGTCTCCGCTCATCCGACGGGCACTCGATCGGTCACCGCATGCGAGTCTGCAGCGCCGCGCGTCCAATCGGATGCGTGAAGGTCGCTGTAGCACTTTGAAGTGCTGCATGATTTTTGTCCTTAAATCGATTCCGATTTAAGGAATCATGCAGTCGTCATTCGCCGCGGAATCGGTAGAAGTGCATCCGCGTGTCGCCAAAGGCGCGCACATCAAGCGGCTCGAACTCTACCGGCAGCCGCGGCTCAATGTCTGCCCGTTCCTCCAGAATTGCCAGAGCGCCGGGGACGAGCCACTTGCCCGTAGCGGCCGCTGCAAGTGCGCGCTCGCCGAGCCCCTTGGCATAGGGCGGATCTGCGAAAACCAGATGAAACGCCTCCATCGTCCCGACGGGCCCGAGATCGGTGGCGTCGCGACGGAATATCTTGGCACGCCCCTGAAGTCCGAGCGTCTCGATATTGGTCCGGAGCAACCCCCTGCCCTCGACGCCTTGCTCGACGAAGAGCGCTTGCCGGCAGCCGCGCGACAAGGCCTCAAGCCCGACCGCACCGGTACCGGCAAAGAGATCGAGCACGCGCGTGCCGTCGAGCGCTTCCGGATAAGCGTGGCTCAAGATATTGAACAGGCTTTCGCGCGTCCGATCGGTGGTCGGACGGATATCGTTGGACTTGGGCGCGGCCAGGACGCGGCCGCGAAACTCTCCCCCGACGATCCGCACGGCCGGTTACTTCCCCTTGCCCCGGGGCTTGCCGCCGCCAGGGCGGCCGCCTGGTTTACCACCGCCCGGCTTGCCGCCGCGGGGGCCCCCGGAGCGCTGGCTTGGCGATTTCGCTGCAGTGGGCTTGCCGCCCGGCTTTCCGCGTGGGCGGTCGCCGGAGGGGCGGTTGCCGCCCTCGCGACCCTGGGGCCGATCGCCTTCGCTGCGACTTGTCCGAGGCTTTCCGGAGAATGCGCGATTTTCGCCCCCGGCGCGTGCGGGACGCTCTGCGCGCGTTCGTTCGCTGCTTTCGCGCCGCGGCGGCCGATCACCATGGTCGCGCGATTTCCGCTCTGCTGGATCAGGCCGGCGTCGGTCGAAACCGACTTCGCGCCTGTCATCCTTGCGGCGAACCGGTTCGCTTGCTCCGATCCACTCCCCATCCTCGCCATCGCGTTTCACGGGCGGCCGGCGCGAGCGTTCCGGCTGGGCAGAGCCCCTAGCCGCGCTCGCCTTGCGATCGGGGTCGAACTTGCCGGACGTTTTCGTCGCCGGGCCATCCTTGGTGCGGCCATAGCGTTTTGTCTTCGGCGCACCTTCCGGACGCTCGCGGCGGATCGGCGTCGCCGCTTGATCATCCGCTGACTTCGGCTTCTTTTCGGCTATCGGGCGTGCGCCCGGCGCCATCCAGACATTGGCGGTTCGGCTGCGCTTTGCCGGAACCCGGGTCGGACGATCGGCGGGTCGGCCGCCGGAACGCTCGCCGCGATCGCGGGAGCGGCCTTCGTCGCGACGCGTGTCAAGGCGTGCAAGCGCACGCTCGCGCTTGTCCTCCGGCTTTTCTCGCCGCCCGGCACGTTCCGCCGTGCCGGCATCCTCGGTCACCTCGTCGCGCTCACCCCTCTCGGTCGCCGGCTGATCATTGTAGAGAGGCGCGTCGAAATCCGCCTTCGCGTCCTCGATCAGGCGCGGACCGAGTTGGTCCCGGAGCGTGCGACCACGAATTTCCTGAACATGGCCCTCCGGCAGGTCGCCCAACTGGAACGGGCCATAGGAAATGCGAATCAGTCGGTTCACATCAAGACCAAGCGCGCCGAGCACGTTCTTGATCTCGCGGTTCTTGCCTTCGCGCAGGCCCATGGTGATCCAGACGTTCGATCCCTGAACGCGGTCGAGCGTCGCCTCGATCGCTCCATAGAGGACGCCGTCGACGGCGATGCCGTCCTTCAGCCGATCGAGCGCTTCCTGATCGACCTCGCCGTGTGCGCGCACGCGATATCGGCGCAGCCAGCCGGTGGATGGCAGCTCGAGTACGCGAGCGAGCCCCCCGTCATTGGTCAAGAGCAGCAGGCCTTCGGTGTTGATGTCGAGGCGGCCGATCGAAAGCACCCGCGGCAACCCCTCCGGGAGGTTCTCGAATACCGTCGGCCGGCCTTCCGGATCGGCATTGGTCGTCACCAGCCCGGCGGGCTTGTGATAAAGCCAGAGGCGCGTGCGTTCGATACCTCGGATCGGGTGACCGTCGACCTCGATATTGTCGGCAAGCGTTGCGTTGACGACGGGCGTGTCGAGCACGACGCCGTTGAGCTTGACGCGCCCTTCCATGATCATCCGCTCGACATCGCGGCGGGAGGCAACGCCGGCGCGCGAGAGGATCTTCGAGATGCGCTGCGGCTCATCCGCACCGGGCGCGGTCGCAGCCGGTCGGGTCTTGACGGAGGGGGTGGCGCCTGCCTTCTTGTCACCGGAACGAGGTTTCTTTTCCCGACCATTGGTCTTGCCGCCGGGCCGCGTGGACTTGTCTTTGGATGTCATTTGTGTTGCCTGCCTTTTGCGGCTGTCCTATCAGGTCAAGCGCCGTGGGTTAAGAGAAATTATTGATCGAGCGATGACGGATACGACGCGCTTCATGGATGCGGCCCTCCAAGAGGCCCGGAAAGCAGCAGCCCGCGGCGAAGTGCCGATCGGCGCTGTCGTCGTCATTGACGGCAAGATCGTCGCCGCTGCCGGAAACCGCACACGCGAACTGAACGACGTCACCGCCCATGCCGAGATCGAGGCGATCCGCCAGGCCGCCGCAAGCGTCGGCGGCGAACGGCTGACGGGGGCGGACCTTTACGTCACGCTGGAACCTTGCACCATGTGCGCGGCCGCGATCTCTTTCGCCCGAATACGCCGCCTCTATTACGGTGCGGAAGACCCGAAGGGCGGCGCGGTGGACAGCGGCGTCAGGTTCTATGCATCGCCCACCTGCCACCACGTCCCGGATGTCTATTCCGGCCTTGCCGAGCGGGAAGCCGCCGATATCCTTCGCGATTTCTTTGCCGGCAAGCGCTGATCGGTCGAGCGGTCAGCCGTCGGCAAGTGCCTTAAGCGCCGCCCCCGCAAGCCGGTAGCGCTTCCATTCCGACATGGGCTCCGCGCCGACTGCTTCGTAAACCCGGATGGCCGGCTCGTTCCAATCGAGAACGCTCCATTCGAAGCGGCCGCATCCTTCCGCAATGGCGATGCGCGCGAGATGTTTCAGAAGCAGTTTGCCGGCGCCCGAACCGCGGTATTCAGGCGTGACGTAGAGGTCTTCGAGATAAAGACCCTTGCGCGCTTGCCAGGTGGAAAAGCTATAGAACCAGATGGCGAAGCCGGCAGGCACGCCGTCGATCTCGCAGATAACCGCGTGGGCGACGGCATCCGGACCGAAGAGCGAAGATTGCAAGAGCTCGACGGTCGCCTCGACCTCATGCCCCGCCTTTTCGTAGATCGCGAGTTCCGTGATGAAGCGCAGAATCGTCTCCGCGTCATCCGGCACAGCGTTGCGAATGCTGGGCTTCATGGCTTAGAACGGCCAGTACCACTTGGTGCCGGAGTTGGCGATCTGCGCCTCCTTCTTGCGGCGGCGCTCCTTCACCTTTTCCGGCTCGCCGAGATCCGTTTCGGCACCTTCCGGCAGACGGCGATATTCGATCGGCGGATCGCTCAGGAAGCGGCGCTTGTCCGAATAGGCGCCCTGCTCGATCCTGCGGGCCTCGCGATAGGCCTCCTGCTGCTCCTTGGCCGAAAGACGGCGGCCATTGGCGCTCGCCTTCGCCAGAGGCGAGACATAGTTGGGGTCGTTCTTGTTGGCTTCCGCCTCGTCGCGCAGGCGCTGGCGGGTTTCCTCCGGCGACTCGACCCACTGCGGGTTGGTCTCGCGGTTCGCCAGTGACTGCTGCGGTTCGACCAGAGCCGTCTGTTGTCCCTGCGGCGGCAGCACGAGCGCCGGGCGGGGTTGATATTTGACCGGATCGCGCTTCGGCGGACCGAGGCTCACAGCGCTGCCGAGATCGTCGAGCAGTTGTTCGCCTGCCGTCTTGTCCGTACCGTAGGTTGGACCGCCGATGCAGCCCGAAAGCACCAAGCCAACCGCCACGATCGCGGCAATGCTGGCGACAACTCGCAACTCTCGCGTCATTTCCATGAATTTCCTTCCAGCCAGCCGCACCCCACATGCCGCGGCCACTCAGCGCCGCCTTGGCGGAAAAATCCGCCAAATTTCGGGCAGGTTGTACCGGATGAACGCGACAAGCGCAATTCACCCGGCAAAACGATGCGTCAAGGCTTGAATCCGAGCTCTCTCAGGGCGGCAGCATCACGGGCGGAAACATCCGGATAGAGCGGATCGGACCCGACATCCGTGGTGATTCGCCAAGAGCGCGCGCATTTCTGGCCCTCGGCGAGCTTCGGCACGACACTGACCTTGGCGACGTCCGGCAACGCGAAGGCATCGGCCGGCCCCTCGGAGCCGACGACCTCGATCGCAGAGGTGATGCAGATCTCGGCAAAGTCTTGGCCTTCGAGCGCCTGGCGCAAATCCGCATCCGCAACGTGGACGACGGGTGCCGCTTCCAGCGACGAGCCGATGCGCTTTTCCTTGCGCTCGATTTCGAGTGCACCGGTCACGGCCTTGCGGACTTCGCGGATCTTGCGCCACTTCTCGGCGACCGCGTCGTTGCGCCACTCCGCTGGCACGGTCGGGAACTGCTCCAGATGCACCGAGACGGCTTCCGGGTTGCGGGAGAGCCAGGCTTCCTCGGTGGTGAAGGGCAGCATCGGGGCGAGCCAGGTCACCAGGCACTCGAAAAGCGTGCGGATGACGTGCAGCGCGGCGCGGCGGCGAACCGAGGACGGTGCGTCGCAGTAAAGCGCGTCCTTGCGGATATCGAAGTAGAAGGCCGACAGCTCGACATTCGAGAAATCGATAAGCGCACGGGCGATCCGCTTGAAGTCGAAGGCGTCGTAGCCGTCGCGCACCAGCCGGTCCAATTCGGCCAGGCGGTGCAGCATCAACCGTTCAAGTTCCGGCATGTCGGAAAGCGCGATCACCTCGCCCTTGTCATGGGCGAGCGTGCCGAGCATCCAGCGGATGGTGTTCCGGAGCTTGCGGTAGGCGTCGATGTTGGTCTGGATGATCGTCTTGCCGAGACGCTGATCCTCCCAATAGTCCGTCGTCATCACCCAAAGTCGCAGGATGTCGGCACCGGCATCCTTCATCACCTCCTGCGGCGTGACGGTGTTGCCCTTCGACTTCGACATCTTCTCGCCCTTCTCATCCATGGTGAAGCCATGGGTGACGACGGCGTTATAGGGCGCGCGGCCGCGCGTCGCGCAGCTTTCGAGCAGCGACGAGTGGAACCAGCCGCGGTGCTGGTCGGAGCCCTCGAGATATACGTCGGCCGGCCATTTCAGGTCGGGACGATCCTCCAGAGTGAAGGTATGGGTCGAACCGGAATCGAACCAGACGTCGAGAATATCCATGACTTGATGCCACTTTGCATGGTCATGATCGTTGCCCAGGAACCGCTCCTTGGCGCCTTCGGCGAACCAGGCGTCGGCGCCCTCCTTTTCGAAGGCTTCGAGGATGCGGGCGTTAACGGCGTGATCGACGAGGATTTCGCCCTGGTCATCGACGAAAATCGCGATCGGCACACCCCAGGCGCGCTGGCGCGAGAGCACCCAGTCCGGGCGCTGCTCAATCATCGCACGCAGGCGGTTCTGGCCGGCGCCGGGCACGAAGCGGGTGCCGTCGATCGCCTTCAAGGCGCGCGAGCGCAGCGTCGTGCCGTCGCCGAAGTCCTTGTCCATATAGACGAACCATTGCGGCGTGTTGCGGAAGATGACCGGCTTCTTCGACCGCCAGGAATGCGGATAGGAGTGCTTCAGGCGGCCACGAGCAAAAAGCGTGTGGCGGGCGATCAGCGCCTTGATGACGCGATCATTGGCGTCGCCCTTCTTGCCCTTGTCGTCGATGACGCGACCGGCGCCACCTTCCGCATCCGGGCCGAAGCCGGGCGCATCGGCGGTGAAATAGCCGGCATCGTCGACCGTGAACGGGATCGCCGAGGAGATGCCGCGCGCTTCGAGTGCCCGCGCGCTATCCATCCAGGCGTCAAAGTCTTCGCGGCCGTGGCCGGGGGCCGTGTGAACGAAGCCCGTGCCGGCATCGTCGGTCACGTGATCGCCGTCGAGCAGCGGCACGTGGAAGGCATAGCCGCCGCCGAGACCATGGAGCGGATGGGCGCAAGTGATCGCCGCAAGCTCGTCCGCTTCGACGTCGCGGACGAAGTTGAACGTCACCTTCGCCTTGGCAGCCGACTCTTCGGCAAGGCGCTTGGCGAAGATCAGCTTTTCGCCTGGCTGCGGGCCGTAGTCGTTTTCGGCCGTCGCGACCTCATAGAGGCCATAGGCGTAACGGGACGAATAGGCGATCGCGCGGTTGCCAGGGATTGTCCAGGGCGTCGTGGTCCAGATCACGACGAAGGCGCCCGCGAGTGCATCCGGACCTTCGGTCACCGGGAATTTTACCCAGATCATGTCGCTCTCGACATCGGCATACTCGACTTCGGCCTCGGCAAGCGCCGTACGCTCGACGACCGACCACATGACCGGCTTCGAACCGCGATAGAGCTGGCCGGCCTTGGCGATCTTCATCAATTCGCCGGCGATGCGGGCTTCCGCGTGGAAGTTCATCGTCGTGTAGGGCCGCTCGAAATCGCCTTCGATGCCAAGGCGCTTGAACTCCTCGGTCTGGACCTCGATCCAGCCGCTGGCGAAGTCACGGCACTCCTTGCGGAACTCGTTGACCGGAACCTCGTCCTTGTTCTTGCCCTTCTCGCGGTACTTTTCCTCGATCTTCCACTCGATCGGCAGGCCGTGGCAGTCCCAGCCAGGGACGTAGTTGGCGTCGAAGCCGCGCATCTGGAACGAGCGGTTGATCACGTCCTTGAGGATCTTGTTGAGCGCATGGCCGATATGGATGTTGCCGTTCGCGTAGGGCGGGCCGTCATGCAGCACGAACTTCTCGCGGCCGGCGGCCGACGCCCGCAGCTTCTTGTAGAGCCCCATCTTCTGCCAACGGGCAACCGTCTCCGGTTCCTTCTGCGGCAGACCGGCGCGCATCGGAAACTCCGTCTGCGGCAGATAGAGGGTGGAAGAATAATCGATCTTTTCAGCGGTTTCTGTCATGGTCTTTGCGTTCGTCTTTTCCGCGCGGGTTTCGTCACGCATGCGGAACGGGTCTCTGTCTCGAAGATGACTTTGGGGGGCGTAGAAACGCCGAAATCCCGGACCCGCCGGCGGTCTAGCACGCGCGGAGGGCCGGGCCAATAATTCGCTGATCGATTATCAATCGACGGTGCCGGGTCATAGTGGCCGGTTCTTTAAGGCGTTTTCAAGCTTTTGAAAAGGTCCGCCAACGTCGCACGGCCGAATTCTTTGGCAGCGGAAACGACGAGCGTTCTTTCAGCAGCGCTCAGGCGAAATTGAGTCTCTGGTCGATCTCGCTCAATGGCTGGACGCCGGAAAGGAGCAGGCGCGCCTCTTCCTCGTCGCGCTTGATCTGCGCCATCAGCGGCTCCAGTCCATCGAACTTGAGCTCGTCGCGGAGATGGCCGAAGAAGGAGACGCTGCAGACTTCGCCGTAAAGCTCACCGGAGTAGTCGAAGACGAAGGTCTCCAGCAGAGGTTCGCCATCGCTGTCGACGGTCGGGCGGCGGCCGTAGCTTGCGACGCCGTCATAAAGAGAGCCATCCGCGCGGCGGAACCGCACGGCGTAGATGCCGCTCTTGAGTTCTGCTTCCGGCGGCAGCCTCATATTGGCGGTCGGAAAGCCGAGCGCGCGTCCGAGCTTCTTGCCGCCGATCACCTCCGCCTCGACGAGGTAGCGGTAACCAAGGAGTGCTGCCGCGTGCACGACATCCCCTTCAGCGAGCAGGGAGCGAATGAAGCTCGACGAGATCACCGAGGCGTTTTCATCGCGGAAGGCATCAACGAGCGTGACGCCAAAACCCTCCCGCTCTCCAGCCGCCATCAGGAATGCCGGGCCGCCTTCGCGCCCCTTGCCGAAATGAAAGTCGAAGCCGGTGACCACATGGGACGCATGTAGCCATTCGCGCAGTATGCGATGGATGAAATCGGATGCCGAAAGCTGGGAGAAGGTCCGGTCGAAGGGATATTCGATGACGGCGCCAAAGCCCATGCCTTCGAGGATACGGGCCTTGAGCGGTGCCGGCGTCAGACGAAAGACCGGCGTGTCCGGTCTGAAGACAGTGCGTGGATGCGGCTCGAAAGTCAGTACGAGCGCGGGAACGCCGCGTTTCGCCGCTTCCTCCAGCGCACGGTTCAACACCGACTGATGGCCGCGGTGAACGCCATCGAAATTGCCGATCGCGATGACACCGCCGCGCAGGCGCTCCGGAAGCGGATCACGGGTTTCGTTGCGATGAAAAACCGTCATGTCCGTCTTCCCGTCAGCCAAGCCGCGGCATCCACCACTTCGGTGTCGCCCCTTCCCTTTTCAGGAAGGCAGCAAGTTTCGCCTCGTCGGTGCGGCTTTCATGCATGTATTCCTGCGCATGAATGCCCGCGCTGATATAGAGGAGGTCGAAGCCAGCGTCCTGCGCGCCCTTGACATCGGTTGGCATGCCGTCGCCGATCGCGATAACGCGGGACAGGTCGAATGCACCGCGTACGGCCTTGGCCTCAGCCAAGGCGGCGCGGTAGATCGCAATATAGGGCTTGCCGGCAATGCGTGCCTCGCCGCCCAGTTCCTCGTAGAGCTTGGCGATGGCACCGGCACAGGGGATCAGCCGATGACCGCGCTCCACGACGAGGTCGGGATTGGCGCAGATGAATGGGATCTTCCGCTTGGCGAGTCCCGTCAATGTCGCGCGGTAATGTTCGGGCGTTTCCGTTTCGTCGTCATAAAAACCGGCGCAGACGATCGTCTCTGCGTCCTCCGCAGAAACGATCTCGGTGCCGAGACCTTCGAGCAGAGGCAGATCGCGGTCGGCGCCGATAAAGAAGATGCGTTTCGCAGCTGCCGAGATCAAAGCCCGCGTGACGTCGCCTGACGTAACGATGCGGTCGTAGGCTTCGTCGGGGACGCCGAGGCCGCGGATCTGCACCTTGACGCCGGGATGCGGCCGCGGCGAATTGGTGATGAGAACGACAGTCAAGCCTTTTGCCCGCGCCTCTGCGAGGGCCTCGCAAGCCGAGGCGAAGGCTTGGACGCCATTGTGGAGAACACCCCAGACATCGCAGAGCACCACGTCGTATCGGCTGGTGATTTCCCGAAAACTGTTGATCCTTACGACCATATCGGCTTCCCGCAAACTCGGCTTCTCGGCTCACATCGCAAGGAAGGGCAAAGAATACAAGTCTCGCGTTCAGAAAAACGCCGCGCTTCCCAAGAATTCGCCGGCGCGATGCAGCCGGTGACGTCAGAAAGACCTGAGGAGCCAGCCGCCAGCGGCGCAGATGGCCAAGGTCTGGAAAATGCCGCGCTTCCACCACAACAGCAAGGCGCCCGCGGCGATCGTCAGACCGAGCGCGGAGGGATCAAGCGTCGTCCAGTTCGGATAGGGGATCGAGAGAGGCCCACGGTTGAGCCGCCAGACCTCGCCAAAAAGAACATGCAGACCGAACCAGGCGGCCAGATTCAGGATGACGCCGGCGACCGCCGCGGAAATCGCCGACAGAGCACCGGAGAGCGCTACATTGGCGCGCAGTCGCTCGATATAGGGCGCACCAAGGAAGATCCAGAGGAAGCAGGGAACGAACGTCACCCAGGTCGCGAGCGCCGCACCGAGCAGACCGGAGGTTAACGCGTCCACGCCGATCGGCGCCCGGTAGGCCCCCATGAAGCCGACGAAGCTCAGCACAAGGACGAGCGGGCCCGGCGTCGTCTCCGCGAGCGCCAGCCCATCGAGCATCTCGCCCGGCCTCAGCCAATGATAGGTCTCGACCGCCTGCTGCGCCACGTAGGACAAGACGGCATAGGCGCCGCCGAAGGTGACAACCGCCATCTGCGAGAAGAAGAGGCCGATGTCGGTATAGACATTCGCCCCATCCAACAAAATCGAGATCACAACGAATGGCGCGAGCCAGAGGCTGCCCCAGACGGCAACGACCGCCATGGCCCTACCCGAGGAGGGCTGGGCATCGGAAAGGCCCGCACCGATAACGGAAGGGAGATCAACCGTGTTTGCGCTTTTCCCGCGGTCAGCAGCACGCAATGACGGAGCATGGCGGGTGACAAGATAGCCGATCAACCCGGCGGCGATGACGACCAACGGGAATGGCAGGGCAAAGGCAAAGAGGGCGAGAAAAGCCAGCGCCGCCACCAACCGGTCGAAGCCGGTCTTGAGTGCTCTCCGGCCGAGCCGGACCAGGGCCTCGACCACGATCGCCAGCACTGCCGCCTTCATGCCATAGAAGAGGCTGACCAGCCAATCCATTTGCTGGAACAGCGCATAGGCCGATGAGAGCGCAAGGATAACGAAAAAGCCCGGGATCACGAAGAGCGTGCCTGCCACGACGCCGCCACGCGTGCCGTGCAGCAGCCAGCCGACATAGGTGGCAAGTTGCTGTGCCTCCGGCCCGGGCAGCAGCATGCAGTAGTTGAGCGCGTGCAGGAAGCGGCTTTCCGATATCCAGCGGCGTTCCTCCACCAGTTCGCGGTGCATGAGGGCGATCTGTCCTGCCGGTCCGCCAAAGCTCAGCAGGCCGATCTTGGCCCAGACCTTCGCCGCCTCGGCAAAGGAAGGATGGGCGGGCACCAGGCCCGCCGATGTTTTCTGGTTCACGTCCGCTTCCCCTTGCCGCCGTGCGAGACCCAATCATGCTTCTCCTGGGTGGCGTCACGCGCCCAACGGTAAAGCGCATCGTAAAGGGTCATGCCCGCTTCGAGTTGCTCGAGGTCGTCGGAATACATCCTGGAGAGCCCCAGGGAGACTGCCAGAAGGCCCGCTGCTTCCGGTTCGAGATCGCGCCTGTCGGTATCCGCGCCCCGTACGATCCGCGCGACATGTTGAAGGGCTGGGAAAGCAAGGCGGAACTCCTTGACCATCGTATCGAAGGTGCAGTCCTCGCCGCGATGGCTCCAGAAGACCCCTTCGATGTCGAAGGGCGTCGCGCCGAAACGCTCGCCCACCGCCTCGACCTCGGAAGCCGTGACGTAGAGAAAGGCGGCACGCGGATCGACGAAACGGCGGATCAGCCATGGGCAGGCGATGCGATCGATTTTCGGCCGGGATCGGGTGACCCACAGCGACCCGCCCGACGGATCGGCGTTTGGCAGGCTGGCGACCGGAACGAGCGGCAGCCCCGCCTCGCGCCATGCCTCGATGCCGCCCTCCAGTATCTCGGCCGTGGCACCCGCGTGCCTGAGCCAGGCCGCAACGCCCTCGCTGAGTTTGCCTCCATGCCGACAGAGCGCGACGACGTGTTGCCCGCGATAGAGCTCCGCCCATTGCTGAACCCCGGCATGGGCGCGATGGAAGGAGCCGGGCACGAGATGGGGATCGGCGGCGAAGTCGTCGTCATCGCGCACATCGATGATCACCGGAGCCTTCGCGGTTCCTAGGAGTCTGACCAGCTTGTCTGAGGAAATCGAATTGAACGAGGCCATCGTTTACGTCCTTTAGATGGTTGCTATTGGACGCGAATTTCCGGCATGACGCCTCGTGGGGCATTCGCTCGCCCCATGCGATTGTTAAACAAAAAAGCTCGCGGCCTGTCAACGATCACAGCCGGCAAAAAATCTCTCGACCGATCCTTGACTCGTTCAGCGCACGGTCCTATTTCGGCGACGCTAGCACTCGTGAGATATGAGTGCTAACACCCATCCACCGGGTCGATGAACGATCCGCAATGTCATTTGATCGAGGGATTAGACAATGGCAAGCACCAACTTCCGTCCGCTGCACGACCGCGTTGTCGTCCGCCGCGTCGAGTCTGAGGAAAAGACCAAGGGCGGCATCATCATTCCGGACACCGCAAAGGAAAAGCCGCAAGAAGGCGAAATCGTGGCTGTCGGTTCGGGCGCCCGTGACGAAAGCGGCAAGGTTGTTCCGCTCGATGTCAAGGCTGGCGACCGCGTCCTGTTCGGCAAGTGGTCCGGCACCGAAGTCAAGATCAACGGCGAAGACCTTCTGATCATGAAGGAAGCCGACATCATGGGCATCATCGGCTGATCGGCCGGCACCCTCCAACTTCCGTAATTTGAAACCGGGTCCGCCCCGGAACTTCGAAACAAGGAGCTTTCAAAATGGCAGCTAAAGAAGTCAAGTTCGGCCGTACTGCGCGCGAAAAGATGCTGCGCGGCGTCGACATCCTCGCCGATGCAGTCAAGGTAACGCTCGGCCCGAAGGGTCGTAACGTCGTTATCGACAAGTCCTTCGGCGCTCCGCGCATCACCAAGGACGGCGTTTCGGTCGCCAAGGAAATCGAACTCGAAGACAAGTTCGAGAACATGGGCGCCCAGATGGTCCGCGAAGTCGCTTCGAAGACCAACGACATTGCCGGCGACGGTACGACGACTGCGACCGTTCTCGCCCAGGCGATCGTTCGCGAAGGCGCCAAGGCAGTTGCTGCCGGCATGAACCCGATGGACCTGAAGCGCGGCATCGATCTCGCCGTCGCCGAAGTCGTCAAGGACCTGCTCGCCAAGGCCAAGAAGATCAACACCTCGGAAGAAGTTGCCCAGGTCGGCACGATCTCCGCAAACGGCGAAAAGCAGATCGGCCTCGATATCGCCGAAGCGATGCAGAAGGTCGGCAACGAAGGTGTCATCACGGTTGAAGAAGCCAAGACCGCCGAAACCGAACTCGAAGTCGTCGAAGGTATGCAGTTCGACCGCGGCTACCTGTCGCCCTACTTCGTCACCAACCCGGAAAAGATGGTCGCTGACCTCGAAGACGCTTTCATTCTCCTGCACGAGAAGAAGCTTTCGAACCTCCAGGCCATGCTTCCGGTTCTGGAAGCCGTCGTCCAGACCGGCAAGCCGCTCCTCATCATCGCTGAAGACGTTGAAGGCGAAGCGCTCGCAACGCTCGTCGTCAACAAGCTGCGTGGCGGCCTGAAGATTGCTGCCGTCAAGGCTCCGGGCTTCGGCGACCGCCGCAAGGCCATGCTCGAAGACATCGCCATCCTGACGGGCGGCACCGTGATCTCCGAAGACCTCGGCATCAAGCTCGAAAACGTCACGCTCGACATGCTCGGCCGTGCGAAGAAGGTTTCGATCTCCAAGGAAAACACGACGATCGTCGACGGCGCCGGCCAGAAGGCCGACATCGAAGGCCGCGTTGCCCAGATCAAGGCCCAGATCGAAGAAACCACCTCCGACTACGACCGTGAGAAGCTGCAGGAGCGCCTTGCCAAGCTCGCTGGCGGCGTCGCCGTCATCCGCGTCGGCGGTGCGACGGAAGTCGAAGTGAAGGAAAAGAAGGACCGCATCGACGACGCCCTCAACGCGACGCGCGCTGCCGTTCAGGAAGGCATCGTACCGGGCGGCGGCGTTGCCCTGCTGCGCTCTTCCGTCAAGATCACCGCCAAGGGTGAAAACGACGATCAGGACGCCGGCATCAACATCGTTCGCCGCGCTCTGCAGGCTCCGGCCCGCCAGATCGCTGAAAACGCTGGTGACGAAGCCTCGATCGTTGTCGGCAAGATCCTCGAGAAGAACACCGACGACTTCGGCTACAACGCGCAGACCGGCGAATATGGCGACATGATCGCCATGGGCATCATCGACCCGGTAAAGGTCGTTCGCACCGCTCTGCAGGACGCAGCCTCGGTTGCTGGCCTCCTCGTCACCACCGAAGCCATGATCGCCGAGCTGCCGAAGAAGGACGCTCCGGCAATGCCTGGCGGCATGGGCGGCATGGGCGGCATGGACATGATGTGATAAGGCGCTAGCCTTGTCACAGTGATGCTCAAAAGCATCACGCGAGTCATTCCGGTACCGGAACTGAAAGGGCGGCTTTCGAGCCCCCTTTTTGCTTTTTGTCAAACAAGCAAAAGATCCTGGAGAAGACGCTCGGGAAAAAGACAACGCCGCCCGAAACAGCGCAAAAAACCGTTGAAGTCGAAAAAAAACGAACTATAACAGCGCCCTAAGTGAACGCTAGATTCACGCGAGGCTGGCAAGTAGATACAAACTGAGCGCATTTGCTCGATTTTGGATGTGTCCGCTTGTGCCTGGATCTCGCAGAGAACATCATCACCAAAAGCTTATAGATATTTGATCGCAATATAAGCCGACCTTCTTGCGAAATGACTTCGCTCGGCGGGGCTGTCATTTTTGCGAAGGCGTCTGTGCGATTTCAGGCATGGACGGTTCGCCGGACGTATTCTGGGATAAGCCGTGTTTAAAATCGCAAGAACAAATTCCCTCTCCTCCTGCATTCACAGCTTGCCGCATCAGGAAATACCTGCGCAATTCTGCGTTTCCGAGGGCTGGTCCGGCGATCTCACCACGGGCCTCTTCGTCCTCGGCGACAAGGCGGCAGCGATTCACGGTCTGCGTGAAAGCGAATGCGGATTGCTCAATTTCGTCCGCTGTTACGATCCGGCCGATCGCAATCATGTGCTCGAGCTTTTCGAGCAGGCGGCAACCACCTCCTCTACCTTCTGCTTTTCCACGACGATCATCCTCGAAACGGGGCAGAGGCAGCCGCTCTTCTGCATCGGCGAGTCGTCCGGCCTGGAAGAGCGCTATTCCGGCTCGATGCTCGGGGTCTTCTTCTTCCCGCGCTTTTTGATCGAAGGTGCGCAGGCGATGCTGAGGCAATAGGTCATTTCATGGCTCCATCGAAACGGTGAAATGACCTAACTCTATGAAACTGCTCAACTCGACGTCACGCACTTTCCTTAGGCCCCACCGCCGCAGGCGCGTCACGCGACCGCAGCTTGTACCCGAGTGCTCGTGACTGCGCCGATGGGCGCTGGCCGCCCGAGCAGGTAGCCCTGAGCCTCGTCACAACCCTCCGCTTGAAGAATGTCGAGCTGTTTCTGTGTTTCGACGCCCTCAGCGAGGACCGGCACGGAAAGGCTTTGTCCAAGGGCGAGGATGGCCCGGACAATCGCCTTAGCTTGAGGGCTGCCTTCGACCTCCCACATGAAGCTCTTGTCGAGCTTGATCTTATCGAAGGGAAACGATCGCAATGTTTCGAGCGACGAGTAGCCGGTGCCGAAGTCATCGATGGCGATGGTCACGCCAAGTTCCTTGATCTGGCGGAGCGTCAGCAGCGCGCGCTCCTTGTCGTCGATGATGGTGGACTCGGTGATTTCCAATTCGAGCCGCTTCGGACTGAGTCCGGTCTCCACCAGCACCTGCTGGACGAGGGCGACGATGTCGCCATTGGCCAACTGCACCGGCGAAATATTGACGGCAATCAATGTCGATGCGGTGTTTCTGATAAGCCGCATCAGCTTTGGCCTTGGCGACCGCCGGGTCAGGATAGGCGTTGGCAGATACCCGCTCGATAATTTCCCGGAATGTCAGTCCCTTGCCGGCCATCGATTCGGAGAGATTGAAAATCTCGAGGCAACGCCCGTTCGAAATCAGCAGGCGGTCGGCCTTGTCGAACAGGCATATGCCCTGCGTCATGTTCTCCAGCGCAATGTCGAGATTCTTGCTGACTTCGGCGATACGATCGGCGTTCGCCTTTTCCTTGGAGATGTCCTTGGCAATTTTGATGAAGCCCACGTGCCGTCCGGTTTCATCGATGATCGGTTCGATCACCACATGCGCCCAGTAGCGCGTGCCATCCTTGCGATAGCGCCAGCCCTCCGCCTCGTATTTTCCATCGAGGAGAGCGCGATGCAGCGCCTGTTGCGGCAGGTTGGCCTGCCTTTCTTCCGGTGCGTAGAAGCAGGCAAAATTCTTGCCGATGATCTCCTCGGTAGCGTACCCCTTGTTCGACTCGGCGCCGGCATTCCAACTGGTCACGTGGCCATCGATGTCGAGCATGCAGATCGCGTAGTCCTTGACGCTCCGGACGAAGCGGGAAAACTCCTTTTCCGAGACGGCCGCGAGGATTTCCGCCTGATGGGCGAAACCGGCGGCGATCAGAACGATCGACAGCAGGAAGAATGCCGTTCCCGCAATGACGAAGGCCAAAAGATGCGGCTGCATCATGCCTACGCCCGCTTCGGCAGCCGGGCCGGCTTCGACCGTGACCGCGGCCATCGCCGTAAAATGCAACACCACGATGCCAAGCGTCATTGCGGACGTCGCAAGCAACTTGGCCCTCAGCGGCCGGTCGCTGCGGGCGACCGCAAAGAGCGCGGCCACATCAAACAGCGATCCGGCAAGGATCGAAAGGGCGACGAGCATCCCGTCCCAGCGGATGGAGCCGGCGACGTCAAGCGCCGCCATGCCGAGGAAATGCATCGAGGCGACGCCGGCACCAAGCACCAGCCCGCCAAACAACCAGCCGGCACGCCCCTTCACATAGGTCGCGATGCCGATCGCCTTTGTCGTCAGGACAATTGCGACCGCCAGCGACAATGTCGTGAGGTTCATCTGATAGCCGATGACAACACCCGGATCATAGGCAAGCATGGCGATAAAGTGGGTTGCCCATATCCCGAAGCCGCTGGCGATGCCGGCGGCGACGATCCAGATCGCCTGCGGAGCAGCGACAGCGGCACACGCGCGCTGAAGCAAGGTGGCAGCGCCGAAACTCGACAGGAAGCAAATCAACGCGGCCAGTGCGACCAGTCGCGGATCATGTTCCACCACAAGGCATGTCAGGATCTTGAACATCACAGATCGCCCAAATAAGCGGTGCACGGACGCAGGTCACCTGCTCCGGCTCGGTTGCCATCTGTTGACGTTTCGCCGTTTAAGGAAGCGTGAAAATCCGCCGAAGAGCGCCATTCCGAAACGGAACGGTGCTTTCTTTGTTAACAGATTGAGAATTCCGAGCGATGTCGCCGGCTAAAGCGCGGCGCGTTGCATGTCGTTTTCCCAAAACCGCTGCACACTTTTGGGCGACATGCACTAGGCGAGCAGCGATTTGAGGTCGGTCTCGGGATCGGCGAGTTTCGCGCGATCCGGCGTTGTCCCGGTTTCGAGCAGCTTCTTTCCCGTCACGTAGGCCTTGGCGTCGTTGATGGCATCGACGGCGATGAAATTGCCCTGGCGAAAATACCAGACCGATACACTGCCTTCACGCTGGCCCGGACGGACAAGTGTTTCGTCGTGGCCGAGACCGAAGCCGGCAATCTGGAGCTTCACGTCGTACTGGTCCGACCAGAACCAGGGCTTCGGATCGTACGGCTCGGAGCTGCCCGTGAGGATGGCAGCAATCGCTTCCGCTTGGTCAACGGCGTTCTGAACCGATTCCAGGCGGATCCGCATGCCTTGCCACGGCAGGACCGCGCAGTCGCCCATGGCAAAGATCGCCGGATCGGAGGTTCGGCCGTAGCTGTCGACAATGATGCCATTGGCCGTCTCCAGGCCTGCCTCATGCGCCAATGCATCGTTGGCGCTGACGCCGATGCCGACGATCACCACGTCGGTCGGGATCGTCGAGCCGTCCGCAAGCTCAGCGGCGATAACGCGCCCGTTGTCGCCAACGAGACGGTGGAGCCCCATGCCTTCCCGGATATCGACGCCGCGGGAGCGGTGAATCTCGCGGACGATCGCGGACGTTGCGGCCGAGGCCACGCGCTGCAGGATGCGGTCCGCCATTTCGATGACGATTACTTCCATCCCGCAGGTGCGGGCGACCGCGGCAGCCTCAAGACCGATATAGCCTCCGCCCACCACCAGCGCGCGGCGACCGGGCTGCATCTCGTCGGCCAGCAGGTCGGCATCCTTGAAATCGCGCACGACATAGACGCCGGCAAGATCGCCACCAATGGAGGCGGGCAATCGGCGTGGCGTCGCCCCGGTCGCGAAGGCAAGCGTCTCGTAGCCGAGCACCGATCCGTCACTCAAAGTCACCTGTTTTTGCCTGCGGTCGATGCGCGTGACGGTCGTCGAAAGGCGAATGTCGATGCCGTGCTCCGAATACCAGGCCTCTGGCCGATAGAGCAGCCGATCGAGGGTCATTTCGCGAAGCAGATATTTCTTGGAGAGAGGCGGCCGCTGGTAGGGAAGGCTCGCCTCCGAAGACGCGATCGTCACCGGCCGCTCGTCCTTCAAAGCGCGAAGTTTGGCAACCAAGGCGAAAGCGGCCTGACCGCCGCCGACAACAACAAGTCTTCCCGACACCTGCTTCACCCGTTTCTTGATGCTTGTGTTTCGCCAGCCGTAGCCTCTCCGCCCGAGCTTCGTCAACTCGGGCGGAGCGGCGAGACCGCTACGGGATCAGGGCTTGCGCGGGATTTCCATCCCCTTTTGCGCGGCCGGGCGCGCAAGGCCGCGATCCACCCAGGCCATGACATTCGGGAAGCTTTCGTATTCGAGCACTTCCGCGCCGCCATAGAATCTGCGCGCGCCCTCGACCCACGGGTAGGTGGCGATATCGGCGATCGTGTATTCGTCGCCCATCAGCCATTGCCGGCCATTCAGCCGCGTCTCGAGAACGCCGAGCAGGCGCTTCGATTCATCGCGGTAGCGCTCCACCGGATAGGAATTGTTGGCAACCTTCTCGGCCGCGAACTTGAAGAAATGCCCGAACTGACCAAGCATCGGGCCAACGCCGCCCATCTGGAACAACACCCAGCAAAGCGTCTCGTAACGGCCTGCGGCATCCGCCGGGATGAGCTTTCCGGTCTTTTCTGCAAGGTAGACGAGGATCGCACCGGATTCGAAGAGACCGATCGGCTTTCCGCCGGGTCCGTTCGGGTCGATGATCGCCGGGATGCGGCCGTTCGGGTTGAGCGACAGGAATTCGGGCGACTTCTGTTCGTTGGCATCGAACGCGATGCGATGCGGCTCATAGGGCAGGCCCAGTTCTTCCAGGGCAATAGAGATCTTCACGCCGTTGGGCGTCGGCAGCGAGTAGAGCTGGATGATATCCGGGTTGGTCGCGGGCCAGCGGGTCGTGATCGGGAAAGAGGAAAGATCAGCCATAAGGATGCCTCGAGGTGGGTGGGCCAAGGTGGGATGTGCCGCCCCTAGATAGGTCGTCACAATTCCATTTGTCAGCACCCGTGGCAAAATTTCCTGCGTGACACGTCAGGCTCGCCGCGGGCTCTCAGAGCGCAGCGCGCACGGCCGCCACGATCCGGTCGACAACAGGATCGCCCGCGTGGGCAGCCTTCCGCGCCCTGACGAGGCAGGCTTCCGACCGCAGGATCACACCGTCCGAAAGGATCTTGAGGTGGTTCGCCTTCAGCGTTGAGCCAGTCGAGGTGATGTCGACGATGATGTCGGCGGAACCGGAAGCCGGTGCGCCTTCGGTCGCGCCCAGGCTTTCGACAATGCGATAGAGCTGGATGCCATGGCTTCCGGAGAAAAACTGCTGGGTCAGGCGCCAGTATTTGGTGGCGATCGCCAGCCTGCGGCCATGACGGGCACGGAAATCGGCAGCAACGTCGCCGAGGTCCGCCATGGTGTCGACGTCATACCAGATTTCCGGTACGGCCACGACGACATCCGCATGCCCGAAGCCAAGCCGAGCGCAGAATTCCACACGCGCATCCGCATCGGCCAGGCCCTCGCGAACGAGATCTTCGCCGGTGACGCCGAAATCGACAGAACCGCTGCCGATCTCACGGGAGATTTCGGAGGCCGAGAGAAAGGCGATCTCGACGTCGTCCCACCCCTCGACGCGGCCGCGGTAGGAGCGGTCGTTGCCGACCGCGACGATCTTCATTCCGGCTCGTTCGAAGATCGCCGAAGCATCGTCCTTCATCCGCCCCTTCGAAGGCAGTGCAATCGTGACCGTCATTTCGCGCCCCCTGCCGCAGCAACCGCCTGCTCGATCCGGTCAAGCCAGAGCGAGAAGCCTACCGCCGGAATATGTTCGCGGGCGCCCAGAAGCGTCAGCAGGCGGTCGAAGCGTCCACCACCGGCGAGAACAGCCGCCATTCCTTCGATCTCTATCTCGAAGACGAGGCCGGTATAGTAATCGAGCGGACGACCGAAGGCGGCACGATAGCGGATGAGATCGATGTCGGCGCCCGCGCGCGCGAGGGCAGCGACGCGCCCATCGAAAAGCGACAATGCGGCTTCGATCTTCAACCCGGACTTCGCGGCGAAGCGGAAAAGTGCGGCCGGCGCATCGGCGAGCGGCAGGTCCAGCGTCAGGAATTCGCGCATGACTGCGAGCGTCGCCTTGTCCAGCCGCGTGTTCGCCAGTTCCATTTTTTCCTTGAGACGGCGAGCGATGTCGCGCGGCGACCGGCTGGCATTGGTGGAATAGCCGGTTGTCTCCATGATCTGGCCGATATGGGCAACGAGCCGGTCCTCGTCCTCCAGCATGCCCGTGATGGCAAGCCGCTCGACCTCATGGCCGAAGACGCCCGCCGATTTCGGATCGGCGAGCTCCGCCAGAAGTTTCTCCAGTTGCTTCGGGTCGCCGAAGGCATGGATCAGCCGCTTCTGCCAGCCGCCAGGCAGCCCGCAGGCGGCAATCACGGCTTCGAACACGGACTGGTCGCCCAGCGTCACCTTCAGCCGCCGTCCCGGCAACCTGTTCGCAAGAACCTGCATCGCATCGCCGATGGCTCTCGCGTCCGCCCGCGCCGTGTCCGGCTCGCCAAGATCCTCGATGCCAGCCTGATAGAACTCGCTCGACCCTTCGCGCCGCTGGCGGAACACTTCGCCGAGGTATGCATAGCGCTGCGGCGTACCGGTCGCCGTCTCGATATGGCGACGGCAGACCGGAATCGTGAATTCAGGACGAAGGCAAAGGCTCTTGCCCGTCTCGCTCTGCGTCATAAAAATACGCCGCCGAAGGTCTTCGCCAGCCATATCGAGAAACGGCTCGGCCGGCTGGATTACCGGCGTATCGACACGCAGGGTCCCCATCCGCTCGAAATCGGCAAGCAGGTCGCCAGCAAAGGCGGGGAGGTTGATCAGAGGCATAGCCGTCAGTTCGCCTTCGTTCGGTCCTCAGCCTGTGCCGTCAGCATCTCCCGCACCTTGGCGACCAGATCGCCTTCCGGGACGGAAATCTGGGCGACGCGCGCCTCGCGCCAGGTTACGTTGTCCTGAATTTCGCCTGAGAGACGCTTACCCTCGATCAGGTCCTTGATCTGTAGTACCCCCGAAACGCGTTCATCGCCGCCCTGGATGATCGCCAGCGGAGAGCCGCGGCGGTCGGCATATTTGAGCTGATCGCCGAAATTCTTCTTGTTGCCCTGGTACATCTCTGCCCGGATGCCGGAGTGGCGCAGTTCCTGGACGAAGCGCTGATAACGGCCCATGCTTTCGATGTCACGGTCCATGACGCAGACGACCACCGGTGCAACAACGTCTTCGGTCCCAAGCTTGCCAAGGTTTTTCAACGCCGTCATCAGCCGCGACACACCAATCGAGAAGCCGGTGGCCGGTACCGGCTGCCCCATGAAGCGCGAGACGAGGCCATCGTAGCGGCCGCCGCCGCCGACGGAGCCGAAAACGACCTTCTCGCCTTTCTCGTTCGTCACCGCAAACTGCAGTTCGGCCTCGAAGACCGGGCCGGTATAGTATTCGAGACCGCGCACGACCGAGGGGTCGATCTTGATGCGGTCCGCTTCATAGCCCGCGCTGAGCACGAGGCTGCGGATCGTATTGAGTTCCTCGACGCCCTCCCCGCCTTTGGCGGTTCCGGCAACCAGCTCGGCGAGCTCGGCGGCGCTCTTTGCATAGTCGGTGATGCCGACGAAAAACAGGATCTTGCGGATCTGGTCGTCGTCCAGACCAGCGCCCTTGGTGAAGTCGCCGCTTTCATCCTTGCGGCCTTCGCCCAGCAGCAGTCGCACACCTTCCGGGCCGAACTTGTCGAGCTTGTCGATTGCACGCAAAACCGTCAGACGCGCGTTCGCGTGCTCGTCGCCACCGAGGCCGATCGCCTCGAGCACACCGTCGAGAACCTTGCGATTGTTGACACGGATCACATAGTCGCCGCGCGCGATGCCGAGCGCTTCCATGGTGTCGGCCATCATCATGCACATCTCGGCATCGGCCTGGACGCCGGCCGCGCCGACTGTATCCGCATCGAACTGCATGAACTGGCGAAAACGGCCCGGGCCCGGCTTCTCGTTGCGGAAGACGTAGCCCGCCCGATAGGTCCGGTAGGGAAGCTGGATCTCGTTGAAGTTCTCCGCCACGTGCCGCGCAAGCGGTGCCGTCAGGTCGTAGCGCAGGCTCATCCACTGATCGTCGTCGTCCGTCAGCGAGAAGACGCCCTCGTTCGGCCGATCGCTGTCGGGAAGGAATTTTCCCAACGCGTCGGTATATTCGAACAACGGCGTTTCCACCGGATCGAAACCGTAGCGCTCGTAGACCTCCTGGATCTTGGCGATCATTTCGTTGACGGCGCGGATATCCGCCGCCGAACGATCGACAAAGCCGCGCGGCAGGCGCGCCTTGAGCTTCTGCGGTTTCTTCTGTTTTTCGTTCATGAAGAGTATTCCGGACTGTCAAATTCGGTCGGTGCTTTCCCTACCGGATCACGTCAAGGGCGGCAAGGGCAGCGGGCATAAAGGGCGCACATACCGGAAACCAGAGATCCTCTCGATGCGTGCCCCTGCTCTCCGGCGCTCTGTCGCACTGCACGGCCCGGCCAATAACAAATCCGTGATTGTACTTGTTGCTACATTCTCCTATAGGTTAAACGCTGATCGGTCGGCTTGTCCGGCGATCCGGCGCGATCCGGTTCACCGCCGACAGTGCCTCGGGCAATGCTCTGCTTGAAAGCCGGAAAAGATGTCGACGCGGACGCAGCGCCCGTGAACGACGCAAGGGTTTCAGTGGAGATTTTGGCGGCATGCTGAAATTTGTGAATCCCGGTGGCGGCGCCATTAAACCCGCCCATCTGCAGGCGCATAAAGGCTGGACGCGCGATCTGGAGCGAGAGGATTATCTCGTCGAGCCGTGGCGTTGCCATCTTGCCAGCGGCACTTTCCTTCTGGGACCGCAAACGCTCGCGCTTCTCGGCGCATCGCGGAACCCCTGCGGCATCGTCGACCTTTTGCGCGCCCACGACGGAGACGACAGATCGATAATTCTGAACATTCTGGAGCAGGCGACCGGGACACCATCCTCCTTCCGCTTCTCCACACTCGTGCGTGGTCGATCCGGACAGTCCTCGCCGCTCTGTTGCGTCGGAAATTCGACGCTTGCCAGTGAAGTTGGAGACGGCACGCTGCAGGGCGTATTTGCTTTTCCCCGGCACGCGGAACCGTAGGCGACGTGACGCGGCCGCCAGCACCTCTTCCACTCGCGGTATCTAAACCTATCTTACAGGCATGCTGCGCCGCCTCGCCCTCGTGCTGCTGTTCCTGTCCGCGCCTTTGGCCGGCGCCCTGTCAGCTGCGACACAGGCCCGGGATGTTGCCACGAGAGGCATGGAACATCATCATCTGGCGGCCGTAGCCGCTGGGCATCATACGTCAGGCCATGACGCGCGTTGTGAGATGAAGCAGCGCTGCGATCATCCAACGAAGCTGCTGCATCCCGTGCTTTGCGCGGCGTGCCTGGCAATCAGTCCCGCACAGTCTAGAGTGACGCCGCCGCAAGCCCCGTCCAGCCGCCTTTCACTGCGGCACCATACGGCGGCCGACGACGTGAAGGTGAGACCGCCGGTTCCCCCGCCCAAGCCGTTACATTCAATCTAGGACGCCGCGGCTATCGAACCCGCTAGGAACGTTCCGACGTCTGAAACTTCTCTCCGCTTTTCGGTGCCGCTGCCTGGAAACGAACAATCCCGTACATCGCGGACAAGCACCCGCGAATGTCGGATAAGATTTCGAAAGGAAAACATAATGTCCCTGAAAACCATCGCCGCCGCCTTGACGTTGGCAGCATTTGCCACCGCCCCTTCGCTCGCACAGGAAAGTGGCCACATGCATGGCTCAACGCAAGCGGCAGACCCGGCGGGCGACACATCGCCGTCCAGCAAGGCCTTCGCCGTGGCCAACGCCAAGATGCACAAAGACATGGACATCGTCTTCACCGGCAAAACCGACCTTGACTTCGTGCGCGGGATGATCGCCCACCACCAGGGAGCGATCGACATGGCCAAGATCGAGCTGGAACATGGCAAGGATGAAGAAATCCGCAAGCTGGCGGAAAACATCATCAAGGCTCAGGAGGGCGAGATCAAGCTCATGAAGGAATGGCTCGCCAAGAACGGCGGCTAAGATCTTCGCTCCGGCACTGCATGTTGCTTAGATACTAGCCGATTTTACGGCCGGCGCCTCGGTTCACGCGCACTGGCGCGCCGGCCGTTTGAAATGTTGGCGCATATCCTCGATGCTTGCACGGCAGAAACAGCCTTCGATATGGTCGTTGACGAGGCCTATGGCCTGCATGAAAGCGTAAATCGTCGTCGGTCCGACAAAGGTCCAGCCGCGTTTCTTCAGGTCCTTCGAAATCCGCGTTGACGTCGCGGTCGTCGGATTGGCGATCAAGGCCTCGTAGCTCACCACCATCGGACGCTCGCTCTGATCCGGCTCATGGGACCAGAAATAGGAGGCAAGCGATCCGAATTCCGCGCGCAGTTCCTTGGCCCGCCGCGCGTTGTTGATGGTCGAGACGATCTTGCCGCGATGGCGCACGATACCGGTGTCGGCGAGGCAGCGCTCGATATCGGCCTCGCCGAATTCGGCAACCCGGTCGACATCGAAGCCGGCGAATGCCGCGCGAAACGCTTCGCGCTTGCGCAAGATCGTCAACCACGACAAGCCGGATTGAAAGCCTTCCAGGCAGATCTTCTCGAACAGCCGGTGGTCGTCCGTAACCGGCCGGCCCCACTCCTCGTCGTGATAGCGCCTGTAGTCTTCGAGATTGCCATGCCAGGCGCAACGATCAAGTCCATCATCTCCGGTGATCAAGCCTTTCGCGGCCATTGTCTCTTTCTCGCTTCAGTTGCTCTTTTGTTCTATTTACCACTCTGAAACCACTTTCATAAAGTGGCCGATAACCCTACCCGGAGGTTTATCCACGCGCCGGCCTTTTAATGAACGGCCGTTTACCTTTCGGTGGCAACGCGGTGCCACGATTAGGTCATTGCTAGGCAGCCAGGCCGGTGAAAGCCGTCGCTTTCCCGACCGCGAAGCCGTTGTTTGAAGATATTTGGCGTAATGTAGCGAGTCCGCCCCATGATGAAGAAATCCCTTTTTCTTGCCGTATCCCTTCTGTGTGTCGTTGCCGGTGAGGCCGTGGCGCGCGACCGGTATCACAATCGTCCGCCCGTCATCGTCAGCCCGGACTTGACGGCCCCTTGGTTGATGCAGCTTGGCGGCCAACAGGTGCGCCCGGTCGCTTACCGTCCGCAGATGCCGGCGACCACCCGAAAACAGTTCGACCGACGTCAGGTAAGCCGCAGGTCCGGGCCGGCATTGGTGCAGCCGGTTGCGGCAGTGCGGACGCAAAAGCCGATAAAGACGAAGTTTGATCCGCAGTTCCTGCCGCAAATGGTCGCCTATGACGGTCCGGAAAAACCCGGCACGATCGTGATCGACACCAACAACCGTTTTCTCTACCTCGTCACCGGCAAAGGTGAAGCGCGTCGCTATGGCGTGGGTGTCGGCAAGCCGGGCTTCGAATGGGCCGGCGCGCACCGGATTACGCGGAAGGCAGAGTGGCCGAGCTGGACGCCGCCACGGGAAATGATCACACGGGAAGCCGCGAAGGGACACTATCTGCCCGCCCGCATGGAGGGCGGCCCGGCAAATCCGCTCGGCGCCCGGGCCATGTATCTCGGCTCGACGCTTTACCGCATCCACGGCACCAACGCGCCCTGGACGATCGGCTACGGCGTTTCGTCTGGCTGCATCCGCATGCGCAACGAGGACGTCGTCGACCTTTACGAGCGCGTGAACGTCGGCACCAAGGTTATCGTGATATAACAGCGCTCGTTACCTGAATAACCCGAGCACAGTTTGCGTTTGCCTTGGCAACAGTGGTGCAAACGCAACAGCTGTTCCCAGAGATACAAGTTACGCCGGTGCCTATGCTCTATCGGATATGGCGCAGGCTTGAGCTTGCAGGTAATTTACCGAACCTGCACGCGATTAGGGTTGAGAGGGAATCGTTAATGAAATTTCATGCCAAGAAGGTGGTGGCGTTCGCTGCCGCGGCGACGGCGCTGTTTGCCGTGACGAATGCATCGGCGTTCACGCCGGCGAACGCACCGGAGGCCGCCGCCAAGCGTTCCGACGTTCTGTTGGTCGCCCATCAAAAGCGGCCGCCGCAAAAATATTGGCGCACCAAGGTCCGTTTCCGGACGAACGAGGCTCCCGGCACCATTATCGTCGATACGAACAACAAGTATCTCTATTACATCGACGGCCCGAACCGCGCGACGCGCTATGGTATCGGCGTCGGCCGCGAAGGCTTTGGCTGGTCTGGGGTCGTCAAGGTCGGCCGCAAGGCCGAGTGGCCAACCTGGACGCCGCCGGCGGAAATGCGCGTGCGCGAACGGGCGAAGGGCCGCATCCTGCCGATCACCCAAGAAGGCGGTATAGACAATCCGCTCGGTGCCCGCGCCCTCTATCTCTATAAGGGTGGACGCGACACCATCTTCCGCATCCACGGAACGAACCAACCCTGGACGATCGGCCAGAACATGTCGTCGGGATGCATCCGGATGATGAACGAGGATGTCGAGCACCTTTACGATCGTGCCAGCATCGGCACGAAAGTGATCGTCATCGGCCCGGGCAACAAGCATGGCGACGTCAACTATGACGACCGCGGCGTGGACATTTTCCGCCAGATCTTCGGCGGCTGATGGGATCGGCGGGGGTAGTTTACCCCTTACCCTACCTTCTCCCCGGACGCGGGGAGAAGGTGGCCGGCAGGCCGGATGAGGGGCAGGCCGGATCACTCCTCACGCTTCACAAACCCGCGGGCTTCGGCCCGCCATAGGCCCAGTCCAACAGTTCAACGGTGTGCACGATCGGAAGCGCCGTCCCGGCCGCGATCTGCGTGATGCAACCAATATTGCCGGTCGCAATCACGTCCGGTTTCGTTGCCTCGATGTTTCGGACTTTGCGCGCCTTGAGTTTCTCCGATATCTCGGATTGCAGGATGTTGTAGGTGCCCGCGGACCCGCAGCAAAGGTGACCCTCCGCCGGCTCGCGAACTGTGAAACCCGCTCGTTTCAAGAGATCCTTCGGCACTGTCGTAATCTTCTGGCCATGCTGCATCGAGCAGGCGGAATGATAGGCAACCGTCATCCCCCGCGGCTCCCGCAGCGGCAGTTCGAGCCCAGTCAGGTATTCGGTGATGTCTTTTGCCAATGCGGACACTTTCGCGGCCCTTTCCGCATATCCCGGATCCAGCCGCAACATATGGCCGTAATCCTTGATGGTGGTGCCGCAACCCGAGGCGGTAACGATGATCGCGTCGAGGCCGTCTTCCTCCGCGACCTTCAACCAGACATCGACGTTACGGCGCGCAGCCTCGAGCGCCTGTTCCTCCCGTCCCATGTGATGGACCAGAGCGCCACAGCAGCCCTCGCCGGCGGAGACGACAACCTCGATCCCCTGTCCGGTCAGCAGCCGGATCGCCGCTTCGTTGATCTCAGGCTTCAAGACCGGCTGCGCGCAGCCGGTCAGAATTGCGACCCGGCCGCGGCGCTCGCCCTTCGTCGCATAAGTGGCGGGTCTTGTCCCTGCGGACGCTGGCGGCACCGCCTTCGGAGCAAGGTCGAGCATGACACCAAAGGTCTTCAGCCACGCGATCCGCTTCACCAGCCCCGCCAACGGGCGGGCAACGCCGGCCGCGCGAAGCGCGAAGCGGAACCGTCTGGGATAGGGTAGCACCGCGGCGAGAACGCCCCGCGCGAAGCGATCTTTCAACGGCCTTTTGTAGGTCTTCTCGATGTGGATGCGGGCATGGTCGACCAGATGCATGTAGTCGACGCCGGACGGACAGGTGGTGAGACAGGAAAGACAGGAAAGACAGCGGTCGATATGCGTAACGGTTTCCCGGTCCGCCGCCCTCCCGTTTTCGAGCATGTCCTTGATCAGGTAGATCCGTCCGCGGGGACTGTCGAGTTCGTCGCCGAGGACAACATAGGTCGGACAGGTGGCCGTGCAGAAACCACAGTGTACGCATTTGCGCAGGATCTTTTCGGATTCAGCGACATGCGGATCGGCGAGTTGCGCAGGTGAGAAATTGGTCTGCAACCGAATACTCCAATTGGCAGGCCTTGCGAGCCTGCTGCATGTTTCCTTAAGTCGTCGCCGATTTAAGGACAAAACATGCAGCAATTCAAAGTGCTGCAGCGTCCTTTGCGCGCCTGATAGGACGCGTGGCGCCACGACGTTTCGGATCGGGCCGATCGGTACCGTCGATCCGTTCCTTTAACTTAGGGCGGAATGCAGGCGAGCCGCATTTCACCCTGGCTTCCCAAGCTAGACCAGCCAGCTCTCGGGATTGGTGATCGGCTCCTCCCGGGCCGCTTTCTGCAGGCCGACGACGCATCTGACGACGATCCACACCGCTGTGGCGACAAAGCCCAGAACGCCGATGATCATAACCGTGAGCAGCGCCGATATGATGCAGAAAAGCAAGGCGATCCAGAAGGTACGGATCGCCCATATGTAATGGGTCCTCGCCCAGGGTTCCGCCTTTTCGCGGTTGAGATAAGCCAGCACGATCCCGATGAGCGCGGTGATGCCGATGGCAAAGCTGACGAGATAAAGCACATAGATAATCTGAATGTTGACCTTGCCCGGTTCCAACCAGCGATCGGTCTGGCGGGAAAGCGGTGTCCGGGGACCGGTGTCGCTCATCGAGTTCTCCCATGGCACGTTTCGAACGGATCGCGCCTATCGGCGAGATCGGCGGTAGAAGAAGCCTTTTCACCCGCTCCGTGCTCCTGCCTAGGCGCCTGCTGCCATCCGTCCCGGATTGAAAATCCGCGCTGGATCGAACCTGGCGCGGATGCGCTCCGTCAATTGAGCGACGGCCGGCGTCTGCGGTTCGAAGGCCGGAACGCTGGCCCGCACGTCGTCGCCGGCCCTCACGAGACTTGCGTGGCCGCCGCCAAGCGCACCGACATAGCGACGCACGAGTTGCGCCTCGGCATCCGCCTCCATCCGCAGCCAGACGAGCCCGCCCTGCCAATCATAAAAGGCATCGACACCCGTTTGAAGGCGCAGCGCAGCCACGAGCTGGTGCCCGGCGGACGGCGCGACCGAAACCCGCCACAATGGCCGCCTTGTACCATCGACGTAGGGTTTCACATCGCGAATTTCGACCCACAATAGACGCGTCGCCTCGGCGTCGAGGCGTGAGACCGGCCCGAAGCGGGAAAGAGCCGCGGAGAGTTTCTCAACACGCAGGTCGACGGAATCTGCCAGGCCTTCCAGCCTCAGCACGGTTGCCGCGCCGTAGGGAAGTGCGCCATCCAGGAAGCGCCCGCGCACGCTCTCAGGCAGATGTGCCGCGCCGGAAGCCTCCACCGGCTGCGCCATTGTCTCGGCCATGGCCGCGGCAGCTTCGGCGTCGTTGAGGCCCGAAACGACCACGGTCGCGGCCGCCGGCGGAATGGGCAGCACCTTGAAGGTGACTTCCGTCAGGATCCCGAGCGTGCCGTAGGAGCCCGCCATGAGCTTGACGAGGTCGAGCCCGGTGACGTTCTTCATGACCCGGCCGCCGGCCTTGATCAGGTCGCCGGCGCCGTTGACGAACCGGACGCCAAGCAGGCTGTCGCGCGCGGCACCGGCGACGTAGCGACGCGGACCGGAAACATTCGCGGCGAACACCCCGCCAATCGTCGGTTCGCCCGACGTGGCGAAGATCGGCCTATGATCCATC
The DNA here is from genome assembly GCF_020193655.1 of Ensifer sp. IC3342. Classification (GTDB taxonomy): domain Bacteria; phylum Pseudomonadota; class Alphaproteobacteria; order Rhizobiales; family Rhizobiaceae; genus Sinorhizobium. Next base: position 704,048 of record NZ_JADYVE010000001.1, read on the forward strand.
GGTTCGAAGGAAAGCATCTGGCCTTTGGCTCTAAGCGCGGCTTCGACTTCGGCAAGCGGCGTTCCGGCGAGTGCGCTCATCGTCATTTCCGCCGGATTGTAGGTGACGATCCCGGAGAGGCGACGCGTCGAAAGCGTCCGGTCGGTCCGCACCGGATTGCCAAGTCCTGCGCGTGTGCCACCGCCGACGATTGCCAGAGTGACGCGCTCTGCCGCAGCGGAGCGCACGACCGAGGCGATTCCCTCCTCGCTGGCCGGCTCAAAATGGACGATCATGCTGCCGGCCGCCCTTCGAGCGGAAAAACCTTCGACGGATTGAGGATCCACTCGGGATCGAAGGCCGCGCGCGCGGCCATCTGCTGGCCAAGATCGGTCCGGCTGTACTGGTGCAACATCAGATCGCGCTTCTCTATACCGACGCCATGTTCCCCCGTCAGGCAGCCGCCGGCATCGACGCAGAGCTTGAGGATGTCGTTGCCCGCCGCTTCGGCTCGCGCCGCATCCTCCGGATCGTTTATGTTGTAGAGGATGAGCGGATGCATGTTACCATCTCCGGCGTGAAAGACATTCGCCACGCGCAGGCCATAACCGGCGACGATCTCGCCGGTCTTGCGCAGCACATGCGAAAGCTGGCTTAGCGGCACAGTGCCATCCATGCAGATATAGTCCGCAATTCGGCCCGTCGCGCCGAAAGCCGATTTCCTGCCCTTCCAGATCAGCGCCGCCTCCAATGCGGATTGGCACTCCCGGATCTTAGTGACGCCATGGCGGCGGGCAACGTCGATGATGCGCTGAAGCATCGCGTCCATCTCCGCCTCGGATCCCTCGACCTCGACGATCAGCAAAGCCTCGACGTCCAGCGGATAACCGGCATGCGCGAAGGCTTCGCAGATCTCGATCGCCGGCTTGTCCATGAATTCGATAGCAACTGGAATGATGCCCGCCCCGATGACATCGGCGACGCAGGCACCGGCCGCCTCGGACGAGGCGAAGCCGAAGAGAACAGGCCGCGCGCCTTCCGGCTTGGCGATCAAACGCACCGTTGCTTCCGTGACGATGCCGAGCTGGCCTTCCGAGCCGCAGACGAGCCCAAGCAGATCATATCCGGCCGCGTCCAGCGCCTTGCCGCCGAGTTCGATCACGGTGCCGTCGAAAAGCACCATCTTCACGCCCAAGAGGTTATTAGTGGTAACTCCGTATTTCAGGCAATGAGCGCCGCCGGAGTTCATGCCGATATTGCCGCCGATGGTGCAGGCAAGCTGCGAGCTCGGGTCGGGCGCATAAAAGAAGCCGTCGGCGGAGACTGCCTCGGAAATATTGAGGTTGGTGACGCCCGCCTGAACCGTGGCCGTTCTGTTGAAGAGGTCGATATCGAGAATGCGCGACATTTTCGAAAGACCGATAACGACGGCATCCTCCTGCGGGATAGCGCCGCCCGAGAGCGATGTACCCGCGCCGCGCGGCACGACCGGAACGCCGTAGCGGCTACAATACTTGAGCACGGCGGCCACCTGTTCCGTTGTTTCCGGCAGGGCGACGGCAAGCGGCAACCGCCGATAGGCGAGGAACGCATCGGTCTCGAAAGGCTTCAGTTCGCGCTCCTCGCTTATCAGACAGCCCTTGGGCAAGAGGTCCTTGAGATCGGCAACAATTTCCTGCCGGCGATCCAGAACGGCTTGTCTCGGTTTCAGAAACCCGATCATCTCCGGCATAGGATCCTCCCAAGCAATTCAGCCCATCGAGTGGTATTTTTTCTTTACCACTGGAGCGCCCCGCGTTCAAATAAACGCGTAAAGGACGCTCTAGAACTTTGTATCTAGAGCATCTTGTTCGCTTTGTGAAAGCCGAATGTACTAGGATCGACACCCGGCAGATGCTAGGGATCTTTTCGTTTTTGGCAATAATGGTCAAGATTGATGACAAATCTCGGCGATCTTGAGATCTTTGCGCGGGTTGTCTCATCCGGCAGCATGTCGGCCGCCGGACGCCTCCTCAGCCTGTCTCCGGCGGTAATCTCCAAGCGCGTCAAGCGATTGGAGGACAGACTCGGCACGCGGCTTCTCCAGCGCACCACACGGCAAATTTCGCTGACGGAGGCGGGACAGGGTTTTTACGACCGTGTCCTCGGCATCCTCGCCGGTATCGAGGATGCCGAGGCGTACGCCTCCGGCCGTTCGTCGCAGGCGCAAGGGACGCTCAGGATCAGCGCCCCAACGTCCTTCGGGCGCATGCATGTCGCACCACATCTGACCGGGTTCATGAAGGATCATCCGGACCTCAAACTCCACATTGTTCTCAGCGACGATTTCGCCGATATCGTCGCGGATGGCTTCGATCTCGCCGTCCGGATCGGCGAACTCACCGATTCGAGCCTTGTCGCGCGCAAGCTCGCGCCTGTCCGTCGCCTCCTCTGCGCCGCACCGAGCTATGTCGCCCGCCACGGTCTCCCGCGTGAAATCGATGATCTCGCGAACCACGTATGCCTGCCGGCCCACAACAACGACAACTGGAAGCTGGAAGGTCCCGGCGGCAGCCTGACTTATCGCCCGGAGGGGCCTCTCGTCACCAACTCATCGGAGATCATCCGCGAGGCGGTGATCGCCGGAGCCGGCATCGCGCTACGCTCCACCTGGGACATCGGCAAGGAATTGCGAGCCGGACAGTTGGTCCAGGTGCTGCCACAGTGGGAAGGTTCCCGCAACCTGACGCTCTCGGCCGTTTATCCAAGCCGGCAATTCCTGCCGGCCAAGGTCCGTCTTTTTATCGATTACCTGGCTGCACTTTACGGGCCGGTGCCCTATTGGGAGCAATAGCCGCACGGCGCTATTTCTGCGCGCTTTCCTCGTGGTGACGACGGATGCGTCGGACGACGAGCCAAACGCCTATGACGGCAAAAGGGACCGCAAGGCCGGTCAGAAGGTTGGGATCGACCGGCAACTCGTGGCTCACGGCCTTGGCTAGATAGCCGAACAGCCCGACGACGTAGTAGGAGATGGCGGCAACCGACAGGCCCTCGACGGTCTGTTGGAGACGCAACTGCAGCTTGGCCCGACGATCCATCGAATTCAGCAAAGCGCTGTTCTGCTTTTCGAGTTCCACATCGACCCAGCTTCGGAGAAGCGCTGTGGCGCGCGCGAGCTTGCGCGACAAGTTCGCCTGACGCTCCTCGACCGACTGACAGGTTCGCATCGCCGGCGCCAACCTGCGTTCGAGGAACGTGCCGATCGTCTCGTAGCCGGGCACGGCCGTCTCGGACAACGTGCGAATGCGCTCCTGCACGATGCCGTAATAGGCGCGGCTGGCACCAAAACGATAGAGGCTGAAGGCGGCACCGGCCTCGACGTCGGCGGCAAGCCGGGTGATTTCGGAGAGCATCTCGTCGGCCTCTTCGCGAACATTCTCCTTCATGCGCTGGGTAACCCCCGTCAGGCCGTCCTCCGTCCGGCGGATTTCCGGCGACAGCGATTGCGCCAGCGGCAAGCCGAGCATGGCGAGCGTGCGGTAGGTTTCGATATCGAGCAGGCGCTGCACGAGCGCGCCCGTGCCCGCCTCCGTCAGACCGCGGTCGATGACAAGAATCTGCGTCAGCCCGTCGCCGTTCTGGCGAAAATCCGTCACGAGTACGGCCTGGCCGTTCTTGGTTTCGCTGTAGCAGAGGCTGGTCGGGTCGAAGGCCTTGATCGCCTCACGCGTCTGCGGCGCGTCCGGCCGGATTTCGAGGCGAATACCGGAAATCAGAGTTCCCGGCGGCGAAAACCCGTCGCCGAACGGGTGGATGGGCACATCGCCGCCGAAATGGTCCGGCGCCGGGGCATCCCAGAAATAGGTGGAGAATTCCGTGTGCCGTTCCCAGCGCAGCGTGCCATTCCCCCAAGGCATGGCATGGTGATTGGCATCACGGCCGGGTGGCGCGATGCCGCGCGAGCGCGATAGCTCCGACAATACTGCGTGGTCGACGATCGCGCCGCCTTCGGTCATGAAGGCAAGCTGAAAGATGACGCGAGGCGTCGTCACCAGTGCATAGGGCCGCGAGTGAACCTCGCCGAGAACCTGCGCACGCAGCGGCGCGGACGGAAATGCGAAACTGCCCTTTGCCATGAAGCGCTTCATCCCCCTCACGCGTTCATCACCACTTTCTTATCAACCAGTCGAGCAAAAAGAACAGGACGCATTGACGCAGTTTGACTTTTGTCAGCCCGCGCCGCCGGGAAGTGGACAATCAATTTGACCACTTTTCCTAGCCTGCTAGATTGCAGCCGGCATGGAGGAGAAAGCGGGAAGCGTCTTCCTCCATCAGGAGACATTGCCGTGACTGAAGACCAGCTCGACCTCTATGCACGCATCAGCCACAGCCGCACGGCGGACGAGGTCGTGCAGCAGATCGAGCTTCTGATCCTCGAAGGCGTTTTGCGCGACGGCGACCGGTTGCCGGGCGAGCGGGAACTGTCGAAGCGTTTCGACGTGTCGAGACCGATCTTGCGCGAAGCCCTCAAGGAGTTGGAGGCGCGCGGACTTTTGGAAAGTCGGCATGGCGGCGGCACATTCGTCGCCGACGTGGTCGGCCAGATTTTTTCGAAACCGCTGATCGAGCTCATCGGGCGCCACCACAAGGCGACGCAGGACTACCTGGAATACCGGCGGGAGCTCGAGGGCCTGACGGCGGAGCTGGCGGCAAGCCGCGCCACCGATTTCGACCGCGACATCCTCACGCGCGTCATCGAGCGAATGCGGGCGGCCCACCGCAACGGCGATTTCGACGAGGAGCTCGCAGCCGACATTGAGCTCCACAACGCGATTGGCGAGAGTGCGCATAACATCATCCTGCTGCATACGCTGCGCGCCTGCTACCGGCTTCTAACCCAAGGGATATTCTTCCACCGCACTTCGGTGTTCGGCGCTCCGGGCGCGCGCGACCGGCTTCTCGCGCAGCATGAGGCAATCTACGACGCCATCATGGCCCGTGACCCAGAGGCCGCCAAGATCGCAGCGCAAAGCCATATCGATTTCGTCGCCGCCGCGGCATACGAAGCAGAGCGTACCGGCGAATGGGCGCGTATCGCCCGGTTGCGGCTCAAGCAGCGGGACCGTGCCCGATCCTAGAGTATCCCGCCTTCAAGTGGCATCGCAGAAAGTGGATAAGACGCTCTGGAATCAGAGCGTCCTTTGTGCGTCTGATTAGACGCGCGGCGCTGTAGGCCTGTCATCAGAAATGGAGACGCATTCGCCGGACGGGAGCGATACCGGAGGCCCTTGCGTTATGCATAGTCGCAACGAGCGATGACCCTGTCGGAACCTCGCCGTGATCTCGCCGGTTATAGGCCTTATAAACGTCATTTACAGGCAAGCTGGCCGAGTCATACTTGCGAAACTGCTAATGCCTGTTGATTCGCATAAGGAGTATCGATCCCCTTGAACTTCCTGAACCGGTTAGCTGCTGATGTGCATCTGATGCTGCGTCGCCCGGCGCGCATGCAATATGCCGCGCTCTGCTATCGGATCCGCAAGAAGACGGGCGCTCTGGAGATCCTCCTGATCACCAGCCGCGATACCGGTCGCTGGGTCATTCCCAAGGGCTGGCCGATGCAAGGCAAGCGGGCTCACGAGGTCGCGGAACGCGAGGCCTATGAAGAGGCCGGAGTGAAAGGCAAGGCGCAAAGGGCCGCAATCGGCGCCTATGTCTACCAGAAGCGCATGAACCATGGGCTCAAGATCTCCTGCAAGGTCCAGGTGCACGCGCTCGAAGTCGATGACTTCTGCAAGAACTTCCCTGAAAAGGGCACACGACGCCTCGAATGGGTCGACTACAAGGAAGCGGCAAGCCGTGTTGCCGAACCCTCGCTGAAGAGCCTCATACTGGCGTTCGGGGAACGGATGGCGGCGGCAGCCGCATCCCTTCCCAAGAGCGCAAACGGCTGACGCAGGACGTCGGCGGACGGCATCAGCCGCATTTGAAAAACCGGCCATCGGCCATTGCGGCCGTTCTCCTTTCAATTCCGCTTGAACGCGCTCGCCCGTACCGCTACTGGCGATTATGACAATGGAGATCGACCCGTGCCGCGTCCGCGCCTGGAAAAGCTGACCCTGGACAAGGACCTCGACAAGCTCAGTCTTGCCGAGGAAGCGTCACATCACGTGAGGCGCAGGTTGGCGGCCCCCGGCCTCGCGCTGCTCTTCCTCCTTCTCAGCATGGCATTCGCGGCAATCTACGTTGTCGGCTCGTCGGGTGCTGCCATCGTCGTCGCTGCGGCGGCGATTGCCGGATACATGGCGATGAACATCGGCGCCAACGACGTGACGAACAACGTCGGCGCCGCCGTCGGTGCGAAGGCGATGACGATGGCGACGGCCCTGGCGATTGCCGCCGTCTTCGAAATTGCCGGCGCTTTGATTGCGGGGCGGAAGGTCACGCTCACGATCGAGGCCGACATCGTCGACGGCGGGCTCGTCGATCCTCAGGCACTCGTGTGGGTGATGATGGCCGCCCTGATCTCGTCCGCAGCCTGGATCAACATCGCTACCTATTCGGGTGCGCCGGTATCTACCACACACTCGATCATCGGCGGCATCGCCGGTGCCGGCATGACTGCCGCCGGCTTTTCAAGTGTCAAATGGTGGGCGCTCGCCGGCATAACAGCAAGCTGGTCGATATCGCCGTTGCTTGGCGGCGCCATCGCGGCGATTTTCCTGGCCTTCCTCAAGGAATTCATCATCTATCGCGAGGACAAGATCGAGGCCGCGCGACGCTGGATGCCGATCGTCCTGGGTGTGACTGCGGGCGCCTTCACCGCCTATGTGGCGGCTTTCGCGCTCATTCATGTGGCCGTCATTTCGCTTTCGACCTGTCTTCTCATCGGCCTGTTCATGAGCATCGTCTGTTATGTGTCGTGCAAGCCGTGGATCCACCGCCAGTCTGAGGGGCTCGACAACCGCAATCAGTCGCTGCGCAAGCTATTCCGCATGCCCTTGATATTCTCAGCGGCGCTGCTTTCCTTCGCGCACGGCGCAAATGACGTTTCCAACGCGATTGGTCCGCTTTCGGCGATCGTGTCCGCTGTCAATGGCGCCGTATCGACAGAAAGCGCGCGCGCGCCCTTCTGGGTGCTGCTGATCGGCGCGCTCGGCATATCGATCGGTCTGTTGCTCTACGGGCCGCTTCTGATCCGGGTCGTCGGCGAAGAGATCACCCGTCTCAATCCCATGCGCGCCTTCTGCGTTGCGCTTGCCACGGCAGTCACAGTTTTGCTTGCATCCGCCGTCGGCCTGCCGATCAGTTCCACGCACACGGCGGTCGGTGCAGTGTTCGGCGTCGGCTTCTTCCGCGAGTGGTACACGCGCCGCTCCAGGCACCGGCTCGAGTATGTTCGGAAGAAGACTGGGCAGGAAGATTTCATGGGCGCTGCGGAAGCCAATTTCGCCGAGGTGCGTCGACGCCGGCTGGTGCGCCGCTCCCATTTCCTGACGATCGTTGCGGCTTGGGTCATCACGGTGCCGGCGTCTGCCCTGCTCTCCGCATTCGTCTATCTCATCCTTTCCGGCTTTTTCCTCTGAAGGTGACCGAATTGCGTGCCAATTTCCGTATGCAACGCCTGTTCTTGGAAAGCCCGCTTCACGCCGGCTCGACACACGAGGCCAGCAAGGAACAGTACAACTACCTCGTCAACGTACTGCGCTTCGACGAGGGCGCATCACTGCTGGTCTTCAACGGCCGCGACGGCGAGTGGCGGGCGGAACTCTCGCTGCCGTCCAGAAAGCGTCTCCTGCTTACTGCGATCGAACAGACGCGTCCGCAGCCCGCTCCTTGCGACCTCGTCTATCTCTTCGCGCCGCTCAAAGTGGGCCGGCTCGATTATCTGGTCCAGAAAGCCGTCGAAATGGGGGCCGGCCGACTCCAGCCGGTGATGACGCAGCATGTTCAAGGCAAGATCGGCAGCCTCGACCGGGTACGTGCGAATGTGATCGAAGCGGCCGAACAATGCGGCGTGCTTGGCATTCCTCCCGTCGACACCCCGAGGAAACTCGACGATCTTCTTCAGAGCTGGCCGCGTGATCGGCGCATCATCTTCTGCGACGAGGGCAACGAAAGCCAGAATCCGCTACCGATCCTGCAAGCAATTGCCGAGCGTAAGCTCGCCTTGCTGATCGGCCCAGAAGGCGGCTTTTCCGACGCAGAGCGGACGCTGCTGCGCAGCCTCGACTTTGTGACCGCGATCCCGCTCGGACCGCGGATCCTGCGCGCGGACACGGCGGCGGTCGCGGCGATGGCCGTCATCCAGGCGGCGGTTGGCGACTGGCGATGATCCGTCGTCCTCTACAGCGCCGCGCGTCCAATCAGACGCGCAAAGGACGCTGTAGCGCTTTGAATTGCTGCACGATTTGCCCTTAAGCCGACTCCGATTTAAGGAATCCTGTAGCACGGAGTTTTTTTGAGGAGATCTTGAAAGAAATTCACTTGCGCCGCACGTAATTACGGTTCAAGCACCCATCATCGCTCCTGCTGCCCGGCGGGCGCTGCTCAAACAAAGAAGACGCATATGGCCCGAGATACCACCGACCAGACGCCGGTTACCTCTGTCGCTGAACTGACCGCCTATCTGGAGTCCGGATCGAAGCCGAAGGAGAAGTTTCGGATCGGGACGGAGCATGAGAAATTCGCCTTCTTTAAGGCGGACAACAGTCCCGTGCCCTATTTCGGCGAAGCCAGCATTCAGGCGCTTCTGAACGGGATGGCCGAGAAAAGCGGCTGGGAACCGATCCTCGACGAGGGGAACATCATTGGGCTCGCCGAGCAATCCGGCAATGGCGCGATTTCGCTGGAGCCGGGCGGGCAGTTCGAACTCTCCGGCGCGCCGCTCGAAAACCTGCATCAGACCTGCAAGGAATCCAACCAGCACCTGGCCGTTCTTCGGGAAATTGCCGAACCGCTCGGCATTCGTTTCCTCGGCATCGGCGGTAGTCCAAAATGGACATTTGCCGAGACGCCGCGTATGCCGAAATCGCGATACGGCATCATGACGCGCTACATGCCGAAGGTCGGCACCAAGGGCCTCGACATGATGTATCGCACCTGCACCATCCAGGTGAATCTCGACTTCTCCTCCGAGGAGGACATGCGGCGCAAGATGCAGGTGTCGATGAAACTGCAGCCGCTCGCGACCGCCCTTTTCGCAAGCTCCCCCTTCACCGACGGCAAGCCCAACGGCCTGCTTTCCTGGCGGGGAGACATCTGGCGCGACACGGACAATCAGCGCGCCGGCCTGCTGCCGGCTGCCTTCAGGCCGGAATTCGGCTTTGCCGACTATGTCGAATGGGCGCTCGACGTACCGATGTATTTTGTCGTACGCGATGGGCACTACCATGACTGTACCCATGTGACGTTCCGGCAATTCATGGCCGGTGCGCTCAAGGGCGAGATCGCCGAATGGCAACCCAATATGGGCGACTGGGCCAATCACCTGTCGACGCTCTTCCCCGATGTCCGGCTGAAGCGCTTCCTCGAAATGCGCGGCGCCGATGGCGGCCCCTGGCGCCGGATCTGCGCACTGCCGGCCTTCTGGGTGGGCCTGCTCTACGATGACGAGGCGCTTGCCGCGGCCGAGGGACTGACCCGGAGCTGGAGCTACGAGGACGTGCAGGCGCTGCGTGATGCCGTACCCGCCCAAGCGCTTTCCGCGAAGCTCGGCACGACCTCCCTCTTCGACATCGCGCGTGAAGTTCTGGCGATCTCGCGCGCGGGTCTGAAGCGGCGCAATCGACTGAACGGCGACGGAGTAGACGAAGGCCAGTTCCTGGCGCCGCTCGACGAAGTGCTGGCGAAGAAGGCGACGCTCGCCGAAGACCTGCTGGCGCTTTACAACGGCCGCTGGAACGGTTCCGTCGAGCCGGTCTTCGCCGAATACCAGTACTGAGAAACACCGAGACGGTCGCTCGCTTAAAAAGGCGGTTTGCAGTCTCCCAATTCCCGTTATAGTGCAGTGAGATGCGTCGTTCGTCCGGGAAGGAAATGGGATGGCACCGCTTTTTGACATGTTCGCCCAGGCGCAGAACGGCAAGGCCATCGAGTTGATGGCGAAGCAATTCGGCCTTGCTCAGGAACAGATGACGAAGGCGACGGCGGCGCTTTTGCCCGCTTTCTCCACGGCCTTCAAGCGCAACACCGCCAACCCCTATGATTTCGGTGCGCTGCTGGGCGCGCTTTCGACCGGCAATTATGCAAAATATTTCGAGGACATGAGCCAGGCCTTCACGCCGCAGGGCATGGCCGATGGCAACGGTGTGCTCGGCCAACTCTTCGGCTCCAAGGAGATGTCGCGCGCAATCGCCGCGCAGGCCGCGCAAATGACCGGCATTGGCCAGGAGATCTACAAGCAGATGCTGCCGGTGATGGCGAGCACGCTGATGGGCGGCCTCTTCAAACAAACGACCGCCGCGTCCGGAGACGCCTTCGCCAACAATCCCATGATGGCGATGATGCAGCAATGGATGGAGGCGACGGGGCTCGCCAAAAAACCCGACCCTGCCCCGGCCGCCTTCGACAATCCCTTCATTCAGGCGATGCAGGGATTCTTCGGCATGGCAAAGACGGAAGAGAAGCCGAATATGCCGGACATCTTCGCCGACAATCCCTTTTTCAAGGCGTTTCAGGACATGATGCAGCAAGGTGCGAGCACACCCAAAAAAGCACCAGCGGAAAACCCGGCCTTCGCGCAATTTACCGAAATGATGAACACGATGTTCGACAGCGGGCTCGAGATGCAGAAGGAATACCAGAAGAACATCGACGCCCTGTTCGAGAGCTACAGAAAAAGTTCGGGCGACAAGGCCTAGACCATTTCATCGCTTTCATTGAAACAGCGAACAACGCTTTGAAACGACGCAATTCCGGACTGAAAATCGTTACACGTTTTTCCTGGAATTGCTTTAAGGCACATCGCTTTCAAACGAATCCATCGGACACCTTCGACAGCACCCTTGCAGGACCGCGCGCAAAAAAGCCCGGTGCATGTCTTGGTCATGCACCGGGCAAGCGGCAGGGTCTATTGGCTCATACCCTGCGGGGAACGTTTCGGTGCGGGTCGGCGCACCGTGAACTTGATTTCGACGGCATGATCCGCGAAGGCGGCAACCGGTCGCGGATCATGCCGTATGGCGCATCCAAGGCGGCGGGATGCGCCAAGGGTTTAATTGTGGCGTATCCCCCGGTAGAAGAGGTTCGCCCGGTTTCTGGACGCGCGCGTCAGGTAGCTGCCCGGATTGTCGAAGAACGAGGAGGTCAAAGCCTCGTGCAGGTCTTCGCGTTTCAATCCCATGTCGAGCAATTGCCGATCATCAAGATCGTGCAGGCGAGCGATCTGGCAGCGGTTGCGAAACAGGCGCCAGACAGTCGTCAGCACGCCGGTCACGCCTGCGGTACGGGATGCAAGCGACTGCTTTCCTGCAACGAGGTCGAGATCGAGGGCGTGTTGGGTCGTGCGCATGGCGGTACTCCTTTTTCAGGCACGAAGAAGCCCACTCCCTGCGGGGAGGTCATACGCAGGGGCAGGCAGTAATTTTCAGGGTTAGCGACGAATTTCGCGGACGGGACTTGATGTGATTTGCAGGCTATTAGTCGCAAATGCTTATTGATCAGTCCAACGAATGTTTTTAATGATATTCATCAAACAATCTTATGGGTATTACGGCCATGTCAGTACCGCTCGATATTGACCAGTTGCAAACTTTCGTTGCCATCGCGGACACGGGTAGCTTCACCAAGGCCGCCGATCGTGTGTTCAAGACCCAGTCCGCTGTCTCGATGCAGATGCGGCGTCTGGAAGAGCGTATCGGCAAACCGCTTTTCATGAAGGACGGGCGCGGCAACCGGCTGACCGTCGAAGGCGACCGGCTCCTGAATTTCGCGCGCCGTATGATCCGCCTCAATAACGAGGCGATTGCATCCTTCGACGACAACCGGCTCGAGGGCACGCTCAGGATCGGAACGCCGGACGATTACGCCGATCGCTACATGCCGGAGATCATCGTTCGTTTCGCCAAGACCCATCCGAACGTCGAGCTCTACATCGTCTGCGAACCCTCGGTCGACCTCGCCGAGAAGATGGCAAAGGGCGACCTCGACATCGCGCTCGTCACCCACAATCCCAGGGCGCGGGCCTCCGACGTGGTGCGGACGGAACCGCTTTGCTGGGTGAGCTCGATCAACCACCCGCTGCCGGAAAACGCGCCGATCCCGCTTGCTGTCGGCCGACGCGACTGTCAGTGGCGGCAGGCCGCCTGCGCGGCGCTCGATGCAACGGGCAAGGAATATCAGATCCTGTTCACAAGCTGGTCGTCGACCGTCGTTGCCGCCGCCGTGCTCGCCGGCATGGCGGTTTCGGTGCTGCCGGAATCAGCGCTGAGACCCGGCATGAAGGTGCTGACACTAGCCGATGGCTTCCCGGCGCTGGCGCCGGTTCAGATCGGCATCATGAAGCGCCCCGGCCTTTCGCCGTCGCTCTCGAACGCGATCACCAACCACATCACGGCCTGCCTCGACAACATCACGCCGATCACGGTCAACGACGACCTCGACGGCGATTTGAAGGGATATCCGCGTTATCCGCGCCTGAGGCAGAGCCACATGCTCCCTGGGTGGTAAGAGCCACGCTTTTTTCGTCAAAAGGGAAGGCCACGCTTGCGGAAGCAAGCGTGGCCTTCTCGATGGATACCGGAGCCAAAGCGGACGCCGTTTCAACCTACCCGGCAGCCCATTCGGTTGTCAGGCGAGCTTTGCCTTCAGGAACTCGACCGTGCGGCCCCAGGCGAGATCGGCTGCGGCCTTGTCGTAGCGGGCGGCCGACGTATCGTTGTTGAAGGCGTGGTTGACACCGTCGTAAACGTAGATCGCGAAGTCCTTGCCGTTCGCGGTCAGCGCCTTGCGATAGTCTTCGATGCCTGCATTGATGCGCTCGTCGAGGCCGGCATAGTGCAGCAGCATTGCCGCCTTGATCTTCGGAACATCCTCGACCTTCGGTTGCGCACCATAATAGGCGACCCCGGCCTTGAGGTCGGGTGAGTTTACGGCGAGGCGGTTGACGAGCCCGCCGCCCCAGCAGAATCCGATGGCACCGACGTTGCCCGTGCTTGCTTCGTGGCCCTCGAGGAAGGTGACAGTCGCAACCGCGTTTTCGTTGGTTGCGCCAGCATCAAGCGCCCCAATCATCTCGCGGGCCTTGTCCTCGTCGCTCGGCGTTCCTCCTTCGGGAGACAGGAAATCGACCGCAAGGGCGACAAAACCTTCAAGCGCCATACGGCGCGCGACGTCGCGTATGTGCGGATTGAGACCGCGGTTTTCGTGGATGACAATCACTGCGGGCAGCTTGCCGGAGGCATCGGCCGGTCTGACGAGATACCCTTCCATGTCGCCGTCGGCGCCCGGATAGGTAATGTCCTCGCCCTTGATGCGCTGATCGGTGTCGGCAATCATCTCCGCCTTGGCACTATTCGCCGCCAGCATCGGAGCAATCGCCGCAGCGGCCGCAGCGGAACCGGCCAGTGCCCTCAGTGTCTCCATGAAACGGCGGCGGTCCAGTGTCAGATGGGTATATTCGTCATAGGCATCGATCATCGCTTGAGTGATGACGGGTTCGTTCATAGCGCTCTCCTTCGGCTATCCTCTCCGTAGGCGGTACCGGAAGGAAAGCCGCCCGCCGGCAGGATAGGTCAACCGGCGCGCGCATGGCGTACAAAACTGCGTTACCGGATTGTATGATGCTCCACCGGCACGACCCCGCTCATCTCATCGCCTAACCGTTGAGATCGAGGACGATGCGGCCGTCGATCCTGCCCTCCTCCATCAGGTCGAAGATGGCGTTGATGTTCTCGAGCTTGTCCCAGGAAAAGTGGGCCGCGACCTTCCCCTCGCCCGCAAATTCCAGAGCCTCCTCCAGATCCTGACGGGTGCCGACGATCGAGCCGCGCACGGTGATGCGCTTCAGGACCGTATCGAAGATCGGCAGGCAGATCTGGCCCGGCGGCAGGCCGACGAGCGCCATCGTGCCCTTGGAACGCAGCATATTGTAAGCCTGCTCCATCGCCTTTGGTGAGACCGCCGTCACCAGCGCTCCGTGCACCCCTCCGGTCCGCTTCTGCACCTCCGCCACCGCGTCGCGCGACCTTGCATCGATGACGAGGTCGGCGCCGAGCCTCTCGGCAAGCGCTAGCTTGTCCGGGAAGATATCGGCCGCGGCGACATGCATGCCCATGGCCTTGGCATATTGCACGGCCATGTGACCGAGGCCGCCGATGCCGGAGACGAGCACCCATTCACCGGGCCTCACTTCCGTTTCCTTCAGTCCTTTGTAGACCGTGACCCCGGCGCAAAGCACCGGTGCCGCCGGGCCAAACTCCAGCCTGGCCGGCAGCCGCCCGACGAAATCCGGATCGGCGAGCCCATATTGGGCGAAGGTGCCATCGACCGAATAGCCGGTATTTTGCTGGCTGCCGCAAAGTGTTTCCCAGCCGGTCCGGCAGGGTGTGCAGCAGCCGCAGGCGGTGTGCAGCCATGGAACGCCGACACGGTCGCCCTCTCTCAGCCCCGTGACGCCGGCGCCGAGTTTGGCGATGTAACCCACCCCTTCATGGCCCGGAATGAAGGGCGGGTTTGGTTTCACCGGCCAATCACCCTTTGCGGCATGCAGATCGGTGTGGCACACGCCCGTCGCCTCATACTTGATGAGAACCTGGCCAGGCCCGGGCCTCGGTATCGGCACCTCCTCGATAACAAGTGGCTTGCCGAACTCGCGTACCACAGCGGCCTTCATGGTCATATCAATCTCCTCCGATGCTCGACGTTGGCGCCGGCGCGGCCGGCATCGCGCACATCCTCTGTGAGGCGCGCGGACGGACGGGAGCTTAGCGGCAGAACAACCGCGGTCAGTTGACGCGCATCAAGGAGCGGCCATTCAGTGGAGAATTCGTCGCAGATCTGAAACAGTCGTGCCGGCAAACAGCGATCAGCTGGTCGCCATCCAGACGCAGAGCCAGCCCCACGTGGCGAGGAGTGTCACGAAACCGGCGATGAACAGCGGGCGGCGATAACGGAGCCGGTTGCTGGTGACGTGAACGCCGGCATGGACGTAGCGCAGAGCGACGAAGAGCCAGGCGAAACCGAGGGAGAGAAGGTTGTCGGCTTCGGTGATGTAGAGCAGCACGCAGCAGACATGGAAGAGCACCGGCAACTCGAATTGGTTGGCGATGCTGTTGCGGACGACAAGGCTCTCGGCCGGCTCGTGGCGATTTTCGCGGAACTGCGACGCCTCAACCTTGCCAGTTCGAACAAGCGAAGCACGACGCGCCGAGAGCAGCGCATAGAGCGCGAAAACCAGCACAGCATGGGCGACCATCGGCCAGAAGATCTCGAAGCCTGTCATCGGTGTTCCGCGTCAAAGTAGCGGGTGGAGCGGGACGCCGGACGGCGTCCCGTGGAGATATCAGACGGCGCCCGGATAGTTCGGGCTCTCGCGGGTGATCGTCACGTCGTGCGCGTGGCTCTCGCGAAGGCCGGCACCAGAGATGCGCACGAAGGTCGCGCGTTCCTGATACTCCTTGATCGTCGCGCCGCCGACATAGCCCATGGAGGCCTTGAGGCCACCGGCGAGCTGGTGCAGCACGCCCGCCACCGGCCCCTTGTAGGGGACTTGTCCTTCGATGCCTTCCGGCACGAGCTTCAACGTGTCGCGCACCTCGGCCTGGAAGTAGCGATCGGCCGAACCCCGCGCCATGGCGCCGACGGAGCCCATGCCGCGATAGGCCTTGAACGAGCGACCTTGATAGAGGAAGACTTCACCCGGGCTCTCGTCGGTACCGGCCAGCAGCGAGCCGATCATGACCGCGGACGCGCCGGCTGCGATGGCCTTCGCCATGTCACCGGAAAATTTGATGCCGCCGTCGGCGATTACCGGGATCCCGGACGCCTGTGCGGCCTCGACAGCCGCCATGATCGCCGCAAGCTGCGGCACGCCGACGCCGGCGACGATACGCGTCGTGCAGATGGAGCCGGGACCGATCCCGACCTTGACGGCATCGGCACCGGCATCGATCAGCGCCTTGGTGCCGTCCGCCGTGGCCACGTTGCCCGCCATGATGCGAACGGAGTTCGTCAGCTTCTTGATCCGCCCAACCGCGTCGAGCACGCGTTGCGAATGACCGTGCGCGGTGTCGACGACGATCAGGTCGACGCCGGCGTCGACCAGCCGCTCGGCGCGCTCGAAACCGTCGTCACCGACGCTGACGGCGGCGGCGGCGCGAAGCCGGCCCTGCGCATCCTTCGACGCGTTGGGATTGAGCTGCGACTTCTCGATGTCCTTGACCGTGATCAGACCGACGCAGCGGCCGTCCGGATCCACCACCAGGAGCTTCTCGATCCGGTGCTTGTGGAGGAGACGCTTGGCTTCCTGCTGGTCGACGTTTTCCTTGACCGTAATCAGGTTTTCCCGGGTCATCAGCTCGTAGATCTTCTGACCGGGATCAGAGGCGAAGCGGACGTCGCGATTGGTGAGGATGCCGACCAGGCGCCCCTGCTTCTGCCCGCCAGCGCCGCCGTTCTCGACGACCGGGATACCGGAAATGCCATGCACCTTCATCAGGCTCAGCGCATCTGCCAGCGTCGCATCCGGACCGATCGTGACCGGGTTGACGACCATGCCGCTCTCGAACTTCTTGACCTGGCGAACCTCTTCGGCCTGTTCGGCAGGGGTCAGGTTGCGGTGAATGACACCGATGCCGCCGGCCTGGGCCATGGCAATCGCCAGGCGGCCTTCGGTGACCGTATCCATCGCGGAAGACAGAATGGGCAGGTTGAGATCGATATCCTGCGCGATGCGGGTCGAGATGTTGGTCTGGCCCGGCATGACCTCGGAATGTCCCGGCTGAAGCAGAACATCGTCGAAGGTCAAAGCCTCCAGACCGGTTGCCGTTTCGATGATACGCGCCATGGCCAGTTCCTCTTCAATAAACGAAAATCCCCGGGGACCGTCAGCGATTTGTCCACCGGGTGACTTCAAAGCTTGTCTTGGAAGTTGGCGAGGGCTCGTAACACGGATATGTCGGAATGGGAATAGTCAAGGCCCGGAAATCTCCCGGACCCTGAAAATTGTTGTTGCACAGCAACATTTCTCTGCGCTCAGATATCGAACTGATAGGTCGCCGGCACGAAACGGTAGCCGAGATCGTTCCGCTCGACGAAGCCGACCGCCGGGAACGGCATGTGATAGCCGATGAAGGGCAAGCGATCGGTGGCGATGATGTCGAAGACCTCGCGGCGCGCAGCGGTTGCAGCGGCCTTATCCATATCGAAGCGAACCTCCCAATCGGGCCGCTGCAGCGACAGGATATAATGATTGGCCGTGTCCGCCGTCAGCATCAGTGCCTTGTTGTTGGAATCAAGCCGGAACACCATGTGCCCCGGAGAATGGCCGAAGGCGGCGAGCGGGGTGATGCCCGGTACAACTTCTGCGCCATCGGCGATGAAAGTGGTCCTTTCCGCAAGTGGAACGACCTTTTCGAGCACGGCCTTGTGGCCGTTTTCAGCCGGCGTGCCGATACGCGCCTCGTCCTTCCAGAAATCGTACTCGACCTGCCCGGTGACGTAGCGCGCGTTCGGAAAGGTTGGCCTTCCGGCAGTCATGAGACCGCCGATATGGTCGCCATGCATGTGGGTGATCACCACCACCGAGACCATGGTCGGGCGTGTAGCCCGCGGCTGTCAGCCCATCGACAAGCTTACCGGTTCCCATTTCCCGGCCGGCCTCACCAAAGCCGGTATCGAAAAGCACGACATCGGTTCCGGTGTCGACGAGTGCCGGTGAGAACCCGTTGACGAAGCCGTCCGCGGGCAGGAAATTTTCCGTCAGCAGGGCCGAAACCGCATCAGCCGGCTGATTGAGCCCGTAGGTCTCGTGCGGCTTTCCCGACATGCGCGTGCCGTCGCTGATCACCGTGATCTTGGCGGTGCCGAGCTTGAGCGTCTTGAAAGCCGTGCCGTTCGTCATTCCAGGTGGTTCCGTTGCGTCTTGAGCCCTGGCGAACTCCGTCAACAATGTCGGAGCCGCGAGAGCGCCCGCTGCTGCCGTTCCGAACAGCGTTCGGCGCGTCAGTGACAATGCCATCGTCGTCCCTCCATCCTACAACTGTGCCCGTTGCTACGACGTGCGTGACAGGCAGGCAGTAGGGCCCCGATGAAAATGGACAGACGGGATCACAGGCTTTTGATCTGCAATCGCTGGTTTGGTTTGCGCTTCGACGGCTTTCGTGTTTTTAGACGCCTACTGCATGTTTTTGTCCTTAAATCGTAGTCGATTTAAGGACAAAAACATGCAGCACTCAAAAGTGCTACAGCGTCTTTCGCGCGTCTGATAAGACCCGCGGCGCTGTAGGGTCGCGGTTGCGCTTGAGCGACCATAATTTCCTGAAAGCGATTCAACTTGCGGGAATTATGCTATAGGCCGTCATTGTCGCGCCGCGCCCGCGCCACTCACGCCAGGGCTTTCCGCATGAATCGTACCGTCCCGTTGATCCTTGCCATAGCTCTCTTCATGGAGCAGATGGATTCCACGGTTATATCGACTTCATTGCCGGCGATCGCCCACGACATAGGTGTCGGCCCAATCACCCTGAAACTGGCACTGACCTCGTACATGGTAGCGCTCGCGATCTTCATACCGTTGAGCGGCTGGATGGCGGACCGCTTCGGCGCCAAGCGCATTTTTCGTGCAGCGATTCTCGTCTTCATCGTCGGCTCGGTGCTCTGCGCCATCTCGAACAGCCTCATCGCCTTCGTCCTTTCACGCTTCCTGCAGGGCATGGGCGGCGCGATGATGACGCCGGTCGCTCGCCTCGTTCTCGTCCGAGGCGCGCCGCGCAGCGAGCTCGTCTCGGCCATGGCGTTGCTGACCATCCCCGCGCTCGTCGGACCGCTCGCCGGCCCACCGCTCGGCGGCTTCATCACCACCTATTTTTCCTGGCATTGGATCTTCCTGATCAACGTGCCGGTCGGCATTGCCGGCTACGTGCTTTCCGGCATCTACCTACCGGAGATGGAGCGGCGAAACCCGCCGCCGGTCGACATTCTCGGCTTCCTGCTTGGCGGCATCGCGGCGTCGGGCATCGTCTTCGGCCTGTCGGTCATCAGCCTGCCGGCGCTGCCGACGGCGATCGGCTTTGCATCCGTTTCGGCCGGCATCGCCGCCACGTTCCTCTATATTGTCCACGCCCGCCGGCATCCCGCACCAGTGCTCGATCTGAAGCTGTTCAGGAACAGCGCCTTCCGCGCGGCCACGATCGGCGGCACTATCTTCCGCATCTCCGTCGGCGCGATCCCATTCCTGATGCCGCTGATGCTGCAGATCGGCTTTGGCCTCAATCCGTTCCAGTCGGGCCTCATCACCTTCGTCGGCGCGGTTGGCGCCATCACCACCAAATTTCTGGCGCGCCGCGTTCTCGCCTTTGCCGGCTTCCGCACCACGCTGATCGTCGCGGCCGTCGTCGGCGCCCTGATGACCTTCGCCAATGGCTTCTTCACGCCCGCGACACCCTATTTGGTGATGGTCTCCATCCTGCTGATTGCAGGCTTCGCCCGCTCGTTCTTCTTCACCAGCGTCAACGCTCTTTCCTTCGCCGAAATCGACGATGCGGATGCCAGCAAGGCAACATCGATGAGCGCCGTGCTGCAGCAGATCAGCCTCGCGCTTGGCGTTGCCGTCGCCGGCGCGATTCTTGAAGTCGAAACGGCGATCAGCGGCCGCCCGCTCGGTCTGGAAGACTTCCACGTAGCCTTCATGATCATCGCCGGCGCGAATCTGCTGGGAGCGATCCCCTTCCTGACGATGGCGAAGAATGCCGGGGCCTCCGTTTCCGGTCACCGCCTGCAAATGCGTGAAGCCGAAACGGCGGCCGGCAAATAAGGAAGGCTCGATAGCGACAGCGCCGCTTTATTCCGGCTGCTCGCAGACGGCCGAGAGCTTGTTGCCGTCCGGATCGCGAACGTAAGCGGCATAGAAATTCGGATGGAACGGCCTTAAGCCGGGTGCTCCCTCGTCCGTGCCGCCACTCGCGAGTGCGGCAGCGTAGAAGGCATCGACGGCAGCGCGGTTTTCCGCCTCGAGCGCAACCATCGAACCGTTGCCAATCGTCGCCGCCTTGCGGTTGAACGGCGTCACCACCCAGAGGCGGCAGCGGACATCGCTTGCGGCGCCGTAGCCGATCTCGACTTCGTCCTGCTTCCGGCGCTCAAGACCAAGTGTCGCGAGCGTCTTGTCATAAAAGGTGCCGGCGCGGTCGAGATCGTTCGTGCCGAGCGTCACGTAAAGCAGCATGTTCTACTCCGTTGCGGCGTCTTCCGCCGACCCCTCTTCCGTCGCCCGCCGTCCCTTGAAGCCCTTGGCGAGCAAGAACATCTCCACCGATTCGGCGCGAGACGAGGCAGGCTTGACATGGATGACCTGACGGAAATTCTGCTTCAGCATGTTCAGGAGCTCGCGCTCCGTGCCGCCCTGGAACGTCTTCGCCAGGAAGTGGCCGCCTTCGGCGAGCACATCGACGGCAAAATGCGCCGCGACCTCGCAAAGATGCATCGTGCGCAGATGGTCGGTCTGGCGGTGGCCGGTCGTCGGCGCCGCCATGTCGGAGATCACGAGGTCGGGCGTTCCACCGATCGCTTCCTTCAGCCTGTCGGGCGCCTCAGGGTCGAGAAAATCCATCTGCAGGAAGCGGACACCGGGAATCGGGTCCATTTCAAGAAAGTCGATCGCCGCCACACGTGGGTCGGCGTCGGTCGAATTCGTCACCTTGGCGGCGATCTGCGACCAGCTTCCGGGTGCCGCACCAAGGTCGATGATGCGTCGGGCGCCGGCAAGAATCTTGTGCTTTTCGTCGATTTCAAGAAGCTTGAAAGCCGCTCGGGCGCGATAACCTTCGAGCTGCGCCCGCTGGACGTAGGGATCGTTGATGTGGCGCTCCAGCCAGCGGCGCGAGGAAGCCTTGAGCTTGCCCTTCTTCACCTTCTGGCCAAGCTTACGGCCGCTGCGGTTGCCGCCGATCGGCGATTTCGTCATACCTTGTTCCCCTCATGGGCCTTGTTCCCCTCGTGGGTCCTGTTCCCTTCGTGGGCCTTGTTTCCTTCCTGGTTCGCCGATCCGCCATTGAAGCTGCGCTGGTGCCGGCGCGGACGGGCGCGGCGCCAGGCGCCGTCGTCAGCCATCATATCGGTCAACAGGCCTTCGCGCAGACCGCGGTCGGCCACGCGCATGCGCGTCGACGGCCAGCGGCGGCGGATCGCCTCGAGGATCGCGCAGCCGGCGAGCACCAGATCAGCACGATCCGGCCCGATGCAGGGATTTGCGGCGCGAGCTGCGAAATCCCAGGAAAGTAGGCGGGATTGCATAGCCGAAACCTCGTCGTCAGACAGCCACAAGCCATCGACCTTGCGCCGGTCGTAACGCGGCAGATCGAGATGAACGCCGGCAAGGGTCGTCACCGTTCCCGATGTTCCGATCAAATGAAAGCCGTCGCCGCCATTCGCAAGAGCCTCGACCGGAGGGCTGTCGAAGCGGGCGAGCATGCCCTCGACCTCGCGCACCATCGCCTCGAAGCTCTGCGGCGTCACATGCTCGCCGCCATGGCGTTCCGAAAGGGTGACGACCCCGACGGGGAGCGACGTCCAATGGGTGATGTGGTTGGCAAGCCGGCTCGACCGGTTGTCGCCAATGCGGATGATGGCGATCTCGGACGAGCCGCCGCCGATATCGAAGAGAACGACGGATCTCGTCTCGCGATCGACCAGCGACGAGCAGCCGGAAACCGCCAGCCGCGCCTCGGTCTCGCGATCGATGATCTCGAGTTCCAGTCCGGTTTCCTCCGCCACGCGCTTCAAAAAGGTTTCGCCATTGGCGGCCGAACGCGCAGCTTCCGTCGCGATCAGCCGGCGGCGGCGGATCGAACGGGCATTGAGTTTCGCGGCGCATATCTTGAGTGCCTCGACGGATCGCTCCATTGCGTCGTCCGAAAGGCGCCCGCTCGCTCCGAGCCCCTCGCCGAGCCGGACGATGCGGGAGAACGCGTCGACCACGCGAAACTGACCCGGCCGGGTCGGCTGTGCGACCAGCAGGCGGCAATTGTTGGTGCCGAGGTCGAGCGCCGCGTAAAGCGGTGCCGGCGGTTCACCGGCCGCAACAAAGGGTGCGCGCAGATTTTCCGGCCGAGGTGCCTGCGCCGGCTGCGAAGCGGCGGCGGCCTCGGCACCGCGTGGATCGCCCGGCCGGTCGGCAGCATGCGATTTGCCGTTCGACGCAAGCGGCCGCCCCTGAAGCCCGCGCCGATGGCGCGCCTTCTTGCTGCGCTTGTGGCCCTTCTCGGTGACTGCCGCATCGAAAAGCTCGACGTTTCCGCCGGAAACGGCGGCCATCTGGCCCTGCGGTCTTGCTGCTTTTGAGCGCCGGCGCCGTTTGCGCTTGCGCGCCGGCTCCGCCACATCCACTCCTGCGGGACGCCCTGCTTCTCCGGCCTGGCCGGATTGGCTGGCAACTGCAGACGGCGAGCCTGACGGCCTGCGCCGCCTCCGCTTGCCTTTTCCGCCGCGCGGAGCGACCTTGCGCACCTCGCCACGACCTGCTGCCGACGCCCCGGATTCAGACGGCTTTTCGCCGTGATCGGGGTCTTTCACGTGTCTCAACCATGGCGCCGCGCGAAGCCTGACGGCCGCTCAAGGCGCTCTCTCGATTTTGCGTTGGCGCGACTGTACCAGCGCCGCCCCTTTTCGCCAAACTTTTTTTGACGTCGCGGCTGGCGCAGGTTTCGTTAAATCGAAATCGATTTAAGGCCAAAAACATGCAGTGATTCCAAGCGCGGCAGTTGCATGTCTGGTGAGACGCGCCGCGCTTAAGGCCGGCAAATCGAGGCCGGTCCGAGGCTAACGGGCGAACAGATCACCGCCAGGTTCCCGTCTTTCCCGCATCCTGCCCCGACCCTGGCGCGTGGAAAAGAGCGGCTGGCCACAGACCAGTCGCATTTTTTTGCCAAAAGGTATTTGCATCGGCCGTTCTTTTGTTTATAAGCCCGCCACACCGACGCGGCGGCCACGCTCCGCCAGCGAGCCTTGGGGAATAGGTTAACGGTAGACCAGCGGACTCTGACTCCGTTAGTCCTGGTTCGAATCCAGGTTCCCCAGCCAATCACTTTCCAAAGTAAAATCAAGAAGTTAGGGCAACGCCACCTTGGCCAAACGGCCACCTTCATGTTGCAACGTGTTGCAAGCTAATTCCCTTGATTTCCAACGGTTTCCTAGAGGGCTCGGCTACTCCACGCGACATGGAATGCAACATGGCTTAAGCGGACGCGTTGTTCTCTTTGATGGCGAACACCACCTGCAGCTCCATCTGCACCGCGTGCATGAACAGGCTGGCTTGGCGCGAAATCTCTTCCTCGTCGACACCTGATCTTCTGAGCGCCGCAGCAAAGTCGGTCATCTCAGAACGCCAGAAACGGTTTGCTTGCTCTCCATGGAGCCGCTGGAGGGCTTCTGCGCATCTTTTGACATCGCCCGTGCGCCGATCGGCCGGGAACTGCAGAACCGTCATGCTTTCTCCATCGTTGCCAGGCGAATCGCCTGGGGATATGGCCACAATCTCCACCAGTCCTTCACAAAGATTAAACAGATTGCTCATGCGGCTCGAAGAACGTAGCGGAAACAAAAATGCCCGCCTCAATTCCGAGACGGGCTTTGAGAGCGTTTGCTGCTGTTAGGCGTTCGGGTAATCGTCGCGCCTCCGAATGATCCTGATCTTGCCCGGCTTAAGTCGGATGGTTTTCTCTAACCGCCCCCTCCACCGGCTCTCCGCTCGGTAGTAGAAGCCGGGCACCGTCTGGTAGTCGACGCGCTCCAGCCAGAGGGTCGTGCACCACTTGTTGCCGTTGGGGTATTTGCCTTCGACTTCGTAAAAGGCTGGACCGTCGTATTCCACGGACTCTGGCGGATACGGCACGAAGACGAAGACGCCGCGCTCAGAGCCGACGTCTTCCGGCGCAACGCCGTACCGCTCCGTCAAGCAGGCAATGATTTCAGCTTTGGCAGCCGCCAACCTTTCGTCGAGAGTGGAACTGATAGCGACTTCCGCCGCGGCGAACTTGACCGGCGTAGCGGCGGTTGCAATGGCGCCGAGGACTGACCTTCTGGTGATCTGCGTCATTGGTGGACCTCCCCCCGGATCTCATCGACGAGTGCCCTGGCGCGACCCACCTTCCCTTTCGCGATATCGGCGAGCCGCTGGAACACAGCCGTGTCGTCTCTATCTTCAAGGCCAAAAGCTGCCATGAATATCGCCTGGCAGAAGTCGTCTGCCTCACTCAGCCTG
The DNA here is from genome assembly GCF_020193655.1 of Ensifer sp. IC3342. Lineage (GTDB taxonomy): Bacteria > Pseudomonadota > Alphaproteobacteria > Rhizobiales > Rhizobiaceae > Sinorhizobium. The sequence goes on from NZ_JADYVE010000001.1 coordinate 728,424, forward strand.
TCGGCAATCTCAATGAGTTTGGTTTGCGGCAAGCCTTCAGCGGCTGCCTGAACGGGTGCGTTCGGCATGTCAGGTCCTCATTTAGGTTTAAGAACTAGGTAACTATGTTCAGTAACCTAAAACTATTTCGCACCTTGTCAACACATATCTAGTTCTGATACCTAATTATGTAGGTTCAGAGAGGATTTTCAGATGCTTACAACGGGGAATCAGCTCAAGGCAGCGCGGGCTCTGGCGGGGCTTGAGCAGAAGGACGTGGCCGAGAAAGCGGGAGTGAACGTGAACACGATCCGTAATATGGAAGCGGCCGGCGCCGGGCAGATCGCCGGGCGTGCGCAGAACGTGCAGAACGTTCAACGGGTCCTTGAGCAGGAAGGAATTGAATTTCTAAACCATGGACAGCCTGGCGTGAGGCTACGCAAAGCAGCCACAACTTGACAGGGTGATTGCTGCTCGCGAACTTCTACCGGACGAGTCTACCCGAATCGTCTTGGAGGGGAGCATGACAATTTCGGTACGCTGGGAGAATGTTGATCTCAAGTCGCAGGGGTTATCACGATCTGAATTGCGAGATGTAGTCGCGCAGTTGAAGAAACGCCAACAAACTGAGTCCGACCCGATGTCGCTCGTCAGGATCGCCAAAGCAATCAAGACAGCCAACAAAATGATCAATGCCAGACGCGAGCGAACAAAGGGCCCACCGATCACGGTAAGTTATTCGTCTGATCCGGAGTCGCCAACTCGGTTCTCTGGAGGGCAGGGACGTGCGGCTTTCTATGCCGGCGGCCTCCCTGGTCGCAAACGCTGATCGTCTTAAAACATAGAGACGGCAACACGACAGCGTTCGAAAAGGCACGTTCCAGCAATGACGCGAAGGACCATCATATCTAGCGCTGAATTGAAGCGTATGGCCGAAGTCGCTAACTCCGAAGGGGTTACCGTTGAGCTAGAGCGTGACGGAGCGATTGTCCGAGTAATGCCATTTCAGCCACCGCAGGTTCAAAAAATGTCAAGGGAGGAATCCGCAGAAGCGGAGCTTGCGCGTTGGCTTGCGAACGAGAACCGAGGAAGAAGAGACGCGTGATGCCAATTGACGACCTGAACGAACCGCTCCTGTACACGAGCGAGCAAACGGCAAAGATGCTCAACATCTCCACCAAGACCCTGCGCGAGTTCGTCAAGGCTGGCGAGATTGCCTACGTCCCGCTTGGCGCCGGCAAGACGAAGATCCGTCTGGGCTTCCACATGGACGACATCAACGATTTCATAAAGAGGAGGAGAACACGCGATTCACCACCTCCGACTCGGCCGGCGCGCGTCAGTTTTGGAGGTACCCAGCACTACGAGGGCTTTACTGCGATGCGAAGAAGGAGGGAGGCGGAAAAAGCAGCACAGAAAGTCCAGACCTACGACATCATGGAAACCCGGAAGCAGAGGGAAGCTGAAAAGGCGGAGCGCAAGCGATTGGCTGAAAAAGCCAAGGCGGACCCGAGTAAATGACAAAGCGAGCGCCGATCAAGCAGGCTGATCTCAATCGCCTGGCTGCTGTCGCTAAGCGGAACAACATCACAATAGAGGTTGAGGCGGAAGGATATACGATCCGGCTGCATCCGAACTCAACTGCGCCCGCGTCTTCGAAAGCACCGGAACCAGAGAGAGATCCCGCTTGGGACATTCCGTGGGAAGACATTCCGCCAGAGCCAATTCAGCCGCCGCTGAACTGGAGAGAGCAGAAAGCGATGGATTACCTGATGGCGCGTGGCGCCGAGGTTCGGGTAGACTGGTACGCACTCAAGGATTATGGCTCCCACACGCAAAAGAAGCTGGAAGAGCGCGGCTTTGTCGAGGCTAGCGCGGAGACAGACCGCCATGGTCATCCAGATCAAATCTGGTTGACGAAGGCGGGCCAAAAGGCAATGCGCGACCAGCGTGCGCACCGGGATAAGTATCCATGTCTGTAGACGGAAATTCCGCGCTAGACGGAGCCATGACGCCCGCCTCGGCAGTTGCCAAGCTTCGGGCCGCCGGCATCCATGTGTCCGAACGCACATTGCGGGAGAGAGCTAGAGCGCTCGGCGCTTGCCGCATCATTGGGAAGGTGATGTTCCTGCTGCCGGCTGACATCGACACAATTCTTGAGGCGGCGAAACCGGAGCCCAAGATTCGCTATGACCTCTCGATAAAGCGTTGGACAGACGCGGACACCGACAGACTTGTTGAACGGATTGTCAATCAAAACAAGCAGAAGAACAAAGCTGCCAGGAAGACGCGAGCCAAATGATTGCCCCTAAGAATGAAATGAAGCTGAGTGCATTTAACTTCCACGAGCAGGCGGTACACGTCACTGTCGGAGACAAGCTGGGCGCGCTTGATGCGATCGAGCTCGGAGGGGAAATCTTGGTGGTGCTGACCTGGTTAGGGAACCCAAGTGAGGGCCTTCGCAGGCCAGAATACGTTTTGCCGCTTAGCGCCGTTCGACATCAGGACCTGAGTGCGGATCCGGCCGCCCCCTGCAAATGGGCCATCAACGTCACGCTTCCCCGGTCCTTATTCGACGGCAGTGCCTCGCGACAAGTCAGGAGGCAGTTTGCCGTCCGCAGCGGTCCACCGCTGACGTTGCCCCTGAAACCCATCCGTCACTGATGAGTCTCACAACCCAATTCATTGCCGAACTGGTCAGAGCTGCGAACGAAGCGGACAGGCTAACGCCGTTCGAGGTCAAGCGACTGCTCAGTCGGTCGATCGCCACGATACGCGACATGCGCGAGCAGACCGGCATACGAGGCAGCAATCGGGCTAAAGATGTGGTGATTGATCTGCAGGTTGCCGCGGCGCGCGCGGACAGCTTGACCTGCTGCTGAAGTTAGAGACGCTCTTCTCGATGCGGCCGACATGATCAGGACGCTGAAAATTCTATTGGATGGCAAGTAGGAAGAAATAACCTAGCACTTTTGCAAGTAGTCTACTCCGCGGCCGCCCGCCTATACTCAAGCGGCTATGGAGGTCGCCGTGAACGATGAACTCGCAGACTTGAAGAACTGGAGCGAGGAGGAACTACGCTCTGCATGCTTATTGGGGGTCGCTCTCCTTGGTATAACGGACTTGGTAGAACGTCGCGCGAGGTGGAAGAAGATCTATACAGAGGCACGTTCCAGAGGTTGGAGCCCTTTGCCGAGAGCCGATATCCTCGGACTAGACTGAGGAGAGAGCAAACACCGTTGCGTCATCTGCCCGTTCCCTGATCCCCTTGAACGATGGATGCCGCAGTTTGCCGTCGTCTGTCCAGGTGCGATATTCCACATCAGCAATAAGCAGCGGATCAGTGAATACGGCATTCTTTCGCTTGAGGTTCACGGCCGGCGATTTCGTTGCGATGCCTTCGAGCAGGTCGCGCAACTTGATCGATTCCTGGCGGCTCCAGCCCGTGCCACAGCCGCCGACATAGACCAGCCCCTCTCCCTTCCTTGCCGCCAGCATCAGCCGCCCGATTGCACCAGGGACCGTTGATGGCTCGAATCCGACTATGACAAAGCTATCTCGGCGCGTGCACGTTATCTTCTGCCACCAGTCACCCCGGCCGCTGCGATAGGGCTTGTCTTGATGCTTGGCGATGATGCCTTCGAGCCCATGCGCGCAGGCGACCCGAAGAAACTCGTTTCCATCTGCCTCGACTTGTTCAGATGAGCGAATGGCTCCCTCGCGGCCGGCGACGATGGGCTCCAGCAGACGGCGGCGTTCTCGTTGCGGAAGCCGGCGCAGGTCACGACCATCGAGATAAAGAAGATCGAAGGCGTAGAGCACAATCGCTCCTGCCTCATGGGCGGACGGAAGGCGGCCGAGTGCCCGCTGCAGCATTCCAAAGTCGGAGCGGCCCTTGTCGTCGAGCACGACGGCCTCGCCGTCAAGGATGGCCGTTTTCACGGCAAGCCGCCGTGCATCGTCCGCGACCGAGGGGAAGCGTTCGGTCCAGTCGTAGCCGCCGCGCGTGATGATCCGCACCCGTCCCGGTTCAATATGGACGGCAAGGCGGTAGCCGTCCCATTTCACCTCGAAAGCCCAATCAGGCCCTTTCGGTGGCTTGTCGACGAGCGCAGCAAGGCAGGGTTCGACCCGCGCCGGCATAGGGTCCGGTGAAGGTCGATCGGGAGGCTTTCTCGACGACGCTCTGGCCATGCGGCCATTAACGCACGGATCCGCGAAATCGTCGCATTGACTTTTAGGGGGACGGGGACATAGCGGAAAAATCGAAGGCGCAGTACAGTCGCGCCATCCACGACATGCGGGAGACGAATAGAGCTGCAGAGGGTGTCGGTCCCTGCAGCTCCGATCGCGACGTATCTTCGTTTAGCTAGGGGGCTTACTCGCCCTGTTCCATCCAAGGGAACCGCTTCGAACGTCGCCTATTGATGAATATAGGGGCGACGCTGGTGGATTCAAGCCAAGCCGCTACTGTGATGGCTCCTGGCGAGCCCAGAAGTTCTGTCCTGAGCGATGGGATGTGCGACCTGCTATTTCTTGGCGAGATAATCCATTACCTTCTCACGACTGGGCCCAGCCTCGCGGATCGCCTCGAGCGCCTTCTGCCGCGTGACCTTCGCCGTCTTCATCAGATAGGCAACCTCGTGCTCTTGGTTGGAAACGAGTTCGCGGTCGCGGCCTCTTTTCTTCGGGTCGTCTGACATTGGTTTTCCTCCATCTTCATGAAGGATAGGAGCCGTTCCCGCCACGGCAAGGCGGAAACCCTCGCGAACAGTTCGCGTTGAACTGATCAAGGAGGCAATCATGGCTGCTGCAGAGAAGATGAAAACTCTCATCGAGGATTGCCAGCGAGACATTGCCGCGTACCCGCCGCCGGACAGCTACATCGCCCCGAAAGAGCTGCTAGCGCTGCCGTGCCGGGTCTTCTGCGTGGTCTGCTTCCATCCCCCTCCGATCGACTCAGAGATCCGTGACCTCGCATTGACTCTACGGAAAACGAGAACATAATAAGAACATTCGGTCGGCGATGCGGCGCGCCAATCTGAAATCTTGAGGATGGAAACTACGTGTTTTCACGGAGTACGAGAACATGAGCGACGAGCAAGGCGCTGACCGCCATAAGGACATGGCCCTTCTAGAACACTATTGCGAGCAACCTGGCTGCACGAAATGGGGCGCTTTTGGCTTTACACTCAGGAAGACAGCGGAGCCGAACTGGTTCTGCATGGAGCACCGCCCCGCAGAATGGCCTCCACGCCATGCCTAGAGAGGGAGCGTGGTGGCTTTCCGAATTCCTCGGGAAAGTACGAGTCGAATGTCCGTGCGGGGTCAAGAAGCAATACGACGCGAAGGCCCTCTTTGATCGCATAGGCGATCGAAGTATGCCGTCATTGCTGATCGAGCTCGCCGTCGCTAATGGATGCAAGAAGACGACGAATGCGTTCTATGATCGTTGCCGGTTGGTCTACACGCACATGCTACCGGTTCAGGAGCATCCTCTCTCCCGACGGGACCGGCCTGCGATGCGGCGCCGGCCGGATCCCCTGAAGAAATCACCTTCGCCAACCTGCCGGAATGGTATGAGCTTTTCTGCAGGTGTCGCCGTTGCAGTCGCGAGGAGCGGCTGGACCGACGCGGGCTCACAAAGAGATTCGGCAAGCAGCAACCGGTCCTTGCCCTGGCGCGGCGCATGCGCTGCCGCAGCTGCAAAAACAAGGATGGCAACACCATACTTGTCGGCAAGGTCAGACGTTGAGCCTCGCCGGTTGACGGATGAAGCCGCTATCTAGCAACAAAGAACGTGTCCGCTGCATCGTCACAAGCGGATCGGACGCGCCCCATCGGTAAGCATTTGCATGAGAGCAAGCTCATCTCGAACACCCTGTCGGTACAAATGGAAAAGCATCTTACCGATTTCGATGCCCTCCTCGCTTTCCGGTTCCAGTTCCTTAAAGGAACAAGCATGGTTGTGAACACGTCGCAGCATAGACAACTCACCCTCATCAATAACGAAATCGGAAAACAAGACCATGTCTTTGACCCTCCAATCAAAGCCTTGTTGATGATCAGAAAGATGTTGGTGGGACAGCGCTGGTTTTCCAGACTTCAGGCATCCTCAGCATAGGAAGATTTCGTGGACTCGTTGAGAAAGCTAACATTGGCGTGCATTCTTGGCGCCGTGGTCTGGCAGCCGGCATTCGCAGAAGAACCCATCATTGGCCGAGCATCCGTGATCGACGGCGACACCATAGAAATCAGAGGCGAGCGCATTCGCCTCCATGGCGTCGACGCACCCGAGAGCTGGCAGTTCTGTGAGGACGGTGATGGCGGCACCTACCGCTGTGGCAAGGAGGCAGCCTTCGCGCTTGATCGTTTCCTCGCCGCTTCCCGTCCCACCCGCTGCGAGTTCGTCGAGCGCGATCGGTACAAACGGTTTGTGGGCGTTTGTTTTCGCGCCGACGGCCGCGAGGTCAATCGTTGGTTGGTCGAGAGCGGCAATGCAGTGGATTGGGAGAGATATAGCAAGGGGGCTTATGCCGATGCGCAGGAGGCAGCGCAGTCAGCTGGCATAGGTGTTTGGCGCGGAAAGTTCCAGTTGCCTTGCCGGGCGCGCGCTGAGCGTGCGAAGCGTGAGCCGGCATGCTGAATCGTATATTGTCCGCCGACAGATCATCCCCCTCCCCTTTGACGATGAATGGATCTAGGGACCAAAAGGCGTCGCGCTCGCGAGCATGAGGTATTCGCGCCCCTTGCTCGAGCCCGGAACAATCCAGAGGGTGTAGCGTTTAGTACCCTCCCCCGCAGGGAGGATGCTGGCTTTTTAGACACGGCCGGCAAGAGCGATGTCAGTCGCTGCCAATCTCCTTCTGGCATCGCTCATCCTCGTACGATTGAAGGTTATCCATGCGGGACGCTTTCGTTCTTGGCTTCATCGTGCTGATGGTTGCTCTCGTGGCGTTTGTGTTCGCCATGCTCACTCTGTCGGGCTAGGTCTGGCACAATCATCGACGTTGTGGGGACTTTCGGAAACCTCGGAACGGAACACACGGAAAACCACCTGGTTTGGCAACCAGGAGGCCGTTGTGCGACAGCTCTACATTGTCGGCGCCTTAATCATGATCTTTGTTCTGGGCATGTTCGCCATTGAAGCGGTCACCTTATGGCCGTTCTGAGGGGGATGCAGTGCGGGCGAGACGCAAGACGTCGACGATTTGGAAGAGCCTTGCCTCCGGTTTCCCAGCTTTGGGGAGGCAAAGCCTCAAAGCCTGACGCAATTCCTCCAGCATCTCCGCACTCGACGGTTTCAGCAGCCCGATCGGGCGGCGCCCCCTAATCCTTGGTCACGGGCGCCGGATCCGGTCAATCTGCGTTAATATTCACTGATTTTGTCCATGATCTCCTCAGGCGACTCCTTAACCTGGAGCGTGACGCAGGTCCCGCTTCTAGTCGCGCAGGTGACGAGAATGGTGCGCCGCTGGCCCTCAACCCGCTGGAAGTGCGTAACGGTGTCCATGTTGATGAAAATCGGTCCATTGCTGTCGTGCAATTCGAGCCACATGGATTGGTCCTCTCTGAGATAGCGTGTCTCTGGATAGCACCAAAAGAGCCGGGGAAATGTGGCAGTCAACAATCACAGTAGTCCCTTTGGGCGGCGGGTGGAGAAGGTTTCAGCGGTTCACGATGGATGATGAGAAACGGCAGGAAATCGCCTCCACTACGGGGGGGATTCCCGGCTTCTTGTGCTCTGAAGGAACCATTCTCTAACTACGATGTTTCGTCCCTTTGGACGGGTGATATGACGAAGCGCCACACAAATTTGGCGAGGCGTATCCGGCGGATAATGACATCCGCCCGCAACACTGATTTCCTCCGATCACTTCCCGTGTTCCAAGTCCGGCCGCTGCCCCGGAAGTTCGTCGATCTCCTGCAACAGTTGGATGATGAGGAAAATAGCGCTAGGAAGCGGGGAAAACACAAACCGCCTTTTAGGAACCAATTGAGAGGGTCCACGTTTAATACCGTCGCATCCCTTGTGCGACTCTAGAACTGAGCGGCGTCCTCGCCCCTCGCAGGACGCCGCTCTTTCCTTCGGTGACGAGGAAGACGAGCAGTGTCCGCATCCCTCCCGCGGGCACTGCTTCACGCCGCCAATCGCTCCTGCTGGTCTGCTACCACCTGTTGGCCTCTCGTTGGCGATCCTCGACCGCCCGGCGCATGGCCTCTTCGCGACCACACTCGTACTTCTCCATGTAGTAGCGGATCAAAGACTGTCGGCGGTCCTCGCTCATGATGGCGAAGACGTTTCTGAATTGCCGCTCGACTGCTGATTTGGCCTCAATTGGTCGACGGGCGCCAATGAGCTTCGACACCGTAAAGTACGCCAGCAAACCGACGAAGATCCCGACCAACAGGCCGAGAGCGGTTTCCTGATTGAAGAACTCTCTTACAGCACTCACGACCCACCCAAGCTCAGAGTCTTTCATTTTATCCGCACCACGACTGTTTGAAACCAAGCCACCGGTGCGCAAGCCCCTCGTCGACGAGCTGTGCCCCGAGCGATCGGCCGCCTCGGTAGACCTCGCGCAACTTCCGACCGTATTTGTCCTCATCGCGCATGCCTGCCTTGAACCCGAAGGCGCCGGCGTTCAGAAGCGATTGAAGGCGGATCTTGGCCTGCTCGCCCAGCGCCTTTTCCTCTGCGCAACGCGGCTCGCTGATCTCCGGCGTGTCGATGTCCGAGATCCGGTACTTGATGCCATCGAGCCAGAACGTATCACCATCCACGACGCACGTTGTCCGCGCGCCCGCTGCACAGATCGGGAAGGATGCGGAAATGGTGTCCGCCGGCGGCACGGTTGCCCAGCCGTAGGCTCCACCGATCACGATGCCAGCGAGAGGCAGGATAAACACCCAGGCGGATAAACCCCTTTTAGGCGCCGCCGGGCGTTTGATCGGATTGGAGTTGGTGAATCCCCCCACGGCCTCCCGCGACTTCTTGCCTATCCCTTTTGGATGCAGATCACGACCAAACAAGGAATTCGCGACAAGCAATACGCAAAGTAGCACGCCGCCTACGACCAGCACGAAGGGCGAGCGACTTCTGCCTCCACCGCCCCATCGTCTGCGCGCCTCGGCGTCATTTGGAACCAAAAACAGAAGTGGGCCGAGCACCAAAGCGCGGCGGCTTAACTGGGAAGGCACGTCGCGCATCTGGTCCCCTCAACCCAACTGCACAATACCCCTATGTTGTATGGAAGCACAAAGGAGACAGTAAGTCGAGTAGAGGCAGAACTGCGCGTGTGAGTTGCGAGGCTGGCTTATCGCCTTAGCTGGCTTCCTTGCTGGCCGCCTTCTTCAAGCCGCTGCTGATCAAGCGCACGAAATGATCCGTGGCGTCCATCAGTTCTCCCTTGTGAATCCTTCAAGCAATTTCCGGCCATCGACCCTAACAAGCATGTCACCGAACTCCATGAGCGCCGCGCCGACGTCGGCCGGATGCCATCCAACAGATTGCGCTTCATCCAGCAGCCGGAGAATATGTCCCTGTATCGCCTCCATGCAATCACGCTCGCATCCCTCGTATTCATGATCTGATTTGGGTGGCTTCATCGTTTCCTTCCTTCCTCCAATCCTGAGATTAAAGGGGGCCGACGCAGGATTTGCTACCCTCATTTATGAGGAGGCCGATGCATGCACTCAGCGCCGCCGCTGCGCCCCATCGCGCTGACTGGCCTCGATCCGCTGCAGTATCTCGCGCGTGACCCTCATGTCGGCTGCCAGGCTGTTAAGCGTATTTTCGACTGCGCGCATCGAGGTTGCCGCCTCGGCCGCCTGCTTCTCGACCCCAGATAGCCGCAGCTCGTGATTGTCGATCTGCCGGATGGATGTCTCCACCGCGGTAATTCTCTTGTCGAGCCGATCAATTGATTGAGCGTGCGTGTTCTGGTTCGCACTTAATCGCTCCCAAGTCGCGCCCCATGCAATGAGGCCTCCGGCAAAGCCGAGGAGGATAACGACCGTGTTAAGATTCCACTCCCACTTCCAGGCAGGAGCTCGCACGTTTCCCATCTCATCTGTCCCGTTGGTCAATCCTTAGCCCTCGTATGCAATGCCGCGGTTTTAAGGGCCGGCCCCCGAGGATGAGAGCCAGCCGTGTTGTCGTTACTGCGAATTCTTCGGCGCGAGGTAGGTCAGAAGCGCCGGCAGCCCAATCGTGAGCGCGTAGAGCGCCAGATAACCGTACCAGGGCGTGTCATCCGGCATGAAGGGAATGCCGGCTGTGCCGGTCAGAGCGCCGCCAGCAGCAGCGGCGATGGCTTTCGATACTTTCTGCATGATGGTCTCTCCTATTCCGCCGCCTTGGCTTCGCGCAGGGCGAGCGTGATTGCCGCATAGGCTTCGGCCGCCTTCACGAGCGCGGTCGCGGCTGTGACGCTGCCCGGGTCTCTGCACACGACGTCGAGAGCCGACCAGGCGGCCGCCTCCTTGGCGATGGTTCGCTGCTTGATGTCGCCGGTGCTCGCGACGACAAGGAATGCCGAATGAGCGGTTGCGGCAGCCGAGCAGACCTGCGGCAGGTTCTTCTGGATCGCGGTGTCGATCGAGGAGGTCGTTTGGCAGGCGGACAGGCCAAGAGCCGCCGCTGATGCGATGATCAGTGAACGCATGATCGTTTCCCTTGATGTTGGAAGGTCAGAGTTTCGCGGAGGCTTCCGCGCGCAGTTTGTCGCCGCAGGCCTTCGCGCCGACGATCGACGGGTCGAAAGCAAGGCGGGTGAAATCCCACTTGCCTCTTTGCTGGATGCCCAGATTGTTCTGGACTTCCGCATGTGAGAGCACCGTCTTGTCGGTGATCTTGATTCCGGAGCGCCGGCAGAGATCCGCGATGACGTCGGTGAGCGCGTCCCACTGCTTGCGGGTCATGGGGTATTTCCCGGGATCGAAAGGCGCTTCCGTCGATCCGCCCATGCAGCACAGCGAGACACCGATGGAGCCGGTGTTGCAATTAAGGGTGTGAGCGGCATAGCCCTTCTTTGCAGGCGCCTCGTTGAGTTTGATCGAGGGAATTCCGCGGACCAGCTTGCCGTCGTCCTCGATGAGGATGTGGTAATGGCTTCGATCGAACTCGCTTGCCTTGTGGGCGCCGGCCGTCCAGTGGCAGATGATCCGTTCCATCTTTGCCGCTGGCATCCAGTCGACTGGCACGATCGATGCCGACGGTTCAGGCTTCGGCGTCGGCGGCTTCTCGCCTCTGAGCGCTTCCAGCTCGTTCAGCGCCGAATTCATGGCGATGAGCGTTTCACCGCCAGGATCTCCATCTGCTCCATGTTTGGGAAGCGGAAATCCGAGCGCGATCAAGCGCCGCTGCAGAGACTGCACGGTCGTATTCATGGCGGGTTTTCCTTTGAGACCTTAGAGGCTTAGAGCCGCCGTCCACATGGAGTCGATCTGATCTTCAGTGAGCCCGAGCGCGCCGCCCACGGAGGCGATGAGGGGGTGTGTGCGGTTGAAGGTGGTGGCGTATTCCCATTCGATGCGGGCGATTTCCTTGTCAGCACCTTCGGGCATGGCCTCGATTACCGCGCCGACTTGGGAGGGAGTGATTCCGCTGGTGACGAGACCGAGGCGAATTTGGCGAGCCGAAAGTGCGGGCATATGCACCGGCGGAGTCTTCGGGATCTCCTCCGCCATCCATGCACCTTCGATCCACTTGAAGATATGGCCGGGGATATCCCCGGGAGGTGCCGTTTCCGTCGCGTAAGCCGGAATCAGAAACACGCCAGGTTCCAAGGGGCTTTCATCCGCTTCCGAGGCACCTGTGAATTCGAGCGTGGTCGGATCGTAGTTGTAGACTGTAAGTGGCATGTCAGAGCCCCTGTATTAGAACTTGATGCAGGCGAGGAGGGCAACGTTACGTGGGCGCGTGTCAGTCCCGGAGCCAGCCGTGCCGGACGTGAACGAACCGATATCGACCGTATGGGTGTGCGCGTCCGAGCTGGTTGTGCCTGACCATGTGTGAGTGTGGGCACCCGCGCTGTTGGTGCTTGCAGTATCAGGACCAGCAACTAGGCTTTCGCGGTTAGTACCGCCGGCGGCATTGTTAACTGTCGTCGGGATAGTGTGCGAGTGAGCGCCGGCTGAACTCGTCGTGCCAGAGACGGTATGCGTATGGCTGTCAGACGAAGTTGTCGTGCTCGGCGGATCAATCGCGTGGGTGTGCGAGGCGATATTCGCGGCCTGTGCGGAGCCGAAGACACGGGAGGTGTCAACACCGCGCGCGTCATCCCAGCCGCGAACAAATTCGCCGCGAAGGTCAGGCAGATTGAAGGTCGTTGAGCCGTCGCCGGCGCCGAAGGTTGTCCCAATCGCGGCGAAGAGATCGGAGTAGGTGGTGCGGGAGACGGCCGCGCCATTGGCCTTCAAATAACCGGAGGGAGCGGTACTCTTGGCATAAAAGATGACCGTCCCCGCTGGCACCGAGCTCGATGTGAGGTTGTCCACTTCCGATTTGCTGTAAACATCAAGCGTCGTGCGTGCCGCCGAGTTAGAGGCATCGTCCAACAACGTCCGGGCGAAGCTGGTCAGCGTCGCAACGGCATAGGTATCTGACGCCGTGGTATAGATCATGCGGTCGGCCGCTGTCGTCAGCCCTGCGATGGATTGCAGCCCGGCGTCGTACGCCTGCACATTGGTGCCAATGGCAACGCCGAGTGTCGCCCGAGCAGTCGCCGCATCCGCGTCGTCGATCAGCGATCGGCCAAAAGCCGTAAGCGTGGTGACCGCGTACGTGTCAACCGCGGTCGTGTATGGAAGCTTGTCGGCAGAGGTCGTCAGTCCAGAGATTGATGTGAGGGAGGCGTGGGCCGTTTGCGCCCCGAGTGCCGTGCGGGCGGCGCTCGCCGAAGTCGCGCCGGTCCCACCTGCTGTGATCGGCCGCGCGGCGTTGGCATCGTCCGTCAGGTCGTCCACGAATGCGTTGTACGGTACGCTCTGGATGGTGTTGCCAGACACGCCTTTCGTGCCGGCGGGCGGGCTGTAGACGCCACCTGTTCTGGGCATTGGCATTCTCCATAGAAAAGGGCCCCCGCGCCGGAGGCCCTTGGTGATGTTCTCATCTCGACGTCTATTGACTCTGGTCGCCAATAAGTTGTTCAGTGCTCCCAGGGGCAACTGAGGGGACACATCTTGGCACTTTACTTGGCGGGGCGGCTATCTATTGCCGCAGCGATGGCGTTTGCCGTGGCGAGTTGCACGACGACGCCAGCTGACTTTCGAAAGAATCCAAAAGCCGTAAGCAAGGCGGCCTTGTGCAGGACCTATCTCGACACCTATGACGATCCGTTCAGGCAAGAAATCGCGCTGGAACTCGGTCGCCGCGGTATAACTCCGTATGAGTGCCCCGCCATGGTCCAAAAGGAAAATCAGGCGATTGCGGCAACCGTCGCCATTGCTGCCATTGGCACCGCGGTCGCGGTATGCGCCAATCACAATTGCGGCGGAGGATCGTATTACCCGTCCTCCTATCCAAGATACAGGTCCTACCAGGGAAATTGCCAGTATGACTGGCAGCGTGATGCCGCGGGCAACAGATGTGGAAGGCGAAGCGCATATTCGCGCCCGGGCGGCTATTGACCTCCCGGGGCACGCTATCTTCATTTTCTCCGTTACTCGTGTATGGTGTGCCTATGAGCGTCCGCCACACCATCGAGCATGACCCGCAAGAGCCGAAGATCGATCGTCGGCCGGAGAGCTTTCGACTGTTCTTCGTGTTCCTGTCGCTCGGTTGGGTTTGGTATCTCTACTTCGTTCCGTTTGACTGGCGGTCGCTCCTCGTCGGCCTAGTCACCGGGGGTGCGTTGATGCTGTGGGCGTCGGTACGTTTCAAGCACCTATGGTAGGCGGGCAATCCCCGGCGTCGATCCCTGCAGCATGCTCTCAAGGATAAGTGCGCGTAGCCGATCGCGGCTCAACTGCTGCCCGTGTACCCTGTTGAGCGTCGTCAGCGCCTGATCAGGGTTCGTCTCCATGAGCGACCGCCCTACACGCTCAACGACCCTCGGCGGCAGTCCTTTCCCTGCACTGAATGCCTGCCTTGCGCCAGCCAATGCCGCTTGCGTGAAATTACCCTGGAGCAGGTTCGACAACACAGCGGGATCGAAGTTGGCCATATCGTCGATGTCGCCGAGATTGTCTGCGGTGCGGCTATTGCCGAGCGCGGCATTCGAAGTTTCGAACATCCGGTTCTCGCGGCCGATCCGATTGCCAAGCTGTTCAGCACGGCCTGGCGCGGCGAATGCCTGAAACTCCGCTTCATACTTCGGCGTGGTCAGAGAACGAGCGCGATTTGTGGCCGGCCCCATCGCGTGGCTTTCGATATCGGCGATGATCGGATCCACGTATCCGGAGCGAAACGCCTGTTGCTGATCGGGCGTCAAGGCGTTGAACTGCTCGATGCTATCTTCCGCTCTGACGCGCCCGGACTTAGCAGCTTGACCTTCGGCGACGCTGTCAATCACGCGGCTGCGCGTGGCGAACGTATCATTTGCATTCCGATAAGCAGGCGAAGCGTTTTCAAGCGCTCTGTCTACTTCCCTTTTGACCTGCGTCAGGTAGTGGGCCCGATTGCCGGCGCCCTGCGCATCGGCCCTGGCGATCATGTCGTCGAGATCGAGTTTCGCCCTGAACAGCGTGTTGAAATCCGTCACTTGCGAGTTGCCGTCCGAGATCATTTTCCGGACACGAGCAAGGGAACCCTCGATCGTGTCATAGCCGATGTTGTCGCGAGGGCTGACGACGCGGTTGACGCCAGGGGAAAGGGTCTCATCGATCCTCTCAAGGATGGGCGTCACATTGACGGGACCAGCGTTTCGGCGGGCGGCGGTATAGAGCTGGTTGGCCTCGATGTCCCGGGCACTCGTCAAGGCGCGACTGACCTGATCCGAGGTCTGCGGAGCGTCGAAACCTTCGGCCAACGCATTTGCCAATCGCTGAGGTTGCCCGAGTTGGCGGCGAATAAGGAAGTCCGTCACCTCCTGGCGGGCATCGTTCGGAGTTCTGGTGACTGGCACGAGCGCTCGCTGCCCCGCGTTACCCATCGCATCGGCCATGGTGTACATCGGCTGCCCGTCATCCGCCGCCGCGCGCATGATTCCTGCAATCTGCTCAGGCGTCTTGCCAGATCGGCGGAGATAGGTGGCAAGTGCCTTGTCGCTATACTGCGCCGGTCGGAAGGGAGCAACAAAAGGCGCAGTTGCTCCTTTAACTGCTCCTGCAACAGCCGTTGTTACGGTTGGGAGTGCTCCGCCGATACCAGCTCCCGCGAAGCCAGCTAGCCCTGCCTTGTAAAGTCGATCGTCGACTCCTTCTCCACTGCCAAACCCCTGCGCAGCACCGAGAATAGCGCCTTCCATCGCCGAGGCTTTGGTGACGCCAGCCAAACCCTTTCCGGCCTTGATCGCGTTCGTCGTCGCCGAGAGACCGTTGCGCGCTAGACCGGCACCGTTCGTCAAAGCGCCGCCAATCATCCCGCCATAGAAGGCGCCTGGGTGCTCTTCCGAGGCTCGGCGCTCCGCCTCGCGCATCCGGGCAACATCATAACCGTAATCGCCGCCCGTAAGGCTGGATAGGCCCGCAGCCGCCTCATCCATGAGATTGAAGCCGACTCCTTGCCCTACCCCGAGCGCCGCAGCATTTGCTCTGCCGGTCGGGGTATTCGGATTCGCCTCGCTCCGCAGATCCTCCATCTGCCCGGTCTTCGGGTTGTAGGCCATGCCTTCCGGAGGCTGGCCATAGGGGAGGTTGGCGATTTCATCCGGCATCTCTGCCTGCGGTGCAGACGGCTGCGCACTGCCGAGGTGCTGCTGAAGAGCCTGAAAGGCGCCTTCGGCATTCTCTCCGCTCACCCGATATGTCTTCCCATCAGGGCCGGTGATCTTGAATGTTGGCATCACTCTTCCTCGATCGTGTAGCCGCCGATGGTTTTCGCCTTCTTGCCGGCGCCTGGCTTGTAGAAATCGCCGCCTCGCAGGCTGTCGGCGCGCTGGCGGTTGAATTCCAGACGACGTTTCGCCATTTCCGTTGCTCGGTCCAGGATCTGGTTGCGGACATTCACCGGCAGGTTGGACGAGCCTTGGAGATCAAGCAGGATTTTGCGCTCGCCCTCCGTCGGGTTGCCGCCGAAGATGCTCTTCAGTGAGGTGAGGGCCTGGCCGATGACCGCATTATCGAAGTTCGTCGTGGCTTCCGAGCTTTCCGGGGACGAAATGAAGTCTGGGACCATCCAGTCAGGAAGGTTGTTGCCGATCGTTGCACGCGTTCCGGCGAACCAGCCGGAATTGGCGTTATCCGAGAGCCCTTTCGCGGTCTCGAGAGCGGCAATGGCGTTCTCGTTGGCCGCCACCATCTCGTCAGCCTCAAGAATGGCCTTCTTGTCGGTGGCCGTCAGGGCCTGAGCATCCTCGCGCGGCATCTTGCCGGTGAGAACGAACGTCTGATAACGCGGGTCTTTCGGATCAAGCCCGATCTCCTGCGCCGCAGCCTTGCGCGCTTCCACCTCATTCCCGACGTTGATCGTTTGGCCTGCACCGCCAACGGCATCGATCTTGCCGCCGCGCGAGCGCTGATAGACGCGCTGATCCGTGTCAGGAATGCCGAGCGCCTTGCGCTCTTCTGGCGACAGCGTCTGATATTCCGGCGTCTTCAGGTTTTCGACTTCCTGCCGCGTCTTGGCCAGACCCAGCTGATAGGCAGGATCATTGCGCTTCAGATCAGCCTCATACTGCTGCCGCTGCAGCCAAGTCTGCTGTTCGCGCTGCGCTTCCGCTGCCTGCACCTGCTGCTGATAGAGCGTTTGCAGCACGGCGCGCTGTTCGTCCGACAGCCACGGATTGCTGAGAGCCTGCAGGAGCGTCATCTGATCCGTGCCTTGCGACGCCAGCGGCATCGGCTGGGCTTGTGCGACCTTCTGCGGCTGGGGAAGCTGTGCGGGTTGCTGCGTGCTGGCAGGAACCACGGGCTGACTTGCAGCAACAGGGTCATAGTTCGGCGCGCTAACCATAGGGTCAACGTTGTGGGAGGCGGCCTTCGGCTGCGGCGACGTCGTGGCTAGCTCGCCAGCCGCCCCAGGCATGCCGATCGACGGGTCAAGGCTGGCGACCTGTTGCGGTTCCTTCTGGCCCCGGAATTTCGGCAGGAAGGCGTTTGCATAGCCAAGACGGTTTGCGGCCTCACCGCCGGGGCGATTCCAGCCAGCAAACTGCCATGCGCGGTTCATCAGTTGCTGCGCTTCCTCGACGTTCTTGGCGTTGTTCAATGCCCTGATGAGGTTCGGGTCTTCCTGAAGGAGAAATTCGGCCTGTGTCTGCGGAGAGCCATTGCCTTGCTCGCCCTTCGATGCCGCGTATTTCTGCAGGTTTGCCAGTCGAGGGCCGCGCCAGGACATGATCCCGCCTGCAGTTCCGGCCTGCCCGCTCTCGCTGGGATCGCTCCACGTCCGGTTGGCATTCTTCGGCGAGAACCGACTTTCCGCCTGTCCGGTCGCAGCAACGGCGGCGAGACCAAACGGGTTGGTGATGGTGTTGTCCACCGTATCCATGAAGCCGGAATAGACATCATTGCCGGTCATTCTCACGTCGGCGGCAGATGCCGGCTTCATGCTCGCAGAAAGCATGCTCGATGCGTTGACGTTCGGGGCTTGGCCGGTGACGCTGTTCACGATGCCCTGGAACGCGCTGTTGGCGCTGTCCCTGCCGGTTTTCTCAGCTTTGTCCGCCCTGCGGTTCATGACGCCAGCCACGATCCCAGAGCCGAGCGCGTTCAGGCCCTCACCGATGTTCCGCGGAGCTGCAGAAGCCCCCATGATGGCCATTGCGAGGTCACGCTTGCGCCTAATGGACTCGGGCGTTTCGCCAGTGTCGCCGCCGAAGAGGAATGAATAGGCCATCAGTAAAGACCTCCATTGCGGTTGCCGCTGAAGAAATTGGCCAAGCCGGTCGTCATTGACGGCTGTGCGCTACCCGGAGCGGTCGGAAACGCGGCGTTGCGGTTGGCGAGGTTTGCAGCCATACCAGCGCCGAGCATGCCCATGCCGCCGCCGATCGTCTGAGGCAGGGGCTGTCCCATGATCTGTGCCTGGAGCCGCTTTGCCAGTTCCTCGCGCGTGGGCTTCGCGCTGTAGCCGGTGTATCCGATCATTTGCGCCTCCCGGCATTGAAGAGAGCGCCATAGTTGACGCGTCGGAGGCCGTCAGAGCCCTTTACGACGGCGTCGGGGCGGACCTTCTCCACTTCCTGCGCCATCACACCGATGCGCTTCGGAGCGTTCTTGCCCTCGCCCTTGTAGCGATACTCGTAGAGGCCACCGACCTTCTTGATGTCCTTCTTCGCCCGCTTGTCCGAGAGGCTGGCGAGTTGGCCACCGAAGCCGAGCAGGCCGCCAAACATGCTTTGCATGTTGGCCTGCTGGGCGTTGTAAGCGCCCATCTTGTTCGCGTAGTCCTGCTGGACAAGGCCGGCATAGTCGACGGTGGGCATCGGGTTACTCTGCGTCGACACGAACTGCGGACTGTTGACCTGAGCCCCCGACATTAGGCCGATGATTTCGTTGATCGGCTGGTTTCGCTGCGCGTACTGCTCATTGAGATATTGCGCCCGCGCCTGGTTTTGCAGGTTGAACTTCGCCTGCTGGGCGTTGAAGTTCTGATCTGCTAGTGCGTTATTGGCAGCCGTTGCCGTATTCTGGTTCTGGTATGTCTGTTGGAGGGCATCGTTGCCGAACTGCGCGCTTGCGAGGCCCTGGCTGTATTTCTGCTGCTGGGCCGCGTTGTTCGCCTGCTGCTGCGCTTGGTTCTGCGAAAACTGCTGCTGCTGGGCCGAATTCTGGAAGGTCGCGGCCTGATTGGCGAGGCCTGCGAGGCGCGACTGCTCCTGACCAGCGCTGAGAATGGCGCCGAGGCGCGCATCTGTGGACGAGCGGTTCGCCTCGTCAATCGCCCGGTTATAGGCTTCAGATCCCGGCTGCAGGCCTTGATTGACCAGCCGCATTTCAAGCGCCGCGCGGTCGCGCTCGATCTGCGGGTTGAGCCGGTTCATTAGCGCATCTTCAACCCTCTGCCGGTCGGCACTGAAATCAGTCTCGTAGCTGCGGGTAATGTCCCCGGCGTTGGCGATCGAGTTCTGGATATTGCCGAAGTTACCGAGGCTCGTTTGCAGGTTCGGGCCGCCCTGGAATTGCTTATACTGCGGAAGGCCTATTTTCGAGGCATCGCCCGCAACGGGGGCCTTGGACATATCCATAGGCTTGCCGAGCAGGTCATTCAGCTTACCGGACTGGCTGTTGGCCAGCGTCGCCATATTCAATTCGGCGGCGTCGGTCTGGTTCTTGATCGCCTGCTGCTCAGGGGAGAGCGTCTGCGTCGCCGTCGGCACCTGCAGGTCGTAGACCTTGCCGCTAAGCGGGTCCGTCCACTTCTGCGTCGTGTAGGTGTAGGTCAGCGAGCCATCGGGCGTCTTCTGGTTGACGTTGCCCATGACGTTGTTGGCAACGGCAGTCCCGATGTTCGTCGCGGTTTGCGCGGAAGCCGTCTCCTGCGGGTCTGGCGATTTCGGAGCGTCACCATAAAAGCCCATATTTCAATCCTTTATCCAGTCTTCTACGGTCTCTCGCGAGCCGGCATGGCAAAGTTCAAAGAAATCTTCCGTGGTGGCCTTGGCGTGGTCGTAGCCGCCGACGATACCGGCAACAGCGGTCACTATCGATCCGACCGCCTCGCGCATCACGAAACCGAATTGCCGCTTCAGCGCGTCCCGAGAGGAGCGCCACTCATCGCTCAGCTGCCATTGCACGATGACGCTGTTGATCAGCGGCGCGAGAACGGAGACATGGCGAATGAAAAACGGATTCGCCGGCAGGACGGTGAGCGTGCGGACCAGCAGCCAGCATACGTTGCGTTGCCGGTTCTCGTCCTCGTCGACAATGTCGTCAGCCAGTCGCGCAACCTCGGCTATCTCACCGAGGAAGGCAGCGGCAGCCTCATCGCCGCGTGTCCAACGCAAAAGCGCAGCGCGTACCTTCTCTTGATCGGTTGGCAGCATCAGGCGCTTGGCTCCCCGACAGAGACCTGCATGGTCGCCAGGTCGACTTCGAGATCCAGCTTGAAATCACCGCCCGAGGTGATGACGCAGCCGACGGCGAGCATGTCGCCGGTGGCGCGGACGTTCTGGCGGAAGTCATAGCGCTGCAACTCCGACACGCCGTCCCAGATTGCCACGTCCCAAAGGCCAACATCCCACTCGGATGACGAGGCGTCGCCTTCGGTCACGGCGTTGAAGACGGGTGTCGATCGATCATAGTCGGCGCGCGCGAACAGCCTCACCTTCGGTCGGGACTTGCCCCGGAAATACATATGCGCAAGCGCCGCGTTTGCGCGCTGCCCGAACTGGCCTGCCGGCGTGAACTGCGAAAGGTAGGCTGCCGAGAACGTCAGGCCGTCGTCTGTTCCCGTCGTGTCCCCCTGCCACACACAGCCGTCGAGAGATCCGAAGAAGAGCCCACCCTGCAGCGTTTCGTAGCAAAGCGCTTTCCAGTTGGTCACCGTCGACCATTTGCCGGTGAGAACGTTCAGTACGAACGTCGTATCTGTGACGACGGTGTTTTCCGGAAAGGCCACAAAGACGAGGTTCTGCTCCGGCCACTGCTTCATGGTCCAGCCAGTGCCGGTGGCGTTAGCGGCCTTCTTCCAGTCATCCTCGATCGGACGAGATACGGAAACCAGCGACAGCGCCTGTCGGTCACGCTGGAAGACCTGCGACATCGGTGTGAGGCCGTCCGTGGTCGCAATGAGAATGTCGCCACCTGCCCTGATCCAGGCGTTCTTCCCGAGCGGCTTGCCGATCTGATAGACGCCCTTGAGTGCGAAGGACGAGGCGCTCGACGGATCATCGCCGGCATAGACGGCAATTTCGCCCTCGGTCGACACGAAGACGCACATATCGTTGAGGCCATCGCCGCTTTCGAGCGACCACGAGAAGCCAGTGAGAAGTGCCCCACCTCTCTTCATGACGCCGCCGAGCGGGAACACCGATGCCGCACCACCGACCGCATTCACGGCGAGATAATAGGCGTCCAGCGTGCCGTTCTTCAGGAAGAATTCCCGGTTCTTGAACAACCAGCCGTAATTCAACTGCGGCATGGTCGTGCCGTCACTGAACGTGATGGCCGGCGATGTCGTCCAGCTGGTGCCGTTGTAAAGCTGCCGGTCATTGGCGCCGTTCAGACAGACGAGCCAGGACGTGCCCGCATTGGTATGCTGGAAGGCGCACCAGTCGCCGCCGCTCATGCCGCTGACATCGGCCGCGGTGGTGGTCGGAGGCGCAACAGGAGCCGTCATGTTGTAAATGGCGGTTTGCGTCGCCATGAACATCTTTTCGGTCGAGCCGTACTTGTACTTGAACGCGCTCTTGATATCGCCGCCGTCCGCTGCCAGCCCCTTCTTTTGCGATCCGCCACGGATTTTGCAGCCCATCAGCGTCGGCAGGAAGTTCCGCAGCACCGTCGCCGAGCCCGGTTGCTGCGACGCCATGTCTGCAGTCGTGACAAGGCCGCCTTTCGGGGCAGGAAACGTCACCGGCTGCGATGTCTGCTGCCGGCCGATGGACACCGCCCCGCGATTGGACTGCGCTATCCGGCCTGCCTTTGGCTTCATTCTCATGCGGCGCCCCTGTCGGCGTTGATCTCCTGCTCAAGGTCGGCTTCGAACTCGGCAAGGTTGTCCTCGAAAGGCAGTCCCTTCTGCCGCTTCCAACGCCAGATGATGTTTTTCACCAAGAGCCGCTCGGGAAAGAGCGTGGTGTCGTCATCGGCGGTCAATGTCGCCTGCGGTCCACCGGGATCGGTGAGAACCCAGTTTTTCGACAGGTAGTCGATGACCGCGCCAACGGCTGCAGAGGCGGGCGAAAACAGGATCTGCGCGCCCTTGATGAAGAAATAGGCCGTGGTCGACGGAATGCCGACGATGACCGCCCATTGGCCGGAGTTGGTCACCGAGCGAACGAAGGTTCCATCAGATTTGCGAACCGATCCACCGGGCGTCATGCGCTGAAAGTCGCTCGGCAGGTTCTCGGGCGATGCCGTGGCCGTGTGCTGCGCAAGCATGCGCTGCCAATCGGCACGGCGCGCAATCTCGTCTCCGGCTTCCTGTGCGAGCGCAAGCATGGTCTGCGCGTTCGGGTCGCTGGAGCCATAGACGCTTTCGAACTGGTCGAGCGAAACGACGTCGCAGACCTCGTTGATGGCGGAAAGCAGCGTCATGGCGTGACACCTCCGACGACGACTTGCGCGTTGCCCCAGCGGGCGCGCTCATCCTGAATTTTGAGACCGGATATCGCGAGCATCATCAGCTGTTGCGCCGCCGTGGCGCCGTCGACGTCCTTTGCCCAGATCGCGATTTCATTGACCAGGGCGTAGAGATAGGCATCAGGCGCCTTCGCCAGCAGCCAGTTGGTCGGGTTCGACGGCGTCAGGGGCGGAACCTTGGCGTAATAGGTGATCGTGAGATCCTGATTGGAAACGGGCCGAACCCTGATCGTGTCGCCGACAATGGCGTAACCGGCCGGCGTGCCGCTCCGATCCATGTAGCTCGACGTCAACTGCTGCAGCGAGACGGCGCGAATGGGGATGCCGGATGCGTTCTTGACTTCTCTCGCCTCAAGGAAGTCGGCCGGAAGCGTGCCTTCCCCGTCAATCAGCGCGATTTCGTCGGTCACTTCCATGCCGGCATCCCGCAGCGCGCGGTTCAGCTTGAGCTCTGCCAGACCGAGGAAACGCGGATACAGATGCGCGATGTTCTCGCGTCCCGAATATTCGCTGGCGTCCACCAGAAGGGACGCATAGTCCGAAATGGTCAAAGCGGCACCCTCCTCGCTCTTTCTGCCTGGTCAAACAGTCTCGACTGGTCGATGAGCCGCGTGATGCGGTCATTTGCTTCACGGTGGGCCTCAGGATCGAGGTCCGCAGACGGCCGCGTGCTCTCGATCGCGCGCACCTGATCTCTGATGCGGTCGTTCTCGACGCTCATAGGTGGCCTTCTTTCGTCCGCCAGGCGCGATTGTCGCTGTTGTTGAGGAAACGCTTCACGAACTGATCGTCGCCCTCGCTATGGGCCTGCACGAGGCCTGAATCATGGGCGACGTTGAGCGGGATCGAGGCGACGCGATGCCAATCGCCCTTCCAGGCGCGCTCGGCGCTGTTCCTGACCGCCTGGTTCTCGCTGATGAGGTTGTCGACGGGGTAGTCGACGCGGAAAACGTCTTTCTCCCCGTCGAACAGATGCCAGACCGATCGGCCCGTCACCATGTCGTGATCGTAGAGCGTCCACGCTCCATCACGAATGATCATTTGGAATCGCCCGGGAGCGGATCATTCCGCTTTGCCTTGCCTTCCTCGATGAGCTGCTTCGCGAAATCGAGGGGAAGGTCGATCTCGCCGCCCTTCGGCAGGCGATTGCCTTCCTCGTCCCAGACATCACGCGTCAGCTTGACGGGGATCAGCTTCTTGTCCTTCGCGGCATCCGCCGGCTTGTTCTGCTCGGTCATTTCCGTTTGCTCCTGAAATGGAAAAGGCGAGCAGAAGCCCGCCCTTTCCAGATGATGACGATGATGGTGACGACGCGATTAGCTCGCGGCAGTCAGGCCGAAGAGGTCGGCGGCAACGCCGAGGCCCTTCTCATTGTGGACCTTGAGGGTTCCCTCGCCGATGATCACGCCCTTGTCGGCGTCGCCGGTTTTCGCGACGTCCTTGTCTTCCTGGATCTTACGGAGCCAGAGGAAGGACAGCATGTCCGGGTCGATGAAGAAGGCATTGCGCGCTTGATCGGCGCCCGTCGCCTGCACTCGGTTCGGGTGGATCATCACCGTGCCGAACGGACCTTCGTAGTAGTCCGCCGTAGCAACGATGGTGTTGCGTTCGCCGCCCTTGGAAACGGCATAGCGGAACGGGGCAACGTTGCTGTCGGACATGAAGGTGACGAACACGCTCTTGACGTACGGCGAGGCAGAGACGTGACGGAAGTTCGCCCCGCTCTGGTATCCCTGCTGCATGACGCTATCCAAGATGGCCTTGGTAAACGCACGCTGCGTGCCGTTGGTTGGTGCGACCGTGAGGCCGGTCGGAGTGTCGAAACCACCGTTGGCGCCGCCGGCACCGCGGGACACGTTCGTTTCGATCCAGGTGTTCAGAGAGCCGAACTCGCGAGTGGCGCCGCCAACGGAAGCGTTGGTATCGACGATGGCGAATTCGACGTCCTTGCGGATCTCGACGCCCTTCTTCAGCTTCTGGTACTTGCGTTTCTGCACGTTGCCGGCCTCGGAAACGACTTCCTGCGTGGCCGAGATGATCCAGTCCTTGCGCAGAATCTGGGTGTAGTTGCCCAGGCGCTCGGGCGGGGTGATGGCGCCGAAGGTGTATTCGTCACCTTCAGTCTTGATGTTCGCTCCCGGAGCGGCGAGTTCGTCCGTCTCCCATTCGGGATGTACGGAAACGCACTTGCCCTTTTCGATCAGCGAGTAGATCGGGGTATCTTCCGGCGTGATGCGCGACACCACGTCGGACAGTTCTTCACGATTTCCAACCGCCTGGTTGGTTGTGAAGGTGTTGGTTACAGCCATGTTTCTGGTCCTTCGAAGATGGGGTTACTCGAAGTCGATCGCCATTGCGTCTTTGATCGACCCGGTTCGGGACAACCTCTTCATCGCTTCCTGATTTTTCCGGGCTGTCGGGTTCACCGGCCCGTTCGGCTTGGCCTTGACGGCTGCCGGCGGGGCGTTGGCCACCTTCTTCAGAGCCTTGTTCCTCGCCTGCTCAGCTTGGAGCCCGAGCATGGCGTAGTGCATGACCTTGAAATAGCGGTGGTCGGTGAAACCCTGCATCTCCTCGGGCGTGAAGCCGAGATCCTGACCGACCGCGAAAGCGTCGGCGAAGAACTTTTCTCGGGCCTCGTCCTTCGAGAGATGCGGGAAGGCTTCGAGCAGCTTGGCATTTTCGGCCGCAAGAGTTTCCTCCGACGCGGTCTGGCTGAGTTCGCTTGCGACCTTTTGCGGCTCATTGCCCAGGTTGATCACCTGATGCACACGAGCCAGGGCCGCATCGTAAACCGCCTTCCTCCGGGTGTATTCGGCGGGATTTTGGATCGCCAACGAATAGTCCGGTTCTGCCGGTAGCTGTTCGACCAGGAATTGCGCGATAGCGTTCGCCGTGTTGGCGACGCGGGTTGTCATGGCCTCAAGAGATCCGCGCTTGTTGCCGAGCTCCTGAGTTTTGTGGCGGTAGTCGCGATCCCGCATGTACCCAAGCTTCAGTTCCTCAAGCGGAACCTGCTCGCCACCTTTCAGGGTGATGATCGTGTCCTGGGCTTCGTTGGTCTCCGCACCCTCTTCGGATTCGGCTGACTCGTCGCCCTGGTTGGCGGGGTCGTCGGTCTCTTGGCCCTCATCTTCGGTGGCCTCACCCGTCGCATTCGTCGACTGCTGCTCTTCCTCTTCCTGCTCGTTGGCCTCGTTGGGCTCGGCAAAGTCGAGGTTCACCGCGTCGTCGATGGTGAGTGCGGGTCGACCGCTATCACTCTCCCCCACGAAAGGGGAGTTGGTGGCTGCGTCTGTCATGTCTGGCTTGCCTTTAAGGTTTCGCGCCGGCCCTATGCCGGGGCTCCCTTCCCGTCAGCATTGGCTTGTCCCTCAGCGAGGAACTTGAGCTTGCTGCGGAAATTCCGGATAGCCCGCACTTCGGCCGCAAAGGCGGCGCGGGCGTCATGATCTGTATTCTTAGCGTTGACGCAGCCGTTGACGGCCGCCGTTTCGAGTTCGTCCATCAGGAGATGAAACAAGGGCATATCGAGCAGCACGCGGGCGGCTGCGGTCTTGTCTTCCTGCCTCATCCCGGCTCGCCCCCAAGGCGCGTTTCAGAGACCGGATCGCGCGACAGCAGCTGCATTGCGCTGGTCTGCCGCTTCAGCAGGATCTCCTGCTCGATCTGGTAGCGCTTCAGCGCCATTTCCTCTTTGATGCGCAGGGTCTCTAGCTGCGCCTCGGACTGCATCTTTTCACGCTCGAGCTGAGCGTCCAGTTGGGCCTTCTGCACATCGGCTTGCGCCTTCGCCTGGATCTTCTGCATCTCAGGATCGGGCTTGTTCACCGCGGCCTGCTGCATCTGCTGGATCTGCTCCGGCGTTGGCTTGGTGAAATACAGGTCCGGGGTTCTCAAACCGGCGGCCTCGACACCGCGCGAGACCGAATTCCAGATGTTGTCGACTGTCACGAACGGGTTGTTGATCGGGCCATAGGCTGCAAGAAGCTTCTCCTGCTGCGCTCCGACGACCTGCATCATCATCATGTCGCGCTCGCGCGTGCCGGCGCCGAGGCCAGTGTTGACGGTCGCGTCCATCTCAGCGTTCCACTGGCGCGGGTCAAACGTCACCCACTGATTGCGCAGGCGCACCGTGCGGGGTTTGTCCTGATGTTTGATAACCAGCCGCAGAAGGCCCTGAAACACGCGCTTGAGGCCCTGTGCGAACGTGCGGACCATCAACTCGGTCTGACCGATGCCGGCCTGCTCGATCATCGCCGAGGCCTTGGCGGTCATGTTCTGCAGCGCATCCGGCGCCATGCCGCTCGACGCGTCGGAGATGCCCGTCCGGTCGGTTGCTTCCTGGTCCATATAGGCCAGCATGCCGAATGACTGCTGGGCAACGAACGGAACGGTATTGTAGCCGACGGCAGTGCGAACATCGGTCCCCTGCCCGACCCTAATCGGTTGCCCGAACTTCGGATTGAGCACGCTCTCGGGGTTCTGGATGACGCCTTCCTGCACGATCGGCTGCTGGTTGTTCTGCCAGTACAGGTTATCCAGCGTCTGTCGCATCAGAACCGTCTTGACGCGCTGGATCTCGGCCATGTCGTCGGTAACGGAATTGCCTTCGCGCTGATGCGGCCGGCGCTCGACGATCAGATCGGCAAAGGGAACCTCGTCGGTCTCCTCATCATCGAGGAGATTGGCTTCTGCCAGACCGCCGGCAAAGCACATGCGGCGCAATTCGGCGATGCCATCATCGTCGACATCGATCTTCACATAGAGCTCGTAGTAATCGACCTCCTGCAGCGCCTTCACGATGGCGTCGTTGCCGTCGAAGACCTCACGCCGACGGGTATCCTGCTCGGTCTCCTCTTCCTTGTCGGAATCCGCCGCGGCAAAGCTGTCGACCTTGTCACGGTCATAGCCCATTGCGACCAGATCGGAGCGGCGCAGGCGTGTCTTGAGGCCCGTGATCGGACTGTCATCTATCGAGATGGCGTCCGGGTGGATGAGGAATTCCTCGAGCGGGACTGCGGCGAGTTTCGTGCAGCCATATTCGGACACACGGCGGATCTTCACATTGTAGAGCGTGACCGGCATAGCGCCTTGCGGCGTGTCGATCTGCTCCTGATAGGACTCCTGCTCAAGCACCTGCACGTCATCGTCGGCGACGAGCTGAACCAGCGCCTGCTCGTCGAGCCCGGTATGGGTCGAAACCTGGACCTTGCGCTTCTTGTCGTACCACCAGCGAATGACGCCGTTGCGCAGCTTCAACGCGTCGTGCGCGGCATCCTGGACCGCGTCGTACCCGTTGCTCTCGGGAAACACGACGAAGTTAACATAGTCTGTCGCCTGTTCGGCGCTCGCCTCGTCGCCATCATTTACCGGTTGGTATTCGACGACCTTGTCATTGCCGAGGATCGTCCGAATAAGCGACGGCAGAACCTTCTTGATGGCCGACCGGACATCGCGGGAAACGACCTTCGACCGGTTCGGATCGGCCGGCGTGTCTTTCATCACACCGTCGTAGTATTCCATCGCCTTGATGCGATCGACGGAAAGCTCGTCACGGTAACTCTCGCAGTCCTTGACGAGCTGCGAGACCTGGGCAGCAACCTGCTCTTTCGACATCGCAGCCATCAAACAACCTTTCGATCAGTGAATTTCCATGCCGCGGCATCGGCCTTGACCTTGGCAAACCGCTTCATCATCAGCGCGTATCGAGAGGCGGAAATCACGTCGTCCCGCTCTTTCACGACCTTGCCGTCTTTCCGGTGGTAGAGCCGGAATTCTTCGAACCATTCACCGCAGGTCGAAAAGACTTTCCATCGCCCCGTCTGCATGCGCTGGAGCATGTCCGACAGACCGGCTTCAACGCCGTTGGTGCCGTCATCGAACGTGGCGCGCTCTGGCAGCATGTTGAGGCCTTGCGCCCGATACTGCGTTGCCAATTGCTCGCCTGATCCCTTGTCGTGCTGCAAGCCATCGTGAGGCCATGACCACGGCAGCCAGGCGCCCCAAGGCTTCAAAGCAGCCGCATGGATGATCGGCGTTGCTTCCCGCTCGCGATAAACCTTCGTGACATAGAACACGTCGGCGTCGCGGTCCCAGGCACAGCCGGCAGCCCCGAAGGGGTGATCCCAACCGAAATCAAGCCCGCCGATCTGCACCCAATGCTTCGGGATCTCGAAGGGATCGACTTTGATTGACTCCTCGGCGACCGGAAAAATGCGACCGGAGCCGAGCGACGGTATGCCCTTGGTGCGCGCCTCGCGTTCATGCGCCGGATAGGCCGATATGATCTTCTCGCGCTCCTCCGGCGAGTAGTGTTCCGCGTCGTCGATCGTCATTGTCACGACCGTGCGGTATTTCGCGCCGGGATCATCGCCAGGCATGATGAAGCGAGCAACAACCGTGCTCATGCCCTTCAGCGGCGTGAACGTGACGGCGATCGAGCCTTGCGTCGCGTTTGTGCGCGTTATGCCCTCAAGATAGACGTCCTCGGGAGGCTCTTCGTCGAACCAGACGTAGTCAACGGTGTTCGCCTGCCACTTGCCGCGACCCTGCTCATATGCCTTGAAGAGCAACGTCGACAGTCCACCCGAGACATGGCGAACCGTGACGCTATCGAGCGTGCCAGACACGCCAGCGCGGCGCGTGGTGTCAGCAATTGCGGCCTTCGGAATATAGCCAGTACCCCAATCCTCTTCGCTGAGAGGTGGCCCCACCATGAGGCGCTGAACACCGTCGCGAGTAAGTTCGTACGATTCCGAGCCGGCCAGCATCGTGATAGCCCGATTCCACCGTCGCCCATGCCACCATTCCGGATATTGCCCGGTGAGGTGCATGGCTGCCTCGGCCGCGCCTGATAGCGTCTTGCCGAGCTGGTTTCCCGCCATAAACAGGCGTTCTCGGAATGCTGCTCCCGCCTTGTGAAACTCGACCTGCTTTGCGTACGGTCGGTAGAACTTCAGCAGGTTAGTGCGCTGTCGGCGCTCTATCTCCATCGCTATTTCCATCCTCTCCATGAGCAGAGAGGAAAGGTTGGATGGTGGCGTCGAGCTTGCGGATGCGGTCGAGAAGCTGCTCATCAGTCATCTCGCCAATCTGGTTGATGTTGACATTCAGGTCCTTCGGCATCAGCGAGGCAACCACCTTTAGGAAGTCCTGCGGGCGCTTTTCGATCACCTGCTGGATCGCAGCAGCGCCGCGGCTCTCCCACGCAGCCAGCATGTCCTCAAGGAAGAGTTCTCCCAACTTGGAGCGCGCGCCCTTGGGCCGACCGCCAAATCCGCTATTGCCCGGTAAGAAGCGGCCCGTCTTTTCGTCCTTTTCAGGCTTTTTGTCGTCGGTCATTGTTCAACCTTGCCTTCGTCGCCGTCTTGCCTTTGGCGAGTGACTTGGCGAAACTCTCGTGGCGCGTGTGTTTCAGCGCCGGCATACCTTAGGGGAGTAGCAGATGGCCTACATTGACCAGATCATCATGGTTTGCGCGGGTTTCTGGATGACGGCGGCAGGCTTTGGCTACGTTCAGACGAACATCCAGAATCCGTGGCTCGTTCAACTCACAAGGCACTTTCGATGGATGGGGCCGCTGCTGATCGTTATCGCCATTGTCCTAGTGTTTGCCTCCCCTGTCGCATAGGCAACGCTCGCTTTGCTCGCTTGGGCGATGTTGTCGGTCTGCCCATGGAGACAAATACATCGCTTTTTTAGGCTGTTACTGCACAAATGGCCCACTCGACTCTTGCGACTAAGCATTGCATGCTATGTCTCAGGGCAACGCGCAGGGGTAGGTAACATGAAGCGTTTTTGGCTGGCATTTGCTGGTATGTCAGTTTTGTTTTTCGGCAGCGCTGAGGCAGCAAATCTAGTATTGGAGTGTAAAGCTGAGTTGACCGACGGGACTAAGGTTTTCAGGTTTAAGAGACGCTATGAAATTAACATTGAAGCAATGAGGTATTCAACATTTGACAACTTTGGTGCCGGTTGGGAAAGACGCTCCGACAACGACTACTTAGATTATGCTGACAGCAGCCGAATACAGCTCGTCGACAATGAATATGCTATACATTATTTAGACCGAAAAACTGGGTCGATGTACTCAAAAGAGCGCGATACCGGAAAAATAAGGCGTGGTTTCTGCGAAAAGGCCGAACCGCTCAAGAACAAATTCTGATCCTTCGGCATAGTGGCCCTGGAGTTGACCACCCTACCGCATAGACGTCAGTCAATGGGTGACCGCTCTTGCCTTTGCTCGCGTCACATATGCGTGCATCTCAGGGAGATCTGATGAGCAGGAAGAAATACCGGGCCAGTCCCAAACTCAGAGCCGAGACCGGGCGAAAGAAAGCCAAAATCGAGAGGATCAAAGAGCTTATCAGGCGCATCGAATTGCTGATGTCGCGATCGACAGGGACGCGCTACTTCACTTACAAGCTCAAACGTCATCAGGCACAGTTAGCGATCAAAGCCATCAGACGTTCCATGCGCGGCAAGCCGAAGGGGGGCGGCAAAACACCTTACGTCGTCAATGCGAAAGGCGTGCAAGGTGGCGCGCCAGGCCTCGTTCAACAGAACCGATGATAGAAGCGGGACATCTGCGTTTTCCACTAGCACTACCGGGCAATTTGTGACCATCTTGCGACCCGATATCACCAGCTTGGGCGGCCATCCGTTTTCACGGCGGCACGAAATCTTGTTTGCTGCAGGGTTCCAACCTGCGATCCGCATCAGCAACTGAGATTTGAGTTTGAACGTGTTCGAGATAGAGGCCCGAAGATTTGAGCTGATCAGGGGCAGCATGTTCACAGGGCGCAATCGTGGAGCCTGGTTCTAGGTCCGCCTCATGTCGGGAACGCTACACAATCTCCTCAAACAAATGCCCCGTCACCGACAGGGCTTTCCTGACTCGACGGCCTCTTCAACTAGGCGCAATCTCTGGTCGATACTGGGGAGGCGCTCATGATAAAGTTGACGAGAAAAAGCGGAAATTCATTCGAGCTTGACGGTACGACGGTTCTGCGCATCAGGGAAACCAGGCGTCCCTTGGACCACGACCTCGGCAATACTCTAATTAATGCGAGCCAAGACTTTCTCGTGATGGAGGAAGCATCTGAGGTCGCCGAGTCGGTAGAGACCGAACTGACAACGCTTCACTTGTTTACCCAGCCCTATGGGGCTCCCGTTTGGGTCGACGCTAAATCGGCTAAGGGCCCGATGCCAACTGTTCCAAAGCATCGAAAAGACGGGATCAACTCTGCACTGGATGTGGGCGGCAAGCGTCAATATGTCCGTGAAACCCACACAGAGGTCAGAGACATTATTCAAGCCGCTCACGGTGAGGTGCAACCACTTCCGGACGACACGTTTTGGACTCAATCGGTGGAAGCCATTGAGGAGTTCCTAGGGGGCGTCGAGGACTGGGATTCCGATCGAGGCGTAGAACATCCGGCTCCCCCCGAAGGATCCTGATTTGAACAAAGACCGAATTTGGCGGGGAATGCGTAGCAGAGGCCCCACTGCGGCGACTCCATCAGTAACTGAGTACGTGCAGTCCCCGCCACCAGAGTATTGGACGGGCATGGGAATGAGGACTACTGATCGCGCAAAGTTTTTGGAGGAACTCCGGCGGACCTTTGAAGGTGAACTCGACACGAGGGCCATGTCCCGAGCGCTGGTAAATGAGTATGATCGCCGGCAGATCGAGGAGGATTTGCAGCGACAATTCGAAGAACGTGGCATCGAACTCTACTTCGGGCGCGAAGGTCGGCACGGTTACCAAGACGGCCAATTCTACAAGCAACTTGGCGAACTGCTCGCTATGGCTATGGGCGCAAACGTCCATACCATGATTGCGCCACTGGCACCTGTCGTTTGTCCAATTTATTGTCAGCTGAAGAAAGACGGGAAACTCTCTAGCGAAGGTTTCCAACTCGCGGTCTCAGTCGCCGACGCGTTGATCGCCGCGAGGATGCAGATGCCCGTTCCTGTCGCACAAATCGCCGTTTATGTGGCGAAGAATCACGTTCTCGATTCTTACTGCCGGTGCGAATAAAACAGCCGGTGTCGTGGCAAACACCGGCTACAATTCCAACGTTGACGAATTCATACAGGTGTTCGGCGTCGAAAGTCAATCCGTTTCGGATCCGAAACGTTATTTGTACCCAAAGCATTTCGCGCAGGCCACCAGATCCTGCTCCAGCACCGGCGGGACATCGCGCGAGCTGATCCCAAACTTCAGCCCGATCTCCTTCGCTGTGAGCCCCAGCGCGCAATAGGAGGTCAGCCGTGCCGAGACCAGCATTCCCAGAACGGCCGTCGCCTTCTTGAGTTCGTCCATTGCTTCCAGCCGCTTCTCGGGAACGCCCTTCCATTCGCCGCCGCTGTTTCCGCCAAGATCCGGTGACGACGCCGAAGCCATGCCGGCCTGTTCCCACAGCCGAGCGTAGTGTGTGCCGGCGTGGTAGAGGTACATTCCCGGGCCGCCTCGCCCGTATCGCCATTCAAACGTGCCTGGCAGAGCGCGAACGCTCTGCTTAGTGGTCCGATTGGATGACAGACGCACTGAGACTTTACTGACCTTCGTACCGTCGAAGCCGGGCTTCATCGAATTCCTCTTCGCTGCGGATGTCTGCTTCAAATCTTGAAATCCTTCAGTCTGTCCATGACCGCGGTTCGCGCCGGCCGAGGCCGTGCATTGCCTTTGCTGTTCGTCCTGTTCGGATAAGGCGACGGGAGCCCCATCTTCAACTCTCGGCAAGTAAAGCCCTTGGTTCGGAGTGTAGCGACCTGTGTTCGGCACTCGTGCTCGTCCAGACGCTCCTTGAAGAGTTCCGACCTTCCATTCTCAATCCGGTTGATCCGCCAATTGAGGAAAGGCATATCGGGGATGCGGTAGAACTCGTAGGAGACGATGACCGGCTTGGGTTTGAACCTCAGCCTGATCTCGGGTGAAGTCTTTTGAAGCTCCGTTTGCTTCTCCAGGCGCTCCACGTTGTCTTTGCCGAGGAGGTTTGCCATCCATCGGCGCTGCGTCGCTTCGTCTGCTTCCTCCAAATGGCTCATTCCTCACCTCGACCAGAATGCACCATGCGACTTGCTCCTATTGCAGATGACGGAGAACACCTGATCGAGTCCATCACATTGCCCTTACGCCTCGAACGGCGTCCTTCGACCTCGGTGACCTATAGCCCTCGATCTCGGGCAGGTACTCCAGGGCCGTCTCACCTTTCTTTCCAGACCAAGAGAAACGAGCCTTCTTCACCAGAACTACCGTTTCGTTGAGGCTTGGGTCAGGCACGTCAATGACCACCCCGTGGTCCGGCTTGTTGTACCAGGCCGCGCTTCCCTCAATGTCGTAGAGCGTGGGCGTTCTCGCTTCGCCGCCCTTGCCAACGTCCTTCGTTGGATGCGCAACGACAATCGCTAAAACATGATGCCGCAACGCAAATCGCCGTATCTGTCGCAGCGCGCGGTTGACGTACTGCGTTTCGCTCTCACTTTTCGGCCGGGAATGCTCGACTTCGTTCCAAGGGTCGATGACCAGAACCTTTATGCCGTGCCTTATGACGGCATCCGAAGCCCTCTCCAGAAGCCACTCAAGCGTCATGTCTTCATCCATTTCACCCGTAGGGTCAGCATCGATGAAAACGAAATGATCTTGGATGAACCGATCGGCCCGCGAGACCGTTTCCCGGTTCCAATTCGCTGCCGATACACCAGACGCCGCAAGCCGAAGTTTGAACCTCAGCGCCGGCACAGTCGGAATTTCAAACGACGCGACGGCTATGGTGAATCCATGATTTCGCGCCAAGTTGACGCACATGTTCATGGTCCACGTCGATTTTCCATGCCCTGGGATACCTGTAACGACCAGCAGCTCGCCAAGCCAAAGGCGCAGGTACCCGTCAAGCTCCGGCCATCCTGTCGAATAGGTGCGAGGCTCATCAACTTCCGGATAGTCGGAGAGCTGGTAAACCCCCTTCACAGGGTAAGCCTTCGCATCCATCAGAACCCGAACGACCTCGTCTGGGCCACACTTCGTCCGGACGTCGTTCAGGTCCTTGCATCCATCCGGGTATGTGACGAACGAGCAACGCGCAGCGCCTAAGCGCCTCAGCAGCTCTGCCCTCAGCCGCTGGCCAGGGGGATCGTTGTCGACCGCCAGGATAAACCGCTGAATTCTCTTTAGCCTGTCCCGGTTGTTGAAACAGAATTGGAACTTGCCGCTCGCATCGTCATCAGGGTTGCTGTCATCCAAGTGCTCTGGATCTTCCCCTTCACGAACAGGCAGAGCGCCGTCTGGAACGCTGACGGTCGTATGAAAACCGCAGTCGATCGCCGTCAAGGCATCGATTTCGCCCTCGGTGATGATGAGCGCCTTTGTCCCGGCCTCCAGCGCAGGATCATCCATGCAGTCGGCATTCCAGAACGTTTTCCGGCCGCCGACTCGCTGCCAGAACTTCTTGCCGGGTGCGCGGTATTTCTCGCCGACCGCCTTTCCACCATCAATGAACGGGAAGACGATGACATTACCATTCATGGCCGGCAAGATAGCGGTGGCGCCGTCGGGCTGCTGTTGGGCGCTACCCGTATAAACTCCTAAATGTTCGGCGACGGCCGGATCGATCATTCGATTTCGAAATGCCTGAATCCCCGAAGGGCCGAGTTGGTTCATCGTAGAAGTCGCCTCCGTGGAAGCCGCAATGGTGGCAATTGAACTGGACGCCCTTAGCGTCTATCCGAACCGACAAGCATGGTTCCCGCTTGTTCTTCCGCGTCGGAGAGCATTTAGGGCAGGTTGATTTCTGATTTCCGCCAGCAATGCGCCTAAGCCGGATTCCATGTGCGGAAAGGATGGATTCGGCCGTTTTCATATCCTGGGATCGGAGCGCCGCCGCGCTTCGCCTCCCATCGCTCTTGCAGCCTGCGCAGCGTTGATGCGCTCGACCGCGTCCCGTTCTTTTTTCGCCAAGGCGCCGCTGACAGCCGTAAACCACCGGCTGCCTTTCTCGCCGGCCCACTCGTCCAACGCCCACAGTTCCGCCTCGACGGAGATATGGGGAAACGCCTTCTTCCAGTTCGCCAGATCCCTGGCCAAAAGCCTGATTGTCTTGGCTTCGAAAGCGTATTCGGCGGCGTTGGCGGCATCATCATCGTTAGATGATGATATTATTTCTATTCTCTTCCCTTCCCTTCCCTTCCCTTCGGGGCTTGTAACAGTCTTTGTCACCGGCTCTGTTACAGAAGGAGTTACAGCGTCTGTCACAGAGTCTGTCACTGACGAAGAACGACCTTCTGCTAACGCCTGCCGAGCCGCACTCGTGCGGGTTTTGTTTTTCCTAAGCTTCGCTGCTCCGTCCGTCGCAATGTCTGTTACAGCACTGTGCCAGATCCGCCCGTCGCGACGCTCCCAGCCGCGGAGTATCTCTTCTTTGAGGTTCTCCCATTCCTGGGGGGACGCCATGGCGGCATCGGCGAGAACGTCATCGTCGTCCTCGATGCTTCCAGCCGGCACCTCGTGCCACGCCCGCATCCAAAGGTTGATCATGTAGAACGCCAGCTCTGGCTTGCGCTTACACCGAAGCCATGCCTTTGACTTCCGAAGCCGCTCGATCTGCAGAGGCATGTACGGCAAGCACCGCACGTCTGTTGCTTCATCTGACATCAGCGGCCCTCGTCCGGAGGACAGGGAAGAGCGCGACGTTCCCACCAGTGGTTGGTCTCGCTGGCAGCTTATGGTCGTCATCAAGGTAGACGTTTAGAAACGCGACCCAAGCATCGGCCGCGATCCTGCCATCCAGAAAATCGCCCGTCTGGTCGGCTTTCAATTTCGCTAGGCGGTATTCTTCCCAAGCCGCCACCTGTTGTTCTTCGAGCGGTGACATCATGCCGCCGGCTCCAGGAAAAAGCTCAAGAGTTTGGATCGCTCGGCGACCCAGCGACCGCCAACCTTCTTCGCTGGAAGTTCGCCGTTATCAAGCATGTAGAATGTTGCGCGAGTCGATCTGCCTATGATTTTCGCAATCGCCTCGGCCCCCCAGATAAGCTCAAGGCCGTTTTCAATTTCGCTCAATTCGTTGTCTCCTTTCGCATAATTTGTTAATCATACGGAATCGCTACATCTTGACGATAGCGACTCCGTAGTATTGATGCAAGCAGGAAAGTATCGCAACTCGCTACTATCCAACGAGGGAGACGTTCGATGGCACGCGAAAAATATCCAAGTGATAAGCAGGATCAGTTTATGGTGCGCCTGCCGGAGGGAATGCGTGACAGGATTAAAAAAGGTGCAGAGCGCAGCGGGCGCTCAATGAACGCCGAGATTGTCGCGGCACTGGAGACATACTATCCGCCAGAGCCTTCGATTTATGAAGTTTTAGACCGCGTCCACAACGCGATCGAACTTGCGCAGAACGCTCAGTTGACCCCGTATAGGAAGGAATTGATTGAAGCACTCGACCAGTTCTCGGAGCAAATATCGAACGGGATGGAACTAGATCAGTTCCAGCAGCCTCTTATAGGTCCTGAATATCAATCAGCCGGCAGGTTTATTGACCGCTACCGAAGATGGGAGCGCGCGAAAAAGTATGGGGTGGAAACCGAAGACTTTGCACGCGAATTAGAGCGCGGGATGTTTTCGCGGCTTCCTGGAGATCGGGTTCTCCTATTCATCAAGTGGTTTAATGAAGGACGCGACGAGGAAGTCTTGAAAAATCTTCGCCTATCGGAAACCAAATTCGTCGATAAGCATGCAGTCCTAGAGATTTTGCGCAACCATTTCGAGCGCTTCTATCGTGAGAATTGGGGAGACCCAAATGACCCTCCGCCCTGGGATGAAGAGTTTTAAAAATGTCCGTCCGCAAGCGCACCTGGACCACGCCCAAGGGCGTAGAGCAATCCGCTTGGGTGGTTGATTACGTCGACACCAAAGGCAAGCGTCGGCTGAAGACATTCGCGAAGAAAAAAGATGCCGACGCATTCGCCGCTACGGCCACTGTCGAGGTCAGGGAAGGTGTCCATGTCGCGGACAGTGACACCGTCACCATCGAGGAGGCCGGCAAGTTCTGGCTCAAATCTGGCGATGCGGCGGGGCTAGAGCGCACGACCATGGATCAGCGCCGGCAGCACCTGAATCTACACATCGTTCCCCTCGCCGGCGCCGTTAAGCTGACAAAGGTCACCGCGCCTTGGGTGCGCTCTTTTCAGGATGATTTGCGGGAGAAAGGCCGATCGGCCGCGATGGTGAAGCGCATCACGGTCAGCCTCGGAAGCATCCTCGCAGATGCCCAGGGGCGCGGCCTTGTGGTGCGCAATGCGGTGCATGAGCTATCCAAGGCGCGATCGGGCACGAAAGCCTCAGAGAAGCGCGCCAAGGCGAAACTGAGGGTCGGACGGGACATTCCGACCAATGCAGAGATCCGGGCAATCCTCGACGCTGCTACAGGCCGATATCGCCCGCTCTTGGTGACCATGATCTTCACTGGCATCCGGGCCAGCGAGGCGCGCGGACTGCGGTGGGAAGATGTCGACCTGAAGCAAGCCATTCTGCACGTCAGGCAGCGAGCGGACCGCTATGGCGATGTCGGAATGCCAAAGTCCGAAGCAGGGCAGCGAACCGTTCCCCTGCCCCCGATTGCCGTCAACACACTGAAGGAATGGAAGCTGGCTTGCCCCAAGAGCGAGGCCGGGCTCGTCTTCCCGAACACGGCCGGGAATATCGAGAACCATCAGAACATGCTCAAGCGCGGTCTATGGCCGATACTGATCGCCGCGGGCGTCACCACCACTACCGACGAATTGGACAAGGAAGAAAAGCCAACCCTCGCGGCGAAATACTCGGGCTTCCATGCCCTGCGGCACTGGTATGCGTCCTGGTGCATCAACAGGAAGGCGGACGGCGGTTTGGAACTGACGGCTAAGGCCGTTCAGGCACGCATGGGCCACAGCTCCATTCAGGTCACGTTCGACACCTATGGGCACTTGTTTCCGGCTATCGACGAAGGCGCGGAAATGGCTGCCGCGGAACGCGCGCTGTTCGCGATCGACGCGACATAGACGCGACATGGAGGAAAAAAGCCGTTTTATTTCAACGGCGATTGAAACACTCTGACTCCGTTAGTCCTGGTTCGAATCCAGGTTCCCCAGCCAATCCCAGACCAGTATTCGGCGATAATCTGCAACTCACAACGCAGCTTTTGCTATTGGGAACGCCCCCGCTATTCCGCCGACCGATATTGCAGCGTAAACACATTCCCGGCGATCTCGTCGGCGAGTGCCTTCGAAAACTCCAGCGGCATGCAGCCTTGCAGCGCCTCGGTCGCCGCCGCCACGAAGGCTTTACGTTGTGTTTCGTCTCCGGTGACGCGGATCGCGGTCGGTTGCGGTGGACCCATCAGCGTTCCGTTGCCCTTGAATCCGAACTTCAAGGTGACGAAGGAATCCTTGATGCCCGACGGCGGGGTCCAGCATTTGCCGAGGGCGTTGCCGACATCCTCGATGGTCTGCAGGGGCTCCGCCCACGACGGACCCGTTGCGGTGACGAGGAATAAGCCCGCCAGACCCCACAGTGCAACGACTCTCATTGCGATCTCAACCCCACTTCGAACGAACCGATAATCCAGCCCGCTGAAGATTGCGTATAACAGCGCCCTGAGGCAAGCCGTCCAGCATCTTCCACAAGAGCCGAATGTCTACAGTAATCCGCGTTTCGCAAGATTGCGCATCAGCGCGGTCGTGCCAAACGTCCATGGCGGGCATTCGGTCGCAAGCCGTACCGTATTGACGAGGCTGCCGAGCGCTGGACTTGAAATCGTCACGACATCGCCAAGCTTGTGGGTAAAGCCCTGCCCTGGCTCGTCGCGGTCCTCGACAGGCGCGAACAGCGTGCCCATGAACAGCATCAGCCCGTCCGGATATTGATGATGCGGGCCGATGGTCTGGGCGACGAGATCGAGCGGGTCGCGGCTGATCTCGCGCATCGTGCTCGCACCGTCGAGACGGAAGCCGTCGGATCCTTCGATCAGCAGGTCGAGATCAGCATTGCGCACGTCATCGATCGAATAGGTCTCGTCGAAAAGCCGGATGAATGGCCCGATCGCGCAGGAGGCGTTGTTGTCCTTGGCCTTGCCGAGAAGCAGCGCGGAGCGCCCCTCGACATCGCGCAGATTGACATCGTTGCCGAGTGTGGCGCCTTTGACGCGGCCATCGCTCGCGACAGCGAGCACGATTTCCGGCTCTGGGTTGTTCCAGCGCGAAACGGGATGGAGCCCGACTGGCGCGCCCCAGCCGACCGACGACAGCGGTTGAGCCTTGGTGAAGACCTCCGCGTCGGGACCGATGCCGACCTCGAGATATTGCGACCAGACCCCCTCTTCGATGAGGGCCGCCTTGACGCGGGCCGATTCGGGCGAGCCCGCCTTCAGGTTCCTAAGGCTGTTGCCGATGATCGCCGTGACGCGTTCGCGAATTGCTTCGGCCCTGGCGGCGTCGCCCGCCGCGCGCTCTTCGATGACGCGCTCGATCATCGAACGAGCGAAGGTCACCCCGCAGGCCTTGATCGCCTGGAGATCGCAGGGCGCGAGTAGATGCAGTTGTCCCGCCTCGCCCGCTTCCAACCGTCCCATGACGGCGGCGAGTGGCGCAAGCGTTTCACCAGAAGCGGAGCGGGCATGGGCTACGGGATCATCGAGATCGAGAAGATCGCGCATCGTCGGCACCGCCTTCGACGTGATATCGACGAGTTGCCCTTCCCTGAGGGTCACAAGGCTTGGTCCCTCAACGTCCGGACGCCAAACCCGCCCGACGAAGGTTCCCGATTGATATGCAGCAGTCATTTGCTCCTCCCGATGCATGCAGCGTTTTCGCGGCATTCAAGCGAGCTTTTTTGCAGTTACAATACGTATCTGTAAAGCACCTTTGCGCGGCAAATTGTAGCTCGCGCTGCCTACAACGGAACCTAGCAAGATCTGGAACGTTTAATATTTCACCGTGGCTCTCATCGGCCGCGGCGAGGTCGCGACTATACTTGCGATAGAACGGAGTCCCTCCTTAAGTCATTGCTGATTTAGGGAGCCCTATGACGGCATTTGCTTTGCTTCGCCGGCAAGGGATGATGTCCAGAAAGGATGTGAATGCGATGAATCAGCATGAAGAACTGAAGGACAAGCCGCTCATCGATCCCGTGACGGGCCAACCGACGACCCGGGACCCGGGGATGCGCGGCAATTTGTCGGGCCGCAGCCGTTGGCCCCTGCTGATCATTCTGCTCGCGGGACTGGTTCTGGCGCTGATCGCCTGGCTGCCCGCAGAATTGACCAGGGACACGGAAGAGGCGACACCGCCACCGGCAACCTCGGACCAGTCGACGACAACGCCGCCATCGACCGATCAGCCGGCCACACCTCCGGCCGGACAAGCGACGCCCGGCGCGCCGGAGACCCCGGCTACGCCACCGGCAAGCCCGGCACCACAACCGCAGACCACGCCGGCACCAGCGCAATAAGCCCTACAGCGCCGCGCGTCCTATCGGACTGCAAAGGACGCTGTAGCACTTGAATTGCTGCATGTTTCTATCCTTAAATCAGTTACGATTTAAGGAAACATGCAGCAGCCAAGGGCTATCACAGACGGGGAGAACCAGTCCTCCCCGTTTTGGTTATCGAAGCGAAGATATTGATTACAGCGCCGCGCGTCCTAACAAACGCCAGAGAAAACGCTGTAGCACGTTAAATTGCTGCGCTGCTCATGGAACAGATCCTCGCCGATATCCTTGCTCCAACGCAGGTTCCCTATCCGGTCATATTCGCGCGCTTCTGCGGCGCAATCCTGTTCGGGGCGCTGATCGGCATCGAGCGAGAAAAGCGGCAGCGGCCGGCCGGTCTCAGGACGCACATACTCATCAGCCTCGCCTCGTCGATTTTCGCCGTGATCGCGGTGGAGAGTGTGCATATGATGAGTCTTTCGGGACCCGAAGTGCGGATCGACCCGATACGGGTCGTGGAGGCGGTCACCGCGGGCGTGGCCTTTCTCGCCGCCGGCATGATCGTGTTTTCAAAGGGAGAGGTCAAAGGGCTGACCACGGGAGCTGGCATGTGGCTCGCAGGTGCGGCAGGGCTGTCCGTCGGTTTTGGCTTCTGGCTTATCGCCGCCTTTGCCTCCTGCGCCAGCCTCGCCGTGCTTTTCATCCTCTGGCGGCTGGAGGTCGCTCTCCATTGGAAGTCTCCGGAGCCATCCGAAGGTGGCGCGAACGGACGGCCCGCGGCCCGTCGGGACGCTACGGCCGTTTCAAAGGAAGGCTAGCGCATCGGCCCGAAAATTGGACCCGATTTTCGGAAAGCACGATGCGTGGATTCAAACAGTTTACAGCGACCTTTGTGCGTCCTAAAGGACGCTCGGCGCTATAATGCATATTTCGTGAAAGCGTAGTCGATGCGCGTCTGATAGGCGCGGCGCCGTAGATCATCTCATTGCCTATTGATAGTGGAGTGATGCAACTCTGTGAAAGGCCTTGCACGCCTTTTCTGGTATTGCGCTACCGGCCGGGAAACGCAGACGGAACTTCCGGATCGGAATGACCGTGAATGGGTGCTGAGCCAGCGCGCGGATTCCTCCGGGTGGCCGGCCCTCTCTGTCGATGTGCCTGCAGCATGGCGACCGCCCGGCGGGCATCTTCGGGCGTTCGGAATACCTGGCCGTCCAGCGGCCACACACTGTATTTGACAGCGACAAAGCGCAATTGTCCGTTGTCAGGTATCAGTGCGCCGACCGCCTCGCCGGCGAATTCTACCGTCTGCTTACTCATAGGCGTGAAACTCCCTCCCCGCGGCTCGCGGAGCGACGGGCTATTTTCGCCGGACAGGCGCCAGCGAACCGAACCCTCGCCTTCAGCCACCGGCGAAACACCTGAGCGGCCGTTTGGTTCCACGCGGGGACGACAAAAACGGCAGCACGATGCCGCCATCGGCAAGGAAAATCATCGTCCAGATCGCGGCCAGGAGGCGAACGAGCTAAACCGCACCCGATTGAGGGATAAAAACATGCAGCAATTCAAAGTGCTACAGCGTCTCTTTACGCGTCTGATAAGACACGCGCCGTAGACTTGAAACCGCACAATTCCGGACGGAAAACCGGCGCGCCTTCCTGTAATTGCTCTAGGCGAGGAATCGCTCGGGCCGATAGGGGGCGATGTCGATCACGGTCTTTTCGCCGGTCATGGCCTCGGCCAGCGCCCGGCCGGTAACCGGGCCGAGCG
This sequence comes from Ensifer sp. IC3342, assembly GCF_020193655.1. Taxonomy (GTDB): domain Bacteria; phylum Pseudomonadota; class Alphaproteobacteria; order Rhizobiales; family Rhizobiaceae; genus Sinorhizobium. The sequence goes on from NZ_JADYVE010000001.1 coordinate 770,995, forward strand.
TCATGCCGTGATGCGCATGGCCGAAGGCGAACCACAGGCCCTCGTGCCGCGGTGCCTTGCCTATGATCGGCATCATATCAGGCGTGCAGGGCCGGGCCCCCATCCATGGCTCCTCGTCGCGCCGTTCGGCCAGCGGGAAGAACTCGCGCGCAACCCTCTCGGCCCGGGTCAACTGCACCGGCGTTTTCGGCGCGTCCCGCAGTGCGAATTCCGCGCCTGTCGTCAAGCGGATCCCGCGCAGCATCGGCGCCAGGAAGTAGCCCCTTTCGGCGTCGAGCACCCAGTTGTTAAGCGTTGCCCCCTCCTGGACGCCATAGTGCATGTGGTAACCGCGCTTGACCGCGAGCGGAAAATGATAGCCGAGCTTGCGGGTCACCGTATCGGCCCAGGGACCGAGCGCCACCACCACCTCGCGGGTCTCGAGCGGACCTTCCGGCGTCGCGACCCGCCAGCCGGCGCCCTCCAGAATGTGCTCCAATGTCGCAGCGTCGCCCGAGGCGAGCCGGCCGCCGAGCGATTGGAAATAGGTAAGATAGGCCTTGTTGAGGCTGTGCGGATCGCGGATCGACCATGGGTCGGTCCAGCGCAACCCGCCAGCGAGCTCGACGCGGATGGATGGTTCGATGGTCCTGAGCTCGCTCGTCGAAAGCTTCTGGTGGTTGACGCCAAAACCGGCGGAGAGCTTTTCCGCGTCCTTGTAGGCGGCGTCGCGCTCCTTTTCCGTGCGAAACACCTTCATCCAACCATCCTTCCGGATAAGGTCCCCGGCACCGGAAGCCTCGATCAGGTCCTTGTGCTCCGCGATCGAGTTTTCGATCAGCGGCGCATAGAGGTGCGCGATCCTCTGGTGCTGGGTGAAGCCGGAGTGCCACCAATAGCGCGCCAGAAAAGGCACCAGCCCTGGCAGTGCACGAAAATGATAGCTGGCGTCGATGGTGTTGTTCAGCGCGTAGCGGAACAGCGCACCGAAATCATGGGGAAAGCCGTAGGGAAAGACACCTTCGCGCTGGATAAGGCCGGCATTGCCGTAAGACGTCTCCTCGCCCGGGCCGCGCCGATCGAGAAGCACCACCGATTTCCCGCGTCGCGCCAGGTGGATGGCGGCGGAAATGCCGACGATGCCGGCGCCCAGAACCACTACGTCAGTCTTCATAGGCCACTGCCCCGCTTACTCGCTCACATACCCGCCGCAGGCGCCAGAGGCTAGCTGCAGCAGTCGCGCCGTTACTTCTTCAACTTGCTCATGATCTGCTCCAGGGAACCGAGGAGCACGGCCGAGACGACAAAGGCCAGATGCATAATCGTCGCCCACATCAGCTTCTCGCTCGTGAACTGCTGGGCATTGAGAAAAATCTGCAGCAGATGGATCGACGAGATCGCCACGATGGAGGAGGCGACCTTGATCTTCAGGCTGCCGGAATCAAGCTTGCCCAGGAAAGAGACCTCGCCCTCACCCTCGTCGAAGCGGCTGACGAAATTTTCGTATCCGGAAATCATCACCATGACGATCAGGCTTGCGACGAGTGCGGCGTCGATCAACCCGAGCATAGCAAGGATCATCTGGGCATCGTCGTAGACGAAGACTAGGCCCGCAACCTTCAGGAACTTATAGATGAAGGAAACGCCGTAGAGAGCAAGCGCTGCAACCAGCCCGAGATAGAAGAGGACCAGTAGCCATCGGCTCGAAAGGATGATGCGCTCGACGATGAGTTCCAGGGACTTCATGAGTTTGTTCTGTTCCTGACCAGTGGCGGGTACCCGCATGAATAGCCAAGCGCATTGGCCAGAGCAAGGGAACTGAACACGGCTTGCAACGGAAAGGGGCGAAGCATCACGCTTCGCCCCTTTTTCGTTCATAGGCCCAAGGACCTGTCGTTATCAGGTCTTGCGCATGAGTCCGGCAATAAGAGAAATCACCAAGAATACGAGGAACAGGAAGAACAAGACCTGCGCAATGCCTGCCGAAGCTCCAGCAATACCACCAAAGCCGAGAATGCCGGCTATGATGGCAACGATCAGAAAGACGAGAGCATAGTAGAGCATAGATATCTCCGATGTCTGCGTTGGTGAAATTTTAACGCGCGGCTCGTCGCCTTTGTTCCGAGCTCCGAATTGCTCACGCCGAGACCCGAAAAATCCTTTGAGACCAAAGAAAACCTTTCGTTAACCAAGAAACGGGAAACGAGCCAGGATCGGCACGCGGGGACAAAATTCGCCAGGAACCTTCGATAGGGCTTGGCGTTGTTCCGGTAACGAACGCTCTTGGGAACGCGATGAAGATTCCGTCTCGACATATATGGAAATCGGTAACGGAGGTCGCCCGGCACAACGCAGCCGTGCGCAGCCATAATCTGCATATTGGCAGGACGATACGCGATCTTCACATCCACACGGAAGAGAAGCGCAATAAACGCCTCCAGGCTCTTCTCGACGCTCTGGAAAAAGCCGAACGCGATACCCACTGATGACGGGCGATGCCCGTCATCGCCGGGTGCACGTGCGTCGCTCAGACACGTTTCGCCAGCCCGTCAATGGCGCGATGCCCATTCGTCGATCTGGCGCTCCGCCTCTTCCTTGGCAATTCCGTAGCGCGCCTGAATGCGCCCGGCGAGTTCCTTCCTATTGCCGTTGATAATGTCGAGATCGTCGTTGGTGAGCTTTCCCCACTGCACCTGGGCCTTGCCCTTGAATTCGGTCCACCGGCCTTCGATGATGTCCCAGTTCATGGTTACGCTCCCTTCAATCTTTGATACGGAAAGTCACTCATCGGCGGACAGCGTATGGATGCCGCCCGCAACCGCATAAGGCTCTTCATCGGGCGTAACGGTCACTTCAAGCTTCCCCGCGGCTGTGATCGCCCATTCGATCACCGCACTTTCGACGATGAGCGCAGGATCGACCTCGGCGCACTTGCCGTATGCCGTCTTGAAAACCTTACCGACCTCCTCCATCGCGGGAGGAAGCAAGGCTTGGCATTCCTCCACGGTTTCGAAGGCTATCACCGGCGATGGCACCTCCCGGCACGCTGTCGCATTCTGCATGCAACCGACGAGAACCATGATGGCGGCAACATGTTCCATTTCCGCGCTCCTTTGACACGCAGAACAACGGCGGAAGCCCATAGCGGGTTCCATGGCTGGGCAATCGCCTTCCCTCGTCCGGCATCAGTCTTGAGTGCAGAGCAACCATCACGCGCGTTAGCGGTTCATCAGCGGAACAAAAAGGCGGCAATCTGCGTTTGCGCAACAACTAACGAGCGTCGTAGCAGCAGCGATATTTTTAGGAGATACGAATGAGAGGGCCGACAGTGATTGGTGCGACCAGCCCCAAGACAGCCAAAGCGCTCGGCAATCGCCGGCATCCCGACAGGTTGGGACGAGAGCCCTTTTCATAATAACAACGGTCGCTGTGTCTGGTCACATGACACGGCTTGCTTCATTCCGCAGTTCAGCAACCAAACCTCGGATAGGAACGCATCATGAAGAAGATTCTTCTCGTCGCCAGCCTGATCCTTCCCCTTGCAGCCTGCACGGCAACGGAAAGGGGCGCCGGAATCGGTGCCGCATCGGGCGCGATCATCGGTGGGGCAGCCACTGGAAACGTTCGCGGAGCAGCCGTTGGCGCCGGCATCGGTGGTGTAGCCGGTGCCCTTATCGGCCGTGCGAACGAGCCCGGCTATTGCTACTATCGCGACCAATACGGCCGCCGCTACACCGCGCGTTGCTGATCGGGATAGGCCAGCGCAAAACTCGGCCGGCTACCGCATGATTCCTTAAATCGGAATCGCAGCAACGCAGAGGGCTACAGCGACCCTTGCGCGTCCGATTGGACGCGCGGCGGTGGCTAATAATGCCGCCGGGTTGGCACGCACGCTCCCTGCGAGCTCGCGCCTATCTGACGTTCCCGTCCGAGGTCCCCAATCGAACGACGGCATCAGCGCCGTGACTGCGCGCTCTCGGCTGCGTCAAGTCGCTCGAGCAAATCAATAAACTGCCGCGGAATCGGTTCGTTTTCCAAGGCTTGGTAAAGCGCCTTCAATTTCGATGCGATCTGTGCACTCGGATCGGTCATCGAGGCAGCGCCCGGTGCCTTGCGTCGTCCGGTAGGCCCGTTCATTTTCCGCTTCCGCGCACCGAAGGCCTTATCCCCCCATTCCGGCCATTCCTGTCCCATATGCCCGTCATTTGTTTACTCTAGGCTTTCCATTATCCGAAAGACGTGCTCAAAACATTGACGTATCCTGCTGCACGCCCATTGTCCGCAAGACCGGGACCATACCGGCACAATAGTTTAGGAAAACCTAAATGTCACTTTCCACCAGGATTGCGCCACATCTTCCCTATCTGCGGCGTTATGCTCGCGCCGTCACGGGCTCGCAAGCCGCCGGCGACGCTTATGTTGCCGCCGTTCTCGAGGCGCTGATCGAGGACGTCAGCCTCTTCCCGACCGCCTCCAACGACCGCATCGCTCTCTACAAGCTTTTCTGCTCCCTGTTCGAAAGGCTGGACATCGATCGCACGCAGTTGACGTCGCCCTTCGCCTGGGAGCGCAACGCCGCGGCCAATCTGTCGCTGATCGCACCTGCGCCGCGCCAGGCATTCCTTCTCATCGCCGTTGAAGGCTTTTCCACGAGCGAGGCGGCCGAGATCATGAACCTAGACCCCGGCGGCGCCTTCGCCACGCTTCTCGCCGAGGCTTCGCAGGAGATCTCGCGTCAGGTGGCGACGGAGGTCATGATTATCGAAGATGAGCCGCTGATCGCCATCGATATCGAGGACATGGTGACAAGCCTCGGACATCGCGTTACCGGAATCGCTCGAACCTATCGCGAGGCGCTCGAACTCTATCGGACGACATCGCCGAAAATGGTTCTTGCCGATATCCAGCTCGCCGACGGCAGTTCGGGTATAGACGCCGTCAACGATATCCTGGCTGAAACCACCGTACCGGTTATCTTCATTACGGCCTTCCCCGAGCGGCTCCTGACAGGCAAGAAGCCGGAGCCGGCTTTCCTGGTAACGAAGCCCTTCAATCCGGAAATGGTGAAGGCGCTGATCAGCCAGGCCCTGTTCTTCGACGAACAGGCGCGCACCGGGCGCCCCTAAACTCGCGGCCCGTACCCAATGTCAGTCCGGTAACTGCCGGTCCACAGGCGGCTCGCGCACCTCCTCGAAAATGGTCATGGCGATAAGTGACAGGGGTAGCGCCAGAATCGCCCCGACGGCACCCCACATCCAGGTCCAGAAAATGATCGCGATGAAGATCAGAAATGGGTTGATCGCGAAGCGGTGCCCCAGGACGGCCGGAACGACGAGATTTTCCATGAGCAGATGCACGACGAAGAAGGCGACCGCGGGCGCAATCCCCAGAAGCAGCGCGTCATGCATCATCAATCCGCCGACGAGCAGCGACAGCGTCATGATGGTCACGCCCAGGTAGGGAATGAAGCTCGACACGAAGGCAAACAGCCCCCACAACGGTGCCATGGTCAGTCCTCCGACAAGTGCGATCACCATCGTCGTCAAGCCGAGCGCCAGATAGATGAGGCTCGCCGTCGAAAAATACTGGGCGAGTGCATCCTCTGTGGCGTTCATGATCCGAATCGCGTTCAAGCGATGCTCCCTGCTGGCAAAGGCAAGGATTATTGTGCTGCGCAGCTGAAGGCGGCCGAGAAGGAAAAGGACAAGGGCGGCCAGAAAAATCAGTGTCTGGACCAGTGCCGGTGTCAAGCCTGCTGCAACAGCTCCAAGCATGGGGCCGGCGTTCTTCACGAGGGCATCGGCAAGTGAGTTCGGGTCGGCGTTGCGTATCAGTGCCATCCTCAACCAGGTGAACCGCTCGATGAAGGGCAATATCCGCTCCATGACGCCCTCGGTCAGCCGGGGCGCCTGGCGCGCCACTTCGGTAATCGGACCAAGAAGTGCATTCACCAGCGATGACAGCCCGAGCACGAAAAGAAGCGCCAGCAAAAGGCCGCCGAAAATCGGCGGCAGGCCGAATCTCTCCAATTCGTCGGCCGCCCTGCCAAGCACGATGCCAACGATAATCGCCAGCGTAATCGGCATCAGGATCGATTCCATGGAGTAGACGGTCGCCGAGCAGGCGATGACAAAGAGGCCGACCGTGCTTAGCGCGACCAACAGCTCAAGGCCGTTGCGCTCTCGGACGGCGCCTGCCGGCGAATCGGCCAAGGCGATTTCATTGTCCACGCTGCTGCGCTTTCGTTTGCGGTCGCTCGTGATGTGCCTCGCTGTTTCCATCGGCGTCCTTCTTCTTCTGGACCGGTTCGCAGCGTCGGCCATGCCGTCGATCAAACCGCAGATCCGGAACAATGCGCCCCTGCCCGCACCCCGCATCCGCCTTTCACTCAGAGCGTCCCTCAGTGTTGTCCGGGTGGGAATATGTGGAGCGTCAGGGAGAGCAGGCCCAACCCCAGAACGATCATCAGCAGTGTGCGCGCCACTTCATCCGTTGTCTGCGGGATGAGGCCGAAACCGATCACGATCCCCGCGAGCACCAGCACGAAAAAGCGTGGCAGCCAGTAGAGCATTGGTCATTCCTTCCATTACGGAACGACCGATAAACGTCCGAACGAGTGCTTGGTTCCTACTGCATGTTTTGCCAGATCGCAGTCGCTACCAAGAATAAAAACATGCAGAAATTCAAAGTGCTACGGCGTCCTTTTGTGCGTCTGATCACAGCACCCGACAGCAGTGTACTCTTGCCTCGTCGATTGCGGTACGGCAGGGGCTCCTCCTTCATTCTCATTCCCGTGCTGCCACAGAGATGAGGGCGAGCCCGAAACAAAAACGCCGCCGTGCACAGGGCACGACGGCGCGCTTCGATCTATCAAAAAAAGAAGGACTTACGCGGCAGCGGTGACAATGACTTCGACGAGGTATTCCGGCGTTGCGAGCTTGGCTTCGCCAGTCGCACGGGCGGGCGTGTGGCCCTGCGGCACCCAGGCGTCCCAGACGGAATTCATCTTGGCGAAATCGGCCATGTCCGCGAGCCAGATCGTTGCCGACAGGATGCGCGTCTTGTCCGTGCCTGCGAGAGCGAGAAGACGATCGACTTCGGCGAGCGCCTGCTTCGTCTGGGTGACGACGTCGTCACCGGCATTGCCGACCTGGCCGGCCAGATAAACCGTGTTGTTGTAGACCACGGCCTGGCTCATCCGCGGGCCGGTTTCAAAGCGCTTGATTTCCATTGTCATCATCCTGAAGTTTGGGCCGGACGTTTTCCGTCCGACTGATAGCGCCCGCCGCCGGAAGGCGAGTGGAGATGGCGGCGGAGAAGCTCTACACCAAAGGGAAATCGGGGCCAAGGAGCGGCCGCCCGTCCCGGCAGGCCGCAAACCTCGGGCCGAAAGCCGATTGGACGTGCCCTGCTGCATGTTCCCTTACAGCGCCGCGCGCCTTCGCGCGTTTGATGAGACGCGCGGCGCTGTAGAGTGACAGGGCAGGATATCTTAAGCGGCTTTCCGTGCGAGGCGCGCCTTGATGCTGGCAACGTCTGCGCGCGGCGTGGCGGCAAACAGGGTCTTGGTATAGCTGTGCTTGGGATCCGCAAAGACCTCGTCACGGCTGCCATATTCCACTGCCTCGCCGTAATACATCACCATAACGTCGTCGGCGATGTAGCGTACCACCGAGAGATCATGACTGATGAAGACATAGGTCAGGTGGAACTCGTCCTGCAGATCCGCGAGCAGGTTAAGGACCTGCGCCTGAACCGATAGATCGAGCGCGGAGACAGGCTCATCCAACACGAGGAGGCTGGGATTGAGCATCAAGGCGCGCGCAATGGCGATGCGTTGACGCTGGCCGCCCGAGAACATGTGCGGATAGCGATTGTAGTGTTTCTCGTCGAGACCCACCTTCTTCAGTATCGTCATGGCGCGGTCGCGCCGTTCGTCGGCCGGTGCCTTGGTGTTGATGACCAGCGGCTCCGCCAGGATATCGCCGATCTTCTGCCGCGGGTTGAGCGAACCATAAGGATTCTGGAACACGATCTGCACCTTGCGGCGCATTTCCGATGTCAGGCCGTCCCTGGCGATGTCAACCTTCTTTCCATCGATCAGCAACTCGCCCGAGGTCGCGGGGTCGATCAGCGTGATGATGCGACCAAGCGTCGACTTGCCGCAGCCGCTTTCGCCAACGATCGCCAGCGTCTTTCCCTCGTCAACGGTGAAGCTTACGCCCTTCAGTGCATGAACCGTACGCGCCTTGCGGAACAGGTTGCCGGGAATGTGATAGTCGCGCACCAGGTCGCGGGCTTCGAGAACATGGGTCATCGAGTGGCTCCCTCCAGCATCTGCTGGTCGTTGAAGAGTTCGGAGATCGTCGGCAGGCGGTCGCCCGTCGCGTTCTCCGGCAGGGCAGCAAGGAGCGCGCGCGTGTAGTTGCTCTTCGGCGATTCGAACAGCGACAGCACATCCGCCTCCTCGATCTTGCGGCCCTTGTATTGAACGATGACGCGATCCGCCGTTTCCGCGACCACGCCCATATTATGGGTAATCATGATGAGGCCCATGCGGTATTCCTGCTGCAGTCTCATCAGAAGATCGAGGATCTGCTTCTGGATCGTCACGTCCAGCGCGGTGGTCGGCTCATCCGCGATGAGGAGCTTCGGATTGCAGGCAAGGGCAATCGCAATCATGACGCGCTGGCACTGCCCACCCGACATCTGATGCGGGAAATGGCCAAGACGCTCGGCCGGATCGGGAATGCCGACGGCTTCGAAGAGTTCGATCGCGCGCTTGCGTCGCGCCTTACGGTCAAGCCCCATATGAATGCGCAGCACTTCCTCGATCTGGAAGCCGACCGTGAAGCACGGGTTGAGGCTGGCGATCGGCTCCTGGAAGATCATGGCGATGTCCTTGCCGACAATCTTGCGACGGTCGGCCGCGGACATCTTCAGAAGGTCCCGCCCATTGAAGGCAAGCTTGTCCGCCGTCACCTTCGCAGTCCAAGGCAGAAGCCCCATCGCGGCAAGCATCGACACGGATTTGCCTGAGCCCGATTCCCCGACGATTGCCAGGACCTCGCCCTCGTGCACCTTGAGCGAAACGCCGTCGACGGCCCGGAACGGCCCGGTGGACGTCTGGAATTCAACGACGAGATTTTCAATTTCGAGAAGCGCCATGTCAGGACCTCTTCAGCTTGGGGTCGAGAGCATCACGCAGGCCATCGCCCATGAGATTGATTGCAAGAACGGTTGCGAGAATCGCAAGACCGGGAAGCGTCACAACCCACCAGGCACGCAGAATGAATTCGCGAGCTTCGGCCAGCATCGTTCCCCATTCCGGCGTCGGCGGCTGCGCACCCATGCCGAGAAAGCCGAGTGCCGCCGCGTCGAGGATCGCGCTCGAAAAGGAGAGCGTCGCCTGAACGATGAGCGGCGCCATGCAGTTCGGCAGGATGGTCTTGAACATCAGTCTCAGGTGGCCCGCACCGGCGACCTTTGCCGCTACGACGTAGTCCCGGGTCTTCTCCGTCATCACGGCGGCTCTGGTCAGCCGGACGAAATGCGGCTGGAACACCAGCGCGATCGCGATCATCGCATTGGTAAGACCGGGACCAAGCACGGCGACCAGAACCAGCGCCAGCAGCAGCGACGGAAACGCCAGAATGATATCCATGATCCGCATGATGACAGTATCGACCCATCCGCGGAAATAGCCGGCAATGACACCGATGAGGATGCCGCCGATCAGCGACAATGTGGTCACGATAACGCCGACGAACAGCGAGAAACGCGTGCCGTAGATCAGGCGGGAGAGCATGTCACGGCCGACAGCGTCGGTGCCGAGAAGGAATTCCACGCGACCGCCTTCCTGCCAGAACGGCGGAAGCAGAACCGCTTCACGGAACTGAATGGTCGGGTCATGGGGCGCGACGAGCGGAGCGCAAACGGCGAGCACCACCAGGAACAGGAAGAAGAACAGTCCGATGACGGCGCCGCGGTTCTCCGAAAAATAATACCAGAATTCGGCGAGCCTCGCCCGGCGGGACGGATCGGTCGATATGGGGCTTGTTGCGGTAACTTCGGTCATATCGCCCTCCTCAATGCCGGATACGAGGGTTGATCAGCCCGTAGAGCAAGTCCACGGCGAGATTTACCAGCATGATGACGCCGGCGATGATCAGGAGTCCGCCCTGGATGACGGCATAGTCGCGGCGGAAAACCGAATCGACCATCCATTTGCCGATGCCCGGCCAGGAGAAGATCGTCTCCGTCAGGATGGCGCCGGCCAGCATCACACCAATCTGGAGACCAATCGTGGTCACGACAGGAATCATGGCGTTGCGCAGGGCGTGAATGCCCACCACGCGGAAGGTGGAAAGCCCTTTGGCGCGGGCCGTGCGCACATAGTCCTCGGACAGAACTTCGAGCATCGCCGAACGGGTCTGCCGTGCGATGACGGCAAGCGGAATGGTGCCGAGCACGATCGTCGGCAGGACGAGATGACTGAACGCGGACTGGAACGCCCCCTCCTGCCCCGACAACAGGGAATCGATCAGCATGAAGCCGGTGACCGACGGAAAGAAGAACATCAGCGAGATACGTCCGGACACCGGCGTCCACTGCAACATGCCGGAGACGACGATGATCAAAAGCAGGCCCCACCAGAAAATCGGCATCGAGAAGCCGACGAGTGCTGTGCCCATGATGATCTGGTCGAAGATGGAGCCGCGCTTGATCGCCGCAATGACACCCGCGGGGATGCCGACGACGACGGCGAAAATGATGGCGCAGAGCGAGAGTTCGACCGTCGCCGGGAAGAGCTCCAGGAATTGATCGATCACGGGCTTCTTGGTGACGATCGACAGTCCGAAATCACCGTGAAGAACGCCCCAGAGATAGTCCAGGTACTGAACGACGATCGGGCGATCGAAGCCCAATTGGTGTGAAATTTCGGCGTGGCGCTCCGGCGACATCACCCGTTCGCCGGAAAGCAGCGCTACAGGGTCACCGGGAAGCAGGCGGATGAAGGAGAAGGCGATGATGGAAACCCCGATGAAAGTCGGGATCAGCACCGCCAAGCGCCCCAGAAGAAATCGAAACATAGTCAAACCTCATGCCGTCGTCGCCGCGAAGTGGTTGAGCGGCAGCACTGGCAAAAAGGAAGAGGGGCGCTCGCCCAACGGCAAACGCCCCCTTCGGGTCAGTCGGTAAGATTACTCTACAATGTCAACGCCGTCGAAAGCAAAGTCGCCGAGCGGGCTCTGCACGAAGCCTTCGACGTTCTTGCGCATCGGGACGATGGAGAGCGAGTGGTCGAGCGTTGCCCACGGCGCTTCCTTCTTGAAGACGGCCTGAGCCTGCTGGTAGAGCTTGGTGCGCTCTGCAACGTCAGTCGCCTCCTTGGCCTTGGTCACCAGATCCTCGAACTCCTGGTTGCACCACTGAGCGCGGTTGTTGCCGCCAACGGCGTCGCAACCAAGCAGCGTGTCGAGGAAGTTGTCCGGGTCACCATTGTCACCCGTCCAGCCGAGGATTACCGCACCGTCGCGGTCCTTTGCCTTGGACTTCTCGAGATATTCGGCCCATTCATAGGAGACGATCTCGACCTTGACGCCGATCTTGGCGAAATCGGCCTGGATCAATTCGGCGGCGCGACGTGCGTTCAGCATGTACGGCCGGGCAACCGGCATCGCCCAGACCTTCATGGACAGATCCTTGACGCCGGCATCCTCGAGCATCTTCTTGGCGACTTCCGGCTCGTAGGTGTCGTCCGCGATGGTGTCGTCATAGGACCACATCGTCGGCGGGATCGGGTTCGACGCCGGGGTTGCCTGGCCCTGGAAGACGGTGTCGACGATCGCCTGCTTGTTGATCGCCTTGTTCAGCGCCCTGCGGACTTCAACCTTGTCGAAGGGAGCCTGCGTCGTATTGTAGGCGAGATAGGCGACGTTCAGACCGGCCTGCTCCATCACCTTGAGGTTGGGATCCGCCTTCATGGCTTCGACGTCGGCTGCGTTCGGATAGGGCATCAGGTGGCATTCGCCGGCCTGCAGCTTCTGGTAACGGACGGCAGCGTCGGTGGTGATCGAGAAGACCAGATCGTCGATCTTCTGCTTTCCGCCCCAATAGTCCGGATGGGCCTTGTAACGAATGACCGCGTCCTGCTGATAGCCGACGAAGGCAAACGGACCGGTGCCGAGCGGCATCTGGTTGAGCTGGTTCATCTTGCCGTCGGCCTGCAGCTTATCGGCATATTCCTTCGACATGATCGATGCGAAGGGCATGGCAAGGTTGGCGAGGAACGGTGCTTCCTTGCGCTTCAGCTTGATCTTCACCGTCATGTCGTCGACCTTCTCGATCGACTCGAGCACATCCGGCAGCCCCATGCCGGCGAAGTATTCCCAGGAACCGCCAGTCACGTAGCCATGCCACGGATGGTCGGACTTCCACTGACGCTCGAGCGAGAAGACCACGTCGTCGGCGTTAAGTTCACGGGTCGGCGTAAAGAATTCGGTCGTCTGGAACTTGACACCCGGACGCAGCTTGAAGGTGTATTCGAGGCCATCGTCAGAAATCGTCCAGCTTTCAGCAAGCCCCGGTTCGGTCTCCGTCGTGCCCTTTTTGAATTCGAGAAGGCGGCTGTAAACGGTGTGCGCGGCAGCGTCGAACGTCGTGCCGGCCGTGTAGAGGCCGGGGTCAAAACCTTCCGGCGAACCTTCAGAGCAGTAGACGAACGTCTTCGACCAAGCCGAGCCGGCCATCAGCGTGGCAAGCGCCGTCGCTGCGAAAAGAGTAGTGAGCTTTTTCATGAGCTTGCTTCCCAGATTTGTTTTTTGTTCTCGTATTTGCCTGACGCGGAATGACGTTTACACCCGGTCAAGGGCGGATGGAACGACATTTGGCGTCGCAATGCAATAAGTCACTGCAGAAATTTGTCTATGCGAAAAATTCTTCCTTAAGTAGAGCTTGCGCGCGTATCCACGATTTTCGGAGGCGACCTCGATGCACCGCCATCTTTAACGGCGCGTTTACGTCTGCATAAAGGAATTGACAGCAATTTCCGCGCGGCGCGCCAGAAGGACGCACCGCAGCGAGAGCGATCCCGCACTACAGCGCCGCGTCTAACCAGACACGCAAAGGTCGCTGACGCAATAAGCGCTCAGCGGTGCCGCGCGGTCACCCCAAAATAGTGCGGTAGAAATGCTGCTCCTGTCGTGCAATAGAATGCACACGCATTTCGGGGGGAAACATTCGGCATGGGTTTAGAGGATTTGGCCGGCGACTTGGAGCTAGTGTCCATGTCAGCCTGGCCGACAAGCTGCCGCGCGGCCATGGGGAGATAGCCGGGGCGTGGCGGTCTTGCAGAAAAATCACAGGCGGTACGACCTTCACGAGGAGCTGGAGAAGGCTCTCAACCGAGTGGATTTCTTCCGCATTTTCCACACATTGGCGCTGCGTTTCGGTTTTGGGCATTTCGGCATCCTGCAACTCGGCAACGAGAATGACGCCTGCATGCTTTCCACTCGCCTGGTCCTCCACGACCTCCCCTCCGGCCTCGCCGAGGAATACGACAAGCGTCACCGTTTTGGTGACTCCGTCGTCTACAGGGCCTTGCATGCCTCGAATATCTCGTCGGTATGGCGCGCGGATGATTCGACGCTAGGATCAGGTCAGAACCTCCTTTCCCAACTCGGTTTCGAGCTGTTGCTTTGCGTGCCGGTCAGCGCGGCAACGACGGGAGTGCGTTATGCCGTGCTCTTCCTCGGCGATGGCGAGGACATCGAACAGGCCGCGCATTACGAGCTATGCTACAGCGCTGCATCGGCCTTCGACTATTTCTATCGGGCGACGCTCGCCAACAAGGCTGGCATGGGCCTGACGCCGAGGGAAACCGAAATACTCAAGTGGATCTCGCACGGAAAGACGGCCAGCGAGATCGCCCTGATCGTCTCAGTCTCCGAACACACCGTGAATTCACATACCGCAACGATCCTCAAGAAGCTCGATGTGGTCAACCGGACGCAGATGGTCGCGAAAGCGATACGAGAACAGATTATCCAATGAAGTTGCCGGTGCGGCCGGCAGAGCCACCCGAGCGGCATGCTTCCCGCATGGGCCGCCGATCAATCAGGGATGTGAACGGTCATGACACGGAAAGCCCACATCTTGCTAGTTGACGACAACCCAGCGGAAAACCTGATCCTCAGCGCACTGATCAGGAAAGTGGACAGCATCGACATAGAACTGCACTATTGCCGGACCATGGACAGCGCGATCGCGTTTCTTCTTTCCGGCAAACCCGTCTCGATGATTCTGCTGGACAATCTCGTGCATCCTCGCGGTGATTTTCGCGAGACCGTTCCCGCACTGAGGCATCAAGGCTTCATTGGCCCGATCGGTGTCATATCGTCGTCGCCGGGCGACCCCTATTTCCAGAGCCTGGAGGAATACGGTGCCGATTTTCGCATCGAAAAATCGGAAATCGATCCGACGGCGATCGAATTCATTCTAAGGGAATATTTGCCGGAGGAGTAAGGGCGGCCGGTACAGTACGGCCGCCGTGAGGGGCGGGAAATCAAGCCGCCGAAGTGCGCACCTGTGCCGTTTCGTCGAGGCCCAGAAGGAAGTTGATCTGTGGCCGGGCCTTGACCAGGTCGTCGATCGAATAGCCCTGAAGCACTTCGAAGAAGGCATTCAACGCCTTGCGCAGCGCCGCGTTGAGGCCGCAGCTGTCCACCAGCGGGCAGTCGATCTCACCAGCTTCGAAGCATTCCGCCATGGCAAAGCTGTCTTCGGTAACCTTCACGACGTCGAAGAGGCTGATTTCCGACGCCGGCTTTGGCAGTCGTACGCCGCCATTGCGACCGCGGACGGTTTCCACCAGGCCCGCCTTGGTCAGCGGCTGCAAAATCTTGAACAGGAACAACTCGGAGACGCCATAGGCCTTGGCGATCTCAGGGATGCGGCTGAGCTTCTCGCCGTTCGCTGCACAGTACATCAGCATGCGAACCGCGTAGTTCGTTTGCTTCGTCAGACGCATAATTCACTCCGGAATCGAGAAATTCATCTTTTCATCATATAGGACGGATCGCAGTTTGGAACAATTCCAAAAAACGGCAAAAAATCACTTCTGATTGACGGCGACCTTTTCGCTGTTGACTGTCCGTGCGCGCGGCGTCAAAAGATGACCGATTTTGTTAAGTTACACGCAAAACGAAAATGGAGGGCACCATGCGCATGTCAACGACGTCGATGATCGGGGCACTGTCGATAACCGCGACGCTGTTTGCTTCGGCGGCACCGGTTCGGGCGGATGGCGAGGTCAACATCTATTCCTATCGCCAGCCGGATCTGATCCAGCCTCTGCTGGATGCCTTCACCAAGGAGACCGGTATCACCACGAACGTGCTCTTCCTTGACAAGGGTCTCGTCGAGCGCATTCAGGCGGAAGGCGCAAACTCCCCTGCCGACGTCATTCTCACCGTCGATATCAGCCGCCTCACCGAAGCGAAGGACGCCGGCGTCACGCAGCCGGTCGCCAACGAGACGATCAGCAAGGATATTCCGGCGCATTTCCGCGATCCTGACGGCAACTGGTTCGGCCTGACCACGCGCGGTCGCGTCGTCTACGCCTCGAAGGAGCGCGTGGCCGAGAACGACATCACCTATGAAGAGCTCGCCGATCCGAAGTGGAAGGGCAAGATCTGCACACGCGACGGCCAGCACTCCTACAATATCGGTCTGTTCGCCTCGATGGTTGCCCATCATGGCGAAGCCGAAACGGAGAAGTGGCTGACTGGTCTCAGGAACAACCTCGCCAAGAAGCCCGACGGCGGCGACCGTGACCAGGCGAAGGCCATTCTTGCCGGCGAATGCGACCTCGCCCTCGGCAACACCTATTACGTCGGCCTCATGATGACCAACGAAAGGGAGCCCGAGCAGAAGGAATGGGCGGCGGCCATCAAGGTCCTGTTCCCGAACAGCAAGGACCGCGGCACCCACGTCAACATCTCCGGCATGGCGCTCGCAAAGAACGCGCCGAACAAGGACAACGCCATCAAGCTGATGGAGTTCTTGTCCGCAGGTGAAGCGCAGAAGATCTACGCCGAGCAGGTCTTCGAATACCCGGTTCTTCCGGGCGCCGAGCCTTCCGAAATCGTCAAGTCCTTCGGCACGATCAAGCCGGATACGCTGCCGCTTGCCGACATCGCGGCCAACCGCAAGAAAGCATCGGAACTGGTCGACAAGGTCGGTTATAACGACGGTCCGCAGGATTGAGCGGAGCAACCTACTGCGCCGCGCGTCCTACCGGACGCGCAAGGAATCATACAGTGACGGTGAAAACAGCGGGCCCGAAAGCCCGCTGTTTTTGTTTGCACGACTATCGCGGCTGCGCCCGCAGTTCGGCTGCGTTATCCAGGATCGCCTTACGCCGCTCGGGCGTGCCGGGATGCGTCGAGAATATGCTGGTCTCGGAGTGATCCTCGAGCTTCGTCTCGATAAGTTGGAAGAAGCGCGCAATCGCCGTCGGATCGCGGCCGGCCTTCAACATCAGCTCAACCGAATGCCGGTCGGCTTCTGCCTCTGCGGAGCGCGAGTAGGAAAGCGACAAGAGGCCGCCGCCCTGGACGAGCACGTCCTCGGCACCGGAGCCGATGTCGCCGGCGATCAGCATGATGAGCGCGGCAACGCCGGCGGCTCGATAGATCTGCCGGAGACTGTGCTTCAGCTCGACATGTCCTATTTCATGGGCGAGCACGCCCACGATCATCTCCATATCGTTGCCGGCCAGTTCGACCAGTTCATCGGTCAGGATCAGGGTGCCATCCGGCAATGCAAAGGCGTTGGGACCGATCGCGCCGCCCTTGCGGAAGTTGAGCGTGTAGTATTCTTCCCCTTCGGCGGAGAGCGTCGCGATGGCCCGGAAGCCCTCGAGAATCCTACTGCGCCGTCCCTCGTCAAGCTCGGAGTCGCCGAGCACCGTCCGATCCAGGGCTTCGAGGGTGCTCGCCGACATGACCCGCGGGACGACGGGTGGTGTCACAGCAACGGCGACTTCGACGAGGGCGGGCAAGGCGAAGCGATAGATCAACGCGCCCAGGAGGATGGCAGCCGCGACAAAGGCGATGAGGCGCGGATGAAAGCGCTCCATCCGGTGGATGATCCCTTCCCTGCCTCGGCCCTTTCGCGCCAGGAACCGGTCGATCGCGTCGTTGTCGCTTGTCTCGAAAAGCGATCCGTCGGGGAAGCTGATCCGACGCGGGACAGCGCCGACCCGCGGCGAAATCTCAACGGCCGAGAGCTTGCCGCTGCTGAGTTCAGCGCCTGCACCGTCGTGTACCGTCAGGCGCTCTCCAGCCTCGGCGAGGCGCGAACGCACCGAGCGGCTCGAACCGGCCGGATGCCACTCGCCACGCGCAATTGCCGGATTGTCAGAAGCCAAAATCGAAGCCTTCTATGTCCATGAACTCCGCCCCGACCGCAGACCCCTCCTGCTCGATCGCCGAGAAGATCTCCCCGACTTCGCCCTCGAAACGGACCGCCGTGTGCTCATTGACGTAGGTCGCCATGCGAACGGCAGCCCATGGCCGCATCAACCCGAGGGTGACCAGCGTGACGACGAAGTTCGACACCGCAATCCAAGTATAACGGAACCGCGAGAGATCGCTCATTAAACGATGCTTGCCGTCGAAGGTCGTGGCGGACCAGGCAACATTGCGCACCCCGGCACGGTAGAAGAGCGCCGAGGTCCCGAAGATGGCGAGCATCAAAACATAGCTGAGCACCGTCAGCCCCCCAATCGAGGCCTGAAGCTCGTCCGAAATCGCCTCGGGGTCGTCGATCAACGGCGCCATTGCGGTAATGTTGATGGCGACGATGACGCCGATGATCAACAATCCCAGGAGTATCATCGCCGCCGATGACAGCCAAGTCTTGTACATCGCACCTAGCGATGGATCGGTTGCGAAAGCCTTTCGCCCGTAGCGGAGGTTGTTGCCGATGTAGCGATAGGACCAGCGACTGGCCAGCGGCGCAAGGATGCCGAGCGTCAGCGCAGCAAGCACCGGGCCGACGATGAATGCCACGAACGCCCCACCGGTCCGCCCGACAAAGTCGAAGCGCACGTTGCGGTAGCTCGTGACCCGGGCGCTGAAACGCAAGCCCCGGGTGAGGAGCCATGGCACAAAGAGGAAGAACAGCAAACCGAGCACGCCGCCGGCGAGCGGCATGACGGTCAGCACGACGTTGTAGAAGATCAGATAGGCGAACACGATCAAGCGACCGATGAGGATCTGGCCGCCCTTGGCGTGATACTCGAAGCCGCGGCCGAGCAGGACGGTGTTGCCGTAGAAGTAGCGGTTGCGGCGAACCTTCGCCCAGGCCGAATAAATGCCGAGCGTGACGATCGTCAGCAGGATGTTGACGATCCAGATCCCGAAATATTCGCTGGCGCTGCCGGCAAAGGACAAGCGCTTAAAATCGCCTGCGGGCGAGCGCCCGAAATTGTTACGACGATCAAGATACGCCGGCATCGTTGGTGGCTCGCTCACAGCCATGACCTTCCCCCTCGCTTCAGGTTCGAAACGCTGGGCAAAGATGCTGCCTAGCGCGACCGAAATGCATCGATGCGGAAACGGCTCACCATCCCCCGATAGTTTCCGAGCCGCGAATCTCCGACCAATGCGGTGACGTCCGGCAAGTTAGTTGTACCGCTACACCCGATGCAACAAAAAAGGGCCTCCCGAAGGAGGCCCAGACGGGAGGACCGTTACGTTCCTCACTTCATCGTCGGGATGGAAAACTCGGCGCCATCCTTGATGCCGGACGGCCAACGGGAGGTGATGGTCTTCGTCTTGGTCCAGAACTTGAACGAGTCCGTCCCATGCTGGTTGAGATCGCCGAAGGAAGAGGACTTCCAGCCACCGAAGGAGTGGTAGGCGAGCGGAACCGGGATCGGCACATTGACGCCAACCATGCCGATGTTGATGCGGGAGGCGAAGTCGCGCGCCGCATCGCCGTCGCGGGTGTAGATCGCGACGCCGTTGCCATATTCGTGCTTCATCGGCAGGGACAGCGCTTCCTCGTAGTTTTTCGCACGCACGACCGAGAGAACCGGCCCGAAAATCTCCGTCTTATAGATGTCCATGTCCGGGGTCACGTGGTCGAACAGGCAGCCGCCGATGAAATGGCCGTTTTCATAGCCCTGTAGTTTGAAGTCGCGGCCATCGACGACGAGCTCCGCGCCCTGCTCGATGCCGCTGTCGATCAGGCTCCTGATGCGCTGCTCGGCTTCCTTGGTGACGACCGGGCCCATATCGGCCTTCTCGTCGGTATAGGGACCGATGCGCAGGCTCTCGACCATCGGCACCAGCTTATCGATCAGCCGGTTTGCGGTTTCCTCGCCTACCGGGACGGCAACCGAAATCGCCATGCAGCGCTCGCCGGCGGAGCCGTAGCCGGCACCGATCAGCGCATTGGCGGCCTGGTCGAGATCGGCATCCGGCATGATGACCATGTGGTTTTTGGCGCCGCCGAAGCACTGGGCGCGCTTACCGTTCATCGCCGCGGTGCCGTAGACATAGCGGGCGATCGGCGTCGAACCGACGAAGGAAACGGCAGAAATATCCGGGTGCGTCAGAATAGCGTCGACCGCGCCCTTGTCGCCATTGACCACGTTGAGCACACCGGCAGGCAGACCGGCCTCCATCATCAGTTCGGCGAGCCGGATCGGCACAGACGGGTCACGTTCCGACGGCTTCAGGATGAAGGCGTTGCCGCAGGCGATCGCCGGGGCAAACATCCACATCGGGATCATGGCCGGGAAGTTGAACGGGGTAATGCCGGCACCGATGCCGACGGCCTGGCGGATCGAGTACATGTCGATGCCCGGGCCGGCGCCCTCGGTGAACTCGCTCTTCTGGAGGTGGGGTACGCCGATGACGAATTCGCAAACCTCAAGCCCACGAACAATGTCGCCCTTGGCATCTTCGATCGTCTTGCCATGCTCGCGGGAGAGCGTCTCGGCCAGCTCGGTCATGTTCTCGTTGAGGAGCTGGACGAACTTCATGAAAACGCGAGCCCGGCGCTGCGGATTGGTGGCAGCCCACTTCGGCTGTGCCACCTTCGCGCTTTCGACCGCTGCGGCGAGCTCCGCGTCGCTTGCAAGCGCCACGGTCCCCTGAACTTCACCGGTCGCAGGGTTGAAGATGTTGCTGGTGCGGCCGCTTTTGCCGGCAACGCGCTCACCGTTGATGAAATGTCCGATTTCGTACATTGGATGCTCCTCCTGACCTTGATTGTGCCTCCATGATCGCACTACGATTTCAACAATTCAATTTCCGATATTCAGGAACCGTTGTGCAAAAATTAAAGCCCATGGAGCTGCAGCATGGACTGGGACGATGTCAGAGTGTTTCTCGCGGTGGCGCGAACGGGGCAAATTCTCGCCGCCTCGAAGAGGCTCGGCATCAATCACGCCACCCTCAGCCGCCGGGTCACGGCGCTTGAGGAAACACTGAAAACGAGGCTTCTCGTCCGGCGTCCGAACGGCTGCGAGTTGACCGCCGAGGGAGAAGTCTTCCTTGCCGCCGCCGAACGCATGGAAACCGAAATGCTCGCGGCGCAATCGCAGATCGGCCGGATCGACACGGCGATCGCCGGCACGGTGCGGATCGGCGCACCGGACGGCTTCGGCGTCTCCTTCCTGGCGCCGCGCCTCGGGCGGCTTACGGCGCGCCATCCGGAACTCAAGCTGCAACTCGTTCCGGTTCCGCGTTCCTTCTCACTGTCACAGCGCGAAGCGGATATCGCGATCACCATCGAGCGCCCGGAACAGGGACGTCTCGTTTCGTCCAAGCTAACCGATTATACACTGGGGCTTTACGCATCGGCAGATTATCTTGCCCACTATGGCACGCCTCGAACGATCGACGATCTCAAGGACCATCGCCGGATCGGCTACGTCGAGGACCTGATCTTCACGCCCTCGCTCAATTTTTCCGCCGAAATCATGCGTAGCTGGGATGCTTCCTTCGAGATTTCCAGCGCCACGGGACAGACGGAAGCCGTCCGCTCAAGCGCCGGGATCGGCATTCTACACAACTACATTGCCCGCCAGGTTCCCGAGCTCAAACGCATCCTGCCGGATACGACCATCCGGCGCGCCTATTGGACGACTTATCACGAGAGCGCGCGCGATCTGGTGCGCGTGCGCACCGTCGTTTCCTTTCTGCAGGAACTGGTGGCGGCGGAGCATCAGATCTTCGTGTGAGTGTGTGGGGGGAAGGGATCGTAAGATAAAAAACCGCCGGGCCGGAAAACCAAATGGGATCGGTACCGCCTGGTCATGTGACTGCCGCTTTCACCAGCGCGCCTCGAAACGAGGTAAAGAGGTCTCAGCGAGCACGGTCCTGGTGCGATATTTCGCCATCAGACGGCGTGGCTAAAGAGCGCCCCTCGTTTAAATCCAGCTCGAAGAATCGATTTTTCGTCAATCCGTATGCCCAACCAGCCCAGACAAAAAGCATGGACACGACAAGCCATTCGGGTGGCTCAAACAAATAGGCAAAAAGCGCTAAACCCGAACCGACGACAGTGGTAAACGCGATCCCTGGCCCCCAAAGAGCGAAGACGCGCTCATTCTGTGTTTCGTCGGCCACGTCATTCAACAAATTCTCCGTGCACCGCAATCACAACGGGCAGGTTCGCACGAAGGCTACAATCGAATTATTGAAAAGAAATGGTACGGTTGGGTGGTCTCGAACCACCGACCTCAGGTGCCACAAACCTGCGCTCTAACCAACTGAGCTACAACCGCACTCGGGATGCGACATGTGTCGCTTGGCGGCTCACATACGGGCACTGCCGCTGATTTGCAAGCCTTAACTTGTGATTATCCTGCAAAAAGACCGGATGGCAAGCCACCCGGTCTTTCTGATGATGTGAGGCGCTGTGAGCTACAGTGCCGCGCGTCCTTTGAGACGCGCAATGGTCGCTGTAGCACTTCAAGTCGCTGCCCGATTTTGCCCCCAATCGATTCCGATTGAGGAATCTTGCAGTAGCCGATCAGGCCCTCTTGAAGTTCGACATTGCCTTTTCGGCGGCGTCCTTGCCCGGCTTGGCAACGTTTTCGGCGACCTTCTTCGTCGCTTCCTGCATGGTCTTCGCCTGCTCGACGGCAAGCTCGGCCTGCTTGCGGATGAAAGTGGTCTGGAGTTCGACTAGTTCCGAAAGCGACTTCACGCCGAGCAGCGATTCCATGTGCGAAAGGGAATTCTCGGCATTGGTGCGGAGCGCATCGATGGCCTTGAGACCGAGTTCGACAGTGCCGGTCTGAGCGTTTTCAAGCGTCGCTTCCACGGTCTTCGTCGCTTCTTCGGCAGCGGTCTTCATCTTGGCATAAGCTTCCTTCGACTGCGCGGCGCCCTTTTCGGCGAACTCGCGGAGGCTGTCGGCAACCTTGGCCGGATCGAAGGAGGAAAGGGAAAATGCATCGTCGGTCTTCTTGGTAGCCATGGTAAGCGCTCCTTGGTGTGGCCCTCTTCAGAGGCGCCAGTTGATCGATGCCCATCCTATAATCGATTCTGTTGTGCATTGCAACAAAATTGTGCATCGCACAAATCCGGCCTATTAACCTTGCGCGGCAAAAGGCGTTGCCGATGCCGCGCCCTTGCTGGACCCTCGCAGATGGGCCGGGTATTAATAGACTGTTAACGCGCAAGCGATCCGTCAATAGGCCTGCCCATGCCCGAGAGACAGTATCCCTTTATCGACATTGCCGTGCATGCACGGGTGCGCGATCATTTCGCCAAGGGCGATGCGTCTGTCCTGTTTTCGAGGGATCTCGGCCGCGTATTGTGGGCCAACGACCAGGGCGCGAGCCTGTTCGGCATCGCATCCGTCTACGATTTCATCGATGCCGCTCTCGATCCGAACGATCTCTCGCTTCGCCAGTTGCGTACGGCGGCAACGCAGCTCTCGGCCGTCGGCGACCGGCGGCAGTTGCTGGTTCGGATATCCTCCGGCTTCCGGCGCTTGCCCCTGAATGCGTCCGTGGAACTGATCCGCATCCGCCCGGGCGAAGACGCGGTGCTCTTCACCACCCCCCATAACGGGAAGGCACTGACGACCGAGGAGCGGGCAGCACGCATGATCGCAGGGCTCGACGGGCCGGATACGCATATGGCCGTGCTCGACGGCGACGGCGCGATCCTTGCGCAGTCTTCCGGTTTCGATGATTTGGGTCTGTCGGAGGACGTTCGCCGCACACTCGTCTCGGATGTCACGCGCGACAGAGATCGGCTGATCAAGCGCCCGGTTTTGACCAGGAAAGGCGAACTGCCCGCCGCAATCGGCACGGTATCCGACCACCCGGCCCTGCACCTCTTGTTCGCGGTGGAAGCCGTCCTTGAGGATCTCGATTCCGAAGCGGCATCGGAAGGAGCAGACGATCAGCCTTCGTCGACGGAAAGTGTCGGCCAACCCGGCGCCGACGACCAGTCGGCGATGAAGGAGCAGCCTCGCGCGGAAATCCTGGACACGGTGTCATCGCCGGCGGATGCGGAGCAGGATGCGACCGACGGTGCGGGCCCGGACGATCAGGGAGAATTGGCACTCGAGCCCGACGAAACGACATCGGCGGCCGCGGAGTCTGCCAATCCCGATGAGCCTGCCGCAGCAACCGAGCCAGCGGCGAGCGCCGCAAAGCCAAGCGGTGCCGGCGAGACTGATGCTTCCGGTTTTGCATTCGCGCCCGGCGGTCGTGCCGTCCGCTTCGTATGGAAAATTGATGCGGAGGGGCGTTTCAGCGAGATCTCGGAGGAGTTTGCCTCGGCCGTCGGCCCCAAGGCTGCCGATGTGATCGGCGAGACATTTACCAACCTCGCGCAGCGCTATGATCTCGACCCCGACAATCGGATCGGCGAACTCCTGCGCCGACGCGACACCTGGTCGGGCAAGACGATTCTTTGGCCGGTCGAGGGAACCAGCCTAAAGGTGCCCGTCGACCTCGCCGCCCTTCCCACCTATTCGCGGTCCCGAGAATTCGACGGCTTTCGCGGCTTTGGGATCGTCCGGGTCGCAGACGCGGTCGTCGACGAAAAAGCCAGCGGAATGGAGCTCGGCCGCTCCGCCGACCCTCGGTCAGGTCCGGTTGCCCAGCCCGCGGAGGGGAAGGACGAGACCACTGCTCAAGGAGAGCGGACGGAACCCGGAGCAGAAACTGGTTCCGACGTCGCGGCCGACGCCGAGCCGCCCGGTCGCAATGGGGAATGGGTGGATTTTGACGCCGCGGCAACGGAGCCGGCCGAGCCGGAGGATCCTTTCCGCGGCGAGCGGTCGGCACTGCGCGTTACCGAGACATCCGAGCGCGCATCGTCCGACAAGATCGTGGAGCTCGATCAGCGTAGGCCAGGGACCGCCGGGACGCTGACGCGAGGCGAACAAGCCGCCTTCCGCGAAATTGCGAGACAACTTGGCGAACATTTCGGCGCCAGTGGGGAGAACAAGGACATTGACGAGCGCTCCGAAACCGCGCTGACAAAGGAGACGCCCTCGAGCGCCGTATCCGACGTCGAAGAGCCAGACGAAACGAAAGCGACCGTTGAGCAGGAGGCGCCTGCAGCCGACGATGGAGCTCTTCCTGCTTCGCGCCTGGCCGTCGGTATGAGCAGCGAGATCCTCGACCGCCTCCCTGTCGGTCTTCTCGTCCATTACGGCGATGAGTTGCTGCATGCCAATCCGGAATTCCTGCGCCTGACGGGGTATCGCGACCTTGAGAGTTTCTCGCGGGAAGGCGGCCTTGCCGCGCTCTTCGCCCACGGCGACGACATCGTCGAC
Organism: Ensifer sp. IC3342; assembly: GCF_020193655.1. GTDB lineage: Bacteria > Pseudomonadota > Alphaproteobacteria > Rhizobiales > Rhizobiaceae > Sinorhizobium. Next base: position 795,802 of record NZ_JADYVE010000001.1, read on the forward strand.
GAGCAGCCGGACGGAACGATGACGCTGATCCGCCAGAACGGCCAGCTTGCATCGGTAAACGCGCATCTTCATTCGATCCGGTGGGAGGGGAAAAGCGCACTCATGCTTGCGCTCGCCCCAGCAAGCGGGAACGACGGCGCACAAGCGGCACGTGACGGCGATGGAATGGCGGGCGAAGCAAGCCGCCTGCGGATGGAAATCGACGAACTTCGCTCCATTCTCGAGACGGCAACCGACGGCGTTGTCATCCTCGGGCAGGAAGGCGATGTGCGGACGATGAATGGCTCGGCAAGCGCACTCTTCAACTACGACGAAGACGAGATCCGCGGGAAGCCCTTCGCCGCACTCTTCGCACATGAGAGCCAGAAAGCGGTGCTCGACTATCTGCAGGGTCTCTCCGGCCATGGCGTCGCGAGCGTGCTCAACGACGGCCGCGAAGTGATCGGCCGCGAGGCGAACGGAGGCTTCATCCCGTTGTTCATGACCATCGGGAGGCTTTCTTCGTCCAACGGCTACTGTGCCGTCATCCGCGACATCACGCAGTGGAAGCGCACCGAGGAGGAACTGCGCAATGCGAAGCGCGCCGCGGAAACGGCCAACGCGCACAAGACGGAGTTCCTGGCGAGGGTGAGCCACGAGATCCGCACGCCGCTGAACGCCATCATCGGTTTTTCCGACATGATGGCGAGCGAGCATTTCGGCCCGGCCGGCCATCCCCGTTACATCGAATATGCCGGGGATATCGGCCGCTCCGGCAGGCACGTCCTCGACATTGTTAACGATCTGCTCGACATCTCGAAAATCGAGGCTGGCGAGATGGACCTCGATTTCAGCGCCGTCGATATCAACGATGCTGTTTCCGAGGCGGTGTCGCTGGTGCAGCCACAGGCCAACAGCCAGCGCGTGATCATCCGCACCTCGTTATCGGGATCCGTTCCGACGGTCGTCGCCGACGGCCGATCCATCAAGCAGATTGCGCTCAATATTCTGGCCAACGCCATCCGCTTCACCCCCTCCGGCGGCCAGATCGTCGTTTCGACATCCTACGAGGCGAACGGAAGCGTCATCCTGCGGATCCGCGACACCGGGATCGGCATGACGCGCAGCGAGCTCGACCAGGCGATGAAACCCTTCCGTCAGGTAACCACCGGCGGGCGCAAGCGCGGCGACGGTACCGGCCTCGGCCTGCCGCTGACCAAGGCAATGACCGAGGCGAACCGCGCGCAGTTCTCGATCAATTCCACGCCGAACGAAGGCACGCTCGTCGAAATTTCCTTCCCATCGCAACGCGTCTTGGCGAACTGAGCACGAATGCTGTAAGGAAATGTTGACCCGCGGGAACCAGTTTGCCGGTTCCGGCCAGTTGTCACGTTGCCGCTTCGTCTCGGAACCGATCGTTTGCAGTCGATATCCAAAAGCCTCAGAAGACGCTATGCCCGTACCGGAACCGGCCTCGCTCATCCGTTGCTCACGATCTGGGCTATGCTCGCCTCGGCGATCGTGCTGATGCCGATGCTCGCGATTGGCTGGCTCGCGGCTTCCGGCGGCAGCGCCGATTGGCCACATCTTATCGAGAACGTCATCCCGCGAGCGACCGGGCGAACGCTGCTGCTCGTCGGGCTCACGGGTGCGGCAACAGCTTTTATCGGCATCCTGACTGCATGGCTGGTGGCGAGTTGCGAATTTCCGCTGCGCCGTTTCCTTTCTGCCGCGCTCGTGCTGCCGCTTGCGATACCCGCCTATCTCGCGGCCTATGCCTTCGGCGAACTTCTCACCTTCACCGGTCCAGTCCAGGGGCTGATCCGGCTTATCTTCGGATTCCAGACGAGCCGGGACTACTGGTTCCCGGACGTGCGTTCGCTCGGCGGCGCAGTACTCGTGTTGAGCTCGGTGCTCTATCCTTATATCTACCTCGCCTGCCGCTCGATGTTCCTGATGCAGGGGCGCGCGGCCGCAGACGTGGCGCGCACACTCGGCGCCGGCCCGCTCAAGGTGTTCTTCCGGATCCAGATCCCGATGGCGCGGCCCGCGATCATGATCGGCCTGACGCTTGTCGCCATGGAAACGCTGAACGACATCGGAGCGGTCGAGTTCCTGGGCGTCCAGACCCTGACCTTCTCGATCTTCGATACCTGGCTTAACCGCGGCAGCCTGGCCGGCGCGGCACAGATCGCCTGCATCATGCTGCTCTTCGTCGTCGCCCTGATGATGGTCGAGCGCGCCGCCCGCCGCAGGCAGCGCTTCTCCAGCCAGAAGACAACGGCCGCCGTCCACGATCTTGCCAGGCTTACGCTGTCGGGCTGGAAAAAATGGGCGGCAACGATCGCCTGCCTGTTACCGGTGCTCTCCGGCTTCGCCGTTCCCTTCTTTATTCTCGGCAATTACGCACTGAAACGCCTGGATCAGTTTCTGGCGCCGCGCCTCCTGAATGCGCTCCTGCACAGCATTCTGGTTTCCGGCCTGACTGCGCTCGTCGCCGTGCTTCTCGGATTTGTGCTTGCCTATGCCGCCCGCACCGGGCGTTCGCGCACCACGGAAGCAGCCGGCCGATTGGCCTCCTTCGGCTATGGTGTGCCCGGTACGGTTCTCGCGATCGGCGTGCTCTTTCCGCTGGCAGCACTCGACAACGCCGTCGATGCGCAGATGAGAGATACGTTCGGAGTTTCGACCGGCCTCATGATGAGCGGCACCGGCTTTGCCATCGTCTACGCCTGCACCGTCCGCTTCCTGACGATGGCAGAAGGCACGCTCGAAGCCGGTTTCCAGAAACTGTCGCCGCATCTCGACATGGCAGCACGCGCGCTCGGACGCACGAGCGGCCAGACGCTGCGAACGGTATTGCTGCCGATGATGCGGCCGGCCGTGCTAACGGCCGCGCTTCTCGTTTTCATTGAGACGATGAAGGAACTCTCGGCAACCATCATGCTGAGACCCTTCAACTTCAACACGCTTGCCACCTTGGTCTACGAGGATGCCTCGCGCGCCAAGGTCGAAGACGCCTCTGTCGCCGCGATGATCATCGTCATCGCCGGCATGATCCCGGTGATCCTGGTGTCGAGGTCGCTGGAACGCCGTCCCTGACGGTCATAGCTGAAGGCGGCCGCGCAAACAAAAAAAGAGGCAGCCGAAAAGCCGCCTCTGAAGTCAATGCTAACCAACAAATGCTCGAGAAAAGGTGACATCATGTCTGCGGCAACATCGCTGCTGCGGCACCGGCCCCTGACTGGTCGGCCTCAAGTTGGTCCGACCATGCACCCCCAAATGTAAACAAGATCTTACTTTTTGACCCAACAATCTTAAGCAACCGCGCGCAACTCCGACGGTTTGGTTAATTCACGGGACGCCAACTGGTTAACGCGCGACGGCGGCTTGGAACAGCAAGGACGGCGGGATAGCAAGGAAGCCGCCATCCCGCTCAAATCATCAGCTTTTCAATGCATCGAGCCCAGCAAACAGGTCGAGCGCCTCCGGGTTCGCGAGCGCTTCCTTGTTCTTGACCGGTCGGCCATGCACGACGTCGCGAACCGCAAGCTCGACGATCTTGCCTGATTTGGTCCGCGGAATATCCGCAACGGCAATGACTTTCGCCGGTACGTGACGCGGTGAAGCGCCCGTGCGGATGCGGTTCTTGATGGCCTTTGTCAGGTGGTCGGTCAGTTCGACACCGGGCGCCAACCGGACGAAGAGGATTACCCGCACGTCATCCTCCCAGTCCTGGCCGATGCACAGCGCCTCTGCGACCTCTTCCATCTGCTCGACCTGGTTATAGATCTCCGCCGTGCCGATCCGAACGCCACCGGGATTGAGCGTCGCGTCGGAACGGCCGTGGATGATGATGCCGCCATGCGGCGTCCATTCGGCAAAATCGCCGTGACACCAAATGTTGTCGAAGCGCTCGAAATAGGCCGCGCGGTACTTGGCGCCCTCGGGATCGTTCCAGAACATGACCGGCATCGACGGAAAGGCTTTGGTGCAAACGAGCTCCCCTTTCTCGCCCCGCACGGATTGGCCCTCGTCATTCCAGACATCCATGGCAAGCCCCAGGCCGGGACCCTGGATTTCGCCGCGCCAGACCGGCTTCAGGGGATTGCCGAGCACGAAGCAGGACACGATGTCGGTGCCGCCTGAGATCGAGGCGAGTTGGATGTCCGATTTGATGCCCTCGTAGACGAACGAAAAGCCTTCCGGAGAAAGCGGCGAACCGGTCGACGTCAACAGACGGAGCGCGGACAGGTCGTGCGTGCTGATCGGCGTGAAGCCGCCCTTGCGCACGGCGTCGATATATTTTGCCGACGTGCCGAAAATCGCGAACCGCTCCTCCGCCGCATAGTCGAAGAGCACATTGCCGTCCGGATAGAAGGGCGAACCGTCGAAGAGGCAGAGCGTGGCTCCTGCCGCCAGACCCGATGCCAGCCAGTTCCACATCATCCAGCCGCAGGTGGTAAAGTAGAAGAGCCTCTCGCCTTCCTTCAGGCCGCAGTGGAAACGGTGTTCCTTCAGGTGCTGCAGCAAGGTCCCACCTGCGGAATGCACGATGCATTTCGGCACGCCGGTCGTCCCGGAGGAAAACAGAATGTAGAGCGGATGGCCGAATGGCAGCCGCTCGAACGTCAGCGGTTTCACGTCGAAGGGGGCGATGAAATCGGCCAGCGTGACGCCGCCTTCGATCGCCGCTGCCAGCGAAGCGCTGTCACCCGCATAAGGAACAATGACGGTCGGCGCGCCCAGGGTGGAGGCGGCGGCGCGCACCTTGTCGGCGACGTCCTGCCGCTTGCCGTTGTACCAATAGCCGTCGCAGGCAATAAACAGTTTCGGGCCGATCTGGCCGAAGCGGTCGAGAATACCTTGCTCACCAAAATCGGGCGAGCAGGACGACCAGATGGCGCCGATCGAAGCGGTCGCCAGCATCAGTGCGATCGTCTCGGGCATGTTCGGCATCATCGCTGCGACGCGGTCACCCTTGCCGATGCCCTTGGCCTTCATCGCCTGCTGCAGGCGCGACACCAGGGCGCGCAAATTGTCCCAGGAAAGACGATAGCTGGCCTTGTCCTCGCCCCGAAAGACCAGCGCGTCGCCATCGCCGCTCTTGCGCAGCAGGTTCTCAGCGAAATTCAGCGTTGCATCAGGAAAGAAGCGGGCATCAAGCATGCGCCCGCCGTTGATGAGCGCCCGCTCCCCGCGGTCGCCGACGACCCCGCAATACTCCCAGACTGCGGTCCAGAAGTCGCCCCGCTCGGCCACGGACCATTCATGGAACGCGTCGTAGTCGGCAAAATTCCGGTCGAAACGCTGCCCGCACCACGCCATGAATTGTGCCATCGGGCTTCGCTCGAGAATCTCGGCACTAGGAACCCACAAAGGTCGATCTGCTTGCATGCTCTCCTCCACTCCTCTGCGTGTTTCTATACCATGCTGCAACGCAAAATAAACAGCATGCGGTCAGCTTCAACATCGCGATGACGACATTTCCATGCCAGTCGCATTTGCTTTATCCAAGCCGAAGGCCTATCCAGACGGCTCGACCCGAGAGGCAACGGCAATCCGACCGAAATGACGAGACAAATCCTGCAAATATTGAGCAGTTCCGGCCTCTGGTCACGGATCGGCCGCCGCCACCTCGTCTGGTCCGCCGCGATCGGCGTCGGCCTCGCCATCGCCTATAACGCTGCGCTGCCGCTGGTCGTTTCGACCACCGATGCCCGCGCGACGATGGAACGGATGCTCGATGCCTGGTCAGGCGGCAAAAGCAGGATTGGCGGCGAACCCGAAGTCCGGTTCTGGCCGGAGCCTGAACTGATTCTGCCCTCGGCAACGATCGAGTCGAACGAGACAAACCCGCGCCCGCTGGCACATATCGGCCGCATCACTGCGTCCTTCAGCTTGCTGGCAGCACTTCGCGGCGAGCAGGCGCTCGATGATGTCCGCTTCGTCGACCCCGTCGTCACTATCGAGCGTGCCGCCGACGGAAGCGTCAACTGGAAACGGCCGCACTGGCTGAGCCTTACCGAAAAGACGACCGAGGAGGATACACCCTTCGGCGACATAACGATCGAAAACGGGCGGCTTCGGATCCTCGACCGAACGGCCAACGGTGGCCTGGACATCGACATTCCGGCCATTTCCGGAACCGTCAAATGGCCGTCCTTTGCCGAGCGCATCAGCGCCCAGCTTTCGACGACCATTGGTGGCGAGGCGATTGACTGGGCGTTGATCTGCGACCAACCGCTGGCCCTCTTTGCCGGCGGCAATGCCTCGCTCAGGACGTCGCTGACCTCTACCCCGTTGACCTTCTCCTTCGAAGGCATCGGTAATCTTTCAATGTATCCCTTTGCCTCCGGCCATCTGCAGGCATCCGCCCCTTCTCTGTCAGCGCTTCTTGCCTGGTATCGAGGCGGCTCGTCGCGGCTGCTTCCTGCCGGTGCCTTCAGCATCGATGCCATGGTTGCGACCGGCGAAAACACGCTCAAGCTCGATGAACTGCAACTTGCTGTGGGTGGCGCAACCGCTACTGGCGTCCTGGACGTCGCGTTTCCCGCCGGCGACACGCCGCGTATCGAAGGAACGCTCGCCTTCGACAGCATCGATCTAAACGGCCTCAGCCTCCCGACTTTGACGCCCGCGGGCGCCAGCGACCCTGCCAGCGACCCTGAATGGCGGATGGCGGAAAACTTGACCGGCGGCTGGCGCGCAGATGTGCGGCTTTCTTCGCAGGAAGTGTTCGTCGGTCCGCTGCATCTTACAGACGTAGCGGCCGGTGTCATGATCAACGGCAACCGGGCATCACTCGATATCGGCGACAGTACCTACGCAGACGGCATTCTCAGCGGCCGCTTGATGCTCTCGGACAAGGGGCTGGAACATGGCGGCCGGCTGCAGGTGAGCCTGAAGGACGCCGACTTTGCAGCTGTACTCAACAGTTTCGGCTTGAAAGGCCCGACGCCAAGCGGCCGGGGCACGCTCAATCTCGATCTTGCGACGGACCGTGCCGTCTGGGCGACCAGCGCCGCCGATCTTTCGGGGAGCCTCACCTTTTCGCTGGCCAATGGCAGTCTCGCCGGATTCGATGCGAACGCCTTCATCGACCTCATCCGGAGAGGAGAATTCTTCTCTCTCTCGCAGGCGAGTGCCGGGGTGTACGACTTCCAGGCGGCCGAGATCGACGCCCGCTTCGGCGGCGGCGTGGCGCGGCTCAACCGAGCGAATTTTGCCGGGCCGTCGGGCAGCATGTCGGTTACCGGCGTCATTCCTTATCGGACGGGCAGCCTCGCGCTTGCCGGAATGCTCGAAAACACGGAGACGATCAAACAACCGCTGCGTTTCTTCGTCGGCGGGTCCTGGCCGAATGCGGTCATCTCGCCTCTCTCTGTCCTCGTCGAGCCGCAATAGGGGCCTGCGGCGCCGTGGGAAGTCAGCCTATCGCGGCAAAGGCAGCGCGCTCGTCCCTCTCGCGCTGCAGTTCCCGACGCTTCGTCACGATCGAAGCAACGAGCACGCCGAACGCGACGACGCCGATCAGGATCGTGCAGATCGCGTTGATTTCCGGCGTAACGCCGAGGCGCACCTGACTGTAGATCTTCATCGGCAAGGTGGTGGCGCCAGGTCCCGTCGTGAAGCTCGAAATCACCAGATCGTCGAGCGACAAGGTGAAGGCAAGCACCCAGCCGGAAAAGACCGCTGGCGCAATCACCGGCAGCGTGATCGCGAAGAACGTTCTGACCGGCGTCGCGCCGAGATCGAGCGCGGCCTCCTCGATCGACTGGTCGAAGCTCAAGAGACGCGACTGAACCACAACGGCGACGAAGCACATGGTGAAGGTGATGTGGGCGAGCGTGATCGTCCAGAACCCGCGGTCGAGCCCAACGGCGACGAAGAGCAGCAACAGTGACAGGCCGGTGATCACCTCAGGCATCACGAGCGGCGCGTAGACCATGCCGGAGAACAGCACCCGGCCGCGAAAGCGCGTGTAGCGCACGAGCGCGAGCGCCGCCAGCGTTCCAAGCACCGTCGCGCAGGTCGCCGACAGAAGCGCGACGCGAATGGTGACCCAGGCGGCATCAAGCAGGCTCTGATTGTGCCAAAGCTGGGCGTACCATCGTGTCGAAAAGCCGGCCCAGACGGTCACGAGTTTCGACTCGTTGAACGAGAAAATCACCAGGAGCACGATCGGCAGGTAAAGGAAGCCGAAGCCGAGGATGACGGAGACGATGTTGAAGCGAGACCATTTTGCCATCGCCTACCTCCCCTCGCTATCGGCTTTCGCCTGCACATTCTGGAAATAGACGATCGGAAGCACCAGGATGAGCAGGAGGATCGTGGCCACCGCCGAGGAGACGGGCCAGTCGCGGTTGGAATTGAATTCGTTCCACAGCGTCTTGCCGATCATGAGGGTTTCCGATCCGCCGAGCAGGTCCGGGATGACGAACTCCCCAACCGCCGGAATGAAGACCAGCAGGCAGCCGGCCACGACGCCCGCGAGCGATAGCGGAAACGTCACCCGCCAGAAGGCGGTGATCGGCGTGCAACCGAGGTCCTGAGCCGCCTCCGTCAGCGTATGATCCATCTTCTCGAGTGCCGAATAGATCGGCAGCACCATAAAGGGGAGATAGGAATAGACGATGCCGATGTAGATCGCCCAGTTGGTGTTGAGGATTATGAGCGGCTGATCGATGACGCCGATGGTTATCAGGAACTGATTGAGCAGACCTTCCGGTTTGAGGATCGCGATCCAGGCGTAGACACGGATCAGGAAGCTCGTCCAGAAGGGCAGGATCACCAGCATCAACAGTGTCGGGCGGATGGAACGCGGCGCCTGCGCCATTCCGTAGGCGATCGGATAGCCGATCAAGAACGTCAGGAAAGTGGAGACGGCCGCGATGATGAGGCTCGAAACATAGGCGTTGAAATAGAGCACGTCCTCGGTCAGCCAGACATAGTTGTCGACGGAAAACTCGCGCATTCCCTCGAGGATGCCCGAAAGGCCGCCGGCCAGATCGAAGACCGGCGTATAGGGCGGCATGGCAATCACCGTCTGCGAAAGCGAGATGCGGAAGACGATGAAAAAGGGAATGAGAAAGAAGAAGAGCAGCCAGGCATAGGGAACGATGATGACCAGGCGGCTGGCGATAGCCGACGCAATTCTTGCCATGACTTCAATCCTTCAACACCACGCCAGCGTCTTCGCCGAACGAGACCCACACTTGCTGGTCATAGCCAAGCGGATCCTCGACGGCGCGCACGGCATTCAACGACGATGCCTTGACGACCTTGCCGTCCTTCAGACGAATGTGGAAGACGGTCATGTCGCCCAGATAGCCGATGTCCCAGATCTCGCCTTCGGCTGCGTTGAGCGGCGCGTGTTGAGGCGCCTGCCGGGTGACCCGGATCTTTTCCGGCCGAATGGCAACGGCAGCCCTGGCTCCCGTCGAAAGCTTCTGCGACGAGGCCATCCGGATCGGAACGCCACCCGCCGTCTCGACGCGGACGCGGCCGTCTTCCGCAGTGGCGACCGTGCCGTCGAAAATGTTGACGTCGCCGATGAAGTCCGCGACGAAGCGCGAATTCGGCGCCTCGTAGATTTCCGCCGGCGTCGCCACCTGAATGACCTTGCCGTAGCTCATGACGGCGATGCGGTCGGCCATGGTCATGGCCTCTTCCTGGTCATGGGTGACAATGACGAAGGTCAGGCCCAACTGCTGCTGCAGGTCCATCAACTCGAACTGGGTTTCCTCGCGCAGCTTCTTGTCGAGTGCGCCAAGCGGCTCGTCGAGCAACAGTACCTTGGGGCGCTTGGCGAGCGAGCGGGCGAGCGCCACGCGCTGGCGCTGGCCGCCCGAAAGCTGATGCGGCTTGCGCTTGGCGAATTTCTCGAGCTTGACGAGCTTCAGCATCTGCGCGACGCGCTCGGCAATATCCGCCTTCGGCATGCCGTCCTGCTTCAGCCCGAAGGCAATGTTGCTCTCGACGGTCATGTGCGGAAACAGCGCATAGGACTGGAACATCATGTTGACGGGTCGCCGATACGGCGGAATGCCCGCGAGATTCTGGCCGTCGAGAATGATCTCCCCCGATGTCGGCTGCTCGAAACCGGCAAGCATGCGCAGCAAGGTCGACTTTCCGCAGCCCGAGGCCCCCAGAAGGGCGAAGAACTCGCGGGTGTAGATGTTCAACGAAAGTTCGTCGACGGCGGTGAAGTCTCCGAACTTCTTGGTTACGTTCTTGAAGGAAATGAATGGTTTGGAGGCCGGATCCGCCCATGGGGCGAAGGACCGCCGGATACTGCCGAGAGACTTCATCATCTATCCCCGAATGACACAGCCGATGGACGCGCACCGCCCTGATTCTACACGCCGCGCGTCTTATCAGACGCGCAAAGGACGCTGTAGCACTTTGGATTGCTGCATGTTTAAATCGGATACGATTTGAGGAAACATGCAGTAGCGCCCCTTTCAATCTTACGCCGAGCAGGAGACGGGTTAAAACAACGACACGTTTTTCCTCGCCGCCCGCTCCAAAAAAATTGCCCGGATCTTGGAGCCGGGCAATTCATTTCCGCTCTTACTGGCCAGTGACGACCTTGGTCCAAAGCCGGGTCAACGCCCGTTGCTCCTTGGGCTCGAACGGCGTGACGGTGAACAGCTTCTGCATCACCTCGTCTGACGGATAGATAGCCGTGTCTTCCAAGACTTCCTTGTCCAGGAACTGCTGCGAGGCCTTGTTGCCATTGGCGTAGAAGACATAGTTCGAGGCCTTGGCAATGACCTCCGGTTTCATCAAGTAGTTGATGAACTCATGCGCTTCGGCGACATGCGGCGCGTCGGCGGGAATCGCCAGCATGTCGAACCACATCTGCGCGCCTTGCGAGGGAATCGAATAATCGACCGTCACACCGGCTTTCGCCTCGGCAGCACGGTCCCGCGCCTGGAAGATATCGCCGGAGAAGCCGACGGCGAGGCAGATGTCGCCGTTTGCGAGCGCATTGATGTATTCGGAGGAATGGAACTTGCGCACATAGGGGCGGATGCTCGTCAGCAACTCGGCGGCCTTTTCAAGATCGGCCGCCTCGTGGCTGTCGGGATTGATGCCCAGATAGGCAAGCGCGGAAGGAACGATGTCGGTCGGGGAGTCGAGGAGATGGATGCCGCAATCCTTGAACTTCGCGGCCAATTCGGGGTTGAAAATGACGTCCCAGTTCGGCTTCGCGTCGGTGCCCAGGATCTCCTTCATCTTGTCGACATTGTAGCCGATGCCGGTCGTGCCCCACATGTAGTCGACGGCATATTCGTTGCCGGGATCGTACTGCGCCGTACGCTCCATGATGACGTTCCACATGTTCGGCAGGTTCGGGAGCTTCGACTTGTCAAGCTTCTGGAAGACGCCGGCCGCAATCTGGCGCTGCAGGAAATACGCCGTCGGCACAACGACGTCATAGCCGGAGCCGCCGGCCAGCAATTTTGTCTCCAGAATTTCGTTGGAATCGAAGACGTCGTAGACCACCTTGATACCGGTCTCTTTGGTAAAGTCCTCGAGAATGCTGCTGTCGATATAATCCGACCAGTTATAAACGTTGACGACCCGCTCCTGCGCGGATGCGAGCATGGCCGATCCCGCGAGCGTCGCGGCCGCCAGTGTTGCGATTATGATTTTGGACATAAGTTCCCTCATTATTATCGGTTCTCGACAAGAGCCGCTGACCCCTGCGGTCCAGCGCAATCCGATCGGCCCGGAGCCGAGGTTAGGCATCTTTCTCGCTAACCTCAAGCGCTTTCGCTCGGGTTTCAGGCACGATCCCCGTGTCTAGTGCATTTTGGCAAGCGCAAGCAAAAACGGGCACTTATGACATGGAGCTCGGCGCTCCTGTATCAATTGGAAACAGCCACCCTTGTTAACCATGGTGCAAACATGCCGGCTCACGAGCCGCGTTTACGATTGATTAACCTTAGCGGAAGTGTCAGTTTGCTGGCGGTTGTGTATCAGCGTCCGGACCACGTCATGAGCGAGCGAAACCGCAGGATCGACCCGAGGGAACTGAAGCGCCTCTCGGTTCTGCAGCCGAGAAAATCACTAACGGCAATCGCCACGGACTGGGCCATCATCGCGGCAGCGATCGCCGTGAGCGAATACGTCGGCAATATCCTCGTCTACGTGATCGCCATCGCCGTGATCGCTGGACGAATGCACGCCTTCGGCTGCATGGTGCACGAGGCTGCCCATTACCGCATTATTCGCGATCGCAAGCTCAGCGACTGGATGAGCGACATTCTGCTGGCCTGGCCGGTGCTGGCGACCGTCGACGGCTATCGCCAGAACCACCTTGCCCACCACCAGCACGCCAATACCGATGACGACCCGGACTGGATCGCCAAGCGCGACCTGGCACAGTTTACCTTCCCGCAGAAACTGGCACGCGGCATTGCGCAACTGCTCGGTTATCTCGTCGCGGTGAATTCGATCCGCGACCTTATTCACATGGCCAAGAGGATCTCGAAGACGGATCGCTCGACTCCAAGCTATAAGGCGCTACGGCTTGGCTTCTACCTTTCGGCAGCGGTCGTTTTCACGTTCTTCGATATCTGGCGCGCATTCGTGCTCTACTGGCTCGTGCCCTTCTTCACCTTCTTCTGCCTCTTTCTTTACGTGCGCAGTGTGGCCGAACATTTCGGCAGCATGGATTACAGCGACGAGCTGACGAGCTCACGCACCGTTTATCCGCATGCCTGGGAGAAGCTTTTCTTCGCGCCCCACAACATCAATTACCACCTCGAGCACCACCTCTATCCCGGTGTGCCCTACTACAATCTCCCGGAACTGCACGCGATCCTGATGCGAAACAAGGCCTATGCGGAGAAGGCCCACATCACCCGCGGCTATACCACCGGGCTCGCCGCGGAATGCTTCGCGCCCGGGGCGCCGCTGCTACCCAATCAGCACCCGGCCAGTTACTGAAACCCGACTACTGAAAATCGAACACGCTGAGGCCAGTCGCCATCTCGTCGAGGCCGAGCGGGCGGGTGACGGGCGGTTCGGCGCGCGCCAGACAGCCTTGCCGCTCGCAGAGGCGGCAGGCCGCACCGACGGGTATTGGCGGCATCTTCGAAGCACCATAGACGACTTCCTCCGCAAAGCCGGCATCACAGCCAATAAGCAGCGCCGTGCGTCTCACCCTCTCCTGAAAGCCCGCTTGCGGTCCGTCGAGTGTCCGCGACACGACAAGGTACTCGCTGCCCTCGGGCATTTCGACGCGGTCAACGAGAACCTGGCCCGGCACGGCGAAGGCGGCATGGATGTTGAGCTTGGGACAGGAGCCGCCGAAACGCGCACCGGGAAAGCCAAGCGCGCCCGCGCGGCGCAGCCGGTGGCCGGCATTGTCGATCTCCATCAGGAAAAACGGGATGCCCGCGGCGCCGGGACGCTGCAACATCGTCACTCGATTGGCGGCCTGTTCGAAGGACACCTGAAAGCGGGATCGCAGAAGATCGATGTCGTATTTCGCGCGCTGCGCCGCGGCTAGAAACGCTTGATAGGGCATCATCAAGGCATGGGCGGCATACCGCGCGAGTTCGAAACGACCGATGCGTCGCGCCTCGGCAGTCGAGAAGCGGAATTGCTCAAGCTCGGCGTCGATCGCTTCGTGGCAGGCGATCGACGCCACTTCCATGGCGATTTCCCGCGTCTGGTCGAAGGGTGACAGGCGTTCGGAAATGAAGAGCCGCATCGAGTGCCGATCGAAACGGCGACGCAGGTTCGGCATGGCGTGCACCGGCAGCGTTCTGACGACGAGGCCATGCTCCTTCTTGAGCCAGGCCTTCAGCCCTCCGGCAAGGTCGTCGCCGGGCGAAAGCGCGGCATGGAACGCCTCCATTGCCTCCTCGATCCGCGCGAAATGATTGGGCCGCGCCTCGAACGCCTCGCGCACCTCATCGATCGGCAGCCGCGTGCCCGAAAGCGCCGCCATGTGCCCCTGTCCCGCCAGCAGATCGGCGAGATCCTTGAGGCGTGACGCCTGCTCGCGATAGGCGCGATAAAGCTTGACGATGCCGCCGGAGGCATTGGGCGCCGCCTCGGTGATTTCGATCAGTTCCTGGTCGCCGGGCAGTTCGCCGGCCAAGAGCGGATCGGCGAAGACCTCGCGCAACTGCGCCAGACCGCCACCGTTTTCACCCTGCAGTTCGTCGAGGTCCACCTTGTAGACCGAGGAGAGCTTGAGGAGAAGCTGCACAGTCAGCGGCCGCTGATTGCGCTCGATAAGGTTCAGGTAGGAGGGGGAGATGCCGAGCGCCTCCGCCATCGCCGTCTGCGTCAACTGAAGACCATTGCGGATACGCCTGACACGCGGTCCGGCGAAGATCTTGTTTTCGGCCATTTGTAACTCCCTTTACAAATCCGGCGCGGCAACCACTTTTGACAGATTTTACAAATTTACCGACTTCCACTGTCAAACACAAGACAAGATAACCCTTTTGGATCGGCCATTTCTGCGATTCCCATGGCGTTCTCGTGCACTGCAATGTAAAAAATGTCACATGAGCTTACGGCCAATACGGGCGTAAGACCAAAGTCGAAGAGCTATCGGTTTTTACGAGGAGGCAAGAATGACTGATTTTTACAATCTCGTTCCCAGCGCGCCGCAGGGACGTTTCGACGGTATCCAGCGACCCTATACCGCCGAAGATGTAAAGCGGCTGCGGGGATCGGTAGAAATCCGTTATTCCCTTGCCGAGATGGGCGCCAACCGTCTCTGGAAGCTCATCCATGACGAGGATTTCGTCAACGCGCTCGGCGCGCTCTCCGGCAACCAGGCCATGCAGATGGTTCGCGCCGGCCTGAAGTCGATCTATCTCTCCGGCTGGCAGGTCGCGGCAGACGCTAACACGGCTTCGGCCATGTATCCGGACCAGTCGCTCTATCCGGCCAATGCCGCACCGGAGCTGGCGAAACGCATCAACCGCACGCTTCAGCGCGCCGATCAGATCGAAACCTCGGAAGGCAAGGGGCTTTCGGTCGAGACCTGGTTTGCGCCGATCGTCGCCGACGCGGAAGCGGGCTTCGGCGGGCCGTTGAACGCCTTCGAGATCATGAAGGCCTTCATAGAGGCTGGTGCGGCAGGTGTCCATTATGAGGATCAGCTCGCGTCGGAAAAGAAATGCGGCCATCTCGGCGGCAAGGTCCTGATCCCGACCGCCGCGCATATCCGCAACTTGAACGCCGCGCGGCTCGCCTCCGATGTCATGGGAACGCCGACGCTTGTCATCGCCCGCACCGATGCGGAGGCGGCAAAGCTGCTCACCTCGGACATCGACGAGCGCGACCGGCCTTTCGTCGATTACGACGCCGGCCGCACGGTGGAGGGCTTCTATCAGGTGAGGAACGGGATCGAGCCCTGCATCGCCCGCGCAGTCGCCTACGCGCCGCATTGCGACCTCATCTGGTGCGAAACCTCGAAGCCGGATCTGGAGCAGGCGCGCAAGTTCGCCGAAGGCGTGCACAAGGTTCATCCGGGCAAGCTGCTCGCCTATAATTGCTCGCCATCGTTCAACTGGAAGAAGAACCTCGACGACGCGACGATCGCCAAGTTCCAGCGCGAGCTGGGCGCCATGGGCTACAAGTTCCAGTTCATCACGCTCGCCGGCTTCCATCAGCTGAACTACGGCATGTTCGAGTTGGCGCGCGGCTACAAGGATCGGCAGATGGCTGCCTATTCGGAATTGCAGGAAGCGGAATTCGCGGCTGAGGCCAACGGCTACACCGCGACCAAGCACCAGCGCGAAGTCGGCACCGGCTATTTCGATGCGGTGTCGCTGGCAATCACCGGCGGCCAGTCCTCGACCACCGCCATGAAGGAATCGACCGAGCACGACCAGTTCCGCCCGGCGGCGGAATGAAAGACGTAGAATGAAAGCCGGAGCGCGCGGCATCCCTGCCCGTCGCGCGCTCAGGAAACCACAGAACCTCGAATCGAAAGCGGGATCAACTGCCCGCATCCGGCTCTAACCTTTGAAGGAGCAACGCCAATGACAGTACAGACACGCGTCAAGGAACGGGCCGAGGAACAGTCGTCGGCCATGACCCCGGAACAGCAGGCAGCGATCCGCATGGTCGCGAACGACCTGCATCGGCTCAACCAGTCGGTCATGAAGGCCGTCGATGCCGGCGTTTCGGTCGAACTCGTGCGCTCGGCACGCCATCATGGCGGTGAGGGCAACTGGGGCGACCTGCTGATCCCGGTCATCGTCACACAAGGACGGTCGTGATGTTAAGTCTCGCGGCTGTTGCGCTCGTGCTCACACTTTCAGGCTTGTACTGGCGCGGCGCCTTGGTCCGTGAACGGCAGATCCCCATGGCGGTCGCAGCTGACCGGACAGCCGCTCGCGTCAAAAGATAAATTCCCGGCCGACTGCGAAATCGGCCGGCCATTCTTTGCCGTTCTATATAGAGGCGGTTCGCCGTGGACGCTTGCCAGCAAACAGGTCCACGTGGCTGCGCAGCAGCCGTGTCATCCGGTCGACAACAGTGCGGATTTCCCGCCTGTGACGGTCCTCGTTGTTCATGACGATCCATTGCCGATGTCGAAGCGGCTCGATTTCCTCACCCGCGCGCTCGAGCAACGGATCGAGGTCGCCGACGAAGCAGGGCAACACCGCCCTTCCGGCCCCGGCGCGCGCGAGGTCGAGCAAAGACCGCGGGCGACCAACCGTCGCGACGATGCGGCCGGCCGCCTGCTCGTGCGGCCAGCGCAGATAGGCCGAGATCGCCTCTTCCTCAGCAACCGCGACCCAGCGCTCCGGCCCGCCGCCCGGCGCATGTTTCTGCTGGTACGCGGCATAGGCCACTTCACCGATCAGCCGCGACGCCAGATAGGTCTCGTCCGGCTCGAAGGCGCGAATGCCGATATCGCTCTCCCGATAGGCAAGGTTCGCCCTCGCCTCCCCGATTGAAAGCGATATGGCAAAGGAGTCGCGCTCTGTGCAGATCGCCGGAAAGTTCTCCGCGATCAGCCATGCATTCCACGTTCCGGCCGCAATGCGCACGACCGGCATCCCCTCTCCTTCCTTTTGCCAGTTCTCGACCTTGCGCGCCGCGGCCTCCATTTCCTGCAATTGCTCGAACAGGAAGCGTCCGTCGGCGGTCAGCACATATCCGGTCTGGCTGCGTACGAACAGCGAGCGTCCGGTTCGCTCCTCGATCTCCAGCATCCGGCGGCCGATGGTGGCCGGGCTCAAGCCGGTCACCTGCGCGGCACCGGTCAGACCGCCGGCGCGGGCTACGGTCATGAAACAACGGTAGATGTCCCAGTCCATGCTTTTCATAAATGAAAAACATATGGGAAATTAGGCTGTATGTAAAACAGTTTTGAGCGCATAAAAAAGGAGATGCCCGGAAACGAGGAGCATCACCATGGACATGATAGCAATGGCCGTTCTATTCGAGATGGCCTCAAGAAATCGCCGCTGGGACGAACCGTTCGAACCCCGACAGCCAAGCCGCACAAAGGACTTCGTGAAAGAGCTATTTGTTGCGCTCTTCCGCAGGCGACAGCCCGCGGAGACGCACGACTCGGCCGACACTTGGCCGGGTTTGTGCGCAAGCAGCATGAAATGACGACGCCGCGCATCTCTGATGCGCGGCGTTCAATTCTTCGGTATCACACGGCGAGCCGCAGGACCCTTGACGTTGGTGTCCGCTACGCTGCGCGGTAGACCTGACCGGAACCGGTCTCCGGCTCCAGCCGGAATTGCTCGACCAGCATCATCAGCGTATCCGCCTGGTTTGCGAGTGCGCGGCTGGTGGCCGTCGCCTCTTCGACCATCGAAGCATTCTGCTGGGTCATCTGATCCATCTGGTTGACGGAGCCGTTGACCTCGTTCAGCGCCGCCGCCTGGTCGCGGCTTGCCGTTGCGATCATTTCCACATGCTGGCTGACGGAAACGATCTGAGCGCTGATCGAGGCAAGCACTGCGCCGGTCTCCTTGACGAGATGGGAGCCGGAATTGACCTCCTCGGTCGACTTGTTGATGAGCCCCTTGATTTCCCGAGCCGCCTCGGCGGACCGCTGCGCCAGTTCCCGGACCTCCTGTGCCACCACGGCGAACCCCTTGCCCGCCTCTCCGGCACGTGCTGCTTCGATGCCGGCATTCAAGGCCAGAAGATTGGTCTGGAAGGCGATGTCGTCGATGACTTCGATGATCTGCTCGATCTGGCGCGAAGCCTCTTCGATGCGTCCCATCGCGGCGATGGCATTGGTGACGACGGTCGCCGAGCTGTCGGCGCTCTTCTTGGTCTGCGAAACGGCGAGGTTCGCCTCATGGGCACGCTCTGCCGAGGAACGCACGGTCGCCGTGATCTGGTCTACCGCGGCCGCCGTCTCCTCGAGCGAGGCCGCCTGGGCTTCGGTGCGCTTGGAGAGCGAGTCGGCCGAATGATGCATGTCAGCACCGCTCTGCTGGATTGCCTGGGCGTTCATGCGGATCTGGGCGAGCGTATCCTGAAGCCGGATGAGCGATCCGTTGAAATCCGTCCGCAGCTGTTCGAGCCGACCGTGGAAGGGCACCTCGATCTGGCGCGAGAGATCGCCTTGCGCCAGGCGCCCGAGGCCGGCGGCGAGCTCGCTGACGGCAAGATCGATCTGCCGGTCCAGTTCGCGCTTCTCGGCGTCGTTGCGGCTGCGCTCTGCCTCGGCACGAGCGCGCTGCTCTTCGCTTTCCGCCTCGATGCGCACCTTGGAAAGGGCATTTTCCTTGAACACGCCGAGGGCACGCGCCATGTCGCCGATTTCGTCGCGCCGTGCGTCGCCGTCGATTGCCGTATCGAGCATGCCGTCTGCAAGGCGGCGCATCGCGGCGGTGATCTGTCCGATCGGTTTCTTCAGCGTCAGCGTCAGCGCGATACCGGCGAGCAACGCGATGATGACGCCGGCGACGGTCGCAGCAACGGAGATCTGGTTCGCTTCGTCTCGTTCGGTGCCGGCGGCGACTTTCTGCTGCTCGGCGAACTCGGTCAGATCGCCCCAGATCTGATTGATCGATTCACCGGCAGCATTGAACTCGGAATTGCGCTTGTCGGAGCTCGCGACCAGCGCAACACTATCTTTCTTCATCACGTTGATGATCGGAAGAAGCGCGTCCGACGTGGTGTCGAAGAAACTCATCCCGTTCGCGACGCCGCGCAGCGTCGTCAAATTTGCCTGAACAGCAAGGAACTTATCCAGGAGCCGCTTGCGATTTTCCTCAGTCGTGCTGCCGAGGAAGGCGGCCGCGGCGATCTGTATGTCGGTGATGGACGTGGAAAGCCTGCGCGTCGCGGTCAGAACGGATTCGGTGCTTGCGATCTTTTCATCGAGTTCACTGAAGATCTGCGTGGCTTCGCGCATCTTGCCAACGGAGGCGGCTTCGAGCCGGAAGCTCGCGGTGCGGAAACGATCGACGTACTTCGATATGCTGCTGAGCGTTTCGGGTCCGACCGGTGCCTTGATCAGGGAGCCGATCTCGCTCGAGGCTGAATTCACAGTGTCGGCGAGGGATTTTTCGCCCTTCGGCAGCAAGGTGAAGATCTCGCGCTGCGTGCGGCCGATCATCGGGAAGCGATCCTTGACCTGCTTCAGCTTCTCTTCGACCGTGGTCGCCTTGGCGACCTCGGTTCCGAACTCCGCGAAGAAGCGGCTGGCGCGAAGGAGCTTTTCGGCGTTCCTGAGCATCGTCTTCGCGGCGTTCTCGTCCTTGCGCACGGCATATTGCAGCCGGTTCGTCTCTTCATTGATCTTCGACTGCTCGGCCACCAGGCGCTCCAGATTGGCCGTCGTAGCCGCGCGCAGCTCCTGTTCGCCGACATGCAGTGTCCAGAGCCCCTCGATACGCGCCTCGATATCGCTGGTCGCAGCGATCGCAGCGGTCAGCTCTTCCTGTCCGTTCTGGCCGGCGACCTGTGCGGCGGTCTCAGCGAGGATGTCCTTCTGCGAGGCGATCGTGGCGCGAACCGCATCGCGGGTTTCTTCGGTCGTCTTGTGCAGGAAATTGTTCATGCCCGCATAGACGTCCTTGAAGCCGCTCAGCGTTTGCAGGACGCTATTTGAAATCTCCATGCGCCCTTGCAGCAGGCCCGATGCGTAAAGGCCGGTGATGCCGACAGCCGAGATGCTGACGACAAACGGCAGGATGAAGAACAGAACCTTCGTCTGAATCTTGAAACGGGCAAGAATTCTATCGATGAACATTGAAAACACCTTGGCTCGCAGCTCGCGTTTCGCTTCCCCCGATGGCGCGACGTACCGCCCCAAGCGATTGCTTGCGGAGGAACACGCCACCCGATGCGCAAACAGGCTGATGTTTTTCGGGAAATCATGCGGCGCACGCCGCCAGTCCGCCGGCAATCATTGCGGGGCCCGCGCCACCTCTCCAGGCGGCGAGGCCCTGACGGAACTCACTTGAGCGCAAGTGTCGATTTGAACGATTAAGATTTGTATAAGCGGCCGGCGGTTTTAGAGCGGTGATGGCGGCCAGGACGATTTTGCGACAACGGCCATGCGGTTTCGGCCGGATCACAGGCACCGCAATTCAAGTCAGGTGAAATCGGCTTCACCTGGAAGGCGCTTTCGTCTTCCTGATTTGCACGCAGATTCAGAAAGTGGCGAACGTCGCGAATGTCACAACGAAAAAGAGAGCGATAACCGCACCGAAAGCAATCAGCTCGTGGTGCAAGTGGCTCTGCCCGGTGCGGGCAATCGCAACAGCGCGGGGACGGCGGCGTAAGTGGATCATGGCATCCTATCCTAGTCCTGGCTGGCAGCCGACCCGGCTACCCTGCACGTCATGCTGCCTTCATCCTGCGGCCAGGGAAAGTCCATGAAATGGAAACAGTGTGGTTTCCGTTTAGGGACCGCCCCCAGTCCGGTGCAGGCCGTGCAGCCATAAATTCAGGTTCAGTCATTTCCGTTAACAATGGCTGAAAAGGCAAATCACCAATTTTTCCGCATGGTCACACCTCTTGACCGGCGGCGAAACCGGAAGCCCAGGCCCATTGAAAATTATAGCCGCCGAGCCACCCGGTGACATCGACGCACTCGCCGATGAAGTAGAGCCCCGGAGCTTCCCTCGCCTGCATAGAGCGGGAATCGAGCGCACGGGTGTCGACCCCGCCGAGCGTGACTTCGGCGGTCCTGTAACCCTCTGACCCGGCGGGCTTCAGCGTCCAGTTCTGGATGGAAGCCGACAGCGCATCGATGGCCTTGTCGGAAAGGTCGGCGAGCATCCGCCCCGCCAGCTTTGCTTCATCGGTAAAGAACTGCGCCAGCCGTCGCGGCAGTATGTCGGCCAGGGCCGTGTGCGCAGCCTGTCGACCGTTCGTTCGGCGCATTCCCTTGAGAATAGACGCGATATCGATATCCGGCATCAGCCGCAGGACAATCTCCGCGCCTTCACGCCAATAGGAGGAGACCTGCAGGATGGCGGGTCCGCTCAAGCCGCGGTGGGTGAGCAACACGGCTTCGCGAAAGGCGGCCTTGCCGCAGCGAGTCTCGGCATCGGCCGCGACGCCCGCCAGTTGGCCGATCTTTTCAAGTTGCGCCGGATCGAGCGTCAACGGAACCAGTGCCGGCCGCGTTTCGACGATCGGCAGACCAAACTGTTCCGCGACCCGATAGGCAAAACCCGTGGCCCCCATTTTCGGGATCGACTTGCCGCCGCTCGCAACGACCAGTGACATGGCCTCGACGGGACCCCCATCCGTCGTCACGCGGAATCCAGATGCGACTTTCTCGATCGCCGAGATCGCCGTTGCCAGCCGGAGCATGACGCCCGCCTCCTGCATCTCGGCAATCAGCATGCGGATGATGTCCTTCGCCGAATGATCGCAGAAGAGCTGGCCAAGCGTCTTCTCGTGCCATGTGATGCCGTGCCGCTCGATGAGTGCCACGAAGTCCTGCGGACGGTAGCGCGCCAGCGCCGACTTGCAGAAATGCGGATTTTCGGAGAGGAAGTTCTTCGGGCCGGCGTGGATATTGGTGAAGTTGCAGCGTCCGCCGCCGGATATGCGGATCTTCTCGCCGGGCGCCTTGGCGTGGTCGAGCACGAGCACACGGCGTCCGCGTTTTCCCGCCTCAATCGCGCACATCATTCCGGCCGCACCTGCGCCGATGACCACCACATCGTATTTCTCTGCCACGGAAGACCCTCTTTCGCGCTTCAGCCTTCCTTTCCGATGGCAGAGCCAAAAGTCAATCGTGATCCGCTGAAGCCTCTCTAGCCAATCGCCAAACTCCGGGTATGATGCGCTATCCGCAGCCAAAACCGGTGATTTATGCCCTCCACGAGAAGCATCGCCCAGCAAGCAGCAAAGATCAGCAAGAGTTCAAAAATACCCGCCGCCCTGCACTCGCCCCGAGGCGTCAAGACCTGGAAGGAGGCAGTCGACTGGCTCAAGATCCGCGGTATCGAAGATATCGAATGCATCACGCCCGACCTTGCCGGCGTACCGCGCGGCAAGATGATGCCGACCTCCAAGTTCACGTCGAACACCTCGCTTGCTCTGCCTTCGGCGATCTACCGTCATACGATTTCCGGCGAGTATCCCGACGAAACCGACCAGTTCCGCTACGATTCGCGCGACAGCGACATCAAGCTGATGCCCGACCTTTCGACCCTTTCCATTGTTCCCTGGGAGACCGACCCGACGGCGCAGGTGATCTGCGACATCGTCGGCTCGCAGGGCGAGCAGATAAACTATACGCCGCGCAACGTGTTGAAGCGCGTGGTCGACCTCTATCGTCAGAAGGGATGGAAGCCGGTCGTCGCGCCCGAGATCGAATTCTATCTCGTTGCCCAGAACGATGATCCGGACTACCCGCTGCGCCCGCCGAAGGGACGCTCCGGCCG
Organism: Ensifer sp. IC3342; assembly: GCF_020193655.1. Classification (GTDB taxonomy): domain Bacteria; phylum Pseudomonadota; class Alphaproteobacteria; order Rhizobiales; family Rhizobiaceae; genus Sinorhizobium. Next base: position 818,661 of record NZ_JADYVE010000001.1, read on the forward strand.
CTCGATCCTCGGTGGCCAGGGCTATTCGATCGCCGGCATCAACGAGTTCGACGAACTGATCGACGACATCTATCACTTCTCTGAAAAGCAGGGCCTCGAGATCGACACCCTCATTCATGAAGAGGGACCGGCGCAGCTCGAAATCAACCTCAGGCACGGCGACCCGATCGAGCTTGCCGACCAGGTTTTCCTGTTCAAGCGCACGATCCGTGAAGCCGCACTGAAACACGGCATCTACGCGACCTTCATGGCGAAGCCGATGCAGGGCCAGCCGGGCTCCGCGATGCACATTCACCAGTCGGTCATCGAGATCAACACCGGTCGCAACCTCTTCTCGAATTTGGACGGGTCGCCATCGAAGGAATTCTTCTCCTTTATCGGCGGCATGCAGCACTACGTGCCGAGGACGTTGGCGATGATGGCGCCGTACGTTAACTCCTACCGGCGGCTGACGCCCGATATGTCGGCGCCGGTGAACACCGCGTGGGGTTACGACAACCGGACGACGGCGTTCCGCATCCCCGTTTCGGACGCGGCGGCGCGACGCATCGAGAACCGCTTGCCGAGTTCGGATGCCAATCCCTATCTGGCGCTCGCGGCCTCGCTCGGCTGCGGCTATCTCGGCATCATCGAGGGCCTGGAGCCCACGCCGCCGACCGAGGACACCGCCAACGAAGGCGAAATCGATCTGCCGCGCGGCCTGCTCGAGGCCGTTTCACTGCTCGAGTCGGCGCCCTCGCTCGCCGACGTCTTCACGCCCGAATTCATCGCGATCTATGCGGGCGTTAAGCGTGGCGAATTCGAGACCTTCATGCAGGTCATCAGTCCGTGGGAACGCGAATTCCTGCTTCTGAACGTCTGACCGAAAGGCAACTCCATGCCCTGGCAAAGTCCGATCTCGCCCGGAATCTCCTGGTACGAGGCGACGATACTGGAGCGTCCGGACTATCCAGCGCTGGCAGGCTCCCGAAAGACCGGCGTCGCCATCGTCGGCGGCGGCTACACGGGTCTTCAGGCCGCGTACAATCTCGCCAAGAACGGCGTCGACGTGACACTGATCGACGCGTGCCGGTTCGGCGACGGTGCCTCCGGCCGGAACGGTGGCCAGTTCGGCACCGGACAGCGCGCGTGGGCGGAGGATACCGAGGAAACGCTGGGCCACGAGCGCGCCAAGCTGCTGTTCGAGATGGCGGAGAACGCCAAGCACCATCTCCTGAACTTCGCCGACGAACACGGAATCGACATCGAGTTCGTGCCCGGGCAGCTTTCCGTCGGCCACAAGAAAAGCCTTGAGAAAGACTACCGCCGCCATGTCGAGTCCATGGCGGAGCGTTTCGGATATCCGCACCTCTCTTTCATGGAACGGGACGAGACGGCAAACCGGCTCGGATCGCATCACTATCAGTTCGGCATACGCGACACCGGCACCGGGCACATCCACCCGATGAAACTTCTCGTCGGTCTCGCAAGGCAGGCGGCCCGTGCCGGCGCCAGCCTCCACGAGCAGACGAAGGCGCTGAAGATCGAGAAAAGGGGGACCACGATCGCCATCGACACCGATCGCGGTGCAATCACCGCAGACCGGGTGCTGATCGCCTGCAATGCCTATATCGGCAACCTTGAGCCTGTGACCGCCAGCCACGTCATGCCGATCCGCTCGTTCATCGGCGCGACAAAGGTCCTGTCCGACCATCCGGACGTGCTGCCCGGCGGCGAATCGGTCGACGATTCGCGTTTCGTCGTGCGCTATTTCCGCAAATCGAAAGACGGACGGCTGCTCTTCGGCGGGCGCGAAGCCTATACGGCCGACAATCCACGTGACATTTCCAGCCACATCCGCCGCCAGATCAGCGAGATCTATCCGGCGCTCGCCAATGTCGAGATCACCCACGCCTGGGGAGGTTCGGTCGGCATCACCATGCCGCGCCAGCCCTTCTGCCGAGAGGTAATGCCTGGGGTTACAAGCATCGGCGGCTATTCCGGGCACGGCGTGATGTTGTCCAACTATTGCGGCAAGCTATATGCTGACTTGGTCTTGGGCAAACAGACGGAGCTGGATCTTCTCAAGGCCTTGAAAATACCTGCTTTCCCGGGCGGAATGCGATTCCGCTCGGCGCTCCTGTTCCTCGCGCTCAGCTGGTATGCATTGCGCGACCGGTTCTAAAATGCCGCGTGCAGGCGCATTTTGTTGCGCCGCACCCTAGCGTTTTTAAATCGATTAGATTATACCACCCCTGACCTGAACGAGATCGAGATATCCCATGAGCAGCCAGATCATTCCCGTCGACCCGTTTGACTATGTGGTGTTCGGGGGCACCGGCGATCTTGCGGAGCGTAAGCTTCTGCCCGCGCTCTATCACCGGCAGATCGAAGGTCAATTCAGCGAGCCTACGCGAATCATCGGCGCATCACGCGCGGCACTGACCCACGAGGAATACCGGACGTTCGCGACCGACGCCTTGAAGGAGCATCTGAAACAGGGCGAATTCAACGAGGCGGAAGTGGCGAAATTCACCGCCCGGCTCTACTACGTGTCGGTCGACGCCAAGTCCGACCAGGGCTGGGACGAGCTCAAGAAAATCCTCGAAGAAGGAAAGGATCGCATCCGTGCCTTCTATCTCGCCGTCGGCCCGGCGATCTTCGGCGATATTTCGGAAAGAATTCGCGACCACAAGCTTATCACCAAGAACACCCGGATAGTCGTCGAGAAACCGATCGGACGCGACCTCGCCTCGGCGACCGAACTCAACGACACGATCGGCAAGGTGTTCCGCGAAGAACAGATCTTCCGCATCGATCACTACCTCGGCAAGGAGACGGTGCAGAACCTTATGGCCCTGCGCTTTGCCAACGCGCTTTACGAGCCGCTGTGGAACTCGGCGCATATCGACCATGTGCAGATCACCGTTTCGGAATCCGTCGGCCTCGAAAACCGCGCCGGCTACTACGACAAGGCGGGTGCGCTGCGCGACATGGTACAGAACCACATTCTGCAGCTTGTCTGTTTCGTCGCCATGGAAGCCCCGACCTCGATGGACGCGGAGGCCGTGCGCGACGAAAAGCTTAAGGTACTTCGCGCACTGAAGCCGATCACCGCGGCCAATGTCGAGCAGGTGACGGTTCGCGGCCAGTATCGTGCCGGCGCATCCGCCGGCGGTCCGGTAAAGGGCTATCTCGAGGAGCTCGAAGGCGGCGTTTCCAACACCGAAACCTTCGTCGCGATCAAGGCCGAGGTCAGCAACTGGCGCTGGGCCGGCGTACCCTTCTATATTCGCACGGGCAAGCGCATGGCGGGTCGCATGTCGGAGATCGTCATTACCTTCAAGCAGATTCCTCACTCGATCTTCGACCACGGCGCCGGGCGCATTTCGGCCAACCAACTGATGATCCGCCTGCAGCCGAACGAAGGCGTCAAGCAGTCGCTGATGATCAAGGATCCTGGTCCGGGCGGCATGCGGCTGCGCAATGTTCCACTCGACATGAGCTTCGCCGAGGCCTTCGCCGTGCGCAACGCCGACGCCTATGAGCGGCTGCTGCTCGATGTGGTCCGCAACAACCAGACACTGTTCGTGCGCCGCGATGAGGTGGAAGCCGCATGGCACTGGGTCGACCCGATCCTTAAGGCCTGGGAGACAACCGGCCAGCAGGTGCAGGGCTATACGGCCGGCACCTGGGGTCCGAGTCAGTCGATCGCTCTGATCGAGCGCGACGGCCGCACCTGGAACGATACAATCTAGGACCGACCCATGAGCGCTTCCCTGCACATATTCGAGAACGGGCCTGCATTGGCGGAGGGCCTCGCGGATGCGGTCAGCGCCAAGCTCGCCGCCGCGATTGTGGCCCGCGGCGCTGCGAGCATCGCAGTCTCCGGCGGAACGACGCCGAAGGCCTTCTTCCAGGCGCTGTCGCGGCGCGAGATCGACTGGACGAAGGTGACCGTCACCCTTGTCGACGAGCGGTTTGTTCCCGCGGAAAACGAACGCTCCAACCATGGGCTGGTCGCCGCCAATCTGCTGCAGAACAAGGCGAAGGCGGCCAAGTTCCTGCCGCTCTACAACGCAGCAGCCACAGCCGAGGACGCTGCAGCGATGGCGAGCCGGTCGGTTGCGGCGGTCGGCGCGCCCTTCGACGTGGTCGTTCTCGGAATGGGAACGGATGGGCACACCGCCTCGTTCTTCCCGGGAGGGACGCGTCTTAAAGAGGCGATTGATCCGGAGACGCCACGCGGCGTGATCACGATGGAAGCGGATGGCGCGGGCGAGACGCGCCTGACATTTACCTTTTCCAGTCTTGAGGACGCCGGGCTACTCGTCCTGCATATCGAAGGCGACGGCAAGAAGGAGGTTCTTGCCCGGGCGGAAGCGCCCGGCGATGAGACGGAGATGCCGATCCGCGCCATGTTGCGGCGCGCAACATCGCCGCTGCAGATCTACTGGGCGCCGTAACAGGGGCGAGTGTCCCTTCGGGGAACGCCCGCGAAGGTAGATAGCGCCCCGAACCAGAGCTTTCCTTGCGCGTTCTCCCGAGCGCGCAGGTCGTGTTGAGTGATTTATCCTCATTTCGCGATCGAACCGAGGCTAGATTACGCAACAATTCAAGCTGTTACAGCCACCGATGCAGTGCCGCACGGCCGCTGTAGACCGATGACAGGATGAAGACAGGAGCCCTCAAGCTCCGGAACAGGATGTATCATGTCCGCCGATTCCCGCGTTACCGCCATCACCGCTCGCATCGTCGAGCGTTCAAAACCTAAGCGCGAAGCCTATCTCGATCGCGTGCGCAGCGCCGCAGCGAACGGGCCGCATCGCAGCGTGCTCGGCTGCGGCAACCTCGCACATGGGTTTGCCGTCTGTTCCCCCGCCGAGAAGACGGCGCTCGCGGGTGACCGCGTCCCCAATCTCGGCATCATTACCTCCTACAACGATATGCTCTCGGCGCATCAGCCCTTCGAGACCTATCCGGCACTGATCCGGGAGGCGGCTCGCGAGGCGGGCGGCGTAGCCCAAGTCGCCGGCGGCGTGCCGGCGATGTGCGACGGCGTCACCCAGGGCCAGCCCGGCATGGAGCTGTCGCTCTTCTCGCGCGACCTGATCGCGATGGCCGCGGGCGTCGGGCTGTCGCACAACATGTTCGACTCCGCTGTCTATCTCGGCGTCTGCGACAAGATCGTCCCGGGCCTCGTTATCGCAGCGCTGACCTTCGGCCACCTGCCCGCGGTATTCATTCCCGCGGGACCGATGACCTCGGGCCTGCCGAATGACGAGAAGGCCAAGGTCCGCCAGCTCTTCGCCGAGGGCAAGGTCGGTCGCGATGAGTTGCTCGAGGCGGAATCCAAGTCCTATCACGGCCCCGGCACCTGCACCTTCTACGGCACCGCCAACTCCAATCAGATGCTGATGGAGATCATGGGCTTCCACATGCCCGGCGCCTCCTTCATCAACCCCGGCACGCCTCTGCGTGACGCGCTGACGAAGGAAGCAGCCAAGCGGGCACTCGCGATCACCGCGCTCGGCAACGAATTCACCCCCGCCGGCGAGATGATCGACGAACGATCGATCGTCAACGGCGTCGTCGGCCTGCACGCAACGGGCGGCTCGACCAACCACACCATGCATCTCGTGGCCATGGCGCGCGCCGCGGGCATCCTGCTCACTTGGCAGGACATCTCCGAACTTTCCGACATCGTACCGCTTCTGGCCCGCGTCTATCCGAACGGCCTTGCGGACGTGAACCATTTCCACGCCGCCGGCGGCATGGGCTTCCTGATCGGTCAACTGCTCAAGAATGGCCTGTTGCACGATGACGTCAGGACGGTGTTCGGCCAAGGCCTCGACGCCTATGCGATCGACGTCAAGCTCGGCGCCAACGGCGGTGTTCACCGCGAGCCGGCGCCGCAACAGAGCGCCGATCCGAAGGTGCTGACAACGATCGATCAGCCGTTCCAGCACACGGGCGGGCTAAAGATGCTCGCCGGCAATCTTGGCAAGGCGGTGATCAAGATTTCGGCCGTCAAACCGGATCGCCATGTCATCGAAGCACCGGCGAAGATCTTTCACGATCAGGCGGAGCTCAACGCCGCTTTCAAGGCGGGCAAGCTGGAGGGCGATTTCGTCGCCGTCGTCCGCTTCCAGGGTCCGAAAGCCAATGGCATGCCGGAACTGCACAAGCTGACGACCGTGCTCGGCATCCTGCAGGACCGTGGCCAGAAGGTTGCCATCTTGACCGACGGCCGCATGTCGGGCGCGTCCGGCAAGGTTCCGGCAGCGATCCATGTCACACCGGAAGCAAAGGACGGCGGGCCGATCGCTCGCATCCAGGAAGGCGACATCGTCCGCATCGACGCGATTGCCGGAACGATAGAGGTCCTGGTCGAAGACATTGCGCTGAAAACGCGCGTGCCGGCCCAAATCGACCTCTCCGACAACGAATTCGGCATGGGCCGCGAGCTCTTCGCGCCGTTCCGCCGCATCGCTGGCGCGGCTGATCATGGGGCAAGCGTCCTCTTCCAGTGAGCCGTCGGACGTCCGACCACCAATCACGGCTGCTCTCGCTACGGGAGCGGCCCGGGAGGCATATCGTTACGACCGTCGTAACGCTCGATTTTGAGCGCGAACACGTCCACCCCCTCGATACAACGGGCGTTGAGCGAAACGCGGTCGCCCGGATAGCCGCTTCGCATGATGGCGGTGCCGCATGTGGGGCAGAAGTGATGGCCGTCGGTGATGCCGCGCCAGATGTAGGTCGACAGGCGCCGCTTTTCGGTAATCAGCCGGACAGCGGCGGCGTCTACCTTCCATGAAGGAAACCGGAACGCCGGCACGTCGAGCAATTGCATTCGACCAATCGCGATAGCTCAGCGTCGACCTCGAGAGAGATGTCGCCACAGTGACAGGAAAGGCGATAGGGTCGCTGCATGGCGGTTCTCTGGCCTCGATCTACAGTCGCTACAGCTTGAGTCTCGACAACGCAGGCAGCCCCGTCAAGACGGACCGCAATGCCGACACGCGCTGTAGACGCGGCGCACCTTTTCGGTTTCAGCGATAGATATCGAGCGTGCGATTGCGGTGATTCGGATGGGTGCTGTAGACGAAGATCCGGTTCAGATCGCTATCTGTCAAAAGCCGCAGGAAGCGCGCTTCAATGATATTGTTGGCATGAACGCGCTTGAGCAGGCAGCCGATCAAGGGGATGCGTGCACTCGGGATATCAAGATAGAAGTTCCGCGGCAATTGGAACTGCGTCATGATGCCTATGAGGGCGCTGCTCTTGGATAGCTTGATGATTTCGCAGCGGCGAGACGAGAGGTGCTGCATGCCCTTCTCGGTGAATTCGATGCGCGCCTCGTTGCGTGTATCCTCCATTGGGAAGTTCGCTTCCCGATCGTACATGAAGGATTCTTCCTTGTTGAGGAAGTGCTGGTGCACCACAGGGGCCGCGCCGCTCATAGAACTCGCCTTTCACATTTCCGTACGCGGCGACGCTAACCCATGAAATTTAACAGAGAGTTTGGCTTGGCAAAGAGGTGTGGAAAACCCGCCCGACAACGCCGGACGGGTGCAATATGGTTAAATCCGTATAACTGAAGACAGAGAGACGGGGCCCACCGTTTCTCCGCTTGCGCCGACCACCGGCGACACGGACTAGGGGCGATAGCTGCGTCCTTCGGCATCGAAGAGGTGAAGCTTTGCCTTGTCGGCGGTGAAGCGCACCTTGTCTCCCCGGTTGACCTGCGGGATGCCGGGGATCTTCGCGATCAGCGGCTCGTTTTCGACCAGTCCCTCGATATAGAGCAGCGTCACTTCGCCGAGCGCCTCGACGATCGAAACCGTTCCTTCGAACAGAAAGTCGTCGGACTGCGTCGCCTGGAGGTCTTCCGGCCGCACGCCGAAACTCGCCTTCTTTCCTTTCTCGGAAGGGTCCGTGGCTATGTCGAGCGTCACCGACTTGCCGCCTGCGAGCGTCACGGTCGTCTGCCCGCCGGTGGCGGAGATCGTCGAAGGAATGATGTTCATCGCCGGCGAGCCGATGAAGCGGGCGACAAAAAGGTTCGCCGGACGCTCATAGAGTTCGAGCGGTGCACCGACCTGCTCGATATGGCCTGCAGAAAGCACGACAATGCGATCGGCAAGCGTCATCGCCTCCACCTGGTCATGGGTGACATAGATCATTGTCGTATCGGCCATCTGCTCGTTGAGCTTGGCGATCTCGATCCGCGTGGCAACGCGCAAGGCCGCATCGAGGTTGGAAAGCGGCTCGTCGAAGAGGAAGACCTTGGGGTTGCGGCAAATCGCCCGTCCGATCGCCACGCGCTGGCGCTGGCCGCCGGAGAGGGCTTTTGGCAGGCGGTCGAGATATTTGGTGAGCTGAAGGATTTCCGCCGCCGAGCGCACGCGGCGATCGATTTCCTCCTTCGACTCCTTGGCGATCCGCATGCCGAAAGCCATGTTGTCGTAGACCGTCATGTGCGGGTAGAGCGCGTAGGACTGGAACACCATGGCGATGCCGCGCTTCGATGGCGGCACGTCGTTGACCCGGTCGCCGTCGATGAACATGTCGCCGCCGGTTATCTCCTCAAGGCCGGCGATCATCCTGAGCAGCGTCGATTTCCCGCAGCCCGACGGCCCCACGAAGACGATGAACTCACCCTGCTTGATGTCGAGGTTGATGCCGTGAATGACATCAACGGCCCCATAGGACTTGCGGATATCTTTAAGCAGCAGGCCTGTCATCGCACCCTCCCCTCGCTGTTTCTTCATAATGCATTTTCTTCGTGCGAACCGGCGTCCGCTTCGCTTGAAGATGCTTAGGCCACACGCGCGAAGAACGCGCCCCAGCCCGGAAGATTGATCGTATTGTCCTTTATCTCCGAAACGAACCCGTGTCCTTCCAGCGGTTCCAGAGGTTCTGTCGGCAAGTTCGCCGTCGCGAGCCCTTCGCTCATGTTGAACAGGCAAAGCAGTTTCTCATTGCCGTGGGTGCGCAGGAAACCCAGAAGCGGCGCACGCGTCTCGAAAAACTCGATCTCGCCCTTGGCAAAGGCCGGATACGCCTTCCTGAAACGCAGGAAGCGGCGGTAATGCTGCATGACAGAGCCCGGATCGGCCTCCTGAACGGCGACGGCCTGCGCCAGGTGGCTCTCGGGAACCGGCAGCCACGGCGTGTTGTCGCTGAACCCGCCATCGGGCATGCCCTCCCATACCATAGGCGTGCGGCAGCCGTCTCGACCCTTGAAGTCGGGCCAGAACTGGATGCCGTAGGGATCCTGAAGATCCTCATAGGCAAGCTCCGCTTCCGGCAGCGCCAGTTCCTCGCCCTGGTAGATGCAAATCGAGCCCCTGAGCGACATCAAAAGGCTTGCCAGCAGCTTGGCGTGAGCGCCGTAATCGCTGACACCGTGGGCCCAGCGGCTGGCGTGCCGGACGACATCATGATTGGAGAACGCCCAGCACGCCCAGCCTTCGGGTGCCGCCCTCTGGAAATCAAGCAGTACCTCGGCCACGCGGCCTGGCGTCAAGGGATCCGGCGCCAGAAACTCGAAAGCATAGCACATATGCATCTTGTCGCCGCCGGAGGTGTATTCACCGGCGATCTCAAGTCCGCGCTGGCTGTCGCCAACCTCGCCGACGGCGGCGATCGCCGGAAACTCGTCCATTACCGCCCGGAAACGCCTGAGGAACTCGAGGTTTTCCGGCTGGTTCTTGTCGTAAAGGTGTTCCTGATAATTGTACGGATTGACCGTCGGCGCCGTCGAGGCATTGCGCCGCTCTGGTACCAATGCCGGGTTGTCGCGCAATTGCTTGTCGTGGAAATAGAAGTTGATGGTGTCGAGGCGGAAGCCGTCGACGCCGCGCTCGAGCCAGAAGCGCTCGACGGCAAGCAGGGCCTCCTGAACCTCCGGATTGTGCAGGTTGAGATCCGGCTGCGAGGTCAGAAAGTTGTGCAGGTAATACTGCAGCCGCGTCGGATCCCAGGCCCAGGCCGAGCCGCCGAAGATCGACAGCCAATTGTTGGGCGGGGTTCCGTCGGGCTTGGAATCGGCCCAGACGTACCAGTCCGCCTTGGCGTTGCTGCGGCTCGAACGGCTTTCGACGAACCACGGATGACGATCAGACGTGTGCGACAGGACGAGATCGATCATGACTCTCAGGCCGAGCCGGTGCGCTTCGGCGATCAGCGCATCGAAATCCTCGAGCTTGCCGAAGATCGGATCGACATCCCTGTAGTTGGAGACGTCGTAACCGAAGTCCTTCATCGGCGAGGTGAAGAAGGGCGAAATCCAGATCGCATCGACGCCGAGTGCCGCGACATGCGGCAGCCGGGCGGTAATCCCGTTCAGGTCGCCGATGCCATCGCCGTTCGTGTCCTGAAAGGAGCGCGGATAGATCTGGTAGATCACCGCCCCACGCCACCAATCCCTGTCGGGCGTGAGAATGGAGCCGGTCATTTCGGTCTGGTTCATTCGTGTAAAAGGTCCTTGTCCTGAAATCTGTCAGCCGCCCTTGACCGATCCCGCAAGCAGACCGCGCACGAGATAGCGCTGCAGGGCGAAGAAGACGATCAGAGGAACGACGATGGTAATGAAGGCGGAGGCGGTCAGGATTTCCCAGTTGCCGCCGCGAGAGCCGAGCAGGTTGACCAGTCGCCCCGTTAGCACGAGTTGGTCCTGGCCGGTGCCGAGGAAGACGATCGCGACCAGGAGATCGTTCCAGGTCCAGAGGAACTGGAAGATCGCGAAGGATGCGAGCGCTGGGAAAGACAATGGCAGGATGATCTTGACGAAGATGTCAAAATCGCTGGCGCCGTCGACGCGTGCGGATTCCATGATCTCGCGCGGCAGACCCGCCATGTAGTTGCGTAAGAGATAGATCGCGAGCGGCAGGCCAAAGCCTGTGTGCGCAAGCCAGATGCCCATGTAGGTCTTGGCCGGGACGCCGAAGAATGCCCCCACGCCGTTGTAGAGCTTCAAGAGCGGAATGAGCGACATCTGCAGCGGCACGACCAGCAGCCCGACGACCACGGCGATCAGGATTGCACGCCCGGGAAAGGGCATCCAGGCGAGAGCATAGGCTGCAAAGGCCGCGATCAGAATCGGGATCACCGTCGATGGAACGGCTACCGTCAGCGAGTTGATGAAGGACGCACCGATGCCCTCCGCACCCAGCACCTCCCGATAGTTGTCGAGGGTGAAGCGCGGTGGTGCGGCGGCGGTGAAGAAGATGCGCTGGCCGCGCGAGCCTTCCATCCTGGTATCGGAAACGATCTCGAAGCTGCCGTCCGCCTGCACCGTCAGCTTTTCGCCGTCGTTCAATTCCGCAGTTTCGCCGGCTTTGAAGGCTGCCGGTTCGCGGCTGGAGAAGCCGAAGGCCGAAATCTGTCCGGCTTGACCATCAAGAATGTTACCGGAGATGACAAACTTGCCGTCGCGCTCGACCTGGCTTTCGGCCGACGGAGCGCGCGCGACGTCATTGCGCGACGAAGTGGCAAGGGCGGTCCACCATCCGGAAACGGCGAGTTGGTCCTTGTCGCGCAGCGACGAGATCAACAGGCCGGCGGTCGGCATCGTCCAGAGAGCGACGATGAGAAGCACCGAGAGATGGACGGCCCACATCAGCGGGGAGCGCTTGGCTGGGGTCATCTCAGTGGCTCCTCATTTCCTTGGCCGCGTTGCGGATGTTCCAGATCATGATCGGGACGACGAGAATCATGATCACCACGGCAATCGACGCGCCGCGGCCGAAGTCTCCGCCACCGCGGAACATCCAGTCGAACATGAGGTTGGCGAGCACCTGGCTCTGCCATTGCCCATTCGTCATCGCGAGAACGATGTCGAAAACCTTGAGCACCAGGATTGTGATGGTGGTCCAGACGACGGCGATCGTACCCCAGATCTGCGGCACCATGATCTTGAAGAAGATCTGCCAGCCATTGGCGCCGTCGATCACCGCGGCCTCGATGGTCTCCTCCGGTATGCCGCGCAGGGCCGCAGAGAGAATGACCATCGCAAATCCGGTCTGGATCCAGATAAGGATGACCATGAGGAAGAAATTGTTCCAGAAGGGCAGCGTGATCCAGGCCTGCGGCACGCCGCCGAGGGCGACGACGATGGCATTCAAGAGGCCGATCTGCTCCGCTCCCTCCGCACGGTAGTCGTAGATGAACTTCCAGATGACGGCCGCGCCGACGAAGGAGATCGCCATCGGCATGAAGATCAGCGTCTTGGCGATGTTGCCCCACCAGATGCGGTCCGTCAGCGCCGCGATGATGAGCCCGAAGAAGGTCGAGAGTGCCGGAACGACCAGCAGCCAGAGGAAATTGTTGAAGATCGACTGACGGAATTCACCGTCGTTAATCATCCAGAAATAATTACTCCAGCCGACGAAGTTCACTCCCCCGCGATCATGGAAGCTGAAAACGACGGACTTATAGACCGGATAGATGAGATAGATCGTCAGCGCGAAGAGTGCGGGCGCCAGAAACAGCCAGGGCCGGATGGCGTTAGTGATGCGCAGGTTGCGGGATGCAGCCTTACCGGAGAGGCCCTTCGATGGAAAAATCCAGTCGAGAATGAAATTGGTGCCCCAGAAATAGGCTGCGCAAGCCAGGACACCGACAATCATCGTCAGAATGGCAGTGAGTAGCTGCTGCATGACACATCCCTCCCCTTAAACGCGCTCCGGAGCAGGATCTCCAGACGCATCGTGTGATGGCGGCTACCGCTCTTGATTGGGATTACCCCGATTGCCGAGGCAATCCGGAAATGAAGGAGCGGCGGACGAGATTAGCATCGTCCGCCGTATTTATTTGAGTCTTACTTGATGGCGTCCCACGCCTTCTGCACACCGCCAGCGACGTCGGCAGACGACTTGCCGCCCACGAAATCGACCATGCCTGTCCAGAAGGCGCCTGCGCCGATCTTGCCGGGCATCAGGTCGGACCCGTCGAAACGGAAGGTCGTGGCGTTGAGCAGGATCTCGCCCTGCTTCTTCAGCGGCGGGTTGCCGTAGGTCTCGACATTGACGCTCTTGTAGGGCGTCAGGAAGCTCGTCTGGGCCATCCAGACCTCATGTGCAATCGGCGTCTTCAGGAACTCGATGAAGGCGCGGGCGGCCGGTGTATCCTTGGTGATCATCGCAAGGGTACCAGCACCCAGAACCGGATTGCCAAGCTCCTTCTTGCTCTCATACGGAGGCATGTAGAAGAAGTCGGCATCCTCGCCGATCACCGTGCCTTCCGGGAAGAAGGACGGAATGAACGACGCCTGATGGTGCAGGTAGCACTTCGGCGGCGAGGAGAAGAGGCCCTTGGGGCTGTCGCGGAAGTCGGCGGAGGCCACGGCCGCAGCGCCACCGTCCACGAACTTGTCGTTGCGCGCGAACCAGCCGAATTCGTCCAATGCACCGGTGACCGCCGGATCGGTGAAAGGAATCTCGTTCTTGACCCATTTGTCGTAGACGTCGGCCGGCTGCGTGCGCAGCATCAGATCCTCGACCCAGTCGGTTGCCGGCCAGCCGGTCGCGCCGCCCGAACCGAGGCCGATGCACCATGGCTTTTCACCATCGGCGGCGATCTTTTCGGTCAGCGCCTTCAGCTCTTCCATGGTCTTCGGCACTTCGTAGCCGGCGTCCTCGAAGTTTTCCGGCACGTACCAGACTAGTGACTTCACGTCGATCTTGTAGGGGAATGCATAGAGCGCCGCTTTGCCATCCTTGCCAGTGTAGGTGGAGAGATCGACCCAGGATTGACCGGCGGCGTAGTTGTCGAGCAACCACTGCTTTGTTTCATCGCCGAGCGGCGTCAGATGGCCCTTCGAGGCGAGGTCGGCAATGAGGCCCGGCTGCGGCAGGATCGCGATATCCGGCGGGCTGCCGGCCTGCGTGTCGATGACGATCTGCTGTTCGTAGTTTTCGGAGGACGAATATTTGAGGTCAACGCCGGTCGCTTCGACGAAGTAGGCATAGACGCTTTTGAAGAGCGCCTCGTCCTCGCCGCGCCAGGGGCCGAAGATCGTCAGCGTCTGTCCCTTGAGGTCGTGGCCCTTCTTGAACTCTTCGAAGCTCGCCCAATTGAACTTGGAGTCTTCACCGGGCTTGAACTTCAGCTCGGCGGCATCGGCAGCCCCCGCTACCAGGGCGAGCGCAGCAACGCCCATCAGGAATGATCTCTTCACGTTATCGTCCTCCCAACATGAACCCGGACGTTGCGCCGGGCGGATCACCAACGCGCAAATTCAAAGCGCTTTGAGTTCGCTAAGAAATCATCGCCGCTGACGAAGAGTCAAGCGCTTTCCTTGCGATCGTTTGAAAGCAACGTGGATATTGCCACGCATCAACATTTTGCAGCGCGAAAGCGCGGTTTTCCGCTTTCTCCGGCGCGGAACGGGTGGTAGAGGACATTGGGGGCGCTGACCGGAACATCCTAAATGAAAGGAGCATCCAAAGCGCTTTGGGAGGAGGCCAATGCCGGTCAAACTTAAGCAGCTAGCGGAGCTGCTCGGCCTGTCGCAGACGACGGTCAGCCGAGCGCTCAACGGCTACCCGGAAGTCAACGCCAAAACGCGGCAGCGAGTCCTGAAAGCGGTACGCGAAACCGGTTACAGGCCGAACCGCGCCGCGCAGCGGCTCGCGACGGGGAAGGCCTACTCCATCGGGCTTGTCATGCCGATCGCATCCGGCATCGGATCGGACATACATTTCGGCGAATTTCTCGCCGGCCTCGCCGAAGAGGCCGTCAAGCATGACTTTCATTTCGTACTGAACCCGAGCGCGCCCGAGGACGAGGAAGCGACGTTCCGGCGGCTGGCCGCAAGCGGCACGGTCGACGCACTCTTTATTGCTCATATGCGCGCCAATGACCCGCGCATCGCTATTCTGAAGTCGCTGTCTATCCCCTTTGTCGTCCATGGCCGATCGATCGGAGGGCCTAGAGACTATCCGTTCCTCGACATCGACAACACGGCCGCATTCTACGAGGCGACGAGGCTTCTCATACAGCTCGGCCATCGGCGGATCGCACTCATCAACGGACAGGAACACCTGGCCTTCGCCATTCGCCGGAAAAAGGGCGTGACGCGCGCCCTCAAGGAGTGGGGTCACGATCTCGACGAGACATTGGTCCACCATTCGGTGATGACCGATGAATACGGCTATCGCAGCATGCAGCGTTTCCTGGAGCAGCCGGAACCGCCTACCGCCGTTCTCTGCTCGAGCACGGCTCTGGCACTCGGCGCCGTGCGCGCGATCAATCAAGCCGGGCTCACGGTCGGCACGGACATTTCGATCATCGCCCACGACGATGTCTTGCCGATGCTGAAGCCGGAGAATTTCAGCGTGCCGCTGACGACGACGCGCTCGTCGCTGAGGGCTGCCGGCGCACGTGTCGCCACCCGGCTGATTGGCGGCATCCTGGACCGCGGCACCTACCCGGATCAGGAGCTCTGGCATGCAGAACTGATCGTTCGTGCCTCTACGGGACCGGCACCGGGCAAATAGCAATTGAAGTGTACGACGATTTTCGGTCCGAACGCTTCACGGTTTCAATGAAGCGGCGAATCGGCTGAGAGCCGCTCCCCCCATTTCCGTCTCAGAGATCGTTTGAAAACGGAGTGGCGGTTTGAGGCGGTCCATGATTCAAGCTTCTGGTGTGAATAGCAGCAAATCAGGCCCGGATGGCCGCCGGTGTAGGGGGTACCTCAAGCGTCCGTTGTTGGACTAGGCGACACCTCGTAGCTTGGAACGACACCCTGGAGATTGGAAACATGGCGCTCAAGCGGATGGACAACATAGGAATTGTCGTCGAAGACCTCGTAGGGACGATTGATTTCTTTCGCGAACTCGGCCTCGAGCTCGAAGGGCGGGCCACGATCGAAGGAGAATGGGCCGGACGTGTCACCGGCCTGGGCGATCAGCGTGTCGAGATCGCCATGATGTGCACACCGGACGGCCACAGCCGGCTCGAGCTTTCCCGCTTCCTCACGCCGCCTGTCGTAGCAGATCACCGGAACGCCCCGGTCAACGCCCTAGGCTACCTCCGCGTCATGTTCACCGTGGACGACATCGACGAGACGCTTGAAAGGCTCCGCAGGCGCGGCGCGCACCTCGTAGGCGAAGTAGTCCAGTATAAGGACGCGTATCGGCTCTGCTACATCCGTGGGCCTGAAGGGCTTCTCATCGGACTCGCCCAAGAACTCAGCTGAGCGCAATAGGAAGACAAATGGCGAAGAGTGACCAACGTCAGCGAGGGCGTCCGAAGCCGTCCCGCCCTGATCGAGGTCCATCTATGGCCGCTCTTCTACTCCGACGTATCAGCCACTGACGTTTTCAAACGGACGCTCAGAACTTCGGCGGCTTGCGACCGGCCTTGCGGCAGGCGGCAATGATCGTGTTCGCCATCAGCATGGCGATGGTCATCGGCCCGACACCGCCGGGGACCGGCGTGATCACGCTCGCGACCTTTGCGCATTCCTCAAAGGCGACGTCGCCGACGAGCTTTGTCTTGCCCTCACCACGTTCCGGCGCCGGGACGCGATTGATGCCGACGTCGATCACTGTTGCACCGGGCTTCACCCAATCGGCCTTGACCATTTCCGGCCGGCCGACTGCGGCAACCAGAATATCGGCATTGCGGCATACGGCAGGCAGGTCCTTCGTGCGCGAATGCGCCGTCGTTACCGTCGCGTTGGCGGCAAGAAGCAGCGCCGACATCGGCTTGCCGAAGAGGTTGGAACGACCGATGACGACGGCGTTCAATCCGGAAAGATCCTCGCCATGCGTGCGGCGCACGAACACCATGGCCCCGGCGGGCGTGCACGAGACGAGCCCGCCTTCGAGATCCCCGGTCGCAATCTTGCCCGCATTGACGACGTGCAAACCGTCGACATCCCTCTCCGGGAGGATGGACTGGATGATCGGCTCCGACCGAAGATGCTTCGGCAGCGGCAGCTGCACGAGAATGCCGTGGATGGAGGCGTCCGCGTTGAGTTCGGCGACGAGCGCCGCCAGTTCCTCCTGCGAGGTTTCCTGCGGCAGCGTATGCTGCACCGAAAGGAAACCGCATTCCTTGGCCATCTTGCTCTTTGCCGACACATAGGTGTGGCTTGCCGGATCGTCTCCGACGATCACCACCGCGAGCCCGGCGCGCACGCCGGTTTCCGCCTCCAGCGTCTTTGTGGCGGATTTCACGGTTTCGATGACCGAAGCGGCAACAGCCTTGCCATCAATCACAGTCGTCACGGCGTATCTCCCGGTTTGTCCTTCACGCGGCACACTCTAGTGTGCACGGCATCACGCGATTGCCTGCATGCGCCCTATGCTGTTCCAAACGCATAAATGCAAGAGCCGACGGGGCCGGAAGGGCAATCCTGCGAACGAGCGCCGCATTTCCTTGCATCGCTGAAAGATCGGGCTCCGGCCCGCCTGCAACGTCATGAGGGACCCGACCGCACCACGAGGGCAGTTTTCGCCGCGGCAAGCGACGATCGCCCGACAATGCTCGGGATCATTCATGCGAGATGCGGCGAGCGCCGCGATACGCCCGTGGTTCGAAATGTTTCGGCGGCTCGGAAGCGTTGGCGAGATCGCGATCACGCTCTATCGGCTTCCACCGAAAGGCGTGATAGGTGCGCCGCCGCCCGGCCCCTGCCACGAGCCGATAGAGCCGCTCGAGCCAGCGTAGGAGAACGGGCACGCGGGAAAACTCCCGAGTGACAAAATCGCCAACGGTGATGACGAGCCGGCCGTGCTCGGGAGCAATATATCGATCGACCCATTTCTCCTGTTTCGAACTCTCGATCGCCACGAGAAGAATATCGGGCCTGAGCGCGCGCACTTCATCGAGGGCGGTCGCCTGGTCGGAAAAACCACCGACAACGATGAACTGGTGCCAGGGCGCGTGGCTGCGGAAATGCTCGGCAGCGTGTTCCGCAACATGACGGTGCGATCCGACGAGCGCGACACGCATCCGCTTTTCGATATAGGTTAGGAGCGCGGGCACGAAGGCCATCGCATCCCGACTGCTCGGAAACATGCTGTCGGTCACGATCGCATGCCACTTGGGCCGGGAGACGACTGTGTCGGCGAAAGCCAAGGCATCGGCCCAACCGAACTCATGAGGCGGCGCGCTGGAAGTGATCCGCTTGGACGCGGCGACGGCAATGCGCGAAACGACGTTCATCGTGATCCGCCTTCGGTTCTGCTGACCGCATCGGCGGCAGACCATTGCCATGTGCGTCCTGCCGTATCGATGACCGACACGCAATTTGCCCTCGGCGCGATAGAAGAGACCGGTATCGGAAACATGTTGCCACACGGGATGAGAGATTATTTGTCTCACTTTAGTCACTTGCAGTGAAGCGGCGTTTAAGGCTCTCATTCAAAAGCCGTTTTCCGGATTCAACATCTGTTTAGGAAGTTTTGCTGTAGTGCCTTCCGACTATCTCTGCGCACGGGTCTCAAGATGACGCCGAACGGTCAGGACATCACCGTCTATTTCCAGGCCGAGCGGGAAGATGCGGCGGATATCGAACTCGTGGTCGTCGTGCTGACGTTCCGCCGGCCTGATCATATCGTCAAAACATTGAAGACCATTGTTTCGCAACGGCCTGACGTGCCTTTGGCGACCGTCGTCGTCGAAAACGACGCGGAGGGGCTGGCCGGCGCCCAGGCGGCGAAAAGCTTCTTTCTGGGGCACCCGTCCGATTCCGCCATTGTCGTCGTTCGCCGCCGCGGACACGCCTATGCGTGCAATGCCGGATGGGCGACGGCGCTTAATCTCTATCCCAACCTCCGCGCGCTCGCCGTCATCTATGACGATGAAGTTGCCGCTCCGGAATGGCTCGATTGCCTCGTTGCCGTCCAGGAAACCCATGGGGCGGATATCGTCGGCGGGCCGCAACTCCCCGTCTTCGAGGATCCGCATGAACAGAAGTGGAAGCAACACCCGGTTTTCACGCCTCCTTATAGTGAGAGCGGACCGGTACCGATCATCTATTCGGCGGGCAACGTCCTTATAACCCGGCAGGCGCTCGACGGGATGGTCCAGCCGTTTCTGGATCCTGCGCTCAATGTCGTTGGCGTCGGCGACGCGGATTTCTTCGATCGATGCAAGGCGAAGGGTTACACGTTTGCCTGGGCAACGGAAGCCTGGGTCACGGAAACGGTTCCAGTTTATCACACCACGAGATCATGGATCCGCGCCCGCAGTCTCGAGAACGGTGCGATAGCCGCACTCCTGGAGCATCAGCGCGATCCGACATTCTCCGGTCGGTTGAGAGCGCTCGGTAAATCCCTTGCGCTCATTGCCACCTCTCTGCCGGTCGGCCTCAAACTTTGGGCAGAGACCGGGCTTGCCGCTGCAAGCCTCTATCCGTTCTACCTGGCGGTAGGCCGGCTGACGGCGAAGATCGGCTCCGCCGAGGCGCAAGACCGGACGCCTGCTGCATGATTCCTTAAATCGGAATCCGATTGGGCGCGCGGTGCTGGAGGACCGGTCAATGGCCGCTGGAAGTGGCCTTCACGGCGCCTTCGGGAATCTTGTCCGCGGCGACGCTACCGTTTTTGTCGACCACGGGGACCGGCTTTTGATATGGCCTGTTCTGACTGTTGGCCACGCGCTCCACATCATCCTTGGTGAGATATTCGAGCTGTTCCACCAGAACCTCGGTAATCACCTCGTTGCCGAGCTTCTTGTTCAGTCCATCCTTCACCGCGACTTTGAAGGTCGGCAGATCGAACGATCCGGTGTCGGCGAGGTCGACGAACTTCGAGCCGACGAGCATGTCGTAAAGCTCGTCCGTCACGACCTGCCGAAGCGGTGCGTGCAGCTTTGCGATGCCTTCCTTGGTGGCCGAAAAGGACAGTTTGGCAAGGAAATATCCCTGTACTGCCCCTTCCTTGATGACCGGGACCGTGATGATTTCCCCCGGTACGTAATCCTCGGACGCACGTCTGTCGGCGTCGGCCTCCGACACGACGGGCGCGGAAGCGTATTGCATCGAGAAATAGACGGATCCGAGCGTAACTGCGCAGACCCAGACCCCGGTGAGAACGAGCTTCAGCATCAGAAATCGCTATAGCGGAACTGAGCTTCCGTGTAGATGCCATCCGCGTCAGCATCCTGGGCAGCCGTCTTGAGAAGATCGACCACGGAGCGCACTGCCTCGAGATGCGCCTCGACCTTCTGGGAATTGATCTGCAGCTTGTTGCGCAAATGGCGCGTCTGCGAAACGAAGGGCGGCGAGATTTCGCCGGGAATGGCATCCCGGTGAAGCATCGTCAGTTCATAGAGGCAGCGGCTCTTGTGCGCGTTCGACGTCTTGATATCGAAGTCAGGGTCCACGCCGATCCGGCTGTTCTCGTTGTCGATGATCATCTCCAGGCGGCCGAGAACATTCCGAATTCGTACGTCATTCGATGCCACAGCTTCCATAAATAAACTCCCAAAATAATCCAAAGCGCGATGCAGGCGAAAACCGCCGGATATGCTCGTCCGCTCTAGAGCAATTCCAGAAAAAGTGCGTAGCGGTTTTCCGTCCGGAATTGCGTAGTTTCAAAGGATTAGAGCTTTCACTGTTTCAATGGAAAACAGTGAAAGCTCTAGGCTTGCTTCTTCTTTTCATCGTTGGTCAAAAAATCGGAGAGAGCCTTGCGCTCATATTCCTGGACCATGCTCGTCGCCAGGTTGTGGCTGTTGCCGTCGACGGCTGCATTGATCGCATCGCCTCCGACCATCCGGTCGGCAATGCCGATACCGCCGCCCGCGGCAAGAACGTCGCCGATCTGCTCAGCCATCATGCTCTTCCAGACGTCGCCGGATGTGCCCTTGCCATAGACGTTTTCGCTTTCGCTCGGCAGCATGGATTTCACGAAATTCTGCAGCACCATCGCCTCGAATTTCCGATAGGTTTCGGGAATCTTCTTCTGCTCGACACGGTTGTTGATGTCGCCCAGTCCGGTCGATCCCTCAGAGGGGCCGAGAACGGAAACTGCCGCGGCAAAACCATTGCCGTTTTCCGCAAGGCTCGTTGCCTGGAAAGCCGCGCGGTTGGCCTTGAGCCGTGCCTGAGCCTCCTGGATTTCCGCCGGATCGGCCGCACGGACGACGTCCATCACAAGGTCGCTGGGCGGGGAAATAGCCATGTCAGATCCTCTCGAACCGAAGCGCCCGCAATCCTGCGCGGCCGCAAAATGTCGCGAACCGGGCCTGTCCTACCGTTGGAAGAGCCAACCCGATGGCGCACTATCGCCCTTGAACCTTACCGGAAGCTGGCGGACCTTTGCGCGTCTGATTAGAAGCGCGGCGCCGTAGAGAGGTGCTGGTCGATCAGATCGAGGATGGCGTTGTCGGCCGCCTCGCGATCCTCGGCGAGCCGGGCATCCTTCATGTGCTCCTCGAACCTATCGCCCTTTGCGCGCTCTCTCAGCATGCGCGCTTCGTGAACCTGCTGGATGCCAAGCAGCATCTGATCCTTCTGAACCAGGCGCCCGAGGTGGGAGGCATAATGACCCGAGAAGATGCGATGCATCGGGTGGGCCGAACCCATTGCATCGACGACCACGTCGATCGTTTCGGCAAGAACGGCGCGTTGACGCGCGGTCTCGGTGAACTCGCTTTCCGCCATTCGCTCCAGGTGCCGCTGGACGGCGACCAGGCGCTTTAACTTTTCCGACCGCGTCTTCACGCCTAGCCTCCCTGCATTACCGGCGCGAAGCCGTCGGCGAAGAGCCGCAGCATTGCGGCGATCCCGAGATAGAGCAGGAACATGCCGCCCATGATCAGGTAGGGCTGGGAGATGAAATAGACGGGAATCTGCGGAGCGAGCTTGTTCACCATGCCGATCGCGACGTTGAAAAGCAGGCCATAGATCAGGAACGGGCTCGCGAGACGCAGCATGATCATGAAGGTCTGTCCCAACGAATTGGCGAGCGTGATCAGCACGCCTTGCGGATCAAAGCCGCTGCCGATCGGCATCACCCGATAGGATTGCGCGACCGCCTCGATGATCACGTGGTGAAAGTCCAGCATGAACAGGATCATTAGGCCGGCGAAGGTGATCAAGCTGGTGAGCTGGTTTTCGGCCGTATCTTCAAGCACGTCTGCCGTCGGCGGTGGGCTGAATCCCATCAGCATGGTCGCGGCCGTGCCGGCGAACTGCAGGCCAAGCACATAGTAACGCGCGACGAGACCGATGACGGCGCCAACGATGGTCTCGGTCGCGATGAGGTAAATGTAGGTGTGGCCCTTTCCGGTGACCTGCGGGTAGATGTCGTCCCACATGATCGGCAAAATGGCCATCGAGATCGCAACGGCGATGAACAGCCGTACCTGGACGGGAACTCGCGCGGTTGAAAATCCAGGCATGATCATGACGCAGGCGCCGATCCGGCAAAAGGCGGCGAACAGCGCCAGTACCGTGCCCTCGGGGTCGGCGATCATGAAATCGAGCCGATGATCTTGATCTCAAGGCCCTTGGCAAGCTCGACGTGGGAGAGCACGGGCAGCGTGGCGAAGAGGCGTTCGATGATCATGCGCACATAAGAGCGGGATTCGGGCGAACTTACCAGCACGAAGGGCATGCCGCGATCGAGATGTTCACGGATAACTTTGGTTGCCTGTTCGCTGAATTCCTCCAGGTGCCGGGGATCGATGTCGAATTCGACGATCTCGCCCTTGGCGTCGCGTTTGAGCGCCTGATGGAAGACCATGTCCCATTTGTTGCCGAGCCGAAGAACACGGAGAATGCCGTTGTCGGCGAGGTCGCCGCAGAGCTGTTGCGACATGCGAACGCGCACATGCTCGACGATCTGCTCGGTCTTGCGCACGTGCGGCGCAAGCTCGGCTACGGCTTCGAGGATGAGGTGCAGGTTGCGGATCGACACGCGCTCTGCAAGCAGCAGCTTCAACACCGCCTGCAAACCCGAATAGGACATGTGCGACGTGCAGATCTCGTCGGCGAGCTTTCGATATTCCGGATCAAGGCGCTCGATCAGCACCTTCACGTCCTTGTAGGAGAGAAGATGCGGAAGATTGTTGCGGATGACCTCGCTCAAATGGGTCAGCACGACCGAGACGTTGTCGATCGGGTGGAAGCCCTCGCGCTTCAGGTCTTCCGTGAAGGTCTCCAGGATCGAGACGGCCGGCATACCGAAGGCTGGTTCCCTGATCTCGTCACCGGGCACGCTTGGTCGGCGGCCGCCGCCCGTCACGACCAGCACTTCGCCGACCCGCACCGTGTTGGACGCGATCGTCGTGCCGTGAATGCGAATATGATAGGCCTTGTCCGGGATCGCGATATCGTCGGAGACCTTGATTTCCGGAACGACGAGGCCGTACTGGCCGGCAAATTTGCGGCGCATCTTGCCAACGCGGAAAGCGAGTTCCTGATGCGCGCCGAGCAGCCTTGTCGAGACCTGCTTGCCGAGCAGAAGTTCGATCTCCGCCGTCTTCAGCACCGACTTGACGGAATCTTTGTCGCTCTCCTTCGTCTGCTGCGCCTTCATCGCCTCCTCAGCCCGCTTCTCCGCCTTGGCTGCCTCGAGCTGCCTCGGAATGAGCCAGCCGAGGAAGGCCATGCCGCCGCCGAGAGTCGCGAAGGGCAGGAAGGGCAGGCCCGGCATCACCGACAGCAGGATGATGAGGCCGGCGGCGACCATCAGCGCCCGCGGGTAACCGCTGAGCTGACCGACAACCGCTTGGTCGGTAGAGCCGGCAGTCCCGCCGCGCGAGACGAGCAGGCCGGCGGCGAGCGAGACGATCAGCGCCGGGATCTGCGAGACCAGACCGTCGCCGACGGAGAGCTTGACGAAGACGTCGGCCGCCTCGCCGATCGGCATGCCGTGGCGGAGATAGCCGATGATGATGCCGCCAAAAATGTTGATCGCGGTAATGATCAGGCCGGCGATCGCGTCACCGCGGACGAATTTCGACGCACCGTCCATCGCGCCGTAGAAGGAGCTTTCCTCTTCGAGCTCGCGGCGGCGGCGCTGCGCCTCCTTCTCGTCGATCAGACCGGCCGAAAGGTCGGCGTCGATCGACATCTGCTTGCCGGGGATCGCGTCGAGGGTGAAGCGGGCGCCGACTTCGGCGATACGGGTCGCACCCTTGGTGATGACGATGAAGTTCACCGTGATCAGGATCAAGAAGACGATCAGACCGATGACGAAATCACCGGACATGACGAGGCTGGCGAAGCCGGAGATGACGCCGCCCGCGGCCCCGTGACCTTCATGCCCGTGCGAAAGGATGACGCGCGTCGTCGCGATATTCAGCGACAGGCGCGTCATCGTCGAAATCAGCAGGATGGTCGGAAAGGACGAGAACTCCAGCGGCCGCTGGATCCACAGCGCGACCATCAGGATCAGCACAGAGAAGGCTATCGAGAACGCTAGCCCCAAATCGATCAGGAACGGCGGAATCGGCAGGAAGAGAATCGACAGGATCATTACGATCCCGAGCGCAAAGCCGATGTCCCTGCTCTTGGGTGCGAGTTTCGGGATGGTCAGCGTCGCCTGTTGTGCCATGTCTCTTCCGTCTCTTCATGAGAGGCGGGCAGCAGTCCGCGACAAGCTGCCCAAGCTATCGCCGGAGATCTACAGGCCCAAGCTTGCGCGAGGGTGGCACCACAGCGTAGGCGTCTTTTCAGAGTACGAGTTAAGGAAGCACGCAGTAGGGGCGATCATCAGAACCCGGACTGGATCCGGGAAAAGATGATGTCGGTGAAGATGGAGATCTGCGCACCGACGAATGGTGCGGAAACTGCGACGGTGATCATGACGGCGAGGATCTTCGGGACGAAGGTCAGCGTCATTTCCTGGACCTGGGTGAGGGCCTGGATGAACGCAATGACGACGCCGACCACCATGGCGGCGAGGACGGCGGGACCAGAGGCCACGATCACCGTCCAGATCGCAGCCTGCACAATATCAAGGGCGTCCGCCTCGTTCATACGGAAATCACTTCACTTTGACGCCGGGTCCGATGACGAGCTCCTTGCCCGTATCCAGAACGGCAATGATTCCGTCGGAATATAGTTTCGCTTCCTTGACGACACCAGTCGTCTTGCCGTCGGCACTGGTGACAGTCTTGCCGATCACCGCATCCGCTTCGCTCAGCGACGTCCGCTGCAGCAGGCTTTCGAGGTTCTTGTTGGTCTTGATCGTCTGCTCCACCTGCGAGAAGGTCGCGAGCTGCGCAATTTGCTGCGTCGCGTCCATCGGCTCGGTCGGATCCTGGTTCTTCATCTGCGCCACGAGCAGCTTCAGGAAACTCTCGTAGTTCAGCGTCGCGGCGCTCGCATCGTCCGTCGATTCCGTGGCCGAAACTGTCGGCGTATAGCCTGTCGAAGTCGAGCCGACGCCACTTACCGCCATGGTGCAATCTCCTTGCGAATCTGCTCGACCGTTGCCGGCGTGATTTCCTGTGCGTTGAGAATACGATCTTCGATTGGATAGAGCGCCCGGATCGCCTTCAGCGCTTCGAAGGCGCGCCCTTGCGTGACGAGGCCGTCTATGCGCTTCAGCTCGGCGAGAACCTCTTCGTTCTTGAAGCAGTTGAGCAGCATGACGATCGATTTGCGGAACATCGCCGTCGACTGTTCGGCGCCTTCCGGATTGATCAGGATCATTTGGGCAATGAAGTAGAGCTGCTTCAGCGGGGTCGTCGCGTCTTCCGGCTGCAGCACGTGGTTTTCCAGAAGGAAGGTGACGTCGTTCAGGAACTCGACCGCGACCTTGCGGTCAACGCGAAGCACCGCGCCGTTTACAAAAATCCTTTCGCCCGATTTCAACGAGATACGCAGTGTGCTCTTCATTTCAGTCCATCCCTGATGATGGTGGTAATGTCTATGATACCCTGGAAGTTGGAAGACTCGCGTTTGCGGATCTTCTCCGTCTCATTCAAGATCCAGATGGCGATCGAAATCAGATTGGCGCGCAGCTCTTCGTTGAGCTGGTTATCCGGCGTGCGCAAATCCTCGATGAAGCGGATCCAGACGCGCCGGGTGAAATAGATCGCTTCGATAGCTTCCCTCGAATACCCTTTCTGCTGTTTCGCCGCTTCCAGAAGCGCGATCGAGCGATCGAGTACCTGCCGTTCGCGATCCTTGGAATCGGCGACGCCGTCCTCCATGATCTCGGCATACGAAAATTGATACATTCAGACATCCTTCATGTTTGTCCGGTCCCTCTCGATCAGAGGAAATTGAGCAAGCTCAACTGCTGAATCCGCGATGTGAGCGTATAAGATGTCTCAAGTTGCGTTTTCAGAAGGTTTATCCGCGTCGACGTCGCCTCCTCGTCGATGCCTTCGACGTCGCCGATATGCGTGGTGACGAGTTTGATCTGAGCCGCCAGGGAATCGTTTGCCTTCTTCACGCGGGCCTCGGCCACGCCGAGCGCGCTGCGCTCCGCGTCGATGCCGGTAATCCCCTGTTCGACGTAATCAAGGGCTGCTTCGCCGATTGCGCTGCGCACTTCCGAAGTGACGCCCTTGTCCATCAGCTCCGAGGCGATAACACTCGCGAGCGCGAACATCCGGACTCCGGTCGTGTTGACATTCGTCGAGCTTTCGATGACCTCAGACGTGCTGATGCGGCTGGTCATGTTCTGGTTCGACGCGTCGGACCAATTGGCATCCCATTGGGCGCCAGTGTACATCGGCTCCACCACCGTGGTGATGAAATCCTGCATCTGCGTGACAGAGAACTGGTCCATCGCCGTCAGCGGCGGAACCTGGGCGGCCATGTATGTCGACAGCGCCGAGTTGAAGGCAGCCTTGGCAGCCGAGGTCGCCGCGGAATTATAATCCGCAAGCGGCTTCGCGTCGGAATTGATGCCGGAAAACAGGAACTCGCCGTTGAACGAGGTATTCGCCGCCGACGTGAAAAGCGAAAGAGCGCTGTCGATTTCGGTCTTCTGAATCGCCAGCTTATCGGCCGAATCGTTGCCCTTGAACGTCACCAGGGTGTCGCGGACCTTTTGCGCGGCGCTCGCCATCGTCTCGAGCGCCTCCTGGGAGGCAGAAAGGCGCTGATTGACGATCGAGTTGGTGCTTGTCAGCGCGTTCATGCGCGCCAGCTCGCGTTGCAGGTTGAGCGAGCGTGAGGTCGTTGCCCCGAGCGTGAGGCCGACATCGGCATGGCGGCCCGTCGTCAGTTCCTTTTGAAGATTAAGCATCTCTGCCTGCTGCTGCTGAATCGTCAGCCGCATGGCGTTTTGTATCGCCAGATTCGAAACGAAGGACGTCTTCATAATTACCTCACGGCTTCGAGTAGGGCCGCCATCATGGCGTCCACGGTACTGACCAGCTTGGCCGATGCTTTGTAGGATTGCTCCAGGTCGAGCAGCAGGGACAATTCCTCGTCGATGCTGACGCCCGTTTCCTTGCTGAGCGCCTCCTGCGTGCGGGCGAGAAGTGCCGATTTGTTGTCGCTGGCGGTTGAAGCGGTACTGCGCAGCTGCTCCAGCCAGCCGATCGACGATGTGGCGAAATCGAGGATCGAGCTGCTTCCGTCGAGACCGGTTGCAGGGTCGAAAGCCATGTCCTCACCCATGGCGTCGATGAAGCCTTCGAGCAGGGCGGTGTAGCCCGCATCGGGTGTTGCAGCGCCGCCCGGATTGGACACGACGCCGTTGAAGCCACCATCGCGCAGCAGCATCGGATTGGCTTTCGCCAAGGGATTGACGGCAAGCGTCGCCGCAAGGCCGGGAACGACCGTGCCCACCGGCGGGACCGCGCCGCCTGCCCAGGTGAAGAGCCCGGGTGCATAGGGGATCGGCGGCACGCCGGACGGATTGCCCTCCTGGAAGAGTGTCACCAGACCACGGGCGATTTCGTCGAGCTGCGACTGAAATTTTGGCGCGACGTCGTCGCGCAATTGAAGCAGGCTCGCCAGCTTGCCTTCGGCCGTCGTGTTGGCCCCGGAA
The DNA here is from genome assembly GCF_020193655.1 of Ensifer sp. IC3342. Lineage (GTDB taxonomy): Bacteria > Pseudomonadota > Alphaproteobacteria > Rhizobiales > Rhizobiaceae > Sinorhizobium. The sequence goes on from NZ_JADYVE010000001.1 coordinate 846,575, forward strand.
CCCGCGGCAACCGGTACACCGTCGACATAGATCTTGTTGCCGGTGATCGTCGCATCATAGGCTGCCTTCGGAGCAAAGGTGACGGACCGCGGCATGGTCTCGAACAGCACCGTGCCATCTGCCGTGTAGATCACCGTGTCGTTATTGGCCCTCGTGACCGTCGAGATGCCGATGATCTCCGACACCTGCTTCAGGATCTTGTCGCGTTGGTCGAGGGCTTCGCTCGCGTCCTGCCCCTGGGCGGTGGCCGATTTGACGGCATTGTTCGCCTTTTCGAAATCGGCGAGAAGGCTGTTCAGCTTCTCGACCTCGATCGCGATCTCCTTGTCGGCGTCGGCGCGCAGGCTCTGAACGGCATTCGCCGTCGTGCTGATTGCGTTGGCCAGATCGCCAGCGTCCGACACCGCGGAAGCGGCCATCGAGGGGTTTCCGGGCGTCGACGCGAAAGTCTGCAGGCTATCCCGGAACGTCGCCAGGTATGTCGCCGGCGACGTTTCGTAGTCGTTGCCGCCGAGTGACGATTTCAGGAGCTCCAAACCGGAAAGCAGACGAGCCTGGCCGGACGACTGGCCGATGCTCGATATGGTCTGCTTAAGCAGCGCCTCGTTCTGCGCCCGATAGATCGAGACGACCTGCGCTCCGTTCGGCGTCGAGCCCAGCAGCGCCATGCGGCGCGAATAATCCGCGTTGCCCGCGTTTGCGACGTTCTTCGATACGATGGCCGTCTGAGCCGCCGTGTTGTTGAAAGCCGATTGCGCGATTGTGATTGCGGTGGACAGCGACATAACGCGGACCGTCTCTCTTTTCGATTACCGTTTCAGGTTGACCAGCACGTCGAGCAGTTCGGCACCGGTCTGGAAGACCTTGGAGTTGGCCGTGTAGTTGCGCTGGGATTCGATCATCGCCGTCAGTTCTTCAGCGATGTCGACATTGGAGCTTTCGAGCGCCCCGGAAAGGATTTCGCCGAAGTTACCGGCACCGGCGAAGCCGGTGATGATGACGCCGGAGTCGACGCCCTGCGAATAGACGTTGCCGGACTCGGGCAGCAGCTTGTCTGGGCTCTGCACGTTGGCAAGAGCGATGCGATAACGTGGGTCGAGCTTGCCGTTTTCGTACTTGACGTAGACGATGCCGTCGGAGTCGATCTGGAAACCGGCGACCTTGCTCGGCGCGTTGCCGTCGATCGTACCGCCGTCGGAGTTGAAGGCGTAGCCGAGTTGGGTGGTCTTGGTGAGGTCGATCGTGATCGCGGCAAGGTTCGCGCCAGTCCCGGGCAGACCGGTCATCGCCGTGGTCGTGAGCGTTGCCGGAGAAGTTGTGAGCGCCCCGCTTGCATCAAAGGCCAAGGCCGCGGTGCCGAGTACACCGGTGGCCGGCGGACCGGCGGTATAGGTCGCACGATCGCGGATTTCGACTGACCAATTGTTTGCTGCGGTTTTCGTGTACACAAAATCGAGAATGCGTGTGTTGCCCTGGCTGTCATAGACGACGAGCGACGTGGTGGACGCATCGCCTACGGCCGCGCCTGAAGGAAGATTGGCGCCCATGGAACCCGTCGTCGATCCCTGGGCGACCAATCCTTCGGAGCTAAGATTTACTTTGGTCAGACCGTCGAAGCCGTTGACGACAACTGTTGGATCGGCGCCAGCCTGGTACTCGTAGCCCATTAGCGTGAAGCCGGCGGCATTGACGAGATTGCCTTCCTTGTCCGGGACGAAGGCGCCGGCGCGCGTCAGATATTCCTGACCGTTTGCACCTTCAACGATGAAGAAGCCACCGCCGTCGATGGCGAGATCGCTGCCGGAAGTGGTGTAAGTCGTCGCACCCTGCTCGGAGATGCTGTAGCGAACCTGGGTCTGCACGCCGCCGGAGTTGTAGGCACCGTTGCTCGACGGCAGGATCATCGAGGAGAATTCGGTCGAGGCGCGTTTGTAGCCGGTCGTGTTGGCGTTCGCGATGTTCTCGGCGACTGTGCTGAGCCGGTTCGATTGGGCGTTCATGCCGGACACGCCGGTTCTCATGGTACCGTAGAGACTCATATCGGATCCTCAATTCCTTGTTGCGGCGACACTAGGAGCCGGGCCTTGCGTGAACCTGTCTTGAGCCGGCCCCGACCCGCTGCCGCGCGCTCAATTCCAGTCGATGCAGTAGCCAAGGAAGCGCTTGGAATCGATCGGGTCGAAGCCGAGCTTCTTGCGCAATTTCTTGCGCAGCTTGCTGATGTGGCTTTCGACGACGTTCTCCTCGACGTCCTCGTCGAAGATGCCGTAGATCGCGTTGAAGATCTGGGACTTCGACACACGGCGGCCGCGGTTGGCGACCAGGTATTCGAGAATGCGCCGCTCGCGCCGCGGCAGGGCGAAGACCTCGCCATTGATTTCCGGATCGCGGCCGTCGGCGAAAACGCGGATCGGTCCGATATCGGTATAGTTGGTGATGGCCTTGAGGCGCCGGCGGATCGCTGCAACCCGAGCGAGGATCTCCCGTGGGTGCACCGGCTTGCGCACAACGTCGTCGACCCCGCAGTCGAACAGCGCCAGGGTGTTTTCGAGCGAAGGTGTGTCGCTCATCGCGATGACCGGCGCCATCGAGCGATCACGAATCGCGCGCGGCAGGCTGAATGCGCTGTCGCCCTGCCCGATCAGAAACGCCTCGACCGCATCGATATCCGAGTCAGCAGCCGTGTTTACCCACTCGCCGAATTCCCTCGGATCAAAACCCGTCGAGGGAATACCTTCGCGCCCGAACAAGGACGTGTAGCCATCCTTTACGAGCTCTCTATCATCAACCACCACGATCATTCGTCCGCCTCCGAATCAATATGGGTGCCTCGTTGATAAAGAGGTACGAATCGAGGGATTCACGAACAACTAGAGGAAGTTAATGGGCGATTTTAATAATTGATTAGGGATTGCGTGCCGATTTGATCTACATCTAGTGGGTATTCGTTAATCATGACACTAAAATCGTGTGGAAAAGTTAACAGCATGCAGCAAATCCGCTTGCCATCATAATCCGCCCGCATTGTCGCCACAATGTGGCCACCAACCGGGAAATGCAATTTCAAGTTGATTATTGGCAGAACTGCGCGGCGTTCGGCGTCCACTTGCCGTAGCCTGTCGCGACGAGATTCGCGATCACCCGGCAGACGTATTTCTTCTGCGCCGGATCGTTGTTCGGACCGGCATGATAACGCGCGACAGCCATCGTCCAGCTCTCGTGCTTCGCGCGCAGATCGGACAGGAAGCGCGCGGCATATTCGACGTTCTTGCGCGGATCAAGCATTTCCTCCGGCGAACGGAAATTCTCGCCGTGAAAGTAGTAATTGATCTGCATGCAACCGAGGTCGATGAGCTTCGCCCCTTGCGCGCGGGCCGTGCCGAAGCGGACCAAAACGTCTTGCACGCTGGTGCCGAAATAGGCCTTGCCCTCGATGTTCATAGCGTAAGGCTGGAGAGATCCCTTGCGGCCGGTCTCGGTCAAGCCCACGGAATAGAGAATTCCCGTCGGGATGCCGTATTTCGAAGCAGCAGAAACGATCTCGCGCTCGCAGACGCCGGCGCTTGCCCAGGCGCTACATATAGACGTAGCTAGCACGATTGCGCTCAGCGTCAACCGGCGCATCATCCAGTCCGTCATTGCCCGCCCACCTTTCCGCCGATGCTTGCGCACCATCCTGTCTCTGGCGCTCCTGCCCGCTCCCCTCGCCGCCGTGTTCACGCCCCTGCTGACCGGCCGCGGTTTGCGCCTGCTGCTGTGCACCGCCGCCAGAAGAAGCGTCGCTGCCGGCATTGAAAACGATATTCACTTGGTCGACCGCGAAGCCTTGTGCGCGCAGCGCTTTCACCATCTCACCCTGATCGTCACGCAACTGGCGGAACGCCTCGCCGGACTCCACCTTCAGATCGACCTGCAGTTCGTCGTCCTTCAACCGCAACGTCGCCGTCACCGTGCCGAGCTCGATCGGATGCATCTGGATCTTGAGTGTGTTGAGCGTCTTGCCGACTTGGCCCGAAGGGTCGGATTGCGCCAAAGCCGTGCTCGATTGCATCAACTGCGCCCATCCGCTATCGCCCGCAATCGCGCCGGCCACAGAGGCCGCGTTGGTGTTCATGGCCAAGCCGAGATAACGGCGCGCTTCCAGAACAGTGACGTTTTCCGCCTTGGACGTGGTGGCCGGCTTGGCGTTATCGACGACGGCCTTCTCTCCGTCCTTCGAAATGGTCATCGTCACGGCTTGGCCTTTGCCATCAGCACGCGCAAACCGGAAGAGTTGATCGGACTCGGACGCATCATTCTCGACGGCCAAGCCTTCATTCGGAACAATGTCGGCCACACCCTCGCCTTTAATTCGGACCGCATTGCCCGCAACGTCGCGTTGGCCGGGCGCGCGGTCCGCCTTGCCTTCCGGCTGCTGCAGAGCAGCGGTTACCACGGCTGCCGCACCGAGCATCGTCAGCAAGTCGTCGACGGTTCCTTTCGGGGAGTCGGCCGAGCGAGATGCACCCTCTTGTCCGGCGGCCGCCAATGCCTCGTCTACGGCCGCGCCTTCCGCCATTGTCTGCCCATGTGTGAGGGCAGCAATCTTTTGCGCGAGCGCATCCGTGTCCTGCTCTCCGCCAGCGGCTCGATCACTACCCGACGGCGCCCGTTCCCTCTCCGCGAGGCCCAGGCGCTGAAGCCGCTCTATTGCGTGCTCGCGAACGGAGAGGGTATTGGACGACCGTCGATTGCCCGCCGCGATCATATCTTCCGCTGCAGCGTTGCCGGGATCCTGCAACGATCTCGCTTCCCACCGGCCCTTTATTCCGTCGCGTCCGATCGTGGCGCGACTTTCGCTGTCGCCGGCTGCGGTGACTTCAGCGGACTGCCGCTGCGAACCATTCGCTGATGAACCGACTGTCGGTTTACTGGCATCGCCGGGGGCCGCGCTTTGTCCCTGCGTCTTCTGGCGGCCCGCGTCGGCAACGACGTCTTCGAAAGCGCGAGGCGCATCCCCGATCTGCTCTCTTCCGCCCTGTCGCGATCCCGCCTTGCCTGATGCCGCAGGGACTGCGCTACGCAAAGTCTCTTCGAGAGGCCTCATGGTCCTTCCTCCTTCAGGAGCGCATCGATCTCAGCGATCTTCGAGCGACTGTTGGTGAGGAACCCGTCAAACGCGGGGTCCGTAGCCGTTCCCGCCCCCGTCTTGCCACCGTCGCTCGAATGCCCCGATGCCTCAGCCGTCTCGCCGAATGGGCTCATCCCGCTTCCCGTCTCCACGGACACAGCCTGGCCCTTTTCCGCGGGGATTCCATCCTGTGTAGGCGCTGACGCTTGCGTGGAGCTTTCATCCTGCGGTAGTTGCACGACCGCGTCAGCAATCGCCCTGGCCGCATCGCGGAGCGCACGGTCGCGCGGGGACAGTGATTCATCGGGAATTGCATTGATGGTCTCGGCGGCCGCGAACACGTCCTCCGAGGGCACTGCTGCGAGTCCCTCATAAAAGCTCGCAAGGACCTGCGACTGCGAAGTGCCTCCGTCGGCGAGACCTTCGGCCCGTTTCGAGGCGAGCCGTGCAAGAGCCTGGTTGCCGCCGATCGCCGCACGACGGGCGACGCGAAGATAGACCTCGCGCTGGCGCGGTTGATCCATGAAGGCTAGGACCTCGGAGATCTTCTGCTCGGCGACCTCGTCGAAATGTGCAACCGCAAGTTCGACGAACACGTCCGCGAACTGACTTGCATAAGGCGACGTCAGGTAACGGCGCGCATAGCTCAAAGCGTAGCGAAACCCTTTATCGGGATCGTTCGCCTTCGCGGCCAGAAAGACTGAACGGCGCAGCGCCGCCTCCTCGATGATCGTGCCCGGCGCAGTCAGACGGGCCCAGTCGTAATATTTCATCGCAGCCAATGGGTCCTGCTGCGAGATCGCGTTGCCGAGAATCAGGAAAAGATAGGGGCCGATGCGGGCGTTCTTGTATTCCGGCGCAGCGTTGGAAAGGTTTTCGACGACAAGCGCGCCCTTGCCGCTCAGATATTGCCGCAACGCTTCCGTTACCCTGCTATCGAAATTGCCCTCGATGTCGCGGTCCGCCAGATAGTCGAGCGTGTCGGGGTTGCCGCCGCTCATAACGTAGACGAGCGCCGCATCGACGTTGCGCGGATCGCGGAAGGCCGACTGCTCGACGGCCCTCAGCCGTTTGTCAATCGCCCCCAGCATGAAGCGCTGCATTTCGATTGCGGAATGATCGCCGAGAACCACCGAATCCTGAACATATTGCAGCGACCTGATCATCTTGAAGGGCGCGAGTTCTTCGGTGTCGCTCGCCCGGGCAAGGCCGGCGGCAAGCGGGAGGACCAGAACCGATGTCAGGAGAATGGCGTGCAGCCGCTTCAGCATCCGATCAACCCTGTCCCGACTGCAACAGGATTTCGATGCGCCGGTTACCGGGCGCGTACGGATCGCTCGGCACCTGCAGGCGGCGATCCGCGAAGCCACTGATCTGGCTGACGCGATCTTCCGTCAAGCCGCCGCGGACGAGCATGTAATAGGCGCTCTGCGCGCGCGCCGCCGAGAGGCGCCAATTGTCATAGGTTCCGTCCTTGAACGGTCGGCCGTCCGTGTGGCCGCGGATCGCCACTGCACCCTTGCGCTCTGCGAGCAACCGGCCGATCTTTTCCATGGCGAGCACGAGTTCCTTCTGTGGCACGGCGGAGCCGACCGCGAACATCGGTGCGTCCGTCTGCTCGCTGATCGTCACCAGAAGGCCGCCCTCGGCAGGGGTCACCATCAGTCCCTCGATGAGCCGCCCGGCATTTCCGCCGAGTTCCTTCTCGATTTCGGCTTTCAGCGCGTCTGCCTCTTTCTGCTGATCTGTCTCCGCGGTTTCAGGCTTGGACGCGCCCGCGCTCGTCGCCGTCTGACCTTCGATCTTGGCCGGCAGCGTACCGTCGGTGGCCGGCTTTTGCTCGGCCACTCCCTGTTCAGGGTTCGACGCGGCTGCCACGTCGCTTACCGTGGCATTGCCGGCCTCCTTGATCTCGACTTGCTTGGTCCAGAAGTCCGGGTCGAAGGGATCGCGGTAGGCTTCGCCGCCCTCGGCACCCGTCGCGGGGCCCGACTGCGCCGCGCCGCCATCGCCCTTGACGCTGATATTGGCCTGCTGGCCGACTTCCTTGGCGATCTCGGAAAGAACCGAATAGGGGTTCTCGAAGAAATCGGCGTCGGAGTACTTGGTTTCCTCGCCGGATGTCGCGGTCTGCTGATCGCCCTTCTTGGCGGTGCCGCCGGTTTTCGCTTGCTCCCCATCGGTCTTTGACCGCTGCTGCGTCTGCTCGCCCTGGGCGTCCTTGGCGGGGTCCTTGAGCCCCTTCTCCGAGGGCTTCTGGTCGGTCAGTTGCACCGGATTGAAATAGGATGCGATGGCCGCCTTCGTCTCTTCGTTCGCGGCGTTGATCAGCCACATCACCAGAAAGAAGGCCATCATCGCCGTCATGAAGTCGGCATAGGCGATCTTCCACGAGCCGCCATGATGATCGCCATGACCGTCCGAGGAACGCTTGACGATGATGATTTCGTTCTTACCGTTATGATGGCTTTCGTCACTCATGCCAGAACTTTCCGGACTGTATCGGACCAGGCGGCCATTCTGGTCACCAGTACGGCGTCACCCATTTCGACCGCGAGATCGATGTCGTTGGTTTCGATATGGCGGAAAAGCGTTGTGTGATCCGGCATATGGCGCTTCAGCGCCTCGAAAAGAGTGAGCGGCCCCTTCACCGTGATCACGCATCCCTCGCCAGCGCCAAGTCCCTGTCTGACCATCTGCGCCAGATCTTCGATGGCGCGCTTCAGCAGCGCCTCTTCCATGACCGGCGCAAGAACGCGCGCCGTCTGGTCACCAAGGCCGAGGGCAAGCCGATCGGTCATTTCCGCGACCTTGTTTGCCAGTCTGCCGGCAAACTCGTCTTCGAGGTGCCGCGTCAATGCTTCCATTTCTTCTGCGTGGCGCGCCTTGAGTTCGGCGATCTCTCTTTCATGCTCGAAGACGAGTTCGGCGCTGGCTTCGGCGCGACCTTGGGCGAAGGCATCGCGCCGCTCGGCGTCGATGTCGATCTCCGGCATGGCGGGCCTCGCACCGGGACGATCCGTGCCTGGAAAGTCGGTGTCGACGTCCGGAAAATATTTCGGCGGCATCCTCGACAGCTCGATCTTCGGCGCGCTGAAATCCTTGAGGTACCGGGAAAGCTGCGCGCTCATGGGCGCGCCTCCGATGGTCGCGCGGCAGGCATGGTCCGCCCGTCCCTCGCACGCGGCCTCACGGCCCGGAAATCCAAAGAGCCTGACACGTCTTCAATGTCTCCCTCGGGTCCCGACCGCCCGAGACAGCGACAGGACCCAACATTCTCGATGTGCAACGGCTCCTTCCGAAAGCGGAGCTGGCAAAGCCGGTGCAAGCGGCGGCGCAAAACTCATCTTGGCCGACAGTCTGACAAGACTGCGATGGGAGGCTATTCGGTCAAACTTGCGCGAAAATGGTTGGACCGCGCCAGGGCAAGCAGCGCGGTCCAACTGTTTCCGCCCGATGCCGATGACCGGCGGCACGGCGGAAGGCGACGCCGCTTGCTTTCGCGCAAGCGGGCTCGGGCGCCGCGCGTTCAAATGAACGCGCAAAGGACGCCCTAAAACTTTGAATCTAGAGCATCTTTTTCTGCTTTCAGTGATTCCGCTTGAAAGCAGGATACTCTAGGAGCGACAGCAATTGCGCCGTCGCGGGTGACACCAGCGCTTACTGCTGGAAGAGGCGCAGGATGTTCTCGGAGTTGGTGTTGGCGATCGACAGCGCCTGGATGCCGAGCTGCTGCTGCGTCTGCAGGGCCTTGAGCCGCGTCGATTCCTCGTTCATATCCGCATCGACCAAACGGCCGACGCCTTTGTCGATCACGTCCATCAGGTTCGCGACAAAGCTCTCCTGCATGTCAATGCGGGTGGTGATCGCTCCGAGCGTGGAGGCGGAATCGGTGAGCTTGCTCAGCATCTTGTCGACGACGCGGATCATGTCGTCCAACTGCGCGCTCGTCGTCGCAGCGGTCAGCTTGATCTCGGTGCTGCCAGCGACAGGCGTGGCTGGGGGCGCGACGATGAGGTGAAAAAGCCGCGCAGTACCCGACGGCGTCGCCTGCAATTGATCGGCGTCATAGCTGTTGGTCAGCAGACCGCGCGTGGCATCGGCCGTGTCGATCAGCATAGACTGCGCCGTATCGAAGTCGAGCGTCGTCACCGAGACATTTCCGTTGCCGCTGCGGTTGAAGGACGCGACGATCGACTTGGTCCCGACCGCAGCCGCGTTGGAATTATAAAGCCAGTTCTCGCCGGAGAACGATGCGGACTGCGCCGCGGATACGAGCTGGTTCTTGAGCTCGGTGATTTCCTTGTCGATCTTCAGCTTGTCGACGCCGGGCTCGCGCGCGGCAACGAGCTTCGCCTTGATCTCGCTGATGACGTCGATCGACGTGTCCATGGCGGCGTAAGCCGTATCGACCTTGGCGGCGCCGAGACCGAGCGCGTCCTGAACCGTCGAAAGGGCCGCATTGTCGGAGCGCATGGTCGTTGCGATCGACCAGTATGCCGCGTTGTCGCCTGCGGTCTGGACGCGGTAGCCGGACGAAATCCGGTTCTGCACGTCGGCCATGTTGCTGTTGATCGAACGCAATGTCTGGAGCGCCGCCATGGCGGCGGCATTGGTCATGATGCTGGTCATAGATCGTTTGCCCTGAATGATTTTTTCAAGAACATTCCGGAGTGCACCGGCAGCGACGGGACCAGCGTCATGCGACCGCCTCTGATTTGCCCTGAAGAGGCGGCCCCTCGCTCTTAACGAAGGTGTAACGATTTGATGGTTAACAAATAGTTAACGGGCTTTACAAGTAAGTAATAAAAATAAACGAAAATAGACTAAGATGGATAAAACCTAACCGAATGTCCGAGGGCAAGACGGCAGAAAGCCGCGCTACTCGTCGAGCAGCGCGGCTTTCTTGTGCGATTAAACTGTAGTCGGTCCCGATTAACGGAACAGCGACAGGATGTTCTGCGAGTTGGTGTTGGCGATCGACAGCGACTGGATGCCGAGCTGCTGCTGCGTCTGCAACGCCTTTAAGCGAGTCGATTCCTCGTTCATGTCGGCATCGACCAGGCGCCCGACGCCCTTCTCGATCGAGTCCATAAGATCCGCGACGAAGTCATTCTGCATCGTGACGCGGCTGTTGAGCGCACCGAGATCGGAAGCTGCATCGGTCATGGTCAGCAGCGCTGCGTCGACGCCGGAAATGGCTTCGGCCAGATCGCCCGTCGTCATGCTGGTGATGTCGAGCTCGAGCAGGGCATAGGTGAGCGTTACGGTCGAGCCCGTTGCATCCGTGTATTCCAGATCGCTGGAGAGGAGACCCGTGCCGGTCGATACGTAGTTGCCGGACGAGTCCACTTCGATGAGCGAGCTTTTGGTCGTGTCGAACTGAAGCGTCGTGAGGCTGACATTGCCGTTCGCGTCGCGGTTGAATGAACCCACGATCGACTTGGTGCCGGCAACGTTGTTGTTGTCGTTGTAGACCCAGTTTTCGCCGGAGAACGAAGCGGACTTCGCAATGCTGATCAGCTGGTTCTGAAGTTCAGTGATTTCCTTCTGGATCTTGCCCTTGTCGACGCCCGGCTCAGAAGCGGCAACAAGCTTCGCCTTGATTTCGTCGACGACATCGATCGAGGATTCCATCGCCGTGTAGGCGACGTCGGTCTTCGCGGCGCCGAGGCCGAGAGCATCCTGAACCGTCGAAAGCGCCTTGTTGTCCGAGCGCATCGTGGTCGCGATCGACCAGTAAGCGGCGTTGTCCGCGGCGGCGCCAACACGGTAGCCGGAGGAGACCCGGTCCTGCGTCGTTTCCATCGAGGAATTGATCGAGCGCAGGGTTGCGAGCGCCGTCATTGCGGCGGTGTTCGTCATGATGCTTGTCATTGGCTGAGTGCCCCTTGGTGACAGTGGAAAATAGAAGGGACATTCCGGGATTACCGGGAAACGGCGGTCAGCTTCATGCCTGCTAACGCGTTAATCTTTTTGGTTAACCCGCCGTCTCGATGGCCACAGCAAACACGAACATAGTTAACGAAGGCTGAAGCGGATTCCCGATTGCATCAGAATTTTGAGTGGGCGCCATCGCCAGAAAAGCAGGAGGCCGCGTTTCTTGCGAAACGCGGCCTCGATTAGCTGCAGTCAGGTGCGGGTAATCACCCGCACTTGCTTAGCGGAACAGCGACAGGATGTTCTGCGAGTTGCTGTTGGCGATCGACAGCGACTGGATACCGAGCTGCTGCTGCGTCTGCAGGGCCTTCAAGCGCGTCGATTCCTCATTCATGTCGGCATCGACGAGCTTGCCGACACCCTTCTCGATCGAGTCCATCAGATCAGCCACGAAGTCCTTCTGCATATCGACGCGGCTGTTGAGCGCACCGAGATCGGATGCGGCGTCTGTCATGGTCTGCAGGGCGGCATCGACACCAGAGATGGCCTCGGCCAGGTCGCCCTCGGTCATGCTGCTGATATCGAGCTCGAGCAGGGCATAGGTGAGCGTTACGGTCGAGCCCGTTGCATCGGTGTATTCCAGATCGCTGGAGAGGAGGCCCGTGCCGGTGGACACGTAGTTGCCGGACGAGTCGACTTCAATGAGCGAGCTCTTGGTCGTGTCGAACTGCAGCTGGGTCAAGCTGACATTGCCGTTGGCGTCGCGGTTGAACGAGCCGACGATCGACTTGGTGCCGGCAGCGTTGTTGTTGTCGTTGTAGACCCAGTTTTCGCCAGAGAACGAAGCGGACTTCGCGATGCTGACGAGCTGGTTCTGGAGTTCCGTGATTTCCTTCTGGATCTTACCCTTGTCGACGCCCGGCTCAGAGGCGGCAACGAGCTTCGCCTTGATTTCGTCGACGACGTCGATCGAGGACTTCATCGCCGTGTAGGCAACGTCGGTCTTGGCGGCGCCGAGGCCGAGGGCATCCTGAACGGTCGAAAGCGCCTTGTTGTCGGAACGCATCGTGGTCGCGATCGACCAGTAGGCGGCGTTGTCAGAAGCAGAACCAACGCGATAGCCGGAGGAGATGCGGTCCTGGGTCGTTTCCATGGAGGAATTGATCGAACGCAGGGTCGCAATAGCGGCCATTGCCGAAGAGTTCGTCATGATGCTGGTCATATGAGTTGTCCCTTTTTTTACTAGATACGGTTGGGGGACATACCGGACTGCGTACACTACCGGTGATGACGGACCGGCTTCATGCCTCTCGGTTCCAACAAACATCCCTTGGAAGAAACCAAACCCGTCATGTGGAGACGAATATCGAGGCCAATGCTTGCGAATTCATTAAATGCGGGGGCCTGTTCCGGATGGCTCAACTCATGCTTAATATACGATTAAATGATTGACCTGATGCAGCTTTTTCTTTTGTACGCCAGCTCAGCAGCCGCGGCCTGAGGGCAGACCGACCAAGTCTTGGCGTCACGCCTGAGGCAAGGTCCAAGGGCGACAATGTTGCGTGAAACATGTCGATCGAATCAGGACCGGAGCGGCTGAACGCCGGCCGTGGTCCGACCTATCCGACGGAGCCGCACTTGAACGCGCATGCCCTCTTCACGACCGCCTCCCGGCAATATCAGAAAGGCCAGTACACCGAGGCCCTCAATCAGCTTAACCACCTGATGAACATCAGCCGGGAGACCAAGACATATGTCCTGTTGGCAAAGGTCCTCTTGAAACTCGGATTCAAGACCGACGCGGCGCGCGCCTATCAACTGGCGGGCGAGGAAAAGGGGGCGCGTTCGGAACATTATTTGACCGAAGCGATGAAGCTGCATTTTGCGTGCGGCAACGAGGATGAAGCCCTCAGCATCGGTCTTCCGCTTCTCGAAAAGGCGAAGACCGACCCGGACATCGCATTCATCATCGCATCCATCTTCTTGAAGCGGAACCAGAAGGAAATCCTCGGCCTGTTCAAGGCGCCGCTCTCCACGAGCACCAACCTGCAGCACCAGATGCTCGCCTTCAAACTTTTGACGGCCGATGTGAACGACGCCCAGGATCGCGAGGTCGTTACCAACCTTTTCCGGAAGAATCCCAAGAGCAGCGTCCTGCGCTCAGCCTACCTCGTCTTCGCGCGCGAAGGCAATGACTACGCGGAAATCGAAAAATACGATACCGACATTCAGAGGGCGCTCAGTGCCGGCCGCTACGAGATTCTAACCCCGGAAGCCCCCTACTTCCACGTCACGTGGTGCGGAGACGAAAAGCTGAACCGGCTCGCCGGCGCTCGAAGCTGGCCAAACGCGGCGGCGATAACCGAAGCACGTCGGAACATGCCGCATACTTGGGGCGAGACGATTCGCGTCGGCTACCTGTCTTCGGATTTCTGGGACCAGCACGCGACGATGAAGCTACTGCAGGCCGTTCTGGAGCTGCATGATCGCGACCGATTCGAGATCACGCTGTTTTGCCACACGAAGGAAAGCAACTTCGCACGGGACGCGGGTGGCCGCGGAAGGTGGGGCAGAATCATACGCATTGACCAACTGTCCGACGCGCAAGCTGCCGAAGTCATACGTTCTGAGAACATCGATGTGCTGGTGGATCTGAAGGGGCACACACTCGACCAGCGGATAGCGATCCTCAATCATCAGGCTGCGCCGATCCAGGCGTCTTGGCTGGGCTTTCCGGGCACAACGGTTAACCTGGATGCAGACTATATCATCGGCGATCCATACGTGTTGCGAGATGGAAGCGAACACAACTATTATGAGAAATTTTGCCGGCTGCCTGAAACCTACCAGCCGAACGACCCCTACAATCGTCCGCGTCCGAGGGGCATAACACGCGCGCAGCATGGGCTGCCTGCCGACGCCTTTATTTTTGCATCCTTCAACGCCAATCGAAAAATCTCACTGCAGACGATCAACCTTTGGATCGAGATCCTGCATCGCACTCCTGAAAGTCTTCTCTGGATCATGTGCGAGAGTCGGGAAGCGCGCGCCAACATTCTACGGAAGTTCCAGAGCAATGGTATCGCTTCCAACCGGATCGTATTCTGCGGCAAGGCGCTCTATCGCGATCACGTCGATCGCTTGCCCCTCGCGAATCTCGGCCTCGACACCTACCCCTATAACGGCCACACGACCACATCGGAACAGCTCTGGGCAGGCCTTCCCGTGCTCACGTTCAAAGGTACCAACTTCGCTTCGCGTGTGAGCGAAAGCCTGCTCAACGCGATCGGGCTGCCGCAGCTTGTGACCGACGGCCCTGAGGCCTACGTCGCCGAAGCGGTCGCACTCTATGAGAACCGCGAGGAAATCGCCGAATACAGGAAGGCGCTCGAGGAAAGCCGCTTCCGCATGCCGCTGTTCGACGCGGAGCGCTTCTGCCGGCACCTCGAGCGCGCCTACGAGATGATGGTAGATCGCGCCAAGCAGAAGCTGCCGCCGGATCACATCGATGTTCCGGCGCTTCCGCCGCGCGATGGTTCCTTCGAGCGATAGATTACCGGCACCATAGAAGAACCGTTGGGAAAAGAGGCGTGCTTCACTGTCTCTTTTTCTTTTCAACGATCGCCACGGTAGTCAGCGGTCGGCATTTCGCAAGAACTCGCGCGCAGACGGCAGGACGCAGCCGCCGCAGTCTTGCTCGATTGTCGACAGGAAGACTGCCCGATGGATCAGGTGAAAGACCGCACAAGGCTGCCGACGAGGAGGTTCCAGCCGTCGATCAGCACAAAGAAGAGGATCTTGAATGGCAGCGAGATCGCAGTTGGCGGCAGCATCATCATGCCCATCGCCATGGTAATGGTCGCGACGATCAGGTCGATCACCAGGAACGGCAGCATGATCAGGAAGCCGATTTCAAAGCCGCGACGGATCTCCGAGATCATGAAGGCCGGCACGACGGCCCTGAGATCGACCTTGTCTTCGACCACGACGGCCTGTCCCTTCTCCGTGGCGATGTCGATGAAGAGCTGCAGGTCCTTGTCGCGCGTGTTGGCAAGCATGAACTCGCGAAAGGGCTCCGCCACCCGCTGCATCGCCTCGGTTTCCGAGATCTCGTTGTCGAGCAGCGGATCTATGCCTTCGCGCCAGGCGCGGTCGAAGGTCGGCGCCATCACGTAGAAGGTCATGAACAGGGCGAGCGACACCATGATCATGTTGGACGGCGTGGTTGCCAGCCCCATGCCCGACCGCAGGATTGCGAAGGCGATGACGAAGCGCGGGAAACTCGTCACCATGATCAGAATGCCTGGTGCCACCGACAGAACAGTGATGAGGCCGAAGGTGCGGATAATCCACGATGCAACGGAACCGTCGACCGGCGTGTTCAGAATATCGGCGGGAAAACTCTGCGCCCCGGCAATTCCCGACATCGCCATCATGGCGATTATGAATGCAGCAATCCGGAGCATTGAGGGCCTGAACAGAATGGATGAATTACGGAGTCCTGACCCTGCCGAATCATTGGATGACGAAGGTTCGGAACATCACATTCGTTACGCGTCCGTCGGAGCGCAGGTCAACCCGCTCCTGGATATCATCCCGGAGATATTGAAAGCCGCGCGGCCCCTGGATTTGCTGCAGCGACACGGTCTTGAGATAGGCTGCAATGTCCTGGTGTATCTGCTCGGCCAAGGCAACGTCCGGGAGGCCATTGAACTGCAGCGCGACTTCCAGGCGGACCCAGTTTTCGGATGGGTAAGCGAGGTTCGTCGTGATCGGCTCCAGCTGCACGACACCATTGGCCTCCGTGGCGATTTTCGGAACCCCCTCCGCACCGGTGGCGTTCGGCGCGACTTCGGCGACGGTCTCGATCTTCTCCGGTGCGGGCGGCGGCGCCAGCAGCTGGCCGACGAGCCACCCGCCGCCGCCGGCGATGACTGTCAGCACGGCCAGGGCGACGATCGTCATCACCTTAGACTTGGAGGACTGCGCGCTATCGATTTCTTCCATCGTGCCATTCCGTGCCGGTCGGCCACGGCGCCACACCTTGTCGAGGAGACAGGCGACGTCGTGGCACTTTGATTTGCAATCTGCTCCCGATCAGATCGGCGAGAGCAGGTCTATGACTTGCTGTCCCCAAGGCGGCTGCTGCACTTCGGTCAGGCGGCCACGGCCGCCATAGGAGATGCGGGCCTCTGCGATACGGTCGTAGGCGATGATGTTGTCGGCGTCGACATCCCGCGGCCGGACGATGCCTGCGACATTGAGGATGCGCAGTTCCTGATTGACGCGAACTTCCTGCGAACCGCTAATCAAGAGGTTGCCGTTCTCGAGCACCCCGGTCACGACGGCTGCGACGAGCAGGCGCAGCTTTTCGGACCGCTCGGTCTTGCCATCGCCCTCCGTCTTGGTGTTGGAGCCGTATTCGAGATCGCCCGACCATTCGAAATCGCTTGTCTGCGATGCCCCGCTGGCACCGAGGTTGAAGCCGCTCGAATTCTTGCGGCTGCGGTCCGTCTTGTTGTCGAAAGACGCCTTGTCGTCGATCCTGATATCGACCGTCAGGATGTCGCCGACATTGATCGCGCGCGCGTCCTTGAAGAGAGCGGCCTGCTGATCATGCCAGAGCGAATATCCGTTCGTGATCTGGTGCGGCTGCTTTGGATATGCAGCGAGCTGCGGCGCCTGCGTGTATTGCAGACCGCTGCCGATCGGGCTCATCGACGGGGCCTGTCCGATCTCTCTCAACGCCTGGCTCTGACATCCCGCAAGGAGGCCCGCGGCCAGGACGGCCGTAAAATGCTTTCTCATGATGGCTCCTTCGAGGTGTTGGGGTCGCTCGCGCTCGAAATGATGTTGGTCAGCACCGCTGCCTTGTCGTCGCTCATTTCGCTGAGGATCAGCGACGACTGGCGCGGCGGCAGCTTCATCACGATCGCAGCGGCGATCTCCGGGCGCACCATTTCGAGCTTGCCGGCGGCGGCATCGGGTTTCATCGTCTTGTAGATATCGACGAGCCCGAGCTCCGCCTGCTTGAGGAAATCGTTGCGGCGCTTCAGCCAGTCCTCGTATTCGGCGCGCCGCTTCTCGAGCGTCGCGATGCGCTCGTCGACGCTGGCCTGAAGATTCTCCAGTTCCTTGCGTTGCAGGAGGTAACGCTGGTCACGCGCGGCATCGGCGATATTTGTGCAGAACTGCTGGATCTCGTTGGCGCTGCCGCCTTCGGCCGGCGGAGCCGTTACGTCCTGCGCGAAAGCGCCCGGCAATGCCAGCATCAATGCGCCGGCGGCCGACATCAGGAGCATGCGCGGCGATTTTCCGAGAAGTTCGTCCAAGTGTCCGGTCATTGCAGAACAAGCTCCGCCTGAAGGGCTCCTGCCGTTTTGATGCTCTGGAGGATGGCGATGATCCCATCCGGCTTGACGCCGATGCTGTTGAGGCCGGCGACCAGGGAGCGCAGGCTCGAGCCATTCAGGATCGCCACCGTGCCGCCATCCGATATTGCCTCGATCGTGGTGTTCGGTTCCATGGCGGTCACGCCGCGCGAGAACGGCGCCGGCTGCACGACCGTTGGCGTCTCTGTCACCTGCACGGTGAGCGTGCCGTAGCTGACCGCGACCTCGGCGACACGCACGTCCTGGCCAATGACGATCGTGCCGGTCCTTTCGTTGATGACGACGCGCGCCGGCACATCGGTTTCGATCACCAGGTTTTCAACATCGGCCATCAAGCGCGCGAGATCGGCCATCTTGGGCTTTTCGACCAGCACCGATTGAGAATCCCTGGCTTCGGCGATGCGACCGCCGAACTGTGCGGCGGCATATTTGTTGATTGCCGCGGCCATGCCGACGGCCGTGGAGAAATCCGGGTTGCGCAGTTGCAGCACGAGATTGACGCCGTCCTTGAATCGGGCCGGCAGTTCCCGCTCGATAATGGCACCGTTCGGCACGCGTCCGGCCGTCGTCACGCCTTGATTGAGGGTGGCTGCATCGCCTTGGGCATTGAAGCCGGTCACGACGACCGAGCCTTGCGCCACCGCGTAGATCTGGCCGTCAGCGCCGGAGAGCGAGGTCATGACCAGCGTGCCGCCGCGCAGCGACGTCGCATCGCCGAGAGAGCCGACCGTCACATCGATGCGGCTGCCCGGGCTCGCGAAAGGCGGCAGCGTTGCGGTCACCAGCACGGCCGCGACGTTGCGCGTGCGCGACCCGCCGCCCTGGGTGGAGATCCCGAGATTCTCCAACATGGCCCGGATCGATTGTTCGGTGAAGGGCGAGGAGCGCAGGCTATCGCCGGTTCCCTGCAGGCCGACGACGAGACCATAGCCGATCAGCTGGTTGTCCCGCCCGGCCTGCAGCGATGCCACGTCCTTGATACGGGAGGCACCATGGGCAAGCGTCAGCGTCGCGGCGAAGGCCGCAACGAGCGTCAGGAACCACTTACAGACATGCCGCTTCATTTCGCCACCACATGGATTGTGCCATCAGCCATGACCGTGCCGGACACGATGACGCCGGTATCGACGTTGCGCGCGCGGATCAGTTCGCCGACCGCGGCATCCTGCAACGGTGAACCGGCCGCCGTGATCGTCAGGCCGCCATTGTTGAAGACGAGACGAACCGTCGAACCACGCTCGACCGCGTATTGGTCACGCAATGCCGAAGCGAGGATCACTCGTCCGGGAAGCAGCGTCCGTTTCGTAACCTTACCCTCGATCTCCTCGATGGAACGGACATAACCGTCCGTGAGATTGGGATTGGTGACGTCGACGATCTCGACAAGGCTCTCGTCGAGGGTCTCGCCGGGATAGATCGTCTGCTTGGGGATGACAGCGGTCGGCCGTTCCGCGAAAACAGTAGCCGGCGACAGAAGGGCTGCGAGAGCCGCGGCGAACGCTACGGATCGCAACCGCAGCGGGGAACAATTTGTCGATTTGTTTGCGGCGGATCGGCGAAACATCATGTTTGCCCCTGTTTCACGTTACCTGAGATTCTTGCTGACCGTCGCCGCCATCTCGTCCGCGGCCTGAATGATCTTGGAGTTCATCTCGTAGGCGCGCTGGGCCGAGATCAGGTCGGTGATTTCCTTGACCGGATCGACGTTCGACGCCTCGAGATAGTTCTGCTTGATCTGGGCAAAGCCGGGATCCGCCGGCGTCCCGATGATCGGCTCGCCGGAAGCCGGCGTCTGCTTGAAGAGGTTCTCGCCCTGCGGCTCGAGCCCGGCCTCGTTGACGAAGTTTGCGATCGTCAGCTGGCCGATTTCCTGCAGTTCCGTGTTGTTGCCGATGCGCACAAGCACCTGCCCCGAAGAGGTGAAGGTGATTTCGCTCGCGTCCTGCGGTACCGTGATGCCGGGAACGACGGTGTAGCCGTCAATGGTAACGAGCTGGCCGGTGGCATTGGTGTTGAAGGCGCCCGAACGGGTATAGGCCGTCTCTCCGTCCGGCGTCTCGATCTGGAACCAGCCGCGGCCGACGAGCGCCAGATCGTAGTCGTTTCCGGTGTTGACGAGGCTGCCCTGGATATGAAGGTTGCGCACGGCGGAGGTCTGCACGCCGAGACCAATGATCGCACCCTCCGGGACAATCGCCTGGTTGGCGCGGTTGGGTACGCCCTGGGCGCGTTCGGTCTGATAGAGCAGATCGGAAAACTCGGCGCGCGCCCGCTTGTAGCCCGTCGTGTTGATGTTCGCGATGTTGTTCGCGATGACTTCCAGGTTGAGCTGTTGGGCGTTCATGCCCGTGGCGGCGATGGAAAGGGCCTTCATGTCTCGTTCCTTCAGATCTGCATGCGCGCGATTTCGAGATAGGCGCTCACCACCTTGTCGCGAATGGCGAGTGCGGTCTGCAGCGACTGTTCCGCATTCATCACTGCGTCGATCACTTCACGGGTGTTGGCTTCGCCACGGACGGCCTGGAGCGATGCCCCTTCGGCGGATTTCATTGACCGAATGGCATCAGTCGTCATGTTACCGAGGACCTCGGCGAAGCTCTGCGATTGCGGAACGGCGGCGCCGGCGCCCGGCGCGATAAGGGAGCTGGAAGCCGTCAGGCTCGTGCCTTCCGTCTCCTTCATAGCCGAAAATGCGCCGACGGACTGGATTGCATCGATCATTATTGCGAAGCCCTCAACAGGTCGATTGTCTGGGAGATAAGATCGCGAGACTGCTTGATGGTCTGCAGGTTGGCCTCATAGGCGCGGTTGGCTTCGCGCATGTCGGCCATTTCGATCAGGACGTTCACGTTCGGCATCTTGACCATGCCCTTTTCGTCGGCTGCCGGATTGCCGGGATCGAACTCGATGTCGAAATTCGAATCGTCCGTGCCAAGACGCTGGATCTCGACGAGCGATGCGCCGCTCGCCCGGTCGACCTCCGCCGCAAAGCTGATGGTCTTGCGGCGATACGGATCGGCACCGGGCGTATCGCCGGTCGAGCGGGCGTTGGCGATGTTTTCGGAAACGATGCGCAGGCGGGTCGATTCCGCCTGCAGGCCGGAGGCCGAAACCTTGAGCGCCGAAGTCAAAGGATCCATGATTCTTATTTCCGTACCGTCATGAGCATCATCCGGTGAAAGGCCTTCACGAGCCCGGCATTGAGCTCGTAGTCGCGCTTGATCTCACCGGTCTTCATCATTTCCTGCTCGATCGCCACCGTGTTGCCAGACTGCTGCACCTGCACGTCGTCGATCATGCTGACTTCTGTCACCTGGGCGGCGTCCGGGCTTTCGGTGAAATGCGCGCGATGCGTCGCCGCCATCTGGATACCGGTGTTCTGCAGCACGCTTTCAAAGGGCTCGACGTCTTTCGCCCGGTAGTGCGGCGTGTTGGCGTTGGCGATGTTGCCGGCCACGACGTTCTGGCGAACCGTCAGCCATTGGGCCTGGCGCGACGCAAGTTCGAAAAGCTGAATCGGTTCCATCAAAAGCTCCTGCCTGATGGTGACGAACCTAGGCAGGTAATCTTGCGTGGGACTTGTCGGAAGCGCAGATTTCCGGCTGCATCGCGATCCGTCTCCACAACGGCTCCAATGGAAACATGCCGTACCGTCTCACGGAACGGAAATGGAGCTGCCAGTAGCCAAAGCGGCGGCGCTACTGCCCCCCGCGGCGCACGTTGACGGCCGGCCTACTGCTCTTCGTAGATCTCGCCCCTGGAGGTAATCATCACCCAGCGGCCACCCCGCTCCTGAAACGTCGCAAGGCGACTGTTGTCAGGCAGGATCGACCCTACGCGTACAATGTACATGCCGCTTGCGTCCTCGATCAGGGCGCGGCCGTTGACGACATGCCGCAACTTGAAGCCCGATTGCTCGGGGAACGGCTGATCCATCCCTGCTTCCGCCTGCCCGCTTCCCGGTACCTCGCCAAGCCCAGGCACGGTCGCCGTCGTCAGACGATCCACGGCGGCCGCCGTGTCGCTGTCCATATCCTTCATCGCCTGGGGCGAAACGGAAACCACATCGGGCCCAGGGCGCTCCGGCAAGTCACGCGTCGTTCCCTGCCACAGCCGCGGCATCGAGAATTCGCCTTGATGGACGAAGGCATACCAGGGAAAAAAGGTCGCGAATGCCGCCATCGCCAGTCCGATGGCAGCCAGGAACTTGTCGATCAGCGGCATCTTTGCCTCGCGACGGCG
Source organism: Ensifer sp. IC3342 (assembly GCF_020193655.1). GTDB lineage: Bacteria > Pseudomonadota > Alphaproteobacteria > Rhizobiales > Rhizobiaceae > Sinorhizobium. Next base: position 868,199 of record NZ_JADYVE010000001.1, read on the forward strand.
CTGCTTGACGATCTCGTCTGCGTCGTAGTCGGTCACCCCTACCCCCTCGGTCGCGTGCCGGCGGCACCCGGCTGATTTCCCATCGCGGCCGCCTTCAACGCATTGGCAAGATCGGTGAAGGCGTCGAACGCAGCCCGTTCTCCGGGCGTCTGCTTGAGTACCTCATAGATGACCGGCACCTGCTTGATCGCCATGTCGAGATCGGCGTCGCCCCCCGGCCGGTAACCGCCGATCAGGCGAAGATCGCGCGTTTCCTCGAAGCGATGGATAAGCGCCTTCAGACGCGCCACCAGTTTCTCCTGATCCGGAGTCCACGCCTTCCGCGCCAGCCGCGAGATCGAGGCGAGCGGATTGATCGGCGGATAGCGTCCCTCCTCCGCCAGGCTGCGCTCCAGCACGATATGCCCGTCCAGAATGCCGCGCGTCGAGTCGGCGACCGGGTCGTTGTGGTTGTCGCCATCCACGAGAATCGAGATAATAGCCGTGATCGTCCCGCTTCCTTCGACGCCGGGGCCGGCGCGTTCGAGCAGCCGGGGCAGTTCAGTGAAGACGGAAGCCGGATATCCGCGCGCGATCGGAGGCTCGCCCGCCGCCGTCGCCACCTCGCGGATCGCATGGGCGAAGCGCGTCACGCTGTCGACAATGAGGAGCACGTTGTCGCCCTTGTCGCGGTAATGCTCGGCAACCGTGACGGCCGTCATCGGCGCCATCTTCCTCAGCATCGGGCTTTCGTCGCTGGTAGCAACGACGGCGACCGATTTGGAAAGATTGTCGCCGAGCGTGTCCTCGATGAATTCACGTACTTCGCGGCCGCGTTCACCGACCAGCGCGATCACGACCTTGTCGAAAGCATCCGCACGCGCCAGCATCGAAAGCAGCGTCGACTTGCCGACACCCGAGCCGGCAAAGATGCCGAGACGCTGCCCGAGGCAAAGCGGCGAGAAAATGTCGATGGCACGCACGCCGGTTCTGAAACCATGCTCGACGCGCTTGCGCGTCATGGACGGCGGCGCGGTGTTGGAGATCGAGCGGCGAACATCGCCCTGTAGCAACGGTCCGAGGCCGTCGATCGGCTCCGCCAGTGCGTTGATCGTACGGCCGCACCAATTGTCAGTGGGAGCTATCCGGAAAGCGCCCTTGCGGATGACGGTATCGTGAATGCCGATTGGATCGCCGGGTTCGATCGGACAGACGACGACCTGCTCTGGCTCGACGCGGACGACTTCGCCGAGACGGGTGCCCGTCGCGCTCTTATGGGCGACGAAATCGCCGAGCCGAACATGGCGCGAAAGACCGCTAACGGTGTAATGCCCGGGCGCAATCGTCTGCACGTGCCCACCCGGCGCGATCGAAAACTCCCGCTTCGCGTAGCGCTCGACCAGCCCGGCAAGCGCCGCCAGCGATGTGGATGCGGCAAGGGTCTCGGGGCCGTCGCGTCTCATGGTTTCCATCATCTATCAGCTGCCGCCCAGCGTCTTGATCGCTTCTTCCAGCGATCCCTCGCTGTCGCGCATTAGGGCCGTGATATTGTCGAAGGCACGGGTGACCATAATCAGCTGAGACATTTCCTGAATGGCGTTGACGTTCGACTCTTCGAGGAATCCCTGCATCACGCCGACATCGAAACGGTCGACGACTGGCTCCGGCTGAATTGCCGGCATGACAGAGCTGTTGTCGTAGCGCATAAAGCCGTTGCTGAAGTCCGCCTCGTAGAGGCCGAGCAGAGCGACCCGATTGCCGTTCTGGTGGATGGCACCATCGGCGCCGACGGTGATTTCGCCTGCTCCGCCGTTCAGCTGGATCGGCGCGCCGCCGGCGTCGAGGACCGGATAGCCCTTGATGGTGACGAGCTCGCCTGTTTCGGTCAACGTGAACCGGCCGTCGCGGGTCAAAGCCGGCCCGCCCGGCGTGTCGATCGAAAACCAGGCGTCGCCCCTGATCGCGAAGTCGAGCGATGCGCCAGTACGTGCAAGCGCCCCGGTATTGGTATTGAGGTATTCCTCACCCTCCGACACATAGGAAACCTTGGTCGGTTTGGTGTCGCCGAGCATCTGGTTGAACTTCACTTCGGCGCCGCGGAAGCCGACGGTATTGGAGTTTGCGATGTTGTCGGCGAGCGTGTTCAGGCGCTTTTCGAGCGCCATCTGCGATGAAATCGCCACATAAAGACCGGTCTGCACGTCAGCGTCCCCCGAGTTTCAGGCTGTTGATGGACAGGAGCAGATCGGAGGAGATGCCGTAGCCGCTCGATGAACCGAAAACCGCAAGCGGATCGTAGCTGTCCGTAGAATTGTTGACTTCCCAGAGGGCGGTGAAGCGGTCGAGAAACGCCGCCAGCTTCTCGGGATCCTGGAAGTCCTTGAGATCGATTGCCGCCTCATAGGCCTCGGCCTGGCGGTCGACATCGGTCGCTGCAAACTCCTCGGGCAGTTGCAGAGCGGTTCGCACGACCTGTGCCAGCGCCTCGTCGGCGATGATGGCGTAGCCACTGGTGATCGTCGGCGCCATGCGCGAGAAATAGAGCGCCAGCCGCACGCCGGCATTCTCCTCTCCGGCGTTCTGTTCCAGCGTCTGGCGCGCATATTTGTCGGCAACGCCCTTTTGCGCGCGATCGAATGAAGTCGCCGCCTCGCCGTTGCGGGCGAAATTCAGCGATTCGACCAGCGCCTTATAACGACCATCCGTCAGCTTGTTGGCAATGGCGTCGTCGCTGTCGATGCCCTCGGAAAGCACCTTGCGCATGAAGGCCTTCGCATAGGCCATGTCTTCGAGACCGTGCGCCTTCATCGCGTAGTTGTAGAGCCGGTTGTCGGCGAAGAAATCGTCGATGGTTTTGATGCTGCCGATCTTCGCCAGATAATATTCCGTCTCGCGTGCAACGTCCGGCTGTTCGGAAACGCGCTCCAGCGATTTCGTCAGATCGGCGGTGATCAGTTTGTAGCTCGTATAGGTCGTGGTCACGATCGCTTCGCCCTGTCCGGAATAAAGCCGGGCGCAACGTGGCCCGACCTCGCAAATCCTGACCTGACTGGCTTGCGCGAACCTGTTCCGCGCGCGGCTTCAAGGGGGCTTCACGAACAGCCTCACGCAAGGATGAAAGCCTATTCCATCAACGGAAAATCACGATCGCGACAGGTATCGACAATGAACATCATCATCGGGCTTCTTGTGACCTTCGGCTGTATCCTCGGCGGATATCTCGCGATGGGCGGCCATCTGGAAGTGCTGAACCAGCCTTTCGAGTTGATGATCATCGGCGGTGCAGGCATCGGCGGCTTCATCATGGCCAACTCGATGAAGGTCGTGAAAGACACCGGCAAGGCGCTCGGCGAAGCCTTCAGGCATAAGGTGCCGAAGGAGCGTCACTACCTCGATACGCTCGGCGTGCTCTATAGCCTGATGCGCGATCTCAGGACCAAATCCCGCAACGAGATCGAGAGCCACATCGACAACCCGGAAGAATCCTCGATCTTCCAGTCGGCGCCAACCGTCCTGCAGAACAAGGAACTGACGGCCTTCATCTGCGACTATGTGCGGCTGATCATCATCGGCAATGCCCGCTCGCACGAGATCGAGGCGCTGATGGACGAGGAAATCCAGACTGTCACCCACGACAAGATGAAGTGCTATCACGCGCTGACGACCATGGGCGACGCGCTGCCGGCGATCGGTATCGTCGCGGCGGTTCTCGGCGTCATCAAAGCGATGGGCGCCATCAGCGAGGCGCCCGAAGTGCTTGGAGCCAAGATCGCCGCCGCACTCGTAGGAACCCTGCTCGGCGTCTTCCTCTCCTATTCGATTGTCGGCCCGCTCGTCGCGAACATCAAGGCAGTCCGCGAGAAGCAGAACCGGCTCTACGTCATCGTCAAGCAGACGCTGCTGGCCTACATGAACGGCTCTGTCCCGCAGGTCGCGCTGGAATATGGGCGCAAGACGATCTCCGCCTATGAACGGCCGTCCATCGACGCGGTCGAGCAGGAGATGATGAACCCGGGCGGTGGCAGCGAAAGCAAGGCGGCATAATATGAACCCGAGCACGGCATCGAACGTCTACACATTCGACAAGAGGCTACTTGCGCGCATGGTCGGCGCGCTCGGCGACGACAAGACCGTCGGCCGGACCGCGCTCGAACTCGGGCAGGTCTTCGGCGAGTTGCTTCCTGGCATGTATAAGGCCGAGACCGGTCACGGCATTGCAATCGGCTATGCCGGTTTCAAGACCGGTTTGAGGAATGAGCTCATTGCAGGCCTTGGAGGCGGTGTTCTGCTGACCGACGTTTCCCTGCGCAACTGGTGCCAGGATTTCCAGATCGGTTGTGACAGTCCGGTTCTCATCACCCTCGTTGAAGCCCTGCTCGGCGCCGAGCCCACGAGCATCGGGGAACCGCAGCCCCGCTCGATGTCACAGATCGAGATCGACGTCGCGGTGCCGATCTTCGAAAAGATCGCCGATGTGCTGCGCTTGGCGGTGAACGCACCTGGCGGCTACGAGCCCGTTGTCAGCCGCCCATACAACAGCGAAACGCGTCCCAAACCCGATCCCGCGATGGAGGACATTTACGCAGCCTCCATCGATATGACGATCGGCCTTGGGCCGGTGCTCTCGACCTTTTCGGTGGTCGCTCCCCAAAGCGTTCTCCTCAAGACGCAAATCGTCCCGCCCAAGGGTGCCGGCCAGGGTGATAAGACAAAGACGGAATGGACCGAGCAGCTCGAGGAGCAGATTCGCCGCTCCGCCGTGACGCTCGAGGCGCGCATCCGTTTGGAAAGTCTCACGCTCGATACCATCAGCCGCCTGCAGCCAGGGGACGTGATCCCGTTTCACGACGGTCAGGACGTTCGCGTGGAGGTAAACGCCAACGGGCGCGAGCTCTATGTGTGCGAGTTCGGGCGGTCCGGCGCGAAATATACGGTTCGGGTCAAGGATACGCACGGCTCCGAACAGGACATCCTTCGCCACATCATGAGTTAACAGCCCGCCCTCTCTCGGCAGAATGCCTGAGGCAAGCTTCAACTGGAATAATTCGCACATGGCACCCAAGAAAGCAGCACCCATCCAAGAACAGGCCGCATTCGCCGTCGAGGACACGGAGCTCGATCAGGCGATCGACGACCTGCGCGGCGTTCTCAAGAAGGATGGCGAGCAGGCGACGGATTTTGGCGCCGACTTCGCCTCCACCGGCGCGCTGGACATGGCAACAGAATTCGGCGGCGACTTTGGTGGCGCGACCGATACAGCAAGCGCATTCGGCGGCGACTTCGGGGCGGATAGCTTTGGCGGCGACTTCGCCGGTGCGGGAATGACCAGCGCTTTCGACGCCGACGGCAGTTTCGGCGATGGCGGCTTCGATACCTCCGAACCGGCGATCGAATCAGCGGCCGGCAGCGGCATGACGGCCAATCTCGATCTGATCATGGACATTCCAATCGACGTGCAGATCGTGCTCGGTACCAGCCGGATGCAGGTTTCCGGGCTCATGAGCCTGGCGGAAGGCGCAACGATCGCGCTCGATCGCAAGATCGGGGAGCCGGTCGAAATCATGGTCAATGGCCGGGTGATCGGTCGTGGTGAAATTACCGTACTCGAGGGCGACGTGACCCGTTTCGGCGTCAAGCTCATCGAGATCAAGGGCAGCAAGAACTCATAGGCCCGATGAATGGGCAAGGGATAAATCCATGATGGATTTCGAAAGTTTCGGGGCGCAGACGCCGGCACCTCCGCTGAGCCAGACAGACAAGGCGGCGGCCGTATTGCTTGCCATGGGCAAGTCCGTGGCCGGGAAGCTCTTGAAGTTCTTCACCCAGAGCGAACTCCAGGCGATCATCGCCGCGGCGCAATCACTGCGCGCCATCCCGCCCCACGAACTCGAAGCGCTCGTCAACGAGTTCGAGGATCTCTTCACGGAAGGCGCGGGCCTGATGGACAATGCCCGGGCGATCGAAAGCATTCTGGAAGAAGGATTGACCCCGGACGAGGTCGACGGCCTGCTCGGCCGTCGGGCGACGTTCCAATCCTACGAAGCCAATATCTGGGATCGTCTACAGGAATGCGACCCAGTCCTCGTTGCCCAGTCGCTCGCCAAGGAACACCCGCAGACGATTGCCTACATCCTGTCGATGATGCCTTCGAGCTTCGGCGCCAAGGTGCTACTGCAGCTTTCGGAAACACAACGGCCGGATATCCTCAACCGCGCCGTCAATATAAAGAACGTCAGCCCGAAGGCGGCCGCCATCATAGAGGCGCGCGTCATGGAAATGATCGACCAGATGGAAGCCGAGCGCAACTCGCCCGGACCGGCCAAAATCGCCGAGGTCATGAACGAACTCGAAAAGGGACAGGTGGACACGCTGCTCGCCTCGCTCGAGACGATCAACACCGACTCGGCCAAGAAGGTCCGACCGAAGATCTTCCTGTTCGACGACATTCTCTTCATGCCGCAGAGAAGCCGCGTGCAACTGTTCAACGACGTCTCGACCGACATTATCACGATGGCGCTTCGCGGCTCGGCGCCAGAACTGCGCGAATCGGTTCTCGCGTCGATCGGCGCCCGCCAGCGCCGTATGATCGAATCGGACCTGGCTGTCGGCGATGCGGGCATCAACCCCCGCGACATCGCGATCGCCAGACGGTCGATCACGCAGGAGGCGATCCGCCTCGCCGCCAGCGGACAGCTGGAGCTCAAGGACAAGGAAGCGGAGGCCGCCTGAGGCCAGTCACAACCGCGGCTCCATAATTCCTGTTGACCCGGCCTCGCCGGCGTCGACAGACCCTTGCGCGTCAGAGCTTACCGGTTCACGACAGCGGGAGAACATCGCCGCAGGCTTGCCTGATCGGGTGACGTTCGATCGGGAGATTGCCGGGGAGCTTCCTGTTTCATGTCGGAAGATCAGGACAAAGACAGCAAGACCGAGGCGCCATCGGAGAAGAAGCTCTCCGATGCCGCCGACAAGGGTAACGTCCCATTTTCTCGCGAAGTGACGGTGTTCGCCTCGACGCTCGCGATCTACATCTTCGTCGTGTTCTTTCTGTCGGATGGTGCGGCCAGCGTCGCCGAGGCCCTCAAGGACATTTTCGAGCAGCCGGAAGCCTGGCGGCTGGACACGTCGACCGACGTCGTCGCGCTGATTTCGCACATCATCCAGAAGTCGGCGGCGCTGCTCGTCCCGATCTTCGTGCTGCTCATCATCTTCGGCGTCGGATCGTCGATCTTCCAGAACCTACCCCGTCCAGTCCTCGATCGCATTCAGCCGAAGATGAACCGCATATCGCCGGCGGCCGGCTTCAAGCGCATCTACGGCGTGCAGGGACTGGTCGAATTCGCGAAGTCCCTGTTCAAGATCGTCGTCGTTTCGACCATCGTGGTCCTCGTTCTGTGGAACGATTATTTCGCCACCCTCGATCTGATGTTCTCCGATCCGGTGACGATTTTCACGGCAATGACGTCCGACCTCAACCAGATCATGATCGTCGTCCTCCTGGCGACGGCCGTGCTTGCGATCGCCGACCTCTTCTGGACCCGGCATCACTGGTACACGGAACTGATGATGACGAAGCAGGAGGTAAAGGAAGAACTGAAGCAGTCTCAGGGCGATCCGATCGTCAAGTCGCGGTTGCGCTCGATCCAGCGTGACCGCGCGCGCAAGCGCATGATTTCCTCCGTGCCGCGCGCAACACTGGTGATTGCCAACCCGACACATTATGCCGTCGCCCTGCGTTACGTGCGCGAGGAAAACGATGCGCCGGTCGTGGTTGCCATGGGCCAGGATCTGGTCGCGCTCAAGATCCGCGAAATTGCCGAGAAAAACGGCATACCCGTCTTCGAGGATCCGCCGCTTGCACGCTCCATGTTTGCACAAGTCTCGGTGGATAGTGTGATTCCACCGGTGTTTTACAAGGCAGTCGCCGAACTCATTCACCGGGTTTATGCAGCTCAGCCGCAACAAAAACGGGTGACGGGACCTCGATGAAAAAGTGCGAATTCTCCGAAAAACGCGAGCAGATAGTGGCGGAAGCAATCCGTCCGGTGGCGACGGAACTGCGTCTGGTCGACGCTGCGGACTTCATCGCGCTATTACGGTTCGAATCTCATGCGAGCCTCGCTGACCTCGTGGAGTCTGCCGCAGAGCTCTACTTCCTTCCCGGGACGGTGAATTTCGGTCTCGGCGGCAACTACAATCTGGATTGGGACAGCAACCCCGAGATCGCCCTCGATCTCGAACTGAAGCCGCGTGGCGTTACGGTCTATGCGCGACTGACGCTCGGCAACGACACCGCCGGGATCGAGATCAGTCATATCAGCTTCCAGCACCCCTCCACGGATCCGGACGAAAACACCGTCTTCCTCGCGAAGAGCCTGGAGGAAGCGAAATTCGTCAAATCCTACGCCCTTCCCTTGGCGAGTTAATCAGACCGAGGCTTGCCTCTCACCTTTACCCTCTCACCGTTTTGACGGAGAGAGGGGACCGGGCCGTCGCCGCTACTACACGATTCCTTAAATCGGAATCGATTTAAGGACAAATCATGCGGCAATTCAAAGTGCTACAGCGCCTTTGCGCGTCCGATTGGACGCGGCGCTGTGGTCCCTTTGCCCCGCTTGCGGTCGCTTGCGGGGTGGCCCGCAGGCTGGATGAGGGGCGAATTAGATGAAAGCTGCAGCTAGCTGATATAGCCGAGGCGTATGGCCTTGGCGATTGCCTGGATGCGATTGACAGAATCGAGCTTCGTCGTCGCCGCCCCGAGATAGGCATTCACCGTGTGCACGGAGAGACCCATCTTCTCGGCGATTTCCTCGCTGATATGCCCATCGCCGGCCATCTGCAGGCAGGCGATCTCGCGGTCGCTCAGCGCCTCCGCCTGAACCAGCCGTCTTTCGTCTGCCGCGAGCATATCCGTCATGATGTGGCAGCTCTGCGCGTGCAGATCGACCACCTGCTCGCTCGACGCATCGATATAGCTGCCGGTGAAAATGACATAGCCATTACCCTGGGCGCCGAGCCGGACCGGAAAGGCGATCCCCGAATATGCGAGTTTTCGCCCCGCCAGCCGCTGCGCGAACGGGCGGAAATCGGCGGCCTCGGCGACCTGGTGCTCACCCAAACCATCCCACAGGACCGGCAGCAGGGAACGATCGAGATGTGCGAGCAGTTCTTCGCCATAGACACCGACGAGATCGCGGGCGTTCGCCTCGCACGCAGTGCCCCAATTGTGAAGGACGCAGGTTAGCTTGCGCGCCGTAGGCGTGCCTCTGCCGTTGACGCGCAGGACAGCGAAATTCTTCGCATTGATTTGCCGCTGCATCGCCTGCAGTCGTGTCACCAGCGTCGCCGCACGCGCAGCTCGCCCATTCCTCCCCGCCCGGCAATCGTCGTCGGGGCGACCGCCTGTCGCGAAATGAACCATCGGTGCCTCCCCTAAACCAGATTGTTGCGAACGGCGTGGGCGATCGCTTCCGACCTCGTTCGCGTTGCAGTCTTTCGCATCACGCTGGTGATGTAGTTGTTGATGGTGTTGCGGGATATCCCGAGAATGACGGCGATCTCCTCACTCGTCTTGCCTTCGGCGATCCAGAACAGGCATTCGATTTCGCGCTCGGTCAATTCGCATTCGCGCTCATGCCGTGCATCGACGCTGGTCTTGAGGCTTGCGACATAGGCGGCGAGCAGCGCGATATCGCGCAGTCCCTCCTGTGACAGGATGACGTCCGCGGGGAACAGCAGCATGAGCGAGAACCGCGCTCGTCCAACGTTGAAAACTATGGCGCAATATTCCTGGCTGACCCCGCGGGGCAGGTCTATATCGTCCGGCATCGTGTGAAAGCACGGCTGCAGAACCGCGAGGCACTTCTCCAGTTCGGTCGTCTTGGCGTTCAGGCCCACGACGATTCCCGCCAGCCGCCGTACAACGTCGAACGGCCAATCGGAGCAGACGACGCTATCAAGCCCGCCGTCCTGCGAAGGCTCGTGGCGAGCGAGCAGATAGTGCGTCGCACCAACATAGTCCGTCAGCCCCGCAAGTGCGTTTGCGAAACCCCCGCATTCGGCGGTTTCAGCGAGTCGCCGGATCAATTGTTCCCTTGAAAATTCCCTACCGCTTCTATGCGGTGCCGCCGTCTGCAAAGGCCAGACGGCCCCTGCCTGCGAAATGTCCATAACTCCAGCCCCCGTGCCGAATTCGACGCCCTGGACATGCGCTAGTTATCGCCGCCGACAGCCCGGGTCGGAACCGATATTCACCGCCATCCGCAGATCAGGACGCGAATCAGTTCCTAAACTGTACATCGGGTCTGCGGAAAAACCACTGGCGCCTTTCGGGCGTTTACTTCGGCACCGACCAATGAAATCCCTTGCACCTACCTGCCTCGCGACCGACATGGGAAAGACTGGGCCGAAACGCGTCGACGGATACACTACATTGATATTCAATATTTTTTTGTGCGATTTCGGTCTTTCGACAAGCGACCAAGGCGCGTCTTGGCCAGGACCTGAGCGCGATTTTTTGGCCGCGGAAACCCGGTTTTTCGCCCAAACGCTGCCAACGAATTAAAAGTGGGACTTACTTTACGGTGATGCCTGTTGCCGAAATGCATCAGCTCAGGCGTAGTCTGAGCCAGGGAGCTTCATGAATAGAAAACCACAAACCCTCCATTCTATTTGGAACCTTCGAAACTATATTTGGAGAAAACTCAGAATTGGATGTAGAGAGCATCAGTAGATGCATCGCCGATCGACACGCGATCGCGGCCTTCGAATCTATAAAGGTTGCTTTATTGTTAATTTTCCTGCCGAACGCCACGGCTGAGACTCCGTGGGCGGCGGGGGATTCTTGATGTCGATTCCGGAGCCGCTCGCCAATACACGCCGGACTCGGCCAATATTTCGACCAGAGCCACGATTCGCGTTGGGGACCTCTGGAGGCGTCACGCGGGGCGCGTTGATCCCGCCGCACAGAAAATCCCGCCACTCGGGCGGGATATTCTACGAAACGCCGGTTGCGAATGTCCGTCAGGCGGCGCGGTCGAGGGCCCATTTGCGCAGGATCTTCGCTGCGCGTTCCTCGCTGATCTCCACCATGCGGGCAAGCCGCCGTTCCGGTCCTTCCTTGACGCGCCGGTTGAAGCTGCCCTCCTCGCCGAGGTTGAGCAGGTCGTCGGTGCTGTCGAAGCCGAAGTCCGCGCCGAAGCCTTCCATGAGCGCACCCCCGGCGCCGGCGCCGACCGGCGAGAAGTCGGGCAGTTCGAGGCCGGCCGCCTCGCTTTCCAACTGGCCTGCCTTGCCGCCGAAACCCATCTGGCGGGCGAGCGGACGCATGCCCATCCAGACAACCAGGAAGGCGACCGCAACGAATGCAAGCGAGTTGATGATGCCGCCGAGATTGCGCGTCAGCATTTCCATGATGCCCGGGCCGGCCACCGGCTGGTCCAGCAGTTGCGTCTCGACGAAGTCCATCGCGTTCAGCGTGACGACGTCGCCGCGGCTTGCGTCGACGCCGGCGGCCGACGAGACGATCTTCTGCATTTCCTGGAGATACGCGTCGATCTTCGCCTGATCGGCCGGTTCTCCCACCATCGCCGCGAGACGACCGCGGTTGACCACGACGGCGATCGACAGCCGTTCGATCGAATAGCTGTTCTTGACGGTAGCGATCGTCTTGCTGTTGATCTCGTAGTTGGTCTGCTCTTCCTTCTTTGCCGCCTCGTCGCTGGACTGCGGACCGGCGCCGCCGCGCGGTGCAGCCTGGGGCACGTTCTGCTGCACTGTTGCGGCATTGTCCGGCTGCTGCTGGCTGGACTTCTGCTCCTCCTTGGTCACGCGGGTCGAGCGCTCGACACGCGACTCGGGGTCGAACACGGTTTCCTGGATCTGCTGCGCATCGGTGTTGAGCGTCGCTGTCACGCTCGTGCGGAAATTGTCCATTCCGAGGAACGGAGCGAGCGCATTGTCGATCTTCTTTTCGAGATCCGTCTGGACATTCTGGACGACGCCGAGCGACTGGTTGAGCGCGCTGTTCGCCGGGTCATCGCCGGAGGCGAGAAGCTGTCCGGTCGAGTCCAGAATAGTGACGTCATCGACATCGAGTCCCGGCACGGAGGATGCGACGAGATGGCGGATCGAGGCTGCCGCATTGCGGCCAACCGTTGCGCTCGCGCGAATCATGACGGACGCCGTCGGTGTCTGGTCGGCCTTGCGGAAGCTTCCGCGCTCCGGCATCACAATGTGCACGCGTGCGGCGGCGATGCCGGAAATCTGCTGGATCGTGCGGGCAATTTCGCCTTCAAGCGCACGAACGCGCGTCACTTCCTGCATGAAGGAGGTGAGGCCCAGCGAGCCGACATTGTCGAAGAGTTCGTAACCGGCATTGGCGCTGCTGGGCAAACCGCGTTCGGCAAGCAACAGGCGGGCCTTCCCGGTCATCCCGACCGGGACCTGGATGCTACCGCCATCGGACCCGACATCGAAATCGATATTCGCCTCGGCGAGCGCAATGCTGATCTGGGTCACATCGCTGCGCTCAAGCCCGACATAGAGGGTTTCGTAAGAAGGCCTGTTGACGTAGATGCCGGCTGCAAGGACGAAGCCGACCGCAACGATACCGGCCACGGCGAGCGCGATCAGTTTGCTTTGCCCCAGACTGCCGAGGTTTTTCGTGAACGTCGAGAATTGATCGAACAGATTCATTCTGTTTCCGCACCCAGTATCGCAAGACGGCCAGCCGGTCATCCGGCCAACGCCATGCGCAGATCCAACATTCGGGTTCGCTGGGTATCGGCTTGCGCTTCAGCCGATGTCCAATACGCGCGAATCTACCAGCCCCGGATGCGAAGCTAGGCAGCGAAACTTGCGCGAACTTGACGAAGAACAGGGAGAATCCGTCAAAGGGTGCGGCCGCCGCTCATCCGGCCACCGCGGCAATCGCCTCAATGTGGGCTTCAATTACTCATCAAATCACGTGATCAGCGTCAAAACGCCTCGAAGTCGCCCGACGCCTTCGTGAGCGGCTGCGAGTGGCCATGGCGCAGCATGCCATTGCCGAGAGCCTTTTTCATATCGGCAAGCTTTATCAGGTTGACCGCAGTCGTAACGTCGACCAGCCAGGTGTCGGGGATGGATGCCGTGATCGTATCGATAAACTCGGCCAGCCCGCGCGTCTTCTGTACGGCCAGATCAATGCCCTGAAGCACCATCATCTGTTCGGGCTCATCTGCTGCGGCCACGCCGCGATCGCCATAGAGCTGCGGCTCGATGCGCTCGATGAGATAGGCGACATCATGGAGTTCCGTGACGATGCGCATCAGCACTCCGGGCAAGGATTCTTCGGCGTGAGGCGTATGGCTCTCATAGTCGATCTGCATGGTCTGTTCTCACGTCGCCTGCGAATTCGGAAATTGCGTTTTCTTGCCGCCCCCGTGGGCGAGCACGATCAGAAGAATTCGATCGAGCTTTCCACCGGCTTCGGCACGGATACGGGGCGCTGGTCCATCTGCATCGCCCGTTGCGCTTCCATCCCAGTCAAGGCGTATTGGCGGGCACGGCCGGAGGATGGCCAGTATTCCAGCTTGCGGCCGTGCTCCCCGCCCGTACTCTCGCCGACGATGCGGATGCCTTCGTCCAGCAGGAACTGGCGCGCAAAGGCGGCATTCTGCTCACCGACATTCGAGAACCTTGCAATCGTCTTGGCACCGCCGAAGATCTTCGCTTCCAATCGGTCGCGACGCGCTCCCTGTTTCAACAGGCCGTTGATCAGGAGTTCCATCAGGTGCACGCCATAGCGCGTGGCATCGCCGCCGGTTGTCGCAGAGCCGGGCAACAGGAAATGATTCATGCCGCCGACACCGATCACGGGATCGCGCAAGCAGGCGGCCACACAGGAACCGAGAATGGTCGAAAGAACGATATCCGGATCGTTGACGACCTTGAACTCGCCCTGGATGACGTGCACGCGCCTGCCGGCAGCAGCCGCGGTCATCATTTCAGTGCCCCGAACACGGCCTCGATTGCAGCCTTCATCTTTTCGATCGTGAACGGCTTGGCGAGAACATTGTTGGCACCGAGTGCAGCAGCCTTCTGCACCAGCGCGCGGTCGCCCTGTGCGGTCAGGATAATGAAGGCCGCCTTCTTCGTCGTCGGATTCGAGCGAACGGCCTGCAGCAGACCCAGGCCATCCATCTTCGGCATGTTGAAATCAGAGATAACCAGATGGTGCGGGTTTTGGGCCATGATCTTCATGCCCTGCTCCCCGTCGCCGGCTGCAGTGATCTGCTTGAAACCAAGCTGCTGCAGGGCGTCGCCGAGCAGCAGGCGGCTCGTGACCTGATCGTCGACGATCAGAACTTTTATTTTTTCGGCGATGGACATTATTCGCTTCCTTCTTTTCGGGCTGCTGCGGTCTTCAGGATCTCCTCCCCGATCGATCCGAGGGGGAGCTGCGTTTCGACAGCACCCAATTCATAGGCAACTCTCGGCATGCCGTAGACGACACAAGTCTTTTCGTTTTGTCCGAAGGTGCGTGCTCCGGCATGTCGCATCTTGAGGAGACCGGATGCGCCATCGCGGCCCATTCCGGTCAGGATGACGCCGATCGCATTGCGGCCCGCGAGCTCGGCGACCGAGTCGAACAGCACATCGACCGAAGGGCGATGACCGTTGACGGGGGCGCGGTCGACGAGGCGGCAGCAAGGCGCGGCGGCACTGGCCACCTGAAGGTGGCGTTCGCCGCCGGGCGCCAGGTAGATCTTGCCTATCTCAAGGCGGGCGCCGTCAGTCGCCTCCTGGACCGTCGGCGGGCAAAGGCGGTTGAGCCGCTCCGCAAAGCTCCTGGTGAAGGTGTGCGGCATATGCTGCGTGATCACCGTCGGAGGGCAATTGGGCGGAAACTTCTGCAACACGGTGATCAGCGCTTCGACCCCGCCGGTCGAAGCTCCGATGGCGATGATCTTGCGGCCCGCCCGGTATTCGGCATTTGCGTTCGCGGCGGCCGGCGCGGCGGCCTTGTTGCCGGTGATGATGAGTTTTCGTTGTGACCGGGCCGCCGCCTTCACCTTGTCGACCAGGTCGCCGAAGGGATTGGGGTCGCCCGGATGCGGCTTGCCGACACAGTCGAAGGCACCGATTTCGAGCGCGGCGATCGACGCTTCCGCACCCTTGTGGGTCAAGGTCGAGACCATGATGACCGGCATCGGGCGCAGGCGCATGATCTTGTCCAGGAACTCGAGCCCGTTCATGTTCGGCATCTCGATGTCGAGGGTGACGACATCGGGGTCGAGTTGCTTGATCGCCTGGCGCGCCTCGATCGCATCGGCCGCCTGGCCGACGACGGTGACGTCCGGGTCCGCATTGAGTACGGCAGTGATCAGGCCGCGCATGGTAGCCGAGTCATCGACGACGAGAACGCGTGCGGGAACACTCATGCCCGAACTCCATGAAACTTGCCGGTATGGCGATAGGTGGTGATGCCGATATTGTCGAACTTCGACTTGGCGTCTCCCGACACGCGCTCCGAATGGCCGATATAGAGATATCCGTTGGTGTTCAGCACGCCGGCAAAGCGCGACCAGATCTTCATCTGCGTCGGCTCGTCGAAGTAGATCACCACGTTGCGGCAGAAGATGACGTCAAAGGGCCCCTTTACCGGCCATTGCGCCATGAGGTTGAGTTCGTTGAAGGTGATCAGCCGCTTGACGCGATCGTCGATCTGCCATTTGACGCGACCGCCGACATTGACCTCACTGAACCACTGCTTGCGCATGGCGGGATCGATCGTTTCCAGCGCCGTGGCGTCATAGGCACCGGCCCGGGCGAGTGCCAGGATCTTCGGATCGATATCCGTTGCGAGAATGCGGAAGTCATAGTCCGTCGCGTTCGGCAACAGCGACAGAACCGTAAGCGCGATCGAATAGGGCTCCTGACCATCCGAGCACGCAGCCGACCAGATGCGAACGCGTCCACCATTCTTCGCGCGGGCGATGAGGTCCGGCAACACGTCCGTCTTCAGGTGTTCGAAGTGGTGGTTTTCGCGGAAGAAGCGGGTGAAATTCGTCGTCAGGTGCGAGAGCATGTCGCGCCGTGCCGCCGCGCCGGCCGGCGAGGCGACGAGCTGGCAATAGTCGCGAAAGCCCTTGAGCCCAAGATTGCGGATGTGCTTCGAAAGCCGCGAATAGACGAGCGACGCCTTGGATTCGTTAAGGTATATGCCGGCGTCGGCATAAATCATCGCAGCGATATCGCTGAGATCCCGACGCGTCAGCGGATACTCGCCGCTTGCAAGGCATTCGTCCGGCGACAGTTTCGGTTCGAGAATGGCCTGAGCTCTCATGCCGCCTCCCTTTCCTCGTGGGGGAAGACTGCTTCGAGTTCGACCAGGCAGATCATCCGGCCTTCTATCGCCAACACGCCTCGGGCAAAGCTCTTCTCGAATTCGGACGAAATGTCCGGCGTGGGCTGAATCTCCTCGTCCCTCACGGTCAGGATGTCTGACACGGCATCGACCAGCAGCCCGACCACCTGGTTCTTTACCTGAGCGACGATGATCACATGCCGAACGGTCGGCTCCGCAGGCTTCATGCCGAGACGCGCGGATAGATCGACGATCGGCAGCACCGCGCCGCGCAGATTGATCACGCCGAGCACATAAGATGGCGCATGCGGCATCGGCGTAGCCGGTGTCCAGCCGCGAATTTCGCGGACTGCCATAATGTTCACGCAGAATTCCTGATCTCCGACGCGGAAGGCGATGAGCTCCCGTCCGCCAGTCGTCAGATTTTTTGCGGCATAAGTCATGAGTATTATCCGGCTGCAGCAAGTGACATTTCAGGTTTCAGGGTTTGCCCGCGCGAGGCCGCGACGATGGCGTCGACATCGAGGATAAGTGCCACGCGGCCGTCGCCGAGGATGGTGGCCGCGGCGATGCCCGGAACGTGCGTATAGTTTGCCTCTAGGCTCTTGATCACCACCTGCCGCTGCCCCTGGATCGCGTCCACCATCAAGGCGCGCTGACCGCCGCCTTCGGACTCGACGAGCAGCGCCACGCCCTCGACCGGATTGGCCTGCGTCGCGCGGAAATTCAGGATGCGGCCGACATCGACCAGCGGGCAGAATGAGTTGCGGATCGAGATCAGCCGCTGGGTGGCGCCGAAGCTATGGATCGCGGAAGCCTCGGGCTGAAGCGTTTCGACGATGGCGGTCAACGGTACGACCAGCGTCTGGTTGGCGACCGTCACCACCATGCCGTCAAGCACGGCGAGCGTCAGCGGCAGGCTCATCGTGAAAACCGAACCCTGCCCGGGCTTCGATGAGATGTTGATGCGCCCGCCGAGCGCCTGGATCGAGCGCTTGACGACATCCATGCCGACGCCGCGGCCGGAAATGTCGGAGATCTTGTCGGCGGTCGAGAAGCCCGCATGGAAGATCAGGTTGTCGATTTCCTCGTCCGAGAGGTTGGCGTCGGCAGCGATGAGATCGTTGTCGATCGCCTTCTGGCGCACCTTCTCGCGATTGATGCCCGCGCCGTCGTCGGCAAGCTCGATGACGATGCGGCCCGAACGGTGCTTGGCCGTCAGGCGCACGGTGCCTTCGGCACTCTTGCCGGCGGCAAGCCGTTTTTCCGGTGTTTCGAGGCCGTGGTCGACGGCGTTGCGGATCATATGCGTCAGCGGTTCGGCCAGCTTGTCGATGACCGTCTTGTCCACTTCCGTATTCTCGCCCTCGGTAACGAGACGAACGGACTTGCCGGTCATGTCGGCAATTTCGCGGACGATGCGCGACATGCGTTGGAAGACTGGCTTCACCGGCTGCGCGCGGATCGCCATGACGCTGTCCTGGATCTCGCGTGTGAGCTGTTGCAGCTCCTCGAGCCCCATGTTGATCGATGACGTACCGTTGGTGTCGTTCTCGATCACGCTCTGCGATAGCATCGCCTGATTGATCACCAGTTCGCCGACGAGGTTGATCAGCCGATCGACCCGATCGAGGTCCACGCGGATGGTCGGGGTTGCGGCCGAGGCCGCCTGCTGGGCGGCAGCGCTGGCTGCAGCCGTCGCGTTCTTCTGAGCCTCGGCCGGCGCCCGGGTCGAGGACTGGGCCATCTGCAAGACATTACTCGCGGTCTCAGCCGCCGAAACGGCCGCATCGCGGTCGCGGGTGGCGATTTGCTCTTCCTCTTCAACCGAACCGACCGGTGCCTCGTCCAACATCGAGAGATCGAAGGGAACGGGCTGCATCGGCAGCTCTTCGCTCGCATCAACCGCGCAGCCGTCGGCCAAAGCGATGTCGAGGTCGCAATCCCATTCCGCGAATTCGAACACAGAGCGGATTGCGTCTTCGCCCTTGTCCGTCTTCAGCGAAATCTTCCATGAGAAGTACGCAGCCTCCGGATTCATCCGGTCGAGCGGCGGCAAGCCATCCATATCGCAGTGAATGCTCATCTCGCCGAGGCGCGACAGGTCGCGCAGAAGCAGCGTCGCATCATTGCCCTTGGCATAAAGCTCGGATTTCGGCCTGAAGACGATCTCGTAGCAGGTCGCCTCGATCAGGGCCGGTTCGTTCGCCTCGAAATCCTCGAACGAAAAGGCAACAGGCTGGAAGCCTTCCTCGTTGACTGGGGGCGCGGCAACGGGTTCCGGCGCGGGGGCTACAGCTTTGGGCGCCGGCTCGGCAGCGGACGCCGGCGGCAGCTCGCCATTCGCCAGCGCTTCGAGTTCCTTGATCAGTTGGCGGCTGCGCGCCTCATCAACGCTGCCACCATCGCGGGCAGCATTGGTGAGGTCAGCGAGCACGTCCGCCGATTTCAGCATGACCTTCAGGACGTCCTGATTGGGCTCCAGCCTGTTGGATCGAACGCAATCGAGCGTCGTCTCGAACACATGCGCAAACGACACGAGATCATCCAGCCCGAACGCGCCGGCGCCCCCCTTGATGGAGTGGACCGCGCGAAAGACGGCGTTGACCGTTTCCGGATCACGATCGCCGTCGTTGAGCTTGAGGAGACCCGACTCCAGTTCCGCGAGCTGCTCCTCGCATTCCTGGAAGAAAATCTCTTTGATTTCGTTCATATCCATTGGAGGCTGTCCTCGGATTTTCAGGCCGTTACGCGCTCGATTGCATCGATCAGCTTGGTCGGGTCGAACGGTTTGACGATCCAGCCGGTGGCACCAGCCTGCCGCGCGCGGTTCTTCTTTTCGGCATCGCTCTCCGTGGTCAGCACGAGGATCGGCACGGCGCGGTAGCGTTCGTTCTTGCGCACACCCTCGATGAAGCCGAAGCCGTCGAGGCGCGGCATGTTGATGTCCGTGACGATGACGTCCGGATTGGCTTCCTCGAGGACCTCTAGACCTTCGACGCCGTCCTCGGCCTGGATCGTTTCGAACCCGGCATTGTTGAGCGTGACGAGAAGCATGTTCCGGATCGTCCGGGAGTCATCGACAGTCAGAACTCTCTTCTTCATTTCTCAAATCTCCTTTGCCATCAGGGGATCGATGTCCACGCCGATGAGCTGTGTCGTTTTAACGAAGGCGTCCGACACCTTCGCGAAGGTGAAAGACAGCTGCTGCTCTTCCGAATTTTTTGCGCCGGCGATCAGCACCTGAACGCAGAGCGCACCGATCCGCTCGACGGCGGAGGCATCGATGGCGACCGCGCTGCCTTTCAGCGCCAGCAGCTTCTCATGCAGCGCCGTCGCCTCATTCAGATCGAGCACAGGAGCGAGCCTGAGCGTCTTCTGAGCGGTCTTCTTGCTGGCCATTTCGGTTTCCTCGCCTGCCTGCTTCAAATGTCTTGCCCAAGGTTAGCGGTGTCGTCCCGCAACATGCCGGTCCGGGACAGCACCGTCGTCGAACAGAGCGATCGGGTCGTTATCGGTGGCTACCGCCGCCGTGGGCTGCGATGCGCGCGAGAGCACCGCGCTGCGCGTCGGCGCGGCGCGTCCTGCCTGATGCCGTTCGAGACGGAATTTGTGGATCGTCCGGCCGAGTTCCTCGATGATCCCAAGAAGGTCGTCCGACGAGTTTGCCGCGTTTTGTGCCAGCGCCGCGCTTTGCTGCATCGCTTGCGAGATGCCGCCGATTTCGGTCGTGGCGGCACGGAGATCGCTCACCTGATCTTCGGCATCGCGGGCGATGCCCGAGACGGCGGCGTTGATGGAAATCACCTGCTCGACGATGCTGCTTATCGCATCCTGGGTCCGGCCGACCATCTCGACGCCGGCCTCGACCTGAGCCTTGGTTCCGCCAACAAGCTGCTTGATCTCGCGCGCCGCCTCGCCGGAACGCTGAGCAAGTGCGCGGACCTCCTGAGCGACCACCGCGAAGCCGCGGCCGCTTTCGCCGGCGCGCGCCGCCTCGATGCCGGCGTTAAGAGCCAGAAGATTGGTCTGGAAGGCGATCTCGTCGATCACGCCGATGATCTGACCGATCTTTTCGGCCGATGCCTCGATGTCCGCCATGGCCGAAATCGCCTGGCCGGCAATCTCGCCGCTCCGCTCGACGGCAATGCGCGTCTCGTTCGCTTTCGCCTCGGTTTCACCGATGCGTGCCGAACCGGCTTGCATGCGTTCGGTCATGCCGCCGAGCGCTGCCGCCTGACGCGAAAGTGCGTCTGCTTCGCCCCCAGCCCTGCCGGAGAATTCAGCCGTGCGGGCGTGCAGTTCCGAGACCATCGCTTCTGCCGCTGAGCTGCGCTCGTCCGCGGATTGGACGGCCGCCTGAATCTGATCCAGGGATGCATTGAGGCGTGTAACGATCGGTTGATATGCGTCCGAAGCGTCTGCCGGCAGCCGGGCAGCCAGGTCGCCGTCACCGAGAGCTTGCAGAAAGTTTGCGAAAAGATCGCTGACCTCCGTCTCGTCGTCCCGGCGCTGCTCGGCGAGTTGCCGCTGATGCTGCTGCCTGAGCGCGTTGAAACGCAGCGATACCGCAATCTCCGCGTCGACGAACGTCGTGCGCACGAGCGCAGCGACGAGATCGCGGAGTTCCTTCTTGCGCGCCTTGCCGAAGGGAAGCAGGGAGTTGGGCCATGCGTCGTCGATGAGACCGCTCAGCAAATGCTCCAGCACCACCGCGTGACTTGCGACCTGCCAGCGCGGGTCGAGCCCCATGCGGCCTTCCGTATCGGCAAGCACTTTTACGCGCTCTGCATAAAGCCCGTCGAAACGGGCATCGGTCAGCACGTTCCAATGCGACGATTGCAGATCGTGCAGGCGATCGAGCTGGCGGTCGCTGTCGAAGTGGCGGGCAGCCTCCGGATGGGTCTGAAACCTTTGAAAGAGATCGCGAAGTGCAAGGTTGATGCGCGGCGAGAGGGCCTGCCGATGGTGGCGTAGAAGCGCGCAGCCGTCTTCGTCGAGCCCGGCAAAACGCAGGCGCTCAAGCAAGCTTCCCGCTTGGCCCTTCCTTGCCTGTTCTGACGACGCGTCCTGCTTCACACCAATCCCCGGGGCTACCGCTTAATTCCTTGCGCGTCCGAACGGACGCGCGGCGCTTTAGTGCGCAATCGAAACTCGCCTGGGGAGGTCCGGCCAGCCAAAACGGCCGGCGGTGGTCACAGCTGATCAATGTGATCAGCGCACCGCAGCGTCTGCCATCGTCCATCCCGCAAGTAATTTCGGTGAAGAATAGATACCGGACCGGAACCGGTACGGCGGTGCGGCGTCATGCCTTGAGGAGTAGCTGAGACTTTCCTATTCCGACGTGTACGACCATGTTTATGGTTAATTCGTTGCTTGAAAGTTAACGGTTCCTGGCTCGTAATTGGAATCGCTAAAGTTCGCGGAAGACTTGTGGTCCAGCATTTTTGCAATGCAACGGGACGGCGTTATTCGATCCGGACAATAACAGGTTTTCAATCACAAGAGTTTAGAATTGTGCTTCTACTTGCCATCGCGTATCGAAGCGAAAGTGGAAAAGGCGCAGACCGCCGGCAGTAACTTTCACACAGGCTGGGCGACATCATGATGGTGCGCCGACGGGAAATGAACAATGATTGTTCTTGGAATGGGCGCCGCCATCACTGCAATCCTGACAATGGCGGCGATTTCGATCGTCACCAATCTTGAACATAACCGGTCGCTAAACCGGAACACGGTTTTCTGATCGATTTGCGCAACCGCTCTACTTCGCGTTTACATCCCTTGCTCGGATAGACGTTAGGCGTGGACTACGCGCTTTACGTGCGCCGCAGTGAGCGCGCGCCATTCCTCAGCATATTCCGCATAGCCGGCCGAGACGGTACCGGTGAAGCGTTCCGCCCCGGTGTGGACACGAACGCCCGTCACGAGACAGGCCGCGCCGAGGCTGGTTCCGGTGGCACTGCGGCTGTCGGCAAGAATCTCCCTGCCCGTGGCAGCGGCGAGCATCCGCAAATAGGCGGCGTTGGCGGCGAAGGGCCCTTCAACGACGATCTCTCCCCGCGCTCCGATGAGATCAAGGCATGTCGCCGTCATCAGGGCGAGATGAAAGGAAACGACGGCAAGCCGCTCGGCCGGAGCAAGCGCTCTCTCGTCGGTCGTCCAGCGTGCGCTGGTCGACGGGAAAGGGCCGGAGCCGACGGGCACCGACGGCAGCAGCATGTGGCGCGCGGCCAGAACCTTGCTTTCCGCCTCCAGCGAAGCGGTGAGCGGGTTCTCGCCGACAAGCGTCGAGAAGGCGCGACCGCCCATGAAACGAGCCGAGGGCACCGGATTGCCAAGTGCGTTGACGTTGATCAGCGTGTCGCGTTTCTCGTCGAGATCCACCCGATCGCCGCCGACCGACAGTATGACGACCCAGGTGCCGGTGGAGACGACCGAGAACGGTGCGCTGCGCGTCAGCAGATGCGGCAGTAACGAGGCGTTGGAGTCGTGAATCCCGCAATAGACCGGCAGATTCTGCGGCAGACCCGTTTCCTCCGCCAGCGGTTGCAGCAACCCGCCAAGCACATCGCTCGCCTTGCGAACGGGCGCAAAGAGTTTACGCCAGCCGAGTTCCTCGACCATCGAAGAAAAGGTCGCGGATTTGGGATTCCAAAGGTCGGTGTGGCAGCCGAGCGAAGTCAGTTCGTTCGCTCTTACGCCTGTCAGCCGATAGGACCAGTACTGCGCGTAGGTGAGGATCGTCGTCACCTTCGCGAAGTGCTGCGGAAATGCGCGCTCCTGCCAGAAGAGCTGCGCGCCGACGTTAAGGCCCATCGGCAGGCGCGCCGAACCGGTCTCCGAGAACGGCGCACGAACACGATTATATTCCTCCGCGAGCGCGTCGGGCCCGGCGAACTCGTAATCGAGAACAGGCAGAGCGAGATCGCCGGCATCGTCAAGCAAGACCGCGGTAGCGCCGTGCGTGGTAACCGATATGGCGTCCACCCTGTGCTCGCGATGAAGTGCGACGAGGCTGTCGAGAATGAAGCGCCAGAGACGCTCGATATCGAAGTGCGGGTAAAGACCGCCATTGACCACGCCATTGCCGGTCTTGCGCACGGCGATTTCCTCGAACCCGTCGAGAGCGACCAGCGCGACCTTGGCGTTCGTCTTGCCTATGTCGATGACAGCGACCGTCTTCATCATCAGCTCAGATGGAAAACGGTCTTTAGCGGCACGGCAACGGGCTCGTTGTCCGCATGCGTCTCCATAATATCGGCCATATAGGCCCACCACTTTCGCATGACCGGGTGCGAGGGAAGCTCCGCCATCCCGTGCGTATCCGTCCGCCAGAGCACGCCGAAAAGCAGGTCGGTCTCTTCATCAAGGTGGATCGAATAGTCAGAAATTCCCGCTTCCTTGAGTAGGACGACCAGTTCGGGCCAGATCGCGTCGTGGCGCGCCTTGTATTCGGCAGCCATGCCCGGATTGAGCCGCATGCGGAAGGCGTATTTTTCCATCGATAACCTCAATGTGCGAGACGGCGGCGGGCACGCTGCCAAAGGATCGGCAGGGCGATGACCGAGATCAGCAGCAGGCCGATGAAGATCGACATGACGATGCCCGGCACGTTCAGGAGTCCGAAGCCGAATGTGACCATGCCCATGATCAGCGCCGCCAGCACGACGCCCGGTATGGTGCCCGAGCCGCCGAGAATGTTGACGCCGCCGAGAACGACCATTGTTACCACTTCCAGTTCCCAGCCGAGTGCGATCGACGGACGTGTCGAGCCAAGGCGGGAGGTGAGGCAGATCGAGGCGAGGCCCGCCATCAGCCCGGTGAGCAGAAAAAGGATGAACTTCACCCGCGCCACGCGGACACCCGAAAAGAGCGCTGCCGTCTGGTTGTTGCCGATGGCATAGACGGCGCGGCCGAAATTCGTCTTGTGCAGCAGCACGCCGTAAATGACGGCAAGCAGCACGAAGAGCGTGAACTCGAAGGAGAAGACCCACCAGAAATAGCCCTGGCCAAACCAGGCGAAACTTTCGGGATAGCCGGTAAAGGCCTGGTCGCCGAGCACTATGAAGGAGAGCCCGCGAAACAGGCTCATCGTACCGATTGTCACCACGATCGACGGCAGGCCGAGGCCGGTGATCAGCAGCCCATTGACCATGCCGCAGATGAGCCCGACGCCGAGGCCGATCGCGACGAGCGCCGGCGTATCGACGCCCAGCTGCACGGCATAGCCCATTGCCGTCGAGGCAAGGGCAATGATCGAGGCGACCGACAGATCGATTTCGCCGGAGATGATGACGAGCGCCATGGCGAAGGCAATCATTGCCTTCTCGGTGAAATTGAAGGTGGCGTCGGAAAGGTTCCACGGGTCGAGGAAATAGGGCGATGCCAGTGAATTGCCGAGAAAGATCGCGATCGCGACGACCAGCAGCAGGCTTTCCCAGCTTTTCAGGATGCGAGCACCGCGACCCTGCAGCCGGTCTGGAATGTTGCGGGGAGAAAGGTGAGCGTCCGTCATCAGACCGCCTCCGCTTTTCTAAGAATGACCCGGCCCTTGCGCTTTTCGGCGCGGGCGTTGACGGCGACCGCGATGATGATGACCGTTCCGGAAATCGCCATCTGCGCGAAGGGCGATATGTTGATGACCGGCAGAGCGTTCTTGATCACGCCGAGGAACAGTGCGCCGAGCACCGCGCCTGCCACCGAGCCGATGCCGCCGGCAATTGAAATGCCGCCGATGACGCAGGCCGCGATGATATCGAGCTCGAAGCCCGCGGCGATGTCGACATAGGCGACCGCATAGCGCGACACCCAGAGATAACCGGAAAGGCCGGCGAGCGTGCCGGAGAGGCAATAGGCGAAGAAGCGCGTGCGGCCGACATCGATGCCGGTATAGACGGCCGCGTGCGGATTGCCGCCGACGGCATAGAAGGCGCGCCCGAGCGGAGTGCGGCTCATCACCAGGAACATCAGCGCGATCATCAGGAGCGACAGCCAGGAGAGCACCGGCACGCCGGCAAGGCCCAGGCGCGGCAGCGCCTTGAAGGCGTCGCTCATTTCGTGAGCGTTGATCCACTTGCCGTCCGTCAAAAGAAAGATCAAGCCGCGATAGATCGTCAGCGTTCCGAGCGTGACGACGATCGGCGGTATGTTGAGTTTCCAGACGAGCGTTCCGTTGATCATGCCGAGCAGGCAGCCGAGCGCCATCGCGACAAGAATGACCAGGGGAATCGGCAGTCCGGGGAAGGCGGTGTTCAACATGGCCGCGACCATGCCGCTCAACGCAAGATTTGCGGCCATCGACAGATCGATACAGCGGGTAAGGATCACGGCCATCTGCCCGAGCGCCAGGATGATCAGAATGGAGGTGTCGTTGTAGACGCGGGCAAAGCTTGCCGGAGTTACGAAAGCAGGGAAGCGCAATGCGATCAGGGCGACGAGCGCGACGATGGCGACGACGAGCAGGATTTCGCGATTCTTCAGGAGCTTCGCCATCATGCGGCCCTACCATTCGATTGCGTTTCGATGCCGGCCGCCGCGCGCACCAGCTTTTCGGCGGTCAGTTCGGCGCGCCCGAAGCGACCGGCGATCCGCCCCTCACGCATGACGATCACGCGATCCGACATGCCCATGATCTCGGGTATCTCCGAAGACACCATGATGACGCTCAGGCCTTCAGCCGCAAGCTCGCTCATGAAGGCGTGGACGGCCGCCTTGGAGCCGATGTCGATGCCCTTGGTCGGTTCGTCGAGGATGATAACCTTCGGCCGGGTTGCGAGCCATTTGGCGATCACGACCTTCTGCTGGTTGCCGCCGGAGAGCGTGCCGACGTCCTGGTCGAGAGAGGCGGCACGGAGGTCGAGCCGGGAAGTGTATTCGCGTGCGAGCGCGAATTCGTTGGCGAGCTTCAAGAAGCCGGAACGCGACGTGTGCGACAGCGATGGAAGCGTGACATTCTGGAAGATCGGCATGCCGATGATCGCGCCCTGCCGGCCGCGCTCTTCCGGCACATAGACGATGCCGGCGCGGATCGCCTCGGCGGGGCTTCGGATCACCAGCACCTGTCCGTCCAGCTTGACCGCGCCGGCCGACGGCCGGGTGATGCCGATCAGCGACTGCATGAATTCCGAGCGGCCGGCGCCGACGAGGCCGTAGAAGCCGAGGATTTCGCCGCGCCTCAGTTCAAAATTGATGTCCTCGAATTCGGTCGGGTGGCGATAGCCGGAGACGGTCAGCACCGGCTCGCCGATCGCGACCTCCTTCTTCGGATAGACGGAGCCGACGGCGCGACCTACCATCATGCGCACGAGATCGTCCTGGCTGACGTCAACAATCAAGCCCTCGCCCACCATCGTTCCGTCGCGGAAGACCGTGTAGCGGTCGGCGATCCGGAAGATCTCGTCGAACTTGTGGCTGATGAAGAGGATGGCCTTGCCGTCGGCCTTGAGCCGCTCGATCAAGGCATAGAGTTCGTGGATTTCCTTGTGCGACAGCGCCGCCGTCGGCTCGTCCATGATAACGACACGCGCGTCGACCGAGAGCGCACGGGCGATTGCCACCAAATGCTTCTTGGCGATGCCGAGGTCGCGCAGCCGGATCGTCGGATCGAAGTCCGCCCCTGCCCGATGCAACAGAGCCGCAGCATCGGCGTTGAGCTTCTTCCAGTCGATGAAGCCGAAGCGGTTGCGCGGGGCATGACCGAGGAAAATGTTCTCGGCAACGGAGAGTTCGTCGAAAAGGACCGTCTCCTGATGGATCGCGGTGACACCGGCGCGGGCCGCAGCAAGGGCAGTCGGGAATGCCGTTTCCACGTCGGCGAGCCGAATGACGCCCGCGTCGGGCTGGTAGATGCCGGTCAGGATCTTGACCAGTGTGGACTTTCCAGCGCCGTTTTCGCCGATCAGTGCCGTCACCGAACCCGGATAGAGCGCGAGCGAGACATCCGAGAGTGCGCGCACGCCCGGGAATGATTTCGAAATGCCTTCCAGCGTGATGGCGGGCTTCATCCGCGATGTGGTTGTATCCTGCAGCAAGAGAGGGTCCACCAAATTCAGTCGTTTCAATTGGCGGCGGTCGGCTTCAGCCCCTTCGGGACGGGCTCTCGAGGATGAGCTAGCCCCTCACCCTAGCCCTCTCCCCGCTCGCGGGGAGAGGGAACCGCGTTGGCGGGCCGCCGCCCGCGCCAACGTTCCCAAGGAGCGAGGCGCCGCCCGCGTGTTCCCTTCTCCCCGCCTGCGGGGAGAAGGTGGCCGGCAGGCCGGATGAGGGGCAATCGCCCCTCGCCTGCGATCAGAAGATCTTGGCGAAATCCTCGACGTTCGAGGCATCATAGACGAACGGGTCGGCCATGGCGCCCTCATTGTTGTCGTCGAGCTTCACCGTACCCATGCGGCCCATCTTGAGTTCCGCGCCGGGCTTGGCTTCCGCGCCGCCGATGAGATCATAGGCGATCATTGTTGCCGAGTAGCCGAGGTCGATCGGGTTCCAGATCGCGAAGGATTTCGACGCGCCGGACTTCACATGGCCCGCCATTTCGGAGGGCAGACCAAGGCCGGTGACGTTGATCTGGCCGATCTTGCCGGCGTCGGTCACCGCCTGTGCTGCCGCGACGATGCCGACGGAGGTCGGCGCGATGATCGCCTTCAGGTTCGGATAGGACTGAATGAGCCCTTGTGTTTCGCGGTAGGACTTGTCGGCGAGGTCGTCGCCGTAGACCGTGGTGACGACATTGATGCCCTTGTAGTTGCCCTGGACCTTCTTCATTTCGGCGATCCAGGTGTTCTGGTTGGTTGCCGTTGCCGAGGCCGAGAGCACCGCGACGTCGCCGCCCTCAGGCAGGTTGTCGGCGGCAAGCTTGATGATCATGTTGCCGATGAGCGGGCTCGAGGACGGATTGAGATGCATCAGGCGGCCTTCCTTGGCGACGCCCGAATCCCACGAGATGACCTTGATGCCGCGATCCATTGCCTTCTTGAGCGCGGGCACCAGCGCGTCGGTGTCGTTGGCGGAAACGGCGATCGCATCCACCTTCTGGGCGATCAGCGAATTGATCACCTCGATCTGGCCTTCCGCCGTCGTCGAGGTCGGGCCGGTATAGATCACCTCGACGTCGCCGAGTTCCTTGGCGGCTTCCTGTGCACCCTTGTTGGCGGCTTCGAAGAAGCCGATGCCGAGCGCCTTGACGACGAGCGCGATCTTCTTGTTTTCCGCATGCGCAGCATTGGCCATGAGCGCCACCGCAACGGCGGCCGTGACCATCAATGATTTCAAAATTTTCATGACTTTCTCCTCCCTTTGGGCCGCGCGCATTCGGTATGAATGCATCGGTCCGGCCCCCTATCTGTGGCCCGCCCCGGCCATGCCCGGGATTTGCCGCAACGTCCCACTTCCCCTCTCCTCGCCCGCGTCAGGCGGACGATGAAGCACTTTCTGCGTCAACGACAGGCTTCGCGTTGGCGATGACCAAATTGACGCCGGCGCCTTCGAGCATCGCGGCATGCCTGTCCTCGATGCCCGAATCCGTGATCACAGTGGCGATGCGCTTGAGCCCGCAAAGTATGAGGCTTGAGCGCCTGTGAAATTTCGAGGAATCGACCAGCACGACCAGTTCGTCGGCCTGATCGATCAGTTTCTGTTCAGCCTGGATTAGAAGCGGATCCGCTTCCATCAGCCCGAGGGGTCCGAGCCCCTGCGCCCCCATGAACATGCGGCGCGCATAGAAATTGCGCGTCACGTCGTTGTCGAAGGGACTCAATATGATGTTCTGCTCGCGGTAGATCGTGCCTCCCGAAAGCATCACCGTGTTCTTCGAATGCTTGAGCAGGTGCTCGGCGATCGGGAAGGAATTGGTGAAGACCTGCATCCGGCGGTTTGCAAGAAAATGCACCATCTGGAAGGTCGTGGTGCCGCCGTTGATGATGATCGGCTCTCCGTCCGCGCAAAGCGCCACCGCCTCTTTGGCGATCGCCTGCTTCTCGCGGGCATGCAGGCCCTCGTTGACGCTGAACGGCCGGCCGGCGAGGCCGACGAATTGCGGCGGATTGATCGCCTCGGCGCCACCGCGTACGCGGCGCAGGCGCTTTTGCACGTGCAGAGCGGCGATATCGCGCCGGATCGTCGCCTCGGAACTGTCGGTCAGTTCGACAAGTTCGGGCACCGTCACGACCGGTTTCTCCTGAACCGCAGACAGGATGACCCTATGTCTTTCTTTCTCGTGCATTCGCTCCTCCGATGCCCGCATGCTTCCATCAGTCCCGAGCATTGTCAATCATCATCAATCATATTTTTTCATTGTGCAGCGCAGTATGAATGATTTTGATCGTTTTTGATTGACATTCGCGCAACGACCGTGTGATCTGATGCCAATCATGTCGCCGCGGTCCTACTGCCGCCGGATAGCTTACCGGGAGGAATTCAACATGCTCGACAAGCAACAGGGCGCACGCCTGGCCAATCTCTGGGACGAGGGCAAGGCGGCGGGAATGACCGAGCCGGAGAAGCTTCTCTACCGCTCGAATCTCCTCGGATCGGACAAGCGAATCACCAATTACGGTGGCGGCAATACCTCTGCCAAGGTCCAGGAAAAGGATCCGCTCACCGGCGCGACCGTCGAGGTCCTCTGGGTCAAGGGATCGGGCGGCGACGTCGGCACCATTAAGCTCGACGGCTTCGCGACCCTTTATATGGACAAGCTCCGCGCCCTGAAAGGCATTTACCGGGGTGTCGAATTCGAAGACGAGATGGTTGGCTACCTGCCGCATTGCACGTTCAATCTCAATCCGCGCGCCGCTTCGATCGATACGCCGCTGCACGCCTGTGTGCCGAAGCCCCATGTCGATCATATGCATCCGGATGCGATCATTGCGATCGCCGCTTCCAAGAACAGCAAGGAACTGACGCAGAAAATCTTCGGCGACGAAATCGGCTGGCTGCCCTGGAAGCGGCCGGGCTACGAGCTCGGTCTGTGGCTCGAAAAATTCTGCCTTGAAAATCCGAAGGCACGCGGTGTGATCCTGGAAAGCCATGGCCTCTTCACCTGGGGCGATACGGCCAAGGAGGCCTACGAGACGACCATCGAGATCATCAACCGTGCGATTGCCTGGTTCGAGGCTGAGAACACGGGACCGGCCTTCGGCGGGGCGGTAAAGCCGACGCTGGATGGCGCCGAGCGCGCCTCGATCGCCAAGCGACTGATGCCGGTGATCCGCGGGCTCATCAGCGTGGAGGAGAGAAAGGTCGGGCACTTCGACGACAGCCAGGCCGTCCTCGATTTCGTGACATCCAAAAATCTCGAACCGCTCGCCGCGCTCGGAACGAGCTGCCCCGACCACTTCCTTAGAACGAAGATCCGCCCGCTGGTTATCGATTTCGATCCGGCCAATCCCGATATCGAGAAGACGCTTGCGGGGCTTTCCGAGGCGATTGCCGCCTATCGCGCCGACTATGCCGCCTATTACGGTCGCTGCAAGCGCGTCGACAGCCCGGCGATGCGCGACCCGAACGCTGTCGTCTATCTGGTTCCCGGCGTCGGCATGATCACCTTCGCCAAGGACAAGGCGACGGCGCGGATCTCCGGTGAATTCTACGTCAACGCGATCAATGTCATGCGTGGAGCCTCGGGCGTGTCGACCTATGTCGGCCTGCCCGAGCAGGAAGCCTTCGACATCGAATACTGGCTCCTGGAGGAAGCCAAGCTCCAGCGCATGCCGAAGCCGAAGAACCTCGCCGGCCGCATCGCGCTCGTTACCGGCGGCGCTGGTGGCATCGGCAAGGCGACTGCCAACCGGCTGATGCAGGAAGGCGCCTGCGTCGTTCTCGCTGACATCGACGAAACGGCGCTCGAGGCCGCGCAAAGCGAGTTGGCCGGCCGCTACGGCAAGGACTTCGTCCGCTCTGTGAATATGAACGTGACCAGCGAGGCGGCGGTCGAAGCCGGCTTCGGCGACGCGCTCCTCGCCTTCGGCGGTCTCGACATTCTCGTCTCCAATGCCGGGCTCGCCTCGTCGGCGGCGATCGAGGATACGACGCTGGCGCTCTGGAACAAGAATATCGACATTCTCACAACCGGGTATTTCCTGGTGTCGCGTGAAGCCTTCCGCACCTTCCGTAACCAGAGGGCCGGCGGCAATGTCGTGTTCGTCGCCTCGAAGAACGGCCTTGCCGCCTCGCCCGGCGCGTCCGCCTACTGCACGGCGAAGGCGGCTGAGATTCATCTTGCCCGCTGCCTCGCGCTCGAAGGGGCGTCGGCGCAGATCCGCGTCAACGTCGTCAATCCGGACGCGGTGCTGCGTGGTTCCAAGATCTGGACCGGCGAATGGAAGGAGCAGCGCGCAGCAGCCTACAAGATGGACGTGGACGACCTGGAGGCTCATTATCGCGAGCGTTCGATGCTGAAGCTCAGCGTCTTCCCGGAAGATATTGCCGAAGCGATCTACTTCCTGGCTTCCGACATGTCGGCCAAATCGACCGGCAATATCATCAATGTCGACGCGGGCAACGCCCAGTCGTTCACGCGCTGATCCGGAGGCTGCCATGACCGAGATGATCAGCAAGGCCGTTGTCGAGGCGGGGAATGCGAGCCGTCGGGACGCGCTCATCCGAGACTATGAAAGCCTCGGCGAAAGGCTTGCCCGCCGTGGCATCGAGATCGACTCCATCAAGGAAAAGGTCGCCGCCTATGGCGTTGCCGTTCCCTCCTGGGGCGTTGGCACCGGCGGAACGCGTTTCGCTCGCTTTCCCGGCCCGGGCGAACCGCGCAACATCTTCGACAAGCTCGAGGACTGCGGCGTCATCCAGCAGCTGACGCGGGCGACGCCGACCGTCTCGCTGCATATCCCGTGGGACAAGGTTTCCGATCTCAATGCGTTGAGGGAAAAGGGCACGGCGCTCGGCTTGGGCTTCGACGCGATGAATTCCAACACCTTTTCGGACGCGCCAGGCCAGCCCCATTCGTACAAGTTCGGCTCGCTCTCGCACAGCGATGCGGCAACGCGGCGCCAAGCGGTCGAGCACAACCTCGAGTGCATCGAGATCGGCAAGGAGCTCGGCTCGAAGGCGCTGACGGTGTGGATCGGCGACGGCTCCAACTTTCCCGGACAGAGCAACTTCACGCGTGCCTTCGAGCGCTATCTCGACGCGATGAAGGCAGTCTACGCCGCGCTTCCCGACGATTGGCGCGTCTTCACCGAACACAAGATGTACGAGCCGGCCTTCTATTCGACCGTGGTGCAGGACTGGGGCACGAACTACCTGATCGCGCAGGAACTGGGGCCGAAGGCCTTCTGCCTCGTCGACCTCGGCCATCACGCACCGAACGTCAATATCGAGATGATCGTCGCCCGGTTGATCCAGTTCAGAAAACTCGGCGGCTTCCACTTCAACGATTCCAAATACGGCGACGACGATCTCGATACCGGATCGATCGATCCCTACCGCCTGTTCCTCGTCTTCAACGAACTCGTCGACGCCGAGGTGCGGAGTGCGGAAGGTTTCGATCCAGCGCATATGCTGGACCAGAGCCACAACGTGACGGACCCGATCGAGAGCCTGATGACAAGCGCAATGGAAGTCTGCCGCGCCTATGCCCACGCCCTTCTGGTCGACCGCAAGGCGCTCAACGACTATCAGCAGGGCAACGACGCGCTGATGGCGTCGGAAACGCTGAAGGCCGCCTTCAGAACGGACGTCGAACCGATCCTGGCGATGGCACGCCTTGAGCATGGCGGTGCGATCGCGCCGGTCGCGACCTACCGCGCGAGCGGCTATCGCGCCAAGGTGGCGGGCGAGCGGCCGGCAGTCATCGGCGGTGGTGGCGGCATCGTCTGAGCACGACGCTGCGGGAGCGGCCAAGGGCGGCGGCTCCCGATCCCACGTCGCGGGATCGCTGGATGCGTGTACCGGCGGCCGGAAATCGGTGCAAAATCGCCACGCGATAAAATTGCCCCCTATCTGATTTCAAATCCTGGTCTATCTTTTCCTATGGATCCA
This sequence comes from Ensifer sp. IC3342, assembly GCF_020193655.1. Taxonomy (GTDB): domain Bacteria; phylum Pseudomonadota; class Alphaproteobacteria; order Rhizobiales; family Rhizobiaceae; genus Sinorhizobium. The sequence continues at coordinate 901,515 of NZ_JADYVE010000001.1, forward strand.
ACGGAGAGGAGCGATTCATGGGTATTGAAAGCATCCTGGTATTCCTGATTGTCGGCGCCGTTGCCGGCTGGCTTGCCGGTCTGATCGTCAGCGGCTTCGGTTTTGGCCTGGTCGGCAACATCGTCGTCGGCATCGTCGGCGCCTTCATCGCCGGCTTTCTCTTTCCCGCGATCGGCATCAGCCTCGGGACTGGCATCCTTTCCGCGATCATTCACTCGACGATCGGCGCGATCATCCTTCTGGTGCTGATCCGCATCGTCAAACAGGCATAGGCCTGCTGAAGAAACGTTCGCGATCCGCGCCGGAAGCGCGGACCGCCTCTCGCAAGAGCTACTGCATGTTTCCTTAAATAGGAGCCGATTTAAGGATAAAAATATGCAGCAATTCAAAGTGCTACAGCGATCTTTGCGTGTCTGAAAGAGCGCGCGGTGCTGTAAGCGGAGGCAACCATGACCGAACTCTATGCCGCAAAGATCGAGACCGCGCTCAAATCCTTCATCACCGACCATCCCGGCATGCTGACGCGCGAACAGGCGATTTCGACGATCCTTGAGAACTGGTTCGCGAGCCACGGCTATCTGCCGCCGCAGCAGGAAGGTCGGCGCCCCGAGGATCTTGACGCTTCGAACGACGATTGAAAGACTGATCCGTCTGCAGCGAGTGCAATCCCGGCTTGCCGTCATATATTCGTATTTTTCCCGACAACCGATTTTTGCGTCATAGATCGCCCGATGAGCCTTGCTTCCGTCAAACAGTTCTTCTCCGAACACGCCCCTGACATCGATGTCATCGAACTTGCGCAAAGCACCGCCACCGTGGAACTTGCAGCCAAAGGCCATGGTGTCGAGCCCGCGCAGATTGCCAAGACATTGGCGCTCAAGGTCGGAGACGACGTCATCCTGATCGTCACGCGCGGCGACGCCCGGCTGGACAACAAGAAGTACAAGGCCCGCTTCGGCACAAAGGCCCGCATGCTCGGCTTCGATGAGGTCGAGGCGGAAACGGGCCATCCGGTCGGCGGTGTCTGCCCGTTCGGTCTGGCCAAGCCGCACAATGTCTATTGCGACGAGTCCTTGAAGGCCTACGACGTCGTCGTTCCCGCGGCCGGCGCGACCAACGCCGCGGTCCATATCAGCCCCGACCGCATAGCCGAATTGACCGGAGCGGAATGGGTCGATGTTTCGGCAACGTGACGTTTCTGCCTTGGAATAGCCACACAGCTTAATTGAAACATCGGACGCCGAGCGGACAGCGATTCGCGATCGCCCTTTGGGCTTCAACTTAATAAGTCGAGCATCCGCTCTTTCGGAGGAGAACACGGAGAATGAAAGCACTTGCCTGCGCATTCGCCCTCGCCCTGTCGATGGCAAATCCGGCGGCCGCGATGGATCAGTCTCTGATGCGACAGTTCGAAGAGCTCGACCCGCAGACGCGCCTGGAGCAGCGTTGCGACACCGAAGCGATGGAACGGATCAGCGCTGACAAGACGTTGTTCAAGCCGGACAAGGTGATCGCCTACACCTTCGCCGATCCAATCTTCAAAGGCGACAAGATGAAGGCGCCGGGCGCTGTCTTCCGAAGTGGCGGCGAATGGTACAAGCTTGCCTTCAAGTGCCGGACCAACGCAGAGCACCTCGACGTGTTGTCGTTTGAATACAAGATCGGAGAACTTGTGCCGCGGGAGCGCTGGGACCAGCTCTATCTTTACCCCTGAGGCAAATACGCACACGGGTAGAGAGCATCCTGCTTTCACGTGGTTCAATGAAAGCGGAAGGGACGCTCCAGGTCCAAAATCCTAGAGCACGGCAATAAGGAACATCAGCGAGCCGAGCGAAAGCGCGACCATGATGCTCATGAGCACTTTCATCATGTGTTCCGTCATTTCGTACATCCCAGCCTCATTCCCCGATGAACGAACCTAACCACCAGACCGGCGAAACGATGCGTCCGATGTGCCGAGCCGGCGCGCCTGTCGGACAATGACAATTTTCTGACAAATCAGTTAATAAATCACCATATCCATGGGGATTAGCCCGGCTTGCGGCGCAGATCGGCACAGACGAAGTTCTCGGGAGTTGCCGAGCCACCGGAACGCGGACGGCCTACCTGTAGCGCGTTGCGCTTGGTATCATGCGTTCGCCGATGGGCCGCGTACGGACGCTTGGCGCTGAGCACTTTGAATTGCTGCATGCTTTTATCCTTAGATCGGCTACGATTTCAGGAAACATCCAGCAGCAGGAATGGATTGCATCGCATTGGAAACGACTCTGATAGGAAAAAAGGCGGCCGCGAAGAGGCATCCCGCCGGTCAAGGGGTGCTACGCGTCGGCTTCATTCTCGCACGGAGCTTCACGCTCAGCGCCTTTTCCCTGTTTGCCGATGCCTTGAGGCTTGGCAGCGATATCGAGGACAAATCGGGCCGGGTGAACTGCGACTGGGAGGTGCTCGGCAGCACGAGAAACTTCGTCATGTCGAGCTGTGGCATACAGGTGGCGCCCACGGCCTCGCTCCGCCCGCCGACCGAGTTCAGCTACATCGCCGTCGTTGGCGGGCGGCTCAATGTCGAAGAGCCGATCGACCGGGAAACGATCAACTACCTTCACCGGGCGGTGCGGGCGGGCGTGCCGATCATCGGTGTATGCACGGGAAGCTTCATCCTGGCCGAGGCGGGCGTGCTGGATGGACATTCCGCCTGCGTCAGCTGGCTGCATCACAATGAATTTCGATCACGCTTCCCCGCAATCGCGGTGACGTCGAAACATATCTTCGTCGAGGACGGCAACGTGATCACCTGCGCCGGCGGCAGCAGCGTCGCCGACCTCGCGACCTACCTGATCCGCAAACATGTCGGCGAGGAAGCCGAGCGCAACGCGCTCGAAATCATGCAGATCACACGCCGCAGAGACGCCACGGAAATGCAGACGCGCAATCCGCTCGGCGCGGTCACCGTGCAGGACAAACGGATCAGTCTCGCGCTCATGGTGATGGAGCAGCATCTTGAGGACATCATCGGCATAGACGATGTGGCGAACGCGCTCGGCATATCGCGCAGGCAACTCGAACGCCTGTTCCAGAGCGAACTCGGGGCCACCCCGGTTTCGGTCTATCTGAAACTTCGCCTCGACGCGGCGATGCGACTGGTTGCATCCACCGAAAAGCCATTGATCGACATTGCGCTCGAAACCGGCTTCGAGAACGTGTCTCACTTCATCCGAAAGTTCAGGGAGGCGTTTTCCCTTACCCCGGGCGCGGCGCGCAGGCAGCTTGCGGCGGCAAAGCGCCCGGCTTCTGGCCGCTGATTGCGTCAACGCCAATCCGAACGGAATTGCTCTAAACGAAAAGCAAGATGACGGCACCGATTGCCATCAAAACCAAACCGGGCCAGTTTTGCGCCAGCCCGAGAAAGCGCAAGCCCTGTCGCTGCGGTTCGAGCGTCGGTCCGGTTCCACCCTGGTCAATTCCGTCTTGGGAAGGAGGTGACGGCTTGCTCAAATTTCGACGGCCGAGCGCCGCCCATGCCATGAAGAGCATGCCGCAGACAAACAGTAACGCACCGAGCAATGTTGCCCACACGCGCGCCTCCTCTGCCTTCGTCGTCAACACGAAGCACCGCGCGCCCCATCAGACGCGCGAAAGCCTCTGTCTATGCGCCTGGATGTTACCGGTCAGCGCACGCGGCTTTGAGGCCGAACGATGTTCATCTGCAACTCGTGCCTCGACGCATACTTGCCGAGGACTTTGATCAGGCGCTTTTCCTCGGCCTCATGTATGCCCGTCCGCCTGCAATATTCCGCCACGTCCCAAACATGCTTGGCCCGAGACTTATCGAGCGTTCTGATATCAGCATGCGTCATGCTTCGCCTCCCGGATAACCTTCAAAGAACTCCGATAGCGGGGTTTGGTTCCACGGCGCGGAAAGCTGTCGAGATAGAGCAGGAAACCAGGCGCCATCGAGATTTGATGGAATCACCGTCCGAGGCCGAAAAGGAGACGGCCGACGCCTGGGTGTCACAGCGCCGCGCGTCTTCCGAGACGCGTAAAGGTCGCGATAGCGCTTTGAATTGTTGAATGATTCCTCAAATCGATTCCGAAGAGCAATTATGCAGTGACACCGCCTGTCATGGGCATGTCATCTTACGGTGATGTTTATCCGATGCCTGAGTTCGTCGGAATGGCGCCGCGACTCGTCGCTGGATAGATGATGCTGAATTTATTTGCCGCCGCCGCTGCGTTCCTGGCCATCAATGTGTTGTGCCTGCTGATTGCGGGCTGGCGAATCTGGCCCCGTCTCAGCCCCCAGCCTGAGACGCTGCATCGACCACCTGTCTCTGTCGTGATCCCGCTCTGTGGCCCCGAGGAATTTTCCGGGGAAACGCTCGAGAGTGCATTTCGCCTGGATTGGCCCGGCTATGAAATCATCTTCTGCGTGGCTGACGCAAAGGATGCCGTGATCCCGTTGATCGAGGAAGCGCGTGAGCGCCACCCAGCCATTTCCGCAACAATCCTTGTCGGTGACGATCGGATCAGCGCCAATCCCAAGCTGAACAACTGCGTGAAAGGCTGGAATGCGGCTTCGCATGAGTGGGTGGTTCTCGCCGATTCCAACGTTCTCATGCCCGCCGATTATCTCATTCGCCTGATGGCGGCGTGGCGGCAGGATACCGGGCTGGTATGCTCGACCCCGCTTGGTTCACGTCCGCAGGGATTTTGGGCGGAGGTTGAATGCGCGTTCCTCAATGCCCACCAGGCGCGCTGGCAATACGCCGGCGAAGCCCTTGGATTCGGGTTCGCGCAGGGCAAGAGCATGCTCTGGCGCAAAAGCATGCTGGATGCCCACGGCGGCATTCAGGCGCTGGCGTCGCAGATCGCCGAAGACGCAGCCGCAACGAAACTGGTGAGAAGCCTCGGCCTGAAAGTGCACCTGGTTTCGTCGCCGTTCGAACAGCCACTGGGTACCAGGACATTTCGCGAGGTTTGGGCGCGTCAGTGCCGCTGGGCGAGGTTGCGGCGCGTTACCTTTCCTCACTTCTACTCGCCGGAAATCCTGCTGGGCGTAGTGCCGCCACTTCTGCTGTCGCTGATCGCTGCTGTCGTTGCAGGTCACAGCCTGTTGGCCATCACCGGTTTTGTCGTAAGTGCCAGTTACTTGCCGGAACTCACCCTCGCCTACCGGAAGAACTGGCACATTTCGCGATGGTCGCTCATCGCCATGTTCACGCGCGATGCATTGCTTCCGATAATATGGGTTCGAGGCTGGCTGGCGGGCAGCGCGGATTGGCGAGGCAACAGGATGTCGATCGGCTCGCATGAATCCCGGCTCGAAACAACGGCGCGCCGGCCGCTCGCGAGCACCTTTTAATAGCGCTGATGGAAAGGACTCGCGTTTGCTGAAAATAGGCGTACCCTGCCTTCATCATCGGCTCGTTATACGGGCGCCGATGCCTGGAAGATCATAGCGCTTTCGCCCCAAGTTAATGGAGTCTGGCGCTATGCCTCGTGTCCACCATCCACAGTCCTTACGCCGTGGCGAGATCGATTTGCTCGCCCTGTTGTTCGAGCAGCTGCTAGAGGAACGTCAACTACCCAACTGCGGCGAGCAGGCGGAAGCGCTTGCTGCTCGGTTGTTCTCGATTTTCCAATCCGGCGAGCGAAACGTCGAACGACTGAGAATGCTGACCATGCATTCCTGAAGGCGATCGGCAGCGGATCAGCCAGACGTAAGGCAGACCGCAGGAAGGAAAAAACCATGAGATCCTATGTTGGAAGCTTCGGATATCGTTTCAGACTGGTCGATTTTGCGATCAGGTCAACGCCCGCACTCTGCATTGGAATGATTGTTTTTATTACCCTTTACGACGTTCTTTGGTGACCGCAGCTTGAAAACGGAGCCGGGCGGGTACCAGAGCACGCCATCCAAATTTTGGTGCGAAGCCGCTTCAATGCACCTTGAAAAGGTGAGGTCGTGAAAAATATCCAGATCGCGCTCTTGGCCTTGGCCGGGATGCTGGCCGTGTTCCCAACTCGAGACACGGCCCGCAGTGAGGCGTCTGCTGGGCTTGAGAGGCGGGTAGACCAGCTTTATCGGCTCGCAGAAGCGGGCCGGAATGACAGCAATAAGGTGCACGCCTTTTGCAGGAGTCTCGCTCACCGGTATGAGCAGGAGGCTTACAGCTACGCCATTGAGTACGACCTACGGACTTGCCGCATTCTCGGTTTCGACAAACCGATTCACTGATGCCGCTTGGGTGGCGACAAAGAGGCACGCTGTTGCAAGAGTTCCTGCGAAAAAAGAAGAGATCCGCAGCCCGCTACAGTGAGGAATGAGCCCGCCTCACTCCCCTCCCATCGTGAGCAATCTTCAACGTCTTGATGAGGTCGGCAGGCGCAGACTCGCAGGTCGCCGCCCGTCCTATGTCACGACTCGTACTCTCTGAGCCTCTCACGAAGCTCGTGCGAGGAACGCGTCCCGGATTGGTAAAGGTAAAAGATCTGGCTTGCCAGATTCTCCGCGCGGTCGCCCCGCCGCGACCAACCCCTGCGCATAAGTTCATCGTCAAAGACCCGGCGCAGATGCACCAGTTGAGCAGGATACATGGGAGGTCGAGTGTGTGGGAATTGAAGATCAAGCATTGCGCTTTCCCTAACCGGGGCGAAAGCGTGACGAACTTCCGGCCATCGGCGCCCGTATCACTTGCCGATGATGAATCGAGTTTACGCCTATCTGCCGGAAGCGCGAGTCATTAGATGTGGGCTGTTAAGGAAGGCCGAACGCTCGCAAACAGAAAAGGCCGCTAAACCCGACCTTCCTGCAGCCGTTGGGAGATGGACGTTTGTTAGCCGCCGGTCGCGAAATTAGAGTGACGGCGGATAAACGATAAGTTGCCTCGTCTTCGTTGGCGGTGAAGGTGGCGCTGACTGATCTCCGGCTTCCTGCCGGCGTCCGCTGCCTACTTGCAGAAAACAGCCGCTATCGCTCTCCCGCCCCTCCGATCGTTTGGGCAGGCTTCTATGTTGCATCCCATGTCGCATGGAGCATGCCGAATGCTGCAGGAAGCCGTTGGAAATCAAGGGAGTTCAGTTGCAACGTGCGCAACATGAAATTGGCCAAAGAGACTCAACCGGAAGCGGCTTTAACCGATGAATATTGCTTCCGAATATAATGGTGCCCGGAGGCGGATTCGAACCACCGACACGCGGATTTTCAATCCGCTGCTCTACCAACTGAGCTATCCGGGCATCCTGCCTTTGACGGCAACGGCTCTCTTCAGAGCCATCGGGGCGCTCTCGTTCGCCCCGGAAGCGAGCGGGGTTATAACATCTTGTTCGGCCGTGTCCAGCACCAAATGACTCTTTTTTGAAAGGAATTTAGCGCGCGGTGGAAAAGGCAAAAAAGTTAAGGCTATTCAGCAGGATCGCGCCGGATCGGCAACGGTTTCGGAGTGCCTCGGGCCGAAATCGAAGGGGGTCGGCTGCCGAAGGGAACACGTAAGATGCAGCGGAAGTCGACGCATCAAAAGGCGTCAGCGATCCTCGTCGTCCGCCTTCGATTCGTCGTCGGCGACCGGGATCGCATAGGAACCGGAAAGCCAGCGATTGAGGTCAACGTTGCGGCAGCGCTCGGAACAGAACGGATAATGCTCGCGCGCGGACGGGCGACCGCATTCCGGGCAGGGCCGCGGCGCGCGCAGGGGTTCGATATTCGAACCGCTCTTCTTGCTTTTGCCGCTCAATTCTTTTCAGCCTTCCAGCCAGCGATTGTGCACGTCATATCCTTCACCGATGAGAAGATTGACGGTTTCGTAGAGCGGTAAGCCTACCACATTGGTGTAGGAACCGACGAGCTTGACTACAAAACTGCCGGCAATGCCCTGAATAGCATAGCCACCCGCCTTGCCGCGCCACTGGCCGGAGGCCAGGTAGCTTTCGATGTCGTGACCGGAAAGACGCTTGAAGCGCACCTTGGTGTCGATGACCTTCTGGCGAATGGTGCGGTCGGGGGTGACGAGGCAAATGCCGGTATAGACGCGATGGCTGCGGCCGGACAGAAGATGCAATGCGCTCGACGCCTCGCTAACCAGCTCCGGCTTCGGCAGAATGCGGCGGCCAACGCAAACCACGGTGTCGGCAGCGAGAATGTAGCTGCCGTCCCAGCCCGGTTCTCCCTTGATGGCGGCAAGCGCCGCTTTCGCCTTCTCGGCCGACAGGCGCCTTGCCAGAGAGCGGGGATGTTCCGCACGCTTCGGTGTCTCATCGAGATCCATCGGCAACAGACGCGCAGGTTCGATGCCCGCCTGCGCCAGAAGCTCCACACGACGCGGCGATCCGGACGCCAGTATCAGTTTTTGGGTCACTGCCATCGAAGCGAGCCGTCATTTTCCCGGTTGGTAAGCGCTGCCGTCGCCGGGACCTACTTGAAGCGGTAGGTGATACGGCCCTTCGTCAGATCGTAGGGGGTCATTTCGACGAGCACCTTGTCGCCGGCGAGAACGCGGATACGGTTCTTGCGCATACGGCCGGCCGTATGAGCGATAATCTCATGCTCGTTTTCAAGCTTCACGCGGAAGGTCGCGTTGGGAAGCAATTCGGTGACCACGCCCGGAAATTCGAGGACTTCTTCTTTCGCCATGCAGGATTGTTCTTTCTCGTGTTCATGCGGGGATGCGCCACGCATCCGCGAAAAATTTGCCGGAAACTACACAATCGGCGAGGATTTGTGAACCGCTTTGATCCGGCTTTTTCAGCAATTGTACGCCATGCTTCCTCAATCGGCATCTATGCCGTTCCCACTTGGACGGAACGGCACTGCTTTTCGAGAGTCAGGCCTCCTTTCGGCGCGCATGCTCGGCAGCCAACCGGCTGGTGATCAGCATCGCCAAATGATCGCGAACAGAGCGATAGGCCGCGACGATCTGCTCCCGCGTGCCCGTGGCAACCGTCGGATCCGGTGTCGGCCAATAGACGACGTCGACGGCCATGGACCGAGTCAATTCAAGCGCCACGTGATGGGCTTCCGGCGCGAGTGTCACGATGATGTCGAAATAATCGTCCTCGAGCTCATCGAGCGTGCGCGGCTGATGGCGGTCGATCGTCAGCCCGATTTCGGCGAGAACCACATCGACGAAGGGATCTCGCTCGCCATGCCGCACGCCGGCGGATGCGACGTAAGTCCCCTTCGGCAGCGTTGCCTTGGCGAGCGCTTCGGCCATCGGCGAGCGGATGGCATTCATACCGCACATGAACAGAACCGAGCGGAGCGACTTCGATTGCGGCAAGGCGGTACCGGTCATATCGCCCCCGTCACCCACGCCAATAGAGCACACAGACCAGCGTGAAGAGCCGCCGCGCCGTGTCGAAGTCCAGCCTTATCTTACCGGACAAGCGATCCATCAGCGTCTGCGAGCCTTCGTTGTGAATACCGCGGCGGCCCATGTCGATCGCTTCGATCTGGCTAGGCGTCGCCGATCGGATCGCGGCGTAATAGCTTTCGCAGATCATGAAATAGTCCTTAACGATCCGCCGGAAGGGCGTCAGCGACAGGATGTGCGTGGCGACATTCTCCCCGCCATCCGTCGAAATCGCGAAGACAAGCTTCGAGTCAACCAGCGAAAGGTTCAGCCGATAAGGACCACCCGGGTGCCCGACGGGCTCGAACAGATTTTCCTCGAGCAGGTCGAAGATCGCAACCGCGCGCTCGTGCTCCACGTCGGGGGTCGAGCGGCCGATCGTTTCGTCCAGCACGACATCGCAGAGGCGCAGGTTGCGATCGGCTTTCATCCCTCGTCCCCGAGATTGAGGCGAATGGCGACGGAGTGGGCATGGGCCTCGAGGCCTTCCGACCGCGCGAGTGCAATGGCCGCCGGACCCAGCGCGCGCAACTGATCCGCTCCGAGCCTGAGGATCGATGTCCGCTTCATGTAGTCGAGCACGCCGAGGCCGGAGGAAAAACGCGCCGAGCGCGCCGTCGGCAGCACATGGTTGGAGCCGCCGACATAGTCGCCGATCACTTCCGGCGTGTGGCGGCCGATGAAGATGGCACCGGCATTGCGGATCTTCGGGACCATTGCATCCGCATCCGCCATCGCCAGTTCCAGGTGCTCGGCCGCGATGCGATTGGCGAGCGGCACCGCCTTCTCGAGATCCGGAACCTCAATGATGGCGCCGAAATCGCGCCAGCTTGCGGCCGCGGTTTCGGCGCGCGGCAACGTCTTCAGCTGCCGATCGACCGCTGCTTCGACCGCGCCCCCAAACGCCGCGTCATCGGTAATCAGGATCGCCTGCGCGCCGGCATCATGCTCGGCCTGCGCCAGGAGGTCGGCGGCGATCCAGTCCGGGTCGTTGCCGTTGTCGGCGATCACCAGCACTTCCGAAGGGCCGGCGATCATGTCGATGCCGACAGTGCCGAAAACTTGGCGCTTGGCGGCCGCGACATAGGCGTTGCCCGGACCGACGATCTTGGCCACCGGCGCGATCGTCTCGGTGCCATAGGCAAGTGCCGCGACCGCCTGGGCGCCGCCGATACGGTAGATTTCCTCCACGCGGGCAAGACGCGCGGCCGCAAGCACGGCCGGATTGATCGCACCGCCGCTTGCGGGTACGACCATGACGATGCGCGGCACGCCGGCAACCTTGGCAGGTAGAGCGTTCATGAGAACCGAACTCGGATAGCTCGCCGTGCCGCCTGGCACGTAGAGCCCGACCGCGTCGATCGCCGTCCAGCGCGAGCCGAGCCCGACGCCCATTGCATCTTCGTAAATGTCGTCCTTCGGCAACTGCCGGCGGTGATGCGCCTCGATCCGGGTCGCGGCAACCTTCAAGGCGCCGAGAACTTCGGGCTCAACCGCGTCGATCGCCGCGTCGATCTCGGCCGCGCTGACAGCCATGGCAGTCGTGCCGAAATCGATGCCGTCAAAGCGAGCCGAGTATTCGGCCAACGCCGCATCGCCCCGGGAGCGAACATCGTCGATGATGGCGCGTACGGCAGCATTGACGTCTTCCGAAACTTCCCGCTTGGTTGTCAAAAAAGCGGCAAACGCCTGTTCGAAGCCGCTGTCGAGATAGTTCAGCCTGATTGCCAATGCGAGATATCCTTCTGGTGATGACCGGTCAGGTGCTCAGGCGCCTTCGGGATGCCGGGGTCTGAACGCGGTTTCCCACGCCCCGCCCGTGTCGGCAAGCTGTACCTCGATACATTCCACATCGAGCACGATCGCTGCCTCGCCGGCGAGCACCAGTTCGATCGAACCTTCCGGACCTTCGCCCTTGATGGAGAAACGCAGGGCTAGGAGGTCGAGAACCGCTTCTGCATTCCCCCGGTCGAAACCGAGCGAACGCACGGCGACCACACGCTTGAACGAAAGCACGGCCCGGCGCCGCTCGAAACTGCGGCGCTTGCCGTCGGCATTTTCCCAGACGAACCGGTTGATGACCAGGAAAAGCTGACCACGGCGGGCGTCATAGGAAATGCCCGCCACCTTGAAGACTGCGTCCTGCACATGCGCGGAAACGACGCCAAGGTCTTCCTCGTCGAGTGCCAGCAGCTTCAGAGCATCCATGCGATCCATCCTGTTTTTAGGCGCCAGATTTTTGCGCCGCAATCGCAATGGACATAAGGCGTCGCGCCCGAATCCGCAACGGTTCCACGCGCATTACAGCGCCGCGCGTCCAATAATGCATGTCGCCCAAAAGTGTGCAGCGGTTTTGGGACAACGACATGCATGAAGACACGGACCTAAAGCGCGTCGCATGAGTCCGATTTAACGCGACGCTCTTAGGACGCGCAAAGGACGCTGCAGCACTTTGAATTGCTGCATGATTTTGTCCTTAAATTCGATCCCGATTTAGGGGATCACGCAGTAGAGCGGGACGAAAAGGCGCGCGGGATGCGGTTTTACGCGCGCATCCCGCCCCCGCTTTCCTGAAATTAGTCGCTGACGCGCTCCACATGCGCGCCGCAGCGGGTAAGTTTCGCTTCCAGACGCTCGAAGCCGCGATCGAGATGATAAACGCGCGAAACCATGGTTTCGCCCTCGGCCGCAAGCCCGGCAATGACGAGCGAGACGGAGGCGCGCAGATCGGTCGCCATCACCGGCGCGCCCTTCAAGCGGCTCACTCCTTCGATCTTCGCCGTCTGGCCCGACAGCGAGATCTTGGCACCGAGCCGCGCCAGTTCCTGAACATGCATGAAACGGTTTTCGAAGATCGTTTCCGTGATGTGGGAAACACCGCTCGACTTGGTCATCAGCCCCATGAACTGGGCCTGCAGGTCGGTCGGGAAGCCGGGGAAGGGATCCGTGACGATATCGACGGGCTTGATGCCGGCGCCATTGCGAACGACCCGAAGCCCGCTGTTCGTCTGGCTGATCTCTGCGCCCGCCCGCCGGATCGCTTCGAGCGCCGTATCGAGAAGGGCGGCGTCGGTATCTTCGAGAATGACGTCGCCGCCAGTCATCGCGACCGCCATGGCGTAGGTGCCGGTCTCAATGCGGTCCGGCAGCACGCGATGGCGGGCGCCGGAGAGAGAGCGCACGCCCTCGATCGTGATCGTGCTCGTGCCCTGCCCGCTGATCTTCGCGCCCATGGCGTTGAGGCACTTGGCAAGATCGACGACCTCCGGCTCGCGGGCGGCATTGCCGAGCACTGTCGTGCCGTTGGCGAGCGTCGCGGCCATCATCAGCACGTGCGTGGCGCCCACTGAAACCTTCGGGAATACATAGCGCCCGCCGATGAGCCCACCCGCTGGCGCCGTCGCGTTGACGTAGCCGCCGTCGATCTCGATGTCGGCGCCGAGCGCGGTCAGCCCCTCGATGAAGAGATCGACGGGCCGCGTGCCGATGGCGCAGCCGCCCGGAAGCGACACGCGCGCCTTGCCTTCGCGGGCAAGCAGCGGCCCGATGACCCAGAAGCTCGCGCGCATCTTCGATACGAGCTCATAGGGCGCAGTGGTGTCGACGATGTTGCGGCTCGTAAAATGGATAGTGCGGGCATAGCTCTCGCCCTGGCGCTCGCGTCGGCCGTTGACCGAAATATCGGCGCCATGGTTGCCAAGGATACGGATCAGTTGCTCGACGTCGGCCAGATGCGGAACGTTTTCCAGCGTCAGCGTGTCGTCGGTGAGCAGCGACGCGATCATCAGCGGCAGGGCCGCATTCTTGGCGCCGGAAATGGGAATGACCCCGTGGAGTTCGTTGCCGCCTACAATCCTGATGCGATCCATGAGGCCTCTCGAACGGGCTCAAGCCCGCCTTTCCATAAATTCAGTGTTGTTTGAAGGCGTCTCTTATTGGAGATGCCGTGAAATTAGAAGTGCCTTGAAATGCGGGTCTGCGGGAGGCAACCGAGAATCCCAAAAGAATTCACGACAATCGTCCCCATCTCTCTCTAATCGTCCGATTCGTCCGTTTTTGCGGCAGGCAATCCGGATGTCTCGTCGGCGGCGCCGGCGCGGCGCGCTCGCATCTGCTGCTTGCGGCGTTGGAGATTGTCGCGCAAGTTCTTTGCGAGCCGCAATCGTTTGGCGTCTGCTTCCGCGGTGTGCCCGCCCTTTTCTGCCTTCGGCGCGCGCTGCTTGTGGTCATCGTCCTGCATGGCCAATGCATTAGCGCAAAATCGAGACCTTCGAAAGCACGAGGACGATTTCTGATCGATCGGGCCAAAAACTTCGAAATGCGGCTTGCGCTCGCCCCAAAGCTATGGCAATAGGCGCCTCGCTTGATACGGCTTGTCACAAACCGACCGCCGGAATGCTGCTATAGCTCAGGGGTAGAGCACTCCCTTGGTAAGGGAGAGGCCGAGAGTTCAAATCTCTCTAGCAGCACCAGTTTTCCTCAATGAAGGCGATGCACTTTGCGGCATCCCCCTATTCACACCCGGAACAAAAGTGCACCGCTGCGCACCAATCTGAATAGCCCTGCGGCACAGATCTGGCACAGCCCGCTCATGGGCTGCTTCCGTTGATTCTTTGATTTCGGGTCTGATTAAAATTCAGCCAGCGCCTATATTGAAGGCATCCAGTCCCTCGCGCCGTTGACCACGGAAGCCCAGCCTACCCAGGTAGACGGTAAAGGTCGGAGAGTCTTCGGCTTACTGAATCATGAGCGCGCGATGGTTGAGGTCTCATGATCATTACACTTGCGCTTTCCGCATTGCTACGTCACCATGCCGGATAACCTTGCTGCTCTAGAGAGGGACGCCTGGCGCAACTGAGGGATGTAAATTGGGATCATTCTAGGCTGTCTTGGAGGGAAGCCATGCCTGCTAACTTTCTCACGGCGATTGCGATAGCAGCACTTCTGGCGATTTCGTCAGGCTGCACTACCACCGGCGCAGACAATACGACCTACGCCCAATCGCAAGGGGTGGACCCGGATATCGATCCATCCAGCACCAGCAACGACACCTTCAACTAAGCAGCGGCCAAAAGAGGCGAGGCGGGATCTGGAAATCGCGTATGGCTGACGCTGAAGCCGACCAGATGAAATAGCCCACTTCCTACTCGGGCATGTGATCGTTCAGTAGCAGAAACCTCTACCAAACGCACCGCACGTCGCTTAAGCTTCTTCTTATGGAAGCTCAGAGATACGACCTGAAAGAGGAACCGGACGGCTCCTGGACCGTGATCGACAAGGAAACCGGGCATACCGCGGAACTGAACGGCGAACGGCTGGCGCACCTCGATATTCATCTGGCGAACGAATATCTGCCGCTATTGAAACTGCGGGATACCGTTTCCGGCCTGATCAGGAAATCCGGTGACGAGGGGTCGGCCTGAAATCGGCGAGCTGTGCCAGAAGCTGGTCGCAGGTAAATTTCTTCCTGCCCATCAGATCCAGGATGCGGCGCGCGGCCTCGTTGGCCTCCACGCCATCCCTTCCAACGTTATGCAGAGCACACCAGACATCCAGCGCCCCGCGCATGACATCGACATCATCCGGTGAATAGGCTTGACGCACGAACCCCTCCCAAGGTGTGTACCTCAACACATTCATCAGGGGCATCATGGGGCATTTCAAGGCAAATTCAAGAAAATATTGAGGTACCCCAATAAGTCATACCATTGGCGAGCCTTCCGACGCCGTTTCGGCTCTGGCAGCACCCTTGGAAATGTGGCTCAGCGCAGCTTCGAAGCCCAAAAAAGTGCATTCGGATGCTATCTGCGTCATGCACACCACCCGTCATCGAACCGTAAAACAAATCCGTATAACTCGCCTTGCGGTAACCCGCCGGATGCAGTTTGATCTCCTTTCAAAATTCGTTGTTGTTATGCGTTTATCCGTGAAGCTCCCGCTCGCAGCAGCGGGTATGGCCGTCCTTTCCATCGCCGCTACCAGCCTTGCCAGCCTCACTGGCAGCGGCAGCATGTCGTCTCAAGCGACGGTCGAGAAACTCGAAGCTCTGGCGGATGCCCGACGCAACGAATTGCGCCACTACCTGACGACAACGACCTGCGCAATCTGCAGGCGCAAAAGACGGCCGCGAAGGCATTGAGCGATCTCAGCGGAGCGATGGCCGGGATCGGCAGCGACGCAGCAGGCGAGCTTGCACGGCGCTACACGACGGCGAACCCAATGCCGAGGACAAGCGGGCACTGCTTAACTCTGCCGAAAAGGATGAATATGACGACCTGCACGGTCGCTACCATCCTTTCTTCCGACCCTTCGCCGAGGAACACGGTTACAGGGATGTTCTGCTCGTCAATCTCAATGGCGACGTCGTCTATACGCTGAACAAGAAAGGCAATTTCGCCGTCAACCTCCCGCAGGCACCATGGAAGGGAATGGGCGTTGGCCGCATCTTCGAGGCAACCGCCGAAGGCACCGACAAGAACAGCCTGGCCCTCGCCTCCTCGCCGGTGGCGATACGGCGATTGCCTGCGCCGACCATGCACGCAAGCACGAAATCGGCGACATGGCCCGCTCCGTCGTCGTGTTCCGCGATGGTGCGAGGAGGCGGAGGACACGCGAACATCGATCGAGGACGAGCGGCGGGCACGCGATGTCGCCCGGATGGAGGAGGCCCATCACATCAGCACAGCGGTCGATGAACTGGCGACGGGGCTCGAACGACTTTCGCGCGGCGACCTAACCACCTGCATTGAGCAGCCGTTCGTCGAGGGCCTCGATCGCCTGCGCCTGGATTACAACATGTCGCTCGACCGCCTCGCGCTGACGCTCCGCGATGTAAAGACGAGAGTCGCCCACATTCACGGCGACGCCGGCGAAATGCGCGACGCAGTGGACCAGCTTGCAGAGCGCACGGAGCATCCTGCACTGTCGCTGGAGCAAACGGCGGCGGCGACTCAACGAAACCATCCGTGAACTCGACCGCATGACGCAGCAAAACAACGCGATGGTCGAAGAAAGCACAGCAACGACGCATCGCCTTTCGAGCGAGGCGTTCGGCCTCTCGCAGCTCACCTCGCCGTTCCGCATAGCCTTCGACCAGTCCACCGAGATCAGCAACCCTGCTGACAACAATATCGAATTTGTTCGCAGGCGCGCATGATGGCGCTCCACAGCGACCTTAACGCAAGCTTAAGATTCTACTGCTAGATCTGACAATGCGATGATGGACAATCGCAATCCCCCTTCTTGAAACCGGCGCTTGCCGGTTTCTTTTTTTCGGGCCGAGTTCAGACCTTGACGGTCTGCTCGACGAAATCCTCTGTCCCGAAGAATTTCAGATAGCGCTGCACTTCCTTGGGATCCCCGGTCGCCTTGCGCGGGTTGTCCGAAAGCTTGACCGCGGGCCGACCATTGGCTTCGCTCACCTTGCAGACAATCGATATCGGGTTGAGGCCGCTGATTTCCGTCGGCGCGCAGCCGGCGAAATCATTGGTGAGGTTGGTTCCCCAACCGAAACTCATGCGTACGCGACCCTCGAAATGACGATAGGTCTTGATGATCGTGTCGACGTCGAGCCCGTCGGAAAAGATCAGCAGCTTTTCTCGCGGGTCGCGGCCCATCTTCTTCCACCAGCGTATGATCTTCTCGCCGCCCTCGATCGGCGGTGCGCTATCCGGTCGAAAGCCGGTCCAGTCCGCCACCCAATCCGGCGCGTCGCGCAGGAATGCCGCCGTCCCGAAGGAGTCCGGCAGCACGATCAGCAAATTGCCGCCATAGAGCTGGTTCCAGTCCTGCAGGACCTTGTACGGTGCTGCGGCGAGCTCCTTGTCGTTGCGCGCGAGCGCCGCCGCCACCATCGGCAGTTCGTGCGCATTGGTGCCCAGCGCCTCGAGATCGGTGTCCATGGCAAGCAGCACGTTGCTGGAGCCGGAAAACGAGCCGCCGATCCCCTCCTTCAATGCCTCGACGCACCAGCGCTGCCAAAGAAAACTGTGCCGCCGGCGCGTGCCGAAATCGGAAATGCGCAGGTCGGGATATTGCCGCAGCTGCTCGACCTTCGACCACATCTTGGCCTTGGCGCGCGCATAGAGCACGTCAAGCGTAAAAGGACCGAGGCCTTTCATGGCGGCGCGTGAGCGCAGCTCGTTGATGATCGCCAGCGCCGGAATCTCCCACATCGTCGTTTCGACCCAACGACCGCGAAAGTTCAGTTCGAACTGGCCGTCACGGCGCGACAACTCGTATTCGGGTAGTTGGAACTTGGCGAGCCAGGCGAGAAATTCCGGCGAGAAGATCTGCTCGCGCCCGTAGAACGTGTTACCGGCGAGCCAGATCATCTCTTTCTTACCGAAACGCAGCGTCCGTGCGTGGTCGAGCTGGTCGCGCAGTTCCTGTTCGTCGATTTCGTCGGCGAGGCGCACGGTCTTGGTGCGGTTGATCAGCGAAAAGGTTGCATCGACATTCGGATGAAGCTGCCAGATCATCTGCAGCATCAGGAGCTTGTAGAAATCCGTATCCAAAAGGCTGCGGATGATCGGATCGAGCTTCCAGGTATGGTTATAGACCCGCCGTGCGATATCGGTCTTCGGCATCTGCGACTACGCTCCTTCTGGATCACCCTGGCGCTCGCCCGAAGCACCATCCTGATCGATTTTCGTCATTCCGAGCGATCCCACTCCGGCGCTGCTAGACCAGCGCAACGCCCGCGTCGCGCATACGCTGCGTCATCGTCGCGAGTGAGCCGTTCAGATCGATGCCGCGGCAGGCGCCGAGCACAACGGAAGTCGAAAAGCCCTGGGCGACCGCATCGAGCGCCGAGAAGGCGACGCAGAAATCGGCCGCAAGACCGCAGAGCGACACCTTGGAGATGCCACGCTCACGCAGGTAGCCGGCCAAACCGGTTGGTGTGCGGTGATCGTTCTCGAAAAAGGCGGAATAGCTGTCAATCTCGGTGCGGAAACCCTTGCGAACGACCAGCTCCGCCGTCGTCCATCGCAAGGCCGGATGGAAATCGGCGCCGGGGCTTCCCTGGACGCAGTGATCCGGCCAGAGCGTCTGCTCGCCGTAGGGCATCGTCACGGTCTCGAACGGCGCCTTGCCGGGGTGGCTGGACGCGAAGCTCGAATGGCCGGCAGGATGCCAGTCCTGCGTCAGAATGACGTGGCGGAACTGCTCGATGAGGCGATTGACGGCGGGTACGATTTCGTCGCCGCCCTCGACCGCAAGGGCGCCGCCGGGGCAGAAGTCATTCTGCATGTCGATGACGATTAACGCGTCTTCAGCCATAGGAGCCTCCTCGCGATCCGGCCGCCGTGGCGGCCATCACAAATCGATTTAATCCAGATCAACCACAGAACGCGCACGGCAGCAAGCAGGTTCACTTGCCGCCGAGCTTCGTTAGTTCTGCAGATCGTCCAGGTTGTCCGCGAGGTTGACGCCGGTATTCGCGATGCCGATCGGCCGCGCCACGAAGTCGAGGAATTTCGCAATGTCGACCGAGGGATGACGCGATGCATAGATAACGTCGCGATTCTTGATCGGGAAGGTCTGGCCGACGATCAGACTATCCGGATTGGTCATGTTGAAACGATAGACGATCGGATAGCGTCCGACGCTGTCGGGCTTCATGCCCTTGTTCAGCATCGTGTTGAACCGCTCCCTTCCGAGCAGGCTCATGACAATATCCGGCTCTTCGTAACGGAAGACGAAATAGCCCTTCGCATCGACGGTCCGGTCGGCGCCGCCGCCCGCAAGCGCCACGGCTTCGAGCAGGTTCAGGTCGTTGGCGCCGAACTCGACGCGCTGGTTCGCCCTGACTTGGCCGAGGATCGTGAACGTGCGTGGATCGCGCGTCACAAAGACCTGGTCGCCCGGCTTGACGTGAATATTTTCCGACGGGTTTTCGATGATGGATTTCAAGAGGACCGTTCCGGTCTTCTTGCCGCGCACGAGCGTGACATACGTCTCGTAAGGCTGCGCCGACGGACCGCCGGCCTTGGCGATGACTTCGTTTATCGACTCGCTGACGAGGTTCAACGGCACGACGGACGGACGGCCAACTGCACCGGAAACTGTGACGATGCGCGATGCCGTGGACGTGCTTGTCACGATGACATCGGGCTCCACGGCCTTCTGCTTCAGTGCTTCGAGAATTGCCTGGCGCGCCTGTTCCAGCGTCAAGCCGGCAA
Organism: Ensifer sp. IC3342; assembly: GCF_020193655.1. Classification (GTDB taxonomy): domain Bacteria; phylum Pseudomonadota; class Alphaproteobacteria; order Rhizobiales; family Rhizobiaceae; genus Sinorhizobium. The sequence continues at coordinate 921,043 of NZ_JADYVE010000001.1, forward strand.
AGCGGACCGGACCGACATAGGGAATGGCCGCCTTACCGTCAGGCTGGACGACCAGATCGATGTTGGTCTGCTTCGATTCCGTTGTGGAAAACAGGCCGTCGCTGCCTGCCTCGAAGATCGATATTTTCAGCTGGTCGCCGACGCCGATGACGACCTGGCCGACGCCGCCGCCAATGCCGAAGCGTCGGCTGAGCGTTGTGGAAACATAGTCCGAGACCAACCGAGCCGATTGGCCGTCGACGTCGACGATGTCAAAGACGGTCGCATTCTTTCTGCCGATCTGGGCACCGGACTGGCCGGCATCCGCGACGATGTCGGTGGTCAGAGGGCCTTCTCCCGGCACGGCCTGACATCCCGCAAGCGCGGCGCAAAGCAGAAGGGCAGTCACTCGTCTCACTACAATACTCCGTATTCGGCACAGCGATGATTCTGCTTACAGATCTGCGCCGTATGTTTTCCCGGCAGGGAATCCGCCGGTCACTGCAAAGCACAATCGCCGTTTCACAACAAGCCACCTCGCCGCCGGGCAGCCAAAATATTCGGCACTGCGCCTTTCCGGTCATACCTCCTCGACAATGTTTACGATCCGTCGCCGTAATTGTCTGGATAGGGCCCTCACGACGTGTGTATCTAAGCCTTTGGGGTTGAAAGCTAGGTACTTTGAGTTAAAAGCTCACTAATACAGCGGGGACGGCTGGACGAATAAAATCGGGGAAAATAACAAATCGGTAATCTCACCAATTGCAATTTACGTTTGGCGCGGCAATTGGCTAGGACAATTTTAACGGCAGTTTAGAGCGTTCGATCATACATGACTGTTGAAATCATAGGGCGTGCATGCCTCGCCCCCGGAGCAAAATCGCCTGAGGCGCTGTTTAAGATTCTTCGTCAGGGCAAATGCACCGTGTCCAGCGTTCCCTCGGACCGTTGGGATTTGGCGCGTTTTTGGCATCCCGTTATGGGCGTGCAAGGCAAGACCTATTCTTTTGCTGCCGGCGTGCTCGACCAGATCTATGATTTCGATCCCGCTGTCTTCGGCATGTCCCAGCGGGAAGCCATGTATATGGATCCGCAACAGCGCGTGCTGTTGCAACTCGCCTGGCGTGCGCTCGAGGATGCCAATATTTCCATTGCATCCCTGCATGGCGAGAATGTCGGCGTTTATGTCGGCGCGTCGAGCCTCGACCACGCCAACCTGACCGTCGAAGATCCGGCCGCCGCCGGACCCTATTTCATGACCGGCAACACGCTGTCGATCGTCTCCAACCGCATTTCCCACATCTTCGGGTTGAGCGGACCGAGCATGACGGTGGATACCGCCTGCTCCTCTTCGCTCGTGGCGCTCGATCAGGCGATGCGGGCCCTCAATGCCGGCGAGATCGACACGGCGATCGTCGGCGGCGTCAATATTCTTGCCCATCCCCTTCCCTTCGTCGGCTTCGCCCAGGCACGGATGCTGTCGCCGGAAGGCCTCTGCCGGGCCTATGACAACGACGGCGCCGGCTATGTCCGCGCCGAGGGTGGCGTCGTTTTCATCCTGCGCCGCTCGGATCGGGCGCGCCGCGAACGCGACCGCAGCTACGCGAAGATCGTGGCAACCGGAGTCAACTCGGCCGGCCGGACCAACGGCATTTCGCTTCCCTCGCGCGAGGCGCAGGCCAACTTGCTCCGGGCCATCTATGAAGGCAACGGCATCGACGCCAACCAGGTTGCCTTCGTCGAGGGTCACGGTACCGGCACGAAAGTGGGCGACCCGGCGGAAGTATGGTCCATCGGCACTGTCATTGGCGCCAAGCGCAGGGCGCCGGTGCCGATCGGCTCCATCAAGTCCAATATCGGCCACACCGAACCGGCGTCCGGCCTGTTCGGCATGTTGAAGGCCGTTCTGGCACTCGAACACAACTATCTGCCGGCATCGCTGCATTTCGATACGCCGAACGAACACATCGATTTCGACGGACTGAACGTTCGCGTCACCGCCAACCCGATCGAACTGCTGAAAGGCAAGCGTGCGCGGCTTGCCGGCATCAACTCCTTCGGCTTTGGCGGCGCCAACGCGCATGTGGTCATCAGCGATCCGGAGACGGTACAGGAAGAAAAGGCCGCGCCTTCGTCGGCTGGTCACGTGTTTATGGCAAGCGCCCACACGGCCTCGAGCCTCGAGAACCTGTTGAAGGAGTACAAGGCGAGCTTTGCGAGTGCCTCGAAGGAAGAGACGCGCGCGATGATCGCCGCCTCCGGCGCCAACCGCACCCATATGCGTCATCGCTTCGCGGCACGCAGCGATCACCCCGAAGATATCGTGCGGGCGATCGCCAGCCATCTGGAGAAGCCCGGCTCTGACATAGGCGAGGTGGGCGAAGCCCCGGTGAAGGATGCAAAGGTCGCATTCGTCTTCTCGGGCAACGGTTCCCAATGGGCCGGCATGGGCGTCGAAGCCTTCCGCGAGAACCTGCACTTCCGCCAGTCCTTCACGTCCGTCAGCGCACTCTTCAAGTTTCATTCCGACATCGTCCTGACTGATCTTCTGACGGATCCGGAACTCGACAAGAAGCTCTCAGATACGAAGATCGCACAGCCGCTGCTTTTCGCCGTCCAGGCTGCGCTCTCCGATTCGCTGGTCGCGATGGGCATCAAGCCGACAGCCGTCTTCGGCCACTCGGTCGGCGAGATCGCCGCTGCCTATGCGGCCGGCGCGTTGTCGCTCGTCGATGCCGTATCGATCGTTGCAAAGCGCTCGCTGCATCAGGATCTCCTGGCGGGGCAGGGAACGATGGCAGCCGTGATGCTCGGCGAAGAAGCCGCCCAGGCATTCGCTGAGGCGCGCGGTCTCAACGAGCTCTGCGTGGCAGCCGTCAACGCGCATAATTCGGTCACGATGTCCGGTCCGGCGCACGAAATTTCCGCTTTCCGCGACGCCGCACGCAAGGCCAAGATCCCGGTCCAGATCCTCGACATCAACTACCCGTTCCACCATCCGGTCATCGATCAGGCAAAGCAGTCCTTCCTTTCCGACATTCCGGATATTGCCCCGCGGCGGACAGAGCTGACCTTTCTCTCGACCGTAACCGGCGCCGCACTCGAGGGAACTGAGCTCGATCCGGACTATTGGTGGAAAAACGTCCGCGAACCGGTCCGCTTCCAGGCGGCCGCCGAAGCGGCACTCGAACTCGGCTGCCGGCTCTTCGTCGAAATTTCCCCGCGCCCGATCCTGGCGTCCTATGTCAAGGAAACGATCAAGCAGGCGGCCTTCCCGGCGGCAGTCGTTCCGACATTGCTCCGCGACGTCGGCGAGAGCGGTCACGATCCGATTTCGGCGTCGATGGCGCGCGCCGTCGCGCATGGTGCGGCGGTCGACCGGCCTCGCGTCTATGGAAAGCGCAATGCCTTCGTCGAATTGCCGGCGCTGCCCTTCGAACTGGTCGAACTGCGGCCTGCGGCCACGACCGACTCCACCGACCTTTTTGGCCGTTCCGGCCGGGCCTATCGCCTGACGGGCTGGCGCAGCGATCCCAACAGCGGAAGCTGGAAGAACCACATCGATGCGCATCTCTTCCCGGACCTTGCCGAGCATGTCGTCGATGGCAAGGCGATTCTGCCGGGCAGCGGCTTTATCGAAGTGGCGGTTTCCGCCGCGCAGCAATATTACGGCAGCGACGAGGTAGAGATCACCAATCTGGAGATCGTTCGCCCGCTGGAGCTCAATGACAGCCGCATCATGGAGCTCTCGACCATCCTGTCGCCCGAGACCGGCGACATCGAGATCCGCTCGCGCGAGCGGCTCTCGGAGGACGATTGGACGGTGCACGCCGTCGCGCGGAGCCGCAAGCCCGTGCCCGGAAAGAACAATGCCTCTCCGTCCTTCGCCGGTTTGGCGAAAACGGTAAGTGTCGATCCGTCGAAAGCCTACGAGACGGCGAAACAATTCGGCCTGGATTACGGTCCAAACTTCCAGCTGCTTTCAAGGGCTGTCGCATACGGCGACCGGATCATCGACGTCGAGCTGAAGGCGCCGAATGGGGCGGGACACCCGCTCGTCAGCTATTCTCTTCATCCAATCTCGGTCGATGCCACGTTCCACGGGCTCGTTGCGCTCTTCGACCGCTTTACGGGGGACAAGGGCGGCGCACCCTATATTCCGGTGCGCTTCGGTTCCGTGCATGTCGTCAACGCCGGACGGCCGATCGCCCGTGCCACGATCGAGATCGAGCGTGTCAGCGCCAATTCGATCAAGGCGAGGTTCCATTTCTTCGACAAGTCGGGCGAAGCGATTGCGCATTTCGACGATTGTCGTTTCCGGCGCACTTATTTGCGAAAGCACAAGACGTTGGACGGGCTTTCCTTCCACTACGAGACCGTGCTCTCCGAGATGACGCTGCCCGGTGCCAAGCCGGCTGCACCCATGCCGTACTTGCTGACGGCGCCCGCCGATGGCGAGGGCAGCGTCGACAACGCGACCCTGCTGTTCAACGCTGCGATCTACCGCGCCTGCCAGGACATCGCGCTGAAGCTTGCAAGGGGAGGCGCCACGATCCACGGCGATACCCTGCCCGGCGACTTCGCCTTCCAGTGCTTCCTGACAAGCTGCCTCTACGTATTGGAGGACGCCGGACTCAGCGAACATCAAAATGGGGTCTGGACGGTTGCGCGGGAGTTCAGCCTTCCGACCGTGGCCGAAATACTCGGCGAACTCTATGGCGAGCGTCCCGATCGTGCGGTCGAAGCCGTGCTCGTCAACAATGCCTACGCCGAAGCTCTAAGCCGGCTCGACGCGCTTTCCGCCGCGGGACCGGACGGCGACCAGACGCACGCCTTCAGCGCGGGCTTCATCAGCGACGCGACGCTCGATCACCAGGCCGTGCATTCCGTTGCGAGCCGGCAGCGTATGGAGCGGGTGCTCGGCGCGGCGGAACGGGCACTGACTGCGCAGACCACCGGCGTCCCGTTGCGAATTGTCGAATTCGGAAGCGTTTCGACGGGTTTCACGCGTCGGCTCGCTGACCTTGCGGCGCGCCATGGCGCGAGCCTGATCGTCGCCGAACCGCGCGACAACGCGCAGCGCAACCTTGAGATCGCATTCGAGAACGATGCGCATGTGCGCGTTCTCAAGAAAAGCGAATTCGCGGCGATCGCACCTTTCGATCTCGCCGTCAGCGCCTCGGACCATCTTTACCAGCTGATCGAGGACGAGATCGCGCTGCGTACCGCATTGCGCACGATGCTGCGCGACGGCGGCGCGCTTGCTGCCGCCGTCAGCGCGCCCTCGATCTTCGGCGACTTCGCTCTCGGCCTTTCCGACGGCTGGTTTGCCCGCACCCAGACGGCCGAGTTCCCGATCGGCAATCTTGCCGCCGTGCCGCATTGGCAGAAATGTCTTACAGATCTCGGGCTGCGCGATGTCAACGTCGCGGACCATGAGTGCGCACACGGCAATATCATTCTGCTCGAGGCCCGCGGCGCCGCTGCGACGACAATATCCGGCGAACCGGTGCAGGCGATCAAGACCGTTGCCGGCCCCTATCTGGTCATCCAGGTGGAAAGTGCCCCCCACGACGCGGCGTCGATGACTGCAGATGCCGTCCCGGTATTGCTGGCAGGCGATATGGCGGCCAACGTTGCAACGCTGCAGGCCGCGCTCGGCAACTTGGGCCAGAATCCTGTTCGCGCGGTGCTTGTTTCGCCGGCGACGGGTCATGCAAGCGACACCGATTCCGCCTCGCTGCAGGCGCACGTGCTTGCGCTCAGCGCCTTCGCCGAAGCGCTGAGGCAGCGTGTCGGAGATGCAGACCTGTCCGGCGACGACCGCCCTCGGCTAGTGATTGTCGCTCCGGGCGGCGCGCCGGTTGCTTCGCGGACAGATGGTGTCCCGACCAGCTCCGGCGTGAATTCCGGCCTCTGGGCGTTCGCGCGCGTTCTGCAGAACGAATATGACTTCCTCGATGTCCATTCGCTCGACCTTGGCGATCTGGACAAGGCGGGCCTGGACGATGGCATTGCATTGGCGCTGCCGCTGTTGGCCGTGTCCGGGTCAAATCGTGAATGGTTGCTGGACAAGGCCACTGGATTGCTGTCGGAAATTCGCGCCGTTCCCGGCCCTGCCGTCAGGACCGAGGGCAAGACAAGCGCCTTTGCGGCGGCGACGATCCGCCAGCGCGTCAGCTCGCAAGTTGCGAGCATCGCCTGGGAGGAGGCCGATGTGCCGCAGGCCGGACCGGGCGAGATCGTCGTCGCAGTAGCGGCAACGGGCCTGAACTTCCGCGACGTGATGTGGGCGATGGGCCTTCTTCCCGAGGAGGCGCTCGAGGACGGGTTTGCCGGCGCGACGATCGGCATGGAGCTTTCCGGCCACGTGGTCGCAGTCGGCGAAGGGGTCGATGACCTTGCCGTCGGCGACGCGGTCATGGCGATCGCATCTTCGGCATTCTCGACGCATGTGGTCGTATCCCGGGCGGGCGTTGCCAAACTTCCGCGGACCATCAGCCCCGTGGCCGCCGCCACGGTGCCGGTCGCCTTCCTTACGGCCTATTACGCGATGGTCGAGCTCGGCCGCATCCAGGCTGGAGAGACTATCCTCATCCATGGCGCTGCCGGCGGTGTCGGCCTGGCCGCGCTTCAGGTCGCCAAGCTCAGGGGCGCCAAGGTCATAGCGACCGCTGGAACGCGCGAAAAACGGCGCTTCCTGGCGATGCTCGGTGCCGATCATGTCTTCGATTCGCGCTCGCTCGGCTTCGTCAACGAGGTGCGCGCCGTCACCGGCGGAGAGGGCGTCGATCTGGTACTGAACTCGCTCTTCGCCGAAGCGATGGAACAAAGCCTCGCGCTGGTGAAGCCTTTCGGCCGGTTCCTGGAACTCGGCAAGCGCGACTACTACGCGGACAGCAAGATCGGATTGCGGCCGTTCCGACGCAATGTCAGCTATTTCGGCATCGATGCGGACCAGCTTCTGGTCAATGCGCCTGTGCTCACCAAGCGCATCTTCATGGAAATCGGGGCGCTTTTCGAGGAAGGTAAGCTGACGCCGCTGCCTTACCGCGCCTTTGATTTCGATGAAATCGGCAATGCCTTCCGCCTGATGCAGAACGCCGGCCACATCGGCAAGATCGTCGTGCTGCCGCCGGTCGCCGGCAAACACGAGATCGCCGTGAAGCCGCACAAGGGCGTCAAAGTGGATCCGGACGGCGTGCATCTCGTCGTCGGCGGCATCGGCGGCTTCGGTCTCGCGGCCGCTAACTGGCTCGCCGAGAAAGGTGCACGCAGGATCGCGCTGTGCTCTCGCCGCGGTCAGGCGGATGCCGAAACGAGCGCGATGCTCGCACGCTGGAACAAGACGGGCGTGTCTGCCTCGCTCCATGCCTGCGACATCACCGATGCGACCGCGGTCGATGGACTTCTCGCGACGCTTCGCGCCGAGGCGCCGCTGCGTTCCGTCGTCCACGCGGCGATGGTGCTGGACGACGCCCTGATCAGCAATCTTAACCGCGAGCGCAACCGGCCGGTTATCGACACGAAGGCCAAGGGCGCAGCGATCCTCGACCGACTGACGCGCGGCGACGAACTCGACAATTTCATCCTGTTCTCGTCGGCAACCACCCTTGTCGGCAATCCCGGACAGGCCAACTATGTCGCAGCCAACGGCTATCTCGAGGGCCTTGCCCGCGCCCGACGCGCGGAGGGTCTCCCGGGTCTCGCCGTCGGCTTCGGCGCGATCGCCGACGCCGGTTATCTCGTGCAGAACACCGATGTGAACGATCTTCTGGCCAAGCGCATCGGCAAGACCGCTTTGAGGGCCCAGGTGGCGCTCGACATGGTCGAAAGCCACATGGCCTCGGATCCGGGCACCGTCGATGCGGCGGTCGTGATGATTTCGGAGATCGACTGGACGGCCGCCCGCAACCTGCCGGTCGCCCGCAACGCGCTCTTTGAGGTGATCCTGCGCAGCGCGGACCAGCATCCTTCCGGTGCCGAAGGAACGCAGATGGACCTCGTGGCGATGATCGAGGGGAAGTCGCCGCAGGAAGCGGAAGACATCCTGTTCGACCTGGTGGCAAGCGAGATCGCCGCGATCCTTCGGGTGTCGAAAGATACGGTGACCCGCAGCAAGATCCTGAAGGAAATCGGCCTGGACAGCCTGATGGCTGTGGAACTCGGCATGAGCTTCCAGCAGAACACTGGCTTCGACATGCCGCTGAGCGGCGTCGCCGACAATACGACGGTGGGCGATGTTGCGCGCAAACTCTATGAAAAGGTAAGCAAGCGGGACCAGGGCGACGATGGCGAGGCGGCCGATGACCGGCTTGTGAGTGAACTTGCGCAGCGCCACGCCGGGGCGGACAGGGAAAAAGCACTGAGCCAATGAGCAACGACGGAAACGGCCAGACCTTCTCCAAGATGAACAGCAGCCTCAAGGAGAACCTGCTGGACAGGATGAGGAACACGCATCAATCGTCCGAGCGCAACCGGATGGCGCGCTCGGAACGGGAGTTGCCGGCGCCTCCCCGTCGCCGTCAGGCTCGCTTCGAGGATCTTCCCGAATATAAGCAGGTGCTTACGCAGAAGTTCGCGAGCGAGCAGCTGGGCATCGCCAATCCCTTCTATCGGGCGCACCAGACGGCAGCCGGCGCGACGACCGTGATCGACGGCCGCACGATGATCAACTTCGCCTCCTACGATTACCTCGGGCTGAACCGCCACGCCCACATACTAGACAGGGCGCGCGATACAATCAGGAACTTCGGCATTTCCGCCTCCGCGAGCAGGCTCGTTGCCGGCGAGCGGCCCGTCCATGTCGAGCTCGAGGAAAAGATCGCGCGCTTCTACGGCGTCGAAGCGGCGGTGTGCTTCGTAAGCGGATATCTCACCAACGTTGCCGCCATCAGCTGCCTGATGGGCCCCAAGGATCTCGTCATCCATGACGAGTTCATCCACAACAGCGCGCTCGCCGGCATCAAGCTTTCCGGGGCTACGCGCCGCCTCTTCAAGCACAACGACACGGCCGACCTCGAGCATGTGCTGCGCACGGTCGCTGGAGAATACCGTCACATCATGGTCATCGTCGAAGGCATCTATTCGATGGACGGCGATGTCGCGAACCTTCCTGCGCTGCTAAAGCTTAAGGCCGAATATGGCTTCTGGCTGATGGTGGACGAGGCCCATTCACTCGGCGTTCTCGGGCCGCACGGCAAGGGGCTCGCCGAACACTTCGGCGTCGACCCCCACGAGGTCGACATCTGGATGGGAACGCTGTCGAAGACGACGTCGAGCTGCGGCGGCTATATTGCCGGGAATGAGGCGTTGGCAGCGGTGCTCAAGGCATCGGCCGGCGGCTTCGTCTACAGCGTCGGCCTGGCACCGGTGCTCGGCGCTTCGGCGGTCGCAAGCCTCGATATCCTTGAGCGCGAACCCGAACGCACCGCGGCGCTCAGGCGCAATGGCGGTCTGTTCCTCAAGCTCGCCAAGGAAGCAGGCCTCGATACGGGTTTGAGCGGCGGCTTCTCGGTCGTTCCCGTCATCGTCGGCGATTCGTTGCGCGCCGTACAGCTTTCCAACGATCTGCTTGCGGCCGGAGTGAACGTGCTGCCGATCATTCATCCTGCCGTACCGGAAGGATTGGCGCGCCTGCGCTTCTTCATTACCAGCGATCACACGGAGGAGCAGATCCGCCGTACCGTCGCGCTGACCGCCGAGCGCCTCAAGGATTTGACCGAACGGAATTTCGGGCTTGGCGGAGTCGATATCGAACAGATGTTGAAGGCGCTCTCGGCGCGCTAGCTCGAAACCTCTGTCCCCTTGAGCCGCAGGCGGAACCTCAGCATGACCCATGTGATCATCACCGGTGGCTCGAGCGGCATAGGTCTGGCGCTAGCACGCATCTACGCGAGCCGCGGCGCACGGCTCTCTCTCATCGCACGTTCCCGCGATCTTCTGGAACAGGCCAAGGAAATGCTTATCTCAGAGCATGGTGCAACGTCCGGAGATATCCGCGTGGAGGCAGCCGACGTTGCCCGCGAGGAAGAAATCGAAACGGCCATTCGACGCTGCACCGAAACATTCGGTCCCTGCGACATTCTCGTGACCTCGGCCGGCATCGTCGAACCGGCACCTTTCGAGGAGCAGCAGAGCACGATCTTTCGCCAACAGATCGAAACGAACCTCTCCGGCACGGTGCACGCCGTACGCGCCGTCTATCCGGAAATGAAGCGGCGGCGCAACGGCCGCATCATGATGATCTCCTCGGGCGCCGGCTTGATCGGCATTTATGGCTATTCCGCCTATTGCGCGTCGAAATTCGCGTTGCACGGCTTTGCCCAGGCGCTCAGAAGCGAGGCGCGCCGCCATAACGTCGGAGTATCGGTCAGCTTTCCGCCGGATACCAAGACACCGCAGCTCGCGCGAGAAATCGGCCTGCGGCCGCCCGAAGCAAGCGTTGTGATGGGGGCGGCGCGGCCCTGGACCGCCGAAGCGGTCGCAAGCAGGATCGCGAAGGCCATCGACCGGCGGCGGCCCGAAGTCTATTTCGGCCTTACGCTTTTCCTGCTCGGTCGCTTCGGGCCAGCGGTCAGACCGCTCCTCGACTGGTGGTTCGACAGGGCAATCGCCCGTAACAGTGGACGGTGACGGCCCTGAGGTGCGGCCGCGCTTGTACCGGCCGACGTTAGCATTTAAGTGTCGAGCGACGGCCTGCTGCCGAGGCGGCGTCGGCGGTGAAATGGCTCAAAGGTATCGGCTTGGCGCTTCCTCCCTTCCAACTGCATGACTACCCGGCGGCGCTGACCCTCTTTTGCTATCTCCTGTCCTGTGCCGTGATTTTCTTCACGGATCGCTTCGCCCTGCCGGCGCGCGAGCGCAGGCGGAACAGACCTCCCTACGGACGCAATCAGGACATCATCGATGCGATCGCGCGCCTGCCGATCATAGCGCTCGTCTTTGCCGGTTTTTTCGCGATTTCCTGGCGGCCCCTTTATGCCGCTGCTGGCGTGATGAGCTTCTTTATCATCTTCACCGGCATTTCACGCGCGAAGTTCAAGTTCATCCGCGAGCCGCTGGTATTCTCGGATATCGCTCTTGTCGCGGACGTCTTCAAATACAAGACGATCTTCTATGCGACTTCGCTGAATATCCTGTTCTGGATCGTCGCTTTCCTTTACGTGTTCGGCGTCTCCGCTCTCTACATGTATTTCGAGCCGAGCATCTTGCCCGCGCGAAGCAAGTTGTTCTGGATCCTGCTGATGATCCTCGTTGCGAGTGCGCCTTGGGGCCTATTGTTCTACGGTCCGGTGAACCGGCCGACAGCGGCCCTCGTGCAAAAGCTCGTAAAGGCAGTCAAAGTCAAAATGAATACGGTGCGCTTCGGGACGTTCGCCTCCGTCGTCTTCCATTTCATCATATGGTTGGGCGTGAAACGCGAAAAAATCGTCGCCGAGCTCTCTGAACGGCTTCGCGCCGCCGTGCTGGATCTTATCGGGCACGAGGAAGCGCCCCTGATCGTGGTCTGGCAATCGGAATCATTCATCGACATGCGCCACTTTGGCGTCAAAACGATCAAGCTGCCGACAATCGACCAGCTGCGCAAGCAGGCGGTACAGTGGGGCCGCCTCAGCAACGTGTTCGAGGGCGGCTATACCTTACGCACCGAGTTCGCCGTGCTGAGCGGACTTGTGCCGGACGATCTCCATGTCGATGCGAGCTATCCCTATCTGCGCGCTTCCCACTATGCCGACGTCGTCTGGCCGGGGAAATTGAAGCGCGCCGGCTGGCATACACACTTCATCCACCCCTACGACCGCACGTTCTTTCTCCGGCACAAGGCAATGCCGCAGCTCGGCTTCGACAAGCTCACCATGCTGGACGCCTTCGACCACAAACCCGAGCGCGACGGGCTCTACGTCTCCGACGCAACGCTGACAGAACGAGTGATCGCCGAAGTCGAGAAGCTGCCGGAAGACGAAAGCGGCTTTTTCTTCGTCGCGTCCATGGCCAATCACGGCCCATGGGAGCCCGGGCGCGTGGGCACGCTGACGAATCCGGCCGATATCTATATGGCAATCCTGCAGCAGTCGGATGCCGCACTCAAGCAGCTGGTCAACAGGCTCAACAAGCTCGAGCGCCCTGTCTGGCTCGTCTTCTACGGCGACCATGCGCCTCTTCTGAAATCCTTCGCGGACCCGTTCCCGGATCCCCGCACGGACTATTTCATCGTGCCGCTCGCCAAAGCACGCCCCGCCCAGTCCGGTGCGAAGGCACCCAAGGACGAGGACCCGTGGAACCTGATACGGTCGCTGCTGAGCCATGCGAACCTGCAAAAGGATGCGCTGCAGTAGCGGCGGCGACTGGCAATGACAGCGGACACGACGATCAATCGCTCGACACCACGGACATTCCTGTTTCTGCAGGGTCCCTCGTCGTCGATCTTTGCCAAGATCGCAGACCGGCTCGAGGCATTGGGCCATACTTGCCTTCGCATCAACGTCAATGTCGGCGATCAGATCTTCTGGCGACGCGGAGGCGCCGTCAATTATCGCGGTTCCATGCCGGCGTGGCCGGCTTTTGTTGAGGCCTTCATTCGTCGCCACGCCGTTACCGACATCGTGCTGCTTGGCGAAGAGCGCCCCTACCATCAGGCCGCAATCGCCGCTGCCCGCCAGACAGGCGTAGCCGTCTTCATCGTGGAGATGGGCTATTTGCGCCCGGACTGGCTGACGCTGGAGCGTGGCGGCATGTCGTCCAACTCGCATTTTCCAGTCGAACCAGACCAGATCCTCTGGGCGGCGGCCGGCCTGCCGGAACCGGACTGGCGGCGGCGGTACGAGCAGTCCTTCCTCGCCGAAGCAAGCTGCGATCTGCTTTACAATCTTCCGAACGTCTTTCTTTTCTTTCTTTTTCCTGGCTATCGCCGGCACGGGATATTTCATCCCCTGGCGGAATATGCGGGGTGGCTCGTGCGCCTTACCATGCAGCGGCGGCGACAACGCGCAGCCGATGCCCTTATCCGCTCGCTAGCCTCGGAGGGCAGCGATTATTTCGTCTATCCGCTGCAGTTGGAGACCGACTATCAACTGCGTGCGCACTCGCCGTTCAACAGCCAGAAGGAAGCGATCCTCGCGATCCTCGCCTCTTTCGCGAACCACGCCCCCGCCGGCAGCAAACTTGCGATCAAGACGCATCCCCTCGATAACGGCCTCATCCGCTGGCGCAAGATCGTCGCTGAAACAGCAGGCAAGATGGGAATCGCGGACCGCGTCGCTTATCTCGACGGCGGCAATCTGGACGCATTGGTGGAGCGAAGTGCGGGTGTCGTTACGGTCAACTCGACCGCCGGCCTGCATGCGTTGAAACAGGGCAAACCAGTAAAAGTGATCGGCAGTGCCGTATTCGACATTGCTGGGCTCACCGATCAGCAGCCGTTGGATGCATTCTGGCAAACACCTCAAGGGCCGGATGCTGCTTTAAGTGCGGCCTTGTTCAGATTGATGGCCGCAGCCATCCAGGTGCGTGGCAATTTCTATTCAAGCGCGGGCACGAGTGCCGGCGCAAACGCGATCGCGGAGCGTTTGCATCAGGGCGTCGTCAACGAGCCTGGGGCCTTCGTCGACCCTCCGCCAAGGCACAAGCCGGCGAAAGGCTCACTCTCCGCCGCCATTGGCAGTCGTTAGATCGCGATCGAAGATCGATCACGCCACGCCGGCGCGCAAAAGATCGTGGATGTGCAGGATTCCGACCGGGAGCCCGGCGTCGTCGACCAGAAAGAGAACGGTCACCTTGTTCTCCTGCATGAACTCCATGGCGGCGCTGGCAAGCACGTCGCCTTTGATGACCCGCGGATTGCGCGACATCACGTCCTCGACCCGCTGAAGCAGCAAATCGCCCGCCATGTGGCGGCGCAGGTCGCCGTCGGTAATCACGCCGATCAGCGTGCCGCCTTCTTCGACGATGCCGACAACGCCGAATCCCTTCGACGACATCTCGATGACCGCTTCGCTCATTGGGCGGCCGACGACGAGCAGCGGCACCTGTTCCGCCACATGCGCCAGTTCATGCACCAAGCGCAGTTGCGCGCCCAGCTTGCCGCCGGGATGAAACGTCTTGAAATCTTCAGCCGAGAACCCGCGACGCTCGAGAAGGGCGATCGCCAAGGCATCTCCGACGGCGAGCTGCAGCATGGCAGACGTAGTCGGAGCAAGCCCGTGCGGACAGGCCTCCGGCACCTTCGGCAGCACGAGGGCAACATCGGAGTTGCGGGCAAGGATGCTGTCGCGATTGGCACAGATCGAAATGACCGGCACCTTGAAGCGCTTGGCATAGGTGAGCATGTTGCCAAGCTCAGCCGTCTCACCCGACCAGGAAAGCAGGATCAGAACATCCTGCGACGTGACCATACCGAGATCGCCATGGCTCGCCTCGGTCGGATGGACGAAATAGGCGGACGTGCCGGTGGACGCCATGGTCGCCGCGATCTTGCGGCCGATATGCCCGCTCTTGCCGACACCGGACACGACGACCCGGCCCTCACTGTCGCCGATCAATTCCACCGCGTCCACAAGGCTGCGCGCAAAGACTTCATCCGTCGTCAGGTGATCGGCGAGAGCCTTGATCCCATTGGTTGCGGTCGTCAGCGTCCTGCCGATCGAATCCAGCATGGCGGAGCGGGATTGCCCATCCGCCTTCACTTGTCTCAAGCCCATCGTTGACCTAGTCCCCGCAACGAAATTGTCCGAAAGCCCGCCGTTTCAGCGGCAATTTGAGCATATAGAAGGCAGATAAGCGCTTTTTCTTGGCAAACCAAGTCTGTTTACGACTGTTTGCACTGAAACCGGCCATGTTCGACCGTCAGCCGGCGCGTTTTTCCTCGATAATCTCGTGCGGCAGCTCACCATCGCGCGCAAATTCCGCGAGCGTCATCGAATCGAGGATGGAGGCGATGGCGTCGCGAACCGTCGTCATCGATATCCGTACACGACAGGTCTCGGGGTCGCTGCAGTCTTCGCAGACTTCATAGGCCGTACGACTGGCGCAACGGATCGGTGCGAGGGGACCGTCCAGTGTGCGTATGACATGGCCAATGCGAATCTCCGAAGCCGGGCGAGAAAGCGAATAGCCGCCACCCGGCCCCTTCTTGGAACGGAGCATGCCGGCGTTGCGCAATTCGAGCAGAATCGTGTCGAGGAATTTTTTGGGAATGTTGTTGCGCTGGGCAATTTCATTGATGAAGGCGGTCTCGCCAGGTTCGAGCCGCGCCAGATCGACGAGGGCCTTGAGGCCGTATTTTCCTTTCTTCGTCAGCATTCCCAGAAATTCTCCTCCCGGTCCCCGAATGGGGGACCGTTGGCAACAACACAATCCTGTCTTGGCATAGCACAAGAAGCGCGCCGCCAATACGCAATTTTGGTCGACAATTCGGTAGGATGAACTTCAAATTTGATGGATTTGCTGCCGCATTTCGGCGGAGCCTACAGCGCCGCGCGTCTCATTAGACGCGCAAAGGACGCTGTAGCACTTTGAGTTGCTGCATGTTTTCAACCTTAAATCGACTACGATTTAAGGAAAGATGCAGTAGGTCACGCCGCCGCAATGCCAACCTGATGGTTTCGGGCGCCCTGGCCGGCGAGTAGGCGTCCGATCGCCGCACGCGCTTCATCGGCCGAGCGGAAACGCTGCGCGTCCAAATCCCAGACATGATACTTCACGGCCAAGAACTTCAGCCGGTCCTCGTCAGGGACAACAACGCCGACGGCCTCGCCGCCATATTCGATAACTTGCTTGCTCATGTAAAAACGCTCCTCCACGCCCCGCGGCGCGGATCATTCGATTCTCGGCAAAAGTTGAAAGTCGGAAGTTCAGACGGTCACATTCGGCGCAGCGCGCGAAGGTGACGTTTCACTGTTGCACGACAATAGGAACGCGAGCCGCAGAAAGCGGCGGTCGAGACGATTCCGGACATGTCACTCTCCTTTGGCTGGGGCCTGGCGCGTCGCGCGCCGCGGCCGGTTCATGAACAATGTGAGGCGGACTCTTCCCGCATCACAGTTTGCAAACTAGAATAATCTACCAAATTAGTCAATTCCAAAAACCAAGAGTAGAAAAGTAATTCTCTGCGCTCCAGTTTTGAACCGTCATGGCGACAATTCTGTTTTTTGTCGTCCCCGCTGAGGACTCTGACGCTATCTAGGTGGCGACGAATCAATCTGCAAGGGACGCTTGGTATAAAGACAGCTCTTTCGGACGAAAAAGGGGCAGCCGCTGGCTGCCCCTTTTTCGTTTTGTCATTTGTGATCGGATCAGGCCGTCGGAGTTCCCGGCTGCTGCGCTGCGGTGCGACCCGCCTCGCGATCCTTCCACCAGCGGCTCAGGAACAGCAGGATCGGCCCACCGATATATATCGACGAGGTCGTGGCGACGATGACGCCGAAGATCATCGGCCAGGCGAAACTGCGCACAGTTTCGCCGCCCCAGATCGCCATCGGCACCAGCGAAAGGGCCGTCGCCACCGAGGTGAAGATGCATCGCGCAATCACCTGGTTGATGCTCATATCGATGAGATCGGAGAACGGCATCGATTTGTACTTGCGCAGGTTTTCACGCATGCGGTCGTAGACGACCACCTTGTCGTTCACCGAATAGCCGATCATCGTCAACAGCGCGGCGATCGCGGTCAGGTTGAAGTCCACGCCGGTCAAGGCGAAGAAGCCCACCGTCTTGGTGATGTCGAGCAAGAGCACCGCGATCGCGCCGACGGCGAAGTGCCACTCGAAGCGGAACCAGATGTAGAGCAGGATCGCCACCATGGCGAGGCCGACAGCGAGGAAGCCTGATCGCGCCAGTTCGCTACTGATCGTCGGCCCGACGACCTCGGTCCGCTCCAGGGTCGCGCCGGGAACGGACACCGTCACCGCATCCTTGATCCGGTTCAGCGCCGCCGTCTGCTCCTGCTCACCGCCCGGCTGGCGCTGGACGCGGATCAGGACCGATTGACCGCCGCCGAAGTCCTGCAGCGCTACCTCACCGAGGTTGAGTTCCTCAAGGCTCTGGCGCAGCGTCGGCAGATCGATCTTGTCCTTCGACACCGCCTCGACCTGAATACCGCCGATGAAGTCAATGCCGTAATTCAGTCCAGGCGTGAAGAACAGGACGACGGAGCTGATCGACAGGAAGGCCGAAAAGCCGATCGCCTGGAAGCGTCGCTTCATGAAGGAGAAGGTCGGCAGGTGCGGCACGCGACCGAAGAGCGACGGGATCTCCAGCTTCTTCATCTTGCGGCGAACGACGACCTCGCGCATCAAGAGGCGCACGACCGTGACCGAAGTGAACATCGAGATGACGATGCCGAGCATCATGGTGACGGCAAAGCCGCGGACCGGACCGCTGCCGAGCCAGAACAACAGGATCGTGCCGGTAAGAGTCGTGATGTTGGAGTCGAGAATCGTGGCGTAGGCTTTGTTGAAGCCGACGTCGAGCGCCTTCATGGCGCCGGCGCCCCCCTCCGTCTCTTCGCGGATGCGGGCGTTGATGAGGATGTTGGCGTCGACGGCCATGCCGATGCCGAGGATGATGCCGGCGATACCGGGTAAGGTAAGCGTCGAACCAATCAGACCGAGAACGCCGATCGTCATGATCGTGTGCAGCATCAGGCCCACATTGGCGATTATGCCCCACGCACCGTAGAGAACGATCATGAGGGCGACGACAAGGCCGAAGCCGGCAAGGCCGGTATAGAGGCCCATGCGGATCGAGTCGCTGCCGAGGTTCGGGCCGACCGATCGCTCTTCGATGATCGTCAGCGGCGCCGGCAGAGCGCCAGAGCGCAGCAGCGCCGAAAGAACCGTCGCCGACTCGGCGGTAAAGTTGCCGCTGATCTGACCGCGGCCACCGAGGATCGGCTCGTTGATGACGGGTGCGGTCAGCACCTTGCCGTCGAGGACGATTGCGAAGGGGCGGCCAACATTTTCACGCGTGATTTCGGCGAACTGGCGGGCACCAAGCGAATCGAAGGTGAAGTCCACCACCGGCTGGTTCGTACGCTGGTCGAAGCCGACCTTGGCATCGTCAAGGCGCTCGCCGGAAATGGCAACACGACTTTCGACCGGATAGCGGTTGCCGTCATCGGCGCCGGGCAGGATGTCGACGCCGCGCGGTGCCGGCCGCGTGACGTCCACGCTCTGATCGAGCATGTGGAAGCTCATCTGCGCCGTAGAGCCCAAGAGCTCGCGCAGACGGGTCGGATCCTGGAGGCCCGGGAGCTGGACCAGAATGCGGTTCGAGCCGATGCGCTGGATCAGGGGCTCCGCGACGCCGACCTGGTCGACGCGGTTGCGGATGATTTCGAGACTCTGCTCGACCGCCTTGGTCATGCGATCGGCAATTCCGGCCTCGGTGATCGCCAGCGTCACCACGTCGCCGTTCGTCGTCACTTCGACCTCGGGAGCGGAGGCGCCGAAGCCGATGGTGCTGACGGGGGTTGCCAGTTCCTGCAGTTTCGGCAGCACCTTTTCCCGATCGGCCGCGTCCGCGATGCTGACGGTCACAGTGTTGCCGCTGATGCGCGCCGACGAGGCGGAAACGCGTTCGCCCCGGAGAACCCGGCGGGTATCGTCGAGAAGCGTATTGAGCCGCGCCTTCTGCAGGCCGGCGCCGTCGACCTCGAGAACGAGATGCGAGCCGCCCCTCAGGTCGAGGCCGAGAGTAATCGGCTTGAAGGGCAGGACGGCAGTGAACTGCTCTCTCATCGCCTGCGGCAGAACACTCGGCACGGCCGCGAGGCATCCGAAAATAATGATCGCGACATAGGCGAGGACAGCCCATTTGGATGTACGCATGTGGAAATTCCATGAATGCCTGAACGCGCTCAAACAGCGGCGTCCGGGCTAGGTTTTCGTCAAAACTCAGGCGGAACCGGAGATCGCCGGCTCCACCAAACGCTGAAGGCTACTTTATGCCTGGGGCGGGGCGCGAATGCGTTCGCTGGAAAACGGCGCTCCGGCCACGACGTCCGCGCGCGGAAACGATGACGGTCGAGCGTTTTCAAGGGCCGGCAAGTTGGCGACGTCGAAGAGAAGAACCGGTGGGAAATCGCCTCCGGTCGTCGATTTTCCATCCGCCCGCTCGCCGACGAAACGGAGATCGGGCAAGGTAACGGCCCTGGAACCCTGCCGCACCGATGGACGATCGGAAGAACCGGTATCCGGCACAGCAACGTTGCCGGTCGCCACGCCCGCGGCAACGCGGCTCGAAACACTCTGCCCGACGGCAATGACCTGCATGGCAAAGGAGGCACAGAACAGCCACAGCACGGCAAAGAGCCGGCTGGCCTGCATACTCTTGCTGCCACCCAAGAGGTCCATCGAGGACACTATCCCTTTTTCTCGACCGGCCCTTTTCTCGACCGGCCCCTTTTCTCGACCGGGATGCCGGCGAGACGAAATTCAGCCCGACTGCCTCAGCCTAGCGAAAGAACATGGCTGGATTCGAGCGTGCGGCGCCCTTAACACCATTCCGAGGCGTAAATGTCAAATCCGGCTCGGCTCGTCGCCTTTTCAGGCGGTAACGCCGACCGTCTTTGCCTGATGGATTTCAATCAGCGAAGGCCCGGATCGCGCAGCAGCCCCAGTGAGCGCGCGCGGCAAATCCCGGACATCGGCCAGCCGCTCCGCCGGGACGCCATAGGCCCCGGCAGTCATCAGAAAGTCCGGAGCAGAGGGCTTCACGCCTTCGGGGGTGATACCGCAATCGACCATGTAGGACTCGATTTCCTGATAGCCGTCGTTGTTCCAGACGAGGAAGATCACCCTGGCCGCGGCATCGACGGCCGAGCCGATCTCGGCCAGCGAGAATTGGAAGCCGCCGTCGCCGACGAGGCAGACGACAGGCTTGCCGCGATCTGCCACGGCCGCGCCCACCGCCGCCGGCGGTGCGTAACCCAGCGCCCCGTAACCGGTCGCGGAGTTGAACCAACTCCGTTGCCGAGGCGCATCGCAATAGAGATTGCCGGCGTAGACGGCCTGCGTGGAGTCCCCGACAATCGTGCAATCCGGAAGCGCCCCGTAGATCATGTCGATGACGGCGACTTCGGCCTGCATCTTCGCCGACAGTTCTTTCAGCGCCGCCTTGCGGGCCGCTTCCGCGCGCTCCGCTCCGCCCTTTGCAGCCGCTTGGCCGGGCAGGAAAGCCAGTATGCCGGCCGTCGCCGTCTTCGCGCCAGACAGAATGGAAAGTGCTGCCTGCGGCCCGCGCGCAAGCTGCGCTGCGTCGATGTCGGTGCGGATGAGATTACGCAATTCCGGAAACTCACCATCGGCATAGAGATCGTAATCCGTTTGGCCCATCTCCGTGCCGAGCGCCAAGACAAGATCCGCGACTCGCAGCAGGGTGCGCACTGCTTTGAGGCTCGGGCTCGCCGGCACCCTCAGCGGGTGGTCTGCAAGCATGCCGCGCGCGTTGACGGTCGTCACCACCGGCGCGCCGATCTGCTCGGCGAGCTGCCTGACTTCCGCTTCCGCTGTCAGCGCACCGCCCCCGCAGAGGATCACCGGACGCGCGGCTTCGGCGCACAGGATCGCCGCCCTCTGCAAAGTCTCGCCGTCGGAACGCGGGCGGGTCGCAGCGGCGGGTCTGGCCGGCTTGCTCTCGATCCGCAGGGCCATCACGTCGGTCGGAATCTCGATGTGCACCGGCCCGGGCCGGCCGGAAAGCAGGACCGCAAAGGACCGGTCCACCACAAGCGGCAAATCGGTCGGGTTGAGCAACGTGTGGGAATAAAGCGCCAGCGTCTTCATCATCCCCTGCTGGTCCGGCAATTCATGCAGCAGGCCACGACCGTGGCCGAGCGAATCGCGACGGTTGACGCCGGAAATGACCAGCATCGGGATCGAGTCCTGGCGAGCCTGCGCCATCGCCGTGATGGTATTGGTGAGGCCCGGGCCGGTGATGACCAGTGCGACGCCAGGCTTGCCGCTGACACGGGCATATCCGTCGGCCATGAAACCGGCGCCCTGCTCGTGCCGCGGCGTGACATGGCGGATCTTCGACGCGGCAAGACCGCGATAGAGCTCGACCGTGTGCACGCCTGGGATGCCGAACACGACTTCGACGCCGTTTGCCTCGAGGAGATCGACAAGCACCTCGCCCACGGTTTTCATTCCAGCAGTCATGCGCAGCGCTCCTTGCGGACGGTCAGGCGCTCCGCCAGAGAGCTGATGCGCCGGCATGCTTCGTCAATATCGGAATCGGGCACCGTGAGGCTCATCCGCAGGAAATTCTGCGCTTCCTCGCCAAAGGAAGAACCCGGCATCACCGCCACGCCTTCCTCTTCGAGCAGCGCCCAGGCGAAGGCTTCGCCGGACAGGCCGGTACCGGAGACGTCGATCAGCGTGAACATGCCCGCTTCGGGCGGTAGAACAAAGATGCCCGGTGCATCGGCAAGGCCATCGACGATGCGCCCCGCGCGCCGCTTGTAGGCTTCGCGCATCTTCTTCGCCGTGTCGATCTCGTGCGTGAGCGCGTAAGCCGTCATGTCGGCGATGAAGGGCTGCACGCCGAAAAGCATGGTTTCGGAGATCGGCAGAAGACGGTTCGCGAATTCGACAGGACCGACCGCCCAGCCGCTGCGGAAGCCGGGCGCAGCATGTGACTTGGAGATCGACGACACGACCACGGTGCGCTCGGCGAGATCAGGGTTATCGAAGGGCGACGCGAACGCGGCATCGAAGACCAGCTCCTCATAGACTTCGTCGCAAACGATCCAGAGGTCGTGGCGACGGACGACTTCGCCGATGACGGCAATTTCGGCGGCGGTCAGCACCGCACCGGTCGGATTGTGCGGCGTGTTGAGGAGCAGCACGCGGCACTCCGGCGTGATCGCCTTTTCCAGGTCCTCCGCCCGCATGTGAAAACCGAACTCGGGTTTCAGCGGAACCAGGACATGGTGGGCACCGGTGGACCGGATGACGCCCTCATAGGTGGCATAGAGCGGATCGCCGACGAGCACGGCATCACCCGCCTCGACGAGGCCCAGCATGACGGCAAAGAGCGCCGTCTGAGTGCCCGGAAAGCACAGCACGTTTTCCGCAGTCACATCGGCCCGGCGCCGCCGGTATTTTTCCGCAAGAGCAGCGACGACGGCCGGTTCTCCGCGCCCGTTCGAGTAGCGGTAGCGCCCCGCATTCATCGCACGCTGGCATTCGTCAAGCAGAGACCGATCCGGCGGCAGATCCGGCTCACCTATCGTCAGCTCGATGATATCGGCCCCTTCTGCCTTCAGTTGGCGCGCGCGGATGTGCAACGTCCATTTACCGGAACCGAGATCAACAAGACGTGAAGTGATCGACGCGTAGCGCAAATGTTTGCTCCCTTTTTGTTCTTTGTTTTCATGCATGTCGTTATCCCAAACCGCTGAACAGTTTTGGACGACAAGCATTAGTTTTCTATCGGCAGGCCGAGCACGGCCTCGACCGAGGCCATGGCGATGCCGACCAGCTCGCCGTCGCGAAAGAGGTCGCCGGCAAGGCAACCTTCGACCCAGAGCCCGTCCACCAGGCCGTTGATCGCTATCGCATACCGGCGGCACTCTTCCTCGCTTGCGGGCCTGCCCTTGGCGGCGAGGAACTCGCTCAGCAGTTCCTGCAAGGTGTTGCGGAAGGCGAGATAGCCTTCGCGGTGAATCTCGGCGAGGACCGGATCGACCCGAACCTGGCTGATGAAGGCTGCCCAGAGCGAGACGCTGCGGCTGTCGGCAACCGGCTCGGTGAAGTTGACGGCGATGAATTCCCTCAGCCGCGTCGCAGGATCGCCTTCCACGTTCTGCGCCTGCTCGGTGAGAGACGCGATGACGGCGCGGTACGCCTCCGCGATCATCTGATCCTTGGACTCGAAATAGTGGCGGACGAGTCCCGCCGTCACGCCGGCCCGAATCGCGATCTGCCGGACGGTCGCGCCTTTCAGGCCGAATTCCGAGATGCAGTCGAGCGTCGCCTCGATCAACTCCTGGCGCCGCTCGCCCTCGGGAGCGCGGTGAAATGTGCGGCGAGTCACTGCAACCTCCGGCATGCAGCGCGGCGCAACCAGATCGTCAGTGTCCGCGAACCGGATGGGCCCATTCGTTGCTCCCGCGGTGATGCTCGTTCAGACAGCGCGGCCAAAAAAAGCCGCGATGAAGTTATTATACGCTTGAATAATATCGGCACAAGTGCAACATTCCCCCCAATGAAACAGCGTGACAAGCCGAAGATGCTGCACGAGAGAATGATCAGGGGAACTGTTTTCATGCCTTCAAGGAAAGCTCTTCGAGCCACGGGAGTGGCGTGTCGATGACGAGTACGGCCCAGGCAATCGCGGTCACTGACCTGCACAAGCGTTTCGGGCCATTGGAAGTGCTGAAAGGTGTGTCGCTTACGGCTCGACAGGGCGACGTGATCGCGATCATCGGCGGCAGCGGCTCGGGCAAGTCCACCTTTCTTCGCTGCATCAACATGCTGGAATTGCCGTCGGCCGGACGCGTCAGCGTTCACGGCGAGGAGATTCGCATGAAGTCCGACGGCCATGGCGGACTGATGCCCGCCGACCGCAAGCAGGTGCAACGAATCCGCACCCAACTCGGCATGGTCTTCCAGAATTTCAATCTCTGGCAGCACATGACCATTCTTCAAAACGTGATCGAAGTGCCGGTGCATGTGCTCGGCAAATCCAAGGCCGAAGCGATCGAAACGGCCGAGACGTTGCTGCGTCGGGTCGGCCTCTACGACAAGCGCGACGCCTATCCGGCCTTCCTTTCCGGCGGCCAGCAGCAACGCGCGGCGATCGCCCGGGCGTTGGCGATCCAACCGCTGGTGATGCTCTTCGACGAACCAACCTCGGCGCTCGATCCGGAACTGGTCGGCGAAGTCCTCTCCGTCATCGGCGATCTCGCACGCGAGAAGCGGACGATGATCCTCGTCACGCACGAGATGAAATTCGCCCGCGACGTCGCCAACCACATCGTCTTCCTGCACAACGGCGTCATCGAAGAACAGGGGTCGCCTGAGGCGATCTTCGGCGCGCCGAGATCCGAGAGGCTCAAGAAGTTCATCAGCTCCATTCACTGAATTCCGCAATGCTCAACAACCAAAAAAGGGAACAGCATGAAGAAGACATTGAAACTCCTGGCGGTCGCGGCCGCATTGTCGATCACCGGCGCCGTCGCGGCGCAGGCGGAAATGGTCAAGGTCGGTTTTGCTGCCGAGCCTTATCCGCCGTTCACCTCGCCTGACGCCAACGGCAACTGGGAAGGCTGGGAAGTCGAGTTCATGAATGCGGTCTGCGCCGAGGCGAAACTAGATTGCGTGATCACGCCGGTCGCCTGGGACGGCATCATCCCGGCGCTGACTTCCAAGAAGATCGACATGATCATCGGCTCGATGTCGATCACGGAGGAGCGCCTGAAGACGATCGATTTCTCCGACAAGTACTACAACACGCCGACCGGCATCATCGGCACCAAGGGCGAGGACATCAAGCCGACGCCGGAAGGCCTTGCGGGCAAGACGCTCGGCGTGCAGGTTTCGACCGTGCATCAGGCCTATGCGACCAAGCACTTCGCGCCGGCCGGCGTGGAGGTCAAGGAATACCAGACGCAGGACGAGGCAAACCAGGATCTGGCCGCCGGCCGCGTCGACGCCGTGCAGGCGGACGCGATCGCACTCGATGCCTTCCTGAAGAGCGACCAGGGCAAGGAATGCTGCGACTACAAGGGTGATGTTGCCCAGGATCTCGCCATCCTCGGCCCCGGCGTCGGTGTCGGCCTGCGCAAGGGCGAAGCCGAGCTCAAGGACAAGATCAACGCAGCGATCAAGGCGATCCGCGAGAACGGCACCTACGATACGTTCTCGAAGAAGTATTTCGACTTCGACATCTATGGCGGCTAAGCGCCCCCGGCCGGCAGTCCCGCTGCTGCCGGCCGACGCTTTACAGCGCTACGCGCCCATTCGAGCGCATGGTCGCTGTAACATTTTGAATTGCTGCATCTCCCCAGCCCGGTTCCGAGCTGAGGAATATGCAGAAGGAGCATGAAGTCGCCATGGCTGCGGATTCCATCATCAACTGGAGCCTGCTCTCGCTCTCGGCGCCCGGCTGGGGCGGCGTATTGCTGCAAGGCTTTCTCCACTCGATTCAGATCGCGGTCGGTGGCTACGCG
This sequence comes from Ensifer sp. IC3342, assembly GCF_020193655.1. Taxonomy (GTDB): domain Bacteria; phylum Pseudomonadota; class Alphaproteobacteria; order Rhizobiales; family Rhizobiaceae; genus Sinorhizobium. The sequence continues at coordinate 946,196 of NZ_JADYVE010000001.1, forward strand.
CTTGGCCTCCTGCTTGGCGTGGGCGGCGCCTTTGGCAAGCTCTATGGCGGGCCGGTAACGCGCGATCTTCTCGAATGCTACACGACCATCGTGCGGGCCGTTCCCGAACTCGTCCTCATCCTCCTCCTCTATTATGCCGGGACTGACCTCTTGAACCAGCTTCTCGGCGCAGTCGGCTTCGGGGCGGTCGACATCAGCGGCCTGATGGCCGGCATCTTCGTGATTGGCGTCGTCCAGGGGGCCTATTCGACCGAAGTGTTGCGCGGGGCGATCAAGGCCGTGCCCGCCGGCCAGATCGAGGCGGCGCGCGCCTATGGCATGTCCCCCGGAAAGGTCCTCCGGCGTGTCACCCTGCCTGCGATGCTGCCCTACGCCATCCCCGGCCTTGCCAATCTCTGGCTGATCGCCACCAAGGATACCGCTCTGCTCGCCGTCGTCGGTTTCAGCGAACTGACGCTGGTAACCCGCCAGGCGGCCGGTGCGACCAAGGCGTATCTGCTTTTCTTCTGCGCGGCCGGCGCGCTCTATCTCGCGCTGACGCTCGTTTCCAACATCTTCATCGGCGCATTGGAAAGGCATGCCAGGCGCGGTTTCGTGGAGCAGCGATGACCAACGAAACCACCCATGCGCTCGCCTTTACCCCGGAGGACCTGCCGAAAGGCGAGAGCTTCCTCAAGCCTCACCGTATCGTTCTCATCCTCTTCGCCGCCGCATTGATCGTCGCCGTCGCCGTCCTGATGCGCTGGGACTGGCTGCCGCGCTACCTGCCGAGACTCGGCTGGGGCATCCTTGTCAGCATGGTGATGCTATTCAGCACGTCGATCCTCGGATTCCTGCTCGCCGTGCCGCTGGGCCTCGTCCAGGTAACCGGCCCCTGGTATCTCAAAGGGCTTGCCCGGATCTTCTGTACGGTCATCCGCGGGACGCCGCTGCTCCTGCAGCTGTGGCTGCTCTATTACGGGCTCGGCTCGCTGTTTCCGCAATTTCCAGCGATCCGCCATTCGTTTCTCTGGCCCTATCTGCGTGAAGCCTGGCCCTATGGCGTCGCGGCGCTCACCATCTCCTTCGCCGCCTATGAGGGCGAAGTGATGCGCGGTGCCTTTGCCGGCGTCCCGGCCGGCGAGTTGGAGGCGGCGCGAGCCTACGGCATGAGCCGCTGGACGGTGTTCCGGCGGATCTGGCTGCCGCGCGCGATTCACCGCGCGCTCCCGACGCTCAATGGCGAGACCGTGTTGCAGCTCAAGTCGACGCCGCTGGTCGCGACGATCACCGTCGTCGATGTCTACGCTGTCATCTCGAAGGTGCGGCAGGAAACCTTTCTCACCTACGAACCGCTGCTGCTGCTTGCTCTGATCTATCTGTGCCTTACGGGCATTCTGGTGATCGCCTTCCGCTATTTCGAAAACCGCATACCGACGCGTGGTGTCTGACATGAAGCTCTCTGCCGCCATCGACAACGCCATGCCGGAACTCGTCGCGATCCGCCGCGACCTGCACGCCCATCCGGAACTGGGGCTGGAAGAGACCCGGACCTCCGCCTTCATCGCCCGCCATCTCGAGGCCCTAGGCTATACGGTGACGACCGGCCTTGCGAAGACAGGGGTCGTCGGCACGCTCAGCAACGGCACCGGGACTCGCTCGATCGGCATCCGTGCCGACATCGACGCGCTGCCGATCCACGAGGAAACCGGTCTCGACTATGCCAGCAGGACGCCCGGCGTGATGCATGCGTGTGGGCATGACGGCCATACGGCGATGCTGCTCGGCGCCGCCCGCGCGCTTGCCGAACGAAGGAATTTCGACGGCACGATCCATCTCATCTTTCAGCCGGCGGAAGAGAATTTCGGCGGCGCGAAGATCATGATCGACGAAGGTTTGTTCGAGAAATTCCCCTGCGACGCGGTGTTCGCGCTTCACAACGAACCGAACCTTCCGTTCGGCCGGTTCGCCTTGCGCGAGGGACCGATCATGGCGGCGGTCGACGAGGCGCGGATTACCGTCCATGGCCGCGGCGGCCATGGCGCCGAGCCGCAGGAGACCGCCGATCCGATCGTCTGCGGCGCCAGCATCGTCATGGCGCTGCAGTCCATCGTGTCGCGCAACATCCACCCCATGGACCCGAGCGTGGTCACGGTCGGCGCGTTTCACGCCGGCTCCGCGAGCAATATCATCCCGGAACGGGCCGAGATCGTCGTCGGCATTCGCTCCTTCGACCCCGCCGTTCGCGACGAGCTGGAGCGCCGCATCCGCATGATCGCGGAAGCGCAGGCGGCAAGCTTCGGCATGCGTGCCACCGTCGACTACCAGCGAAGCTATGACGCGACGATCAACCACAAGGCCGAGACCGATTTCGTGCGCGACCTTGCGATCCGCTTCGCCGGACCAGACAAGGTCGTCGACCTCGCGCGGCCCTTCATGGGCAGCGAGGATTTCGCCTATATGCTACAGCAGAGGCCGGGCACCTATTTCTTCCTTGGATCAAGAGTGACGGGCGGGGAGAAGCAGCTCCACCATCCCGGCTACAACTTCAACGACGACCTGCTGCCGATCGGCGCCGCCTTCTGGACCGAATTGGCCGAGACCTTTCTCGCTACTGCTGCATGATTCCTTAAATCAGGTTCGATTTACGGACAAAATCACGCAGCAACTCAAAGTGCTACAGCGGCAGTAACGCGTCCGATTGGACGCGCGGCGCTGTAGGGGCTGAGCATCAGACACGCAAAATGCCACAAGCGAAACTCTGCCGCAGTGTGACAACGTGGCGATACGGCCGTCATTGACGTTTGGCAAATTTGCTTCAGATTCAATCACACGATGAAATAGCGGCTCCGGCTGACAGGCGGGCGCCTGGCTTTGCGGCAACGCACAAGAGGATCACGTCGTGTTTGAATCCCTCGACGCAACCATGCTCGCCCGCATGCAGTTTGCCTTTACCGTCTCCTTCCACATCATCTTTCCGGCCTTCTCCATCGGGCTTGCCAGCTACCTCGCCGTTCTCGAAGCCCTCTGGCTCTGGAAGAAGGATGAGGTCTATCTGGAGCTCTTCAACTTCTGGAAGACGATTTTCGCTGTCACCTTCGGCATGGGCGTCGTTTCCGGAATCGTCATGTCCTATCAGTTCGGCACCAACTGGAGCGTGTTTGCCGACAAGGCCGGCCCGATCATCGGCCCCTTGATGGGCTACGAGGTGCTGACTGCTTTCTTCCTGGAGGCGGGCTTTCTCGGCGTCATGCTCTTCGGCCTGAACCGTGTCGGTCCGGGACTGCATTTCTTCGCAACCGCCATGGTGGCGATCGGCACGCTGATTTCGGCGACCTGGATCCTGTCCGCCAATTCCTGGATGCAGACGCCGGCGGGTTTTGCGATGAACGAGGCCGGTCAGTTCATGCCGGTAGACTGGTGGGCGATCATCTTCAACCCATCCTTCCCATACCGCCTCGTCCACATGGTGCTTGCCGCCTATCTGACGACGGCGTTCGTCGTCGGCGCCTGCGGCGCGTGGCATCTCCTGCGCCAGACGGCACCACGCCGGGCCCGCACCATGTTCTCAATGGCGATGTGGATGGCGGCGATCGTCGCGCCGATCCAGATCCTCGCCGGCGACCAGCACGGGCTCAACACGCTCGAGCATCAACCCGTCAAGGTGATGGGGATGGAAGGCCATTTCGAAAGCCATCCCGACGGCGCTCCGCTGGTGCTATTCGGCATCCCCAATTCGGCCGAGAAACGCATCGACTACGCGATCGAGGTGCCGAAACTCGGGAGCCTGATCCTGAAACACGACCTGAATGCGCCGCTTGCCGGACTGGACACGATCCCTGACGAACTGCATCCGCCGGTCGCTGTGATCTTCTGGTCGTTCCGCATCATGGTCGGCATCGGCCTGGCCATGCTCGGCATCGGCCTGTGGTCGCTCTGGAGTCGGTACCGCGGTACGCTCGACAGCGATCCCTGGCTCCACCGCGCCGCCGTGCTCATGGGTCCCGCCGGCTTCGTCGCCGTTCTGGCGGGATGGGTGACCACAGAAGTGGGCCGCCAGCCTTATACGGTCTACGGGCACCTGCTGACGGCCAACTCGATCGCGCCGATCGAAGCTCCTGCCGTTTCCGCCTCGCTTCTGGCATTCATCATCGTCTACTTCTTCGTCTTTGGCGCGGGAACCTTCTACATCCTGCGGCTGATGGCGCGGCTACCGCGCGATACGATGCCGGAACTCGACGAGGGACCGATCCGTACGGCGGGTGTCGCGCCCGGCCCGGCAAGCGCCAAATCTCATGGAGCGCATCATGGACTTTGATCTGCCACTGATCTGGGCCGCCATTATTGCCTTTGCCGTTCTGGCCTATGTCGTTCTCGACGGCTTCGACCTCGGCGTCGGCATCCTTTTCCCGCTCTTCCCCGAGAAGCATGATCGCGACGTGATGATGAATTCGGTTGCCCCCGTGTGGGATGGCAACGAGACCTGGCTCGTGCTTGGCGGCGGCGGCCTGATGGCCGTTTTCCCTCTTGCCTATGCGACGGTCCTGCCGGCGCTCTACGCTCCGATCATCGCCATGCTGATCGGTCTGATCTTCCGGGGCGTCGCGTTCGAATATCGCTGGCGCACGAAACGTGCCGAATTTTTGTGGAACTGGGCCTTTGCCGGCGGCTCGATGCTCGCCGCTTTCGCGCAAGGAATCGCACTCGGCGCACTGGTCCAGGGCATACCGGTCGAAAACCGCGCCTATGCCGGCAGTTGGTGGGACTGGCTGACGCCCTTTTCCATCGTGACCGGTATCGCGATCGTCGTCGGCTACGCCTTGCTCGGCGCCACCTGGCTCGTCATGAAGACGCAAGGCGATCTCGCCGATCGGGCACGCGCAATTGCGCTCAAATGCTGCCTTGCGACCGTCGGGGCGATGGGTGTCGTCAGTCTGTGGACGCCATTTCTCGATCCGGTCTATCTGCAGCGCTGGTTCGGGTGGCCGACAGCAATCTTCAGCATCATCGTACCCTTGCTCGTCCTTGGTTGCCTTTATCTGCTCATCAAGGGCATTCGTGAGCGGTACGACGCGCAGCCATTCGTGGCGGCCCTCGGACTTTTCGTCCTCGGCTACATCGGCATCGGCATCAGTTTCTATCCCTATATGGTGCCGCCGTCGCTCACCATCTGGGAAGCGGCCGCGCCAGAGGAAAGCCTCGCCTTCCTGCTTGCGGGAGCGCTCGTGCTCGTACCGATCATTCTCGCCTATACCGGCTATGCTTATTGGGTTTTTCGCGGCAAGGTCGATCCGGAGGAGGGCTACCATTGAAGCGGGCGGACGGCACCGGCCGGAAGCTTCTCTGGTTTGTCGCGCTCTGGCTTGCAGGGGTGGCAGCAGTCAGCATCGTCGGCCTCGCGATCAAACTGGTGCTGGGCACTTAAAGCGCCCCATCCCGCCCTGACTCATCAAAGCGGAAAAAGCCTCGCTCAAGTTTGAGGGCCTAATGTCTTCATACACATCGGCGGGCGATCGTCGACGGAGACAGGACCGCACCCTCCTCTCCGACGATCACCCGCCGAGGTGACCACTCCGGAAGCCGCAGCGCCTAGATCACGATGATTTTGGGTCGAATCGACCCAAAATCACCGTGATCGTTCTAATAAGTTAGGGCGTGATGCGGGCGGAAAACCGCACACACTTTTCCTCATCCCGCTAAGTCGCTGCGGCCGTTTTGCCTCTTCTCAGCCACGCTTCCCTTTGCTAGCAGTTCGGCCGCGACGAACCCTACAGCGCCGCGGGTCTTTTCAGACGCGCAAAAGGCGCTGTAGCACTTTGAATCTTTGTGTGTTTTTGTCCTTTAAATCGCTACGATTTGAGAAACATGCAGGAGGGCGGCTTCCGCCCGAAGGAATTGGGCAAGCGATGCAAAAGACCCCCGCAGAATGCACGACAATGGCGGATGTGCGTGTCGAGATCGATCGGCTCGACCTAGCCCTGATGAAGTTGCTCGCGGAGCGCTGGGGTTACATCGATCGCGCGGCCGAAATAAAGCGCCCGCTCAAATTGAAAGCCGATATCCCGGCACGCGTGGCCGAAGTGCGGGAAAATGTGCGCAGGCACGCGAGCGAACTCGGCCTCGATCCCGATTTCTACGAGGGCATCTGGGGCCAGCTGATCGATCATGCCATTGCGCATGAACGCCGGCTGCTCGGCGAGGCTGACGAGTAGCCCGCTGTCTGGCAGCGCTGGAATCCTCGCCCGCGCGGCCGACACAGTGACGCTCGGCCCGTTCTTCAGCCCGCCTTGTCATAGCTGTTCTTGCGGCGGAGATACCCCTCCCAGTCGAAGGCGCTCTGGACGATGTCTTCGAGGCTTGCATGGGTCGGCACCCAGTCGAGCTTCAGCCGCGCAAGCGAGGAGTCCGCGACGACCTGAGCAGCGTCGCCCGGACGCCGTGGTGCATACTCCACACGGAAATCACGCCCCGACACCCGCCGCACCGTGTCGAGAACCTGCAGCACCGAAAAGCCTTTGCCATAACCGCAATTGCTCGTCAGCGGTTCACCGCCGGCTCTCAGATAGCCGAGCGCGTTCTTGTGTGCCGTAACCAGATCGGCAACGTGGATATAGTCCCGAATGCCGGTGCCGTCGGCGGTCGGATAGTCGGTTCCGTAGACATCGACCTTGCGGCGTACGCCGCGAGCCGCTTCGCATGCGACCTTGATGAGATGAGTGGCACCGGCCGTCGATTGCCCGGCGCGACCAAGCGGATCCGCCCCGGCGACGTTGAAATAGCGCAGCACCACATAGCGGAAATCGTGAGCGGCCGCGGCATCCTGCAGCATGATTTCCGACATCAGCTTCGAGCGACCATAGGGGCTCTCGGGACGCAACGTGGCCGTTTCCCTGACCGGATCGGCGGTACCCTGAGTGCCGTAAACCGCGGCTGTCGATGAGAAGACGAAGTGGCGAATACCGGCCGCTATCGTCGCGGCGATCAGCGTGCGCGTGTTCGCCGTGTTGTTATCATAATAGGTAAGCGGATCGGCGACGGACTCCGGGACCACCGCTGATCCCGCGAAATGGATGACCGCATCGATCTCGTTTTCCGCAAAGATCCTGCCAAGCAGCGTCCTGTTGCCGACGTCGCCAAAATAGAACTTTGCTTCCGGCGCGATCGCCCAGCGGAAGCCGGTCGACAACCGGTCAACGACTACGACCGACTCGCCCGCATCGAGCAGCGACCACACCATGTGGCTGCCGATGTAACCCGCTCCACCCGTCACCAATATCGCCATTGCTCGATTTCCATCCCTCAAAGATGGAGACAGCAAAGACGAGTTGAGCTTTCTGAATTGGTAAACTCGGGGCACGCCCGGCGGCCCTCGCCCGATATTCTCGTGGCTGTGGTTAAGCACCGCTCTGCCGATTATCGAGAATTTTATGGATGACGCCGCAGCTGTGCAGAATGCATATCTCCGCCCGCCTCCAGGAGGGCGTGACGAGCGGTCACAATACCTGCCTCTCGCCTGAAAGATCAAAACATTAAATTTTACTAAAATGCAAAGACGCTCTCTAACGGTTTCTGAAAGGGGCATGTATTAGCCTTTCGAAATATGGCCTTAGAGGGGGAACCACGAATGAGACGTGCAGAGCTCCATGCCCAACTGAAACGACTGGCCCGCGACAAGGACGGAAATTTTGCCGTCCTTGGCGCGATTGCAATCGTCCCCGTCATCGCCGCCGTCGGCCTGACGCTCGATTTCGTCGGCGCCTATCTGGAAGCCGAGAAAATTCAGGCCGCGCTGGACGCCGCCGCGCTCGGTTCCGTACGAGCCTACGGCGAAGGCGCGGACGAGAGCGAAGCCTCCGAAGCAGCGGAGAAGTTCTTCTGGAGCAACTACGCGCTGCCGCAAGAAAACGTCGTCGAGGGACCCTATCTCGCGGACACACCTACGCAAGGCAGCGCACTGTCCGTCGCGTTCACGCGCAACACCACCGAAGACGTCGCTGCCGCGGAATTCAGCTTCGACTACAAGCCGATATTCCTGGAGCGCCTGCCGCTCCAAATCCGGCGCCAAGCGGTTGCTGCGCGCGCCGCCAGCGCGGAAGCCTGCATTCTGGCACTGCATCACACGGCCGACCGGGCATTCGATGTCAGCGGTAGTGCCGCGGTGGACCTGACTGGATGCACCGTCATCTCGAATTCCAATGACGATCAATCGATCTATGTCGGCGGCACGGGCAAGCTCAAGGCGGAGTGTCTTTACGCCGCCGGCGCCATTTACAGTGCGCCGCTTTCGGTCGAAATTGCTTGCGACAAGGCGCTGGAAGGCGCGTCACGCGTGGCCGATCCGTTCAAGAACAAGGCTCTGCCGAAGACATCGGCGTGGGTCGATCTTTCGGGTTGCGGGCAGGATTTCATCGCCGGCGGCGGCGGCAATGGCGACTGCAACGGCACCGGCAAGACGCCCAAGGCGAACAACGAGGGCTACGTCGTCACATTGAAGCCCGGAACCTATCAAAGGCTGGACATCAAGCGCGCCGTAAATCTCCTGCCCGGCAACTACATCATCGACGGCGGGCGTCTCGAATTCGGCAGCCAGGCCAACGTGACAGGGACCGGCGTCACTTTCTTCCTCATGAACGGCGCCGAGATCAGCATCAACGGCTCTGCGACGTTCGATATCTCGCCGTCACTCGTAGGCGATTGGGCCGGGTTCTCGATCGTCGCCGAGCATGGAAATGTGGAGACCGCGATCATCAACGGCAACAGCCGGTCGTCCCTGACCGGCATCGTCTACCTCCCCGACTCCGCAGAGTTGCAATATTCGGGCAATGGCTCAACGAGCGGCGAGTGCATCCGGCTGATCGCCCAGGAAATCACCCTGACCGGCAACAGCACATTCAAGATGGACTGCACGACGGAGCTTGCCGACAAGGGCATCTACTACCCGGGCGCAATCCGGCTGGTACGTTAGAAGGGGATATCGCTCTACAGCGCCGCGCGTCCGATCGGACGCGCAAAGTCGCTGTAGCACTTTGAATTGCTGCATGATTTTGTCCTTAGATCGATTCCGATTTAAGGACTCATGCAGTAGCGAGGACGACTTGAGGCTTGCTTCGATCGAGCCGGGACCCAATTCTACCGGCTCGATATGTAGCGGCTGAGGCGCTCGGCGGCCTCCGCCACCTGCGCCGGATCGCGCAGGAAGCAGGCGCGCATGAAGAGTGCGCCACCCTCGCCAAAGGCGGTTCCCGGCGCCAGTCCGACCCCGGTCTTGTCGACGATGTCGATCGCTGCCTGTCGCGAATCGGTCACCCCATCGATCTTCAGGAAGGCATAGAGCGCGCCGTCCGGCTTCAGGGTCTCGACGCGATTGGTCGCGATCAGCGCGTCGCAGAGCAGGTCGCGGCTCAGCGCCGCCTTGGCGATGTTCTCGTCGACAAAGGCATCTCCCTCGTTGAGGGCCGCAACCGCGCCGCGCTGCATGAATTGCGCAACGCCGGATGTCGAATACTGGATCAGATTTTCCAGCACCTGTCCCATCGCCGGCGGTGCTACGATCCAGCCGACGCGCCAGCCGGTCATCGACCAGTTCTTGGAGAAGGAATTGACGAACAGGATTCGGTCATCATCGTCCATGATGTCCAGGAACGACGGCGCTCGCCCGCCGGCATAGTAGTAGAGTGCATAGATTTCGTCGGCGATGATCCAGAGGCCGTGCTTGCGCGCGAGCGTCAGGATGGCTCTGAGATCATCCTGCGTCGCCGTCCAGCCGGTCGGATTGGACGGCGTATTGATGAACAAGGCCCGCGTCTTCTCGCCGATCGCGGCCTCGAGCCGGTCGAGATCGAGCTGCCATTTGCCATGTTCGAAATGCAGCGGCACGGACACCGGTCTCGCTCCTGAAATCTCGGCAGCAGCGGCAAAATTCGGCCAGGCGGGCGTCAGCAGCACCATTTCGTCGCCGGGTGACGTCACCGCCTCGATTGCAAGCTTGATCGCCTGCATCCCCGATCCCGTGACGTAAAAGTTTTCCGGAGACAGCACCTTCTGGAATCGACGCTGATAGTAGCGCACAAGCGCCTCGCGAAGCGGCGGGATGCCACGCTGCCAAGTGTAAAAGGTCTCACCAGCCACAAGCGCTTCGGCCGCCGCCCGGCTGATGAAGTCCGGCGTGGCAAGATCCCCCTCTCCGACCCAGAGCGGGATCACGCCTTCTCGTCCACGCGCGTAGTTCACAACCTCGACGATGCCGCTTTCGGGGGCCGAAAGAGAACGGGGGCTGAGACTGGTCATGATCGTCATGGGCTGGCTCCTGAACTGCCCGCCGCTTCTAGACGTTTTTGCGCAGACGATCACGCGACATTATCTGACTGGTTTATCGATTTTTGTGATGTTTCGCGGCTCCTACAGCGCCGCGCGTCTTTTCAGATGCACAAAGGACGCCGTAGAGCTTTGATTTGCTACATGTTTTATCCCTTAAATCGGCTAAGATTTAGGGAAACATGCTGTAGCGAAATCGGAAGCCGCAATCGATGCCCGTGAGGCTATCAGGCACGCTGTTTCAACAGATCACGGATCTCGGAAAGAAGCACGATATCCTGCGGCGGCGGGGCGGCCGGCGCCGCTTCCTTTTTCGTTTCGATCGATGCACGCAGCCGGTTCACGAGCTTGACCATCAGGAAGATGATCCAGGCAAGGATCAGGAAATTGATGAGTGCCGTGAAGAAGCTGCCGTAGGCAAAGACGGCGCCTTGTTCACGTGCGGCCGCAAGGGTCGACGCAGTGACTTTGGAGGAAAGCGGGACGAAATAATCGGAGAAGTCGAAGCCGCCGCCGGTGATCGCGCCGACGATCGGCATGACGAGATCCTTGACGACCGAATCGACGATCCTGCTGAAGGCGGCGCCAATAATCACGCCGACCGCAAGATCCATGACGTTGCCGCGGGCAATAAACTCCTTGAATTCGTTCAGCATGCGTCTCTCCGTCTGGTCCCCGTTTGAGAACGGCAACCGCATCTGTCCTAAGCGGCAACCGCTGGTTTGGAATCTAGACCAAAGCTCGCTCAGTGGGAACCATTCTTTGCATTTGACCCAATCGGACCAACCCGGCCGGGCGAACGCCCGCTTTTTTGGACTTAAGACGAATAGGCCTGGCAATTCTCAACCCGCTAGACTTGCCCTATGCTGCCTTTCGGAGGAGTGAGGCATGCTTTCGGGTTCTGTTATTTTTGCCTCGGCCTTCGCCTATCTGCTGCTGCTCTTCGCAGTCGCAAGTTATGGCGACCGGCGAGCCAGGAGAAACAACGCTGCCAGCAAGGGCAGACCGTTGGTCTATGCGCTCAGTCTGGCGATCTATTGCACGTCATGGACCTATTTCGGCGGCGTGGGACTGGCTGCCGAGCGCGGGCTCGAGTTCACCGGGATCTATATCGGACCGATCCTGATGTTCACGCTCGGCATGCCGCTGGTCCGCCGCATCATCCAGCTCGCCAAGACCGAAAAGCTGACATCCGTCGCCGATTTCATGGCGGCGCGCTACGGCAAGAATCCGGCCGTCGCCGCGATCGTTGCATTGATTTCACTGGTCGGGGCCATTCCCTATATCGCCCTCCAGCTCAAGGCGGTTTCGAGCTCGGTCGCGGCGATGATCGATACGAGCCACTACGGCATTGGTGCCGGGCAGACCTTCATCGATCTGCCGCTGCTCGTGACGCTTTTCCTCGCCTGCTTCGCGATCGTCTTCGGAACGCGCCATACGGATGCGACCGAGCATCAGGACGGCCTTATCCTTGCGATCTCCATGGAATCGGTCGTGAAGCTTGTGGCGATGCTCACGATCGGCGCCTACGTCGTCTTCGTCCTGTTCGATGGCCCCGCGAACCTTTGGGCGCAAGCCCAGCAAAGTCCCGCGGTCCTCGCCGCCCTAGAATACCGCACTCCGCCAGCGCGATGGATCCTGCTGATCGTGCTCTCGGCCTTCGCTATCATCATGTTGCCGCGGCAATTCCACGTAACCGTGGTCGAAAACCGCACCGAAACCGAATTGCGCACCGCGGGCGTTCTCTTTCCGCTTTATCTGATCGCAATCAACCTCTTCGTGCTGCCGATCGCCATAGCAGGCATTCTGACCTTCTCGGGCTCCGGCGACGCAGACCTCTACCTGCTCAAGCTGCCGCTTGCCGGCGAAGTCCCCCTCTTGTCGCTGACGACGTTCATCGGCGGCTTTTCCGCGGCAACCGCCATGGTCATCGTCGCATCGGTGGCGCTGTCGATCATGATTTCCAACGACATCGTCATGCCGGTATTCCTGCGCCGGCGGCTCGGCTTGCGTGGTGGGCTCCAGGAGGACATGGCCGGGACGCTGCTCAACATTCGCCGCACGGCGATCTTCGTCGTCCTTCTGCTAGGCTATGCCTATTATCGCTCGGCCGATATCAGCGCTGGGCTCGCTTCGCTTGGGCTTCTGTCCTTCGTCGCCGTATCGCAGATGGCGCCTGCACTTCTCGGCGGCCTCGTCTGGCGGCAGGCCAATGCCCGCGGGGCGATCACCGGAATGGTCTGCGGCTTTCTCGTCTGGGCTTACCTCCTGTTCCTGCCGAGCCTCGGCGGACCAGACAATTCACACGTGGCGACGACCGTATTGGGTTTCCTTCTGCCGTTCACCGACCTCTTCTCGGGACCGGATGCAGACCCCCTGGTCAATGCGACGACGCTGAGCCTTTTTGTCAACAGTGCAGCCTATGTGCTTGCCTCGCTGACCCGGACGCCAAAACCGTTGGAGCGCTTCCAGGCCGGCGTGTTCATCACCCGGCGTTCGCGCACGGAAGGAACGTTCCGCGGGCGCAAGTCCAAGGTGACCGTTCGCGACCTCAAGACGACGATCGCCCGCTACATGGGCGAGGAACGCATGCAGCGCTCCTTCCATACCTATGAGCAACAGTCCGGCCGCTGGCTCGACGAGAATGCCTCGGCCGACATGGCGCTCATTCATTTCTCGGAACAACTGCTCGGCAGCGCCATCGGTTCATCCTCGGCCCGCCTCGTGCTTTCGCTCGTGCTGCAGCGGATGGACGATGCCTCCTCGGATACGGCCTGGCTGCTCGACCAGGCGAGCGAGGCCTTGCAATATAACCAGGACATGTTGCAAACGGCGCTCTCGCAAATGGATCAGGGCATCGCCGTCTTCGACAATGCCAACAACCTGATCATCTGGAACCGCCGGTTCAGGCAATTGCTCGATTTGCCCGAAGCCGCAGGCCAGGTCGGCTTCCCGCTCGCCGATATCGTCGAGATCCTGACGAGACGCGGCGATATCCGCAAGGATCAGGAGAAGGTGCTGGTCGCCAATTTCCTGACGCTTGACAAGCCCTTCCTGCTCGAACTCGCCAATGGCGAGCGCATCATAGAGGTCAGAACCAATGCGATGCCGGACAAGGGCATCGTCACCACCTATACCGACATCACGCAGCGCGTCGCAGCCGACATGGCCTTGAAACAAGCCAACGAGACGCTGGAACTGCGCGTCACCGAACGGACGGGAGAGCTGACACGGGTCAACCGGGAGCTCGCCGAAGCGCGGGCGGCCGCAGAGGAAGCCAACATCGGCAAGACCCGCTTCTTCGCCGCCGCCGGGCACGATATCCTGCAGCCGTTGAACGCGGCGCGCCTATATTCCTCGTCGCTTGTCGAGCGGCTCGGCGATTCCGACAACAGCACGCTCGTCCAGAACATCGATTCCTCACTGGAATCGGTGGAAGCCATTCTCGGGGCGGTGCTCGATATTTCCCGTCTCGACACCGGAGCGATGAAGCCGCGCCTGCAATCGGTGCCGCTCAACGAATTGCTCCGGCGCATCGAGACGGATTTCGCTCCCATGGCACGGGCGAAGGGTCTCGAACTCATAGTCATGCCGACATCCCTCGTCGTGCGCAGCGATCCGAACCTCCTGCGGCGGGTGGTCCAGAACCTCGTCTCGAACGCCATCAAATACACGCTGAAGGGCAAGGTCCTCGTCGGGGTGCGCCGCCGCGGCCGGACCGCGACGATCGAGGTGCTCGATTCCGGCATCGGCATTCCGCCTTCGAAATTCCGCACCGTCTTCAAGGAGTTCGCACGCCTCGACGAAGGCGCGCGCACGGCGTCGGGCCTCGGGCTCGGGCTCTCAATCGTTGACCGCATCTCGCGCGTCCTCAACCATCCGGTCAGCCTTCAGTCGAAGCATGGCAAAGGCACGGGCTTCAAGGTCACGGTGCCGCTCGAGGCAAGCGTCAGCGAACGTGCCAAACCGCGAGACGTCGCCGCCGCTAAGGCGAATGACGCCCTGACCGGCCTCAGCATCATCTGCATCGACAACGAGCCGAAGATACTCGACGGCATGGCAGTGCTGCTCGGCGGCTGGGGCTGTAATGTCACTACGGTGGAATCGCTTGCCGGCTGCTCGGAGATAGGGACCGGGCATCAAGCAAAGAGACCCGATGCGATCATTGCCGATTATCATCTCGGCGACGGCACCGGCATCGAAGCGATTGCCCGCATCCGCGCGCTTTGGGGGGAAAGCATCCCGGCCCTGCTGGTGACGGCCGACCGCTCGCCGGAGGTGCGCGGCGCCGCCGAACGCGACGCTATCGCCCTGCAAAACAAGCCCGTACGTCCAGCAGCCATGCGCGCATGGTTGACCCAGCTCTCTGTTGCAGGGAAGGCGGCTGCAGAATAGAGGGTGGCTGACGGAAATTGCCCCTTACCCAGAGGGGACGTCAGAAGTGCGGCATATCCCTTCTCCCCTTCAAGACGGGGCGAAGGACGCGGCGGCCGGATGAGAGGCGGAAGCGAACGTGAGCCGGCAGATCAAGCCGCTGCGACCGTGCCTATCTTCGAAAGCTGGATGACGGCCTGCGTGCGGCTGTCCACGTTGAGCTTCAGCAGGATCGCTGAAACATGGGCCTTGATCGTCGCCTCCGAGACCCCAAGCTCATAGGCGATCTGCTTGTTGAGCAGGCCCTCGGCAAGCATGCTGAGCACGCGCGACTGCTGCGGCGTCAGCGTCTGCAGCCGATGCAGGAGATCGGCCACTTCCGGTTCGTATTCCTGGTTCTGGTCGTAACCCGCCGGCACGAAGACTTCACCGGCGATCACCTTGGTGATGCCGTCGCGAATTTCGTCGATGCCGGCGGATTTGGAAAGGAACCCGGCCGCACCTAGATCGATCGCACGATGAATGGTCGCCGGATCGTCATGGGCCGAGACGATCATCACCGGGAGGCTCGGAAACTCCGCCCGCAACGCAATGAGGCCGGAAAGACCGCTGACGCCGGGCATGGTGAGGTCCAACAGCATCAGATCGGCACCCGGATACTCGGCCGCGGCTTTGCGTGCTGCCGCGAAATCACCGGCTTCGACAATACTCGGCGCATCGGCCATGCCGCTCAGCGCCTGGCGCATCGCACCACGAAAGAGCGGGTGGTCATCGGCGATGATAATGGTCATTTCCGGCATAGGATGCTCCCTCCCAAGAGCCTCAGCCCCGGATCCTGCGCATCCTCCAACGCGCCGGATCGCGTCTCAATGGTTCGTGCCGGTACCCGTCAGGTCTTTTGCGGCACCTCGGTACCATCGGTGGAACCGTCTCCGCTCCCTTCGAGATCCTTCACGATCTCCATGAACTTACGCATCATTCTTTCCATGATGCTCATCGTCCGGTCAATCTCTTCGTCGCTCGGAAGAGCCGGTTTCATCGCAGTTTCACCGCTTTTGACGGCCTTTTCCAGTGCCTCGACGCGTTTGGTCAAAAGATCGATCTCCCGCTCGAGGGCCGCCCGTTCATCGGCCGCCATCCGGCAGACGAGCTCGCCGTCCTTTTCCCGGCACAGCGTCACCTCGCCCGTCTCAGTGTCGAGCCGCGCGATGCCGGTGTCCGATTTCTGCATGCTGTAGCGCCCGGGAGGTGCCCCCTGCGCATAGGCCGACGCGACCCCACCGAGCGTTAACCCCATCGCTAGTGCCGCAACTACCTTCCTCATGACAGCTCCTCCATTGGATGCTGCGGAAATCCGCCTTCCGTGGTGGACAAGTGCCAATATTTGCGGCAAGGCCACGATTGGGTTTCACGACGGACAAGCGGGCACATGAACGCCATTATATACAAGATCGTTCCGGCACTTCTATGGCAGGAGGCGCGGCGGGCAGGACAGTTCACGGGGGCACCAGTCGACCTCGCCGGTGGCTTCATCCATTTCTCGACCGGGGACCAGGTCGTCGAAACAGCCGCAAGGCACTTCGAAGGGCAGGACGGCCTATTGCTCATCGCCATCGACGGCGCCGCCCTTGGCGACAAACTCGTCTACGAATCTTCGCGCGGCGGCGCGTTGTTTCCGCATCTCTACAGGCCGCTCCCGCTCGACGCGGTGATCTGGGAGAAGCCCTTGCCGTTGGGAGCCGACGGCCTCCACGTCTTTCCCGAGCTTCTACCATGATCGACGCCCTGAAATTCCTCTCACGCAGCGGCCTGTTCCTTCTCGATCCCGAGGCCGCGCACGGCCTGTCGATCAAGGCGCTCAAAAGCGGGCTCGTGCCGAGCTGCGCGGCGCCGGCCGATCCGCGTCTCAAACTTGAGATCGCCGGGCTGACTTTCGCCAATCCGATCGGCATGGCAGCCGGGTACGACAAGAATGCGGAAGTGCCGGAGGCGCTCCTGAAGATCGGCTTCGGCTTCACCGAAATCGGCACGGTAACGCCGAAGCCACAGCCCGGCAACGACAAGCCCCGCATCTTCCGGCTGGTAGAAGACCAGGCGGTCATCAATCGGCTGGGCTTCAACAACGAAGGCCATGGAGCCGCGCTCGCGCGCCTTCAGGGCTGCTCGCGCCAGGCACTGATCGGCGTCAATATCGGCGCCAACAAGGACAGTGCCGATCGTATCAGCGACTATGTGGCGGGGATCCGCACCTTTTATCCGGTCGCGCGCTATTTCACGGCCAACATCTCGTCGCCGAACACCCCCGGCCTGCGCGACCTCCAAGCGCGCGAAAGCCTGGCGGGGCTGCTTTCGGCTGTGCTTGCGGCCCGCGACGAGGAAGCACAGAAAAGCGCGAAACGAATTCCGGTCTTTCTGAAGATCGCTCCCGATCTCACAGAAGAAGGAATGGACGACATCGCGGCAGAAGTGTTGGCGCATGACCTCGACGGCCTCATCGTTTCCAACACCACGCTTGCGCGCGACGGATTGAGGGATCGGCGACAGGCTCAAGAAGCGGGCGGGCTTTCCGGCAGGCCGCTTTTCGAAAAATCGACGGCAGTGCTCGCTCGGATGCGCAAGCGCGTCGGCCCCGCCCTGCCGATCATCGGCGTCGGCGGCGTCCACTCGGCGGAAACCGCCGCGGAGAAAATCCGCGCCGGCGCCGATCTCGTCCAGCTCTATTCCTGCATGGTCTACGAGGGGCCAGGGCTACCGGGCCAGATCGTTCGGGGCCTTTCCGAGCTCTGCGATCGCGAGCAGCTTGCCTCGATCCGCGATATCCGCGACAGCCGGCTGGACTACTGGGTTGCGCGAAACGCCTGAGCGGCACGGCGCGGCACGAGGATCAGCAGGAACACCCCGCGCATGAGCAGGAACAGGTTAAGTCCTGCCCAGAGTCCGTGATTGCCGAAGGCGGGGATGAGTATGCCGAGCGCGAGCACATAGGCGATAAAGGCTGCCAGCATCATGTTGCGCATATCGCGTGACCAGGTGGCGCCTATGAAAACGCCATCCATCAGGAAGGCGAGCGCGCCGGTCAGCGCCGTCAGCGCCGCCCAGGGCATGTATTCGTAAGCGAGCGCGCGCACATCCGGCGCGGTCGTCAGCACATCGACCAGCGCATCCCCGAAGACGAGGAAGCCAAGCGTCGTCACTGCGGCGAGCCCAAGCGACCAAAGCGCGGTCATCCGCAAGGCTCGATCGAAGGCCGGACGATATCCGGCGCCGATCGATCGCCCGGTAAGCTGCTCGGCCGCATTGGCGAGTCCGTCGAGATAGTATCCGGCGACGAGGAAGATCGTCATCAGCACGGCGTTGGCCGCAAGCGTCACAGCCCCGAAGGCCGTACCGATCCGCGTCATCAGCGTGAAGGCCGCAAGCAGCACGAAGGAGCGGATCATGATGTCGCGGTTGAGACCGAAGAGCGGCTTCAGCCGCTCGCGGGCGAAGATCGCAGCCCAGTCCGGTGCATCACGCCGGTCAAATCGCCCATAGACGATCGCGAAGCCCGCGAGCGCGCCGATGAGTTCGCCCGTCACCGTCGCCAGCGCCACACCCGTCACGCCCCAACCGAGGACCAGGCCGAGCAGTATGGCGAGCACGATGTTGATGCCGTTGATGAGCGTCTGCAGCAGGAGGCCGATGGAGCCCTCGCCCCGCCCGAGGACGAAACCGAGAATCGCATAATTGGCAAGCGCTGCCGGCCCGGACAGGATCCGATAGAAGAAATAGGTGCGCGTGACCGCTTCGACCTCGGCCCCGGGTGCCATCAGCCACAGGCCGGCGGCAAACAGCAGGGGCGAGAGCACGACGATGGCGACGCCCGAGACAAGCGCGATCACCAGCGACCGCCAGAAGACGGCCTGCTGCTCCCGCCGGTCCCCTCGCCCATAGGCCTGGGCGACGAGGCCCGTGGTCGCAGCCCGGAGGAAATTGAAAGTTGTGAAAATCAGGTCGAACATCACGGCGCCGACCGCGAGCCCGGCCAGCAGGTCAGCCCGACCAAGGCGGCCGACCACCGCAGTGTCGACGAGACCAAGCAGCGGCGTTGTCAGGAACCCCAGCGTCATCGGCAGGGCGATCGAAAAGATCAGCCTGTTGGTGACGTGAAACGGACCGGCTTCGCCAGCATGCGAATCGCGTTCGAGGGTTTCCGTGGCAGCCATTGTCAAGTTCCTTGTGGGCGACCGCCCCTCAAGGAATCAGTCAGCCGGACAGCACCATGGCCCAATAGGGGCGGTTTCCGGAAGCGGAATTCTGCGCCACGGCAACACCGAGGCCACGGTAGCTGCCGAGCATGTTTTCGAGGTGCTTCGGAGAATGGTACCAGGCGTTATACGCACTCTCCGCATCGTCCTGGCCCATGGCGATGTTTTCCGCGGCCGGAAGCGTGACGCCCTCCTGTTTCATCCGGTCGTAGAAACTGTCGCGCCAGCCGATGTTGTGCTGCATCTTGCCGACGCGCGCCATGCGCGCCGCCTGGCTCAAGGCCGCAACCGACGCGACTGGATCGTGAACGAGAGACGACAGCCCGCGATCCTTCCGCAGCGTGTTGACGTAGCCAAGTGTCGCTGTCGTCTGGTCGCTTCCGCTGCCTTCGCCAGTAGATAGGAGGTTTGATGTCGTGCAGCCGGCGAGCACGCCGAGTGAGAGGAAACCGCCAGCCCGCAACAGGACGCGCCTGCGGATTAAAAACTGCTGATGCTGCATGCTTACCGTCGATAGCTCAAAACACGAAGAATGAGGAAGGCGGGAATGACGATCGCGGCGCCTAGCAACAGATAGTCGCCGACCCTTCCGAGGGCCGCGAAACCCGTACGCCACAGGTCGAGCAGGAAGTTGCGAACGGCGAAATAGATGTCGACCGGATACCAGTCGAACACGGTCATGACGAAACCGACAAGGATCGACACCACGACGAGCTTCACCAACACGCGAAGCGGCGTGTCCCCCAGAAACTTGTTAAGTCCGTCCGACATCGGCGAGAATTCTCCTGTTACCCTTCACATAAGCCGCCTTCACCGAGGTCGCAAGGCGCAAGGGAAAGCGAGTCGCGTCGTCTTTCAGATTCCGCTTGTATTTTGCCGTGGCCAGCGCCAGAAGCGTCCATCGCAACCACGCCGTCATGTCGATGACCCTCAACCAGCTCTCCTCCGGCGACCTGATCGCCGATCGCCGCGCCGACTACGCAAAGATGCTCGCCGAAGCCGGCGAACCGCAGAGCGCGGCAGAATTGATGGCCCAGGCTCTCGAACGCGCGCCCGACTGGGCCGCCGGCTGGTTTCGGCTGGCGGACTATGAGGAAAAATCTGGCCGAAAAGAGGCAGCGATCGAAGCGCTCCGAAACACACTCCGGCTCAGTTCCGAGGACATTTTCGGTGCTGGCCTGAAACTCGCCCTTCTCGGCGCGGCCGAAACGCCCGATCAGCCGCCGAGCGTCTATGTCGAACGCCTCTTCGACGACTATGCGGAACGCTTCGACAAGGCTCTCGTCGAAAAGCTCGACTACAGCGTGCCCGAAAAGCTTGCCGCGCTGATCGACCGAGCGACCGGCGGCCGCCGTTTTCATCATGTCACCGACCTCGGTTGCGGCACCGGCCTTTTCGGCGAGCGCATCCGTGATCGCTGCGCCTATCTCGAAGGCTTCGACCTTTCCGCCAACATGCTGGCCAAGGCGGAAGCAAAGACGACCTACGACCGCCTGGCCCAGGTGGACCTGTCGCTTGTGCCGGAGGATTCAGGCGCGTTCGGCGATTTTCCCACCGCAAGAGCCGATCTCGTCAGTGCAGCGGATGTGTTGATGTATCTCGGCAATCTCGAAAATGTCTTCGTGATCGCCGACCGACTGCTCGCACCCGGTGGCCTCTTCGCCTTTTCGGTGGAGCAAGCTGCAACGGACGAGGGTTTCATCCTCAGACCGTCGCTGCGTTACGCGCATTCCGAAGCCTATATCGCCGATATCTGCGCCGAACACGGTTTTTCGCTGGTCGCAACGGAACGTACGACCATTCGCATGGATGCCGGAAAGCCGATAGCGGGAATTCTCTTTCTCGCCTGGAAGCCTGCATAGAACGCAAAGCTGCCAAGCGAAAATAGGTCAGCATTCCTTACATATTTTTCTTGAATGTTCTTGTGCATTGCAGCAATGCTGATGGCCAGCAGCGCGCGCGTCCAATCGGACGCGCCGAGATCCTTAAATCAAGCCGGATTTGAGGAATCATGCGGTGGCAATCGGGGTTTTCGTCATGGCACAGATCAGCAGCGTCTTCGGTCTTTGGAATACCAGCCCCACCAGGCACACGCCGGTCGAGGACGTGCAAGGCATCTTTTCCGGCAGCCTCGTCGCTGCGCTCGGGTTCTATTTCCTCGCGAGCGCCGGGCTTCTGACCGGCAGCACCGCCGGTGTTGCCTTCCTTCTGCATTACGCGACCGGCGTGAACTTCGGCCTTGCGTTCTTTCTCCTCAACGTGCCCTTCTTCTATCTGTCGCTGAAGCGGCTCGGGCCGGCCTTCACGATCAAGACGTTCATCGCCATTGCGATGACGTCGTTTCTGACCGACGCACAATCGCGCCTTTTCCAGGTTGGCGAAATTCATCCCGCCTGGGCCGCCTTGCTCGGCGGGCTGCTGCTCGGATATGGGCTTCTGGCGCTCTACCGTCACCGCGCCAGCCTCGGCGGCGTCGGCATATTGGGCATCTATCTGCAGGAGCGCTTCGGCATTCGCGCCGGGCTGGTGCAACTCGCGATCGACATGGTTGTGCTCGCCACGGCCTTCGCAGTGACGACGCCGTCCGTCGTCATCTGGTCGGTGCTCGGCGCCGTCGTCCTCAACCTGTTCGTGGCCATCAACCATCGCGCCGACCGGTATATTGCGCTGTGATGCCCGCTTAGAGCGGGACGCGTGCGCAAGCGAGCGCTGCATAGCGGGCTTCTCTTTTGCGGCGTTTGATCTACCTTTGTTCGCCGTGAACAGGATCGATTCTCCATTGCCAGAAAGCGACGCGCTGACGTTGCCGGCGCCGTTTCTCCGGTGGTTCGCGGAGAAAGGCTGGCGCCCCCGCGCCCACCAGCTCGAACTCCTGTCACGTGCAGAGGCGGGAGAAAGCACGCTTCTGATCGCGCCGACCGGTGCGGGCAAGACGCTTGCGGGATTTCTGCCGTCGCTGGTCGCCCTTACCCGGCGCGGCAAGGTCCCGCCGGGCTCATCCTTCATCGGCATCCACACACTCTACATATCACCGCTGAAGGCGCTCGCGGTTGACATCGAACGCAACCTGATGAAGCCCGTAGCCGAGATGGGCCTGCCTGTCAGGATCGAGAACCGGACGGGTGACACGCCGCAGGGCAAGCGACAGCGCCAGAGGCTAAATCCACCCGATATCCTCCTAACCACGCCGGAGCAACTCGCCCTCCTCATCGCCAATGGCGAGGCCGACCGCTTCTTCAAGGATCTGCGCTACGTCGTGCTCGACGAATTGCACTCGCTGGTGACCTCGAAGCGCGGGCATCTGCTCTCGCTCGGTCTTGCACGCTTGCGCCGACTGGCACCCGATCTCCAGACGATCGGCCTTTCAGCAACCGTCGCCGAGCCAATGGACTTGCAGCGCTGGCTCGTAGCCCAGAGCGAAGAACGGGAGAATCATGCCGGACTGATCACCGTTTCCGGCGGCGCGAAGCCGGAAATTTCGATCCTGCGCACCGACGAGCACGTGCCCTGGGCCGGGCATTCGGCGCGCTATGCGATCGCCGATGTCTATGCCGCGATCAAGGATCACGGCACGACGCTGCTTTTCGTCAACACCCGCAGCCAGGCGGAAATGCTGTTCCAGGAACTCTGGACGGTCAACGACGACAACCTGCCGATTGCGCTCCATCATGGTTCCCTCGATGTCGCGCAACGTCGCAAGGTCGAGGCGGCCATGTCGGAAAACCGGCTGCGGGCCGTCGTCGCCACCTCGACGCTCGATCTCGGCATCGACTGGGGCGATGTGGATCTTGTCGTCCATGTCGGCGCACCAAAGGGGGCGAGCCGTCTTGCCCAACGCATCGGTCGGGCGAACCACCGCATGGACGAGCCGAGCCGGGCGATTCTCGTGCCCGCCAACCGCTTCGAAGTGATGGAATGCCAGGCGGCGCTCGACGCCAACTATATCGGCGCGCAGGATACGCCGCCTGTCGGCAGAGGCGCACTCGACGTGCTCGCCCAACATGTCCTGGGAGCCGCCTGCGCGAAACCCTTCGATGCCGTCGATCTTCATCGCGAGATCACCAGCGCGGCGCCTTACGCGGACCTTTCCTGGGAGACCTTTGAGCGCATCGTCGATTTCGTCGCCACCGGCGGCTATGCGCTTCGCACCTACGAGCGCTACGCGCGCATCCGCAAGACGAAGGACGGGCTCTGGCGGGTGTCGAACCCGATGGTCGCCCAGCAATACCGCCTCAATGTCGGAACCATTGTCGAATCCCCGATGCTGAATGTGCGCATGGCCAAGCGCAACGCGCGCGGCTCGCTTGGCCGCAGCGGCATGACGCTCGGCAAGGTGGAGGAATATTTCCTCGAAATGCTGTCGCCGGGCGACACATTTCTCTTTTCCGGCAAGGTCGTGCGTTTCGAGGGCATCCGCGAAAACGAGTGTCTTGTCTCCCAGGCCTTTTCCTTCGATCCGAAGGTGCCGACCTATGCCGGCGGGAAATTCCCGCTCTCCACCTACCTCGCGGCGCAAGTTCGCAAGATGCTTGCCGATCCCATGCGCCGCGCCTCATTGCCGGACCAGGTGCGCGACTGGCTGGCGCTGCAGAAGGATGTCTCCATGCTGCCGCGCGAGGACGAGCTGCTGATCGAAACCTTCCCGCGCGGCAGCCGCCATTACATGGTGATCTACGCCTTCGAGGGGCGGCTCACGCACCAGACGCTCGGCATGCTTTTGACCCGTCGCCTGGACCGCGCCGGTCTGAAACCACTCGGCTTCGTCGCCACCGACTATTCGCTTGCCATCTGGGGACTCGACGATCTCAGCAGCGCGTTCCGGGCGCGTCGGCCATCGCTCGCGCAACTCTTCGACGAAGACATGCTCGGCGACGACCTCGAAGCCTGGTTGAACGAATCCTTCCTCTTGAAGCGCACGTTTCGCAATTGCGCCGTCATCGCCGGATTGATCGACCAGCGCCATCCGGGCAAGGAGAAGACAGGGCGACAGATCACCGTTTCGGCCGATCTCATTTACGACGTATTGCGGGCGCACGAGCCGGACCACCTCCTGCTGGAGGCAACACGCAGCGACGCCGCAACAGGACTTTTGGACATCGGCCGGCTCGGATCTATGCTGAAGCGAATCAAGGGGCACATCACCCATCGCCGACTCGATCATATCTCGCCGCTCGCCATCCCCGTGATGCTGGAGATCGGGAAGGAAGTGATCCACGGAGAGGCTCACGACTTCCTGCTGACGGAGGCGGCCGATGAGCTGATGAACGAAGCGATGGGCACCGGCCATGATGGATAGGGGAGCAATATGAGAGAGATGGCCGGCAGGCCAGACGGGGGTTCAGGCCCGCGCGGGTCACTCCAGAGAATGGCGGGATAACATGCATCGACTTGTCCACGCGATGTCGGCTCCGCCTGCAAGCGCCACTTTCCACGCGCGCACTACCGTCAACGGCGTCGCCGCGATCTGCGACCCGCTCGGCGGTCTCTATCTCACGGAGAGCGGCACGCTCGTCGTGTCCGACCTCCATCTCGAAAAAGGCTCGGCCTTCGCCCGGCGTGGCATGATGCTGCCGCCCTACGATACGCTTGCGACCCTGCGCATCCTCGAGGCGGTGATCGCGCGCCACAATCCCCGCACGGTTATCAGCCTTGGCGACAATTTTCATGATCGGACCGGATCGGCGGCGATGCCGGAGACCTTCCGGCAAATGATCGCGGCCATGGCCCGCGGCCGCGACTGGATCTGGATCAACGGTAATCACGATCCCGATGGCGCGCGGGGACTGCCGGGCGCCTCCATGGACGAGCTCCGCCATGCGGGGCTCGTCTTCCGGCACGAACCGTCGAGGATCGACGCCGAGGGCGAGATCGCCGGCCACCTGCATCCGTCGGCGACCGTCCGGCGCCGCGAAAGGTCGGTCCGGCGCGCCTGCTTCGCAACCGATGGCAAGCGGCTCCTGATGCCCGCCTTCGGCGTCACGACCGGCGGGCTCGATCTGCGCCACCGGGCGATGAGCGGCCTCTTCGATCGCGGCAAGCTGGTTGCCCATATGCTTGGCCGCGATCGCATCTACTCGGTTCGTTACGACAATCTCATCGGCTGAGGCAGCTCAAGGCCCCCCAACAGCGCCGCGCGTCTTATGAGACGCAGGCGGCTCAGGCCGCTTCCGGGGCGTAGCGCAGAATGACGCCGCCGTTGGAAAGCGGACGTGCCTCGAGCAGACTGAACGGCTTGGCGGCCGCGGCGTTCTTGAAGAACGGCGTCCCGTCACCGAGTTGCACGGGAACGAGGCAAAGCATGATCTCGTCGACTACGTTCTCGGGCAACAGCGACGCGACGAGGTCGGCGCTTCCGAAGATGTAGAGGTTCTTCTCGCTCTCGCCCTTCAGTCGCCGCAATTCGGCGGCGGCGTCCCGAACGATGCGGCTGTTGTTCCAGTCCGCCTTTTCCATCGTGCGCGAGGCAACAATCTTCGGAAGGGCATTCATATAGGTCTTCACCGGGCCCTCCCCTTCCGCCGCCGGCCAATAGGCCGCCATGCCCTCGTAGGTGACACGGCCGAAGACGAGCGCCTGCGCCTTGTCTCCGAATTCCAGGCTGAGCGCTTCCAGTTCCGGCCCCCAGGCACGGTTATGGAAGTCGAGGTCCCATTTCTTCGTGCCTTCGAAGTATCCGTCGAGCGTGACCAGATTCCAGACGATGACCTTGCCCATGATTCCATTCTCCGTGAAACCGCTTGCATAATTGAAGCAGTTTCATCATAGCGAACCGCTTTCAAATTGCAAGCAGTATATTCAAGGAGCACACCTCGGCCCATCCGCGGCCGTTGCCGGGCGCGGCAGGCGCGCGATTGCTAGCGCAGGTGTTTGGAAAGGACGGGGAGACCGCCTCCCCGAAGAAGGGAGGCGTCCGCTACTGCATGCTTCCCTAAATCCTAGCCGAATCAAGGATGAAGACATGCTTCGAAGTACGACAGCGACTTTGCGCGTCCGATGGACGCGCGGCGCTGCAGGGCGAAACAAGCCGCGCCGGAAACGATCTCAGAAGGCGTTGAAGGTCAAAGTCGTCAACGACCGGGCAATGCCCGGAACCGATGCGATATTGTCGTTGATGAACTTGCCGATGTCGTCGCCCTCCTGAATGTAGATCTTCAGAAGCAGGTCGTAATCGCCGCTCGTCGAATACATCTCCGAGACGATCTCCTTGCGGTAGATCTCGTCGGCCACCTCGTAGGTCTTGCCGGGAGCGCACTGCAACTGGACAAAAATCGGTTTCATGGGATTTCCTCTGCTGCCCGGAGCGCCGCGCCAGTCGTCAAGAGCGCTCCGATGTCCAAACTACCTTCCCCTCCTTAGATCATTTCCCCGTTTTAATGAAACGAGGAAATGCTCTAACTCTTTGAGACGGCGCAATTCCGGACGGAAAACCGTGGCACACTTTTCCTGGAATTGCTCTGGACCGCCACCGCACAAAAGAAAACGCGAAGGAGGCCGATGTCGATAAGAAAGCTTCACTCCTTGCGAAACAGCAGGCTCGCCCCCCAGCCGGTGATGACCGCCAGAAGTACGGCAAAGAGACCGTAGATCACGGGCTGGTCGTGCGCTGCGCGCGTGATCGCCTGTTCGAGGCCGGTCTTGACGACTGTCAGCGGAAGTGCCTTCGCGGCGACGAAAAGGCCGTCGCGGAAAAGATAGGCCCGCACGATATGGACGCCGTTCGGCACATTGGCGGGGAGGCGCACGGACGCCCTGAACAGGCTGGAACTGATGAACCGCACGCCGCCCGGGTCGCGCTGGTAGACACCGCTCGTCTCCCTGATCCGGCGGAAAGCGTTGCGGAACTCGCCGAGATTGCTGCCGTCGCCGACGAAGCCCAGCGGCACGAGACGCATATGGTCGACGCCGATGCCCATGTTGCCCAGCTCGCCCGGCGGCGCGATCGTCTCGATGTCGCGCGTGCTCGACAGCGAATAGGATTCCGGCACCAGCTCGAAGGTCATCGAACGAGTGTTCACCCAGATGCCGAAGACGCGCTCCTTCCTGCGTACCGTCGCGTTTTCCTTGGGGCCTTCGAGCGTGACGATGATGCTGTACTTGCCTTGGGCGAGGAGGTTTTCGTCAAACCCGTCGATGGCACCGAAGATCGTAAGATCCGCGCCGCGAAAGTCGGACGTGATGGAGATTTCGTCCGTCGAGATGCCGATCTCGAGCTTCTCCGTGAACTCCGAGAGGTCCTCTTCGCGAACCTGGGCAGTGGCCGGCGCCGCAAGGGCGAGGACCAAGGAGACAAGACATAGGCGCGCGAGATCGAACATCAGAAACCGAACCCCGCTGAAACAACCGAGTATATATCCTTCGGCGGAATGATGAGTTCGATCGCCAACCGGATACCGACGGCGAGGACGAGGAGGGCAAGCAGCGCCCGCAACTGTTCGCCGCGCAACCGCTGGCCGACGCGAACGCCGTATTGCGCCCCGATGACGCCGGCGATCATCAACACGAAGGCGAGCACGATATCGACCGTGTAGTTTGTCGATGCCTGGACGATCACGGTGTAAGCCGAGACGAAGACGATCTGAAAGAGCGAGGTGCCGACGACGACGCTCGTCGGAATGCGCAAGAGATAGATCATCGCCGGCACCATGATGAAGCCGCCGCCGACGCCCATGATCGAGGTCAGGATGCCGATGGCGAAACCGAGTGTGGCGACCGGAATGACGCTCAGATAGATCTTCGATTTCTTGAATCGCATCTTGAGCGGTAGGCCGTGGATCCAGTTATGCTGCCCGGGCCGGCGGCGTGGCGTCGATTGGTTCTTCGCGGCCTTCCGCATCGCGCCGATGCTTTCCCAGAGCATCAAGCCACCGACCGAGCCCAGCAGCACGACGTAAAGCAGCGAGATCACGAGGTCGAGCTGCCCCACTCGGCGCAACAGCGAAAATAGCCAGACGCCCAGCGTTGCGCCAACGAGGCCGCCGCAGAGCAGCACAGTGCCGAGCTTGATATCGATCGTGCCTCGGCGGAAATGCGTAATGGCACCGGAGATGGAAGAGGCAACCACCTGATTTGCGCCCGTCGCCACCGCCACGACTGGCGGAATGTTGTAGAAGATCAACAGCGGAGTGATCAAGAAACCGCCGCCGACGCCAAACATGCCGGACAGAAATCCGACGGCCGCACCCATGCCGAGAATGATGAGTATGTTCACCGACAACTCTGCAATGGGCAGATAGACCGTCACGGCCGAACCTCGATGCGACAAAGGCCCGCGACGCGGGCGGAATTGCGACTCCACAATCCCTAACCGGAATCGATTGAGGAATTGTGCAATGCCTACCGCATGATTCCTTAAATCGGAATCGATTTAAGGACAAAATCATGCAGCATTTCAAAGCGCTACAGCGGCTTAGCGCGCCCGATTGGACGTGCGGCGCTGTAGAATTGTTCGCTGCCTGCGCGTATCCGGAGAGACACGCGGCGCGATGTTTCAAAGTGGCAAGTGATTCACCACGAGCAGGGGATGTATGGCGGACCGCCCCTCAGCGACGAGGAACAAGCGGCAATTCCTCATGCGCCCCAGGGCCGGAGCTGTCAACCTTTTCAGGCACATGACCCCAGACTTCGCCCCTGAACCCTGTCGCGCCGATCTGCGGCTTTATTGCGGCGGCGCGGCGCCGTAGATCATTCATTGCATCATTGAAACAGTGAAATGATCCAGCACTTTGAAGCGACGCAATTCCGGACGGAAAACCGCTACGCACTTTTTCTGGAATTGCTTTTAAACTCACGCAACTCCGGACGGAAAACCGCTACGCACTTTTCCTGGAATTGCTTTAGGAGTTCCGCTTCAAGAGTTCCTTGACGAGTGCGTCAGTGATCTCTCCGGTCGGCTCCTGGCCTATGGATTTCTGGAAGGCCTTGATGGCGGTAATCGTCTTCTTCCCCATCTGTCCATCCGGCGTGCCGGCGTCGAAGCCATTGTTGTTGAGAATCGCCTGGATATTGCGCACGGCCTTGGTCATGTCGACCGTGGCTGTCTTGGTCGGCGGACCGACCCACGCGTCGGGGATATCCACGGTGTTGGCCTTGGCGTCGAGCGGCTGAACTTTCCATGCGTCGGCCTTGGCCATGGCGCTAGCCAGCTGTTCGGGCTTCATCGCCTTGGCAATCTCGTCGCGCTTTTCGCCGGCATCCTTGTCGCCGTCGCGCGCCGCAATCGAGAACCACTTGTAGGATTCTTCCAGGTCCTGCTTGACGCCATTGCCGCGGGCATAAAGCACCGCGAGGTTGAACTGACTGTCGCGAACGCCGAGGCTCGCCGCCTTCTCGAACCATTTGGCGGCTTCGGCGAAATCCGGTGCCCCGTCGCGGCCGCTGGCGAGCATGACCGCGAGGTTGTGGATCGCGCTCGCGTTGCCGGCAGCGGCGGCCTTCAGATAAAGCGTCTTCGCCTTGACCGGGTCGCGCGCGACGCCCGACCCTTTTTCATAAAGATTGGCGAGCCGGTACTCCGCCGGGATCACGCCGGCATCCGCCGCGCGCTGATACCATTTTACCGCTTCCGCGGGATCTTCATTGACGCCGCGACCCTCGGTGAAGCGGGACCCGATCTCGTAGAAAGCGAGCGGGTCGCCGCCTTTGGCGGCCGTAACAAGAGCTGGCGGGCCAAAACCTTCGGGAAGAACTATGTCGCCGGCCTTGGCGACAGGCTCGAATGTCCCCGCTTTGGTGGCGATCGCAGGAGCGACCTGAAATGTCGACGCGCTCGCTTGTGCCGGTTCGCTTGCCGGATGCAGCAAGGGCGCGTGATTGCTGCCGTCGGTCACGGGCGCGGTCTCAGCTGGCTTCGCGGCGGGAGCCGTATTCGCGGTCACAGCGGTCCCTGCCGCAGGCTCCGCTTTTGCCACCGGCGCCTCTGCCGGTGTCTTGGCGACAGAAGCGGAGGCCGTTTCGGTCAGATCATCGTCCACCGTCTTCGCTTCCGCAACTTGCGGAACCGTCTTCTGCTCGACCACCGCTACCGGTTGGATTTCCGGCATGTCCCGGCCCTTGAGGACGGTGCTGACGAGCGGATAGGACATGATCGCCAGCAGCACCGCACCGACCGCCATCAGGATCGGACGGCGATGACGGGCAAAGGCACCAACACTGGACGAGCCGCTACTGTCCTTCACGCCGTTCAGCGTATCCGCTTCCTCGACCGCCAGTTGCGCCGCGCGACGCGCAGCCGCGATGAAATCGGCCTTGTCGCCTTCGAGCGCCGGCTGGCCGCCGCGGCTCATCTGACCGGCGCGGACGCGCTCGAGAATCTTCTTCACGTCCGGCGCACCGGAGCCGGGCTCGAGCAGCTGGTTGGCGTCCTCGGGGGCGAGCATCTCGGACGGGTCGATCGATGGAGCGGGTTCGACCACCTGCCGCACGCGCTCAGGCAAAGTAGCGGCCCGTTTGCCGCTAAAGCGACGGGTCAGCCCGGCGAGCAATCCCTTTCTGGCGGAGGGTGCCGGCTCCCGAACCTCGTCCTTTTCGACCGTCGAAACTGCTTGCGCGACCACCAGATCATCGACTGTGGTGGAGGCCGGCGCAGCTGCAGCCGCCTCATCTTCCGCCTGCAGCACCCGGACATTCCGCTCAAGATCGTCGTCGCGATCATCGAAATCGGCATTGCCGGAACGGTTGCCGAAATCCGGTTGCGGGGTCCTCGGCATTGCGGGAACGTCGCGCGTGATCGCAGGATCGGGCCGCACGGCGGCAGCGACCGGCTCGCGGTCTTCGAGCAGTTCCAGCTTCTCGGCGATCTGAACAAGCGTTTCATGCAAGGCTTCGAATGTCCGCGCCGTACGTTCATTGCTCGAACGGCTGAGGTCCTCGAGCGTCCTCAGATCCTCGGCGAGCGCCGAGATTGCCGCCA
The DNA here is from genome assembly GCF_020193655.1 of Ensifer sp. IC3342. Lineage (GTDB taxonomy): Bacteria > Pseudomonadota > Alphaproteobacteria > Rhizobiales > Rhizobiaceae > Sinorhizobium. The sequence continues at coordinate 977,018 of NZ_JADYVE010000001.1, forward strand.
TGTCGCCGCTGGCATGCACCGGGCCATTGTTGGCAAAGGCCTCCATGACGGCTTCAGCAGCCTGGCGCGCTGCTTCGATGATGTATTCGTCGTTGGTTGCCAAATACTCTTCAAGTGCGCTCATCCGGCTTTCGAAATTCGCCGGAGCCGCACCGGACTCGATGCGCGGCTGGCTGATCAGCGTCGACAGATTGGCGATCTGAGCCTCGAGGTTGCGCAGCGCTTCGCGGTCGTCGAACGGAGCAGCATGCGTTTCTTCCAGGCGCTGTGCGATATCCGCAAGGCGGTCTTCCAGACGCTCGAAGCGCTGATCCGCCACAGGTTGCTCCGCCTGCATGTTCAATTCGTCGATGCGGCGCGCGAGATGGTCGAGACGCTCCGCCAGAGCCGAGTTGACACTGCCCTGGTCCAGAGCCTCGATCCGCTGCGAAATGTCGGCGAGATAGTCAGCCAGCTCCGCTTGCGCATTTTTCTGGTTGCTCTCGAGCAGCATCGAGAGTTCGTCGAGGCGCACCTCGAGCCGCGTTGCGGCCTTCTCGCCCGACAGTTCTTCGATGCGCGCCGTCAGCGCTTCGATCCGTGCCCCGAGCCCGGCCTCGACCGGACGAGCGACTTCGTCGATCTGGCGCGAGAGATCGCCAAGCCGACTTTCGAAGCGGCTGACGAGAGCGTTGTCAAAGTCCGCCGCGTTGCGGCCATTGACGGCGATTGCCCGGCTGATCTCATCGAACCGCGCATCAAACTCGGCAAGCTGCGAGACGAGGCGGCTGTCGGCCGGCTGCATTTGCCGTCCCAAGAGCTCGATCGCATCGGCGATCGCGAGGAGCTTTTCCTCCAGCGCGTCGAAAGCCGATGCGCTATTCAGCGAGCCGATTTGCGACTTCATGTCATCGAGCCTGTAGGCGAGAGCCACGAGTTCGTCATCGCGGTTCCGGTCGAAGGCGTTCAGGCGCTCCTCGACACTGTTCCAGCGGTCTTCCAGGCGGCGGATGCCATCTTCGCTCGCCAAGCCGTCGATCAGCGCCCTCAGGCCATCGAATTCGACGCGCAGCGCGTCCGCCTGAGCGGGCGACGCCTGCCGGCCGAGCTGGTGAATGCCTTCCGCCAGGCGCTGCATATCTGCCCGAATGTCCCCGGCGAAAAGATGATCCTGCGCTTCGGCCTTGATGCCGCGGATTTCCGAACGCAGAGCACTCAGTTCGCGAACGAGCCCGTCGCTGATATCACGCTTCAACTCCTGCCGCAGGCCGACCAGAGCCTCGGCTATGTCGGCCGCGGCCGATGCGGATCGCACCGGTGCGACCGGCGGCCGCGTCTCTTCGTGGACGCGGCCGGAAGCAACACGATCGGCCTCTCGCGCGGCGATTCGTTCGCGCAGCGACGTTCGCTCCCGGCCTGCGCTCAAAGCGCGCTGGCGCTGCAGAATTTCGGAGACAGCGTCGCTGGTCGTCGTCGGGCGCTCAGTCTGGCGGTGCTGGGCCTCGCGCCCCGCACCGCTCATCAAGCCTTCGATGCGGGCCTCCAGGCCCTCGATCGTGCGGTTCAGGGCATCAAGCGACGGCCTGTCGCTGTAGGACGGGATACTTGCGCGCTGAGGATTGGATCGCGATCCGTTCATTGTCTCTTCGCCCCTGTCGTTGACCATCATCGAAAGCCGCAACGAGAAGAGCCAGGCTCCGAGCCCGCGGTGCGATCGATGCTGTCAAAGCAACAACAACGCGAGGACGGGACCGGTTGCAGCTTTGACTCTCTCACCACCCACAATTCATTAAACGTGGTAAATAAGCGGTTAATCAGTCTCATTTTTTTAACGTTTTGTCAGGATCACGGCCGTTGCGCACGCCCATACGCTGGCGCCCCTCGCGGCGGACGCGACTGCGAAACTTTTTTTGGCACTTTTGACGTTTACGCAAACGTCAAAATTCTGTAGCATCCTGCCGACGATGCGAGACCGCGTCCAGCGGTGTACGCTCAAAGCATTGAAAATCGGGCAAAGCGCACCTTGGCGCGTGCCCGAAGGGAGACAAAGGCGAGGAACGAATGCCCATCTACAAGGCCCCGGTTGACGACACCCTGTTCATCCTCAACGACGTGCTCGGCATCGAGCGCTACAACAACCTGCCGGGTTTTGCCGATGCGACCCCCGACATGGTTGCGGCCATCATCGGCGAGGCTGCCAAACTTGCGGAAGAGGCGCTTTTCCCGATCAATCTCTCCGGCGACCAAGAGGGTTGCACGCGCCACGACGACGGTTCCGTTACGGTGCCGAAGGGCTTCAAGCAGGCCTTTGACCTCTATCGCGAGGGTGGCTGGCTTGGCCTCGCGGCGCCGGAAGAGTTCGGCGGCCAGGGCCTGCCCTACACGCTGCACACGGCCGTCGGCGAATACATGTCCGCTGCCAACATGTCGCTGATGATGTATCCGGGCCTGACGCAGGGGGCGATCGCCGCCATCCTCGTCCACGGTTCCGAGGAGCAGAAGCGGACCTATTTGCCGAAGATGGTAGACGGCACCTGGACCGGCACGATGAACCTGACCGAGCCGCATTGCGGCACCGACCTCGGACTCCTGCGCACCAAGGCCGTGCCCAACGGCGACGGCTCCTACCGGATTTCCGGCCAGAAGATCTTCATCTCCGCCGGTGAACACGACATGGCTGAGAACATCATCCATCTGGTGCTTGCCCGGATCGAAGGCGCGCCGGAGGGCGTCAAGGGCATCTCGCTCTTCATCGTGCCGAAGTTCGGGCTCAATGACGGCGGCAAACCCGCGGAACGCAACGGCGTCTCCTGCGGCGCGATCGAAGAGAAGATGGGCATTCATGGCAACGCCACCTGCGTCATGAACTACGACGAGGCGACCGGCTACCTGATCGGGGCTGAGAACAAAGGCCTCAGCGCCATGTTCGTGATGATGAACGAGGCCCGTCTTGCCGTCGGCATGCAGGGGCTCGCGATCGCCGAGATCGCCTATCAGAATGCCGCGAACTACGCCCGTGAACGCCTCCAGGGTCGCTCGCTTTCTGGTGCCAAGGCGCCCGACCAAAAGGCCGATCCGATCATCGTCCATCCGGACGTGCGTCGCACGCTGATGACGATAAAGGCGTTCAACGAAGGCGGCCGCGCCTTCACGCTCTGGACGGCGCTGAAATCCGATATCGCCCACCGCTCCGACAGCGAAGAGGACCGCCAGGCCGCCGACGACATTCTCGGCCTGATGACTCCGATCCTCAAGGGTGTTCTGACCGATAGGGGCTTCGACCACACTGTCATGGCACAGCAGGTCTTCGGCGGTCACGGCTATATCGAAGAGCACGGTATGAGCCAGTATGTGCGCGATGCCCGCATCGCCATGATCTATGAGGGTGCCAACGGCATCCAGGCGCTCGACCTCGTCGGCCGGAAACTGGCGCTGAACGGCGGCCGCGCCGTCATGGCGCTCTTCAAGGAGATCGGCGATTTCTGCCAGGAGAACCGCAACGACGAGAAGCTTTCCGGCTACACCAAGGCGCTGAAGAAGGGGCTGAACGATCTGCAGGCGGCAACCATGTGGTTCATGCAGAACGCCATGGCGAAACCCGACAACGCCGGCGCCGGCTCGACCGACTACATGCACCTCTTCGGCCTTGTCGTGCTCGGCTACATGTGGGCCAGGATCGCCAAGACGGCGGAGGAGAAGCTCGCCGTTGGCGAAACCGAACGCGCGGACTATCTCAAGAACAAGCTGATCACGGCGAGGTTCTTCATGGAGCGTATCATGCCCGAAACGGCGCTGCGGAAGGCCCGCATCGAAACCGGCGCCGACACGCTGATGGCGCTGGACGCCACCGCGTTCTGATTTCACACTCAGAGCAGGATGAGCAAAGCGCGAGGCGGCTTCGGCAAGCATCCCGCTCCAATGCATCAAGCGCGGCTCGAAGCGATGCCGCCCAAAGGGAGATCAAGAGATGACGAAAGTCTTCGTTTACGACCACGTGCGCACACCGCGCGGCCGTGGCAAGAAGGACGGATCGCTGCACGAGGTGCCGTCCGTCCGCCTCGCGGCCAAGATGCTGGAAGCGGTGCGCGACCGTAACGGCCTCGATACGTCGACCGTCGACGACATCATCATGGGCTGCGTCGATCCAGTGATGGATGCAGGCTCGGTCATCCCCAAGGCAGCAGCCTTCGAGGCCGGCTATTCGACGCGTGCGCCGGGCATGCAGATCTCGCGCTTCTGCGCCTCCGGCCTCGATGCCGTCAACTTCGGCGCCGCGAAGATCGCCCAGGGTGCGGACGACATCGTGATTGCCGGCGGCGTCGAGTCCATGTCGCGTGTCGGTCTCGGCATGTCGGGCGGCTCCTGGTTCATGGACCCCTCCGTCAACCTGCCGGCCTATTTCATGCCGCAGGGCGTCTCGGCCGATCTGATCGCCACCAAATACGGCTTTTCGCGTGACGACGTCGACGCCTATGCGGTCGAAAGCCAGAAGCGCGCCGCCAATGCCTGGGAAAAGGGCTACTTCAAGAACTCGGTAGTGCCGGTCAAGGATCAGAACGGCCTGACCATTCTCGACCGCGACGAGCACATGCGCCCGACCACCGACATGCAAGCGCTCGCCTCGCTCAACCCCTCCTTCCAGATGCCTGGCGAGATGGGCGGCTTCGAGGCCGTCGCCATCCAGGCGCATCCGGAAATCGAGCGGATCAACTATGTCCACCACGCCGGCAACTCCTCCGGCATCGTCGACGGCGCGGCCGCCGTTCTCCTCGGCTCCAAGGCCGGCGGCGAATCCATGGGCCTGAAGCCGCGGGCGCGCATCCGCGCCTTCGCCAATATCGGCTCCGACCCTGCACTGATGCTGACCGGTCCGGTCGACGTGACCGAAAAGCTCCTGAAGCGCGCCGACATGAAGCTCTCCGACATCGACCTCTTCGAGCTCAACGAAGCTTTTGCCGCGGTCGTCCTCCGCTACATGCAGGCTTTCGACATTTCGCACGACCAGATCAACGTCAATGGCGGCGCGATCGCCATGGGCCATCCGCTCGGCGCCACAGGCGCGATGATCCTCGGCACCGTGCTCGACGAACTGGAGCGTCGCGACCTCAACACCGCGCTCGTCACGCTCTGCATCGGCGCCGGCATGGGCACCGCCACCATCATCGAACGCGTCTGATCCGATCCGGGGAGAGAGAATATGTCTTACACGAACTTCAAGATCGAAACCGACGGCGATGGCATTGCGCTCGTTACCTGGGACATGCCCGAGAAGTCGATGAACGTCTTCACCCAGGAGGTGATGGAGGAACTGAACGCGATCGTCGACCAGACCACCGCCGACGCGGCCGTCAAGGGTGTCGTCTTCACCTCCGGCAAGTCGTCCTTCTCCGGCGGTGCCGATCTTTCGATGATCAAGTCGATGTTCATCTTTCAGGCCGAGGAAAAGAAGAAGGACCCGGCCAATGCGGCGCAAAAACTCTTCGACCTCGTCGGCCGCATGACAGGCCTTTTCCGCAAGCTCGAAACCTCGGGCAAGCCCTGGGTCTCGGCGATCAACGGCACCTGCATGGGCGGCGCTTTCGAGCTGTCGCTCGCCTGCCATGGCCGTGTCGCCTCCAATTCGAAGGCGGTGAAGATCGCGCTGCCGGAAGTCAAGGTCGGCATCTTCCCCGGCGCCGGCGGTACCCAGCGCGTGCCGCGCCTCACCAACGCGCAGGACGCGCTGCAGATGATGACGACCGGCTCCTCCTTGACCGCGGCGCGTGCCAAGGCGATGGGGCTCGTGCATGAGGTGGTCGATCCGGACAAGCTGATCGACGCCGCCAAGACGATGATCAAGAACGGCCTGAAGCCGGTTCAGCCCTGGGACGAAAAGGGCTTCAAAGTGCCGGGCGGCGGCATCTGGACGCCGGCATCGGCCCAGCTCTGGCCGGCCGCCTCTGGCATTCTGCGCCGCGAGACCTATGGCAACTATCCGGGTGCGATCGCCATCCTGAAATGCGTCTATGAAGGGCTGCAGGTCCCGTTCGACACGGCCTTGAAGATCGAGCAGCGCTACTTCACCGAGATCCTGCAGACGACCGAAGCCTTCTCGATGATCCGCTCGCTGTTCATCTCGATGCAAGAGCTCGGCAAGGGCGCCCGTCGCCCCGCCGGCGTGCCGAAAACCGAGCTCAGGAAAGTCGGTGTCGTCGGCGCCGGCTTCATGGGTGCCTCGATCGCCTACGTCACCGCCGCCGCTGGCATTCCGGTAACCCTCATCGACCGCGACATGGAAACGGCCGAAAAGGGCAAGGCGCATTCGGAAGGGCTGGTCAAGGATTCGATCGGTAAGGGCCGGCTGACCAAGGAAGAAGGCGAGGCGCTGCTTGCCCGCATCACGCCGTCGGCCGACTATGGCGATCTCAAGGATGCCGGCCTCGTCGTCGAGGCGGTCTTCGAGGATCGGCAGGTGAAGAAGGACGTGATCGAGAAGATCGAAGCGGTGATTGCCGAGGATGCAATCTTCGCCTCCAACACTTCGACGCTGCCGATCACCGGACTTGCCAAGAATTCCAAGCGGCCGGAACAGTTCATCGGCATCCATTTCTTCTCGCCGGTCGAGAAGATGATGCTGACGGAAGTGATCCTCGGCAAGGAGACAGGCGACCGTGCGCTTGCGACCGCGCTCGACTTTGTCGCAGCGATCAAGAAGACGCCGATCGTCGTCAACGACACCCGCGGCTTCTACGTCAACCGCTGCGTCTTCCGCTATATCCATGAAGCCTACGACATGCTGATCCAAGGCGTGCCGCCGGCGATGATCGAAAATGCCGCCAAGATGGCCGGCATGCCGGTCGGTCCGTTGTCGCTCAACGACGAGGTGGCGATCGACCTCAGCCAGAAGATCCTGAAGGCGACCGTCGCCGATCTCGGCGAGAAGGCCGTCGATCCGCGGCACATGGCGCTGATCAACAAGATGGTCGACGAACTCGATCGCCGCGGACGCAAGAACGGCAAGGGATTCTACGAATATCCGGCGAAGCCCGCCAAGAAATATCTCTGGCCGGAACTGAAGACGCTCTATCCGCAGCAGCAGGCCGACAAGATCGACGTCGGGGTGCTGAAGCAACGTTTCCTCGCGACCATCGCTCTGGAAGCCGCCCGCACCATCGAGGAAGGCATCGTCACCGATCCGCGCGAGGCCGATGTCGGCTCCATCCTCGGCTTCGGCTTCGCCCCCTACACCGGCGGCACGCTTTCCTACATCGACGGTATGGGCGCGAAGGCTTTCGTCAAGCTCTGCGAGAAGCTCGCCAAGGATTATGGCGACCACTTCAAGCCAACGCCGCTGCTCAAGGACATGGCGGAAAAGGGCGAGACCTTTTACGGTCGCTTCGATCCTTACGGAGAGTCGAAGAAGGCGGCGTAAGCCGCCTGCACCTTTCCAAGCAAGAATCCGAGGGCCGTGCCGATGGGGTGCGGCCCTTTTCTTCATTCGTACCGGGCGAGGTAGATGATCTAAGTGCTCGAGCTTGACCGCCGCGGAGGGCATCAGCTCAATGCCTCCCTGCGGACGATTGACCAAGGTCAAGTCGGCGGGTTAGCCGGTGCGCTAAGAACATGTGGAGAAATCAACCATAAGGCCGTCCATGCAGCCGCTCCAGTTCGCCCTCGCCGTCCTCCTGCTCCTGGCAACGCCGGGGCCGACCAACACCCTGCTGTGGCTTTCCGGTGCCGCGGCCGGTGCGCAGCGTTCAGCCCCGCTGCTCCTTGGCGAGCTCGGCGGTTATCTGACGGTGATCGTACCGGTCGCCGCCCTTGCCGCGCCGTTCATGTCCGCCCATCCGGAGATCGGGATTATCGTTAAGCTCGCCGCCGCCTCCTGGATTCTCTTGATGGCACGCGCTCTCTGGACCACCAAGGCGCACGATGTCCGAGAGCGGCCAATCACGCTCGGGCAGGTCTTCATCACCACCGTGCTCAATCCAAAGGGACTGATCATTGCGCTCGCGATCATGCCGCAGGTGGGGCTGCTAGCGATGCTTCCCTGGCTTGCCGCTTTCGCAGCGCTGGTTGTGAGTGCCGGCTCGCTGTGGATCATCGCCGGCATTTTCCTTGCGCGCTTGCCGAGGCGGCCGATCGGTCCACGGCTACCCCACCGCGTCGCCGCCGCCTGCCTCGTTGTGTTCTCCTTCGGCATGGCCGGCAGCGCGCTTGCATCAATGCTGTAAAGTGACGGCCCTTCGGCAACTGGCATCTCGGAGTCAAGCGGCGACGTCGGCATTCTCACCGAGTTCGGCGGCAAGAAACCCGATCAACTGTTCCCAGCCTTCCCGGCGATATTCGACCTTGTCCAGTCCGTCGAGAAAGGCCGCCTGTTCGGTGAAAATGACGCGGGTGCCGTCGCCTTCGGGCAGCAGGTCGACGGTGGCGATGGAGCCGGAAATCCGTCGATCATCCTTCGCCATGGTATAGGCCAAGACGATGCGGCTGTTCTCGACGATGTCGAGATAGATGGTTTCGTTGAAATAGAAGATCTTGCCGTCCTGGCTGAAACGGCCTCTTTCGCGGCCGCCGACGCGGAAGTCGTGCTGGTATTCCGCGACCGGCCAATTGTCTGCCTTTACGAACCACCGGTCGTTCGTTTCGGGATCGGCAAAGGCGTGAAAAACCTGCTCGGGCGGTGCCTTGAAGATACGTTCTATGGTGAAACTCGCGTGCTCTGCGGATGGAGTTGTCATGGCCTTCTCCTCTTCGGCGGCATACCCGGCTCCTCCGCCGGGAAGATCCTTTCGGGGATCTGACGCCATCGGCGCCAATCCCGCGACTGCGTTGCTCGGCAAGATACTGCTCTCGATTTAAAAGCAGTTGCACTTTAACCGCACTGGTGCAATAATGCAAGCAGTTAGTCTGATGTGGAAAGATGCAGCCCGTTCGGCGGCATCTCGCATCTCAACTTGCCAGAATCGTTCACGTTCATGATCTTGGGTTCAGTCGCAAAATCATCGTGATCTACAGGGACCAGCATGACAGACGACCATCGCTCCGGTTGCCCGATCAATCTCTCGCTCGAAGTCTTTGGTGACAAATGGAGTCTGCTGATCATCCGAGACATGATTTTCGGCGGCAAACGGCATTTCCGCGAACTCCTGCGGTCGCAGGAGGGCATCTCCTCCAACATTCTCGCCGATCGGCTGAAGACACTGGTGGAAATGGGCATGCTGACGAAGAGCGATGACCCGAGCCACAAGCAGAAGGCGATCTACAGCCTCACCGAGATGGCGATCGCATTGGTGCCGATCATGGCGCATCTCGGGGCCTGGGGCCGTCGCTATCTGCCGGTCACCGAAGAGCTGAGCATCCGTGCGCAACTGATGGAGGAAGGCGGCCCGGAACTCTGGGAGCGGTTCATGGACGAACTCAGGGTCGAACATCTTGGCGCAGCGCCTGCGGTGCCGGACAGGCCCACGGTGCGACAGACGCTGCAGGCGGCCTATGAGCAGGTCATGGCAAGGAAGGCAAAGGAGCGCGAACTCGCCTGACCGCAGCTCTGCATGTTTCCTTAAATCGTAGCCGATTAAGGATAAAAACATGCAGCAAAGCAAAGTCCTACAGCGTCCTTTGCGCGTCTGATAGGACGCGCGGCGCTGTAGCCGACAAAGGACTATTTTCCTTCGCATTCTTTACGGCCATTGCCTGCTTCGTTAATCTAAGGCGAAAGGCAGAAGGAATGGCGTCCCTCGCCCTTGCGGAGTGGATCGAATGCTTTCACACGACAGCATCTGGCGCGCCATTGACGCGCTGGCCGAGCGCCATCGGCTGTCGCCGTCCGGCCTGGCGCGTCGCGCTGGCCTCGATCCCACATCCTTCAACAAATCGAAGCGCCAATCCGCCGACGGTCGCGACCGCTGGCCCTCGACGGAATCGATCTCGAAAATCCTAGAGGCGACGGGTTCGTCCCTCGACCAGTTCATGGCCCTCATGCGCCCCGCGGCGCAAATGAGTGTGCCGGCGGACGAGCGGCAGCAATCGGCGGACATCCCGCTCATTGGCTTCGCCCAGGCCGGCGCCGGCGGCTTCTTCGATGACGGCGGCTTCCCCGCCGGTCAAGGCTGGGACGTGGTCGACTTTCCTGCAACGCTTGAGCGCCGCTCTGGCATCTACGCCCTCGAGATCCAGGGCGACAGCATGCTGCCGCTCTATCGCGACGGCGATGTTCTGATTGTCGATCCGACCGCGCAGGTGCGGCGCGGCGACCGCGTCGTCGTCAAGACCCGCGAGGGCGAGGTGATGGCGAAAGTATTGTCCAGGCAAACGCCACGCGGCATCGAGCTCCTGTCGCTCAACCCGGATCACCCGAACCGCAATTTCGAAATGTCAGACGTGGAGTGGATCGCCCGGATCATCTGGGCCAGCCAGTAGGATATCTTTCCTGATGCGGCAACAGTCGTTCACAATCGCTGGCGGGCTTTTCGCCCTCCTGCTTTACGCCGGCATCCTCTGGGGCGGTGTCGTCGTGATGCGCGGTCAGCAAGGTGCCGGACCGGACTTCCCCCTCGAAACGCCGGATGCGGCGACGGTCGAAGTCCCGGACCCGCCGGCGGAAGCGCCCGCCGCCCCACCGCCGCCAGCGGTACCCGAGCAGAAGGCGACCGGAAAGGTCGACCGACTGCCCGCACGGACAATCGAACCGCAGCTTTTCGCCTTGCCGCAGGACGGCATTGCGCAGCCGCTCGAGCGCATTGCACCGCGGCGGCCGCTCTCAGAACCGAAAGAAAAGCCGGCAGCAGCCACGATTGTCTACCAGCGTCCGGTCGCGCTTGCTGCCGGATTGATCCGCTCGGGCGACACGACCGTCCAGCTCAAGGATATCGAACCGGAAAATGCCGAAAAAACCTGCGAGGGCAACGGCCGCAGTTGGCCCTGCGGCATGGTCGCGCGCACCGCCTTTCGCAACTTCCTGAGGGCGCGCGCGCTCATCTGCGATCGGCCCGAAGAAAATTCCGAGGGAACCGTCACGACGACCTGCAAGGTCGGAAACGAAAACGCGGCGGAATGGCTGGTCAGCAACGGTTGGGCGACACCGCTGCCTGGCAGCTCGCTTGAAGCCAAGGCGGAAGCCGCCCGAAGCGCAAGGCTTGGCTTCTACGGCGACGACCCGCGCGATCTGAGTCGCGCGCCGCTCGTCATCCATGAACCGCCGGTGGCCACGGCACCTGATGAAACCGTACCGGATAACACGGCACCGGACTTGTAAGCCCCAGCCGAAATTCCTAACTGCCCTCCGTCATAGGAGCCCGGACCATGCCCGCAAGCCTCAGTCAGCACGAAGCCTTCATCTATGTTATGGTGATGATGTCCGCTGTCGACCGGCACATGGCCGACGACGAATTTGCCGGCATCGGCAGGCTCGTCCGGTTTCTGCCCGCCTTCGACGGTTTCGACGAACACCGGCTGATCGACATTGGCCGCGAGTGTTCGGCCCAGCTTGCCGCGCCGGAAGGCCTCGACGTCGTGCTCGAAATGATCCGTGAAGCTTTGCCGCAACGGCTTTATGATACGGCCTATGCACTTGCCGTGGAGCTCGCAGCCGCCGATCAGCGTATTCGCAACGAGGAAATCCGGCTTCTGCAATTGCTGCGTGACCGGCTTGGCCTGGACAAACTGACCTGCGCCGCCATCGAACGCGGCGCGCTCGCACGCTTCCGGAAGTAGCAATTCAAAGTGCTATAGCGTCCCTGCGCGTCCGATAGACGCACGGCGCTATAGGCGCGGGCTCATCGGCGAGGGTCTTAACGGATGCTGTTTTACGGTGTTGCGGAACCGCTCTGGCGCCTCATCGCCTTTGGCGCCGCTTTCGCGCTGCTTGCTGTGCTCGAGCTCTCTCATCCGCGTCTGGAACGACCGGAACTCATGAAAGCGTTGAAGGCCCGCCGTTGGGTGACGAACCTTTCGATTCTCCTTCTGTCATCGCTGTTGCTGCGCATCGTCTTTCCGGCCGCGGCCACGGGCGTTGCGCTGTGGGCCGACATGCGCGGATACGGGGTACTGCCCGCAGTCGGCGTTCCACCATTTCTTTCCGGCCTCATCGCCTTCCTCGTGCTGGACTTTGCCATCTGGCTGGAGCACGTCGTCTTCCACAAGCTGCCGATCCTCTGGCGCATTCATCGCGTCCACCATGCCGATCCTGGCGTCGACCTGACGACCGCGCTCCGCTTCCATCCCTTGGAGATCCTTCTATCGATGGTGTGGAAGGCGGCGATCATTGTCGCGCTTGGCGCCCCCGCCCTGTCCGTGCTGCTCTTCGAGATCGTGCTCAACGCCGGCGCCATGTTCAATCACGCCAATCTGCGGCTGCCGCCCAAGGTCGAGAGGAGGCTGCGGCGTCTTATCGTCACGCCGGACATGCATCGCATCCACCACTCCGTCGAGAGGAGCGAGACGGATTCGAACTACGGCTTCAACCTTTCCATCTGGGACCGGCTGTTCTCGACCTATGTCGCACAACCGGCAAGCGGCGACGAGGCGATCGTAACGGGCCTCAAGGCCTATGGGCGAAACGAGCCGACCAAGCTCGTCTGGTCGCTGATGCTGCCCTTCCGGCGTGGCTAGGTTTCGGCTCCGCGTCAGTCAATAGATACCGTTCGGGAAATAACGCAGATAGATCTCCTCGAGCCTGCCGCTGCGCGACAGTGCCAGCAGTGCGTGATCGATCGCCTGGGTCAACGCAGGCTCAGCCTTGCGGTTCATGATCGTCAAACCTTCGCCGAGAAAACGTTGCGAGAAATAGGCGCCGTCGAGCAAGGCGCAGCATCCTGCGGCGACGCTGCCCGAAACCCAGAACGAGAGCTGCATGCCATCGGAGAAAACGGCTGCAACCGAACCCTGCCGCAACGCGGAGAGCATTGCATCCCGGTCCGGAAAGGGCTTGGGCTCGATTTTCGGAAAGAAGGCCTTGAGCATAGCCTCGTGCGTCGTGCCGGACACGACGCCGACGGGCTTTCCTTCAAGCGCGGTCGTACTTGTCACGAGATCTTCGGCCTTGGTGTTGACTGCGAAACGAGCCGGCAGCTGTATGAAGGCCCTGGAGAAGGCGAAACGCTGGCGCAGCTCCGGGCGAACCGCGATACCCGCGGCGACGGCCTCCCCCTGGCCTTGTTCGAGCGCCGGGATGAGTTCCGCGTAGGTCACCGCCTGAATCTGGCATTTGTCCTCGATCTCCAGCTCGCGGCAGATTTCTCGGGCAAGATCGACGTGGAACCCGGAAAGCTTGCCCGATTGGTCAATGAAATTAAACGGAGGAAAATCGACGGTCGTGAGAAAACGAAGCCGCGCAAGTCCGGTCAGGTCCGGTCGGGCGATACGTTCACGGGCATCGAAGAGCAAGGGCAGATCCCGCGGCTGCGCAAGCACCGGTTCGGCGATGAGGAAGGCGCAGAGCGCGAGGATTCCGCAAATTCGTAGACTCAGAGCACGCGTCATTACGATCCGATACTTGACGATCCGACACTGGGAGCCGCGGCCCGGGACACGCGGATTCGGTTGGGTTTTTATAAAGATTATCGAGATGTTGCCCGACTGGCTACAGGAACCTCGACGGGACGAACAGCGCCACCCCCGGAAGTCCCATCATATCGTTGGAGACTTGAGAAAAAATGGAGCGGGTGATCGGGATCGAACCGACGACATCAAGCTTGGGAAGCTGGCGTTCTACCACTGAACTACACCCGCGTCAGAAGCGGAAATTTCCCCAACAGCCGCGATCTGTCAAGCGTCTACAGCGCCGTGCATCCTGTTAGAGGCACAAAAGGTCGCTGTAGCACTATGAATTGCTGCATGTTTTCCTTGAATCGGGTCCGATTTGAGGAAACGTGCAGTAGGATCACTCGGCGCGAAAATGCTTGGAAAGCTTCAAGCCTTGCGCCTGATAGTTCGAGCCAAGGTCGAGGCCATAGAGACCGTCCGGCCTCTCCATCATGTGCTCGTAGACGAGGCGGCCGACGATCTGCCCGTGTTCCAGGATGAACGGCACTTCGTGGCTGCGGACTTCCAGCACCGCCCGACTGCCGCTGCCTCCGGCCGACGCGTGCCCGAAGCCCGGATCGAAGAAGCCGGCATAGTGGACGCGGAACTCGCCGACCAGAGGATCGAAGGGCGTCATTTCGGCGGCGTAGAGCGGCGGAACATGGACGGCTTCGCGCGAGACGAGGATGTAGAACTCGTCCGGATCGAGGATCAGATCGTCGCGGCCCCGGCTGTAAAGCGGCTCCCAGAAGTCGAAGACCGGATGCTCCGCCTTCTTGTCGACATCGACCACCGAGGTGTGGTGCTTGCCGCGATAGCCGATCAGGCCGTCCGGGCCGGTGCCCTTCAAATCGATCGAGAGCGCAATGCCGCCGCCGGTGACGTTGGGTCGCTCGCTTGCGACCAGCACATCACTTTCGTGCAGCGCCAGCAACTCCTGTTCGGAGAGGACGGAATGCCCGACGCGGAAACGGATTTGCGACAGGCGGGAGCCGCGCCTGACGACGATCGGAAAGGTGCGCGGACTGATTTCCAGATAGAGCGGGCCGCTGTAGCCGGCGGGGATCTTGTCGAATTCCTGTGCCCTGTCGGTGATGACGCGCGTAAAGATATCGAGGCGGCCGGTAGAACTCTTCGGATTGGCGGAGGCCGACATGTTCTGCGGCAGTGCGAGGCTCTCCATCAGCGGCACGATATAGACGCAGCCCGTTTCCAGCACCGCGCCGTCGGTGAGATCGATGACATGCAATTTCAGGCGGTCGAGTTTGTCGGCAACAAGATGGGCCGGACCGGGCATGAAGCTCGCCCGGACGCGAAACGCCTTGGCGCCGAGGCGCAGGTCGAGGCTTGCCGGCTGGACCTGGTCCTCATCCAGCGGTCTCTCGCTTTTCAAGCGCCCCGAGGCAAACAGCGCGGCGATTGCGCGGTCGGCCAAAATCCCTGTCTCGCGAGCCATACCGATCCTCATTCCAGTTGCCAGACAAAACCAAACTCCGGGAATTGACGCAAGCGCGCCCAGGCAGTATTGGAGCTTTATCCCGTGGTGATTTGGCCGGTCGGCTTGCAGCCACGTTAAACAAGTAGCTAAAAAGGCCGGGTGTCAAACCGGCCCGTTTTCGCGGCCGGTTTTTTTTGTTGTGAAAGTGATTGTCGCATGAGCAAGACCTGGCGCCCGGCAACCCAACTCGTCCACGGCGGAACCCTCCGTTCACAGTACGGCGAAACCTCCGAAGCGATCTTCCTGACACAGGGTTTCGTCTACGAAACGTCCGAAGCGGCGGAAGCCCGCTTCAAGGGCGAGACCGATGGCTTCATCTATGCGCGCTACGGCAGTCCGACCAACGACATGTTCGAAAAGCGCATGTGCATGCTCGAAGGGGCCGAAGACGCCCGCGCCACCGCCTCCGGCATGGCGGCCGTTGCCTCGGCGATCCTTTGCCAGGTGAGGGCCGGCGATCATATCGTTGCCGCCCGCGCGCTTTTTGGCTCGTGCCGCTGGGTCGTCGAGACGCTCGCGCCCAAATACGGTGTCGAATGCACGCTCGTCGATGGCCGCGATCTCACAAACTGGGGGCAGGCGGTTCGCCCGAACACCAAGGTCTTCTTCCTGGAGAGCCCAACCAACCCGACACTCGAGGTGATCGACATCGCTGGCGTCGCGAAGCTCGCCGATCAGGTCGGCGCCAAGCTGGTCGTCGACAACGTGTTTGCAACCCCCCTCTTCCAAAAGCCGCTGGAACTCGGCGCCCATGTCGTCGTCTACTCCGCCACCAAGCATATTGACGGCCAGGGTCGTTGCCTCGGCGGCGTCGTGCTTTCCAGCAAGGAATGGATCGACGAAAATCTGCACGATTATTTCCGCCATACCGGCCCGGCCATGTCGCCGTTCAACGCCTGGACATTGCTCAAGGGTGTCGAAACGCTTCCTCTGCGCGTGAAGCAGCAGACCGAAAGCGCCCGCCGCATCGCCGACTTCCTGGCCGAGCAGCCGCAGGTCGGCCGCGTCATCTATCCCGGCCGCAAGGACCACCCGCAGGCGGATATCATCGCGAAGCAGATGAGTGGCGGTTCGACGCTGGTCGCATTCGAGCTGAAAGGCGGCAAGGAGGCGGCCTTCGCCCTTCAGAACGCGTTGGAAATCGTCCGGATCTCCAACAATCTCGGCGATTCCAAGAGCCTGATCACCCATCCAGCGACGACAACACACAAAAACCTGACGGAGGAAGCGCGTGCCGAACTCGGCATTTCCGCCGGCACCGTGCGCTTCTCCGCCGGCATCGAGGACAGCGAGGATCTCATCGAGGATTTCGCCCGCGCTCTGAAAAGCGTGAAGGCCTAGCTACACCAGACCGCTGTTTTGTTGATGCCGCCCGTGCATGCACGGGCGGTTTTTTATTACGGATCGAGGAAACTAAGGCGAGCAAGAGCGATCCGCGATACGGCCGTGTAAAGGCAGACGACCGCAAACACCGCCGCGAGAGGCGAAAACCATCCGGGAAACAGGCAGAAGGCCAGGAAAACACCGATAGTCTCAGTGGCTTCAGCGAGCCCTGTCGTGAAATAGAGCGACTTTGCCCCCCGCACGCTGGTCGTCATGGCGCGCTTCTCGGCGATGATGGCATAGGCGAGAAAGCTCGATCCGTTGACATAAAAGGAGAAAAGCAGAAAGGCGCCGGCGAGGCCGTTTGCAGCCGGATCCGAGACGATGAAGGCGAGCGGGATTGCGCCATAGAAGGCGAAATCGAGGACAATATCGAGAAACCCGCCGAAATCTGTGCCGCGACTGGCGCGCGCGACGGCTCCGTCGAGACCATCGCACAGTCGGCTGAGTAGGATCATGACGGCGCCGGCAAGATAGAACCGGTATGCGATGAGACCGGCGGCGGCCAGTCCGAGGCCGAGACCGAAAATCGTGATGGTGTCAGCCTTTACGCCGCGCTTGACCAGAACGACGCCCAGCCGGTCAAGAAGCGGATCAAGCCGCCTGCGCACCGCACCGTCGAGCATGGAACTCGGCTCCGTCTAAATTGAATGGGACTCATGCAATCTTGCTGTTATTCTTGCCGAAACCATATTGCAGTAGAATACCTGAATAGATTTGGCATAAGGTGTTGCACATGTATCGTGCCCTAACTCGCGACATCGAGGTCACCGTCGAACCGTACTATCTGGAAGAACAGTCGGATCCGGACGATAGCCGCTATGTTTGGGGCTATCGCATCGTGATATCGAACCATTCCGACACCACGGTTCGCCTGATGACCCGTTACTGGCACATCACCGACGAGAACGGCCAGGTCGACGAAGTGAGTGGCCCTGGCGTGATCGGCGAGCAGCCGCTGCTCAGTCCCGGCGACACTTACGAATATTCCTCCGGTTGCCCGCTGGATACACCCTCCGGCGTCATGTTCGGCCACTACAGCATGGAGGCCGAGGACGGGGAGACCTTCAATGTGGCGATCCCCGCCTTCTCGCTTGATTCACCCGGGCTGGTCCGCACCCTGAACTGAGGTCGCGCGGCGCTGCAGGACTATCAGTCGAGGCGCCTCACTGGGAGCGCACCTCGCTGGCCTCGAAACGATAGGTGGTGGAGCAAAACTCGCACGTCACCTTGATCACGCCATCCTCGATGCTGTTATCGATATCCTCGCGGTCGAGCCCAGCTAATACCGCCCGGATCTTCTCGCGCGAACAGCTGCAGCGATCAAAGACCGCTTGCGGCTGATAGACGCGGACTCCGCGTTCGTGGAACAACCGATAGAGGAGCCTTTCCGTCCCGACGGTCGGGTCTGTCAGTTCGTCGGTATCGATCGTTTCGACCATCACCTTGGCTTCCGACCACAGATCGTCCTCCTCGAAGAGGTAGAGAGCCTCCCCTTCGTCGCCCTCGCCGCCCGGAAGGTCCGGCTGGCGCATGCGTTCAGGGGCGTCCGGCAGGAACTGGGCAACCATGCCGCCGGCGCGCCAGCGGTGCCGAGGCTTGCCGTCCTCGTCGCGATCGAGAAGCTCGGCGACACCAAGGCGCACCTTGGTCGGAATCTGCTCCGACTGGCGGAAATAGGCGCCAGCGATTTCCTCGAGCGTTGCACCATCGAGTTCGACTATGCCCTGGTAGCGCTGCATGTGAGCGCCCTGGTCGATCGTGAAGGCAAGAACCCCCTTGCCGAGGAGTTCATGGGGCTGTGTGCGCCCACCCTCTTCGGCGGCAGCCAGCGCCTCCTCGCTATAACGGGCATAGGCGCGGACCCGGTCCGGGGTCGAAAAATCCGCCACGACAAGATCGACCGGACCATCGCCCTGCGTCTGAACGATCAGCTTGCCCTCGAACTTCAGCGACGTGCCGAGCAGTACCGTTAGCACCACAGTCTCTGCGACCAGACGAGCGACCGGCAGCGGATAATTGTGCCGCTCCAGGATGGCATCGAGCATTGGTCCGAGCTGCACGGCGCGCCCGCGTACATCGAGCCCCTCGACGTGGAAAGGCACGACATGGTCGTCACCGGCAAAATCGAACTCGCCAAGCCCCCGCACTGTTTCTGTCATGTCTTGCTCCTTGCATCGCGGGTGAAGCGGCGTGGAGACATCGATATCCCCCGGCGCAGCCTGCCCGTCATTTCATTTGACCCTGTCGCGAACGAACTTGTCCAGAAGGTATGCATTCCGACGGGCGCGGCACGCGCCCGCAATGCACGATGACTGATGGGCGGCCACTGTCCGTTAGCAAAATCGGGGCCGCCCGTATGCCGCCTAGATTGTGTCTCAGCTCCGCAAATTCAATAGGCTTTTCATGCTCTGCCGGCCTGGGGCCCCGCCGAGGTTTCGCCCGCATCTGCAACGGCGGTCCGCCCTACTGCATGTTTCCTTAAATCGTAGCCGATTTGAGGACAACAATGTGCAGCAGCTTAAAGTGCTCAGCTCTTTGCGCATCTGATAAGACGCGCAAAGCTGCTGTGTCAACGCGAAGCGCAGCTGAAAGGTCTGCGCCGCTGTCGTTAGACGATGCCCATGCACCAGGCGAGGATCGATTTCTGCGCGTGCAGCCGGTTTTCCGCTTCATCGAAAACGACCGATTGCGGACCGTCTATGACTTCATCCGTGACCTCTTCGCCGCGGTGCGCCGGCAGGCAGTGCATGAACAATGCGTCCGGGGCGGCGTGTTTCATCAAGGCCCCGTTGACCTGATAGGGCTGGAAAACATTGTGGCCGCGGGCGCGGTGCTCCTGGTTCATCGATACCCAGGTGTCGGTGACGACGCAATCGGCGCCGGCGACGGCCTGCTCGGCTTCATGGCAAAGCAGGATATCGCCGCCATTGTTGCGTGCCCAGTTGAGGAATTTGTCCTGTGGTTCGGACCCGAGCGGCACCGCCATGTTCATGCGATATCCGAAACGCGCGGAGCCTTCGATCAGCGAATGAAGGACGTTGTTGCCGTCGCCCGTCCAGGCGATCGTCTTGCCCTTGACTGGCCCGCGGTGCTCCTCGAACGTCATGATGTCGGCCATGATCTGACAGGGATGGGTATCGTCGGTCAGACCATTGATGACCGGCACCGTCGCGTGTTCGGCAAGCTCCAGCAGCCGCCGATGGTCGGTCGTGCGGATCATGATCGCGTCCACATAGCGCGAAAGTACCTTGGCGGTATCGCCAATCGTCTCCGCGCGGCCGAGCTGCATTTCAGTTCCGGAAAGGAACAGGGTTTCGCCACCGAGCTGACGCATGCCGACGTCAAAGGAGACGCGCGTACGGGTGGAAGGCTTCTCGAAAATCATCGCGAGCATCTTGCCGGCAAGCGGGCGTTCGGCAGTGCCGTCCTTCGTCGCGGTCTTGCGAACCCGGGCGTCGTCAATGATCGTCCTCAAGTCGGCGGTCGCCATCGCCGAGATGTCGAGAAAATGTCTGGTACCTGTCATTGTTCAGAATTCCTGTCGTGAAAGTCGGGGCCGTTCAGGCCGCCGCGTTGCCGCTGTTGCTCTTAACCGCCTCGGCGGCGCGCTCAAGCCTTGCAAGCCCTTCTCGGGCCTCGGCGGCGGTGGTGATCAACGGCGGCAGCAGGCGCAGCACGTTTTCGCCAGCAGGAACTGCAAGCAGTTTCTCGGCGCGGATTGCTTTCAACAGGTCAGCCGAGGGCACCTTTGCCTTGATGCCGAGCATCAGCCCGTCGCCGCGGATTTCCTCGATCACATCCGGGAAACGATCCTTGAGCGACGCGAGCCCCTGCCGGAAGACAAGCGCGACGTCGCGCACCTGCTCCAGGAACCCGTCGGCGAGAACCACGTCGAGGACCGCGTTTCCGACCGCCATGGCCAGCGGATTGCCGCCATAGGTTGAGCCATGCGTGCCCGTGACCATGCCGGCCGCCGCTTCTTCGGTCGCCAGGCATGCGCCCAGCGGAAAGCCGCCGCCGATGCCCTTGGCGACCGCCATGATATCCGGCCGGATGCCGGCCCATTCATAGGCGAACAGCTTGCCGGTCCGGCCAATGCCGCACTGAACCTCGTCGAGGATCAAGAGCAGGCCGAATTCATCGCAAAGCGCCCGCAACTCCTGCAGAAACTCCTTGCTTGCCGTTCGAATGCCGCCCTCCCCTTGGATCGGCTCGATCAGGATCGCCGCCGTCTCGTCGTTGATCGCATCCTTGACCGCAGCGATGTCGCCGAAGGGAACCTGGTAGAAGCCCGGCGCCTTTGGTCCGAACCCTTCGATGTACTTCTGCTGGCCGCCGGCCGCAATCGTCGCGATCGTGCGGCCATGGAAGGCGCCTTCGAAGGTGATGATATGGAATTTTTCCGGATTTCCCCTGGCGAAATGATAGCGGCGCGCGGTCTTGATGGCACATTCAAGCGCTTCCGCACCCGAATTGGTGAAGAACACGCGATCCGCGAAAGTCACTGCCGTCAGCCGGCGCGCCAGGCTTTCCTGCCCCGGAATCTCGTAGAGGTTGGAAAGATGCCAGACCTTTTCCGCCTGCGCCTTCAGCGCCTCGACGAGGTGCGGATGGGCATGGCCAAGCGAGTTCACGGCAACGCCGGCGGCAAAATCGAGATAGCGCGAACCGTCCTCGGCAATGAGCCAGACGCCCTCACCTCGCTCGAAACGCAACGGCGCACGCATATAGGTGTCGTAGAGCGGCGTTGTTGCGGCCATGGCGAACTTCTCCTTCCGTCCTGTTGGCATCGATATCGGGCGATCGTGTCCGATAAAAATCAAAAATGCCGCCTTTCGGCGGCGCAGGCACTATTCCCATTTCGCACCGCAATGTCAACAAAACCAAGGCTTGCAGCGAGCTCGAGCGCGCGGATACCGACGTGCGAAAAAACATCCGGCGGGGGCTTGCAAAAATGCAACGGCGAGCCAGCAAGTTGGGGAAAACCCCAAAATCGATTCGGCGCGAATCCCGCGACTCTTGCCACGGAGTCACCCTGCCAGTAGGTTAATATTCAATTACTAGACGCATGCGGCGGACCTAGTCACCAAAAGAGTTATCGCGTTGCAGTTCCGGAGTTTTTCCGGAGCGTGGTGATGGATTCTGCCATCCAACGCCGAGAACGGAGAGTGCAGAAATGAACTGGACTGACGAGCGGGTGGAGAAACTGAAGAAGCTGTGGTCCGAAGGCCTGAGCGCCAGCCAGATCGCGGCACAATTGGGTGGCGTGAGCCGCAACGCCGTGATCGGCAAGGTTCACCGGTTGAGCCTGCCAGGCCGCGCAAAGGCGGGCGGCACAACCACTGCCGCACGCCCGAAGCGCACCACGTCCGCCCCCCGGGCGCCGAACTATGCCGCGCGCGTCGCCACCCGCACCGTCACCCGCACCGCCGGCGCCACCGTGCTGAAGGAAGAGATCGAAGTCGATCTCGTTGCCGACCAGGATCTCGAACTCGCACCGAACGTCGTCGTCCCGATGTCGCGGCGCCTCGGCCTGACGGAACTCACGGAGCGCACCTGCAAGTGGCCGATCGGCGACCCCTTGAAAGAAGAGTTCCATTTCTGCGGCAACGACTCGCCGGAATCGTCGCCCTATTGCAGCTATCACACGCGGCTCGCCTATCAGCCTTCCGCCGAGCGCCGGCGCATGCGCTGACCGGCCTCACGCGAACGCAATTGAAAAAGGGGCGATATCGCCCCTTTTTTGATGTCCGTGGAAGGCAGGCGGGCTAACATTCGGTCATGCTCCTTCCCACGCGCGGGTGGTGTCATCGTGCCACCGCGACACAGTGTAGGCCGCGAAAGTCACGGCCGGGGATAGGATTACTGCATGCGCGAAGGCATGCGGACATCGGACCGCCCTAGTCCGTCACCGACCCCAGGGTCGACGTCGTGTCGTCCTTCGGCCGTTCGCCTTGCGGCTGGGCGCCCGTTGCCATGTAATAGATGGTCTCGGCGATATTGGTCGCATGGTCGCCGATCCGCTCGATGTTCTTGGCGCAGAAGAGCAGATGCGTGCAGGGCGTGATGTTGCGCGGATCTTCCATCATATAGGTGAGCAACTCGCGGAAAAGCGACGTGTAGATTGCGTCGATCTCCTCGTCGCGCTCGCGGATGCTGTTTGCCTTTTCCGGCGAGCGCGAGGCATAGACGTCGAGCACCTCCTTGAGCTGGACCAAGGCCAGTTCTGCCAGATGCTCCAGGCCACGGGCGAGCTTGCGCGGAATGCCGGATCCGGCGACCGCGATCACGCGCTTGGCGGTGTTCTTGCCGAGATCGCCGACACGTTCCAGATCGGCGGCGATGCGGATCGACCCCATGATCTCGCGGAGATCCGAGGCCATCGGCTGACGCTTGGCGATGGTGACGATCGCCTTGTCACCGATCTGGCGCTCCGCGTCATCGAGAATGACGTCGTCGGAGATCACCTTCTGAGCGAGCGCCAGGTCGCTGGTTACCAGCGCCCGGACGGAATCGGCTACCATCTGCTCGGCAATGCCTCCCATCTCCGAGACGCGCCGTGTCAGATATTTAAGCTCGTCGTCAAATGCCGACATGATGTGTGTGGATGACATGTTTCGTTCCTCGAATTCGCAAGCCCGTTAACTTGTCGCTTGGCTTAGCCGAACCGACCCATGATGTAGTCCTGCGTGCGCTGGTCATCCGGGTTGGTGAACATCTTGTCGGTCTCGTTCTCCTCGACGAGGTTGCCGAGGTGGAACATGGCGGTGCGCTGCGAGACGCGCGCGGCCTGCTGCATCGAGTGGGTCACGATGACGATGGTGAAGTTCGCGCGGAGCTCATGGATGAGTTCCTCGACCTTCGCGGTGGCGATCGGATCGAGCGCCGAACAGGGCTCGTCCATCAGGATCACTTCAGGGCTGACCGCAACGGCACGCGCGATGCAGAGGCGCTGCTGCTGGCCACCGGAAAGGCCGGTGCCCGGCTCGTGCAGGCGATCCTTCACCTCGTTCCAAAGACCTGCCTTCTGCAGGCTGCTTTCGACGATCGCATCCATGTCGGACTTGTGGCGCGACAGACCGTGGATACGCGGACCGTAGGCGATGTTCTCGTAGATCGACTTCGGGAACGGGTTCGGCTTCTGGAACACCATGCCGACACGGGCCCGCAGTTCCACGACGTCGATCGACGGATCGTAAATGTCGTCCTCGTCGAGCGTGATCTTGCCGGAAAAGCGGCAGTTCTCGATCGTGTCGTTCATACGGTTCAGCGTGCGCAGAAACGTCGACTTGCCGCAGCCCGAGGGACCGATCAAGGCTGTCACGGTGTTTTCACGGATATTGAGATTGACGTCGAAGAGCGCGCGCTTCTCGCCGTAATAGACCGACACGTCCTTGCCGATCATCTTGTAGGGTACCGTATTCATTTTCACGTCCAGAGCTTTTTCCACTGCAGCTTCCGACATCCTATTCATAGTCCTTACCCCACTGCCAGCGGCGCTCAAAGCGACGCCGCAACAGAATTGCGCCGAGATTCATGAAAACGAGGAAGATCAGGAGAATGATGATCGCCCGGACGTCCGCTCGACAAAGGCGCGCTCCGCTTCGTTCGCCCACATGTAGATCTGCACCGGCAGGGCCGTGGACGGTTCCAGCGGCGATCCCGGATAATCGACGGCGGCACGGCCTTCAACGCCGCATGGGTGGCGATGATGATCGTCGGCAGCGTCATCAGCGTCAGCACGAAACCGCCGACGAGAGCCGCCAAGCGCGGCATGCCGGCGAAGTTGATGAAGACGGCAAGACCAAGAAGACCGTAGACGATCGATGGCACGGCCGCGAGATTGTTGATGCTGACCTCGATCGGGTCGGTCAGGCCGTTCTTCGGCGCGAACTCTTCGAGATAGATCGACGCCGCAACACCGATCGGCAGCGACAGCGCCAGAACGATCAGCATCATGTAGAGTGATCCCACGAGCGCCACGCCGACGCCTCAGGGCGCGGCGCTCGGCAGCATAGCGGCGCTTGATACCGATATCACGGCGACTTTCGGCAGGAACGGGTAGAGACCCTTACCGTGGGGGAAGGTTTCGGCGATGATCTTTGCGTAAGGAAGAACGGTCGAGGAGCCAGCGACCTGGACCTGATCGCGAGCCGCTGCGGCGCCCGCGAATGCGGCCGAGGCGACCAGCGCCGCTACAGTGAGTTTAAGAGCTTTCATGGATGTTCTCCCGGAATGGGCTTGTGTTGGTGCGCTTCAGTTCCAGCGCTCTCTTCGCCGTACGATCGGCTGCCCCTAGTTAGCTGCCGATGGCCACATTGTGACAGCCTATGTCATTGAAGAATCTTCGTAATTCCGAATTCCGCAATGTGTCAGAAGCGGACCGTGAAGATCGTACCCTTGCCGACCTCCGAATGGACCAGGAGACGGGCGCGGTGGCGCGTAAGGATATGCTTGACGATGGCGAGCCCTAGACCGGTGCCCTTCTTGGAACGGCTCGCCTCGACGTTAACCCGATAGAAACGTTCGGTTATTCTCGGTACGTGCTCGGCCGGGATGCCCGGACCGTGGTCCTCGACCCTCACCTCGGCCTGTTCGCCCTCGCCGCCTGCGAGACGCACCTCGACCCTCTTGCCCTCCTGCCCGTATTTGCAGGCGTTCTCGATCAGGTTCTCGAAAACCTCGATCAATTCGTCGCGATCTCCCCGGACGAAGACCGGTGCATCGGGGACGTCGAGCGATATCGTCACGTCGAGTTCGGTCGCGAGCGGCAGCAGGCTGTCGCGCACGTGCCCGAGCAGCGGCGCCAGATCGACCATGTCTTCCGGGGCAAGATGCGACTTCAATTCGAGCCTAGAGAGCGACAGGAGATCGTCGACGAGGCGGCTCATGCGGGTGACCTGTTCGTGCATGATGCCAAAAAACCTCTCCTGCGCCTTCGGATCGTTGCGCGCCGGCCCCTGCAGCGTCTCGATGAAGCCGCGAAGAGAGGCGAGCGGCGTGCGCAGTTCGTGGCTGGCATTGGCGACGAAATCGGAGCGCATCCGGTCGATCCGGCGCGCCTGTGAGATGTCGCGATAAGTGAGCAGGAAGATACGCCGGCTCGAACCATCGGTTCCAATTTCGGCAGGCGCAACCCTGACGACATAGACGGCATCCGAAGGCAGTCTCTCGGTGTGTTCGATCTGATTGATCTTGCCGGTGGCGATTGTCTCGCGAACCATATCGAGGATGCCCGGGGAACGGACACGCGCGGAAAGATCGCTGTTCGGGGGAATCGTGCCGAAGGCCTTTTCAGCGGCAATGTTCTGAAAGAGCACTGTCTCGTCCGCGGCGACGACGAGCACGGGCATATCGAGCGCGTTCAATGCCGGAATCAGCGGATCCCCTCCCTTTTCGGCGGCAACGACGCTGACCGGTGGCGGCTGCTCGGATGGCACGCTGCGATTGAGCAGCGCTGCGGCAAGAACGATCCAGAACGGCAGCACGGCGAGGATATGAATGCCAGCGAGCGTGGCAAGAACGGCGATGAGGACCGAAAGGCCGAGAACCCACCGTTCCGCCTTCAGCCTCGGCAGCAGCGTTCGCCAGAACACCTTTGCGTCGTCCAACACAACATCCTCATGACTCAATTGCAGTTCTCCCTGATCACGATGCCGCGAAAGCAGAGAGATAGCGCTGCTTCATGACATGATTTTCACGACATGCTTGAATCCGCAATGCAATTGTGGCCTCTTTCGAGGAAATCGAGCATCAGCGGGAGGCAAAGCAAATGGCAGCAGAAACAGCGGCAGCCGAGGCCAAACCGCAGAGCCGGGCAGTCGAATTGCGGATCGGCGGCAAGTCCCGCGTCTTCGATATAGATTACCCGCAATTGCCGAATTGGATCGATGACGAGGCCTTCTCGTCCGATGATTATCCCTACAAGAAGAAGCTCGAAGAGGACGAGTACGAAGAAACGCTGACGAAACTGCAGATCGAACTCGTGAAGGTCCAATTCTGGATGCAGGCGACCGGCAAGCGGGTGATGGCGCTTTTCGAGGGACGCGACGCGGCCGGCAAGGGCGGCGCCATCCACGCGACAATGGCCTATATGAACCCTCGTTCCGCCCGCATCGTCGCGCTCACCAAACCGACCGAGACCGAGCGCGGCCAATGGTATTTCCAGCGCTACGTGGCAACCTTTCCAACGGCGGGGGAATTCGTGCTCTTCGATCGCTCCTGGTACAACCGCGCGGGTGTGGAACCGGTCATGGGTTTCTGCACACCCGAGCAGTACGAGCATTTCCTCAAGCAGGCTCCCCGCTTCGAGAAAATGATCGTCCACGAGGGCATTCAGCTCTTCAAATTCTGGCTGAATATCGGCCGGGAGATGCAATTGAAGCGATTCCATGATCGCCGGCATGATCCCTTGAAGATCTGGAAGCTGTCGCCGATGGACATCGCGGCGCTGAACAAGTGGGACGACTACACCGAGAAGCGTGATCGGATGCTGAAGGAGACGCACACCGACCATGCCCCTTGGACCGTTATCCGTGGCAACGACAAGCGCCGTGCCCGGATCAATCTGATCCGCCATATGCTCAAGAATCTGGATTATGACGGCAAGGACGAGGCGGCCATTGGCGAGGTCGATGACAAGATCGTTGGCTCTGGACCGGGCTTTCTGAAATGATCTGACGTGCGTTCAAATGAACGCACGAACACCGCCGCACGACTTATCAGACGCAGATTCACGACACAGGGCCTCAGACGGCGCTATTGCCCCGGCAGCGCGCGAATCGCGAAGATGTCCAGACTGTTGCCTCCCCCGCTCACATCGCTGTTAAGCACGAGCCTGCCGGGACCGCTTGGAGCAATACTCCGATCGAACGAGATCTTGAACAGCATATCCAGCCGCTCGTCATGCACGGTGAACCGGTGGCGGCCACAGGCGCCGAGCGAAGAGAAGTCGCATTCCACGGAAAATTCAGCCGTCTTGCCGGGCGCGGCCTGGACGGTGAGCGCCACTGTCGATGATTTGCCCGAGAGTTGTGCCAGTATATCGGCGGGAATTTCGAAGACGAGATCCCCATCCCTGCCGGCGACGGCCGACGTCACGCGCACGCGCTCACCGCCGTCGTCGTTCAAGGGCTCGACGGTCGCGCGTGCGCCCGGCTTGATCGCCGCAACATCCGCCGGCTTGAATACCTCGATCCACTCGCCCGAGAAGCCCTCCTGTGCGGCGAGGTTCTGAAGTCCTGCCGCGCCGTCGAAATCTTCCGATTCCACGGTGGCCGGCGGATTGGCGACGCTGGTGTCGGCCGGAGATTTCAGCAGGTCGTTCGTCTGGATCCACCACACCGTGGCGCCGGCAGCCGCCGCGAGCGTTGCCACGACCATGGCAAAGGAAAGCAGGCGCCCGCGGCGGCGCTTGCGCGGCCGCTTGTCTGCGGCGCCCACGTCGGGCGCAGCCGACGCGGCCTTGCCGTCCGCGGCCGCGGATGGCGGTGTGGCGACGATCCGGCCCGAAGCTAACGAGTCCTCGCGATCGGCCCGCAGCGCACCAAGGTCGCTCTCGCCCTGCCCGGCGCGTCCTTTTTCACCGGCAGCCGGCTCGCGACGGGCGGAAACGGCAAGATCCGCAGCCGCCGGATTGGGCGCCGCCCGCTCGCCTGCTCCGCCGAGGCTGACGGCCGGTGCCGCAGCGGAACGCGCCCGCAAGGCGGCCCGTTCTTCCGTTTCTATCGCGTGAATGACCGCCTCGAGCCGATGGCGTTGTTTCGCGACCACGTCTGGGTCTTCGATCTGCTGCTTTTTCAGTCCGTTTTCCAGCGCCTGACGGGCCGACTGATAGATGCGTGCACGGATTTCCGCGTTGCCTCTGTCCGAGCGTTCCAGTGCATTCCTGATCGCAGTTTCGAGTCCGCTCACATCAAGTCCTTCTGTGCGACGAAGACCACTGCATGTTTCTGAAGAAACATGCAGTAATTCAAAGCACTACAGCGATCTTTGCGCGTCTGACAAGATGCGCGGTCGCTGTAGCGGCGCGCCGCGGTCGAGCGGGTGTTTCCATCCTTTCAGGAGAGAATAGTCCCCTTCCCGATCCACGCCGTTGGTTTTTATTAACGATTGGGTAACCGTTGCTTTCGGAATTCGCAAGTCCAGGCACAACACCACCGGGACTTCGACGAGGAAAACGAGGCGGGCCCGACGGGTGCGCGGAAAAGCGTCTCTTTGCAACTCCACCGGTTGCTGCTATTTGTTTTGACGTTTACGCAAACGTCAAAACGTGGGAGTAACCTGATGCCCTTGCCGCCAATCCTTTCCGGAACAACGAGACTGCCGGTGGTCGGTGCGCCGCTCTTCATCGTGTCGCATCCCCGACTGACGATCGCGCAATGCAAGGCCGGCGTCATCGGCTCCTTTCCTGCCCTCAATGCACGCCCGCAATCGCAGCTCGATGAGTGGCTCGCGGAAATCACCGAAACGCTCGCCGACCACGATGACAAGCATCCCGACCGGCCCGCGGCGCCATTCGCGGTCAATCAGATCGTCCACAAGTCAAACGCCAGGCTCGAGCAGGACCTGATGCTGTGCGTTAAATACAAGGTGCCGATCGTCATATCGTCGCTCGGCGCGGTCCCGGAAGTGAATGCCGCCATCCATTCCTACGGCGGCATCGTGCTCCACGACGTTATCAACAATCGACACGCCAATTCCGCGATCCGCAAGGGCGCAGACGGCCTGATCGCGGTTGCCGCCGGGGCCGGCGGCCACGCTGGAACGCTCTCGCCTTTTGCGCTTGTCCAGGAGATCCGCGCGTGGTTCGACGGACCGCTGCTGCTTTCCGGCGCGATCGCCACCGGCGACGCCATCCTCGCAGCAGAGGCGATGGGCGCGGACCTGGCCTATATTGGTTCTCCCTTCATCGCCACCGAGGAGGCGCGCGCCAGCGATGCCTATAAGCAGATGATCGTCGACAGCAGCGCCGCCGACATCGTCTATTCCAACTATTTCACCGGCATTCACGGCAACTACCTCAAGCCTTCGATCAGCGCCGCCGGCATGGACCCGGACAGACTGCCGGAGGCGGACCCGTCGAAGATGGACTTCGGCACCGCCGCCGAAGGGGCAAAGGCCTGGAAGGACATCTGGGGCTGCGGCCAAGGCATCGGCGCCATCCGCGAAATAAGCACGGTGGCACAACTCATCGACCGGCTGGAACGGGAATACGACGCGGCCCGAGCACGGCTGGCGCTCGGCGCCAATCGCCATGTTCATCCGCCCAAGGAATTTTCAAGTTCTCGAAACTGATGGCTTGAAATCTTGCCGCTTTCCGTTTATCAGCGCCTCACACTTCGTTCCGCGGCTCTCCGCGGGACTAGCCAGGGCCGCTTTAGCTCAGTCGGTAGAGCACATCATTCGTAATGATGGGGTCACGTGTTCGAGTCACGTAAGCGGCACCATTTCTTTTCAAGCACATGACAAGAAGCCGCATGAGCGGGTCGCTTCGGCAATGCTGCGCGTCTCCCTCTGTATCCTCGCGTTAGCCGGAACGTGCGCGGCCGCTTTCTTGAGGGACGTCCGGCTGGTCCAGGGCGGCAGGAGTTTCTTACCACCTTGGCGCCTGCACCAGCACATCAGGTCTTCGCGCTTGAATTCGGGTTGTGCTTGTCGCTTTGGCTGACGGATCCTTTCGAGGCCTTGGAGCCCCCGCCCCACTGTTGCGACTTGCGCGCCTCGGCGCCACCGACGTGACCAGGCTGATTTTTCTTGGCAGTACCGCTTTCTCCCTTGCTCTTTGCGCGATCCGATTTGTTTTCCATTTCGCTCTCCATCTGTTTCGCTCAACGTGCAATGCGCCCGTTGCCGCGTTTGGACCAGCACATGCGCGAAGTGTTCATCCGCAGGTGATTACGCCGCCGGGAGCTCCCCGAACCGTGAATCCACTGCCGCCTATCGGCTGGATATCGATCCAAACAACCGGAGAAATGATCGGTTCCAAGCTCGCTACGAGGCTCTGGGTCAGCGCCGGCTTCGCGGAGGAAATCGAGCGGCCGTCCCAACGCGCAACTCGCCTGCGGTTCGACCACCGGCGCCAAGCCTGGAGCATCGGCGCGTGCCACTAATTCGACAGTAACCGAGCATGATCGTTGCTGGCAAAAGCTCGAGGAAAATTCAATGTCGTTGCTCGACGTACTCGCCGACCGAAAATCGCTGAGGAACGCCGCGGTTGTCATTCTGACTCGCAGTGAAGGCAGCAGTCCCTTGCGCAACGGAATCCTGCTCACCAACGAACTTGTCGATGATGTCTTTGACGGGGACCGCGACCCAGCGGCGGAAGCGGTCATTGGAACCCTGGCTGGTGACCGTCGAGCGCGCTCGCGTCGCCAAATCCTCAAGGGCGATATTCGGGGAACAACATCCGTTCGGGCTCGTTGGGACCGTAGGCCCGCGCGGCGTCGGCCTTGTAACGACAAATCGAAGCAACGACAGATCGAAACAGAGTTCAGGAGATCGTCATGAGCAGCCGCCCACCCCCAATACCTCCGGAAAATCGAAGCGAGAAGGGAACCGGAGAAACCGCGACGGCATCGGTCGAATCCAAGAAGCCGGAGACACGCCCAGATACAGAGAAGAAGGGGCAGCAAGGCAATACCAAGGTCAATACGACCCATCAGGGCTATCAACAGGATCGATGAGAGGCACTATGTCCACGTCCAAGAAGACACCAGCAAGCATTCGTCGGGGCGGCCCCGGTGCATCGCACGAAAATGCCAAGGCCCCTTTGGACATTCCGAAGCCACCTGCGGAACCTGACAATCGTACCCGCAGCAAAATTTCCGGCGGCGGAGGCGAGCACGATCGCCATCATAGCCACGATCCGGGACGGAAGGGCGGTCAACGGTAGCGCAGCGGCGCAGGAGCAGATCGCGGGCGGGACAATCCAAACCGCTTGGCAAGGTCCTTTGCCACTGCAACGAGGCGCCTTCTTATCAGCCCCAACGAAGAAACTGATTGAAAACGGACATTGAAAACGGACTGAGACTCCGGCGTTCGTTTCAGCAATGCATCGGGACATCGTTGCCACCGCGAAAATAGCGGTTTTCCACACCGCCTCCGGCGAGAAGCGGAATCGGCATGATGGGTTGATGTTTTCGGCGTGGCTGCACTCAGCGACGTATCGTGGGAATTCCGCGCAGCCAACCCTGCGCGTTTTTTTATATTCAATTATATGGAAGCGTCCCGAGCGACGAGTAGCGCTCGTTCAGGCGATTGAGGGTTTCCAGGTCGGCCTCGCTGATATCGAAATCAAACACATCGATGTTCTCTTCCAAATGTTGCCGCTGGTTTGCCTTGGGAACGGGGACCGTGCCGCGCTCAAGGCTCCATCGGATCAGCACTTGCGCCGGCGATTTGCCGTATTTCGCGGCAATCTCTGCAAGCGTCGCATCACCGAGCCGTTTCGTGCGTGTCAGGGGGCTATAGGCCTGGATGACGATCTGCTTTTCCGTCGCATAGCGCAGCATATCGTCGCTGTGCCCGAACGGGCTCCACTCGATCTGATTGACGGTCGGGACTTCGCCGGTTGCATCTATCAACCTGTCCATGAGCTCGACCGAGTAATTGCTGACGCCGATGTCCTTCGTAAGGCCGTCCTCTTTCGCGCGGATCAGACTCCGCCAAAGATCCTCTCCCGCACTCGTTTGCGGCGGACGGTGTATCAGCATGAGATCGGCATAACGGAGCTGCAATTCGTCGAGATTTTTCCGCGTCGCTTGATACGCGTCCCCCACCTCCTCCACTTTCGTGACCAGGTAGAAGTCTGGGCGCTCGACGCCGCTCCTGCTGATCCCTTCTGCGATACCCGGCTGGGTCCCGTAATCTCCGGAGGTGTCGATCATTCGATAGCCGAGCTTCAGGGCAGTTGCGATCGTGTCGGCCGTATCGATCGTCAACTGCCATGTCCCTACGCCCATGATTGGCATCCTGTTGCCGGTGTGCAGCTTTAGCTCAGTCCTCGGATCCATGACTTGCACCTTTGCGCTCTGCTCTCACCACCAAACATCCGCTCGGGAAAAGTGTTCCGGTCAATCGTCTGGCGAAGCGGGGAACAATCGGCGCCTGCCGGGATTGGAACGCATGACGATCGGCGGTTCGGGATCGGCGGGCAACTCCGGCCAGTAATGGGCCCGTAGCTGTTTCCGGTGGGAAATCGGATCGGGCGAAGCCGAAAGATCCCCGCGACTGAGAGGGCAAGCAGATGGCCTTTTCGATACCTGACGATGTGCAGTCCGTAAGAATTGAACCCTCGGGCATCGAGGGCTTTCTCGGCGTCCCTTCCGGCGCAAGCGGTCTCGTGATCTTTGCGCATGGCAGTGGCAGTGGGCGCTTCAGCCCTCGCAACAATCGTGTTGCGGCCGCACTGAGGGAAGCAGGATTGGCGACACTTCTCGTCGATCTCCTGAGGCCCGACGAGGAACAGGACCGCCGGAACGTCTTCGACATCGATCTCCTCGCTGAACGCCTGGTGGCGGCCAAGCATTGGGTCGCCGAAGCTCCCGAGACGGTGCACTTGGCGATCGGCTATTTCGGCGCGAGCACAGGCGCCGGCGCGGCGCTGCAGGCGGCTTATGCCGAACCGGATGTAGGCGCGGTGGTGTCACGCGGTGGCCGCCCTGACCTTGCCATCCAGGTGCTGCCGGGGGTTCGCGCTCCCACACTCCTTCTCGTCGGGAGCCTCGACGGGCCGGTGATCGACATGAACAAACGCGCTTTCGACGTGCTTGCCTGCGAGAAGCGGCTCATCATTATCGACGGAGCGGGCCACCTGTTCGAGGAGCCCGGCACGATGGATCAAGTGATCCGGCACGCGACAGACTGGTTCTTGATCCATCTCGGCAACACACGAATAGGGACTTGAGACCATGACATCTCCACAGCGGAAATTTGCAGATCGCCGGGATGCGGGACGGCAGCTCGCAGGAGTTCTGGCGAAATATGCTCAGTCGGATCCTCTGATCTTGGCACTGCCGCGCGGCGGCGTGCCGGTGGCATTCGAAATAGCCCAAGCCTTGCGCGCACCGCTCGAATTGGTTCTGGTGCGCAAGATCGGCGCGCCCGGGCATCCAGAATATGGCATCGGCGCTGTGGTGGACGGCAGTGATCCGCAGTTCGTGTACAACGAGGATGCTATGCGCCTCGTTGATCCTAACGCTGCTTACGTTGAGGCCGAAAGCCGGCACCAGCTCGCTGAAATCGAGCGGCGGCGGGAGATCTATCAGGGCAACCGATCGCCGACGCCGACCGAAGGACGCACGGTGATCGTTGTGGACGACGGGGTCGCGACCGGCAGCACTGTCAAAGTTGCCGTGAAGGCGTTGCGCAAAGCGCGAACCGGCAAGATCATTCTTGCTGTTCCCGTCGCCCCAAGTAACGCCCTCGAGCAACTGAAAGCGGAAGCTGATGACGTCATCTGCCTGCAAGCACCGGACGAGTTCCGGGCGGTCGGCCTCCACTATGTCGACTTCGATCAGACATCGGACGAAGAGGTCACAAGGCTTCTCGAAGAGGCCCGCAGCGGCACGGCTTGAGCGGACTGCGTCTTTCCAATCTACGGTGCGCCGTCATCCGCCAGCAGCGAATACACCTCCTCACGCGATGACGCGGAACGGATCGCCCCGACGATTTCCGTTGACCGCAGCTTTCTGGCCAGCTGGGCCAGCGCATTCAGCTGGCTTCCCTGAGCCGGTGTCAGCAACAGACAAACAATATCGACCGGAGCGTCGTCGACGGCCTCGAAGTCAATCGGTTTTTTCAGCCGTATCATCAGGAAGAAGGGGCTCTCGACAGCCGGTACGGGCGCGTGCGGGATGGCGATGCCTTGACCGATCCCGGTCGAGCCGAGCTTTTCCCGGTTGATCAAAGCAAGGAATATTTCCGAGGCTTCAATGCCGAGCGCCGCTCCGGCGATTTCCGAGATCGTCTGAAGAAGGCTCGTTTTCGATGGAGAGGCCAGATCCAGCCTCACACTCTCCGGACTGATGATTTCCGAGATTTTCATTGCGTCCCTTCGCTGCTCGCGCACTCAAGTATTGGCGTTCGGGCCTATTCGACCTCGCGCAGGCGGTAGCCGACGCCGGTCTCTGTGGTGATGTATTGGGGCTGGTCCGGGCTGCGCTCGATCTTCTGGCGAAGCTGCCGAACGTAGACGCGAAGATACTGGACGTCGGTCGATCCGCCCCAAACCTGGTTCAACAGATATTGGTGCGTGATGACCTTGCCCGCATGCTGCACGAGCACGCGCAGAATATCGTACTCCTTGGGCGACAGCTTTATCTCTTTGTCCCCGATCTTCACGATGCGCTTGACGAGATCGACCGAAAGTTCGCCGGTCTTGAAGATCGGTCGCTCGCCCTGTTGTTGCAGCCTGTGCCGAAGCGCGACGCGGATGCGCGCCACGAGTTCCTTCATGCCGAACGGCTTGGTGACATAGTCGTCAGCACCGATTTCGAGCGCCCGGACGATGCCGGTCTCGTCGGTGCGGCTGGAGAGAATGACGATCGGCAAATCCAGAGCGTCTTCGTTTCGCCATTTGCCAAGGAGGTCGTGGCCGGGCATGTCGGGCAGGCCTAGGTCGAGCAGGATCAGGTCCGGCTGATCGGCGCTCACCTGGGCGATCGCGTCCCTGGCGTTGATCGCTTCCATCACCGCATAGCCTTCCGTCGTCAGGCCGACGCGAAGTAGTTTGCGGATCGCCGGCTCGTCGTCCACGACCAGTATTTTCACGGCAGAAATCGTCATGTCAGATTTTCCTGATTTGGCCTTTCCGCCGGAATGGGCATCCTGATCGTAAAGATCGCTCCGGATCTGTCCGTCCTGTTTCCGGCGGAGATCGAGCCGCCCATCGCTTCAATAAATCCCCTGCAGATGGAAAGGCCGAGCCCGGTGCCGGCCCGGACATGATCGCGCTTTTCGACGCGATAGAAGGAATCGAACACCCTCTCGAAGTCGCCGCTCGGAATGCCCGGGCCCTCATCCATGACCTGCAGTAAGACGACGTTGCCGTCTGCCCATCCGCGAATCTGGATCGTCGAGTTCGGCGCGGCGTATTTGGCGGCATTGTCGAGAAGATTGAACAGCACTTGCTCGAACAGGACGGGATCGAGCTTTAACATCGGCAGATCCGGCGGAATGTCGATCAGTGTCCTGTGCCTTGCCAAAATCTTGTTCGCGCGACTCAATGCGGTGCCGACGATGTCGCCGACATAGTGCGAGGAGGCGTTCGGCTGCGTCGCTCCGGATTCGATCCGTGTCATGTCGAGGAGATTGGTGATGAACCGGTTGAGACGCTCGGATTCATCGACGACGGTCGAAAGAAGGTCGCTGCGGTCTTCCTCCGGCATGGAGGGAGAATAGTCACGCAACGTGCTGGCCGCTCCCATGATGGCGGCAAGCGGCGTCTTGAGGTCGTGGGAGATCGATGTCAACAGCGCGGAGCGAAGCCTGTCGGCCTCCGCCGCCAGTCTCGCCCGATCGACGTCGGCGACGAGCTGGATCCGCTCGATGGCGAGCGCCGCCTGATCGGCCAGCGCATCGAAGAGCCGCTGCTGCTCGGGCGTCAGCAGTGGTCCCTGCTTGTCATTGTCGAGCCCGACTACGCCGATGGCGGTGCGCCCGGTCTTCAAGGGGAGATAGAGGCGTTTTGCGCCCGGCAACGTGTCGGCCCCGCGCCCGGCCGGCCGGTCATGTTCCCATGCCCAGCGGGCAGCGGCGATATCGGCATCGATCAGGGTGTCGTCCGGCGGGTAGCCCGCCTTGACCTCGATCGAATTCTCCTCCGGAAGAAGAATGACGACCCGCACCTTCAGCATGGAGGCGATCTGGTAGGCCGTAGCCCAAAGCACGTCGTCGAGGGTGCCGGTGCTCGCGAGCTTCTTCGAGAACAGATAGAGGTCTTCGGTCGTCCTTGCCCGCTGACGCGCGGCGATTGCCTGCCGCTGCACGCGCGCCGTCAGGTTGCTCGCGATAACCGCGACCACGAGAAAGAAGACGAGCGCCAGGACGCTCTCCGGATCCTCGATCGTCAGGGTGTAGCGGGGCTCGAGAAAGAAGAAGTTGAAAGCCAGTGCGCTTACGAGGCAGGCATAGAGTGCCGGCCACAGCCCAGCGGTCAGCGCCGAAGTCAGCACCGCCATCAGGAACACGAGCGCGATGTTCTGGACGTCCAGAACCTGGTCCAGCAGCGCGCCGAGTGCGAGTGCCGCGGCGATATAGACCGTGCTCCAGAGATAGGGCCGGAGTTTGAACTGCGTCGGTGGCGGCGCCGTCTTGATGCCGCGCTGTTCGGCCGGCGCTGCCGCCGCGCCGGAAATCACATGCACGCTGATGTCGCCCGCATGCCGTATCAGGTCATGGGAGACCGATCCTTCGACGAGCGCGCGCCATCGGGACTTGTCGGGTTTGCCGATGATCACTTGCGTGACATTGCTCGCCGCCGCATGGCGAAGGATTTCGCTCGCTACATTCTGCCCGGGAATCGTCGTTGCCTCGCCGCCGAGTTGCTCCGCGAGCCGCAGATGCGCGGCAAGCCGGTCCTTGTCGGTATCGGAGAGGTTGACCGACCGTGATGTCTCGACGTGGAGTGCCGCCCATGGGGCGCGCAAGCGGTCCGCCTGGCGCTTGGCGTAGCGCACGAGCGAGGCCCCGCGCGGATGTTCATCGACGCAGACGAGCACCCGGTCTCCCGCGGCCCAGGGACCGGGAATGGCATGCGCCTGCATATGACTTATAAGCTGCTCGTCCACGCGCTGCGCCGTGCGGCGCAGAGCGAGCTCGCGCAAGGCCGTCAGATTACCTGGCGAAAAGTAGTTCTGGATCGCCCGTTTTGCCGTCTTCGGCAAATAGACCTTGCCCTCGTGCAGGCGCTTGATCAGGTCGTCCGGCGTGAGATCGATGATCTCGATGTCATCGGCGCGATCGATAATTGAGTCCGGGACAGTCTCGCGGACCCGAATGCGCGTGATCTGCGCGACCACGTCGTTGAGGCTTTCTATGTGCTGGACGTTCAGCGTCGTATGGACGTCGATGCCTCGGGCCAAGATCTCCTCGACGTCGAGGTAGCGCTTGGAGTGGCGGCAACCGTCGACGTTGGTGTGGGCAAGCTCGTCGACGAGCACCAGTTCCGGTCGGCGCGCGAGGATGGCGTCTATGTCCATCTCGTCGAGGAGGTGGCCCTTGTAATCGACCTTCTTGCGCGGGACGACTTCGAAACCTTCGACAAGCGCCTGGGTCTCCTTGCGACCATGGGTCTCGACGACACCGACGACCACGTCCACGCCTTCGGCCTTGCGTGCCCTGCCCGAAACCAGCATTTCATAGGTCTTGCCGATGCCGGGCGCGGCACCGAGGAAGATCTTCAGGCGGCCGCGCGTTTCGCGTTCGGCATTTTCAAGGAGAGCGTCCGGCGACGGTCGGGCATCGGCAGCGTGTCTCTCGTCAACCATTAGACTTACCTCGTTGGGAACATCGGAGCCCGTGGCAAACGGGCTCCGATGCCTCCCTCTTATTGCGCGCCGGCGCCATCGAGCGCAAGGTTGAGCGCAAGCACGTTCACTCTCGGTTCGCCCATGAAGCCAAGTACCCGCGCTTCGATATGACCATCGACCAGTTTCCTTACCGCGGCCTCGTCCATGCCGCGGACCCTGGCGACGCGCGGCACCTGGAAGTGGGCGGCTTCCGGAGAAATATGCGGGTCGAGGCCACTGCCCGATGCGGTCACGAGATCCATCGGCACCGGCGCCGAGGGGTTTTCCGCCATCAGCGCCCCGGTATCGGCCTTGATGCGGTCGACCAGCTTCGCGCTGGTCGGCCCGAGGTTGGAGCCGCTGGATCCGGCAGCGTCGTAGCCGTCGCCGGCGGCGGAGGGCCGGCCATGGAAGTAGCCCTCGCCGCTGAAGGCCTGGCCGATCTGCTCGGAGCCGATCACCTTGCCGTCCCTCTCGATCAGGCTGCCATTGGCCTGATACGGGAAGAGGGCTTGGGCGATCCCGGTCATCCCGAGGGGGTAAATCAGTCCGGTTATGCCGGTCAATGCGATGATCATGACGATCGCGGGTCTGAGTTGTTTCAACATGGAAGATGATCCTTATGCGAGGCCCAGCGCGGTGATGATGACGTCGATCGCCTTGATGCCGACAAAGGGCACGATGATGCCGCCGAGGCCATAAATCATGAGGTTTCGCGACAGCAGCGCCCCAGCGCCGATAGCCCTGTACTTCACGCCCTTCAGCGAGAGCGGGATCAACGCGACGATGATCAGCGCGTTGAAGATGATCGCCGACAGGATTGCGCTTTCAGGCGTCGCGAGCCCCATGATGTTGAGCGCACCGAGCTGCGGATAGAACGCGAGGAACATCGCCGGGATGATCGCGAAGTATTTCGCGACGTCGTTGGCGATGGAGAAGGTCGTCAAGGCGCCACGCGTCATCAGCAACTGCTTGCCGATCTCGACGATCTCGATGAGCTTGGTCGGATCGGAATCAAGATCGACCATATTGCCGGCTTCGCGCGCCGCGACCGTGCCGGTGTTCATCGCGACGCCGACGTCGGCCTGAGCGAGAGCGGGAGCGTCGTTGGTGCCGTCGCCGCACATCGCCACCAGCTTGCCCTTGGCTTGCTCCTCGCGGATGAGGCTGAGCTTGTTTTCGGGCGTGGCTTGCGCAAGGAAATCGTCGACGCCGGCTTCCGCCGCGATCGCGGCGGCCGTCATCGGGTTGTCGCCGGTGATCATGACGGTTCGGATGCCCATGCGGCGCAATTCGGCAAAGCGTTCGCGGATGCCGCCCTTGACGATGTCTTTGAGGTGAACGACGCCAAGCAGCCGGCCGTTCTTGACGACGGCGAGCGGTGTACCGCCGGACTTGGCGATTTCATCGGCGATTGCCTGGATTTCGCGGATCGCCTGCGGTTTGTGCAGGGCCACGACGCTCCCCGGGCCGTTTGCGGCGGCGGTGCGCTCCACGTGCTGAAGAACGGCGTCGACGGCCCCCTTGCGGATGGTGGAGCCGTCGAAGTCGACGCCGCTCATCCGGCTCTGCGCCGTGAAGGGCACGAAGGTGGCATGCAGGCTGCCCATCTCACGGGCGCGGATTCCGTATTCTTCCTTGGCCAGCACGACGATCGAGCGGCCCTCCGGCGTCTCGTCGGCAAGCGACGCAAGTTGAGCGGCGTTAGCAAGCTCCTCGGCCGTGACGCCCGTGAGCGGTTTGAACTCTGTTGCCTGGCGATTGCCGAGCGTGATCGTGCCGGTCTTGTCGAGCAGCAGCGTGTCGACGTCGCCGGCCGCCTCGACCGCACGGCCCGACATGGCGAGCACGTTGAAACGCACGAGGCGATCCATGCCGGCGATGCCGATCGCGGAAAGCAGGGCGCCGATCGTCGTCGGGATTAGCGTTACGAAAAGTGCGACGAGCACCAGAACCGGAATATAGCCGCCCGCGTAGGTGGCGAAGCTCGGAATGGTCACCGTTGCGAGCAGGAAGATCAGAGTCATCCCAGCCAAGAGGATGTTAAGCGCGATCTCGTTCGGGGTCTTCTGGCGTTCGGCGCCCTCTACGAGCGCGATCATGCGATCGATGAAGGTCGATCCCGCCGCCCCAGTGATCCGCACGCGGATCCAGTCCGATAGCACCTGCGTGCCGCCGGTGACGGCAGAGCGGTCGCCGCCGGACTCGCGGATGACCGGGGCGGACTCGCCGGTGATCGCTGCCTCGTTGACCGACGCCACCCCTTCGATCACCTCACCGTCGGAGGGGATGATGTCGCCGGCCTCGACGAGGACGACGTCGCCGACTTTCAGACTGGTGCCGGGCACGAGCTTGAAGTTCGTGCGGTCGCCGCCGCCCAATAGCTTGGCCTGGGTTTCCGTCCGCGTGCGCCGCAGCGACTCTGCCTGCGCCTTGCCGCGGCCCTCGGCAACCGCTTCTGCGAAATTGGCAAAGAGCACGGTGAACCAGAGCCAGAGAACGATCTGAAACGAGAAACCGATGTTGTCCCCACCGGTCGCGAGATCCCTGAACAAAAGAATGGTCGTGAGGGCGGAGACGACGGCGACCACGAATATCACCGGATTTTTGGCAAGGCTCCTGGGATCGAGCTTGCGGAATGCATCGCCAATGGCGGGCACGAGGATGCGAGCGTCCATGATGCTCGCGGATTTGGACTGGCTCATAGGAGACTCCAGCTTGAAGGAAGATCACCGCGATCCGTCAGACCGCCGTGAACAACGGAACGAGCGCTTCGACGACGAGCACAATCAGCACCATGACGCCCATCATCAGGAGAAGGATGCTCGATACGCGCGGCGGCTCGACCGATCCCCGCGCCGTGGCGCGGAGATCGAAGTATTTGCGTGGCTGATGGAACCGCTGTTCCATGACATCACCCTCAGAAGGTTTGTCCGAGAAGCATGGCGAGATGCTCAACGATCGGCCCGACGGCAAGCGCCGGGAAGAAGGTGAGACCACCAACTATCAGGATGACGCCGCCCAGGAGGCCGGCGAACAGCGCGCCGTCGGTCGGAAAAGTACCGGCAGACGCGGGCACGGTCTTCTTCGTCACGAGCGAGTCAGCGATCGCGAGCGCCGGGATGATTACGAGGAAACGGCCCACCAGCATCGCGAGGCCTATCGTGATGTTGTACCAGGGCGTATTGCCGGTCAGGCCGCCGAAGGCCGATCCGTTGTTGGCCGTGCCGGAGGTATAGGCGTACATAATCTCCGAGAAACCATGCGGACCGGGATTGGCGATTGACGCCACTGCATTCGGCAAGACCGCTGCGATC
This sequence comes from Ensifer sp. IC3342, assembly GCF_020193655.1. GTDB lineage: Bacteria > Pseudomonadota > Alphaproteobacteria > Rhizobiales > Rhizobiaceae > Sinorhizobium. The sequence goes on from NZ_JADYVE010000001.1 coordinate 1,018,213, forward strand.
GCCGTGAACCCGAGGATCGAAAGCGGAAGGCAAAGGATGGCAAGAACCGCCATCTTGACCTCCTTGGCCTCGATCTTCTTGCCGAGGTATTCCGGCGTGCGGCCAACCATGAGCCCAGCGACGAAGATCGCCAAGACGACAAACAGGAGGATCCCGTAGAAACCCGCGCCAACGCCGCCGATGATGATTTCGCCGAGCTGCATGTTAATCAACGGGATCAGGCCGCCGAGCGCCGTGAAGCTGTCATGCATCGCGTTGACAGCACCGCAGGACGCCGCTGTGGTGATGGTGGCGAAGAGTGCTGACAGGGGAATGCCGAAACGCACTTCCTTGCCTTCCATATTGCCACCCTCGAGGCCGAAAGCATGGACGAGCGGATTGCCGGCGGCCTCGGCCCAATAGCAGACGGCAACGCCCGCCAGGAACAGCACGCCCATGGTCGCAAGGATGGCCCAGCCCTGACGCTGATTTCCGACCATGCGGCCGAAGACATTGGTGAGGGCCGCACCGATCGCGAAGATCGAAACCATCTGGATCAGATTGGAGACCACGTCCGGGTTCTCGAACGGATGCGCCGAATTGGCGTTGAAGAAGCCGCCGCCATTGGTGCCCAGCATCTTGATCGCGAGCTGGGACGCGACAGGCCCAACGGCTATCGTCTGTTGCGCGCCCTCGAGCGTCGTCGCTTCCACATAGGTGCCCAACGTCTGGGGCACGCCGAGGTAGATGTAGACGAGCGTCAGCACGACGCAGATGGGCGACAGCACATAAAGCGTGCTTCGGGTCATATCGACCCAGAAATTGCCGATCGACTTTACCGATGCCCTGGCGAAACCGCGGATCAGGGCTACGGCGATCGCAATGCCGGTCGCAGCCGAGACGAAATTCTGCACCGTCAGTCCCGCCATCTGCACGAGATAGGACATCGTGCTTTCGCCACCGTAGTTCTGCCAGTTGGTGTTGGTCATGAAACTCGCCGCGGTGTTGAAGGCAAGCTCCGGGGGAACGACGCCCATGCCGGCTGGATTGAACGGCAAGGTGCCCTGTAGGCGTTGTAGGAAATAGAGAAGCAGGAAGCCGGCGAGATTGAAGAAAAGCACAGCCGCGGCATAGGCGGTCCAATGCTGTTCCTCGCGCTCGCTCGTTCCTGCGATCCGGTAGAGACTGCGCTCGATTGGGCCGAAGACGATCGAAAGAACCGTGCGCTCGCCGTTGAAAACACGCGTCATGTAACCGCCAAGCGGCTTCACGAGCAAAATGACGATCCCGCAGAAGACGAGGATCTGTATCCATCCGTTGAGAGTCATGGACGTGGCTTTCCGGGTGTTGTGCGATCAAAACCGCTCTGGACGAACGAGCGCGTAGATCAGGTAGGTGAAGAGAAACACCGTTACGGCGCCACCAAGAATGTATTCGACAAACATAACTTGTTCATCCTTCTAAAGCTTGTCGCATGCATTGGTGTATGCAAAAGAAAGCGCGAAAAATAAAACCCCTATCGACAGGACAATAAAGTCCATTGGACTGCTCCTATTTTATTGCGAAGACGGAGAGACCTTGCTCTTATGCTTGCGGCGGCGCGCGTATATTCTCCATGCGCACTAAAGATTGGCGCGCAAAAGCTAAACCCGGCAGCAATATGGCTCGAACCGCATAAACGTTCGAGAGAGGCCGAGGAGCAAAGAAATAAAAAACCTATATAGACGATGTCGGTCTTCGCGCCGTCGCGTCCGACGCCGCGCCTAAAGCGCCGAGCCTTACCAGGCCCGCAATGGTCGCTGCGCCACTTTGAATCGCTGCTGCGATTTAAGAAAAGATGCAGCGGGAAGCCCGGCCTTTCGGAACGCGCTGCGGCACTCTAAGTTATGGAAAAATTTGACATTTTTGGCTGAGATCAAGAGGATGCCAGCCTGCCGGATTCCGGCCGAAGCGCCCAAGATTGAGTCGGGGCTTTCCTCGAGTCATTACAGCGCCGTGCGTCCTTTAGGACGCACAAAGGTCGCTGTAACTCTTTGAATCTACGCATCGTGCTTTCCGAAAATCGGGTCCGATTTTCGGGCCGATGCGCTAGAAAGCATCACTTCACGGATATGTCCGCCCGCGAGATGTGGTTGACGGTCGGCTGCTCGGGCTGTGTGGTTACCTCGTGCAGCCATTCCCGCCAGATGGCGACGAGCAGCGCCATGAGAACCGGGCCAACGAACAGGCCTAGGAAGCCCATCGTCTTCACGCCGCCAATCAGCCCGAAGAAGGTCGGCAGGAACGGCAGCTTGATCGGCCCGCCGACGAGTTTCGGCCTCAGCGTCTTGTCGACGATGAAAAGCTCCGTCGTGCCCCAGGCGAAAAGCACGACGCCCTGCACCGGCGAGCCGCTCGCCACGAGATAGACCGACACCAGGGTGAAGCAGAGCGGCGCGCCGCCGGGCACCAGCGCCATGATGCCGGTGATGATGCCGAGGGTCACCGGCGACGGGACGCCGGCCAGCCAGTAGGCAACCCCGAGAACGATGCCTTCGCCGATCGCGATGATGCCCATGCCGGTCACCGTCGAACTGATGGTCAGTGGCACGACGCGGGACAGGCGTTCCCAGCGCATCGGAAAGATCCGCTCGCCGAGGTGGTCGAGCTGTTTCGAGAAGGATTGGCCGTCGCGATAGACAAAGAACAGCGTGATCAGCATGAAGAGCAGCGTCAGGAAGGACTGGAAGGCGGATGCGCCAACCACCAGCACGCCGCGGTAGATATTGCCGATATTGGAACCGCTGACGAGTTGCACCAGTTCGCCGAGCGCCCCCGGATGGCCGATATATTTGACCCATTGTTGGCCGAGCCAGGCACCGGCAACCGGGAGCGATGTCAGCCAGGTGGGAACGGCCGCCCCATTCGCGTTGGTTTCAACCGCCCAGACAAGCCAGTCGCGCACCTCGTCGACCGCGTAGACGGCGGCGAGCGAAATAGGCACCACGATGAAGGCTATGACACAGACGATGGCGATCGAAGCTGCCAGGGTGCGGTTGCCGTTCACCGCCTCAAGCAGCCGTCTGTAAATCGGCCAGCTGGCGAAACCGATGACGACGGCAGCAAGCACCGGCACCACGAAGCCGTGGAAGAAATAGACCCCAGCGAGCAGAACGAGGACGAGCAGCCAGCGAGCAGCCGAAATCGGCAGGACGAGGGCAGAACGTGAATGGGCCGGCTGCCCGAAGAGCCTCGGCTCCACGGGAGGGTTTTCTCGTTCACGATTGCCCAATTGCACCTGTCATCCTCCGTCTTTTAGAAACTGTACAGCAAAGCCGAGGCCTTGCCAGCCCATCCGCTGTGTTGACACTCAGTTTCCGATCGAAGCCCGATCGCCGCGGACGTTAGCGGCGGGACATGACAGGGAAATTTAGGCACACTCAAGATGTTGCGCGAAATTTCGGGTCGACTGGTCTCTTCGCACGTTCACGATGGAGGGCAGGACGTCGTCGGACATGGAACAGCCTTGCTGCGGCACATCAACCGCTGCTTAAAGATCGCTATCTGGAAATGCCGCGAACGGCGTGGCACCAATGTAGCCGAGGGGGAGATTATGCTGCAGTGCAGTATAGAATGTTTGCCTGCTATGGCAAGGAGTTATGCTGGAGCGCGCATCAAAATCACGTGCATTATACCAGTATATCGTATTGCGCATATTGTTGACGTTTACGTCAAGGTCATATAATCGGATTCACGGCTTGAAGAGAGGCTGCAAAAGCTTCATCTTCGACGGAGAGGAAGATCGGGAGGGATTTTTCTTCGCCGTGAGCGCGGCCGGTCAATGGCGACCAGAGGGAGAGAGGTCATGGCGGAAGCAAGCACGCAGCAGTCGGGTTCCAACCCGGGAAAAATCTGGCTCAAGTCTTATCCGCCCGGCGTGCCGGCCGAAATCGGCCCCCTTCCCTATCGCTCCATCGGTGAGTTCTTCGACCACGCGGTCGCCCAATATTCCTGGCGTCCGGCGTTTACTTGCATGGGCAAGTCGCTCAGCTTCGCCGCTCTCAATACCCATTCGGCCGCGATCGGCGCCTGGCTGCAATCGCTCGGCCTCAGAAAGGGTGATCGGGTCGCGGTGATGCTGCCGAACATCCTGCAGAACCCGGTGATCGTCTACGGCATCCTGCGCGCGGGCCTGACGGTGGTGAACGTCAATCCGCTCTACACGCCGCGCGAGCTCGAGCATCAGCTCGTCGATGCGGGTGCCAAGGCGATCTTCGTACTCGAGAACTTCGCTCACACGGTCGAGCAGGTCCTCGCCCGTACGGCGGTCAAACATGTGGTGGTCGCCAGCATGGGCGACATGCTCGGCGTCAAGGGAGCGATCGTCAATCTCGTTGTGCGCCGCGTCAAAAAGCTCGTGCCGGCCTGGTCGATCCCGGGCCATCTCTCCTTCAAGGCCGCCCTTGCCAAGGGTGCGAAACTGACCCTCACGAAACCCCATCTGGCGCCGTCCGATGTTGCCTTCCTGCAATATACCGGCGGCACCACCGGCGTCTCCAAGGGCGCCACCCTCACCCATTCCAACCTTCTGTCCAATATGGCGCAGATGGAGCTGTGGCTGGAAACCGCCTTCCGGCGCAAGACGCGCCCGGAAAACCTCACCTTCATGTGCGCGCTGCCGCTTTATCATATCTTCGCGCTGACGGTGAATTCGCTGATGGGCCTCTCGACCGGCGGCAACAACGTCCTCATCCCCAATCCCCGCGACATTCCCGCCTTCGTCAAAGAACTCGGCAAGTACAAAACGAACATCTTTCCCGGCCTCAACACGCTGTTCAACGCACTGATGAACAACGCCGAATTCAAGAAGCTCGACTTTTCGTCGCTCATCTTGACCTTCGGCGGCGGCATGGCCGTGCAGCGGCCGGTGGCCGAGCGGTGGCTGGCGATGACCGGCTGCCCGATCCATGAAGGCTACGGGCTTTCCGAGACCTCTCCGGTCGCCACCGCCAACCGGCTCGATACCGGCGAGTTCACCGGCACGATCGGCATGCCGCTTCCCTCCACCGAGGTCGAGATTCGCGACGATGAGGGCAATGCGCTGCCGGTCGGCGAAATCGGTGAGATCTGCATCCGTGGTCCGCAGGTCATGGCCGGCTATTGGCAGCGGCCGGACGAAACGGCCAAGGCGATCTCGCCGGACGGCTTCTTCCGCACAGGCGACATCGGCTTCATGAACTCCGAAGGGCTGACGAAAATCGTTGACCGCAAGAAGGACATGATTCTCGTTTCCGGCTTCAACGTCTTCCCGAACGAGATCGAGGAAGTCGCGGTAACCCACCCTGGCATCCTCGAATGTGCCGCCATCGGCATCGCCGATCCGCATTCCGGCGAGGCCGTGAAGCTTTTCGTCGTGCGCAAGGATCCGAACCTCACCGAAGAGGAAGTCAAGCGCCACTGCGCCGCCAACCTCACCAACTACAAGCGGCCGAGACACGTGGAATTCCGCACCGAGTTGCCGAAGTCGAATGTCGGCAAGATCCTGCGCAGGGACCTGCGTGGCTGACGCGTCGGCGCGCGGAAAAGCCAAGGCTGACGCGACGAGGGCGGTGCACCGCGCACCGCCTTTTTTCGCTGCAGCGCACACGTGCCCTTGATTTACCGCAAACAAACCGACTAGCTATCGCAGCCAATTTCCGATGCAAGGAGCCTGCGATGAAAGCGCTTGTCGAAAACCTCAAAGCCACTGCACGCGAGACCAATGCAACCGACATTCGCGCCGCCTTCGCGGCCGACCGGAACCGCTTCTCCCGCTTCAGCACGACGCTCGGCGACCTCCTCTTCGACTATTCGAAATGCGCGGTGAATGACCGGATTCTCGAGGGTCTCGAAGCCCTCGCCAAGGCGGCGAAGGTGGAAGAAAAGCGGGACGCCATGTTCCGCGGCGACATCATCAACATCACCGAAGGCCGCGCCGTGCTGCACACGGCGCTCAGGAACCGGAGCAACGGACCTGTGCTTGTCGACGGCAAGGACGTCAAGCCCGACGTCAACGCCGTGCTTGATGCGATGGGTGCCTTCGCCGATGGCATCCGCTCGGGCGCGTTGAAGGGCGCCACCGGCAAGAAGATCACCGACGTCATCAATATCGGCATCGGCGGCTCCGACCTCGGCCCGGTGATGGCGACGCTGGCGCTCGCCCCCTTCCACGACGGCCCGCGGCTGCATTTCGTTTCCAATATCGATGGCGCGCATATCGCCGACACGCTGAAGCTCATCGATCCGGAAACCGCACTCTTCATCGTCGCCTCGAAGACCTTCACCACGATCGAGACAATGACCAATGCCGCCACTGCGCGCGCCTTCATCGCCGGCAAGCTCGGCGAGGCGGCGGTTGCTCACCACTTCGCAGCGGTATCCACTGCGCTCGACAAGGTCGCGGCCTTCGGCATCGACCAGGCGCGCGTCTTCGGCTTCTGGGACTGGGTCGGCGGCCGCTATTCGATCTGGTCGGCAATCGGCCTGCCGCTGATGATTGCGATCGGCAGTGAGAATTTCGGCCGCTTCCTTGACGGTGGCCATGCCATCGACGAACACTTCCGCAACGCGCCCGTCCGCCAGAACATTCCGATGCTGCTCGGCCTCATCGGCTTCTATCACCGTAACGTGCTCGGCTATCCGTCGCGGGCGATCCTGCCTTATGACCAGCGCCTTGCCCGCTTCCCGGCCTATCTGCAGCAGCTCGACATGGAATCGAACGGCAAGGGCGTCACCATGGACAGCACGCCGGTCGAATTCTCGACCGGACCGGTCGTCTGGGGTGAACCGGGCACCAATGGCCAGCATGCCTTTTACCAGCTGATCCACCAGGGCACCGACATCATCCCGGCCGAATTCATGATCGCCGCGAACGGCCACGAAAAGGAACTGCGTCACCAGCACCAGTTGCTGATGGCAAACTGCCTGGCGCAATCGGAAGCCTTGATGAAGGGCCGCACCCTTGCCGAAGCCAAGGCGCAGCTCACCTCGAAGGGCATGGAAGACGCCAAGGCCGACAAGATCGCCCCGCATCGGGTCTTCACCGGCAATCGGCCGTCTCTGACCATCGTCTACGATAAGCTCGATCCCTTCGCGCTCGGTCGCCTGATCGCTCTCTACGAACATCGCGTCTTCGTCGAAGGTGCGCTCTTCAACATAAATTCCTTCGACCAATGGGGCGTCGAGCTCGGCAAGGAGCTTGCAACGGGCCTTCTGCCGGTCGTGGAAGGCAGGGAAAGCGCCGAGGGCCACGATTCCTCGACCGCCGGCCTTGTTGCCGCGCTGTTGAGGGCGGCACGCTGATCGACAAAAAGGGGCGCCAGCGATGGCGCCCTTTGACCTTCAGGGATCCACCCCGAGAGTAAGGGGCCGGAAGAACTCAGAGCCCAATTTCGTGACGCCGGGGCGGGTTGGCGCCGGCGCGCGAAACGGTGACGGCCGCGGCCTTGGCGCCGAGCGCCAGCGCCTGGCGGACCGCCGCATCGCTCAGATTTGCCACCGCATCCTTGGTCAACAGGTTGTTGAGCTTCAACGACGCCAGTACGCCGGCATCGAACGTGTCACCGGCACCGACCGTATCGACAACTGTCACCCGTTCGCCGGCGACTTCCACCTTGTGGTTCCTGGTATAGCCGACGGCGCCATCGGCGCCCTTGGTGATCAGCACCAGCTTGGGGCCGCGCTTCAGCCATTCCGCGGCAAGCTCGTCATGGCTGCCTTCCATGCCGAACCAGGCGAGGTCCTCGTCCGAAAACTTGATGATGTCCGACATCGCGGCCATGCGGTTCATCCGGCCGAGATGGGCCTCGCGATCCTTGATGAAGCCGGGGCGAATGTTCGGGTCGAAGGAGATCACGCGCTTCTCGTGCTCTCGCATCATCAGGGCCTCGTAAGTCGAGCCGCACGGCTCGGGAATGAGGCTGATCGCACCGAAATGCAGCGCCTCGCAGAAATCGCCGAGCGCCGGGAGATGATCCTTGGTGATCATCCGGCCCGCGGTGTTCTCGTCGAAGAAGGCGTAGCTCGCGTGACCGTTGACGAGTTTCACGAAGGCAAGCGTCGTGTGCAGCGGCAGGGTCGCGCAAGGGCCGAAATCGACATTCGCGGCTTTCAGCGTAGCGCGCAGGATATCGCCGAACATGTCGTCGGAAAGGCCGGTGAAGAAGCCGGTCGGGATGCCGAGCCGCCCGAGCGCAATGGCGGTGTTGAAGATCGCGCCGCCGGCATAGGGCGCAAAGGCGCTCTCCCCGGCTGCCGTGTCGCGCGGCAGCATATCGATCAAGGCTTCCCCGCAACAGACGATCATCGGCATTCCTCCCTTAACGGTCATTCCTTCGGATATTCAATCGATTTAATTCAGATTTTCCACCAAAGCCAGCGGAAAGCTCACTGGGCTGCAAGCGCGCTGACGCCGCCATTGCGTCCGGACCAGGCGAGCGGAGCATTGAGGAAGGCCTCGACCTCGTTCAGCGTCTTCTCGTCGAACAGCGCCTGCTCTCGGGCAACCGCCAGCACGTTGCGCCAAGTGGCGATGAAGTGCAGATCGACGCCCCTCGATTTCATGTCGCCGCGCGCTTCCGGGAAGATGTCGTAGTAAAAGAGCGCGATGCCGTGATCGACAATGCCGCCGGCCGCGCGGATCGCATCGATGAACTTGAACATCGAGCCGCCGGCGGTCGTCAGATCCTCGATGACCAGGACGCGCGCCCCTTCCGGCATGTGACCTTCGATCTGCGCATTGCGACCGTGGCCCTTCGGGGCCTTGCGCACGTAGATCATCGGCAGACCGAGGCGCTCGGCAAGCATGGCCGCAAAGGGAATGCCAGCCGTTTCGCCGCCTGCGACGACGTCGAACTGCTCGAAGCCGGCCTCGCGAAGGATGGTCGCGGCGGCGAAATCCATCACCGCCGAGCGGATGCGCGGATAGGAAATCAGCTTGCGGCAGTCGATATAGACAGGACTCGCCATGCCGGAAGAGAGCTTGTAGGGCTCGTCGGCGCGGAAATGCACCGCCTTGATCTCCCAGAGCATTTTCGCGACCAGCTCGGCCATCACCGCCTTGTCGGTGAACGCGTTGGAAAACATGAAACTCTCCTTCTAGCGTGACCCGAAAAGCGGGAACGGTCTTCGAATTTAGTCACGCGACAAAACAAACCCTCGTTAATCAGACAACCGCCCAGTAGAGCGGGAACATCGGATCGAAAACCGTGACCAGGCCCGCTTCCGTCTCGACCTTGGCGGGATAGTGCACCGGCTCCTTGGTCTTGCGCAAAGTAATCGTTTCCTCGTTGACCGGCAGGCCGTACCAGGCGGGGCCGTTCAACGATGCAAAGGCCTCGAGGCGGTCAAGCGCGCCCTCTTCCTCGAAGACATGAGCGAGGCAGCTCAGGGTGTTGATCGACGTGTAGATGCCGGCGCAGCCGCAGGCACATTCCTTGAGCGGATCGACATGAGGTGCGGAATCAGTGCCGAGGAAGAAGCGGACATCGCCGGACGTCGCGGCCGCACGCAGCGCCAGGCGGTGCGTCTCGCGCTTGGCGACCGGCAGGCAGTAATAATGCGGTTTGATACCGCCGACGAGAATGGCGTTGCGGTTGATAATCAGATGGTGGGTGGTGATCGAGCCGGCGAGATTGGCTTTAGACGCCTTGATGTAGTCGATGCCGTCCTTCGTCGTCACATGTTCCATCGTGATCCGAAGCTCGGGCAGGCGTCGGCGGAGCGGGTCGAGCACGGTTTCGATGAAAACCGCTTCGCGGTCGAAGATGTCGACGTCTGCGGTCGTAACCTCGCCGTGGACACAGAGCGGCACGCCGATCTCCGCCATGCGCTCCAGAACCGGCATCGCCTTCTCGATGTCGCGAACGCCGCTGTGCGAGTTGGTCGTCGCCCCTGCCGGATAGAGCTTGACCGCCTTGACTAGGCCACGCTTGAAGCCGGCCTCGACATCGTCCGGATCGGTGCCCTCGGTCAGATAGAGTGTCATCAGCGGCTCGAACCGATGCTCAACGGGAACGGCGGCGAGGATGCGCTCGCGATAGGCGGTGGCATCGGCGGTGGTGACGACCGGCGGCACCAGATTGGGCATGATGATGGCGCGGGCGAAGTGGCGGCTCGTGTCCGCGATCACGCCGCGCAGCATGCCGCCGTCGCGCAGGTGAAGGTGCCAATCATCCGGGCGGCGGATAACGAGGTCTTGCATGGTCAGCGTTCTCCCGATGCTCGCGTCCGATCGGCGCGAGCGGCGTTGCGGCCGGCCGGTGCGCTCGATGGGCGGTGCTTCATGTGGTGAAACCGGGCCTCGATATCATCATTGCGCCGCAAAACACAATGCCATCTCTCAGAAATCGCGAATGACGAGGTCAGCCGGTCGGCGGCTGCCGATGATGCGCCGGGCGTTCGGGATATCATTGCCGAACGCCTTGGCCTTCGCGGTCTCGTCGTCATAGCCGTGATCGAACCAGCGTTTCAGCAATCGCCGCTCGATCACCTCAAGGCCGGGATCGATGAAGATCGAAAAGTCGAAGGCTCCGTCGAGCCTGTTCCATGGCGCTTCGTCGAGCATGAGATAGTTGCCTTCGACAAGAACGATGCGCGTCTCTGGGGCGATTACCCGCGCGGATGCAATTGCCAGTTCGCGCGACCGGTCGAAGATCGGCACCAGGACTTCGCCGTCATTGGCCCGAACGGCGACGACCGTCGAGAGAAACGATCGGAAGTCGAAGGTTTCGGGCGCGCCCTTGCGGGCAAGCAGTCCCTTCTCTTCGAGGACGGCATTGTCCATGTGGAAGCCGTCCATTGTCAGGACAGCCGCCTTCTCCCCGGCCGTGATGAGCGCCTCTGCGAGTGCTTCGGAGAGCGTCGATTTGCCGGCGCCCGGAGGGCCGGCAATCGCGACGATGAAACGGGCGGCGCCGGCCGCCCGTTTCAGGATCTCGTCCGTCAAGGCCTGCACATTCATGCGGCCAGCACCTCGCCGGGCGGCGCCTTGGCACCGGTCATGAAGGCGACCGCGTCCGACATCGTGTATTCCTTCGGATTGATGACGCAGAGCCGACGGCCGAGGCGGTGGATGTGGATCCGGTCCGCGACCTCGAAGACGTGCGGCATATTGTGCGAGATCAACACGATCGGCAGGCCGCGGCGGCGAACGTCGAGGATCAGTTCCAGCACGCGCCGGCTTTCCTTGACGCCGAGCGCCGCCGTCGGTTCGTCCATGATGACCACCTTGGAACCGAATGCCGCGGCACGCGCGACGGCAACACCCTGACGCTGGCCGCCCGAGAGCGTTTCCACCGCCTGGTTGATGTTCTGGATGGTCATCAGGCCGAGTTCGGAGAGCTTTGCGCGCGCTTGCTTTTCCATGGCCGCGCGGTCCAGCGAGCGGAACCACTTGCCCATGATACCCGGTTTGCGGATCTCGCGGCCGAGAAACATGTTGTCGGCGATCGACAGCGCCGGCGACAAAGCCAGGTTCTGGTAGACCGTCTCGATGCCGACCTTCCTGGCTTCCATCGGCGAGCGGAAATGCACCGGCTGGCCTTCGAGCCGGATCTCGCCCTCGTCGGGCGTGATGGCTCCGGAGATCGCCTTGATCATGGTGGATTTGCCGGCGCCGTTGTCGCCGATCACGGCCAGGATTTCACCCGGGTAGAGATCGAAATCGGCGTGGTCGAGAGCGGTCACGCGACCGTAGCGCTTGACGAGACCGCGAGCGGTGAGAATGGGTTGTTGTGCCATCAGGCTGCTACCTTTCTGATCCACTGGTCGATTGCGACGGCGATGATGATCAGCAAGCCGATCAGGAGATAGGTCCATTGCGGGTCCGTTCCCATGAGGCGAAGCCCGAGCGAGAAGACGCCGACGATCAGCGCGCCGAAGAGCATGCCGAGAATCGAGCCGCGGCCGCCGAAGAGCGAGATGCCGCCGATCACCACGGCGGTGATCGATTCAATGTTCGCGAACTGGCCTGCCGTCGGCGAGACCGAGCCGATACGGCCGATCAAGGCCCAGCCGGCAAGCGCGCAGATGAGACCCGAGAGCGTGTAGATGGTGACGAGCATACCCTTGACATTGACGCCCGCGAGCTTGGCCGCCTCCGGGTCGTCGCCGACCGCGTAGACATAGCGCCCCCAGGCGGTGCGGTTGAGCACATACCAGAGCAGGGCCACGAGAAGCACCATGGCGACGACACCGTAGGTGAAGACGGCATTCCCGATGCGGAAATTCTGCCCGAAAAACTGCAGGATCGGCGCGTTGGCGGAGATATCCTGGGCGCGGATCGTCTCGTTGGCGGAATAGAGGAAGTTGGAGGCGAGCACGATCTGCCACATGCCGAGCGTGACGATGAAGGGCGGCAGCTTCATGCGGGCAACGAGCGTGCCGTTTATAAAGCCGCAGAGCGCCCCGACGCCAAGACCACAGAGGACCGACAGGGCGGGCGGCAGGCCGTAGCGGAAGGTGAACTGCCCCATGATTACCGATGACAGCACCATCATGGCGCCGACCGAGAGATCGATGCCGGCCGTCAGGACGACGAGCGTCTGCGCGGCACCGACGATGCCGACGATCGCCACCTGCTGCAGGATGAGCGTCATCGTGAAGGCTGAAAAGAACTTGCCGCCGAGGATGGCGCCGAAGGCGATCAACGACAGGACCAGCACGATCAGAGGAACGGCGGCCGGGCTTGAATGAAGGAAATGCTGGAGCTTCTGAAGCGGCGTCTTGTCGTGTGTGTCGAAGGACGCCACTTCCGTCGAGCTGTTGACCAGGACTTTTTCGAATTCCTGGGATGTCGGTGCGGCTGTATTTGGTTCGGCCATGGAGACTCCTCCCGTGAACCCCACTCCCAAGGGGGTTGCATTGCTGCCGGATGCGGCCCGCCAGTGATCGCGGCGAGTTTCAGCAATTACTAAAAATTGTGCAGGTTTTCCGCGCCTTGTCAAAGACTGCGGCGCTTACACGAAGGGCGGCCGGGGCCGCCCTTCCCTGTCACATGATCTGTCTGGACTTGATCTGCCTAGACTTGGAGCCGATCAGCCCCAGCACTTGTCCGTGCCGACCTTGGTGTCGATCGACTCGACACCCGCGACCGGCTTATCGGTGACCAGCGAAACGCCGGTATCGACGAAGTCCTTGCCTTCGGTCGGCTTCGGCTTTTCGCCGGTGTCGGCGAACTTCTTGATCGCTTCGATGCCCAGCGCAGCCATCATCAGCGGATATTGCTGCGATGTCGCGCCGATGACGCCCTCGGCGACGTTCTTGACGCCCGGGCAGCCACCGTCGACGGAAACGATCAGCACGTCCTTTTCACGGCCAACGGCCTTCAGCGCCTCATAGGCACCGGCCGCAGCCGGTTCGTTGATCGTGTGCACGACGTTGATCGTCGGGTCCTTCTGGAGAAGGTTCTCCATGGCCGTACGGCCGCCTTCTTCGTTGCCGTTCGTAACGTCGTGGCCAACGATGCGCGCATCGTCCTCATCACCGATCTTGTTCGGGTCCTTCGGGTCGATGCCGAAGCCGATCATGAAGCCCTGGTCGCGCAAGACGTCCACGGTCGGCTGCGACGGCGTCAGGTCGAGGAAGGCGACCTTCGCATCCTTTGCGGCGTCGCCGAGCGTCGCGGCTGCCCATTGGCCGATCAGCTTGCCGGCGAGCAAGTTGTCCGTCGCGAAGGTGGCGTCGGCGGCATCGAGCGGCTCAAGAGGCGTGTCGAGCGCAATGACCAGCAAGCCGGCCTCGCGTGCCTTCTGCACCTGCGGCACGATGCCCTTGGTGTCGGATGCCGTCAGCAGGATGCCCTTGGCGCCATCGGCAATGCAGGTTTCGATCGCCGCAACCTGGCTTTCGGAATCACCATCGATCTTGCCGGCATAGGACTTCAGCGTCATGCCGAGTTCCTTGGCTTTAGCAGTCGCGCCCTCCTTCATTTTCACGAAGAAGGGATTGGTGTCGGTCTTGGTGATGAGGCAGGCGGAGACATCGGCTGCCTGCGACGGCGAAGCGAAGGCCACGCCAAGCGCGAGCGCACCGAATGCGGCAGAAAGAACTGTTTTCTTCATAAAACCCTCCCAAGGATGAAAACGCCGGTGGACCGGCACAGGCATCGCCGCCGCAGCATTCTCCTCCTGCGGACGGCGCTTCCGAAGGTAAGTCAAACACCAAACTTTCTGGGTGTCAATAAATAAATCAAATTGAATTATTATTCCGTTGTGGCATTCTTAGGCTCGGGACGAGCTTGGAGGAACCCAGACCGTCCGGCAAATTGACAGATCGACCTGAAGTGGAAACAACAGACTCGCGCAAAGCGAGCATCTACAGCGCCTCGCATTCGATCAGACGCGCACTGGCTGCTGTAGAACTTTGAATTTGCAGCATGATTTGTCCTTAGATCGGGTCTCGATTTAAGGAATCATGCGGCGGTGCCAACGGGAGGAGACGGTGGCATGTCACTGACAGACGATTCCCGCGGGGGATCGACGCAACCGGACGTGATCGACCCAAGCGGCGGAGCGAACCAAACCCGCGTGCGCGCCTATAACGAGCGTCTCGTCATGTCGCTGGTTCGTCGCCACGGCAGTCTGTCGAAAGCGGACATCGCCCGGCGCTCCGGCCTCTCCGCCCAAACCGTCTCGGTGATCATGCGCGCGCTGGAACGCGACGGCCTTTTGATCCGCGGCGCCCCGGTACGCGGCCGCGTCGGTCAGCCCTCGATTCCGATGCGCCTCAATCCGGACGCGGTCTACTCCTTCGGCGTCAAGATCGGCCGGCGCAGCGCCGATCTGGTTTTGATGGATTTCGTCGGCAATATCCGGCTGCATCTGCATCAGATCCATACCTACCCGCTACCCGAGGATCTCGTCACCTTCATCGTCGGCGGCATCGAAAAGCTCGAGCAGCAACTCGCGCCCGAGCAGCGCGCGCGGATCGCCGGCGTCGGTATCGCGACGCCCTTCGAACTCTGGAACTGGGCCGAGGAAGTCGGCGCACCGCGGGAAGAAATGGACCGCTGGCGTGACGCCAACCTGCAGGCGGCCGTGTCCGCACAGATACGCCACCCGGTCTTTCTGCAGAATGACGGTACGAGCGCCTGCGGAGCGGAACTCGCCTTCGGCGTCGGCTCAAGCTACCCAGACTTCGTCTATTTCTATATCGGCTCCTTCATCGGCGGCGGCATCGTTCTCAACTCCGCCCTCTTTTCCGGGCGGACCGGGACCGCCGGAGCGGTCGGCCCGCTACCGGTCTCGGGCAAGGACGGCAAGTCCACGCAATTGCTGAAGATCGCTTCGGTCTTCGTGCTTGAAAACCTGCTGCGCGAGCACGGCATCGATCCGCAGCCGCTCTGGTACTCGGCGGACGATTGGATCGACTTCGGTGAGCCGCTCGAGATCTGGATCCAGGACACCGCCGCAGCCCTTGCCCAGGCCGTCGTCTCCGCCGCATCGATCATCGATTTTTCGGCGGCAGTCATCGATGGCGGTTTTCCTCCCTGGGTGCGGGCGCGCATCCTTGCGGCGACACGCCGGGCCCTGCTAACGCTCGACCTCCAGGGCGTGACGGTTCCGGATCTTGTCGAAGGCGCGGTCGGAAGCCACGCCCGGGCGATCGGCGGCGCGAGCCTTCCGCTATTTTCCCGTTATCTCTTGGACACCAATGTCCTCTTCAAGGAGCTGTGAGCCTTTCATGTCTAAACGGAAACAATTCTGTTGGCTCAAGTGGAGCGGAATGTTTGCTCGGCTGGCGCGTGGCGTAGCCAATGCATACGGCCAAGCCAGCCGAGCAAACAGGCCGCCCGCTTCAGCCAACCCGAAGGGCCGGGCATCTTTCCGCCAGGATAAAAGGCGATCGCCTCGGCCGTACGTCCGTGTACGACAGTCGACGATCGCCTTTTATCCTGACGAAAACCTGCTCCGGCAGAATTGCTTCCGTTTAGACATGAAAGGCTCTCACTGATGCTGAAAGGAATAAACCCGCTGCTCGGCCCGGAACTTCTGGCGGCGCTGAGGGCAATGGGTCACGGCGACGAGATCGCGCTCGTCGACGGCAATTATCCGGGCCAGGAGCACGCGCGTCGCCTTGTCCGCCTCGACGGACACGGCCTCATCCCGGTGCTCGACGCGATCCTGAGTGTCCTGCCGATCGACGATTTCGTACCCGAAGCAATCTTCCGCGCCACCGTCAAGCAGGACAAGCAGGCGCTCGACCCCGTGCACCGGGAAATCATCGAATGCTGCGGCAGGCATGAGCCGTCAAGGGAGGTCGTACCGCTGCTCGGCGTCGACTTCTATCCGCGCGTGAAGGCCGCCCATACGGTGGTGCAGACCAGCGAGCCGCGCCTTTATGGCAACGTCATTCTCCGCAAGGGCGTCATCTACCCCTGACATCACGCGACAATGCAAAAACCCGCCGGACAGCCGGCGGGCTTTTTGTTTGGTCGGAGAACTTCTTGGCGCCTTATGCGGTGGCGAGGGCCTTCCCCGTGCGGGCATCGAGCGAAAGCGCGCCAGGACCGAAGGCGGCCAGCACCAGGAAGGCACCGGCGATCGTGATGTTCTTCATCAGCATGATCTGGTTGAAGACGGTCAGCAGGCCGTTGGCAGCCGGCGGGAAATCCGGAACGTTGATGGCGCCGCTGTGGAAGACGAGACCGGTAACCAGGCAGAAGACTGCGAGCAGATAGGACGCAATGCGCGTCTGGAAGCCGACGAGGATCGCAATACCGGCGACCAGCTCAAACAGACCGGCGAGGTAGGCAAGTGCCGTTGCAGCCGGCCATCCGGCACCGGCAATCATGCCGGCAGTTGCCGTCGGATCGGCCAGCTTACCGAAGCCGGACATGATGAACATGATCGAAAGGAGGATGCGCCCGATGAGGACGATGACATTCTGAGACATGCGCGAGGCTCCTGTTGGAAACGTGTTGGCAGCAGAAATATCAGCACTTTCAAAAACATCTAGCTGCACAACCGACGACACATCGTTCACAATGCGAAGACAGACGCGGCCTATCGTCAACCGGCACTCGGTTCAAATAACTCTTTTTTGTTGCAAGGAAGGACGGACTGGGTGAAGAATTTCAACGCGTTGCAAGGGAACGCAGGGGAAGATTCATGACCGAAGTCAACAGGAGTCCCGCCTTCTGGCGGTCCTTTCCTATTTTCGAGGAATTCGACAAGGAGACGCTGGCTGAGCTCGCCAGTATCGCCACGTACCGGAGATGGCCGGCAGGCACGGTCATCTTCCAGCGCGGCGACGAAGGCAACTACATGGTTGTCGTGGTTTCCGGCCGCATCAAGCTCTCGCTGTTCACACCTCAGGGCCGCGAACTGATGCTGCGCCAGCATGAGGGCGGCGCACTCTTCGGTGAAATGGCTCTGCTCGACGGCCAGCCACGGTCGGCCGATGCGACAGCGGTCATCGCATCGGAAGGCTATGTGATCGGCAAGAAGGCCTTCCTCGATCTCATTATCCACAGGCCGCAGATCGCCGAAGCTGTGATCCGCTTTCTGTGCGCGCAGCTGCGCGATACCACAGAGCGGCTGGAAACGATCGCGCTCTACGACCTCAACGCCCGCGTCGCCCGCTTCTTTCTGGCAACGCTCAAGCAGATCCACGGCCAGGAGCTTCCGAGCAGCGCCAATCTGCGTCTGACTTTGAGCCAGACCGACATTGCCGCCATTCTCGGCGCGAGCCGACCAAAGGTGAATCGCGCCATTCTGTCGCTGGAGGAATGCGGAGCGCTCAAGCGCACGGACGGCATCATTTGCTGCAACGTCGATCGCCTCCTGAGTGTCGCCGATCCCGAGGAGGGCTAGCTCGATTGAATGCGAAGCACCGCCGCCACTATCGCGTCACCCCGCTCTTCGGCGGGATCGTCGTAAGCCTGGCGGCAGCGCTGCTCCTCTATGTCTATGGCGAAACCGTCTTCAAAACCCCGCGCGAACTTTTCTTCGACAACCTCACGCAATGGGTGATCTCGCCCCGATCACCCGATATCACCGTTGTCGACGTCGATCGCAAGGCGCATGAGGCGCTCGGCTCCGGAAGCTGGGACCGGGTGGCGACGGCCGCGCTGATATCGCGGCTGGCCGAGGCGCGTGCGAAGGTGATTGCGGTCGATTTCGTCTTCAGCTCCGATTGCGAGGCCGACGCTGCCGGCAACGTCGCGCTCGCTTCCGCGATCGCGGAGGCACCTGTCGTTCTGGGCTTTCTCGCCGCTGACCGTGCCCTGGAGCATCCGCGTCCCGTTCCGCCGCTCGCGGTGCGACGCCCGCTTGTGGTGCCGGAGCCGTGGTTCATTGCCGGGGCGGAAACATCCTGCCCGGCATTCATAGACCGATCCAAGGCCGCGACCGCCGGCTTTCTCGTCGGCGACGAGGATGCGCGCGTGCGCCGCGCGCAGGCTTTCGCGATCCTGGGCAACGACGTCTACCCCGCGCTCGCGATCGAAGCGGGAAGGCTCGCGGCCGCGAGCAGCACGCCGGTCCTCGGCGGCGAGCCTGCCTGGCTCAGGCTCGATCACGCCGTCATCCCCCTCGACGAAGCGGGCAACCTGCGCTTCGTGGCAAGCTCGAAAGATGCCATTGCCGCGCGCACGCTCTCGGCGGCCGACGTCATGGCAAATACGGCCGATCGGAACCGCCTTGCGGGCAAACTGGTCTTCGTCGGCAGCAGCATGCCGAGCCTCGGCGGGCTGAGGCCCAGCGCCTCGATGCCGCTTGAGCCCTCGGTGCAGATCCACGCCGACATTGCCAATGCCATCATCACCGGCTTCGTTCCTTATCGGTATGGCGGGCTGCCGCTCCTGGAGGCCTTGGTCAGTTTCGCGGCCGGCACGCTTGCAGCCGTTGGCGCGACGCGGCTTCGGCCGCTCGCAACGCTCGCCCTTGGCTTCCTCGCGCTGCTCTTCGTCGTCGCCGGCGCCGGCGGGATTTATGCCGTCACCGGCTGGCTCGTCGATGCCGTCGGTATCAGTGCGGCGCTCATTGCCGTGCTCGTGGTGACGAGTGCGCTGCAACTCGCCCGCGTGCGCCACGCGGAGGCGATCGCCCGGCAGAAATTTTCGCAATATCTGCCGCAGTCCGTGGTCGCGCGCTACATCGACCAGCCGAATGCCGGACGCGTCGCCGGCGAGGAGCGCGTGGTCACTGCGCTGTTCACCGATATCGAGGGATTCTCCACCCTCGCCCACAGGCTCGGCCCTCGCGAGCTTGTGGCCCTCCTCGACATCTATTTCGCAGAAGTGAACGCGCTCGTCTCGCGCCATGGCGGCATGGTCGACAAGGTGGTCGGCGATGCCGTGCACGCGCTCTTCAACGCGCCAGAAGATCTCGACGATCACGTCAACAAGGCGATCGAATGTGCCGTGGCGATCCATGCCTTGACCGAAGAAATGCGGCGGCGGCCGCAGTTTGCAGAAAACAGTTTCGGCCGGACCCGGATCGGCGTCGAAACCGGGCCTGCCGTACTCGGCGAGGTAGGCGCGGGTGGCAAGCTCGACTACACCGCTCATGGGGACGCAGTGAACCTCGCGGCGCGGCTTCAGGACGCGAACAAATTCCTCGGAACGGCAATCTGCATCGGCCCGGCGGCGGCGGCGCAATCAGGCGCACCTCTTCGGGCGCTGGGACGCCATGATATCCGCGGTTTCGGACCGATGGAGCTTTTCACAGTCGCTGGCCCATCACCACCAGCGGCGTGACGGCGTGCGTTACAATAGGCCGACACTCGCATAAGCTTCCCGGATGCGGGCCTGCCCCCAGTTCGTCGGCTCCGATGGTGCCGCGCCGGGCCGGTCGAAGTCGACGCCCTGGCCGGCTGTAACCGTGCGCGTCACGCCACCGCCCTGGACCGACACCGCTCCGCGCTCCACGAAGACGGCGAATGCCGCCCGGCTCGGGCCGCAGAAGAATTTCGTGCCGCGCACACCAATCATCCCGAAAGCCGTGCGCACCGCCACGTCCACCTTCGAAAGCCCTTCCGGCCGGTCGAATACCATCCGGCCGAGACCGAGCTCGAGCGTGCCGCCCTGGCCGGCGATGAAGCTGTCTATCAAGAGTTCTGTTTGCGGGCCGAGCAGGATGCGCGTTTCGCTGAGAGCCAGATCGGCGAAGCTGTTTGTGCTCGTCGACACATAATCGTTGTCGAGAACGTCACCACCGACGGCAAGCCGCGCCTCGTCCTCTCCCTGCCGCCGGCGAACGTTGCCGCGTATCTTCTCCGCCTTGCCGACCACGGAGTTCGGTGCCGCGTGCGCCGACCGACCTGCGATCGCCGCCAGCATCAAGCCGCCGACAAAGCTCCGTCTTTTCACATGAATCTGCGGCATCGGCCTTGCTCGCTGCCTCTTGCAACGCTCCCTGTTCGAGCCTCCGGCGTCTCCGAGGATAGCCGCACGCATAGGCGAAGCAAGACGCATCTCGCTTTTCCCGACGTAGGCACTCCCTTTCGCAACCTCGCCGCCGATCCCAATCGCCGCTGTTTCCCCAGGAACAGGTCCGGCGCCGCGACCGCCCTAGGATCATGGCACCAAGAGGGAGACTGTCATGGGCAACCGGATCAATCAGTGCATTCGCATCGCCAACGTCCTGCTATTGGCGGCTATCATGCTGCTTTCGTTTGCTGCGATCGCGCTACCCGCGGCACGCGCTGCCGATCTGACCGCCACCGAACAATGCGACCGGGAAGCGGGCAGCGAATTCGACCTGGAGCGGAACCGGTCGTTCCCAACCGTTTCCACGGACGACATCCGCATTGGCATCGCGCTCTCCGCCTGCCGCGAAGCCTACAACCAGAATGGTGATGCGCGCACACAATTCCAGCTCGCGCGTGTCCTCGACAAAGCCGGGCAAAAGATCCAGTCGCGCCGCATCCTCGAAGAAGCCGCGCGCAACGGTCATGCGCTGGCCATGGTGAATTATGGCGCACTGCTTGCCGAGGCGGGCGAAGCGGAAACGGCGTTCGACCTTTACCAGCGAGCGGCGGCGGCCGGTAACATCCTCGCCGCCTACAATCTCGGTGTCGCCTATCGCGACGGTGTCGGCACCCCCGCTGACGGCGCGCTTGCAGTCCGTTGGTTCGAGCGGGCGTCGCTCGCCGGAGACGACGTCGCCGCCTTCAACCTGGCGGTGATGCTGGACGAAGGCAAAGCCGTGCCCGAAGACAATCTGGAGGCCGCAAAATTCTACGGTCTCGCCGCCGAACGCGGCAATGTCGACGCGATGATCAACCTTGGCCTGATGTTCGAAAGCGGCGAAGGCGTGCGGCGCAGTCCCGTCGCCGCACAGGAACTGTTCAGGCAGGCCGCCGACCGGGGCGATCCGCTCGGCCAGCAAAAGCTCGACCCGATTGCGACGGGCAGCATTTTGCACACCGCCATGCTTGCAAAGATGAACCGGCCCAAATGAAGACGGCATCTCCGCGCAGTTCGTTGGAGTCGGCCGCGCGATCGGGCCTCAACGGATCTCGCCCGCCTGCGGCCCCCAGGTATCGGTCAGCGCAAAACCTTCGGCGAGCGGATCGAATGGATCGAGCGCTACCTGATGCAGGCCGAAGGTCCAGCCCCGACCGGAGATGGTCGGAATGATCGCAGGTCTGCCGGCGACCGTCGTCACGCCCTCGAGGCCCACCTCGAATTCCGAGCCGATGATCGAGCGGGATTTCAGCACGTCGCCAGGTTTGACATGGCCGCGCGCGTGTAGGGTCGCAAGGTTGGCAGAACTACCGGTTCCGCAAGGAGAGCGATCGACGCGGCCCGGCCACATTGTCGTGCAGGTGCGGACCGTGCCATCCGCCTCGGTATCGCGGAACATCACATAGGCGACGCCGCTGATTTCGGGGATTTCCGGATGGACGACCGGGATCGTGCGGTTGACGAGATCCTTGAGCAGCATACCCGCCTCGACAATCCGCCGTGCATTCGCCTTTTCGATCGTCGTGCCGATCTGTCGGACATCGACCAGCGCATAGAAAATGCCGCCGAAGCAAAGATCGAGCTTGATGCGGCCCCATTCCGGCGTTTCGATCTCGACGTCCAGTTCCTGCACGAAGGACGGCACCATGGTGAGTTTCACCCTCTCGCACCGTCCGTCGCGGCAGGTGGCCGTCGCCTTGACGAGGCCGGCCGCCGTGTCGAGCATCACCACCGTCTCAGGCTCCTTCATCTCGATCATGCCGAATTCGAGCAGCGCCGTCGTCACGCAGATCGAATTAGAGCCGGACATGGCATGCGCCTGATCCGCCTGGAGGATGATGAAGCCGGCATCGGCCTCCGGGCGCTTTGGTGGCACGAGCAGGTTGACCGACCCGATCGATCCGGAACGCGGCTCAAGGCAGAGGAACCGGCGCAGGCTATCGTCGACCGTGTTGATGTGGTTCAACTGCTCGGCAATCGAGTTGCCAGGGATTTTCGGCACGCCGCCGATCGCCACCTTGCCGATTTCGCCCTCGCAATGAACGTCCAGCAACTGGATCGTGCGCTTCCATCTCATGACCTATCTCCGGCTATGACAGATACGGCATCTGATATATCACGGCCCCACCCCATACAGGCTTCGCGGCCCAGCCGCAAGAGCGCCCCCTCATCTCCGATCGACGCGCCCAAAGTTGCCGCTTGACGGTCGTGCCCCGGCGCGGGAGCGTAAAAGCGCGGCCTTTCACCGGAACGAGCATGACGAAGCTCATCATCTTCACCGACCTGCACATGGTTCCCGAAGGTGAGACGATCATCGGGCTCGATCCCTATCGGCGCCTCGCCAACGGGATCGCTCACGTCAACCGCTACCATGCCGATGCGGATCGGGTGATTTTTGCCGGAGACCTCACGCACGCGGCCGACCGCCCGTCCTACGAGCGCCTGAAGGCACTCCTTGGTGAACTCGTTCCGCCGGCGGCGACGATGATCGGCAATCACGACCGACGCGAGGTTTTCCTCGACGTTTTTTCCGGCGCAGCGACCGACGAGAACGGCTTCGTCCAGCAGGTGATCGATTTTGCCGACTGTCGCGCCGTGCTGCTCGACACGCTGTTTGCGCCGCCTTACGACTATCCCACAAGCCACGCCGGGCATCTTTGCCGGCGGCGCCTTGACTGGCTCGATCAGCAACTCGCCGAAGCCGGCGGCCGACCGGTGCTGATCTTCATGCACCACCCTCCGCATGTGACCGGCTTCACGAGTATCGACATGATCCGCCTGATCAACGGGCAGGAATTCTACGCGCTCGTGAAACGCCACGGCAACGTACGCCACATCTTCGCCGGTCATGTTCATCGCACGATCAGCGGCTCGAGCCACGGCATTCCGTTCTCGATTTCCAAGAGCCCGGTTCATCAGCAGCCGATGCCCTTCGATACACCGAACGCATCGCTCTCCGTCGACGAGCCGGCCGCCTATGGCATCATCCTGGTTACCAGCGACGGAGTCATCGTCCACACGGAAGACTACGAAATCGCCCGGCGCGATGCGGCAATGGCGTGACAGCCATTTCGACGCCACGGCCTTCGTGTTAGGCTGGGCCATGAGCCATTCCGTTTCATCCAGCCAGGATTTCGATTGTCAAAGCTGCGGCGCCTGTTGTGCCTATTCCGCCGATTGGCCGCGCTTCTCGCTGGAGACAGACGAGGAACTCGATCGTATTCCGGCGGAATATGTCGCTGCCGATCTTGGCGGCATGCATTGCGAGAACGATCGATGCACGGCGCTCGACGGCACCCTCGGCCGCTCCGTCGCCTGCAAGATCTATGCGGTGCGACCGATCGTGTGCCGGACGTGCATGCCGGGCGACGACGAATGTCTGATCGCGCGCGCACGCCATTTCGGCGCTGCCGCCTGACCCTGGATCATCCGGCACTGGCGGCGACACTCCGCATGTTCCGCCGTTTGCGGGCACGTCGATAGCGAAACATTCCGAGATTGCCGAAATTTGCCGGATGGATGTTCGGCGGCGTCAAGCGTATTTTCTGCCCACGAAATCAGGGGCGCCAGGCGCCTGTTACCGCTCCGTGGAGGACCGCGTTCGATGAGCCAGACCAAGCTTCAAAAATCCCCCCCAGCCACGGACGCAGCGCCGGCGCCCTTTGCCGACTTCGCGCCGCCGATCCGGCCGCAGACCACGCTCCGCCAAGCGATCACCGCCGCCTATCGCCGTCCCGAAACGGAATGTCTGCCGGCGCTCATCGAGGCGGCGACGCTGCCCAAAGAAGCCCGCGATGCCGCCGCCAAAACCGCCCGCAAGCTGATCGAGGCGCTCCGTGCCAAGCACAAGGGTTCAGGCGTCGAGGGGCTCGTGCACGAATATTCGCTGTCGAGTCAGGAAGGCGTGGCGCTCATGTGCCTTGCGGAAGCGCTGCTGCGCATTCCCGATACGGCGACCCGCGACGCGCTGATCCGCGACAAGATCGCCGACGGCGACTGGAAATCGCATCTCGGCGGCGGTCGTTCGCTCTTCGTCAACGCCGCGACCTGGGGCCTCGTCGTTACCGGCAAGCTGACCTCGACCGTCAACGACCGCAGCCTTGCTGCGGCGCTGTCGCGGCTTATCGCTCGCTGCGGCGAGCCGGTGATCCGCCGTGGCGTGGACATGGCGATGCGGATGATGGGCGAGCAGTTCGTCACCGGCGAGACGATCGACGAGGCGCTGCGCCGCTCGCGGGCGCTCGAACAGAAGGGCTTTAGCTACTCCTACGACATGCTCGGCGAAGCGGCGACCACGGCGGCAGATGCGGAACGCTACTACAAGGACTACGAAACCGCGATCCATGCGATCGGCAAGGCTTCGGCCGGGCGCGGCATCTACGAAGGCCCCGGTATCTCCATCAAGCTCTCGGCGCTCCACCCTCGCTATACGCGCGCGCAGGCCGCCCGCGTCATGGGCGAATTGCTGCCGAAGGTTAAGGCGCTCGCACTCATCGCTAAGAAATATGACATCGGTCTCAACATCGATGCCGAGGAAGCCGACCGGCTGGAACTGTCGCTCGATCTTCTCGAAGAGCTTTGCCTCGACGCCGACCTCTCGGGCTGGAACGGCATGGGCTTCGTCGTGCAGGCCTACGGCAAGCGCTGCCCCTTCGTTCTGGATTTCATCATCGATCTCGCGCGCCGCTCGGGCCGGCGCATCATGGTGCGTCTCGTCAAGGGCGCCTATTGGGATGCCGAGATCAAGCGCGCCCAGCTCGACGGCCTCGAAGATTTCCCGGTCTTTACCCGTAAGATCTATACCGACGTCTCCTATGTCGCCTGCGCCCGCAAGCTGCTTTCGGCAACCGACGTGATCTTCCCGCAGTTTGCCACCCACAACGCGCAGACGCTCGCCACCATCTACCACATGGCCGGCAAGGAATTTCAGGTCGGCAAATACGAGTTCCAGTGCCTGCACGGCATGGGCGAGCCGCTCTATGAGGAGGTCGTCGGCCGCGGCAATCTCGACCGTCCGTGCCGCATCTACGCGCCCGTCGGCACGCATGAAACTCTGCTCGCCTACCTCGTCCGCCGTTTGCTCGAAAACGGCGCAAACTCCTCCTTCGTCAACCGCATCGCCGATCCAAAGGTCTCCGTCGACGAACTCGTCGCCGATCCGGTCGAAATCGTCCGCTCCATGCCGGTGGTCGGCGCCAAGCATGACCAGATTGCCTTGCCGGCGAAGATCTTCGGCGAGACGCGCATCAATTCCGCCGGCGTCGATCTCTCGAACGAGGCCGACCTCGCCTCGTTGACGGAAGCACTGAAGGCGAGCGCCGCGACCGCTTGGACCTCCGTGCCACAGCTTGCGACCGGCGCGGCCTCCGGTGAAACGCGCCCGGTCCTTAACCCCGGCGACCATCGCGATATCGTCGGCTCGGTGACGGAAACTTCGGACGCGGATGCCAAGCGCGCGGCGCGCCTCGCTCTGGAGGCCGCCGAATCATGGGCCGCCGTTGCTCCGGCGCAAAGGGCCGCCTGCCTCGACCGCGCGGCCGACCTGATGCAGGCGCGCATGCCGACGCTCCTCGGGCTGATCGCCCGCGAGGCCGGCAAGTCGCTGCCGAACGCGATCGCAGAAGTGCGCGAGGCGATCGACTTCCTGCGCTATTACGCCGAACAGACGCGCCGCACGCTCGGTCCGGCCCACAGGCCGCTCGGCCCGATCGTCTGCATCAGCCCTTGGAACTTCCCGCTGGCGATCTTCACCGGCCAGATCGCCGCCGCGCTCGTCGCGGGTAACCCCGTGCTCGCCAAACCCGCCGAGGAAACGCCGTTGATCGCGGCCGAAGGCGTGCGCCTGCTACACGAGGCGGGTATCCCAGCCAATGTGCTGCAGCTCCTGCCCGGCGATGGCCGCGTCGGTGCGGCGCTGGTCGCGGCACCGGAGATTGCGGGCGTGATGTTCACGGGCTCGACGGAGGTCGCCCGGCTCATTCAGGCGCAACTCGCCGACCGGCTTTCGCCTGCAGGGCGGCCGATCCCGCTGATTGCCGAGACTGGCGGCCAGAACGCGATGATCGTCGATTCCTCGGCGCTTGCCGAACAAGTCGTCGGCGACGTGATCGCATCGGCCTTCGACAGCGCCGGCCAGCGCTGCTCGGCATTGCGCGTGCTCTGCCTCCAGGAGGACGTCGCCGACCGCACGCTCGCCATGCTGAAGGGGGCACTGCACGAATTGAACATCGGCCGCACCGACCGCCTTTCCGTCGACGTCGGCCCGGTCATCACCACCGAGGCGAAGGGTATCATCGAAAAGCATATCGACGCGATGCGTGGGCTTGGCCGCAAGGTGGAGCAGATCGGTCTTGCCGCCGATACGCATCAGGGCACCTTCGTGCCGCCGACGATCATCGAGCTTCAGAAACTCTCCGATCTCAAGCGCGAAGTCTTCGGGCCGGTGCTGCACGTCATCCGCTACCGCCGCGATGATCTCGACCGGCTGGTCGATGACATCAACGCCACTGGCTACGGCTTGACTTTCGGCCTCCACACGCGCCTCGACGAGACGATCGCGCATGTGACCAGCCGCGTGAAGGCCGGCAACCTCTATGTGAACCGCAACATCATCGGCGCCGTTGTCGGGGTGCAACCCTTCGGCGGACGCGGCCTTTCCGGCACCGGCCCGAAGGCGGGCGGCCCGCTCTATCTCGGCCGCCTGGTGACGACTGCACCGGTGCCGCCGCAGCACAGCTCGGTTCATACGGATCCTGTCCTGCTCGATTTCGCCAAGTGGCTCGACGGCCGCGGCGCGAGGGCCGAAGCGGAAGCGGCACGCAACGCCGGCAGCAGTTCGGCACTCGGGCTTGAGCTGGAGCTGCCGGGCCCGGTCGGCGAACGCAATTTCTATGCGCTCCACCCGCGCGGCCGGGTCCTGCTGGTGCCCGAGACCGAGACGGGTCTCTGCCATCAGCTCGCCGCAGCGCTTGCGACCGGCAACAGCGTCGTCATCGACGCCGCCTCTGGCTTGCAGCCTTCGCTCAAGCACCTGCCCCAGAGCGTCGCCGCCCGTCTTTCCTGGTCGAAGGACTGGGCCGCGGACGGACCCTTCGCAGGCGCCCTCGTCGAGGGCGACGCCGAACGCATCCGCGTCGTCAACAAGGCGATCGCCACCCTGCCCGGTCCGCTGGTGCTCGTCCAGGCTGCCTCGAAGGAGGAGATCGGCCGCAACCCCGACGCCTATTGCCTCAACTGGCTCCTGGAAGAGGTTTCGACGTCGATCAATACCGCAGCGGCCGGCGGCAACGCCAGCCTGATGGCGATCGGCTGAGCGCGACCACCTTTGGATATGCCCCTCACCCTAGCCCTCTCCCCGCTCGCGGGGCGAGGGGACGTGCAGCACACGCCGAGGCAACTCATAGCGACTTTGGGGACGAGGCGGTGCCACGGGTCCCTTCTCCCCGCCTGCGGGGAGAAGGTCGCGGCAGCGGGATGAGGGGCGGCCACGCCCGTCACTTCGCCTGCTGGCGCACCCTTCCCCAATCCGCTATCACCGCCAGAAAAACGGAAACAGCGGATGTTCACGCTTCAGCGCATCGAAAGCTCGACACAGGAAATCAAGAAAAGCCGCTTCCTGGCGATTGCCGGCCCGATCGAGGACGAGCAATCGGCAAGGGTCTTTCTCTCC
This sequence comes from Ensifer sp. IC3342, assembly GCF_020193655.1. GTDB lineage: Bacteria > Pseudomonadota > Alphaproteobacteria > Rhizobiales > Rhizobiaceae > Sinorhizobium. Next base: position 1,046,289 of record NZ_JADYVE010000001.1, read on the forward strand.
GCGCATTCCGACCCGACCGCCAATCACAATTGCTGGGCCTGGCGCATCGGCCAGAGCTATCGGTTCAGTGACGACGGCGAGCCGAGCGGCACGGCGGGCAAGCCTGTCCTTGCGGCGATCGATGGCCAGTCGCTCGATCGCGTCGCGGTCGTCGTCACCCGATGGTTCGGCGGCGTCCTGCTTGGAAGCGGCGGGCTGATCCGCGCTTACGGCGGCACCGCGGCACTCTGCCTGCGGGCTGCCGAAAAGGTCGAACTCGTCGACACGCAGCGCGCCACGATCGTCTGCGATTTTACCGATCTTGCCCTGATCAAGGCGCGGCTGACGGCCCGTGGCGTCGCGTTCGCCGGAGAAACGTTCACAGGTACCGGTGCGGTCCTGACAGTCGAGGTGCGGAGGGACATCGCGGCGGAGGTCCTCACACTTATCGCTGATCTCAGTCGCGGAAAGGCGAACGTCTCGCTCGAAGACTGAACTTCCATGCGAGACACAACCAGCATCGAAATCGCGCCGACGAGAACACGACGGGGACATCGAAATGAAAACGAGAGTTTTGGGACGAACGGGTGCAACGATTTCAGAAGTCGGCTTTGGCGCCTGGCAGATCGGCGGTGCCTGGGGAGACGTCAGCGAAGAAGAGGGCAAGCGCGCGCTTCACGCCGCGCTCGATAGCGGCGTCACCTTCATCGACACGGCCGACGTTTACGGCGACGGACGTTCGGAAAAGATCATCGCGGCGGTGCTGAAGGAGCGCGGCGGCGAAAGGCCCTTCGTTGCCACCAAGGCCGGCCGCCGGCTCAATCCGCATGTCGCCGACGGCTATACTGACGCCAATATCGAGGCCTTCATCGACCGCAGCCTGAAGAATCTCGGCGTCGAAACGCTCGATCTCGTGCAACTGCATTGCCCGCCGACGGATGTCTATTATCGTCCGGACGTCTTCGTGGCGCTCGACCGGCTGGTCGCCCAGGGCAAGATTCGCCGCTACGGTGTCTCGGTCGAAAAGGTCGAGGAGGCGCTGAAGGCGATCGAATATCCTGGCGTCGCCACGGTTCAGATCATCTACAACATCTTCCGTCAGCGCCCGCAGGAACTGTTCTTCGCCGAGGCGCGGAAGAAAAATGTCGGCGTCATCGTGCGTGTTCCGCTCGCCTCCGGCTTGCTTACGGGCAAGATCGGCAAGGACACGGTTTTTGCGGCTGACGACCACCGCAATTTCAACCGCCACGGCGAAGCCTTCGATGTCGGTGAAACCTTCGCCGGCGTGCCTTTCGACGTCGCGCTCGAAGCGGTGGAAGAGTTGCGCGCGCTGGTGCCGGCCAATGTGCCGATGGCGCAGTTCGCGCTTCGCTGGATCCTTGAGCAACCGGCTGTTTCCGTCGTTATCCCCGGCGCCCGCAACGAGGCGCAGGCGCAGTCGAACGCCACGGCAAGCGCGCTCCCGGCACCAGACAATGCGACCATGGCCGCGATAGCCGCGCTTTACGAGCGGCTGATCAAGGTTCATGTTCATCATAGATGGTAGGACCGGTGCTCCGCGGAGGACGCGGACGTGTCGAGAGGAATGCACCGATGCAAGAGGCGTTCGATCTTGAGCGCTTCGTGAAAGCGCAGGAAAGCACGTATCGCGCCGCGCTCGCGGAACTCACCGCCGGCGCCAAGCGAACCCATTGGATGTGGTTCATCTTTCCGCAGATCGAGGGCCTCGGCCGTTCACCGACCGCGCAATATTACGCGCTTGCGAACCTGGACGAGGCGCGGGCCTATCTGAGGCATCCGTTGCTCGGCCACCGCATCCTCGAATGCACCGAGGCGGTCAACGCTGTTGAGGGCCGGTCCGCGCTCGAGATTTTCGGCCGACCGGATGATCTCAAGTTTCGCTCGTCCATGACGCTGTTCGAAAAAGCTGCCCCCACGGTCGGTGCCTTCGCAAGGGCGCTTGAGCGCTATTTCGACGGGGAGAGGGATCCGAGGACGCTTGAAAAGCTCGGTAAAGGCTGACGCCGACGTCTTCACAATGTCTACAGAAGGACGAGCAGGATCATTGTCGAGAAGACAGCCAGCCCGACGATGACGACCATGAGTTCCTTCATCATATAGCGATACATAAAACCCTCCTTCCCGGCGGATAGGTGTCGGGAAGCACGCCCTTTATATGGGGATCGAGCAAAGGGTTGTTAAGCAGCGACCTGCACACGACAGGGTGAAGGCGAACTGCCATCACGGCCGCGCTTCACTGTTCGCCGGGGGAGAAAGTCAAGCGGCAGCATGCGGCATCAAATTGCCGCGCCCGGCATCGTCGGCACAGAGGCCTTGATTTGCCGGCACCATTGGGAATGCCGCACAATGAAGAGTTGCGATCCCAAGTGATGGCACTATCCGAAGCGCCAGTCGTCCCCAATCATCTGGAGCGTGCCATGATCGTCAGGCTGATCGCGCAAACCGTCATCTGGTTGGCAACCATCGCAGCCGTGCTCTTCGCATCGGCGGAAACGGTCACCTGGCCGGCTGGATGGGCGTTCCTCGCGGTAATGCTGGCGGTTTCCCTGATCGCGGGACTGTCGCTCGCCCGGCATGATCCGGCACTTCTCAAAGAACGGCTATCGGCGCCGATTCAGAGGGGCAACCCTTCGCGGACAAGGTGCTTCTCACGATCATCCTACTGTACCTGTTCGGCTCCTTCGCGTTCATGGCGCTCGATGCGGTGCGGTTCGGGTGGTCGTCGGTTCCGCCATGGGTGCAGGTGCTCGGCGCGCTGATACTCCTGCTTTCCATCTGGCTCAATTATTGGACATTCAGGGAAAACAGCTTCGCGCCGCCGGTCGTCAAGCTCCAGAGCGAACGGGGCCAAAGGGTGATCACCACCGGGCCCTACCGCTACGTCCGCCATCCCCTCTACGCCAGCGCCCTGCTCTACGTTGTCGGAACGTCGCTGCTCCTCGGCTCGTGGTGGGGGCTCGCGACGGCGATTGTACTGGCACTGCTGCTCGCCATTCGCATTGGCATCGAGGAAACGACACTCCGGACCGGCCTTGCCGGCTACGACGACTATGCGACGCGGGTACGCTACCGCCTGATCGCCTTTGTCTGGTAGTCGATTGAATTGCAATGCGATTACAAGCCGATGCCGACGCTGACGAGCGTTGAGTTCCACGTTGCCGATCGTCACGAGACCGCCGTCACGGCGCGCTATGCTCGCGCTCCGCCCGGTGTGGTGCGGCCGGCTGCTTCGGAGCTCTCCGGACGCGCAAAGCCGTCGCCGTGGCCGGAAGACGGCGGTGGCGGCATCAGCAGTTCCTCCAGGAAATAGGCGGAGAGCGCGGCGCGACCGGAAAGCTCGGCCTTGTGGTAAACCGAGGTCGCCTGCTGGCGAATTGTCGCTTCGCTTGCGCCCCGGATCCGCGCGATCTCCTTGTGGCTAAAGCCCTTGAGCAGCAGCAAGCCAACTTCCTGCTCCGCTTGGGTACAGCCCCAGACCGCGAACTGGCGCTGGATAGCCGCGCCGAGTTCCTGAAAGTGATCGGCCAGGTCGGCGCGCCACTGAGCATTGCTTTCGCGTATACGCGCGACCTTGTCGCGCAGATCGAGGTTGCCCGCTTCCTGTTCGCGAAGGCGCGAAGAAAGCAGCGCCACGCAGGCGGAGCAGCCGACGAGAAGCGCGATGCTCACCGCTTCCGTCAACAGTTCTGCGACTGTTAACTCCTCCTCCTCCTTCGCGACCTCAACGCCGAGCAACAGTGCGAATGCCGATACCGCACCCGCGAGAAGGATTGTTCGGCCACGTCCCCTGGTCCAATCCATGGTTCGCCTCCCCGCAACTTGCCGTGCCGTGGGGATTTTGCGCCCGCGGGCCGGGTTCCGCAACAGACGGGCGCAAAATGCGGCTCAGGTGAAGAAGAAACCGTCGGCACTCAGCGAGGCGGCGCCGGTGGCTGCGACATCGACCTCGCCCGGGACGCTCAAATCGGTGCCACTGAACCAATCATCGTGGATGCGTTCGCCAAAGGAGAAGGCCCAGTCCTCGGCCACGACCAAATGCCCCGCGCTGGTGCCGGACTCCGCGGTCCGCTCATACAGCGCGATGTCGGCGAACTGGAAAGTATCGCTAGCAAGCCAGTCGTCGATCGCGTCGTCGACGGGATCTTCGACCTGGCCCTCAGTCTGATAGCCGGCCTGGTCGTCGGCTAGGAGGTCACCTGCGCTGATGCCGTTCGGCTGACTGCCACCTGCCGCTCCGGGCTTTGCGCCTCCGGCTTCGCGCACGAGCTGGCCGAGCGTTTCGGACGGGAGCGGCGTATCGCTGACTGCGACGATCGCATCGTTGAAATCGCCGTCATAGTCGGGACTGGTGTTCAATCGGTCTTCGAAGCCGATAATCTCGATCCCTGCTGTCCCCGGCACCTTCGACGAAAGCCCGATCGCCTGCATGCTGCCGGCGGGGTTCAACAGATTTGTACCGTCATCGGCCCCGAGCGCGCTCAAGGGTTGAATCGGCAGGATGTTGCCGGCGTCGTCCATGACGGTCGGCGCGAAGGGATCGTTCGCGTTGGCCGTCGCACCAGTCAGGAGGTTCTTGAGCTGCAGACCGCCATCGGCGAACTGCTCCAGATCGACTCCGATCTCGTCCACGCCGCGCACCAGGAACAGGCACAGGCTCTGGCCTTCCGGCACATCGACAGCCACGGAGTCACCGTTTGACGCATCGGAGAGATTCGACACGAGTATGCGCGCTTCGCTAAAAGCTCCGGTGGCCGCGTCCACGAAATAGGCACCCAGCGCATCTGCGCTGTCGGTGGAGCCGCCGATCACCGTCACCTGCTTCGTCGTCCCGGTTCCGGCGAAATCCGCCGCATCGAGGTCGCGCACGTCCGGGAGATTCTTCACCTCCTTGCCTTCTTGTAGTTTCGCCAGAGCAGGCGTGACGTCGTCCGTGTCGTCCGGATCCGGCACGCCGACCACGCCTTGTCGGTAGAGGTCGACCGTCGACGTCGTCGTGCCGTCCGGCGCAACGGCAGTTTCGGTGATCAGGCCCACGCCGGGGGCGTAATATTTGAACTCGGCGCCGGTGGAGAGGGCAGAGCTGTCGATGATCTTGATGACGTCGTCAAATTGCCCGAACGGCGTTTTGACGCTGAGCCCGGTCTCCGCGAGGATGCTTTCGTCCTCGGCGATACCCGGCGCGAATTCGAGATAATAGGCCGTGCCGAATTCCGGGGTCGCCTTCATGGCCCAGCCCGGCTGGTTGCCGGGATCATCGGCCGACCACTGGCCGTCATGATTGACGCCGATGAAATTTCCGTCGTCGTCGTATTCGTAATTGACGACGATCTCGCCGAAGTACCAGACATTGCCTTCGGTATCCTGTGCATACCAGTCGAAGGTGTCTTCGAGAATCACGTCGTCCTCGTAGACCGTGTCGCGGATCACCGTCGTGCTGACTCCACGGACCTCGAATGTCGCAGAAGTGGTGAAGAGGTCGTTGCGCTCCGTCGTGACCTCGCCGGTATCGGGATCGGTCTCTTCACCCTTGTAGCTCAAGACGTGACCGGGGATCAGCGGGAGGTAAGGGTTGTCGATCGGTGCTCCCGGAATGAAGGTCGCTGCACCGAAGTCGGGCAAGATGGCCATGGCGTGTCCTCCGAGGTGATTGCGTCGCGGATACGCCCCAACCGCCCGCTCGCCGTCGCAGCATGCGGCGTTTTGCCCTCTCGCGGGAATCCGGCAGGTGTGACGGGGAAAGACTCAAGTGGTTTAAGGGCCTGGGCGACCCATCTTACGGATGTGAGATGCGCAGGCCGCCAGATCGTCCGATCCTCCGGATCGCGCTCGCGGGAACAGTTTGTCGGATGCGTCCCCCTTAGCGGCGACATTGGTGGAAGCTACCTCATGCGCTATGGTCGGTAAGCAGGTATCAACAGGAAGCGACGGCATGCGGGTTTCGCTTATACGGAAGCGAGCAAGGTCGACTCCCGGCAAGCGGTCACCTCGAGGAGCTGACCGGATCGGTATGCGTCGTCTCGCCTTCGTCCGCGCCGGCACACTGCTGCTGGCGCTCCCAACCACAGCAATGGCCGAAGACGCCGTGCCGGCGCTTGTCGAAGTCTGCGCTGCGCCCTGCGCCGGGTACGAAGTTTCTGCGGAACTGCAGAACGACTGGTTGTTTGCCGCCACCCCCTCGCTTCTAAGGTCCGACGAATTGCAGCCGACACTCACAGTCGACCTGTTCTTCGCGCCGACAGACTATTTGCAGTTCGTCACGTCCGTCATCACGGAGCCCGTTGTCGAGCCCGAGCCCGGCGAGAACATGGCCTTTGAAGGGATCGGGACCTATCTGGCCGAACTCTATACCGCCGTCGAAGCGGGCTCGGCGAGCATGAGGGTCGGAAAATTCGATACGATCTTCAGCCTTGCCAGTGAAGTCGCGCCCGGAATCAACGCCACGGACCTGGTCTCGGATTTCGATGCGGATGAGCGCGTCGGCGCCGAGATCGTATTCGACTTCGACGGTCTTGGGATGGACCAGGCCCTGGCCGCAACTGCGTTCACAACCGACCGATCGATCTTCAGTAATTCCCTGTTGACCGCGCGGGGTCGGACGCGTCTGTCCGATGGCGGCGCCGGGAACACCGATGGCCTGTCTTCGCTCTCGCTTGTCCTTGACGGCTGCAGAGGGGCGGAGCCTATCGATTGCTACATGGACGGTGATTTCGGCTACAGGCTGGGCTTCCGGTACCAGCGGGCCGGAGAACCAACCGGCGAGGACGTGGAAGAAGGGCTGACGCCAGAAGACGAACTGGCCTACCTGGCATCCACGGCCGCGAGCCTGGAGATGAACGAGATGACGCTGAGGCTGCTCGGCGAGGCGGCCTATCTCCGGCATTTCGACAGCGGTCCGGACGATGCGCTCGTCCTCACGGGCTCCGCTGCGCTTGAGGTGGAGCAACTAACTTACGTCGCGAGCTATACCCGGCAGCTCAATCTGGTTGACGGTGGGCCGGACACACGCGAGCACCTGGCTGACCTCGAGGTCATCTACGAGCCCGATGAAGGGCTTGGCGAAGACATGCCGTTCGAAGGGACGAGCTGGAAACTCGCCGCCGCTTACACCTTTGCGCGCAATGCCGACGAGGAAACAGCCCACATCTTCAGCCTTCGAGCCGTTTTCGATTTCGACGGAGACGTGGAGTTCGACGCGCCATGAGATGGGTCACCGTCCACGGTGATGTTGAATTTCCCCACACATCACCGCTCCGGCTCTTTGGAGGCTATATCGTCTATGATCTACAGCGCCGCGTCGAACCAGACGCGCAAAGGTCGCCGTGGAACTTTTGAATTTCTGCATGTTTCCCTTAAATCGATTCCGATTTTAGGGAATCATGCAGTAGCCGACGGCTCTCTCCGCTCGGATCGGATATGGGCGAGCGGGCTGATGCCGAGCCATAGCGGGAAGAGCTTGCGAAGCCTTGCGCTGCCGTCCACTTCTATCGAGCCGTGATGGAGCGCCGAAGCAAACGGCAGGTCACCACGCCAAATTCGTGTCAGGTCGACAAGTGAGACGATGACATAGAGCTGCGCGTCGCGGTCGGGCGGCTTCAGGCAGAGTTCGCAGGTGCCGTCTTGATTGAGGAACCACCAGTAGCGCTTGTTGTCCGCCTGGTCCGTGAGCTCGAATTGAATGAGGACGCGTTCGGTGCCGAACAGCTCGGGATGCGCCCCCTTTTGAAGCGCCCAGAGCAACAGGCCGAGATCGATCTCATGTTCCGCCAAGGTCCGTCGCGACCAACGCTGGCCCCATTGTCCGAGCGCCATGATGATCGGGACGAACTCTTTGCCGGCATGCGTCAACCGATAGGTCGAACCGCGCCCGTCGTCGGAAACGGACCGGACGATGACACCCTCCGCCTCGAGCTTCTTCAGCCTCGACGAGAGGAGCGTCGGCGAAGCGAGGGGCACGCCGCGCTGCAGCTCGGAAAAGCGGGTGGCGCCGAACGCAAGGTCGCGCAGAATCAAAGCCGTCCAGCGCTCGCAAAAGATCTCGGCGGCCTTGGCGATCGGGCAGAACTGGTTGTAGCTCCTCATCACGATCACTTCCTTTCGCGCGGCAGTCTACACCCGGCAGGAGTGCGATCCCACTACAGATCGTGAAGTAGCCACCGGGGCCGCCAAGTGGTGAAATGGCGCCATTGATGGCCGAAGGAGGGTATCATGTCGGAACATGGCGGCGACGGGATCCAGGAACACAACCGCGACGTGATCATGTCGCTCGATCCCGCACGTTCGCAGGTGAATCGCTCCTCCCGGCTCCGCCTGACGCCAGGGAATCAATTCGAGAACAAGCAATTCGAAGGAAATGGCGCACCCGAAGAGATTCGAACTCCTGACCCCCAGATTCGTAGTCTGGTGCTCTATCCAGCTGAGCTACGGGTGCTTGCCTGAAGCGGTGAGAACCGCTTGCGTGGCGATCCTCTACTGGGTCCTTTCGGCGATTGCAAGCGCCTTTCGGGAAAAAATTTCATTTTTGCGACGACAGTGGATAAGGCGCGGAGAGAGCGATCCCGGCCCGGCGATAGGAACGCCGGTAGCCCGAGGAGCGATATCAGGGCCGCGCCTTCGAGCGAAAAGCATCCAACGGCACGGGGCGATCCGGCAGCTCGATGCGGAACAGCGTACCGGGCGTCGGCTTTTCGACGAGTGCGATCGTACCGCCATGGGCGAGCACCAGTTCGCGGGCAATGGCGAGTCCGAGGCCCGTGCCGCCGGAGCGCGCCGAGCCGCGAAAGGCAGCAAACAGGTTTTCGCGTGCCTTGGCCGGCATGCCCGGCCCCGTGTCGTCGATGGAAATTGTAACCACGCTTCCGGTTCGCATGGCCGAAACGGAGATCGACCTTGCGCGGCCGTCCTCCGGCTCGTGGTTCGTCAGCGCCTCTACGGCGTTGCGGCAGATATTGTGGACGACGCGAAAAAGCTGCTCGCTGTCGGCGTCGACCACGACGTCGTCCCGTATCTGGATGTCGAAATCGATACCGCTCTGGCGATCGATGGCGAGGAGTTCGGCGACATCCTCGACGAGCGGACGCAGCGCGACAAATCGGCGGTGCGGCTCTGCCTCGGCCGTGCGCCCGTAGGAGAGAACCTCCCGCGTATAACCGACGGCGCGGTCTATTGTCCTCAGCAGCGTCGGCGCGAAGCGCTTGACCACCGGATCATCGACATCGGCGAGCCGGTCGGAGATGAGTTGCGCGGACGAGAGAATGTTGCGCATGTCGTGGTTGATCTTCGAAACCGCGAGGCCGAGTTCGGCGAGGCTCTTCTGCTGCTTCAAGGTTTTCTGCAGCTCACGCTGCATGCTTGCGAGGTGCTGACCGGCGACCGCCAGTTCATCGCCGCCCTCCGGCGGGACGAGGAGTCGCTCCGGATTGGACGGTTCTTCGGAAAACTCCTGCATGCTCGTCGTCATTCGCCTGATCGGCACGATCAGCATGCGGTTGATGGCGAGGAAGATCAGTGCCGCCGTGATCAGCGAAATCGCAATCGACAGAAGGAAGACATTGCGCGAATAGACGAGCATGGCCTTGCGCAGGCCGGCATCCTTCATCACCAGTTCGATCGTCGCATCGCTTTCGCCGAGCGGGCCGTAGACGCGCACGATTCGCTTGCCGCCGAAGAGCAGCGTGTCGAACGCATCGCGAATTGCAGCGACGGGGGTGAAGTTGGCGATGTCGTATTCGCCATCGATTGCCGGCGGCATGTCGACGGTGGCGATCATCCGCGACGCGTCCTTGCGGCGAATGACGATGGCCTTGGTCCCAGTAGCCATCAACGTGTCACGCTGCACTGCCCGCGGAAGCTCGACATTCTGCAGTCCGTCGACCACGACGGCCGCAGCGGCCACCGTGTTCAGCCGATCCTGAAGCCAGCGGATCCGCATGTTGGCGACCGACGGCACGAAAATCAGCACCTCCGCCAGCATGACGAATGCCACGGTCAAAAGCAGCAACTTGCCGGAGAGCCCGCGGAGGAACCCCGCGGCCGCTCGGGGCATCGCACTCGCATTGGCCGGACGCGCGTCTTCCACCATAACTCTAGAACATTCCCTGCAACTCAGCCGAGATACCGCAGCATTCCGATCACGGATCGAACGAGCGGATTTCGTGCCATGGGGGCATAATAGGAGATCGATGCCTGTTTTCCAATCTCGGACAAGGTGGGGTAGGGCGCCACATAGCCGCGGAAATGCTTGAGCGTCAGCCGATTGGCGACGGCGAAAGCAAAGCCGTTGATCATCTCTCCGGCACCAGCTCCAGCAATCGCAGCACCGAGGATCCGTCCGCGCCGACCGACGGTGATCTTGATCAGGCCCCGACAGAGCCCATCGGTGCGGGCGCGGTCGTTGGCGGAAAAGTCCCAGCGGACGATATCAACCGGACCCGACTTTTCCCGCGCCTCCGCCTCGCCGAGACCGACCTGCGCGAGTTCCGGATCCGTAAACGTAACCCTCGGAACGATGTCGCGGTCTTCGCCCGCCGGGAGGCGGAACAGGATCTGCTGCAGCACGAGCCGCGCATGATAGCTCGCGACATGGGTGAACTGCAGGCCACCTGCGGCATCGCCGATCGCATAGACACGGCGATTGCTTGTACGGAGATCCGTGCCAACGGCGATCCCCTTCGCGTCGTAACGAATACCGGCGGCGTCGAGATCGAGAGAAGCGTGATTGGGCGCACGTCCGGCGGCCAGCAACAGGTCGCTGCCATCGACATAAAAACGCCCTTGCGTGTTTTCGCAATGCAGCCGCACGCCGACAGCGCGCCGCTCGACGGACAGGATGGCGGTTTCCTCGTGAAGAACCGTACCTTCGGCCCTGATCACGTCTAGAACGATCGCGACCAGTTCCGGATCGCTGCTTGAAAGCGCCTTGCCGCTCTCGAGGACCGTCGCTCGTGCTCCGAGCCGGCGATAAGCCTGGGCCATTTCCAGCCCGACCGGTCCGGCACCGACGATGACGAGATGTTCCGGCAGCCGCTTGAGATCGAAGAGCGTCTCATTGGTGAGATACGGCGCATCGGCGAGCCCGGGAATTGCGGGAACGGCCGGCGACGAGCCGGTGGCGATCACGAAGCGCCGAGCCTGAATGCGGTGATCGCCGGCCGCGACCGTCCGGTCGTCGACGAAGCGGGCTGCATCGGCGATGACTTTCACGCCGAGGCTCTCGAAGCGTTCGGCTGAATCATGCGGTGCGATTGCGCCGATGACCGCATGGACCCGCGCCTGCAATCGCTCGTAGTCGACGATCGGCTCGCCCGCCGCGATACCGAATTCCTCTGCCGAGCGAATTGCCTGCGCGTGTTTCGCGGCCGCGATCAACGCCTTCGACGGCACGCAGCCAAAGTTCAGGCAATCCCCGCCCATTCGGCCGCGTTCGACCAGAACGACCGGCACGCCGAAGGCCGCGGCGCCCGCGGCCACCGACAGGCCGGCCGCACCACCGCCGATTACGCAGATATCCGGATTGAGGACCTTCGCCACGCCGCTTTCCGCCCCGTCAGACCGTCTTGCGGCGCGACTGTATTATCTTGAACGCCAGAGGCAATGCCGCGATGAGCGCCAGCGCCGCAAGCCCCAGTGAAATATCCCTCGTCGCGAAATCCGAAAGCGTAAGCTCGCCGCCGGTCGCCGCCGAGCGGGCGATCACATTGTCGAGGCTGCGACCGAGCCAGGCATAGGCGAGTGTGCCCGGCACGATGCCGATCAGCGTCGCGGCAGCGAAAGTGCGCAGTCGCACGTCAAAGAATGCAGGTGCGATATTGACGACGAAGAAGGGAAAGATTGGCGCCAGCCGCAAGATCAGGAGGTAAAGGAACGCATTGCGCCGGAAGCCCTCCGCCAGCCGCTCCAGGAAGCGCCCGGCACGCGGGCGCAGGAGGTCACCGAGAACCCCGCGCGCGGCAAGGAACAGGAGACAGGATCCCAGCGTCGCCGCGGCGATCGCAATAATTCCGCCCGTGACACAGCCGAACAGGAATCCGGAAAATATGGTCAACACCGATGCAGCCGGGATCGAGAAGACCACTACGGCGACATAGGCCGCAAAGAAGGCGGACCCGGCTCGGAGCGGGTAGAAATCGACATAGGCGCTCAGGAGCTCGCGGTGACGGACAAGCGCCGTCAACGAAAGATAGTCCGGCAGGCCGAACGCATAACAAGCGGCACCACCGGCAACGAGAAGAGCGAATGGCACGAACCGCCACGGCGAACGGCGTGGCGCATGTTCTGCGTCGCTGCGCCCGGACGAAGAGTTCAGGGCCGCTCCTTCTGCCCCGTTTCTGACACCATTGTTCATGCGGCTTTGCTTTCGGCGAGATCTACCTCTGAGTTAGAGGGAATCCGGACCCGGAACCAATAACGAATGGTCGCGCCGTCAAACGTCAACGTGAACGGTTCGCCATGACAACTCACGTTGCCGTGAAAAGGAGAACCATCGTCTTTGGCATTGCTGGGGCAGTTGCCCCAAGGTTTTTCCCGCGGAGAACCGAGAGGGCCCTCCACGGGGAAATATCGTGATGTCAAACGCTCCGGAGCCTCAGAATTCCTCCCAATCATCCCGCGCCGCCGCGGCACCGCCGCCGAAGGCTCGAGCGACGCTGCCCATCATACGCCGGGCGGGCGAAGCAACGGGACGGCTCGTTTCCTTTGCCGGCGCGATTACCCCGGCGCCATCGCGGTCGACCTTGAAGTAGGCGATCAGGTCCGCAAGGTTGCCGGTTTCAGCTGAAAGTTTGTGGGTCGCGGCGTTCGCCTCTTCGACCATTGCCGCATTGCGCTGGGTGACCTGGTCCATTTGGTTGACGGCCGTGCTGACTTCGGCAAGCCCGGTCGACTGCTCGCGTGCGGCCGTCGCTATCGAGTGGATATGGTCGTTGATCTTCAGGACACGCGTTTCGATTTCGCCGAGCGCGGTTCCCGTCGCCTGGACAAGTTTGACCCCGGTCGCGACTTCGCTGCCCGACTTCGAAATCAGCGCCTTGATGTCCTTGGCGGCACTTGCAGCGCGTTGAGCGAGTTCACGCACCTCCTGTGCCACAACTGCAAATCCCTTGCCGGCGTCACCCGCGCGCGCTGCTTCGACGCCCGCGTTCAGCGCCAGAAGGTTGGTCTGGAAGGCGATTTCATCGATAACGTTGGTGATCTGGCCGATTTCGTTCGAGGCCTGTTCGATGCGGCCCATCGCCTCGACCGCACTGCGCACAACGGAAGCGGACTCGGCAGCGCTTTGATTGGCCTCGGTGACCATGACCGATGCTTCCTGCGCCCTTTCGGTTGAGCTGCGTACGGCGGCCGTGATCTCGTCGAGCGCGGCCGAGGTTTCCTCGAGCGAAGCGGCCTGCTGCTCCGTGCGTTTCGACAGGTCGTCCGCGGCTGAGCGCAATTCAGATGCGTTGCCATTGATCGAGTCGGTCGTTGTGCGCACCTCGCGCAGGGTCCTCTGCAAGGTCGTAAGTGTGTCGTTGACGTTCTTCTGCAACTCCGCGAAGGCGCCCTGGAATCGGCCGTTCATGCTTTGCGTCAGGTCGCCGGCGGCAAGGCTTGCGATGACCCGCCGCGTTTCGGAGATGCCGCTGTCGACGCTGCCGACGAGCTCGTTGACGCTCGCGGCAAAGCGGTTGAGATCGTCGTTGCCGTAGTCCTTGCTGATGCGCTTGGTGAAATCGCCCGCGGCGGCCGCCGAAACGACAACGCCGATGCTTGACTGGAGATCGGCGCTTTTTTCCCTGAGCGCCGCTTCCTGGGCGTTGAGTTCACGCACCGCGAGGCCGTTCTGTTTGAAGATACCGACGGCGGCAGCCATGTCGCCGATCTCGTCCTTGCGGCCGTCGAAGGGCACGTCGACGGAAAGATCACCTCCGGCAAGCTGTTTCATGACGCCCGTCAGGTCGAGGATCGGCCGGCTGAGCTGGTTGGTGCCGATATAGAAGGCCGTACCGATGCCTGCGACAAGGCCGAGGCCGGCAATGCCGAGTACAACGAGAACAATGGAGCGCCGAAAGGCTGCGATCTCGTTCGTAATCGCTTCAAGCGACTCGAGATTGGCGTCCACGACCCTGTCTATCTCGGCCTGGAAGGCCTTGCGGTTGGCGCGATTGGCGTCGTTGTTGCCCTGCTCGTTGGCAGCCTGCGGCGAAACCTCTTGGCCGAGACGGGCCGTCTCGGAACGGAAGGTTTTGAATTCATCCGCGCGCTTCACGAGCGCATCGAAGGACGAGAGCTTGTCGACAGGAACCAGCGGACGCCAGTCTTTGAGCAGTGCGTCGATCTTGTCGAGGTTCTTGAGGAGACCCTCTGCAAAGGGCTTTGCTTTTTCGATCGTCGGCGCGGCATAGATACCGCGCGATTCCATGACGACTCCGGTCACCAGGCGATTGAGCCGCTCACCCTTGAACGCCCGGTCGGATGCGTTCTGGTATTGATGAAGCTTGTCGTTGTACTGCGACACGATCAACAACGACATGCCGGTAATGACGATCGCAAGCAGGCTCATAATGCCGACGATCAAGTAGATTTTTCCACGAATTTTCATTTCCTGCCCCCACCGCGTACTCGCCCAAAACGGGAACTAGTTCGCGCACCACACGTATTTGATTAAATTCTAAAATACATGTGGTTAACAAAAGATCTCACGGATCCGGCCGACTTCTAGCGAGCCCGGATTAGGTGTTCGTTCACCAATCTGCGGTACGCGCGGCGCGCCTGATGGAACGCTGTCGGCTCGGCGGTCGAATTGTCGCGGCGCCGGGCGTCAACAGTCGCAGATCTGGATGCACGATCTCGAAGGAACGCCTCTGGCCCCGGCTATCCAGGTCGTCGGCGCAACCGAAAGCCCGTCGGGAATTGACTTTGCCGGACATTTGTCCTTATAAGCCGCGCACGTCCGGTCGAGCCATCCTGCCCGCAAGGCGGAGCTGTGCCCGGTTACGTAAACGCTCTTGCACTATGCAAACTCAAGAAGGGCCGCACACCGCGGTATTTAAATAAATGAAGCGTACCTACCAACCGTCCAAGCTTGTTCGCAAGCGCCGTCACGGCTTCCGTGCACGCATGTCCACCAAGGGTGGCCGCAAGGTCCTCGCAGCCCGCCGGGCTCGTGGCCGCAAGCGTCTCTCGGCCTAAGCCGAGCTTGCCCGAAACCTATGTCCGGGCACATGACGTCAGATAAAGACAAGATGACTGTCGGGCGGCTGAAAAGCCGTCCGCAGTTTTTGGCCGTCAGAGCTGGAGAAAGCCGCAAAGGCCCACTATTTCTCCTCGAAGTGCTCGACCGCAAGGATCTGGAAGGTGATGCCCGCGTCGGCTTCACAGTCACCAAGAAGCACGGCAATGCCGTAGAGCGCAACCGAATGCGCCGACGCCTCAAAGAAGCAGTGCGGCTTTCAGCCGGGTTTGCAATGAAACCCGGACACGACTATGTGATTGTCGCCCGACGCGATCTGCTGCATGCCCCCTTCGACACATTGACGCGGGCGCTCTGCGATCGCATCGAAAACAAGCCGAAACAGAAGCGGCCTTCGGCCGGTTCCAGGAAACCATGATGGAAAACAACCGCAATTATTTCGTGGCGATTGCACTGTCCGTGCTGATCCTCGTCGCTTGGCAATTTTTCTATGTCAACCCGAGGATCGAGAAGGACCGCATCGCTGCGGAGCAGGCCCAGCAGACGCAACAGGCCCAACCTCAGGGCGGTACGCAGCAGGCGACACCGGGCCAGGCGCCTGGCGGCGGTGCCATCCCGGGCGCCGGCGAAAGCCGCGACCAGGCAATCGCCAAGTCTGCACGCGTTGCGATCGACACACCGGCGCTTTCCGGCTCCATCAACCTGACCGGCGCACGCTTCGACGACCTGAAGCTCAAGGGCTACCGCGAAACCGTCGACCCGAAGAGCCCCATCATCACCCTCTTGAGCCCGGCGGATACCGCCGACGGCTATTTCACCGAAATCGGCTACATCGGTAACGACGCGACCGGCTCGGTGCCGGATCCGCAGACCGTGTGGACGCTTTCAGGCGGCGACAAGCTCACCACTTCCACGCCGGTGACGCTGACCTACACGAACGACAGGGGGATCACTTTCACCCGGACGATCTCGGTCGACGACCGCTACATGTTCCAGGTGATCGACAGCATCAAGAACGGAACCTCGGCACCGATTTCGCTCTCCTCCTACGGCCGCGTCACCCGCTTCAATAAGCCGACCACGCCGAGCATCTATGTCCTGCACGAGGGCTTCATCGGCGTTGCCGGCGACAATGGCCTGCAGGAATACGGATACTCGGATGTCGAGGACGAGAAGAGCGTAGAACCCGGCAAGGCGACCGGCGGCTGGCTCGGCATAACCGACAAATATTGGGCAACCGCGGTCGTTCCGCCGCAGGAGACGCCCTTCGACACCCGCTTCTCACACTTCACTGATGGCCGCGCCCGCTATCAGAGCGACTACAAGGCCGATGCGATCACCATTGCGCCCGGCCAGAGCTCGGAGGTCAAGAACCTCGTCTTCGCCGGCGCCAAGGAAGTTCCCGTCGTCGACAACTACGAGGTAGCCTACTCGATCCCGAACTTCGACAAACTGATCGACTGGGGCTGGTTTTACTTCATCACCAAGCCGATGTTCAAAATGATGGATTTCTTCTTCCGTCTTGTCGGCAATTTCGGCGTCGCGATCCTGATCACGACGATCGTCGTCAAGCTTCTCTTCTTCCCGCTCGCCAACAAGCAATATGCGTCGATGGCGAATATGAAGAAGGTCCAGCCGAAGATGGAGGAACTGAAGAAGAAATTCGGCGACGACCGCATGGGTCTGCAGCAGGCGATGATGCAGCTCTACAAGGACGAGAAGATCAACCCGCTGGCGGGCTGCTGGCCGATCCTCATCCAGATCCCGGTGTTCTTCGCGCTCTACAAGGTGATCTACATCACCATCGAGATGCGCCATGCGCCGTTCTTCGGCTGGATCCAGGACCTTTCCGCTCCGGACCCGACGACGATATTCAACCTGTTCGGACTGCTGCCTTTCGACGTACCGGTGTTCCTGCACCTTGGTGTCTGGCCGCTCATCATGGGCGTCACCATGTTCCTGCAGATGCGCATGAACCCGACGCCGCCGGATCCGACCCAGGCGATGCTGTTTACCTGGATGCCGGTGGTCTTCACCTTCATGCTGGCGTCCTTCCCGGCAGGTCTCGTGATCTACTGGGCTTGGAACAACACGCTGTCGATCCTCCAGCAGGGCATCATCATGAAGCGCCAGGGCGTGAAGATCGAGCTCTTCGACAACCTCAAATCGCTGTTCGCGAAGAAACCCAAACCGGCGGAATAGCCGCCGGCTCTCGTCCGCTTCAAAGGCCCCGGATCGAACGATCCGGGGCTTTTTCTTTATTCTTCCGCTTTGCGACAACCGCTTGTCGCGAACGCCTGCGCCTGCAACCGGCGAGCGCCTTATTGTCTGCCGGTTCCGATCCGGGGGTCCGATGATGTCGCAGCCGACGGTCCTGCCGAAATCCGCCATGCCGGTTCAAGGCCACGCAACAGGCATTGCGCTCGTCCTCGGCTCGGCGATTGTCTGGAGCTTCGGCGGCACGCTGGCGCGTTTCCTCGAAATTGACGACAGTTGGATCATCGTGTTCTGGCGATCGATCTTTGCCGCCGCTTTCCTGCTCGGCTTCATGCTGGTCCGCGACGGCGCCGCGAACATGACGCGGCTCTTTCGCGACATGGGTTGGCCCGGTGTGGCCGTCGGCTGCTGCTTCGCGACGGCATCGACGAGCTTCGTGCTGGCCCTCGCCTACACCACCGTCGCCAACATCCTGCTCGTTCAGGCGGGCGTGCCGCTCATCGCGGCCCTTATGAGCTGGATCCTATTTCGCGAAGGCGTCTCGCAGCTTACGTGGCTGGCAATCGCCGCAGTCATCGCCGGCATGCTGGTGATGGTTTCGGATTCGATTACCGGCGCGGTCTCGCCGGTCGGGGATGCGCTTGCTCTCCTGATTGCGCTTGCCTTCGCCTGCGCCACGGTCATCACCCGCCGCTACGCCGATGTCCGCATGACGCCCGCGGCCTGCCTTGGCACACTGATTGCCGCAACGATCGCCGCGACGCAGGCGTCGGGATTTTCCGTCACCCCTTCCGAACTCGGCATTCTCATAGCCTTCGGGGCGCTGAATTTCGGCCTCGGCTTGGCTCTGTTCGTCACCGGTGCGCGGCTACTTCCTTCGGCGCTCGCGGCCTTGCTCGGCACGGTAGAAACCGTTCTCGCGCCCCTTTGGGTTGCCGTCATCCACGACGAAATTCCTCGCACGAATACCATCATCGGCGGGTCGATCGTGCTCTTCGCCCTCTTTGCCTATCTCGCCGTCGAGCTCTGGCGGCAACGCCGGCTGCGCACTGAAGCTGGTGCCAATTCGGGTCGTGCTTGACAAGACGGCGCAAAACATTGAAGCCGACCGGGTAATGGGAAAAAGCGAGCGATGACCGGAAAGAAGAAAAACCAGAACGATTCCTCCGCCTTCGGCCGCCCGTGGATCTTCATCCGCGGCGTTCCGGCCATGAAGTTCCTGCCGCCCGAGGGTCCGCTGGAGATCGCCTTCGCCGGCCGCTCGAATGTCGGCAAGTCGTCGCTGATCAACGCCCTTGTCGGACAGAAAGGCCTCGCGCGCACATCGAACACGCCGGGCCGCACCCAGGAACTCAACTATTTCGTGCCGGACGGCTATTCCGGCGAGGCCGACGACCTGCCACCGATAGCGCTCGTCGACATGCCGGGCTACGGCTATGCGCAGGCACCGAAAGAACAGGTCGACGCCTGGACGAAGCTCGTTTTCGACTATCTGCGCGGCCGCTCCACGCTGAAACGCGTCTATGTACTTATCGACGCCCGTCACGGCATCAAGAAGAATGACGAAGAGGTGCTCGCGCTGCTCGACAAGGCCGCCGTTTCCTATCAGATCGTGCTCACCAAGACGGACAAGATCAAAGCAGCGGGCGTGCCGCGGCTGATCGCCGAAACGATCGAGAAGATCAAGAAACGCCCTGCCGCCTTTCCCGAAGTGCTGTCGACTTCCTCGGAAAAGGGCGCCGGCATCGAAGAACTGCGGGCAGCGATCGATCTCGCCCTCGCCCGGTAAGACGGGTGCGTCTCCCATCCGAAGACAAAAGTCTTTGATCTTGGTCACTACCCTGACACGAAAAGCGCTCTATTTCTGCGAGCGGCCGCATTCTGCCGGCCGGGCCAAGATGCAGGAGAGAGACATGTCCGATTTGATTGTCGTAGGATTCGATTCGACAGAAGAGGCCGATAAGGTCCTCTTGAAGCTGAACAGCCTTAAGAAAGAATATCTGATCGACCTTGAGGATGCGGTCGTGGTCGTGCGCGACGGCGAAGGGAAGGTGCACCTCAAGCAGAGCCTCAATCTCACCGCAGTCGGCGCGACCTCGGGCCTTCTTTCGGGTTCGCTCTGGGGTGGGCTCGTCGGCCTGCTCTTCCTCAATCCGCTCGCGGGCTTCGCGATCGGCGGAGCACTCGGCGCAGGCGCCGGGGCGCTCTCCGGTTCGCTTGCCGACTACGGCATCGACGACGAGTTCATCAAATCGCTCGGCAATACGATCCCGAACAATTCCTCTGCACTCTTTATTCTGGTGCGCAAGGTGCAACCGGAAAAGGTGCTCGCCGAGCTTTCGGGGCTGCGCGGCCGCGTGCTGAAAACGTCGCTCTCGCCCGAGCAGGAGCAGAAGCTGCAGGCTGCGCTCTCCGACGTGCAGGCAACTTCGCCGCAGGCGGGCACGTTTTAAGCGTTTGCTCTTCGTCGTTCCCTAGCGGCCCCTCATCCGCCTGCCGGCACCTTCTCCCCATAACGATGGGGAGAAGGGACAAGCGGCCGGCTTCATATTCCCTCTCCCCGCCTGCGGGAAGAGGGCCAGGGTCAGGGCAAACCTTCGCGGCGGCCCTGCGCGTCACCGCTACGCGCACCAGCCGCTGGTCATGCGGCAGCCGGCGCAAATGTCAGCGCCAGCCCGTTGATGCAGTGCCGCTTGCCGGTCGGCGGCGGGCCGTCGTCGAATATGTGGCCGAGATGCCCGCCGCAGCGGCGGCAGTGGCATTCGATCCTGGTCATGAACAGGGCGTTGTCCTCGCGCGTGCGGACCGCATCCGGAAGCGATTGCCAGAAGCTCGGCCACCCGGTGCCGCTGTCATACTTCGCCTCGGAGGAATAGACGGCTAGCCCACATCCCGCGCAGTGGAATATCCCCTTGCGTTTCTCGTTGTTCAGCGCACTCGTGAAGGGCCGCTCCGTATCCTCCTGCCGCAATATGGCATACTGGTCCGCCGTCAGGATCGCGCGCCACTCCTCATCCGACTTCATGACCTCGAAAGTCTCGGCGCCGGTCGCGCGCACGGCGGGCGCAAAGCCATGTGCTACCGTCCATGCGGCGAGCGCGGCACCCGCCATCAGGAAATTGCGACGGTTCGTCATGGGAACCTCCGGTCCTACAGCGCCGCACGCCCTTGTCGGACGCGCGAAGGACGCTGTAGCACTTTGAATTTGCTGCACAGCTTAGCGGTCCGGCAGACCCGGGACAAAACAAAGTCCATCAAACCGACGTGAGAGCAGTAGAACACCCAGCTTGGGCAGCGGGCCGAGGCCCGCCGCCCGCAACATCAGCCCTTCGGCTGCAGCACCCTGTTGATGACATGGATGACGCCGTTCGACTGCTTCACGTCGGCAATCGTCACCCAGGCCGTGCCGCCGGTTTCATCGGTCAGGCTGATCTTGCCGCCATCGGCCTTGGCCTTCAGGATGCATCCGCCAACCGTCTTGACGTCGTGTTCCCCGCCGTCATCCTTGATCATCCCGGCGATCGCCAACGACATCGCGTCGGCCGCTACGACATGGCAGGTCAGCACGGTCGTGAGCTTGTCTTTGTTCTCGGGCTTCAACAGGGTGTCGACCGTGCCGGCCGGCAGGGCCGCGAAGGCTTCGTTCGTCGGCGCAAAGACGGTGAACGGCCCCTTGCCCTCAAGGGTCTCGACAAGACCGGCAGCCTTCACGGCCGCAACCAGCGTCGTGTGGTCCTTCGAGTTGATGGCATTTTCGACGATATTCTTGTTGGCATACATCGGCGCGCCGCCGACCATCGGGTTCTCGGCGTAGGCGGCGACCGCACCTGTCGTAAACATGGAAGCGACAAGTGCCGAACGGATCACAAACTTGAACATCTCTCTTCCTTCCTATTGCGCTTGCCCGCTGAGACCACCCTTGAAAGTGTCCGCTCGGGCGATTGCTGTTCCTCCAGGGGAACATCACAAGCAACGGAAGGCGCGGAGAAAGAGTTTCAGGTCACGCGCTCTACCTGTAACCATTTGACAATATTTCATCTTTTCGGAATTGCTGCGGATCGCCTTAGAGATGACGGGCCGTACCCTGGGCGACAACCGCGCCGGTGGGCGCGCCGGCAGGCGAACCGCCAAGCGGCTCGACACTGACAGCAAGGGTCGCACCCTCGCCGACTCTCGTCCGCATCTCGGGTGGCACCAGGATTTCACCTTCACCGGACTGTGGCAGTACGCCCAGCGAGACTGCGGGATTGTCGCCCTCGATCAGCCAGAGTTCGAGAGACTTCTCCTCGGTCTGCCGCGCCGCCACCGGCGTCAGCTTCAGGCTCCCGGACGCTCTGTCGAAGCGGGCCACGAGATTGATGGCATTGCCTTCGCCGGAGAGTTCCGCGACCAGCGGCTGGCTTTGCGGCTCGCTGAAGAGGCCAGCCATGGAGGCAGCCATGATTGCGACTGTAAAGAGCGAAGCGACGGCAAGGCTGCGCCAGAGAAGAAGGGAGTTCCAGAATCCGACCCGAGGGCTGGCCGCCGGCGACGGCGGAAAGATGCTGTGCTCGACGGCCGCAAGCACGTGGGCTGGTGGACTCACTGCTTCATAGGCATCGTCGAAAGAGGCGAGATTGTGCTGCCAGCGATCGACCATGGCGGCGAAATTGCGGTCCGATGCCATGCGCGCCTCGACCTTGCGGCGGTCCTCGGCGGACAGAACGCCCAACACGTATTCTCCCGCGATCACCTCGTCGCGGCGAAAATCTCCGCTTTCGGGATTCTGCGTCGTCATCGCTCCATGCACTCTCTCAGCTTCAGGAGGCTGCGTCTCAACCAGGTCCGCATCGTATTGAGCGGTACCCCGAACATCTCGGCCAGTTCCTGGTAGCTCAATCCTTCGACGTAGGCCCGGCGCACCGCCTCGGCGCGATTCTTCTCGAGCTCCTCCATGCAAGCGTCGATCCGCCTGCCTTCCGACCGAACTCCCGCCGATCGTTCCGGATCTGGAGCAGGATCAGCCAAATCATAGGCCTCGTCAATCGCGTTTGCGACGGGTTTTCGCGCCCGGATGAGATCGATTGCATGGTTGCGTGCGATTGCCGTCAACCAGGACATGGGGCTTGCCTGGCCTGTCGCGAAGCGGTCGGCGCGCTGCCAGATCTTGACGTAAATTTCCTGTAGCGCTTCTTCCGCTTCGCTGCGATCCTTGAGAATACGCAGACAGACGCCGAATAGTTTCGGGCTCGTCTGGCGATAGAGCGCCGCGAAGGCATCGCGGTCTCTAAGGACTACGCGGCCGAGCAGCGCGGAGATCTCCTCATCGGCCATGGCGATTGCGCCCCCTACGGCATCAAAGCATCACCATAGGATAGAGAGGCAGCCAGAGCCAGCGGCCGTGTCATCAGGGCTTTATGTTGCGCTCCGATCATTCCATCCTTTCGGAACTTGCGTTTTCGCCATGAAAGGCTCTAAACAGCAGCCGATATTCTTCGAGGGTCCGCCATGTCCGCATCAGAGAGTGAAATCCAGGCACGTCTGCTCACGCAAGCACTGCCCTACATGCAGCGCTACGAGAACAAAACGATCGTCGTCAAATACGGCGGCCATGCCATGGGCAATCCGGAACTGGGGCGTGCATTCGCCAGCGACATCGCGCTCCTGAAACAGTCCGGCGTCAACCCCATCGTTGTCCACGGCGGTGGACCGCAGATCGGCGCCATGCTCTCGAAAATGGGCATCGAATCGAAATTCGAAGGCGGGTTGCGCGTCACCGACGAGAAGACCGTCGAAATCGTCGAGATGGTGCTCGCCGGCTCGATCAACAAGGAAATCGTCGCTCTCATCAACCAGACCGGCGAATGGGCGATCGGTCTCTGTGGCAAGGACGGCAACATGGTGTTCGCCGAAAAGGCGAAGAAAACCGTTCGCGATCCGGACTCCAATATCGAACGCGTTCTCGATCTCGGTTTCGTCGGCGACGTGGTCGAGGTGGACCGCACCCTGCTCGATCTGCTTGCCCGCTCCGAGATGATTCCGGTAATCGCGCCGGTGGCGCCCGGCCGCGATGGTCACACCTACAATATCAATGCCGATACTTTTGCCGGCGCCATCGCCGGAGCGCTGAACGCCACCCGCCTGCTCTTCCTCACCGACGTGCCGGGCGTGCTCAACAAGCAGGGCGAACTGATCAAGGAACTGTCGGTGGCACAGGCGCGCGCGCTGATTGCCGACGGCACGATTTCCGGCGGCATGATCCCGAAGGTCGAGACCTGCATCGACGCCATCAAGGCCGGCGTGCAGGGCGTCGTCATCCTGAACGGGAAGACCGCCCACTCGGTCCTGCTCGAGATCTTCACCGAGCGCGGCGCCGGCACGTTGATCGTGCCGTAAGGTTCTTGCATTTTGCGCGAGCGACGGTGGCTGCCCCTCGCCCCACTGCAGGCGGGAAGAGGGGACTAAGGTTCGCCGCTTATCCCTTCTCTCGGCCTGCGAAGAGAAGGTATCGGCAGGTGGAGGAGGGGCGGAAAACCCCTTACTTCGTCGCGTATACCTTCTCCGCCTCACCGCGCAGCGACGCGATGATCGCCCGGTAGGGGAACGGCCCGTAGCTCAACCGGCCGACGCCGGCGGCGGCGAGCGTCGCGAGATCCGGTGCGCCGGGCTTCATCATCACGTTCACCGGCAAGGGCGACGCCGCGCAAAGCCTGCCGATCAACTCCGCATCGGCCAGCCCGGGCGCGAAGAAGCCGCTGGCACCGGCCTCGGCATAGGCCTTGGCGCGGGCGATCGCCTCCTCGAGCAAGCCGGGGTGACGCGTGGCATCGCTTTCCTGGAGGAACAGGTCGGTTCGAGCGTTGATGAAAAGCGCAATGCCACGCCGCTCCGCCATTTCGCGGATCGCCCGGATACGCGACGCCTGCTTGTCTATTGCGTGGACACCGCCCTTGCCCACCACCTGATCTTCAAAATTGATGCCGATCGCCCCGGCATCGATGAGCTTTGCGACATTCATCGCGCCGCCAGCAGGATCATCGGAATAGGCACCCTCGAAATCCACCGACAGCGGAAGGTCCGTGGCGCCGGCGATCAGACGGACGATTTCGACCAGGAGCGCGAGCGGTATCTTTTCGCCATCGCCAAAACCCTGTGCCGCGGCCACCGACCAGCTTCCGGTGGCAAGCGCCTTTGCACCAGCCTCCGCCACGCAGCGGGCGCTGCCGGCATCCCAGATATTGTACAGAACGACCGGGTTGCCCTTGCGATGCAAGGCCCCAAAGGCCAGCGCCTTTTCCTGCTGATTCATCGAACGTTCTCCGCAAACAATCCAACGGGTTTCATCTTTCCCTCGTGCCGAAGCAGCCACTGCTTTCGCCAGAGGCCGCCGCCATAGCCGGTCAGCGATCCGTCCGAGCCGATGCAACGGTGGCAAGGTATGACAATTGCGATGCGGTTGGCGCCGTTTGCCTTGGCCACGGCACGCACCGCCTGCAGCGTGGCGACCTCACGCGCGATATCGCTGTACGAACGCGTCTCGCCTACTGGTATTTTTGAAAGCTTCGCCCACACCTCCCGCTCGAAGGCGCTGCCGTCGAGCGCCAGGGGCGTGCGAAATTCGCTCGTTTCGCCGGCAAAATAGGCTTTCAGTTCCGCCTCGATCTGATCGATCGGTGGCGCCCTGCCCGGCGCCACGGCGGATCGCGTCTTGCGCTTCAGGCTTTCCATTTCTGTCGGCAGGGCCTTGCGGTCGTGGAATTCGAGCAGATGGAGATGCGTCTTGTCGGCGACCGCTACCATCGGCCCGAGCGGTGTTTCGATTGTATCGGCAAAGAACAATTGCCGGCCCTGCGACATGGCAGGCGCCTCCCCGATCAGCTTCGCGAAGGCGGCGCGAAATCCGCTGGGCGAATCATACCCGGCATCGATCTGCGCTTCGATGACGCTGGCGCCGGCCGAAAGCTGACGAGCGGCCTCGCCCATTCGCCGCTGACGCGCGAGGTCGAGAAAGGTGACGCCGAACGCCCGCTTGAAGGCGCGACGCACGGTCGACGGATCGAACCCGCGCCGGGCAAGGTCGTCCTCGGTCCAGCGACGATCCGGAGCGCGGTCAAGCAGTTCCAGAAGGTCGTTGACGAGCGGCTCCTTGTCGGAGGACTGGTTGAGCGGGCGGCATCGCTCGCACGGCCGGAAGCCCGAGTTGATACAGGCGGCAATGCTGTCGAAAAACAATGTATTTTCCCGCTTCGGTTTGCGGGCAGGGCAGGAGAGCCGGCAGAAGACGCCGGTGCTCTTGACGCAGACGAAGGCCTGGCCTTCGTAATCGACGCTTCGGGCCAGAAGCGCGTCGTAAAGGATGTCGTCATTCGGCAAATCGAAAAGCATGCCGCTGTTGTAGCACCGGACAGACGTCTCGTCCGCCGAAATTCGGGCAGCTATTTCGCGCGCCGTTAAAGAACGATGAGCATCACGACGCCGGCCACGATCAACAGACAGCCGAGCAATTCGAGGCGGTTGATCCACTCGCGAAAGACGAAGAAGGACGAGGCGAAGGTGAAGAGCATCTCGACCTGCGCCACGACCTTGACGATCGCGGCCTGCTGCAAAGTCATCGCCATGAACCAGCCGAAGGATGCGGAAGCGCCGACGAAGCCGACGACGAAGGCCGGTCGCCAGGCGGCGCCGATCCGTTGCAGTTCCTCCGGCTCGCGGACCAAGACCCAGGCAAACATCACGACGGTCTGCAGCAGGATGACGAAGCCGAGCGTGAAGCTCGCCTGCATCATGTAGTCCGGTGCCGGCAGACTGGGCGCCAGCGCCAGCGAGGCGGAGCGATAGGAAACCGCCGAGAGGCCGAAGAACGTGCCGGACATGAGGCCAATGCCCGCGGTGCGGCTGAAAACCGAGGTTACCAGAGACCGCGGGCTGAGGGCGGTGCGGGCGACGGAGATGAGCATGACGCCCACCACCGAAATCGCTATCGCCACCAGCGTGCCCTGGCTCGCTTTCTCGCCGAGGAAGATCAAGCCGAAGAGAGCTGCCTGCGCCGGCTCGGTGCGGGAATAGGCCGTGCCGACGGCGAAGTTCCGAAAGGAGAAGAGATGCACGAGCAGGAAGGTCGCGGCGATCTGCGCCAGTCCTCCCATGACCGCCCAGAGAAAAAAGGTGGCGTTCGGGGCCGGCAGCGGATGCCCGGCGCCCCGCCAAAGGACAACGAGGTAGAAGAGTGCGAAAGGCAGGCCGAAACCGAAGCGCACGAAGGTCGCGCCGGTGGTGCCCATGACGCCCTTCAGGTGCTTCTGCATGGCGGAGCGGACATTCTGAAGGAAGGCCGCGGTGACGGTGATGAGAACCCAGGTTTCCATTTTCGCGAGCTAGCACGCGCGCGACGGACAATCCATTGGTGCGCGCGGCACGCGATAAAATAAATCCATTTTCCTTCGTAAGCCTGCCATGTCATAACCCGGCCATGAAAAAGCTCGATCGCCTTCCGAACCATGCCGAGTTCGCCCATGTCACAGACTGGGTCTTCGATCTCGACAACACGCTCTACCCGCACCACGTCAATCTCTTCGCGCAGATAGACCGCAACATGACGGCCTATGTCGCCGAACTCCTGTCGCTCGAGCCGGCGGAAGCGAAAAAGCTGCAGAAGGAATATTACCGCGACCACGGCACGACGCTGCAGGGACTGATGATCCACCATGGCGTCGATCCGAACGACTTCCTGCAGAGGGCGCACGCGATCGACTACAGCGTGGTTCCGGCCGACCCGGCACTCGGCGAGGCGATCAAGGCGCTGCCGGGCCGCAAATTCATCTTTACCAATGGCAGCGTCCACCATGCTGAGATGACGGCGCGCGCGCTCGGCATTCTCGACCACTTCGACGACATCTTCGACATCGTCGCCGCCAATTTCGTGCCGAAGCCGGCCGGCGACACCTATGACAAGTTTATGAGCCTTCACCGTGTCGACACCCGCAACGCCGTCATGTTCGAGGACTTGCCACGCAATCTTCTGATCCCGAAAGCGCTCGGCATGAAGACCGTGCTGCTCGTGCCGCGCAATCTCGAATACGAATTCGCCGAGGCCTGGGAGACGTCGAGCGACGCGGACGAGCAGATCGATTACGTCACCGAGAACCTAACCGGGTTCCTGCGGCGGGTCGTGGCGCAGACCTGATGCAACACGATTAAGCCACTGAAAAACCGCTTTTCCGCCAGAGACTTAAATTACCAAAGTTTAACTGGTGCCGGGGCCGCACTTGCCTATCCTTTGCTCAGGATAACTGATCGAAAGGAAGCATGATGCGCAGCAGAACTTTCATTCTCGGCGCCACCGTCCTCGCCGTGGCACTGACCGGTCTTTCGGTCCCTTCATTTGCAGCCAAAAGCAAAACTACGCCCGAACAGCGCGCGGAGCGCATGATCAAGCGCCTCGACACGAGCGGCGATTCCAAGGTCTCTCTTCAGGAGCTCCAAGCGCGGGTCTCGACCAATTTCAAGAGCTTCGACACCAACGGCAATGGCGAGATCAGCCGCGACGAGATGGAGGCAAAGCGCCAAGCATTCCGCGAGGCGCGGAAAGCATGGCGCGATGCCCGGGCGAAATCCGGCGCGGAGCGGAACCAGGCGCTCGCCAAGCTCCGCGAAGCTCGTCCTGCCATGCTGCCCGGGATGCGGCCGCGTGCCTTCACCCGCACCGATGCCGACGGCAACGGCGCTCTCAGCGCAGCCGAGGTGGCAAGTGCCGCGGAGAGAATGTTCAAGCGCCGCGACCGCAATGGCGACGGAATGATCGACGCCACCGACTTTACCAGAAAGGTCTGATGCGACCCGTCTCGGCCTCTTTGCCATGAAAGAGGGGCGAGACGCCCGTAGGCCTAGCGCTGGCCCGACGCCATCGGTATCGACCGCGGATCGATGCTCTCGTAGAACCGGGCGATGATCTCCCAGGCCTCTTCCGCGGTCTCGACGAAATGCACGAGATCGACGTCGTTCGGCGCGATCGTGCCGAATTCGGCCAATGCCTCGAAGTTGATGATGGTGCGCCAGAACTTTTCGCCGAAAAGGATCAGCGGCACCAGGGCCAGCCGGCCCGTCTGCATCAGCGTCACCGTTTCGAACAATTCGTCAAGCGTGCCGAAGCCACCCGGAAACACCGTGACCGCCTTGGCGCGCAGCAGGAAGTGCATCTTGCGAATGGCGAAATAGTGGAAGTTGAACGACAGCTCCGGCGTCACGAATTGGTTTGGCGCCTGCTCGTGCGGCAGCACGATGTTGAGACCGATCGAAGGGGCGCCGGCATCCGCTGCGCCGCGGTTTCCCGCCTCCATCACCCCCGGACCGCCGCCGGTGACGATGACATATTCCTTGTGGCCGAGCTTGGCGGACTGCTCCGAGCAGATCCGCGCGAATTTGCGTGCTTCGTCGTAGTAGATCGATGCCGCTTCGAGGTTCTTGCGCTGCGTATCGTTCTTGGCCGCCCAGGCCTCGCCGCCCGGTTCCGGGATGCGCGCGCCGCCGAACATCACCACGGTCGAATTGATTCCCCGCTCCTCGAGCATCATCTCCGTCTTCAGGAGTTCGAGCTGCAGGCGCACCGGCCGCAGTTCCTCGCGGCAGAGAAAATCATCGTCGATATAGGCGAGGCGATAGGTTGGCGAGGCCGACTGCGGCGTCAGCGGCACGGTCGAGGCGCGCAGCCTGCTCTGCGCGCTGTCTGCCAGCGGATCCCAGACCCCATCCTTGCGGCGCAGATTGCGCTTCTTCATACGTGCCATATTTCATCTTCCCGTCGCGTTTCGAACAGACGGCATCTCGTCCGGACGCGCCCTGTCGTGTTTCCTCGGTCATAGAGGCGTCCCTACTGCCGGAAACACGGAAGTTTGCCAAGTCCTGCTGAGAGGTCGAACCAATAAGTGCTTCAACTTTTCAGATTTATGCCTCTACAGCGCGACGCGTCATCGAGACGCGTGAAGTCGCTGTAGCACTTTGAACTGCTGCATAACTTTGTCCTCAAATCGGTTCCGATTTAAGGAATTATGCAGTAGAGCTTGCACGACAACGCCGAACATAAGGAATTCCGATGACGACCCACGACCTTGCCTATCTGTCGCAGACCATCGAGACCGCCTTCGACGATCGCGAGGCCGTCAACACCGGCACCCGCGGCGCGGTCCGCGAAGCGGTCGAAGCGGCGCTGAACCTGCTCGACAGCGGCAAGGCCCGCGTCGCCGAACGCGGTGAGGACGGCACCTGGACCGTCAATCAGTGGCTGAAGAAGGCCGTTCTTCTGTCCTTCCGCCTGAACCCGATGGAGCTCGTCAAGGGCGGGCCCGGCGAGTCCGTCTGGTGGGACAAGGTTCCCTCCAAGTTCGACGGCTGGAGCGTCAACGAGTTTGAGAAGGCCGGTTTCCGCGCCGTTCCGAACTGCGTCGTCCGCCGTTCGGCCTATATTGCGCCGAACGCGATCCTGATGCCGTCCTTCGTCAATCTCGGCGCCTATGTCGGCGAGGGCACGATGGTCGATACCTGGGCAACCGTCGGTTCCTGCGCCCAGATCGGCAAGAACGTGCACCTTTCCGGTGGCGTCGGCATCGGCGGCGTGCTGGAACCGATGCAGGCGGGACCGACGATCATCGAGGACAATTGCTTCATCGGCGCCCGCTCGGAGGTCGTCGAAGGCTGCATCGTGCGCGAAGGCTCGGTTCTCGGCATGGGCGTCTTCATCGGCAAGTCGACCAAGATCGTCGATCGCGCGACCGGCGAAGTGACGTACGGCGAAGTGCCGCCCTATTCCGTCGTCGTGGCAGGCTCGATGCCGTCCGCCTCGACAATGGCAAACGGCCAGCCTGCGCCCAACCTCTATTGCGCGGTCATCGTCAAGCGCGTCGACGAGAAGACGCGCGCCAAGACCGGCATCAACGAATTGCTCCGAGACTGATGCGATGGCGGAGGAGGGGCGACAGCCGAGCATGACCTGGCTGTTCTTCAGCCCCTCCGGCCGCATCGGCCGCCTGCCCTTCTTCCTTTCCTGGCTCTTCTGGTTCCTCGTCGGCTGCGTCTTCCTCATGCAGATGCTGAAGAACGAAAACGAGGACACCGCATTGGCGCTCTGGACACTGGCGCTCATCGTCTCCGGGGTCCTTTCGACCGTTTCCATCGCCATGCTGGCAATTAAGCGCCTGCATGACATCGGCTATCCCGGACCGCTGGCGCTCTGCCTTTTCATTCCGGTACTGAGCCCGATCGTTTTCATCGCACTCTGTCTGTGGCCGGGCACGAGCGGCGAGAACGAATTCGGCGGTCCCGAGAACGGCCCCGGTCGATAAAGATTCCGCCTGTACATTAGCGTTCCCGCCGCGTATGTAGCGCGCCATGAACAGGCCCGCGACGTGTTGGCCGCGGCAATCGACGCCTGATGACGACCTGATCCAAGTCCGCTCGTCCGTCGGCGTGAAGACCGAAATCCGAAAGACAAGAATAATGACTGAGTTCGAAGGGATCGCGCCCGCGATCGCCGAGGCGTTGGCAAAACGCGGTTACAACGAGCTGACGCCGGTGCAGAAAGCGATGCTCGATCCGGCGCTCGATGGCGCCGACGCGCTGGTTTCCGCCCAGACCGGCTCCGGCAAGACTGTAGCCTTCGGCTTGGCGCTTGCGCCGACGCTGCTGGGCGCCACTGAGCGTTTCGGCGCAGCCGGTGCACCGCTCGCGCTTGTCATTGCTCCGACGCGTGAACTGGCGCTGCAGGTCAAGCGCGAACTCGAATGGCTCTACGAGGTGGCGGGCGCCACCATCGCCTCCTGCGTCGGCGGGATGGATATGCGCAACGAACGGCGCGCGCTCGAACGCGGTGCCCATATCGTCGTCGGCACCCCGGGACGTCTCTGCGACCACATCCGCCGGGATTCGCTCGACATCTCGGCACTGCGCGCCGTCGTGCTGGACGAGGCGGATGAAATGCTGGACCTCGGTTTTCGCGAGGATCTGGAATTCATCCTCGAAGCGGCGCCTGATAACCGGCGCACGCTGATGTTTTCGGCGACCGTGCCGCGCTCGATCGCAACGCTTGCGAAGAATTACCAGCGGGATGCCATACGCATCAGCACCGCCTCCGAACAGAAGCAGCATGGTGATATCGAATATCGCTCGCTCGTTGTAACGCCGACCGACCGAGAGAACGCGATCATCAACGTGCTTCGCTACTACGAGGCGCGAAACGCGATCGTCTTCTGTTCCACCCGTGCGGCGGTCAATCACCTGACGGCCCGCTTCAACAATCGCGGCTTCTCGGTCGTGGCCCTTTCCGGCGAACTCAGCCAGAACGAGCGCACCCACGCGCTGCAGGCGATGCGCGACGGACGTGCCCGCGTCTGCATCGCGACGGATGTTGCGGCACGGGGCATCGACCTGCCCGGACTGGAACTGGTGATCCACGCCGATCTTCCGACCAATCCCGAGACCCTGCTGCATCGAAGCGGGCGCACGGGCCGTGCGGGCCAGAAGGGCGTCAGCGCGCTGATCGTCCCCGTCAATGCGCGCCGCAAGGCCGAACGGCTTCTGGAAAATGCGCGCATCACCGCGACCTGGGCGAAACCACCGTCAGCGGACGAGGTCGCGAGCCGTGACGACGAACGTATTGTCGCAGATCCGGCGTTCGATGAACCGCTGCGCGAGGACGAACAGGCGATCGTGCGGACCCTGATCGACCGTCACGGCGCAGAGATGCTGGCTGCAGCCTTCGTGCGGCAGTTCCGTTCCGGCCGCTCGGCACCGGAAGACCTCGCCGATGTCTCGTTCGGCGACGACCGCAAGAAGGGCCGGCGCGATACTGCCGCCATGCCGCGCGACGATTTCGACGCACCGCGCGCCGACTTCACCGACGGCAGGTGGTTTTCGCTCTCTGTCGGCCGCAAGCAGAACGCCGAGCCGCGCTGGCTGATCCCGATGCTGTGCCGCCACGGCAAGCTTTCCAAGCGCGACATCGGCGCGATCCGGATGCAGCCGGAGGAGACTTATGTCGAACTGACGGCCGAAGGCTCCGAACGCTTCCTCTCGGCAATCGGTCCGAACCGGACGCTCGAAAAGGGCATTCGCGTGAAGCCGCTCGCGGGCACCCCGGATCTCTCCCAGCCGCGACAGGAAAGGCCCGCCTTCGCGAAGAAGGGGACCACCGACGCAGCACGCGAGGATTTCAAACCGAAGCGCAAGTTCGAAAAGAAGCCGGCCTTTGCCGAGGATACACGCCCTGAGAAACGGGACGACAAACCCCGGGGAAAGAAGGGCAAGCCAGGAGCGCAAAAGGACGCTGGCGGCTTCAAACCCAAAACGAAGCGCGCCAACGCCAAGAACAGGCAATACTAATCACGGTGATATTGGGTCGAACCGACCCAAATCATAAACGCGATCAATTCCAATAAATTGAGATGCGGGTTGCGACGGAGAACCGTTCACTGATCCCGCTCTACTGATGCCTTGGTTGACGCGCTCGCGTTCTTGCCGCCCTCGACAGGAGCGCGTCCGCTCGGCCGGCCGCCTTCGAGTGACAGACCAGGCACCTCCTCGCAGTGCGAAAGGTCTTCCTTTTATTCGAGAATCTTTCGATGGACACCATCCCTGCGTGTGCCTGAGCGATATTTTTCTCCAAAAGCGGTATATCACGGCGCTGACATTCTTTTTGCGAATCGTTCCCGCACGTTTCCTCCTCGAAAAGCGCCGCGATTGCGCTATCCTGCGCAAACTTAATTGCCAGCCATAAAGGAGCAGACCATGGGCCTCCGTATCAACCAAACCGCCCCAGACTTCACCGCCGAGACCACGCAAGGCACGATCAATTTCCATGAATGGATCGGCGACGGCTGGGCCGTCCTCTTCTCGCATCCGAAGAATTTCACGCCCGTCTGCACGACGGAACTCGGCGCCATGGCGGGGATCGAGAACGAATTCCGCAAGCGCGGCGTCAGGATCATCGGCATCTCCGTCGATCCGGTGGAAAGCCACAGCAAGTGGAAGAACGACATCAAGGTCGCAACGGGTTTCGACGTCGAATACCCGCTGATCGGCGACCGTGACCTCAAGGTGGCCAAGCTCTACGACATGCTGCCGGCGGACGCCGGCGATACGTCGGAGGGCCGCACACCGGCCGACAACGCCACCGTGCGCTCGGTCTACGTCATTGGTCCGGACAAGAAGATCAAACTGATCCTCACCTACCCGATGACGACCGGCCGCAATTTCAACGAGATCCTGCGTGCGATCGATTCGATCCAGCTGACCGCCAAGCACCAGGTCGCGACGCCGGCGAACTGGCAGCAGGGCGAGGACGTCATCATCACCGCTGCCGTATCCAACGAGGATGCGATCCAGCGCTTCGGCTCCTTCGAAACGGTCCTGCCCTATCTCCGGAAGACGAAGCAGCCAACCGCGTAACATCAGCGGTTCGCAGCGGTCATAATATCGGCCCATGAAGCGTTCGGTGCATCATGGGCCGTCGGTTTTTTTGAGAGCCACTGCGTGATTCAAAGTGTTACAGCGACCTTTGCGCGTCTCAAGAGACGCGCGGCGCTGTAGACCGAGCTCAGGCCTCCAGAAACCGCAGCCCTGCCACGGCGACGATGATCATGGCAATGCAGACGAGGCGAAGCCAGGACACCGGATCGCCGAAAAGAATGATGCCGAGCACGGTGATGCCCACCGACCCGATGCCGGTCCAGGCAGCGTAGGCGGTGCCGGCGGGCAGCTCCCGCATTGCCAGCGTCAAGAGATAGACGCTGGCGAGTGCCGCGGCGACCCCGATGATGCTTGGAACGAGCCGCGTCCAGCCGTCGGCATATTTGAGGGCAAGACCCATGGCGATTTCGACGGCGCTCGCTGCCAGCAAAGTGATCCATGCCATTGGCATCTCCATCCAGATTTTTGAACTCTGGACCCAATCTGGTAGGGTAGGCACCAAAGGGCAATTACGCACCTTTTGGTAACTATCAAGATGTCTTCAGAACCGGCAAAGAAATCCGCGGCCTCGACGCCGAGCGTCTTCGACCCGACATGCTCCTCCCGTTACGCACTGGAGCTTGTCGCCAGCAGATGGGCGATGCTGATCATCTCCGCTCTCGATCAGGGGCCGATGCGCAACGCCGCGCTCATGCGCAAGCTCGGCGACGTATCGCAGAAGATGCTGACGCAGACGCTCAAAGAACTGGAGCGCAACGGACTGGTGATCCGCGACGACAAGCAGACGGTGCCGCCCCATGTCGAATATCGCCTGAGCTCGGTGGGGCGGTCGCTGAGCGAGACGCTTGTGGTCCTCGACCGTTGGGCCGAAACCCATTTCGGCGAACTCGATGCAGCCCGCGAGCGTTACGACGCCGAGCACGGCGGCTGAACCACACGGACCGGTTCAGCGCCTTCCGCCTGTCGATCAAGCTCCGTCGATCTGCGATTGCGCCATGACCTTCACTGCCCAGTCTGCAAAGACGCGCAGACGGCTGCTCAAGTGCCGGTTCGGCGGGTAGACCAGATAGATCGGCATCGAATCGACCTGCCAGTCGGGCAATACCGGGACCATGGTGCCGGCGCGAAGATCGTCGCGAACCATGAAGAACGGCGCCTGGATGACACCCATTCCCGCCCGCGCGGCGGCGATATAGGTCGTTGATTCGTTTGCGGCGACGGTATAGCGGCTATTGACCTCGATCTCCTCGTTTCCCCGCCGGAAATGGAAGGGCATCTGCTGCCCTGACTTCGGCATGAAGTAGCCGACGGCATAACAATTCTTCTCGAGGTCCGATGGGTGTTGCGGCACCGGGTGCCGCTCGAGAAAGTCCCGCGAGGCACAGGTGATGAATTTCATCTCGGTGATGCGCCGGGCGATCAGCGACTGGTCCGTCAAAGTGCCACCGCGGATGGCGCAATCGACGTTCTCGGCAAGGTAGTCGATCGTGCGGTCCGAGACGCCAAGATCGATCTGTATATCTGGGTATTTCTTATGAAATTCCGGCAAGGCCGGAATGATGATCAGGTTGGCAAAGGCGCTTGCCGTTTCGACGCGCAACCTGCCCTTCGGCAGGCTCTGGGCACTCGACAGGCTGCCGTCCAGTTCGTCGAGATCGGAAACGAGGCGTGCGGCGCGTTCGTAATAGAGTGCGCCGTCCGGCGTCACCAGAACGCGCCGCGTCGTGCGATTGAGCAGTTTGGTACTCAGGTGCGCCTCCAGCCCCTGGATGAGGTTGGTCACCGTTGCCTTCGGCATGTTGAGCGATGCGGAAGCCCGGGTGAAATTGCCGGTCTCCACAACACGAAGAAAGGCGCGCATGGCCGTGAGCTGGTCCATTTTCAATAACCGAATTGTTCGAAGTATCGAATAGTGTAATCAGAACCCGCCGACTATTCCAGACGAAAGACAATGTTATGCTGCAAACATCGCGGGCTGTCCCTCATCTAGGGATTGCCCTATGGCTGAGACAAGAGAGATGAACGCGCTTTTTACCGAAGAGACGATGCAGACGGCCCACGGGGCGTGCCGCGCGCGCGTCTACCGCGGCGCGTCGTTGCTCGTTCCGCCTCCGGTGGTGCTTCATTTTCACGGCGGGTCTTTCGTCGGGGAATCGGTCGCGGCAGGCGAGAAAGTTGCGAGCGCGCTTGCTGCCGCTGGGGCCGTGGTCATTTCGCCGGAATACCCTTCGGCATGCCTCAGCCCGTTCCCGGCGGCCCTTGAGGCCTCATATGCCATGCTGTCGTCCATGCGCAGCCGCTGTCCGCAGTTCGCGCACAAGAAGTCCATGTTGTTCGTTGCCGGTGAGGAAGCGGGCGGAAATCTCGCGGCCGGCCTGGCGCTGATGGCACGCGACCAGTTCCTCCCGGATCTCAAAGGGCAGATTTTGCTGTCGCCCCTGCTTGATCCCTGCATGGCGACCGCATCGTTCCGGAAGTACTGCCCTCAGACTTCGGTGCAGTCGATCGCCGATGGCTGGCAACGCTACCTCGGGGAACGGAGCGGACTGACGCATCCGTATGCGGCGCCCGGCCATTGTACGCGACTGGGGGGGCTCGTTCCCGCCCTGGTCATCACCAGCGAGCAATGTCCGATGCGCGACGAAACAGAAGCCTATGCAGAGCGGCTTCGCAGGGCCGGCGTCCCGGTAAAAATGCACGTCCTTCCCGGGGGCGCGTCCTGGCTGCCTGCCAACACCTCGTCGCAGGAATACTGGCCTGCGCAGGAACAAACAATTTCCGGTATTTTCTCCCGCTTCTTCCAGGAAGCGGGGGCAAAGCCAAAATCGCAGATGAAGACGAACTAGGCCGGCTCCCAACCGGCAAGGAGAAAATATGACATCGACCGTTACCCGCCGGGTCCTTTGGGGCGCCGGCCTGAGTATCCTATTGTCCATCGCCGGCGGAACCGCTGTTTTCCTCGGCGTGCCCTATCGGTTCACGGCTGACGCCGCGACCGACGCGGCCGCGCCGCCGCCCGCCGTCCCTGTTTCGGTTGCGAAGGCGGAATCGCGCCGGATTACGACTTGGGAGAATTTCTCCGGAAGACTCGAAGCGATCGAGCGCGTCGAGGTGCGTCCCCGTGTCGGCGGCGCCGTTCTCGAAGCGCATTTCCGCGAAGGCGCGCTCGTTGAGAAGGGTGATCTCCTTGTCACCATCGATCCCGAACCCTACGCCGCCGCCGTCGAGCGCGCAGAAGCACAGGTTGCGGCGGCCGAAGCGCGCGTCGCGCTTGCGAAAACCGAGCTCGAACGCGGCCGCAAGCTGGTCACCACCAGCGCGATCCCGCAAAGCGGAGTCGATCAGCGCCTGAGCGTCTACGACGAAGCGCAGGCAAACGTCCGCTCCGCGAAGGCGGCGCTGCGTTCGGCCCGGCTGGACCTTCAATATACCGAGGTCCGCGCACCGATCTCGGGCCGGGTTGGCAGGCTCGAAGTGACGGCCGGCAACCTGGTGGCCGCCGGCTCCGCCTCGCCGGTCCTGACGACGCTCGTCTCGATCGATCCGATCTATGCGAGTTTCAACGTCAATGAGGAGGTGGTCGCCGCGGCTTTGGCGAAACTTTCCGCCTCCGCCGGCAGTAACGCAATCGAGCGCATTCCCGTCGAGATCGGCACCGCCGCCGACGCAGGCACGCCGATCACCGGCCATATCCAGCTCATCAACAACGAGGTCGACGCGACGACCGGCACGATCCGCGTACGGGCCGCGCTCAACAACGCCGACGGCCGGCTGATCCCCGGTCAGTTCGTCCGCATCCGCATCGGCGATCCGGCTCCAACCGAGAAGCTTGTCATCAGCGATCGCGCGATCGGCTCGGACCAGGACAAGAAATTCGTGCTGGTCGTCGGCGCCGACAACAAGGTCGAATACCGCCAGGTAACCCTCGGTCCAACGGCCGATGGCCTGCGGATCGTTGAAGCGGGGCTGAAGCCGGGCGAGAGTATCGTCGTCAATGGACTGCAGCGCGTCCGACCCGGCGTCCTGGTTGCCCCGCAGCCGGCCGAAGAGGCCACGGCCTCGATCGCCAAGCGATAGTCGAACGCGCCGCCTCGCCTTCCTCGAGGGGACGCAAGGCGGCGCCGAGCGAACACCTAACTGCATGCTTCCACGCTCGCGGCGAACGTTTTCGCCGCGGATGCCTGGTTTTTGTCCCAAGGGGGATCGTTATGAATTTCTCACGGTTTTTCGTCGACCGCCCGGTCTTCGCGGGCGTTCTTTCAGTGCTCATATTCGTTGCGGGCCTGATCGGCATGACCGGCCTGCCGATCTCGGAATATCCGGAAGTCGTGCCGCCGCAAATAGTTGTGCGCGCCCAGTACCCCGGCGCCAACCCTTCGGTGATTGCCGAGACTGTTGCGACTCCGCTTGAAGAACAGATCAACGGTGTCGAGGGCATGCTCTACATGCAGAGCCAGGCGACGGCCGACGGCCTGATGACGCTGACCGTCACCTTCGAACTCGGCACCGATCCGGACCAGGCCCAGCAGCTCGTACAGAACCGCGTCTCGCAGGCGGAACCCCGCCTGCCGGAAGAGGTGCGCCGTCTCGGCGTCACGACGGTGAAAAGCTCGCCCGACCTGACGCTCGTCGTGCACCTGATTTCGCCGAACGGCCAATACGACATCAACTACCTGCGCAACTATGGCGTCTTGAACGTCAAGGACCGGCTGGCCCGCGTCGAGGGCGTCGGCCAGGTGCAGATCTTCGGTGGCGGCGACTATTCGATGCGTGTCTGGATCGACCCCGAAAAGGCCGCCGAGCGCGGGCTTGCGGCGAGCGACATCGCCAATGCCATTCGCGGACAAAACGTCCAGGCGGCCGCCGGCGTCATCGGCGCGTCGCCCTCGGTTGCAGGGCTCGACCTGCAACTCTCTGTCAACGCCCAGGGGCGGCTGAGAACCCCGGAAGACTTTGCCGACATCGTCGTCAAGTCCGGCGCGGATGGCGAGATCACCCGTCTTGGCGACGTCGCGCGCGTCGAAATGGGCGCCGCCGACTACTCACTGCGCTCGCTCCTCGACAACAAGGCGGCGGTCGGCATGGGCGTCTTCCAGGCACCCGGCTCTAACGCGATCGAGATCTCCGAGAACGTCCACAAGGCGATGGCCGAGTTGAAGCAGACCATGCCGGAGGGCGTCGATTACGAGATCGTCTACGACACGACGCAGTTCGTTAGAGCCTCGATCGAGTCGGTTGTTCATACGCTGCTCGAAGCGATTGCACTGGTTGTGCTCGTCGTCATCGTCTTCCTGCAGACCTGGCGCGCCTCGATCATCCCGCTCGTTGCCGTGCCCGTCTCGATCGTCGGCACCTTCGCAGTGATGTATGTCTTCGGCTTTTCGATCAATGCGCTCAGCCTCTTCGGCCTGGTGCTGGCGATCGGCATCGTCGTCGATGACGCGATCGTCGTCGTCGAGAACGTCGAGCGCAACATCGCGCAAGGGCTCTCGCCCGTGCAGGCGACCTATCGCGCCATGTCGGAAGTTTCCGGCCCGATCATCGCGATCGCGCTGGTGCTGGTCGCGGTCTTCGTACCGCTCGCCTTCATCACCGGCCTGACGGGACAGTTCTACCGCCAGTTCGCGCTGACGATCGCGATCTCGACGGTGATCTCCGCCTTCAATTCGCTGACGCTTTCTCCGGCGCTCGCCGCCCTTCTCTTGAAGGCTCACCATGCGCCGAAGGACCTCCTGACACGCGTGATGGACCGGCTGTTCGGCTGGTTCTTCCGCGGCTTCAACCGTTTCTTCGGGAAGAGCTCGGAAGCCTACGGCCGCGGTGTCGGTGGCATCCTCTCGCGCAAGTCGCTGATCATGGGCGTCTACGTGGTCCTGATCGGCGTTACCTTCACCCTGTTCCGGGCCGTTCCCGGCGGTTTCGTACCGGCTCAGGACAAGCAGTATCTGATCGGCTTTGCGCAGCTGCCGGATGCGGCGACGCTCGACCGCTCGGAAGACGTCATCCGGCGCATGAGCGAGATCGCGCTCAAGCATCCGGGCGTCGAACATGCCATCGCCTTCCCAGGCCTGTCGATCAACGGCTTCACCAACTCGTCGAACTCCGGCATCGTCTTCGTGTCGCTGAAGCCGTTCGAGGAGCGCACGACGCCGGAGCTCTCTGGCGGGGCGATCGCCATGCAGCTGAACCAGGAGTTCGGCGCGATCCAGGATGCGTTCATCGCCATGTTCCCGCCGCCGCCCGTCCAGGGCCTCGGCACGACCGGCGGCTTCAAGCTGCAGATCGAAGACAGGAACGGACTCGGGTACCGGGCGCTTGACGATGCGGCCAAGGCATTCCTGGCGAAAGCGATGGCGACGCCGGAACTCGCCGGGCTCTATTCGAGCTACCAGATCAATGTGCCACAGCTCTATGCTGACCTCGACCGCGTCAAGGCGCGCCAGCTCGGCGTTGCGGTGACCGACGTGTTCGAAACGCTGCAGATCTATCTGGGCTCGCTCTATGTCAACGACTTCAACGCCTTCGGCCGCACCTACAGCGTGCGCGTGCAGGCCGATGCAAGCTACCGCAGCCATGCCGACGACATCGGCCGGCTGAAGGTCCGCTCGCAGTCGGGAGAGATGATTCCGCTCTCGGCGCTGTTGAAGGTCGAGCAGACCGTCGGCGCGGAACGGGCGATCCGGTACAACGGCTTCCTGTCCGCCGACATCAACGGCGGTCCGGCACCCGGCTACTCGTCCGGCCAGGCGCAGGCCGCCATCGAAAAGATCGCCGCCGAGACGCTGCCGCCCGGCATCAGCTTCGAGTGGACGGACCTGACCTATCAGCAGATCCTCGCCGGCAACTCGGGCATCCTGGTGTTCCCGCTGGCGCTGCTGCTCGTCTATCTCGTGTTGGCAGCCCAGTATGAAAGCCTGATGCTGCCAATCGCGATCGTGCTGATCGTGCCAATGGGTATCATGGCCGCGCTTACAGGCGTCTGGCTGACCGGCGGGGACAACAACGTCTTCACCCAGATCGGCTTGATCGTGCTCGTCGGCCTGTCAGCCAAGAACGCGATCCTGATCGTCGAGTTCGCCCGCGAGCTCGAACTTTCCGGCAGCAGCGCGGTCGCTGCCGCGGTCGAGGCGAGCCGGCTGCGCCTGAGGCCGATCCTGATGACTTCGATGGCCTTCATCATGGGCGTTGTGCCGCTCGTCACCTCCACCGGTGCCGGTGCAGAAATGCGCTCAGCCATGGGCGTCGCCGTCTTTGCCGGCATGATCGGCGTTACCGCCTTCGGCATCTTCATGACGCCGGTCTTCTACGTGCTGATCCGCAAGCTCGCCGGCGAGCGGCCGCTGAAGCACTCGGGAGCACACATCGAAGCGCCTCACCTCGCCCCCGGCGAGTGAACGGGATCCCCTGCCCGATGGCGCCTCAAGCGGGCCGGACGAGAAATCGTCCGGCCCGCTCACGTTAGATTATTTCTTGTTCCAACAGGGAAATGATCTAGCCCTTTGAAACAGCGCAATTCCGGACGGAAAACCGCTACACATTTTTCCTGGAGTTGCGCTTCTGCATGTTTCCTTGAATCGTAGCGCGGGGCTGTAGCGCCGCCATCGCGCGTG
The DNA here is from genome assembly GCF_020193655.1 of Ensifer sp. IC3342. GTDB lineage: Bacteria > Pseudomonadota > Alphaproteobacteria > Rhizobiales > Rhizobiaceae > Sinorhizobium. Next base: position 1,087,716 of record NZ_JADYVE010000001.1, read on the forward strand.
ACAGCCGGCACTCGATCGGATAAACCAGCAACCTCCGACCTCACAGGCCTGCGTGCCCCGCAGATGGCATTCCGATAGATGACGTCCACCGATCCGATTACCAATCTTGCCACCCTTATTCGCTGCCCCTCCGTCACCCCCGCCGAAGGCGGCGCGCTTAGCGCTCTCGAAGAGCTGCTGAAGCCGCTCGGCTTTACCGTCGAACGCGTGGTGGCGAAGGACACCGGGACTCCGGACATCGAAAACCTCTACGCGCGCCTTGGAAGCGATGGCCCGCACTTGATGTTCGCCGGGCATACCGACGTTGTGCCGGTCGGCGACGAAGCCGCCTGGACCCACCCGCCCTTCTCCGCAACGATTGCCGGCGGCGAAATGTATGGCCGCGGCGCCGTCGACATGAAGGGCGGCATCGCCTGCTTCGTGGCTGCGGTCGCGCGCCACATCGAGAAGTATGGAGCGCCGAAAGGTTCGATCTCGTTTCTGATCACCGGCGACGAGGAAGGCCCGGCCATCAACGGCACGGTGAAGCTTCTTCAGTGGGCGGCGGCGAAAGGCGAACGCTGGGATGCCTGTCTCGTCGGCGAGCCTACCAATCCCGATGCACTCGGCGACATGATCAAGATCGGCCGGCGCGGCTCGCTCTCCGGCCGGATCACCGTTCACGGCGTCCAGGGGCATGCGGCCTATCCGCATCTCGCCGACAATCCGGTGCGCGGCATCCTGCAGCTCACCGAGGCCCTGATGGACCCGCCCTTCGATAGCGGTACCGAGAGTTTCCAGCCATCGAACCTCGAGGTCACGACCATCGATGTCGGCAATCCGGCCGTCAACGTCATTCCGGCGAAGGCGAGCGCCAGCTTCAACATCCGCTTCAACGACACCTGGACCGCCGAAAGCCTCATGGCGGAGATCATCGCGCGGCTTGATCGTGCCGCCGCGAGCGACAAGCTCAGGCCCGACCGCGCGCCGGTCAGCTACGACATCGTCTGGAACGAGCGTCCGAGCCACGTGTTTCTCACGCGCAACAACGCCCTCATCGATTCGCTCTCCGGTGCTGTCGAGGCTGTCGTCGGACGCCAGCCGAAGCTCTCGACCACCGGCGGCACCTCGGATGCGCGCTTCATCAAGGACTATTGCCCCGTCGTCGAATTCGGCCTCGTTGGGCAGACGATGCATATGGTCGACGAGCGCGTTGCAGTCGCCGATCTCGAGACCCTGACCGGAATCTACGAGACCTTCATAGCCCGCTGGTTCGGTCATGCCGCTGCTTGAGGAGGTCCTCACCTACGTCAAGGGACTATGGTTGCTCATACAGGGCAACCGCGAGGGCTTTCGCTGGCTGGACATCAGCGAAAGCGGCCTGTGGCGCTCGTTCGCGGCAATACTCTGGTCTCTTCCGGCGATCGCCGTGACCTGGGCATCCTGGCGGCTCTACTACCTTGCGGCCATGCCGGCCGGCACGACGATCGGCTTCGGCTTCATCGTGAAGCTGCTTGTCGTCGATCTCGCCAGCTGGCTGCTGCCGATCATCCTGATCGTCATCCTGTCCCGGCCGTTGGGTTTTGCGATTTTCGTGGTGCCGGTGATCGTTACCACCAATTGGCTCTCGGTGCCGCTCTCCTACGCCATGGCACTGCCTGCCGCGATCCGTCTGCTGATCCCGGGCAGTCAGGGGCTGACCAGCCTGATCTGGCTCTTGCTGCTGGTCGTCAGCGTCGGCTTGCTCTTCCGGCTTCTGCGCACGGTCACCGGCAATCAGACGTTGCTGGCAACCGCGCTGACTGCACTCTTCCTCCTGCCGTCGATGATAATCGGCGAGTTTCTGCAGCGTTTCTTTGGTCTTGTTCCAGGCTAAAGCGCGCCGCGTTCAATCGGACTCATGCGACGCGCTTTAGGTCCTTGTTTTTATGCATGTCGTTGTCCCAAAACCGCTGCACACTTTTGGGCGACATGCATTAGCCACGCATTTCAGGCTCGCCTCGGCGACGGTCAATAATCGACCTGCATGAAGTAGAGGCCTTCCGGGGGCGCGACCGGCCCGCAAGCCTTTCGATCGCGCGCTTCGAGCGCCGCCTGCAAATCATCCGCCGTCCACTTGCCCTCGCCCACCAGCTTCAGCGAGCCGGCGAAGGAGCGAATCTGGTTGTGCAGAAAACTCTGCGCTGTCGCCCGGATCTCGATGAGGTCGCCCGATCGCGTCACGTCGAGCCGATCAAGCGTGCGCAGCGGGCTCGTCGCCTGGCAATGGGCCGAGCGGAACGTCGTAAAGTCGTGGTAGCCGACCAGCCGTTGTGCAGCCACATGCATGGCCTCGTGGTCGAGCGTTTTCGGCACCCACCAGGCGCGCCTTGCTTCGAGCGCCAGCGGCGAACGGCGAGAGATGATGCGATAGAGATAGTGGCGGCGAACCGCCGAGAAACGCGCATCGAAATCCGGCGGCGCTTCAGCTGCATCGAGAATCGACACACGTTCGCCGGCAAGCGTCAGGTGGGCATTGAGCGCATTGCGCAACGTGTGGGTCTTCCATTCGCGCGTGAGATCCGCATGTGCGACCTGGCCCATGGCATGGACGCCGGAATCGGTGCGTCCCGCCCCGCGGACAGACACTGTCTCTCCGGTCAGCGACAGGATCGCCTTCTCGATCGCGCCCTGGACGGACGGACCGTTTTCCTGGCGTTGCCAGCCGACATAGTCGGAGCCGTCGTATTCGACGGTAAGGCGGTAGCGCGGCATCAGGCGATCCTCGTGCCGCGGGCGACGGGCGTTCCGCGCAGGAACTCGGCAACGGCGAGCGGCTTGCCGCCGGCCTTCTGCAGCCGGGTCGGTCGCACCGCGCCCTCGCCGCAGGCAATGGTCAGTGCCTCGTCCAGAACGGTGCCCGCGGCGCCGGCGCCGTCGGCTTTCTCGGAATTCAGCACCTTTATCCGTTCCGGTTTTCCGGTGATCGTCAGCTCAAACCAGGCACCAGGAAAAGGCGAAAGGCCGCGAATGTGGTTGTGAACCTCGGAGGCCGACTTGGTGAAATCGATCCGCGTCTCCGCCTTGCTGATCTTGGCAGCGTAGACCGCGCCCTCTTCCGGCTGCGACGTCAGCGGCAGGTCGCCCGCTTCGAGCTTCGCCATCGCCTCTTTCATCAAGGCCGCCCCGACCTGCATCAGCTTGTCGTGCAGCTCGCCAGCCGTCATCGTCTCGCCGATCGCAACGGCCTTGGTGAGCGCGACCGGACCGGTGTCGAGCCCCCTGTCCATCTTCATCACCATCATGCCGGTCTCGTGGTCGCCGGCCATGATTGCGCGCTGGATGGGTGCCGCCCCCCGCCACCGCGGCAGCAGCGACGCGTGCCCGTTGTAGCAGCCGTGCCTTGTTCCTTGCAGAATCTCCTCAGGCAGCAGCAGACCGTAGGCGACGACGACGGCGACGTCCGCATTGAACTTGGTGAAAGTCTCGCGATCGCCGGCGTCCTTGAAGTTCGGCGGGGTCAGAACGGGGATGCCGAGAAGCTCGGCGGCTTGGTGGACCGGAGATTTTTGCAGGTCTAAACCGCGCCGCCCGCCAGGACGCGGCGGCTGCGTATAGACGGCAGCGATCTCGTGGCCTGCCTCGGCGAGTGCGACAAGCGTCGGCACAGAGAATTCCGGCGTTCCCATGAAAATGATGCGAAGCGGCAAGGCGGCAAACTCCGTCTCTTGAAATCAGGCTGCGCCTGCGATTTCCGGCACCGACGCGGGCGTTCTATGTCAGATCGCCTTGGCGCCGCGGGTCTTGGCCGCCTTGGTGAACTTACGGATCACCATATCGCGCTTCAGCTTGGAGATATGGTCGATGAACAGCACACCGTTCAGATGATCGATCTCGTGCTGCAGGCAGGTGGCGAGCAGGCCATCCGCCTCGAGCGTCTGCTCCTTGCCGTGGCGGTCGAGATATTCGACGGTGACGGCCGCCGGGCGCTCCACTTCGGCGTAGTAGTCCGGAATTGACAGGCAGCCTTCCTCGTAGACCGAGCGCTCATCGGAGGATCTGACGATTTTCGGGTTGATGAAGACGAGCGGCGTCTTCTCCTCGCCTTCCTTCGACACGTCGAGAACCAGGAGGCGCCTCGGCACCCCGATCTGGATTGCCGCAAGGCCGATGCCCGGTGCGTCGTACATGGTTTCCAGCATGTCGTCGGCGAGGTGGCGGATGTCGTCGTCAATGGTCTCCACCGGTTTGGACACCTGGCGCAGAACCGGATCGGGGAGGATGATTAGCGGCTTGATCGTCATGCTGATCCCATAGCCGATCTTTCCGCTTGCGCGCAAGAACATTGCCTCCAGCCAAGGTCACACACGCGGCACTTGCGGCTTGCCAGACCCGGAATAGGTTTGTTCTTGTTTTGATCTGGTCTTCGGGCGCGAATCTGTTAGGCTGCCGCCATGGAGCCCATCGCCTTTTCCTTCGACCAGCCTTTGTTCCTGCTTGGAGCCCTGCCTGTCACGGCCGGTCATCTCGCCACGGCCGCCGCGCTTCTCATGGCGCTCGCGTGCCTCATCTTTGCGCGCCAGGCGAGCTCTGCCCGCAACAGCGAGCGAGACGAGCAGATGGCGACGCTTCTTGCCGCGCAGACGGAGTTGCAGGGCCGGATCGCGGCGATGACGGATGTTTTCGGCACCCGCCAGGCGGAGCTCAACCAGTCCATCAGCCAGCGCATCGACGGAATGACGCACCGGATCGGCGCCTCGATCAGCGAGCAGACGAAAGCGACCCACGAGAACCTTCGACGCTTGCAGGAACGGCTTGCCGTGATCGACAATGCCCAGAACAACATTCAATCGCTGGCCAAGGACATGGCCGGGCTGCAGAACATTCTGGCAAACAAACAGACGCGCGGGGCCTTCGGCCAGTCACGCATGGAAGCGATCGTTGCCGACGGGTTGCCGATGGGCGCCTTCGCCTTCCAGGCAACGCTTTCGAACGGCGCGCGCCCGGATTGCACGATCCGCATGCCGAACGGCCAGCCGCCGCTCGTCGTCGACGCGAAGTTTCCGCTCGAAGGATGGAACGCAATGCGCGACGCGGCGACGGCCGAACGCCGGCAGCAGGCGGCGCAGGCCTTCCGCCGCGACATGGAGGTGCATATTCGCGATATCGCCGGCAAGTATCTTTTGTCGGGAGAGACGCAGGAGACGGCCTTCCTCTTTGTCCCTTCCGAATCGATCTTCGCCGAGATCCACGAACACTTCGAGGCGATCGTGCAGAAGGCGCATCGCCAACGCATCGTCATCGTCTCGCCGTCGCTGCTGCTTTTGTCGATCCAGGTGATCCAGGCGATCCTGAAGGATGCCCGCATGCGTGAGCAGGCGCACCTGATCCAGGGTGAAGTCGCGCGCCTGATGGACGACCTTTCACGGCTCGATGAGCGGGTGCGCAAGCTTCAGGGCCACTTCGCCATGACGCAGAAGGACGTCGAGGACATCCTCATCTCGTCGGACAAGCTGACGAGGCGCGGCGCCAAGATCGAGGCGCTGGAACTCGCGGCCGAAGCCGTGCCCGGAGAGGGCGAGCAAGGCGGACGGCCATTGGACAACCGGATGGGTCAATTGAAGCTGCGGGTGGTTGACGAAGACTGACGCGGTCGGGCACTCTTCGCGAAAGTCAATAACCCGACGGGGCATCTTCACATGATCACTGTCCTTGGGTCCATCAACATGGACCTGATCGCCACGACTGCACGCCTGCCGAAGCCCGGCGAAACCGTTGCCGGGACCGGCTTCTCGACCGCCGCCGGCGGCAAGGGCGCAAACCAGGCGCTGGCCGCGCGTCGGGCGGGCGCGTCGGTGCGCATGGCCGGCGCGGTCGGCTGGGACAGTTTCGCCGAAGGCGCGCTGGCGCTGCTGAAAGAGGCCGGCGCCGACCTCAGCCTCATCAAGACGGTCGATGCTCCGACCGGCACGGCGCATATCATCGTCGGCGGCGACGGCGAGAACGTCATCGTTGTCGTCGCCAGCGCCAATGCATTGGTGAGCGAGAGCGACGCAACGGCGGCGCTCGATCAGATGTTGCCCGGCGATACGCTGATGCTGCAGCTCGAAATTCCTGCCGCCTCCGTCGAAAAGGCGCTTGTGGAAGCCAAACGCCGAGGTATCCGCTCGATCGTCAACATCGCCCCGCTGACAGCCGACGCTGCCCGTCTCGGCCGGATGGCCGATATCGTGATTGCCAACGAAACCGAATTCGAACTGCTGGCCGGCAAGAGCAGCATTGACGCCGTCGCGCGCGAGGTGGCGATGAAACGGCTCCACGAAGAGACTGGCCGGACGGTGATCGTGACGCTTGGCGCCGACGGCGTGATCGCCGTTCACGACGACGCCGTTCATCGCGCCAAGGGTTTGACCATCGAACCCGTCGACACGGTCGGCGCCGGCGACACCTTCTGCGGCTATCTGGCCGCGGGCCTCGACGCTGGCCTCCCCTTCCCCGATGCGCTGCGACAAGCGGCGGTCGCCGGCTCGCTTGCATGCCTCAAGCCCGGAGCACAACCGGCCATACCGCTGGCGTCCGAGGTCGCGGCCCGTCTGTGAAACAACGCTTCCTTTTGCCACCCCTTTGCGCCCGCTTCGCAAACTCGACGGTTCATGTCGCGCCGATTGAACTCGGCGGGCAAAACTTGCGTGTCGCGACTACGATTTAGCCGCGGCGTTGGCTGGATCTTAAGATTTGATCCTCTATTCAGACGCATGAGAAGGTCGACCGCACCTACAGCGCCGCGCGTCCAATCAGACGCGCAAAGGACGCTGTAGCACTTTGAAGTGCTGCGTGTTTTATCCTTAAATCGAGTACGATTTAAGGAAACATGCAGTAAGGTTTGGCTGCCTCCTTCGTGCCGGTCGGCATCTGGCGCTCCATGACGGAGTTTCACCCCACAATTCGGAATGCGTCACGCCGTGGGCGGCAAACCCGCGGACCTCTCAGTATGTGAGGATTTCATGTTCAAGTTCCAAGCCAAATCACTGGCGACCAAACTGATCGCTGTGACAGCCGGTACGATCGCACTCGTGCTGCTCGCCTCGAATTTCGTTCTCATCTCCCAGACACAGGACCGCGTCGAGACACTGGTCTTCGATGGAGCCCAGGCTGAAGCACGGGCCATCGCTTCCGACATTGCGGGAAGCGTCGGCGAACTCGCCGCCGCCGCGCGCACAATGTCTGGAGTCCTTGGCCGCGGCCACTCCGGAAAGTCGACCGATCGTGTCGGCGCGATCAACCTCCTGAAGGCCAATCTCGAGCAGCACAGCTTCGCCTTCGGCAGCTGGTTCGCGGAAGAGCCGAAGGCCTATGACGGGCGCCAGGAAGACGTGGTCAACAACGAGGAACTTGGCGGCAACGAGGACGGCGTCTTCACACCCTACTGGTCGAAGGACCGCAACGGCGAGGCGCAGTTCTCGACCTTCAAGGCGGATTATACCGCGGAGTGGTACAGCCTGGCTGCCAAGAGCGGCAAGGGTGCAATCACCCAGCCGTACCTTGCCGAAGGGACCGACGTTCCCACCACGATGAGCTCGATCGCCTATCCGGTGATGTCCGACGGCAAGCTGATCGGCGTCTCCGGCGTCGACATTTCACTTGCCTCGCTCGCCGATGACCTTGCAAAGGTCAAGCCTTTCGGCTCGGGTCGGGTCTACCTGCTGTCACAGAGCGGCAAATGGCTCGTGTCGCCGATCCCCGATCTGTTGACGAAGGACTATGACGGCGAAGGTGCCGATATCGTCAAGAACGCCCTGTCGTCGGCGACGTCCGGCGTGATCGAGGGCCTCACCTATGACGGAAACGAGCCCTTCGATCGCGTCGTCTATCCCTTCAAGCTCCCCAACGTGAATGCCAACTGGGTCGTGCTCGTCGATGTGCCGCGCGCGGCAATCAACGCACCGGTCCGCGATCAGACCTACATGATGATCTTCGGCGGTCTTGTCGTCCTCGGTGCCGTGCTCGCCGGCCTCTATTTCGCAGTTCGCGGCTTTGTGCAGAAACCGCTGGCCGAACTTGTCAGCGACGTTCAGACACTCAGCAACGGCGACTATACCCGGCCGATCGCCGGCCAGGATCGCTCGGACGAAACCGGTTCGGTTGCCAAGGCGCTGGAAGGCTTCCGCCATCAGCTCGCCGACACCAAGCGCCTCGAAGGAGAAGCCCGCCACCAGCGCGAGCAGGCGGAACTGCAACGCAGCCGCTCGGAAACCGAGCGCGCCGAAAGCAGTGCGCTGCAGCGTGACATCGTCGCCCGCCTCGGCAACGGTCTGTCGCATCTTGCATCCGGCGACCTCGCCTTCCGCATCACCGACGAATTCCCCGGTGAATACGCGCAGCTGAAGCGTGACTTCAACGCGACCATGGAGAGCCTCGAGGAGACCATCCGGACCGTCAATCACTCGGTCGTCAATATCGGCAGCGGTACCTCCGAGATCAGCAATGCCGCCAACGACCTGTCGCACCGAACGGAACAGCAGGCCGCGAGCCTTGAAGAAACCGCAGCCGCTCTCGACCAACTCACCTCCCAGGTGAACGCCAGCGCCGAGAATGCCAAGGTCGCGGCAAAATCGGTCGAGGTGGCGAGCAGCGACGCCGAGCAGTCCGGCGAGGTCGTGCAGAAGGCAATCGCGGCCATGCAGGGTATCGAGCAATCCTCGCACGAAGTCAGCCGGATCATCGGCGTCATCGATGAGATCGCCTTCCAGACGAACCTGCTGGCGCTCAACGCAGGCGTCGAGGCAGCGCGCGCCGGTGATGCGGGCAAGGGTTTCGCGGTCGTCGCCCAGGAGGTCCGCGAGCTTGCACAGCGCTCGGCAAATGCTGCGAAGGAGATCAAGACGCTGATCAATACCTCCGCAGGCCAGGTTCGCGAGGGCGTGGACCTTGTTGGCAAGGCGGGCAGCGCGCTCGAGAAGATCGCCGAGCAGGTGGTGCAGATCAACAGCCTGATCCGCCAGATCTCAAGTTCCGCCTCGGAACAGGCGGTCGGCCTGAAGGAGATCAACTCCGCCGTCAACCAGATGGACCAGGTGACCCAGCAGAACGCGGCGATGGTCGAGGAAACGACGGCCGCCAGCATGGCGCTGAACGACGAGGCCGGCGCATTGAGCGCGCTGGTTTCCCGTTTCCGTGTCGCTCAGCCGGCGCCGGCTCAGTCCTCGTCCGAGATGTTGCGCGGTGCCGCCGAGCGGATGCAGGCGGCGGACCGTCCCGCCTCCCCTCCTCCTGCCCCTAAAGACAGCCGGCCAGCCACGGCACGAAGCGGCAGCTATTCGGCATCGACACAGCGCGTCCTTGGCCAGACATCCGGTGCCAACGCGCTCGCCCAGGACAATTGGGAAGAGTTCTGAGCCTACGGCAGAATGAACAGCAAGACGGCGCCCGAGAGGCGCCGTCTTCATTTGAAGCAACGGGCCGCGGCGCGCGCTACAGCGCCGCGCGTCCTATGACGCCATTCCGGACGGAAAACCGTTGCACACTTTTCCTGCAATTGCTCTAACGCGGAGGTCAGATGCGCGCCAGGCGCTCCGTCAGCAGATCGAAAAAGCCTTCGTCGTCGATGTGGCGCATCACCTTTGCATTGTGCTCGCGGCCGGTCACCTGCCACCAGTCGACAACGGTCATGCCTGCCGTCAGGGCGGACGTCGTCTCGATCTCGACGTTGCAGTCGCGCCCGGTGAACAGTTCCGGACGCAGGAGGTAGGCGATCACCGTCGGGTCATGCAGCGGGCCGCCGTCCGTGCCATATTTTTCGATGTCGAAGCGCTCGAAGAACTCCAGCATTTCGGCCATCGCGATCGCCGCGGGACTGCCGATCTCGCGAATCTTCTTGACGCGGGCCTTATGGGTCAGGACACGATGGGTAACATCGAGCGGCATCATCACGATCGGGATGCCGGAGCGGAAAACAATCTCGGCCGCTTCCGGATCGACGTAAATATTGAACTCCGCCGCCGGCGTGATGTTGCCGCCCTCGAAAAACCCACCGCCCATCATCACCAACTCGCGCACCCGCGGTGCGATCTCCGGCGCCTTCGTCAGGGCAAGCGCGATATTGGTCAAGGGCCCGAGCGCGCACAGCGTGACCGTGCCCGCGTTCTCGGCGAGCAGCGTCTCGATGATAAAATCGACGGCGCCTTGCTCCTGCAGCGGCATCGTCGGCTCCGCCAGCACCGGCCCGTCCAGCCCCGTCTTGCCATGCACATGCTCGGCCGTGACCAGCTGGCGCGCGACTGGCCGCTCCGCCCCCGCGAAGACCTTCACATCCGTCCTGTTGCAAAGCTCACAGATGATGCGTGCGTTGCGGGCTGTCAGCGAAAGCGGAACGTTACCGGCGACAGTGGTGATGCCCAGGAGGTCGATTTCCTCGGGACTACCGAAAGCGAGCATGATGGCGGCTGCGTCGTCCTGCCCGGGATCGGTGTCGATAATTATCTTTCTCGCGTTTGACACTTTCTCGATCCTCCTGGGCCACGATGATAGCGGATCTTTTTGATCCGAGAACATGGCCAATTCTCTGAGATATTGAAGCGGGGTTCGGACGAAAACCGCTTCGCCGTTCCTCTTCCCGTTCTGATTGGCGCAGCGAACTATGATTTGCGTGCGCAGCCGAGGCAAGCGGCTTGCACTCGTTGCTCACAGCTACCATATTGCGGCGTGGATGCTGCTTGGCAGGTCCGCGAAGATGGTCGCTTGAGCTGCAAGGACTTGGGAAATGAGCAGGATCACGCCCTTTACCAGCCCGCTTCTGCTGGGCTTTGACACGATGGAAAAGACCCTTGAGCGCATCGCCAAGGGCAATGACGGATATCCACCCTACAATATCGAGCGCATTCGCGGCGACGCATCTTCGGATGCGCCGGAGCGCCTGCGGATCACGCTCGCGGTCGCCGGCTTCTCCGAGGAGGACCTGGACGTGACGACGGAAGAAAACCAGCTGGTCATTCGCGGCCGCCAGGTCGATGTGGGCGAGCGGGATTACCTGCACCGCGGCATTGCCGCCCGGCAGTTCCAGCGCACCTTTGTTCTCGCCGACGGCATGAAGGTCCTCGGAGCGGAGCTGCGCAACGGTCTTCTTTCAGTCGACCTCGTGCGGCCCGAACCGGTCCGTATGGTAAAGAAAATTAACATTTCCGTCCCAGAGTAGGATAACCGGCGGGATTCTCCCCTGTCCGGCGACCACGGAGTGTCACCATGGGACTGAAAGCCATCAACACATCGCTGTCGAAGAACGACCTCGCGCATCTGGGCGAGGGCGAAGTCGGCTATATCCGCAAGATGCGTTCGGAGGAGGTCTCCCGCTGCTTCCCGGAAGCTCCCGAGATGGGACCCGGAATCGACCTGTGGGCCCTGTTCGGCGCCGACGGCACGCCGATTCTTTTGACCGACAATCGGTCCAGCACCTTCTTCAAGGCGGCCGAGGACGATCTTCGTACCGTCAGCCTGCATTGAGCAGGCAGGCGAATATTCTCTTTGTCCAGACGTACCGGCGCTATCATCGGAGCGGCGTGAATCGCCGCTCATCCGGCCTGCCTGCCACCTTCTCCCCGCCAGCGGGGCGAAGGAGACTCGCGGAGCCGCCTCAGCCCCCTCTCCGCGACCGGGAGAGGGCCATTGCATCTTTCCTTAAGTCGTAGCGTGCAAGGGACGCTGTAGCGCGAGAGGGAAAATCCAAGGGTCCTAGACGCGCCGGAAGGTGAGATAGGCGGAGCTCCGCCCTTCCCGGCGCGCCTTGGCCTCGTAGCGCGTGCTCGGCCAACCCGCGAAAGGCGTAAGCCAGTCAGCCGATTTTTCCGCTGTCCACTCGAAGGCCGCGTGATCGCGGCAGTGAAGCAGCGTCCAATTGACATAGGTGTCGATATCCGAGGCGAAGCAGAAGAGGCCGCCGGGCTTCAGGATGCGCGCAAACCGATCCAGGTTGACCTTGGAAACGAAGCGCCGCTTCCAGTGCTTCCGTTTCGGCCAGGGATCGGGATAGAGCAGATCGATCTGGTCGACGGAAGCTTCCGGCAGCCAGTCCAGCACCTGTGTCGCGTCGTCGTCATAGAGCCGGACATTGGCGAGCTCTCGCGCCTCGATCTGTCCGAGCAACTTCGCCATCGAGTTGACGAAGGGCTCTACGCCGATGAAGCCGGTTGCGGGATCCTCCGCGGCGCGGTGAACGAGATGCTCTCCACCACCGAAACCGATTTCCAGGCGAATGCGCTTCACCGGCTGCGGGAAGAGCGTCATCAGGTCGGCCGGCGCAGGCTGAGCGAGATCGAGCCGGAGCGTCGGCAGCAGATGCTCGAGGTGGGCAGCCTGGCGTTCGCGCAAGGGCTTGCCCTTGCGGCGGCCAAAGAAGGCCTCTGTGGCTCTGGCGCGGCGCGGTTCGGTCATCACGATCTTCCTTCAAACAGCAAAGCGGACACTCCACCGGGAGCGTCCGCTCTTGATCCCGCAATGTGGTGCGCCTGAATAGCAGCGCACCGGACCATTGCAATATTTTTCAACGCCTTCGGCTTCGCCACTGCAACTCAAAGTGCTACGGCGTCTTTTGCTCGTCTCATAGACGCGCGGCGCTATAGAAGTCCCTTCAACAGCGCCGTCAGGCAGCGCGGCCGGATGCTCTCGGTTCAGAGTAGGCAGCCGCATCAAGCTCGATCGCTTCCTTCAGCGGCTTGACCAGATCGAGCTTCTCCCAGGAGAACGAACCATCGCGGCCGGCCTTGCGGCCGAAATGGCCGTAAGCGGCGGTCTTGGCATAGATCGGCTTGTTGAGGTCGAGGTGACGACGGATGCCCGTCGGCGAAAGATCCATCGTCTTGCGGATGGCATTTTCGACCTGGTCTTCCGTGACCTTGCCAGTGCCGTGCAGATCGACATAGATCGACAGCGGCTGGGCGACGCCGATCGCATAGGAAAGCTGGATCGTGCAGCGGTCGGAAAGGCCGGCGGCGACGACGTTCTTCGCCAGATAGCGCGCGGCGTAAGCCGCCGAGCGGTCGACCTTGGTCGTGTCCTTGCCCGAGAAGGCGCCGCCGCCGTGCGGGGCTGCGCCACCATAGGTGTCGACGATGATCTTGCGTCCGGTCAGGCCGGCGTCGCCATCCGGTCCGCCGATGACGAACTTGCCGGTCGGGTTGATGTACCAAGTGCAATCGTCGGAGATCTTCAGATCGGCGAGTGCTTCGCGGATATAGGGTTCGACGACGGAGCGGACCTTGGCGGAATCCCAGCTCTCATCGAGATGCTGCGTCGAAAGCACGATCGAGGTGACTTCGGACGGCTTGCCATCGACATAGCGCACCGTCACCTGGCTCTTGGCATCAGGTCCGAGCTTGGCAACTTCGCCTTCGCCCTTCTTGCGGGCAGCGGCGAGCGTCTGCAGGATGCGGTGCGAGTAGTAAAGCGGCGCCGGCATCAATTCGGCCGTTTCGCGGCAAGCATAGCCGAACATGATGCCCTGGTCGCCGGCACCTTCCTCGCCCTGCTTGTCGGAAGCGTTGTCGACACCTTGCGCGATGTGCGCCGACTGGAAGTGCAAGAGCACGTCGATCTTCGCGGTCTTCCAGTGGAAACCGTCCTGTTCATAGCCGATGTCGCGGATTGCCTTGCGGGCGGCGGACTTGAACTTCGACGGATTGATGACTTCGTTGCCGTTCTTGTCCTTCTTCAGGAGGCTCGGCGGCAGGCGGACTTCGCCGGCGATGACGACACGGTTCGTCGTTGCCAGCGTCTCACAGGCAATGCGCACACCCCAGGGATCGACGCCCGTCTTCGCCGCCTCGCGGTAGACCAGATCGACGATCTCGTCGGAAATACGGTCACACACTTTGTCCGGATGACCTTCGGCTACGGATTCACTCGTGAACAGGTAGTTTGCGCGCATGCGGGAAGTCCCCTCAATGAAAGAAGCGGTGCGAACGTGTTAGTGGTTTTGCCGCCGAAAAACAAGCGAACAACGACATAAATATATCTTTATATCGATATTGCCACCTGAAATCTCCACGTGCAGTTTCCTTAAATCGTACCCGATTTAAGGGTGCTACAGCGTTGTTTGGCGCATCTCGTAAGGGCACAGTGAAGCGCGCAAAAAAAGCGGCACTCAGGCCGCTTTGTTTTTGTAATCGGTAAACCGCCCTGATTATTCGGCTTCAGCCTCGGCGGCCAATGCCTTTACCAGATCCACCAACTTCCGGCGCACCTTCGGGTCGGAAATCTTGACGAAGGCACGGTTGAGCTGAAGTCCTTCGGAGGAGGACAGAAAATCAACCACGTAGTTGGAGCTGGAGGCTTCGGCCATGCCGGATGCGCCGCCGGCGCCTTCCCCCGGAGCATCCTCGAAGAAGAACGACACCGGGACGTTGAGGATAGCAGAAATATTCTGCAACCGGCTCGCGCCAACGCGGTTCGTTCCCTTCTCGTATTTCTGGATCTGCTGGAAGGTGATCCCCAGGGCTTCGCCGAGCTTTTCCTGGCTCATGCCCAGCATCGTCCGGCGGAGGCGAATCCTGCTCCCGACATGGATGTCGATCGGGTTCGGCTTCTTCTTGTTTTCAATCATGTCCGCGTTCCTAAACACGCTGTTTCGGGTGCCCGCAACCTGGCATCGCGCAGATCGCTCTGTCGCAACCTTACCGGCAACCAAGAGCCCCACCCGTGGGTGAAGGTTGAGGGATTCGGCCACTATGCAATTTTAGGGGTTTTTGGTCAATTCTTCCTAATATTGAAACCAACACGCGAAAACGCTGCAACCAAAAAGAGTATTCCGGCTGTCAACCAGAAAATACGGCCGCGCGTGGCGGTATTGGTTATGTTAAGCATTTTTCCCGGCAGAATTGTGTCTGTAACCCCCTTGTAATTGTATCCCAATCCTACCACTAAAACGCCACGTGCATCAACAATTGCTGATATACCGCTGTTGGCTGCCCGGATCATTGGTGTTCCGGTCTCGACTGCGCGCAGCTGCGCCTGGTGAAAATGCTGGCGCGGACCAGGTGTGTCGCCGAACCAGGCGTCGTTGGTGATGTTGAGCAGGAAATCGGCCAAAGGGCCGTTGCCATCGATCTCGTCGGGGAAGATCGCTTCATAGCAGATCAGCGGATAGGCCGTCTTGCCGCCCGGCAGGGTGAGAAGCGCACGGCTCTGGGCAGGCGAAAAGCCGCCGGGCATCGAGGCGGCGACAGCGCTTAGCCCCCATGAGGCAAGAACATCCTCGAACGGCAGATATTCGCCGAAGGGGACAAGGTGAACCTTGTCTGCCGCACCGACGATTTGGCCGCGATCGTCGATAACATAAATCGAGTTGTAAAAACGCCGCGGCAGGCCGGCCCCGGCATCCTCGACGCGCACGGCACCGGCGATGAGGACCTGCCCGTCGTCCAGGACCTCCGCGATGCGGGCCAGGGCGTCCGGGTTATCAGTGAGAATGAACGGGATCGACGTTTCCGGCCAAACAATGATGTCCGGACGTTTTCCGCCGTCCTTAGCCGGTGCGGTCGTGAGAGCGAGATGCTCCTCGAAGACCGATGAGCGTTCGCGGTCATCAAGCTTTTTCGCCTGGTCGACCACCGGCTGAACGAGGCGCACTGTCAACTCAGGTGCCAGCGGTTGGGGCGCCGGCTGGGCAAGGCGATAGAAACCGAAAGCCAGATGCGCGCCAAAGAGCACGACGGCAATTGCGAGGCCCGCACGCGCGCCCTGTCCGGTTGCTATGAGGGCAGGTGCCGCAAACACGAAGACCGCGAGCATGTTGATCGTCGCAAGGTTCACGACGCTCGCCGACTGCATCATCAGGGGCATCGGCATCAAGGCATAGCCGATGGCATTCCAGGGAAAGCCAGTGAACAGAAAGCCGCGGAGCCATTCCGCGACGCCGAAGCCGAATGCAAGGGCGGCGACCCTGCCCAGGCCATCGGACCAGATACAGCGCGCCAGTGCGACTGCAAGAGCGTAAAAGAGCGCGAGAAAGGCGGGCAGGCCGACAACCGCGATCGGTAGCGCCCAGGCAAAAAGATCAGCCTCGATCAGCAAGGCGTTGCCAAGCCACCAGAGGCCGCCAAGGAAGTAGCCGAAGCCGAAGCTCCAGCCGATCGACAGGGCCGGCCAAAGCCTTGCGAGCCGCCCTTTTTCAGGATCACCCGGCGCGCCATCGATCAGCCAGACGAGGACAGGAAACGAGACGAAAGCTGCCGCGAAGATGCCGAAGGGCGGCTGGGTGAGAACGGTCAAGAGCCCCGCAAGGAAGGCGATAAGTACCCGCGACACCCCGGAGAGGAGCATAATCCTGCCTGCCAGCCTTGTCATACAGCCTCCGATGGACACAGGATCACGGCTCGACCCTGCGCGGAAAAACGACCGAATCATTCCGCGGCAGTCTTTCAAAAAAGCGGCTGCTTGTCCCGATCGCATACGTTGCACAGCACGGCATCGCGCGAGGAATCGGAAGAGGTTCTGGGCCAAATCGTTTTACGGTTTCGCTAGAACGATGAAACGATCTAACTCTTTGAAATTACGCGATCTCGCCGCATGCTTTTCTGGAAGCTCTACGAAAGACAGCCGCCGGAACGGCTATTGTTCGGATGTCGGCTGTGGTCCGCCGCCGACCTCGGTGTCGCGGCCGGCGGGCGCCTCCCGCTCCGGCTTCAGCACTCGGCGACGGGCGAGCGGGCGCTTGCGCATGATGCGCACCCGTTTGACGCGCCGCGGGTCGGCATCGAGGATCTGAAACTCAAAGCCGGGGATGGCCTGGACCACCTCGCCGCGAACCGGAATGCGTCCAAGCGAAGCGAAAACCAGTCCGCCGAGCGTGTCGACGTCCTCGAGCTGCTCGCGCACGTCGAAATCCGGGCCGATCGCTTCGGCGATCTCTTCGAGTTCGACACGGGCATCGGCGACGAAGACGTCATCCGAACTGCGCGCGAACATGACCTCGTCATCATCGTGCTCGTCCTCGATATCGCCGACGACCATCTCGACGATGTCCTCCAACGACACGAGACCGTCCGTGCCGCCGTATTCATCGATGACCAGGGCCATCTGGATGCGCGCCGCCTGCATCCGCTGCATCAGGTCCGAGGCCAGCATGGACGGCGGCACGAACAGGACCTGGCGAACGATGCCCGCCTCTTCCACCGTCTTGCCAAGATCGACGCGCGAAAGGTCGAAACCCGCCCGTTGCTGGCGCGGCATCTTTTCCGCCCCGGCCGGGGCCGTGGGCTGTGCCTTGCCGTTGCGGCGCCGGTTGCGCGCCTGCTTGGTGACATAGGCGAGCAGATCGCGGATATGCACCATGCCGCGCGGGTCATCCAGGCCCTCGTTGTAGACCGGCATGCGCGAGCGTCCCGACTCCTCGAAAATGACCATGAGCTCGCCGATCGTGATGCTCTGGTCCACGGCCTCGATATCGGCGCGCGGCACCATCACATCCTCGACGCGAACCTCGCGGAAACGCAGAATGTTGTTGAGCATCGCCCGCTCTTCGGGCGAGAACGCGGCGTTGCTGTCCGCATCCGTCATCAGAGCGTCGGCAAGATCTTCGCGCAGGCTCGACGGACTTACCCCGCGCAAAAGGCGCGCGGCACGGCTCCAGAAGGAGGTTGTGGATTTGCTGCTCTCCTGTCGGGGAGCGGCGGTACTACTACTGCCCGCCTCGGCCTCTCCGGAAGCTTCCGCTTCCTCGGCTGCAACGGCAGCCGGCTGTGTGTTGGTTTCGCTCATCGTTCCAAACTATCAATCCGGGGATCGGTCCCCGTATGGATCAGATAGGCCAAGACGCGCCAAAATGCGAGTCTCCAGGCCTTCCATTCTTTCCGCCTCGTCGTCTTCCAGGTGATCATACCCGAAAAGATGGAGGAATCCATGTACGAGAAGATGCGTCAGATGCGCATCAAACGGCTTGTCCATCTCGGCCGCCTCGCGCTTCAGCGTTTCATAGGCAACGACGATATCGCCGAGCATCGGCCCCGGCAGCTTGCCCGGCGTCACGGGAAAGGCGGGGAAAGACAGCACATTGGTCGGCTTGTCCTGGCTGCGCCATTCCGCGTTGATCGCCCGCATCGAAACATCATCGGTGAAGACCAGAGAGACTTCGGGCGCCTCCGGCGGAAAAGGCTGGTGTTCCTCGCGCGTAAGGAAATCGGCGGCCGCTTCGAGAACGCGCGCCGAGAAGGATTGCAGTTCATCTTCCGATGGCCAATCGCCCTCCTCGACGCTGATCTGAATATCCAATGCCGTCATGGTCGCAACGAACCGCCGTTAGATCACGATGATTTTGGGTCGATTCGACCCAAAATGATAAACGTGATCGATGCCAACAAAATAAAGCGGGATGCGGGCGGAAAACCGCATACGCTTTTCCTCATCCCGCTCTAAAGCGTGATCCGAAAAGTGGAAACCGGTTTTCGGGCAAATCACGCGATAAATAAGACTAACGATCGCTCTGCTCGCTCTCGTCGTGAACCGCGGTGTGGGCTTCATAGGCCCTGACGATCCTTGCCACCATCGGATGGCGGACGACGTCGACATCCTTGAAGCGGATTACCGAAACGCCCTCCACGCCATTGAGAATCTGCAGCGCCTCCACAAGGCCCGACTTGACGCCGCGCGGCAGGTCGATCTGGCTGGGATCGCCGGTGACGATCATCCGGCCGTTTTCGCCGAGACGGGTCAGGAACATCTTCATCTGCATCGATGTCGTGTTCTGGGCCTCGTCGAGGATTACGGCGGCGTTGGCGAGCGTGCGCCCGCGCATGAAAGCGAGCGGCGCGATCTCGATAACGCCCGCGGTGATCGCCCGCTCGACCTTGTCGCCGGGCATCATGTCGTAGAGCGCGTCGTAGAGCGGCCTCAAGTAGGGGTCGACCTTTTCCTTCATGTCGCCCGGCAGGAAGCCCAGGCGCTCACCGGCTTCGACCGCCGGCCTCGAGAGAATGATGCGATCGACCGCGCCTCGCTCGAGAAGCTGAGCGGCATGAGCAACAGCAAGATAGGTCTTGCCGGTACCGGCCGGGCCGATGCCGAAGACGAGTTCCGCCCGCTCCATCGCGCGGATATAGGCATCCTGCATGGGCGTCCGCGCAGCGATGGTCTTCTTGCGCGTCGAAATCTGCGCCATCGTCAGTTTGGCTTTGCGCTCCATGGTCGGCAACTGCAACTGGTCGTCAGCAGCGACCGCCATACGGATCGCTCCCTCGACGTCGGACGTATCGATCGTTCCGCCACTCTGCAATCTTCCGTAGAGATAGTCGAGGGCGCGCCGAGCCTGGTTTGTCGCCACTACATCGCCCGAGATGGCGACGGAATTTCCACGCGGCCTCGCATCGATGCGCAGACGCTCTTCGAGCAACTTCAGATTCTGGTCGAATTGGCCGAAAAGTTCGCTGGCAAAACGGTTGTTCTCGAAAGTAAGCACGAAGTGATTGGCGTCTGTCGCAGATGTTTTTGACTGGCGCGATGATGAAGAAATCAATTCGTGTCCGTTCAAGCGGTTGGGCTCCTCGCTCTCGGTTCCTACCGGATCATCTCGGCAAAGAGGCTATTGGAGCCCGCCTTGATGATTCGCACTTTGATAATGTCACCGATTTGCGATGTTTTTGCATCAACATTCACCGGCTGCAGCCAAGGTGAACGACCGACGAGCTGGCCGGGCATGCGGCCGGGTTTTTCCAGAAGCAGATCAATCTCGCGTCCGATGCAGGCTTGAGCAAAGTCGCGCTGCTGCTTCATGAGCAAACTCTGCAATCTTTCCAAACGCTTGGCCTTCACGTCCTCGGTTACCTGATCCTTGAGTTCGGCCCCCGGCGTGCCGGGACGGGTCGAATACTTGAAGGAAAATGCCTGTGCATAACCCACCGCCTCCACGAGACGCAGGGTATCCTCGAAGTCCTCGTCGGTTTCACCGGGGAAGCCTACGATAAAATCGCCGGACAGGGCAAGGTCGGGCTGAGCCGCGCGGATGCGATCTATCAGAGCGAGATACTCGGCTGCCGTATGACGCCGGTTCATCGCCTTCAGGATGCGATCGGACCCCGATTGGACCGGCAGATGCAGATAGGGCATCAGCTTCGCCATCGACCGATGCGCCTCGATCAGGCTGTCATCCATGTCGCGCGGGTGACTGGTCGTATAACGCAGGCGTGCAAGGCCCTCGATCTCCGCAAGGCGCACGAGAAGATCGCCCAGTCCCCAGTCACGGCCTTCCGGCCCGGTGCCATGCCAAGCGTTGACATTCTGCCCGAGCAGGGTGATTTCGCGCACCCCGCCTTCGACAAGCCTTTCGGCCTCGGCAACGATCTGAGCCACCGGTCGCGACACTTCCGAGCCGCGCGTATAGGGCACGACGCAGAAGGTGCAGAACTTGTCGCATCCCTCCTGCACCGTCAGGAATGCGGTCACGCCGCGAGCGCGTGTCTTCGCCCTGTCCGGCGCGGGCAAGTGCTCGAACTTGTCCTCGATCGCATAGTCGGTCTCGACGACGCGCTCGCCGCCCCGCGCTCGCTTTAACGCCTCGGGTAGGCGGTGGTAGGTCTGCGGGCCGATGACGAGGTCGACCGCCGGCGCGCGGCGAAGGATTTCGTCGCCCTCGGCCTGCGCGACACAGCCGGCGACGCCGATGACCATTTCGCGGCCTTCGCGGGCCTTCTCCTTCTTCAGCTCGCGCAGCCGGCCAAGTTCGGAATAGACCTTTTCAGCCGCCTTCTCGCGGATATGACAGGTGTTGAGCAGGACGAAATCCGCTTCCTCCAGGACGTCGGTCGAAACATAGCCGTCGCGCGAAAGCGCATCCGACATGCGGTCGGAATCGTAGACGTTCATCTGGCAGCCATAGGTCTTGACGAAGACCTTGCGCGAGGGTGCGTGTTCCTCGCCCGGCACCGGCGTTTTCGACAGAAGAGCTGTTTCCTGGGTCATGCGGGGTTCTTTAGTGCATGGCGGCCCAAAGTTGAAGCATTTTCGGCGCAGATGCCTATCACTCGGCCCGCGCCACGACCCGATCCAATTTCGGCCGCCCTCTCAGGCGGTCCGACAGCATGCTGCGAATGCGCTGCTCGATCGTACGGCTCACGTCTTTCCGATTGGCATGGCGGTCATAGTCCACCGCCTCGCCGAAATCGACATCCACGTCGAGCGCGCCCTCCCGCAACACGCCAAGAAGGTGCGGCACCAGCCCGATGTCGCCGGGCCAAGCGGCGATCGGCCTGTTGTAGCGCCCCATGGGCATGCCGTGTATGCCGGTGTAGGAAATGGCGAGTGGTTGAACATGGACCACCCCGGTCGGCGAGTGCGGAACCGCAGAAGCGGCGGCGCCGAACAGCGAGGTCTTGATGTCAAGCAACCGGTTGCCGTCCGACGTCGTGCCTTCCGGGAAGAGCACGACGATCTCTCCATCGGCGAGCCTTCGGCCGATCTCGTTCACCTGATGACCGGTCGTGCGCTTCTGGTCGCGCTCGATGAAAACGGAGGCCTGCAGGCGGGCGAGAAGCCCGAAAACGGGCCAGGCCTTCACCTCGGATTTGGCGACGAAGACGACGTCGGCCACGGAGGACAGAACCAAAATATCCTTCCAGGACACGTGATTGGCGCTGAGCAGCAAAGGACGCCGCCGCTCGGGCTCGCCGTGAACGCGAACGCGAAGACCGAGCAACAGGCATGCCACGCGGTGCCATAAACGCGGCAGCCACCGCCGGGGCTTCAAATCCAGCCACAGGCAAAAGATCTGCACCGGCATTAATACCAGCGAGACCAGCACCAGCAGCGCGCCGCACAGGGCAACCCGGACCCAATTGATCATCCGCGAAGGCTTTCCAAGCCGCTCATCTTTCCTTCATCGTTCGCCCCCGCTCCACGTTCGAAACGCGGGCGATGCGCATCCGAACGGGAAACGCACAAAGACAGACTATGTGATGAATCGGACTAGCGAAGATCGAGTCGCATGACAAGCGCCGCCGTGCGCGCTCCTGTCGAGCCCTGGTAGTAGGCGCGGCGTTCGCCGACCTTGAGGAAGCCGAGTTTCTGATAGAGGCCGAGTGCGGCCTGGTTCGTTTCATCGACTTCGAGGAAAAGCGCCTCGGAACCTTTGACGAGCGCCTCGCGCATGGCCGCCTGCATCAGGCGCCAACCGAGGCCGGACCGGGTGAAACGCGGGTCGACGCCGATCGTCAGGATTTCGGCCTCTCCGGCCACGGCGCGCGAGAGCACAAAACCGCCGAACGCAGGACGAAAGCTGCCGTTCGTCTGGCGCGCCACGAAACCGAAGACCGTATCCTGCGATAGCAATGCGTGAATTTCACCGTCGCTCCAAGGTGAAGCGAAGCGTTGGCGATGCAGTTCCGCGGCGGCAACGAGATCGCCCTCCTCGAGCGGGAAGATATCGAACTCCGTCCGGCGGGTGAAATAATCGGTCAAACTCATCGTGGTCTAGGCTCGGGTCACGGCAAAACCTGCCTGAGGCTTCGCATCCGGTCCACGCAAGTATAGCGGCTTCGGCTTGGCTGAGGCTGGATCGGCGCCGGCGCCCAACCGGCCAACGACGGCAATGTCGATATCGTCGGACATTCCGCTTGGCTCCACGTCGCCGACGAGCGAAGCGCCGGAGCCGCAAACCATGCCTTCGAAGCCGGAAAACCGCTCCCGCGCCTCTGTCACAGACAGAATTTCGGGCTGGCCCTTGGCCACACCGGAGGCGTCAAAAAGCTGGACATAGACTTCGTCCCGCTTCGCGTCGATGACGACGAGAACCGCCTGGCCAGGTGTCGTCAGCCTGGCCGTTTCGGCGGCGACCTCGAGCGTGGTGATCCCGACTGCCGGCTTGCCGAGGGCGAGCGCGAGGCCGCGCGCGGCCGCAACGCCGACACGAATTCCGGTAAAGGATCCGGGGCCGACTGTGACTGCGATACGGTCGATGTCTGCAAGTTGCCTGTCGGCGGCGAACAGCGCCTCGTCGACGAGCTCCATCAGACGCTCGGCGTGGCCGCGTCCAATGTTCGCACCCGCGCGGGCCAGAACCTCGGCGGCGACGCTGTCATAAACCGCAGCGGAGCAACCGCTGCCGGATGTATCGATGGCAAGCACTAACATGTCAGCCGCAATGGCCTCCCTCCATTGCTTCGCGCGCGGATCCGGCGCGAAGTGCCCCCGCTATCGAGCGTAACAAACGACGACGGGACAGGACGCCCGGATCAGACGGATTCGACTGCTTCGACTTCTGGAACGAAGTGGCGCAGCAGGTTCTGGACACCGTGCCTCAACGTCGCGGTCGAGGACGGGCAGCCGGAGCATGCGCCCTTCATGTTCAGGAACACGGTGCCATCCTTGAAGCCACGGAAGGTGATGTCGCCGCCATCCTGGGCAACGGCCGGACGAACACGGGTTTCAAGCAGTTCCTTGATCGTGGCAACGATTGCTTCGTCGCCCTCGTCGAAGAACTCGCCTTCCTGGTCCGTTTCCTCGGCGCGCCCGGCACCCGACATGACCGGCTGGCCGGACATGAAATGTTCCATGATCGAGCCGAGGATGGCGGGCTTCAGGTGTTGCCACTCCTGCCCTTCCTTGCTGACCGTGATGAAGTCGTAGCCGAAATAGACGCCGGTTACGCCCGGGATCGAGAAGAGCCGGGCCGCCAAGGGCGATTCTGCACGGGCTTCTTCTTCGCTCCGGAATTCGGCCGTGCCGTTCTCCATCACCACCTTGCCCGGCAGGAACTTGAGCGTGGCCGGATTTGGCGTGGCTTCCGTCTGGATGAACATCTCTCTCTCCGTTTTGCCGGAAGCGCTTACCGACCGGCTCTTTAGAATTGTTCAAAAATATAGGTGTTTCGCCCCGCCCTCGCAAGGGCGCATCCCGTCGCACGTGAACCGCGATAATCGGGACGGGAAAGCGCGCGGGAGACCGCTTCTACCCGACTTGGAAGGGCGCGATGCCGCACGGAAATAGTGCTCTAACTCAGGGCGTCTATTTCCTCGTCAGTCAACATATCAGGAATGACGGTCACGGGAATCGGAAAGGCCGCGGCCTTGCCGGCGATGGACGACACCAACGGTCCCGGCCCTTCCTTCGCCGATCCCGCTGCAAGCACCAGAATGGCGATGTCGCGGTCGTCCTCGATGACGGCGTGGATCTGCTCGGTGGCGATCCCTTCTCGAATCACGATTTCCGGTTCGATGCCGATGCGTTCGCGCACTGTCTGAGCCACCTTTGCCAGGGTCGCCTCGGCCTCTTCACGCGCTTCCGCGCGCATGATCTCCTCGACCCCCAGCCACTGCTGGAAGTCGCCATCGGCGATCACGTAGAGCAGCACCAGGCCGCCGTTGGAGTTCTTCGCGCGCATGCCGGCGTAATGCACGGCGCGGCCGCATTCGGGCGTATCGTCGATCACCGCCATGAACTTGCGGCGATGACCTTCCAATCGTGAGAGTCGGGTGGAAACCATGCGGCGAACATTACATTGCCGTTCGCCGCCCGCAAGGTCTCATTTTTGCGCGCTACTGCAAAAACCCGATGATTTCGCGAACCTCGCGCATCGTCTTTTCCGCGCGCGCCCGCGCCCGCTCGCCGCCACGCCTCAGGATTGCGTCGATGTGCGCGGTATCGTCCATCAGGCGACGCATCTCGCCGGTAATCGGCGACAGCACGTTGACGGCAAGATCGACCAAGGCCGGCTTGAAGACCGAGAACTGCTGGCCCCCGAACTGGGCGAGAACCTCACCCTTCGTCCTGTCGGAAAGCGCCGCATAGATGCCGACGAGGTTTTCCGCCTCCGGCCGGCCGGCGAGACCGTCGACTTCGCTCGGAAGCGCGTCGGGGTCGGTCTTGGCCTTGCGGATCTTCTTCGAGATCGTCTCGGCATCATCCATCAGATTGATGCGCGACAGATCGGAAGGATCGGACTTCGACATCTTCTTCGTGCCGTCGCGCAGAGACATGACACGCGGCGCCGGTCCGCCGATCAAGGGCTCGACGGGCGGGAAATAGGCATGGATCGGCTCTTCGCCGACGACGATATCGACGCCGTAGCCGCGCGCGCGGATATGCTCCATGAAGTCGATGTTGAACTTCTGGGCAATGTCGCGCGTCAGTTCCAGGTGCTGCTTCTGGTCGTCGCCGACCGGAACATGCGTGGCACGGTAGACGAGGATGTCGGCCGCCATCAGGCTCGGATAGGCGAGCAGGCCGAGCGAGGCATTTTCGCGATCCTTGCCGGCCTTGTCCTTGAACTGGGTCATCCGGTTCATCCAGCCGATGCGGGCGACGCAGTTGAAGATCCAGGCAAGCTCGGCATGCTGCGGCACGGCCGACTGGTTGAAGACGATATGCTTTTCCGGGTCGATACCGGAGGCGATGAAGGCGGCAGCGATCGAGCGGATCTGGCCCGGCAGGTCCTCATGCACGAGCTGCGCGGTGATCGAATGCAGGTCGACCACGCAGTAGATGCAATCATTGTTTTCCTGCAGGGCGACGAACTTGCGGATCGCGCCGAGATAATTGCCGAGGTGCAGGTTGCCGGTCGGTTGTACGCCGGAAAATACGAGCGGCTTGAATTCGTTCATGTCGTCCTCAATCGGGCTTGTGGAGGGCCCGTCTCCAGTTGTTATCCGCCGCGCTTATGCACGGCAGGCAAAGTGCAATCAAGGGGGTGCGGGCGTGCAACGGATCACGACGCCGGTTGCAACAGATCCCAAAGGTTGCCGAACGGGTCGGCAAACACCGCGACCGTACCGTAGGCCTCGTGGCGGGGTGCCTCGCGAAATTCGACGCCGGCGGCCAGCATCGCAGCATGATCACGAGCAAAGTCGTCGGTGAACAGGAAGAAGCCGACCCGTCCGCCCGTCTGGTTACCGATCGCGGCCCGCTGCCGTTCGTCCGCGGCCTTGGCGAGAAGCAAGGCCGTCTCCGCGGCACCTTTCGGCCGAACGAGCACCCAGCGCTTGCCGCC
The DNA here is from genome assembly GCF_020193655.1 of Ensifer sp. IC3342. Lineage (GTDB taxonomy): Bacteria > Pseudomonadota > Alphaproteobacteria > Rhizobiales > Rhizobiaceae > Sinorhizobium. The sequence continues at coordinate 1,113,631 of NZ_JADYVE010000001.1, forward strand.
TCCAAGCTCCGTATCCTCGATCAGGTCGAAACCGAGCTTGCCGCAATAGAAGGCGATGCCGTCATCGTAGTCCGGCACGACGATGGCGATGCGGGCGATCGTCTGCTTCATGACGCGTCGGGTTCCTGGCTAGCCGCAGCTTCGACCCGACCGCTAGCGTCCCTGCGCCGCAGATTGCGGCGGATCATGCCGAGGCTTGCGCCGCCAAGACCGAAGGCGAAAGCGAAATAGATCACCATCGCCGCCGCCACCAAGCCGCAGAGGGTTATGGCCCGCGTCAAGAGCGGGGCAGCGGATGAAAGCGGGAACGCCAGCCACTGCACCGCAAAATGCAGCGCGACCGCCATGATCGCCGCGGCGATCACCAGGCGCGGGATCCGGGTCAACAGCGGAATGTCGCGACCCCAATGGCCACGCCAGACGAGGGTTGCGAACAACAGTATGGCATTCACCCAGCCGGCAACGATCTCGGCGATCGCGATGCCGCTCGCGGCGAATGACGGAAACAGCGTCACGGCCAGCGACACGTTCACCACCACGGAAATTGCGGCGAAAATCATCGGAGTGCGGGTATCCTCGCGTGCGAAAAAGCCCGGAATGAAGGCCTTGATCAAGACGAAGGCCGGTAGGCCAAGGCCGTAGATCGCCAGGATATGGCCGACCACGACGGTCGATTCCGGTGAAAACTTGCCGCGTTCGAAGAGCAGCCGGACGATCGGTTCCGACATGACAAGGAGCGCGGCGGCGGCCGGCAGCGTCAGGAACAGCGTGAATTCGACGGAGCGGTTCTGCAGGTTTGACGCTTCGTTGAGATTGCCGGCGCGCAGCGCCCGTGACAGCTCCGGCAGCAGCACGGTCGCGACCGCGATGCCGACGACGCCGAGCGGGAGCTGGTAAATGCGGTCGGCATAGACGAGCGACGACACGGCGCCCGCCTTTGCGGAGGCGATATTGGTGTTGATCAGAAGGTTGATCTGGGTGATGCCGCCGGTGATCGCCGCCGGCAACGCCAATACGAGCAGCCGCCTGACATTTGCCGTCAGCCGCGGGCGACGGAGCCCGATCCGGATCCCGGCATTGCGCACGGCGAACCAGACGATCGCAAGCTGCGCCAGCCCTGCAGCCAGGACGCCCCAGGAAAGGCCGTAGCCGACGGCAACCGCGTCATGGCCGCCATACCAGGCATAGGCGAGAACGCCGATCAGGATGACGTTCAGAAACACCGGCGCGATCGCGGCGGCGAAGTAGCGGTGCAGCGAGTTCAGCATGCCCGCCATCATTGCCGCCAGCGACATGCAGGCGAGATAGGGGAACATGATCGTCGCGAAGGAGACGGTGCTCGCGAATTTTGCCGGATCATTGGCAAAGCCCGGGGCTATCAACTCCCTGACAATGAAGGGCATCGCCAGCTCCATGGCGATCGTCAGAAACAGGAGAACGGTGAAGAGCACACCGAAAACCTCTTCCGAAAAGCGACGCGCGCCATCCATGCCGCGCGCTTCGATTTCCTTGGCGAAAAGGGGTACGAAGGCAGAGTTGAACGCCCCTTCGGCAAAAAGCCGACGGAAGGTGTTGGGCAGGCGGAAGGCGGTATTGAAGGCGTCGGCAACCGGTCCGGTGCCGAGCGCGGCCGCCATGAAGGTTTCGCGGACGAAGCCGAAGACGCGGCTTCCAAGCGTCGCGCCGCCGACGGTTGCAAATTTCTTGACCAGACTCATGTTTCCGCTTTTGTCGTTTTGGAGGCGTGCGAGGTGCGCGGCGCGGGGGCCGGCGCGATGATGCCGGAGGGCATGCGGTCACGGACCTCGTCGACCTCGCCCGCCAACACTGCCTTGAGGCGCGCAGCGATGTGTGTCTGCCGGTTCTCGCTGGTGATCTTCGAGCCGACGAGATCGGTCACATAGAAGGTGTCGATCACCTTCTCGCCGAACGTGGTGATATGAGCTGAGGCGATATCAAGCGAGAGGTCGGAAAGCACCGCCGTCACCTCGGAAAGAAGACCGGGCCGGTCGAGGCCCTCGACCTCGATCACGGTGAACTTGTTCGACAGCGTGTTGCTGATCGTCACTTCCGGCGTCACCGTGAAGGCCTTGCTGCGCTTCTTCGCACGCGTACGGCTGGCAATCACTTCGGGCAGGCGCTTGCGGCCGGAAAGCACATCCTCGATCAGTTTGCCGATGCTTGCCGCCCGGCGCATCTCGTCCTCGTCGACTTGAAATTCCCGGTTGACCAGAATCGTGTCCAGCGCCCGCCCGTCGGACGTCGTGAAGATCTGTGCGTCGACGATGTTGGCGCCGGCTGCGGCGCAGGCTCCTGCAATCACCGTCAGCAGGCGCGGATGGTCCGGGGAAAGCACGGTGATTTCGGTGATGGCGTGGAACTGGTGCGTGCGCACCATGGTCGCAAGTGTCTTGCCGGCCCGGTCCGCATCGCGAATGAACTTGGCGTGCCGGACCTGATCCTCGAGCGCCACCGAAAGAAGATAGGGCTGATAATGCAGCCGCACATAAGCCTCGCGGTCCGTCTTCGACCAATCGGTCAGCGCCTCCTCCAGCATGTGGGCCGCGTGTTTTGCCCGCTCCTTTCGGGACAACTCCGAGAAGCCGCCGGAGAGCAGAAGCTCGGTCTCGTAGTAGAGCGTGCGCAGCAATTGCCCCTTCCAGCCGTTCCACACGCCAGGCCCCACCGCCCGGATGTCGCAGACCGTCAGGATGAGCAGCATTTTCAGGCGATCGAGCGATTGCACGCGTTCAGCGAAATCGACGATGGTCTTGCGATCGTTGAGGTCGCGGGTCTGGGCCACCATCGACATGGTGAGATGCTCCTCGACCAGCCAGACCACGGTTTCGGTCTGCTTCGGAGAAAGCCCCAAACGCGGGCAGAGCTTGCGGGCCACCTTGGCGCCGGCGACCGAGTGGTCCTCCGGCCGGCCCTTGGCGATGTCGTGCAGCAGCACGGCGACATAGAGAGCCTCGCGGTCCTCGATGCCCGGCATCAGCGTCGCCGAAAGCGGATGCGCCTCCTCCTCGATGCCCCGTTCGACCCGCGAGAGAATATCGACCGTGCGCAGCAGATGCTCATCCACCGTATAGTGATGATACATGTTGAACTGCATCATCGACACGATCTTGCCGAAATCCGGGATGAAGCGGCCGAGGACGCCGGACTCGTTCATGCGTCTCAGGATCAGTTCCGGATTGCGCCTGGACGTCAGGATCGAGAGGAACAGCCTGTTGGCTTCCTCATCTTCCCGCAGTTGCGGCGTGATCAGGCTCAGCGAGCGGGTCACTTGCTTTAGCGCGGCCGGATGGAACTCCAGACCGTTTATGTCGGCGACGTGGAAGAGCCGTAGCAGGTTTACCGGATCGCGCTTGAAGACATCTGGGCTCGAAAGCGTGATGCGTCCGCCGTCGTCGACGAAGTCGAGCGTGCCGGCGATCTTGCGGGTGCGATGCTTGAACCGGCTGATCACCCCGGAAATTCCCGGTGCGTCCTTCGCCTGCTGGTCTTCGAGCGCCGCGCAGAAGATGCGCGTCAAATCACCCACGTCCTTGGCGACGAGGAAGTAGTGCTTCATGAAGCGCTCGACGGCCGAGAGCCCGGGATGATCGTGATAGCCAAGCGCCTCGGCGATCTCGCGCTGTATGTCGAAGGAGAGCCGCTCTTCCGCCTTGCCCGTCAGGAAATGCATGTGGCAACGCACTGCCCAGAGGAAATCCTCCGATTTCTGGAAAAGTTTGTATTCCTGCCGCGAGAGGACGCCGAGCTTGACGAGATCGGCCGAGTCCTTGACCCGGTAGAAATACTTGGCGATCCAGAACAGCGTGTGCAGGTCACGGAGTCCGCCCTTGCCTTCCTTGATGTTCGGCTCGACGAGGTAGCGCGTGTCGCCCGCCTTGCGATGGCGCTGGTCGCGTTCGGCGAGCTTGGCGGCAATGAAATCGGGACCGGTGTTCCGGACGATCTCGTGGTCGAAGCGCGTTTCGAGTTCGTTCGCCAGCGCCTCGGAACCGCAGATGTAGCGGCATTCAAGGATCGCCGTGCGAATTGTCATGTCGGCGCGTGACAGCCGGATGCATTCCTCGATCGTACGCGTCGCATGACCGACCTTGAAGCCCAGGTCCCAGAGGATATAGAGCATGAACTCGATCGCGGGCTCCGCCCATACCGCCTTTTTTGCGGGCAGCAGGAAGAGAAGGTCGATGTCCGACCCCGGCGCCAAAGTTCCGCGTCCGTAGCCGCCGACGGCCGTCACCGCGATGCGAGACGCCGGCGGCGCCTTCGCCGCGTCGAAAACCTCGTTCAGCACGAAATCATGCAGGAGGGTGATGAGCTGGTCCTGGAGCCAGGAGATGCGTTCGGCGCATTTGATCCCGGCGCCGTCGGCGGCAAGCAGTTCGCGCGCCTTGGCGCGGCCCGCAAGATTGGCCTGCTTGAATGCGGTAAGCAGCGCCTGACGCATCGGTTCTCGCTGCTCCGCATGAGCAGAGGCGATGAAGCTGCATTTCGCTCTGAGCGCCGCAACATCGAGAATTTCGGGAAAGGAAGTTTCGTGTCTGGCCATGAAGTGCCGAGGGGCGTCCTGTCCGACTGGTTGAGTAATCCGCTGCATCTGCCAGCGCTCCTGCATGTCGCCGTGGACCGGCCGGAAACATGCAGCATTTCAAAATGCCACGTCCTTTGCGCGCCTACTGCGACGTTTGCGCGTCTGAAAGACGCACGGCGGTGTAGACGACACGCGGCGCTGTATAGCCTTTCTATCCCGCGAATAACAGGAAAAATCGGCTGGCAGCGCCGCGCGGCTTTTCAGACGCTGCAGTACTTTGAGTTGGCGCATGCAATAGCCGGTCCAAGCACGGTCAGCGGGCGGCGGCCAGTTGTTTCTTCAGCGAATAGAGGGCGTCAAGGGCGTCGCGCGGCGTCATGTCGTCGGGATTGAGCGCCTTCAGCGCCTCCTCGACCTTCGAAGGCCCGGCCCTCGCCGATTCCTCGCGCCGTATCGCCACCTGGAAAAGCGGCAGGTCGTCGATCAGCTGACTTGCCGGGTTCTTGCGGTCGGCGTCCTCGAGTTTGGCAAGCACATCCTTGGCGCGCGCGACGACCGACGCCGGCAGACCCGCAAGCCGCGCCACCTGGATCCCGTAGGATCGGTCGGCAGCGCCGGGGCCGACCTCGTGCAGAAAGATCACGTCGCCGTCCCATTCCTTGACCCGCATCGTCGCGTTCGAGAGCCGGCCAAGCTTTTCGGAAAGCACGGTCAGCTCATGGAAATGGGTGGCGAAGAGCCCGCGGCAACGATTGACCTCGTGCAGGTGCTCGACCGCGGCCCAGGCAATCGACAGGCCGTCGAAGGTGGCGGTGCCGCGGCCGATTTCGTCGAGGATCACCAGCGAGCGGTCCGTCGCCTGGTTGAGGATCGCCGCGGTTTCGACCATCTCGACCATGAAGGTCGAGCGGCCGCGGGCGAGATCGTCGGACGCGCCAACGCGAGAGAAGAGACGGTCGACAACGCCGATATGCGCCGCCGCTGCCGGGACGAACGATCCCATCTGCGCCATGATCGCAATCAGCGCATTCTGGCGCAGGAAGGTCGATTTACCGCCCATGTTGGGACCGGTGAGCAGCCAGATCGCCCCGCCCTCGTAACCGTCCGGCGGCGAGAGGTCACAGCCGTTGGCAACGAAGGCGTTGGCCGCCTGGCGCCGGAGCGCCTGCTCGACGACCGGATGGCGCCCGCCGTCGATCGCGAACATCCGCGAGCGGTCGACGACAGGGCGCGCATAGTTCTGCTCTTCGGCAAGGACGGCGAGGCCAGTCGAGACATCGAGCGTTGCAAGCGCCAGCGCCGCCGCCTTGATTGTCTCGGCATGCGCGACGACCTCGCCCGCCATTGCCTCGAACGCTTCGAGCTCGATCGCAAGGGCCCGGTCCGCCGCGTTGGCGATCTTGGTTTCGAGCTCCGCGAGCTCGGTCGTCGTGAACCGCATGGCATTTGCCATGGTCTGGCGGTGTATGAAGCGCGCGCGTCCTGCGTCCGTGTCGGTCATCGCGCCGGCATTTCCCGCAGTCACCTCGATGAAATAACCAAGCACGTTGTTGTGCTTGATCTTCAGCGATTTGATCCCCGTTTCGTCGCAATATTGCAATTGCAGGCTCGCGATCACACGGCGCGACTGGTCGCGCAACGCTCGCATTTCATCGAGTTCGTCATGCGCTCCTTCGCGCACGAAGCCGCCGTCGCGCTTCAAGAGCGGGAGTTCTTCCGCGAGCATTGACTCCAGTCTCGCGAGCAACGCCTCCGGCAATGCCTTGATCGCGGCATGCGCCTCGGTCAGTTCTGTCGAGAGGCTGCCGCTCGACAACAGCGTCGATATCGTCTCCGCGGCCCGAAGCCCGGCTTTTATCGCTCCAAGATCACGCGGACCGCCGCGGCCGAGCGCCAGCCGCGACAGCGCGCGCGGCATATCGGGCGCGCGCCGCAAGGCGTCGCGCAGGTCCGTCGCAAAACTCGGCTGGTCGGCGAGGACCTCGATCGAATCGAGCCGGATGTTGATCCGATCGGGATCGGTCAGCGGCGACATCAGCCGCTCCGCGAGAAGCCGTGCACCACCGCTCGTCACCGTCCGGTCGAGGGCTCGGAGCAACGTTCCCTCGCGCGCGCCGGAAAGCGTCTTCACCAGTTCGAGGTTGGCGCGGGTCGCCGGATCGATGAAGAGCGTCGAGGCGACGCTTTCCCGCTCAGGAATCCCGAGCGCCGGGCGTTCGGCAAGCTGGGTCTTCTCGACATAGGAGATCGCCGCCGAGGCCGCCGCGAGTTCGGCGCGCGAAAAGCTGCCGAAGCCGTCGAGCGTCTTCACGCCATAATAGCGGGCGATGCGGCCTTCCGCCGTCGCACTGTCGAACAATACGGCCGGCTGCGGCACCGCGACCCGGCCGAGCACGTCGAAGACCGGCCGAAGCTCCGGATCGTGAAAGACGGTATCCGGCAGGATCAATTCACGCGGCTCGATGCGCAATATATCCGCGAGCAAGCGGCCCTCGGCCGTCTCGGCAAGGCGGAAAATGCCGGTCGATATATCGATCCAGGCGAGCGCATAGGCCGGTTCCGAGCCGCTGCGGATGCGGGCAAGCGCCATCAGATAATTTGATTCTGCCGGCGAAAGCAGCTTGTCCTCGGTGATCGTTCCCGGCGTCACCAGCCGGACAACGTCGCGGCGCACGACCGACTTGCTGCCCCGCTTCTTCGCTTCGGCCGGATCCTCGACCTGCTCGCAGACGGCGACCCTAAAACCGAGGGCGATCAGCTTCTGCAGGTAGTCGTCGGCCGCGTGAACCGGCACGCCGCACATCGGGATCTCCTGGCCCAAGTGCTGGCCGCGCTTCGTCAGCGTGATCCCGAGCGCGCGCGAGGCTTCGACCGCATCCTGGAAGAACAGCTCGTAGAAGTCGCCCATCCGGTAGAACAACAGCGAATCCGGATTGTTCGCCTTGATCTCGATGTACTGCTCCATCATCGGAGTCGCGGTGGAGCGGCTCTCCTCGCTTGCCAGATCGGACACGGATAGGACATCGCCCGTGCGGCTCGATGGGTCTGTCACGAAATTCATGATTGTTCCAAAAAAAGAGATGTCACACTATCCGCAAGCATTTATAGACGACAATAACAAAGAGGCTGACCTCGGCGGTCGCCCACAGGAGGTTGAGGAAACATGCCGGCTACCGACAAGACCGACCGCACGATGACGAGCGTCACCGCCCAGGAAGCGCTCGACTTCCACTCACAAGGTCGGCCCGGAAAACTGGAGATCGCCCCGACAAAGGCGATGGCGACGCAGCGCGATCTGTCGCTCGCCTACTCGCCCGGCGTCGCCGTGCCCGTGAAGGCGATCGCCGAGGACCCTGCAACCGCCTATGACTACACGACGCGCGGCAACATGGTGGCGGTGATTTCCAACGGTACGGCGATCCTCGGCCTCGGCAATCTCGGTGCGCTTGCCTCGAAGCCGGTCATGGAAGGCAAGTCGGTCCTGTTCAAGCGATTCGCCGACGTCGATTCGATCGACCTCGAAGTCGATACGGAGAATGTCGACGAATTCGTCAACTGCGTGCGCTTTCTCGGCCCGTCTTTCGGAGGCATCAACCTCGAGGACATCAAGGCGCCGGACTGTTTCATCATCGAGCAGCGGCTGCGCGAGGTCATGGACATTCCCGTGTTCCATGACGACCAGCATGGCACCGCGATCATCGCCGCCGCCGGCTTGATCAATGCGCTGACGCTCACCGGCCGTGACTTCAAGACGACCAGGCTCGTCTGCAACGGCGCGGGCGCTGCAGCCATCGCCTGTATCGAGCTCATCAAGGCGATGGGTTTCAACGGGGAAAACGTCATTCTCTGCGATACCAAGGGCGTGATCTACAAGGGTCGCACGGACGGGATGAACCAGTGGAAGTCCGCACACGCGGTCGATACCGACCGCCGGACGCTGGCCGAGGCGCTGGACGGCGCTGACGTGTTCTTCGGACTGTCGGCAAAGGGTGCGCTTTCGACGGAGATGGTGCTTTCGATGGCGCCGAAACCGATCATCTTCGCCATGGCCAATCCGGATCCCGAAATCACGCCGGAGGAAGTCGCCCGCATCCGCGACGACGCGATCGTCGCGACCGGTCGTTCCGACTACCCGAATCAGGTCAACAACGTTCTCGGCTTCCCCTATATCTTCCGCGGCGCGCTCGACGTGCGCGCCTCTACAATCAACGACGCCATGAAGATCGCCGCGGCAGAGGCGCTTGCGAGCCTTGCGAAGGAAGACGTGCCGGATGACGTCGCCGCCGCCTACCAGGGCAACCGGCCACGCTTCGGACCACAATACATCATTCCCGTTCCCTTCGATCCGCGCCTCATCTCGGCGATCCCGATCGCCGTCGCGAAGGCGGCCATGGAAACAGGCGTCGCGCGCAAGCCGATAACCGATCTTGCCGACTATGCGCAGCAGCTTTCGGCGCGGCGCGACCCGATTGCCTCAACGCTGCAGCGCATCTTCGAGCGCGTCCGCCGCCAGCCGAAGCGCATCGTCTTTGCCGAAGGCGAGGAAGTGCAGATGATGCGCTCCGCGATCGCCTATGCCAATCAGGCACTCGGCACGGCGATCCTGCTCGGACGCGAGGAGCAGATGCGCGAAACCGCCGAGCGGGAAGGCATCGACCTCAACCGCGCCGGCATTCAGATCGTCAACGCACGCCTTTCCAAGCGCGTCGGCGCCTATACCGATTTTCTCTATGCCCGGCTCCAGCGCAAGGGCTATCTTTTCCGCGACGTGCAGCGGCTGATCAACAACGACCGCAACCATTTCGCCGCCTGCATGGTGGCGCTCGGCGATGCCGACGGCATGGTGACGGGCCTGACGCGCAATTATTCGACCGCGCTCGAAGACGTGCGCCGCTGCATCGACGCCAAGCCCGGCCACCGGGTCATCGGCGTATCGCTCGCACTCTGCCGCGGCCGCACGGTGCTCGTCGCCGACACGGCGGTGCACGACATGCCGACCGCGGAGGAACTGGCCGACATCGCCGAGGAGGCCGCCGGGCTCGCCAAGCGCCTTGGCTATGTGCCGCGCGTCGCTATGCTTGCCTATTCGACCTTCGGCCACCCGTCGGGCGAACGCTCCGAAAGGGTGCGCGAGGCGGTGAAGATCCTCGACAGGCGCCGCGTCGACTTCGAATACGACGGCGAGATGGCGGCGGACGTGGCGCTCAATACCCGGGTGATGGAGCAATATCCGTTCTGCCGGCTTTCCGGCACCGCCAACGTGCTGGTCATGCCGGCGTTCCACTCTGCCTCGATCTCGACCAAGATGCTCCAAGAACTCGGCGGCTCGACCGTCATCGGCCCGCTGCTCGTCGGCCTCGACAAGTCGGTGCAGATCGCATCCATGTCGGCCAAGGATTCGGATATCGTCAACATGGCCGCAATCGCCGCCTACAATGCCGGGACCTGAGGGCCGGGACCTGACGGGCAAGAAGCGGTGCATCGTTTCGAGACAGGCGCTGCATCGGCGGCAAACACTGCTTGGCGAAACGTACAGCAACGGCACACATATTCTCAATAAAACAAGAGCCCACTTCTCCGGCAAAGGAAGTGGGCTCAATACATTATGGCAGATCCATCGCTTAGGTCATAAAAATGAGAGGAAATTGATTGCAATATACGCGCCCCCAGACGCATTGCGAATCTTTCCATTTATTTTTTACATTCCTTCGTCATGAAATCCAGATCAACCATAGAAATACACTTCACCCTTTCACTAAGGAAAGTCAAACACATACTTAACAACTGGTTAATACTGCAGTCCACTGCTCAGGATACGGTCGAAGCAAATCGCCCGGCGTCCGCGCCGTAGTAGTTGAGGTAGCGGCCGGAAATATTGCTGATCGGCAGCACGATCAGCACATCGGTCGTGCGGAAAGCGTGATCCACCACAGCGCCGTCGCCCACCATCGCACCGAGCCGCATGTAGCCCTTGATCAGCGGCGGAAGAGCGGCAAGCGCCTTCTTGGGATTGATCGCTTCGGAGGGCATCAGGTCCATGGTCCGATGAAGCTCCGGCCGGGCGGAAACCTTCCACTCCCCTTGAGCCAGAACATTGTGGTGCAGGAAGGAGAGTGCCAGTGCATGCTCTTCCGGAACGACGCCCGGGAACGAGCCGCATCCGAACATGGCGTCGACGCCGTGCTTCAGCGCGTAGGCCCAATTGCCCTGCCAGAGTAGTTCGACGGTGCGCTTCGTCCGATATTCCGGCAGCACGCAGGAACGGCCGAGTTCCATGAAGCGCTTGTCCGGATGGCGCTGCAGCAGTTGGGCGATCGCAAACTCCGAAGCCGAGTAGAAGCCGCCGGCCCGCTCTGCGACGTCCTGGCGCAACAGTCGGTAGGTGCCGACGATTTGGTCTTCCGTGTCGCCTTCGATCGACGTATCGAGAACCAGCAGATGGTCGCAAATCGAATCCCAGCTGTCGACGTCGCGCTTGCGCCGCTCGGCATCCGGCCCCGCCTGCGCCTTCATCTCCTCGACGAAGACCTTGTAGCGTACCGCCTGTGCAGCATCGACCTCGGCTGCGGAGCGCGCAAGCCGTGTCTCGAGATTGCCGATCCGTCCGAGAACCTCGGTTGCCGGGGTCGCAATCGTCTTGCGGATGCAAGGCTGTGAAGTGTCGATCACGTTCGCCGAATCCAGAAGTTCGATCGTCATCCCGTGTTATCCCGAATCGCTTGTGCCTGCCGGGCTTAAACCACGTTTCTGCAACAAGATAGTGACACGGAGACGGCTTGCAAGCCCGGCACCGCGGGGGTGACTTGCGTGCCGGACCCTGCGTCGCCGCGCGTCTTGTCAGGCGCGCAAAGCACGCTGCGGCACTTTGAATTGCTGCATGCCTTTATCCTTAAATCGGCAGAGATTTAAGCAACCAAGCAGTAGTTCTTCAGGCTTCGAGAAGGCGTGTAATTTCGGCCGTGAGGCGCTCTGGTTCCGCCGGCTTCGGCAATACCGAGTCCGCTCCGGCTGCGATCAGGAGCTCGTGCAGGTCGTCGCGTGTATCGGACGTCAACACTATCACGGGCAAACGGCGGCGGTGCCCGGCCGTTTCCTCCTCGCGCAGGCGCTTCAGCATCGCCAGGCCATCGCCGCCCGGCATGTTGAGGTCGGTAAGGATCAGGCGTGGCCTCTTGTGTGTCGTTTCGCCGGGCCCATGCAACGCGCGATCGAGGCTTGCGAAATCTCCAACCTGGCGGACCAGATATCCTGCTCGCCGGAGTATCGTCCTCAGGATGAGCGCATTGACCGGATCGTCCTCGGCAAGGAGTATATCGTAATCGCCCTGTTCGCCTGCCTCGCCCGACGCCTCCCGCAGTATAGGCCGGTTGTCGTTGATCGCATCCCGCTTCTCGATGCCCTTCAGCCGCCCGAGCAAGACCTCCACCAGCGACTTTTCGCGCAAGGGGCGGATGAGCCATGCCTCATAGCCATCGATCTGGTTCACCGGATGAACGGTGCGCTCCTCCGGGTTGATGAGGTAGGTTCGGCGCAGCTTCAGGCAGGCGATTTCCGGTCGCAGTGCAAGGAGACGGCGGAACTCATCCGAATGGCGATGGTCAACGATGATGTCGGTCAGCGCCAGGTCGTTCGACAAGACGGCGGCGGCGATGGCTTCGGCGGCGGCAAGCGTCGGCGCGCGATGACACACTCCGCCAAGGGTCGTAATCGTCGCGGAGAGCGCGTTCAGGACGGGACCATCAGGAGCCAGCGCCAGCACGTGGGCACCGGATAGCACGCCATCTCGCGCGGCAGCCGAAGGACCAGCCCCGATCAACGGAAACCGGACTTCGAACCGGCTTCCCCGGCCGGCGGCGCTGGAAGCGGTCAGGCTGCCGCCGAAAGCCTCCATGATCCTGCGTGAAATCGCGAGACCCAGGCCGGTTCCCTTGGCGCGCTGACTATCGTCCCCGGCCTGCTCGAATTCCTCGAATACGCGCCCGAGCTCATCGGCCGACATTCCAGGGCCAGTGTCGTCGATCCGGATCCTGACGCCGCCATCGGCAACGTCGGCGGCAATGAGGACGCCACCGATCTCAGTGAACTTCACGGCATTGCCGATCACGTTGAAGAGCACCTGCCTGAGGCGTGCGGCGTCGAACACCGTTGCTGCCGGCACGTCGGCTGCAACGGTTGCGGCGATCTCTATGCCTTTCTCGTGCGCGCGGTGAGCGAGCATCTCAACCACGCTCTCGATGACGAGGCGCAGGTCCTGCTGCGACGGGCGCAACTGAAACCGCCCGGCCGAAAGCGAGGAGAAGTCGATCAGATCCTCGACCAGTTGCACCAATGCATGGCCGGATTGCTGCATGCCGGCGAGGTAGTTCTTCTGCTCCGCTGACAGCCGGGTCTGGCCGAGCAGGTGGCTCATACCCAGAATGCCGGAGAGTGGCGTGCGGACCTCGTGGCTGACGGTGGCAAGAAGACGCGACTTCGCGCGGCTTGCCTCCTCGGCGCGGCGGCGGGCCTCTTCCCGTTCGCGCGCGGCGCGCGCCTCCTCGGTCACGTCGCGAGCGATGCTGTGACGCATCAGCCTGCCGGTTGCCGGCTCGCGGGCGATCACGTCATGCCAGTCGTAAAGGTGGATCCCCCTGGGCGTCGCAATACGCGCAAGATAATGGTTTGGTTCGGTCTTCGGCTCGAAGCTTAGCCCTATCCCCGCGCAGGTCATCCCGCGTACGTCGGCGCGGTCGCAGACCTTGTGAAAAACGGAGTTGGCGTAGACGATCTGGCCGTCCATCGTGCGCACGATGGCAAGATCGCCAAGTCCGTCATGAATTGTCGAAAGCAGCGTCGAGGTTTCAAACCGCTGCCAGTCTTCGTCACAGGCGACCTCACGCAACGCTTCCCCTCGCCCGTCCGCCGTGTCGATGCCCCCGGCGAGAAGCAGGAAGGCCCCGGCAAGGCCGCCGGCAGCCACAAGCGCCGAAAACAGGGGGAAGCCGTTCGCCGAGCCCGCCGCAAAGAGGATCGCCGCCGAGGCGATGCCTGCAAGAGCGCAGGCGGCGCGCGCCGGCCAATGGCCTTTGGCATCGGCGGCCAACGGTGCGACCCCGCCCGCACGGGCTCCCGTGCCGAAACCGGAATCGATCCGCTGCTTAAGTCGTGACGCTTCGCTCATGCCGTCGAAATAGCATGGCAGGACTTCCGAATGCCTTCAGCCCGTTTCTAAAGTTTTAGCGATCGCGCCTTTTCGCCAACATGAGCTCGTCGAGGATGATCGCGCCCGCACCGACCGTGATGAAGCTATCCGCGAGGTTGAAAACCGCAAAGGACCAATTGGCGGTGTGGAACAGGATATAGTCAATGACGTAGCCGAAGAGCAGCCGATCGACGAGGTTGCCGAGCGCACCCGCGATAATCATCGCATAGCCGAGGTGAGCGAAGAACCTGTCTTTCGGCGTGCGGCGCCAGAGCCAGAGCACGAAGGCGACGACGGCCAGACGCATGCCGACGATGAACCAGTCTTCCATCCCGGAAAGCATGGAGAAGGCCACGCCGTAGTTGTAGGTCCGGTAGAGCGCGAGCATGGGAATGACCGCGACCGCCTGCTGAAAGGGCAGAAACGCCTCGACCAGATATTTGATGAGCTGGTCGGCGACGAGCGCGAGCAGAATGAAGACCGCAATCGGCAGCGGCCTCGAAAACAGAACCTGCCGCTCACTCATGCGCCGGCATCCAATGACAACAGGTGGCGGCGCGCTTCGAACAGCATGATCCCGGTGGCAATTGCGAGATTGAGCGAGTCCGCCCGGCCTGACTGCGGAATGCGAGCGAGCGCGCCCGCTTCGCGGGCAAGCTCCTCGGGAAGGCCCGCCTGTTCGTTGCCCATCAGGAGCACGACAGGCTTCGACTTGTAATCGATGGTCCGGTAGTCGACCGAGCCTGCCAGATGCGTTGCCACGACCCTGACGCCGGCCGCCTTTTGCCACTTGACGAACTCTTCGGCGCTGGCGCGCGCGACGGGCACGGCGAAGACGGAGCCCATCGTCGCCCGCACGGTCTCGAGCGAGAACGGGTCGGTGGTCTCGCCGACGAGGATGATGCCCGAGGCGCCGGCCGCATCCGCCGTCCGGATGATCGTGCCGAGATTGCCGGGATCGCGAACGCGGTCGAGCGCCACATAGGTCTCGCCTGCCTCGGGTCGAAGGTCCTTCAGCGCGCGATAACGCTGTTCGAAGATACCGACCACCATCTGCGGATTGTCGCGCCGGGTGATCGTCGAAAGCACCTTCTCGCTGACCTCGAGCACCAGGCCGCCCTTGGCAACGGTCTTGGCCGCCACCTGCTCAACCTGCGGTTTGCCCTTCGCCGCCTTGGCGTAGACGAGGATCTTGATCTTCCAGCCGAGATCGAGCGCATCGATCACCAGCTTCAGGCCCTCCGCCATGAAGGAACGCGTCTCGTCGCGATGCTTCTTCTGTGCAAGCGAACGGATGTCCTTGATGATCGGATTGGTGAGGCTGGTCACCTCCTTCACATGGCCAACGCGCGGCGTGCCGTGATCGCTTCTGTCAGTGTTCATTTGGGTACCCAGCGGCTGAAGAGGGAAGTGGAAAGCGCCCGCCCCGGCTCCTTGCCGTTGAGACCGCCCTCGCGGATGATGAGCTCTCCCGACTCGACCCGGCCGCCGCGCCCGCGCATCGTTTCGCGCATGAGCTCGTGAATCGAATAGAAGCTCGCGCGGATGGAATAGGCCGTGAGCACAAGCCCGCGCGCGTCAGGCGACAGGATCTCACGGCAGATGTCGAGCATTGCCGCCAGATGGTCGAAGAGCTGCCAAACCTCGCCGTTCGGGCCACGGCCGAACTTAGGCGGATCGGTCAGGATGATGTCATAGCGGCTGCCGCGCCGTTCCTCGCGCTGGATGAACTTCATCGCATCGTCGCAGATCCAGCGGATCGGCAGCTTTTCGGCGCGCGCCAGCGTCTGGTTTTCGCGCGCCCAGCCGATCGCCTTCTTGGAGGCGTCGACATGCGTCACCTCGGCGCCCGCCTTGGCGGCAATCAGCGAGGCGACGCCCGTGTAACCGAAGAGATTGAGAACCTTGAGCGGCCGCCCGGCCGTCGTCACCTGGTCCTTCACCCAGGACCAATGGGCAAGCTGCTCGGGAAAAACGCCAACGTGCCGAAACGAGGTGAAGCGGCCGAGAAAATCGGTGTCGAGAAGCTGCATCGGCCAGGTTTCGCCCAGCACCTCCCGCGGGAAACGCCAACGCCCCATCCCATCTTCGTCGGTATCGCCCGTGAAGATCGCATCGGCCTTCTCCCAAACCGACGCCGGCAGCGCCTTCGGCCATAGCGCCTGCGCTTCGGGGCGGACGATGCGATAGGGTCCGTATTGTTCTAGCTTCTCGCCATTGCCGCTGTCGATCAGATGGTAGCCTGCCGTCGCCGCCGTCTCGAGAATGAGCGGCACGGTCTCGGCCGGCTTATCGCCAGTTCTTTGCCGGACGGGACGCGTTGGGAGCGCCTCCTGGGCGGATCGCTGCCGCTCGCCCTTCGCCGGCGCAGCTTTTGCGGGCGGCCCGCCGCTCTTGGCCTTGAACCCCGCCCCCTTCACCGGGGGGAGCCTTTGCTCATGACGGCCGCCACGCGCCTCAGCGCCCCGGCCTTTCGCCGCCGTGACCGAGGGGTTCTTCGACCGCCGATCTTTTTCTTTCACGCGCTGATCCTTGGACTCAAAAATCAAACCACTCGGCGTATCCGCTGATGAACCGAAGCCGCATCCAGCCGGCCCTTCATACCCTCCGTCCAGGGGGGCGATACGCCTAAACCGTGCAAATAGCACCGCCGATGCTCTTGGCAAAGCCGTTTCCGATTTGCCAAGATCGAAGTCCGGAGCAGGACGGGAGGAACAGGCATGGACATGACGGGCGAAGAACGCATCGTTGCGCGGCGCGATGCAGTTTGGCAATACTTGAACGATCCGGAGATCCTGAGGCGATGCATTCCGGGCTGCCAGTCGCTCGAGATGAAATCGCCGACGGAACTGACGGCCGTGGTCAAGGTGAAGATCGGACCAGTTTCGGCGACCTTCAACGGCAATGTCGTCCTTTCCAATCTCAATGCGCCCCAGAGCTACACGATATCGGGCGAGGGCAAGGGCGGCATTGCCGGTTTTGCCAAGGGCGGCGCAGATGTCACGCTTGTCGAGGAGGGCGATGAAACGGTGCTGCGCTACGACGTCAAGGCCGAGGTCGGCGGCAAAATCGCTCAACTCGGCTCGCGCCTGATCGATTCGACAGCGAAAAAGCTCGCGCAACAATTCTTCGCCGATTTCAACGTCGCAGTCAGCGGAGCGGCGGAAGCGGCGAGCTGATCACACGCAGCGGGAAGACACAGCGGATCAGTTCTGCGGCGCTGGCAGCGTTGTCTGCGATGCCAGTTTCTCCGCCTGGCTGCGCTGCTTTTCCGCTTCACGATGCCACTTTAATGCTTGGTTGGCCTCGTTGCGGGCGCGGCGACGGTATTTTCCTTGACTGAGCCAAGTCGCCCCAGCCCCAAGGATCAGCCCAACGATGACGGCGAGAAACAGGAACACGAAAAAGGGGGCCGAAACGGAAAGTACGCTGTCGGCCGGGTTGAACGGATTGAACGCGAAGGTTACCGCCTGACGATTGGCAACGCTCAGTACGATCAGGATGATCCCCAAGGGCACCAGTACAACGATATTGATCAGTCTCTTGAGCATGCATCCGCTCCGGCTGTCGCGTCGGCCCGAAAAATCGCGACGATTTTCGCAAGGCCGCCGCCCAGGTTCAAGGGTATGGAGCCCTTCTCGTGCGCCGAAAGCACACTCGCTCCATCGATCCGAATTGTTGCGATCTAGAGCGCCGCGCGTTCAGATGAACGCACGAAGGACGCTCTCGCACTTTGATTTCTAGAGCATCTTATCCGCTTTCGGTGATTCCACCCGAAAGCGGGACGCTTTAGTCGTCGTTGCCGTTCATACCGGGATTGAGGCGCTCGCGCAGTTCCTTGCCGGTTTTGAAGAAGGGGACCCATTTCTCCTCGACGAAGACGGAGTCGCCCGTGCGCGGATTGCGACCCGAGCGCGACGGCCTGTTCTTGACCGAGAAGGCACCGAAGCCGCGTAACTCAACACGGTTTCCGGCCGCCAGTGCATCCGTGATCTCATCAAGAACCGCATTGACGATATTTTCGACGTCGCGGTGGTAGAGATGCGGATTGCGTGCGGCCACAATCTGCACCAGTTCTGACTTGATCACTGTCGCCCCCTTGGTTTTTTGCTTTTTCTGTCTGTTTCGTGGCTTCGACAGGCGTCACAACGCTCACTCTGAGCCAACCGAGCCTTCGGCTCAGGACAACTTATGACGCCGTCTCCTATTGCCCATCAACCTGCCAAACCGAAACAAGACCGTCAAGAAACAACTTCTCGCCGCCGATTTTTTCGAGTCCCTTCATTGCCGGAAAAGCGTCATATCCCAAAGCCTTGATCCACTCGGAGACGACCCCGCCGAGGCCGAAAGGCAATGTTCCGCTCGGCGCCTCCCAGTCCACCACCGGAAGGCCCTTCGGGATGTTGCGGCTGACGAGGAACGCCCTGATCTCGTCGTCACCACCCAGCGTATCGATGAGCCTGTCCTTCAGCGCCTGCCGCCCGGTGAAGATACGGCCATCGGCAAGGGCGAGCGCGTCCGGCCGTGGGATCTTGCGCCGTTCGGCCACAAGATCGACGAACCAGCCGTAGCTGTCATCGATCATCGCCTGGATCATCGCCCTGGCCTCCTGGCTCGGCGGATGGAAAGGAGAGGGTTCGGCCTTGAGTGGTCGCGATTTTATCGACTCGAGCGACACGCCGAGTTTGTCCATCAGGGTCTTGACCTGCGGGTACTGGAAGATCACGCCGATCGAGCCGGTGATGGAGGTCTCTCCGGCGACGATGTGGTCACCGGCAAGCGCGATCATATAGCCGGCCGAGGCGGCGAGCGTTCGGACGTCCGAAACGACCGGCTTCTTCGCGGCGACCTTGCGGATCGCCTTGTAGATGACCTCGCCGCCATAGGTGGTGCCGCCCGGCGACGAGATCGTCACGATGAGCGCCCTGACCGAATCGTTGTCGGCGATACGCTCCAGCCGCTCGACCAGCTCACGGTCGTCCTGGATCAAGCCAGATACGGCAACGCGCGCAACGTGGTGGCGCGCGCGCCCGGTCACCTCGCTCCAGCCCGAGAAGGCATAAAGCACGAGGCCCACGCCCACGAGGATTGCGGCAGCCGCCCAACGCCAGAAGCTCAACTTGCGGCGCAAGCTGCGACGATCGGCTATGGCAAGTTCGTCCATGGGTCTCTCCCGTTTTTCTTGGCTCGAGGTTCTGTCAGTTTCCAACGGAACATGCTATTTGCGCGAGCCGCGGCAAATTAGATAGCGGTGGTTGACGGCCGTTAAAAGCCGCAACCGCTTTTTTCGCAGCCCTTCAAAGTTTTTGTCGCTCCATTGTCGGACGACAGGAAAATAACCATATTCGCGGTGACTTACGCCATTGTATGTAAATGCGGATCCTCCGGGGCCGCCGAGACTCAAGGGAACCGACAGGCCTCTCCATGCTGAACGAAGCACGATTTCCCGGAATCTTTGCAGATTCGGGCACGAGTTCTTCCGATGCCTATGCTTCGGCGGCGCGGCATTCTGCGCGGGTGAGACGCCTCAAGGTTCTGTTGCCGCTCGTCGCCAGCATCATCGCCATGATCTTCGTGGCCGTTTCCTTCGTGCGCGCCTTCCTGCCGGAAGAGTTGCAACTCGAAACGGCAACGATCGAGAACGGAAAGATCGTCATGCGGAATCCCGCGATCTCCGGTCGCAACAAGCAGGACATCAGCTATTCCATGAAAGCGCAGCGTGCGCTTCAGGACATAGCAAATCCGGACCTCATCACGCTCGAAACCATTCACGCCGAAATGCCTGTTAACGATACGTTGATCGCAACGGTGGATGCGGCCAGCGGCATCTACGATCGCGGCGCCAACACGCTGGATATGAACGCACCGTTCACGATTTCCATGAATAATGGCGTCAACGCCGATTTTCAGTCGGCCTATCTGGACATCAATGCCGGCGAGATGGAAACGAAGCGCCCGATCGCGATCAGCATGAACGGCGGATCGATCATTGCGCAGACGCTGCGAATGACAGATAAGGGACGTATTGTAACATTTGAGGGCATGGTCAAGGTCAATGTCGACCCGAGCGCCATCCGCAAGAACGCAAAATAGGACCTGGTGCACCCATGTCGGTCAAACCTGCCGTGTTTTTTAGAATTTCAGCCAGTCTCGCTGTTGCCGGGCTCGGTGCGTTGATGATTGTTACCAGCGCTTCGGCACAGGCCACCTCCAGCCGGATGAGGGGCCTTCAGCTCTCGAATGACAAGCCGATCCAGATCGAGAGCGACAAGCTCGAGATCAAGGATCCCGAGAGCAAGGCCATCTTCACCGGCAACGTGAAGGTCGTCCAGGGCACGACTACACTGCAGGCGGGCACCATGACCGTCTTCTACAAGACGGAAGGCGGCGCCACGGTGACGAGCGGCAATGCCGATATCGACCGGATCGAGGTTAGCAACAAGGTGTTCCTCAGTTCCGGAGCGCAGCAGGCGACGGGCGACAGCGGCCTTGTAAACATGACCGAGCAGACGATCGTCCTCAAGGGCGAGAAGGTGGTCCTGTCGGAAGGCAAGAACGTCTTCGTCGGCTGCCAGCTGAACGTACAGATGGATACGGGCGAAGCACAGCTCGAAGCCTGCGGCGGCCGCGTGCAGATTCAACTTGACCCGCAGTCCCGCAAGCAGAACTGACGTAGACCGCTCGTGCAGATTCCTTTTCTTCACAAACGCAAACGGGTCAAAAAGCCGTCGGCGGGCCCCAGCGCCGTCCATGCGGTTGACAAGGCGCGCTACGACGGCACCCTGATCGCCCGCGGCTTGACGAAAACCTATCGTTCGCGCTGCGTCGTCAACGGGGTCTCGCTCGTCGTGCGCCGCGGCGAGGCTGTCGGCCTGCTCGGCCCCAACGGCGCCGGCAAGACGACTTGCTTCTACATGATTACCGGCCTCGTGCCGGTCGACGAGGGCTCGATCGAGATCAATGGCAACGACGTCACGACGATGCCGATGTACCGCCGGGCCCGCCTCGGCGTCGGTTATCTGCCGCAGGAAGCGTCGATCTTCCGCGGCTTGACTGTCGAGGAAAACATCCGCGCAGTGCTGGAGGTCCACGACGAAAACCTCGACCGGCGCGAAAGCAAGCTCGACGACCTGCTTGGCGAATTTTCGATCACGCACTTACGCAAATCGCCCGCCATCGCGCTTTCCGGCGGCGAGCGCCGGCGCCTGGAAATCGCGCGGGCGCTTGCCACCGATCCGACCTTCATGCTGCTCGACGAGCCCTTCGCAGGCGTCGACCCGATCTCGGTCGCCGACATCCAGGCGCTCGTGCGACATCTGACCTCGCGCGGCATTGGTGTCCTCATCACCGACCACAATGTCCGCGAGACTCTCGGTCTCATCGACCGGGCCTATATCATCCATGCCGGCGAAGTTCTGACGCACGGCCGCGCCAACGACATCGTCACCAATCCGGATGTCCGCCGGCTCTATCTCGGCGATAATTTCAGCCTGTAGGCGACATTGCGGGCGAATCCGCTGCTTCCGCCCGCAACCGTGCTTGACCAAAACTCCTTAATAAGCAATTTTTGGGCCAACTAACAAAAAGGCCTGTCGAGAGTACCTGGCGACACGGCCTTGGAGATCGTGACGGGGGTTACGCGTCAGCATGGCTTTGTCCGCCAGCCTATATCTGCGCCAGTCTCAGTCGCTGGTCATGACGCCGCAACTGATGCAGTCGATCCAGCTGCTTCAGATGACCCACCTGGAGCTCAATCAGTTCATCGCCCAGGAAGTCGAAAAAAATCCGCTGCTCGAATTTCAAGCCGGCGACGAGACGATCACTGCCCAGGATCGCTCCGCACACGAGGATCCCGCGCTGGCATCCAGCGAGGCGGCGCCGGATGAGGCCGTCGGCCAGGGCGACCTTTACGATAGCGCGACGTCGAGCCCGGGCGAGAGGCTCAGCGATCAGCTCGACGCCGATTTCGCCAACGTCTTCCCGGATGACACGCCACCGCAGCGCGCCGATGCGCCGGAACTGCTCGGTCAATGGAAGTCGATGCCCGGCGGCGAAGGTGACGGCAGCGAGGACTACGACCTCGACGATTTCGTCGCCGGCCGAAAAACCTTGAGGGACGTTCTCCTGGAACAGCTGCCCCTCGCGCTGACCGCCCCCGGCGACCGGCTTGTCGCGCAACACCTCATCGACCAGCTCGACGAGGCGGGCTACCTTCACGTAGACCTCGCCGACACGGCGGCCAGGCTCGGCACGACCAGCGAAGATGTGATGCGCGTGCTCCTAATCCTGCAGCAATTCGACCCACCCGGCGTCTTCGCACGCACGCTCAGCGAATGCCTTGCCATCCAGTTGCGCGCACGCGATCGTTTCGATCCGGCGATGGAGGCTTTGATCGACAACCTCGAGCTTCTGGCACGCCGCGACTTCGCAAGCCTCAAGAAGATCTGCGGTGTCGACGAGGAAGATCTCGTCGATATGCTTGCCGAAATCCGCAAGCTCGATCCGAAGCCCGGCACCAGCTTCGAGACGAGCGTCAGCGAGGCGATCGTGCCGGACGTCATCGTGCGTGCCGGACCTGATGGAGGCTGGCTGGTCGAACTCAATCCCGACGCCCTGCCCCGGGTTCTCGTCAACCACGACTATTTTGCCGCGATCTCGCGCGGGACCCAGAAGAACAGCGCCGACCAGGCCTTTCTCAGTGATTGCCTGCAAAATGCCAACTGGCTAACGCGCAGTCTCGACCAACGGGCCCGCACGATCATGAAGGTGGCGAGCGAGATCGTCCGCCAGCAGGACGCCTTTCTCGTCAACGGTGTCGATCATCTTCGCCCGCTCAATCTCAGGATGGTGGCCGACGCGATCAAGATGCATGAATCGACGGTCAGCCGCGTCACCTCGAACAAGTACATGCTGACGCCGCGCGGGCTTTTCGAACTGAAATACTTCTTCACCGTCTCGATCGGCTCGGCCGAAAACGGCGACGCCCATTCGGCGGAATCCGTTCGTCACCGCATTCGCACCATGATCCAGCAGGAGAGCGCAGACGCGGTGCTTTCCGATGACGACATCGTCGATCTGCTCAAGCAGTCCGGCGTCGACATAGCCCGGCGCACTGTGGCCAAATATCGCGAGGCGATGAATATCCCCTCCTCGGTCCAGCGGCGCCGCGAAAAGCGAGCGCTTGCCAAGGCGGCCGGCTTCTAGAGCATCCGCTTTCGGTGATTTGACCGCGAATGCGGATTTTTTGCGACTCGCAATTGACTCCCTGCGACACAAGCGATATGAGCGCGCCGCAATTGCCGAGGACCTACTCCACTTCGGCGGTTTCCCGAGCGGCCGAACCGCGGCGCAGATGCGCCGCCCTTGCGTGAAAAGCTTGGATGACGAAGGCGCTTGGAATAGACTGGACGCGCAAATCACGAACGAGAGAGGAAACTCCATGAGTGTGCGTGTATCCGGCAAACATATGGAAATCGGAGATTCGTTCCGCGCCCGCATCGGGGAGCAGATCGACCAAGCGGTTACCAAATATTTCGATGGAGGATATTCAAGCCAGGTCACTGTGGAAAAGTCTGGATCGCGTTTCAGCGCCGACTGCAAACTTCATCTCGACACGGGCGTGGTATTGCAGGCGAATGGCCAGGCGAATGAGCCGCAGGCGGCCTTTGATGCGGCCTCGGACCGGATCGAGAAGCGGCTCCGGCGCTACAAGCGTAAGCTCAAGGATCACCACAACGGCAACGGGCAGAATGCCGCCGAAGTGGCCTACACGGTGATGGACTCGGTGCCTGACGTGGACGAAGAGGTCCCCGAGGATTATGCACCGACCATCGTTGCCGAAAGCACGAAACAGTTGAGGACGATGTCCGTCGCGAGCGCCGTCATGGCGCTCGATATGACGGACGAACCGGTGCTGATGTTCCGCAGCCCGGGCAAGGAAGACCTGAACATCGTCTATCGGCGTAACGATGGAAATATTGGCTGGATCGACGCCGCCAATATCAAGGCATGAGCGGAACGGGGGAATGTCGGGGAAGCCGGCATTCCCCGCCGCTCAGATACGCGGACAGCCGGAAAAGCCCGACTTTTCTGTGCATGGTAACCGCCAATATAAAGATGGTTAGAGCCAGCAAGACACATTTGTGATGATGTTGTCAGGCTCTAACCGGCGAACGAGGACAAAAGAATGGCATTGGCAGGTTTGCTGCATCAAAATGCAATTATCCCGGCCATGAGGGCCAACTCGAAAAAACAACTCCTTCAGGAATTGGCGGCAAAAGCATCCAAACTTACCGGACTTTCGGAGCGTGATATCTTCGACGTCATTCTCCAGCGGGAACGGCTCGGTTCCACCGGCGTCGGCAACGGCATCGCCATTCCGCACGGAAAGCTCAACAACCTTCCCTCGATTGTCGGCATCTTCGCGCGACTCGACACGCCCGTCGACTTCGAGGCACTGGATGACCAGCCGGTCGATCTCGTATTCCTGCTGCTGGCGCCCGAAGGTGCCGGTGCCGATCACCTGAAGGCGCTGTCGCGCATTGCCCGCGTGCTTCGCGATCACGACATGGTCGCAAAGATCAGGGCGAGCGATTCCGCCAGCGCAATCTACACGCTGCTCAACGACGACACGACCTCGCACGCGGCATGAACGGCCGCCGTCAATAAAGCTGACGGCGGTTCAAATGATCGATGAAAATCCGGAACAATGCGCCTTGGCCGGAAATGCCGAGGCGACGATAGATGTTCTTGCGGTGGATCCGAACCGTGCCCTCGGCGATGTTCATCGTCTTTCCGATCGAAAGATTGCTGTGGCCGCGCAAGATCAGCCGGACGATCGTGCGCTGTTGCCTGGTGAGCCGGTCGGCGCAAAGACTGTCGAAGGCCCCCTCCATGGCATCGGATCCATTTCCTGTCGCGCTTGCGACCGCGATGCCCCTTTGACGCCAGTCCGACCGGATCGCCTCACGCACGATTGGTTCGTAGAGCCTCAGCCGCTCCAGTTCCTGATCGCTGAACGGCGCACCCTCGCCGCAGCGCATCAGCGAATAGGTCGCCTGCATCGACTCCTCGAGCGGAACGACGAAGCCCACCTCCTCGATCAGTGATCCGGACTCCATCGACACACAGGGATGGACCTCACTCGACGATGAAAAGTTCGACTGGAAGAACCGGTCGGGCGCAAGCTCTCGCATCCGCCACAGACCCGCCGGCTGGCCGTTGTTGCAGGCGACGTAGAACGGATCGAGCAGATAGGCACCGCCAAGGTAGGCATTCAACGCTTGCGGCGAGACGCCATGCGTATCGCCGTCGTGCAGCAGGATCGGGCGCGCGTCGTAGGGAAAGGCGAAAACGACCGACAGGTCGAAAGGGGCAATCGCACGCAGCATGGCGTCGAGTGCAGCGCCGAAATCCGGCGTGCCGATAAACCTGATCATCGTGGAGATGTCTGGCGGTTCCCTTGCCAGCATCGCTTCAAGCGTTCCCCTTCGCCGTATCGCCCACGGGATATCGACAGGCCCCGCTTCGTCAACAATAATTCCCTGAACATGCGACGGCAGCCCGCCTGGAGCGCCGAGCTCGGGCGGACGGAAAGGGAAGCGTGATGGCAGGTAGGCTTTCGGGCAAGATTGCGCTCATCAGCGGCGGCGCCGGCGGATGCGGGCTCGCTGCATCACAACTCTTTGCCCGCGAGGGCGCCAAGGTTGGCATCGTCGACTTGCCGAAGAGCAAGGGCGAAGAGGTCGCGGCAGCCATCCGCGCCGAGGGCGGCGAAGCCCTCTTCGCCGCTGCCGATGTTTCCGTGTCCGCCGAGGTCACCGCCGCGGTCAATACCGTGGAGCGCGCCTTCGGCCCGATCACCGTGCTCTTCAACCACGCCGGCATCCTTGCGGTTGGCCCGTTCCTCGAAACGGAAGAAGCGGAGTGGGACCGGCTGATGGCGGTGAACGTGAAGAGCATGTTCCTGATGACCAAAGCGGTCCTCCCCGGCATGCTCAAGGCGGGCGCCGGCAGCATCATCTGCACCTCGTCGATTTCCGCCGTCGCCGCGACACCGATGGAGGTGCTTTATGACACCACCAAGGGCGCCTGCCACATGTTCGCCCGCGCGATCGCCGTCGAATTCCGCGACCGGGGCATCCGCTGCAATGCCGTCTGCCCCGGCTTCATCGCGACCGACCACGGCAAGCGCGAGATCGCGGGCCTGAGCAAATACGGCGTTGACGTGTCGGAGGCGGCGATCGCCGCCCAGCAGGGGCGGATGTGCGACCCGATCGAGGTCGCCAACGCTGCCTTGTTCCTCGCAAGCGACGAGGCGAGCTTCGTCAACGGTACGCATCTGTTCGTCGACAATTGCTTCACGGCAGTCTGAAAGAGGGGAGACAGGAATGCTGGAGTCGGGCGGCCACTGGCGAAATTGGGTGGGGAATCAATCATGTATCGTGCGCCACAAGGGTGCACCGGACAGCGAAGCGGCGCTCGCTGAAATGGTCCGGGAGGCGACCGCCATCGGGCTCAATGTGCGCTGCGCCGGATCGGGCCACTCGTTCACCCCGGTGGTCGCAACGAGCGGGCTCCTGCTCACCCTTTCCGGCATGCAGGGCGTGGTCGGCATCGACCAGGCGCGCAGGCGGGTCTCCGTGAGGGCGGGGACGACGATCAACCAGCTTGGCAAGGTCCTGAAATCGAGCGGGCTATCGCTCATCAACCAGGGCGATATCGACAGCCAAGCCCTTGCCGGCGCGTTGACGACCGGCACGCACGGAACCGGTGCGAAACTCGGCAACATGGCCTCGCAGATCGTCGGCATGCGCCTCATCCAGCCCGATGGCAGCATTCTCGTCGTCGACGAGACGACGCCAGATCTCCTGGAAGCCGCGCGTGTCTCTGTCGGCATGCTCGGGGTGATCTCCGAAATCACCCTTCAGACGATGGATGCCTACAATCTTCATGAGAAGCTCTGGCGCTGCGATTTCGACGAGTGCATGGAGCAGCATGACGAGCTCGCCGCCGAGCACCGCCATTTCGGCTTCTTCTGGTGCCCGGTGCCCGAAAGCCGCCATTGCTACTGCCTGCCGGACACGTCGGCGGTTTCGACCACCAGCAAGACCTCGGATGTCTGCGAGATGAAGGTGATTGACATCACCGACAGGCCGCCGATGGAGCAGGCATTCGAAAAGATTGCCTATTCCTCCGAAATCTACCCGATCGAATACATACCCAACTTCCACGAACTTGAATATGCGGTCCCCGTCTCCCACGGCAAGGATGCCGTCCGGGCGGTGCGCGAGCTGATGCTCGAAAAGCATCCGACCTGCATCTATCCGATCGAGTATCGCTTCACGGCAGGCGATTCCGGCTGGATCAGCCCGTTCTATGAGCAGGATTCAATCACGCTGTCGATCTCGGGAGAGCCCGGCACCGACTACTGGGAATACCTGACGGACGTCGACACGATCCTGCGCCAGTACGGCTCGCGCCCGCATTGGGGCAAGCTGCACTTCCTTGGAGCCGAGGATGTGACGGCGCTCTATCCGCGCGCTGGCGACTTTCGCGCGCTCCGCGCCCGGGTCGATCCCGAAGGCCGCTTCCTCAACGATCATCTCCGGCAACTCTTTGCCTGAGCCTGTCGGTCAAACGCCGCACCTCCCAGGGAGGCGCGGCGTTTCAAATTTTCTCAACTTACCGGCAGGCTCAGGCAGACGGCGTGCCGTTTTCGGTGGCGGCGGCCTTCGGGCCGCCCTTGGAAACGCCGACCATCGCCGGGCGCAGTACGCGCTCGCCGATGACATAGCCCGCCTGGATGACCTGGACGACCGTGTTGTTCGGAACCTCGGCGTTCGGAACTTCGAACATTGCCTGATGGAAATTCGGGTCGAACTTCTGACCGACCGGCTCGAGCTTCTTCACACCATGACGCTCCAGCGCTGCGAGCATCGAGCGCTCGGTCATTTCCACGCCTTCAATCAGGGCATTGAGGCCGGCTTCGCCGGCTTCCTTCGCCTCGGCCGGAATGGCCTCGAGGGCGCGACGAAGGTTGTCGGACACGGCCAGCATGTCGCGCGCGAAGCCGGCGACCGAATAGGCCTTGGCATCCTTGACGTCACGCTCGGTGCGGCGGCGCAGATTGTCCATCTCGGCGGCCAGACGCAGATATTTGTCGCGCAGTTCCACATTCTCCGCCTTGGCGAGTTCCAGCGGATCCGGTGCGGCGGCAGGAGCTTCAGCCTCCGGCGCTTCCGCAGCCTCCGGCGCGGCGGTGTTTACAGGTTCTTCTGCCGCAGTCGCCTCAGGTCCGTGTTTGTTCGTGTCGTCGGTCATGACGTTCTCCGGATGTGTCTCTGTGTCTTCGACATCGCCAAGCAAGCGCAAGTCGCTTTGCTCGATCTTGGTCTTGTCTGGATTTGAAGCCGATATCGAGGTTTGGGGCCGAAAAATCAAGGGCGGAATGCCGCTACGCCGGAATTGCCGCTTCAACGCGACAGGCGCGACATCAACTGCGCGGTGTAATCGACCATGGGGACGATCCGCGAATAATTAAGCCGCGTCGGGCCAATGACGCCGACCGCGCCGACGATGCGGTCGTCGCTGTCGCGATAAGGCGCGACGATCAGCGACGAGCCGGAGAGCGAAAAAAGCTTGTTTTCCGATCCGATGAAAATGCGCACGCCGGGGCCGCTCTCCGCGAGGTCGAGAAGCTCGATCAGGCTGTCCTTCTTTTCGAGGTCGTCGAAAAGCATCCGAAGGCGGTCGATATCCTCGGCCCCTTCCAGCCCCTCGAGCAGGTTGGCGCGGCCACGAACGATAAGGCGCGCCGGCTTTTCGTCGCCCTCGCTGCCGGACCAGATCGCAAGCCCCCGCTCGACCAGATCCTGCGACAGGACATCGAGCTCGCCGCGCACGGTGGCCTTGAGCTTTTGCAATTGCGCGCGCACCTCGGCGATGGTTTGCCCGCCAAGATGGGCGTTCAAGAAATTGGCAGCCTCGGTCAGCTGCGCGCTCGTGACGCCCGCCGGAAGCTCGATGATGCGGTTCTCGACCTGATCATGTTCGCCAACGAGGACGGCAAGCGCCTTGGTCGGTGCCAGGCGGATGAACTCGACGTGCTTGAGCACCGGATCGCTCTTGGTGGTGATGACGAGGCCGGCGCCGCGCGACATGCCCGAAAGCATCTGGCTCGCCTCGGTAAGCAGGCTTTCCACCGGCTGGTCTCGATCGCCGCGGCGGAACTGGCGTTCGATCGAAGCGCGCTCTTCCGCCGAAAGGTTGCCGACCTGCATGAAAGCGTCGACGAAGAAGCGCAGACCCGTCTGAGTCGGAAGGCGGCCGGCGCTGACATGGGGCGAATAGATGAGGCCAAGATGCTCGAGATCGCTCATCACGTTGCGCACGGAGGCCGGCGAAAGCGACATCGGCAGCAGCCGCGAAAGGTTGCGCGACCCGAGCGGCTCACCGCTCTCCAGGTAGGTCTCCACAATGCGGCGAAAAATTTCACCGGAACGCTCATCCAGCGCCGCCGCGATCTCCTTCGCTCCGGAATTGCGCAGTACCATATCACTCCGTGCAGCAGTCGTTCCTATCAAGCTGAAATATAATGGGCCGCGCCGGCAATGGCAAAAGAGAAAAATCGATCCCCCCAGCCGATATCTGCCGGTTCCCTTTGCGTTCGCCATGCTCTAGAAGGCTCAGCAGAGAAAATAGGAGTTGACGATGCGGCCATCCGGCAGAAAAACCGACCAAATGCGCAAGGTTTCCTTCGAGCGCAATTTTTCCAAGCATGCGGAAGGTTCCTGCCTCGTGCGTTTCGGCGACACGCATGTGCTGTGCACGGCGAGCCTCGAGGAAAAGGTCCCCGCCTGGCTGCGCAACGGCGGCAAAGGGTGGGTCACTGCGGAATACGGCATGCTGCCGCGTGCGACCGGCGAGCGGATGAAGCGCGAGGCGGCGAGCGGAAAGCAGAGCGGCCGCACACAGGAAATCCAGCGGCTGATCGGACGTTCGCTCCGCGCTGTCGTCGATCTGCCGGCGCTCGGCGAACGCCAGATCTCGATCGATTGCGACGTCATCCAGGCGGACGGAGGTACGCGCACGGCCTCGATTACCGGGGCCTGGATCGCACTCCACGACTGTCTGAAGTGGATGGAGGCGCGCAACATGATCAAGGTCGAACGGGTGCTCAAGGACCACGTCGCGGCCATTTCCTGCGGTATCTTCGCCAGCCAGGCGGTGGTCGACCTCGACTATCTCGAAGACTCCGCCGCCGAGACGGATGCCAATTTCGTCATGACCGGCAGCGGCGGGCTCGTCGAGATCCAGGGAACGGCTGAAGGAAAACCCTTCACCGAGGAGGAGTTCGCAAGCCTGATGTCGCTCGCCAAGAACGGCATCGCAGAACTCATTGCGCTGCAGAAGCAGGCAATCGCCGGCTGATCGAAAGGACGAGATTTGACCCCGGCGCTGGAAGGCATTCTCGAAACTGCGCTCTATGCGGAAGATCTCGATCGCGCCGAGGCCTTCTACGGCACGGTGCTCGGCTTGCAGCGCATCACCCGTGCCGGCAATCGACACGTGTTCTTCCGCTGCGGCGCAGGAATACTCCTGATCTTCAATCCCGCCGAGACGGTGAAACCGCCTGCGCCGGGAGCGCTTCCCGTGCCGCCGCACGGGACGACGGGAAAGGGGCACATGTGCTTCCGGGTCGCGGCGCAGGCGCTCGACGCATGGAAGGAGAAGCTCGAAGCCGCTGGCGTTCCGATCGAGGCGGACATCCGCTGGCCCAACGGCGCCCGCTCCTTTTACTTCCGCGATCCGGCCGGCAACAGCCTGGAATGCGCGGAGCCGGGCCTTTGGGCGATTGATTGAACGCGGCCGCAGCCGCCTTTATGAAACGGAAGAGAATGCGCAAACTGGATGACAAAACGCTCGTCGTCGCGAGCCACAATGCCGGCAAGATCCGCGAAATCCGCGACCTGATCGGTCCGCTCGGCTTCGAGGCGAAGTCGGCCGCCGATCTCAACTTCGTCGAGCCGGAGGAGACCGGCACGACGTTTGAGGAAAATGCGACGATCAAGGCGCTCGCCTCCGCAAGGGCCTCCGGCCTGCCGGCGCTTTCGGATGATTCCGGTCTCGCGATCGAAGCCCTCGACGGCGCGCCGGGCGTCTACACGGCCAACTGGGCCGAACGCGAAGACGGCAGCCGCGATTTCGCCATGGCGATGGAAAAGGTGGAAAAGGCGCTCAAGGAGAAAGGCGCTATGACGCCAGAGAGCCGAACTGCGCGCTTCGTCTCCGTGCTTTGCCTTGCCTGGCCGGATGGCCATGTCGAGCTCTTCCGCGGCGAGGTCGAGGGCCAAGTCGTCTGGCCGCCGCGCGGAACCAGTGGCTTCGGCTACGACCCGGTCTTTCAACCGAAAGGCTACGACACCACTTTTGGCGAGATGACCGCGGAAGAGAAGCATGGCTGGAAGCCGGGCGACGCGAGCGCGCTTTCGCACCGCGCCCGCGCCTTCAAGCTGTTCGCCGAAACCTGCCTCGGCGCCTGAAAGACGAACGCAATGCATGTAACTCCGCTCTCGGCGATCGGTGACGGCATGGATCCCGGCTTCGGGGTCTATGTGCACTGGCCGTTTTGCGCGGCGAAGTGCCCCTACTGCGATTTCAATAGCCATGTGCGCCATCAGCCGGTGGATCAGCCGCGCTTCGTTACGGCCTTCCTGCGGGAAATGGCGGAAGCGCGCGAACTCTCTGGTCCGCGGACGGTCACCAGCATCTTCATGGGCGGCGGCACGCCTTCGCTGATGGATCCGGCGACCGTCGATGCAATCCTCAACGGCATCGCCAACCACTGGCACGTGCCTGATGGCATCGAGATCACCATGGAGGCCAATCCGTCGAGCGTCGAGGCGACACGCTTCCACGGCTATCGTGCCGCCGGCGTCAACCGCGTCTCGCTCGGCGTGCAGGCGTTGAACGACCGGGATCTCAAATTCCTGGGGCGGCTGCACAATGTCGAGGATGCACTGAAGGCTGTCCGGCTGGCGCGGGAAGTTTTTCCCCGCATGTCGTTCGACTTGATCTATGCCCGCCCGAATCAGACCGTCGAGGACTGGGAGCGGGAATTGAAGGAGGCGGTCTCCTACGCGGTCGACCATCTCGCGCTCTATCAATTGACGATCGAGGAAGGCACGCCCTTCTACGGGCTGCACAAGGCCGGCAAGCTCGTCGTTCCGGACGGCGAGCAGTCGGCCGTGCTCTACGAGGCGACGCAGGAGATCACAGCGTCAATCGGCATGCCGGCCTATGAAGTGTCCAATCACGCACGGCCAGGTGCGGAAAGCCGGCACAATCTCACCTATTGGCGCTATGGCGACTATGCAGGCATCGGCCCCGGCGCCCACGGACGCCTGACGACCGCGGGCGCGAAGGTGGCGACGGCGACGGAACGCAAGCCCGAGGAATGGCTTCGCCTCGTGGAAGAGCAGGGCCACGGCATGATCGAGCGCGAACTGCTGGACCGTGAGGCCCAGGCCGACGAACTCCTGTTGATGGGCCTTCGGCTCAGGGAAGGTGTCGATCTGGCCCGCTGGCAGAGCCTTTCCGGCCGCGATCCCGACCCCGATCGCGAACAGTTCCTGATTGAGCACGGGTTCATCGAACGGCTCGGCAACTCACGGCTGCGCTGCACGCCGGCCGGCATGCTGATCCTCGACGCGGTGGTCGCCGATCTCGCCTGCTGATGGGAGCAATAGCAGCGACAGCCGAGCGCGGAGATTGCCCCGCACCTTGTCCCTCTCCGCGCTCAATCGCCTTTCTTAACCGGCGCAACAATCGCCCAACTGATGCCGAAGGGATCGCGAAGCTGCCCGTAATAATCGCCCCAGAAGGCGACCTCCAATGGCATCGTCACCTCCGCGCCCGCGGCGACGGCACGCTTCCACCAGAAATCCGCGTCGTTGACGACGAGATGCAGAACGACGCCCTCCTGTGGCTTCCACGGGTAACCGAATTCCGGGAACGGATCGTTCAGCATCAGTGCGCCGCCATTGATCGTCAGATGGCAGTGGATGAGGCGTTTGCCGTCCTCGGCATATTTGCGGTCCACCTCCTTGGCGCCGAACGCACGGCCGTAGAATTCCGCCGTGACATTCGCGTCCTGGACGTTGAGATAGGCGATGACGCCGGCCATCGGCGGGCGCGACGGCGCTTGCCAATCGACCTCTGATGTCGGATCGAGGTCGATCGCCGCCCTGAAGCTCCCGTCCATGTAGAAGGGCACCGACTCGTGCTGGTGGGCGATCTTCCATCCATCCTCCGTACGCTTCAAACCCAGCGTCTGGCGAAACCAGAGTGCGGCCTTTTCGCCGTCCAGTTTCTCGCCGGAGAGATGGGTGAGCGCCGTCGCGAAGGCGACGTCGCCGCCTGCCGAGATTTCCAGCTCCTGAAGCCGGTAGCCGAGCGGCCCCTTCCAGGTGGAGAACCACTGCTCAAGGCCCTCGGCGCCGGCCGCTGTTTCCTTAAGAGGCGGCGCCAGCGAATAGACAAGGCAATCTTCCGTGCCGTGGGCAAGCACGCGACGCGCGTCCTTCTCGCGCATGGCGCCTGCCCAATCCTCGATCACCGCACGAATCTCGTCGACGGCGGCGGTTCTCTTTCTGATGTCGGACATGGTTCATCTCCTTGATCAACGGGGAGGCGGAAACCCGCTGCACGTTTCCTTGGACCGGAATCGATTCAAGGGCAAAACATGCAGCAAATTCCAAGTTCTACAGCGACCTTTGTGCGTGGGCCGCCGGCCCGCTCGTCTCAGAGTCTTGCGACAAGCGCGGCGAGCTGGTCGGCGCATTGACCCCAGCCCTCATGAAAACCCATCTTTTCGTGCGCTTCCCGGTCCGCCACGCTCCAGTGGCGGGCGCGGGCGGTGTAGCGGGTCTTGCCGTTCTCGTCCTCGAATGTCAGGATCGCCGTCATGAAGGGCTTTTCCGAAGGCTTCCAGGCTTCTGTGTATGCATCGGTCAGGACCAGCTTTTCGTTCGGAACAACCTCCAGATAGACGCCCTGATTGGGATAGAGCTCGCCCTCCGGGGAGCGCATGACGAACCGGTTGGTACCACCTGGCCTCACATTGAGCTCCGCTTCCGTGATCGTCCACGGCAAGGGTGCAAACCATTGCTTCAGGAGCTCCGCATCCGTGAAGGCGCGATAAACCTTTTCGCGTGGCGCATCGATGAGGCGGGTGAGCACCAGTTCGCGCTCGTCGGCGGGCTTGATGTCGGTCGCTGCATTCATTTTCAATTCCTCCGTGGTGATTTCGGTCTAAGGACGAAGCGGAAAATCAGAGTCCGACAGCGACAGCCAAAATTTTTATTGTTTTTCCTCGGCAAGGTGCGGGCGACCTGTTTCCGCCGCAAGATGATCGAGCTGCATGCGGATATAGGCGGCCTCTGCCGCGTTCGTCGCAAGAGCAATGGCGCGGTCGAACGCGACGCGCGCTTCCCCGGCGCGCCCCATCTGCTTGAGCAGCCCCCCGCGCAGACCATGATAGTAGAAATAGCCCGAGAGCCTTTCGCCAAGCGGCTCGACCAACGCCAAGGCAGCTTCCGGTCCCTCGCGCTTCGACACTGCGACGGCGCGATTGAGGGTGACGACGGGCGACGGTTGCAGACGTTCGAGCGTCTGATAGAGCAGGTCGATTTCTTCCCAGTCCGTCAGTTCGGGACGCTCGGCCCGCGCATGAAGTGCCGCAATGGCGGCCTGGACCTGGTAGGGGCCGGGACGCCGGTGCCGCATGGCCTTGTCGATCATCGCGAGCGCCTCGGTGATCATTCCCCTGTTCCACAGCCGCCGGTCCTGATCTTCGAGCAGGACGATGGCGCCATGTGCATCGAAGCGCGCGCGGGCACGCGAATGCTGGAGCAGAAGCAGCGCGGTCAGCCCCATGATTTCCGGTTCGGCCGGAAACAGTCTGAGGAGCAGCCGGGCGAGCCGGATCGCCTCGTCGCATAGATCCGCCGACACCCCCTCGGGGCCATTCATCGCCGAATAGCCTTCGTTGAAGACGAGATAAATCATCGTCGCCACCGCCGCGAGGCGCTCGGCGCGGTCAGCGGCATCGGGCGTCTCGAAGGGAATCCCCGCCGCCGCGACGCGCGCCTTGGCGCGGGTGATGCGCTGCTCCATCGCCGCCTCGCTGACCAAGAAGGCGCGCGCGATCTGCCTGACGGAGAGGCCGGAGACGACCCGGAGCGCCAGCGCGATTTGCTGGGTCGCCGGCAGGGCGGGATTGCTGCAGACGAAGAGCAGCCGCAGGATGTCGTCGCGGTAATGCGAGCCGTCGAGGCGGTCGGCGAGTTCGCTCTCCCTGTCTTCGAGGTCCGACAGCAATTCCTCCGGCGGCAGCACCGTTTCGCGCGCTTGGCGCCGCACCTTGTCGATGCCGCTGTTGCGGCCGACGAAGATCAGCCAGGCCGCGGGATCCCGCGGCGGGCCACTCTTCGGCCAGGCCTTCAATGCCCGGATGCAGGCCTCCTGGAAGGCTTCCTCGGCCATGTCGAGATTGCGAAAATAGCGCAGGAGCGCGCCCATCGCCTGCGGCCGGGCGGAAACCAGAGCGAGGTCGATCCAGGCAGTGTCTGTCATGAGGGAAGCTCACCGGGTTTATAGAGAGCGAGCGGGCGGATCTCGTAGGAGCCCGAGCTCGGATTGGCGGTACTGAGGTCGCGGGCGAAGTCGAGGGCCTCGTCGAGCGATCCGCAATCGATCAGGTAGAAGCCGAGCAGTTGCTCCTTGGTTTCGGCGAAGGGGCCGTCGATGACGATTGTCTCGCCTGGGGCATGGCGCAGCGTGGTGGCCGCCGTCGTAGGCAAGAGGCGCGCAACCGGCCCCAGCTTGCCGGCTTCGACATACTTGCGCTGGACGCCGGTAAGATCGCGCATGACCCTGTCCTCCTCCTCCTTGCTCCACGCACTCGTGACACTTTCATCGTTGTAGCAAAGCACCGCATAAAGCATTGAAAACTCCTCGGCTGGTCTGAAGACGAATGGAGCTAGTGATAGCCGACAAGCGAGGCGAAAAAAATGAATCGATTGCGGAATTGGCCCGCCGGCGGGTGAGAAAAAATGCGCATGGTCTTGCGCCCGCATCCCGCTCCAATCCTTATGGCGAGTTCACGCTCGCGATTCTGGTTCGACTCGGTCCAAAATCGCAGCATGCGCGCAACAAAAAAAGGCCCGGCGGAACCGGGCCAATTCGTAGGCTTCAGCCTACCTATCGACGGATTGCTTATTCGTTGATCAGCCGCTTCAAGAGTTCGATCTCATGGCTGAGCTTCGTATCCGCCGCGATCATCTCTTCGATCTTGCGAACCGCATGCAAGACGGTCGTGTGATCGCGACCACCAAAGCGTCGGCCGATTTCCGGGAAGGAGCGCGGCGTCAGGGTCTTCGACAGATACATGGCGATCTGCCGTGGCTTGACGATGACGCGCGTGCGGCGGTTCGACACCAGTTCCTGGCGCGATACGTTGTAGTGCTTGGCGACGACGCGCTGGATGTCCTCGATGCGGACGCGGCGCGGTTCACCGGCATTGACCAGGTGACCGAGCAGTTCGTCGACGCGCTCGATCGAAAGCTGCGGCTCGAAGGAGCGACGGAAGAGCAGCTGGTTGAAAGCGCCCTCCAGTTCGCGGCCGCTGGCCGTGACATTGCGCGCGACATGGCAAAGGATATCGGTCGGAATATCGAGCGATGCGTCATCCTGGCGCGCGGCCTCGAGCCGCCGCTTCAGCATCTCCAGGCGCATCTCGTAGTCCGGACCTTCCATCTCGATCGCAACACCGCCCTGAAGCCGCGAGCGAACGCGGCTGTCGAGCGATTCCAGCTCCCACGGTGCGCGGTCGGCAGCGACCACGACCTGTTTGGCCGAGTCGAGCAGCATGTTCAGGAGATGGCAGAACTCGTGCTGGATCGACTTGCCCTGCAGGAACTGCATGTCATCGATCACCAGAAGATCGATGTTGCGCAGCGATTCCTTGAGAGATAGAGCGTCGTTGTCGCGGATCGCGGTCGCGAAGCGCCACATGAAGTATTCCGCCGTCAGATAGACGACGCGTGGCGCCCGCGCGCTCTGCAGGGCGGCAATTGCGATCGCCTGCAGGAGATGCGTCTTGCCGAGCCCAACGCTTGAATGGATGAAGAGCGGATTGAAGCGCACCGCGCCGGCGCCAGCCTCGGCGATGGTGCGCGCGGCTGCAAGCGCCACCCGGTTCGACGAACCTTCGACGAAACTGTCGAAATTGTAGCGCTGGTCGAGCGGCGAGCCGAAAAGCGGTGCCTGGGCCGGTTTCTGGACCGCTGCCACCGCCGCCGCGGCGACCGAGGCAATCGGCTGGGCCGCTGCCGGACGGCGTACCGGGGCCACCGGAGCCGTTTCTGCCGCCGCCGGCATCGCGTCTTCGTGGGCAGCCGGACGCGCACCGCGCGTTGCGGTGCGGACGAGGATTTCCACCTTCAGAATTTCGCCGTCTTCCTGCTGGAACAGACTGGTGATGAGATCGAGATATCGGTTGTTGATCCAGGACTTCAGAAACGTCGTGGGCACCGAAAGACGTACAACGCTCTTGGAAATCGAATGGAGCTTGAGACGTCCAAACCAGCTTGCGAAGACATCCGGACCGACTTGAGCTTTCAAACGCTGACTTACGCGCTCAAAAAGTGCGTCATGCCGCATGTCCTGTTTTTCCCCCGCCGCCTGAGACTGATTGCTTCCGGCCTGACGCGCGTCAGGTGCCGTCGCCAAATTCATCTGCATGTTGCCGCCTTCCAAATTCATGCTCCGATGCCGTCATTGCTGCCGGCCTCATCTCTTATGCCCGTCCGCCACGGCCGCCTTCGAAGCCATGCCGCGTCCGACGGGCGCCCTGTCGCACCGAAAGCCGGGCTCCTCATATCCCGTTTCGGTGCGCGCTGCGCTCATCCGCTCGCTTCCGTGAGCGAATGTCCCCTAGCGCCTCGCCTTTACCGACTCCACCCGGCCGCTTTCAAGCGGCGTTAGAGTCGCATTCCTCACCGGCTGCGCCGCACCCTCGTACGAAGCGGGCAGCCCACCTTTCTCCTTCTTTCTGGAACGCCTCCCGGCGCCCTCCCTTTGCCTGGCCATCCACGCAACCACAAGACGAAAGATCCTCGTTCCGGAACGAAGCATCGGTCCGGTTTTTCTATCTCGACTTGTATGATTGAACGACGTGGAATGACCCCGCCACAGAGAACAGAAAGCTCGAAGCCACCTCAATCGAAATGGCCCTGTTCTTCCCTTTACAGATATGATCCGTGTCCCCTGTGCGAGGCATTTAGGCAGGATCGATCCTCAAGATCAATCGCGAATTTTACCGACCGTTAAACGCCGCCGGTTGACTCTCTCGCCGCCTTTTGCTTGCCGCATTCTGAGTCCATCAAGAATCGCTGTTGAATCAAGGGTTTTGATTTTTACGCGCTTGCTTAGCTGGCGAAAAAGAAAAAAAATAAAAATTCGCTTGACTCGCCTCGGACCCCGCTCGTCCCCGATCTTCGACGACACTCGCGCAAAGACCTCTCATAAGTCATTGAAATTACATCAAAAATTTTGTCATCGCAGTGACATACGCTAAAATCGCCGATTTGCCCGTTGCCGTGACAGAAGTATGAATCCGAAAAACCCGGCGCAAGCGCCGGGCGTTTCATCAACAGATTTTTATTTAGCCGGATTAGGCCGAAAGGGCCTTCACGCGCTGTGCAAGGCGGGAAACCTTGCGCGATGCCGTGTTGGCATGCAGCACGCCCTTGGTGGCGGCGCGCATCAGTTCCGGCTGCGCTGCCTTGAGGGCGGCAGCGGCGACTGCCTGATCGCCGGAGGCGATGGCTTCTTCCACCTTGCGGATGAAGTTGCGGACGCGCGAACGACGGGCCTTGTTCACTGCGGTGCGGCGTGCGATCTTGCGGGTCGCCTTTTTCGCCGAAGTTGTATTGGCCATTGATGCCTCTCTTCGAAAACTGACATGAACTCCGCCTTCGCCGTGCCGGGTCACTGCGACCTGTCATCCAAAGCAATTCGGGAGCATTATCGGAAAGCCTCAGAAAGCGGCGTTCCAAACTGAGGGCGGCGTATAGCTGGAATCCGCCCTCTCGTCAACGCGCAAAATTGAGAAAACTGCGCGGTTTGCGCGCGTCACTTATGCTTGAATTCGGCTTTGCGCTTTCCGACGAAGGCAGCCATCCCCTCCTTCTGATCCTCGGTGGCGAAGAGCGACTGGAAAAGCCGCCGCTCGAAGCGCAGACCTTCGGCCGAGGTAACCTCCAGCGAGCGGTTGACCGCCTCCTTGGCCATCATCACCGCAGGCAGCGAGAAGGCGGCGATCTTTTCGGCGGCGGCAAGCGCTTCTTCCATCAGTTTTTCAGGCGCCACCACACGCGAAACGAGTCCTGACCGCTCGGCTTCCGCTGCATCCATCATCCGGCCGGTCAGAACCAGATCCATGGCTTTCGCCTTGCCGACGGCGCGGGTGAGGCGCTGCGAGCCACCCATGCCGGGAATGACGCCGAGGGTAATCTCCGGTTGCCCGAACTTCGCCGTCTCCGAAGCAATGATGATGTCGCACATCATCGCGAGCTCGCAGCCGCCGCCGAGCGCAAAGCCGGAAACGGCGGCAATCACCGGCTTGCGGGCACCGGCCACCCGCTCCCAGCCGCCGAGAAAATCGCCAAGATAGGAATCGACGAAATCGAGCGCCTGCATCTCCTTGATATCGGCGCCGGCCGCGAATGCGCGCTCCGAACCGGTCAGCACGATCGCGCCGATGTCCTTGCTAGCATCGAAGGCCTTAAACGCCGCATCGAGCTCCCGCATCACGGTCGAATTCAGAGCGTTCAGCGCCTGCGGGCGGTTGAGCGTGATCAGGCCCACGCGTCCACGTGTCTCGACCAGCAACGTCTCGTAACTCATTCTCGATCTCCTCCATTCGGATGCGCCCGGTCGAGCGCTCTATTTCTGGCAGCGCGGGCAGTAGAAGGTCGAGCGCCCGGCATGAACGATGCGGGCGACGGTACCGCCGCAGCCCGGCTTGGGGCAAGTCTCGCCTTCACGATCGTAGACCGAAAAGGAATGCTGGAAATAGCCAAGCGAGCCGTCCGCCTGGATGTGGTCCTTCAAGGATGAGCCGCCGGCGGCGATGGCGTCGGCGATCACGTCGCGGATCGCCTGCGTCAACGTCACCAGGGCTTGCTTCGCGTGCCCGCGCTTATCCACCAGCGAGCCGGCCGGACGGGAGGGCGACAGATCCGACCGCCATAGCGCTTCGCAAACATAGATGTTGCCAAGGCCGGCAACGATCTTCTGATCCAGAAGCGCTGCCTTGAGCGGCTGCGCCTTGCCGGCAAAGCGTGCGGCGAGATAGGCGGCATCGAGCGCGTTGCCGGTCGGCTCCTGGCCGAGGTCGCGGAAGAACACGTGATCGGCTATCCCGTCGCGCCGGGCGAGATCCATGAAGCCGAAGCGGCGCGGGTCGTTGTAGATCACGCGGGCGGGGCCGGATCGGCCGTTGAGATAAAAAATCACGTGGTCGTGCTTCTCGTCCTTGCCGCGCGGATGATGGAACTTGCCCGGTGTGGCGGGATCGTCGCCGGCCTCGATCCGGAAAGAACCGGACATGCCGAGATGCGCAATGATCACATCGCCACCTTCGAGATCGATCATCAGATATTTGGCGCGGCGCGACAGGGAAACGATGCGGCGCCCCGAGACGGACGCTGAAAAGTTGTCGGGAAAGGGAAAGCGCAGGTCCGGTCTGCGCAACTCCGCCCGCACGAGAATCGCCCCCTCCATGGTCGGCGCCAGTCCCCGCTTCACCGTCTCGACCTCGGGCAATTCCGGCATTGTTCGTCTTCCTTTTTGCGCTCCCGCACCGGTCGTGTGCGGCATTCCCTTCATGGCATTGATGTCCTATAGGGATGCAGCGATTTAACGTGTTACAGCGACCCTCGTGCGTCCCAAAGACGCACGACGCTGTAGGCCGCAGCGATCCTCACCGCTGAGATAGCGCGGACGGGGCGATTTCGCTATGGTGCCGGCAAATTTGGTTGAAGTGGAGTTTCGTGATGACGGATGAGCGCGTATCGGCCAATGGGGGCATGGAAACCTCCTTCGGTTTTCGCGAGGTCGGCGCGGGCGAAAAGCAGCCGCTTGTCAACGATGTCTTCCACAAGGTCGCCAGGCGCTACGACATCATGAACGACGTGATGTCGGCCGGGCTTCACCGTGTCTGGAAGGATGCGATGATCGCGGCGCTCAATCCGCCGCGGCGGGAGGGCTATCGGGTGCTTGATGTGGCCGGCGGCACCGGCGACATCGCGTTCCGCATCGTCGAAGCCTCCGATCGCAAGGCCCATGCGACAGTGCTCGATATTAATGGGTCGATGCTCGCCGTCGGCGCCGAGCGGGCTAGAAAGAAGAAGCTTTCGCCCAATCTCGATTTCGTCGAGGCTAATGCCGAGGATCTGCCTTTCGCTTCGAATTCCTTCGATGCCTACACGATTGCCTTCGGCATCCGCAACGTGCCGCGCATCGACGTGGCGCTCAAGGAGGCCTATCGCGTGTTGAAGCGCGGCGGGCGGCTGCTGGTGCTCGAGTTTTCCGAGGTCGAGATGCCGCTACTGGACCGTTTCTATGATGCCTGGTCGTTCAATGCGATTCCCAAATTCGGCAAGTTGATCACGGGCGACGACGCGCCCTACCAGTATCTGGTCGAATCGATCCGGAAGTTTCCGAACCAGCGCGATTTCGCCGCGATGATCAAGGATGCCGGCTTTTCACGCGTCTCGTTCACCAACTATACCGGCGGTATTGCAGCACTTCATTCCGGCTGGAAAATCTGAACGCAATGAGCACGCCTGGAGCATATTTCCGCCTCGTGCGGATTGGCTGGGTCCTTGCGCGCGAGGACGCGTTTTCTGCCGTCCCGTCCGAGCATCTTCCTCCGCTTGCGCGCTTCGTGCAGCGGCTCGCAGGATTGCTTGCCCGCCGTAGGGCCCGGTTGGAGGCCCGCACCGGCCGGCTTGCCCGGGCGGTCGAGCGGCTCGGTCCATCCTATGTCAAGATCGGCCAGTTCCTGGCGACGCGCCCAGACGTCGTCGGGGCGGAGCTCGCCGCCGATCTCTCGCTCTTGCAGGATCGCATGGCGACGTTCCCCGAAAGCGACGCCAGGGCCGCGATCGAAGGCTCGCTCGGCCGATCGGTCGATACGCTTTTTGCCGAATTTTCCGAGCCGATGGCGGCCGCCTCGATCGCACAGGTTCATCCCGCCGTCGTTCTGCGCGACGGCAAGCGCGAAAAGGTGGCCGTCAAGGTCATCCGTCCCGGCGTGCGCCAGCGCTTTGCCGCCGACATCGAGGCCATGTACCTGGTCTCCCGAATGCAGGAGCGGTTTCTTCCCTATACACGGCGGCTGAGGCCGGTCGAGGTTACAAAGACGCTGGAGCAGACGACCAAGGTCGAAATGGACCTGAGGCTTGAGGCGGCAGCACTTTCCGAACTCGGAGAAAACACCAAGGAAGATTCCGGTTTCCGCGTGCCCAAGGTCGACTGGGAACGCACCGGCCGCGACGTCGTCACCATGGAATGGATCGACGGCGTGAAGATGTCGGACATCGAAGGACTGAAGCGGGCCGGCCACGATCTCAACCGGCTCGCCGAAACGCTCATCCAGTCTTTCCTGCGGCACACCCTGCGCGACGGCTTTTTCCACGCGGACATGCACCAGGGCAATCTATTCGTCGACGACGCCGGCCACATCGTCGCCGTCGACATGGGCATCGTCGGGCGGCTCGGCAAAAAGGAACGCCGCTTTCTCGCCGAGATCCTCTACGGCTTCATCATGCGCGACTACCAGCGCGTCGCCGATGTGCATTTCGAGGCCGGCTACGTGCCCTCGCATCATGATGCCGCGAGCTTCGCCCAGGCGATCCGGGCGATCGGCGAGCCGATCCATGGTCAGCCGGCCGAAACCATCTCGATGGCGAAGCTCTTGACGCTGCTCTTCGAGGTCACCGAGCTCTTCGACATGCAGACGCGCCCGGAGCTCGTCATGCTACAGAAGACCATGGTCGTCGTCGAAGGTGTTGCCCGTACGCTCAACCCGCGTTTCAACATGTGGAAAGCGTCAGAGCCAGTCGTCGGCAAATGGATCAGGGACAATCTCGGGCCGAAGCGTATCGTTGCAGACCTTCGCGATGGTTTGCATGCGGCGCTGAGAGTTGCCGAGGCGGTGCCAGAGATCGCCGCCCGGACCGAGCGCTTCTCGGCGGAAATCATGGCGATGAGCGAGAACGGGCTGCGCTTCAATGCCGAGACCGCGCAAGCGATCGGCAAGGCCGAGGCGCGCCACACGCGCTCCGGGCGCATTGCTCTCTGGATCATCGCGGCAACGCTTATCTATATCGCCTGGCAGCTTGGGTGATTGGTTGTAATTGTCCCGCACCCTAACCGCCCTTCCCGCGAGCGGAGCAAGGGGATTGAGAGCGCGTCGGCAGCCCGGGTGAGGCCCCACCGCGGAAACTTTGCCCCCTCCTGCGACCCCCTTCCGATTCTTCGCATCCTGAAGTAGCATCCCGCCATGGACAGTCGTTTTGCGCTCGTGATGATGGTGACTACGCAGACCCTAGGGTGTGCGGGGAGCCTGTTGCGCTAAGCGGACCGTCTCCACGCCAACCCTGCCGAGGTAAGCAGGGTTCCGGCTCTGTTTCCTCGGTCTTACATCATGACGAGAGAGGAAACGATGACCGCTAACCAACCCGAATTGCTGATCCGCGCCGCGTCCACCACAGACTGGGAGGCGCTCGCCGCCTTGCGGGACTTGCCCGGCGTTCGGGCGGGCACATTGCGGTTGCCCTTCGCGCGGCGGGAACAGACGCGGAAATGGCTCGAAAACCTCACAGAATCTGACATGATCATCGTCGCCGAACTCGACGGGCGGATTGTCGGGCTCGCCGGCCTGCACCGCCACCAGGGCCGGCGGCAGCATGCCGCCGATCTCGGCATGTCGGTGCACGACGACTACCGGCGGCGGGGCATCGGCAAGGCGCTGCTCGACGCGCTGATCGACGCGGCCGACCGGTGGCTCGGCATTTCCCGCCTCGAGTTGACGGTCTTTACCGATAACGAAGCGGCGATCGGACTTTACCGCCAGGCGGGTTTCGTCACCGAGGGCGTGCTGAAATCCTGGGCGCTGCGGGACGGCGCGCTTGTCGATGTGCTGGCCATGGCGCGGCTGCGCCCATGAACGGAACGCAGCTTCCGGCGGCCGCGGCCGGCGACGATCCCAGCGCCTTGCGATCGACCACCGAATGTCATTCGTCACCCGGGAAGGAACACATGCAGCACGAAACCCCTCTTCTTCCGGCCGGTGCCCTCATCCGACAGGCGGGACGCGCGTGCTTTCACCGGCTCGTGAGTACCACCCCTGCGCTTGTCCAGGTGCGTTCAGGAACCAAGGTGGTGATCATCCGCGACACTCCTCTGCACCTCTCAGCCGGCGACTTTGGCCTGTTACCCGATCATCAGCCCATGACGATCGAGAACATTCCCAAGGCACCGCAGAGCTATGAAGCCCGCGCCCTGCCCATTCCACGCCACTTGTTTGAAGAGACCTACG
This sequence comes from Ensifer sp. IC3342, assembly GCF_020193655.1. Lineage (GTDB taxonomy): Bacteria > Pseudomonadota > Alphaproteobacteria > Rhizobiales > Rhizobiaceae > Sinorhizobium. The sequence continues at coordinate 1,158,031 of NZ_JADYVE010000001.1, forward strand.
CCCGCCTGGCTTCCGTCACGCCTCCTCGGACACTACTTGCGATGAAGGCCGTGGACCTGCCGGGCGAGGCGGTCGCGCTGTTTGACTTCTGCTGCTCGGCGGAAAGTCTCGCGACCCTCCCGACCGCTGTCGCCACGGTCCGATTGATGGAACTCATAACCTGGTTTGCGCTCAGCGGCGCCCTGTTGGGCCAAAGGGGAAGCCTGCTGCTGCAGGATCGCCTGCGGCAGATGATCGAGACCGACCCCGCCCACGACTGGACTTTGGGCCATGCCGCGCGCGCCTTCCACATGAGCGAGGCCACGCTCCGCCGCAAGTTGGCGGCGGAGAACACCAGCTTCACCGAGACATTGAGCGACACGCGCATGACGCGGGCGCTGGCGCTGCTGCAGACGACAATCTTGCCTATCGCCAACATCGCCCAGGAAGTGGGTTACGATTCGCCGTCCCAATTTGCGGCACGGTTCAAGGAACGGTTTGGCGTCAATCCGCGCGACGTGCGTGGCGGTTCCGCGATATTTGAGCGGATCGGGATAGAAGTTGCGCATATCGGGGCAGACAAAATTTCTGCCTGACGTAGGCTTGCTTCATTGGCAACTGCAGGAAAACACCTATGCGCCCCATCACAACACTTCTCGCCTTGAGCTTTCTCGGCGCCACCGTCGCGCACGCCGAGATGAAACTGACCTCGAAAGACCTGACACCAGGCAAGCCGATGGCCAATGCGCAGGTCTTCAACGGGTTCGGCTGCAGTGGGAAGAATATCTCACCACACCTGGCATGGTCGGGTGCGCCGGCGGGCACCAAGAGCTTCGCGGTCATGGCTTATGATCCCGATGCCCCCACTGGTTCGGGCTGGTGGCACTGGACGGTGTTCAACCTTTCCGCCGACGCCGCCGAGATCGCAACCGGGGCAAGCGGAGAAAAGAAGCTTCCCGCAGGCGCGGTAGAGGGCCGCACCGATTTCGGCGCGTCCGGCTACGGTGGCGCATGCCCGCCTGAAGGTCATGGACCACACCACTACCAGTTCACGGTTTACGCTTTGTCTCAGGACAAGCTCCCCCTCGATGAAAACGCCCCCGCCGCCATGGTCGGTTTCTTTGTCCGAGCCAATGCACTGGACCAAGCGACGATCGAGGTAACGTACGAGCGCTGATCTGCACTGCCCCGCGGCGGATTTCCCGCCACGGGGCCCCATTGACGACATCACTCAGGCGCGCTCCAACAGTGCGAGCGGCAACAATCAGCGGGGGGAGCGGATCATGGATCTCGGTATTGCAGGCAAACGGGCGCTCGTGCTTGGCGGGAGCAAGGGACTTGGACGCGGCATCGCCGAAGCGCTCGCGGCCGAAGGCGTTGCCGTCGCGCTGACCGGCCGGGACGCGCAGGCAACCGGCAAGGTCGCCGCCGAGATCGGTTCGACCGCTGCGGGATTTTCGCTCGACCTTACGAAACCGGAAACGATCGACGCTTTTCTGGATCGATTGACCGCCGAATTCGGCTTGGTCGACATTCTGGTGCTGAACGGCGGCGGACCGCCGCCGACGCGCGCCGCCGACATCGATCCCGAGTTCTGGCGGGCACAATTCGAGGCGATGGTTCTGGCAGGCATGCGCATCACCCATCGCCTGCTGCCGGCTATGCGCCAGCGCCGCTTCGGCCGCATCATCGCCATTGCCTCGACCAGCATCCGCGAGCCGATACCGGGCCTCACCGCCTCCAATGCCTTGCGCAGCGCGCTTGCCGGCTGGATGAAGACGCTCGCGGGCGAGGTCGCGGCCGACGGCGTCACCGTCAACATGCTGCTGCCGGGGCGGCTGGCGACCGATCGCATGCTTTCCTTCGACCGCATGGATGCGGAAAGCGAAGGGGTCAGCGTCGAAACCGTCGCCGCGCGGAGCCAGTCGGAAATCCCGATCGGCCGCTATGGCACGCCTGCGGAATTCGGTGCGGCCGCCGCTTTCCTTGCCAGCCGCCAGGCCGCCTATGTCACCGGTATCGCGCTGCCGATCGACGGCGGTCTCAGCCGGTCGATGCTTTAGGCGCGGAGTCGCAGCGCGCCTTAGACGCGATCCGCAAGAGACTATATCCTCCGGATCCACCCACCGACACCACAGGAGCGGATCCATGGACGAAGAGCAGCGCTTTTTACGCGAGGCCGTGTCGCTCGCGCGCAGCAATATGGAAAACGGCGGCTGCCCCTTCGGCGCCGTCGTAGTCAAGGATGGCGAAGTGATTGCGACCGGCGTCAACGAGATGGGCCGGACGGGCGATCCGACCTCGCATGCGGAACTCAATGCGCTGCGTGCTGCGGCCAAAGCCCTTCAGTCGCTGCGGCTGGAGGGCTGCGCCGTCTACGCCAGCGGTCAGCCATGCCCAATGTGCCTTGCCGCTATGCGCATGGCGGGCATTACCGAGATCGCCTATGCCCATTCGAATGCGCAAGCAGAGCCTTACGGACTGTCGACCTCGGCGATCTACGGGAACTGGCCAAGCCGATCGCGGAACAGACCATGCGCTTTCGCCATGTACGTCTTGAAGCGCAAGATGCGGTGCCGCTTTATGACGAATGGCAGAAACGGCAACAGACAAAGTTAGCCGCTGCACCGGCTCCAATTGCGTACCGCAGGCGCGTCGGATAGGGTCGCCATCAAACAACCGGGAGCGGCCAAGAGCCGAAGCGGAATGACACTTTCCGGCAAGCGCATACTTCTCATCATTTCGGGCGGCATCGCCGCCTACAAGAGCCTCGACCTCATTCGTCGTCTGCGCGAGCGCGGCGCCGAGGTTCGGCCGGTGATGACGGCGGCTGCGCAGGAGTTCGTGACGCCGCTGGCCGTCGGCGCCCTTTCCGCCTCCCATGTCTTCACTGACCTTTTCTCGCGCGAGGACGAGCAGGATGTCGGCCATATCCGGCTGGCACGCGAGTGCGATCTCGTCATCGTTGCTCCGGCGACCGCCGATCTGATGGCCAAGATGGCGAGCGGGCTTGCCAACGACCTCGCCTCGACCATCCTTCTCGCGACGGACCGACCCGTGTTGCTCGCTCCGGCAATGAACCCGAAAATGTGGGCGCATCCGGCGACGCGCCGCAACCGCAAAACCTTGAGCAGCGACGGCGTTCGTTTCGTCGGGCCCGCCGCGGGCGAAATGGCCGAAAGCGGAGAGGCCGGCGAAGGCCGGATGGCCGAGCCGCTCGAGATTGTCGCCGCCGTCGAGAAACTCTTGAATGGCGGACAAAAGCCCTTAGCGAGGCGAAAGGCGATCGTCACCTCTGGACCGACGCATGAGCCGATCGATCCGGTGCGCTACATCGCCAACCGCTCTTCCGGCAAGCAAGGCCACGCGATTGCCGCGGCGCTCGCGAAACTCGGAGCGGAGGTCACGCTTGTTTCCGGTCCGGTGACGATTCCCGATCCATCAGGCGTTCGCGTTATCCATGTCGAGCGCGCCGAGGAAATGCGCGATGCGGTGCTTGCGGCACTTCCGGCGGACGTGGCCGTCATGGTCGCGGCGGTTGCGGACTGGCGCGTTGCCTCGGCCGCCGGCAACAAGATCAAGAAGAAACCCGGCGAAGCCCCTCCCCCACTCCAGCTTGCGGAAAACCCCGATATCCTGAAGACGATCGGCCATCATCCCTCCCGGCCAACACTGGTGATCGGCTTTGCCGCAGAGACGGAAAACGTCACCGAGAACGGTCGCGCCAAGCTGGAACGGAAAGGCGCCGATTACATTCTCGCGAACGACGTCTCGCACGCGACCGGCATCATGGGCGGCGATCGCAACCGGGTGAAGCTGATCGGTCGCAACGGCGTCGAAGATTGGCCGGATATGGACAAGGAAGACGTGGCGGCAAAGCTTGCCGCGCGTATTGCCGACGCGCTTTCGCGATAGTCCTTAATAGCCTGTCGCGAGATAAACTACAGTTGCGCTACAGCGCCGCGTGGCGCCTCCGTTAGCGGCCCCTCCCGCACCTCGATCCCGGCGGTACCGAAAAGGCGCACGTCGATGCCATTTTCGCCGACAATGACAGCCGCACCGTCCGGGATCTCGACCCAGGCATTGTCGTCGTCGTTGAGCGGTTCGGAGACCAGACAGTAGCCGCCACTCGGCCCCATCGGCGCCGCATAGAGCGTCGGTGCCTTCCAGTCGGTGGCGTAGCGTATCGCGTAGAGATCCCGGCCATCGGACAAGGCGGCGGTGAAGCGGACGAGCGGCGAGCGACCGAGACGATCGGCAAGCCGCTCGACGAAGGCAAGCGCTTCGGCAATCGCCCCGAGCGGATCGCGATCGAGGCCGAACTGCATGGCCAAGAGGAAGAGCAGCTCCGAGTCCGTCGTGCCGGTGCGCGCGGCATAGAGATCATTGTCGAGCATACTCTCCATTGGCCGGCGCAGATGCTCGAAATCGCCGATCTGGCCGTTATGCATGAAGGACCAGCGGCCGAAGACGAAGGGGTGGCAATTGTCGCGGCGCGTGCCGCCGCCGGTTGCCGCGCGGACGTGGGCTAGGAATAGCGGCGAGCGGATCTGCCGGGCGATGCTCTTGAGATTGCAGTCGGACCAGGCGGGAAGGATGTCGCGGTAGCGGCCCGGCTCCGGACGATCACCGTACCAGGCAATACCGAACCCATCGCCGTTGGTCGCGGTTTTGGCGCGCGTTGCACAATGGGACTGCTCGATCAGGGAGTGCGCCGGAGAGGTTACGAGTTCCTCGAGATAAAGCGGCTCTCCGCGATAGGCTGCCCAACGGCACATGCGTCCTTCACTCCGGCTTTTCGAGGCGATTCGTTAACCATCGTTACCGGATGTTCCAACGAAACATGGTAAAAATGCGTTAACAAATTAACCCCCTTCCCCGCTTCCTAGCGGATTCGCCGCACCGGAGCTGTTTCTCGCGGCACATTGTCGGCACCGGGAAGTTTTTCGAACAAATATTCCATATTGACAACATTCGCACATTTCATTTCATTTCCACGAATGCAAGGGGCCTTTGCCCGGGAGGATTGACATGAGCGGCAAACGCAAACTGGGCGTCGGCCTAATCGGCACGGGTTTCATGGGCAAGGCCCACGCCCTTGGCTTCACGACTGCGGCGCGCGTATTCGATCTTCCCTTCGAACTGGATCTGGTTTCCGTCGCTGACGTGAGCGAAGAAAGCGCCGAAGGCGCGCGCGGGCGCCTCGGTTTCCGCAAGGCAACGGCGGACTGGCGCGAGTTGTTGACCGATCCGGACATCGACATCATCGACATCACCACGCCCAACCTTTTGCACAAGGAGATGGCGCTGGCCGCGATCGCCCATGGCAAGCACGTCTATTGCGAGAAGCCGCTGGCACCGACCGTCGGCGATTGCGCGGAAATGGTCGCCGCGGCCGAGAGCGCCGGCATCGTCACCCAGGTCGGCTTCAACTATCTCAAGAACCCGCTGATTTTCCTCGCCAAGGACATCATCGAAAGCGGCGAGATCGGCGAGATCCGCTCTATGCGCGGGATTCATGCCGAGGATTTCATGGCGGATGCCAACGTTCCTTGGGGCTGGCGGCTCGATCCGCGCAGCGGCGGCGGTGCGCTTGCTGATATCGGCAGCCACATCATCGCCTCAATGCGCCACCTCGTCGGACCAATCAGGTCCGTGCTCGCCGAGACGATCATCCAGATTCCGGAACGCCCGGTCTCGCGCGGCGCGGCCGAGACGCGCACCGTCGAAGTCGATGACATCACCCGTGCTTTTGTACGCTTCGAGAACGGCGCAACCGGCAGCTTCGAGGCAAGCTGGATCGCCACCGGCCGCAAGATGCAGCATGACTTCGAAATCTACGGATCGAAGGGCAGCATTGTCTTCACTCAGGAGCGGCTGAACGAAATCAAGGTCTACTATGCGGGCGACGACATCCGTAGTCGTGGCTTCCGCACGATCTGGGCCGGACCCGAGCACCCGCCCTACGGCGCGTTCTGCGTGGCGCCGGGCCACCAGATCGGCTTTAACGATCTGAAGGCGATCGAAGTCCACGAATTTCTTGAGGCGATCGCCAAGGGTGGCACGCCCGCAACCGATTTCCGCGAGGGCTACGAGGTCCAAAAGGTGCTGTCGGCGACCTACCTGTCAGCACGGACGAACGAATGGGTCGAAATCGGCTGAGGGTGTCGGTACTTGGGGAATGCTCGGGAAAATGCCCCTCACGCTAACCACACCCCATAGGCAGGGAGAGGGGCCTTTGCGCCGGCGCTTTTCCGCGATTCTCCTTCGCCCCGCGGACGTGACCGAACCGCCCGAGGTAAAGAACGGAAAAATGGAACATCCATTCTACCGCGACCGTAATCAATCGATTAGAATGAGGCAACGAAACAAGACGAGTCCGGAGATTCTGAATGATGCCGACGCCCGAAACGACCACCGATGTCCCTCAGGATTTCGAGGCGCTGAAGGCCGTCATCCTCGAACGCAAGGCGCAACTGCCGAAGCGGCTGAAGCAGGTCGCCGCCTATTCGCTCGACAATCCGGACGAGATCGCCTTCGGCACGGCCGCGAGCATCGCCACGTCCGCCGATGTCCAGCCGTCGACGCTCGTGCGCTTCGCGCAGCATTTCGGTTTCGAAGGTTTTTCGAGCCTGCAGCAGATCTTTCGAGCGCGGCTCAGGGAACGCACTCCCGGATACGAAGAGCGGCTGAAAGCGCTGAGCCAGAACGAACACAGCAAGCTCGAAAGCGGGTCGATCTTCAACGGCTTCGTCGCCGCCGCCCATCGATCGCTGGATAATGTTGCCACATCTGTCGACCCGGAGGCCTTCGAGCGCGCCGTCGACATCCTCGCCAAGGCCGACACGATCTATCTCATCGCCAAGCGCCGTTCCTACCCCATTTCCAGTTACATGGCCTACGCCTTCGGCAAGCTGAAAGTGAAGTATCAGCATGTCGGGACGGCGGCCGGCATAGACGACGACATGCTGGCCATGGCGACGAAACAGGATGCGGCCTTCGCGGTTAGCTTTTCGCCCTATGCCTCGGAAAGCGCCAGTCAGGCGCGATTCCTCGCCAGCCGCAAAGTGCCGGTCGTGTCGCTTACCGATTCGGCTTTCTCGCCACTCGCCGAATCGTCGAAGGTCTGGTTCGAGCTGGTCGAGGCCGACCATGCCGGTTTCCGTTCGCTTTCCGCAAGCATGGCCTTTGCGATGGCACTGACGGTGGCGATCGCCGAAAAGCGGCAGCGAATGGCGGATGGCGGCGCTTGATAGAATGAAAATTCCATATTGACGAAACGGCGGAATTTATGTTTCATAACCTCATCGCCCAGGACATAATCATAATTGTCGGCGCCGACGCGGCGCCCGCGGGGAGGAAGCAGTGAGCCAGAGTCCATCGCCCCAAAGCCCGTCGGCAAAGGGAGCCAAGCCCCTCGACCTCGTCACGATCGGCCGGGCCTCGGTCGATCTATATGGCCAGCAGATCGGCACACGGCTCGAGGACGTGGCAAGCTTTGCCAAATCGGTCGGCGGTTGCCCCTGCAACATCTCGGTCGGCACCGCGCGCCTCGGGCTGAAATCGGCGCTGCTGACGCGTGTCGGCGACGAGCAGATGGGCCGCTTCATCCGCGAGCAGTTGCAACGTGAGGGTGTCGAGACACGCGGCATCGTGACAGATCCCGAGCGGCTTACGGCGCTGGCGATCCTCGCCGTCGAAAACGACAAGTCCTTCCCGCTGCTCTTCTATCGCGACAACTGCGCCGATAACGCGCTCTGCGAGGACGATGTCGCGGAAGACTTCATCCGTTCCGCGCGCGCGGTCCTCGTTTCGGGGACGCATTTCTCTAAGCCGAATACCGATGCCGCCCAGCGCAAGGCGATTCGCATTGCCAAGGAGAGCGGCGCGAAGGTCGTCTTCGACATCGATTACCGCCCCAATCTCTGGGGTCTTGCCGGCCACGACGCGGGCGAAAGCCGTTATATCGCCTCCGACCGCGTCTCCGCCCATCTGAAGACCGTTCTCGGCGACTGCGATCTGATCGTCGGCACCGAGGAAGAGGTTCTGATCGCGTCCGGCGAGAGCGATCTGCTCAAGGCGCTCAAAACCATCCGCTCGCTGTCCAAAGCCACAATCGTGCTGAAGCGCGGGCCGATGGGCTGCATCGTCTATGACGGCCCGATCTCTGACAATCTCGAGGACGGCATCGTCGGCAAGGGGTTTCCGATCGAGGTCTACAACGTACTTGGCGCGGGTGACGCCTTCATGTCCGGCTTCCTGCGCGGGTGGCTGACCGGCGAACCGCATGCAACGTCGGCCACCTGGGCCAATGCCTGCGGCGCCTTCGCGGTGTCGCGCCTGCTCTGCGCGCCGGAAATCCCGACCTGGACCGAACTCAAATTCTTCCTCGAAAACGGCAGCAAGGAAAAGGCGCTCCGCAAGGACGAGGCGATCAATCACGTTCACTGGGCGACGACCCGCCGTCGCGACATCCCGCTTTTGATGGCGCTTGCCATCGATCACCGCAGCCAGCTGGAAGACATCGCGGAAGGCAAGCCGGAACTTCTGGCACGCATCCCGGCCTTCAAAGTCCTTGCGGTTAAGGCGGCTGCCCAGGTCTCCGCCGGCCGGCCCGGTTTCGGCATGCTGATCGACGACAAATATGGCCGCGACGCACTCTATGCCGCCGGCGCCTACCGCGATTTCTGGATCGCCAAGCCGATCGAGCTTCCCGGCTCGCGTCCGCTGCAGTTCGAATTCAGCCAGGACCTCGGCAGCCGCCTCATCGACTGGCCGGTCGATCATTGCATCAAGGTGCTGTCGTTCTTCCATCCCGATGATCCGGCCGAACTCAAGGCCGCGCAGATCGCCAAGCTTCGTTCCGCCTTCGAAGCGGCGCGCAAAGTCGGCCGCGAGATCTTGATCGAAATCATTGCCAGCAAGCACGGCACGCTCGACGATCTGACCGTTCCGCGGGCGCTCACCGAACTTTACGATGCCGGCTTGAAGCCCGATTGGTGGAAGCTGGAGCCACAGGCGAGCCGAGGAGCCTGGGCGGCGATCGATGCCGTGATCGAAACGCGCGACCCGCTCTGCCGCGGCGTCGTCCTGCTTGGCCTCGAGGCGCCCTACGAGGTGCTGAAGGACGGCTTTGCCGCCGCGCGCACGTCGAAGATGGTCAAGGGTTTTGCGGTCGGCCGGACGATCTTCGCCGACGCCAGCAAGGCCTGGCTCGCCGGCACCATGACCGACGAGCAGGCGGTCGCCGACATGGCGGCAAGGTTCAAGGCGCTGGTGGATCTCTGGCTGCAACTGGGTGAAACAAAGGCTGCATAGGATCGCGCGGCGATAATGCAGCGGAAAGAGCGAAGCAAGCGCTTCGCTCACGAGGAGGAAACAGAAAATGAGCCAGAAAACCGTGCGCCTCACCATGGCCCAGGCCGTGGCGCGGTTCCTGACCAAACAGATGACGATCATCGACGGTAAGCGCGTCCCGATCTTCGGCGGTGTCTTTGCGATCTTCGGCCACGGCAACGTCGCTGGCGTCGGCGAGGCGCTCTACTCCGTGCGGGAAACGTTGCCGACCTACCGCGCGCAGAACGAGCAGGGCATGGCGAATGCCGCGATCGCGTTTGCCAAGGCGAGCTTCCGCCGCCGCTTCATGGCCTGCACGACCTCGATCGGCCCGGGCGCGTTGAACATGGTCACCTCGGCGGCGCTCGCCCATGTCAACCGGCTGCCGGTTCTTCTTCTGCCCGGCGACGTCTTCGCCAATCGCCGGCCCGATCCGGTGCTGCAGCAGGCCGAAAGCTTCGGCGATGGCACGATCTCGGCGAATGACTGTTTCCGCCCGGTCTCGCGCTATTTCGACCGCATCACCCGGCCGGAGCAGATCATTCCGGCGCTGCGTCGGGCCATGCAGGTTCTGACCGACCCGGCTGATTGCGGTCCGGTCACACTCTCGCTCTGCCAGGACGTCCAGGCGGAAGCCTATGACTATCCGGAATCCTTCTTCGACGAGAAGGTATGGGTACCCCGGCGGATCGAGCCCGATCTCGACGAGTTGGCCGCGGCGATCGCGTTGCTCAAATCCGCCAGGAAACCGATGATCATCGCCGGCGGCGGCGTGCTCTATTCGGAAGCAAGCGCGGAACTCGCGGACTTTGCCGAAAAGCACGGCATTCCCGTCGTAGAAACCCAGGCCGGCAAATCCTCGCTGCCGCACTCCCACCCGCTCAACATGGGATCGGTCGGCGTCACCGGCACGTCCGCCTCCAACGCGCTCGCCGAGGAGGCCGATGTGGTCCTTGCCATCGGCTCGCGGCTCCAGGATTTCACCACCGGTTCCTGGGCGCTCTTCAAGAACGATGGGCTAAAGATCATCGGCCTCAACGTGCAACCCTTCGACGCCGGCAAGCACAATGCCCTGCCGCTGATTTCCGATGCGCGGGCCGGCCTCAATCGGATCTCCGGCGGGCTCGGCGGCTACAAGACCGACAGCGCCTGGACGGAGAAGGCCAAGGCTGGCAAGTCCGGATGGCTGACCGCGGCGGACAAGGCGACGGCAACGACCAATGCGGCGCTTCCTTCAGACGCCCAGGTGATCGGCGCCGTCCAGCGTGGACGTGGCGGCAAGAAGACGACGCTCGTCTGTGCCGCCGGCGGGCTCCCTGGCGAACTGCATAAGCTGTGGCAGGCGGACGCGCCAGGCAGCTATCATATGGAATATGGCTTCTCGACCATGGGCTATGAAGTGGCCGGCGGCCTCGGCGTCAAGCTCGCCAAACCCGACAGCGACGTGGTCGTCATGGTCGGCGACGGCAGCTACATGATGCTGAACTCCGAGATCGCCTCTTCGATCATGCTCGGCGCCAAGATCACGGTCGTGCTCCTCGACAATGCCGGCTATGGCTGCATAAATCGGCTGCAGATGGCAACGGGCGGCGCCAACTTCAACAATCTGTTGAAGGACACGCATCACGTGACCCTGCCGGGCATCGATTTCGCCGCCCATGCCGGCGCCATGGGCGCTGTCACACGCAAGGTCGCCTCGATCCCCGAACTCGAAGCCGCGCTCGCCGAAACGGCGGAGGAACAGCGCACGACCGTCATCGTCATCGATACCGATCCGCTGATTACGACGGAAGCTGGTGGTCATTGGTGGGATGTCGCGGTTCCGGAGGTTTCGGATCGCGAGCAGGTGAAGACAGCCCGCGAGGGGTATGAGAAGGCGCTCCAATCGCAGCGCTTCGGCTGATCGCCACGAATGGCGCTCGCGTTTCCGCGCGGGCGCCGCTTTACGTCTAATGCCCCCTCACCCTAACCCTCTCCCCGCAGGCGGGGAGAGGGGACTTGAGGGACGCGGCATATCCCTTCTCCCCGCACGCGGGGAGAAGGTGGCGGCAGCCGGATGAGGGGCCTTGTCGCCCACATCCCTTCCCCACCGAACGAGAGACACGAAGCATCCGCTTCAATCAGACGACGAATAGAAAGTGAAAGACATGATCCGCTACGGAACCAACCCGATTGCATGGAGCAATGACGACGATCATTCGATCGGAGCGCATCTGACACTTGAGGATTGCCTTTCCGATTGCCAGAAGATCGGCTTCGACGGCATCGAGAAAGGCCACAAGATGCCCTCCGACCCGGAGGCACTGAAGCAGAAACTCGCCTCTTATGATCTCGTCTTCGTTTCCGGCTGGCACTCCACCAATCTTCTGACGCATGACGTCGAAGCCGAGAAGAAGGCAATCCAGCCGCATCTCGATCTCCTGAAGCACAATGGCTGCAAGGTGGCGATCGTCTGCGAAACCTCCAATGCCATTCACGGCGACGATTCGAAATCCGTCGCCAAAGACAAGCCGGTGCTACCGGCGGATCAATGGAAGAAATTCGGCGCCGACCTGGAGGCGATCGCGCAGTATTGCGCCGACCAGGGCATCGATCTCGTCTATCACCATCACATGGGCACGATCGTCCAGACTGGCGAGGAGATCGATCTTTTGATGCAGAACACGGGACCGGCGACGAAGCTTCTGCTCGACACCGGCCACGCATGGTTCGGCGGCTCCGATCCGGCGGAAGTCGCGCGGAAATACATGCACCGCGTTCGCCACATCCATTGCAAGAATGTCCGTCCCGCGATCCGCAAGGAAGTGGAGAGCCAGGGCCTCTCCTTCCTCGAGGGCGTGCGCCGCGGCGTCTTCACGGTGCCGGGCGACTCCGAAGGCGGCGTCGACTTCCTCCCTGTGCTGAAAATCGCAGCCGAACACGGCTATAATGGCTGGTTGGTGATCGAGGCGGAGCAGGACTCGGCCGTGCGCAATCCGTTCGAGTACCAGTCGCTCGGGCTGAAGTCGCTGAAGGCGTTTGCGAAGGAAGCGGGGCTGGACCGGATATAACGCGCCCCTCATCCGGCTGCCGCCACCTTCTCCCCGCTTGCGGGGAGAAGGGGTTTGCCGCGCCCTCCACGTCCATCGCCTGCGCAAAGGCGAGAAGGCAGAGCGACCAACTCCAGAATCCCCTCTCCCCGCGAGCGGGGAGAGGGCCAGGGTGAGGGGCAGCCTCCAGTGTCATCAAGATTAGGAGACCGTCGAAATGTCCAAACTGCTTGTCAAACCGAAGGCACAATCCGGCCTGATGCAGGAAATCACGCCCGAGAGCGCTGGCTGGACCTATGTCGGTTTCGCGCTCAACCGATTGAAGCCCGGCGAAAGCGCGGCGGGCGAAGCCGGTGAGAAGGAACTCTGCCTCGTTCTCGTCAGCGGTAAGGCGAAGATTTCCGTCGACGGCGAAGACTTCGGCGAACTCGGCAAGCGCATGACGCCTTTCGAGGGACAGCCCTATGCCGTCTACGTGCCGAAGGGCAGCAAGTGGCAGGCTGAGGCGATGACCGATCTCGACCTTGCGATCTGCTCCGCGCCCGGTGGCGAGGGTTTCAAGGCCAAGGTCATCCGTCCTGGCACGCACCCGCAGATGACGCGCGGCAAGGGCACTAACACCCGTTATGTCACCAACATCATGCCGGAGGACGACGGATCGGCGCAGTCGCTGCTCGTCGTCGAGGTGATCACGCCGGGCGGGCACACCTCGTCCTATCCGCCGCACAAGCACGATCAGGACAACCTGCCGGCCGAAAGCTATCTCGAGGAAACCTATTACCACCGCCTCAATCCGCCGCAGGGCTTTGCGATGCAGCGCGTCTACACGGACGACCGCTCGCTCGACGAGACGATGGCGGTGGAGGACGGCGACGTCACGCTTGTGCCTAAGGGTTATCACCCTGTCGCGGCCGTTCACGGTTACGACGTCTATTATTTGAACGTCATGGCGGGACCGAAGCGGATCTGGAAGTTCTATAACGCCAAGGAACACGAGTGGCTGTTCACCGGCATCTGAGGAGACTCTCTGGACGTTTGCCCCGGCTGGTCTATCGTATCGCTCAAGCGGAAACGTGCGAGGAGCGGCCGATGCGGATCGATGGTCAATGCCATTGCGGCTATGTCACCTATGAGGCGGAGATTGACCCGGACGACGTGTCGATCTGCCATTGCACCGATTGCCAGCAACTGACAGGCTCGGCCTATCGCGTCACAGCGAGTACGCCGCGGGCGTCCTTCCGTCTGACCGGCGCCGAGCCAAAACTTTACGTCAAGATCGCCGAGAACGGGCGAAAGCGCCTGCAGTTCTTCTGCCCCGAATGCGGCTCGCCGATCTACACGACCGGCACGGACGAAGACGCCGAGGAGATCGGCATCCGCCTTGGCACGATCAACCAGCGGCGCGCGCTTGCGCCGCGGTCGCAGATCTGGTGCTCGTCCGCCCTGCCCTGGATCGCGGACATTGGCAAGCTGCCCGGCAAGTTGCGGGATTAGCGGCATGACGAAGGGCCAATTCAGAATGCTGCGTCGCCGGATCGCCGGCGTCGATGCGGTCGAAGCGGCGACGAACCACAGCTTTCCGCGCCACACACATGATCAGTTCGGCATCGGCCTTATCCACCAAGGCGCGCAAAAATCCCTGAGCGGACGCGGGCCGGTGGAGGCCGCGCGCGGCGACGTGATCACCGTCAACCCCAACGAAGTCCACGACGGCGCGCCGATCGGCGATGCCGGTCGCTCCTGGCGGATGCTCTATCTTGATCCGGCAATCGTCGAAGCCGCCGTCAGCGATATCAGCGAAGGCGGACGACGAATATGCGAGTTTGCCAATCCGGTCATCCGAAACGCCGCCCTTGCTGCGCATTTCCGCGAACTCTTCGCAATCGCGACCACCTCGGAAGGCGGCGACGCGACCATTCGCTGGGGCGAGCTCGTTCTGATGCTTTTTGCAGAGGTGATGCGGTGCGTCCCACGCAGCACACGCAAGGTGCCGGGATCGATCGCCACAGCGCGCAGCCTGATCGATGACGACCCGCTAGCTTCCATAACACTGGCTGATCTGGCGCGCGAAAGCAGCCTCAGTCGATTCCAGCTGGTGCGGGGATTTGCGAAGGCGACCGGCCTCACGCCCCACGCCTATCTGGTTCAACGGCGGATCGACATTGTCCGGCGCCTGATCGCCGAAGGCACTCCGCTCGCAGAAGCGGCGATCGCCGGTGGCTTTGCCGACCAGAGCCACATGACGCGCGTCTTCGTGCGCACCTACGGCGTTTCGCCGGGCGCCTATGTCGCAGCCTTGGGCTAGGAAAAGTGTGCGCGGTTTTCCGCCCGCATCCCGTGTCTCAACTTATTAGAATCGATCACGTTCATGATTTTGGGTCGATTCGACCCAAAAATCATCGTGATCTAGCGCCTGCAATTCCGTTCAAGACCGCCGGGCGCCGATCGGTTTTTCTGCAGCCCTCACGCGAGGGTCAGCGGTCATGTCGAAGCAATTTCAGGGTTATGTCTATCTGTCGCTTGCGATGGCACTCGTCGGCAGCACCGTGATCGCGAGCAAGGTCATAGCGTCCGGACTGCCGCCGTTCACGGCCACGGCCTTGCGCTTCGCGCTCGCCTTTCCGCTCTTCCTCGTGCTGATGCGCGCGACCGCGACGCATTGGCCGAAGTTGCAACGACGCGATTGGCTCATCCTGTTCATCCAGGCGGGCGCCGGCAGCGTCGGTTATACGACGCTGCTGATTTCCGGCCTGCGGCTGACAGCGGCCGCCGATGCCGGCGTCATCATCGGTACGCTGCCCATCGTTTCGGCAGCGATCGCCATTGTCGTTCTCGGCGAACGGCCGGATCGTTCTATCCTGATGGCGATTGCCCTCGCCGCTGCGGGCGTGCTTTCGATCGTCTTCCGGGCAGACAGCGGTGGTGCGCATTCGCTCCTCGGCAACATCCTGGTCTTTGGCGCCGTCATTTGCGAAGGCCTCTTCATTCTCATCAACAAGCGCCTGACAACCGCGATTTCGCCCCTCGCCCTGTCGACGCTGATGGCCGGTCTGGGCGTCGCTGTCTCGGCACCGATTGCCCTGCTCGAAATTCCACAAACGGCTGCGGTAACCTCGCAATCGCTCATCGCGGTCGGCTACTACGCCCTGGTTCCGACAATCGGTGGCTTTCTGCTCTGGTACGCGGGGCTCATGAAAGTGAGCGGCACGGAGGCGTCGGTGTTCACGGCACTTGCCCCTGTCTCAGCAGTTCTCCTCGCCTTTGCCATACTCGGAGAGCCGATTTCCGCCAATCAGCTGATCGGCATCGTTTGCGTGCTCGCCGCCGTCCTCAGTTTTGGTCTTCGGTTGCCGAGCGCCGATCGAAATCGCTCGGAAGCTGGATGAAGTTGCATTCCCGAGCGCGATGCCGACACCGCCGTAATCGCCGTTCACACCAGAGAGGCAGCAAGAATGTATTTCCGCCATGCAAGCGACATCTGGAGGGACTTTCCCGGACTTTCCGCCGGAATTCTTCACGCCCAAGGCATCCACCGGGACGTCACCATTGATGCGCACATTGCCGGATTCGAGGCCGCGGCGAAAGCACGGCTCGCAGCAAGCACGGAGGGTGATTTTCCAGAGATCCAGGCCTGGCGGCGCGCCTTCTCGCGCATGGGTTTGAAGCCCACACAATATCGCTCGGCCTCCGAGGCGCTGCTGCGGCGTTTCCGCAGGGATGGGTCCCTGCCACGGATTCACCCGTTGATCGACCTTTGCAACGCGGCATCACTCGCATTCGCCATTCCAATCGCGGTTTTCGATCTTTCCAGAGTGGCCGGTCATCTCGAGGTTCGTTACGCCTCCGGCAGCGAGACCTACACCACGTTTTCCGGCGAAACCGAACATCCCGAGCAACACGAAGTGATCTTCGCGGATAGCGAAGGGCGGGCCCATGCGCGCCGCTGGACGAACCGCCAGAGCGGCCATTCGGCGGTCAGTGACGAGACGACGGCCGTGCTTGTCGTCGCCGAAGCGCTGCACGCCGATGCTGCGACAGACGTGGGCCGGCTCGTCCATGAATTGGCGGGAGCCGTGGCCGCGGTCTGGGCCGTCACTCCGCGCAGCGTTGTGTTGGATATGTCGACCCCGCGCTTCGATATTTGAAGCCGGGGCGCACCTGCGTCCCCAATGGGTCCAATGTCCGCGCGACGGGCCGAAATCCTTTGACGATGCAAACCGGACGCCAATATCATCCGCACCAAATCACAATGCGAGACGAAAGCGGCGATGCCCCACGAACGCGCCACGCCATGGCTTCTGAACCTCAAGCAGGCGCTTCTCGATCGGGGCGGGCTCGAGGAAATCTTTCGCCACGTCCGCAATCTGGTTGTCGCGACTCTGGTCATCGCGGCCGGCCTGCATGCCGTCGAGCATCCCGACATCATCGATGCGAAGGGGCTGTTGAGTATCCCGGTCGCCGGCTACTTCGTCTTCTCGACCGGGATTGCGCTGTTTTTCCTCAACTTCGCGGACGGACTTCATCGGCTTGGGAAGATCAAGCGGCACGTCGCCCTGCAGCTGCTGCTGGTGGCCGTCTACGTGTTGGTCACCGTCCGTGTCGCCCAACTAATCCTGGCACTCCGGATGACGCCGTCGTAGCCGGCGCTGCGCGGGCGCCGGCTACGTACTTCGCGTGGATCGATCACGCCGCCTTGGCGACGTGATATTCCTTGATCGCCACCATCCTGATCGCCGGATGACGTTCCGCCTCGTAGCGCAGTGAGAAGCTGTCCTGCGCCATGAACACCGGGTCGCCATCGAGGTCGCGGGCGATGTCGCCGCGACGCGCCGCGATGAACTTGTCCAGTTCGCCCGGATGATCGGCGGAAATCCAGCGGCAGACGGAGAAGCGCGACATCTCAAAGGAAACGGGCAGGCCGTATTCCGCCTGCAGGCGCTCCTTCAGAACGTCGAGCTGCAACGCGCCAACGACGCCGACGATTGCCGGCGAGCCGTCGTCCGGCGAGAAGAGCTGCACGACGCCCTCTTCCGCCATCTGCTGCAGCGCTTCCTTCAGCTTTTTCGCCTTCATCGCGTCCTCGAGCCGGACGCGGCGGAGGATTTCCGGCGCGAAGTTTGGCACGCCCTGGAAGACGAGCGGCTCGCCTTCGGTCAGAGTGTCACCGATGCGGAGTGTTCCGTGGTTCGGGATGCCGACGACATCGCCGGCAAAGGCCGTGTCGGCAAGCTGGCGCTGCGAGGCGAAGAAGAACTGCGGCGCGGACAGCCCCATCTGCTTGCCGGTGCGCGAGAGCCGCGCCTTCATGCCGCGCTCGAGCTTGCCCGAGCAGACACGGACGAAGGCGATGCGGTCACGATGGTTCGGGTCCATGTTCGCCTGGATCTTGAAAACGAAGGCCGTCATCTTCTCGTCCGTCGCCTCGACCGTGCGGATGTCGGCCACCTGGGCCCGCGGCGGCGGCGCGAATTCGCTCAACGCATTGATGAGGTCGCGCACGCCGAAATTCCTGAGCGCTGAGCCGAAGAAGACCGGCGTCAGATGGCCTTCGAGAAAAGCCTTTTGATCGAATGGCTTGCAGGCCTCGATCGCCAGCGTCGTCTCCTCGATGAAGGCGTCACGCTCGTTTTCCGGCAGGCGATGCGAAGCCATTTCCGGGTCGTTGACCTTGGTGAGCCGCTCCTGCGTGTCGGCGCCGCGCACCTCGTTGGTGGCGAGGTGATAGGTGCCACAGAAGGTCTTCGAGCGGCCGATCGGCCAGGTGACCGGCGCGCAGTCAAGCGCCAGCTTCTCCTCGACCTCGTCGAGGATCTCGAAGGGATCGCGGCTCTCGCGGTCCATCTTGTTGACGAAGGTGATGATCGGGATGTCGCGCAAGCGGCAGACTTCGAAGAGTTTCAGCGTGCGCGGCTCGATGCCCTTGGCGGCGTCGATGACCATGACGGCCGCATCCACCGCCGTCAGCGTGCGATAGGTGTCGTCGGCGAAGTCCTCGTGGCCCGGCGTGTCGAGCAGGTTGAAGACCGTGTCGTTGTATTCGAAGGTCATCACCGAGGTGACGACGGAAATGCCGCGTTCGCGCTCGATCTTCATCCAGTCCGATCGGGTCTGAATGCGGTCCTTCTTGGCCTTGACTTCGCCCGCTAGCTGAATTGCGCCGCCGAAGAGGAGGAGCTTTTCGGTGAGCGTCGTTTTACCGGCGTCCGGGTGCGAAATGATCGCAAATGTGCGGCGGCGGGAAACCGCCTCGGCAATGCTTTCGGCCATGATTGAGGTTCCTGTGGGTTGCGGCGTCTTTACAGGCTCAGGAGCCAATATGCAATTGACTGCGGCGGGGCTCGCGACGCTTATGGCGGAATGACCAAGCGCCCCCTCGAACACCGCCCTGCCCTCACCCTTATCCGCCTGCCGCACGCGCAGGACCTCGACCTGCCCGCCTATGAAACGGCGGGCGCCGCAGGCATGGATTTGCGCGCGGCCGTTCCGGCCGGCGAGCCGATGACGATCAAGCCGGGCGCGCGCGCCTTGGTGCCGACGGGTTTCATCTTCGAAATTCCGGCAGGCTATGAAGGCCAGGTGCGGCCGCGCTCGGGTCTTGCCTTCAAGCACGGCATCACCTGCCTCAACACGCCGGGAACGATCGACAGCGACTATCGCGGCGAAGTGAAGGTGCTGCTCATCAACCTTGGCGAGGAGGACTTTGTCGTCGAGCGCGACATGCGCATCGCCCAGATGGTGGTCGCACCCGTGACGCGGGTGGCAATCCGCGAGGCGGACGGGCCCAGCACGACAGCACGCGGCGCCGGTGGCTTCGGCTCGACCGGTTCCAAGTAATGCATGTCGCCCAAAGCTGTGCAGCGGTTTTGGGATAAAACAAGATCTAAAGCGGCGGCAGACGCCGCTTGACCGGCGTCGACTTGACGATCGAGGTGTTGGTTTGTGCCTTTTCTGCGATACGGTCGAGGATCGTATCGAGTTCCTCCATATCCCTCACCAGCATCTTGGCGATGAAGCAGTCATCGCCGGTGATCTTGTCGCATTCGACAATCTCAGGCGTTTCCTGAATGAGCTTTTCGACGATATGCAGCATGCCGGGCATGGGCCGGACGCGCACCACCGCCTGCAACGGATAGCCAAGTCGCGCCGGATTGACGGAGACGGTGAAGCCATTGATGACGCCGCGCTCCTCGAGCTTGCGCAGCCTGTCGGCCGCACTCGGCGAGGAGAGGCCCGCCTCTTGCGCGAGCTCCTTCAGCGACACGCGGGCATTGGCCGCGAGAATCTCGAGAATGCGGCTATCGACATCATCCAGCATCAGGCCACCCCCGGTAAGGCAGAATAGCAAATTCACCATCTATAATTAGGCACCATAACCAGTTTTCCTTTTTGATTCCATATAAAGTCGCGCAACAGCCGATTATTGTTGTGCGATCAGATAAGGAGACCAGCCATGGACGGAGAACTGAAGCGCGGAAGCGTCGAGATGACGGCGGCAATGCTGATTTCGGGGACAATCGGCTGGTTCGTGCTGATGTCCGGCCAGCCCGTCACAGGTGTTGTCTTCTGGCGTTGCGTCTTCGGGGCGTTGACGCTGATCGCGCTCGCGGCGATGTTCGGGCTCATCGACTTCCGCCAGCTAAAGCCGCGCGTCATCTTCCTCTCCGCGCTTGGCGGCGTGGCCATCGTCGTCAACTGGCTCCTGCTTTTCGCCGCCTATTCGCGCGCGTCGATCTCGATCGCCACGATGGTCTACAACACCCAACCCTTCATGCTGCTCGGCCTCGGCGCGCTGTTCCTCGGCGAACGGATCACAGTCACCAAGCTTTTCTGGCTTTCGGTCTCCTTCGCCGGAATGCTGGCGATCGTTTCGGCCAAGCCGGGCGGCGGCTTCGATCCCGACCACTATCTGGCCGGCATCGCACTCTCCATCGGCGCAGCCTTCTTCTACGCCGTCGCCGCGCTCCTTACCAAGCTTCTCAAGGGCACGCCGCCGCATCTTATCGCGCTCATCCAGGTGATCACCGGGGCGATCATGCTGGCACCCTTCGCGCTCTCCGCACCGCTGCCTCAGGACGCATGGCAATGGACGCTGCTCGTCGCCGTCGGCGTCGTTCATACCGGCATCATGTATATCCTGCTCTATGGGGCGATCCAGCGGCTCCCGACGCACATGACGGGCGCGCTCTCCTTCATCTATCCGATCGCCGCGATCCTCGTCGATCGCGTGGCTTTCGGCCACGAATTGCAGGCGACACAGATCGCCGGGTCGGTGGCAATCCTCTTGGCCGCAGCCGGCATGAATCTCGGCTGGAAACTTCGGCTGAACTCGCCTATCCAGCGGGTGCGCGAAGGGAGAGCTTCATGATCACGTGCTACCTGAAATATGTCATCGACCCTTATAAACTCGCGGAATTCGAACATTATGCGAAGCTCTGGATCCCGCTGGTCAATAGGCTCGGCGGCACGCATCACGGCTACTTCCTGCCGCATGAAGGCGCAAACAACATCGCTCTGGCGCTGTTCAGCTTTCCTTCGCTTGCCGCTTACGAAAGCTACCGCGCAGAGATGGCGGCCGATCCTGAATGCCAGTCCGCCTTCGCTTTTGCCGAGGAGACTCGCTGCATCTTGAGCTACGAGCGCAGCTTCATGCGCCCCGTGTTCGACTAGGTCTCGCCCGAGACTGCTTGCTCGATGCACTGGGCAACGAGCGCTTGCAGCCGCCATAGGTTGCGGTCCCGAATGCCCATGGCCTCGAGATGCGTCACGGTGTTGAGCAGATACTCCGCTCCCGAACCGACATGGCCGCACGCTCGCGCCAGGATTTCGGCGACGGCTTCCGGGGAAAGGCTCCCGGCATAGAATGGCGAAGCGCGGTTCATGACGAAGGTCAAGGCTGCGACGGAACCATGTGCGGTCTCGACCTTGATCCAGCGCGGCATGCTGTTGGGCGGTTTATAGGTGAACTCACGCCGGAAGAGTTTTCCGAGTTGCCCCTCAATGTCGTCATCCGGCAATTCGTAGAGAACACCCCGACACTGTCCTCCGCGATCGAGCGCCATCATGAGACCCGGCCGTTCGGGCGTTCCCCGGAAGCGGGTCATCCGAAAGCAAAAGGAACGATGCCAGCCCCTGGCAACGCCTACCGTTTCGCCGACATGTTCTATCTCCGGTTTCCAGATCAACGATCCATAGGCGAAGAGCATCGTTGGCGACGCCGGAGCCGGATGGCTCCTTACCATCCGCTCCACCCATTCGTCGTAGTCCGCGTCGCTATGAAGGACTGCGCCCGGCCCCGGGCCGCCATCGGCAATCGCTCGGTGAACCTGCGCGACGTGCGCCGGGGTCAAGCTGAGGGATCTTGGTTTGCCGGGCATGATCATCCTCTCCGCCATGCCTACTGGACCACAACAACCTTTGCGCGTCAGAAAGAAGCGCGGCGCTATAGAAGATCGCGCGCCGCGCACCCGGAAGCAAGTTGCGGCCCGTAGCTTTATCTGCGCGCCTCCGCCGCCATGCTGACGGCAAGGCTCGCAAGCACGGTGCTCATCAGCCAGCGCTGTAAGAGCATGAACAGGGGGCGGCCGGCAAGGAAGGCGGCGATCGAGCCCGCCGTCACCGCGATCAAGGCGTTAACGGTGACGCTGATCATGATCTGCAGACTGCCGAAGACAAGCGACTGGAGAAGGACATCGCCCTGTTCGGGGCGGATGAATTGCGGCAGCAGCGAAAGGTAGAGGACCGCCACCTTAGGGTTGAGCAGGTTGGTGACAAGCCCCATCAGGAAAAGCTTGCGCGGCCCGTCCTTCGGCAGGTCGCGCACCTGGAAGGGCGAGCGGCCGCCGGGCCTGACCGCCTGCCAGGCGAGATAGAGCAGATAGAGCGCGCCGGCGAAACGCAGCGCGTCATAGGCGAAAGGAACCGCCAGCAGCAATGCGGTGATGCCGAGCGCGGCAAAGACCATATAAAAGACGAAACCGAGCGCCACACCGCCGAGCGAGATGAGTCCCGCTGCCGGTCCCTGGCAGATGGAGCGCGAGATCAGGTAGATCATGTTCGGCCCAGGCGTCAGCACCATGCCGAGCGCGATCAAGGCAAAGCCTACAAGGTTCTGAATTTCCGGCATGGAGCATTGCCTTCCGCGATTTTTCCGGAAGGTGCACGGCTCTCCTGATCGGAGCAACGCCGTTCTTGTCACCCGATCAATTTTGTCACGAGAAGCCTCGCCATCGGGATCAAGCCGGGTTCTCCTTCGCGATGCTTTGCGTTAAACAAGCCACCCGTCCAGGAGGAAAACCATCGTGACACTCGCGGCCCTTCTCGCCTATAGCGGCGCCCTCTTCATCGCGGCGGCCATTCCCGGTCCCGGCATAACGGCGCTGGTTGCGCGGGCACTCGGTTCCGGATTTCGCGAAACTTTCTTCATGGGCCTGGGACTAATTCTCGGCGACATGACCTATCTGACGGCCGTGGTGCTCGGACTCGCCTTCGTCGCCCAGACCTTCACCACGGCCTTTCTGATCGTGAAGATCGCCGGTGCGCTCTATCTCGGATACATCGCCTGGAAGCTCTGGACCGCCGGCCTTTTGTCGCAGGACATACAGGCGAAAAAGTCGGCGAGCGCGGCGATGTCCTTTCTGTCGGGGCTGATTGTGACGCTTGGCAATCCCAAGACGATGCTGTTCTATGTTGCCCTCGTGCCGACGCTCATCGATCTCACCGCCATCGGGCCCGAAGATTACAGCCTGCTGCTGGCGGCAACCTTCCTTGTCCTTCTCACGGTGCTGCTGCCCTACATGCTGCTTGCGGCCCGCGCCCGTTCGCTTCTGAAGCAGCCGAAGGCGCTCAGGGCGCTGAACCGGGCCGCGGCCGGCATCCTCGCGGGAACGGCGGCCTATATCGCGGCTCGGGCGAACTGAAAAAAGATTCTCCAAGCAACGGTTTCGCAATCGCTTTTTCCTTCGCGTGGGCCTAACCGTGGACGTTCACGCTCTGGAAGGGAACGGGCATTGTTCCTATTCTCGCGATAACCATCAAATGAAGGGAGCAACGAAATGCCTGAAGTGCGCAAGCCTGGCCGCGGTCGCATCTTTTCCTCGATCACCGAGACGATCGGCGACACCCCTATCGTGCGCCTGGACAAGCTCGCAAAAGAGAAGGCCGTAAAGGCGAACCTCCTCGCCAAGCTTGAATTCTTCAATCCGATCGCCTCGGTCAAGGACCGTATCGGCGTCGCTATGATCGAGTCGCTCGAGGCCCAGGGCAAGATCGCGCCCGGCCGCACGACCCTCGTCGAGCCAACTTCGGGCAACACCGGCATCGCGCTCGCCTTCGTTGCAGCTGCCAAGGGATATAAACTGATCCTCACCATGCCCGAGACGATGTCGGTCGAGCGGCGCAAGATGCTCTACCTGCTGGGGGCAGACCTGGTTCTGACGGAGGGCAGCAAAGGCATGAAGGGGGCGATCGCCAAGGCGCAGGAGCTTACCGAGACGCTTCCCGACGCGATCATTCCGCAGCAGTTCGAAAATCCGGCAAATCCGGAGATCCACCGCAAGACGACCGCCGAGGAAATCTGGAACGACACCGAGGGCGGCGTCGATATCCTGGTCTCGGGCATTGGCACGGGCGGCACGATCACCGGCGCCGGCCAGGTCCTGAAGGCGTGTAAATCCTCGGTCAAGGTGATCGCCGTGGAGCCGGAGGAATCGCCTGTACTTTCCGGTGGCGAACCCGGTCCGCACAAGATCCAGGGTATCGGCGCCGGCTTCGCGCCGGCGATCCTCGACACGAGTATCTACGACGAGGTGATCACCGTGAATGCGGGCGAAGCGGTGGAAGCCGCGCGGCTCGTCGCCAGGCTCGAAGGCGTGCCGGTCGGCATTTCCGCCGGCGCCGCGCTCCAGGCCGCGATCGAGGTCGGCCGGCGCGAGGAGAACGCCGGCAAGAATATTGTCGTGATCATTCCCTCGTTTGCGGAGCGTTATCTTTCGACCGTGCTGTTCGAGGGACTGGGGGCGTAATCCCACGCTGGATTCAAAGGGCCGTCCTTCGCCCCCATTTTGAAGGGCAACGGTCCGCGGCCCTTTGAATCGCTGCAGATATCAGTCGAAATGGACCGCTGTTGTGTTTGCGCCGCATATAAGGACGCAGACTCTCTCGCCTGGCTCCGGCGTATATTTTCCGCTCAATAGGGCGGCAAAGGCCGCTGCACCGCCCGGTTCCGCGACGATCCGTATCGTGTCCCACAATGCTGCCTGAGCCCGTTTGATTTCGTCATCACCGACAAGGATCGAGCGATCGACGTAAGCTTGGGCGATGGGGAACATCAGTGCGCCGACCCGCTTCGGCGCCAGGGAATCGGCGGCAATTCCCTCGGCGGGAGCATCAACCGGCCCGCCGGCACCGAGCGCCATGTGCAGCGTCGGCGAGCCTTCGGGCTCCACCGCGACGACTCGCTTCCGTCCGGCGAGCCAGGCTGCTATGCCGCCGATCAATCCGCCTCCGCCGACGGCAACCAGCAACGTGTCAATGTCCGGCAAGTCCTGTTCTATCTCCAAGCCGAGGGTTCCCTGGCCGATCAGAGTCTCAGCCTGGTCGTAGGCGTGGATGGCAAGCGCACCTGCCTCTTTCACGAACATTTCGCTTGCCGAAAGCGCATCCGCATAGCGCTCGCCCCCGATCACCAGCTTTGCACCGTAGCTTCGGATCCGGTCTGCTTTGGCGGGTGACGTCACATTTGGCACGAATATTGTTGCGGGAACGCCCAAGCAGCTTGCCGCATAGGCGACCGCGGCACCATGGTTGCCACCCGATGCGGCGACAACACCGGCGGGCGGCACGGCTCGTCCGATCAGATTGGTGAAGGCGCCCCGCGCCTTGAACGATCCGGAATGCTGTAAACATTCGAGCTTGAGTGCGACAGACAGGGGCACTCGGCCGAAATCCGCCATGTCGACGCGGAGAATGGGCGTGCGCCTGATGTAAGGACGGATCAGAGCTTCCGCCTCCCGGATGCGTATTTGTGAAAAGGAGGTATCAATCATCATGGAAAGCTCCCAGTGCGATGTTTTCGCGTCAAACCGACCATGCGGGCGGAGCACCGCGCAACTTTTCCTATCCCGCTCCGCTATTGACTTTAATTCGTAACTTCGCAAACTAACGAAATGCAAGAGGTCGATGTCATCAAAGCCCTCGCCAACGAACGGCGGCTTCAGATCCTCGCCTGGCTCAAAGAGCCGCTGGCCCATTTCCCGCCGCAAATGGATGGAGATCTCATCGAGGATGGCGTCTGCGCCGTGTTGATAGCCGATAAGCTCGCCATTTCCCCGGCGACGCTAAGCGAGCACATGCGTGTTCTGTCTCAGGCCGGGCTTGTGCGCGCGAAGCGGATCAAGCAATGGGTCTTCTACAAGCGCGACGAGGAGCGGATCAGGGCGGCGAAGACGCTGATCCAGAAGAGATTGTAGCCGATGAAGGCGTAGGTTTCGGTCGCGCCCTTCGCGCGGGTTGGTGCGCGGGTCTACGGCGAAAAGGCCGCCTTCGATCCAAAGCGGACATGGCCTGCCGCCCTTCGCGCGGACACCTAAAGCCGTGAAGGATGAAACAGACCCAAATGACCGCTACGACGCTCCCCCGCTCGGCTTTGCACTCCCCTCCCGTTCCCTCCGGCGCGCTCCGGTTTGCAATTTGATGACTTCTACGCCGCCACCGGCAGTCGCTCACCGGCGACGCGATAGGAAATTGCCTCGGCAAGATGGATCCGGCCGACGGTCGCCGCCTCGTCGAGGTCCGCCAGCGTGCGTGCCACCTTCAGCACACGGTGGTAGCCGCGCGCCGAGAACTTCATCTTCTCCGCCGCGTCCCTCAGGAGTTGCAGGCCGCCGGCGTCGGGATCGGCGATCTTCTCGATCAACGTCGTCGATGCACGGGCATTGCTCGTCAGCTCCGGATGGCCGAGGGCGGCGAAACGGTCCGCCTGCAGCGCGCGGGCGCGGGCGACGCGCTTGGCAACGGCTGCACTCGGTTCGGCCGCCATCGGGCGGAGGAGGTCGGCGGCGCTGACCGCCGGAACGTCGATGCGGATATCGATGCGGTCCATCAAGGGGCCGGAAATCCGCGCCTGGTAGTCGGCCATGCAGCGCGGGCCGCGAGCGCATGTGCGCCCCGGCTCACCCGCCATGCCGCACCGGCACGGGTTCATCGCCGCGACGAGCTGGATCGCCGCCGGATAGCTGACGCGGTGATTGGCGCGCGCGATGATGCACTCCGAGGTTTCGAGCGGCTGGCGCAGCGCGTCGAGAACCTGCGGCGAAAATTCCGGAAACTCGTCGAGAAATAGCACGCCATGGTGGGCGAGCGATGCCTCACCGGGCTTCGCCCTGAGCCCACCACCGATCAAGGCGGCCATGGTGGCCGAATGGTGCGGCGCCCGGAACGGCCGCCGATCGGAAAGTTTGCCGCCCGGCAATTGCCCGGCGATCGAATGGACCATCGAAACTTCGAGCAATTCCGCCGGGGAGAGTGGCGGGAGGATTGACGGCAGCCGCGCGGCGAGCATCGACTTGCCGGATCCTGGCGGGCCTACCATAAGCAGATTGTGGTTTCCGGCAGCGGCCACTTCGAGCGCGCGCTTGGCGCTTTCCTGGCCCTTGATATCGGCGAGATCGGGCACGTTGGCAGCAGCGGCCCGGATCGCGGGCTCAGGACGAGAGAGCACCTGCGTGCCGCGAAAATGATTGGCGATGGCGATCAGGCTGCGCGGTGCGAGGATGTCGATCTCCGATCCTGCCCAGGCCGCTTCCGGGCCGCTTTCCGCCGGGCAGATCAGGCCCTTGCCGAGCGCGTTGGCGCCGATGGCGGCAGGCAGCGCGCCGGCGACGGCGGCAATGGTGCCGTCCAGATTGAGTTCGCCGATGACGACGTAGCCGTTAAGCGCATCGGCCGGAACGGCACCCAGCGCCGCCATCAGCCCGAGCGCAATGGCGAGATCGAAATGGCTGCCTTCCTTCGGCAGGTCCGCCGGCGCCAGATTGACCGTGACCCGTTTTGCCGGCAGCGCCAGCCCGGATGCGTGGAGCGCCGCCTGGACGCGCTCGCGGCTTTCGGCGACCGCCTTGTCCGGCAGCCCGACGATCTGCATGCCGACCTTGCCGGGTGCCACCATCACCTGGACGTCGACCGGAACGCCTTCGATCCCCTGGAATGCGACTGTGCTGACGCGCGCGACCATGATGCCCCCTAGAATGAGAGCGGGAGGTGCGCGTAAAGCCGCTTTACACTTTCCTCATCCCGCTCCAGTCACGGCGACCCGCCCTCGCGCCGCCACAACCGCCGCCGGTTGCAGGATCAAATCTTGCACGGAGCGCGCTCAAAAACAAGAACAATAATAGAACAAAATACTCGATCGCAGGGTTCGCTCCGGACAAGCCCGGCACTTCTCCTACCGCGTGCCCGGCACGTACCGAAACTATCCTTCAATCACGCCACCGGCTCCAGACTCACGCTTCTCGTTGCGACGGATGCGCCGCCCGCTGCCGGTTCCAGCTTGCGATCAAGCCTCCTGCCGTCGTCCGGCGAGAAGAAATGCAGGCGCCCGGGCGCGGCGGTAATGGCGAGACTGTCCGAAAGCGGCGTCTCCGGCGCAAGCGCGACCGTGACAATCTGATCGTCGATTGCGCCGTGGACGAGGCGTTGGGCTCCCAGTTCTTCGACATAATCCACCCGGAAGAGAAGCACCTGCTCGCCATCGCTTGCGAGACGCAGATCCTCCGCGCGTATGCCGACCGTTACCGGACCTTCCGTCGGCACCTGACGGCCGAGGTCGATCGACTGCGTGCCGATATGGAGCCGGCGGCCTTCGAGAGTGCCTTTGACGAGGTTCATCGCCGGCGAACCGATGAAGCTTGCAACGAAGGTCGAGGCCGGCATGTGATAGACGTCGAGCGGGCGGCCGATCTGTTCGATCCGGCCCCCATTCAGGACGACGAGGCGATCGGCGAGCGTCATCGCCTCGAGTTGGTCGTGCGTGACATAGAGCGACGTCGTGCCGAGACGCTTCTGCAATCGCTTGATTTCGCCGCGCATCGAAACCCGGAGCTTGGCATCGAGGTTCGACAGCGGCTCGTCGAAGAGAAAGGCTGCGGGCTTGCGGACGATCGCCCGCCCCATGGCGACGCGCTGGCGTTGACCGCCGGAAAGCGCGCGCGGCTTGCGGTCGAGATAGGGCTCGATCTCAAGCATGCGCGCGGCCTCGGCGACACGTGCATCGATCTCGGCCTTCGGTGTCTTCCGGTTCTTCAGGCCATAGGCGAGATTTTCATAGACCGTCATGTGCGGGTAGAGCGCATAGTTCTGGAACACCATGGCGATGTCGCGTTCAGCGGGTTCGATCGCGTTCACGACACGTCCGCCGATCGACACGGTGCCGGCACTGATCGTCTCCAGTCCCGCGACCATGCGCAAGAGCGTGGACTTGCCGCAGCCGGACGGGCCGACGAGCACGATGAACTCGCCGTCGGCGATATCGATCGAGACGGATTTCACCGCCTCGACGCCGCCGGCATAGATCTTGCGGACTTCGCGGATTTCGATAGCGGCCATATCACTTCTCCGTTTCGGTGAGGCCCCGGATGAAGAGGCGCTGCATGAGGATGACGACGAGAACGGGCGGCAGCATCGCCAGGATGGCCCCGGCCATGACCAGATGCCATTGAACCTCGCCATCCTGGACGGCGACCATGCGTTTCAGCCCCATCATCAGCGTGTAGTAACCGGGATCGGTGGTGACCAGCAGCGGCCAGAGATACTGGATCCAGCCGTAGATGAAGAGGATGACGCAGAGCGCGGCGATATTGGTGCGGCTCAAGGGCAGCAGGATGTCGCGGAAAAACTTGAGCGGGCCTGACCCGTCGACACGTGCGGCCTCCACCAACTCGTCCGGCACAGTCATGAAGAATTGCCGGAAAAGGAAGGTAGCGGTCGCCGAAGCGATCAGCGGCACCGTGAGACCCGGATAGGAATTCAGCATGCCGAGGTCGGCCACCACCTTGTAGGTCGGAATGATGCGCACCTCGACCGGAAGCATCAGCGTGATGAAGATGATCCAGAAGGCGAGCAGCCGGAAGCGGAAGCGGAAATAGACGATGGCGAAGGCCGACAGGATCGAAATCACGATCTTGCCGAATGTGATGATCAGCGCCATGCCGAGCGAATTCAGCGCCATCAGCGTGTAGGATGGCAGGCCGTTGGCGGCCGAGCTGGCGCTCAACACCTGCGCGTAGTTCTCGATGAGATGGCCACCGGGCAGAAGCGGGATCATGCCGCCAACCAGGACTTCGCGCGTGTGGGTGGACGCGATGAAGGCGACATAGACCGGGAAGGCAACGAGCACGACGCCGGCAATCAGGACCAGATGCGTCAAGAAGGTGAGAAACGGGCGGTTTTCGACCATCGCCATCCCCTCAATATTGCACGCGCCGCTCGACATAGCGGAACTGGATGACGGTAAGGACGACGACGATCAGCATCAGAAGTACCGACTGCGCCGAGGACGAGCCGAGGTTAAGACCGAGAAAACCGTCGTCATAGACCTTGTAGACAAGGATATTGGTCGCTTGGGCCGGCCCGCCTGCCGTGGTGGCATCGATGATGGCGAACGTGTCGAACATCGTGTAGTTGACGTTGACGATGAAGAGAAAAAAGGTGGTGGGCGACAAGAGCGGCAGGACGATCGTGAAGAACCGCTTGACCGGCCCGGAGCCATCGATCGCCGCGGCCTCGATCAGCGAATGCGGCACGGATTGAAGACCGGCGAGGAAGAAGAGGAAGTTATAGGAAACCTGCTTCCAGGCGGCGGCGATGACGATCAGGATCATCGCATGCGTGCCGTTCAGATTGTGATCCCATCGGATGCCGAGCTGACCGAGGAAATAGGCAAGCACGCCGGTCGTCGAATTGAACAGGAACCACCAGAGCAGCCCCGCGATCACCGGCGCCACGGCATAGGGCCAGACGAGAAGCGTCGTATAGAAGCGCCCACCTTTCAAAAGGCGATTGACCGCTACCGCAAGGGCGAGACCGAGCGCCATCGAAAGTGCAGTCACGGCGACGGCGAAGACGGCCGTTCGTCCGAGCGAGTCGAGATAGAGTGGATCCTTGAGAAGCCGGGCATAATGCTGAAAGCCGACGAAGCTTGCCGACAGCCCGAACGGGTCCTCCCGCTCGAAGGACGATTTCACCGCCTGCCCAGCGGGCCAGATGAAGAACACGAGCGTGACGACGAGTTGCGGCGCCAGAAGCAGATAGGGCAGCACCCGGTTCGGAAAGATCGTGCGTTTCGTGTCCATCGTAGACTTTCGCTTCGGCCGGCTAACAGGCGAAATGCGAGAAGCCGGCGATATCGCCGGCTCCCCGTCGGTAAAGTGCAACCTTAGTTGGCCGCTTCGAACTCGCGCAGCAGTTCGTTGCCGCGCTTGACGGCGGAATCGAGCGCCTGCTGAGCGGTCTTGGTGCCGGCGAGCAGCGCCTGGAATTCCTCGTCGAGGATGGCGCGTGCCTGGGTGAGGTTACCGAAGCGTACACCCTTCGAGTTTACAGAGGGCGTGCCACGGGTGATCTGTTGGATCGCAACGTCGGAACCAGGGTTCTTCTCGTAGTAGCCCTGCTTCTGGCCGAGCTCGTAAGCCGCGTTGGTGATCGGCAGATAGCCGGTGAACTGATGCCAGTCGGCCTGGAGCTCAGGCTGCGACAGGTATGTGAAGAACTTCGCGACACCCTTGTAGACGTCGTCGTTCTGACCGTTCAGAACCCAGAGCGTCGCACCGCCGATGATCGAGTTCTTCGGCTCCTTGGTCACGTCGTCGTAGTAGGGAAGCGGCGCGAAGCCGGGCGTGAAGTCCTTGGCGTTCTTAATGACGCCGGCGCGACCGGCCGAGGAGTTCATCGTCATCGCGCATTCCTGCGCGTAGAACTTCGTGGCGGCATCGTCACCGCCGACTGGGCCGCCGTACTGGAACAGGCCTTCGTCTGCCCATTTCTTCAGGTTGCCCCAATGCTTGACCTGGACCGGGCCGTTGAAGGTGAATTCCGTCCCTGTGCCGCCGAAGCCGTTTTCCAGCGTGCCGAAGGGCTGGTCGTGGATGGCGGAAAGGTTTTCCGTCTGGATCCAGGTGATCCAGGCGCTCGTGAAGCCGCACTTCGCCGCGCCGGAGGTGACGATCTTGTGGGAGAAGTCCTCGACTTCCGCCCAGGTCTTCGGAGCGACTTCAGGGTCGAGGCCGGCCTTCTTGAACACGTCCTTGTTGTAATAAAGGATCGGCGTCGAGGAGTTGAACGGCATCGAAAGGATGTTGCCCTCGGTATCGGTGTAATAACCAACGACCGGTGCGATGAAGGACGTGGGATCGAAGGCCTCGCCCTGATCGGCCATCAGCTTGTAGACCGGATAGACCGCACCCTTGGCAGCCATCATCGTGCCGGTGCCGACCTCGAAGACCTGCACGATTGCCGGTTGCTGTCCGGCGCGGAAGGCGGCGATCGTCGCCGCCAGCGTCTCGGGATAGGTTCCCTTGTAGACCGGCTTCACAACATAGTCGGTCTGGCTTTCGTTGAATTTCGTGGCGATCGCCTCGAGCTTCTGCCCGAGCTCGGCGCCCATGGCATGCCACCATGTGATTTCAGTCGCAGCAAGCGAGGAGGATGCCGAAAGCGCCAGCATGAAACCGGCAGTGATGAAGTTCCTGATCATGGTCGATTGCCCTCTCCACCTTCGTTAGGAATGGCAGTGGACTAGTGACCTTCGATGACAGTGAGGTAACGCTTTTGTGTCGGCAAGATTACAATTTTACGCTCCAAATCACGTTCATGATTCTTCGCCAGAGCGCCCCAGAATCATGAACGCGATCGACGCCAATTCTTAGTGCGGGATGCGCGCGAAAAACCACACACACTTTTTCTCATCCTGCGTGTCAAAATGCATCCGGCAAATGCCGCGGCCAGCGCCAGGGGGTTACGGCGACAATATCGTAGCGGACGGAGAGACGGTGAAAATCCGCCTGGCGCGACAGCCAGATATCACTCGCAGCCCTGATCCGCCGCTGCGCCGTGTCGGAGACGGCGAAGACCGCCTCGTCGAAGCCGCGGCGAGCCTTCACTTCGACGCAGGCGACGAGATCACCGCGCCGGGCGATGATGTCGATCTCTCCGAGCCTGGTGCGGTAACGCATCGCCACGATGCGATAGCCTTTGAGCATGAGACAGAGCGCCGCGCGGTATTCAGCGACCTGACCGCGCTTCAAGGCCTTCAGCTTGCGATTGTCCCGCTGCTCAACCGTCATCGCGTTCCTTGCGAGCGAGAAGCCGGTCATAGAGTTCCTTGCGCGGCAGTCCGGTCCGGCGGGCGGCTTCCGTTGCGGCCTTGCCCATTGGCATGTCGTGCGCAAGCGCGCTCAAGAGAGCGTCCACATCCGCGTCCTTTGGAACCGGCTTCGCTTCCGGCGGACCGACGACCAGAACGATTTCGCCCTTTACGTTCGCGCCGTCGGCGTAGAAGGAGCGGAGCTCGCCGAGCGTGCCGCGACGGAACTCCTCGAAGGCCTTGGTCAGCTCGCGGCAGACGGCCGCCTTCCTTTCCGTGCCGAGTACGTCGGCGGCGGCGGCGAGCGTTGCTGCAATCCGATGCGGCGACTCGAAGAAGAGCAGCGTCGCCGGCACCGCGGCAAGCTCGCCGAGGCGATCGCGCCTCGCCTTGTCCTTTACCGGCAGGAAGCCGGCAAAAAGGAAAGCATCGCTCGGAAGGCCCGAGCCGACGAGGGCGGCAAGGGGCGCCGATGCCCCCGGGATCGGCACGACCCGGTGGCCGGCTTCGATCGCGAGTTGCGCCAAACGATAGCCGGGATCGGAAACAAGCGGCGTGCCGGCATCGGAGACGAGCGCCACCGACTTGCCCTCGCCGAGCGCCGCCAGCAGCCGGGGACCGGCTTCGTCGGCATTGTGCTCGTGATAGGACAAGGGACGATTGACGATGCCGTAGCGATCAAGCAGCACGCGGGTGACGCGCGTGTCCTCGCAGGCGAGAACGTCGGCGCCGGCGAGCGTCTCCAGGGCTCTGAGGGTGATGTCGGCAAGATTGCCGATCGGCGTCGCAACGAGATAGAGCGCCGGCTCCAGCGGGCGGGCCGGAATGCTCGCATTGTGCAGCCGGTAGCTGCGCTGTTTCTCCCTGTCCGCCGCTTCCGCCATTGCGTGTTTTTCCAATTGCTTATCTTCCCCCTCACTATGCCCGTCGTGCCGGCTTCGCCCTTTATGGGCGAGCTGATGGCGTGAGGCAAGGACGGGTCGCGGCCGCACCCTTGTGAATTGGGGAAACTCCCGGCGAAACCCCTTGCCTTTGCGGCTCTCTTTCTGCCATTTTGCCCGTCCACATCCTTCCGGCTGATCGGCCGGGACACTCGCAGTTGACGCCGCGGCGGGTTCGCCCGCCGGGCAATGGTTGAAAGCGGTAGCATCCCATGCGCATTACTCTCGAGCGGTCCAATCTCCTGAAATCGCTGAACCATGTTCACCGCGTGGTCGAACGGCGAAACACGATCCCGATCCTCTCGAACGTGCTGCTGCGCTCCGACGGAGCGAGCCTCGAAATGAAGGCAACCGACCTCGATCTCGAGATCACCGAGGCGACGCCGGCGCAGGTGGAACAGGCGGGCGCCACCACCGTTCCGGCGCATCTCCTCTACGATATCGTTCGGAAGCTCCCCGACGGCGCCGAAGTGCTGCTTGCAACCAATGCCGAAGGCACGGCGATGACGGTTGCCTCCGGCCGTTCCAAGTTTTCGCTGCAGTGCCTGCCGCAATCGGATTTCCCGGATCTGACCGCCGGGAGCTTCTCGCATTCCTTCCGGCTGAAGGCGACGGACCTCAAGATGCTGATCGACCGGACGCAATTCGCGATCTCGACTGAGGAGACCCGCTACTATCTCAACGGCATTTTCATGCACGCGGTCGAGAACAAGGGACAGCTGAAGCTGCGGGCAGTTGCGACCGACGGCCATCGTCTTGCCCGCGCCGATGTCGAGGCCCCGGCGGGTTCGGAAGGCATGCCGGGCATCATCATTCCGCGCAAGACCGTCAGCGAGTTGCAGAAGCTGCTCGACAATCCCGACATCGTCGTGACGGTCGAAGTCTCCGACGCCAAGATCCGCTTGACGATCGGCTCGATCATCATGACCTCGAAACTGATTGATGGCACTTTCCCCGACTACCAGCGGGTGATCCCGGCCAACAACGAGAAGGAGCTGCGCGTCGATTGCCAGTCCTTTGCCCAGGCTGTCGATCGCGTCTCGACCATTTCCTCCGAGCGCGGCCGCGCGGTGAAGCTTGCGCTCACCGACGGTCAGATGACGCTGACAGTCAACAATCCGGATTCAGGCAGTGCTACGGAAGAACTGCCGGTCGGCTACGAGAGCGATCCTCTGGAAATCGGCTTCAATGCCAAATACCTGCTCGACATCACCGCCCAACTGACAGGCAACGATGCGGTCTTCATGCTTGCCGATCCTGGTTCGCCGACGCTGGTGCGTGATCTCGCAGCCGAGGACGCGCTTTACGTCTTGATGCCGATGCGCGTGTGAGCGTTCGTTTCGACCGCGGCATGAAAGGCTGGCCCGCCGACACTGTACGGCGGGTTTTTTATGAAACTTGTAGTCGCGCATTGTTGATAAGCTGTCGCTTTTAGACGCGGACAGACTTGTTTTTGCCGCAGATGGGAGCACATTATGCCCCATGCGTTTACGCGACCTGGCCGAATCACAACGCAGCCTCGGCCGCGTGCGGCCGGAATGAGAATGATTTTTCGAGGGGGTTCGATGAGTTTGCGCTTGAAGGTGAAGGAAAAGTTCGGTCGGAAGTTCGACGAGGAAATCCGCTTCTTCAAGGGCTGGATGAGTAACACCCGCGCCGTCGGAGCAATCCTGCCAACGTCCTCGATCACGGCGCGAAGGATGGCGAGCGTGGTCAATCCCCGCTCGGGCCTGCCGGTGCTCGAACTCGGCCCCGGAACCGGCGTGATCACCAAGGCGATCCTGGAGCGCGGCATCGCGCCGGAAAAACTGGTCTCGGTGGAATATTCGACTGATTTCTTCAACCAGCTGAAGGCTCGTTTCGCCGGCGTGCAGTTCATCAACGGCGACGCGTTCGATCTCGAACACACGCTGGGATCATTAAAGGACCGGCAGTTCGACAGCGTCGTCTCCGCCGTGCCGCTTTTGAACTTTCCGATGCACCGCCGTGTCGAACTCATCGAAGACCTGCTTTCGCGCATCCCGGTCGGACGGCCGGTGGTGCAGATTTCCTATGGGGCGCTCTCGCCTGTCGTCGCCATGCCCGATCGCTACAGCATCCAGCATCTCGACTTCGTCGTGCGCAACATTCCGCCCGCTCAGCTCTGGGTCTATCGTAAGGCGCATTGAGGCATCGCGTGTTCGGCGTCTATCTGACCCATCCGCAGGTCACGATCGACCCGGCAATCGCCGTGCCGAAATGGGGATTGTCCGA
Source organism: Ensifer sp. IC3342 (assembly GCF_020193655.1). Taxonomy (GTDB): domain Bacteria; phylum Pseudomonadota; class Alphaproteobacteria; order Rhizobiales; family Rhizobiaceae; genus Sinorhizobium. The sequence goes on from NZ_JADYVE010000001.1 coordinate 1,193,922, forward strand.
GCTCGGCAAGGACCGCACCCGCGCGACGGCTTCGAACCCGTGGGTCAGATCCCTCGGCCGCATCATCTCCAGCCATGAGACGAAAGCCATGGAGACGGCGGCCATACTGGCGCATGCGGCAGGCATCCCGGTCGAGACCGACGAAGAGATGGGCGAGAACGACCGCTCCGCGACAGGCTTCCTGCCGCCGGAGGCGTTCGAGGAGGCCGCCGACTGGTTTTTCGCCCACCCGAACGAAAGCTTCAAAGGGTGGGAGCGTGCGATCGACGCGCAGACGCGCATCTGGAATGCCGTTTCCTACATTCTCGATCGCCACGACCCCGCAATTCCGATTGCCTTCGTCGGTCATGGGGGTGTCGGGACGCTGCTCAAATGTCGCATGACCGGCGCGGCGATCGCGCGCGACGCGGACCAGCCGGCAGGGGGCGGCAACCTCTTTGCTTTTCGCCTTGCGGATCGCGCCGTCACGTGCGACTGGACGCCAATGGAATTCTGGCAGGGGTGATCTCGACATGACCATGAGCGTGCGCGACCGGCTGATCGTCGGCCTTGATCTTCCGACGGTTGCCGAGGCGGAAAAGATCGTCTCGACACTTGGCGATAACATCGTCTTCTACAAGATCGGCTACCAGCTCGCCTTCGCCGGCGGGCTCGAATTCGCGCGCGATCTTGCCGCAAGCGGCAGGAAGGTCTTCCTCGACATGAAGCTGCTCGACATCGACAACACGGTGGCGAAGGGTGTCGAAAACATTGCCAAGATGGGCATGTCGATGCTGACGCTGCATGCCTATCCCAAGGCGATGAAGGCGGCGGTCGAGGCGGCGCGCGGATCCGGCCTCTGCCTGCTCGGCGTTACGGTCCTCACCTCCATGGACGAGCAGGACGTCATCGATGCCGGTTACGAATACGATCCGCACACGCTGGTGCTGCGCCGCGCCGAGCAGGCGCGCTCCGCAGGAATGGGCGGCATCGTCTGCTCCGCCGAGGAGGCTGCGGCTGTGCGCAAGATCATCGGAACGGACATGGCGCTCGTCACGCCCGGCATCCGGCCGGCCGGCGCCGACAAGGGTGACCAGAAGCGAGTGATGACGCCGGCTGAAGCGCTTCGCGCCGGATCAAGCCATCTTGTCGTCGCGCGGCCGATCGTCCAGGCTGCGGAGCCGTTGACTGCCGCCCGCGCGATCCTGAGCGAAATGGAGAGTGCGTTTTCCGCTTGATCCGCCGGTGCCGCAGGAAGGCTCTCCGGCTATTTTGCAAGCTGCCGTCCATGGGCGAGAAGCTGCGCTTGACGTTGAGCGCGAATTGCCGGAAGTAACGATCCCGTCTGTGTTTTCTACCGAAAGACGAGGAGCTAATCATGGCCAAGGGATATTGGATCGCTCGGGTCGATGTACGGGACCCTGAGCGCTATAAGGACTATGTCGCGGCGGCAAAGCCGGCCTTCGAGAAATACGGCGCCAAGTTCCTTGCCCGCGGTGGCAATTTCCACCGGCTGGAAGGCGCGGTTCGCGCCCGCAACGTCGTCATCGAGTTCCCTTCGCTTGAGGCCGCTGTCGACTGTTACAACTCGCCCGAATACCAGATTGCCGCGGCGATCCGCCAGGAAGTGGCCGACGCCGAGATGGTGGTGGTGGAGGGCGTCTGACGCCCGCAGAAGGGGTCACGAAAGTGCTTGTGCGGCCATGTGATTGGCCTTCACCTCGCCCGCCGCTTGGGCTATGTAGCAAGCAATTCTTCCCAATGCTATCAGGAGTGCGTTTCCCATGACCTTGTCCAACCTTCCGCCGCTGGTGACGATTTTCGGCGGGTCCGGATTTGTCGGCCGTCATGTGGTGCGCGCGCTCGCCAAGCGCGGCTATCGCATTCGCGTCGCGGTCCGTCGGCCCGACCTCGCCGGTCATCTCCAGCCGCTCGGGAATGTTGGCCAGATTTCCTTCGTCCAGGCCAACCTGCGCTATCGCAAATCGGTCGACCGCGCCGTCGAAGGTGCCGACCATGTGATCAACTGTGTCGGCATCCTGTTCCAGAGCGGCCGCAACACGTTCGACGCAGTTCAGGATTTCGGTGCGCGGGCGGTCGCCGAAGCGGCACGGGGGGCCGGGGCGACACTGACCCACATCTCGGCGATCGGGGCCGACGCCAAATCCGAGTCGAGCTATGCCCGCACCAAGGGCCGCGCCGAGGCTGCGATCCTCGAAACGCTTCCCGAAGCGATCATCCTGCGGCCGTCGATCATTTTCGGACCCGAGGACGGCTTCTTCAACAAGTTCGCCGAAATGGCCCGGTTCTCGCCGTTCCTGCCGCTCATCGGCGGCGGTCGCACGAAGTTTCAGCCGGTCTATGTGACCGACGTCGCCGAAGCGGTCGCCCTCGCCGTCGACGGCAAGATCGAGAAAGGCAAGATCTACGAGCTTGGGGGACCGCAGGTCCTGTCGTTCCGCGAATGTCTAGAACTCATGCTGAAGACGATCGACCGCAAGCGCCGCCTCGTATCGCTGCCCTTCCGCATCGCTTCGTTGATGGGTAGGGTCGCGTCGCTGGTGCCGTTCATCACGCCACCGCTCACGGCGGATCAGGTAGTGTTGCTCAAATCCGACAATGTCGTTTCCGCACGAGCTGAATCCGAGGGACGCACGCTCGCCGGAATCGGCATCAAACCGACGATGCTCGATTCGATCCTGCCGAGCTATCTGGTGCGCTATCGCCCGCATGGGCAGTATCAGCGCGGCGGACGGGCGGCCTGACATCTCATTCTTGCGGATCTTCGCGCTGTGACCGCCGGCTTCGCCGGCGGTTTTTGTTTGTTGCAATGATGCAACAACGTTGCAATTCTGCCGCAGTTACGAACGCGAATAGCGTTTACCGCAGATTCAGCATGTCCTGATATTGATCATGACATGTCCAGCGAATAAACACCCCTCGCGCCACATCGCTCGGCGAGCGCAGTCGGTGCCAACATCACACTCGAAAGGCATGACGTCCCATGGGCAAGTCGATCGCAATCTTTTTTGCGTCTGCGGCACTGATCATTCTGGCTGGTTCGATCATGGCTCCGAGCACCGTGGCAAGCAGCAGCAAGGGATGCGCGCCCGCCTATGGCGTCGACCCCTGCACGACGGCGTCGATCGAATTTTCCGGCAAGTAAGCCGGCACCTGCCGCATAAAGCGTAACTGTCCTCCGAGAGACGGACGGCACTGCGGCGGTGAGATCTAAGTTTTGGCGGGGGCCAGGGAGCCGCATGCGTTTCGAAAGAGCGCATGCGGCTTTATTTTTTGGCCTATCCAAAAAGCCAAAGGCCGACCAGACCGGCGACGCCGATGATGATCCGCCAGATCGCGAAGGGCGTGAAGCCGCGGTGTGAGACGAAATCGAGCAGCGAACGCACCACAAACACCCCGGCCACGAAGGCAGAGATGAATCCGACCGCAATCAGCGTTATATCGTCGAAGGAGAGCGCATCGCGGTTCTTGTAGAGGTCGATGGTGAAGGCACCGACCATCGTCGGCATGGCGAGAAAGAAGGAAAACTCCGCCGCAGAACGCTTGTCGGTTCCCATCAGCAAAGCACCGGCAATCGTGGCGCCGGAACGCGACGTGCCCGGAATCATCGCGAGGCACTGGAAGAGGCCGATCTTGAAGGCGAGCGACGGCGGATAGTCCATCACGTCGGTGTAGCGCGGCTTCAGCGGCAGACGATCGATCGCGTAAAGGATGAGACCGCCGACGATCAGCACAATGCAGATCAGCATCGGCGTTTCAAAAAGCACCGACTTGATGAAGCCATGGGCTGCGGCGCCGATGACGGCTGCCGGAAGAAAGGCGATGAGCACAGAGAGCACGAAGCGACGTGCGATGGCGCTCGACGGCAAGGCCAGCGCGATCTTGAGCAGCCGGTGGAAGTAGACCAGCAGGATCGCAAGGATCGCGCCAAGCTGTATGAGGACAGCGAAGGTATTTCCGGGTGACCTGAAGCCAAGGAAGTGACCGGCAAGAAGGACATGCGCCGTCGACGACACGGGGATGAACTCGGTCAGTCCCTCGACGAGCCCGAGGACGAGCGCGCTGATGATCGATTGATCCGCCATAAATAAGATGTTCCTGACATGTTGGGGTGTGGGAGGAGAAGGTCGATTTGCTTGTGTTTGCCACCTGAACTACCTATAGCTCGTTTTTATGACAAGCCGTGGCCAGACACATGTGCCACGATGTTGACGCTCCCTGAAAAAGATCTACGAAGCGCGACCCTCGATGCCGACACTGTATCACCACCCCATGTCCTCCGCCTCCCGGTTCGTACGCCTGATTCTATCGGAATACGGCTACCAGACCGAGCTGAGCGAGGAGCAGCCTTGGGAAAACCGGCGGGACTTTCTGGCCCTCAATCCGGCGGGCACGCTGCCGGTCTATGTCGACGACAGCATGCGCGCGCTCTGCGGTGCGACGATCATTTCGGAATATCTGGACGAAACGAACGGCATTCTGAAGCGCGATCGCCGGCTGCTCGCCGAGGATCCGTTCCAGCGAGCGGAGATTCGCCGCCTCACCGAATGGTTCCTGCAGAAAATGGAAGCCGATGTGACGCGCCCGCTGGTGCGCGAACGCATCTTCAAGCTGCAGATGACGCCGGATCAGGGCGGCGGCGCACCGGATTCCAAAATCCTGCGCACGTCGCGCGCCAATATCCGCCAGCACATGAAGTATCTCTCCTGGCTCGCCGGCTCACGCCCGTGGCTCGCGGGCGACCGCATCTCCTATGCCGACCTTGCCGCGGCGGCCGCGATCTCCGTGCTCGATTACCTCGGCGAAATCGACTGGTCCGAGGCGCCGACGGCCAAGGAGTGGTACCAGCGATTGAAATCCCGCCCGTCTTTTCGACCGCTGCTCGGCGAGCGGGTGCGCGGGGTCACGCCGGTTTCGCACTATGCGGACCTCGATTTCTGAGGACAAGGCAATGCCTGGAGATGCCGTAAGAGCGGAAAACCAGGGCAGGAAGCGCAGCACACTGACCGCGTTTCTGAAGAGCGAGGCGGCGGACAAGGGCTTCGATATCTGTCGCATCACGCGACCGGACGCCATTCCGGAGGCGCCCGCGCGGCTGAAACAGTTTCTGGCCGAAGGCGCTCACGGCACGATGGAATGGCTTGCCGAAACGGCAGAACGCCGGTCCGATCCGCGTGTGCTGTGGAGCGACGTCCGCTCGCTCGTCATGTTCGGCATGAACTACGGCCCCGAGGACGATCCGCGCGCAATCCTTGACAGGCCGGACCGCGCGGCGATTTCCGTCTACGCGCAGAACCGCGATTATCATGATGTCGTAAAGGGGCGGCTCAAGGAGGTCGCGACGCGCTTTGCCGCCCGTGCCGGCGAGGACGTGAAAGTCTTCGTGGACACGGCACCGGTCATGGAAAAGCCGCTCGCCGAAAAGGCCGGCATCGGCTGGCAGGGCAAGCACACCAATCTCGTCAGCCGCGAATACGGTTCGTGGCTGTTTCTCGGTAGTCTTTTCACGACTGCCGATCTCGACGTCGACGAGCCCGAGCGCGACCACTGCGGCTCCTGCCGCGCCTGTCTCGACGCTTGCCCGACCGGCGCCTTTCCGGCGCCCTACCAGATCGACGCCCGGCGCTGCATTTCTTATCTGACGATCGAGCACAAAGGTCCGATCGAGCCCGAGCTCCGCCCTCTGATCGGCAACCGGATCTATGGCTGCGACGACTGTCTTGCGGCCTGTCCGTGGAACAAGTTCGCGCGCTCGGCTTCTGAAATGAAGCTCAAGCCGCGCGATGACCTGAAGGAGCCGGAGTTGAGCTTCCTCCTGACCTTGGACGATGCGGCATTTCGCGCCTTCTTCTCCGGTTCTCCGGTCAAACGCGTCGGCCGCGACCGTTTCGTCAGAAACGCCTTGATCGCGGCCGGCAATTCCGGCGAAAAGGGCCTGATAACGCATTGCAAGACACTGGCGTGCGACACTTCCCCGACAGTAAGGGGCATGGCCATCTGGGCGCTCTCGCGGCTATTGCCGCGAGACGAACTTGTCGCCTTCGCCGGGCAGTGCGGGCCGGAAACCGACAACGACGTTCTTTTGGAATGGGAAATGGCAGGAGTAAGCCGATGCATGTCCTGATTCTTGGCGCCGGCTATTCCGGCACGGCGATCGCAAAAGCGCTGGCGCCTGCTGCCCAGTCCGTGACCGGCACCACCCGTGCGCCCGAAAGGCTCGCCGAGCTTGCGCAAGCCGGGATTCGCCCCCTCCTCTATGAGGGAGTGGCGATATCCGCCGAACTCGCGGAGGCAATGCGCCGGGCAACCCATGTCGTGCAGTCGATTGCCCCGGGACGGGACGGCGACCCGATGTTTCGCGCCGGCGTGGCGCCGTTGCCCGAGCTTTTGCCGAATCTTCGTTGGATCGGCTATCTTTCCACCGTCGGCGTCTATGGCGACCACAAAGGTGCCTGGGTGACGGAAGAAACGGCCTGCCAGCCCGTTTCCCAGCGTTCGGTCGAACGGGTCGAGGCCGAGAATGCCTGGCTTCGCTACGGCACCCAGCGCGGCATTCCCGTCGCGATCCTGCGCCTTGCCGGCATTTACGGCCCTGGCCGCAATGCCTTTCGCAACCTCGCCGACGGCACGGCACGCCGACTGGTAAAACCCAACCAGGTCTTCAACCGCATTCGCGTCGAAGACATTGGATCGGCTACCGCTTTCCTCGCCAACCGTGGCATGGGTGGGATCTTCAACATCACCGACGATGAACCGGCCGCGCCGCAGGATGTGGTCGCGGAAGCCGCCCGGCTGATGGGCGTCGAGCCGCCACCGGAAGTTCCTTTCGAGACCGCCGAACTGTCGCCGATGGCGCGCTCCTTCTACGGTGAGAACAAGCGCGTCTCGAATGCCCGCCTTCGCGAGGCCGGCTTCCAATTCGCCTTCCCGAATTATCGCGTGTCGCTTGCACAGTTGTGGGAAACAGGCGCCTGGCGTGGGAAGTAGACACCACCACAATTCGTGTATCCAGAATACCTCCGTTCGGATGAAAGCATGTCTTCAGATCATCCGATAGTAACGGTGAGGACGACTTTCGTTTGACTGCCTAACGCTTGCCCCTATTTGGCCTATACTTCGCCCGCCTCTACAACTTTAGCGATAGTTAACGGATTTCGACGAACGAGAATCCTGGAAAATCATACAAATCGAAATTTTTAAATGATTTTTTTCCACCACAGGGAGTCTGCACCGGGCGGGGAGCTCCGTTCGACATTGAATCCCTGATTCCAAAGAACTTCGCACGAAGCTTTAAAATAATTCAAACAATCTTCCGTTTTAAATTTTCACTACTTTTCAACAATTCCTAATGAATGGTTAACGGTTGAAGCACGGTTTTGCCATCTTTCGCCTCAATTAGCTCGATCAGCAGGGAAATTAACTAAACTTTCAAACCGTGGGGGTCGTCGCTTGAAACCAGCGAACATTAAGACTGCTGCCGCAGCAGTGCTATTCACCGTCGGGATGGGGTTGGTCTCGGCATCCGATAGTCAGGCAGCAGGGTCGGCTTGCGGCGGTGCATCCTGGTACGCACTGACCTCCAAGACCGCGTCCGGCGAAAGAATGAACGCCGCACGCCTCACCGCTGCCCACCGCAGCCTCAAATTCGGCACCAAGGTCCAGGTTACCAACAAGCGCAACGGCAAGTCGGTCGTCGTCCGCATCAACGATCGCGGTCCGTTCATTCGCGGCCGCGTGCTCGATCTGTCGAAGGCGGCCGCCTCGCAAATCGGCATGATCCGCTCGGGAACCGCCAGCATCTGTTACCGCGTCATTAATTCCTGATCCGCCAATACGTCCGCCCGATTTTCGCACCGGGCGGATTTGTTTACGGAGACTGGCGGTCTCTGCCATTTATGCCGCTTCCGGCTTGCTCTTCGGTGTCATCGCCGCTACCACGGCGAAAAAGGAGTTCATGGAAGATGCGATTGGGCGGAAGGCTCGCGGGAGCCATTGAGGTTCTTGATAACATAGAAAAACGGAAGCGTCCCGTCGCCGACGCGCTCAAGGACTGGGGCCTTTCGCACCGCTTCGCCGGATCGGGCGACCGTGCCGCGATCGGTAATATCGTCTACGACGCGCTGCGGATGAAACTCTCCCACGCCTACCTGATGGACAGCGACAGTGCGGCCGCGCTTGGCCACGCGGTCATGTATCGGCAATGGGGCTTCACCCCCGACACGCTTGCGGCGGAGCTCGCCGACGACAAGTTCGCGCCCGAGGCGCCGTCGGCGGAAATGATGAAGGCCTTTGCCAAGCGTCGGCTCGGAGACGCCCCCAAGCATGTGCAGGCGGATATTCCGGAATGGACGCAGGCCTCTTTCGAGGAGAACTTCTCCGACCACTGGCTCGAAGAGGCTCAGGCGCTTGCCGGGCGGCCGACGCTGGACCTGCGCGTCAACACGCTGAAGGCCAGCCGTGAGAAGGTCTTGAAGGCGCTCGAACGAAGCGGTGCCGAACCGGCAACGATTGCCCGCCACGGCGTGCGCATCCCGGCCGGCGAAGGTGCTTCGCGCCTTCCGAACGTCACAGCGGAGATCTCGTTCCAGAAGGGCTGGTTCGAAGTTCAGGACGAAGGCTCGCAGATCGTCGCCGATCTCGTCTTCCCGCAGGAGGGCGAGCAGGTGCTCGACTACTGCGCCGGCGGCGGCGGCAAGACGCTCGCCATGTCGGCCGCTATGAACAACAAGGGCCAAGTGCACGCCTACGATACCGATCGCAAGCGACTGGCGCCGATCATCGAGCGGCTGAAGCGGGCCGGCACCCGCAATGTGCAGGTACATGAATCGGCGGAATCCCTAGCGCCGCTTGCCGGGCGCTTCGATCGCGTGCTTGTTGATGCGCCCTGCACCGGCACCGGCACGTGGCGACGCCGCCCGGACACGAAATGGCGGCTTACGCAGAAGAACCTGGAGGAGAGGCTGGCACAGCAGGAGGAAGCTCTTGCAAGCGCCGCCCACTTCGTTCGGCCGGGCGGACATCTGATCTACGTGACCTGTTCGGTGCTTCACGAGGAGAACGAATCGCAGGTCTACGGTTTCTGCGAGGACAACCCGGAATTCGAAATCCTCTCGGCCGCCGACACGTGGGCGACGCTCTTCGGTACCGACAAGCCACAGCCGTGGTCCGCCGACATGAAGACGGTCACGCTGACGCCCGCTTCGACAGGAACCGACGGCTTCTTTTTCTGCCTCATGGGCCGAAGGAGCTAGCGCCAGATCGCTGGCCGGTGTTTCCGCGCGCCGCCCAGGAAAAGATTGAAAACATTCTAAACTATACACTTTGACACAAGTTTACTTTTGGTCCATGACATGTGGGCTTTAGCGGGCTCCGACGTTTGCTCGCCGCCCACTGCATGTTTCCTAACCGGACCCGTTTCAGGGGTAGAACCGTGCAGCAATGCAAAGTGCTACAGCGATCTTTATGCGCCTCATAGGGGCGCCCGGGCGCTGCAGGAGAAGCGAAGGAGAGGGTCATGACCAAGAATTTCATCCGCGCCGCCGCGCTGGCGCTCATGACGGCAACGTCCGCACTGGCCTTGCAACCGGCGAATGCCGCCACCGATGCCGCTGCGGTCGTCAAGCACTACGCTGCCGTTGCCCACGCCAAATACGAAGACGCCCTGATGACGGCCGAAGCACTCGACAAGGCCGTCGACGCGCTGATCGCAAGCCCGAGCGAAGAGACCTTGAAGGCCGCCCGTGAGGCCTGGCTCAAGGCGCGCAACCCCTATCAGGAAACCGAGGTCTATCGTTTCGGCAACACGATCGTCGATGAGTGGGAAGGCAAGGTGAACGCCTGGCCACTCGACGAGGGCCTGATCGACTATGTGGATCAGAGCTACGGCACCGAAAGCGACGAGAACGCACTTTTCGTCGCAAACGTGATCGCCAACAAAACAATCAAGATCGACGGCAACGATGTCGACGCGACGAACATCACGCCGGAATTCCTGTCCGGGACGCTGCAGGAAGCAGGTGGCATCGAGGCGAACGTCGCGACCGGCTACCACGCGATCGAATTCCTGCTCTGGGGACAGGACCTGAACGGCACCGGGGCGGGCGCCGGCAACCGCTCCTATACCGACTTCGATACCAAGGCCTGCACGAACGGCAACTGCGATCGCCGCGCCGCCTATCTGAAGGCAGCCTCCAGCCTGCTCGTTTCCGATCTGAAGGAAATTGTCGCCAACTGGACGCCGGATGGCGCCGCCACCAAGGCGGTCGAAGCCGATCCAAAGGCCGGCCTCGCCGCCATCCTCACCGGCATGGGCTCGCTCTCCTACGGGGAACTCGCCGGCGAGCGCATGAAGCTCGGCCTGCTGCTTCATGATCCGGAGGAAGAGCACGATTGCTTCTCGGACAACACGCACAACTCGCATCTCCATGACGCAATCGGCATCCAGTCTGCCTATATCGGCGAATATACCCGGGTCGACGGTACGAAGCTCACCGGTCCGTCTCTCTCCGAACTCGTTGCCGCAAAGGACGCGGCGCTGGACAAGGAACTGAAGGACAACCTCGCCGCCACGGTCGAAAAGATGCAGGCGATGGCGAAGCGCGCCGAAACGGTCGAGGCCTATGACCAGATGATCGGCGAAGGCAATGCCGAGGGTAACGCCACCGTCCAGGCCGCGATCGACGGGCTGATCGCGCAGGCGAAGACCGTCGAACGCGTCATCGCGTCGCTCGATCTCGGCACGATCGAGCTTGAAGGTTCCGACAGCCTGGATAATCCTAGCGCCGTCTTCCAATAAGCCGAAAGGCGGGCCGCTCCGAAAGGCTGCGGCCCGGCCCACGTCCAATGCATGTGACCTCCCGCCTCCTAGCGCTGCCGCTCGCCGCCCTCGGTCTCACCGCAGCGGCGATCGGCGACGACATAAATCTCGTCGCTAGGGCGGAAGCCAACCAGACTGCAACGGCCGAAAGCGGGGGCGCGGGTGTGGGCACCCCCCTCTGCCCTGCCGGGCATCTCTCCCACAGGGGGGGAGATTGGCCAGTAGCAAGATCCTGCCTGATAGCAAGCGCGCAGGTGCCGGGGTCGAATTCAACGACAGACGCGCAGGTTAATGGCTTGAGCGGGGTATCGCCCCTTGCCGATCCCCCTTGTGGGGGAGATGCCCGGCAGGGCAGAGGGGGGTGCCGCTCCGAACGCGAAGACCTTTCCGAGCACGACCGCTCGCGCGTGCTGACGGTTACCCGGCCGACGACGGATTTCTCCAAGGCCGAACAATTCGAGGCTCTTTCCGCCGGCGCCGCAACGACGATTGCGCCGATCGACCGGCAAATCTTCTCCCAGTTTTCGTCGAACCTGCCCTTCGAGGCCGAGCAGAACTTCAAGCTCGGCAAAGCGCTCTTCGAGAAGCTCTGGGTTTCCTCGCCCTCCTCCACGCAAGCCTCCGACGGGCTCGGCCCGCTCTACAACGCCCGTTCCTGCGAGAGCTGCCATCCGCGCGACGGTCGCGGCCGACCGCCGGAAGGCGCGTCCGACTCGACGTCGATGTTCTATCGCCTTGCGCGTGCGCCGCGTGACGACGCCGAACGGGAGATGATTCCCTCCCATACCGCGCTCAATTTTCCTGATCCCGTGTATGGTGTGCAACTCCAGGACAGCGCCGTGCCGGGGCTTGCAGCCGAAGGGCGCGTCGCGATCACGTATACGGAAGAGCAGGTGACGCTTGCGGACGGCGAGACGGTTTCCCTGCGGAAGCCGCATTACACGGTCGCCGGCCTCGGCTATGGCCCGCTCGATCCGACAACGACGCTCTCGCCGCGCGTCGCTTCCCCCATGATCGGTCTCGGACTGATCGAGGCGATCCACGAGGCCGACATTTTCGCGCGCTCAGATCCGGACGACCGCGACGGCGACGGTATCAGCGGGCGGCCCGCGCTAATACGCGACGCCAAAACCGGAGCCATGATGCTCGGCCGTTTCGGCTGGAAAGCCCAAAGCCCGACGCTCCGGCGACAGGCCGCCGACGCCTTCGCCATCGACATCGGCATATCCAGCCCGGACAACGACCACAGCCATGGCGATTGCACCGAGGCGCAGAGCGATTGCCGGGCGCTGCCGACCGGCGTTCAGGAACGGCTCGGCACCGTCGAGGCGCCCGATCCGGTGCTTGGCCTTGTGACTTTCTATACCTCCAACCTGGCCGTGCCGGCCCGCCGTAAGGCGAGCTTTCCGGAAACCTTGAGGGGCAAGCGGCTCTTCTACGAGTCCGGATGCACGGCCTGCCATGCGCCGAAATTCGTGACGCGGCGCGATGCATCGCACAAGGAGCAGGCGTTCCAGTTGATCTGGCCCTATTCGGATTTCCTGCTGCACGATATGGGCGAAGGTCTTGCCGACGGCCAGCAAGTCGGCGTCGCCGAGGGCCGCGAGTGGCGAACGCCGCCGCTCTGGGGGATCGGACTGACGCAAACCGTCAGCGGCCACACCTTCTTCCTTCACGATGGCCGCGCCCGTAGTCTTGCCGAGGCCATCCTTTGGCACGGCGGTGAAGCGGAGAAGGCTCGCAACGCCTTCGCCGCCCTGCCGAAGGACGACCGGAAAGCCCTGATCACATTCCTGGAGTCACTCTGATGCGCCCGAGCCTTCCCCTTACCTTGGCCGTCATCCTGTTCACGGCCATCGCCACCCAGACGGCCGCGCAAGAAGGTGAAGCGCTGTCGCCGCGCGTCGTCGACGAGGCCGCGGTGCCGGGCGTCATGGCAAAGGCCGTGGACGGCTTCATCATCCCCGGCTATCGCGGCCTCGCGGAAGCGACGGGCGTTCTTGCCGAAACGAGCGGAACGCTTTGCAAGGCACCTTCGGCAGCGGCGCTCGAGGCCGCCCGCTCGGCCTTCTCGCGCGTCGTGCAGAGATGGTCGGCGATCGAGATCATCCGCCTTGGCCCAGCCCTCGAACACAACCGCTTCGAGCGTTTCCTCTTTTATCCCGACCGCAAGAGCACCGGTCTCAAGCAGGTGCAGGCAATTCTTGCCAAGGAAGACGAAAGCGCAACGCAGGCAGAGGGCCTCAAGAAAAAAAGCGTCGCGGTCCAGGGCCTCGGCGCGCTCGAATACGTCCTCTACGGCACCGGGGCAGAAACGCTTGCGAGGAAGGACGGTGCCTTTCGCTGCCGCTACGGTATCGCGATATCGGAGAACCTCAGGGCGATCGCCGGCGAGATCCTCGCCGAATGGGAAAGGTCGGATGGAATCCAGGCCGCCTGGAAGAAGCCGGGCTCCGACAATCCACTCTTCCGCGACAGCAAGGAAGCCGCAACCGAGCTCCTCGGCGTGCTCGTCCACAGCGTCGAGATGGTGAAGGATCAGCGGCTGCGGCCCTTCTACGCCGGCACAGTCGACGGAAAGTCCGACAAGGGCCGTCCAAGACTCGCCATCTACTGGCGCTCGGTCAATACGATGCCGTCCATATCCGCCAATCTGCGGGCCCTGCAGAAGCTCTTCAACACGGCCGGCATGGAAAACCTCCTTCCAGCCGACAGCCGCTCGATCGCCGGATCGATCAATTTCCTCTTCAAGGCGCTGATCCGCGCCGCGGACCGCATCGACGGACCGATCGACGCGGCACTTGTGGACGAGAACCAGCGCGCCACGCTCGATTTCATCACGCTCAACACCGCTGATCTTCTCGATCGGTTCAATCGCGAATTCGGCGGCGCCATCGGCCTCGGCGCGGGCTTTTCCTTTGCCGACGGCGATTGACAGGGCAGGTTGACACGGCAACGTGAAGCGGCCCCGCCGAGCGGCGGTTGACAAGCCGCGCTTTTGGGCGCAAAGCCCAAGTCGTGTCCGCTGTCGCGGGCACGTTTCACCTACCAAGGATCAACCGGAATGAACCCCGACAGTCGAAGTCGAGCCTTCACGCTCACGGCCGTCCGGTCCTGATTGATCAGGGCTTCCAGGCGGTCGGATGACTCGCCACATGGAGCCCCTACATGCTGCGCATCTACAAAGGCCAGAACAACCATCTCGCGGCCGTCGATCTCCTCAACGGCCTGGCATCCCAGGAACCGGTGATCTGGTTCGACCTCTTCAATCCGTCTGCCGAGGAAACCCGGCTGGTCGAAGAGAAGCTGGCAATCGCCATCCCGACACGGGACGAGATGCAGGAAATCGAGCTTTCCGACCGCCTCTACCAGGAGGACGGCGCCGAGTTCATGACGATGACCGCCGCAGCGAAACTTGATAGCGACTATCCGGCAAAAGTGCCGGTGACGTTCATTCTCAAGGGAACGAGTCTCGTCACGGTACGCCACGCCGACCCGAAGCCGTTCCAGGTCTATGCAACCCGCATCCAGCGGCCGAACGGGGCGGCTTGCGAAACGGGCGAACTGGTGATGCTGGGGTTGCTCGAAGCGATGATCGATCGCACGGCGGACGCGCTGGAGCGCGCCGGCAACGAGGTCGATGCGATCTCGCGCGAGGTCTTTCGCAAGTCGAACGCCAGCGCCACCAAGAAGACGCGCGACCTGCAATCGTTGATCGAGCAGATCGGCCAGAAGGGCGACCTCTTGACAATCATTCGCGAAAGTCTGGTGAGCGTCGGCAGGCTCGTCGCCTACCACGTCGCGATCGAGGGAAACGGTCAGCGCAAAGCAGCCAAGGAGAGCCGGCAGCGGGTCAAGCTCATCCAGCGCGACGCCGCCTCGCTCGGCGATCACGCGCTGTTCCTGTCGAACAAGATCAATTTCCTGCTCGACGCGACGCTCGGCCTCATCAATCTCGAACAGAACCAGATCATCAAGATCTTCTCGGTCGCAGCGGTCGTGTTCCTGCCGCCGACGCTGGTTGCCTCCATCTACGGCATGAATTTCGACGTCATGCCGGAGTTGAAATGGCAGCTCGGCTACCCCTACGCGCTATCCATGATGGTGCTGTCGGCGCTGTTGCCGTTTCTCTATTTCAAGCGCCGCGGCTGGCTCTGAGACGATAATCTGCTAAACACAATCGAGATCGGCGGCGGCATCGCCGCCGTCATCGTCCCGTTTATGGCAAGACGCGCATGACCGCGAAAGCACTCATCGACCGACGCAGCTTCGTCAAAATGGCGGGTGCCGCCTGGATGGCGACGCTTGCCCCGCGTGATGTCTTCGCGCTCGAGCGAGCGGATGCCGTCTTCGCCTCGGCCTTCATGGCGCCGGATGGCAGCTACGGTGTTGCGACGCTCACGGATGAGGGAGAAATCATCGACCGGACGCTGCTGCCGGCACGGGCGCACGGCATGGCCTTCTCTCCGGAAAGCCGACGCGCTGTCGCCTTTGCCCGCCGGCCCGGCACCTATGCGATGATCCTTTCGACCGATGGTGCCACCGAACCCGTGGTTATTGCAGCCGCCGAGGGCCGCCACTTCTTCGGCCACGGCTGCTTTTCGGCCGACGGGCGCCTGCTCTTTGCGACCGAGAACGACTTTTCCGCCAATCGCGGCATGATCGGCATTTACGACGGCACGAAGGGATTTGCGCGGATCGGCGAATTTCCGACCTACGGCATCGGGCCGCACGACATGACCCTTGCCGCCGACCGGCGGACGCTCGTGATCGCCAATGGCGGCATCGAGACCCATCCGGACTTCGGCCGCACCAAGCTCAATCTCGACCATATGGAGCCGAGCCTGACGCTCGTCGACACGGTCACGGGCGCACTCATCGAAAAGCATGTGCTGCCGCAGGCGCTTAGCCGGCTATCGACGCGGCATGTGGACATAGGCGCCGACGGAAAGGTCTGGTTCGCATGCCAATACGAGGGGCCGCGCAACGACCTGCCGCCGCTCGTCGGCCACTTCTCGCGAGGTGAAGACCTTGTCTTTCTCACCCTGCCTGAGCGAACGACCGAGGCGCTCGCCAACTATGTCGGCGCCATCGCCATAAACCGTCGCGAAGGGCTCGTCGGACTGACATCGCCGAAGGGCAATGTCGCGGTCACGCTCGATGCCCGTACAGGCGCCGTCTTGAATGAGGGGTTCGTCGCGGAGGCCGCAGGCGTCGCCGCGGCCACGCACGGCTTCGCCGTCTCCTCCTACGACGGACGCTTCGAGGCGCGCAAAAGCGCCGTTGCCTGGGACCAGCATATCGTCAGGTTAGGGTAGAAGCGCCGCCGACGTCACATCGCGGCATATCCGGCACCTGAAAGCGTCGTGAGATCGTCCCAGCGATAGGCGACCTGATCATAGCTTTCCCCGCCGACGCTGACGCGCCCTCGCCCGACGAGACGCGCCCCGAGCCGTTCATAAAACGCGCGGTTCGGATTGCCCGCCAGCACCCAGGCAAAAAGCGACGAGGCGCCCGTGTCCCGGCAATGCCGCGCAATAGTGCGCACCAGCGCGGAGCCGATGCCGGCGCCCTGGAATTCCTCCAGCAGGTAGAGGGTGTAGAGCTCGCGGTCGAAGGCCGGCGGCATCCCTCGTGCTCGCCCATAGCTCGCAAGGCCGATCACCTTCTTTGAGGCCATATCGGCCGCGACCATATGGAAAACGCCCGCGGAGCGCATTCGGCGCGCATACCGGATCGCCTGATCCTCGACCGTCATCGCATCGAGATACGCGTCGGAGATGATGCCCCGAAACGTCGACCGCCAGGCTTCGACGAGCACCGATGCCATCATCAGGACATCGTCGGGTTCGGCCGGTCGGATTTCAATGCGTCTGAAGTTCCTCATCGTAGACATATAAGGACCCGCCGGGGTTCGCGAAAGCAAGCGCGCACTCCAATCGGCGTATCTTTCCGCCGAATGTGGTTCGGGCGCCGCATGTCGGCCCCGGTGGCTTCCGACCGCGGCGATTTTCCGCCTCGCCCGCGCTTGTCCTGCCTCCACACACATGCCACTGTCGGCCCGAAGCGGGCGCTCGGCCCCGCCCTTGGAAAGGCTTTTTCTATTGATCGACGACGAGCCGCATGATTTTCACGCCCGCATCCGGGAAAGCTTCGATCGCCAGGCGGCTATGCATACCATCGGCGCGGAGCTGACACGCATCGAACCGGGAACGGTCGAGATCGAGCTGCCCTTCGACCCCAAGCTGACCCAGCAGCACGGCCTGCTGCATGCCGGCGTGATTTCCGCCGCCCTCGACGCCGCCGGAACCTATGCCGCCTATTCCGTCATCGACCCCGACGCGTCGCTGCTGACCATCGAGTTCAAGGTGAACCTGCTTTCGCCCGGCCGCGGCGACCGCTTCCTTTTTCGCGGCGAGGTGACGAAGCCCGGCACGACCATCATCGTTTCGGACGGGCGGGCGTATGCCATCCGGCCGGACGGGCCGGCAAAGCTGATCGCCTCGATGACGGGAACGATGATGGTGGTGCGCGGACGCGAGGGGATCGAGGGATGAGCTTTGAACTGAAGCCTGTGGCGGGCAAGACGATCCTCTACGTAATGGCGGTCGATGCGGAATACGGGCCCAGCCTGCGCGCCCGGATTGCGCCGCTGATGACCGGCGTCGGCCCGGTCGAGGCCGCCGTCACATTGACGAGGACGCTCGCAAAACTCGATGCGGCCAACAGCCTGCCCAGTCTCGTCGTTTCGCTCGGCTCGGCGGGGTCCGCTACACTCGAACAGACCGAAGTCTACCAGGCGACGTCAGTCGGCTATCGCGACATGGACGCGTCCGTGCTCGGTTTCGAGAAGGGGGCGACGCCGTTCCTCGATCTTCCCGCGGTCGTGAAACTGCCGTTGCGCATCCCGGGCGTGAAGGAGGCCCGGCTTTCCACCGGCGCCAACATCGTCTCGGGAAAGGCCTATGACGGTATCGACGCAGACATGGTCGAGATGGAGACTTTCGCGGTCCTGCGCGCCTGCCAGTCTTTCGGCCTGCCGCTGATCGGCCTGCGCGGCATTTCGGACGGCAAGGCGGAGCTGAAGCATGTCGACGACTGGAAGGAATATCTGCACGTGATTGACGAGAAGCTCGCCGCCGCGATCGACCGGCTGGAGGCAGCACTCGACAACGGCGAGATCCGGCTCTGACGCTCCTTCACCCGGCGGTATGCTGTATATTGTCGGGGTGCAATGTAATCGTTGCACCAAGAGCGGGCTTTCATTAAAGGCTCGCCATCATCAAGCTTGAAGGCCCGCTATGACCCAGACAGCCCATCCCGACACCGTCCTCATTATCGACTTCGGCAGCCAGGTGACCCAGCTCATCGCCCGGCGCGTTCGCGAATCCGGCGTCTATTGCGAAATCGTGCCGTTCCAGTCGGCCGAGGAAGGCTTCAAGCGCTTGAAGCCAAAGGCGGTGATCCTGTCCGGCAGCCCGGCCTCGACGCTTGAAATCGGGTCCCCGCGCGCGCCGTCGGTGATCTTCGACAGCGGCCTGCCGGTCTTCGGCATCTGCTATGGCCAGCAGACCATGTGCGCACAGCTCGGCGGCAAGGTGGAAGGCGGTCATCACCGCGAGTTCGGCCGCGCTTTCCTGGAAGTCGAGAAGGAATGCGCCCTCTTCGACGGTCTCTGGTCGGTCGGCTCGCGTCATCAGGTCTGGATGTCGCACGGCGACCGCGTCACGGCGATCCCGGAAGGCTTCCAGGTCGTCGCGACCTCCGCGAATGCACCGTTCGCCTTCATCGCCGACGAGAGGCGCAAATATTACGCGGTGCAGTTCCATCCGGAAGTGGTCCACACGCCTGATGGCGCCAAGCTGATTGCCAACTTCGTGCACAAGATCGCCGGCATCAAGAGCGACTGGACGATGTCGGCCTATCGCGCCAAGGCGGTCGAGGCGATCCGTGAACAGGTCGGCGACAAGAAGGTGATCTGTGCGCTTTCGGGCGGCGTCGATTCCTCCGTCGCAGCGCTCCTCATCCACGAAGCCGTCGGCGACCAGCTCACCTGCATCCTTGTCGATCATGGCCTGATGCGCAAGGACGAGGCGGCGAGCGTCGTCGCCATGTTCAAGGAACACTACAATCTCCATCTCCTCCACATCGATGCCTCGGATCGCTTCATCGGCGAGCTCGAAGGCGTCAGCGATCCGGAGACCAAGCGCAAGATCATCGGCCGTCTCTTCATCGAGGTTTTCGAAGAAGAAGCAAAGAAGCTCGGCGGCGCCGATTTCCTGGCCCAGGGCACGCTTTATCCGGATGTGATCGAAAGCGTTTCCTTCACTGGCGGCCCGTCGGTGACGATCAAGTCGCATCACAATGTCGGGGGCCTGCCGGAGCGCATGAACATGCAGCTCGTCGAGCCGCTCCGCGAACTCTTCAAGGACGAGGTGCGCGTGCTCGGCCGCGAGCTCGGCCTGCCCGACAGCTTCATCGGCCGCCATCCCTTCCCCGGACCCGGCCTTGCGATCCGCTGCCCCGGCGGCATCACGCGTGAGAAGCTCGAGATCCTGCGCGAAGCGGACGCGATCTATCTCGACGAGATCCGCAAGGCGGGCCTCTATGACGCCATCTGGCAGGCCTTCGCCGTGCTCCTGCCGGTGCAGACGGTCGGCGTCATGGGCGACGGGCGTACCTACGAATTCGTCTGTGCGCTCCGCGCCGTCACCTCCGTCGACGGCATGACCGCCGATTTTTATCACTACGACATGGAATTCCTCGGCCGCGCGGCAACGCGCATCATCAACGAGGTCCGCGGCATCAACCGCGTCGTCTACGACGTGACCTCGAAGCCGCCGGGCACGATCGAGTGGGAGTGAGCACTCCATAGTCTTCGCTAGCCCGAATTTGTGAAGGGCGCGTCTTGGCGCGCCCTTTTGCGTTCCCATGTATTTGCTTCGACTCTGCTGGATACGCCGGAGCAATCCATGAATTCGCACCAGCTTTCTCTGGACTTGGGCTCTTCTCTCCCTCCGCGTGCGATCGATATCTTTTACTTTGCGGTTCTGCCGGAAGAGCAAGCGGCGGAACAGGCATTGGAAGTTGCGCGCTGGGATCAGCAAAAACATGGGCTTTCCGGAAAGATCTACGACCGTGACCGGCTCCATGTGTCTCTTGCCAAGGTTCGCGAGGGCCGTGGGCTTTCTAGAGCCGTCGGCGAGTACGCAGCGAACCTCGGTTCACGCGTGAAAGCCGACCGATTTCACGTATGTTTCGATCGCCTTGTCAGTGTCGACCACCGCCATCAATATCCCCGCATATTGGCCTGCGGTCGCTCTGTTCCAGGTTTCGACGTATTGGTTCGGGAGATCACGGGTCTGCGATATGTCTCAGGTGAGATTAGTCCCCATATGACGCTTTGCTACGGCGACCACAAAGCTCCTCCCATCGAACTCGCGAAGCCGATCGCATGGAAAGTCTGCGACTTCGCACTTGTCCATACGCGCAAAGGGCGGGGAGAATTCAGGATTGTCGATCGCTGGCCGCTTTCGCTCTAATGCGAAGAACCCGGTGCGGCTGATGTCGGGTCACAAGTGCGTTCGGCGTCGATGCCACTCTTACATACTTGCAGAACAGCACAGGAGCACCGATAAGCGCTTACGAACAATGCGGGAGAGAACGTGGAAATTTCCGAGATCATCATCGCCGGCGACACGCCGGGCGTCGAATGGCGGCTGCCGGTCTTCGGTTTCAAGGGGACAAAACCGGAAGCACCACGGACCTATATCCAGGCGGCGCTTCACGCCAATGAGCTGCCGGGCACGGCGCTGTTGCATTTTCTTCTGGAGAGGCTGCGCCAGGCGGATGCCGACGGCGCGATCCTCGGCGATATCACCGTCGTTCCGCAAGCAAACCCGATCGGTTCAGCGCAGTCGCATTTCGGCGAGCTGCAAGGTCGCTTCGATCTCGGCTCCCGCACCAATTTCAACCGTGACTTCCCGCTGATTTCCCTGGGTGAACGCGACGACCTGCTCGAAGACCTCGACCGATATTCGGCGGCCGACCGACTGAAGCGGCAACTGCTCCACATGGCGCTTGGAGCCGACCTGATGCTCGACCTCCATTGCGATGATGAGGGGCTGCAATACGCCTATATCGACGAGGCTTTCTGGCCGGAAGCGGCGCACCTCGCCGCGGCGCTGGATATGAAAGCCGTGTTTCTCTCCGACGGCGAAAGCTCCGCCTTCGAGGAAGCGGTCGCCCATGCCTGGAAAAACGAGTACGAGGGCCGGAAGAAGACCGCCCTGCCCGGCAGGCTTTCCGTGACCGTGGAACTGCGCGGCACCCGCGACGTCCATCCGGCAACCGCAAGGAAGGATGCCGACGGCGTCTGGCAGTTTCTTATCGCCCGCGGCGTGGTTTCCGGCGCACGCGCCGATCTTCCGGCCTTCTCCGGCAAGGCCGTGCCACTCGACAACATCGAGATGATCCGCGCGCCTGCAGCCGGCGCGATCCTCTTCCATCGCGATATCGGCGAAAGCGTGAAAGCGGGAGACGTGCTCGCGACAATCCTCGCCAAACCCGGCGCGCCGGACGGCGCGATCGAGGTCCGGGCACCGCAGGACGGGCTGATCGTCACCCGGGTCTCGACCCGTTTGGCACGCCGCCGGTCGGACCTGATGAAGATTGCTTGCGAGGAGCCTTCGCGGGCGGTGCGCAAGCCCGGCACGCTGGAGGCGTGACCTTCCGAATAGCCCCTCATCCCGCTGCCGCGACCTTCTTCCCCGTTTTGACGGGAGAAGGTACGATGCCGCGCCTGCTAGTCTTCTCTCCACGGCGGCCGAGAACGGGGATTTGGGGAGTGAAGCGTTGCTGCGAGTCTCCTTCGCCCCGCCTGCGGGGAGAAGGTGGCCGGCAGGCCGGATGAGGGGCGTTGAGCAGTCGCCACGCACCTACGGCGCGACACCTGCCTTCATTTTCGGGCTGTCGAGCAGGATGGTCGAGCGGAGCGTCTTGATTTCGGCGATCTGCTCGAACTCGCTCCAGAGCAGGCGCTTGTAATCCGCAACATCGCGCACGGCGATCTTCAGCAGGAAATCGAAATCGCCGGCAACCGTATGGCATTCGACCACTTTCGGCATGCGCGAAACCAGCTCAATGAAACGCTGTCCGACTTTGCTGGCGGTGCGCTCCAGTGTCACTTCGACAAAGGCCTGGAAGCCGATGCCGGCCGCCCGTGGATCCACGACGACCGTCTGGCGGATGACGCCCGCCGAATAGAGCCGCGCCAACCGCCGCGACAGTGGCGCCGGCGAGAGACCGACCCTTTCCGCCAGTTCGTTGTTGCTTCTGGACGCATCCTCGATGAGCAGGCGGATAATCCGCCGGTCGATCGCATCTAGTTCCATTTTTCCGCGTTCCATCGCGAATCTGCTCCAGCCCATAAATGCGCAAATTTGAAGAGAATACTGCCATCTTCACGCAAAAATGTGTAAGCGATTTCCAGGCTACTCGCAAACTCGGCGTCGAATTTGCGCGCAGACTATTTTACTGAAGGAACAAACAAGTCGCGCATGCGGCTTGCCTTTCCGCCTGCCCAAAACAACTATTCCCCAATTGTTAGCACCAGAGGGAACCCTGGCATGTTCGATGCTCTCGCCCGTCAACCCGACGACCCGTTGCTGGCCCTGATCGGCCTCTACCGAAACGACGAGCGCCCCGGCAAGGTGGACCTTGGCGTCGGCGTCTATCGCGACGAAACGGGCCACACGCCGATCTTCCGGGCCGTGAAGGCGGCGGAGAAGCGGCTTTTGGAAACGCAGGACACCAAGGCCTATGTCGGGCCCGAAGGGGATCATGTGTTCCTGGACCATCTCTGGACGCTCGTCGGTGGCGACACGGTCGAACGGAGCCATGTCGCCAGCGTGCAGACCCCTGGCGGCTCGGGCGCGCTCAGGCTCGCGGCCGACCTTATCCACCGCCTAGGCGGTCGGCGGATCTGGCTCGGCCTGCCGAGCTGGCCGAACCATGCGGCGATCTTCAAGGCAGCGGGCCTCGAAACAGCGACCTACGACTTCTTCGACATTCCGTCGCAGGCGGTGCTCTTCGACAATGTCGTCAGCGCGCTTGAGGGTGCGGCCGCCGGCGACGCGGTGCTGCTGCATGCAAGCTGCCACAACCCGACCGGCGGCGCGCTGACGGAAGCGCAATGGCTGGAAATCGCCGCGCTTGTCGCGGAGCGGGGTCTCCTGCCGTTGGTCGATCTCGCCTATCAAGGGTTCGGCCGCGGCCTCAACGAAGACGTGGCAGGCCTGAGGCATCTCATCGGCGTCGTTCCCGAAGCGCTCGTCGCCGTTTCCTGCTCGAAATCCTTCGGCCTCTACCGCGAGCGCACCGGCGCCATCTACGCGCTCACCGCCTCGCCAGCCTCCGCCGAGACGGTGCGGTCCAACCTCGCCGGGCTCGCCCGCACCAGCTATTCCATGCCGCCGGATCATGGCGCCGCCGTCGTGCGCACGATCCTCGCGGACGAAGACCTTGCACGCGACTGGGCGGAGGAACTCGAGGCAATACGCCTGCGCATGACCGGCCTCCGCCGGGCACTTGCGGAAGGACTCAGGACCCGCTGGCAGGCGCTCGGCGCGATCGCGGCTCAGGAGGGCATGTTCTCGATGCTGCCGCTCTCGGAAGCGGAAGTTTTGCGGCTTAGAAGTGAGCACGGCATCTACATGCCGACCTCGGGCCGCATCAACATCGCCGGGCTGAAGACGGCGGAAGTCGCCGGCGTCGTCCGCAATTTCACGAGCCTCTGACGGAGACGGTGGGAATGAAACTCGACGGAGAGGCCCGCTTTGCCGTTGCGCCCGCCGAGCGCCACAGGCTTTACGAGGATGCGCTTGCCATCCTGACCGGAACGCTCGTCGTCTCCCTGGGCGTGGTGATCTACAGCAAGGCGGTGCTTTTGACCGGCAGCACCGCCGGCCTCGCCCTGCTTCTGCAATACGCAACCGGAGCCGGGTTCTGGCTGGTCTTCTCGCTCATCAATCTGCCCTTTTACATTCTCGCCGTCAGGCGACTCGGCTGGCCGTTCGCGTTGCGCACCTTCCTCGCCGTCAGCCTCGTCTCGCTGTTTTCCCGGCTGACGGCGCAATGGGTGGAGTTCGCGCGGATCGATCCGGTCTACGCTGCGGTCGTCGGCGGCGGGCTGATGGGGATGGGCCTGCTCGTTCTATTCCGGCACCGCACCGGTCTCGGCGGCATCAACATCGTGGCGATCTATCTGCAGGAGAAATGCGGAATCCGCGCCGGCTATTTCCAGCTCGCCATCGACCTAGCAATCCTGGCGGGCGCCTTCTTCGTGCTGCCGCCGTCGAACCTCGTGCTCTCGATCGTTGGCGCTTCGGTCGTCAACATGATCCTTGCGATCAACCACAAGCCCGGCCGTTACGTCGGCGTAACCTGAAGCTGGCGCATCCGGGCTTTTCTCGGAGACGGTGCCCCGCTATGTGTTTCCCGCACTGGTGGAGACGGAAGGGATTCGGCATGACGGTTACGATCTACGGCATCAAGAACTGCGACACTATGAAGAAGGCACGCAGCTGGCTCGAAGGTCACGGCGTCGGCTACCGGTTCCATGACTACAAAGCCGAAGGGATCGATCGGGCGCATCTTCAGCGCTGGTGCGACGAATTCGGCTGGGAAACCGTACTCAATCGCTCGGGCACGACCTTCCGCAATCTGCCGGAGGCGGACAAGCAGGACATGACGGCCGAAAAGGCGGTCGAGCTTATGCTTAAGCAGCCGTCGATAATCAAGCGCCCGGTTCTCGATGCTGACGGCAAACTGCTGGTCGGCTTCAAGCCGGAGCTCTACGAAGTCCGGTTCGGCGCATAAGAGGCGACTATGTCCAAGACGACCCGCGCCACGCAGACGCTCGCTAAAGCCGGCGTTTCTTTCACCGTGCACAGTTACGACTACGATCCCGGCGCCGAGCGCGTCGGCCTGCAGGCGGCCGAGGCGCTGGGAGAGGATCCTTCCCGCGTGCTCAAGACGCTGATGGCCAAGGTGGACGGCAAGCCGGTCTGCTGCATCGTGCCCTCCGACCGGGAAGTCAGCATGAAAAAACTGGCAGCCGCCTTCGGCGGCAAATCGGCCAACATGATGAAGCCTGCCGACGCCGAGCGCCTGACCGGCTACCATGTCGGCGGCATCAGCCCCTTCGGCCAGAAGAAGAGTGTTCCGACCGCGATCGAGGAGGCAGCGCTCGCCGAAACGCTTGTCTATATCAATGGCGGGCAGCGAGGGGTGCAGGTGCGGCTTGCCCCGAAGGATGCGCAAGTGGCGCTGAAGGCGATCGCCGCTCCCCTGATAGCCTGATCCGGCCGCCTCAGGTCAGCCGTGAAAGCAGTTCGGCGAGCTTCCCCGCCTCGACCTCGCTCAGCTTTGCGCCGACGTGCCTTTCGATCGAGCGTGCATAGGTTTGCCACATGCGCGTCCGCATCTGACGACCCGCTTCGGTCACGACGACCCAGCAGCCTCGAGCGTCCTCGTCAAACGCTTCCCGGCGCACCAGGCCTTCCTTTTCCAGCCGATCGATCAGGCGCGAGAGATTATATTGGGCAAGCAACGTGCGGGCCTCGATCTCGAACGGCCGAAGCTTGCCGGCCTCGGCGCGCACCAGTTCCCAAAGCACATCGTACCAGCCGAGAGGAGGCAGGCCCGCCTCCTTGAAATCCTTCTCGATCGCCGAGAGCACGCGCTGCTGCGCCCGCATAAGCGCGACCCACGCCCGCGTCGTCGCCAATGTCGGCTCATAGTCTGCTGATCTTTCACCCTTCATAAATGCAATTACATCTATCTTGACGGATTTTGCAAGCCGACATATATGCAATTGCATCTACATTGCCAAGCAGGGAGAAATATCGATGACCGCGCCACTGACACTGATCAGCCACCACCTCTGCCCATACGTCCAGCGCGCCGCGATCGCGCTCGCCGAAAAAGGCGTGCCGTTCGAACGCGTCTACATCGATCTCGCCAACAAGCCGGACTGGTTCCTGAAAATCTCGCCGCTCGGCAAGGTGCCCCTGCTCCGCATCGCCCAGGACGAGGGTGAAGCGATTCTCTTCGAAAGTTCAGTTATCTGCGAGTATCTGGAAGAGACCCAGCCTGGAGCGAAACTGCACCCGGCCGATCCGCTGACCAGGGCCCGCCATCGCGGCTGGATGGAGTTCGGATCGGCGATCCTTTCCGATCTCTGGATCTATGAAACCACCCAGGATGCCGAGGTGCTCGAAACCAAGCGTGGCGTGCTCAAGACGAAATTCGCGACCGTCGAAGCCGAACTCGGCGACGGCCCCTATTTCGCGGGCGCCGATTTCAGCCTGGTCGATGCCGTCTTCGCACCGATCTTTCGCTATTTCGACGTGTTCGACACGATTTCGGATGCGGGCATCTTTGACGATCTGCCGCGCGTGACCGCCTGGCGAAACGTGCTTGCCGCACGGCCGAGCGTGAAAGCCGCGGTAAGCGAAGAATATCCCGAGCGATTGATGGCGTTTCTCAGGAAACATGAAGCGGCGCTTCTTCGCACCAGGCGCGCGGCCGCGTGACACGGGGTCCACATCGCAAAGGCCTTCTGTTTTCGCCGGAACCAGTCTAAAACGGGGCGCACCGCTCGACCGCGCGCGTCCCGGACGTGCAAGGCGGCGACGGCACGCAAAAGCCATGCGCTCGTTTCCTCGGCAATCGCCGTTGGCCTTCGGAAACGGCGCGAGAGGACAGCAGGAGTCGCGATGAACGCCCCCCTTCAATCCGCAAGGAATCCCGTCGATCCCGTAAAACTCGAAAAGCTTGCAGAACTCGCCGTCAAGGTCGGCTTGCAGCTGCAGAGGGGCCAGGACCTGGTGGTGACCGCGCCGATCGCGGCGCTGCCGCTCGTGCGCCTCATCACCAAGCATGCCTATATGGCCGGCGCGGGTTTGGTGACGACGTTCTATTCCGATGAGGAAAGCACGCTTGCCCGTTACGCCCATGCGCCGGACGAGAGTTTCGATCGCGCAAGCGACTGGCTTTACGAAGGCATGGCCAAAGCCTTTGCCGGCGGCGCCGCGCGGCTCGCCATTGCCGGCGATAACCCGATGATGCTTTCGGCTGAGGATCCGGCGAAGGTCGCGCGGGCCAACAGGGCGAACTCGATCGCCTACAAGCCGGCGCTCGAGAAGATCACCAATTTCGACATCAACTGGAACATCGTCTCCTATCCGAACCTCTCCTGGGCGAAGCAGATGTTTCCGGACGATCCCGAGATGGTTGCCGTCGAGAAGCTGGCAAATGCCATTTTTGCCGCTTCCCGCGTCGACGTCGACGACCCGATCGCCGCCTGGAAGGAGCACAATCAGAACCTTCGCAGGCGCTCGGCATGGCTGAACGGCGAACGCTTCGCCGCGCTGCATTTCAGCGGCCCGGGCACCGACTTGACGGTCGGACTTGCGGACGGCCACGAATGGCACGGCGGCGCCTCGACCGCCAAGAACGGCATTACCTGCAACCCGAACATTCCCACCGAAGAAGTGTTCACGACCCCGCATGCGCTGCGCGTCGAAGGCCACGTGTCGAGCACGAAGCCACTCTCCCACCAAGGCACGTTGATCGACGATATCCAGGTGCGCTTCGAAGGTGGCCGGATCATCGAAGCCAAAGCTTCGCGCGGCGAGGAGGTGCTGAACAAGGTTCTCGACACCGACGAGGGTGCACGCCGGCTCGGCGAAGTGGCACTGGTGCCGCATTCTTCGCCAATCTCGGCGAGCGGCATCCTCTTCTACAACACCCTCTACGATGAAAACGCCTCCTGCCACATCGCCCTCGGCCAATGTTACTCGGAGTGCTTCCTCGATGGCTCCAACCTCAGCAAGGATCAGATCCGGGCGCAGGGCGGCAATTCGAGCCTGATCCATATCGACTGGATGATCGGCTCGGACAAGGTTGATATCGACGGCGTACGAGCGGACGGCAGCCGCGTGCCCGTCATGCGGAAGGGCGAGTGGGCCTGATCGATCCTGCGCCCGGAAATCTGCCCCTCATTCGGCCTGCCGGCCGCCTTCTCCCCGCAAGCGGCGCGAAGGAGACTCGCAGCGTCGCCCAAGTCCCCTCTCCCCGCCTGCGGGGAGAGGGCTAGTCCTCGGGTTTAAATCCGAGGAGAGGGGCAATTCCGCCCGACTCCTGCGAATTCGTGCCGCATCCGCTACGCGCGAGCGGGTGCCGCGCGACGCCCCATCTGTGCCTGCTGGCTCATCCAGACGCTCACGAACACGACGATGATCCCGAACACTTGCATGGCTGCCAGTTGCTGATGGAGCACGCCCCAGCCGAGCAATATCGCCACGACGGGGCTCAAGAATCCAAGTGGCGCGACCTCGGAAGGCTGCAGCCGCGAAAGGCCGCGGAACCAGAGCAGGTAGGTGAATGCGGCGCCGATCAGGCCGAGATAGGCAAAACCCATGAGGTTTGTGGCGGTGAGCGGCGGCAAGGCCGGCTCGAAAAACAGCGCCACCGGCACCAGCAGGAAGCCGCCGGCAGCCAGTTGCCAGGCAGTGAAGGTTAGCGGCGAGACCGGCGGCGCCCAATGGCGGGTGAGCACCGTACCAAAGGCCATGGAAACGGCGCCCGCGAGGCCGGCCGCAACACCGACTCGATCGAGAGTGGCCGCCGGCGTTAGCACCAGCAACGCCACGCCTATCATGCCCGCGATCCCGGCTACGATGCTCAAGACCCTGATCGGTGAGCCGAGAATGATCCGCGACAAGACGACAACGATCAGCGGCTGGATAGCGCCGACGGTCGCGGCGACGCCGCCGGGCAGGCGATAGGCGGAGACGAAGAGCATCGCCTGAAAGAAGGAGAAGTTGAGCGCGCCGAGCACGAAGCTGCGCAGCCACCAGATCCGCTTCGGCATTTGCCGGACGATGAGCAAAAGAAGCAGCCCTGCCGGCAGCGCCCTCAGCATCGCAACCGTCAGCGGGTAGCCGGGCGGCAGGAATTCCGTGGTGACCAGATAGGTGCTGCCCCAGATGGCCGGGGCTACGGCCGTCAGGCCGATGTCGAAGTTGCGAGCGTTCATGTCTTTATCTCAAGTATCTTTATGTCAAGATATCTCATTCTAGCGCCGATTATCTTGACGTCAAGACATCTGAGGATTAGAGCGAGTATGACGGCGCGGAATGGTTCGCGCTGCCTTGCTGTTGCGGATCGATATGGAAGAGCTTGAGGACCACGTGGACAAAATCCTGGCGCAGTGGCGCCAGGAGCGGCCGGAACTGGACGTTTCGGCGATGGGGCTTCTCGGGCGCCTGGCGCGGGTTAGGGCGCATGTCTCCCGGGAGCAGGAAAAGGTCTTCAGCGATCACGGCCTGACATCGGCTAGCTTCGACGTGTTGGCGACGCTCCGGCGCTCTGGACTCCCCTTTCAACTTTCGCCCGGCGATTTGCTTGCGGCGACCATGGTCACCTCCGGCACGATGACCAATCGCATCGACCAACTCGAGAAGGCCGGCCTCGTCGAGCGGCTCGACAATCCAGAAGACCGGCGCGGTGTGATCATCGCGCTGACACCGGAGGGCCTGAAACGCATCGACGCGGCGGCAGCGGCCCATGTCGCCAACCAGCAGCGCCTGGTCGCCGGCCTTGACCCCGAGGAGCGGAAAGCGCTCAACGCGCTGCTCCGGAAATTCCTGGCAACGTTTGAATGAAATCACCTTAGAGCGGGCGGCGGGCGGAAGCCGCGCACACTTTCCTCATCCTGCTCTAGATCCGGCTCACCAAGACGCCCACGCGCTCGAGATGGCGCTTGCGCTTCGCCTCTGTCGCCCGATCCATGTCGTGCAGGCTGATCATGCGAAAATCGACACCCTTGCTACAGAAGGCGGCGATGCCGCGCTTGAGCAGCCGCCGCACCGGATTGCCCATGTAGAGATGCACCACCCACCAGGGTGAGCCGGTGCTGGTCAGCGCCCAGAACAGCTTGATATTGCCGAGCCGCGGGACAATCCGCCCGCCCGCCGGATCATGATCGAAGGCGACGCTGGGTGCGAAGACGCGATCGAAGAAGCCCTTGAGGATCGCCGGGAAATTGAACCACCATTGCGGAAACACGAGCACCAACCCGTCCGCCGCCTTGACCCGCTTAATCCAGCCTGAGACCTCGGAGGCATCATAGTGGTCATCGAAATAGCTGCCGCGCTCCGCAACGGTCAGCCGCGGGTCGAAGCTCTCGCGATAGAGGTCGAGCAGGTCGACCGTGTGGCCCCTGCCCTCAAATGCTTGCCTGGCCACGCGCGCGACGCTTGCGGCAAAGCTGTCCTCGAGCGGATGGGCGAGCACCATCAGGATATGCATCTTCGTCTATCCAATAGTTGCGATGGGAAGCGGGCGGAAAACCGCGGATACTTTCTCCCAACCCGCTTAGAACAGGCTGCCCTGCTTGGGCGGCCCAGAAGCCGGCTCCGGCGACCGTGAAGAACGCTTTTTCGGCTCTTGCGGCGAAGGGGGCATGCCGCCCTCGCTTGCGACAGCAGACACGCGGCCATCGGCGAATTCCAGCGAAAGCGCCATGCCGGGCGCGACCGCTGCCGCCTGTTTCACCGGCTGGTCGGCCGCATCGCGCACCAGCGCAAAGCCGCGTTTCAGCACGTTGCGATAAGACAGCGATTGGAGCACCCGGTCCTGTGCGGCGAGCACGCCCTTGAGCCTGCGCATCTCGCCGGCAATGGCAGCATCGGATCGCGCGCAAAGCCCCGAGACGCGATCCGACGCGCGGTGGATCTGTCCGATGAGCCGCGACGGCAGGGCGCGAAGCGAGGCGTCGGCGGCGGAGACGCGCGACTGGCCGCGATGGACCTGGCGCTCGACGATCCGCTCGGCTCGGTTCATCGCCTCCGAGAGCCGCCGCCGGCGATCGCTGATCCTCGTCGTCAAGAGATCCGACCGGAGATGCGCACCTATCTGCTCGAAGGCGCGGCGCTTGTTAGCGGTATTCATTTGCAGGCCGCGACCAAGACCGGCCGATGCCTCGTCGAAACGCCGTCGCGGCAGAGCCAGCAACTGATCGAGCGAAGGGAGCGCGCGGGAAAGCGACCGCACGGCCTGCCGGCGGTTCTCCATCTGCCGTACCGCAGCCGCCTTCAGCCGCGCCGACAAAGCGGACGCCTCCGCCTCGAGGTCGGCCTTCACCGGCACGGCCATTTCGGCGGCACCGGTCGGCGTCGGCGCCCGCTGATCGGCTGCATAGTCGATCAGAGTCCAGTCCGTCTCGTGGCCCACGGCCGAGATCAGCGGAATACTGGAGGCGGCCACCGCACGCACGACGGCCTCGTCGTTGAAGCTCCAGAGGTCCTCAAGGCTGCCCCCGCCGCGCGCGACGATCAGCACGTCCGGCCGCGGAATCGGCCCGCCGGCCTCCAGTGCATTGAAACCTTGAATAGCGGCCGCCACTTCCTCGCCCGATCCGTCGCCCTGGACACGCACCGGCCAGACGACGACATGGACCGGGAAACGGTCGGCAATCCGGTGGAGGATATCGCGGATGACGGCGCCGGTCGGCGAGGTCACGACCCCGATCACCTTGGGCATGAAGGGTAACGGCCGCTTGCGCCCGGCATCGAACAGGCCCTCGGCGGCAAGCTTGCGCTTGCGCTCCTCGAGCAGCGCCATCAGCGCGCCGGCGCCCGCCGGCTCCAAAGATTCGATGACGATCTGGTATTTGGACGAGCCCGGGAAGGTCGTGACTTTGCCGGTGGCGATGACTTCCATACCCTCTTCCGGGCGGAACTTCAGCCGCGAAAACGCGCTTTTCCAGATCACCGCGTCGATGCGGGCGCGATCATCCTTCAATGAAAAATAGGCGTGGCCCGAGGAGTGCGGACCGCGGTAGCCGGAGATCTCGCCGCGTACACGAACCTGGTCGAACGCCTGCTCGACGGTTCGCTTGATAGAACCGGAAAGCTCCGAGACCGAATATTCGGCGAGATTCGACGGCGCAGGGGAATCGAAGAACGAGTTCATGCGCCCTTTGTAACCGACAGCGCCGCGAAGATCAGCAGCCGCGCGCGCCATTCTACCGTTTTTCTGCAGATGTCGGCTCATTCCGCGACTTGCGGTAGAATATTTGCCTTGAGCCGGAAGAGTTTTACGCCTGTCCCCGCCGTAACCGGCAGTGGCTCGAGGAAATCCGGTATTTCTCCCTCCGCGAGACGGCCATAAAGCCCCTTGGGCTCCCTCTTGACGATCATCGCCGTTTGCGGATCGTCCGCGCAGAAAGCCAGAACCGGTTCACCCAGCGCCTTGAGCATTGGCGCCGACTCATCCGGCGCCGCCAATCCGATTCTGAGTTCAGCCAACATGCCTTGCGGATTTCTGTGGTAGGGCGCGCTGAGCGCGCGATGCTCTGTAAAGCGCAGGATCGAAGCGCCCATGTTGGACGGATCGACAATGAGGGTTGGCTTGATTTTCCGCAGATCCGCCATTGCCGCCGACGAATAGCAACGGTCCGCGCTCTTCTGCCCGTTGGCGGCCATTTCTCCCACGCCGTTAACGGCCAGTTCGCCCGCCACCGCCCAGACCGCCGGAACGGAAGCAAGAATGGCGAGCAGGTACGCGAGGAATGCGCGTAGTCTGCGAGTGCTCTCCTGCCATCGCGACCGGAGGTCGACCAGCAAAAGCGAGATCGGCAAGATGCCGATCAGATTGGCAAAAATGGCACCACGAACCTGCATGAGTGCAATGCACCAGTTCACCGCGACCAACACCAGCAGGTTCAAATGCAGACCGGCGCGCTCGCCGCGCCAGATTCTCCACATGCAGATCGTGATCGCAAACAGGCCAGGGAAATAGAAGGTACCAAGAGCGGCGGGACGGCGCACAGCGATGGACAACAACGATTGCGCCTCGATAACACCGTCGAGCCATAGATCATGAAGCAACGGATCGAGATCGGCGAACGGATCTCGCAGACATTCCGGCGCAATGCCAAGGAGAAGGCCGGCGACGATAAGTCCCTCGGCACCGAGAACGGCAAAGCGCCATAAGCGGCCAAGGCGGCTCGCGGCCATCGCTGCGAGGGCAAGCAATATTCCGCTCGTCGCCGATAGCGACAGGAATGTGATCGACAGGTCGTCGCAGGTGACGACACCATAGAGGCGCGGCGGCACGGTGAGGAAGAACGCCGCACTCACTGTCGCCGCCAGAGTCAACCCGAATGCGAAGGCCGGGGCGGCGAATACCCGCCCCTCCCATGCCCATAGGATGGCAACCACCAGGCCGACTACGGCGACGAAGGGTGTCGTCTCGACGCCAATGGCAACCGCCAAGGCGGCTGCTGCACCGGCAATGCCAAAGCTCACCGCCTTGTATTGCTGATCGACCACCATCGCCGCCATCGTCGCCGCCAGAACGAGCTGAACGTTGTGGTGATCGATCGCGCCTGCCTGGAAACGATTACCGGTCATGGCCAAGATCGCGGTCAATCCGAGGCAGAAATGCATGCACTGTGGTCCCCCGATCCGCCTGCCCGCTAGCCCCATGGTGGCAAGCAGCGGTGTGACCAGCAGGAGCGGCCAGATCGCCAAGGCGATCATTTCGGCTCGCTCGGCACCGGCGATCGGCTCGAAGAGGGAGATTAGCGCCGCGAGCGGCAGATCAATGAGACGAGACCAATGCATCAGTGTCCCGTCCAGCCCGAGCCTCGTCTGCGTAAGGTCGAACCAGCTCTGTCCGGCTAATAGGTCCCGAACCTGGACAAGACGCATCGCGTCGTCATTGTCAGACCCGACATAATCGGCGGCGCGCGTCATATTGAAGATGAGAACTGCGACGGTCGGCAGAACACAAAAGAACGTCATCCACGAAAGGCGCGCCCACAGCGGACAGGACACAACCTTGCCAGGTTCCTCCGACATTACCGCCGCCTCTGCCATCGGACGCCAACCTCCGCCGCACACGATAGTATTTGGGTCAAGCACCCAACAACGCGCTCGTGATTGAGTTTCGCAAATTGGCGCGAGGAAACCGTTTCAGAGCTTCACTTCGCCACCAATGTCGCGCCGATCCTACC
Organism: Ensifer sp. IC3342; assembly: GCF_020193655.1. Classification (GTDB taxonomy): domain Bacteria; phylum Pseudomonadota; class Alphaproteobacteria; order Rhizobiales; family Rhizobiaceae; genus Sinorhizobium. The sequence goes on from NZ_JADYVE010000001.1 coordinate 1,227,827, forward strand.
CAGCGCCGATCAAGAAAGCGTAAAGCGGGCGCAGTTCCTGGGCCACGCCCTTCTCCCTCTCGCCAGGCCGTCCCACAAACACAGCGTTTATTAACTGAGCCTGTGTAGGATTGCGCCAAATCCCGTAACCGAGCAGCGCCTCATGACCGAGCAACTCGATGTCGCCATCCTCCTGCCCTGCTACAACGAGGCCAAGACGATTGGCCGCGTGGTACGTGACTTCCGGGCGGCGCTGCCGTCCGCGCGCATCTATGTCTACGACAACAATTCGACCGATGACACCGCGCCGCAGGCAACGCTGGCCGGCGCAACCGTGGTGCGCGAGCGCCGTCAAGGCAAGGGCCACGTCGTCCGGCGTATGTTCGCCGACATCGAAGCCGACATTTATATCATGGCCGACGGCGACGGCACCTATGCCCCGGCTGATGCGGGAAACCTCATTCGCACCTTGGTGACCGAACAGGCGGACATGGTCGTCGGAACACGCAGAGACATCCGGGTTGAGGCAGGACGGCAGGGACATGCATTTGGCAATCGAATCTTCAATCTGCTCTACCGCATGATCTTCGGAACGGATTTCAGTGACATATTCTCCGGCTACCGGGCGTTTTCCCGCCGTTTCGTGAAAAGTTTTCCGGCCCTCTCGAATGGGTTCGAGATCGAAACCGAGATGTCGGTGCATGCATCACGACTGAAGCTGCCGGTCAGCGAACTCGAGCTGGATTATGGCCGGCGGCCCGAGGGTTCGCATTCGAAGCTCTCGACCTTCAAGGACGGTGCGAAGATTCTCTGGATGTTCGTCATGCTGATGAAGGAGACGCGCCCGTTCACCTTCTTCAGCCTGATCAGTGCAGCGTTCCTGGCCGCCAGCCTCATCTTCATGGTGCCGGTGCTCATCGAATATTTCGAGACCGGCCTCGTGCCGCGCATGCCAACCTGGGTCTTCTCGTTGGTGCTGCTGCTTCTCTCAATCATGCTGTTTACCGCGGGGCTCATTCTCGACTCGGTCTCGCGCGCGCGAACGGAACAGTTGCGCATGCACTACATGACGGTCGCTCGGCTCGCACCGCGCGAAAGAGAAACATCGCCGGCAAGCTCCGTCACGATCACGAAGCGGCGGGGCAGGAAAGTTGCCGCCTGAGACCTAACTCTTTGAAACGACGCAATTCCGGACGGAAAACCGTTCCACACTTTTCCTGGAATTGCTTTAGGGATTATTTCCGATGAACCGGGAAACGACGAACCGCATACGCTTCGTTATCGAGGACGTCATCCCGCCCATCCTGCGCGATTCGCGCCTCTTCAAGGGAATGGCGAGTCTTGCCTGGGGCGACCATATCTCGCATCTCGCGCGTTTTCGCGAGCGGGCGCCGTTCCTTTCTGCCGTGGAGTATGAACAACTTTACCGGCAGCATCCGCGCGTACATGAAGGAACCGACAATTCCGAGGCCTGCATCCGCAAGATCACAGCCGAGATCCGCGGCACCAGCGTCTGCGACGTCGGCTGCGGCACCGGCGCCCTTCTCAAGCGGATCAGAAGCGCCAACCCGACACTGGACCGGCTTGCCGGCGTCGATTTCGCCATCGACGATGCCTCAGCCATCGACGGCGTCGAATATGTTGCCGCCAAGATCGAAGAGCTGCCGTTTTCTGATGGGGAGTTCGACACGGTCGTCTGCACGCATGTGATCGAGCATATTCTCGACTATCGCCGCGCGATCTCGGAGCTCCGCCGCATCGCGCGGCAGCGGGTGATCATCGTCGTGCCGCGCGAGCGGGAATACCGCTATACTTTCAACCCGCATTTCAACTTCTTCCCCTACACGCATTCTTTCCTGCGGGCGATGCATCCGGTGCCCGAGAGCCATGAGTGCGTCGACATCGGGCGCGACATTTTCTATCGCGAAGACAAGCCGTGAGGTTGCGGCAATGACTGCTTTTAATCTCGCGCCGGCCGTCTGGTTCGGTCTTATCTTCACACCGATCCTGATTTCGACCGGGCAGATCCTGTTCAAGCTGACCAGCGCCGAAACAGGCGGCTTCGATTTCAAAGGCCTGACGGCGCTCGTGTCGAATCCGATGCTTCTTATGGCGCTGGCGCTCTATGGCCTCGGTACGATCATCTGGATCTTCACCTTGAGATCCGTGCCGCTGACGCTTGCCTATTCCTTCATGGCGTTGACATTCTGCTTCGTACCGCTGTTCGCGGCCCTTTTCCTCGGCGAGGAACTCACGATTCGCTATGCGGCCGGCGCCGCGCTTATCATCGGCGGAATGATCGTCATAAATACCTGAATCCCTATCGCATTCAGTGCGTCATGGCCGCGGCGGAGCATCAATCCGGCTTCTCGAAGAAGCGTCGCGTCGCATCGTTGGCCGGAAAGAAGGATTCGATCAATACACCCTCTACCAGCGCGTCCTGGGTCGAGCCGAAGGTCGAAAGCGTCGTGATGAAACTGAGTTCTGTGGTACCGACGCGCAGTTCAACCGGCAGCACCGGCAGCCGGTCGGTCTCGGGATAGTTGTCGATTGCCCGGGCGACCGCCGGATCAGCGACGAGACGCTCCAGCCGCCTTTGCAAGGGACTGCGTGGCCCCTGCAGCCAGGCTTCCATGCGTACCCTCTGGACAAGGTCCGCGGCGGCGACCTCCCAGTTGATGACGAGCGCGCGGATGCTCTCCGATCCGAGGAAGGCCTCGAGGAAGTTCTGGCCGGGATTGATGGGAATCTTTGCGGCTTCCGCAAGCGCGGCAAAAGCGGGAGTGGTAAGCAGCACGGTGTATTCATGATCGAAGACCAGACCGGGATAGGGAGCATGGCGCTCGAGCATCAGCCGGATCGCGCTTGCGACGGCGGGAGGCATGGCGTCGAGCCCGCGAGCGGGACGTGTCGTCATCCGCGGCCGGTAGCCTGCGGCGGTAAAGAGCGAGCCCTGATCCCGGGCCGGGATATCGAGCACCGACGCCAGCCGCAGGATCATCCCCTCGGACGGTTTCGAGCGGCCGGTTTCCAGGAACGAAAGGTGGCGTGCGGAAATGCCAGCGGCAACGGCGAGATCGAGCTGGCTCATGCGGCGGTGCCCGCGCCATTCCTTCAGGTGACGGCCGAATTCCATGAACCCTTTCCTCCATTGCGCCGGCAGATTGGTCCGATGGAAGCGCAAAATCCATTACCTCTGAGGTAATTGGTTTGATGATCACCTACAGCGCCGCGCGTCTTTTCAGCGCGCAAAGGACGCTGTAGCACTTTGAATTGCTGCATGAACGCTTCCAACAAATGGCCCGCTCGAGGCGGGCCATCATTCGCCGGCTAATGTTTCAGCTTTAGACTGTCTCCCAGCCGTCCTTTTCGCTCGCCCGGTATATGGCGTCGATGAGCTTCTGGTTGAGGCGCGAGTTCTCGAGCGTCACCACTTCCTCGGTCTGGCCTGTTGCCGCACGTGAGAACGCCTCGGCCTCGAGCTTGTACTGGCGCGCATCCTGGAAGCGGAAGAGCTGCGACTGGGCGTGGTTCTGGTTGGTCAGTTCCACTTCCTCGCGGCCGTAGCGGTCCGCGTTGAAGGGCGACTTGACCTCGATGTAGCCCTTGTCGCCGTGGAAGACCATGACCTGACGGGCGGCAAGCTGGGTCGAAATGTAGAAGCTCAGCTCGAAATCACCGAAGTCGGCGCGCACGCTCGAATAGATGTCGGTGCCGAATTCCGGATCGCGGTCGGTGTTGGCCTGGACGCGAACCGGCTCCTTGCCAGTCACGAAACGGGTCGTGATCGTCGGATAGACGCCGATATCCGGCAGGCCGCCGCCACCGAGTTCCGGCACGTTGCGCATGTTGCCGGGATCGCGATTGTAATAGGTGAAGGCGCCCTGGACATGCCTGAGCTTGCCGATCGCCCCTTCCGCAAGCAGCGCGCGCACCTTCCGCCACACGGGGCTGTAGGTCACCATGAAGGCTTCCGAAACCAGCACCTTGTTGCGGTCGCGCGCTGCGATCAGTGCATCGATCTCCTCCGCCTTGAGCGCAATCGGCTTTTCGCAGAGCACGTGCTTGCCGGCGTCCGCCGCCTTGATCGTCCATTCCACGTGCTGCGAGGTCGGCAGCGGAATGTAGACGGCATCAATCACGTCGGATGCCAGCATTTCCTCGTAGGATCCAAACGCATGCGGCACCGAAAAACGGTCGGCCATCGCTCTCGCCTTGGCGAGATCGCGGCTGGCGATCGCCGAGACCACGCAGTTTTCCGCATCCTGAATGGCAGGAACGACAAGTTCGCGGCCGATCCTGGCCGTCGACAGAATTCCGAAACGAAGCATGGCTAGACTCCTTTTGGCTGCGCCGACACTAGCCCCGAGGTACGTACCTAGCAACTATGCGACGCTCAGAAAAACCACAGAGCGGGATGACGAAAAGCTGCACGACTTCGGCTCACGCTCCGCTCTAACTTATTGGAATTGGTCGCGTTTATGATTTTCGGGCGATCAAACCTCAAAATCATCGTGATCCGGCCGGTGTCATTCTGACCGACGCTGACTTATCTTTCAGCCCGCAATCCTCCCGATCGCAGACTTGTTTTTATCCAACCTTGTGGAGCGAAACCATGGAAAAGCGCAGACTTGGCCGCACCGGTCTCTCGATTGCGCCGCTCGTTTTCGGCGGCAACGTCTTCGGCTGGACCGCCGATGAGAAGACATCCTTCGCCTTGCTCGATGCCTTCTTCGACGCCGGCTTCAACGCCGTCGACACGGCGGACGTCTATTCGTCATGGGTGCCCGGAAATAAGGGCGGTGAATCCGAAACGATTATCGGCAAATGGCTGAAGCAGCCAGGCCGTCCGCGCGACGAGGCGGTTATCGTCACCAAGGTCGGATCGGAGCTCGGGCCGGACCGCATGGGCCTGTCGCGGCGCTGGATCATGCAAGCGGTCGAGGATTCGCTGCGCCGTTTGCAGACCGATCATATCGACCTCTACCTGTCGCATTGGCCGGATCCAGAAACGCCTTATGAGGAAACGCTTGCGGCCTATGATGCGCTTCTCACCGAGGGCAAGGTCCGCGCCATCGGCGCATCGAACCTCGATGCGACTCAGTTGCGCAACGCCCTCGACGTCTCGGCGGCGAAGGGACTGCCACGCTACGCCGTGCTGCAGCCGGAATACAATCTCTACGACCGGGCCTCCTTTGACGGCGCCCTGCGAGACCTCTGCATCGCCGAGGAACTCGGCGTTATCACCTATTTCAGCCTGGCGCGGGGATTCCTTTCCGGCAAATACCGCTCTCACATCGACCTCGAGGGTTCCGCCCGCGGTGGCGGCGTCGAGAAATACCTCGACGGGCGCGGCATGCGCATCCTCGGAGTCCTGGATGAAATCGCCGAGGAAACCGGGGCGAAACAGGCGGAAATCGCGCTTGCCTGGATCATCGCCCGCAAGGGCGTGACCGCCCCGATCGCCAGCGCAACCAATCTCGAGCAACTGGCGAGCCTCGTGAAGTCTGCGGAACTCAAGCTTTCCGACGAGGCGGTCGGCAGACTGAACGACGTGAGCGAGTAGCGGAAGCGGGAGGCCTACGAACTCGCCACCTTCGCGAGCAGTGGAAAACCGGCATAGTGCTGCGCGTGGCTGCCCTCGTGGTTGGCCATGCCCGGCTTCGTCAAGAGCCCGCGCGGCTCGGCATAGCTTCTGATGGTGCGACGCGGCCTCTCGTGCCACTGGATGTTGAAGGCCCAGAGCTTTGGAAAGAAGCAGAGCGAGGCATAAGGCAGGTGGTCGTGGATCCACCACGCAAGGCTCTGCCAACCGCCGCCTTCACGCTCTCGATCCCAAACCCAGGGAATGACGATGCAGGCGGTTGCGCCCATGCATCCGTCGGCGTCGCGCATGTCCCATATGTGGTCCGCCGCCGTCGCCGCATTGGTGGAGCAATTGAGCTTATTGGCGTTGCCAAAGGCATTGACCGCACGAGTGCGATAGGCGGAGCGGATGTGGAGGCGACCGAAGGTCGCCTGCAACGGTTCAAGCAGTTCCTCGCACAGCTTGCTGCCCGCCTCGATGGCGAGATCCGGATCGTCCGGGATGTTCGGAATGCGATAAAAATCGGCAATCTCGGAATGCAGGAAGTCCCGCAGGAAGAAGTTTTGCGAGAGCCTGACGCGACCGAGATCCTCGATCGATTTCATCGATCCGGGTTTCTTCATGCTCTGCTCCTCCTTACGACGCCGCACATGCTGTAGCTCGCGAAACGCGCACTGTGCTCCTATAGCGCCGCGCGTCCTTTGAGACGCGCAAAGGACGCTCTAGCGCTTTGAATTTCTGCATGTTTTCATCATCGACTTCGATTTAAGGAAACATGCAGTGCCCTCGATGATTGCAAGGTCAGGTGCGGTTGATCGAGACGCCGCCATCGGCGAGCAAGGCCGCCCCGGTGACAAAGCTCGCGGCATCGGACGCGAGATAGAGCGCGGCTTCGGCGATCTCCTCGGGGCGCCCCATCCGTTTCAGCGCGTGCAGGCCTTCGATGAAGCTGCGTGTTTCCGGCGCCGCACCCGGCAGGTTCGCGTGGTTGGACGGCGTGTCGGTCCCACCCGGCAGCAGCGCGTTGACGCGCACGCCCCGCGCGCCGAATTCGACCGCCAGCGACTGTGTGAGGCCGATAAGACCGGCCTTGCTCGCCGCATAGGCGGTGGTTCCGGGAAAGCCAGCGGTGTGCCCGACGAAACTCGACGTGAAGACCAGCGAGCCGCCCCCAAGGGCCACCATTGCCGGTATCTGATGCTTGGCTGCAAGGAAAGCGCTCGTCAGGTTCGTGTCCAGCGTTTCACGCCAGTCCTCGACGGTGAGCGATGGGAGTTCGCCCATCGCACCAACCGTTCCGGCATTGTTGAAGGCGATATCCAACCCACCGAAACGGCGGACCGCCAGATCGACCAGCGCCTCGTTCAGGGCCTCATCACGGATGTCGCCGGCGAGCATGGCGGCCCCGCCGCCCGCGTTCTCGATTTCCCGCGCGAGTTGCTCGAGTTCGCGCTCGCGCCGCGCGGTAATGACGAGCTTTGCGCCTTCACGGGCAAAAAGCGCGGCGGCGGCGCGGCCGATGCCTGAGCTTGCCCCGGTTATGATCGCGATCTTTCCTTCAAGTCTTGGCATCACGGATTCCTTTCTCGATAGCGACAAAGGAATCCCAGATCCGTCGCCAAGCAGCCACCCGATTTCCGAGGCCGAGAGAAGACCGCTCCCTCCGGACATTCGATGTGAGGAGCACGGCTACGCGGCAAATTCGCCTGCCCGGAACAAACGCGGTTCGACAGTGTTTCGTTGGCGCTACCGCAAACACGATCCGAAAAGGACGCCGAATATGGCCAAGGAAAAGAACCTGAACGACCTGTTCCACGATACCCTGAAGGACATCTATTATGCCGAACGAAAGATCCTGAGGGCCTTGCCGAAGATGGCGCGCGGCGCGCAGGCACCGGAACTCAAGGCTGCTTTCGAGAAGCACCGGGAACAGACGGAAACCCATGTCGAGCGGCTGCAGCAGGTCTTCGACATGATCGGCAAACGCGCACAGGGCAAAACCTGTGATGCGATCGAAGGCATTATTGCCGAAGGCGAGGAGATCATGGAGGAGTTCAAGGGCACTCCCGCACTTGACGCCGGGCTGATCTCCGCCGCGCAGTCCGTCGAGCATTACGAGATCGCTCGCTATGGCACCTTGAAGACCTGGGCGCAAACGATCGGCCTGAAGGACGCCGTATCGCTTCTCGAAAAGACGCTGAAAGAAGAATTCGCGACCGACGAGAGCCTGACGAAACTGGCCATGGCCCAAGCGAACAAGAAGGCCGCATGATCTTTCGCGGCGGCCGGCGCAAGCCGCCGGTCGCCGTCACTTCACGTGCCGGAAGAAATCTATCAAGGCCCTGAGCGCCGGGCGCATCTGGCGACGGCTAGGATAATAAAGATAGGGGCCAGCATAGGGCGCGCACCAGTCTTCGAGCACACGCTCCAGTCTGCCGGCAGCGATGTATTCGGCCACGCGCGTTTCGAAGAGGTAGGCGAGGCCGGCTCCGCCGAGCGCCGCCTTGATGATCGGCCGGTCCTCGCCGAGTATCAAAGGGCCAGCCACCGAGACGGTTATCTCCTCCCCCTCCTTCTCGAATTCCCAACGATAGAGCGTGCCGTTTGAAAAGCGCCGGCGAATGCAGCGATGCTCGGCGAGATCGCGCGGGTGAGCGGGTCTCCCGTGGCTTTCGAAGTAGGAAGGCGCGGCGACCACGGCGCTTGTCAGGTCCGGACCGACTTTCACAGCGATCATGTCGGCTTCCAGGCTCTCGCCGAGCCTGATGCCAGCGTCATAACCCTGTTCGACAATGTCGGTGAAGCCGTCCTCGTTGGCGATCTCCAGAACGATATCGGGATAGCGATCAAGAAAGGCGCCGAGACGGGGCGCAAGGATGAGATCGGCCGCAAAGCGGGGCGCGGTAATGCGCAGATTTCCTGCCGGGCGCTCGCGTGCCTCGGCCGCGGCCTCGAGCGCATGGGCGATTTCGTCGAGTGCCGGGCGCAGCCGTTCGAGGAGCCGCCGCCCTTCTTCCGTCGGTGCGACGCTGCGCGTGGTGCGGGAGAGCAGCCGGACGCCGAGGCTCGCCTCGAGACTGCCGACAGCATGGCTGACAGCGGATGGAGCGACACCGAGTTCCTTTGCCGCGCCGCGGAAGCTGCCATGGGCGGCGACGGCGGAGAGGACGGCGAGTTGGGAAAGCTGCGTACGGTTCATTGATCTAAATAATAGAACAACCCGTGAGAATTGACAGAGATTTTCAGCCGCGGATGGCGGCCCTATCTTCCTCTTGCCATCGAACCGGACCCTGCGGGCACCACGGCCGTCCGCTTCTTTCGACGCCAGCCGCACGCCGCCTCCCCGCGCGGCAGCCTGTGTCCAAGCCTGAAAGGACTTCACATGAAAACCCGCAATCTCGGAAATCAACTGACTGTCTCTGCCGTTGGCCTTGGCTGCATGGGTATGAGCTTCGCCTATGGCGAGGCAGATGAGCAGGAATCGATCCGCACGCTCCATCGCGCTGTCGAACTCGGTGTGACCTTCTTCGATACGGCCGAGGTTTACGGCCCCTATGAAAACGAGAAATTGCTCGGCAGGGCATTGAAGGACCGGCGCGACCGGGTGACGATCGCGACGAAGTTCGGCTTCCGGATCGAGCCCGGCAAACCGGCGGCGGAAGCGATCAAGGGCGTCGACGGACGGCCGGAAAACGCCAGAGCCGTCGCCGAGGCATCGTTGAAGCGGCTCGGAACCGATGTCATCGATCTCTATTACCAGCACCGCGTCGACCCGAATGTGCCGATCGAGGAAACGGTCGGAGCAATGGCGGAGCTCGTTAGGGAGGGTAAGGTGCGCGCGCTTGGCCTGTCGGAGGCGAGTGCCGCCACCATTCGCCGCGCCCATGCGGTCCACCCGATCGCGGCGGTGCAGAGCGAATACTCGCTTTGGTCGCGCGACCCGGAAGAAGAGGTGCTCGCCACCTGCCGCGAGCTCGGCATCGGCTTCGTTCCCTACAGTCCGCTGGGGCGCGGCATGCTGACCGGCACGATCACCAAGACGGATGATCTCGCCGCCGGCGACTTCCGCCGATCGCTGCCGCGCTTTCAGGCAGAAAACTTCGACGCCAACGCGGCCTTGGTTTCGACGCTCGAAACGCTGGCGGCGGAGAAAGGCGTCACCGCCGCCCAGCTCGCACTCGCCTGGGTTATCAACCAGGGCGACTTCATCGTGCCGATTCCCGGCGCACGCAGGATCCGGCATCTGGAAGAGAACGTTGCCGCCGCGGACATCGTGCTTTCCGACGTCGAGCTCACCAAACTCGCCGAGGTCCTGTCGCCGGCCCTGGTTGCCGGCAAGCGCTACACCGATGCGTCGCTGGCGCTGACGAACCGGTAAGACGCATTCTTCTCCCGGACGTTCTGGCATTCAGGAGGCATCGCATTTCGCCTGCGATGCCCTACCTATAGTGCAGCCAGCCTACAGCGCCGCGCGTCCAATCGGACGCGCTAAGCTCGCTGTCGCACTTTGAAGTGCTGCATGATTTCGTCCTTAAATCGATGCCGATTTAAGGAATCATGCAGGAAAGAAGGAGGATGAGGAATGTCCGAAGAGCAGGCGATCAGCGCAGTGGTCCATCTCTACGTCGACGGCATGGCCTTCGCCAACGAGGCGGCGCTGCGCAAGGCCTTTCACCCGAACGCCTCGATCGTCGGTAATTATGAGGGGGCCATTGAGTGGCTGACCCGCGACGCCTTCATTGCAGCGATCCTGAAGGAAGGCTCGGCACCACCGGAAAGACAGCCTCTCATGGACGTGGAGATGATCCAAATCACCGGCGACGCGGCGAGCGTGAAGGTCGTCGATGAATTCGCCGGCTCACGCTATACGGATTACCTGTCGCTGCTGAAAGTCGAAGGACGGTGGCTGATCGTCAACAAGGTCTGGCACGTCCATTCATGAGTGCTTGTGCCGACGAGCCAATGTCGGCAGGCGGCACAGTGATCGGGATTGATCACGTGCAACTCGCGATGCCGGAGGGTGGTGAAGCCGAGGCTCGCCGTTTCTATGCCGGCCTTCTCGGCATTCCGGAGGTGCCGAAACCACCAACCTTTCCGCGCGCGGCGGCTGCTGGTTCGAGCGTCCCGGACTCAAAGTCCACCTCGGTGTCGAGAAGGACTTCTCACCCGCCCGCAAGGCGCACCCTGCGTTTATCGTCGATGATCTTTTCGCGCTGATCGTGCGGCTCGAGGCGGCTGGATTTCAAGCAACGGAGGACGAGCCGCTTGCGGGATTCGTCCGCCGGTATGTCAGCGATCCGTTCGGCAACCGGATAGAGTTGATGCAGGTCCTGTAGCGCTAAGCGAAGGCATCGCGTTTGTCCCCGCAGAAAGCGTCGCGTTCTGCCCCTCACCCTAGCCCTCTCCCCACTTGCGGGTAGAGGGGACTGAGTGGGCGCAGCGAGTCCTTCTCCCCGTCAAAACGGGGAGAAGGTGGCCGGCAGGCCGGATGAGCGGCGATGACAGGCAAGACCATGCGGTCTCGTCATCCCTCAAGGCGCCAGAACTCGTCGCATCAAGCGCGGAGCACGCCGCCGGTGCTCTTCGCCACGTTGGCAATGATCTTCGAAGTCAGCGCCTCGAAATCCTCGTCGGTTAACGTACGTTCCACCGGCTGGATCGTCACCTCGATCGCCACCGACTTCTTGCCCTCGCCAAGGGCGGCCCCCTCGAACAGGTCGAAGACGTTGACGCCGGTCACCAGCTTGCGGTCGGCGCCGGATGCGGCCCTCAGGATCGCAGCCGCCTCGACCGTCTTGTCGACGACGAAGGCGAAATCGCGCTTGACCGCCTGGAACGGCGAAAGCTCCAGCGCCGGCTTGGTGCGCGTTGCCTTTTTCTTCGGCTCGGGCATGGCGTCGATATAGATCTCGAAACCGCAAAGCGCGCCCGATACGTCGAGGGCATCGAGCGTCTTCGGGTGAAACTCGCCGAAGCTGCCGAGGATGATCTTCGGACCGAGCTTGATCGTGCCGGAGCGGCCGGGGTGATACCAGGCCGGACCACCGGCCTCGAACTGGACATTGCCCATCGGCACGCCGCACGCCTCGAGCACGGCGATGGCATCAGCCTTGGCGTCGAAGACATCGACCGGTTTGCCGCCGCCCTTCGCCGCATTCGACCAGAGCCGCCCGGCGCCGTTCAGCGACGCCGTACCGCGGCGGACGCCGCCAGCAACGCGGCGCTGGCCTTCCGGCGTATCCCCTTCATAGGTGCCGGAAACCTCGAAGATGGCGACGTCACCATAGCCCTTGTCAGCATTGCGCTGCGCTGCGGTCAAGAGTCCCGGCAGCAGCGAGGGCCGCATGTCGGACATGTCGGCTGCGATCGGGTTGGCGAGTTTCAGCGCTGGCTGGCCGCCGCCGAAGAGCTTCGCCTGCTCCTCCGAGATGAAAGACCAGGTGACGGCTTCGAGCATGCCGCGGCTTGCGAGCGCGCGCTTGGCCTGGCGCGTGCGGATCTGCAGCGTCGTCAAGATCTTGCCGTTAACGACGTTGTGGCTTTCAAGCGGCGCCGCAACGATGTTGTCGACGCCGTGAATGCGCATGACTTCCTCGACGAGATCCGCCTTGCCGTCCACGTCCGGGCGCCAGGAGGGCACGCTAACGCGGAAGCGCTCGCCGGACCCTTCGACGCCGAAGCCGAGCTTCGTCAGGATCGAAACACTTTCTTCGGTGGAAACCTCGAGGCCGGTCAGGCGCTTGACCTCCGAGACCGGGAAATCGACCACCTTGGGCGCATGCCCCTCATAACCGACCACATTCAGCTTGGCCGCCGTTCCACCGCAGAGTTCCAGCACCAGTTCCGTGGCCCGCTCCAGGCCTGGCACCATGTATTCCGGATCGACGCCGCGCTCGAAACGATAGCGCGCATCGGTGATGATGCCGAGGGTGCGGCCGGTCTTGGCGATGTTCATCGGATCCCAGAGAGCGGATTCGATCAGCACGTCGGTCGTGTTCTCGTCGCAGCCGGAGTGCTCGCCGCCCATGATGCCGCCGATCGACTCGATCCCGTCCTCGTCCGCAATTACCACATTGGCCGGCGACAGCGTGTATTCGCGCGTGTCGAGCGCGAGCACCTTCTCGCCGTCCTTAGCCCGGCGAACTGTGAGGTTGCCGGTGACCTTGGCGGCATCGAAGACGTGCAGCGGCCGGCCTTGATCGAAGGTCAGGTAGTTGGTGATATCGACCAGCGCGTTGATCGGCCTCAGACCGATGGCGTTCAACCGCTGGCGCATCCAGGCCGGGCTCGGGCCATTCTTGACGCCGCGCACAAGGCGGAGCGCGAAGCCGGGGCAGAGATGCTTGTCCTCGGCGAGATCGAGTCTCACCTTGACTGGCGTTTCGCCTTCGACCGCGAAGGACGGTGCCGGTTGCGTTTTCAATCTGCCGAGACCAGAGGCGGCGAGGTCGCGCGCGATGCCGTGGACGCTGGTGCAATCCGGCCGGTTCGGTGTCAGGTTGATCTCGATGACCGGATCGTCGAGCCCGGCGTAAGCCGCATAGCTCGTGCCAACGGGAGCATCCTCCGGCAGATCGATGATGCCGGTGTGGTCGTCGGAAATCTCCAATTCCTTTTCCGAGCACATCATGCCGCGGCTTTCGACGCCGCGGATATTGCCGACCGAAAGCGTGACATCGATGCCGGGCACGTAGGTGCCGGGAGCCGCGAAGGCGCCGATAAGGCCCTTGCGCGCGTTCGGTGCGCCGCAGACGACCTGAACTGGCTGGCCGTTGCCGGTATCGACCATCAGCACCTTCAGCTTGTCGGCGTTCGGGTGCTGCTCGGCGGAGACGACTTTGGCTATGACGAAGGGCTTGAACGCCGCCTTGTCGTCGACATCCTCGACTTCCAGCCCGATCATCGTCAGGCGCGCGCAGATTTCCTCGAACGAGGCGTCGGTTTCCAGATGGTCCTTCAGCCAGGAAAGCGTGAATTTCATGATTTCACCTGTGTCTCAAACTAGTCAGCGTTGCAGCACTTCGATGACGCGGAACCGCTCGCAAACGAGCTCCATGTCGGGCGCGAAACCGCCGTTCCGGCGAAAATAACGCTCGTGCTCTTCGCGCCATTCCTCAAGCGTACGAGATCCTTCTCCTTCGTCGAAAGCGAAGGCGGCATCCACCTCGTCGAAGCGGCGAAATGCCACCTCGGTCGTTTCGATCACCACGGCAGGCCGACCGGCACCGTCGAGCACGACGTCGCGCCTGCCAACCGCAGGCAGCGGCTCCTTCCCATCGCCGAAGTCGCGTCGTGCGCCACAGGTTGCCGTCTTTTTGCCCTGGACGACGAGCACCAGAAGCTCGTCGGCAAGAGCCGGCGAGTCCCCGAAGGAAAAGGTCACGGCGTCCCCGTAGGCTTCCGGCAGCGGAGCGGTCACGAGGAGAGGCCTCCGAAAAGCGTCGGCATGTCGAGCGGACGGAAGCCGTAATGCGTCATCCAGCGGACGTCGGCGTTGAAGAAGTCACGCAGGTCCGGCATGCCGTATTTCAGCATGGCGATGCGGTCGAGGCCCAGACCCCAGGCAAAGCCCTGATACTCGTCCGGATCGAGACCGCCGGCGCGCAGCACGTTCGGATGAACCATGCCGCAGCCGAGGATTTCCATCCAGTCCGTGCCTTCGCCGAACCTGACGATCGGGCCGGAACGGTCGCACTGGATGTCGACCTCGAAGGACGGCTCGGTGAAGGGGAAGAAGGAGGGGCGGAAGCGCATCGTCACCTTATCGACCTCGAAGAAGGCCTTGCAGAATTCTTCGAGCACCCAGCGCATGTTGGCGACATTCGCCGTCCTGTCGATCACCAAGCCCTCGACCTGGTGGAACATCGGCGAATGGGTGGCATCCGAGTCCTGGCGGTAGGTCTTGCCGGGAATGATGATACGGATCGGCGGCTTCTGCGCTTCCATCGTGCGAATCTGTACCGGCGACGTATGCGTGCGCAGCACCTTGCGCTCACCCTTCTCATCCGACTGGAAGAAGAAGGTGTCGTGCATCTCACGGGCCGGATGCCCCTCGGGGAAATTCAGCGCCGTGAAGTTGTAATAGTCCGTTTCGATGTCCGGCCCCTCAGCGATCGAGAAGCCCATGTCGCCGAAGATCGCGGTAATCTCGTCGACGATCTGGCTGATCGGATGGATGCGGCCGCGCTCGGCCGGCGAGGAGCGGACGGGGAGGCTGATGTCGACCGTCTCACGCGCCAGCCGCTCGGCGATCGCCGAATCCTTCAAGGCGAGCTTCCGGGCGGAGATCGCCTCGGTCACCGTGTTCTTCAGCGCATTGATCCGCGCACCACGCGTCTGGCGTTCCTCCGGACTCATCGCGCCGAGCGTCTTCAGGAGTTCCGAAATCGAGCCCTTCTTGCCGAGCGCACTCACGCGCACCGCCTCGATCGCCCCCTCGTCGGCGGCGGCATCGATCTCCGCCAGCAAAATCCGTTCCAAAGTTTCCAGTTCGCTCATTCTGTCCTGCCTCGATGCGGGAATGGTTCGGTATATCGGTTCAATTCTTCAGCAATGTGATCGCGCCCAACATCGGGCGGAGAGGTCGACCGTGGCTGCGATCATGGCTGGCGAGCCGAAAAGAAAAACCCGCGCCAGCCCTGCCAGCGCGGGTTTCCCAACAATTTCAGAAACGGTCTTGGGAAAACGCTGGCTTAACGGACAGCGCTTTCAAACTCGTTTGCCGTGCCGGCTTCCTTGAGGTAGGCGAGCGCCTTCTTGGCGGCTTCGACGAGCGCGCCGAATGCTGCCGTCTCATGGATCGCCATGTCGGACAGAACCTTGCGGTCGACTTCGATGCCGGCCTTGTTGAGACCGTCGATGAAGCGGCCATAGGTCAGGCCGTGCTCACGGACGGCAGCGTTGATGCGCTGGATCCAGAGAGCGCGGAAGTTGCGCTTGTTAACCTTGCGGTCGCGGTAGGCATACTGCTTGGAACGGTCCACTGCGGCCTTGGCGGCGCGAATGGTGTTCTTGCGGCGGCCATAGAAACCCTTGGCGGCCTTCAGCGTCTTCTTGTGCTTGGCGTGGGCGGTCACACCGCGTTTTACACGTGCCATGTCATGATCTCCTTAAGTATCCAATAGCCTGACGTCTCAGAGACCGTTCGGCAGGTAGTTCTTGATGACCTTCTTGCCATCAGCTTCGGCGAGAACCATGGTTCCGCGCGCGTCGCGAATGAACTTGTTGGTACGCTTGATCATGCCGTGGCGCTTGCCGGCAGCCTGCGCCTTCACCTTGCCCGAGGCGGTGATCTTGAACCGCTTCTTGGCAGACGATTTCGTCTTCATCTTGGGCATTTGCTACTCCATTGTTCTTAATAGTGCGAAACAGGCAGACGAGGCCCGTTTCCAGCGTTAAGAACGGCCACGGCATGCCCTGCCGGACCGTTCGGACGGGGGCTTATACCCGCGCGTCCTGAAAAACGCAAGCGGGCAAACGAAGGAGCGGACGGCGACAGGAAACCAGTGTCGCTTGGCTCGGCAACCAGCCCGCCAGGGGCGATGCCCGTCAAACAAAAAGCCGCCTCAGGCGGCGGCTTCCCGTTAGTTTCATTTTCCGCGGGCGCGGCCGATCACTTCGGCGCGAGCACCATCATCATCTGGCGGCCTTCGAGCTTCGGCTCGGCCTCCACCTTGGCGATCGCCTGGGTGTCGTCCTTCACCTGCAACAGAAGCTTCATGCCGAGTTCCTGGTGGGCCATTTCGCGGCCACGGAACTTCAGTGTCACCTTGACCTTGTCGCCTTCCTCGAAGAAGCGGTTCATCGCCTTCATCTTCACCTCATAGTCATGGGTGTCGATATTCGGACGCATCTTGATCTCTTTGATCTCGACGATCTTTTGTTTCTTGCGCGCTTCCGCGGCCTTCTTCTGGTTCGCGTATTTCAGCTTGCCCAGATCGAGAATCTTGCACACCGGCGGTTCGGAATTCGGTGCGATCTCTACCAGATCAAGACCGGCTTCGTCCGCCATGCGGAGCGCCTGGTCGATCGGAACGACGCCGACATTCTGGCCTTCGGCATCGATAAGCTGAACCCGGGGGACCCGGATTTCCTTGTTTGAGCGCGGCCCCTCTTTAACCGGGGCGTCCGCTTTGAACGGTCTGCGAATGGTCGTACTCTCCTCGAGCTATTTACGTATCTATGGTCTGCTTGAACGGTCAGCGCGATCTCAAACGAAGCGCTTGAAACTGTCACTGACGGCAATGTGTGAATTGCGGCGCCAGAGTCAATAGCATGGCTCGCAAGGAAAATCACCCTCTGTCGAAGCAGAGACGAATCTGTTTTAGAAGGAAATCTTGCGTCCGCACGGTCTTTCAAGAGGATCTCCGATGTCAACTGCACCAGCCGAAACGGAAATCACGCGGATCGAAGTGGGCAGCGGTGCTTCCGCGCGCTCGATCGCCACGCGGATCTTTCGCACGAAACCGCGCTCTCAGCGCCCGACGCTCGTGTGGCTCGGCGGCTATCGCTCCGACATGACGGGCACGAAGGCCGTCGAGGTCGAGCACTATGCCCGCGCGGCCGGAACCGACTGCATCCGTTTCGACTATTCCGGCCACGGCTCCTCCGGCGGCGATTTCCGGGACGGCACGATCTCGCGCTGGATCGAGGAAAGCCTTGCCGTCATCGACCACGCCGCGCCGGCATCGCGCCTGATCCTCATCGGCTCTTCAATGGGCGGCTGGGTCGCCTTGCGACTCGTTCAGGAACTCAAACGGCGCGGAGAGACGGGCCGTGTCGCCGGCCTCGTACTGATCGCCCCCGCCCCGGACTTCACGGCGGACCTGATCGAACCCAATCTCACCGAGGCCGAGAAAACCTCGCTTGCCGAACGCGGCTATTTCGAGGAGCCGTCGCAATACAGTCCCGAGCCCAACATCTATACGCGGGCGCTGATCGAAGACGGCCGCGCCAATCGCGTGCTGTCAGGCCCCATCGTAACGGACTGCCCTGTCCATATCCTTCAGGGCATGCGCGATCCCGATGTGCCCTATGCCCATGCGCTGAAGCTGATGGAGCATATGCCGGCCGACGATGTCGTGATGACCCTCATTCGCGACGGCGATCATCGGCTGTCGCGCGAGGAGGATATTGCCAAATTGAAACAGGCGATCGGCGCCATGCTGACGCAAGCCTGAACGCGCGGCTACAGCGCCGCGCGTCCTATCAGACGCGCAAAGGACGCTGTAGCGCTTTGAATTGCTGCATGTGTCCTTAAATCGAGGTCGCTTTAAGGACACCTGCAATAGGTCACTTGGACTAGCCAAAAGCTTCCAAAATCACTCCAGAAGGCATAGGCCAAGTCGCCGTGCCCCAGGGATTTCTGCGTCCTTCTGTCGCCATTTTAACCATAAGACGGACTAGGCCGAATCAGATGATTGACTCCGACGAGCTGACAATATTAACTCTTTGTTAACGATTAGAGCAGCGCAGGGGAAAAATCCTACAAAAGCTGTCGGCAACTTTTGATTGCGCGGATCGATCCGGAATATAAGCCGGGCTCGCCGCGTTACAGGGGATCTGTATGGCGTCTTGGACCGGGGTTAAGGCAAGCATTGCGGCTTTCTGCGCAGTTTTCATTTCAGCAAACACGGCAATTCCCGCCCAGGCGGGACCATCTCCATGGATGCAGACCGGCTCGGTAACCTCCCAGCCGATCGGGCATTACGAGTTTTGCCAGAAGCATCGCGGCGAATGCGGTGCGCGATCCAAGACGACTGTCGCGCCACGTGTCACCGACCGGGGCTGGGCCGTCATCCGACAGGTCAATGCTCAGGTCAACCGCGAGATCACGCCCGTGACCGACCAGCAGGTTTTTGGCAGGGACGAGGTCTGGTCCTATCCAACCACCACCGGAGATTGTGAAGACTTCGCGCTCGAAAAGCGCCGCCGGCTGATGAAGCGAGGCTTTTCTGCCAGCCAGTTGCTGATGACTGTCGTGCGCAAGCCTGATGGCGAGGGCCATGCGGTCCTGACGGTCCGCACCGCGCAGGGCGACTTTATCCTCGACAATCTCGAAAACAGGGTGAGGCTCTGGACCCAAACGCCCTATCACTATCTCAAGCGCCAAGCGTCCTATAACAGCGGCCGGTGGGTGACCATCGACAACAGCGGCGAGATCGTCGTCGGCTCGGTCGGCAACTGACCGACCAGAAAGACCAGTCAAAGAAAGGGCCGGCTTGCGCGGCCCTTTTTTCATGTCGTTGTCCCAACTTTGGGCGACATGCATATTAAGCTTTTTTCGATGCATGTCGTTATCCCAAAACCGCTGAGCACTTTTGGGCGACAGGCATTTTCATGCCTTTTTTCCATCCATGTCGTTATCCCAAAACCGCTGCGCACTTTTGGGCGACATGCATCAGGCATTACCGATCAGGACGCCGGCGGCGAGCACCAGACTGCCGCCGAGAACGACCTGGAAGGCTGCCCTGAGGAATGGCGTCTCCATATAGCGGTTCTGGATGAAGGCGATCGCCCAAAGCTCGAAGAAGACGATCGCGCCCGCCGTCACCGTCGCCGTCCAGAAGTGCGGAATCAGATAGGGCAGCGCGTGGCCGAGCCCCCCGAGCGCCGTCATGATGCCCGAGGCAAGTCCGCGCTTGATCGGCGAGCCGCGCCCGGACAGCTTGCCGTCATCATGGGCGGCCTCGGTGAAGCCCATCGAAATGCCGGCGCCGACCGAGGCCGAAAGGCCGACGAGAAAGGTTTGCCACGTGTCCTGGGTTGCGAAGGCGGCCGCAAAGATCGGCGCCAGTGTCGAGACCGATCCATCCATCAGGCCGGCAAGGCCCGGCTGCACGTAAGTGAGGATGAACTGCCGGCGCGACGTCTGCTCTTCCTCGGCGCGCACGTCTTCGGGTGTGTGCTTCTCGCCAAGCCGGCGGGCCAGCGATTCATGCGACTTCTCGGCAATTGCGAGGTCTCCGAGCAGCTTGCGCGTCGCCGCATCCCGTGTACGCGCGGCCGCCTCAACATAGAAACGGTGGGCAGCCTCCTCCATCGCTTCCGCTTCGTCGCGCGCTTTTTCGATCGGCATCTCGGCGATCAGCCAATCCGGCTTGCGCTCCGGGAAATCGCGCACGTGTTCGCGCCGGATCAGCGGGATACGATTGCCGAAACGGGCGACATGCAGGTCGATCAGCGCCTGGCGATGGTGGCTTTCCTCTTCCGCCATGTCCTCAAAGACCCTGGCGGAATGCGGGTATTTTTCGCGCAGCGCATCCGCATAGGCGAGATAGATGCGGCCGTCGTCCTCCTCCGAGGAAATCGCCAGCGCGAGGATTTCCTGCTCGCTTAAGGAAAGAAACGGACGCTTGAAACGGGAAAAAAGGCGGGAAAACATCGGCAAAACCTTCTTTAGAATAATTCTAAAATAGAGAGCGAAACATGGAGCGTCAAGGCTCGGAGCGGCGAGCCTTGACTCACAGCAACACCCCCTCATCCCGCTGCCGCGACCTTCTCCCTGACCGCGGAGAGAAGGGGCAAGCCACGCCGGCGTCAGTCCCCTCTCCCCGTCATCACGGGCAGAGGGTTAGGGCGAGGGCGAAGTTGAGATGAGCAACGGCCTCAGATCGAGAGACTGAGCGCCCTTTCCTGGTCGACATAGGCTCGCTGCTGATCGGTGATGTAGTCGCGCACGATCGGGGCGGCGTCGCGCGAGCGCGAAAGCTGCATATGGAAGACAAGCTGGCTGCCGGTGCGGAACATCATCTCCGCGCTGATCAAATAGAACTCCCACATCCTGGCGAAGCGCTCGTCGTACATCGCGATCACCTTGTCGCGGTTTTCCTCGAAGCGCTTGCCCCAGTGCGCCAGCGTCGTCGCATAGTGCATCCGCAGGAATTCTAGATCGGTCACCCACAGGCTGTTCTGCTCGACAACCGAGAAGACCTCCGAAAGCGCCGGCGAATAGGCGCCGGGGAAGATGTACTTGCGCAGCCACGGGCTTGCCATGCCGGGCGGGCTCATGTGCCCGATCGAGTGCAACACCGCGAGCCCGTCGTCCGGCATCAACGCGTTCAGCTTCTTGAAGAACTCGTCGTAGTGGTGCACGCCGACATGCTCGAACATGCCGACCGAGACGATGCGATCGAAGGGGCCCTGAACGTCGCGGTAATCCTTCAGCTCGAAACGCACGCGATCGGCCATGCCCGCCTTGCGAGCCCGCTCGGAAGCGAGCGCCTGCTGCTCCTTCGAAAGCGTCACTCCCAGAACCTCGACATTCTCGAGCGCCGCCAGGTAGAGCCCCAGATCGCCCCAGCCGCAGCCGATGTCGAGCACCCTCATGCCCGGCTTCAGGCAGAGTTTCGCGGCGAGCAGCCGGAGCTTGTTGCGCTGCGCCGCCTCCAGCGTCTCGCCTGGCTCGCGGAAATAGGCGCAGGAATAGAGCATGTTCTCGTCGAGGAAGAGCTTGTAGAAATCATTGCCGAGGTCGTAGTGGTGCGCGACGTTCTGCTGGGCCTTGCCCTTGGGGTTTGCCTGCTGGCGCTTGCGGAAGCGCATCTTGATCGCGCGCAACACCTTCTGGATCGGATAGGAACCGAGCGAGAGCCGGTTAATTGAGAACAGCGTAAGGAAATCCCGAAGCGTCGAGCCCTCCTCGAAGCGCATCGTGCCATCCATATAGGCTTCGCCGGCGGCAAGTTCGGCATTGAAGACGAGGCTGCGATAAAGCCGCTGGTCCGTCAGCCGCATCGTCACGTGCGGCCCCGGCTCGCCGGAGAAGACGTGGCGTTTTCCATCGGCATCGATCACCGTCAGGCGACCTTTGCGAATGAAGGACTTCATCATATGCGACAGTGGGAACATGCAAAACCTCGCGTGACAGGATCGCCGAGAATGAGAAAGGACGCAGTTGGAAGCCACGTTGCGTCGCCGCCCCCGCTTCGGACGGCGGCATCCTAGCACCGGCTTCACAAAATGCGCCCCCTATTTGCAGGTATACGTAGTCGAATGTGAAACGAAAACGGGGACGGCGGTCAGACACCACCGTCCCCGTTTGATTTCCTGTGCGGGATTTCTCGATCAGTCCTTGGCGCGCTCGACGTAGGAGCCGTCTTCCGTCGCGATGACGACGCGGGTGCCGGCCTGGATGTGCGGCGGCACCGAGGTGCGCACGCCGTTCGAGAGCAGCGCCGGCTTGTAGGAGGACGATGCCGTCTGGCCCTTGACCACCGGTTCGGTCTCGGTGATCTCGAGGATGACGTGGCGCGGCAGGTCGATGGCGATCGCAACGCCTTCATGGATCGACAGCATCACGGCCATGCCTTCCTGGAGATAGGCCTTCTGGTCGCCGATGTCTTCGGCCGACATGACGAGCTGATCGTAGGTCTCCGGGTTCATGAAGTGGAACCCTTCGCCGTCTTCATAGAGGAACGTGTGTTCGCGGTCTTCGACGAAAGCGCGCTCGACCTGCTCGGTCGTGCGGTAGCGCTCGGAAACCTTCACGCCATCGGAAATGCGGCGCATGTCGACCTGCGTGACCGGCGTGCCCTTGCCCGGGTGGAAGTTCTGTGCGGTAAGCACGACATAGAGCTTGCCGTCGACGTCGAGAACGTTGCCCTTGCGGACAGAAGAAGCGATGACCTTGACCATTAGTCTTCCTTGTAACAGAGGTATGCGCGACACGGCGAGCCGGGAAACCCGGCCCTGCAGGACGCGAAAACTAGGATTTCGCGCCGCAACTACCCTAATTTCGCGCAAATAGCCAGCCTGCGCCGGCGCTGACGCGAAGAAACTTGGCACGCGAAGAAAGTTTGGACCGACCGATCATGCCGCATGCTTCTCCCTGGTGGACACCGGATGTCCATGCCGACCGGCGCCCGTTTCTGATCGGGCGCAACCGGATCCAATCGGCATTGCGGCATTACCTCGACGAACGGGATTTCGTCGAGGTCGATACGGCGAGCCTGCAGGTTTCCCCGGGCAATGAAGCCCATCTGCATGCCTTTGCCACGCAGGCGCTCGGCCACGACGGCTCCGCCCAACCGCTTTATCTCCACACCTCGCCGGAATTCGCCTGCAAGAAACTGCTGGCCGCGGGCGAAAAGCGCATCGCCTGCTTTGCCCATGTCTACCGCAACCGGGAGCGCGGACCGCTGCACCATCCCGAATTCACCATGCTCGAATGGTATCGCGCCGGCGAGAGCTATGAGGCACTGATGCGCGACTGTGCCGATATCCTCGCGCTCGCTGCCGAGACGACGGGCACGCGCTCCCTCTCCTATCAGGGCAGGACCACCGACCCGTTTCTCGAACCCGAGCGGCTTTCGCTGGCCGAAGCCTTCGAGCGCTTCGCGGGCATCGACCTGCTCGCCTCGATCGGCGAGGACGGTGCGACTGATCGCGACCGACTGGCCGCGACCATGAGAGTTTCGGGCTTGCGCGTCGCCGACGACGACACCTGGGCAGACCTCTTCAGCCGCGTGCTCGTGGAAAAGGTCGAGCCCAATCTCGGTTTCGGCCGGCCGACGATCCTCGACGAATATCCGACCGCCGAGGCGGCGCTCGCCAGGCCGGCGGCGCGAGACCGCCGCGTCGCCGAACGGTTCGAGCTCTATGCCTGCGGCGTCGAGCTTGCCAATGCCTTTGGCGAACTGACGGACGCCGCCGAGCAGCGCCGCCGCTTCGAACTCGAAATGGCGGAGAAGGCGCGCGTCTACGGCGAAACCTACCCGCTCGACGAAGACTTCCTGTCCGCTCTCGCCATCATGCCCGAAGCGAGCGGCATCGCTCTCGGCTTCGACCGCCTGGTGATGCTGGCGACGGGGGCTTCGCGCATCGATCAGGTGCTGTGGGCGCCGGTCGCGGAGGCAAGCGCATGACTGCACAGCGCTCCATCAGAACGGCGCGCGAACTCGTCGACGCCGGCCTTATCACGCCGGCGGCCGAAGAGGCGGTATCGCGCGTGGCGTCGCGCTACGCCGTTTCGATCAGCCCGGCCATTGCGGATCTCATCGACCGCCAGGATAAGGACGACCCCATCGCCCGGCAGTTCGTGCCCGATGCGGCTGAGCTGACGCTCACGCCGGAAGAGCGCGCCGATCCGATCGGCGACGGTTCGCACAGCCCGGTTACCGGGATCGTCCACCGATATCCCGACCGCGTGCTGCTTAAGGCGGTGCATGTGTGCCCGGTCTATTGCCGCTTCTGTTTCCGCCGCGAGATGGTCGGACCGCAGGGGCTCGGCACGTTGACGCCTGCCGAACTCGACGCCGCGATCGCTTACATCGCGGACCATGCCGAAATCTGGGAGGTAATCCTCACCGGCGGCGATCCACTGGTGCTTTCGCCCCGTCGGCTCGGCGAAATCATGGAGCGGCTCGGCGCGATCGACCATGTCAAGATCATCCGCTTCCACACACGCGTGCCCGTCGTCGAACCGGAGCGCGTCGATGCCGAGCTCGTTGCGGCGCTAAAGGGGAGCGGCAAGGCGACCTATGTGGCGCTCCACGCCAACCATCCGCGCGAGCTGACGGCCGAGGCGCGCGCGGCATCGGCCCGGCTCATCGACGCGGGCATCGTCATGGTCAGCCAGTCGGTGCTGCTCAAGGGCGTCAACGACGATGCGACCGTGCTCGCGGAACTGATGCGCGCCTTCGTCGAAACGCGGATCAAGCCCTATTACCTGCATCACCCGGATCTAGCGCCCGGCACCAGCCATTTCCGGCTGTCGATCGAAGAGGGGCAGAAGCTCGTCGCCGCACTTCGCGGCCGCGTTTCCGGCCTTTGCCAGCCGACCTATATTCTCGACATCCCCGGCGGCCACGGCAAGGCCGTCGTCAGCGCAAGCACGATCGCTGCGGAAGGGGGTGGCTGCTACACCATCACCGATTTCCGCGGAAACGAGCACGCCTATCCGCCAAGATCGCGATGATTTTGTAGGGGCCGATTTCCCGAAAAATTCGCGTCGCACGTCACAGGCGCCGACGGTCAATCGTCAACTGGTCGAAAGCTTCAATTGACCCCAATGGAGACAGACCATGACCGACATGAAAGCCGTGCGTTACGAACAGGAAATCCCGGATGTGCTCGACGCGCTTGCCGACGTGCACACGAAAATGGACAGCCACGGCCTCGACCGAACGATCCACCACCTCGTCCAGCTGCGTGCCTCGCAGATCAACCGCTGCGGCTTCTGTGTGAAGATGCATACGAAGGAAGCCCGTGCCGATGGCGAGACGAGCGAACGGCTCGACCGCATTATCGTCTGGGATCAGGTCGGCGATTTCTCCGAGCGCGAAAAGGCCGCCCTCGCCTGGACCGAGGGCTTGACGGAACTCGAGCCCCGGACGGATTTCGCGAGCCTGCGTGCTCGACTTCGCGAGCACTTCAGCGACAACGAGATCAGCGTCATCACCTCGACCGTGGCGATGATCAACCTTTGGAACCGAATCCAGATTTCGAGGCACTGACATGGTTCGCAACGACAAGAGCGGCATGTTCGAGGAGGCGCGACCGCGCCTCCTCGGCCTCGCCTACCGCATTCTGGGTTCGCGCGCCGATGCCGAGGATGCGGTGCAGGACACGTTCCTGAAATGGCAGGCGGCCGATTTTTCCGCGATCGAAAGTCCAGCCGCCTGGCCCACCACTGCCTGCACGCGCCGCTGCCTCGATCTGCTGAAATCCGCACATCGCAAACGCGTCGACTATATCGGCGCGTGGCTGCCGGAACCGATCCACACCGCAAGCGACGACAACGTGGAGGAGAAGCTTGCGCTCACCGCCTCGCTCACAACCGCATTTCTGCTGATGCTCGAGCGGCTGACGCCCAAGGAGCGGGCTGCCTATCTGTTGCATGAGATTTTCGGCCAACCTTACGACGAGATTGCCGAAACGCTCGGCATGCAGGAGGTGGCCGCCCGCAAGCTGGTCTCACGCGCCAAATCCAATATCGGCGTCGTCCAGACCCGCCATACGACGCCACGCGAACGGCAGGACGAACTCCTCGCCGCCTTCCAAAAGGCCATTCACGGCGGCGACATCGGCGGACTTTCGGCGCTGCTGTCGGCCGACGTGAAGCTCACCGCCGACGGTGGCGGCAAAGCTGCGACGGTACTCGGCATTCTTTCCGGCAGGGAGACCGTCATGGCCTTCATTGCCGAGCGTCTGACCGAATACTGGTCAAACTACCGGTGGGAAACCGCTGAGCTCAACGGCGGGCGAGGCATCGTCCTCAGGAGCGATGGCGACATCGCCGCGACGGTTTCCTTCGGCTACGACCACGATGGCCGGGTCGCCGATATCTTCATCGTCCGTAATCCGGACAAGCTCGCTCATCTTGACGACGCGACCGTTCATTGACACCGTCGCCGATCAACGAGGCTCGACATGCTCGATAAGACCAACAACGCCGCGGCCGCATCCGATGTCGGCTGGCTCACCCTTCTCTCCGGCGGAAACGCCATCCATTCGCTTGTTCTCAGCGGCGGCGTGGCGCTGCACGCGCTCAATATCTATATCGTCACGACCGTCATGCCCTCCGTCGTACGGGACATCGGCGGGCTCGACTATTATGCGTGGAGCACGACACTTTTCGTTGCTGCGTCCATTCTCGGTGCGGCGCTTTCGGCGCGGCTGCTCGCTCGGGTCGGAGCCGGGGGCGCCTATGCCGTCGGTGCGCTGGTCTTCGGACTTGGCTCGCTCGCATGCGCCCTCGCACCCGGCATGCCATTGCTGCTTGCCGGCCGCGCGATCCAGGGCTTCGGCGGCGGGCTTCTCTATGCGCTCGCCTATGGCGTTATACGCATGGTCTTCCCGGCCGCACTGTGGGCTCGCGCGATCGGGCTCATATCTGCCACCTGGGGCACGGCGACGCTCGTCGGCCCGGCGGTCGGCGGTGTGTTTGCCGAATATGGCGCGTGGCGGGCTGCCTTCTGGTCGCTGCTGCCCCTGACGGCAGTGCTCGCGATCCTCGCCCTCTCGACTTTGCCGCGAGCGACATCAGGCGCGCGCGGTCCGTTACCGCTGACGCAGCTCACGCTTCTCATCGGCATCGTCCTGGTGCTCTCGGTGAGCGGAACCCTTACGGCGACTGCCGAACAGATCGCCGGCGTCAGTGCCGCGCTCGTCCTCTTTGCGGTGCTCGTTGCCAGCGAGCGCCGCGCGGCGGCGCGGCTGTTGCCGCAGGGCACCCTCAGCCCTCGCTCGCCGCTCGCGGCGCTCTATGCGACCATTGCATTGGCGATGATCGGCATGCAGCCGGAGATTTACGTTCCCTATCTGTTGCAGGAACTGCACGGACGGTCTCCCCTGGTTGCCGGTTATATCGCCGCGCTGATGGCGCTCGGCTGGACGGCCGGCTCGATGACGAGCGCGCATTGGGAGGGCGGCCGCGCTCGCAAGACCATTGCGGCCGGCCCGTTCTTCGGCCTTGCCGGCCTCCTGACGATCGCCGTTTTCATGCCGATCATCTCGGCCGGCTTCGCCGTGATCGCGGTGCCGTTATGCCTCGGGATCGCCGCAGTCGGCTTCGGCATCGGGCTCGCCTGGCCGCACATCGTCACGGCGGTCTATGCCGCGGCGCCCGCCGGCGAAGAGGAAAAGGCGTCCGCGTCGATCACGACGATCCAGCTCTTCGCCGCATCTCTCGGCGCCGCACTTGCCGGCATGACAGCCAACCTGGCCGGTATTGGCGAGGGCACGGCGGACGGCGCCACCTCGGCCGCGATCTCGCTCTTTGGCCTCTTCGCACTCGCACCGGCCGTGGGCGTTGTCTCAGCTCGGAGGGCGGTTGGCGCAGGCGCCAATCGACATATGCAGAACCAAGACATGCATTAGAGTCGGGAACTCGAACACCACGGCGAACGCGCCGCGATTTTGCGGGGCTTCGGCGAAGATGGTGCATCCCGAAAAAAAGGGCCGCTCGGCGTGCCGGCGGCCCCCGTCGTATCCGTGATCTTGCGGATCAGCCCTGCTTGATCGGGGCGATCGAGATTTCGACGCGGCGGTTTTGCGCACGGCCGGCCTCGGTGGCGTTTGACGCGATCGGCCGCTCCATGCCGTAACCCATGGTCGAAATGCGGCGCTGGTCGATGCCGCGGCTGCCGAGATAGTTGGCAACCGAAGCCGCACGGCGCTCGGAGAGATCCTGGTTGTGGGCGGCGCTGCCGGTCGAATCGGTGTGACCGTCGACGTCGATCAGCGTCCGGTTGAACTTGCGCAACACGATCGCTACCGAATCGAGTGTCGGGTAGAAGGGCGGGATGACCTGGTCACGATCCGTCGCAAAGGTAATGTTCGATGGCATGTTGAGGATGATGCGGTCACCCGCGCGCGTCACCGACACGCCCGTGCCCTGGAGCTGAGCACGCAGTTCCGCTTCCTGCTGGTCCATGTAGTTGCCGATCAGGCCGCCGCCGAGCGCGCCGATACCGGCGCCGACAAGAGCGGCATCACGCCGTCCCGCGGCACTGCCGCCGACCAGAAGGCCGGTTGCGGCACCAAGGCCCGCGCCGATCAGCGCACCGCCCGCCGTATTCGACATCTTCTGCTCGCCCGTATAGGGATCGGTGGTGGTGCATCCAGAAAGATAGGCGGCCGCAATGGCCAGGATGGCGCATTTCTTGATCATCGAATCGATTGTCCCCATTGGTGCTCGAAGGGCTTCATACTATCGATTAAGGCAGGAAGATGAAGAAGCATTCCGTCAGCACTGCAACCGTCGGAATGCCCTTTGATGTTGCACGGCGGCAACGGTCGCGGCAGCCGGATGAAATGGCCGATCGCCGCCACATTGCTGTCCAGAGCACCCGCTAACCGATCCTTCACGTGCCCGTGCTAAACGGGTCCACTGCATGGTTCCCTAATCGGAACCGATTTAAGGACAAAGCCATGCAGCAGATTAGAACGTTGCAGCGACCTTTCTGCGTCTGAAAAGATGCACCGCGCTGTATGGGTCAGATAAGCGGGGACGACAGCATGGCGATCGAGTTCGGCGACACGGAACGCAGTCTAAGCGACACGCTGAACGGCATGATCGCCTCGATCAAGGGCAATACAATCACGCTACGCGAGCTTATGATCGGAATCGGCGAGCACGGCTTCCTGCTGCTTTGCGCGCTTCTGACGCTGCCGTTCCTGATCCCGGTTTCCATTCCGGGCGTCAGCACGGTGTTCGGCGCCGCAATCATCCTTATCTCGCTGGCGATCACACTCAATCGCCTTCCCTGGCTGCCGCAACGCATCCTTGATCGGAAGATCGAAACCGAAAAACTCGTGCCGACGCTCAAGAAGGGAGCCGCGCTCGTCTCCAGGCTCGATCGGTTCGTGCGGCCGAGACTGCGCTTTCTCACGCAGGGCGCCTTCATGAACCGCTTCAACGGGCTGATGATCATGGCCGGCGGTGTGCTCCTGATGTTTCCGCTCGGACTGATCCCGCTGTCGAACACGCTGCCCGGCGTCGCGATCCTGCTCTTATCGCTGGGCATCATCCAGCGCGACGGCCTGATGGTGGCCGCGGGCTATCTTTTCCTTATCGCGACCACGATCTATTTTGCCGTCCTCGCCTACCTGGCCCTTGCCGCCGGCCAAGGACTCTCTAGCTTCTTCGTTTCGTGAGCGGCGGAAAGCCGCCGAATTAGGTGGTGGGTTATAACCTGCCTTGAGAACTGTTACGTCGAGGCGCGACAACCGCGGCTTGCTTTCTCCGGCGCGGTTTTCACTCATCTACGATCCTTCCCAATCCCCTCACCCATGCTGGGAGAGAAACGCATCGGCTGGAAAAGCCGGTGTCTCCTTCAGCGCATCGAACAGACAGTCGCCCGGTAAAAACAGACGCTTGCGGCTATCCCTGGTTAGCCGCTGGAACCGCCTTAAAGTGCGAGATGCTTGTAGAAGAAGGTCGTGCTGCAATAGCGGCCATCCGGCATCAGCGCATAGTCGGGGACGACGCCGGCGCGCAGCCAGCCGAGGCGCTCATAGATCACTTCCGCCGGCTCACCAGTCGCGGTGTCGAGCACCAACACGCGCCGACCGCGCTTCACTGCCTCGGCTTCCGCTTTCTCCATCAGCCGGCGCGCAAGACCGATGCCGCGCGCATCCCGGTGGACGAGCAGTTTCTTGACGTCGGCGCGGTGCGGCTGGTTTGGCATCGTACCGACGCCGAGCTGCACGGTACCGACCACCCGGCCGTCGACATCGGCAGCGATCAGCACCGTTTCGTCTCGGGCGACGGAGGCGCAAACCGCTTCCCAGAAAGGCAAGGCATCTTTCGGCGCGAAAGGCTGCATGAAGCCGACCGACGCGCCACCCTCGACGCAATCGGAGAGGATTTCGGCAAGCGCCGGCAGAGCGGCGCGGGTTTCTTCTTCGCAGAGCACGCGGATGTTTATCTCAGGCATGGCTAGACCTTGGTGCGGCAGAGGATGACGGCGTAGTGGGCCGGTTCGTCGTAGGGATTATGAAAGACATGCGCCTCCTCCAGTCCCATGAAGAGGCAGTCGCCCGCCTCGAGCAGATGGGATCCGCCCTCCATCGTCAGTTCGAGTCGACCGGAAAAGAGCCAGAGGTGCTGCGTGATGCCGCGATCCGCCGGCTGACGCTCGAAGACGACGCGAGCCTTGGGCGGAAACTCGACCTCGACAATGTCGACCGGCGACCCGACGCCTTCCGGCGAAACAGACCGGCGCAGGTAGCCGCTTTCGGGATCGCGCCAGAGCCGCTGCTCCGCTCGCCGCGCGACCGGAGAGGCATCCTTCACTTCGAATGCAAAGAGCGCCGAAAGCGTCGTGCCGAGCGCGCTGCAAAGCTTCGCCAGGAGCTGCGCCGTCGGGCTCGTTTCGCCGCGTTCGATGCGCGATATCATCGCTCGGCTGACGCCGGAGCGCGTCGCGAGATCGTCGAGGGTCAGCGCCTGCTCGCCTCGCAGTTGCCGCACCCGTTCGCCGATCGCCCGTTCAAGTGGGTCGTTAATGATTTCCATTATTTGAGATTGCATTTCTCATATAGTGGAGTCAAGATGCTCTCGAACCGTCAAAATAAATTTTGGCCATGCCGTTTTGACGACAACGCGCCGGTGCGTCAGGCGCTATGGTTGCACGCGAGCGGTTAGTTCGCAAAAGTGTTTTTCTTCAATAATTTAGAAATCTCTTGTCGAGGGCGCAGCATGGACGTCGCGCAAGCCAGGCACGGATCCCCTTCCTCGCTCATGTCGATCGCCAGCATCGTCGTCTCGATGACGGCGGTCGCGATAGGCAACGGGATGATGCTCGCCTATGTCCCCTTCGTGCTGACGCGGTCCGAGGCACCGGACTGGGTTCCTGGCGCTGCAGTAACCGCCATCGCCTTCGGCGGGCTCATCGGCTGCGTGATCGCCGGACCGCTCATCCGCCGCGTCGGCCATGCCCGCGCCTTCTCCTGCTCCATGGCCCTCGTCATTCTCGCAGCGCTGACGATCAGTCTCGGCGTCCATCCCCTTCTCTGGGTGTTCGCACGCTGCCTCTACGGCGCCGCCGGCAATACAAATTTCATCATCAGCCAGAGCTGGCTGAACCACGCCAGCGAAAACCATTGGCGCGGCAAGGCGATGGCGCTGTTCTACATGGCCTATGTGATCGGCCTCGGCGCCGGTGCCTGGCTCTTCGGCCAGATACCCGCGGAAGGCAACCTAGCGCCGATCATCACGATCTTTTTCACGACGGTGGCGATCCTGCCGATCGGGCTCACGCGCCTGCCGACGCCGCCTGCCCCTGCAAAGGTCAGCATCGACCTTCCGATGGCGTGGCGGAATTCTCCGGTCGCCTTCGTCGGCGTGCTTGCGGCCGGCGGCCTTTCCATGGTGGTGCAGGGCTTCACGCCGATCTATGCCGCCGCCAACGACGTCAGCCAGAAGGACGTGGCGGCGCTGATGTTCGTCATGCAGTTCGGGCTGATGTTCATCCAGTATCCGATGGGCGCGCTCTCCGACCGCATCGATCGCCGTATCGTCCTGATCGCGACCTGCGCGCTGATCATCGCCGCCGGACTTGCGGCGCTCAGCGTTTCCTTCGCCAATTTCATCCTCTTGATGCTGGTCTTCGCGCTCTTCGCCGGCGCGGTCGAGACGGTCTACTCGATCGCCAATGCGCATGCCAACGACCGTGCCGATCCGTCCGACTTCGTGCCGCTCGCCAGCACCATGCTCGTTGCCTGGTCGGCGGCCGCGACCATCGTTCCGATGCTTGTGACCATGCTGACGCCGGCCTTGGGGCAGCGCACCTTCATTTACGCCGCCATGGCGGTGGCGCTGCTCTATGCCGCCTTCGTGCTCTTCCGCCTCGGCAGCCGCGAGAGGGTGCCGCCACAGCTCTGCGAAAGCTTCGAACTCAAGAGCGCGCAGGTGCCGAATGCCGGCGCACTGATCGAGGCGGAAACACAGGCCGAATAGCTGCGTGCGGGCGCGAAACTATAGTGAACAAAGGCTTCATTTCCCGCTTTGCGCCGCCTGATCGCGCTGCTATATGCGGCCCATGAGCACAACATCTTCCAAGACGCCCCTGTCGCATATCCGCAACTTCTCGATCGTGGCCCATATCGACCACGGCAAATCGACACTCGCCGACCGGCTGATCCAGTCGACCGGTGGTCTTGCCGAGCGCGAAATGTCCGAGCAGGTGCTGGACAGCATGGATATCGAGCGCGAACGCGGCATCACCATCAAGGCCCAAACCGTGCGTCTGCACTACAAGGCCAATGACGGCGAAACCTATGTGCTGAACCTCATCGACACGCCCGGCCACGTCGACTTCGCCTACGAGGTCTCGCGCTCGCTTTCGGCCTGCGAAGGCTCGCTGCTCGTCGTCGATGCCAGCCAGGGGGTCGAGGCGCAGACGCTCGCCAACGTCTATCAGGCGATCGACAACAACCATGAACTCGTCACCGTGCTCAACAAGATCGATCTGCCGGCGGCCGAACCGGAGCGGATCAAGGAGCAGATCGAGGAAGTGATCGGCATCGACGCTTCCGACGCCGTGCTGATCTCGGCAAAGACCGGCCTCGGGATTCCGGACGTGCTCGAAGCGATCGTCCACAAGCTGCCGGCGCCAAAGAGTTCGGGTGGCGAGAAGGCACCGTTGAAGGCGCTGCTCGTCGACAGCTGGTACGACACTTATCTCGGCGTCATGGTTCTCGTGCGCATCATCGACGGCGTGCTGACGAAGGGCCAGACCATCCGCATGATGGGCACCGGCGCCAAATACACGATCGAACGCGTCGGCGTGCTGACGCCGAAGATGGTGGCAATGGATTCGCTAGGCCCCGGCGAGATCGGCTTCATCACCGCCTCGATCAAGGAAGTGGCCGACACCCGCGTTGGCGATACCATCACCGAGGACAAGCGCCCGACATCGGAAGCGCTGCCGGGCTTCAAGCCGGCGCAGCCGGTGGTGTTCTGCGGCCTCTTCCCGGTCGATGCGGCCGATTTCGAGGAACTGCGCGGCGCCATGGGCAAGCTCAGACTCAACGATGCCTCGTTCTCATTCGAAATGGAATCCTCCGCCGCCCTCGGCTTCGGCTTCCGCTGCGGCTTCCTGGGGCTCCTGCATCTCGAGATTATTCAGGAACGGCTGTCGCGCGAGTTCGACCTCGACCTGATCGCGACCGCCCCGTCGGTCGTCTATCAACTGACGATGACCGACGGCACCGAGAAGGAACTGCACAACCCGGCCGACATGCCGGACGTCGTCAAGATCTCCGAATTCCGCGAACCCTGGATCCGGGCAACGATCCTGACGCCGGACGAATATCTCGGCGGCATCCTCAAGCTCTGCCAGGACCGGCGCGGCATTCAGACGGAGCTGACCTATGTCGGCAACCGGGCGATGCTCACCTACGACCTGCCGCTCAATGAAGTGGTCTTCGATTTCTACGATCGCTTGAAGTCGATTTCCAAGGGCTACGCCTCGTTCGACTACAACCTTTCCGATTATCGAGAGAGCGACCTCGTCAAGATGTCGATCCTCGTCAACGGCGAGCCGGTCGACGCGCTGTCGATGCTCGTCCACCGCTCGGCCGCGGAAAAGCGCGGCCGCGTCATGTGCGAAAAGCTGAAAGACCTCATCCCGCAGCACATGTTCCAGATCCCGATCCAGGCCGCAATCGGCGGCCGCATCATCGCCCGTGAAACCGTCAGGGCGCTCCGGAAGGACGTAACGGCGAAATGCTACGGCGGCGACGCCACCCGCAAGCGCAAGCTTCTGGAAAAGCAGAAGGAAGGCAAGAAGCGCATGCGCCAGTTCGGCAAGGTCGAGATCCCGCAGGAGGCATTTATCGCGGCCTTGAAGATGGGCGATGAGTGATCGTTTGCTTCCAGTGAAGGTGCGCATATAATGTGCGCATCTCCATCGAGGCAAATATGACACGATCAACCGCAAGACGGCCCACCAATCTCTCGCTGGACGGCGATTTGCTTTCAAAGGCGCGCGATCTGAAGATCAACGTTTCGCGCGCGGCGGAAGAAGGCATTGCGCAAGCGATCAAGACCGAACGGGAAAAGCTCTGGCGTATTGAGAACGCGAAGGCGATCGCCGATGCCAACGCCCTGGTCGAAAAGCGGGGGCTGCCGCTGGCGAAACATCGGCAGTTCTAATGGCCCGCTTCCATGTCTACCGTTTGAAGCATGGCGACACATTGGTGGTGGACCTGCAAGCCGACCTATTCGAGGCATTGAAGACGAGGATCGTCGCACCGCTCATTCCGGCCTCCGAATTCGGTCACGCGATGTCACGCCTCAACCGGCGCACAAAGATCGACGGTGAAAATTACATCGTGGCGATCCACCTCATGGGCGCGATACCCTTGAGCGAACTCGGTGACATGGTCACAGACCTATCGAGTCAGCGTGACGACATCGTCACGGCCACGGATTTTGCATTCCAAGGCTTTTGATACGACCTCCTGCCCTATCGATCGTCGCTAAGAAGGTAGCGCTTCGATATCCTGTCCATGGGCCGACCATCCTTCAGCGGCACCGCCTTCTCGACCTTGTAATCGAGGAAGCCCATTTTCGCGTAGTAGGCCAGTCCGCCAGCGTTATCGGCGCGGATCGTGGCATTAATCGCCTTGCAGCCGGCGGCGCGCGCATGCGCCTTGGTGGCAGCGAAAAGCGCCGTTCCAGCACCGCGGACCTTCGCATGAGGCCGGGCAAAAGTTCCGATATCCACCCAACCGTCAGGAAGACCGTCCCAGCGCTCCAATCCCTGAAAGGCGCAAGGCCGGCCATCGGCATCCTCGGCAACATAGCAACTGACGAAGCCCGGACCGGAGAGAAAATGGGCCGTGAAGCTCTCGTGAGTGAAAGGCGTTTCGTGCGCGGTGGTGCCGCCGATCCGGATGATCTCGTTCAGAAAGGCGCAAAGCGCCGGCACGTCCTCGGCACGCGCCAGACGAACATGTACGACCACGTCATCGGCCATTTGACAAAATCCTCCTGTTCTTTTCTTCGAGCGTCACTGCCGAACCCGCGCCGGATTCCCCACGACGGTTACACCCGCCGGCACATCGCGCGTCACCACCGAACCCGCGCCGACGATCGCGCCGTCGCCTATCGTCACGCCGGCGAGAATGATCGCGCCGCCGCCGATCCAGACGTTTTCGCCGATCGTAACCGAGCGAGCGATTTCCAGCCCCTCGCGGCGCAACGCCGGGTCCTTGTGGTGTTCGGCGCAATAGATCTGTACACCGGGGCCTAGCATCGTATCACTGCCGATGACGACGGGTGCGCTGTCGAGGATGGTGCAGCCGGCGTTCAGGTAGACGCGAGCGCCGAGCGTTATGTTCATGCCGTAGGAACAATGGAACGGCGCTTCGACGAAGACGTCGGCGGCAACATCGGCAAAGATCGCCCGCAAGGCCGGGGCGAGGCCGCCACGCTTGTCCGGCGGCACTGTGTTGTGCTGGTGAACCGCCTTGCGGGCGCGATCGCGCAATTCGTCGAGTTCCGGATCGAGGCAACAGTACCACGCGCCGGCTGCCATTTTTTCACGCTCGCTTCCCGTCATGGCCGCGCCTATCCCTTCGCCTTGGCGTGGGCGCGATCGCGCCGCTCCAGGCTCTCCTTCGGCCACAGCGCCTGCATGTCGTAATATTCCTCGAAAGTCTTGGCGCCCGCCGGCAGCGGCACCCAGTCGAGTTTCGAGCGCGTATAGATGTGCACGTCTGGCGGAAAATCCGATGGTCGGTCGAGCGTTGCAACGCGGACAAAGGACAGCCATTTGCGCCGGCCATAGTCGCTCCAGAGCGCTGACTGGCAGTCGGCGCAGCGATAGACGTCGTGCGGGCGGCCGCTGTCGGTCGACAGCGTGATCATCACGGGCTCGCCCTTGAGCAGTTCGACGTTTTCCCCCTCGATGATGCCGTTCAGCACAAAGGCGCTCCCCGTCTGCCGCTGGCAATCGCTGCAGTGGCAGCAGTGGACAAACATCGGCCGCGCCTTCAGCCGGTAGCGGATGCGCCCGCAAAAGCAGCCGCCTTCGATCGCTTCGCTCATAACCAAACCTCCTCCATCACGAGATCGCATTGCCGGGCGGCGGGTCGCGGGAAAGGCGACCAGCGCGCCAGCGCTCTGTCGCCCCGCGTCTTGCGCGTCTGATAGGACGCGCGGCGCTGTAGGTTGACCACGGCCGCCGCCACCGTTCAAGAGGCGAATAGCGGCCTTGACTTCGCCGGTGAACTTTCCGACCTTTGGGCCATGCCGACGCTTTCGATCCCTTTCCGTTGTTCTTTCCGGGTCTGCCCTATCGCAGGAAACTGACCCCGGCCCGGATGCATGCGCTCTCCGGGGAAGGGGAGCCTTTCGCATCAAGACCGTCTGCGGCCGTTCCACAGACTTGAGTGCAACGAGCGCAAAACATCTCACAGAAACAGTCGCGATCATGGCGCCTCTGCAGCGCCGCACACCTCCTCCGAGGCACAAAGCATGCTGCAGACTTGGATTGCCGCATGTAATTCTCCTTTGAGGAAACATGTGGTGCAGGCGACCATGCGCCCAAGCACGGATCTCATCATGGCGGACAAAGCAACCCGCACGAAACTTCCACCAATCATCATCAATGCCGAGGACCATGCGCGCCTCACCGCGCTTGCCTCGTCGGCACTCGACCGCGTACCCGACGTCGCCGAAGCGCTGCTTTCGGAACTCGAACGGGCACAGGTCTCTGCACACGATTTGCCGACAGACAGCGTGCAGATGGGCTCAACCGTCGCCTTCGATGCCGACAACGGTTTTGCCAAGGAAGTGACGCTGGTCTATCCCGGCGAAGCCGATATCGAAGCGGGCAGAATTTCGGTGCTGACGCCAATCGGCGCGGCGCTGATCGGTCTTTCCGTCGGACAGTCGATCGACTGGCTCGACCGGGCGGGAAAGCCGCATCGCATGACGATCCGCAACGTTGCCCGATAATGTTGACCGTGAGGAGAGAGACGCGGCCGGCGAGTGGCCGCGTCAAAGCAAGAAATCAGAACTGTTTGCCAAGCTTGGCGTCGACCGACTGGCTGTTGGCGCCACGGATGGCAAAGAACAAGGTGATTGCAGCCCAAAGGATCGATTTCTCGGCGCCGCCGAGCCCCTGACCCTGCACGAACCCGTGGAAATAGACGGTGACCAGCAGCACGATGGTGGCCGCGAAAGCGGCGGGGCGGGTCAGAAAGCCGATGGCGATGAAGATACCGCCGAAAAATTCGGTGGCGGAGAGCAGCGGCGACCACAAGACGCCGGGATAAAAACCCAGGCCCTCCACCATGCCAACGGCACCGAAGGGATCGAGGATCTTGCCGTAACCGTGGGTAACGAGCAGCGCACCCGCAAGCACGCGCAGCAGTGTTTCGGCGAAGGTGTCGAGCGGCAGATAGATCTTTTCGAGCGCCGGCAGGATCGCGCGCGGGCGGCCGGTCGTAGCGGTGTCGGTCATGATTTTCCTCTGGAATCGGTTTCACGTCAGCAACTGTCTTGCCGGGCACCGTTCGCAATTCAAGACTCTCTCCAATAAAAACATGACTATAAAGGTTGACATGTGTGTGATGTGGGCGTGAAAGGCCGGTTGTTGCAACCCCGATGGGCCGATATGGTTTGAATCCAATGCAAAACAGGAAACATCGGATGAGCGAAAAGCCCCGCGTCACGATCCTTTACTGCACCCAGTGCAACTGGCTGCTGCGCGCCGGCTGGATGGCGCAAGAGTTGCTGTCGACCTTTGGCGATACGCTCGGCGAAGTCGCGCTGATCCCCGGCACCGGCGGCAATTTCGAGATCCGCGTCGATGGCGAGCTCGTTTGGGAGCGCAAGCGCGATGGCGGCTTCCCCGGCCCGAAGGAGCTGAAGCAGCGGATTCGCGATGTGATCGAGCCGGAGCGCGATCTCGGCCATGTCGACAGGAGTTGAACCTGGACTTCGGCATCCTCTCCGGCGTCTTTGCCGCAGCCTTCCTCTCGGCAACGCTGCTCTTCGGTCTTTCGGAGGCGGCAATCGTCGCAGCGGCGCTTGCCGGCGAGACCAGCCGCACCGCCCTCTTCCTGGCAGCAACCGCGGGCAATGTCCTCGGCGCCGTTCTCAATTTCGCGCTCGGGCGTTTCCTCATCCGATTTGAGCGCCGCCGCTGGTTTCCGGTTTCGCCACCTGCGCGGCAGAAGGCCGAAGCGCTCTTTCAGCGCCATGGCCGGCCCGTGCTGCTTTTATCCTGGCTGCCGGTCGTCGGCGATCCGCTGACACTCGTCGCGGGACTGCTGAGGACACCGCTCCCGCACTTTCTGGTCTTCGTGACGCTTGGCAAGGCGGCGCGCTACGCCGCCGTCCTGTGGCTGACACCGTGAACGTCAGCTGTGCGCGAAGATATCCGTCTCTTCCCACCCGAGCAGATCCAGCTTGGCGCGGGTCGGCAGGAAGGCGAAGCAGGCCTCGGCATGCTCCATGCGACCATCGCGCACGAGGCGCGCCGTCAACTTGTCGCGCAGCGCATGCAGGTGAAGCACATCCGAGGCGGCATATTCCAGCTGTGCCGGCGAGAGGATGTCCGCCGCCCAGTCCGACGACTGCTGCTGCTTGGAAATATCGATGTCGAGCAATTCCTTGAGATTGTCCTTGAGCCCGTGCCGGTCGGTGTAGGTGCGCGTCAGCCTCGAGGCGATCTTGGTGCAGAAGACGGGCATTGTCGTGACCCCGAAAGTGTGGAAGAGCACGGCGATGTCAAAGCGGCCGAAGTGGAAGATCTTCTGGCGCGCCGGATCGGCGAGCATCGCAACGAGGTTCGGCGCTTCTCTTTGCCCGGCGGCGATGCGGATCACGTCGGCGGTTCCGTCGCCCGGGGAAAGCTGCACCACGCACAACCGGTCGCGGCGGGGGATGAGGCCGAGCGTTTCCGTGTCGATGGCGATGTCGCCCGTGTAGCGGGCCGCATCGGCCGCGGAAATATCGCCTTCGTGGAACCGTATTGTATTCGCCATCGAAAATCCCCAGATCATTTAGCCAAGTGAATTGGAACACAGTTGGCCTATAGCGCAAGTTTGCCGGAGGCAATACCGCACGTTCTCCGTCCGGCCCTACCGATGCCCTTCCTGAGAAAGCCCAAGAGCATGATCTCGCTTCGATCCGTCCTGGTGCCTGCCGCCACCGCCTCCCTCCTGGGAATCTCGACAGGCGCTGCGCTCGCAACGCAAAGCGCGCCGCAG
This sequence comes from Ensifer sp. IC3342, assembly GCF_020193655.1. Taxonomy (GTDB): domain Bacteria; phylum Pseudomonadota; class Alphaproteobacteria; order Rhizobiales; family Rhizobiaceae; genus Sinorhizobium. The sequence goes on from NZ_JADYVE010000001.1 coordinate 1,267,068, forward strand.
TTCGCTCAAGCCTACAATGACCTTCCGGGCGTCCGCGCCGAGGACCCGCTGCGGGATCCGCCGAGGGTGGCTTGCAAGCAGGTCTTCGTCGACCGCTGGGCGCCATTCGAGTCCTCGCGCGGGCCGGGCTACGACACGGTCTACAAGTGCAGCGAGGGCGACGGCCCGGTTTTTCGCGGAAGTCGATTGCCGCCCTCGCTCGAGCGGCAGAAGCGCGGCCTGAACTATTAGTCCGCCGCATCCTGTTTTCGGTGGGGCAACCGATCCTCACCGACTCGCCCGATGACGCAAGCAAGCTCACGTGATGCCGGACGACCGTAAGCAATTGCTTACCTTTTATGCAGCAAACCGAGGCAGTATTGGTCCCTCGGCTCCGCGGCTCGCCAATTAACAAGTTCTATGCAAACACCGTGCGATGCTGCAAAGATTGATGGCGAACTAAAGACGGGGACACAGATGCATGCGCGGCTCTGACGAGAACAAGCATCCCGCGATCTGGACGCATTCTCTCCGATCCCTGTTTGCCCTCGTGATGGTTGCCATGCTCATCGTGGTATCCGCCACGCTGGTCAGCCTTGATTACCACCGGTCGCGCAATGCCGCGATCGAAGATGCCGAAGCCAGCATGCGGGCCTTCGTCGGTCGCCTCGTCGACCGGCTCGGAGTCCTTTCCGGCGACACTTCGGCATTGGTCGGCCTTGTGGCATCGGTTACCAATTCCTTCCTCGTGCCTCCGCCGGAGCGCCTGAACGACAAGATCGCGTTTCTGCGCGAAGGCATCATGCGGTCTCCGCATATAGATGGGATCTATGTCGGCTATCCAGATGGCACGTTCTTCCAGGTCGTCGATCTGGCAATGCCGGCGTGGCGCATGGCGCTCGACGCGCCGCGCGGCGCGATGCTTGCGGTGCGCTCGATGGAAAAGAACACCGAAGCAAAGCTTGTCAACCGCGTCCTGTTCCTCGATGCAACCGGCATGCAGTTCGCGGAGCGCCAATCGACACCGACCGGCTTCGATCCGCAAACCCGCCCCTGGTATCAGGCGGCTGTCGACGGGAAAGCTCCCGTATCAACCGGCCCTTACGAAATGGCCACGACCGGCAAGCTGGGAATGACGATATCGCAGGCCCATCACGGAAACGGAAAAATCGTCATCGGCGCGGACGTCGTTCTCGACACGATCACCGACTTCCTCTCGCGCGAGCGGCTTACCGACGGTTCCGTTTCATTCATTCTCGACGCAGTCGGACGGCCGATCATCCACTCCGATCCCGCCATGATGCGGCGCATCATGGCGGCAAAACAGAAGTATGACCCTGTCGCTGCGCCGCAAAACGATCCCCTGATCGAAAGCATCCGGCTCAACCCGCCTCCCTCGGGCAAGGCAAGCTTCGTCGATGTCGGCGATCGCACGTATCTTGTCGTGGTGACGCCGCTGGCGTCGGCCTTGCTGCTTTCCGGGCATCGGGTCGTCGTCGCCGCCCCCCTCGACGAGTTGATGGCGACCGCCAACGCCGCCCTGCTCCAGGGGCTCGCGGTTTCGGGTGCCGTCGTCGTGCTCGCCGTCCTCAGCGCCCTCGTTCTCGCTCATCTGATCACGAAGTCTCTGCACCAACTGACCGCCAGCGCCAACCGGCTGCAGGATCTGGACTTCTCCACACCGATCGACGTGCCGTCGCACGTCACGGAGATCTCGACCCTCAACGGCGCGATGAACAAGGCCCGCGACGCGATCTTCACCTTCGCGCTGTACGTGCCCAAGGAACTGGTGCGCCGAGGCATCGAGTCCGGTCAGTTCAGCGGCCGCGCCGCCTGGCGCCAGGAAGTGACGGCGCTTTTTACCGATATCTACGATTTCACCACCATCAGCGAGCGCCACGCGCCGGAGGAAGTGGTGGCGATGCTTTCGGAATATTTCGATATTTTCAGCGAAACGGTCCATGCGCACAACGGCACCATCATCCAGTTCCTGGGCGACTCCGTCTTCGCCATGTGGAACGCGCCAGTTGCTGACGAACGACATGCCGAACATGCCTGTCGCTGCGCGCTTGCCGTCAAGGAGAGGCTGCAGGCGTTCAACGAAAAGCAGAAGGCAAAGGGCCTTCCGGAATTCCGCACCCGCTTCGGCATTCATACCGGCACGGCCGTCGTCGGCAGCGTCGGCGCCAAGGAGCGGCTGCAATATACGGCGATGGGCGACACGGTGAATGTCGCCTCGCGGCTTGAAGGCATGAACAAGAATTACGGGACGACGATCATGGCGAGCGGCGCGGTCGTGGCACAATGTCGGGGCGTCATCACATTCCGTCCGCTCGGTTCCGCGCAAGCCAAGGGACGGGCGACGGCCCTCGACATCTACGAGGTCCTGGCGGCGAGCCCTGTCGCCGAACTGAAAACGGATGAAACGCAACCCGGGACGGCAGCGTAGGCGTCGTCCGCAAGGCCACTCGCCAGACAACAAAAAAGCCCGGCTGGCCGGGCTTTTTTTGCGCTTCACGACCGCGCAAGGCAGTCTGAAATCGGAATTTGGTGCCCAGAAGAGGACTCGAACCTCCACGCCTCGCGGCACAGGTACCTGAAACCTGCGCGTCTACCAATTCCGCCATCTGGGCGACGGACCGGCATGTAAAAGGCCGGGGCCGAAGTGTCAACAGGCATTTTGAAGTTTTCGTGTCCGATCACGAAAAAGCACCGGGGAGTGGCGCCGCTTCGCGGTACGCGCCTTCCGTCGGTCCGGTCGGAGCATTCCAGACCCCAAAGATGGGCAAGAATTTCAGTGACATGAGTGTCGGACAGGCGCATGCTTCCTCCGACGGCTGATCGGCGCGGAAATCCTGTGGCTGAGCACGCGTGCGCGCGACCCGACGTCATGGAATAAACCAACCAAAACAAACGTCTATCGAGCGGGGACAAACCGGAAAGCACGCCTTTCGGAAAGTGAGGAAAAAATGACGGGATTTCGGAATTTCGTTATGTGCTGCGCGCTGGCGGCCGCCTCCATGATTCCCCCTATCGCGCCCGTCCAGGCGGCCATGCCGCGCCCGGCGCTCGACATAGCAATCAAGGCCCCCGCAGACATCCAAAACGTTACCCACCGCGGATATTATGGACGGGGCTATTATCCGCGCTGGCGGGGCGGCTACTACGGCGGCTGGCCGGGCTATCATCCCGGCTATCGCCGGGCCGGCATCAGCTTCTATTTCGGCCCGGGCGTCGGATACTATCCCGGCCCCTACTATTACGGGAACCGATACTATTACGGGACCCGCTATTACGGCCCGGGCTATTACCCCGGTTACTATCCCTACCGATATTATCGCGGCTACAATCCGTACCGCCACTACGGCCCCGGTTACGGCCATCGGTATTACCGACCTGGCTATTATGGGGGCGTCGTGATTCGTGGCTGGTAGGGCTCACTCGAACGAGGCGCGGCGGCGACTTTCGCCGGGCCTCCTTGATTTTTGAAGCTACGACTAAGCAGGCTGTCGCGTCGGGCGTCGCAGAAGCGCGCGCCCATCGCTTCCGCCGTAATCCGGCGGTTCGACGAGCACGTTGCACTCCCGCCATCGACAAGCGATCGAAACAGACTCAATCGAACAGGGACACAACCGACAACTCAGTCCTTTCGAAAAGCGAGGAGAAAATGACGGGATTTCGGAATTTCGTTGTTATCTGCGCATTGGCCGCCGCCTCCGCGATCACTCCTGTCTCGCCTGTTCAGGCCATGCCACGGGCAACACCTAACATCCAGATAAAGGGACCGAGCGACGTTCAGACTGTACAATACTATAACGGGCCCTTCGGGCGGGCCGGCCTTTATAGCAGCTTCGGTCCCGGCTGGGGTCCGAGCTACTACTCGGCATGGAGGCCGGGCTATTATCCGGGCATCAGACGAAGTTACTATAACGGTTGGGGACCGAGCCTCTATCCGCGCCGGGGTCCCTATTATGGATCAGGCTTCGGCTTCTATTTCGGGCCCAGCTACGGCCGGTATTATCCGGGCCGCTACTATTACGGGAACCGCTATTACTACGGAACGCGTCTTTACGGCCCTGGCTATTACAGCTACCGCTATTATCGCCCGGATTACTACAGCAATCGCTATGTGCGCGGAGGCTACAATGCCCATGTCGCCTGGTGCCTCTCGCGCTACCGCTCTTACAACCCGGCGACCAACCGGTTCCTGACCTATGGCGGCGTCTACAAGGCCTGCTATTCGCCCTATCGGTAAAGGCTCGGCTCGCAAGATACGGTGAAGATTTTCGCCGTATCTTCGGCCGGCAGGCGATCCATCGGCATCATTAAGACGCAGTTAACCTCGCCCACCTATCGTTTCAGACCGGTACAATCAGATGGCGGATTGAAACGATGCTGCTTCCGACACAGCAGGCAAGCGCGACCGTCTCGACCACCCTCGTGGGCTCGATCATCGAGGACATCGAAAAGCGCCGCGCAGAGGAAGAGGAAAAGGCGAAAGCGACCAAGGAGGACAAGATCCTCAAGGCGCGGATCAAGTCGGACGAGGCGCAGAAGGCCGCCAACGACAAGATCAACAACCACTTCTTCAATCGCGCCGTGGTCGACGTCACCGAGCTCAAGCTCGAACTGACGGGCAAGCTGGGCGAACTCGTCGGCCTGGAGCGAGCGGATGGCCAATCGGCCTACGCCTATGGGCGTCAACTCGAAGAGGCTCTCTCCAGTCTTGAGCCCGAGCAGATCCGCATGATCGAGAAGACGCTCGGCCTCGATGGGCTAGACCTCTCACTCTCGGAAGTCCTGGCCGCGATCAAGAATCCCTATGGCACGGAAGCCGACAAGCTGGAGGCGGCGCTGCAAACGAAGGCGCAAGATGGCGGGCTGAACGCCATCGAAACGGCAAAGGTGCTGCAACGGCTGGAGGATGCCGCCAATCCGAAATCGCTCGAGGAACTGAAGCTCGAACGGACGGAGAGCGATCCGACGCGCGTCGAGGATGCGGAAACCCACGCCGAGCGGGAGAAGACAATCCGAGCGCTCGAGGCGAAGGACAAGCTCGACGACGTCAAGGAACTGCATGAGGCCGTCAGGAAGCGGAACGAGGTCGCCGCCGATGTCGACGCCGGGAAGGCAGCGCGCGACGGAGAAGGCGTCGATGCGACCGAGATGTTGGCCGTTCTCGCCGCCGGCGCCGAGGTCGCGGAAACGCAGGCGCGGAACGATGACGGTGACGAAGAGCAGGTTGCCTCGGAAAGCCAAGGCGGCGAGCACGACAATGCCGGTATCACGAAGGAAGAGGCAAGCCTCATGGCAGCGCTTCATGAGGACGGCGAAAAACAGACCGACAAGCAGGCAGCCGAGGCACGCGATCTGTTCGTTCTTCACGTCGACGAAGATGGCATCTACGACTTCATCAGGCGCAAGCTGGCTGGATCACAATGATCCCCTACGCTGCGGCGCTGTGCGTTCATTGAGACGCGCATGGGCGATGTCGTACTTTGAATTGCTGCATGTTTTATTCTTAGATCGCCTTCGATTTAACGAACATGCAAGAAGCGTGATTATCGCTTCTTGACGATTCCGAGGCGGGCCATGACCTCCTTCGGAATGCCGTAGCGGCGGACTGCGTCGCGACTGTCGCGCAGGCCACATATCTCGCGTTGAATGAGGAAGGCCCAGACCGCGTCCACCGCCTCGTCGAGAAGCCGCTCACGGACAGCCGGTCCGTCCTTGCTGCCGTCGTACCGGTTGAGCGCCGCAATCGCCCTCTCGACCTTCAGGCCATTTCGACCCAGCGCGTCGGCACGTTCCGCCATCAGCTCATATTCGAGCACGTTCACGCCGCTTCTCGTCTCGAAGCGGCTCAGCGATTGCGGGAGGCGAAATGTCATCGGCAGCTCCGTGAAGGCTTCGGCATGATCCCCTGAATCGGAATCGATTTTAGGACAAAATCATGCGGCAATTCAAAGTGCTACAGCGACCTTAGCACGTCCGATCGGACGGGGCGCCGTAGGAGCAGGATGGACCGGGAAAGATGTTCACGCAAGTGGCCGGCAAGGTCTCCGCGCAGCAGGCGGTATGGTTAAGATTTCATAAACTTCTTTGGCTTATCCTTAGCGATCATGCCCTACATGTAGGAATTCAGCGTTACAGCGTCCTTTGCACGTCTGTTAGGACGCGCGGAGCTGTGAGTGTCCGCGGCCAAGCCGTAGGTGGCCCGGCCGACCGGTCATTACGCGCATGAAGCGCTCTCCGACAGCAATCATGGAGATCCGACGCCGTTCGGGCCGTTGCGGCGAGTTTGCGCGCGGTGGTGCAAGAACAGCAGGACGTTGCTGCTAGCCAAGTGGAAACCGGAATGCTGCCCATTTTCACGATCAGAAACCCGGTCGGTCCAGGTGACGAGACCACGTCGCAGATCCGCCATGCGGTGCTTCCTTCGGGCCCGCGGGCCGAGGCGATCCAGAAAATTCTCGACGTGCTCGGCCGTCATCTGTCCGGCAAGGAGGCTCTTTCCAGGGACGCGTTGGTGCGGCTGATGGAGGATCTTGCGCGCATTCTCAAGTTTCCGCCCTTGCCGCAGGAAAGCGGTCGCGACTTCGTCAAGCGCCTGATCGGCTTTCTTGAATCGATGCCGATACCGGAGCGGCTGCTCGTGGAGCGCCAACTCGGCGGACGCAGTCTCGCGCACCGCCTCGCCGTACTGACCGCCATGCCGTCCGGCCATGGAGAAAGAACTGCAGGCGCTCATGCGGCACGTCCTCAATCTCAGGCAAAGGAAGCGATCCGAAATCTGCCGGTTCAGACAGCCGCTCCGCCTCAGTTCGCCGCGATAAAGGCGTCTGCATCAAGCGATGTCGCGCTGCTTCAGTCGATTCTGAAGAAAACCTTCAGCGCCGACGAAGAGGGCGCCCCCCTCAAGGCGATGCTTGAGGGGCGCGACGAGATGCCGAAGGACGCCAGACGATCGGAAGCCGCGAGGACGCCGGATATGCGCCCGCAGCGGACGCACGCTTCGCCCGGTCCGGACATGGAGGCAGCGGCGCCGATTGCGCACGGCGGCAGTGAGGGCGAAGTAGCTGAGACCGATGCTGCACTCCCACGAACGCAGCCGGAAGGCGAAGTGGCCGACACCGGTGTCGACGCCACCGGGACCGGCAACGTAGCTGGCGAAACGGAGGGCTTCGACGCCTCTGCGTCCGATCCGGCCCTCCCCGCCGGGCCGGAAAACTCCGAACCGGCGGCAAGCGACACGGAGACGGCCTTGCTCGAACGCGGACCCACTGAAGCGGCTGGAGACGACGGGCTCGATGCGGATGGCACCTATGGCCGCCCGGCGCCCGGTCCGGAAGGCGACGGACACGGCACGCAACCTGCTGGTCCGCGCGGACGAGAGCCCGGCGGTCAGGCCGCGCGTTTTTCTGCAGAGGCCGCAAAAGCGATTGTCCATGAGGGCCTCGTCCTTCCCGAAATTTTAAACGAAAGCGGCGCGCTGGCGGAACCGAGGGACGGTGAGATTGGACAGCGGCTGGTGGCGACGCCATCCGAGAGCGAAGCAGCGGAGCATTCGCCGTTGACGCGCCCCAGAAACGAGACGACCGGGGCTGTTCCGATGAGCGACCCGCGATCCGCCGACGAACAGGAGAAGACGGCCGCGCTGCGCTCGGCTGTTCAAGCGAAGGCATCGAACCCCGGCGACGATCCGACGATGCAGCAGATGATCACCCGTCTCGTCGAAAACGGGCTTCCCCGCGAGGCGATACCGTTCGCCCTCGTCCCCTATCCCCCGGCCAAGGCCGACGCCGAAGACGAAAGCGGGAAGACCGACCGGCAGGAACGGCCGGGAGACGAAGAAAACGATTCTGGTGCAGACGCAGAGGCCGACGAAGGCGATCGCGAAACGCACGCAAGGGAATCCTCCGGTGGTGGAGCAGCAGAAAAGAGAGACGAGCCCGGCGCCATCGATGCCTATGATCTCTACAGAAAGCTCGGCGGTCTTGGCTGACCTCTCCATTCCTTTCCCGCTCAACGAAAAAGCCCGCGGAGATCGCTCTCCGCGGGCTTATTACTTCTAGTTCCGCAACGATTATTCGTTGGTCTGGCGGTTCTTCAGGGCGGCGCCGAGAATGTCGCCGAGCGAAGCGCCGGAGTCGGACGAGCCGAACTGAGCGACGGCTTCCTTCTCTTCCGCGATTTCCAGAGCCTTGATCGACAGCTGGATTTTGCGGTCCTTCTTGGAGAAGTTGGTGACGCGGGCGTCAACAACCTGACCAATCGAGAAGCGCTCCGGACGCTGTTCGTCACGGTCACGCGACAGGTCCGCACGACGGATGAACGAGGTGATGTCTTCGTGGTTCACGAGCTTCACTTCGATGCCACCATCGTTGATCGCGATGACTTCGGCCGAAACAACGGCGTTCTTGCGCAGTTCGCCGGAAGCGGCAGCTTCACCGACAGAATCCTTGCCGAGCTGCTTAATGCCGAGCGAGATGCGCTCCTTCTCGACGTCCACATCGAGAACGACAGCACGGACGACATCGCCCTTGTTGTATTCTTCGATGACCTGCTCGCCCGGACGGTTCCAGTCGAGGTCGGAGAGGTGGACCATGCCGTCGACATCGCCGTCGAGGCCGATGAACAGGCCGAATTCGGTCTTGTTCTTGACTTCGCCTTCGACTTCGGTGCCAGCCGGGTGGCTATGCGCGAATGCCTGCCACGGGTTCTCGAGCGTCTGCTTGAGGCCGAGCGAGATACGACGCTTGGTCGGATCGACTTCGAGAACGACAACGTCGACTTCCTGGCTGGTGGACAGGATCTTGCCGGGGTGAACGTTCTTCTTGGTCCAGGACATTTCCGAGATGTGGATCAGGCCTTCGATGCCCGGCTCCAGCTCGACGAACGCACCGTAGTCGGTGATGTTCGTGACGGTACCGGAGATCTTCTTGCCGACCGGGTACTTCGCGCCGATGCCATCCCACGGATCGGACTCGAGCTGCTTCATGCCGAGCGAGATGCGGTGGGTTTCCTGGTTGATGCGGATGATCTGAACCTTGACCTGCTGGCCGATGTTCAGGATTTCCGACGGATGGTTGACGCGACGCCATGCCATGTCCGTGACGTGCAGCAGACCATCGATGCCGCCGAGATCGACGAACGCACCGTAGTCGGTGATGTTCTTGACGACACCCTCGACAACCTGGCCTTCCTCGAGGTTCTGAACGATTTCAGAACGCTGCTCGGCGCGGGACTCTTCCAGAACCGTACGGCGCGAGACCACGATGTTGCCGCGGCGCTTGTCCATCTTGAGGATTTCGAAGGGTTGCGGGTTGTGCATCAGCGGGGTTACGTCGCGGATCGGACGGATGTCGACCTGCGAACGCGGCAGGAAGGCTACCGCGCCGTCGAGATCGACGGTGAAGCCGCCCTTGACCTGGTTGAAGATGATGCCTTCGACGCGTTCGCCGGCTTCGAACTTCACTTCCAGGCGCTGCCAGCTTTCCTCGCGGCGAGCCTTTTCGCGCGACAGAACGGCTTCGCCGAGCGCGTTTTCGATGCGCTCAACATAGACTTCGACTTCGTCGCCGACCTTGAGCGAGCCGTCCTTGGCCTTGGCGCCGAATTCCTTCAGCGGCACGCGGCCTTCGACCTTCAGACCGACGTCGACGATCGCGACGTCCTTTTCGATCGCGGTGATGACGCCCTTGGCGACATAGCCTTCGGCCAGGTCCGTCTTGGCGAAGGACTCTTCGAGAAGCGCTGCGAAATCATCACGGGTGGGGTTGGTTGCAGACATAAAATCTCCTGATGCATCTCAAGAAGAGACGCACATGCGCCGGGGGTTAGCGTTAAACGGGCCTGAACCCAGTCCGCCCCCATCTGAAGGAGCAATCCGGCGCGTGGACGGAATTTCAGGCTTTTCGAGAACGCGATCGGGCAGGAGCCGACGATGGCTTTCTTCAAATCTTCCTTTGCAAGGCCGCGTCGATCAGCGTCTTCGCCGCCTGGAATGCCGCCTCTATACTCATTTCGGAAGTGTCAAGCAAGTGCGCATCCGCCGCCGGGCGAAGCGGGCTGTCGGCCCGGCCCATATCGCGCTCGTCGCGCTTTTTCACATCCTCGAAGATCGAGTCGTAATCGGCCGTCCCACCGCCTGCAACGATCTCGTCGTAACGCCTTTTCGCCCTGACTTCTGGCGACGCCGTCACATAGAGCTTCACGGTAGCATCGGGGCAGACGACGGTGCCGATATCGCGACCGTCGAGTACGGTTCCCGGCTCCTTCCGCGAAAAGTCGCGCTGCGCCTCGACCAATGCGCGGCGTACGGCTGGCATGACCGCGATCTTCGACGCCGCCTCGCCGATCGCATGGGCGGACAGAACCGACCGGTCGAGACCGGAAAGCTCGACCTCGCGCGCCACCTTCTCGGCAACCGCCTCGTCATCGAGCGGCAGCCCGGCATCAATGAGCGCCTTGGCGGTGGCGCGATAGGTGAGCCCGGTGTCGAGATGGTGGAAGCCGTATTCCTCGGCGATCCGGCGCGAGAGCGTCCCCTTGCCGGCCGCGGCGGGCCCGTCGATAGCGATGGTGAGTGTCATTAAGCGACCTTGGCTTCCGTCTGTTCGATCTTCGCGCCCAGCCCCGTCATCAGGTCCATGAACTCCGGGAAGCTGGTTGCGATCATGGTCGCGTCGTCGACCGTCACCGGATGCTCGGAAGCGAGCCCCATGACGAGAAAGCTCATGGCGATGCGGTGGTCGAGATGGGTCTTCACCTCGCCGCCCGAGGCATTGCCGAGGCCTTTGCCGCCGGGGCGGCCGCGGACGACCAGCGAGGCTTCGCCTTCGTCGCAGTCGACGCCGTTGAGCTTCAGGCCGTCGGCGACGGCGGAGAGGCGGTCGGATTCCTTGACGCGCAGTTCATCGAGGCCGTTCATGACGGTCGTGCCTTCGGCGAAGGCGGCGGCGACGGCGAGCGCCGGATATTCGTCGATCATCGACGGAGCGCGCTCTTCGGGCACGGTGACGCCCTTCAGCTCCGAATAGCGGACGCGGAGATCGGCGACATCCTCGCCGCCGGCAAGGCGGGCATTCATGACTTCGATGTTCGCGCCCATCTCCTGCAGCGTCAGGATGAAGCCAGTGCGCGTCGGGTTCATCAAGACGTTCAAAATGGTGACGTCCGAGCCCGGCACGAGAAGGGCGGCCACCAGCGGGAAGGCTGTCGAGGAGGGATCGCCCGGGACATCGATCACCTGGCCCGTCAGCTTGCCGCGCCCTTCGAGGCGAATGGTGCGCACACCTTGCGTATCGGTCTCGACCGTCAGATTGGCGCCGAAACCCTGCAGCATCTTTTCCGTATGGTCGCGCGTCATCACCGGCTCGATGACGGTGGTGATGCCAAGTGTGTTGAGGCCAGCGAGCAGCACGGCGGATTTCACCTGAGCGGAGGCCATCGGCACGCGATAGGTGATCGGGTTCGGCGTCTTCGGTCCATGCAGCGTAACCGGCAGCCGGTCGCCCTCGGCTGATTTCACCTGGACGCCCATTTCTCTCAGCGGGTTCAGCACGCGCCCCATCGGCCGCTTGGTGAGCGAGGCATCGCCGACGAAGGTGGAGTCGAAATCATAGACGCCGACGAGACCCATGGTCAGACGGCAGCCGGTGCCGGCATTGCCGAAATCGAGCGGCGCTTCCGGCGCGAGCAGCGCGCCATTGCCGACGCCGTTGATGATCCAGGTATCGCCCTCCTTGCGGATCTTGGCGCCCATCGCCTGCATGGCCTTGCCGGTGTTGATCACGTCTTCGCCTTCGAGCAGACCGGTGATGCGGGTCTCACCCGAGGCAAGGCCGCCGAACATGAAGGAGCGATGCGAGATCGACTTGTCGCCGGGAATGCGAACCGTGCCCTTGAGATCGGAAGACTTCTTTGCGGTGGCAGGCCGCGGGCTTGAGCCATGGGACATGATGTTTTTCCTCTGACAATCCGGCTGCCGGCGGCCACGGAACATCACGCCCTTCTTGCGCGTTAGGGTGCGAACCGCCGGTCTCGTCGGCTCCCTAACATAAAGCACAAATAGGGTCATCCTCCCGGACGAAGAAAATGCGAGCGAGGCCCGCCCGAAGTTTGTCTTTGACAGAAGTCATCAAGACGATTATGGGGACCGGCTAATCATCATAAGCTTGATAACTTTCCACCCGCCGGCTTACCGGCAAGAGCCGGCTCGTCCGGCCATTCAAGAGGCTTTGACTGTGGCAAAACCGGAACTTGGAACAAAGCGCATAGACCCGGAAACGGGGCGCAAATTCTACGATCTGAACCGTGATCCGATCGTCTCCCCCTACACGGGCAAGTCCTATCCGCTGTCCTTCTTCGAGGAGAGCTCCGTCGCCAAGGTGCTCGAGAAGGAGGAAGAGGAAGACGTAACGGAAGTCGACACCGAGAACACCGAAGTCGAACTCGTTTCGCTCGAGGATGCCGACGACGAGGCATCGGGCGGCGACGACCTGCCGGATCTCGGTGACGACGATGTCGAGATCGACGGCGACGACGACGACACCTTCCTCGAGACCGACGACGAAGACGACGACGACGATATGAGCGACCTCATCGGCGTCTCCGACGAGGACGAGGACGTCTAATCACCTGCAGGATATGGGCGGAGAACCGCCGCGCACATTTCTTCATTACGCTAAGCGTTTCAAATAACGCATGAAAGACGCCCCGCCCGCCGCAACCCGTCGCGGTCGGGGCATTTCCCGGAACGAGAAATAAAATCGTACCGGCCTTAAATTTTCGGCTTGCCATCTGCAAAAAGCAGAAGTAATAAGCCGCCACTCGCCGGGCACAACGCTCGACGATGTTCCCGGAACCGGCAGTGCCGGACCCTGATGGGGCTATAGCTCAGCTGGGAGAGCGCTTGCATGGCATGCAAGAGGTCAGCGGTTCGATCCCGCTTAGCTCCACCAAAATCTTCCAATGACTTGCGATACGAAGGTGTACGACGCGCGTAGATTTCTCGCGCGTGCGCGTTGCACTCCCGGCAACGTCGTCAGAATGATGTCGGCGATGACGGCAACCTCGGCTGGTGACAAATGCAAGGGCCTTGCTGTCCGCGAGATCATGGTGGAATTTACAGTAAATTAACCAACCAGGCGCCAGAACAGTTACCGCATGTTCCTTGCCTCCAAGATCTTCTGGCTCGTTGCCCAGCCGCTCTCGTTCGCCTTCTTCAGCGTCCTCATCGGCTTTCTGCTGGCGCTGCGCGGCCGCGCACGCATTGGCGGCGTCTTCGGCTCGCTTGGCCTCGTGGTGCTGTTCCTGACCCTGTTCACGACGACGGGCTCCTATTTCCTGCAGATCCTCGAAGACCGGTTTCCCCGCCCTTCCCCGCCGACGGAGCTTACCTGCATCATCGTGCTCGGCGGTGCCTTCGAGAACGTGGTGATTGACGGGCGCGGCGGCATTGAACTCAACCAGGCGGCGGAGCGCTTCGTCGAGACCGTCCGGCTCGCCAGGGCTTATCCGGCCGCGCGCATCCTTGTTTCAGGTGGGGACGGCTCCTTGAGCGGCGGCTATGCCGGCGACGCGGAGGCCTCGCGGGCGTTCTTCGACGCGCTCGACATCGCCCCCGATCGTCTCGTCCGTGAGGAAGACTCGCGCACCACCTTCGAGAACGCGCGCTATACCAAGGACCTGCTCGCCCAGAACCGAATGGAACATTGCGCGCTTGTCACCTCGGCCTACCACATGCCGCGCTCGATCGGCCTCTTTCGTTCATTCGGCATCGACGTGATGCCCTGGCCGACGGATTACCGGACGAGCGGCAAGGTGCGGCTCGGCTTCGACTTCACTCAGCCCTCACTCAATGCGCAACTGGCGACGACTGCCGCCAAGGAATGGACCGGGCTGCTCGCCTACTATCTACTCGGCCGGACGCAGACGATCCTGCCGCAATAGGTTTTGCGATAGGCCGTGCCCGGTGAGCCCCATTCGCCTGCCGGCACCTTCTCTCCGCAGGCGGGGCAAGCGTCAAGCGGGGCCGTCGCGCGCGACATCGCCGTTTGAGGGGGAGAGGGCTGCGCCAAACTCCGCGTCCCCTCTCGCCGCAAGCGGGAGACGTTTCCTCAGTTTGAGTTGTCACCCATATCCTTGGATAGCACAGCCTTCCGCCCCGCTGACTTATTCCCGCCGTTGCGCTAATGAACGCGGATAGCGTCAGCCCCAGGCTCGGCGCAATCCAGAGCGGAGCATTCATGCCGATCCTCGAAATCCTTGACTATGCCGGTGTGGCCGTCTTCGCGGCGACCGGCGCGCTTTCGGCGTCGCGCAAGCAGCTCGATATCATCGGCTATCTCTTTCTCGCCTCCATCACCGGCATCGGCGGCGGCACGATGCGCGACGTGATCCTGGGGACAACACCGGTGTTCTGGGTGTTGAACCCGGCCTATCTAATCGTCTGCGCCTCGGTCGGGCTCCTGGTGTTCCTCACATCGCACCGCTTCGAGTCCCGCTACCGCGTGCTTGTGTGGCTCGATGCGGTCGGGCTTTCGGCCTATTGCGTCATGGGTGCGGCCAAGGGGCTGGCGGCGACAGGCTCGCCGATCGTCGCGATCGTGACCGGCATGCTGACGGCGACCTTCGGCGGCATCCTGCGCGATCTGCTCGCCGGCGAACCCTCCGTGCTCTTGAGACCGGAAATCTACGTCACCGCGGCCCTTGTCGGCGCAGGCGCCTTCGTTCTGGCGACGATGGTCGGCATGCCGCTCGCGGCGACCTCGGCGCTCGGCGTGCTGGCGGCCTTTGCCGTGCGCGGCGGCGCGTTGCGGTATGGCTGGACACTGCCGACGGGCAAGGCCGGTCCTGGCCGCGACCCGAGCGACGTGATGTAGAAGTGTCTGTAAATATCACGCCGCCTTCAGCGTCCGCCGGAGGCGGCGCCGTTCTTGCGGTCAGCGGTCGGACTTGCGACGCAGGCGGATCACGACGTCGACATGGGAAATCTCCATGCCTTCCGGAGGCTCCGGGAGATTGTCGATCTGGATGTTGCTCACCGGAATGTCGAGCACCTCATTCTGTCCTTCGACGAAGAAATGATGGTGGTCGGACACATTGGTGTCGAAATAGGTCTTGGCGCTCTCGACCGCCAGCACGCGGATCATGCCCGCTTCGGTGAACTGGTGCAGCGTGTTGTAGACGGTCGCGAGCGAAACCGGAACGCCGGCCTCAACCGCCTCTTCGTGCAATTCCTCGACGGTCAAATGACGGTCGCCCTTTGCGAAAATGAGATCCGCAAGCGCGACACGCTGGCGTGTCGGACGCAACCCCGAATTGCGCAGCCTCTCCTGCGAACACATTTGTGGTGCTTTCGTCATACGCAGCCGTTTCGGTATCCTGGCCAAATTCACAGATTATCCGTTTGCGATATAACTTCTGCGGCCGCCGCTTTCAATAGATTCCGAGCTTCCGGGGGTGCAAACGCCTGAAAATCGGCCCAAAGCAGGGGAAGGCTGGCATTTAACTCTGGCCGTGCCCACATTCATACTGTAAGCGACGGCGGAACGATGTCGCCAATAAGAGCCGAATGAGAGAAAATGTGAAGCGGGTTTTCGCCGCCGTCCGCACTAACTTATAGGATATCGCAGAAGCGGAAACTGCGGCAGGCAGGATAGCCATCGGCGTAGGCCACGCTTCAATTCAGCCCGAACTTGTTCTAAAGCAGGTCGGAGAACACTCAGTTACTCGGGGAAGCAACCATTCATGACCACCAGACAATCCAGCTTCAGCTATGAGGAAATCCTGACCTGCGGCCGAGGTGAAATGTTTGGCCCCGGCAATGCCCAACTGCCGTTGCCGCCGATGCTGATGTTCAACCGCATCACCGATATCTCGGAGACCGGTGGCCCGCACGACAAGGGTTACGTCCGCGCCGAGTTCGACATCACGCCGGACCTCTGGTTCTTCCCCTGCCATTTCATGGGCGACCCCGTCATGCCGGGCTGCCTTGGCCTCGATGCCATGTGGCAGCTGACCGGCTTCTTCCTCGGCTGGCTCGGTGAGCCCGGCAAGGGCCGCGCGATTTCCACCGGCGAGGTGAAATTCACCGGGATGGTAACGCCCACGACCAAGCTGGTCGAATACGGTATCGACTTCAAGCGCGTGATGCGCGGCCGGCTGGTGCTCGGCATTGCCGACGGCTGGATGAAGGCCGACGGCGAAGTGATCTACAAGGCCAGCGACCTCAGGGTCGGTCTTTTCCAGGAAAAGGCCGACTGAGCCGCAAAAAAGGCCAGGACGGGTTCAAGTTAAGAAAAGGTCAGTACCATGAGACGGGTTGTTGTCACGGGCCTCGGCATCGTTTCCTCGATCGGTAACAATGCCGAGGAAGTCACGGCATCGCTGCGCGATGCGAAATCGGGCATCACGTTCTCCCCGGACTTCGCCGAGAACGGCTTCAAGTGCCAGGTCTGGGGCGCGCCCTCGCTCGACCCGGCGGACCTCGTCGACCGGCGCGCCATGCGCTTCCTGTCGCAAGGCGGCGCCTGGAATCACGTGGCGATGAAGCAGGCGATCGCAGATTCGGGCCTCGAATCCGGCGATATCACCAACGAACGCACCGGCATCATCATGGGCTCTGGCGGTCCTTCGACCCGCACGATCGTCGAGGCCGCCGACATTACTCGCAAGAATGTCAGCCCCAAGCGCATCGGTCCCTTCGCGGTGCCGAAGGCGATGTCCTCGACGGCCTCGGCCACACTTGCGACCTGGTTCCAGATCCACGGCGTCAACTACTCGATCTCGTCCGCCTGCTCGACCTCGGCGCATTGCATCGGCAATGCCGCGGAAATGATCCAATGGGGCAAGCAGGATGTAATGTTCGCCGGCGGCCACGAGGACCTCGACTGGACGATGTCCAACCTCTTCGATGCGATGGGCGCGATGTCCTCGAAGTTCAACGACACGCCGTCTTCGGCCTCGCGCGCCTATGATGCCAACCGCGACGGCTTCGTGATTGCCGGCGGCGCCGGCGTTCTGGTGCTCGAGGAGCTGGAACACGCCAAGGCACGCGGCGCCAAGATTTATGCCGAGATCGTCGGCTATGGCGCAACCTCTGACGGTTACGACATGGTTGCCCCGTCCGGCGAGGGTGCGGTGCGCTGCATGCGCCAGGCGCTTGCGACGGTGAAGGGCGATGTCGACTACATCAACACGCACGGAACCTCGACGCCAGTCGGCGACTCCAAGGAAATCGGCGCCATTCGCGAAGTCTTCGGCGAAAAGATGCCGCACATCCAGTCGACCAAATCGCTCACGGGCCATTCGCTGGGCGCTGCCGGCGTCCAGGAATCGATCTATGGCCTATTGATGATGCAGGCCGGCTTCATCGGTGAAAGCGCGCATATCAGCGAGCTCGACCCGGAGTTCGAAGGCGTACCGATCGTCCGCAAGCGGATCGACAACGCCAAGATCGACACGGTTCTTTCGAACTCCTTCGGTTTCGGCGGCACCAACGCCACGCTCGTCTTCCAGCGCTACAACGGATAACACCATGAACGGACTGATGAACGGAAAGCGCGGCCTCATCATGGGTGTGGCCAACAACCATTCTATTGCCTGGGGAATTTCGAAGGCGCTCGCCGCCCAGGGCGCCGAACTCGCGTTCACCTATCAGGGCGAAGCGCTCGGCAAGCGGGTGAAGCCGCTCGCCGCCGAGGTCAATTCCGACTTTCTGCTGCCCTGCGACGTCGAGGACATCGCCTCGGTCGACGCCGTGATCGCCGCGATCAAGGAGCGGTGGGGAAAGCTCGATTTCGTCGTTCACGCCATCGGCTTCTCCGACAAGAACGAGCTGAAGGGGCTTTACGCAGACACCACGCGCGAAAATTTCAGCCGCACGATGGTCATCTCCTGCTTCTCCTTCACCGAGATCGCCAAGCGCGCGGCCGAGCTGATGAACGAAGGCGGCACGATGCTGACGCTGACCTATGGCGGCTCGACGCGGGTGATGCCGAACTACAATGTGATGGGTGTTGCCAAGGCGGCGCTCGAAGCCTCGGTGCGCTATCTCGCCGCCGACTACGGCACGCGCGGCATCCGCGTCAACGCGATCTCCGCCGGGCCGATCCGGACGCTCGCCGGCGCCGGCATCTCGGACGCCCGCGCGATGCTGTCGTGGCAGCAGAAGAATTCGCCGCTGCGCCGCACGGTGACGATCGACGATGTCGGCAATTCCGCGCTGTACCTTCTTTCCGACCTTTCGCGCGGCGTCACGGGCGAAATCCACTATGTGGATTCCGGCTACAACATCACCTCCATGCCGACGCTCGAGGCATTGCGCACGGCCGACGTGGAGTAAGACAGCCGATCCGGGTTATTCACGAGAGCGCCGCGCGTCTTATCAGACGCGCGGCGCTGTAATACTTTGAAGTGCTGCGTGTTTTTGTCCTTAAATCGGCCAGGATTTAAGGAAACCTGCAGTAGGTCGACGCAATTGCGGACGATTACACACTTTTCCCGGAATTGCTCGAACCCGGATCAGGCCGCCGTCCAGGCCCAGATCAATCCGAACAGAATGGCCAGAAGTCCGAGGCCGACGATGGCTGTCGCGCCACGCATGTGGCGCAGCTTTCCCGGCACAAGCGGCACGCGATAGAGTTTGCGCAGGAACGGAAGGGGGACTTCCGACGTCGCGCCATGTCCCTCGGCACTCTTGATGTCGCGCGCAATCACTTCTTCAACATCTTCCATCATAGGGGGTCGAGCGGGTCCGAATCCCATAGCCTGCTCCTCTCCTTTAAAGACGCACCGACGTGGCTATGGTGTGCCTGATCGCCCCTGCTGGCAACTGGAAACGGCGTGTCACGGCCACAGCGCTTTTTGGGACGCGCAGAGCTCGCTGTGGCACTTTGAATTGCTGCATGATTTTATTCTCAAATCGATTCCGATTTGAGAAATCATGCCGTAAGCGACGGCGCTGTCCGGAGCGCGTGCGTCCATGTGAAGGCTAACTCTTGGAACTTACGCGATTCCGGACGGAAAGCCGTTACACGCTTCTCCTGGAATTGCTTTACCGTTTCGCCCAGAGCACCTTGAAGCGCGCGTTGCGGCAGGTCTCGCCGCTCTCCTTGAAGTTTTCCGCGAGAACCTGCTCGTAGGGCAGGCCGCGATTGGCGACCAGCATCAGCCTGCCGCCATGCTTCAAAGCCTTGGCGGCGGATTTGATGATCGCGGCACCGAGCGATGGCTCTGCGGCGTGCCCTTCGTGAAAGGGCGGATTCATGACGATCAGGTCGTATTTGTCGCGCGTCTCCTCGGCGGTCAGGTCGTGCCAATAGAAGCGGGCCGGTATCGAGGGGGCGTTCGCCATCATGTTCACGCGCGCGGCTTCCAGCGCTTCATAGTCCGCCTCGAAGAGATCGATGCCCTTCAGCCCCGGCGAGGCATGAGCGAGCATCACCGACAGATAACCCCAGCCGGCGCCGAAATCGGCCGCATGGCCGGTAAAATCCTTGGGAAGGCGCGAGGCAAGAAGCTCCGAACCGGCATCCATCCGGTCGTGCGAGAACATGCCCGGCGACGCCTCGAACAGCCCGTCGACACGCACCGGCACTTTAGCGAGCTGAGACACGGCCTCAGATACATCCTCAGGCCGGGTGAACCAGAAGGCGACGCCATGGTATTTCGGCAGCGAGTCCCCATCCCAGCCGAATTTTCCGATCTTCTTGCGCAGCGGCTGGATCCCGTCCTCCTTGCCACCCGCTATCACGACCAGTGCACCGGCGCGGGTGCGCTTGAGCGCCTCGGCGATCCGGTCCTCGTTTTCGCCCTTGTGCTTGCCGCAGAGCACCAGCGCGGCGTCATAATCCTCGCCCTCGGCGACCGGCGTCACGTCGGCGCGTGCCGCTTCCAGGGCGCGATAGAGCGGCCTTAGGGGCTGCACGGCGGCAATCGGTGCGGAAAAGTCCTGCGGCAGCCTGTAGCTCGCCTCCGCGCCGAGAAAGAGTACGCGGTCGTTCTCTCCCGGAGGATCGATGACGCCGGTCTCGAAAGGGTGAAACAGGGTTTTCAGTGCGTCGCGGCTCATGGGGTGATTTCCGTTTTATGCTTACAGAAAGGGGCGCGGAGCGATCCGCTCCGCGCCCCCGAATATCTTTGGGCGGGACGGCTTATTCGGCCGCTTCGCCGCCGTCCTTCTTCTCGGCCTTCTCGGCGACGACTTCCTTGCCGGTCGCCTGATCGACGACCTTCATGGAGAGGCGAACCTTGCCGCGCTCGTCGAAGCCCATCAGCTTGACCCAAACCTTGTCGCCTTCCTTGACGACATCGGTCGTCTTGGCGACGCGCTCGGAGGCGAGCTGCGAGATGTGGACGAGCCCGTCGCGGGCGCCGAAGAAGTTCACGAAGGCACCGAAATCGGCGGTCTTGACGACAGTGCCTTCGTAGATCTGGCCGACTTCCGGCTCGGCGACGATCGAGTGGATCCACTTGCGGGCTGCTTCGATCTCCTTGGCGGAGGAGGATGCAATCTTGACCGTACCGTCGTCTTCGATGTTGATCTTGGCGCCGGTCTTTTCGACGATCTCGCGGATGACCTTGCCGCCCGAACCGATGACTTCACGGATCTTGTCGACCGGGATGTTCATCACTTCGATGCGCGGTGCGAATTCACCGAGCTGGCCGCGGCTCTCGGAGATGGCCTTGGCCATTTCGCCGAGAATGTGCATGCGGCCACCCTTCGCCTGGTTGAGCGCAACACCCATGATTTCTTCGGTGATGCCCTCGATCTTGATGTCCATCTGCAACGAGGTGATGCCGGCTTCCGTGCCCGCAACCTTGAAGTCCATGTCGCCGAGATGATCTTCGTCGCCGAGGATGTCGGAGAGAACCGCGAAACGATCGCCTTCCTTGATGAGGCCCATGGCGATACCGGCGACGGGCTTTGCAAGCGGAACGCCTGCATCCATCAGCGCCAGCGATGTGCCGCAGACGGTCGCCATCGAGGAAGAGCCGTTGGACTCGGTGATTTCGGAAACGACGCGCAGCGTATAGGGGAACTGTTCCGCCGTCGGCAGCATCGGGTGGATAGCGCGCCAGGCGAGCTTGCCGTGACCGATTTCACGACGGCCCGGAGACCCCATGCGGCCCGTTTCACCGACCGAGAAGGGCGGGAAGTTGTAGTGCAGCATGAAGTTTTCCTTGTACATGCCAGTCAAGGAATCGACATACTGCTCGTCCTCGCCGGTGCCGAGCGTGGCGACGACGATCGCCTGCGTCTCGCCGCGGGTGAAGAGCGAGGAACCGTGCGTGCGCGGCAGGATGCCGACTTCGGCGACGATCGGGCGGACCGTGACGAGGTCGCGGCCGTCGATGCGGCTCTGGGTGTCGAGGATGTTCCAGCGAACGATCTTGGCCTGCAGATGCTTGAAGACCGCAGCGATTTCTTCCGCCGTGTGAGCAGGGTTCTCGATGCCTTCCGGCAGGAAGTGTTCCTTCACCTTCTCCTTGACAGCGTCGACGGCGGCGTAGCGGGCAGCCTTCTCGGTGATCTTGTAGGCGTTGCGCAGCTCGTCTTCGGCAATGGTGAGCATGGCGTTTTCGAGCGCGGAATGATCTTCCGGTTCGAACTCGCGCGGCTCCTTGGCCGCGACTTCGGCAAGCTTGATGATCGCGTCGATCACCGGCTGGAAGCCCTTCTGGCCGAAGACGACGGCGCCGAGCATGACGTCTTCCGGCAGTTCCTTGGCTTCCGACTCGACCATCAGCACGGCTTCCTGAGTGCCGGCGACGACGAGATCGAGAGAGGATTCGTCCATTTCGTCGAGGTGCGGGTTCAGCACATATTCGCCGTTGATGTAGCCGACGCGGGCGCCGCCGATCGGTCCCATGAACGGAATGCCGGAAAGCGTCAGTGCGGCAGAGGCCGCGACCATCGAAACGATGTCCGGATCGTTTTCCAGGTCATGCTGCATGACGGTCACGATCACCTGGGTGTCATTTTTGTAGCCTTCCGGGAAGAGCGGCCGGATCGGCCGGTCGATCAGGCGGGAAACGAGCGTTTCATTTTCGCTCGGGCGGCCTTCGCGCTTGAAATAACCGCCGGGAATCTTGCCGGCAGCGTAGGTCTTTTCCTGGTAGTTGACGGTGAGCGGGAAGAAATCCTGCCCAGGCTTCGGTGCCTTGGCCGAAACGACGGTGGCAAGCACCACGGTTTCGCCGTAGGTGGCGAGAACGGCACCGTCAGCCTGACGCGCGATCTTGCCGGTCTCGAGCTTGAGCGGACGCCCTGCCCATTCGATTTCTACCTTGTGGGTCTCGAACATGTTCTGTCCTTCGTGTGCGGGAGACCTTCCGCGGCTGTTGCAGCGCGGATGATCTGACGCTTGGTGGTGGCGCATCACGGGCAAGACAACGGGAGGCTTCAAAACAAACCAGCTCGGTTCCGTCTCGCCGTGCTGCCCGCGTAGCAGCTCCCGGCACGCGGGCGCCGAAGCATCCTGCAATCCTGCCCCATGACGGGCCATCGGTTGATCCGCGATACCGGCCCATCCGGTTCGCTGGACATTCTCTCCAATCCCTCGCGCCTCAGGCGCCAGCGGAGAGGCAATTTCTGCAGCGCGGTTGCGTCCTTTCAGACGCACGAAAGTCGCGGCAGCACTTTGGATTTCTGCATGTTTCTATCCTTCAATCGGTCCCGATTTAAGGAAGCATGCAGCAGGCGACCAAGCGCCCAATAAAAAGCCGGCGGACCGAAAGCGGCCCGCCGGACAAAGTCGTTTAGCGACGGATGCCCAGGGCACCGATCAGCTTGGTGTAGCGCGCTTCGTCTTTCTTCTTCAGATAGTCGAGGAGCGAACGGCGGCTGGAAACCATCGCGAGAAGACCACGGCGGGAATGGTTGTCCTTCTTGTGGCCCTTGAAGTGTTCGGTCAGGTTGTTGATCCGTTCCGTCAGGAGCGCAACCTGGACTTCCGGAGAACCGGTGTCGCCTTCAGCGGTCGCGAATTCCTTGATGAGCTGAGCCTTACGCTCTGCAGTAATCGACATCGGATGATCCTTTCGTTTCGAGGATTTCGGGGTCGCCGGCAGCCGGGATGTCGTCCAGCCGCGGCCGTTCACACGAAGAGGCAGTGCCTTTCGCTGGCGTGCCTATAAACGAAATGGATCGAAAAGGAAAGGGTCATGGAACCCGGCGTCCGGAGGCGACACGCCACACTTCAATTGCCGGTTGGCTGAGGGCGCGCCCGTCGGTTTCCGGGACTTGAGGGAGCTATCCGGCAACCCCTTGAAAAGCGTTCGCGTCCATCACTTTCGCCGTCAACTTCCGGTTTCGGCCGGCACGTTGCCTCTGCTGTCGCGCGGAATGCGGATGGTCCATTCGATGCCGTCCGGGTGCATCGTCCTCTCGAGTTCGGCGCTGAGCGCCATGCCGAGCATGCGCTCTAGTACGACCGTTCCGAAGCCCGTTCGCCCCGAAGTTTCGTTCGGCGGCGCAATATCCGCTCCCTCTTCGCGCCAACGAATGGCGATCATTCCATCCGACACCGACCAGTCTAGCCTGATGATACCCGTCGTGTTGGCGAGTGCGCCATATTTCGTCGCATTGGTCGCGAGTTCGTGCAGCGCCATGCCGAGCATCTGTGCCACCTGCGTTTCCAGCCGCACAGCCGGACCGCTGAGAACGATGCGCTGCGGGTCATCGGGAGCAAACGGTTGCAGCTGGTTCTGCGCCAGCTCGCGGAAATCGACGCCGAGGGCGGCATTGGCGACCATGAGGTCGGTAGACCGGGCAAGGCCCGCGATGCGTTTTCGAAAGGCCTCGGCGAATTCCGAGGCGCTCTCGCTAGAAGAGGCGGACTGGTTCAACATCGATTGAATAACGGTGAGCTGGTTCTTCGAGCGGTGGGCGACCTCTCTCATAAGAAAGCGGATTTCCCCTTCGGCCTTGGCGCGCGCCGCCGCCGCCCGGGCGAATGCGCTCGATACGTCCTCGACCTCAGTGATCATGTAACGACGCGGCTTTATCGGCTCGCCGGCACCAAGACGGCGCGCGTCCATGGCAAGCAGCTTCACCCCGTGCGAGAGCAGGCGGGCGATTGTCAACGAACCCGCAACCGCGATGCTTGCGAAGATGATGCCGCCAAGCGACAGCCATAGGAACGACCATAGTATCGGCGCATCGACAACCGCACGCGGCGCCCAGGCGACGATGCGCCATCCGGTCACGATGGAAAACTCGGTCGCGACGCGGTAGTCCGCGCCGTTTTCGCTGATGTTGGCGACGCCGATACTGATCGCCGGCAGATTCTCCAGGAAGAAGGCATCGCCCGATTTTACAGCGGCATCGGAAGACACGATCACCTTCCCGCCGCCATCCACCAGCGCCGCATTCCAGCCGGGCGACAGCGTGTCGCGATTAACGGCCTTCGCCATCCCGTCAGCGTCCTGCGTCAATGCCAACAGATAGCTCTCCCCGGTTGGAAGACTGACCGGAAGATAGACATTGAAGGCCCATCGCCCATCGGTGCTGTCGAAAAACACGCCGGAAACGAGCGGACCCTTGTTCTTGAAGGCAAGTTCAATCGATTCCGGATCGGACGCCTGTCCGAGTGGCGCACCAAAGGGAAGGTGGGTGTTCAGCCTCTGATTGTGGTTCCTGTCTATGACAATCAGATTGGAATCGGTGTCGGCCAAGGCGACTGAAGCGCGGTTGTAAAAGGCGCGCATGTCGCGCAGCTCCATCGCGCTCGATGTCGAAAGAACCTTGAGCGTCGTCAGCATGCCCTCGACCTCGCGCTCGACGATGCGCGCGACGGAGCCGGTCGAGGCGTTCAGGAGCGATGTCACGACCTGCTCCTGTGCATCCACGCTGCGTTTCAGGATGACGAAGGAGAAGATAAAGGAAGGGATAATCGCGATCAGCAGCAACGAGACGAGGTAGAAGCTGAACGGCCGGCGGAGACGGTCCCGAACGAAGGTTGCGGCAGCCTGCAAGCCGCCGCGCGAAGCTTCTCCGTGGTCCTTCCCTGACACCTCAGTCACCCGGGCCGCCTTTCACCGTCTATCGTCGCGCCGCCGGTGGCCAACGATCAAACGAGGTCCCGTGCGCTCCTGCGCGTCGGCCGCACAACCACTAGCGGTTGACGCGCATGGCAAAATCGCGATCTCGGATTGGCCCCAACTGCCGCGAACGGCCATATCCGCAGCTCGCGCCGCATAGATCGAATCGTCTCCCGCGATCATGCGTCAGCGTTTCGCCAAACGCAAACCGCCTGCAGCGCGCGCGCCTCTTCAGACGCGCAAGGGACGCTGTAGCGGTTTGAATTGCTGCATGCTTTTATCCTTAAATCGGCGACGATTTAAGGAAACATGGGTCACGCCGTGGCAAAAACCCGCTTGGGCCGGAATTCGCCTTCGGCGATCTCGCCGATCGCCACGAGCTTGCCGCGCGCCGTTGCATAGGCCTCGGGAGCAGGCAGTGGCGCCTCACGGCCACGCAGGATGATCGGATTGCCCATCTTGAGGCGATGCGCCTGATCATCGTTGATGGCGATGTGCGGCAGGCCGGAAAGAGCCTCGCCCGTCTCGATCAGGAAGTCGTCCAGCGCGGCGAGCCGCTCGCCATCGTCCTCGATCTTCTCCAGCGCGACGAGATCGGCAAGCGGCACCATGTCGTCTTCGCCGAAGGGAGCCACGAAAGTGCGGCGGAGCGAAGCGATATGCCCGAAGCAGCCGAGATCGCGGCCCATATCGCGGGCAAGCGAGCGAACATAGGTTCCCTTGCCGCATTCGATCTCGAAATGCGCGAGATGCGGCGTGCATCCGATCAGTGAAAGCCGGAAGACCTCCACCTCGCGAGCCGGAATTTCCACCGCCTCCCCGTCGCGGGCGAGATCGTAGGCGCGCTCGCCGTCGATCTTGATCGCCGAGAATTGCGGCGGCACCTGGCTGATCACACCGGTATATTTCGGCAGCAGGGCGCGGATCGCCTCTTCCGTCGGCCGATCCGCGGACGAGCGGACGACGTCGCCCTCGAGATCGTCGGTCGTCCGCTCCTCGCCCCAGGCAACGGTGAACTCGTAGATCTTGCGCCCATCCATCACGTAGGGGACGGTCTTCGTCGCGTCACCGAGCGCGATCGGCAGCATGCCGGAGGCCAGTGGGTCGAGCGTGCCGGCGTGGCCCGCCTTCTGCGCCTTGAACAGCCACTTGATCTTGGAAACGGCCTCGGTGGAACCGAAGTCGAGCGGCTTGTCTA
Organism: Ensifer sp. IC3342; assembly: GCF_020193655.1. Classification (GTDB taxonomy): domain Bacteria; phylum Pseudomonadota; class Alphaproteobacteria; order Rhizobiales; family Rhizobiaceae; genus Sinorhizobium. Next base: position 1,293,298 of record NZ_JADYVE010000001.1, read on the forward strand.
GGATCAGCCAGCCCGAGATCGGGCGACCCTTGGGTTTGCGCGGTTTGGACATGGATCTTTCTTATTCTTCGTCGTCGGTATCGGAATCGAGGTCGCGGCTGACCTCCGGCGAGCGCAGCAGCGCGTCGATCTTCTGATAATTGTCGAAGCTCGTATCGTCTCTGAAACGGACGTCCGGCATGTATTTCATCTGCCGGAGTTGCGGTCCAAGGCGCCCGCGGATGAACTTCGCGTTCCGGTTCAAGGCCTCGATGATCGCGCCATGGTCGGCCGTGCCGAGCGGGGTGACATAGGCTGTAGCGATCTTCAGATCCGGCGACATGCGCACCTCGGAAATGGAAATCACCGTCTTTTCGATCAATGGATCGCGCACCTCGCCACGCTGCAGAACCTGCGTGATCGCGGCGCGCACCTGTTCTCCCACGCGCAGCATGCGCTGGGAGGGGGCGGAGGATGTGGATCTGGTCATCGTGCTTACCTCGGATCACGTCATGATCTTGGATCGATTCGCTCAAAATCACAGACGAGATCGATTTCAATGAAACGCGGGATGCGGGCGGAGAACCGCCCAGGGCTTTTCTCATCCCGCTTCAAAAAGTGCGAGCGCCGAACAGCAGCCGGCGCCCGCACAATCTCGAACCGGACGGATATCAGAGTGTGCGCGTAACGTGTTCGACGCGGAAGCACTCGATCGTATCGCCGGCGCGGATGTCCTCGTAGTTCTCGAAGGCCATGCCGCACTCCTGGCCGGCCTGAACTTCCGAAACTTCGTCCTTGAAGCGCTTAAGCGTCTTGAGCTTGCCCTCGTGAATGACGACGTTGTCGCGCACGAGACGGACGCCGACGCCACGCTCCACCTTGCCCTCGGTGACGCGGCAGCCCGCGACCTTGCCGACCTTGGTGATGTTGAACACCTCCAGGATCTCGGCGTTGCCGAGGAAGGTCTCGCGCCGTTCGGGCGACAGCAGACCGGACATCGCCGCCTTCACGTCATCCACCAGATCGTAGATGATGTTGTAGTAGCGGATTTCGATGCCGGCGCGCTCGGCCGCATCGCGCGCCTGCTTGTTGGCGCGGACGTTGAAGCCGATGATCGCGGCGTTCGAGGCTTCGGCGAGCGAGATATCCGACTCGGTGATACCACCAGCGCCAGAGTGAACGACGCGCGCCCGAACCTCGTCGGTCCCGAGCTTCTCGAGAGCGCCGGCGATCGCTTCGATCGAGCCCTGCACGTCGCCCTTGATGACCAGCGGGAACTCCTTCATGCCGGAAGCATGGAGCTGGCTCATCATCTGCTCGAGCGAACCGCGCGAGCCGGACTGCCGCGCAACCGCCTTTTCGCGTGCAAGCCGCTGGCGATATTCGGAAATCTCACGTGCACGGCTTTCGTTCTCGACGACAGCGAACTTGTCGCCGGCGGCCGGCGTACCGGAGAGGCCGAGGACCTCGACCGGCGTCGACGGGCCTGCGGACTTCACATGCTCGCCCTTGTCGTTGACCAGCGCGCGCACGCGACCCCACTGGTCCCCGGCGACGATGATCTGGCCGGGCGTGAGCGTACCCTTCTGGACGAGAACGGTCGCAACCGCACCGCGGCCGCGATCGAGCTCGGCTTCCACCACCGTACCCTCGGCCGTCCGGTTCGCATTGGCCTTGAGGTCGAGGATTTCGGCCTGCAGCAGGATCGCCTCGAGCAGCTTGTCGAGGTTGGTGTGGTTCTTCGCCGAGACTTCGACGTCGAGAACTTCACCGCCCATCGATTCGACGAAGACTTCGTGCTGCAGCAGCTCGGTGCGGACCTTCTGCGGGTTCGCCGTCGGCTTGTCGATCTTGTTGATCGCCACGATGATCGGCACGTTGGCCGCCTTGGCGTGGTTGATCGACTCGATCGTCTGCGGCATCACGCTGTCATCGGCCGCCACGACGAGGACGGCAATGTCCGTCGCCTGGGCGCCGCGCGCACGCATGGCCGTGAAGGCGGCGTGGCCGGGGGTGTCGATGAAGGTGATCTTCTGACCGTTCTGCTCGACCTGATAGGCGCCGATGTGCTGGGTGATGCCGCCTGCTTCGCCGGCCACCACGTTCGCGTGGCGGATCGCATCGAGCAGCGACGTCTTGCCGTGGTCTACGTGACCCATGATCGTGACGATCGGCGGGCGCGGCTCCATGTCCGCCTCGGTGTCGGAGATGTTGAAGATGCCTTCTTCAACGTCCGACTCCGAGACGCGCTTGACCGTGTGGCCGAATTCGCCGGCGATGAGTTCGGCGAGATCGGCATCGATCAGGTCGCCCGGCTTCATCATCTGGCCTTCCTTCATCAGGAACTTGATGACGTCGACGGCGCGTTCGGACATGCGCTGCGACAGTTCCTGAATCGTGATGGTCTCCGGCAGAACGACCTCGCGCGAGATCTTCTCGCGGGTCTCCTGCATCTGGCTGCGCTTGAACTTTTCCTGGCGGCGGCGCATCGCCGAGAGCGAACGGCCGCGCTGACCGCCATCCTCGTCGACGGCGGCCGTCAATGTCAGCTTGCCCTGGCGACGGCCATCATCGCCCTTAGGGCGCGTGACCGGCTTCGCTGGTTCCGGACGCGCGACCTTGCCCCGGGCGGGACCGGCACCGCGCGAACCGCGATCGTCCTCTTCATCATCGCCGGCGCGGCGGCCGCGCAGGGCAACTCCGCCCGGCGCCTGCGGCGCAGCCGGAGCCGGAGCCGGACGCGGCGGCTGCGGGCGTGCGTCGGGGCGACGTTCCATCGTGACAGCGGGTGCCGCCGCGGCCGGCCGCTCTTCCTCGACCTTCTCGGTAACGACGGCCGGACGGGCAGCCTCTTCGGCGGCGCGGCGTGCAGCCTCTTCCCGTTCTCGCGCGGCGCGCTCTTCTTCCTCGCGCCGATGACGGGCTTCCTCTTCGGCGCGGCGCTTGGCTTCCTCGGCCTCGCGGATCTGCGCTTCCGCCAGGGCGCGACGGCGGGCTTCCATCTCACCAGCGGACAGATCGTTAAGAACGACGCCGACGCGCGGACGGTTCTGCTCCTGGCGCGGCTGATGCGGTTGCGGCTGCGGCGCGGGGCGGCCGGATGGCTGTGGCGGCATCGGCCGCTGCTCCGGCGCGCGTGCTGCCGGCGTCGCGTTCATGGGCGTGATCGGACGTTCGTCTTCAGGACGGGAATGGCGCCGCTTCTTGGTTTCAACCACAACCGCCTTGGTGCGGCCGCGGCCCATGTCCTGACGCACTGTCCCCTGCTGAACCCCGGAGGGTTTCAGGGTCAGCGTTTTCTTGCCCGCTACGCTGAGTGTCTTGTCGTCTTTGTTATCGGTCATTCCGTTCCGTTCCTAGCGATCAGGGCCAGATACGAAACACCTGACCCCGTCTTCCAAATTGTCTCAAACAATGCTCGCGATGCCGGCCCTTGCCGGTGACGCGTATCATTGCTGTGGCTTGCCAGCGCCGCCTTCGGCCCGGACCGGGACGGATCCTCGGTACTTTTCGAGCATGATTGCGCGCTTCACTACACCCTCACCCGCCTGCCCTGCAAGCGCTGCGGCATGGATAAAAGCATTACTTCCCAAAAGCCCGTCCATTTCCGCCGCCGTGAAGGGGTGGAATGCGGCTATTTCCCTTTCATCGTCGGCGACGAAACTCATCGCCTTGCGAGCCTGATCGATCTTGCGGACACCGTCGGCGGCCGCATCGATGGCGTGGAAGACGGCGAGCGCCGCAAGACCACGCACCGCCTGTTCCGTCTTCATCGCCCCGGAAACGAACTGGCCCGCCTTGCGCGCCATGTTCATCATTCCGGCAAGCTGCTCGGCAAACAGCCTGTCAACGTCGTCCGCCAGCGCCGCATCGGCCCTAACGTCGGCCTTGAGGGCACGGGCGAAGAGCTTCTTCGCCACGGCCTTCTCTACAAGCGGCCGCTCCGCCTTGATCCAGCATCCGCGCCCGGGAAGCTGCCGCTTCAGGTCCGGCACGACGCGTCCGTCGGGGCCTGCAACGAAGCGGATCAACTCGTCCGGTGAACCGCTCTCGCGACTGACGATGCAGGTCCGGTTGCTGCCGCTCCGGTCCTTCGGACCCTTGTCCGAAGGAAGGGTGTCAGCATCGGTTTCCGTTATCATCGTGATCAGGCGTCCTGCTCGGCGCCTTCGGCGATCTCGATCGGTTCTTCCGCCTCGCTTGCCAGATCTTCTTCGGTGATCCAGCCGGCGGCCAGGCGGGCCTGGACGATCATCGCCTCGGCCTCTTCACGGGTCACGTCGAACTTCGAGAATATGCCCTCGAAGCGCTTGGTCTCGCCGTCCTTGCGCTCAGTCCAGCCGACGAGATCGTCGGCGGCGCAACCGGCAAAGTCCTCGACGGTCTTGATGCCCTCTTCGCCGAGCGCAACCAGCATCTGGCTGGTCAGCCCATTGATCGTGCGCAGTTCATCGGCAACGCCGAGTTCCTTGCGCTTGGCGTCCATCTCGGCCTCGATCTTGTCGAGATACTCGCGGGCGCGGGTCTGGATTTCGGTCGCGGTCTCTTCGTCGAAACCGTCGATCGACGAGATCTCGTCGAGATCGACATAGGCGAGTTCCTCGACCTGGGCAAAGCCTTCGGAGGCGAGCACCTGGCCGACCATCTCGTCGACGTCGAGTGCTTCCATGAAGAGCTGGGTCCTCTCGTTGAATTCCTTCTGACGGCGCTCACTTTCCTCCTGCTCGGTCAGGATATCGATATCCCAGCCGGTGAGTTGAGAGGCGAGGCGGACGTTCTGGCCGCGGCGGCCGATGGCGAGCGAGAGCTGCTCGTCCGGAACCACGACTTCGATACGCTCGGCATCCTCGTCGAGAACGACCTTGGCGACTTCCGCCGGCTGCAGGGCGTTGACGATGAACGAGGCCGGATCCTGCGACCACGGAATGATGTCGATCTTCTCGCCCTGAAGCTCGCCGACGACGGCCTGGACGCGGGAGCCGCGCATGCCGACGCAGGCACCGACCGGATCGATCGACGAGTCGTTGGAGACGACGGCGATCTTGGCGCGCGAGCCCGGATCGCGGGCAACCGACTTGATCTGAATGATGCCGTCGTAAATTTCCGGCACTTCCATGGTGAAGAGCTTCACCATGAACTGCGGATGCGTGCGCGACAGGAAGATCTGCGGCCCGCGCTGTTCACGGCGCACATCGTAGACGAAGGCGCGGACGCGGTCGCCGTAGCGCATGTTTTCGCGCGGGATCATCTCGTCGCGGCGGATGATGCCTTCGCCACGGCCGAGATCGACGATGACGTTGCCGTATTCGACACGCTTCACCGTGCCGTTGACGATCTCGCCGACGCGGTCCTTGAATTCCTCGTACTGGCGGTCACGCTCGGCTTCGCGAACCTTCTGCACGATCACCTGCTTGGCCGACTGCGCTGCGATACGGCCGAAATCCATCGGCGGCAGCGGATCCGCGATGAAATCGCCGATCTTGGCGTCGGGGTTACGATCGCGCGCAAGCTCCAGCGGGATCTGCGTCGAATAATCGTCCGCCTTCTCAACCACTTCCAGAAGGCGCTGCAGACGGATTTCGCCGGTCTTCGAATTGATGTCCGCGCGAATGTTCGATTCCGAGCCATAACGCGAGCGAGCCGCCTTCTGGATCGCATCCGCCATTGCGGCCAGAACGATCTCGCGGTCGATCACCTTTTCGCGTGCCACAGCATCTGCGATCTGCAGAAGTTCGAGCCGGTTAGCACTGACTGCCATATCTTGTCTCCGTCTGGTTGCAGGGGCCCTTGAAGCGCGCCCTGCCTTATTCGATAGGTGAATCTTCGTCTTCGATATTCTGGTTGGCGGCGCGCGCGGCCTTCGCCTTCTTGTCGGCAGTCAACGCGTCGCGGATCAGGTCGTCGGTCAGGATTAACCGGGCTTCCGAAAGCGCCGTGAACGGGATCGCGACTACTGCTTCCTCACCATAGGCGGGCTGGTCCCGCTCGAGACGGAAGCCGTCTTCGTCCACCGACACGATCTTGCCGCGAAACCGCTTGCGGCCTTCGACCATCACCGAAGTCTCGCATTTCATCAGATGGCCCTGCCAGCGGACGAAATCGGACTTGCGCACCATCGGGCGGTCGATGCCCGGCGACGACACTTCAAGATGATACGCCTTGTCGATCGGATCTTCCACATCGAGGACGGGCGAAATGGCTTTCGAGACCTCTTCGCAATCCTCGACGGTCATGGTGCCATCGTTGCGCTCCGTCATGATCTGCAACGTCAAGCCGTTCTGGCCGGACATGCGGACGCGCACGAGGCGGAAGCCCATCTGCACGAGCACGGGCTCGATGATGTCTGCAATGCGCTGATCGAGACCTGTTTCGGTGATCAGCCGCGGTTCATTTGCATTTTCAGCCGTTGTCTTATCGGACAAACGATCGTCTCCTCATCGGACCGGCTAATAAAAAAGAGCGGGTCCTGTCGGGCCCACTCTTCATCTAACCGATCAAGAATTTGAGGCTCATATACGCTTCATCGCCGCAAATTGCAAGAGTTGCGGCAGCGAGCCAAGGCCGGCGGCGCAGAGCGGCAGCCGCTTTCGCGTCAGATCGTAAATTTCAGCGGCTGGCACGCCACATTTCGAAGTTTATAAGAAAGCATCCGCTTCGCGACATTGATCAAACAAAAGAGAAGGTGACGAACGGCATGTCGCCCCTGGCCCCCTTCAAACACGATACGTTCCGGATCATCTGGATTGCCAGCCTCGCCTCCAATTTCGGCGGACTGATCCAGGCAGTGGGCGCCGCCTGGCTGATGACCTCCATCTCGCAGTCGGTGAACATGGTGGCGCTGGTGCAGGCCTCCACCGCGCTGCCGATCATGCTGTTTTCGTTGGTGTCCGGCGCGCTTGCCGACAATTTCGACCGGCGGCGGATCATGCTCGTCGCACAGGGGTTCATGCTCAGCGTCTCGGCCATCTTGACGGCCTGTGCCTATTTCGGCCTGGTCACGCCGTGGCTCCTCCTGCTCTTTACCTTCCTGATCGGCTGCGGGACGGCGCTCAACAACCCGTCATGGCAGGCCTCGGTCGGCGACATGGTACCGCGCGATGACCTGCCGGCGGCGGTGGCGCTGAACAGCGTGGGCTTCAACATCACCCGCAGCGTCGGCCCGGCGATCGGCGGCGCGATCGTTGCAGCCGCGGGCGCCGCCGCAGCCTTTGCAGCCAATACGCTCAGCTATTTCGCGATCCTTTTCGCCCTTTTCCGCTGGAACCGGGAGGTTCCGGAGAGCCCCCTGCCGCGCGAAACACTTGGGCGGGCGGTTTCCGCCGGCCTCCGCTATGTCGCGATGTCGCCGAACATCGGCAAGGTGCTCTTGCGCGGTTTTGTCTTCGGCCTGTCGGCAAGCGCCATCCTTGCCCTGCTGCCGCTTGTCGCCCGCGATCTAGTCCGCGGCGGCCCGCTCACCTACGGCATCATGCTCGGCGCCTTCGGACTCGGCGCGATCGGCGGCGCGCTGCTGAGCGCACGGCTCCGGGAACGCTTGTCGAGCGAGGCGGTCGTGCGCTGCGCTTTCGCCGGCTTTGCCGCAAGTGCCGCGGTCACGGCGATCAGCACCGAGGCGTGGCTGACCTCGCTCGCCCTCACCGTCTCCGGCGCCTGCTGGGTACTGGCACTGGCGCTGTTCAATACCACCGTTCAGCTCTCCACCCCGCGCTGGGTGGTCGGGCGCGCACTTTCCCTCTACCAGACCATGACCTTCGGCGGCATTGCCGGCGGCAGCTGGCTGTGGGGCGTTGCCGCCGAGCAGTACGGCGCCGCCAACGCACTCATCGGCTCCTGTCTTCTCATGCTCGCCGGGGCGACCGTGGGCTTGCGTTTTGCACTGCCGGAATTCAAGTCTCTGAACCTCGACCCGCTCAACCGCTTCGCCGAACCGCCGCTCGAGCTGGATCTCAAACCGCGCAGCGGCCCGATCGTCATCATGATCGACTACGAGATCCACGAGCCCGACATCCCCGAGTTCCTGAGGACGATGGCGGAACGCCGCCGCATCCGCATCCGCGACGGCGCGGGACATTGGGCGCTGATGCGCGATCTCGAAAACCCGACAACCTGGACCGAGACCTATCACGTGCCGACCTGGGTGGAATATGTCCGTCACAACCAGCGGCGCACACAGGCCGATGCGGCCGTCGGCGACAAGCTGACGGCGCTCCACCGCGGTACGACGCCGCCGCGCGTCCACCGGATGATCGAGCGGCAGACCATCGTTCCGGAGCACTACGAACGCTACAAGCAGCCCGCCGAGATGCATTGAGGGGGTGGGCTCTCGGCCGCTGCCGAAGCGGCACGCACAGGTTGCAGCTGAAAAGTTTCGAGCTTCTGGGAGGCCTGCGAGTTGGGGTGTTGCTATTTTTCCAGGACCAATTGGAATAGGTACTCGCGCCTGCGCGAATGGTTTGGGATTTCACAGATATTTCAACAATCACGCTGACGCGGCAAATTTTTGTGGCGGAAATAATCCACTGGGGCAAGGGGTACGCCTGGTCCCTTGGTGGGTTGCGCCCCGTTAAGGCCACATTTATTAGTCGCTAATGCAGCGGTGGCTTACTTATCATACTTTCCACGCATTAGCCGGAATCGCACAGAGTCGTGCGGTTACCCAAGGGTTCAGGGGGCCTGGGGTAGAGAAAGGCGATTGAGAAAATGGCAACTACATTTCCCGATGCTTCCAATACCGGCGTTCCGCAAGGGACGACCCTGACCCGGTATGTGGGGACACTTCACATCACGACCGACAACGCGGTGATCAGCAATCTCGAAGTTTTCGGCGATATCATCATCGACGCCAAGAACGTCACCATCCAGAATACGAAGGTCATCTCCAACACCCCCTGGCATGCGATCAGGGTCATGGACGACGCCACCGGCTTCACGATGATGGACAGCGAAATCGACGGCGGCGGCACGACCGTTAACGGTGTACTGGGACAAGGGACTTTTCTACGCACTGATATCCATGGCGTTGAGAACGGCATAAACATTACGGGGCCTTCCCTGATCCAGGATAACTTCATTCACAGTCTGGCGGGCGGCCCGGACGCTCATTTTGACGGTATTGAAAACAACGGCGCCTCGAATGTCCAGATATTGCACAACACCATAATCAATGACCACGGCCAGACAGCGGCGGTCATGCTGAACAACGAGTTCGGTGGCCTCTCGAACATCAGGATCGACGGCAATCAGCTCGTGGGGGGCGGCTACACCGTCTACCTCGACGACCGGAAAGGCGGCGGCGCCGTCGACGACGCCTCGATCAGCATCACCAACAACCAGATCGGCGGAGGTCAATGGGGCGATTTCGCGCTTTATGGCAACCAGCCGGTCCTGTACGGCAACGTCGGTCTCGGCACTCTCCCGGGCACAGGCGGCGGAAGCGCAGTTACATATACCGGCACCCAGGGTAACGACGTCCTGCCACTCGCAGGCCAATCGAGTGACGGGAACGAGATCTATAAGGGACTGGGTGGCAATGACGTGCTGAAAGGTGGGGCAGGAGCCGATGTTCTGGACGGCGGCGCCGATACCGACACGGCAAGCTATGCCGGATCAACGGCCGTGAATGTCAATCTCGAGACCGGCACCGCATCCGGAGGCCACGCGGCAGGCGACACGTTCGTCAGCATCGAGAACCTGACCGGCTCCAGCAATGCCGATACCCTTCGTGGCAACGCTGGAAATAATGTACTTAACGGCGGCAGCGGTGCCGACACCATGGCTGGCCTGCAAGGGAACGACACCTACATCGTAGCCGATGCGGGTGACGTGGTTACCGAAAGCGCCGGCGGCGGCACGGACCTGGTAAGGGCCGGAGTCAGCTTCGCGCTCGGCGCCAATGTCGAGAACTTGACGCTGACGGGCAGCGCCAATGTGAAGGGGACCGGCAACACTGGCGCCAACACGATCATAGGAAATTCCGGCAGCAACATCCTCGACGGCGGTCCCGGCGCCGACAAACTCGTCGGCGGTACCGGCAACGACACGTTCGTCCTCGGCGCAGAAAACGACGCAGTCAGCGACAGTGGCGGAACCGATACGGTTACCTCGACCGTCACGCGCTCGCTCGCCGGCCTTACCTCGATAGAAAACCTGAAGCTGCTAGGCAGCGGCAATATCTCGGGTACCGGTAATGCCCTGAAGAACACAATCGCAGGCAATACCGGCAACAACCTTCTCTATGGCGGCGCTGGCGATGACGTGATCTCCGGTGGGGCAGGCAACGACACCATCGACGCGCAGGCGGGCGCGGACCGCGTGACCGGCGGTGCCGGCGCCGACAAGTTTGTGTTCCGCCAAAGCCTCGTCACGACCTCTGGCGCCGACCACATTACCGACTTCGACTCATCCGATTTCATCTATTTCGACGTGAGTTCAGGTCCGACAGGAGCCCTTAATCCTGCGGCCTTCAGGGTCGGCGCGAACGCGCTCGATGCCAACGACCGCTTCATGTACGACGCGCCCAACAAAGCTCTCTACTACGATAGTGACGGCAATGGCGGGGCGGCAAAGGTGTTGCTTGCCACCTTCGACAACGGCTACACGCCGGCAGCGGCCGATTTCTTGCTTTATTGAGGTGTTTCTCTGGGGCGACCGGCCCCCCCCGCTTTACGACCGAAGCCGCTGGAGCGGCTTCGGTTCCGTCCGGCACCTGGATTGCTGATGCCACAATGCTGCGCTTGTCGTAATCCGGCGAACTCGTTCGCGATTACGCGTTTCGCTGGGATATCCCTGATGGCCATCTCCATGCCGAAGCGTCCGAGCGCGATCTGGCGGGGGTCCTTGATCACCATTCTTATCTGTTCGACGAGACGGCTGACTCCGGCCGATCCGTCCGTCAGTCCATAAAATCCCCGTTTCAGAAACAGATCACATGTCGATGCGCGGGTCCGGGTCGGCGCCCGGACGCACGACGACGTCACGGCCGTGCCGACGGTTCACGGCGTTTGCTCTCGATGCAAGCGCCCACTCAATCGAAGATCACCGCAGCTGCGATTTCAACGAAGCAGCCGGGAAGCAGGTGGCGGATAGGCCGTTCTTCGCCTGCCAGTCGCCGAGCGAACGGCGCGTCTTGTAGCCGGGGAGCCCATCGACCTTGCCGACGTCGTAGCCCTTGGAGACGAGCGCCTTCTGCATCGCCAGCACGTCGGAACGCAGCATGTTTCCGACATCGCCCCACTCTCCCCGGAAGGCGCCGCCGCCGGACGCGATACGATCTGCGAGATTGCCGATGAAAAGCGCGTAGAGATCGGAATTGTTGTATTCCTTGATCACGTAGAAATTCGGCGTGACGATGAACTGTGGTCCGTGGGTGCCTGCCGGCACAAGCATCATGCCGGCCGCCGCGCGCTCCGCCGAGGGAAAGGCCTTGCCAGAGATGCGCCCGATCCCCATGCCGGCCCAGTCGGCGATCGGGCGAGCGAGATCCGGGCCTTCCTGAGCACAGGAAACACCTGCTGGGATCAAGACTTCAAATCCCCAGTCGCGGCCGGGTTGCCAGCCTTTCTGCGAGAGATAATTGGCGATCGAGGCCAGACTGTCCGGCACCGAATTCCAGATATCGCGGCGGCCGTCGCCGTCGAAGTCCACGGCATATTTCAGGAAACTCGACGGAAGGAACTGCGGCTGGCCCATGGCGCCGGCCCAGGAACCGCGCATTTCCGCCTCGCGGACATCGCCGCTATCGAGAATGTGGAGCGCGGCGATCAGCTCGCGCCGAAAGAGGTCGGGCCGCGTCGACATGAAGGCCTTGGTCGCCAGTACGTCCATGATCGGGTGCGGGATCTTCGCACGGCCGAAGCCGGATTCCCGGCCCCAGATGGCGAGCACGAGCGGACCCGGAACGCCGTACGTCCTTTCGATGCGCTTCAAGGTCGAGGCATGGGCGGAGGCAAGGCTCCGCCCGGTCGCCGCCAATCCCTGCAACCGCTTCTCGGAAAAATAGGAGCCGGGCGATGAAAACTCCGCCTGGCTCTGCTTGCGTTCCTTCGGCTTGGGGAAGCCGGGAGGCGCAAGGTCGGGCAGGTCCCAATTGAGCTTCACATCGGCAAAGGCCGCCTTGAAGGACGCTGCGGAGACGCCGGACTTCTGCGCCTCCGGCCAGAGGTCATTCTGCAGCCATTGGCGGAACTGGTTTTCGACGTCGGTCTTGGAGGCTGCGTGAGCGGGAAGGTGGAGTGCAAGGAACGCGGCGACCGCTGCGAGCAGGCGCGCCCGACGCTTACCCCCCTCTGCCCTGCCGGGCATCTCCCCCACAAGGAGGGGGATTGGCGGACAGCAGCCGCTCCCCCCGCCAGAAGAAATCGCGTTCGCGGCAACGATGCGATGGGATTGAGCGCTCGCTCCAACCTGATCTCCACCCCTGTGGGGGCGATGCCCGGCAGGGCAGAGGGGGGTGGTCTCAGCACGACAACCGGTGAACCACGAGCGAACACGAGATCTCAAACGCATCGGCATCCCTTCAAATGGTCGTGCGTGCCCTGAGGGCGGCCGTCAACGTGCCTTCGTCTAGGTAATCAAGCTCGCCACCGACAGGAACGCCATGGGCGAGACGCGTGATCTTCACATCCATGCCTTCGAGCTGGTCGGTGATGTAATGTGCCGTCGTCTGCCCCTCGACCGTCGCATTGACCGCGATGATCAGCTCGCGCACGCCGCCCTTGGCGACACGATCGACCAAGCCCTTGATGTTGAGATCGTCCGGTCCGATGCCATCGAGCGGCGACAGCGTGCCGCCGAGCACGTGGTAGGCAGCATTCATCGCGCCGGCGCGCTCCAACGCCCAAAGGTCGGCGACATCTTCGACGACGATGATCACGGATTGGTCGCGCCGCTCGTCCGTGCACACCGTGCAGGGATCGATCGTGTCGACATTGCCGCAGCAGGAACAGATGCGAACCTTGCGATGCGCCTCGCCCATCGCTTCCGCGAGCGGACCGAGCAGTTGCTCCTTCTTTTTGACGAGATGCAGCGCGGCCCGCCGGGCGGAACGGGGCCCGAGGCCCGGCACCTTCGCCAGGAGCTGGATGAGTTTTTCGATTTCGGGGCCGGTGACTCGCTTTGCCATGCCGGGCTTTTAGCTCAATTCATCGGCAAACGGAATCGCTTTGACGCCGATCAGCGCGCGGCGATTGCGACGGCCGCACCCGCCATCGTGCCGGCGCTGGCGCGGTTGGCGATCCGGACCGCACGGCGGCTTCTCAGGAACTGGCGCGCCTTCGCAGCCATCATCACCCAGCCGAGATCGATCGCGACGAGTACGACGAACATGGTCGCCACCAGTTCCGCCCAGCCGAGGAACGTGACCGAGCCGAGATCGATGATCGACGGCAGCAGCGCCACGTAGAACATCATGATCTTGGGATTGCCAAGCGTGACGGTGAGCCCGGCGAAGAAGAGCTTCAACGCCGATCGTGTTTCCGGCAGCCCGTCGCCCGGCATGTCCGGCTCAGCCGACCACATCTTCCAGGCGAGGAACAGAAGATAGGCCACACCCGCCCACTTTATCGCGACGAACATCCAGTGGAAGGTCTCGGCGATCGCCGCAAGACCGGCAACGGCGAAGGATAGCCAGATCGCCTCGCCGATCCACATGGCGGCGAGGAAGGGAAGCACGTCCCGCGCGCCCTTCGAAAGCACGCGGGCGACAAGCGCAGCGATGCTCGGCCCCGGCGATCCGGCTGCAATCATCAGCGCGCCCGCAAAGACAAGCAACGACGCAATGCTCATGACCTAATCCCTCGGACCGACTTCAGGGCCGGCAAGTTAACACGCTTTTTCGCTTCTGCCACCAACGGCCCTGTGGAGGGCTTACCGCGTGATCAGAACGGCAGCTTCATGCCGGGCGGGATCGGCAGGCCGGCAGTCAGTTCGCGGGTCTTTTCCGCCTGCACGGCTTCCGCCTTGTCCTTGGCGTCCTTGTGCGCGGCAACGATCAGGTCTTCGAGGATCTCGACATCGTCTTCCTTGAAGAGCGAGGGGTCAATCTTCAGGCTCTTCATGTGGCCCTTGCCGTCGAGACGGACAGTGACGAGCCCGCCGCCGGAGGTGCCGTCGACTTCGAGCGCGGCGATCTCCGCCTGCAGCTTCTCCATCTTGGCCTGCATTTCCTTGACCTTGCCCATCATGCCCATGATGTCGCGCATTGTCGTCTCCTGTCTTTTCGTAATCTCTTCCAAGAAGCAGCGATTATTCGATGTCGTCGCCGGGGACGATATCGCCATCTTCCGATTCAGCCGCCGCCGGAGCGACGGTTTCGATTTCCTGTTCCGCCGCACGGATGCGCACGTCGGTAATCCTCGCGCCCGGAAAGCGCGCGAGGATTGCTGCGACGTCCGGATCTTGGCGGGCATCGTTGACCCGCTGCTCCTGCGCGCGCTGTTCGGCCTCGACGAGAGTCGGCTCGCCCGGTTCGCGGCTGTAGCTGACGACCCAGTGGATGCCGGTCCATTCCTTGAGCTTGACGGCGAGCTCGCCGAGCAGCGTCTTCGGCGCGTCGTCCGGCACGTTGACGTCGAGGCGGCCGGGCTCGATATGCACGAGTCTCACGAAGCCGCGCACCAGGGTCTTCAGCTTGATATCCCTGTTCTTTCCGCAGAGATCGACGATATCGCTGATCGAGTTGACCGGAACCTTCGGTTCGGGCTTCGCCGCCGGAGCCGGTGCCGGCCTTTCCTCGATACGGCCGACGCTCATCGGCTGAGGCGCGGCATCCGGCACGGCACGCAGCATGGTTGCGCCGTTGTTCGACGGGCGCTGGACGGGCGCTGCTTCGACGGAACGCGCCTGCGTGGACAAGCCTGACTGCGCCTGACTTCCGCCGCCATTGCTGCGCGGCGCCAGGCGGCCGGCGGCCCCCTCGGCGTCGGCAAGCTCCAGCAGCCGACGTGCCGCGTCCTCCGGCGAGGGCAGATGGGCGGCATGGGCGAGCCTGATCAGCACCATTTCCGCGGCACCTGCGGGGCGCGACGAGCTTTCCGCCTCAGGGATGCCCTTCAAAAGCATCTGCCAGATGCGCGAGAGCGCGGTTACCGCGACACTGTCGGCGAATTCGGCACCGCGCACGCGCTCGATCTCGCTCAGCGACTGGTCGTTCGCCGCGTCGGGAACGTATTTCATTCGGGTGACGAGATGGGTGAAGTCGGCGAGGTCCGTCAGCACGACCGTCGGATTGGCGCCCGCCTCGTACTGCGCGGCGAACTCCTGAAGCGCCGCCGTCACGTCGCCTTTGACGATATGCTCGAAGAGATCGACGATACGGGCGCGGTCGGCAAGTCCGAGCATCGAACGCACGGTTTCAAGCTCGACCGAGCCGCCGCCGTGGGCGATCGCCTGGTCGAGCAGCGATAGACCGTCGCGCGCCGAACCTTCGGCGGCGCGCGCGACCATCGCCAGCGCCTCGGGGTCGAAAGGCACGCTTTCCTTGGAGAGGATGGTAGAGAAGAGACCGACGAGGTCCGACGCGCCGATGCGGCGCAGGTCGAAACGCTGGCAACGCGACAGGACGGTAATCGGAACCTTACGGATTTCGGTCGTCGCGAAGATAAACTTCACATGCTCCGGCGGCTCCTCCAGCGTCTTCAACAGGCCGTTGAAGGCCTGCGTCGAGAGCATGTGCACTTCGTCGATGATATAGACCTTGTAGCGCGCCGAGACCGGGCGGTAACGCACCTGCTCGATGATCTCGCGGATGTCGTCGATGCCGGTGTGCGACGCGGCGTCCATCTCGATCACGTCGACATGGCGGCCGTCCATAATCGCCTGGCAATGCTCGCCCGGCACACGCAGATCGATCGTCGGCTTGTCGATCTCGGCTGTCTTGTAGTTGAGCGCGCGCGCCAGGATGCGGGCCGTCGTCGTCTTGCCGACACCGCGCACGCCCGTCAGCATGTAGGCTTGGGCGATGCGGCCGGTCTCGAAGGCGTTGGTGAGCGTGCGCACCATCGGCTCCTGCCCGACCATCAGGTCGGAGAAGTCCTTGGGCCGATATTTACGCGCCAGAACACGGTATGCGGCTGGCTTCTGTTCGAATGAAATGGACGTTTCGTCGCTCATCGACCCTGCCGCTGCTCGAACTCTTGTCCCGACAGGACGGAGATACGAAGATAAGGTGGGAGGCTGGCACGATGACCCGTGCCGGGGCTCGTTAGGGCTGCTTCCTTCCGGACCTGACCCGGTTGGCGAGTGGCTCGTCCACCACCAACCTCCCGGCCTCCATATCGGCAATATCGCAAGCAAATGCAAGCCAAGGCGTCAAAAAACTGATATCGATATGCAAAACAAGGCGAATCCGCCCGACTACTAGGAGAATCTGTTGGCGACCTTCCCTCTTGACGAGCGACTTCAGCGCGACGGCATTCCGATCGCCTCGATCGGGCTGTGCCAGTTGCGGCTGATGAACGACCGCCGTTGGCCGTGGCTGATCCTCATTCCCCAGCGCCCGGATGTTTCCGAGATTTTCGAGCTGACGCCCCTCGACCAGACGATGCTGACCTTCGAGATCAACATTGTGGCAACCGCGCTCAAGAAGGTCACCGACGCCGACAAGATCAATATCGGCGCGCTCGGCAATATCGTCCGCCAGCTTCATGTGCATATCATAGCCCGCCGGGAAGGCGATCCGAACTGGCCGGGGCCGGTGTGGGGCTTCGGCAAGGCCGAGCCGTGGCCGACCGACGAGCAGCAGGTATTCGCAGCAGGTATTCTGGAAAATCTCTGAAGATGACGATATCGATTTTTGACCTTCGAAACCCGCATCCGGAGCCGAGCACTCTCGTCGCCTTTGCGGAAAATCACCTGGACCGCCAATCCGAGCACCGTCCCGACGATTGCGTCGAGGTGGCGTCGAGGCATCCGGGCGCGCATTTCCTGGCCTTTTCCGGCGCGAAGCTGATCGTCAAGCACGACGAGAAGATCATCGACCCGCTCTTCGCGCCCTATGAGCTCGAGGGACTCGAACCGGCGCTCGACGAGGCGATCCTGCTCGGTTATCTGCCGAACGGCGAGCCGCGGCTTGCCGTGCCATCGGGGCTCACTGAAGAGAACTTGCCTGAACCGTTCAAGATCGCCGACGCGCGCACGCTCTACCGCCAGCAGATGCTGCCGGAAGAACTGCTCGGCCAGTTTGCGCAAGGCTCCAGCCTGATCGTCTGGAACGCCAACAACCGGTTCTGCGGCCGCTGTGGCGGGCCGATGGACGGCGCGGCGGGCGGTTACCGGCGCGTGTGCACGGCCTGCAATCACATGGTCTTTCCTCGCACCGACCCTGTCGTCATCATGCTGACGATCGATCTCGAGCGCGATCTCTGCCTGCTCGGCCGCAGCCCGCATTTTCCGCCGGGCATGTACTCCTGCCTCGCCGGCTTCGTCGAACCGGGCGAAACGATCGAAAACGCCGTGCGCCGGGAAACGCAGGAGGAATCGGGCATCCGCATCGGCCGGGTCCGCTATCACGCCTCGCAGCCCTGGCCGCTGCCGCATTCGCTGATGATCGGCTGCTACGCCGAGGCCAAATCGACCGTCATCAAACGCGATGAACAGGAGCTCGAAGACGTCCGCTGGTTCACACGCTCGGAAACCGAAGCGATGCTGGAACGCACGACCGGCGTCGCCGACACTGGTGACGAACACATTCCGCCGCCGAAGGGGGCGATTGCCCATCAGTTGATGCGCGACTGGCTGGCCTGGCCCGAGCGGAGCTGATCGGCTACCGCATGATTCCTTAAATCGGAATCGGTCCAAGGACACGACCCTTTATGATTTGGGTCAAACGACCCAAATCATAAAGGTGATCGATACTGATATGTGAGAGCGGGATGCGGGCGGGAAACCGCGCACACTTTTCCTCATCCCGCTCTGGCGCGTCCGATTGGACGCGCGGCGCTGTGCCCCACCCCCGCGCGGAGAGAAAGAAGCCATGTCCCGATCCGAGCGCTTGCTCGATCTCTTGCAAGTGCTGCGACGCTACCGCCAGCCCGTGAGCGGCCGGCGGCTGGCGGAGGAGACCGGCGTCAGCCTCAGAACGCTCTACCGGGACATCGCCAGCTTGCAGGCCCAAGGCGCCCACATCGAGGGGGAACCGGGCCTCGGCTATGTTTTGAAGCCGGGGTTTATGCTGCCGCCGATGATGTTCTCGGAGGAAGAAGTCGAAGCGCTGGTGCTCGGCTCGCGCTGGGTGGCGAAACGTGGCGACAACCGCCTCGCAGTGGCGGCCGCCGACGCGCTTGCCAAAATCGCCTCCGTGCTGCCGCCCTATCTCAGGGAAAGTCTCGACGCCTCGCCCCTTCTCGTCGGGCCGCGCCAACCGATCCCCGAAGGCATCGATCTAGGCATGCTGCGCAAGGCGATCCGCGGCGAGCGCAAGCTCGATATCAGCTATATCGACAATGACGGACACGACAGCCGCCGCACGATCTGGCCTTTTGCACTGGGCTTCTTCGAACAGGTGCGCGTGCTGGTCGCCTGGTGCGAACTCAGGCAGGACTTTCGTCATTTCCGGACGGACCGGATAAACGGAGCGTTGATGAGCGATCAGCGCTACCCGCGCCGTCGCCAGGCCCTGCTCAAGGACTGGCGCGCTGAGCAGAACGCGGCCCCAGGTGCGGAACGCGGATGAAAGACGGGACTTGGGCGCGAATACTGCTGACAAAAATTGTCAGCAGCCCGCGTTAGTTTGCGGCCCCTAACCAAGGAGACCGCGCATGCCAAAACCCAATCTGATTGTTCTCTACGTCGCAAACCCGCTCGCAAGCGTCGATTTCTACCGCAAGCTTCTGGGCAGGGAGCCGACTGTCGCTTTCCCGACCTTCTCTTCCTTTGAACTGCCTGGCGGTTTCACGCTCGGGCTCTGGGCACAGGAGTCGGTTGCACCAGAACCCTCGGCAGAGGGCGGCCGTTCGGAGTTGGCGTTCATGGTGGAAGGGGAAGCGGCCGTGCGCACGCACTACGATGAGTGGCGGGCGATGGGCCTGCCGATCGCGCAGGAACTGACGAAAATGGATTTCGGACCGACATTCGTCGCGCTCGATCCCGACGGGCATCGTCTCAGGGTCTGCCTTTACGACGACTGACGCATTTCGCCCAGGCAACGCTGTGCATAAAACACTCGCACCCCGCACGGGACGCCGGCGGGGTGCGGAAGACTTAACAGCGCCGCGCATCTTTTGAGACGCGCGAAGGTCGCTGCAGGACTTTATCATTAGCGGCCGTAAACGGCGGCCTGGATCTGAGAACGCGAAATACCGATATCGCTCAGCACATGATCGTCGAGAGCGTTCAGCTCGCGAACAGCGCGGCGCAGCTTTGCGTATTCCATGATCTTCTGGCGGATCTTCATCTTTGACACTCCATATCTTGACAGACGTCAAATAGGTATTTGCCTAAGATTTAAGTAGTTCCATGATTGCAAATTAGGCATGCGCCAAACGAATAGCCGGTTAACGAAATTCCGCCATCTTCGCCGCTGCGGGATTCGGTTGCCAATATCCCGGACCGTTCAGTGACCGCCGCGTTCAGAGCACTCCGCGCATGGGATGCGCCCGGTAGGTGCCGAGGATACGCACCTTCTCCGAGAAAAAGCGCAGTTCGTCCATGGCGTGGCGGACACCCTCATCGTCCGGGTGGCCCTCGATATCCGCATAGAACTGGGTTGCCACGAACTTGCCGCCAAGCTGGTAGCTCTCGAGCTTCGTCATATTGATGCCGTTGGTGGCGAAGCCGCCCATCGCCTTGTAGAGCGCAGCCGGAATGTTGCGCACATTGAAAACGAAAGTGGTGATGATCAATTCGTCATCCGAGTTCCGGACGATGCGCTGCTCTTCGCGCGAAAGCACGACGAAGCGCGTGACGTTGCTGTCCGTGTCCTCGACATTTTCGGCGATGATATCGAGCCCGTAGAGGTCGGCAGCCAGGCGCGGGGCGAGCGCCGCCATGGAGCGGTCGGCCGTTTCCTTGACAAGCTTGGCGGCACCGGCCGTGTCGCCGGCCACCACCGGCTTCCAGCCATTGGCGCGAACGATCTTGCGGCATTGGCCCAGCGCATGGATATGGCTGTGCACCGTGCGGATCTCGTCATGCGAGACCCCGGGCAGCACCATCAGCTGAAAGCGGATCGGCATGAAATATTCGCCGACGATGTGCAGGCGTGATTCCGGCAACAGGTGGTGGATGTCGGCGACGCGCCCGGCGATTGTGTTTTCGATCGGGATCATGGCGAGATCGGCATCGCCATTCTCCACTGCCACGAAGGCATCTTCGAAGGTTTGGCACGGCAGCGGGTCCATCGACGGAAACATGTCGCGGCAGGCCATGTCGGAATTGGCGCCGAAGTCGCCCTGGAAGGAGATCCTGTTCGTCTTGACGGTCACTTTCGAATTCCTTCTCAGGCTTTGACAGAGAGAATGCGACGGGCCTTTTCGAGGTCCTCGGGCGTATCGACCCCGAGGGGGACCGAATTGACGATCTCGACGTCGATGCGCATCCCGGCTTCGAGCGCCCGCAATTGCTCCAACGACTCGCGCTTTTCAAGGACCGACGGCTTCAACGACACGAAGGTTTCGAGCGCCTTGCGCCGATAGGCATAGAGACCGATGTGGTGATAGAGCGGCCCGGCGCCATGCGGCGCGGTGGCGCGGGTGAAATAGAGCGCGCGCAGGCGGCTCTCGGAAAGCGGCGAGCCTACGACCTTCACGACATTGGGGTTGGTCTTTTCGTGTTCGTCGGTGATCTCGACGGTCAGCGTCGCGATATCAGTCGCGGCGTTTTCGAGAGGTTTCAGCGCCGCGCGGATCGGTCCGGGCTCGATCGTCGGCAGGTCGCCCTGCACGTTGATCACGATCTCGGCCTCGCCGTGAGGATCCGCCTTCAGCAGGGCCTCATGGATGCGGTCCGAGCCGGACTGATGGTCAACCCGCGTCATGATTGCCTCGAAGCCGGCATCGCTGACTGCTTCGAAGACGTCGCGATGATCGACGGCGACAACGATCCGGCCGACATCCGCCTCGGCCGCCCGCTTGGCCACCTGCACGATCATGGGCAGGCCGCAGATGTCGGCGAGCGGCTTGCCGGGCAGGCGCGTGGATGCCATCCGCGCCGGAATGAGCACGAGGGCTTTACCAGAATTTCCGTGATTCATCGTCCAGCCTTAAAAAACGCCGCTGAAAGTGTCAAAACGTCTCACTCCAGGGTCGATAATCTCTGTTGCAACGCAGAGCCAAAAGACATAGGTTCCGCGCGATTTCAAGATGGGCCGGGTTTTTGTTGACGCCGGTGGCAAAGGGAGCGTTTGCAGATGAATTCATATGTGAACATGGGCATGGGTGCCTTGCTGGGTACGGTCTTCGTTCTGATGTCCGTATCCATTGTATCGGAAGGCATTTTCCATTCCGAAACTCCCGAGAAGGAAGGCTTCGCCATTGTCGCCGAGGAACCGGCTGGCGGCGAAGCAGAAACGGCCGGCGGCGGGGAAGCGACGTCCGAGCCGATCGCGCCGCTGCTTGCCAAGGCCGATGCTGCCGCCGGTGAGGCCGTCTTCAAGAAATGCGCAAGCTGTCACACCGTGGAGAAGGGCGGACCGAACAAGGTCGGCCCGAATCTCTGGGATATCGTCAATCGCCCGATCGCCTCGCATGAGGGTTTCGCCTACTCCGCTGGCATGAAGACCTTCGCCGAAGGCGGCAAGGCGTGGGACTATGATCAACTGAGCGCCTTCCTCGAAGCGCCGAAGAAGCACGTGCCGGGCACGGCCATGGGCTTTGCCGGCCTCAAGAAGGGCGACGAGCGCGCCAACCTGATCGCCTGGCTGCGTGAGCAGGCGGATAACCCTGCACCGCTGCCTGCCGCTGGGGCGGAAGGCGGCGCCGCGCAACCTGCTGCTGCAGAAGGACAGGCCGCCCAGGAAGGTCAGGCACCGGCGCCGGCGAACTAGGTCGCCAGCGAGAGAGATGATTTGAAAAACCCGGCCTCTGGCCGGGTTTTTCGTTTCCAGAGCGAGATGAGGACAAAGTGTGCGTGGTTTTGCACCGCATCACGCCTCAACTCATTGGAGTCGGTCACATCAGCAGATAGGCCCAGGCCGAGACGCTGAGTACGCCGACCGCCGTCGTCAGCGTGATCGTCGACGAGGCGAGCGCATGGCCGACATTGAAATGATTGGCGATCAGCCAGGCATTGACGCCGGTCGGCACCGAGGAGGTCAGCACCAGCGCCGCCGTCCAGCTGTCGTTGAGTCCCAGGAGGTGGCAGGCGCCGAAAACGACGCCGGGCAGCACAAGCAGCTTCAATGTGCTGGTGACGGCCGCAAGCCCGGTGTTTCCGGCCAGGCCATATTTGTCGAGCGCCATGCCGATCGACACGAGTGCGGCCGGCGCCGCCGTACCGGCGAGCTGATCGACGACGGCCTTCGCCGGGCCACCAAGCGGCTGCTCAAGAAGATGAAAGAGTGCGCCGAAGGCGAGACCGATCACCAGCGGATTGCGAACGAGATTGCGTCCGACACCGGCAAGCAGCTTCAAAGGGCTCTGGCCTGGCTTGCCGCTCGTTTTGCGATCCGCACGCTCCATCAGCACGGTGCCGGCGATCATCATGACGGGCAGATGGACGGAGAGCAGGATAGACAGCGCCACCAGCCCGTCCTCGCCGACCACACGCGAAACCAGCGGCAGCCCTATGAACACGGTGTTGGCGAAGGCCGAGGACACGCCTGCGAGCACCCCCACGCGCGCGTCGCGCCCGAAGGCAAAGGTCGCTGCCAGATGACCGACCGTCCAGGTAACGGCAACACCGGAAAAATAGGCGACCCAGAGAGGCCAGGGCGAGCCCTCCTTGAAATCGGCTTCGGCAATCGTTCGGAACAAGAGGACCGGCACGGCGACGCGAAAGACAAAATCGCCGAGTGCGTCGCCGACAGCCGGTTTCAGATAGCCGAGCCTCACGACCAGCCAGCCGGTCAGGATCAGGACGAAGATCGGGAGAACATTCAGGAAAATATCGGACATGGTGAGCCTTGGGTGGTGCTGGAGGCATAGACCCGTTCGATCGACCGAGGCAAGGGCACTCTTGGAGGAAAGGCGGCGGCCTATAGCGCCGTGACTCTTTCAAGACGCGCAAAGGACGCTGTAGTACTTTGAATTGCGGCATGTTTTGTCCTTATATCGCTTACGACTTAAGGAAACATGCAGCGGGTCGCGGCGTCGCTTCGGTGCGAGCTGCTGCAGCGGAACATTCCATCGATGCTGGCGTTTTGAAAGATGACCGGGAAAACGCTGATGTCGACAGACAAGACCTTCTACTCGCATCGGGACGATGATCCGCATCTGACGGATGACGATCTGGCCGAGAAAGTTCTGCGCTTCATCCGCTACGCGACCTTCGTGGACACAAGCGGGATTTCCGTCATGGCGCTTGGTGGAACGGTCGTGCTTTCCGGCAATGTCCCCGAGGAGGCAGACATTGCCAGCGCCGGAGAAGCGGCCGCCTCAGTGATCGGCGTTTCGAGTGTCGAAAACCGGCTAACGGTACGGCCGGACAAAATTGACGACTGAACGCATGCATCTCTGGCGCTTTGACAGGCAACCTTTTGGTTGCCTTTTTCATTTCGACCTGCGAGAATATTGGCAACCAGGAGGTTGCATCATGACAGATCACATCGAGAAGAGCATCGAACTCAACGCGCCGATCGAAGAGGTTTGGCATGCGCTGACAGACCACACGGCGTTCGGCGAATGGTTCCGCGTGAGGCTCGACGGACCGTTCGTCGTCGGCGAGAAAACGACCGGAGAAATGACCTATCCCGGCCATGAGGGCACCAAATGGACTTCTCTGACGGAGCGCATGGAGCCCCCGACGCTCTTTTCCTTCCGATGGCCGCACGGCGAGGATACCGATCTCTCGACATCCCCATCTACGCTCGTGGAATTCCGCCTCGAACCGACGGCGAATGGCACGCGTCTCACCATCGTTGAATCCGGCTTCGAAACGCTGCCGGAGGATCGCCGCATGGAGGCTTTGCGCGGCAATGAAAGCGGATGGGAGATCCAGGCGGGAAACATCAAGGCCTATGTCGAAGCCTGAACCTGTCGATCCCGGCCCGGTCGAGGTCTTCGCCGCCCTCGGCGACCCGACCCGCCTCTCGCTTCTGACAAAACTCAGCGATGGCCAGACGCGGTCGATCGCTGCGCTTTCAGCCGACACAAAGCTGACGCGGCAGGCAGTGACCAAGCACCTGCACGTGCTGGAACACGCCGGCCTCGTCAAAAGCATCCGCGTCGGCCGCGAAAGCCAGTTCGGCTACCGGCCCGGGCCGATCGTCGAGGCACGATCGTATCTCGACAGAGTTTCCGCGCAATGGGACGAGGCACTGGCGCGACTCAAGGCGCTGGTGGAGCGATGAGTGCGCTGATGACCGCTGCGCGGCACTCTATAACGCGCTGCCGCCGTCTTTCGGAACAGGTTCGGCAACGTCGCCGATTAACGATTAAGGAGCCAGAGGATGGCCGAAAGCACAACGCTGAAAAGTAGCCCGGTCGTAATCGGTATATAGATGGTGAAATTCTCGCGCTGGATCAGAATATCGCCCGGCAGCCTGCCCAAGCCAAGGCGCGTGAGCCACGGCCAGAGAATGCCAACCGCAACGATGACAAGTCCGACAATGATCAAAACTCGGGACATGGCGCAGGCATGTACTGTTTCGCGAATTTAGCCTTCCAGCATGATGTTTGAATTCGCGTCGTATAACAATGCACCGGTGTCGGACTGGCAACAGCAGGGATTCCGGTGACGGCGCAATTTTCGCTTCGCAAGGTGCCGCCACGGTCTACACGCCGTTCATGATCTATGCCGGAGGCCTGAAGTTGCTGCTGCTTTCCACCATCCTCTACGCGCTTGGACGGTCCTGTTCTTCTACACAAGGCGCGAACAGAAGAAGCCGCTGTTCATCATCATTATCTTCTTCTTCTTCAAACTTGACCTCTTCCGGCTCAACTTCTGGGGCGGCGAAGGAATGCCGGAAGCGACCCTCCTCCAACTGATCCAGGCGACGATGCCGGCGACGGTCTTCGTCTTCATCAGCGTCGAAGGGGCGAGCCACTATTCGCGCTATGCGCAGACGCGCTCCAATATCGGCACGGCCACGATCATGGCTTCATCGGTGTCAGCGCGCTGATGGTGCTGGTCACGCTTATGCCCTATGCGGTCCCGCCGCGCGCTATGCGCACCAGCGGCAGCGCAGGCGACCGCCCGGGCCGGGAATCGTCGCGCTCATGGCTCAGGCTTTCAGGAAGGCTAGCCGTTCATCTGCCCGGCCCGGCGTGATGGCGAGGATTTCGGCGCTGACGATGCCCTCGGCCACGAAGGGATCGTCCTGTACCCGCGCTTCGATCGCGTCGAGTGACACATTGTGCGCGAGGATCGCACCTCCCCCGTTTGGTTGAAGGCTTCCGGCCAGTAGAAAAACGCCATCGTCGAAACCACTTTTGATCCAGGCATTGTGCCCATCCATGAATTGCGGCGCTTTCGTCTTGTCGGCAAAACGAAGGGTAATGACGAACATGATTGCTCCATCAGGCAGGTTGGCGGGGATTAGGGTTTGAAGCGGCCGGGCATTGAGCGTGCAGCCACGCCTCCATGTCGGCGACCTCTCGGCGGATGAATTCTTCATCGCGGAAGGCGGCGGCGAGCGCAGCGACACCCTGGCTGCGCATCAGAACGTGAAGAGCCAACGCATCGGCATCCTCTTCGCGCCCGAGCTTGACGAACTGCCTGCGGAGCCAGTCGCGGAACAAGGTGAACAGGCTTGCTGCACGATCCTTCGCCGTGTGATCGAGCTTGGCCAGTTCGTTGCAGAGCGTGCCGACCGGACAGCCATGGGCCATGATCTTTGTCCGGTTCGCGATGAGGATGTGGACGAAGTTGCGGATGCACTCTGTCGGGGAAGCGGCATCCTGTTCCCAGGCCAGCAGCATGCCGCTGGTATTCGCTAAGCGCTGCGCGATCACGGCGTCAAGAATCTCGTCCTTGGTCTTGAAGTGATAATAGAAGTTGCCGCGCGAGAGACCGACATCCTTGGCGATGTCGGCAAAGGAGGTCGCCTCGAAGCCATGCTCGTAGAAGAGCCGGTCGGCGACATCCACGATCTGCTGGCGGGTCTCGCTCGCACTCATATCGGGCCTCCACGATCATGGCGCGGAAGGCAAGAGCCGTGAAACACGCCGTAGGACATATGACCTAATAATCTCTAGGTCATATGTCCTACAAGGTCAAGAGTGACGAAAGGACCATCCGCGCAGTGCACTCCCCCGGCGAAGTGGAAGGGCGTGCCAATGCAGGAAAATCAACGGGATCGCGTGGTAAGCCGTTCGCTGGATTGGCTATTTTGGCAAAGGTGGCGGACAGAGAGGGATTCGAACCCTCGATACGCTTTCACGTATACACGCGTTCCAGGCGTGCGCCTTCAACCACTCGGCCACCTGTCCATCCTTGAAACAGCCGCTGGTCAATCCGGCTGGATGGGGAAGAGCAAGCTCTTCCGGCGTGCGCCGGACGAAGCGGCGAACGGGCGCGATATATACCGATGATCCACGCGGGATCAACTGCTTTCTGACAGTTTATTGACATCTTGTGCGATGGTCTTAGCGACGTCGCCCATTGCGCTCGCAACTTGCGGCGCCTATCTCTCGGCGCACAAGCGTAAATGATCGGAGAGGCGCGCGTCGGGCCACGCCGCCGAAAGGACGAAAATGCGGTTGCTGCTGAAGCTTGCAAGTTTTTTCGCGCTGGCGGTGGCGGTGCTTGCCGGGACCGTCGACGCCATCCAGTCGGTTGCCGCCTCGCAGCCGGCGATGACCTCGCTCGCCGATGCCATATCCGCCCTTGGCCCGGAGGCACTCAACTGGGTGCATAGCCTGCAGCGCACCGCCGCGGGCCCTGCTATCTGGCTGACGGCGCTGCAATGGCTCCTTGCCCGGCCTGCTTTCGCGGTGCTGTTGGCGCTCGCCCTGCTCCTGTGGATGGCAGGCTACAAGAAACGCCCCGCCGCCGGACGATTTGCCGCCTGACTGCCGCTACAGCTCCGTGCGTCTTCAAGGGCGCACCAAGTCGCTCCGATTTAAGGAAACATGCAGTAGCCGGTCCTCCACGCTTTTCCGCGCGCACGAAAGGAGCCGCAGATGTTTCTGATCGACATGTTCAACAAGAAGACGATCCTGCCCGACGCGCAGACCGCACTTCGCGGGCGCGAGGAGGAAATTCCGACGGCAGAGACACACTTCGTCTCCGGACGTCCGCTGAAAGGTCCCTACCCCGAAGGCATGAAGCAGGTGCTTTTCGGCATGGGCTGCTTCTGGGGCGCCGAGCGGCTGCTCTGGAACATTCCCGGCGTCTACGTGACTGCCGCCGGCTATTCCGGCGGGCTGACGCCGAACCCGACCTATCAGGAGACCACGACCGGACTCACCGGCCACGCGGAGGTCGTGCTCGTCGTCTACGACCCGACAAACGTCTCCTTCGCAAGGTTGCTCAAGGCCCTTCTTCGAGGAGCACGATCCGACCCAGGGCATGCGGCAAGGCAACGATATCGGCACCACCTACCGCTCGGCGATCTATGTCTATGACGAGGATCAGCTTCGCGAGGCGAACGCTGCTCGCGACGCCTTCCAGAGGGCGTTGACGGCCTTCGACCATGGCGGCGAGATCACCACGGAAATCGGCATGGCCGGTCCGCTTTACTTTGCCGAGGACTATCACCAGCAATATCTCGCCAAGAACCCTGACGGCTATTGCGGCCTTCGCGGCACCGGAGTGAGCTGCCCGATCGGGCGCTAGGCTTGGTCGCCCTCTGCAAAGCGCTGCAGTGAACGTTGCGGGTCTGATTGGGCACGGCGCTGCAGCGGCAACGGCGCACCGATTGGCTCTCGAAATCGACGTCCGGCGACCTCCCGCCGGGCGCCGCATCTTTTTTACCATCCGAAAAATTTTGAGTGTTTTTTTGCGGAAGCCGTGCAAGGATGCGGCCACCCAAGCCTTAACAAGAGAGGGGCGGGTTGCGCGGAAAGGCCCATTGGGACCACTGCCAGACCCGATAAGATCAATAGCGACGACAGGGCTGCACGATGAAAAAAACCATTCTCGGTCTCTTTGCTTTCTCCATGATGTCCGCGACGGCATTGGCCGCCGACATCAAGCCGGCGATCATCTATGATCTCGGCGGCAAGTTCGACAAATCCTTCAACGAGGCGGCATTTAACGGCGCCGAAAAGTTCAAGACCGAATCAGGTATCGAATACCGCGAATTCGAAATCGCCAACGATGCCCAGCGCGAGCAGGCGCTGCGCCGCTTCGCCAGCGACGGCAACAGCCCGATCGTGATGGCCGGCTTCAACTGGGCGGCATCGCTCGAGAAGATCGCGGCGGAATATCCGGATACGAAGTTCGCGATCATCGACATGGTGGTCGAAAAGCCGAATGTCAAATCGATCGTGTTCAAGGAGCAGGAAGGCTCCTATCTCGTCGGCGTGCTCGCCGCTCTCGCGTCTAAGTCGAAGACCGTCAGCTTCGTCGGCGGCATGGACATTCCGCTGATCCACAAGTTCGCCTGCGGCTATGTCGGCGGCGCCAAGTCGGTCGGCGCGGACGTCAAGGTGCTCGAGGCCTATACCGGCACGACGCCGGATGCATGGAACGATCCGGTGAAGGGCGGTGAAATCGCAAAGTCCCAGATCGACCAGGGCGCGGACGTCGTCTACCACGCCGCCGGCGGTACCGGCGTGGGCGTGTTGCAGGCGGCTGCGGATGCCGGCAAGCTCGGCATCGGCGTCGACTCCAACCAGAACATGCTGCAGCCGGGCAAGGTGTTGACCTCGATGCTGAAGCGCGTCGACGTCGCCGTTTATGACTCCTTCATGGCCGCCAAGAACGACAAGTTCGAGTTTGGCATCTCCAACCTCGGCCTCAAGGAAGACGGCGTCGGCTATGCGCTCGACGAAAACAACAAGGCCCTGATCACGCCCGAAATGCACGATACGGTGGAAAAGGTGAAGACCGACATCATTGCCGGCAAGGTGCAGGTGCACGACTATATGAGCACCGAATCCTGCCCCTACTAATTGCGGTGACCTGACATCAAGCGGCCGCCTGCTTCAAATGAAGCGGGCGGCCTTTTCGTTTCTGCTGCATGCTACAGCAACCGTTCCGCGTCTCAGAAGACGCGCGGCGCTGCAGGCGGAGCATCCTGAAATGCGGCTCCGCCCGCGCTCCTATCGCTTGACTGACTCAGTAATGCGGCGGGCGGGTTACCGGTATCGCATCGCGCGCCTGCTCCTCGAGGCTCAGGAAGCGCTCCGTCAGGCGGTCGAGCTTCGCCCGGGTCTGTTCGACCACCTTCCACTGCTCGGCCAACTGGTCCGAAAGCTCCTCGATGGTCTTCGCCTGGTGCGCCAGCATTTCTTCGAGACGCGTGATCCGGTCGTCTGCGTCGCTCATGTTATTACTCCCGCATCTGGCGTTTGGTTGTCGTTGTGCAAGACGGCCGCGCTGTCAAGCGCTCGGCATTACGCCCCGGCCGCCGCCTTTTGAGCCGCCGAAAAGCCGGGATCGCGCGCCGAAAGCATCTTGTGGAGATGCACCATCATGGCGGCAGCAAAGAGCGGTGTCAGCAGGTTGAGAAGCGGCACCGTCAGGAAGGCCGCCAGCACGAGCCCCGCGAGAAACA
The DNA here is from genome assembly GCF_020193655.1 of Ensifer sp. IC3342. GTDB lineage: Bacteria > Pseudomonadota > Alphaproteobacteria > Rhizobiales > Rhizobiaceae > Sinorhizobium. The sequence continues at coordinate 1,323,029 of NZ_JADYVE010000001.1, forward strand.
CGGTCGAGCGGTGTTTGACACGAAAGAGCCTCGCCTCGGCGGGCCGACGATAACGCATGGCGGCGAACTCGAAATATTCCCGCCCGAGCAGATAGCCGTTGACGAGGAAGAAAGCGATGAGATTGACCCCCGGCACGAGCAGCAGCAGGAGTGCAATGATGTTGCCGAGGATGACGACGCCAAGGAATTTCGCCGATCCGGTCATGGCCGCCACCAGTGGCAGCGGCTTGCCCGGCGCACTGTCGGGATAGTCGCGCGTCTCGATCACCTCGGCAACGTCGTCAAGGAAGAAGCCGGCGATGAGCGCCGTGACCGGCGCGAGCAGAAGTGCAAGCGCCAGCGCCAGGCCCAGGCTCGCGAAGATGCCGACAATGAATGTGAGCCAACCGGCCCATTCGGGCGTGCCCGGCATCAGCGTGTCGAACCATGGCAGCGCCAGCCAGACGAACAACTCGCGCACCGCGAACCAGAGCGCGACGAGCGCGAGCAGCGTCAGTCCGATGACTTTCCAGAAGACGGCGCGGGTTTCCGCCGCAAAGAGATTGGCGAAGGCAAGCCGCGCCGCATCGAGAATCATGACCGCTCTCCCTCACTTTTCCTTGGTCCTGCGCCGGCAGACGCGGTGGATCGGCAACGCATGTAGGCAGAGCGAGCCGCCTCGACAAGGCGGCCCCCGATTACCCCTTCGGTACCAGTCGCACATGTGCGACGTCCACCGTCCGCGGTGTGAACCCGGCATTCGCGCCATGCCATGTTCAAAGCACGCGGCGTTCGTCAGCGCGAGTGCGCCTGGCGCGATCGACGCGGCCGTCGACGTGTCCGACCGCATCGGAGCGGATGAGCCCGGAAGTTCAGGAGGCGCTCGCTATCAGAATTCCTCCCAATCGCTCTTGAGAGCCGCATTGCCACTGAAGGTGGATGCGACCTTGCGGCCGAGCTTGCGCGCGGGAGATGCTACCGCCGTGTCGGTACCGCGGGCGACCCATGCCGAGGGGGCGTGGACGGCGGCCGCACCTTCGAGCTTGAATTGGCCGACGAGTTTCCGCAGTCGAATCGCCTCGGCGGCCAGCGTGTTGGAAGCCGCATTCGATTGTTCCACCATTGCAGCATTCTGCTGCGTCGTCTGGTCCATCGCGTTGACGGCCGTGTTGACCTCGGCAAACCCGACGGACTGTTCCCCGGCCGAGGTGGCGATCGATTCCATATGCGCATTGATCTCGACGATGAAGCCGCTGATGGTTTTCAGCGCCACGCCCGCATCGCGCACCAGTTTCACGCCGTTCTCGACTTCCGCCGAGGAGTTCTGGATCAGCCCCTTGATCTCCTTGGCGGCCTGAGCCGACCGTTGGGCAAGCTCGCGCACTTCCTGCGCAACGACAGCAAAGCCCTTGCCGGCCTCGCCTGCGCGCGCGGCTTCGACACCGGCATTGAGCGCCAGGAGGTTTGTCTGGAAGGCGATCTCGTCGATGACACCAATGATGTTGGAAATCTGCTCTGAACTTTCCTCGATCTTACGCATCGCCTCTTCCGCATGGGAAACGACTTGCGCGGATTCTGCGGCGGAGCGATTGGCGCTGCCGGCAACGCTCCTCGCTTCTTCTGTGCGCTTGCTGGAATTGGCGACGTTGACAGTGATCTGGTCGAGCGCCGCAGCCGTTTCCTCCAGCGATGCGGCCTGCTGTTCGGTACGCCTGGAAAGATCGTCCGTGCCGGCCGCGATTTCACGGGTGCCGGCGTCGAGCGTCGAAATCGAGCTGGAAATCTCGCAAAGCGTCGTGCCGAGCTGGGCGACGGACTGGTTGAAGTCGTGACGCAGCGCTTCAAAATCCTGTGCGAAGGCTTCGTTGAGCTGGAAAGCGAGGTCGCCCGCCGCCAGACGCTTCAGGCCGGCGGCAAGGCCGGAGGTCGCAACGCGCAGCCGCTCGGCGGCATCGGCTTCGGCCTTTTCCTGCATCGCGATCCGCTCGGCCTCCGCGCGCCTGCGGCCTTCCTCGGCCTCCTGTTCCAGTCGCCTGTTGGCGATGGCCGCCTGACGGAAAACTTCGAGCGCCCTTCCCATGTCGCCGATCTCGTCATCGTTCTTCGCAAGGTCGATCTGCGTCTCCAACTGGCCGTCGGCGACCAGCTCCATTGAACTGCTGAGCTTGTACATGCCTCCGATAATGCGCCTGAAGGTGACGAAGCCGACGATGGCGAGCGTCAGCGCCAGCGCGGACATCGCTATGGCGGTCAATGTCCAGTAAAAAGAGGCACGGGCGTTCGCTTCGTCGACGGCGGCCTGGGTGCGCTGTTCCAGCTTTACGTAGAACGCATCGACGGGCTTCATGATCTCCGCCTTGTAGCGGTGGTAGTCCGGCGAATTGAGCATCTGCGCCGCCTTGCGCTGCGCTTCCGGCCCGAGCGTCGCAACATTGTCCACGAGAGCCATCGCCTCGGTTTCAAGTTTGATCAGGGCATCCGAGCGCTTGCCGGCTTCGTCCAGCAGGGCGAACTCCTCGTCGGTAAAGCCGGCCTGCTTCATCAGGTCGCGAAGGGAGATGGCCGCGTCGTCTGGACGGGGCTTGGCTTCGCCGCCCGCGACGAAATCCCAGTAGATCCGGTGATAGTCCTGCGGGCGCGGGCGCGTACCGTTTCTGATCTCGACGACGGCGTTGTACTGGTCCTTGTACGACTGGTCCCCGGTCTCGACATAAGTCCTCACCAGGCGGGTCAAATCGTCGGACGACTGACGGAAGCCATCGGCCAACAGGTAAGATCGGTACTTCTGATCGTAGGCACTCGTGACGTTGCTGGACGCTGCGTCATACCCCCACAGGCTGCCGATGAGGCCGGCAATAGCCACGCCGGTGGCTGATGCGAGGATGATGAATTGGCTTTTGATTTTCATGATGGACATTTCCTGACGTGGACATGTCTCTTCTGCCGCGCAGAACTCATTTCTCACGCCATGAAGCCATGCCGCACATACGCAATACCCGACGGCATCGTCGGGAGGCCCACAAGATGTGCTATAAAATGGTTAGGGAATTGAAAATTTTTCCGAGAAATCTCGTATTGCGACAGTATTGCGATTGCTCAACCTGCAATAGCACTTCGATAAAACCGATGGTTGCAACATTCCTTGATATGTTTTGTTCGTGATCTGTCAGGCTATTATTCGCAGCTTTTGTTGTAGTCACGCATCTATTTATTTAACGAGACCTAAAATTGTCCAAGTGCGATTCTTATTATTCTTGACAATTTTACCTTATATTACGAACGACGCTTTTTTCTTCCGAAAAGAATTGAAAAATCGCGCAGGAAAAGCAGCCTCTTCACGAACCCCGCGACCGAAATCAGCATCTGCAACAGGCCCGTTCGAAATCATGGACCTGGCCGTTGGCAAGCGCTGGCAAAAGCGATGCGTGACGATATGCTAGAGAAAACCGAACCCGCGTCCGCTCAGCCGGACTGCCGAAATGCCCGACCAAGGGGAGACGCCATGATCCACCAGAAAACGCTCGCGAGCCTCGCCGTTCTCGTGCAATCGGGTAAGCTCGATCCGGTCACGCTCGCAGAAGAAACGCTGACTCGGATCGAAAGCCATCCGGATCAGTCGATCTTCGTCGCACTGACGCGCGAACGTGCACTCAAGGAAGCGCGAGCCGCAACAAGCCGCCTCAAGGCCGGGCGCTCGCTCGGTCTGCTCGACGGGCTGCCCGTCGCCTGGAAGGATCTTTTCGACCTAGCCGGCAGCGTGACGACGGCGGGCTCCGTCGTCTTCAAGGACAATCCGCCTGCCGCGGTAGACGCTCCCGTCGTAGGCGCGCTCGCCGCCGCCGGCATGGTCAGCGTCGGCCGCACGAACATGAGCGAATTCGCCTTTTCCGGCCTCGGCATCAATCCGCACCATGGAACGCCGCGCAATCCTGCGTCGCCGGATGTGCACCGGATCCCCGGCGGCTCCTCCTCCGGTTCGGCTGCGGCTGTCGCGGCCGGCCTGGTACCGCTTGCGATCGGCTCGGACACGGGCGGCTCGGTACGTATCCCGGCGGCGATGACCGGCATCGTCGGCTACAAGGCGACGCGCGGGCGCTATGCGATGAAAGGCGTGTTTCCGCTCGCCGAGAGCCTCGATTCACTCGGCCCTCTCTGCCATACGGTGCAGGACGCGGTGTGGGCGGATGCCGCCATGCACAGCCTGACGGCACCGGTCATCCGTCGTGCCGAGCTTGCCGATCTGTCGCTTGTCATTCCCGAAACGATCGTCGTCGACGAGGCCGAAGCGGAGGTGGTCGTGGCCTTCGAGGCGGCGATCAAGAGGCTGCAGGCGGCGGGCGTCAGAGTGAGGCGCGCGCCCTTCCCGAGCTTTGCAGCCGTGTTCGATCTGACGGCGCGCCATGGCGCGCTGGTGACGGCTGAAGCCTATGCCCTCCACCGCGAGCGTCTTGCCGGTCCCGAGGCGGCGCGGATGGATCCGCGCGTCGTCACGCGCACCCGGCTCGGCGAGAAGATCACCCTCAGCGATTACATCGCCCTTCTCGATGCACGTGACCGATTGATCCACGAAACGGTGGAGAGCCTTGGGCCTGGCGAACTGATCGCGCATCCGACATTGCCGCATGTCGCTCCGCCGATCGCACCGCTTCTTTCCGACGACGAGCTTTTCTTCAAAGTGAATGCCAAGACCCTGCGGAACACGCTGATCGGCAATTTCCTCGATTTCTGCGGCATCTCCATCCCCTGCGGCACGGGCGCTGCCGGCATGCCGGTCGGCTTCCTGCTCTCCGCACCGCATCACCAGGACGACCGGCTGCTGAGCGCGGCCCTTGCTGCCGAGGCGACCATTCGGGGCGAGGCATGATAATCTGCTTCGACATCGGCGGATCCGCGATCAAGGGTGCCATTACGCATTCGCCGGAGCGAATATTCCCTCTGCCGCGGCGCACCACGCCGCTTAACGACTTTCGCCGCTTCGTCGCAACGCTCGAGTCGGTGCTCGACGAGGCGGGCGGCCTGCCGCAAAGGGTGGCGATCTCGATTACCGGCGTCATCGATCCGCAAACCCGCCGGATCAAATGCGCCAACATTCCCTGCATCGACGGCCGGGAGCTTGCCGCCGAACTCGAGGCCGCGTTGCACCTGCCCGTGGTGATCGCCAACGACGCCGATTGCTTTGCGCTTGCCGAGGCCGGCATCGGCGCGGGGCGCGACCACCGGATCGTTTTCGGCGCGATCCTCGGCACCGGGGTCGGCGGCGGCCTGGTGGTCGACGGCAAGCTGATCAACGCAGATGGCGGCTTTGCCGGCGAATGGGGGCATGCGCCCGCCGTCGCGGCCGAGGCGGGACATCCGCCTATTTCCATACCGATATTCGACTGCGGTTGCGGGCAACGCGGATGCGTCGACACCGTCGGCGGCGCGCGCGGGCTCGAAAGGCTGCACACGACGGTGCACGGTAAGTCCCTCTCCAGCCAGGAGATCATCGAGGCCTGGCAGAACGGCGACGCAGAAGCAGCGCGCACCATCGATATTTTCGTCGATCTCATCAGCTCGCCGCTGGCGCTCGTCATCAACATAACCGGTGCGACGATCGTGCCGGTCGGCGGCGGCCTCTCCAACTCGGAAGCCCTGCTCGCCGAAATCGACGGCGCCGTGCGCAGCCGAATCCTCCGGCAGTTCGAGCGACCGCTGGTCGTGCGCGGAGAATGCCGGCTGGAGCCTGGCCTAATCGGCGCTGCCCTGCTCGGCTTTGGAGGAAGGGGCGCATGAGCGGCATCCTGCTCGAAGTCTGCGTCGACGCCCCGGATGGCTTGATGGCGGCGATCGAGGCCGGCGCCGACCGAATTGAGCTCTGCTCGGCCCTTCCCGTCGGCGGCTTGACACCAAGCCCGGGATTGATGGCGCTCGCCGGCCCGCCGCCGGTGCCGGTCTACGCAATGATCCGTCCCCGTCCCGGCGATTTCGTCTACGGCCCGACCGATCTCGACGCCATGCGCCGGGACATCGATGCGGCTCGCGACGCCGGGCTCGCCGGTGTCGTCCTCGGCGCATCGCTATCGGATGGTCGGCTCGACGCGCAGATGCTCCGCAAGCTTACCGGCCATGCGGCGGGATTGGGGCTGACCCTCCATCGAGCCTTCGATCTCGTTCCGGATCTCGCCGAGGCGATCGAGATTGCGGAAGATCTGGGTTTTGAAAGGATTCTGACCTCAGGTGGCGCGAAAAGCGCGCCGGAGGCGGTCGACACCCTGGCGCGCCTCATAGAGCTGGCGGCAGGCAGGATCTCCATTATGCCCGGCTCCGGCATCACCGTCGACACGATCAATGCCCTGCTGCCTAGGCTCGCGATCACCGAAGTCCATTCCTCCTGCTCCGTTCGTGAGCCGGCTCAAGACCCGCGGCTGGTGGCGATGGGCTTCGTCTCGGGAGACCGGCGCCGGACGGATACGGCGACGGTCAAGGCACTGAAGGCGCGGCTTGCGGCTCCACCGGCAAGGCTCTGAAGCGCATCGCATTTTCGCTGGCGTCCGCCCCTCATCCGGCCTGCCGGCCACCTTCTCCCCGCAAGCGGGGCGAAGGGGACTCGCCGCGACGCCGTACCCCAAAAGTCCCCTCGCCCCGCCTGCCGGGAGAGGGTTAGGGTGAGGGGCGTTCCAGCCACGTTTCTGACAGGCTCAAGCAAGGTGGACCGATCCTGTCGTCAGCGCAAATGCCTTAAGCAGAGAAAACCGCCTCTCCGGCAATCCAGGTCGACTTCATATGAAGCTCCGGCGTCAGCAGCACGAAATCAGCGTCCGTCCCGGGCAGCAACCGCCCCTTATGGGAGGCAATGCCCATGACATCGGCCGGGTAGGCGGAGGCCATGCGGATCGCCTCCTCGATCGGCAGGCCGAGTTTTTCGTGCACGAAGCGGACCGAAGACAGCATGTCGATGTCTGCTCCCGCGAGCGTCCCGTCGGCAAGCGTCAGGCGGCCGCCCTGGCGCAGGATTTCGCGGCCGTTGAGGTGGAAGCTGGTCATTTCGGTACCGATCGGCGACATCGCGTCGGTCACCAGGAAAATCTGCCCCGGACCCTTCTTGCCCCTAAGCGCGATGCCCATCGACGCCGGATCGACATGGAAGCCATCGGCGATCAAACCGGCGTGTAGAGTGCCGGTGGCAAGCGCGGCGCCGACGACGCCGGGTTCGCGGTGGCCGAGACCGCTCATCGCGTTGAAGAGATGGGTGACGGTCCGAGCGCCGGCCCTGGCGTAGCTGCAGGCGGTGTCATAGCCGACATCCGTATGTCCCAGGCTGACGACAACGCCAGCCTCACAGAGCGCGCGCACCTGCTCTCGCGTCGCGTTTTCCGGGGCGACCGTCACCATCAGTGAGCCCAGTGCCCGGGCACAGCCGAGCATCTCCGCGAAGTCGGCATCGTCCATCGGGCGAATGAGCGACGGGTCATGGGCTCCCTTGCGGGCGATCGACAGATGCGGGCCCTCGAGATGCAGGCCGAGAAAGCCGGCGACGGCAGCTTTCTTCGCCTTGATGCCGGCCTGAATGGCCGCGGTCCGCACCTCGCGGGTGTCCGTGATGAGGGTCGGCAGAAGCGCCGTGGTACCGAACTTCGCATGCGCGGCGCAAATCTGCCGAATGCCGTCGAGCGTCGGCTGTTCGTTGAGCAGTGCACCGCCGCCGCCATTGACCTGCAGGTCGATGAAGCCCGGAACGAGAAGCAGGCCATGCGCGTCGATCGCGTCGGCATCGGAGGGTGCGGCAGACGCCGAAACGATTGCCTTGACCCGGCCCGCCTCTACAACCAGGACGGCGCCGTCATGCCAGTCGATGCCGTCGAAGATCCGCGCGCCGGTGATGTTCTTCTTCGCAGTCATCGTGTCTCCGTTACCTTCTTGAGGCTTGCCGGTGCATCCGGATTGAGGCCGCGCGAGCGCGACCAGGCTTCGACGAAGCCATAGAACGGCAGGATCAGCGTCAGCGCGTCGGTGATCGGATGCCCGGTTTCGACGAAGGACAGGCGTTTCGCCTTCTGAGCACGCGCCGAAGTAACATGCACGACCGCGCCCTTGGTGCTCATGCCATCGGCGCTTTCGACCACCGAAGCTTCGGCCGCGTCGCGGGCGGCAAGGGCCAGCACCGGAAATCTGGCGCCAACCAACGCCACCGGACCATGCAGCACTTCCGCCGAGGAATAGGCTTCCGCGTGCATGCCGGACGTTTCCTTGAACTTCAGCGCCGCTTCGCTGGCGATCGCGAGCGCCGGGCCACGGCCGAGCACGTAAAGCGATTCGGCCTCGCCAAGATCGGCGGCGAAATCCTGCCAATCGAGCTTCACAGCCTTGGCGAACTGGTTCGGCAGATCGGCGACGGCGCGCTTGAGCGCCGCATCTCCCGTCCATTCCCCGAGTACCGCGAGGCCCGCGACGATCGAGTTAACATAGGACTTTGTCGCGGCGACGGCGAGTTCGGGACCGGCAAGAATATCGAGCGGATGGGTGCAGGCCTCGGCGATCGGCGAGGGCACCGTGTTCGTAAGCGCGATCGATGCCGCACCGGCATGTGTCGCCGATTGCGCCATCGCGACGATGTCCGGGCTCTTGCCGGACTGGGAGATCGCGATTGCCGCCGCGCCGCCGAGCTTCAGATTGGCGCCATAGATCGAAGCGAGCGACGGTCCGAGCGAAGCGACCGGGCGGCCAGCCGTGAGCTCGATCGCATATTTCAGGAACAGCGCCGCATGATCGGAGGAGCCGCGGGCGATCGTCACCAGGAACGCGGGATCCTTGGCTTTCAGCGCCGCACCCGCCGCTTTCAGGGCGTCGGCCGAACCGTCCAGCAACCGCGCAGCGGCTTCCGGGATCTCATCGATTTCTCGCCGCATGTTGGTTTGCATCATCCATTCCTTTTTGTTGGCCATTTTGCTGGCAAGGGCGCATCAGGACTCCGAAAGCGTCAGTTCCGCGACAAAATCATAGGCATCGCCCCGATAGAGCGAGCGGGTGAATTCAACGACGCGCCCCGACGCAAGATAGGAGACGCGCTCGATGGAAAGGCCGGCGGCGCCTACGGCAACGCCCAGCATCGACGCGTCGGGATCCTTGATATTGCAGGCCGAAATGCGCTGAACCGCCCGGACGGGCCGGGAACGGGTCTTGTCAAGGGCGGCATAGAGCGACGAAGTCACGGCCAGCGGATCCGGCAGGAACTCGGTCGAGATGCTGGCGCGCTCGATCGCGAGCGGCATGCCGTCGGCGATGCGCAGGCGGCCGAGACGCGCGACCAGGGCATCGGCCGGAAGACCAAGTGTCATCATTTCGTCGGGCGATGGATGGAACAGTCCCCGCTCCAGCCACTCCGCCCGCGTGTTAAGGCCGCGCCGGGCCATGTCCTCGGTAAAGGACGTCAGCCTCGACAGCGACTGCTCGACGCGCGAGACGGGCCTGACGACGAAGGTACCGGAGCCGTGACGGCGCACGAGCAGCCCATCGCGCACGAGGTCATCGACCGCTTTGCGCACGGTCACACGGCTGATATTGGCATAGTCCGCGAGATCCCTCTCCGGCGGCAGCGCATCTCCATGGTTGAGCTTGCCCGAGAGGATCGCTTCCTCGAGCGACTGCCGGAGCTTAAGATAGAGCGGACCGGCCCCGCCCGACTGCAGGCCTTCCAGCGGCAGGATGGCGGCAAGTTGCTGGGTCATGCACCAACCCCCGGCTTGGAACCGAAGCGTTGGGCAGCGAGCGCCACCGCTCCGGTCAAGGCGTCCGCCTCCGCTTCGACAAAATACTTCTGGTGGCGCTCGGCAAGCCACGGACGATAAAGCGGCGCCAGGCCGCCGAGCAGGCAGAGCCGATCGCTTCCTCTCGACACGACCACGTCGAGCGCCTCGTCGACCGTGGTCGCAGCGGCCTTGAGCAAGCGCAGTGCCACGGCATCGCCGCGCGCGGCGTGTTCGAAGACACGCGGGGCGTAGCGTCCGAATTCGCCGGGCTTGGCCAGTCGCGCGAAGTCGACGACATCCCTCGGGTCGTTGTTGAATTCAGCGAGGACGGAATCGGTTACCGACGAGCCCTCGTGGATACCATCGAAAGCGAGCAGGCTTTCCTGCAGCAGCGCATGGCCGATGCGCGCACCGCTGCCGTGGTCGCCGATCGTGAAGCCCCAGCCGCCGATATAACTCACTATCTCGCCGCAGCGCGCGATATAAATGGTGCCCGTTCCGAGAATGGCGACTGCACCGTCTTTTTCGCCGAGCGCGCCCTGAAGCGCGATCAGTCCATCGGACTCGATCTCTGCCGCCGCGAAGGGAAGGCGCCGCTTCACGTAATGCACGGCATCGCCGACATTGTGACCCGCAACGCCGACGATCGCGCTGGCCGCCGTGATCTCGGCCGGATCGAGGCCGGCATCTTCAAAGGCGGCCCGCGAGGCATCCCCTATATTCGTGAGCGCCGTCTCCGGATCGGTAAGGATGTTTGCGGCGCCAGCCTTTCCGCGGCCGAGAATGCGACCGTCCGGCGCGGCCACAGCCGCCCGGCAACTCGTTCCGCCGCCATCGATTCCGATCAGATAAGACGTCATAGGCACCTCCGTCAGGTAAGATACCAAAAAAAGACCAATAACCAAGCGAGATTTCTTCGCGGCAACTAACATTTGAACTAAATCGTTGTTTTTCCGCGCTTATTTTCGATATTTTCCGCCCCAAGTCACAAAAGTTAAAATTCTCCTAGACAATTGGTATTTTTTTGGCATTAATTCACGAAGAGGAGAAACAGCGAATGCCGTCAGCGAAGACCGAAGAGCGCCACGACAAAGCGAAGGGCCTGGATGTGATGCATCCGGCACTCGCGCTTCGCCTGCTTGCCTCCGGCCAGCAGGCGGCGGCGAAATCGGTCGACGCGGCGATCGAGCAGATTTCGGCTGCGGCAGCACTTGCGGCACAAGTCCTTTCCTCCGGCGGCCGGCTCGCCTATGCGGGTGCGGGAAGTTCTGGTCTAATGGCGATGGCGGACGCACTGGAGCTGCCGGGTACCTACGGTATTCCGCAGGAGCAGATCGTTATCCTTCTCGCCGGTGGCGCGGCAAGCCTTACCGATCTCGCCGGTGGCTATGAAGACGACATGGATCTCGCACGTGCGGATGTGCGCAATGCCGCAATCGCGGCTGGCGACTGCCTTATCTCCGTCTCCGCCAGCGGCTCGACCCCCTACGCGCTCGCGGCCGCCGACGAAGCGAAGAAGCGCGGCGCAAGAGTCATCGCCATTGCCAACAATGCCGGCGCGCCCCTTTTCAAGGGTGCCGATGTTTCCATTCTGCTGCAAACGCCGCCGGAAGTTGTATCCGGATCGACGCGCATGGGCGCCGGCACGGCGCAGAAGATCGCCTTCAATATGTTTTCGACGCTTGTCGGCATCCATCTTGGCCATGTGCTCGACGGTCACATGGTCAATCTGCGTGCCGACAACATCAAACTGCAAGGGCGCGCGATGCGCATCGTGTGCGACATCACCGGCGTCAGTGCTGCCGAGGCAGGCAGACTAATCAAGGCGGCCTCAGGTTCGGTCAAGATCGCGATCCTGCTCGCGTCCGGGGCCGAGGATGTTGCTGCCGCCGAAAGCGCGCTCAAGAACGCCAATCAGAATTTGCGTCGTGCAATCGAGACCGTCTCGCGCTGATAAAACTGGGATCCAAACCGCGCCTTGGCGGCGCCTATAAAAGGGAGAACATGCATGACCCGCACAACAATGAAAGGCTTGCTGCTCGCGTCGAGCATTCTCGGCTCGGCCGGGTTTGTCCAGGCCCAGGACGTGACGCTGACAATCGAGAGCTGGCGCAACGATGACCTGGCGATCTGGCAGGAAAAGCTGATCCCCGCCTTCGAGGCGAAGAACCCGGGCATCAAGGTCGTCTTCTCGCCGTCCGCCCCGACCGAATACAACGCCGCCCTCAACGCCAAGCTCGATGCCGGTTCCGCAGGCGACCTCATCACCTGCCGCCCGTTCGACACTTCGCTCGAACTCTACAACAAAAAGCACCTCGCCGACCTGACCAGCTTGCCGGGCATGGAGAACTTCTCCGACGTCGCGAAGTCCGCCTGGTCGACCGACGATGGCAAATCAACCTTCTGCGTGCCGATGGCTTCGGTCATCCACGGCTTCATCTACAACAAGGACGCCTTCGACCAGCTCGGCCTTTCGGTTCCGACGACGGAGGAAGAGTTCTTCGCCGTTCTCGAGAAGATCAAGGCCGACGGCAACTACATTCCGATGGCGATGGGCACCAAGGACCTCTGGGAAGCCGCGACCATGGGCTACCAGAACATCGGCCCCACCTACTGGAAGGGCGAGGAAGGCCGCCTGGCGCTGATCAAGGGCGAGCAGAAACTGACGGACGAGGCATGGGTCGAACCTTTCCGGGTAATCGCCAAGTGGAAGGATTATCTGGGTGACGGCTTCGAGGCCCAGACCTATCCGGACAGCCAGAACCTCTTCACGCTCGGCCGCGCCGCGATCTATCCGGCCGGCTCGTGGGAAATCTCCGGCTTCAACACCCAGGCGCAGTTCAAGATGGGCGCCTTCCCGCCGCCGGTGAAGAAGGCAGGCGATACCTGCTACATCTCCGACCACACCGACATCGGCATCGGCCTCAACGCCAAGAGCCCGAACGCGGAAGCCGGGAAGACCTTCCTCACCTGGGTTGCTTCGCCGGAATTTGCGGAGATCTATGCGAACGCGCTTCCCGGCTTCTTCAGCCTGAACTCAAAGCCGGTGAAGATGTCCGATCCGCTGGCGCAGGAATTCGTCTCGTGGCGCGAAAAGTGCAAGCCGACGATCCGCTCGACTTACCAGATCCTGGCACGCGGCACGCCGAACCTCGAGAATGAGACCTGGGTCGAATCGGCCAACGTCATCAACGGTACGAAGACGCCAGAAGAGGCTGCCAAGAAGCTTCAGGAAGGCCTCGACAGCTGGTTCAAGCCGGCCAAGTAACCTTGAAATTGGCGCGTGATCCCCGCGCGGGTCGCGCGCCTTTCTTCTCGCATGAAATTGCCGTCGTGCGCTGTGAACGACGCCGCATTTGTGTTTGGATGTCCGGTGCGAAGCCGGACGTGAGGGGACCTGGGAGCTTGGCTTAGCCGGCATTTTTCCATGGTCATGGTGGTGCTTCGCCTGCACCACACCTTCATGCCCGGCTGGGCACGCGCGATGCTCCATTGGAGAGGCACAAGGGCGAACCGATCAATGACCGGGAAATCCTGCGTTCGGAGCAAGATCGCCGCACGTGAAGGGTGGCCTGATTCGATGGACTGGGAGTTTCGGCGCGTCATGCGGGCGCGCTGCATTTCGGATGAAATCGGGGCTGTGCCAATAACGGCCGGCCAATTTTAGAGCGGGCACCAGAGGCCGATGAACGCAAGCGATACCAAAATGACGGACATCAGCGAGATCAAGCGTCCCCGGCGCTGGCACATCCTTGTATTCTTGCTGCCGGCCCTGATCGTCTATACCGCGGTGATGATACTGCCGCTGATCGAGACGCTCAGGCAGTCCTTCTTCAACACGGTCGAGGGTCAGTACACCTTCGTGGGTTTGAGCAACTTCAAGGTGTTATTCGGTGACCCGCGCTGGGCGGCGGATTTCTGGAATGCGCTCAAGAACAATTTCGTTTTCTTCCTGATCCACATGGCGGTGCAGAACCCGATCGGTATTGCGCTCGCCGCCATGCTATCGATCCCGAAGCTGCGATTCAGCGCCTTTTATCGCACCGCCATCTTCCTGCCGACGCTGTTATCCTTCGTGATCGTCGGCTTCATCTGGAAGCTGATCCTGTCGCCGATCTGGGGGGTTGCCCCTTTCCTCCTCGATTCCGTCGGCCTGAAATGGCTGTTCGCGCCGTGGCTCGGTAAGCCGGACACCGCGCTGATCGCCGTTTCGCTGATTTCCGTCTGGCAATATATCGGCATCCCGATGATGCTGATCTATGCGGCGCTCCTCAACATTCCCGACGAGGTGATCGAGGCGGCGGAATGCGACGGCGTCACCGGCTGGAGCCAGTTCTGGAAGATCAAGCTGCCCTTGATCCTGCCGGCGATCGGCATCGTCTCAATCCTCACCTTCGTCGGCAATTTCAATGCCTTCGACCTGATCTACACCGTTCAGGGCGCGCTCGCCGGTCCCGACAAATCGACCGACATTCTCGGCACCCTGCTCTACCGCACTTTCTTCGGTTTCCAGCTCCAGCTCGGCGACCGGTCTATGGGTGCGACCATCGCGGCGATCATGTTCCTGATCATTCTCGCCGGCGTCTCGCTCTACCTCTTCGTCATTCAGCGCCGCATGCGCCGCTACCAGTTCTAAGGGAGGATCCGAAATGTCGAAAGCACGCGCCTCCTTTGGCCGAACCGCCGGCGTCCATGTCGCGCTGATCGCCTACACGCTCATCGCGCTGTTTCCGGTGTTCCTGACGATCGCCAACTCGTTCAAGAGCCGCAACGCGATCTTCCGCGAACCGCTGGCGCTCCCGACACCCGAAACCTTCAGCCTTATCGGTTACCAGACGGTGCTGAAACAGGGCGACTTCCTCGGCTATTTCCAGAACAGCACGATCGTTACGGTCGTCTCGATCGCGCTCGTGCTGCTCTTCGGCGCTATGGCCGCCTTCGCGCTCTCCGAATACCGCTTCCGCGGCAATGCCTTGATGGGCCTCTATCTTGCGCTCGGCATCATGATCCCGATCCGGCTCGGCACCGTCGCCATCCTGCAGGGGATGGTCGCAACCGGTCTTGTCAACACGCTCACGGCACTGATCCTGGTCTACACGGCGCAGGGCCTGCCGCTCGCCGTCTTCATTCTTTCTGAATTCATGCGCACCGTATCGGATGACCTGAAGAATGCCGGACGCATCGACGGGCTTTCGGAATACGCGATCTTCTTCCGGCTGGTGCTGCCGCTGGTGCGCCCCGCGATGGCGACGGTCGCCGTCTTCACCATGATCCCGATCTGGAACGACCTCTGGTTCCCGCTGATCCTGGCGCCGGCCGAAACGACCAAGACGGTGACGCTCGGCTCGCAGATCTTCATCGGGCAGTTCGTCACCAACTGGAACGCGGTGCTCTCAGCCCTGTCGCTGGCAATCTTCCCCGTCCTTGTTCTTTACGTCATCTTCTCGCGGCAACTGATCCGCGGCATCACGGCAGGAGCAGTCAAGTGAGTTCACCCGTCAACCCGGTTCGCGTGCTTTGCGCAGGCCTCGGCAACATGGGCCGCAGCCATGCGCTTGCCTACCATCAGAACCCTGGATTCGAGATCGCCGGCCTGGTCAATCGGTCGAAGGTCGCGTTGCCCGACGCGCTTTCCGGCTATGAGATCCTGCCTTCCTTTCCAGAGGCGCTCGCCGAGCTCAAGCCGGAGCTCTGCTCGATCAACACCTATTCCGACAGCCATGCGAACTATGCCGTCATGGCCATGGAAGCCGGCGCGCATGTCTTCGTCGAAAAGCCGCTTGCAACGACCGTCGCCGATGCCGAACGGGTCGTCGCCTGCGCGCGGGCCAATGGCCGCAAGCTGGTGATCGGCTACATCTTGCGCCATCACCCCTCCTGGATGCGACTGATCGCCGAGGCGCGCAAGCTAGGCGGTCCTTATGTCTTCCGCATGAACCTGAACCAGCAGTCCAGCGGGCCGACCTGGGCGACGCACAAGTCGCTGATGCAGACGACGCCGCCGATCGTCGACTGCGGCGTGCACTATGTCGACGTAATGTGCCAGATCACCGACGCCAAGCCGGTCGAGGTCCGCGGCATGGGCCTGCGCCTCTCCGACGAGCTGGCGCCGGACATGTATAATTATGGGCATCTGCAGGTGATCTTCGACGACAAGTCGGTCGGCTGGTACGAGGCCGGTTGGGGACCGATGATTTCGGAAACCGCCTTCTTCGTGAAGGACGTGATTTCGCCGAACGGATCGGTTTCGATCGTCATGGACCAGAACGCCAAATCCGACGACATCGACGTCCATACCAAGACCGCCGTCATTCGCGTGCATAGCGCGGCGACCGGCCCGGACGGCCGCTTCCTCAAGTCCGACGAGGACCTGACGATGGAAGGAGAGCCGGGGCACCAGGAACTCTGCGACCGCGAGCAAGCCTTCGTTCTCAAGGCCATCAGCGAAAACATCAATCTCGACCGCCACATGGACGACGCCGTGCAGTCGCTCAAGATCTGCCTGGCAGCGGACGAAAGCGTGCGCACCGGCATGTCGGTCAAGCTTTAACCAAGAGGGGCACCACGTGGGATCACTGCAGCTCAAATCCATCCGCAAGGCCTTCGGCGGCCATGAAGTGCTGAAAGGCATCGACCTTGAGGTGAAGGACGGCGAGTTCGTCATTTTCGTCGGCCCCTCCGGCTGCGGAAAATCGACGCTGTTGCGCACGATTGCCGGTCTCGAGGACGCCACCTCCGGCAGCGTGCAGATCGACGGCGCTGAGGTCGGCCATGTCGCTCCGGCCAAGCGCGGCATCGCCATGGTGTTCCAGTCCTACGCGCTCTATCCGCACCTGACGGTCAAGGACAACATGGGGCTTGGCCTCAAGCAGGCGGGCGCACCAAAGAAGGAGATCGACGAGAAGGTCGCCAAGGCGGCCGGCATGCTGTCGCTCGAACCCTATCTCGCACGTCGTCCGGCCGAGCTTTCCGGCGGCCAGCGGCAGCGCGTCGCCATCGGCCGCGCGATCGTTCGCGAGCCGAAACTGTTTCTCTTCGACGAGCCGCTGTCGAACCTCGATGCGGCGCTCCGCGTCAACACGCGGCTGGAGATCGCCCGGCTGCACCGCAGCCTCAAGGCAACGATGATCTATGTCACCCATGACCAGGTCGAAGCAATGACGCTTGCCGACAAGATCGTCGTGCTCAATGCCGGCCGCGTCGAGCAGGTCGGTTCGCCGATGGAACTCTACAATCGCCCGGCCAACGTCTTCGTCGCCGGCTTCATCGGCTCGCCGCAGATGAACTTTATCGAGGCCGCAAGGCTCGGCGAAAGCGAGGCAAAGACGATCGGAATACGTCCCGAGCATATCGGCCTTTCCCGCGAGAACGGCGACTGGAAGGGCAAGATCATTCACGTCGAACATCTCGGCGCCGACACGATCGTCTACCTCGATACGGAAAAAGTCGGAACGATCACCGTGCGGCTGTTCGGCGAACATCGCTATGCCGAAGACGAGACTGTCTACGCAACGCCTGTCATCGGGGGCATGCACCGTTTCGACGCGGACGACCGGGTGATCAATTCCGGGCAGTGAGGCGCGATGGTCGCCCCTCACCCTAGCCCTCTCTCCGCACACGGGGAGAGGGGACTAAAACGGCACGGCAAGTCCCTTCTCCCCGCCTGCGGGGAGAAGGTCGCGGGATGAGGGGCTGATTGCCACTCCCAACACCCTTCGAAACCGGATCACACCTGCGTGATAGCTGCCGACCGCAGAGACCAAGCCTTTGCGGTTCTTCGCTTTTTTGCCCCTTCCGCCGATTCACTGGAACCCTGTTGCACTGCGGGAGAAATTAACATACATTTGTGTCTGTATATTAGATTTCCGGTATGTTCCCACGCCGATACCGGATCCGCTTCATCTCACTATCGGACCGCGCAACACTGCAAGGTGCAACGGCTGCGGGCGGTCCTTTGATTATGGACATTGCGATGCGCATGAAACGACCGACACTGGCCGCGACCCTGGCAACCGTGATTTTTCTCGCCGGCTGCCAGAAGAACGAAGAACAACAGGCAGCCCAGGCATTCCCACCCTCGGCCGTGGCCGTTTATACGACCGCCGCGGAAGCTTTGCCGATCACCAATGAACTGCCCGGCCGCATCACCGCGACGCGCATCGCCGAGGTTCGGCCGCGGGTTTCCGGCATCGTGGTCGAGCGCGTGTTCGAGCAGGGCACCATCGTCAAGGAAGGCGATGTACTCTATCGGATCGACCCGGCCCCCTTCCAGGTGAAGGTCGACAGCGCCGAGGCCACGTTGAAGCGGGCACAGGCGGTACTCGACCAGGCCAAGCGGACCGCCGATCGGCAGTCGCGGCTGAAGGACGCGCAGTTCACGGCAATTCAGCAGTTCGACGACGCGATTGCGGCGGTCGCCCAGGCGGAGGCCGATGTCGGCATCGCCGAGGCGGGTCTCGCCGACGCGAAGCTCAATCTGCAGTATGCGAATGTCACGGCGCCGATCGGCGGCCGGATTGGCCGGGCGCTCATCACTGAAGGCGCTCTGGTCAGCGCAACCGACACGCAGAACCTCGCGACGATCCAGCAGCTCGACCCGATCTATGCCGACTTCACCCAATCGGCGACCGACCTCATCCGCCTGCGCAAGGCGCTTAAGGACGGTCAGATGATGAGCTCCGACAACGAAGCCGAAGTGCAGCTCATCCTCGATGACGGAACGCCTTATGCGTTGAAGGGCAAGCTGCTCTTCTCCGAAGCAGCCGTGGACGCGACCACCGGCCAGGTGACGCTGCGCGGCGAATTCCCCAATCCGAACAACGATCTGCTGCCGGGCATGTATGTGCGCGTGCAGATCCAGCAGGGTTTGGAGAAGGACGCGATCACCGTTCCGCAGCAGGCTGTGCAGCGCAACAATGCCGGCCAGTCCCAGGTCTACGTCGTAAACGCCGACAACAAGGTCGAATTCCGCAACGTCACGCTTGGGCGCACCGTCGGCGACCGCTGGCAGGTGACCTCCGGTCTCAAGGCCGGCGAAAAGGTGATCGTCGAGGGCTTCCAGAAGGTCGGCCCGGGCGCGCCTGTGCAGCCGTCCGCCTGGGATCCGAACGCAAAGCCTCAGACCGAGCAGGCCAGTGCTTCGGCAGCCGCCGGCGAAAAGCCCGCCACCGAAGTGAAGTGAGAGCTTGAACATGCCCAGTTTCTTTATCGACAGGCCGATCTTCGCCTGGGTGGTGGCGATCTTCATCATGCTCGCCGGCATCATTGCGATTCCGCTCCTGCCGGTATCGCAATATCCGGACGTCGCGCCGCCGCAGATCTCGATCAACACGAGCTACCCCGGTGCCTCCTCGCAGGACACCTACCAGAGCGTCACGCGTCTGATCGAGGATGAACTGAACGGCGTCGAAGGCCTGCTTTATTTCGAGTCGACGACGAGTTCTTCCGGCTCTGCCGAAATCAACGCGACCTTCGCACCGGGCACCGATCCCAGCCAGGCCTCGGTGGACATTCAGAACCGCGTCCAGCGCGTCGAGCCGCGCCTGCCCGATTCGGTCCGGCAGCAGGGCGTGCAGGTGGACGAGGCCGGCTCCGGCTTCCTCCTGATCATCTCGCTCACCTCGACCGATGGGTCGTTGGACGCGACGGGCCTCGGTGACTATTTGAGCCGCAACGTGCTGAGCGAGATCCAGCGCGTGCCCGGCGTCGGCCGTGCGCAGCTCTTTGCGACCGAGCGCTCGATGCGCGTCTGGCTTGATCCGGACAAGATGCTCGGCCTCAATCTGACGGCCGCCGACGTGACGGCGGCGATCCAGGCGCAGAACGCCCAGATCGCTTCGGGCTCGATCGGCGCCCAGCCGAACCCGATCACGCAGCAGATCGCCGCTCCGGTCGTCATCAAGGGTCAGCTTTCGACACCTGAGGAATTCGGCGCCATCGTGCTTCGCGCCAATGCCGACGGCTCGGCCGTACGGCTTCGCGACGTCGCCCGCCTCGAGATCGGCGGCGAGAGCTACTCCTTCTCGACGCGCCTCAACGGCAAGCCCTCGGCGGCCATCGCCGTGCAACTCTCTCCGAGCGGCAACGCGATGTCGACCTCGGCTGCGATCAAGGCGCGCATGGATGAACTCGCGGAGTTCTTCCCGCCGGGGCTGGAATACTCCATCCCCTACGACACGTCGCCCTTCGTCGCGGTGTCGATCGAGAAGGTGCTGCATACCCTTGTCGAAGCCGTCGGACTCGTCTTCCTGGTGATGTTCCTATTCCTGCAGAACGTTCGCTATACCATCATCCCGACGATCGTCGTGCCGGTCGCCCTACTCGGCACCTGCGCGGTCATGCTGGCGATGGGCTTCTCGATCAACGTCTTGACAATGTTCGGCATGGTGCTGGCGATCGGCATCCTCGTCGACGATGCGATCATCGTTGTCGAGAACGTCGAGCGCATCATGTCCGAGGAGGGGCTTACCCCGAAGGAAGCGACCCGCAAGGCGATGAAGCAGATCACCGGCGCAGTGATCGGCATTACGCTGGTGCTCGCTTCCGTGTTCATCCCGATGGCCTTCTTCCCGGGCGCCGTCGGCGTGATCTACCGCCAGTTCAGCCTGACCATGGTCGTCTCGATCCTGTTCTCGGCGCTGCTCGCCCTCTCGCTGACACCCGCGCTCTGCGCGAGCTTCCTGAAGCAGGTTCCGAAGGGTCATCATCACGCCAAGCGCGGCTTCTTCGGCTGGTTCAACCGGAGTTTCGACCGGACGTCCCATGGCTACACCCGTCTCGTCAGAGGCGTGGTCCACCGCACCGGCCGCTTCATGGTCATCTACCTGGCGCTGCTCGCGGGCCTTGGCTGGGCGTTCCTGCAGCTACCTTCGTCGTTCTTGCCGGACGAGGACCAGGGCTTTGTCATCGTCATGATGCAATTGCCTTCGGAAGCGACCGGGAACCGTACGACCGAGGCCATCGAGCAGGCGGAGAAGATCTTCGGCCAAGAGAAGGCGGTCGACACGATCGTTGCGATCAACGGCTTCTCCTTCTTCGGCACCGGCCAGAATGCGGGCCTTGCCTTCGTGACGCTCAAGGACTGGAGCGAGCGTGACGCGAACAATGCAGCGCAGTCGATCGCCGGCCGCGCGACGATGGCGATGAGCCAGATCAAGGACGCGATCAGCTTCGCGCTGTCGCCGCCGGCGATCCAGGGCCTCGGCACGACCGGCGGCTTCTCCTTCCGCCTGCAGGATCGCGGCGGGCTCGGCGA
The DNA here is from genome assembly GCF_020193655.1 of Ensifer sp. IC3342. Lineage (GTDB taxonomy): Bacteria > Pseudomonadota > Alphaproteobacteria > Rhizobiales > Rhizobiaceae > Sinorhizobium. The sequence continues at coordinate 1,343,987 of NZ_JADYVE010000001.1, forward strand.
AGCAGCCCTTGCCGAGGCACGCGACCAGTTGCTCGGCCTTGCCTCCCAGAGCAAGGTGCTGACCGGCGTCCGTTTCGAGGGCATGCCCGATGCCGCGCAGGTCACCGTCAACATCGATCGCGAGAAGGCGAACACCTTCGGCGTGACCTTTGCCGACATCAACTCGACGATCTCGACCAATCTCGGCTCGTCCTATGTCAACGACTTCCCGAATGCCGGCCGCATGCAGCGCGTGACGGTGCAGGCGGACGAGACGAAGCGCATGCAGACCGCGGATCTCCTGAACCTCAACGTTCGCAACTCGAACGGCGGCATGGTTCCGCTCTCCGCCTTTGCAAGCGTCGAATGGATCAAGGCCCCGACCCAGACGGTGGGCTACAACGGCTATCCGGCAGTTCGCATCAGCGGCGAAGCCGCTCCCGGCTATTCCTCCGGCGATGCGATTGCCGAAATGGAGCGGTTGGCGGCCCAGCTTCCGGCGGGCTTCGGTTACGAGTGGACCGGTCAGTCGCTGCAGGAAATTCAGTCGGGCTCGCAGGCACCGCTCCTGATTGCGCTTTCGTGCCTGCTTGTCTTCCTGTGCCTGGCGGCGCTCTATGAGAGCTGGTCCATTCCGGTCTCGGTGATCATGGTCGTGCCGCTCGGCGTCATCGGCGCCGTGCTCGCGGTCATGATGCGGGACATGCCGAACGATGTGTACTTCAAGGTCGGACTGATCGCGATCATTGGCCTCTCGGCGAAGAACGCCATCCTGATCATCGAGTTCGCCAAGGAACTGCGTGACCAGGGTAAGTCGTTGATCGACGCAACGCTCGAAGCGGCGCACTTGCGCTTCCGGCCTATCCTGATGACCTCGCTCGCCTTCACCCTCGGCGTTCTGCCGCTGGCGATCGCGACCGGCGCAAGCTCCGGTAGCCAGCGCGCCATCGGCACCGGCGTCATGGGCGGCATGATCTCGGCAACGGTGCTGGCGATCGTCTTCGTCCCGATCTTCTTCGTGTTCATCATGACGATCTTCGGGCGGAAGAGCGCGGCCGGACCGCAGACGGTCCCGGCCGAAGATGCCGCACCCGAAATCGCCGACGCTGCCGAGTGATTAATCATCGAAGGCCCGCCGGATGAGGCGGGCCTTCGTTAGAGCGGGATGAGGAAAAGTGCGTGCGGTTTTCCGCCCGCGTTCCGCTCTAACTTCTTGGAATCGATCACGTTAGGATTCCGGGTCGATCCGACCCAAAATCATCGTGATCTGGGAGGTACGCATGCGCAGAACCAAGGCCGAGGCCGAGGCCACACGAAGCCGGATATTGAACGCCGCCGAGCGGATGTTTTACGCCAAGGGTGTTTCCAATACGACGCTTGAGGAGGTGGCCAAGGCGGCGGGGGTCACGCGCGGCGCGATCTACTGGCACTTCGCCAACAAGACCGATCTTTTCCTGGCGCTCTACGATGCCGTTCCGCTGCCCCAGGAAGACATGATCGCGCGCGAGATCGAGACGGAGGCTGCCGACACGCTCGCGATCGTCGAAAGCGCGACCGCCGATTGGCTGGACATGCTTGCCAAGGACGAGCAGCGGCAGCGCATTCTCGCGATCATGCTCCGATGCGACTACGACAGTGACATGTCAGCAGTGTTGGACCGGCAGAAGGAAATCGACGAGCGACACGACGCATTGCTTGAACGCGCGTTCGCGCGCGCGCTCGAACGCGGGCAACTGCAAGTCGCCTGGACCCCGGCATCCGCCGCGCGCACCTTGCGCTGGATGATGATGGGGCTGTGCACCGAATGGCTGCTGTTCGGACGTCGATTCGATCTGGCGGCCGAGGGACGCGACGCACTCAAGCACCTCTTCGCCAGCTTCCGGCCGATACATCCTGCAGAGTCCGCTGCCTGAGCGGATCGGAGCCTCAGCCGGAGAGTGACTTTGGGTCGATTCGACCCAAAATCATCGTGATCTAATGCGCCTCGTCCCAATTGTGCGCGGCACGGGCATCGACCTTCAGCGGCACTTTCATGCTGAGCGCCGGCATGGCAGCGTTTTCCATCACCGACACGATCACCGGAATGGTGCGCTCGATTTCGCCGTCCTCGACCTCGAAGATCAATTCGTCGTGCACCTGCAGGAGCATGCGTGCGGACAGCTTCGCCGCTTCAAGCGCCGGCTCCATCTTCACCATGGCGCGGCGGATGATGTCGGCGGCAGAGCCCTGGATCGGCGCATTGATCGATGCGCGTTCGTTGAAGGCGCGATGCGACGGGTTGGAGGAGCGGATATCCGGATAGTGGGCACGGCGGCCAAAGATCGTTTCGACATAGCCGTGTTCGCGAGCGAAGGTCTTGGTGTTCTCCATGTAGTCGCGGATGCCGGGGAAGCGCTCGAAATACTTCTTGATGTATTCACTCGCCTCCGAACGCTCGATCGAAAGCTGATTGGCAAGCCCGAAGGCGGAGATGCCGTAGATGATGCCGAAATTGATGGCCTTGGCGCGGCGGCGGATTTCACCCGGCATACCGTCGACGGGAACCCCGAACATTTCGGATGCGGTCATCGCGTGGATGTCGACGCCATCGGCGAAGGCCTGGCGGAGCTGCGGAATATCCGCCACATGCGCGAGCACCCGAAGCTCGATTTGGCTGTAGTCGGCAGAAACCAGCTTGTGTCCCGGCGTCGCGATGAAGGCCGTTCGGATCTTGCGGCCCTCGATGGTCCTGACCGGAATGTTCTGCAGATTGGGGTCGGCCGAAGAGAGGCGGCCTGTGGTCGTCGCAGCCAGCGCATACGATGTATGTACGCGCCGCGTTTCCGGATGCACGAAACCCGGCAACGCATCGGTATAGGTGGATTTCAGTTTGGTGAGCTGGCGCCAGTCGACGATCTTGCGCGGCAGCTCATGGCCTTCGGCGGCAAGCTCCTCCAGAACCTGCGCCGAAGTCGACCATTGGCCGGTCTTGGTTTTGGACCCGCCCGGCAATCCCATTTTGCCGAAGAGAATGTCGCCGAGTTGCTTCGGCGAGCCGATCGTGAAGGTTTCCCCGGCCAGGCGATAGATCTCGTCCTCAAGCGCCGCCGCGCCTTGCGCAAGCTCTCCCGAGAGGCGCGAGAGAATCTGGCGATCGACGGTGATGCCGCGCTCCTCCATATGGGCAAGAACGCCGACCAGCGGTCTTTCTAGCCGCTCATAGACCCGCGTCAGCCCCTTGGAGGCAAGTTGCGGCTTCAGGACGTGCCAGAGTCGCAGCGTCACGTCGGCCTCTTCCGCCGCATAGGCCGTCGCCCTGTCGATATCGACGAAGTCGAACGTGAGCGAAGACCGCCCGCTGCCGGTGATGTCCTTGTAGGCCGTCAGCTTGTGATTGAGCCACCGCTCGGACAGAGAATCCATGCCATGGGCACCGTTGCCGGCATCGATGACATAGGACATCAACATGGTGTCGTCGAAGCTTTGCATGGTGATGCCGTGCCGCTTCATCAACAGATACTCGAACTTCAGGTTCTGCGCGACCTTCAACACCGAAGGATCCTCGAGCAGCGCCTTTAGCCGGCTCAGCGTCTCGCGGACGGGGACCTGATTTTCGAGGAGGCCGCCGCCAAGCAGATCGCCGGCGCCATTCTTGTGGATCAGCGGCACATAAGCCGCCCGGATCTTCGCACCAGAGGGGTTGTCGCGGTAATCGGCGATCGCCAGCGAAAAGCCGACCAGATCCGCCTGCATGGCGTCGGCCGATGTCGTTGCCACGTCGAAACCAACCACGCCAGCATCGCGCGCATCGGCGATCCATCGGTCGAGCGTCGCAAGATCGCAGATCGCGACATAGCCGGAACGATCGAAGGAAGCCTTGCCAAAGAATTCGGCGCGCGCCCGCGCAAGTCCCTGCGGCGTCGCGCCGGTGACATCGGCATCCTCGGGGCTAGAAAGAAATGAAACGGCGGCCTTTGCTGCCTGCCCACGCGGCGGAGCGGCACTCGAGGATTGCGCGGTGGGCGGCGGACCGGCAGCCTCGCCGATGTCGAGATCCGGTCCGTGTGCCTCGATACCCCATTCGATCGGCACATGGGCCGGCTCGATCGCTTCCGCATCCGTGTCCGTCGCTGCCGCGACGCGGCGCGTCAGCGTATTGAATTCCATCGTCTTTAGGAAAGCGATGAGCTTCGGGCCGTTTTGCGGCTCGAGCCTCAGGTCCTCCAGCGGAACGTCGAGGGGAGTATCGTTCTTCAAGGTGACGAGCTGACGGGAAAGGCGCGCAAGTTCGGCGTTGGCGATAATGCTCTCGCGCCGCTTCTGCTGCTTGATCTCGCCGGCACGCGCAAGCAACGTGTCGAGATCGCCGTACTCTTCGAGCAACTGGGCGGCGGTTTTCGGCCCGATTCCGGGAATCCCCGGCACGTTGTCGGTCGAATCGCCCGTCATCGCCTGGAGGTCGATCATCTTCTCCGGCGGCACGCCCCATTTTTCGATCACGTCGGGGATCGTGATCTGCTTGTCCTTCATGCTGTCGTACATCGACACTCTGGACGTCACCAACTGCATGAGGTCCTTGTCCGAGGAAACGATCGTGACGTCGGCACCCGCCTCTTCGGCAAGCCGGGCGTAGGTCGCGATCAGGTCATCCGCCTCATAGCCTTCCTTCTCGATGCAAGGCAGATTGAAGGCGCGGGTAGCATGCCGGATCAGCCCGAACTGCGGGATCAGGTCTTCCGGCGGCGCCGTGCGGTTCGCCTTGTACTGGTCGTAAAGCACATTGCGGAAGGTCTTCGAGGAATAGTCGAAGATCACTGCGAAGTGGGTCGGTGCCACGCCGACCGAGGTATCGCGCGCGTCGGTCAGGAGCTTCCACAGCATGTTGCAGAAGCCGGCAACCGCATTGACCGGAAGACCGTCGGACTTGCGGTTGAGCGGCGGGATGGCATGGAAGGCCCGGAAGATGAACCCGGAGCCGTCGACGAGGAAGAGGTGATCACCGTTTTTCATGTGGCCATGGATAGCGCGGGGTGAGGCAAACGTCCATTGCGGTTTTCACCGGCATTGCCTATTTGGAGCTATCACGGGCAGACGCCGACGCCGCCCGAAGGCTCACGGAAACGTTACACATTTGTAATGTGCGATTCAGTCGGACAATCCTTGAAAAGCCACATTTGGCTCCTCAAATTATTATCGAACGGCACTGAAAATGATGCCGTCGTCTGGTGATTGGCCTGTCCCCCGCCCGCACCAGATGTGGACAAAGGCCTTATCCCCCTCTCCGGGCCTTTGTCCTGCTTTCAAAGAGCCGTCACGGCGCCGCCTCCGCGCCGCGACGGTTTTTTGTTGGTCGGATTCCACCCGCCTCCTTGCTGCGTCGCCGCGCGTCTGACTCGGACGCGCAAGGACGCTGTCGCACTTTGAAGTGCTGCATGTTTTTATCCTTAAATCGGCGACGATTTAGGAAACATGCAGTGGCTCAAATCCCTGTGAAGTCAGCGTAAATCAGCTCCATCGCCAGCTTTGCAACTTGTCTTCGCGCCGGTTCACGCGTACCCATAGGCATGGCCTTCAATCGTATGGCATCTGCGACTTACCTGGCCAGTCTGCTGGCAAAAGGCTTCTCGCGCGCCCTGCAGGAGCGGGGCCAGAAGCTCGGCTTCGCGCCCGGCCAGTTTCCGGTTCTGCTTGAGCTCTGGTCGGAGGAGGGCCTGACGCAAAAGCAGCTCCTCGATCGGCTGGACATCGAGCAGGCGACCATGGCCAATACGCTCGCCCGCATGGAGCGCGACGGGCTCGTCACCCGCCGTAAGCACCCGAGCGACCGGCGTTCGCAACAGATCTTCCTGACGGAACGGGCGAGAGAAATCGAAGTGGCGGCGAAGGAAGCAGCACTCGCGGCGGAGCAATCGCTGCTCTCGGGCTTTCGCCGCTTCGAAAGGGAATTGATGCTCGAATACATGCGCATGGCACTTGCCAATACCGCCCGCAACGGCGACGTTTCCTGAATCCGCGAACGACACCTTTCTCGCTGCATCGGTGAAAACTGCCCGCGCGCCGCGCATCCAAACGAACGCGGCAATACTTTGAGATGTACAAAATCCTTCTGTGAAACCGTTTTCGATTTCGAGGTTATGGGCTAGGTTCCGCGCGAAACTCACGTAAGGATTCGCATGATGGCAGATATCACCCCTGTTCTGGAGCGCGCCGACGCCAATCTTCCGAAGAGCCTCGACCGGCTTTTCGACCTCGTCCGCATCAAGTCCATTTCCACGGACCCGGCCTTCAAGGCGGAGTGCCGCAAGGCGGCCGAGTGGCTCGTGGTGGAACTGAACGGGCTCGGCTTCGCTGCTTCCGTGCGCGACACGCCCGGTCATCCGATGGTCGTCGCCCACCACGTCGGCGCAAAGGTCAATTCTCCGCATGTGCTGTTCTACGGCCACTACGACGTGCAGCCTGTCGATCCCTTAAACCTCTGGGATTCTCCTCCCTTCGAACCGGCGATCAAGGAGATCGTACCGGGGCGCAAGGTCATCACCGGCCGCGGCACGTCCGACGACAAGGGCCAGTTGATGACTTTCCTCGAAGCGGTGCGCGCGTACAAGGAGGTCCATGACGCGCTTCCCTGCCGGATCACCATTCTCTTCGAGGGTGAGGAAGAATCGGGCTCGCCGTCGCTGAAGCCCTTCCTCGAGGCCAATGCCGCCGAACTCAAGGCCGACTATGCGCTCGTCTGCGACACGAGCATGTGGGACAGCGAGACGCCGGCGATTTCCGCAGGCCTGCGCGGCCTCGTCGGCGAGGAGATCGTCGTCAAGGCGGCAGATCGCGATCTGCATTCCGGCTATTTTGGCGGCGCGGCGGCAAACCCGATCCACATTCTGACCGATATCCTCGCCGGTCTGCACGATGAAACCGGCCGCGTGACGCTTGAAAACTTCTACGATGGCGTCGAGGAAACGCCCGCCCAGATCAAGGCTGCCTGGGAGACGCTCGGTCAGACGGCCGAGAAGTTCCTCGGTCAGGTTGGTCTGTCGATCCCCTCCGGCGAGAAGGGGCGCTCCGTGCTCGAATTGACCTGGGCACGCCCGACGGCCGAGATCAACGGCATCACCGGCGGCTACACGGGCGAAGGCTTCAAGACGGTGATCGCGGCGCAGGCATCGGCCAAGGTGTCGTTCCGCCTCGTCGACCACCAGAATCCCGCCAAGATCCGCGAAGCCTTCCGCGCCTATGCCCGGTCGAAGGTGCCGGCGGACTGCTCGGTGGAGTTCCATCCTCATGGCGGCTCGCCAGCGATCCACCTGCCCTATGATTCGCCCTTGCTGAACACGGCGAAGGTCGCACTCTCCGACGAATGGCCGAAACCGGCGGTCGTCATCGGCATGGGCGGCTCGATCCCGATTGTCGGCGATTTCCAGAGGATGCTCGGCATCGAATCGCTGCTCGTCGGCTTCGGTCTTTCCGACGACCGCATTCATTCACCGAACGAAAAGTACGAGCTCTTGTCCTTCCACAAGGGCATCCGCTCGTGGATCCGCATTCTCGACGCGCTCGCAGCCTGATTTGCCCTAGCCAACCGTGGCGGAAGTTCCGCCACGGTTGGCTAGGGCGCCGCGCGGCTTATCAGACGTGCAAAGGACGCTGTAGCACGTGAATTGCTGCGTGTTTCCTTAAATCGGGTACGATTGAACGCAACGCGCTTTAGGCGTAATTCAGACGCCGCCTTGTCTATTTTTCTCACCCCTGCCTTCGGCTCTGTCGCGCATTGCCGGATGAGTCTCGAATATCCGGTCATCGCTGCTTGACCTCGTGGCTATGGGATGTTTCCCTTTTCACAAAACAAACAGAATGGGGAAATGGGCAGTTGGCAAGGTCGAGGACCGAGACATCGCGTTCCGGACGCGGTGCTTTTAGAATGCGAGATTGGGATGGCATTCTTGGCTATCCCCCAAGGTCCCCTGCCAACCTCGCCTCCAGGAACAACACCCTGGCGCCGGCATGAAAAGGTTGAAAGCCTATTTTTGGCCTGTCGTCGGACTGGCGGCGATCCTGTTCTCGGTCAATGCACTCTACCACGAACTGCGAGGCCTTTCCGTCGACGAGTTCGTCGCAAGCTTCCAGGCGATATCGCTGGCAAGCTGGATGCTTGCCATCGGCTCGACACTCGTCGCCTACGCAGCACTTGCCGCCTACGACAAGCTCGCACTCGACCATCTCGGCCACCATCACATTTCCTTCTGGTTCATCGCAGTCTGCTCGTTCACGACCTATGCGCTCTCGCACAATCTCGGCGCGTCGGTGTTTTCAGGCGCCGTGGTGCGCTACCGGGCCTATCGCTCGAAGGGCCTGACGCCCGGCGAGGTCGGCATCCTCGTCGCCTTCTGCTCCTTCACCTTCACGCTCGGCACATTGACGCTGTCGGCGATCGTTCTATTGGTAAAGCCAGACATCATCGAGCGCTTCGCGGAATTCCTGCCGATCGAGATGTCGCTGACGACCGGCGTGATCATCCTCGCGCTCATCGGCCTTTACATGCTCGGCAGCCTGATCGGCCTTCGCCCGATTCGCACGCGTTGGTTCCAGCTCCACTATCCAAGGCCGTCGATCGTCCTCAGGCAGCTGGTGATCGGTCCCGTCGAACTCCTCGGCGCCGCCGGCATCATCTATTTCGCCCTGCCACAGGCCGGCAATCCCGGCTACATCGTCGTTCTCGGCATCTTCCTCGCGTCCTTCTCGGCAGCGCTGCTGTCGCACGCGCCCGGCGGCCTCGGTGTGCTCGAGCTCGTTTTCATCGCGGCGCTACCGGAGGTGGATCCGGCCGACGTGCTGGCGGCACTCGCAATCTTCCGGCTGCTCTACCTTCTCGTGCCATTCGTCATGGCGCTCGTCGTCATCCTGATCTACGAGCGCTCTCGCTTTCTGGCGCAGCGAGACAGCGGCATTCCGTAGCCAGGCGCAATTTTCTTCTCGGGTCATTGAGCTCGCGCCCTGCAGCGAGCCGTCAGGGCACGTCGCAAACGGCAGGTATTGCCTGCTCGATCGGCCCCTCTACCTCCTTGAGCCGCGCCGCCTCGATCTGATAGGGCGTGAAGGGCGGTGCCTGCTGCGCCGGATTGATAATGCGGGCGACATAACAGCCGGCGAACAAGCGAACTCTTTGGGGCTGCTCGACGGATTTGACCGCAACGGGAATGGCGGCATAGACGCTGCCGGCAGCACCCTCGGTCGTCACCTTTCCAATCCTCACCTCGACCGACACGGTATTCGCATAGCCGTGCGAGAAATCCGCGAAACCGCCGACCGGCTGCGTGCCGGCGAAATAGCCATAGGCGCGGGCATATTCCTTACGGTTGATGGCGTTGTAGAGCGAACGCACGAGCGCGGCGCCGTTGGAGCGATCGTCAATGTAGGCGAGCGCCTCCTCGGCCGAGGCTTCGGCCTTCACCACCGCGAGGGCCGCGAATGCGATCGCTGCCTTGGAACAAATCTTCATCACCTTCTCCTTACGGGCCCTATTCAAAGCCCGGCAAGTGGCAGCCAGAAGGCGAAACAGGTTTTGCCTGATGGAGACGCGGCCGTTACCTCGGTGGCAGGCCGGCCTTGCGCCTCGCAACGACGTGCTCGCGCCAGACCGTGAAGATCCCGGCAGCGACCACGAGGATGGAGCCGAAAACCATGTTTGCCGTCAGCGTCTCGTTGAAGATGGTGACGCCCATGATCGAAGCAAAGACGAGCTGCAGGTAGGTGAGCGGCTGGACGGCGACGGCATCGAGCATGTCATAGGCGCGAATCAGGAAATAGTGGCTGGAGGTCCCGGTGATGCACAGCAGCAGCATCCAGCCCCAATCGGTCGGCGCCAGCGCCGTCCAGAAGAACGGACCGACCAGGCTGATCGCGACCGCGCCGATGATGCCGGTATAGAAGAAGCTGGTCATCGCCGAGTCGCCGCCACGGCTGACCAGTCGCGTTGCGATGATGTAGATGGAAAACATCAGCGCCGCCGAGAGCGGCAGCAGAAAGCTGATGTCGAAGGCGCCCTGCTGCGGCTTCAGAATCAGAAGCACGCCGACAAGACCTGCCGAAATCGCCACCCAGCGCCGCCAGCCGACCCGCTCTCCAAGAAGCGGCATGGACAGGAGCGCGACGAAGAGCGGAGTGGCCGCCAGGATCGCCTGCGAATGTGCCAGGCCGACGATCGTGAAGGCGGTGATGACGACGACGATCTGCGCCGGCAGCAACACGCCGCGAAGCACCTGCAGCGCCGGCTTCTTCGTCACGATCGTCGCCTTCAGCCCGCCCGGCGCCCGCGCCGCCAGCACTGCAGCGAATGCGGCAAAGGCCCAATAGCGGATCATCGACACGAAGACCGGCGGATAGATGGCGCCAAGATGCTTGGAAATGCCGTCCTGGATCGCGAAGATGACGATCGCAAGGAGCGCGAAGACGTAGCCATTTGCCCTGGATTTCATGACAAGTCTGATATACCGGCGCCGGGCCTGGAGCCATGGGTTTTTCGGTGTACGGTCGGCTGATACAAAAAGACCCCGAGCCGGGAGGAGGAGGCTCGGGGTCTTTAAACTTGATCGGTTCCTGGGAGGAGGAGTGAAACCGATCCCTGATCGGGCGCCGCGGGAGGAGGTGCAGCGCTTCGATGACTTGAAGATAAATCATTTCGGCTGATTTAATATTGTTAATGCTGCAATGCAGCAATGCGTTTGACGCAGGGCAAAATGGCGAGACGTCAACCAGAATTTTGTCGCGCCCGGAATTTGCATGCTTCGGCAGTCGAAACGGCCGGAACTCGTTGATCCGCAACTCTTAACTCCCCCTTAAATTGCCGCATTTAGATTGCAACGCATCGGCACATGCGGGCAGGCGAGCTCCCGCACCACAGGAATTGCGCCGCCGGGAATCGCTTTCGAGCGATGACGGGTCGGACCTCAAAGGGATAGATCCTTCCGGCATGGCAGCACGCGGCAAATCAGGACAACGGATCGAGCCCTCCTTCGGCGGCGGCGACAACGATGACGACGATTTACGCGTCGAGGCGAGCGATCGCGTGAGTGGAGGTGCCCGCCGGCCCGCCCGCGGCAAATCCGAATCAGGCAAGCGAAAGACCCGCGGCAAGCGCGGTAGGCAGCGCGACTCCGGCAGCGGCGGCGGCTTTTTCGGCCTTGTCCGCAGGCTCGCCTACTGGTGCATCGTGCTCGGCATATGGGGTGCAATCGGCGTCGGAGGCCTGGTGCTCTATTACGGCGCGCGGATGCCGAGCGCGACCAGCTGGTCGATCCCCGACCGGCCGCCGAACGTGAAAATCCTTTCGGTCAGCGGCGACATCATCGCCAATCGCGGCGCGACGGGCGGCGAGGCGCTGTCGCTCGAAAACATGTCGCCCTACATCCCTCAGGCGGTGATCGCCATCGAGGATCGCCGGTTCTACTCGCATTTCGGCGTCGATCCGCTGGGGCTTGCCCGCGCCATGCTGACCAATCTGATGAGCGGCCGCATGGTCCAGGGCGGCTCGACATTGACGCAGCAGCTCGCGAAGAACCTATTCCTCTCGCCCGAGCGCACGCTGGAGCGCAAAGTGCAGGAGGTGCTGCTCGCCTTCTGGCTGGAGCAGAAATACTCCAAGGAACAGATTCTCGCGATGTATCTCAACCGCGTGTTCTTCGGTTCCAACGCCTATGGCGTCGAGGCCGCGTCGCGGCGCTACTTCAACAAGTCGGCGCGCGACGTCAATCTCGGCGAGGCGGCGGTGCTCGCCGGGCTGCTCAAGGCACCTTCTCGCCTCTCGCCGGCGCGCGACCCTGAAGCCGCCGAGGAGCGCGCGCAGGTGGTGCTTGGCGCGATGCGCGAGGAAGGCTTCATCACCGACGCCGAGATCAAGACGGCCATGTCGCAAACCCCGACAAAGGCCAAGAGCTTCTGGTCGGGCGCCGAGCACTATGTCGCCGACATGGTCATGGACCAGCTTCCCGGCATGATCGGTGAAATCAACCAGGACCTGGTGATCGACACGACGATCGACCTGACGCTTGAGAAGAAAGCCGAGGAAGCCATTTCCGCGACACTCGATGCGGAGGGCGGCAAGCTCAACGCCTCGCAAGCCGCCCTCGTGTCGATCGACGGCACCGGCGCCATCAGGGCATTGGTCGGCGGCCGGGACTATGCCGAAAGCCAGTTCGACCGCGCCTCGAAGGCCAAGCGCCAGCCGGGCTCCGCCTTCAAGCCCTTCGTCTATGCGGCAGCCCTCGAAATCGGCCGCACGCCGATGTCGGTCCGAAACGACGCGCCGGTCAGGATCGGCAACTGGACGCCGGAAAACTACGACCAGAAATACCGCGGCGAGGTCACGCTCGCTTACGCGCTCGCCAACTCGCTGAACACGATCGCGGCTGAACTCGTGATGGAAGTCGGCCCGCAGAATGTGGTCAAGCTCGCGCATCGGCTCGGGATCGATTCGGAGATGCAGGCAAACGCTTCGATCGCGCTCGGAACGTCTGAAGTCAGCCTCGTCGAACTCACCTCCTCCTACGCACCCTTCATGAACGGCGGCTTCAAGGCGACACCGCACGTCATCCGCCGCATTTCCACCGCCGACGGCACGGTGCTCTATGAAAACACCTACGACAATCCGCCGCGCGTGCTCGATCCGGCGATCGTCAGCGAGATGAACCAGATGATGGTGCGCGTGCTGACAAACGGCACCGGCAAGAAGGCTCGCATCGAAGGCTGGGAGGCGGCCGGTAAGACGGGAACCACGCAATCGTTCCGCGACGCGCTCTTCGTCGGCTACACGTCGAACCTGACGACCGGCGTCTGGTTCGGCAATGACGACGGCAAGTCGATGAAGAAGGTCACCGGCGGCGGGCTTCCGGCCAAGGCTTGGCATGAATTCATGACCGCCGCCCACGAGGGCCTGTCGCCTTCGCCGCTTTTCGGGACGACTGGCGTGCAGCCTGTGTTCGACAGCGGCGACGCGGTCGCCGGCCCCGGCACCCTCCCGGACGGTTTCGCAGCCACCAATCCCGATGCGTTTCCCGAACCGCCGGCAAGCGTGGACGGTACGGCCGCTATCGAGCAGGTGCGACCCGCCAACGATGAGAGCGCCGGGCCTATCCCGCCCGCAGGTGTCGGCGAGACGACCGGCGCGACCCGCCGGACGACGCTTTTTGATCTGTTGACGGGCGGTTGAGCCGCAGCGCCGACTTCGTGTTCGACCGGATTCGCCGATGGCGCCAAGGTGCGGTGTCGATATCGCTTCTTCCGCCATCAAGAGCGCTTGCTTTTGCCCCTGATCCCCCCGCAGAATGCCTTGCAGTCCGAAACGCCGGTCCTTATATACGCCGCATCGACGCAGCCTCGGCTGCAGTGAAATCCAAAGACCATCCCGTTAGGGGCTGTCCCACGAATGCCTGACCGGGTTCCGACAGTCCGCTGCAAGGAGAGAACGACATGGCTAAAGTTATTGGTATTGACCTGGGAACGACCAACTCCTGCGTCGCCGTCATGGACGGCAAGGACGCGAAGGTGATCGAAAACGCCGAGGGCGCGCGCACGACCCCCTCGATGGTGGCATTCACCGACGACGGCGAACGTCTCGTCGGCCAGCCGGCCAAGCGCCAGGCCGTCACCAATCCGGAAAACACTCTTTTTGCAATCAAGCGCCTGATCGGCCGTACCTTCCAGGATCCAACTACCCAGAAGGACAAGGGGATGGTCCCCTACAAGATCACCAAGGCCGACAATGGCGACGCCTGGGTCGAAGCGCACGGCAAGGGTTACTCGCCGTCGCAGATTTCGGCCATGATCCTTCAGAAGATGAAGGAAACCGCCGAATCCTACCTCGGCGAGAAGGTCGAGAAGGCCGTCATCACCGTTCCGGCCTACTTCAACGACGCCCAGCGCCAGGCTACCAAGGATGCCGGCAAGATCGCCGGCCTCGAAGTGCTGCGCATCATCAACGAGCCGACCGCTGCTGCGCTCGCCTACGGCCTCGACAAGAAGGACGGCAAGACGATCGCCGTCTACGACCTAGGCGGCGGTACCTTCGATATCTCGGTTCTGGAAATCGGCGATGGCGTCTTCGAGGTGAAGTCGACCAACGGCGACACCTTCCTCGGCGGTGAAGACTTCGACATGCGTCTCGTCGAATACCTCGCCGGCGAGTTCAAGAAGGAACAGGGCATCGACCTCAAGAACGACAAGCTCGCGCTGCAGCGCCTCAAGGAAGCTGCCGAAAAGGCGAAGATCGAGCTGTCGTCCTCGCAGCAGACCGAAATCAACCTGCCGTTCATCACGGCGGATGCATCCGGTCCGAAGCACCTTACGATGAAGCTGTCGCGCGCCAAGTTCGAGAGCCTGGTCGATGATCTCGTCCAGAAGACCATCGCGCCCTGCAAGGCCGCGCTGAAGGATGCCGGCGTTTCGGCGGCGGAGATCGACGAAGTCGTTCTCGTCGGCGGCATGACCCGCATGCCGAAGGTCCAGGAAACCGTCAAGCAGCTGTTCGGCAAGGAGCCGCACAAGGGTGTCAACCCGGATGAGGTGGTCGCCATGGGTGCCGCCATCCAGGCCGGCGTTCTGCAGGGCGACGTCAAGGACGTCTTGCTCCTCGACGTGACCCCGCTGTCGCTCGGCATCGAAACGCTCGGCGGCGTCTTCACCCGCCTGATCGAGCGCAACACGACGATCCCGACCAAGAAGTCGCAGACCTTCTCGACGGCAGAAGACAACCAGTCCGCCGTGACGATCCGCGTTTCGCAGGGCGAGCGTGAAATGGCTGCCGACAACAAGCTGCTCGGCCAGTTCGATCTCGTCGGCATCCCGCCGGCACCGCGCGGCGTGCCGCAGATCGAAGTCACCTTCGACATCGACGCCAACGGCATCGTGCAGGTGTCCGCCAAGGACAAGGGCACCGGCAAGGAACACCAGATCCGCATCCAGGCATCCGGCGGTCTTTCCGATGCCGACATCGAGAAGATGGTCAAGGACGCCGAGGCCAATGCCGAGGCCGACAAGAAGCGCCGCGAAACGGTCGAAGCCCGGAACCAGGCGGAGAGCCTGATTCATTCTTCGGAGAAGTCGCTGAAGGAATACGGCGACAAAGTTTCGGAAACCGACCGCAAGGCAATCAGCGATGCGATCGCAGCCTTGAAGGCCGCAACCGAAGCGTCCGAGCCGGACGCCGAGGACATCAAGGCGAAGACCAACACGCTCATGGAGGTTTCCATGAAGCTTGGCCAGGCGATCTATGAGGCACAGCAGGCCGAAGCCGCCCATGCGGATGCCGCGGCAGACGCGGCCCGCGACGACGACGTCGTCGACGCCGACTTCGAAGAGGTCAAGGACGAAGACGGCCGCAAGCGGTCAGCATAAGGCCTCTTTCGATCGTTAATCAAAGGAGCCCGGGAGCGATCCCGGGCTTTTTTCATGCCCGTGCGACCGCCGGCATGCGACCGATCGGGTGACAACGACGACGCAACAGGCCGCACGAGTGCTGATTTTCGACAAAAAACCACGCGTACCCCGAGTTGGCTATGGTATCGCGCTTCAAGGTTTACTAAATCCTGTGGCAAGATAATCAGGCAGCAGCCGCCGGACCCCGCGCTGGCACGCCTTGTCAATGGGACATTCTTTGAAGCATGAAACGTGATCTTTACGAAACGCTCGGCGTTGGAAGAAGTGCGGATGAGAAGGAGCTGAAGAGCGCCTTCCGCAAATTGGCGATGAAATATCACCCGGACAAGAACCCGGGCGACGCTGAAGCGGAAAAGTCTTTCAAAGAGATCAACGAAGCCTACGAGACGCTGAAGGACCCGCAGAAGCGCGCGGCCTACGACCGCTACGGTCACGCCGCATTCGAGCAGGGCGGCATGGGCGGCGGCTTCGGCAACGGCTTTGCGGGCGGCGGCGCCGGCGGCTTCTCCGACATCTTCGAGGACATCTTCGGCGAGATGATGGGCGGGGGGCGCCAGCGGCGCTCTGCCGGAGGGCGCGAGCGGGGCGCCGATCTTCGCTACAACATGGAAATCTCGCTCGAAGAGGCCTATTCCGGCAAGACGGCGCAGATCCGCGTGCCGACATCGATCACCTGTGACGTCTGCAGCGGCAGCGGCGCCAAGCCCGGCACGAGCCCGAAAACCTGTGCGACCTGTCAAGGTTCCGGCCGCGTGCGCGCAGCGCAGGGCTTCTTCTCGATCGAGCGTACCTGCCCGACCTGCGGCGGCCGCGGCCAGACGATCACCGACCCCTGCACCAAATGCCACGGCCAGGGCCGGGTCATGGAGGAGCGTACGCTTTCGGTCAACATTCCGGCCGGTATCGAGGACGGGACGCGCATTCGGCTCTCCGGCGAAGGCGAGGCGGGCCTTCGCGGCGGCCCGGCGGGCGACCTCTATATCTTCCTCTCGGTCAAACCGCATGAATTCTACCAGCGTGACGGTGCCGACCTCTATTGCAGTGTGCCGATCTCGATGACGACGGCCGCGCTCGGCGGCAAATTCGACGTGGCGACGCTCGATGGCACCAAGTCCCGCGTCACCGTGCCGGAAGGCACGCAGGCCGGCAAGCAGTTCCGCCTGAAGGGCAAGGGCATGCCGGTGCTGCGCTCCAACCAGAGCGGCGACCTCTACATCCAGATCCAGATCGAGACGCCGCAGAAGCTGACCAAGCGGCAACGTGAGCTGCTGCAGGAGTTCGAGCAGATCTCGTCCAAGGAGAACAATCCGGAATCAACAGGCTTCTTCGCCCGGATGAAGGATTTCTTCGATACGCTCAGCGACTAGTTAGTCCTTCAGATTTGCCCCTCACCCTAACCCTCTCCCCGTTCTGACGGGGAGAGGGGACTTAGGCGGCGCCGCAAGTCCCCTTCGCCCCGCTTGCAGGGAGAAGGTGGCCGGCAGGCCGGATGAGGGGCTATTCAACAGAAGACCGCCGCGGACGCTCCTCTCGACCTCCCGCCGCGATCAACCGCCGGAGGCTGAAGGCTATCGGTGCGGGGATGTCAACGCTGACTTCGTGCTCTCCGTGACCAAACGTCAGCCGAACAAGTCGGCTGCGAAGTAGGAAAGTGCGGCGATCATGGCAGCCGCCGGCATGGTGATCACCCAGGCGATGACGATGTTGCCGGCCAGCCCCCAGCGCACGGCCGAGACGCGCCGTGCCGATCCGACGCCGATAATGGCACCGGTGATCGTGTGGGTGGTCGAGACCGGAATGCCGAGCCAGGTGGCCCCGAAGAGCGTGATGGCACCGCCCGTTTCGGCGCAGAAACCCTGCATCGGGTTGAGCTTGGTGATCTTCGATCCCATCGTGTGGACGATCCTCCAGCCGCCGAACAGCGTGCCAAGGGCGATCGCTGCCTGACAGGTGATAACCACCCAGAAGGGTACATAGAATTCCGATCCGAGATAGCCTTGGGAAAAGAGCAGCACGGCGATGATGCCCATGGTCTTCTGCGCGTCATTGCCGCCATGCCCCAGCGAATAGAGCGAGGCGGAAACGAACTGCAGCGCCCGGAAGGTGCTGTCGACGGCAAACGGCGTCTGGCGAACGAAGAGCCAGGACACGATCAGGACGAGAAGCAACGCCAGGAAGAAGCCGATGGCGGGCGACATGACGATTGCGCCGGCAGTTTTGAGGAGGCCGCTCCACACGATGGAACTGAAGCCGGCCCTGGCGAGGCCCGCTCCGACGAGGCCGCCGACGAGTGCGTGCGAGGAGCTCGAAGGAATTCCGAACAGCCAGGTGACGATGTTCCAGACGATCGCGCCCATCAGCGCCGCGAAGATGAGCTGCGGCGTGACGATGTCTGGATTGATGATACCCTTCCCGAGCGTCTCGGCCACATGGAGGCCGAAAAAGAGAAAGGCGATGAAGTTGAAGAAGGCCGCCCACATGACGGCATATTGCGGCCTGAGCACCCGCGTCGAGACGATTGTCGCGATCGAGTTGGCCGCGTCGTGCAGTCCGTTGAGGAAATCGAAGAACAGGGCGACGGCGATGAGCCCCACGAGCAGCGGGAAGGCGAGCGTCGCATCCATCAGACGTTCTCGATCACGATGCCACTGATCTCGTTCGCCACATCCTCGAAGCGATCGACGACTTTCTCCAGCTCGCCGTAGATTTCGCTGCCGATGATGTAAGCCATGGGGTTGCTGGCGCCGTGACGCTGGAACAGATCCTTGAGCCCCTGGTCGTGCAAGTCATCGGAGCGACCTTCGACACGGGTTACTTCCTCGGCAATGGTGGTGAGGCGATGGGCATTCGCACCGATCCGGTTGAGCAAGGGTATGGCCTCGGCAACGAGATGGGCCGCCTGTACCACTGCGGCACCCATTTCCTGCATGCCGGGATCGAAGCTTTTCTGCTCGTAGAGCCGGATCGTCTTCACCGTCTTGTGCATCATGTCGATCGCGTCATCCATCGACTGGATGAGATCCTTGATGTCGCCACGGTCGAAGGGGGTGATGAAGCTGCGGCGCACCGCCAGCAGAACTTCGCGGGTGATCTCGTCGGCCTCATGCTCGAGCGCGACGATGCGATCGCAATGGCGATCGATGTCCTGCCCTCCGGCAAGCAAAGCATTCAGCGCTTCCGCCGCTCCCATGACTGTGCGCGAGTGCTGCGCAAAAAGATCAAAGAATCGATCCTCACGGGGAAGAAGCTTGCGAAACAGGCCGAGCATTGCAGATCCATCTGTCGATTGTCACAAAACTGTCATATTGCACCCGCGCGCTTAGGGAAAGTTCTCGAGCGAGTGAAAACCGAAGCTTCCCCACAAAGGATTCTGCGGCAAAGGGCCGCCCTGAAGCGGAATCGCCCCTCACCCCAGCCTTCTCTCCCCGTTATAACGGGGAGAAGGTCGTGGTAGCGCGATGAGGAGCAGAGAGAGGCTTTCTGTTAAGTCCGACGGCAAAGCGGCCCCGGCCCGAAACCACCCGTTTCGCCTTGCCTTGGCCTCGCTTTCGGCCTACCTGACAGCAATGTCGAATCCGGACCAGAGATGCCGCACAAGGTCTTCCTCAACCGCCTGAAACTGACTGACTTTCGCAACTACGCGATGCTGGCGCTCGACCTCGACGCGCGCCATGTCGTGCTGACCGGCGAGAACGGCGCGGGCAAGACGAACCTTATGGAAGCGGTTTCGTTTCTCTCGCCCGGCCGCGGCCTGCGCCGTGCGGCCTATGCCGACGTCGTGCGCGTTGGAGCGGCCGACGGCTTCTCGGTGTTTGCGGCAGTCGAGGGCATGGAAGGACCCGTGGAAATCGGCACGGGTACCGCTGGCACCGAGGATGGCCAAGCGCGCCGCCTGCGGCTCAATGGCACGCCGGCCAGGACCGTGGACGAGTTGACCGATCACCTGCGGGTGCTCTGGCTGACCCCGGCGATGGATGGCCTCTTCACCGGCCCGTCCGCCGATCGCAGGCGATTTCTCGACCGGCTGGTACTCTCGCTCGACCCGGAGCACGGTCGGCGCGCCAGCGAGTTCGAGCGCGCGATGCGCAGCCGCAACCGGCTGCTGACGGAGTTTCGGCCGGATCCTGCCTGGCTCTCGGCAATCGAGCGCGAAATGGCCGGACTCGGAGTGTCCATGGCGCTGGCGCGACTCGAAATGCTGGGGCTGCTGACGGCGCTAGTCGAACGAAGCCAGAGCGAGGGTACATTTCCGTCCGCGACGCTGTCGCTCTCGGGCTTTCTTGACGACTTGCAAGGCCTGCCGGCCTACGATCTCGAAGAGCGGTACCTGGCAATGCTGCTGGAAGGCCGCGGCCGCGATGCCGCGGCCGGCCGCACGCTCGATGGTCCGCATCGCAGCGATCTCCTCATTCGTCACCGGGAAAAGAACATGGAAGCCGAACGTTGCTCGACCGGCGAGCAGAAAGCGCTGCTGGTCGGCCTTGTGCTCGCCCATGCGCGGCTTGTCGGCGACATGACCGGCCATGCGCCCGTGTTGCTGCTCGACGAAATCGCTGCCCATCTCGACGAGGGGCGGCGGGCGGCGCTCTTCGACCTCGTCGACGGCCTTGGCGGTCAGGCCTTCATGACCGGAACCGACCGGACCATGTTTGCAGCGCTTGGCGAACGCGGCCGCTTCCTGACCGTTGCCAACGGACAGGTTTCCGGGTGAGACTCGCACCTTGGAGAGGATGCGGAGAAGAATCGATCACGTTTATGATATTCGGCCGGTTCGCCCCTAAATCAACGTGATGCAACGGAAAGGGTCCCGAATGACGATCGACGCAAAGCTCGACACGGCGGAAATCGCCCGCTACGCACGCCACATCGTCTTGCCGGAAGTGGGCGGAGCGGGGCAGCAGAAGCTGAAGGCCGCGCGCGCTCTCGTCATTGGCGCGGGCGGCCTCGGCGCGCCCGTGCTCCAGTATCTCGCCGCGGCGGGCGTTGGAACACTCGGCGTCATCGACGACGACGTCGTGTCGCTGTCGAATCTGCAGCGGCAGGTCATTCACACAACCGCGGATATCGGCCGACCAAAGGTCGAGAGCGCCGTGATGGCGATCAATGCGCTGAACCCGCATGTTACGGCCACGATGCATCACACGCGGCTCGAGGCCGGGAATGCGGAGGAAATCTTCCGCCATTACCATCTCGTCATCGATGGCTCGGACAATTTCGATACGCGTTATCTGGCGGCAGACACGGCCGAAGCGGCGCAGGTTCCGCTGGTCACCGGCGCCGTCGGCCGCTTCGACGGGTCCGTCACCGTGCTGAAACCCTACGAAACCGATGCCGAGGGCCATCCAAACCCATCCTATCGCGACCTCTTTCCCGCCCCTCCCCCGCCGGGCGTGGTTCCCTCCTGCGCCGAGGCTGGCGTTCTCGGCGCCTTGACCGGCGTCATCGGCACGCTGCAGGCGATGGAGGCGATCAAGCTCATCACCGGGATCGGCCAGCCGCTCGTTGGCCGGCTGCTGCTCTACGATGCGCTCGCGGCTGAGTTCAGCACGATCCGGTATCGCCGTGGCGCAGCTTGAGGGCACCATGAAGGTGATCCGCATCGACGGTCGCTTCGAAGAATTGCTAGCGCTGATCCTCGCATCCTTCGCCTATATGGATGGACGGACGGATCGATCCACCCTCTTCCGCGCATGCGCTGACGCCGGAAGCGCTTCGTCGAAAGGCCGAAGACGAGATTGCCTTTGTTGCCCTCACCGGGCGTGATCTCATCGGCTGCGTGTTCTGCAAGCGGGAGCCGGATTGCCTCTGTATCGGCAAGCTCGCCGTCGCGCCCTCATCACAGCGCAAGGGCGCGGGGCGGCTGCTTCTCGCGGCCGCCGAAGAGATGGCGCGCGAACTGAAACTTCCCGCCCTGCGGCTGCAGACGCGCATCGAGCTTTCCGAGAATCACGCGAGGTTCTCGGCCTGGGGCTTTGTCGAGACCGACCGTTCGGCCCATCCCGGCTTCACCCGCCCGACGTCGATCGAAATGCGCAAACGCCTGTAGCGTTGGAACGACGCAAATCCGGACGGAAACCCGTTCTGGATTTGCTCTAATCCCGCCCCGGCAGCACCCGGTCCGGCGGACGGTGGCCGTCGAAGAAGGTGCGGATATTGATCACCACCTTTTCACCCATGTCGATACGGCCTTCGAGGGTCGCGGAGCTCATATGCGGCAAGAGCACCACCTTGCCTTCGCCGGCGAGTTTGACGAGCTTCGGACTGACCGCCGGCTCGTTCTCGAAAACGTCGAGCCCGGCGCCGGCGATTTTGCCTTCCCTCAGGCACTTGATCAGTGCTGTCTCGTCAATGACATCGCCGCGTGCAGTGTTGACGATGTAGCTATCCGGGCGCATCAGCGCCAGCCGTCGGGCCGAGATCAGGTGGTACGTCGCGGGCGTCGAGGGGCAGTTCACCGAGACGATGTCGACACGGGCAAGCATCTGGTCGAGGCTGTCCCAATAGGTCGCCTCGAGCATTTCCTCGGTCTCGGGCTTGACCCGGTGGCGGTTGTGATAGTGGATCGAAAGTCCGAAGGCCTTGGCGCGGCGGGCGACGGCGGTGCCGATCCGGCCCATGCCGACGATACCGATGCGTTTGCCGGCGATACGGCGGCCCAGCATCCAGGTTGGTGACCAGCCCGCCCATTCCCCCTTGCGATCGGTCAGGATCTGTGCACCCTCGGCGAGCCGTCGCGGCACCGCGAGGATGAGCGCCATGGTCATGTCGGCGGTGTCTTCGGTAAGCACATTCGGGGTGTTGGTGACGGTAATGCCCCTGCGAGCGGCCGCGTCGACATCGATGTTGTCGACACCGTTCGAGAAGGCGGCAATCAGCCGCAACTGCGGCCCCGCCTGCTCGATCAGCGCAGCATCGATACGATCCGTCACCGTCGGCACGAGCACGTCGACCCGCTTGACCGCAGCAACCAGCTCCGGCTGGGTGCGCGGCGTGTCGTCGACATTCAGCTCTGCGTCGAAGAGTTCGCGCATGCGGGTTTCGACGACATCCGGTAGTTTCCGGGTGATGTAGACCGTTGGCTTCTTCTTGCTTGTCATCGTTATGCGCGGCCCTCGTTCACGGGTCCTTAACCAAGTTGGGTGATAGTTTCTCCCTGTAGTCGCAATTTCTACCAGACCCGGTGGCGAAGACAATTGAAAGTCACTGCCTGACACCGGATTTGCACCCCAAGCCGACGGGCCAGATCAAAGTGCGCCTTCAAGGCCTAGCTTCTATCGGAACATGAGCTTCGTCATGCGTGATGTCGTTTCCAGCTTCTCGACCGTGTTGGTAGCCGCCTGCATCGGGATGGCCATGATGACCTCCGGCGCCTTTGCCCAAGCGGCGAAAGGTGCGAGCGGCCTGCCGCTGCCGCGCTTTGTCAGCCTGAAGGCGAAGAGCGTCAACTTACGAATCGGACCGAGCCTCGACTACGCGGTGGCCTTCCGCTACCTCAAGTCGGGCGTGCCAGTGGAAATCATCCAGGAATACGACAACTGGCGCCGCATTCGCGACGCGGACGGGACGGAGGGCTGGGTGAACCAGGCGCTTCTTTCCGGCGACCGGACCGCACTTGCCGCCCCGTGGATGCGCGGCAAGGGCGAAGGCATCTTCGTCAACCTCCGCCGCGATCCTCAAAGCACGGCGCCGATCGTGGCGCGGATAGAGCCCGGCGTCATGCTGCAGATCGGCGAATGCAATGGCGACTGGTGCCGCGCTGAAACGCAAGGCGTCGAAGGCTGGATCGCTCAAGGCGAGATCTGGGGCGCCTATCCGGGCGAAGCCTTCAAGTAAGTCGCTCCTGGCTGGCAACGGCTGTTAGCTCGTCGGCTCAAGCGTTCGCACAAAAGGGCCGGGCGTGTCGAAAGTCATAGCTTTTTTGACTTTCGACCAAGCTCCAGATCGGCAACGAGTTCATCCACGCCCTTCGTCGCGGTGTCGACCACGAGGGTACGCGGCCCCCAATCTTCGTAGACTCGATCGGTAATCTCTTGCCACGTTGGTTTTGATAGCCCCTCTACATCGGTCACCCGGGTCTCTACCCGTCGGCGATGTTCCGCCTTGTCCGAACAGATGACCTCCACCTCGACGGCTGGTGTCGCCGATCGGTCTGCTACCGACAGCCAGGCGTCTCTCGTGATTTTTAAGCAATTTACGGAGTCCGCAACGACGGTGTGGCCGAGAGTGAGATTGTCCTCAGCCACCCCGTAAGCCGCTACGTATCCTGCCGGTCCGACGTCCGAGCTTGGGGCACCCGAAGCCCGAATGCTCTGCTCGATCGTATCAACGCGCACATGCACAGCTTTCAACAGCTTCGCTAAGGCACGAGCAATTGTCGTTTTCCCGGTTCCCGGCAGGCCACCCAAAATAATGAGCATGAATGCTTCCAGCGATCGTGAAAACCGCGCTCTTGGCCGACAAGAATCAGACGAGGCCCGCTTCCTTGGCAGCTGTGGCAAGCGATATCATCGGACGCGGACCGATCTGCCCGATCACGATGCCGGCGGAGAGATTGCCGAGCTTGCTGCAGACTTCCAGCGAGCGCCCCGATGTGTAACCGTGGAGGAACCCGGCCGCATAGAGGTCTCCGGCACCGGTCGTGTCGACCACCTGCTCGATGGCGTTTGCCCTGACGCGCACACGCTCGTCGCCACGAATGACGACTGAGCCCTCTTCGCTCAGCGTCACGGCCGCGAGCTTGCAGTCTTTCGCGAGCGCCTTGAGCGCAAAATCGAAATCCTCCGTCTCGTAAAGCGCCAGGGCTTCCTGCCTATTAGCAAAGACGATGTCCACGGTGCCGGAACGCATCAGGTCGAGGAACTCGTCGCGATAGCGATGAACACAGAAGCTGTCCGAGAGCGTCATGGCCATTTCGCGGCCGTTGGCATGGGCGATTCGGGCCGCCTCGCGGATCGCATCCTTGGCCCGCGGCGGGTCCCACAGATAGCCTTCGAAATAGGTGACCTTGGATTGCGCGACGACATCCTCCTCTACATCTTCGGGGCCGAGCTCGACGCAGGCGCCGAGATAGGTGTTCATCGACCGCTCGCCGTCTTCCGTCACGAAGATCATCGAGCGTGCGGTCGGCGGCAGACTTTCGAGCGGCTTCGTCTGGAAATAGACGCCCTGCGCCCGGATGTCGTGCGTGAAAATGTCGCCGAGCTGATCACTGGCGATCTTGCCGAAATAGGCCGCCCGCCCGCCCAGGCTCGCAACACCAGCCGCCGTGTTGCCGGCGCTGCCGCCCGAGGCCTCAACCGCCGGACCCATCCGCGAATAGAGCAACTCGGCTCGATCCGCGTCGATGAGGTTCATCGCGCCCTTGATGATCCCGTTCTCCACAAGAAAGCTGTCATCGCAGCGCGCAATGATATCGACGATCGCGTTGCCGATCGTCAGCACATCGTATTTTGTCATGAACTCCGTCCGGTTTCCTGAAATGACCGGTCTCCGTTAATACCGGTTTTCCGGCCATTTGGAAGTCACAACGCAAAAATGACCAACGGATGCCTCTCAGCCGGCAATGGGCACGACCTGCGGCGGCAGTTCGACCAAGGGGGCCGGTATATCGCAACTTTTTTCCGAGAACTTGCAGAGGTCGGCGATGACGCAACGCTCGCACTCCGGCCGGCGTGCCTTGCAGACGTAGCGACCGTGCAGGATCAGCCAATGGTGCGCGTGGTAAAGATAGGCCTCGGGGATGACGCTGAGCAGATGCGCTTCCACTTCGTCGGGCGTCCTGCCCGGCGCCAGGCGAATGCGATTGGCGATGCGGAAGATATGGGTGTCGACGGCGATGGTCGGCTGGCCGAAAGCCATCGACAAGACGACATTGGCGGTCTTGCGTCCGACGCCCGGCAAGGTAACCAGTTCTTCCCGTGTCCGGGGTACCTCACTGCCGAAATCGGTGATCAGTTTCTCCGAGAGCGCGATGACGTTTTTCGCCTTGTTGCGGTAGAGCCCGATCGTCTTAATATAGTCTTGAAGCTTTTCCTCGCCCAGCGCCAGCATCTTTTGCGGAGTATCGGCAACGGCAAAGAGCGCGCGCGTCGCTTTGTTGACGCCGGCATCGGTTGCCTGGGCCGAAAGAGCGACCGCCACTACCAGCGTGAACGGATTGACGTGTTCGAGTTCGCCCCTCGGTTCCGGGCGCTGCACCGAGAAACGGCGGAAGATCTCCTCGACTTCGGCAGCGCTGTAGGCGCTGCGCTGCGCCCGCGCCAGGCGGACTGTCGCAGCGTTCGATTTTGACGATTGTTTCGGCGATTTCAGCTTCACGTTTTTCATGCTGCATCTATAGTCATTGGTTATGACCGAAGGCAACGCCGAGACCTCCATCAACGACCAGCCGATCTTTGCGGCCGAGCTTACGCCCTACCGTTCGCTCGGCCTCAAAGGTTTCAAGGTCCTTCTGATGATCGCAGGCGCGATGGGCCTCATGCACATATTCGTGTTCCTGGTCATCGGTGCATGGCCGATCGTCTTTTTCTTCGGCCTGGACTTCGTCCTGCTCTTCGGCGCCTTCTGGCTCAATTATCGTTCCGCACGCGCCCGGGAAGAAGTCAGCGTCTCGCGGACCGACGTGTCGGTCAAGAAATTCACCCCATCGGGGAGAATGACCGAGCATCGCTTCAATCCCTTCTGGGCGCGATTCAGCATCAAGCGGCACCAGGAGATCGGCATCGTTTCGATGTGGATCGTCGGCGGTGGCCGCCAGACCGACATCGGCTCCTTCCTCAATCGTGACGACCGCGAAACCTTCGCGCTGGCCTTTGCCCGTGCGCTCGCGACCGCCCGCGGGCGCTGACTTGAAACGGCGCAATTGCGGACTCTTCCAGGCACTGCTCCGCACCGACGCGCACAAGAATCGGGTGGTTATCCACTCGCCACATGATTACCTGTAGGCTGACAGGAGGCGATCATGAACGTTGTTACTTCCATTCCGACCGACATCACTCCCGAAGGCACGGATTACGATACGGTCAGCCGCGTGATCGAGATGCTGACCGAGGATTACCGCGATCAGCCATCGCTCGAAACCGTCGCCCGATGCCTCGGTCAGTCGCCGACGCAATTGCAAAAGACCTTCACCCGCTGGGCGGGATTGTCGCCCAAGGCCTTTCTCCAGGCGGTGACGCTCGATCACGCCAAACGGCTGCTGCGGCAGGAGGACATGCCGTTGCTCGAGACCAGCATCGAAGTGGGCCTGTCCGGTCCCAGCCGGTTGCACGACCTCTTCGTCACGCACGAGGCAATGTCGCCCGGCGAATGGAAGGCGCGCGGTGCCGGGTTGACCATTCGCTACGGCTTCCACCCCTCGCCCTTCGGAACCGCGCTCGTCATGGTCACCGAGCGTGGCCTTGCCGGACTTGCCTTTGCCGATTCCGGCGAGGAGCGCTCGAGCTTCGACGATATGGCCCGGCGGTGGCCGAAGGCGAGCTATGTCGAGGACAGTGCAGCAACGGCGCGTTATGCCGCCCGTATCTTCAATCCGGAGCGCTGGTGCGCGGAGGAGCCGCTTCGCATCTTTCTCATCGGCTCGGATTTCCAGATCCGGGTATGGCAGGCGCTCTTGAACATCCCGCTTGGGAAAGCGACGACCTATTCGAAGATTGCCGACGAGATCGGCCAGCCGACCGCGTCACGCGCCGTCGGCGCGGCCGTCGGACGCAATCCGATTTCCTTCGTCGTGCCCTGCCACCGTGCGCTCGGCAAGAGCGGCGATCTTACCGGCTACCACTGGGGCCTGACGCGCAAGCGCGCGATTCTCGGCTGGGAAGCGGGCAAGGCGTGATGTGATGGGGTACCAGCGGCCGAATGGAGGATACGTCTTTCCGCCCGCGGATCGCCCCTCATCCGGCCTGCCGGCCACCTTCTCCCCGCAGGCGGGGCGAAGGAGACTCGCGGCCCCGTCTCAGTCCCCTCGCCCCGCGGGCGGGGCGGGGCTAGTTCTCGGGTTAAACCCGAGGAGAGGGGCAAAATCGCCCTCGTCTCAGTGCGCCAAAGTCAATGCGCGCCGGACATGTCGCCCAGCACTTCCTTCGACGCAACCGTTGAATCCGCGTTCAGCTTGTAGACCATCGGCACTCCGGTCGCGAGGTTGAGCTTGAGGATCTGTTCCTTGGTCAGCTTGTCGAGCACCATGACGAGCGAGCGCAGCGAGTTGCCATGGGCGGCGATCAGCACCTTCTGGCCCGAAAGCACGCGCGGCAGGATATCGGTAAGGTAATAGGGCCAGACGCGCGCGCCGGTATCGCGCAGGCTCTCGCCGCCCGGCGGCGGGACGTCGTAGGAGCGGCGCCAGATGTGCACTTGCTCCTCGCCCCATTTGGCACGCGCGTCGTCCTTGTTGAGGCCGGAAAGATCGCCGTAGTCGCGTTCGTTCAGCGCCTGGTCGCGAATGGTTTCGAGCGAGGACTGGCCGACGGCGTCGAGAACGAGCTGGCAGGTGCGCTGGGCGCGAATAAGGGAAGAGGTGAAGGCGATGTCGAACTTGATGCCGTACTCGGCGAGCGCCTTGCCGCCCGCTTTCGCTTCCTCGACACCGAGCTCGGTCAGGTCCGGGTCGCGCCAGCCGGTGAACAGGTTCTTCAGGTTCCAGTCGCTCTGGCCATGCCGAACGAGAACGAGGGTGCCGCTCATTTCATTTCCTCTTGAAAGATTTGAGTGTCAGTTGAGCCCGAGAACATCGAGCATGGAATAGAAGCCGGGCTTCTGGTTGCGCCCCCAAAGGGCGGCCGTGACCGCGCCGCGCGCGAAGATCGAGCGATCCGTGGCGCTGTGGGAAAGAGTGACCTGCTCGCCCTCGCCCGCGAGAATGACGGAATGTTCACCGACGACGGAACCGCCGCGCAAAGTGGCAAAACCGATCGCCCCTTCCGGGCGTGCTCCGGTGTGGCCGTCCCTGACCCGGACGGAATGATCTGCGAGCGCGATGCCGCGGCCCTTGGCCGCCGCTTCTCCGAGCAGGAGCGCCGTGCCCGACGGGGCATCAACCTTGTGCTTGTGGTGCATTTCCAGAATTTCGATGTCCCAGTCTGCCGCTTTAAGCGCGCGCGCCGCCTGCTGCACCAGCACGCCAAGAAGATTGACGCCTAGGCTCATATTGCCCGACTTGATGACGCGCGCATGCCGCGCCGCTGCGCGGATCTTCGCCTCGTCGTCGGCCGAGCAGCCGGTCGTGCCGATGACGTGGACGATGCGTGCCTGCGCCGCCAGCCCGGCGAATTCGACCGTGCCTGCCGGCGACGTGAAATCGAGAACGCCTTCCGCCTCGACGAAGGCCTCGAGCGGCTTGTCGGTGATGGCGACATCGATCGGCCCGAGCCCGGCGACTTCGCCCGCGTCACGGCCGATGAACGGCGAGCCCGGCCGCTCCACTGCGGCGTGGAGGCGCACGCCGGCCACGCCGTGAACGATCCGGATCAGTGTCTGGCCCATCCGGCCGGCCGCACCGACCACCACGAGCTTCATATCCGTTTCGCTCATCGTCGAATTCCCTTGGCTTCTATAGGATTGCGTCTTCCGCCGTCATGTCCGAGGCGCTGCCCTGAAGATTGTGCAGCCGAGCGTAAAGACCGTCCGGACGCTGTGCAAGCTCCTCATGCGTGCCCTCCTCGACGACGCCGCCGTCCTTCATGACGATGATTTTGTCGGCGTTGACCACGGTCGAAAGCCGGTGAGCGATGACGATGACCGTGCGGCCGCTCATCGCCCGATCGAGCGCCTTCTGCACCGCAGCCTCGGACTCGGTATCGAGGGCGGAGGTCGCTTCATCGAGAAGGAGGATTGGCGCATTGCGCACAAGTGCGCGTGCAATCGACAGCCGCTGGCGCTGGCCGCCCGACAGCGTCACGCCGTTCTCGCCAACCGGCGTATCGTAGCCCTGCGGTTGCGCCAGGATGAAATCATGGGCGTAAGCGAGCCGCGCCGCTTCCTCGATTTCCGCGTCCGTAGCCGCCGGCCGGCCATAGCGAATGTTGTCGCGGATCGAGCCTTCGAAGAGGTACGGTTGCTGCGAGACATAGGCAAGTCCGTTGCGCAGCGACTGCTTGGTGACCCCGGCGATATCCTGTCCGTCGATGAGAATCTGCCCCGACTTGGGGTCATAGAAGCGCGGGATAAGGCTGATGATGGTCGACTTTCCGGCACCCGAAGGGCCGACCAGCGCCGTCGTCTTGCCGCCCTCGGCGCGGAAGCTGACCCCCTTCAGGATCTCGTCGCCGCTGCCGTAGGCGAAGCGCACGTCACGCAGTTCGATCGTCGCCTCGCCGAATTTGATTTCGGTTGCATCGGGACGGTCGCGCTGATGCGGCACCGTGTCAAGAATCTCATAGATCATGCGCGCGTTGACCGCCGCGCGCTCCAGCGACACCTGCAGACGCGCCAGACGCCGTGCCGGGTCGTAGGCCATCAAGAGCGCGGTGACGAAGGCGAAGAACGCGCCCGGCGGGACGTTGCCGTAGATCGTGCGGAAAGCCGAGTAAGCGAGCACCGACGATATCGCCAGGCCGGCAAAGGTTTCCGTCATCGGCGCGGTGCGTTCGCTGAGCCGCGCGATCCGGTTTGCCCGGTTTTCCGCCCGGTCGATGATCGACTCGACCTTGCGGCGCAGTTCGTTTTCCATCGTGAACGCCTTGACGATGGTAATGCCCTGGATGGTTTCCTGCATGGCGCCGAGCACGCGGCTGTTGACCTCGACGGCCTCGCGCGTCGCCAGGCGCAGGCGCTTCGAGACATAACGCAGGCCGAGAAGCAACGGCGGCGCGACAAAAAAGACGATGAGCGAGAGCAGCCAGTCCTTGCTGAACATGACGCCGATGAGCCCGATCAGGGTCAGAAAGTCGCGGGCGATCGACGTCACCGTCATGTTGAGCACGTCGCGGATGCCGCTGACATTCTGACTGATCTTGGCGGCAAGCTGCGCTGAGCGCATGTCATGGAAATAGCCGACGCTGAGCGCCATCAGATGCGCGTAAAGCCGGCGCTGATAGCGCGCGACGATATTGTTGCCGATCTTCGAGAGCGCGACCGCCTGTCCGTAGGTCGCAAGACCCCGCAGGACGAAGGCCGCGAAGATTCCGGCGCAGATCCACAGCACGATATCAGCGCGCCTGTTGGCGAAGGCCTCGTTGATCACGCTTTCCATGATCCAAGCCGTGAAACCGGTCGTCGCCGCCACGACCACTAGGCAGGCGATGGCAAAGGCATAACCCCGGATGTGGTCGCGGCCGTTTTCGGCAATGACGCGCCTCAGGATTCCGGTAATCGTGTCGGAATCGACTGCGCGCTGTTTTCTATTCTTGGCGTCCAAAAAGCCCGTCTTCCCTGAGCTCGCTACGGCGTTCCGTGTACCGGCATCGCCCGTCCGGGGCTCTATAGTGCTTTGATGCTGTTTTGGCGAGTCTTTGCGAACATTCGGCCGGTCAGCTTCTCCAGCGCCGTCCCTCCATTGCAACACCGAAGTCCCTCGGCGTGCGCGCGAAGGCGGCGAGACCGGAAAGTGCCGCCATCGGGTGGACGACGGCGAAAGTCGGAATCGTTCGCATCAGCGCCGAATGGGGCGCCTTGTCCTCGAAGGCCGCGCGGAATTCCGGCCGCATCAAAGCCGGCAATATTTTCTGCGAGATGCCGCCCGCCAGGAACACGCCGCCGCGAGCCATGAAGATCAGCGCCATGTCGCCGGCGACGCGACCAAGATAGGTGCTGAAGAGCGACACCGTCTCGATAGCCGCCGGATCCGAGCCGGAAAGCGCGCTGGTCGTCACCGCCGCCTGGTCGGTGAGCAGCGGCTCCTCGCCATTGGCGGCGCAGACCGCCCGATAAAGGTTCATGATGCCGCGACCGCACAGAATCTGCTCGCCCGCCATGCGGCCCTCGATCGGCTCCAGGAACGGCCAGATCCGGAAATCGCGCTCGGTGCGCGGACCGATATCGACATGGCCGCCCTCGCCGGGCACGGGGATCCAGGTGTGCTGCGCGAAAACCAGGCCGGCAACGCCAAGGCCCGTTCCGGGACCGAGCACGACGCGCGACGTCGACGGGCGGACGCTGCCGCCGCCGATCTGGACGAGATCCTCGTCGGCGGGTGTGGCGATCGCGAGCGCCTGCGCCTCGAAGTCGTTGATGATCAGCACGTCGGCGAGACCAAGGCTCGCCAGCATGTCCTTCGGCCGAATCACCCAGCCGGCATTCGTCAGCGGAATTTCGTCTCCCTTGATCGGCCCTGCGACCGCCAGGATCGCCGAGCGCGGCTGAACGGAGGTCTTGTCGAGGATGCACTTCTGCATCGCCTCCTCGATCGTCGCGAAATCACCCGTCTTGATCGGTGGCAGTTGCTTCGGTTCGGCATAGGTATCGATCAGCAGCGCGAAACGCGCATTCGTTCCACCGATGTCGCCGATCAATATCGGAAAGGGAAAGCCGTGGTCACTCGCACTGAGCATTGCAAAATCCGTCCTGATCGCGGTCATGGAATCTTCGAGACTGTGTATCAGTTGCGCTGGAAGGCGATCAACTCTTCCGCCGTGGCACGGTTCAGCGCCATCGGGATGTCATAAACGATCGCCAGGCGCATCAACGCCTTGACGTCGACATCATGCGGCATGGCAGTCAGCGGATCGACGAAAAAGATGAGGAAATCCACGTCGCCGGTGGCGATCATCGCGCCGATCTGCTGGTCGCCGCCGAGCGGTCCGCTTTTGAGGCGGGTGATATCGAGCCCGGGACAAGCCTCCAGAACGCGGCCGCCGGTCGTGCCGGTGGCGACGATCTTCCATTTGGAGAGCACCGCCTCGTTTGCCTTGGCAAAGGCGGCAAGATCATCCTTCTTCTGATCGTGGGCAATCAGGGCAAGACATTTCCGATCGGCCATGCTGCCTCTCCAGCGTCAACTTTAAATCGATTTGAAAGCCCTATACATGAGCATTGCGCAATTGGAAAGTCAGCAGGGCCGGCGGAGCTCGGCCTATCGAGTCGCCTCCGTCCGGACGGCTATTGCAACGCAGGACGAGGCAGGGGCACCGGAATGTTTTCCAATGGCGCCGCGGCCGCGGCGCCGATGACCGCTTCGATGCTCGTCGCGGCGGCGGGAACGGCGGTCGCGGGAGCCGAAGCGGTGGTCGCGGCGCGGTAGGCCGTGCCGTAGGTCGCTTCCTGCCCGGAAGTCGGAGCCGGGCCGTCGAGTACCAGGGCGCAGGCCTTCGGCAGATCCGAAAGCTTTGCAAATTTCGGCTTCACGGGCTTTTCCGGCTTCTTCTTTGGCTTTGCCCAGGGCGCGTCGGTGAACCACCAGGCGAGCGACTTGTCGCAGCCGTCACCCGCCGGCACCCGCGCCTGGCCCTTGCAGCCAACGGAACCATCGGGGCACTTGATGCGAATGTGGAAATGATAGTCGTGACCGTAGATCGGCCGGACCTTGCCGAGCGCCGACCGATCGCCCTTCCAGGTGTCGCAGAGCTTCTTCTTGATCGCCGGATTGACGAAGACGCGCTCCACCTGGGGATAGCTTGCCGCCATCATGATCAGCCGCGCGTGACTGGGCGTCCATATGGACGGATCGACGGTCAGGAACTTGTTCTTCTCCAGCATCGAGGTCGCGGAAATCGATTCGCGCTCCTCATAGGTCAGCGTCCTCTGCGGCATCGGTGTCAGCCAGATGTCGGCGTCGAGACCGATCTGGTGCGATGCGTGGCCGGAGGTCATCGGACCGCCGCGCGGCTGCGATATGTCGCCAAGCAAGAGGCCCGGCCAGCCGATCTTCCCGGCTGCGTCCTGCGAGAAACGCTCGATCAGCGCGATCATTTCCGGGTGGCCCCAGTGTCGATTGCGCGAAAGGCGCATTGCCTGCCAGGTCGGCCCGTCCGTCGGGATCGCGACGCCGCCCGCCAGGCAGCCCTTCGCATAAAAGCCGTAGGACGAAGGCGCCATCGCCGCCGGCAATGCCTTGGCGCCAAAGAGTTCCTTCGCAGGCGTTCCGTCAGCCGAAGCGGCGTCGGTGGCCAGAAGGCTCGCCCCCACGATCAAGCCCAGCATTGCCGAACCGCAGCGTCGAAAGGCAGCCGCTATTTCAAGTCTCATTCCAATCCCCCGGTCGGCGGCAGCGCCGGTATCGCACGCGGTCTGCCTTCACCCCTATCCCGAATCACCGCACTTGCCCGAGGCTACAGCGCAGCGCGTCCGACGCGCAAAGATCGCTGCAGCACTTTGAATTGCTGCATGATTTTGTCCTTAAACCGGTCCCGATTTAAGGAATCACGCAGTGGCGGGTCACCCGGATGTGACTCAAAAATTTCGCCTGATTTTGGGCAAGTCCTGTCAATTGCCCTGATTTCGCCTATTCTGGCTCGAAAGATTATCAAACGACAAGGGAAGCAACTGGATGCTGGATTTGAGCGGTATTGCGAAGACGAACCTGGCGACCGCACTTCTGGCAATATCTCTGCTCTTACCCCCCGGCCCGGTCGGCGCGCGTGCCCAGGAGCAGCCCACCTGGCACCATGGTCTTTCGCTCGTCGGCGAGCTCAAATATCCACCAGGCTTCGAACGCTTCGACTACGTGAACCCCGATGCCCCGAAAGGCGGCGACGTCCGGCTGTCGCAGACCGGAACCTTCGACACATTCAATCCGCTCCTCGAAAAGGGTGAGGCGGCCGTTGGCCTGTCGCTCGTTTTCGACACGCTGATGAAGCCCGCCGATGATGAAATTTCGACCGCCTACGGCCTGATTGCCGAAAGCGTTTCGTTCCCGGACGACATCTCTTCCGCCACATTCCGCTTGAGGAAGGAAGCGAAGTGGTCGGACGGCAAACCCGTGACACCGGAAGACGTGATCTTCAGCTTCGCGAAGGGCAAGGAGCTGAACCCGCTCTACCAGAGCTAT
Source organism: Ensifer sp. IC3342 (assembly GCF_020193655.1). Lineage (GTDB taxonomy): Bacteria > Pseudomonadota > Alphaproteobacteria > Rhizobiales > Rhizobiaceae > Sinorhizobium. Next base: position 1,378,290 of record NZ_JADYVE010000001.1, read on the forward strand.
TACAAGCATGTCGTCGGGGCGGAGAAGACCGGCGAGCACGAAGTCACATTCCGCTTCGACGAGAAGAGCAATCGCGAGCTGCCGCACATTCTCGGCCAGCTCCTGATTGTCCCGAAGCACTGGTGGGAAGCGTCCGGTCCGGACGGCAAGCCGCGCGACATCACACGCACGACGTTGGAGCCGGTGATCGGCTCTGGCCCCTATCGAATCGCTTCGTTTTCGGCCGGATCGCAGATCCGTTATGAACGGAGGGATGACTATTGGGGTGCAAACCTCAACGTCAATGTCGGGCAGAACAATTTCGGTTCCATCACCTACACCTTCTTTGGCGACAGCGGCGTCGAATTTGAGGCGTTCCGGGCCGGCGACATCGATTTCTGGCGCGAGACCCAGGCGCGCCGATGGGCGACCGGTTATGACTTTCCGGCGGTCAGGGAAGGGCACATAAAACGCGAGCAGGTGCCATTCAGGGCAACCGGCGTGATGCAAGCGCTGGTGCCGAACATGCGCCGCAAGCCATTCGATGACGAGCGTGTGCGCGAGGCCCTCAACTATGCGCTCGACTTCGAGGAGTTGAACCGCACAGTCTTCTTCGATCAGTACACGCGTGTGAACAGCTATTTCTTCCTGACGGAACTGGCCTCCACCGGCCTCCCGCAGGGTCGCGAGCTCGAAATCCTGAACGAGGTCAAGGACAAGATTCCGCCGGAAGTATTCACCACACCCTATGCCAATCCCGTCGGCGGCACACCGCAGAACGCGCGCGACAACCTGCGCAAGGCGATCGGGCTCCTGAAGGAGGCCGGCCTCGAGCTCAAAGGCAATCGTATGGTGAATACGGCAACCGGCAGGCCGTTTTCCTTCGAGATTCTCTTGAGCAGTCCGATGCTGGAGCGGGTGGTGCTGCCTTACGCGCAGAACCTCAAGCGGATCGGCATCGAAGCGAGTGTGCGCACCGTCGACCCGTCGCAATATACGAACCGCGAGCGGGCCTTCGACTATGACATGACCTGGGAGGTCTGGGGGCAGACCTTGAGCCCGGGAAATGAACAGGAGGACTTCTGGGGTTCGACATCGGCTACGCGGGAGGGTTCGAGAAACTATGCCGGCATCAGCGATCCGGGCGTCGACGCCCTGATCAACCGCGTCATCTTCGCCAAGGACCGCGACACGCTCGTTGCCGCCACGAAGGCGCTCGACCGGGTGCTGCTCGCCCACCATTACGTCGTGCCGCTCTACTACCCGAAGGCAGCAAATATCGCCTATCGCGATACGGTCAGCAGGCCGCCGGAACTGCCGAAATACGCGATCGGCTTTCCGGACATCTGGTGGTGGACGGCCGCCGCCAACCAATGAAACCCTTGCGCTCGAGCTGGCTCTCGATTCCAAATGCAAAAGGCGAATCACTTAAATACGGCAGTGGCCGAGGCCGAAATGCACGGCAAGGAGTATCAGGCATTGAGACGAAATAGACGGCAACCCGAAGCACCGCGGATCGACGCGACCCGCGGCAAGACGATGCTGAGGTTCGCCTGATGGGTGCCTATATCCTGCGTCGGCTGCTCCTGATGATCCCGACGATCATCGGGATCATGGCCATCTCCTTCGCCGTCGTGCAGTTCGCGCCGGGCGGTCCGGTGGAGCAGGTGATTTCGGAGCTAACCAACGCGGCCGGATCGGACCGGCTCACAGGCGGCGGTGGCGATCTGCTCCAGGGGGGCGGCGACGAAGGCGGCCGATATCGCGGGGCGCAAGGTCTCGATCCCGAATTCATCGCCAAGCTCGAGAAGCAGTTCGGTTTCGACAAGCCGCCACTCGAACGCTTCCTGTCGATGATGTGGAACTATGCCCGCTTCGATTTCGGCGAAAGCTTCTTCCGCAACACGTCCGTTGTCGACCTCATCGTCGACAAGATGCCGGTCTCCATCTCGCTCGGCCTCTGGATTCTCGTCTTTTCCTATGCCATCTCGATCCCGCTCGGCATCAAGAAGGCCGTCACCGACGGCTCGACCTTCGATGTCTGGACGTCCGGTGTCATCATTATCGGCTATGCCGTTCCGGGCTTCCTTTTCGGCATCCTCTTGATCGTGGTTTTCGCCGGCGGATCCTTCTTCGATTGGTTCCCGCTACGCGGCCTCGTCTCGGACAATTTTTATGAGCTCCCCTGGTGGCAGAAGATCCTCGACTACTTCTGGCACATGACGTTGCCGCTGATTACGCTCCTGCTTTCGGCCTTCGCGACGACGACGCTGCTCACCAAGAACTCCTTCATCGACGAGATCAAGAAGCAATATGTGACGACGGCGCGCGCCAAGGGCTTGAGCGAGCGGCGGGTGCTATACGGTCATGTCTTCCGCAACGCCATGCTGATCGTCATCGCCGGCTTTCCCGGCGCCTTCATCTCCGCCTTCTTCACAGGCTCGCTGTTGATCGAATACATCTTTTCGCTCGACGGGCTCGGCCGGCTCGGCTACGACGCGGTCGTCAAGCGGGACTATCCGATCGTCTTCGCGACCCTCTATATCTTCTCGCTGATGGGCCTCTTCGTCAGCTTGATCTCCGACCTGATCTATACCTGGGTCGACCCGCGCATCGACTTCGAGCGGAGGGACGTCTGATGAGTACGGTCACGACCCTTCCCCGCCAAGACGGAGCTCCCGCCAAAGGCTGGTTGACACCGATCGGACGGCGGCGCTGGCAGAACTTCAAGGCCAACCGCCGCGGCTACTGGTCGTTCTGGCTCTTTCTCGTCCTCTTCGGCCTCAGCCTGTTCGCGGAGTTCATCGCCAACGACAAACCGATCGCCGCCTCTTACAAGGGCGAGATTCTGTTTCCGGTTCTGGTCAATTATCCCGAGGAGAAGTTTGGCGGATTTCTTGCCGAAACGGACTACCGCTCCGATTTCATCCGTGACGAGATCGAGGCCAATGGCTGGATGATCTGGCCGCCGATCCGCTATTCCTACCAGACGGTCAACTCGAACATTCCCCACTCGGCGCCGACGCCGCCCTTCTGGCTGATGAGCAAGGAGGAGCGCTGCGCCGCCTACCCGCAAGGTGCCGCCGATCCGGGCTGCACGCTCGGCAACCTCAATTGGCTCGGCACCGACGACCAGGCGCGCGACGTGATGGCGCGGATGATCTACGGTTTCCGTATCTCGGTGCTCTTCGGCCTGCTGCTCACGATTGCTTCCGCCGTGATCGGGGTTTCGGCTGGTGCCGTCCAGGGCTATTTCGGCGGCTGGACCGACCTCCTGCTGCAGCGCTTCATCGAGATCTGGTCGTCGATGCCGGTGCTCTACATCCTGCTGATAATCGCCGCCATCCTGCCACCCGGCTTCTTCATCCTGCTCGGCATTATGCTGCTTTTCTCGTGGGTCGGCTTCGTCGCTGTCGTGCGGGCCGAATTCCTGAGAGCCCGCAACTTCGAATATGTGAACGCCGCACGCGCGCTCGGCGTCGGCAACGGTACGATCATGTACCGCCACCTGCTGCCGAACGCGATGGTTGCCACGCTCACCTTCCTGCCCTTCATTCTCTCCGGCTCGATCACCACGCTGACGTCGCTCGACTTTCTCGGTTTCGGCATGCCGCCGGGTTCGCCCTCGCTTGGCGAGATGATCGCCCAGGGCAAATCCAACCTCCAAGCGCCGTGGCTGGGGCTGACGGCCTTCGCGGCCATGTCGGTCATGCTTTCGCTCCTGATCTTCGTCGGCGAAGCGACACGCGACGCGTTCGACCCAAGAAAGACGTTCCGGTGAGCGTGACGATGACAGAGCCCCTTCTTTCCGTTCGCGATCTCTCCGTGGCCTTCCATCAGGGCGGCGAGACTTCGGTCGCGGTCGACCATATTTCCTTCGACATCAAGCGCGGCGAGACAGTGGCACTGGTCGGCGAATCCGGATCGGGAAAATCGGTGTCGGCGAATTCGATCCTGAAGCTGCTGCCCTATCCGGCCGCGAACCATCCGAGCGGCGAGATCTTCTTCAACGGCAAGGATCTCCTGAAGGCGAGCGACGCGGAACTGCGCCATGTCCGCGGCAACGACATCACGATGATCTTCCAGGAGCCGATGACGTCGCTGAACCCGCTGCACACGATCGAGCAGCAGATCGGCGAGATCCTCGATCTTCACCAGGGCATCGAGGGCGCCGCCGCGCGGGCGAAAACGCTAGAGCTCTTGAACCAGGTGGGAATCCGCGAAGCGGAAAAGCGCTTCGGCGCCTATCCGCACCAGCTTTCCGGCGGACAGCGTCAGCGCGTCATGATTGCCATGGCGCTTGCCAATCGGCCGGAGCTCCTGATCGCTGACGAACCGACGACGGCGCTCGACGTGACGGTGCAGGCGCAAATCCTGGAGCTTCTGAAGTCGCTTAAGGACGAGCACGGCATGTCCATGCTCTTCATCACCCATGACCTCGGGATCGTCCGCAAGATCGCCGATCGCGTCTGCGTCATGACCAAGGGCAAGATCGTCGAAACCGGGCCGACGTCCGAGATCTTCGCCAACCCGCAGCACGCCTATACCCGCCACCTGCTCGCCTCCGAGCCCAAGGGGGAGCCGCCGCCTTCCGACGCCTCAAAGCCGATTGTCATCGAGGCCAAGGACGTGAAGGTCTGGTTCCCGATCAAGGCGGGCTTCATGCGCCGTGTCGTCGATCACGTCAAAGCGGTGGACGGCGTCGACCTGACGCTCCGCGCCGGCCAGACGCTCGGCGTCGTCGGCGAGTCCGGCTCGGGCAAGACGACGCTGGGCCTCGCGTTGACACGCCTCATCTCGTCCAAGGGACGCATCGCCTTTATCGGCAAGGACATCGACTCCTACAGCTTCCGCGAAATGCGGCCGCTCAGAAACCGGATGCAGGTGGTATTTCAGGATCCCTATGGCTCGCTGAGCCCCCGCATGTCGATCGCCGATATCATCGGCGAGGGGCTGAAGATCCACGAAAGCACCCTCTCAGGCGAAGAACGCGACGCGCGCGTCGCAGAGGCCCTTCAGGAGGTCGGGCTCGATCCGGCAACCCGCTGGCGATACCCGCACGAATTTTCCGGTGGCCAGCGGCAGCGCATCGCAATCGCCCGCGCCATGGTGCTGAAACCGCAATTCGTCATGCTCGACGAGCCGACCTCGGCGCTCGACATGAGCGTCCAGGCGCAGGTGGTCGACCTGCTTCGCGACCTTCAGCGCAAACACAATCTCGCCTACCTGTTCATCAGCCACGATCTTAAGGTCGTGCGCGCGCTTGCCAACGAGATGATCGTCATGCGTCTCGGCAAGGTGGTCGAACAGGGACCGGCCGAGCGCATCTTCGAGGCGCCAGGCGAAGACTACACCAAGGCTTTGATGGCTGCCGCCTTCAATCTCGAAGCCGTCAATCTCTCCGCGATCCGTCAATAGAGTTCCAGAGTTCTGAGAATGCCCGCCAAGAGTCCCGTCATCGTCGACCTGAAATTCATTCCAGAGGAGGTGGAGGCCGCTCTCAATGGCGCTTTTCCCGATCGCGAAGTGATCAATCGCGCGGATCCGGCGCAAAGGGATCGAGATCTCTCCGGCATCAACTACGCGGTGGTCTGGAAATCGGCGCCGGATCTCTTTTCGCGCGCACCCGACCTGAAGGTGGTGTTTTCCGGCGGCGCCGGCGTCGACCACGTCTTGACCCTGCCGGGCCTGCCGGACGTACCGCTCGTGCGCTTCGTCGACCGGACATTGACCACGCGCATGAGCGAATGGGTCGTCATGCAGTGCCTCCTGCACCTGCGCCAGCACCGCGCCTACGAGTCCTTGGCCCGGAAGCGGGAATGGCGTGACCTCATCCAGCCGGAGGCTGCCGACGTCACCGTCGGCATCATGGGCATGGGCGTGCTCGGCCAGGATGCCGCCCGCAAGCTCGCAGTCATGGGCTTCAATGTCGTCGGCTGGTCGCGGACCAAGCGGACGATCGAGGGCATGGCCACCTACGGCGCCGCCGACCTCGATGCCTTTCTGGCGCGCACCGACTTTCTCGTCGGCCTGCTGCCGCTGACGGCGGAAACCAAAGGCATCTTCAATGCCGACCTGTTCGCTAAACTCAGCCGCAAGGGGCCGTTTGGGGCGCCGGTGTTCATCAATGCCGGACGCGGCGGTAGCCAGGTGGAAGCCGACATCCTGGAATGCCTCGATTCCGGCGTACTTGCAGCGGCTTCGCTCGACGTCTTCGAGGAGGAGCCCCTCTCCCGGGACAGCCGCTTCTGGACCATGCCCAACGTTTATGTGACCCCGCATGTCGCCGCCTCTTCCGACGTCAAGGCGCTCTTTGCCCATGTCGAAGAGCAGATCGCCCGGTTCGAAAGCGGCATGCCGCTGGAGCATGTCGTCGATAGATTAGCCGGCTACTGATATTGACATTGCACGACCAGCCCGACGCAGCGGACTGCCTCTCACCCTAACCCTCTCCCCGCAGGCGGGGAGAGGGGACCAAGGCGTTGCGGCACCTCCCTTCTACCCGCCTGCGGGGAGAAGGTGCCGGCAGGTGGATGAGGGGCAACCAAGTTGTCAAAAATAACCCGACAAATTCATCCCGCTCTAAGGCCGGCGATAGCCCGTTGGCTGGTCATAGAGCCAGCCGATGCGGCGGATGGCGTCTTCCAGCCCCTCGCGGGCGACTGTCATGGTATGGCCGTTGGCGTGTACAAGCGTGCGCTCGTCTTCCATGATCGCCACATGACCCTTCCAGAAGACGAGGTCGCCGCGGACAAGCTCCTCGCGGTTTATTGAGCGGCCAAGCCCACGCGCCTGCATGTCGGAGTCGCGCGGCGCAGCATTTCCCACCATCTGCATCGCAAGCTGAACGAGGCCGGAGCAGTCGATGCCGAAACCGGACCGGCCGCCCCAGAGATAGGGGGTTTCGAGAAAGCGCGTCGCAACGCTGACATAGTCGCCGGCGAGCGCCTCGCCGACCGCGACGCAATGATTGGCGATGACAGCCAATCCGCCATCCAGGAGGAAGTAGCGCGTGCCACGGGTTTCTGTCTCGCCGACAACATGCACGCGGCTTCCCATGGAAAGGGCAAAGGCTTGGGGGAAGCGCAGATCGGCACCGCGATAGACGATTGTTCGCGGCACCGCGACGACGTGGGTCGCCGGCGCATTCGAAGAGTTTAGCGCTTCCTCAGGCACATAGCCGACATAGCCATCGAGATCGGCCTTGATCCACGCCCAGCCGCCCGCAACGTCCAGCACACGCGCGGTCTCCCCGTAAAGCAATTCGGTATCGGTCCCGCATTCAAGATCGGGCCTTGCCCGCAGCGGCGTGACGGGAACGGAGACGGTGGCAGGCGTGCCCTCGACATAGCGCGGCGCTTCGACAACGCCGCGCAGGCGCGCCTCTGCGAGATCATCGCGATAGGCATTGAGGCGGCGGTCAGGCAATTGCGACATGGGCAAACTCACAAGGACAGGTTTCTACCCTGATTGATGATCAGATCGCCGAACTTTTCAAGATAAAGTGCACCTTCGACCGTACGCTTGATGATGACGTTGCGCCGGTCGCGCTCGTCGCGCACCCGATCGACCAGGCCGAGCGCGCCCATGGTGTCGAGCGCGCGGGTAATGACCGGCTTCGTCACACCGAGCGTCATGGCAAGCCCCCTGACGGTGTGCGGCGGCGGAACGAGATAGATCTGCAAGAGGATCGCCATCTGTCGCAGCGTCAGGTCGCGGCCATCGACCCGGACCTGCTCGAGCGAAACGGCGTGCCAGAGTCCGAGCGCCTGCGAGGGCGTAAGCTCAACCGGCAAGGGAAACTCCTGCGTAGACCACGTTCCGGGAACATAGCCGGCCGATCGTTACGCAAGCGTTTCTTTTATATGCCGATTGTAGCGCTCCTCATCCGCCTGCCGCCACCTTCCCCATTTTGGTGGGCAAAGCATGTGGCGTGCGCCTCGAACATCCCTCCGCACAGCCGGTGCAGTGGGACAGAGAGCGCGCGGCTTTGCTCCTTCTCCCCCGCGTGCAGGGAGAAGTTGCGGCAGCGGAATGAGGCTTAAAAACGGATGAGGCTACCCCGCGATGCGGCCGATATGATGATAAAGCGCCCGGATTGCCTGTGCTTCGCCGCCGACGGGAGAATGTGGGCGTTCGGACTGTGCCCAGCCGAAGATATCGAAGTGCACCCAGCTCCTCGCGTTGGTGACGAAACGCTTGAGGAACAGCGCCGCCGTGATCGAGCCGGCCATGCCACCGGCGGGCGCGTTGGTGAGATCGGCGATGCGCGCGGAAACATCCTTGTCGTAACCCATATGGAGCGGCATCCGCCACATCGGATCGTCGACCTCAAGGCTTGCCTCGGCAAGATCATGGGCAAGCGCGCCGTCGTCGGTGAAGAACGGCGGCAGATCGGGGCCGAGCGCGACGCGGGCAGCACCCGTCAGCGTCGCCATGTCGATGATGAGGTCGGTCTGCTCCTCGTCGGCATAGGCGAGCGCATCGGCAAGGATCAGCCGGCCTTCGGCGTCGGTGTTGTCGATCTGCACCGTCAGCCCCTTGCGGCTCCGGTAGATGTCGCCCGGACGGAAGGCGTTGGACGAAATCGAATTCTCGACAACGGGGACGATGACGCGCAGATCGACCTTGAGCTTCGCATCCATGATCATCAGCGCGAGGCCCATGACGTTGGCGGCACCGCCCATGTCCTTCTTCATGAGCAGCATCGAGGCGGCCGGCTTGATGTCGAGGCCGCCGGTGTCGAAGCAGACGCCCTTGCCGACCAGCGTCACGCGCCGGTGACCCTTCTTGCCCCAACGCATCTCGAGAAGCCGCGGCGCCTCGGCGCTGGCGCGGCCGACCGTGTGGACCAGCGGGAAATTCTGCGCCAGCAGCGCCTCGCCCGATATCACCGAGATATCGGCCTTGTAGTGGCCCCCAAGCGCCCGGAAGGCTGCTTCCAGTGCCTCCGGCCCCATGTCGTTGGTCGGCGTGTTGATGAGGTCGCGTGCCAGAAAGACCCCGGCAAGCTGCCTCTTGATATCGGTCGCATCAGCGTCGGCGGGAATGAGCAGTGTCGGCGCCTCCGCCTTGGCGGACTTGTAGCGCTCGAAGCGATAGGAACCGAGGCCGTAGCCGAGCGCCAGCCGGTTGGCGGTCAATGGCGCCGTTTCGATATGCCACTTGCCGGCAGGCAGCGAGCGGGCAAGCTTTCCCGTCAGGAACGGCGCTTCCGACGGGTTGGTGCCGAGGCCGAACAGCGCGCCGCCGAGATGACCGTCGGAAGACGGAATGAGAAGAACGGCGCCGGACTCCGCCTTGAACCCTACCTTCTTCGCCCAGTCGAGCGCGATCGGATCGATGCTCCCCGTTTCGATATGCGCCGGCGTTACCGCGAAGATCGGCAGCGTCTTGCCGGTGCTGGTGTTGAACGGCGACGGCCGCTCGATGAACTGATAGGGAGCCATGGAAGTCCTCGACTGACAGAAACGGATTGCGCGATTAACGCTCCGTTAGGGTTAACAGATTATTGCTGGAGTGAAAGTTGCGCCGTTGATGTTGGGAGTTCCGGTGCGAACGCATGCTGGGGGCACCACTCATGACCGCTGAAGCCACTTCCTTACTCCCTCGTCTCGTTCAGGGCACCGCGGTCGCGCTTGTCGCGCTGTCGCTCGCCGGCTGCGCCGGCCAACAGAAGAAGGAGCTCACCACCGGCTCGATCCCGACGCTTTCGAAGCCGGTGCAGTCGATGAACGCAACTGAGCTGTCGCAGGCGGCGGAAAGCATAGGACAGGCCTATGAGCGCAACCCCAAGGATCGCGAGGCGGGTCTCAACTACGCGAACCTGTTGCGCATGACCGGCCGCAACGAACAGGCGCTTGCGGTTATGCAGCAGGTCGCGATCAACCATCCCTCGGATCGCGAGGTTCTGGGCGCCTACGGCAAGGCGCAGGCCGCAGCCGGCCAGCTCGAACAGGCATTGGCGACGATCAGCCGGGCGCAAACGCCGGACCGTCCGGATTGGAAGCTGAAATCGGCGGAGGGCGCCGTCCTCGACCAGCTCGGCCGGTCGGCGGAGGCGCGCCTCAGATACCGCGAGGCCCTGGACCTCCGCCCCAACGAACCCTCTATACTCTCCAATCTCGGCATGTCCTATCTGCTGACGAAGGATCTCAGGACTGCCGAAACCTATCTCAAATCGGCCGCCGATCAGCCCGGCGCCGACAGCAGCGTGCGGCAGAACCTCGCCCTTGCTGTCGGTCTTCAGGGGCGTTTCCAGGAAGCCGAGGCGATCGCCCGCCAGGAATTGACCGCAGAGCAGGCCGAAGCCAACGTCGCCTATCTCAGGTCCATGCTGTCACAGCAGGGCGCCTGGAAGCAGCTCGCCAAGGCGGATGACGGGAATACCAATTAGCGCGGTTTTTTTCACGCAGAGCGCGTGAAGTGCGCTCTGCGGCACTTCCCTACCGCGCGCCACACCGCTGGGGCGCCCCCGTTGCATTGTCATCCTCGGCCTTTGACCCGAGGATGATGCGTTTTTGGAAGGCGTCACGCCAGTCGCTCCTCGCGCTCGGATCCACGGTGATGGGTCGCGCGAGAGCGCGCGCCTTCTCCGGCGAAGAGACGTCTAGTAACAGGAAGCCGGGGCCTTTCATGAACCCGCAGCTATCTAGTGCGCTCTAGAATTTGTCCGCCACCTGGATGCCGGCCGGGCCGAGGATGACGGCGACGAGAACCGGCAGGAAGAAAAGGATCATCGGAACGGTAAGCTTTGGCGGCAGCGCCGCCGCCTTTTTTTCCGCCGCATTCATGCGCTGGTCACGGCTTTCCTGCGCCAGCACACGCAGGGCCTGCGCCACGGGGGTGCCATAACGGTCGGCCTGGATCAGCGCCTGGGTCACCGACTTCACATCCTCGATGCCGGTGCGCAGGCCGAGATTCTCGAGTGCGACGCGCCGATCCGGTAGGAACGAAAGCTCGGCCGTCGTCAGCACCAGCTCTTCGGCGAGCGGCGGCGATTGCGCCGCGATCTCGTCGGCAACGCGACGCATGGCAAGCTCCATGGAGACGCCCGATTCGACGCAGATCAGCAGAAGGTCCAGCGAGTCGGGCCAGGCACGGCGGATCGAGTGCTGGCGTTTGGAGACGGCATTGGCGATGAATATATTCGGCGCATAGAAACCGAGGTAAGCGAAGCCCACGGCGAAGAGCAGCCTGAGCATCAGCGGTTTGTCGGCAAAGTTCTCCAGGACGAAGATGTAGACGACTGCTACCATCAGAAACAGGAACGGCAGGCAGAAGCGGGCAAAGAGAAAGGTATTGAGTGCGTTCTGCGATCGATAGCCCGCCGTCTTCAGGCGGTTGACTGTGTTGTCATCGACGAGCGCCTTTTTCAGGTTCAGCCGCTCGACGATCTGGCGCACCGACTTGTTGTTCTGCGTCCGAAGACTTCCCTTGCCACTCGCGGCTTCGGCATTCAGTCGGGCGCGTTCGCGGGCGCGAATCAGTTCGCGTTCCGTCGCCACTGACTTCATCCGCTTCGTCAGATCGCCTTTCTCGAAGAAGGGAACCGCAAGCGAATAGAACGTCGCCAGCACCGCCATCGAGACCAGGACGGCGATGATGACGTTCGGATCGGTCAGCGTTTTTACCCAGGCATCCACCGAAGCACCCTCAAATGTCGAAATTGATCATGTTGCGCATCACGAAGATGCCGATGCTCATCCAGACGGCGGAGACTCCCATGATCAGGTGGCCGCGCGGGTCGGTGAAGAGAATCATCATGTATTCGGGCGACGTGAGATAGACGAGCGTCGCAACGATGACGGGCAACGCGCCGATGATGCAGGCGGACGCCTTGGCCTCCATGGACAGGGCGCTGACCTTTGCCTTCATCTTCTTGCGCTCGCGCAGCACTTTCGAGAGATTGCCGAGCGCTTCCGAAAGGTTGCCGCCCGCCTGCGCCTGTATGGCGATCACGACCGCAAAGAAATTCACTTCCGGCAGGGGAATGTTATGGATCATGCGGGCGCAGGCTTCCGGCACGGCGAGGCCGACCTGCTGGGATTCGACGACGCGACGGAATTCCGTCTTGACCGGCTCCTGTCCGTCGCTGGCAATCAGCCGCAGCGCGTCGTTGAGCGGAAGGCCCGACTTGATCGAGCGGACCATGACATCGAGCGCGTTCGGAAATTCTTCCAGGAACTTCTTGCAACGTCGCTTGATCATGAAGCCGACGATCCAGCGCGGCAGGCCGGCAGCGGCGATCAGAGCGACGCCCGCGGCTATCAGCAATTTGCCGCTGGCGACGAATGTCAACAGAAGGGCAAACAGGCCAAAGATCGCACTGAACAAATAAAACTGTGGCACCGACATCGAGAGATTGGCCTGCGCCAACCGCATCTTCATCGACGGCGCGCTCTTGGCCGACTTTTCCTGCTGCTTCTTCTCGAGTTCCTTCAGAGAATCCTGAACGGACTTGCGCCGCTTCGACATCTCGTTGACGCGATCGCGCGCGGCCTTGATCTTGGTCCGGTCCGTCTCTGCAGCACTGACCCGGCGGAAACGGCCTTCGGCCTTCTTCTCATTCTCGATGCGCGAGAAGAGCACACCGTAGGCGAGCGCCGCCGCCGCAACCGCGACGAGGCCAGCCAATACCAGAACGGTGATGTCTATGCCGAACATCGTCGAACCTGTTTCCTTTACGTCAGCGATCGCGAAGCAACTCTTCGCCCTGCGGCCCTAGTTCTTTTCCATCGCGTCGAGCGTCGCGGCGAGCCGCTTGTCCTCGTTGAAGTACCGTGCACGATCCCAGAAATGCGGCCGGCCAATGCCAGTGGAGACGTGGCGGCCGATGATCCGGCCATTGGCGTCCTCGCCGTCGATCTCGTAGCGCATCAGGTCCTGCGTGATGATCACGTCACCTTCCATGCCGACCACTTCGGTGATGTGCGTGATCCGCCGGGACCCATCGCGCAGGCGCGAAGCCTGGATGATGACGTCGATCGAGCCTGCGATGATTTCACGAACCGTCTTGGCCGGCAGCGTGTAGCCGCCCATGGCAATCATCGATTCCATGCGGCTGAGGCACTCCCGCGGCGTGTTGGCGTGGATAGTGCCCATCGAACCGTCGTGACCGGTGTTCATCGCCTGCAGCAGGTCGAAGACCTCCGGACCGCGCACTTCGCCGACGATGATGCGCTCGGGGCGCATGCGCAGGCAGTTCTTGATGAGATCCCGCATGGTGATCTCGCCCTCGCCCTCGATATTGGGCGGACGGGTTTCGAGGCGCACCACATGCGGCTGCTGCAGCTGCAGTTCGGCCGAATCCTCACAGGTGATGACACGCTCGTCGCTGTCGATGTAGCGCGTGAGACAATTGAGCAGCGTCGTCTTGCCCGAGCCGGTACCGCCGGAAATGACGATGTTGCAGCGGACGCGGCCGATAATCTGCAGGAGAACGGCGCCCTCCGGCGTGATTGATCCGAAGCGCATCAGTTGTTCCAGCGTCAGCTTGTCCTTCTTGAACTTGCGGATCGTGAGCGCCGTGCCGTCGATCGCCAAGGGCGGGGCGATGACGTTGACGCGCGACCCATCGGGCAGACGCGCGTCGCAGATCGGGCTCGATTCGTCGACACGGCGACCCACTTGGCTCACGATGCGCTGGCAGATCGACAGCAATTGCGCGTTGTCGCGAAAGCGGACTTCCGATTCCTGCACCTTGCCGCCGACTTCGATGAAGGTCTGGCCGGCGCCGTTGACCATGATGTCGGCGATATCGTCGCGCGCCAGGAGAGGCTCCAGTGGCCCATATCCAAGTACGTCGTTGCAGATGTCGTCGAGCAGTTCCTCCTGCTCGGCGATCGACATCGCGAAATTCTTGATGGTGATGATATCGTTGACGATATCGCGAATTTCTTCGCGCGCACTTTCGGTGTCTAGCTTTGAGAGCTGCGAAAGATCGATCGTGTCGATCAGCGCGGAAAAGACCTGCGATTTGGTGTCGTAATAGTCCTCGTCCCTGGCGCGGCGGCGCGCCGGAGAAGTTGCCGGTTGCGGGCGGATGGGGGCGACAACGGGCTCGGCGAGCACGGGCGCGACCGGTCGCTCCGCAGCGATCGGTTGTGCGGCCGGCATCGGCGGCGGAGCCACAGGGCTCGTCACGCCTGCCTTGCCAGAACCTTCATTTCCGCGTTTGCCAAACATCACTTCAATCCGGTTGCTTTATTGCCTACCGCCCGCGGAGCCGGGCAAGCACCTTACCAAGTCCCCCCTTGCGCGCCTTCTTCATCGTTGCACGTCCGGTCAGGAGGTGCGCGATCTGCGAGAAGGTCTCTGCAACGGGAGACTTCTTGTCGATTTCCGCGATCATCCGTCCGCTGTTGGAGGCGTTGCCGAAAAGAACAGCGTCGAAGGGGATGATGGCGGCGGCTTCGAGCTCGAGCGACTCGCAGAACTCGTTCGGTGCGATTTCCGGCCGCTTCGGCATGCCCACCTGGTTCAAGATGAGGTGCGGCGCCTTGTCGTTCGGACGAATTTTCTTCAGCGCGTCGAAGAGGTTCTTGGTGTTTCTGAGGCTGGCGAGATCCGGAACGGCCGTGACGACCACTTCGTCGGCCTCGGCCAGAACCGACCGTGTCCAATCGGACCAGATATGCGGCACGTCGAGGACCGAGACGGGCGCACTGCGCTGCAGAATTTCGAGGATCGGGTGGAAGGCGCCGGCCTCGAAGTCGTAAGCGCGATCGAGCATCGAAGGTGCGGCGAGCAACGACAAATGCTCGGAACATTTCGTCAGAAGGCGGTCGAGGAAGACCTCGTCCAGTCTGTCGGGCGCAAAGACTGCTTCCGATATGCCCTGCGGCGGATCCTGGTCGAAATCGATATTCGCCGTTCCGTAAGGCAAATCGAGGTCGGCGAGAATCGTCTCTGTCGAGAACAGATTGGAAATGCCCCAGGCGCAATTGTGGGCGATGATCGACGATCCGCAGCCGCCCTTCGCACCGATGAAGGCAAGGCTGCGACCCAGAGGCTCGGCCTCAGGATCGACGAAGATCGCCGAAACGGCCGTCAGGACATCCGCCATCGACACCGGGGCAACCATGTATTCGGAAATGCCGTGGCGGATCAGATCGCGATAGAGCGCGATGTCGTTGTGGCGGCCGATGATGATCACCTTGGTGCTCGGATCGCAGACTTCCGCCAAGGGCAGGAGTTCGGCGAGCAACGAGCGCGGTTCGGTGTCGGTTTCGAGGATGATCAGGTTCGGGGTGGATACGGCGGCGAACATATTGGCGGCGGCAGCAATGCTGCCGCCGGTGATCCGAAGACTGACCTTCGCCATGCGGCGATCCTGACCGCAACGCTCCATGAGCCGCAGCACCGCGTCGCTTTCGCAGAATGCGTGGATCGAAATGCGCGGCAGCGGTCTCAGCTGATCGAGGTCGCCCGAGCGCGCTGCGTCGACGGAGAAGTCCGCTGCCCCACCGCTGTCGATGCTGTATTCAATGGCGCTCATCGCTCTTCCTCGGGCCTATCAATTGAAGATGATCGTCGCGCCGCCGTTGTCCGTGTCCGTGCCGCGCCAGGTGTTGATCACTTGGCCACGCTGCACGGCATCGATCGGCGACATCTGGCGCGGGCCAATGAGATCCGTCGGGTTGGCGATCTGGGCGGCGAGATTGGACTGCGTGGCGCAACCGAAGTTGTAGTAGTTGCGGTTTTGGAGGGTATTGAGGGTCAGGTCCTCCGGCCACTCGCCGCAAGGTGCGGTCTGCGCCGCAATCGCGACATAGCTCAGGCGAATGGGCGCCGCGTCCCCGGCTGCAGCGGCTTCGTAGCCGGTTTCTATCACCTTCTTCGCCGGCACACCAACCGCCGCCAGCTGACGGCGGATATCCTTGCGGACGATTTGGGCGGCATGGCTGTTGGCCGATCCACGCGGCAGCATAATCTGGATGACGCCGCTCGACGCATTGCGGTATTCCGCGGCAAACCCGCGGATGACGTCGCGCGTCCCTTGGGGCAACCGCGTATCGCCGGATGCGACGGGAATGTCGATCGTCCGTTCCGCGTCGGCAATGACGATGGGATGCCGCGTACGGTAATCGTCGGGGATCGCGCCGGTCGCCAGCTTGTCCTTCGTGCCGCAGCTTGCAAGCAGCCCAGCAATGATCGCGAGCGCGAACTTGCGACCCGTCGAGCGAGCGGGAGAACGGCTTCGGTCAAGGAACATCCGGGTCTGCCTTTCAGGACTGTTCTGCGTTGCGTTTCGCTTGTTCATGAGCCGACCTACTTGTAGATGAAGCCGACATTGCCGTGATAGCGACTGACGGGCGCCGGCGCCTCCGGACGCCCATAGATCCGGTTGACGCGGCCGAGGAAGAAGCTCTCGAGATCGTTTGCCGGATTGAAGTTGTCGTCGGGACGCGAAATCGCGCTGCGGGCGACCGGACGCACCAGATAGGGCGTCGCGATGATGACGAGCTCCGTTTCGTTTCGCTGGAAATCCTTGCTGCGGAACAGGGTACCGAGGATCGGAATCTTCGCCGCGCCGGGCAGCCCCGACATCGCCTGGCGAATATTGTCCTGCACCAGACCGGCGATGACGATGGAGCCGCCCGAGGGCAGCTCGACGCTGGTCGAGGCTTCGCGCCGCCTGATGCCGAGCAAAGTGTTGCCCGGAATATTGGTTGAGCCATTACCGGTGACGGCTGAGCCCTCATAGGTCGGCTCGGACACGTCCGTCTCGATCGCCAGACTTATGCGACCAGGACCAAGAACGACGGGTTTGAAGTTCAGGCGGATGCCATATTCAACGTCGTTGACTTCGCGCGAAACTATCGGCTCGTCTGTTTTCGCATCCTTCGATACATCCTGCACGCCGGCAAGCCGGAATTCGCCACCAACGTAGAATTTGGCCTCTTGCCCGGAAATCGCGGTCAGACTCGGCTCGGCAAGCGTGCGCATGACGCCCGCCTGTTCCATCGCGTTGATATAGCTCGCGATCGTCGTGGGGCCGATCGATCCCCTGATGAGGGCATTCGCCCCCACGCTGATCGCATCACCGAGATTGGCCGGGTTGCGGAAGCCAATACCGCTCTCACCGTCGCCGACGCTGCCGTTGAAGCCAAGCTGCTTCAACACCTGCCGGCTCACTTCGGCGACGGTGACTTTCAACGTCACTTGGTCATCACCTTCGATCGTCAGCAGGTTCACGATCTGGGAGGTCTGGCGGTCTTCGGCGAAAATATCCGCGTCGCCGTTGTTGCCCTGTGCGGTGATGTTGCGCGTCGTCGCCTCGCCGCCTTTGAGGAAGGCCTGCGCCAAATCGACGGCTTTGGTGGAGTCGAGCGGCGTGCGGACCGTGCCGGTCAGAACGACGTTGTCCGAGATGATTTCGACATTGATGTCCGCATCCGGAATGAAGCGGCGAAGATTCGCTTCGAGGCCGGCGACGTCGCGCTCGACCGCAATATCGAGACTGACGATTTCCTCGCCATTCGGCCCGAAGACGAATATATTCGTCTGACCGACGGCCTTGCCGAATAAATAGATGCGCCGGGAGGTGCGGGTGACAGCATCGGCGAGCGACGGATCGGCCACCAGGATATCATGAGCATCCGTCGGGAGATCGACGACGACGGCCTTGTTGAGGCCGAGACTGATTGTTTTTTTGACGCCCGGACCGCTGTTTGCGATTCTCACGACCGACGATGCGGCCGCCTTCGCCGCGGGCGCCAATGGCAGCGCCATGCCCGAGAAGGTCAGGCAGAACGACAGACCGGCTGCGATCGACGTCCGCAATATGTTTCCGTTCCGCTTCACCTTGCGCCCCGTTCGATTTCTATTTCTGGTTCTGGACAGCGACACCATCGCTCTTGACGATGGAGCCTGATTTGATGAGCTGAATGCTCGGCTGGCCGTCACCGCTCAAAAGATAGTCGGCAGCGTTCGTATCGGCCTCCTGCGCATCGGCGACGCTGCGAAGCGCCAGCGAAATGCGCTCGGCCATCTGTTGCGCAACGGTCATGACCTTGGATTGATCGGGCGTCAGTTCCAGCGTCGCGGTCGTACCGACGACCGATTTCGAACCGTCGTCCTTCTCTTCGACCTGCTGATCGATCGCCAGCACCCGGACGTTGCTCAGCACCGTCTCGGTAAGATAGATGCCGTCATTCTCAGACTTGCGCACCATGATGACGTCGACGCGGTCGTTCGGCAGAATGAAGCCGCCCGCCCCGGTGGCAACGGTGATTTCCGTCGCGACCGCCCGCTTGCCTGCCGGCAGAAGCGACGACATGATGCGGTTCGAAGGATCAGCGACCTTTTCCTGGCGGACCGGCTCGCCGGTAAAGATCGGCAGACGCACGACGGCGCCCGAAAGGTCTTCGACCGCGCCCGGTCGGTTTTCCTCGGTAATCAGTCCGTCGACAATGCCATCTTTCGGCCAGGCCATCCAATGGATCGAGTCGGCCCCAAGCCGCGAACCGACCGGCAGGCTCTTGCTGGCGACCAGCACATTGATGGTCGGAGCCTGTTCGATGACGGGTTCCGCCATATGTGGGGCGGGAGCGCGGGTGAGCTTCATCGCTAACAGCCCGGCCATAGTAGCCGAGATCACGGCCACTGCCAGAATGAGAATGCGCACCGGTTTCATGATCGTCCCCAAGCCCAAGAAATGCCCCTTGGCCAGATTGATCAGGAATTGGTGTAATTATGGTTAACGGATTGCTTATGGAGGTGGTTAACGAACGGCTTCGCGCGTGCGTGGGGGCAGAACGCGCGTCAGGAGATCTGCGCGAGGGCGGCCTGCATCAGAGGCGAGGAGGGATAGGCGGCGAACCCGCCAAGGGCGATGGCGATGCCGTAAGGAATTTTCTTCGCAGTCAGCAGGAGACGCGGGACCGGAATTCCGGCAGCAATGATCATATTCTCCTGTCGACGCAGGAGCAGGACGATCAGCGTCAGCAGCCCGCCGACAGCGGCGACATAAAAGAGAAATGTCACGAGTGAAGCGTTAAGGCCGAACCATATACCGCTCGCCGTCAACAGTTTGGCGTCGCCGCCGCCCATGACGTTTGCCGCGAAAAGGCAGAAGCAGACGGCAAAGACCAAAGCCGACGCTGCGACATGAAGGCAGATCTGGGCAAGGTCAGACCCCGCGAGCGGCGCCACGAGTAAGAAGGTGACGAGCAGAACCATCGAAACGCGGTTCGGAATTGTCATCGTGAGCAGGTCCGAAAAGGCGGCCAGCGCAAGGCAAAAGGGGAATACGACCAAGATCGCTGCGTTAATCATCCGAAAATTCCTTTGGCAGTCACCCTGAACAAAAGTGGACACACCTGAAACAAGAAAGCCGCCTCATGCGAAGCGGCTCTCCGGTAGCATTCGATCAGAGCGTCCGGCCTTAGAACTTGGCGTTGGCGTTCGTGAGGCGACCGCCCAGATCCTGAAAGAGGTTGTCCAGTTGTGTGCCAAGCGTACCCGCGCCAGTGATCAGCGCGACCGAGATCAAAGCGGCGATCAGGCCGTATTCGATTGCCGTCGCGCCGGACTCATCCTTCAGCAGGCGAGCGAAAATGGTCTTCATGGTGATTCTCCTACTTCACGTATTTGTTGTTCAGCACTTCCGCCAACTGTTTGCCGTTGATCGGATGAAAGGACGCTACAGGGAGCGAATTGCCATCGGCTTAAGGAAACCGGTTACCGTGAAGTTAAGCGGCCATCCTGTTTTCTTGGGTAAATGTTCAAGAAAGGGATGCCTTAAATTGCCTTGTATCTGCGTAACGTTTCATTCACCGAAAGAGGCGAAGATGCGCCAGATATCTCATCAGGAAACACCATGGACACGTTCCTCCCGCACAAGTGGATCGTCACGCTCACATTCGCCAGCGCTGCGCTCCTCGCCGTGTTCGCGCCGGTCGTCACGTACGCTCAGGAACAAATGATGCGCGTTTATATGGATCACGCGCGCGTGCTGAAGCTCGACCGGCCGGTGAGCAAGGTGATCATCGGCAATTCGGAAGTCGCCGATGCGACGGTTGCGGACTCGAAGACGATCGTGCTGACCGGGCGCAACTTCGGCACGACCAATCTCGTGATCCTTGACCAGGACGGGAACGCCATTGTCGACGAACGCATTCTGGTATCGATCGACGAAGGCAATACCGTGCGTGTCTACAAGCAGACTTCGCGCACGGTCCTTTCCTGCACGCCCAATTGCGAGCGTCATGCCGAACGCCAGGTATCGGCTGCAAGCGCAAACTAATGCGCCTGAAAAGAATTCAAGATTGCTAAAATTCTTCCGATCGTTGCAAACGAAATTTCAACGATCCCGCCTTATTTTTCGCCGATCGGACGTTGCATGACGGAACGGCGTAATGACGACTGAGCGAAAGACACCATCTTTACGGAAACGCGCGCCACGCGGCCTGTTTCGCCGCTTTTGCGGCGACCGAAAGGGCGCGACAGCAATCGAGTTTGCGCTCCTGGCTCTCCCCTTCTTCGTGATTGTCTTCGCGTCGATCGAAACGTTCGTCGCCTTTGCCGGCGAGCAGTTGCTCGCCAACGCGACGGACACGCTGGCCAGAAAAATCCGCACCGGGGAAATTACCTTCGAGGACAGCAGCAAGCCCGGCTACATGACGAAAGAGCAATTCCGCCAGGCCTTTTGCGACGAGATCGCCATCCTGATGCCCTGTTCGGCGACCGAAGTGACCGAGCCCAACAAGCTCTATCTCGATGTCCGAAATATCACGGATCTAACGCAGTTTCCGGCGGCGGTTCCAAGGGTTGGATCTTCCTCGTCCTCCGATCTGGACACCAGCGGCTTCAAGTTCACGCCAGGAGGCGCCGGAGCTTTCACGATGGTACGAGCTTACTATCGCTGGGAAGTGATAACCGACCTCGTCCGACCCTATGTCACGGACCTGCGCCCCGCCGGCAGCAGCATGCCGCGGGATTTCCTGATGGTCGCAACCACGACGTTCCGCAACGAAGATTACTGAGGGCGCCATGAGACCTTTGCCAGGATTTTCGTTTGCGCGGACCAGCTTGGGATCGCTCTCTAGTCTCATTCGAGACCGGCGCGGCGTCGGCGGCGTGGAATTTGCCATCATCGCGCCACTATTGCTCATGCTCTATATCGGCGCTTTCGAAATCTCTCTCGGTTTCACGGTGGCTCGCAAGGTTTCGCGCGCATCGAGCGCCGTCGCCGACATCGTCTCCCGGCAGACCGACGTCAACAAAGCCCTGCTGGACAACATGAAGCATGTCGCCTTGAGCATCATGGCGCCCTACGACAGTTCGGGCTATACGCTGAAGATTACGGGCATACAGGTCACCGGCACGACCAGCGGGAAAGTCGTGTGGTCACGGGACCAGAACGGCGCAAGACCCTATGCCGTCGACTCGATCGCCACCGTCCCTGCCGACCTCGACTCCGTGAACGCCTTCGTCGTCCGTACGGAACTCGTCGTGCCGCACGACCTCCTGCTCTTTGCCCCGGGGCTCGAGAGCAGCACGTTGAAGACGATCGATCTCTCCAAAACCTCCTATTATCGCCAGCGCTTTGGCGACACGATCAAATGCACGGACTGCTGACGGCCGCTTGACGCTGTCAATTGCAATGCGCGCCCCGCCGCGCTATTCCTCCCGGATTGCGTGGGTCACGCCCGCGCGGCAAGCAGCACCGGTTCGCGGTTCTTCATGACGCGCTCCGGATAACCGGGTGTCTCATGGCGCGTGCATTCCTTTTCGTACTCGATTCCTTCGGCATCGGCGGCGCGCCGGATGCGGAGGCCTTCGGCGACCTTGGGGCCGATACGCTCGGCCATATCGCCGAGTTCTGTGCGGCTGGCGCCGGTGATCGCGCGGGCCTGCGTGAAGGGCCGCTGCAACTGCCGAATATGTCCGCACTCGGGCTGATGCACGCAGCGAAACTCGCAACCGGACGCCTGCCCGCCGGCATGCCGCTGCCGGAGCGGGTCTACGGCGTCTATGGCGCCGCCAGCGAAACCTCGCGCGGCAAGGACACACCATCCGGCCACTGGGAAATCGCCGGCACGCCGGTGATGTTCGACTGGGGCTATTTCCCGTCGGAGGGAGACGCCTTTCCCGCCGAGCTCGTCGAGGCAATCTGCCGCGAGGGCGATGTTCCCGGCATCCTCGGCAACTGCCATGCTTCCGGTACCGAAATCATCGCGCGGTTCGGCGAGGAGCATGTGCAGAGCGGAAAACCGATATGTTACACCTCGTCCGATTCCGTCTTCCAGATCGCCGCGCATGAGCAGAGCTTCGGGCTTGATCGGCTGCTTGAACTCTGCCAGGTGGTCCGCCGGCTCGTCGACGACTACAATATCGGCCGCGTCATCGCCCGCCCGTTCGTCGGCGACAATGCGCAGAATTTCACGCGCACTGGCAACCGTCGCGACTATTCGGTGCTGCCGCCGGAGCCGACGGTTCTCGACCGGCTGAAAGAGGCCGGACGCAAGGTGCATGCCGTCGGCAAGATCGGCGATATCTTCGCGCATCAGGGCGTGACGAAGCTCACCAAGGCCAATGGCAACATGGCGCTTTTCGATGCCAGCCTCGCGGCGATCGAAGAGGCCGAGGACGGCGATCTCGTTTTCACCAACTTCGTCGATTTCGACATGCTCTATGGTCATCGCCGTGATGTGCCGGGTTATGCCGCCGCGCTCGAAGCCTTCGATCAGCGCCTGCCGGACCTCGACCGTCGCCTCAAACCCGGCGATATCGTCATCCTGACCGCCGATCATGGTTGCGACCCGACCTGGCGCGGAACCGACCACACGCGCGAACGCGTGCCGGTGCTGATGTTCGGTCCCTCGTTGCGCAGCCGCTCCTTCGGCGTTGCAAACACATTCGCGCATATCGGCGAGACCGTCGCCAGACACCTTGGCATCGCATCGGGCCCGCATGGGAGAAGCCTCATTTGACCCTTCATCTGAAGAAAGCCGAACTGCACTGCCATATCGAGGGCGCGACGCCGCCGGAACTCGCGTTAAGGCAGGCCAGGAAATACGGGATCGATACCAGCGCGATCATCCACGACAAAGCCTATGTCTGGGACGATTTCACCAGTTTCGTCAGGTGCTACGACAGCGTCGCGTCGCTGTTCCGGACTGAAGGCGACTACGCGCTTCTCGCCGAGGCTTACCTCACCGAGCTCGCCGAAGCGGGCACGATCTACAGCGAGATCATCGTTTCGCCGGACCATGGCAACACGATCGGCCTCGGTGCCGACGCCTACATTGAAGGTCTTGCCGCCGGCATGGATGCGGCGAAGGCAAAGACGGGAATCGAATCGCGCATGCTGATCACCGGCATCCGCCACCTCGGGCCTGAGGGCGTCATCAGGACCGCGGAATATGCGGCCAGGCTGCGGCATCCGCTCGTTACCGGCTTCAATCTGGCGGGCGAGGAAAGGATGCACAGTGTTGCCGAATTTGCCCGCGCCTTCGATATCGTCCGCGACGCGGACCTCGGGCTCACGATTCACGCCGGCGAACTTTCCGGCGCTTTCAGCGTGCGCGACGCATTGGATCACGTAAGACCAACCAGGATCAGTCACGGTGTGCGGGCGATCGAGGACGAAGACCTCGTGAAGCGGCTGGCGGACGAGGGCGTCGTTCTTGAAGTCTGCCCCGGCTCCAACATTTCGCTGCAAGTCTTCCCGGACTTCGCATCGCATCCTCTCAAGGCGCTGTACACGGCTGGTGTCCGCGTCACGCTCAACTCCGACGATCCGCCGTTCTTCCACACGTCGCTGGCACAGGAATACGACATCGCGTCGACGGTAATGGGTTTCGAGGACAGCGAGATAAACGGGATGACGAGAACGGCGATCGAGGCCGCCTTCGTCGACGAGGCGACAAGGCAGAGGCTGTTGGCGGCCTTGCATATGTAACCGGCAGAGGCGATTGCCCCTCGCTCGGCCGGTTCCAACCCTGTCCCCGCAAGCGGGGAGATGGGACCGAGAGGGTGCTGCGAGTCTCCGTCGCCCCGCCTGTGGTGAGAAGGTGGCCAGCAAGCCGGATGAGGGGCTGTGGCGGGTGAAGGTTGTGCGCCCTTTGTCCGCGGCCAAGTTCACCAACACCCTTGCGGCTCTCACCCATTCCATGGAAAAGAGGGCGGATACGCAAGAATTTCAGGGGAAGAGCCATGGACGGCGTGACAGTGATCGATCATCCGCTTGTGCAGCACAAGCTGACCATCATGCGCAAGAAGGAAACGTCGACGGCCGGCTTTCGCAGGCTGCTTAGGGAAATCTCGACGCTGCTCTGCTACGAGGTGACGCGCGACCTCGAACTCACCATGGAGCGCATCGAGACGCCGATGATGGAGACCGACGCGCCCATTCTCGAGGGCAAGAAGCTCGTTTTCGCGTCGATCCTGCGTGCCGGCAACGGCCTGCTCGAAGGCATGCTCGAACTCGTGCCTTCGGCGCGCGTCTCGCATATCGGGGTCTATCGCGACCATGAGACGCTGCAGCCGGTCGAATACTATTTCAAGGCGCCGGAAAGCCTGTCGGAGCGTCTCGTGATCGTCGTCGACCCGATGCTCGCCACCGGCAATTCCTCGATCGCCGCCATCGACAAGCTGAAGGAGCGCGGCGCGAAGAACATCCGCTTTCTCTGCCTGCTCGCGGCGCCGGAAGGCATTCGCAATTTTCAGTCTGCCCATCCGGATGTCGCGATCTTCACGGCTGCGATCGATAGCCACCTCAACGAAAAGGGCTACATCATGCCCGGTCTGGGTGACGCGGGTGACCGCATGTATGGAACCAAATAGTTTCCCTTTCTTAACCACACGATCAGGCATGTGCAGGGCCGCTGGATTTTCCGGCGGCCTTTTTGCACCCCGTTAGTCATCGTCTGTTTAGATGGCGGAGCGCGTGTGGTCGCCTGCGGCGCCGACCGCGCAATTAGCGGCCGGAGGCCTGAGCAATGATTACACGTCTACTTGTCTTTGCCGGCGGCCTTGCCCTTGTCGCACTGGTCGTTCCCGATCTCGCGTCCACCTATCTCGAACGACAGAACGAAGCGACGGCGCAAGACGCTCAGCGCGCCGCGCCCGTTACCGCCGCCAAATATGCAAGCGGCAAAAGCATCGTCCTTGAAGCCGATCCAGCCGGCCATTTCTTCGGCGCGTTTCGCATTAATGGACGCGCGGAACGGGGACTCGTCGACACCGGTGCAAGCACGATTGCCATCAATACGTCAGCCGCCCGTCGCTTCGGCATTTCCGTCGCCAGCCGCGCTTTCAGCGCGCGGGCGCAGACGGCCAACGGCATCGTCGAGGCAGCCTATGTCAGTCTGGATCGCGTCGAGATCGGCGGCATCACACTCAAGAATGTCGATGCTATGGTCCTTCCCGACAAGGCGCTTTCCAGCATGCTCGTCGGCATGAGTTTCCTGAGCCGGCTATCGTCCTATCGCGTCGAGAATGGCGCGCTGCATCTCATCAGGTGATGCGGGCGACAATCACCGGACGCGGATCCGGGCTTTGAGCCGTGATGGTATAAAGCCCCGCAACTCTCTTCGCTATGTCATCGGCCGTCTTGCGATCGGCCGCATGAACGTATGCGATCGGCTCGCCCTTGCTCACGTTCGTCCCGAGCGGGCGCAGACCCGCAAGCCCGACGCGGTGATCGATCCTGTCGTCGGGATGCGTCCGTCCGCCGCCAAGCGCGACCACGGCCATTCCCAGTTCGCGCGTCTCGCAGGTCGCAAGATAGCCGTCCCGGCTTGCCTCCACGGGCACCACAACCGGCGCCTTTGTCAGATAGGCCTGCGGCCGGTCGACAAAGTCCGCCGGTCCACCGAGCAGATGGACCATGCGGCCGAAACGTTCCATCGCGGCACCGCTTTCAAGCGCGTGCCGCGCCATCGCTGCCGCCTCATCCGCATCGGGCGCCAGACCGGCGGCTACCAGCATTTCCGCTGCAAACACCATGACCACTGCGTCGAGGCGCGTGCCTTTCTTGTCACCGCGCAGATAAGCAAGGCAGTTGTCGATTTCGAGCGCATTTCCAGCCGCGTCCGCGAGCGGCTCGTTCATGTCGGTGATCAATACGGACGTGCGCACGCCGGCGCCGTTCGCGACATCGACGAGCGAGCGCGCGAGGATCTCCGTCTCGTCGGCATCGGTCAGGAAGGAGCCGTTGCCCAATTTCACGTCGAGCACGAGCGACTGGAGCCCCGCGGCAAGCTTCTTGGAGAGAATGGAAGCGGTGATCAGCGGCACCGAATCGACCGTCGCGGTCACGTCGCGGATGGCGTAGAGGCGCTTGTCCGCGGGCGCGAGGTTTGCCGTCTGACCGATGATGGCGCAACCGATCTCGTCGACCACTTTGCGAAAGAGCGCCGGGGCAGGCTGGATGTTGTAACCCGGAATCGATTCGAGCTTGTCCAGCGTGCCGCCGGTGTGACCGAGGCCTCTGCCGGAAATCATCGGCACGGCCGCGCCGCAGGCGGCAACGACCGGCGCCAACATCAGCGAAACATTGTCGCCGACGCCGCCGGTCGAATGCTTGTCGACGATCGGGCGGCCGAGAGCGCTCCAGTCGAGCGTGTCGCCGGAATCGCGCATCGCCAGCGTCAGCGCCACGCACTCGTCGCGGCTCATGCCGGAAAACCACACGGCCATTGCAAAGGCCGCTACCTGGCCTTCGGAGATGGAACCGTCGGCAATGCCTTCAACGAAGCCGGCGATCTCGGCCGCTTCAAGCTGGCCGCCGTTCCTCTTCTGTCGGATGACTTCCTGTGGGTACATGGTCAGGCCGCCGTTCAGGCTTCGCTCGCAATCATCTCTTTGAGGATCGCGGCCAGCCGCTTGCCGCCGACTGGCGCCATATCCTTCGTCTCGTGGTGGCTGAGTTCCGCACCAGTCATGCCCGCGCCAAAATTGGTGACCACGGAGGCAGCGGCGACGCGCAACCCGAAAAAGCGCGCCAGGATAACTTCGGGGACGGTAGACATGCCGACGGCGTCCGCCCCGAGAATGCGCGCCATCCTGATTTCGGCCGGCGTCTCGAAACTCGGACCGGAGAACCACATGTAGACGCCGCTCTGGAGCGGAATGCCAAGTCGGGCCGCAGCCTTCTGCATCCGTTCGGCAAGCTCCGCGTCATAGGCATTCGTCATGCCGACGAAACGGTCGTCGCTCTCGACGCCGATCAGCGGGTTGGAGCCGGAAAAGCCGATATGATCGGCGATGCGCATCACCGAGCCCGGCGGCATATCCTCCCGCAGCGATCCGGCCGAATTGGTCAGGATGAGGCTTTCGATGCCGAGCTGTTTCAGCGCCTCGATCGGCGCGCGCATCGCGTTGGCGTCACCGCGTTCGTAGTAGTGCACACGGCCGGAGAGCATCGCGACCGGCACGCCACCAAGTTTGCCCGCCACCAGCTCGCCGGCATGGCCCGAGACACCCCCTAGAGGAAAGCCCGGAATCTCTGCATAGGGGACACGGACCGGTTCCTCGACGGCTTCGACCAGCGCACCCAACCCGGAGCCGAGCACAATCCCATAGCGCGGCGCAAACCCGCCAAGCTTTGTCTTCAGGAATTCCGCCGCGTCGTTCATCCGAGGATCTCTGTTTCGAAGCTGTGCGGAAGAAGATCGGAGAGCGCCAGGGTTTTCTTCACGCCCGTCTCGTCACAGAGATAGATGCGCGTGCTTGCGCCCGAGAATTCCGCCAGCCGCTGCCGGCAGCCGCCGCAGGGCGGACAGAGGGCAAGCTTCTCGGCGACCACGGCAACTTCCATGATCTTGCGCTGACCGGCCATGACCATGTGGCTGATCGCCGTCGTCTCGGCACACCAGCCTTCCGGGAACGACAGATTTTCGATATTGGCGCCGGTATAGATCTTGCCGTCCTCCGCGCGGATGGCGGCACCTACCGGGAACTTGGAATAGGGCGCATGCGCCTTCGTCATGGCTTCACGCGCCGCGACGAACAGATCGTTCTCCATCATGGTTAGCGCTCCTTCACGTAGGGCACGCCACCCGCCTTCGGCGGAATGGCCTTGCCGATAAAGCCCGCAAGCAGGATGACCGTCAGAATGTAAGGCAGCGCCTGCATCAACTGCACCGGTACCTGGCCGACGAGCGGCAGCGGCGTGCCTTGCAAACGGATGGCGAGGGCGTCAAGGAAACCGAAGAGCAGGCAGGCGAGCATGACGTTCTTGGGCCGCCACTTGGCGAAGATGAGGGCGGCAAGCGCGATGTAGCCCTTTCCTGCCGTCATACCCTTGACGAAACCAGCCGTCATCGCCAGCGACAGGTAGGCGCCGGCAAAGCCGCAGAGAATCCCGCAGCAGATGACCGCGCGGTAGCGCAGCCAGATCACCGATATGCCGGCCGTATCGACGGCCCCCGGATTCTCGCCGACAGCGCGCAGCCTCAGGCCGAAACGCGTGCGATAGAGGATCCACCAGCTTATCGGCACCATCGCGAAGGCAAGGTAAGTGAGCAGGAAATGGCCGGATAGCAGATCCGCATAGATCGGCCCAAGGATCGGCACCTCCCGGATCGCGTCGGCACCGGGGAAATTGACGATCTGGAACCTGGCACCTTCGGCAAGGGCGGGCGTTCGGCCGCCCTGGCGGAACCAGGCCTCGCCAAGGATGACGGTGGAACCGGCGACGATGAAGTTGATCGCAACGCCCGAGACGATCTGGTTGCCGCGCTGGGTAATCGAGGCATAGCCGTGGACGAGCGACAGGAGCACCGAGATCAGGATCGCGGCGATAAGGCCAATCCAGACCGATTGGGTGACAGCGGCGGCGGCACCGGCGGCGAAGGCTGCACCGAGCATCTTGCCTTCGAGACCGATATCGAACACGCCGGCCCGCTCGGTGAAGAGCCCGGCGAGCGCAGCGAAGACCAGCGGCACGGAGACTCGGATCGTCGATTCCAGGAGCACGACGAGGACGTGGAAGAAATCCATGGCTTCAGGCTCCCTTGGTCTGCACGACAGCGGCTGCGCGCTGGCCCCGCATCGCGAAGACACGGGTAATCGCGGGGCGGAACATGTTTTCGAGCGCGCCGGCAAAGAGGATGACGAGGCCCTGGATGATGACGATCATGTCGCGCGAGATCGACGGCATCTCGAAGGCGATTTCCGCCCCGCCCTGATAGAGCACGCCGAAGAGGATGGCGGCCGGAATGATGCCGCCCGGATGGGAGCGGCCCATAAGCGCCACGGCGATGCCGACGAAGCCTGCGCCCTGGACGAAATCGAGCTGCATGCGGAATTGTTCGCCCATGATCGGGTTCAGCGCCATCATGCCGGCAAGCCCGCCCGAGATCATCATGGCGATCACGGTGATGCGACTCTCACGAATGCCGGCATAGCGCGCAGCCGACGGGCTGTGGCCCATGGTCCGCATCTCATAGCCCAGCTTCGTGCGCCAGATCAGCACCCAGACGGCAAAGGCCGCCACCAGCGCCAGCAGGAAGGAAATGTTGAACGGCGCCGTACCGATGTTCAGTCCGAAGATCGACAGCAGCCAGTCGAGTTTCGGCAGTTGCCCGCCCTCGGCGAAAGTGCGCGTCTGCGGCGCCATCGACCCGAGTGGCTTCAGGACGCGCGTCAACAGATAGACCATCAGGCTCGAGGCAATGAAATTGAACATGATGGTGGTGATGACGATATGGCTGCCGCGCTTTGCCTGCAGCCATCCGGGCAGGAACGCCCAGAGCGCGCCGAAGAAGGCCGAACCGACGATCGCGATCGGGAAGACCACATACCAGGGCATGGTCTGGTCCAGCCAGAGGCAGGCGAGCGCCACGCCGATGCCGCCGACATAGGCCTGCCCCTCGCCGCCGATATTGAAGAGCCCGCAGTGGAACGCCACGGCGACGGCGAGACCGGTGAAGATGAAGGTCGTCGCGTAGTAGAGCGTGAAGCCGATATATTCGCCGCGGCCGAAGGCGCCGTTGATCAGGTGATAGGCGGCCTCGAATGGATTTTCGCCGACGAGCAGGACGACAAGCCCGGCGACGATGAAGGCGACGGCAAGGTTGATCAGCGGGACCAGACCGTATTCGACCCAGCCCGGAAGCTTTGCATAAGGGGTGCTCATTCTGCGGCCTCCTTGCGGCCTTCGACACCGGCCATCAAGAGGCCGAGTTCGCCCTCGGTCGCGTCGGGGCTGCGCTCGCCGACGACACGCCCGGCGAACATCACGAGAATGCGGTCGGAAAGCGCGCGGATCTCATCGAGTTCGACGGAGACGAGCAGGACGGCCTTGCCCTGGTCGCGCATCTCGATAATCCGCTTGTGGATGAATTCGATGGCGCCGACGTCGACACCACGGGTCGGCTGGCCGATGATCAGCACGTCCGGCCCGCGCTCCATTTCGCGCGCAAGCACGATCTTCTGCTGATTGCCGCCGGAGAAATTGGCCGTCTTCAGCCGCGCGTTCGGCGGGCGGATGTCGTATTTGGCGATCTTCTCCTCGGCATCCTTTCGGATCGCGTCGATGTCCAGGAAGACGCCGTTCAAGTAGCGCGGGTCGTTGTGGTAGCCGAGGATGGCGTTCTCGCTTTCCTCGAACTTCAGGACAAGGCCGACATGATGGCGATCCTCCGGCACATGGGCGAGCCCGCGAGCCCTGAGCGCGGCAGGATCCCTATGGCCCGTGACATCGACGGACTCGCCGTTGAGCAGTACCGTTCCGGAGGTCGCCTTGCGGATGCCGGCGATCGCCTCGAGCAGTTCCGACTGGCCGTTGCCGGCGACACCGGCAATGCCGACGATCTCACCCGCCCGTACGTCGAAGGAGACGTCGTCGACCATGGTCACACCGCGGCTGTCCTTGACCGTCAGGCCCTGAACCGAAAGCTTCACGTCGCCGGGCGTGCCTTCGCCCTTCTGGACGCGCAGCAGCACGCGACGGCCGACCATGAGTTCCGCTAGTTCTTCGACTGACGTCTCGCCGGTCGTGCGGGTTGCGACCATTTCGCCGCGACGCATCACCGATACCTCGTCCGTGATCGCCATGATCTCGCGGAGCTTGTGCGTGATGAGGATGATCGTCTTTCCCTGAGCCTTCAGCTGTTCGAGGATGCGGAAGAGATGGTCGGCTTCTGCCGGCGTCAGCACCCCGGTCGGCTCGTCGAGGATCAGGATGTCGGCCTTGCGGTAGAGCGCCTTCAGGATTTCCACGCGCTGCTGGAGACCGACCGGCAGTTCCTCGATCAGCGCATCCGGATTGACCTCGAGCGCATATTCCTTCTCCAGCCGCTTCAGCTCTTGCCGCGCCTTGGCGATGCCCTTGTTGAGGATCTGGCTGTCCTCGGCACCGAGCATCACGTTTTCGAGCACGGTGAAATTTTCGACCAGCATGAAGTGCTGGTGCACCATGCCGATGCCGGCGGAGATTGCCGCATTCGGGTCGCGGATGGAAACCGGCTGGCCATCCACGATGATCTCACCGCTATCGGCCTGATAGAAGCCGTAGAGGATCGACATCAAGGTCGACTTGCCGGCGCCGTTCTCCCCGATAATGCCGTGGATCGTGCCTTTGCGAACCTTGAGATTGATATTCTTATTGGCGTGGACGGGGCCGAAACTCTTATCGATCCCACGCAACTCGATGGCAATATTATCCATATTGGCCCTGCGATCCCCAATCTCGCCCTGCTTCGGTTTTCTTGCCAAACCGTGCCGGCAATTTTTTTACCATTTGGTATAAGTTTATCATCGATTTTCGGGCAAGAAAGCCCTCAATCGCGATCTCCTTATACTCTCACCGGATCGCTGGTGAGAGTCCAGCGTGAATATACACAGCCATATCAGGCGATTGTCGCCGTAAAACGGCGACAATCCAATTCTTCACGTTGAGGCAGACGGCTGCAACAGACGCAAGGCGTTCATGGTCACCAGAACGGTGGCGCCGGTATCCGCCAGGATCGCTGGCCAGAGACCGGTGACGCCGGCTATGGTCGTGACGAGGAAGACAGCTTTCAGGCCCAGCGCCATGCCAATGTTCTGGTAAATGTTGCGCATCGTCGCCCGCGAAAGCCTGACCATGGCGGCTATATCGGAAACGCGCGCGTGCAACGAGGCGGCGTCGGCCGTTTCAAGGGCGACATCCGTTCCGCCACCCATGGCAATGCCGACGTCGGCTGCCGCCAGCGCCGGCGCGTCATTGATCCCGTCACCGATCTTGGCAACGTGCAGCCCCTCGGTTTTCAGCGTGGCAACGATGCTCTGCTTGTCCTCCGGCAGGAGTCCCGCATGGACCTCCATTCCAAGCGGGCGGCCGATCGCCTCAGCGGTGCGGCGGTTGTCGCCGGTTAGCATGACGACGCGGATGCCGGCATCGCTCAGCGCCTTGATGCCCCTCGCCGTGTCGGCGCGCGGCTCGTCACGCATCGCCAAAGCTCCGGCGACCCGGTCGCCGACAAGCAGCACGGAAACGGTCTTCCCCTCGTCGTGGAGGGCGGCGATCCGATCCTTCCCAGCCGCGGAGAGGGGTACGCGTTCGTCCGCCGCCTGTGGCGAGCCGAGGAAGAGCCTGAAGCCGCCGACCGAGCCCTCGATACCCTTGCCGCCGATCGCCGTGGCGCTTGCGACCGGGGGCAGCAGCAGCCGGTCCGCATCGGCGCGGGTGCGGATAGCCAGCGCAAGCGGATGGCTGGACCCCTGCTCGAGCGCGGCGGCATACCGAAGGACATCCGCTTCCGCCAAATCGAAGCCGACGACATCGGTGACCTTCGGCTTGCCTTCGGTAAGCGTGCCGGTCTTGTCGAAGGCGGCAGCAGTGATCTGGCCAATGCTTTCGAGGACGGCGCCGCCCTTCATTAAGAGACCGCGTCGCGCACCGGCCGAGAGGCTCGCGGCGATCGCCGCCGGTGTCGAGATCACCAGCGCGCAGGGGCAACCGATGAGCAGGATCGCAAGCCCCTTGTAGATCCATTCGCCCCAGGCCGCACCCCAAAGGAGCGGCGGTATCAACGCAACCAGAGCGCCGACAACAACGACTGCCGGCGTGTAGTAGCGAGAGAAGCGGTCGATGAAGCGCTCCGTCGGCGCCTTCGCCTCCTGCGCTTCCTCGACCAGCCGGATGACGCGTGCAATGGTATTGTCGGCGGAAGCGGCAGTGACGCGCACACGCAGCGCACCGTCGCCGTTGACGGTGCCGGCGAATACGCTGTCGCGCTCTTCCTTGCGAACGGGCGTGCTTTCCCCGGTCACCGGCGCTTCGTCGACCATGCTTTCGCCGGAAACGATCGCACCGTCGGCGGGAATTCTGTCTCCCGGCCGCACGAGGATCATCGCCCCGACTGACAGGCTCTCGGCCGGAATCTCGCTTGTCCGGCCATCAATCTCGATGAGCGCCGATTTCGGCACTAGTGCCGTCAGCGACTGGATGCTTGCCCGCGCCTTGCTCGCGGCGACGCCCTCCAGAAGCTCGCCGATCAGGAAGAGGAAGACGACCATTGCCGCTTCCTCCGTGGCGCCGATGAAAACCGCTCCGGCGGCGGCAACCGTCATCAGCGTCTCGATCGAGAAGGGCGTGCCGGAAAGTGCTGCCATCAGTGCACGTCTTGCGATCGGCACGAGGCCGACTAGCATGGCGACGGTGAAAATCCAAGGCTCGGTCGCGGGAAGAAGTTTGCCGGCACCATAGGCGACAGCAAGAGCGAGACCGCAGGCAACGACAAGCCGTCCCTTGGCCGTTCTCCACCAGGGGCCGGCAGCAGTAGATCCATGGTCATGGCCATGACTTTCGCTGATTCCGGGCCGCACGGTGCCGGAATGCAGATGGGGCAGTTCGCCCGCCGACCGCTGGCGGTCATGCCCGTGCGCGTGGCCGCAGCAGCCATTATCGCCAGTGCCGGATGTTTCCGCGGCTGTCGCGCCCAGCAGCGGCGAGAGCCGGTAGCCGAGACCGCCTACCTTGCGCATGATCGCGGGGCCGATTTCGTGCCCATCCACGTGGCGAACAGTCATTGTGCTCGCGGTCACCGACACGCTGACGTCTTGCACACCACCCACGCGCCGCACGGCGGTATCGATCTTTGCTGCGCAGGACGCGCAATCCATGCCCTGGACGCGATATCTACTTTCCCGAACGTTGCCCGCCATTCCTTGCTCCTTGCGAAATCCAAGAGCAGGCTACGACCTCTAGTGGCTAGAGATACAAGAGCAAAAATGCGCGTTGGCATCCCCGGGTTGCACGGGTGAGCAATCGCGCTCGATTCCAGTTTTCGAGCTCTGTTCAAGCTCTAGAAGAAAATAGGTTGTCGGCCCTTCAGGAGTGTCGTTCGAAAGGCGGAACGAGATGGGTCCCGTCCTGCTTTCGACCGCGGCGCGAAGGGTGCCATCGAGAGCGACAGGCGAGACCCTCCATTTCCTCGCCGTTCTCGAGATCGTGAGGTCAACCTCACCTCTTCGGATCAGGACCGGCAAACTACCGAAATCCTCGATGACCTTTTCTTCGCTGTCACGGAAGATCATGCCGGTGTTCTGGGCATCGGTCGCAAAGATCAACAGAAAACGCTGGCTGTCGGCGAGGGTTCTGGGCGTATCGAGCGCCGACAGTGCGACGAGTGCGTTTCCATCGGCTCGCTCGATCCGCAGAATACCGAGATCGATCGGCTCGCGGAGGGAGGAAAACGCGGCGGCTTCGGTCGAGGGGGTCGAGACGCGCAACTGCCCGGCGGCGCGCTGCAGCACGATCTCTCCCGTGTCGCTTTCATAGAGCCCTCTTTCGACGTCTGTGGCATTGCCGGCAGGGAGGATGCCGATGTCGCGGAACTCGGCGAGAATATCCACACTCGCCTGGGTTCGCGGCTGTGCGACGCCGATCTCGAGCCGGGACGGGTCCGATTGCTTCAGCCCTACGCGGCCGACAAGAGCCAGATCGGTCAATTGCTCCGGCTCGCGCGCCTGCATGTCCTCGCCAAGATCGTCCTCGCCGCGCACCGCGAAGGGAATGGTGATCGCCGAGGTCGCCACGTCTCCCCGCCGGTAGACGAGTGCCGCAAGCGTTTCACCCGCCCGGGCAACCGGGTCGAGCGCGATAGCATAGGGGAGCATCGCCTTCTTGTGAGGATAGGGTTCGCCGTAGGCGAGCGCGATCGGCCCATGAGCGTGCCTGCAGAGCACATCCCAGCCCTGCAGCGCCGCGTAGGCCGGCATCACGAGGCCCGCCTCGTAACGGTAACGGTTCCAGAAAAGATGATCGTATTCGCTGACGACGAAGGGTTTTCCGAGCCAGCGCGCGGCGGCGACCATCCGCACATAGTTGGCGCTGTCCGCGATCGAGCTTGTCTGAAGGAGCACGCTGCCGGGAGAATAGCCGCCGACCCAGTCGTGATAGGTATTCATCGTCACGGCCCCGAGGTCGCTCCTGCTCAAGCCCGTCTGCACCGTCGGCCAATTGTTGTAGGTGCTGATCAGCCCCTTATATCCGAGATCCCGCAGGGTCTTGCTCATGCGCGCTGCCGATGATCGCTCGACCTCCACGATGAAGGCCTGGAGATCGCGCATGCGGGCGCTAACGGCGTAACGATCGGCGGGCAATTTCACGGAGGCCGCCTCGAGCCGTTCATCGTCCTCAAGATCGCCCCAGGCGTTCGCGAGCGTCTCGGTCGACGTGTAGCGTTTCGCAAGCCAACGGTTGAAGGGCGCCGCCAGCGCCGGATCATAGGGCGGCTTGCCCGGGCGATCGTGCACGACGCCGTCGAATTCGATGCCGTTCTCGTTGGCGAGGATCACCAGCGCCAGAGCGTCGTCACGGATCGGCGCCACGCCCGTATAGGGATTGACCCGCGCCAGGAATTTCTCCTGCAGCATCTTCCAGTGGGCAAAGGCTTCCTCGTCGAAATGAAGCAGGAGCTTCAGATCGCCGTTGGCATCCCAGCGATCCTCGTAACCCCCGTAAGCGCCGCGCGGCGACGACAGGCCGTCGACGATCCAGTGGATGCCGTTACGTTTGAGCGCGGCAAGCAGGTAGTGGATGCGGTCGAGCGTCTCCGGATCGAAGTCGAAATCCTCCTGCCGGCGGAACATCAGGCTCGCATCCGTGAAGTGCAGCCGCGCGATGTTGTAGCCATGCAGCGCCAGTTGCCGGGCATAGCGGTCGGCACCGTCATGATCCGGAAAGCCGCCGGACGCCGGGCTCCAGGCGAGCGAGGCGCAGAGCATCCTGACGGGCTTTTCCGGCGCTTCAGCGAAGACGAGTTGACCCTTCGGACCGGCAATCAGCCGGTGGCCGGCATCGATGGTCTCGTTCGGCAAGATAGACGAGAAGTCGAGCGGACTGCCCGCACGGACCTCCAGCGAGATCTCCCGGACCGGCAGCCATTGGTCGGAGGCGTGGGCAGGCAGACAGCCGAGAAATACCGTCGCTGCGGCAAGCAGTGAGCGGCTGCTCATGCGGGTTTGCCGAGGATTCTGCTCTCGATCGGTGCGCCAGGCTTAAGCCGCGACCGGAACAATCCAAGCGGTAGCGCTGCGGCATGGAAAAACCAGGCAACGACCGTGTAGAGGCCCATGCCAAGGCCACCCTTCTTGAGGCTGACCAGGAGAACAACGGCCACGAACATGGCCGAGACCGAAGCAATCGCCATGCCTTTGTCGGACATGAACAGGATCAGGCCGAGGCAGAGTGCCCACCAGAGATAGACGAGCGCCCAAAGTTTCAATTCCGGCAGCTCCCGCAGCACCTGAACGAAATAGGGCTTGCCGAGCGAAGCGCGCAACAATTCGCCGATGCCATAAAGATATTTGCTCTTCCAGCGGCGGACGAGCAGCCGATAGGAATTGACGGTGTGACCGAAATGCTGGACGAAGCGACGATCGAGACGATGGAGGCCCCATCCGGCGCTTCGAAGCCGCACACCGAGCTCGAACTCCTCGTAGCCGTGAAGATTCCGGTCCGAAAGATAGCCGACGTCCTCTATTGCGGTGCGCCGATAGAGTCCGCCTCCATTCATGCGGTCGATCGGGCCAATGCGGTTCTCGGGCGCGTTGCGCGTGACGCGCCGGGCGAATTCCAGGTTGGAAACGAGCTTCTCCTCCACGTGGCCCGTGACGCCGCCAACGGCGGGATTTTCCGCGAGGAAGGCGATCGCCTCGTCGAGAAAGCCAGCATCGAGCAGCATGTCGCCGTCCATCAGGCAGACGAAGGCGTATCGCGAATATTGGAAGCCGAGTTGCGGCCCGATGCCACAACTTGGCAGCGCCGGCGGGACGATCTGCGCGATGGTGACGGGATATTGCGAGGCGATCTCCACGGTCCGGTCGGACGATCCGCTGTCGGCAATGATGATTTCGCCCTCCTTGCCCGCCAGCGCCGCAACGACACTTTCGATCGTCGCAGCGATCCGCTTCTCTTCGTTCAAAGTCTTGATGATGACGGATACTGTCAAAAGAGCCCCCAGATATCGGCAGGGTGTCGCGACCGCCAATGGCGTTTCCCCAGCGGTTTTCTAACCGGGATAATTTGAGTTTTGGTTTATTCGCGGCAGCCGCCGCGCGATGAACCACCCCGCTGCAATGCCACACGCGCCGCCCGCGAGCTTGACCGCAAGATCCTCCAAGCGCGCGTGACGATCCATGGACAGCATTTGCAGCAATTCGAATCCGACCGCCGTTCCAAGCACGATTGCAATGACGAACGGCAAACGTCCCGGATAGGCGATCATGAACAGAAGGCCGAGGAGGCCGAAAGCGCCGAACCTTTCGACATGCACCCATGAGCCGATATGGGGGCGCATGCCGATCGGAGACAGCGTCGAATAGGCGATCACGCCGAACAGCAGCCAGGCGAGCAGCGATGCGATGCGTCTGAGCTTCATGCTTCAATCCAAATCGTTGTGACCTGTCGTCGGAGCGGCCCGAGGACAAGCGTGCATCGTGCAAAGCATTGCAGCGACGCTCGCAAGACCCGGCTTATTTCGACAGCAGAGACCCGTATACCGCAAGCGTCTTTGCGGCGACCCCCGTCCAGCTATAGGTCAGCTCGGCGTGCCTGATCTTCGAAAGAACCTGCTCATCGCTCGGTGGGTTGGCAATCTTGCTGCTGATCGCGGTAGCAAGCGCGTCGATATCGCCCAGCGGAAAATAGTCGTCGCCAGGCAGGTCCAGCTCGCGATTGGCGACGATGTCGCTCGCCAGCACCGGCAGGCCATGGGCCATTGCCTCCAGGAGCGCAATCGGCATGCCCTCGTGGCTCGAGGGCAGCACGAAGAGGGCCGCGTTGGCGAAGAGTTCCGCCAGCCGGTCGCCGGTTTGAAAGCCTGCCAGCACGACACCCGTGACATTGGCGGCCATCGCCCTCACCTGCTGAACGTAAGGCGTCTCGAATTCCCCATCACCGGCGAGCACAAGCTTGAATTCGGCGTCGCCGAGCCTTGCGAAGGCCTGGATCAGGTCCGTTTGGCGTTTTTCCGGGACAAGCCGGGCGGCCAGCAGAATATATCGGCGCGGCTGTAGTCCGAACTCGTCGAGCATGCCGGTCTCGCCGCGGGAGGGCGAGACCGCGACCCCGTTCGGGACAAAGGTTACGGCTGTCTTGTGCCGCTCGCCCATGGCGTGAACGATTTCCTTCGAAATCGCGATGCGGCCGTGAGAGAGACGCATGCCCACGAACTCCCCGAGACGCAGCATGCGCTTGGCGAAGGCACCCCATTTCTGCCGGTCGTAGTCGTAACCGTGATGGGTGACGACCACCTTCATTCCGAGAAGCCTTGCGAGCGGCACAAGGAGCGCCGGTCCAACAGCATGAATATGCAGGATATCGGGTCGTCGCAAAGCCGCGAAGCACACGCCCACGAACGTATGGACGAAAGCTTCCAGCGCCATCAATCGCGGCGCCCAGAGCGGAAAGACGCGGATTCCGTTCCAAGAAAACGACGAGGGTTTCTGAAGGTAGTGGCGGCGTCCGATGACGTCCGCCTCCCAGCCGTGTTCCACGAGCTTGCCCGCGAGCATCTCGACATGTTTCTCGACGCCGCCCTGGACATTCGGGATGCCGCGCAAGCCGAGCATCACGACGCGCCGCCGCCCGCGCCGGCCGGCCTGAGGCCGGGCAATGCTTGCGAGCTCTTCCGGAAGACCGGCGCTGCGGCCGCTACCGGCCGTCCTCAATTCATCCACCAGGCTCGACGGAAGTTGACCGGCGGCCATGCTGTGTGCGCGCGGCAAGGCGCTCGATTGCGCCATCCGATTTCTCGAGACTTCGGACTTTCTGCTCATGGTTGTCGGCCCCAGGGATTTCCCTGGATGGCGTATGCACCGCAAGCACCTACTGTCTCCGTAAGAAATTCCTTAAACTTCGAAGGAAATGCGCGAAAATCAAACGCTTGCGCCGCAGGGGCGGACTCTGTTGCAGCGTCCAGCTTCTTAGGCGACCCCAAGGGTTGCATAGAGCTCGAGCGTCCTGACGCGATAGGCCGCCGCGGAGAACTCGCTGGCGATCCAGGCCCGACCCGCAGCGCCCATTTGCACGCGAACGGCGGGGGTAAGAGCGGCCATGGCGCTCAAGGCGCTGGCGAGATCTTCGACATTGCCGGACGCCGCCAGCAGGCCGGTCTCGCCTTCCCTCACCATTTCCGGAATGCCGCCGATCGCCGCGCCGATCACCGGACGTCCGAGCGCATAGGTTTCGAGAATGCTGACCGGTGCGTTTTCGTACCATTCGGAGGGAAGCACGAGCGCCAGGGACTGGCCGATCAGCCTGTGCAGATCCTCACCTGAAAGATAGCCGGCGAAGTTCACATCCGCGTCGAGCTCGGCCGCGAGTTTTCGAAGCGCTGCTTCCTCCGGTCCCGTTCCGGCGATGATCAGCCGCTGTTTTGAAAGGGCAATGGCTCGGATCAGCGTCGAAAGCCCCTTTTCCGGAGCAAGCCGGCCGGCAAAGACGAAACAGTCTCCCTCCTGCCAGTCGTCGCGATACTCCTCGACATCGACGAAGTTCGGAATGTGGACCATCTTCTCGCGCGGCCAGTTCCATTCAACCAGCTTTTCCAGGTAGAACCGGCTCGGTACGACGAGCCGATCCACCCTTTTGCTGTAGAGGCCGAGCAGGCGATGCAGCATGGTTTCGGCCAGCACAACGGCGCTGAGCGACAGGGAGTCCTTGACACAACGGTGGCGCAGCACGTTGTAGATTCGCCCGCCACTGCAATCCTCGCAAACTTTTCCACCACGGAGCATCTTGTAGGACGGACAGGCGAGCTTGAGATCGTGAACGGTCATCACCACCGGAATGCCGGCGGATTTTAGCGTCGAGAAGATTGCCGGCGACAGGTGGTGATAGACATTATGGGCGTGAGCGACCGACGGCCGCACCCGTTCGATGAGACGGCTGATATTGCGCTGTGCCTCCAGGGAATAGATGACGCTTGCGGCTTGAGAGACCTTCCGCAACAGGCCCGTCTGTCGGCCGTATTCGATTTCCGATACGAAATAATCCGACCACGGCGAAGCTTCATTGCGATCGTGCTGCATGGCGAACGGCACCACATCCCAGCCGATTTCACCGAACATCGTCATGTGGTCGAAAAAGACCGTCTCCGCACCACCGCGACGATAGAAGTAATTGTTGATCGCCAGCAACTTTTTCCCGGCATTCCCGAAGCTCGCCATCTGCGCATCTCACCAGTTGATCCGGTCGAGCACCTGATCGACCGGAAGCACCTGGCATCCCTTGCCGACCGCATGGCGGACCAGATGATCGAAGGTTTCCGGGGTGCAGCCATAAGGCGTCGGTGACAGGGCAATATCGTGCGTGAAGAACACGAGCCAGCCGGGGCGCTCGACGACGTCGTCTATCCAGCGCGTCAGCGCCCGTGCATGCTGCTCCGGCTGGCGGATCTCGACCGCCTTGAGCATCAGCGGATCTACCAGTCCGCGATTGATCGCCTCGCCGGCGGCGCGGCAGGTGCGATAACGCCTGCGAAGCTCCGGACGCGCGAGGGGCCAGGCTGCATTGTACGGAAAGGCGAAATTTGCCGGGACGGTCGCAACGCCGACGCCTTCGAGATAGGCCGCATTGCGGTCGAGATCCTGACCAAGGGCGGACATGTCCCGCATCCTGCGATGCGAGAAGGTGTGGCAGCCGATTTCGTGTCCGCGAGCAAGCAGTTCGCCACAGCCGGCCGGCGAGATCAGCGTTCGGCCCGGTTCCACCTGCCCGGCAAGCCCGCCGGCAATGTAGAACGTGCCACGCGCGCCGTGTCGCTCCAGAATAGCTGCCCCGTGGTCGAGCGCGCTATCGGGAACGTCGTCGAAGGTGAAGGAGACGAGCGGCACTTCCGTTTCCAGCCTGCGCCGCTGCCGGGCAAAACGCCAGATCAGCCGGTTTGCCAATCGATCGACCAGCCCGTCGATCTTGCGTGCGATCTCAGGCATGCGCCACCGTGCTCCTTTTCACCGGTTGCCGATCGACTGTCAACACCGCCGAGGACTGGAGATGCAGACCGTAGAGCGCGAACATGAACGTGAACCAGATGAGGTTTCCGCCTTCGAAGAACAACGTCTCGAGGCCAGCATGGAAGATCGTGTAAAGCCAGATGCGAATGAACAGCCGCGTGAGATGTGAATGCTCGCTATCCGGAGCGATCCGCGATATGTCGCGGAGCGGCAGCAGAATGACCCAGATCAGGGTCAGGATCAGCCCGGGAAATCCGGTCATCAATGCGACGTCCAGGTAGGAATTGTGGCCGTTGGCCGCGGCGACGGCCCACGTTTCCACCGACCCGCCGCTATAGACCAGTTCCTCCGTCTGCCAGAACGCCCTGAAGCCGTAGCCAAGCAACGGACGCTCCGCCAGCGCCGAGAAGGCGAAACGCCAGATGTCGGCCCGGTTCGTGAAAGTCGCATCGATGCCGAGCCGGCTAATGAACTCGCCCAGCGGAATGAAGACCGCCGAGCCAACTGCGAAGAGATTGAAGAGCCCAACACCGCCGACGGCGATCGGGATGCGCAGGAAACGCGCATGCTCGAAAAGCCATGCGAGGATCAATATGCCGGGAAGCATCGCCGTCGAGGTCTTTCCCCCCGTGTGGACGAGGAAGACACAGCACAGCGCAATGATCGCGATACCGGCTAGGCGCGACCAGGTATTCATGATGAAGAAACCGAAGAAGGCGCCAATCACCATCGCCGCGGCGGCGCTGTTCTTGTGCGGAAAATGGCCCCGCCACAATCCTGCGTTCATCGGTTCAAGCAGTTCCGAAGCCTGGTGGATGGCAAGGGACGGCTTGAAAAGGATGCCGTAATAGGCAACCGCCAGCATGATAAGTGTGCCTATCCCGAGCATCTTGGCGAAATGCCGTTCCGAGGCCGGCATCAACAGATAGATACTGGCATTCGCAGCCATCATCACGCTGAGAACAACGCCCTTGATGCCGAGGATCGGATGCGCGGAAATGACCGAGACGAGAAGAAACCAAGTGAACAGGACGGCCAAGAGGAGGCGTGGCTGCAAGATCGTATTCCGCATCGGATGAAGCACACCAAAGCCAAGCGTGCCGGCGAAGAGAGCCAGGGATATGATCTGATTCAGCCGACTGGAATTGCCGGCCGAGGGGTCTAGGATCGCCTCCCCCGTCAGGTCGACAAAGGGATCGATGGAGATCCACAGGAACAGGAACATCGCCATGAATAGAAAGGTTCCTGCCGGCGCCACAAGGGTCCCCGTGGACCGGTCTTCGCTGTAGGCGGCACTGCTCATGCCTGCGGGCTCCCTTATCCGGCCGTCGGCTGCCGGCCGCGAACATACTTGCACAGACCTAGGGTCAGAGCGGCTGCCACACCGATGAAGAGCCCCGCTATGCCGCCGGCAATCAGGAGGATGAACGTCCGGGGCGGCCAGGTTCGGGAGTTCGGAGGCATCGCGCGAGAGATGACGCGGACATTGGTCGCGTCGATCTGCTGGCGCTCGGCGATCTGCTGGGCGCGAGTGAGGTGCGTTTCATAGATTGCTGCCTTTGCCCGCGCGTCGCGTTCCAGGTCGCGCAGCTGGACCTGGGCCTCGTTGTCGGTGAAGACATTCGATTTCTCGGCGCGAGCCTTGGCGCGCAGCGCTTCGAGGGCAGATTGCTCCCGGTCGAAATCGGCCTTCGCGCGCTCCAGGATGCGCCGGGCCTCCTCGTCCATGGCGGCTTCCAGCGTCGTCCGCTCGGAACGCGTGGAGACGAGGCGCGGGTGCCTTTCGCCATAGATCAGCTGCATCGAGCTGATCTGCTGCTGGAGCGTGTTATACTGCTGCCGCAGGCTCGTCATGTTGGCGGATTCGAAAACCGAAGCGCTCGCCGTCTGCTTCCTGGCGATAGCCGCACTCATCTGCTTGTACCCCGTCTCGGCCTGAATGAAGCCCTGCTGCGCGGCCAGGACCTGGGTGTTGAGCTCGCTGGAAAGCTGGTTGCTGACGAGTTCGCCGTTGCTCGACTGTAATCCGCTGGCGCGACGGAAGTCCTCGACCTTCTTCTCCGCCTCGGTCACGTTGCGGCGCAGTTCGTCCAGGCGCGCGTTCAGGTTCTGGGCTACACGGCCGGCGCTTTCCGCAGCCGACTGGAAAAGCTCCGTTTCAAAAGCATCGACGATCGCATTCGACAGGACGACGGCCTTTTCTGGTTCTTCGCTCCAGACCTCCATGACGACGACGAACGAACGCTCCTCCCGGCGCGCCTCAACCCGCTCCGTCAGGGCGCGCAGCGCCGCCAGGTGCTTGTCGGCGGCCTCTTCCTGATCCGACAGCAGCAGGTTCTTCAGAAAATCCAGCGGCGACGGTTTGACGAACTCAACATCATTCGTCAGCTGCAGCTTGTCGATGACACGCGCCAAAACGTTGCGCGACGTGAGAATCCTGAGCTTGCTTTCGACCTCCAGCAGTTGCGCGTCGCGCTGCGGATTGCTGGTGAAGACGTCATCGCTGACGACGTTGAGGTTGGAGGGATCGACGACGATGTCGGTGTAGACGGTATATCGCGGCGACGCCATCAGCGCATAGGCAAGGGCAGCGGCAACGCAAAGTACGACGGCAAGGACGATCCAGCGCATCCCGTCACGCAGCCACAGGATCACGTCATCGATGCCGATCTCGCCGATGAGCTGAAGACGAGGGAGCCATTCGCCAATCGTCGGCTTTACCGGTTCCCGGGCCACCGGGGGCGGCGGAACATTCACCCCCCGGACCGAATTCCTGCGGTCTTCAGGAACGATCGCCTCTTCTTCCTCCGGAGCGGGCACAAGATCGAGCAGCGAACCTTCG
The DNA here is from genome assembly GCF_020193655.1 of Ensifer sp. IC3342. GTDB lineage: Bacteria > Pseudomonadota > Alphaproteobacteria > Rhizobiales > Rhizobiaceae > Sinorhizobium. The sequence continues at coordinate 1,422,514 of NZ_JADYVE010000001.1, forward strand.
CCGGAGCGAAGCCGCCGATAGGTTGTCTGCAGGCGTAATCCTTGTTCCTCGGGCTCGCTCCGCCGATACATCCGTCTTTTCCCCACGCATGCCCTTGAAGCCAGCAAAGAGCGTCCTGCGTACCCCGCATCGATAGTTAAGAACTAGGCTGGCAGGGTGAATATTCCGTTAAGTACAGCTTGCAGTCGGTAACCTTCCGCCGCCCCCCGTGATCGGCTCCAATGCGAGGGCCAGTACGGTGCAACACTTTTGCCTACCCGGCGCTAGAAATCCGTAAGCAGCCTGCTCCAGCTCTCCGAGGCGAGGCCGCCGATATAGATGTCATTGCGCGCTGCCGCCTCCATGAGGTCGGCGTGACGCGTGACCATGCAGAAATACCCCCGATGGCGGAAGGACAGCCATTGCTGGCGCGATATGGCATTCATCAAAAAAGGCTGTGCCATGCCGACGGCGGCGGCATAACCTTCGCGATCGAGTGAGGCGAACATTTCGGCGGTGACGTCGAATTCGCGTCCCTCCTCGCAAAGCACGTTGAGAACATTGGCGATCCCGTTCTCCTTGCCGAAGAACAGGAATGCACCGACAGTCCGGCCGCTTTCACAAGTCACCTTCCGGCATTGCAACGCGCCGAGGCTTCGGTTCAAGGAGGCGACGGCGGCGAGCCAATCGAATTCGGGCGTCGACCAGACGGGACGAACCGAAAAGCGCTTGAGCATTGGTCCCGCGCACTGACGGAGCTCTTCGAGGCTTGCCGGCCTCGTCTCAAATCCCGGCACCGAACCGGGCTTCGTCGACGGCGCTCGCCAACGCAGCGCGTGATCCGCCCAGTCAAGCGCGCCAATGACGGCACGCGACCGCAGCAGAGGAAGGCGCCGGCTTGCAAGGAAGGCGCCTGCGACGAACGGCCGAAACGCGCGTCGCCATTCGAGACTCTGGATGGGCAGAACGACGCCACCGCCGGCAACCCAGTGATCGGCGCTCACCGGGGACGAACTGTCCGAAAAGCACATGTCCTGGCGCGCCGCGCGCATCATGCGGGCAAGACGCGCGGCACCCGCCGCCCCGGCCTTGCCGTCCGCCATGAAGGCGCAGAGAAGCCGGCCGACGGTCGGGCGGCCGTGAACGAGGAACTCGATTGGAACCGAAAGGATCGCGCTGTCGATGTCACCTGCGCCATTCTCGTGGACGACGCTCCCGCACTCCCGAGTGTAATGGGGACTGCCGAAGAAGACGGTCTCCAGATACTGCCTGAGATCTCCTCCGGCCTCACGGTCGGTCTTGCGGAAAACCTTGTTGAACAGCTTGCCTATGGTGGGGACGTCGGCGCGTTCCATCGCCCTTATGCCGCCGGGTCGGCACGGGTCGGTCTCGCCGGCCGGTGCCGATTGAGCACCCCGCAACTTAGCCTTCATGCACCATCCTTGCCGAAACTTCCGGCAGACCAGCGTGCTCCCTGTCGCGCCGAACGAAATGGAGGAACACACTCCATGTGGCGACGACCATCGCAATCTCGATCACATAGAACGAAACGAATGTACCGGCAGGCGGGGCATACCAGCTCGCCCACGCGGCGAGCGCCGCCCCCGCCACACTGCCAAGCCCCATCACCGTTGCGCGGGCAGCGTGATAGCCCGAGGCGCCGAGTGCTTCCACAGCCACCGACCAGATCGCCATAGGTACGATGACCCAGCAAAGGTTCCTGACAAACGCGACGAGAGAAATGTAATCCTGCCCGAACAGATAGGGCAGGATCGGCGCCAACACGAAAACCACCACGGCCGCGGCGACGCTGATGGCGGTGGAGGCGATCAGCACCTTTTGCACCCGCTCGAACGCGTGATGCAGCCCAGCCGCGGAAATTCGTGCCGAACCGGGGTAGATGAGACGATGCAGCGCCTCGACGGACAGATAGCTGCTCTCCAGCATCCGGCGTGCGACGCTGTAGCTCGAAACGATCTCGGCGGTCGCGACGAGACTGAGGACCAGCAGGTCGGCGTTCTGGCGCACCGCGCGCAGGATGAACGGAATGCTGAAATAGAGGCCTTGCGGCAATTCCTCACGCACGATGCAATAGCGTGGCCCGCCGAGGCCTCTGATGGCCCATATGCAGGCCAGAGCCACCAGGACATGGCATATGAACTGCCAGACGGCCCAGGACGCGACCGTGGCAACGCCGAAGGCAATACAGGCGAGTGCCGCCGCGGCCGTCCGTGCCACTGCGAAACCGACCACGGCTACGTTCGCGGAAGCGAAGTCGGAATGGGCAAGGAAGATCTGCTCCGCCAGCACGATAATGCGAACCAGCACGATATTGGTGACGAGCATCAGCGTGATCACCGCGAAGTTCGTCAGCGGATCGGCGGAAAGCGTAAGAAAGAATGGCAGGACGGCGGACCCGATCAGGACCAGCACCACGCCGCTTGCTGCCGTCAGAATGATATTGTGGCCAAGCATCTGCGGATAGATGGCGCGGTCGCGCGCGACCCGGCGCACGAGACATTCCATGGCGCCGAGCCCGCACAAGTGAACGGCAATATTGGCGACGGCGGTAACGGCAACGAAGACGCTGAATTCATGGACGCCGAGCCAGCGGGCCAGAATGGCGAAGGTCAGAAGCTGCGCCGCGGACCCAATGACGAGACTCCCGCCAGAGGCGATATAGGAGAGGAGCATTGGCAGAAATGGCCTGTACCTGCCCGGTTCCGTTGTGCATTCCGAAGCCATTGGATCTGCCTTTGACGACTGCCTGACATTGTGCGCGGCACTCGGGCGAAAGCGCAGTCCGCACGGCTACCGGCATCCGGGGACACTACCGCGCAGAAATGATTGTGCGGTTAACGTACTCGCATCAATTGCATTTCAGTTTCCGTTTACATTTCAGCTTCCGTTTACTTGGATGGGATAGGGTCCGCGACGATCTGATATGCATCCAGCAATCGAAGGAGCGTTCGTGCAGCAGGGCCACGATCATTTGCACGGCAATCGAGCAGGCGGCCCCTCGGTTCGCCTCGTTCGGTTCATGGACGTCGAGCTCGAGCTGGCACCGGACGTCCTGGTGCCAAGAGCGGAAACCGAGCTTCTCGGGCGCCGCGCCGCCGCCATCCTTCGCGACCATCCCGGGCAGGCGACGGTCATCGACATGTGCTGCGGTTCGGGCAACCTTGCGCTCGGCATCGCGGCCGACATTTCTTTCGCGCGTGTCTGGGGCGCGGATCTGACGGACAGCACGGTGGCGCTTGCACGCCGCAATGTCGAGCGTCTCGCCCTTCAGGAGCGCGTCGCCATCCGGCAAGGCGATCTTTTCGCGGCACTTGAGGGCGAGGGGCTGGAAGGCGCGGTCGACTTGATCGTCTGCAATCCGCCTTACATCTCGACGTCGCGTCTCGAAAGCGACAGCGCCCATCTTCTGGCAGCCGAGCCGCGCGAGGCTTTCGACGGCGGCCCCTATGGCATATCCATCCATCAACGCCTAGTGCGCGATGCCATTGCCTTTCTGAAGCCGGGTGGCTGGCTGCTGTTCGAATTCGGAGAGGGGCAGGAACGGCAGGCGGCCGCGCTTCTCGCGCGGACCAAGGCCTATGGCGCCGTGACATTTGCCGCCGATGCGGCAGGCAAGCCGCGCGTGGCACAGGTGCAGAAGCTCGCCGGCGAGAGCCCGGTCAATGCATTCGAAGGACGCGGCAGATGAGCGATATCCGTCCTTTGGAGGCGGCGGACGTTCCGGCCGTTGCCGGGCTGTTCCAGAGAGTATTCCGCAACCGGCAAACCACGCCGCCCACCTTCATCGACTATCTTCGCCAGCTTTATCTGGAATCGCCCGGATGCGACCCGGAGATCACGCCGCTGGTCTACGTCAACGGCGGGGGGCACATTTCCGGCTTCGTCGGGGTGAATACCCTACCGATGAGCTTCAATGGCAGACGTTTGCGTGCGGCGATCTGCGGATCGCTGATGGTCGAAGGGCACGAGAGCGACCCGCTCGCGGGCGCGAGACTCCTCAAGGCTTTTCTCGCCGGCCCGCAGGATCTTTCCTTCAGCGAGACCGCAAGCGACGTTTCAACGCAAATGTGGACGAAGCTGCGCGGCATCGCGCTCCCGCAATACAGTCTCGAATGGATACGGGTCGTCCGGCCCTCGACCTTTGTGCTCGATCTCGTTGCAAGCCGCGTCCGTCCGGCCCGTCTGCTGAGTCCGCTCGCGCGCTCGGTCGATCGCCTTTATCGCAAGGCGATGGATCGCGACGGATTGCGGTGGTCGGGTCTGGCAGAGAGTCCGCCCATCCGCGGGGCTTTGCAGGTCTCAGAGATCGACCGGCACGCCTTTGCCGCTCTCTTCGAACGGTTGACGGCGCAGTTTGCATTACGCCCCGACTGGGCACCCGGACAACTGGATCACGTGCTGGCGGATGCGGTCGAGAAGCCGGAATTTGGCGAACCGGTCCTCGCCGCCGTAACTGCGCGCGGCGGTACGCCGGTGGGCGCGTTTCTCTACCATGTGCGTGCCGGCGGCATCGCCCGGGTGCTCCAAGTCCTTGCCGCTCCGGGCCAAGCCGGGCCCGTCATCGACTGCCTCATCGACCACGCAGCCGCGCGCGGTGTCGCGGGCCTGCGCGGGCGGACGCAGCCGGCCCTGTTGGAAGCGATGCTCGGCCGGCGCATTGCTTTCGTGCATGCAGCCTCGACCGTCGTCCACTCGCGCGACGCAGAACTCGTTGACGCCTTCCGCAATGCGCAAGGCTTCATGAACGGGCTGGCAGGCGAACACTGGAACCGCGTGTTCGGCGGCCGATTCGACTGACACGCGCCGCCCGCTGTCCCGGTCAGTGGCCGATGTGCTCGACCGGCTGGACGAGCTGCGGCCCCAGGTGCAGGTAGCGTGTCGCCTTGCGCTTGGCAGCAATATCCGCCCAGACGCGCTCCACCTGGATCGCCGTCAGCTGCGCCGCGCGGGCGACCTCCTCGGCGCTTATGCCGTTGTTGAGACCATAGAGGCAAAGGTCCATGCGGTCGTAGGGCAGCGAGAAATAGAACTCCTCCTGCGTCTGCGCGAGCGAATAAGTATCCGTTGTCGGCGGCCTGCGCCGGATTTCCTCGGGGACGTCAAGATGCGCGGCGAGCGCATAGACCTGCGATTTGTAGAGATGCGCGATCGGCTTGACGTCGGCCGCGCCGTCGCCGTTCTTGACGAAGAAGCCCTGATCGTATTCGAGCCGGTTCGGGGTGCCGAGAACGGCGAAGTTCAACCGGTCGGCGTGGTAATATTCGATCTGCTTGCGCGTGCGCTGCTTCATGTTCGTCGCGGCAACAATGCCGAGATAGACCGAGGGCGGCATGCGCAATTTTGTCTGTTTTCCGGCCGGATCCTGCACGACCAGCGAGGAGATGTTGTAGCCATCGCCTTCAAGCGCATTGGCGATGACGATCTTCGATGCCCAGCTTGGCCCATAGTCGGGGACAAGTTCGCGGATGAAAGCGTCGCGGCGCTCGTAGCAACCCGTCGCCGCGAGCGTTGGCCCGATGTCCTCGACGACCGCCTCGACGCCGAAGGTTTCCGCCACCAGCCGGCCGAGGCGAAGGCTTTCCGGATCGGAGTCGTTCTCCGGCATGAACAGACAGAAGACGTTCTTCGCACCGACCGCGCGTACGGCCAGTGCCACCGAGACACTGGAATCGATGCCGCCGGAAAGGCCGAGCACGAGGCCGCGCTTGCGCATGCCGCGCAGTTGCGCCCGCAGCCCTTCGACGATGCGATCCGTCTCCGCGGCCGCGTCCAACTTCAGGCTATCGGCCGAGAAGACAAATTTATCCTGGTCCGGACGGATGTTCATTCTGCAATCTCCAATGTTTCCGCCGCCAGCCGGCGGCTGACCTTGCCCGTGTCGGTCTTCGGGAGTTCGGTGCGAAATTCGATGATTTTCGGCACCATGAAATCCTCGAGATGGCGGGCGCAATGACGAATGATATCCTTCTCGCTCAGCGTCGGATCCGAAAGAACGACAAGCGCGCCGATCGCAGCCCCAAGCACCGCATCAGGAACACCGATCACGACCGCTTCCGCAATTCCCGGATGGGCATGCAGCACGGTCTCGACTTCCTTCGGCGCAACCTTCTCGCCACGCGTCTTGATGATGTCGTCCTTGCGGCCGACGAAATAGAGGAACCCCTCTTCGTCGGTGTGGAACAGATCTCCCGTGTAAAGCACCTTCTCCCACGGGTTCGGGCCGGGCCGCAGCATGCGCTCGGTCGCCGCGTCGTTGCGCCAATATCCCTGCATCACATGCGGACCTCGGATCACCAGCTCGCCCGGAACGCCCGGCGGTACGCGGTTCCCCTCATCGTCGACGACAAAGGCCTCCGTGTTGGGAATGGCGATGCCGACCGATCCCGGACGACGATCCAGTTCCTCAGGCGGCAGATAGGTACAGCGCTTGCATTCCGTCAGGCCGTACATGGAATAGAGCCGGGCAGAGGGGAATAGTTCTCTCAAACGTGCGATATGGGCCGGCGGCAGCGCCGCGGCCGTGTTGGAAATATAGCGAAGGCTGGGCAGGAAGCCGGGCTCTAGATCACGCATCTGGAGGATCATCGCCGCCATCGTCGGCACAAGCGGAAAGCCTGTCACGCCTTCGCTACGAATCCGCTCGAAGATCGCCTGCGGGAAGGCGAAGGACTTTTCGAGCACCAGCGTCGCCCCAAGCCGAACCGCCATTAACAGCTGATAGAGGCCGTAGTCGAAGGCGAGCGGCAGGACGTTGAGGATGACGTCGTCAGGCGTGTTGCGGAGGTAGGTGGTGATCGATTCCGAAGCCGCATCGATATTTCGATGCGTCATCATCACCCCCTTGGGCCGGCCGGTCGACCCGGAGGTGTAGATCAGCATGGCGAGATCGACATCGATGCCGCCGTGAGGAACAGGTATGGGTTCCACCGTCAGGCAATGCTCGAACGAGGCGGCTCCTTCCGGCGTCCGGCCTCCCGGCGCCGCGGTCGAAGCAACGAAGGGTGACGCACCGGGCAGAAGGTCGCGCGCTTCCGCGACGACCGGCATCAGTTTGGCCTGGGTGAGGATCGCCGCCGCGTCGCAATCGCCGATGATGTAGGCAAGCTTGTCGGCCTTGGTCGACGCGTTGATCGGGCTGAAGGTCGCACCGGCCTTGAGGATCGCGAAGATCGAAACCGCCGCCTCCCAGCAATTATCCATGAAGACCAGAACCCGGTCGTTCCGCTTCACGCCGTTTGCAGCGAGGGCGGCGGCCAGGCGGGTCGAGAGACCGTCGAACTCCTCATAGTTGAGCCGCTTGCGCTCGGTGACGAGTGCCGTCTTGCCGCCGTTCGCGCCGGCGTTCCTGATTAAAAATTGCTCGAACCGCATGCCCGTGACGCCCCCCGACCCGTCGCTGTCTACGCTGAGACCGGCACGGCGGACTTTGCCTTGATGAACGCGGAAATGCGTGCAAGCGAATCGAGGTTTGCCGGGACGATATCGGCGTCGGCCATGGCGATGCCGAAGCGGTCCTCGAGGAAAGCAACGAGCTCCAGCACCCCGGTCGAATCGATGATGTCGTTTTCGATCAACGATGCCGTGTCGGCGAGTTCATAGGAGGTGTCACCGAAGAGAAAATTCTCGATGATGAACGCCTTGACGCTGTCCTTGATGGTTTCTGTCATGTCTCATCCTTCCCTGTCTGGTTTCAGGCAGCCTCCGCCGCGCGGATGCTTGTGCCGGTGAATGTCTGCAGCCACAGTTGCGTCGACAGGATGCCGACGAAGGCCGCGTTGTCCCGAAAGCCGGAAGCCGGGCGTGTCCGGCACTTCTCGTGAAGTTTCGTTACCGCCTTTGCGTTGAAGAGGCCGCCGGCGGTAATCGCCTCTTCGCCCATGGCGGTGCGCACATAGTCGAGCTCGCCCGGGCCGCTGAAGGAATGGCTATCCGGTGCGCGATAAGGCTGCTTGGTCCGCTTGCCGATCGACGGCGGCAGAAGGTCCTTTGTCGCCTCACGCAGAATGTGCTTTTCCACCAGACCCTTGAGCTTCATTTCCGGCGGCAGTCCCGCGGCGAATTCGACGAGACGGTGATCGAGGAAGGGAAAGCGACCTTCGACCCCATGGGCCATCGCCATGCGATCGCCCTGGCTTGAAAGGATGTAGCCCGGCAGAAGGAAGCGGCTTTCGAGATATTGCGCCTGATGCAGCGGATGCCAGCGCCCGAAGGCTTCGGGCAAGCGGCTGATGAGCTCATCGGCCGCGTCATAACCCGCCAGCTCGGCGCGTAAATCGCCAGAGAAGAACAACTTTGTCGCCGCCGTACCCCTGAGCCGCGGGCGATGCGAAAAGAGCGGGTCGTCGAGCGGGTCGTTCCCGGCGCCGAAAAATGCTGCCAGATATTCGGACGACTGCTGCTTGAGGCCCGGGAGATAGGGGTAGAGCTTGCGGAATAGCTGCGGTCTCATGCGCGAGCCGGGCTGCCGGCCGCAGAAGCGGCGCACGCGCGCTTCCTTGAAGATGTCGTAGCCTGCGAAAACTTCGTCCGCCCCTTCCCCTGTAAGCACCACCTTCAGGCCGGAATCGCGCACCAGGCCGGAGAGTTGGTACAAGGGTGCCGGCGCAGTTCGAAGCACCGGCCTCTCGGCATAGCGGACCACATCCGGGAAGGCTTTCGCGATATCGCCGGCACGGCAGGCGACAGCCCTGTGATCGGTGCCGAGAGCGGAGGCCATTTCGTTCTGGAATGCGCTCTCGTCATGTTCGGCGCTGTCGAAGGTCACGGAAAAGGTTCGAAGGCCCTGCGGCGCCATGCCGGCGGCGAGAGCCGAGACGATGGACGAATCGAGACCGCCCGACAGGTAGGCGCCGACCGGCACGTCGGCCCGCATGCGGATGCGCGTCGCGTCAGTCAGAAGCGCGTGCAATTCCTCGGCAGCCTCACCTTCGTTGACATGCCGGGACGGCGCATCCCTCTCCGGAAACTCGAGGTTCCAATAGGTCCGTGTGACTACGCCCCGCTCGTCGGCAATCATCAGGCTCGCCGGCTCGAGTTCAAAGACGTCCTTGAACGGCGTGCGCGGGGCGATCGGCGCCCAGAGCGTAAAGATCTGATCGAGTGCGATCGGGTCGATTTCGGCGGAAAGACCGGGAACCTGAAGGAGCGCCTTGACCTCGGAGGCGAAATAGAACGTTCCAGCCCGCATCGCATAAAACAGAGGCCGGACGCCCATGCGGTCGCGCGCCAGCAGCATCCGCCGACGGCGGTTATCCCACAGCGCAAAGGCAAAGTCGCCGTTAAGGCGGGATACGCAATCCTCACCCATTTCGTCGTAAAGATGGAGGATGACCTCCGTGTCGCTAGATGTACGGAAGCGGCGGCCCTTGGCGCGAAGCTCGTCGCGCAGTTCGACATAGTTGAAGATCTCGCCATTGAAGGCGATCGTCAGTTCGCCCGTGGCATCGGACATCGGCTGCTGGCCATCTCCCAGCCCGACGATCGACAGCCTGACATGGCCAAGACCGGCCTGTGGCGCGGCAAAAACGCCCAGCTCGTCCGGTCCGCGATGGGCAATCGCGACCGTCATCTTCTCAAGAAGAGCCTTTCCATCCGGGACAGAGCCGAAATAGCCACCAAAACCGCACATGCCGAGATACTCTGACGTCCGCTGACAACGCGGGAAATATAGAAGGGATGTCGACAGCAATAGTTAACTGTCGAACGTTTTCATTGAAATGGTAAATTAATCTGGAGATGAGAGAAGCTTCTCAAAGAATACGGAGGCGGGACTGATGCTCCATTCGTTAAAATTTTACACGATTTCTCAATCAGGAATTATTATGAAGCCGCAAGCGAACCGGATTCTTTGGATCTAAATCGTCGCTCTATTCTCTTCTTGCGACTTATAATGTTATTAAGGATTCTTTAATAGATGCGCTGAGGTCAGCGCCTGGTTACATTGATTTGTGGTTAACGCTGTGCGCCGCTGGACCCGCGTGCTATCCACGCCACGATCGACGTGAGACTGCCAGACAGCGTTCACTTACGGTGGCTGAACATCACTGGGGCAAGCCGGCTGCATCGGCTTCAAGCGGAATCACGGCAGCGGATCAGAGAAGCAACGCGTCAGCGTGTGCCTCATGCGTCCATTCGAACGCACGCCTCTCCTCGTTGAATGCGGCGCCCTTCAGAAGCCGAAGGATTGCTGCGCGGGCTGTGGCGCGCCGACATGAACGCCTTCCAGTTCGAGCATGCGCGACTTTGCCGATGCACCGCCCGGCGCCGAGAATCCGCCGATCTTGCCGCCAGCGGCCAAAACGCGGTGGCAGGGGATAATCAGCGGGATCGGATTCTTCGCCATGGCTTGGCCGACGTCCCGCGCCGCTTCCGGGCCGGCGCCAAGCTCCTTCGCCAACGCGCCGTAGGTGGTCGTCCGCCCCCATCGGACTCGCCGCGCAGCGGCATAAACTTGCTTGAAGAACTCCTCCTGTCCGGCGAGATCAAGCCTGAAGCCAGAGAAATCAATTTCTTGGCCCTCGAAATAGCGCTTCGCGGCCGCGACTGCTTCGAGCACATCCGGCGTCGGCGTACCGGGTTCGGCATCGGGAAGACGACGCAACAGCATCCGCTCCGTCGCGGCGGCATCTCTTGTCGGCAGCTGGAAGCGCGTTATTCCGTTGTCGTTCCAGGCGATGCCGCAGAAACCGCCAACTGTTTCGAAGATGAGGTAATGGTGCACTAGCCGTCCCATCACGCGGGCCTCCACGTTTCCGATCGTATAAGAATCGTGCGTCCAGTCTCCAACTTCAACCCGTTTTCGGCCCGGCTCTGCGACATGGGACCTATATCGTGCGATCACGGTTAGGCGAGGCGGCACAGAAGCACACGGCCGCAGCAGAGAAACAATTGTTCCGGGCAGTCGCGCAGATGCGCGACTGCTTCCGACCGGCGAAATACGCGCCCCAGCGTCGTGTCAGCGCTGTGACCAACACGCCGACACGGCTGTTGCGCGATCAGCTCGGAAGAGCGCCCGACTTCTTCGCGACCCAGGTGGCAACAAAATCCATCAGGGCTGGCGACAGGCAGTCATAGGGCTCCAGCCCGAGCTCTCTCAGGCGCCCACGGATGCCGTCCATACGGCTGGGGTCGACTCCCGATTCGATGATCGAGGAGACGAAGGCTGCGAAGCCGGGCGGAGCCCAGCCCGACTCCTGGAAGCGCTCGGGGTGAATGAAGTCCAGCCCCTGGAAGGCATGTTCCCGCTCCACCGGTCCGTACATATGAACGCCGCACTCCCTGCAGGCGTGCCGCTGGATCAGTGCGGACGGATCGACGACTTGCAGCTTGTCGCCGTTCTCGAGCACCGTCAACTTGTCGTGCGGAACGACCGCGACAATGGAGAAATTCGCGCCACTTGGCTTCCAGCATTTGGTGCAACCGCAAGCGTGGTTATGGGCGATCTGCCCCTCGATCCTGACCTTGACCGGCCTGTCGGTGCAGGCACAGACAAGCGTACCTCCGGCAAAATCCGGGCTGGCGGGTTGGATGCCGCCGTCCACTGCCGGATGAATGCTGATTGAACTATTCATTGCATGTCCTCCCTGATGTGCCGAAGCCCGCCGCCTCGGGTAGGGTTCGGTTTGGCTCGAGCGCCCGGCGGATACGCTCAGTAAATCACGACGCTGCGGATGCTTTCGCCGGAATGCATCAGCTCGAAGCCCTTGTTGATGTCGTCGAGCGGCAACGTGTGGGTGATCATCGGGTCGATCGCGATCTTGCCCTCCATGTACCAGTCGACGATCTTCGGCACGTCGGTGCGCCCGCGCGCGCCGCCAAAGGCGGTGCCCATCCAGGTGCGGCCGGTGACCAGCTGGAACGGCCGGGTGGCAATCTCCTGGCCGGCGCCGGCGACCCCGATGATCACCGACTTGCCCCAGCCGCGATGCGAGGCCTCGAGCGCCTGGCGCATCACCTTGACATTGCCGGTGCAGTCGAAGGTGTAGTCGGCGCCGCCGATCTGGTCGGCGCCGCGCTTGGTCAGGTTGACGAGATAAGGCACGAGGTCGTCGCCAACCTCTTTCGGGTTGACGAAGTGGGTCATGCCGAACTTCTCGCCCCAGGGCTTCTTGTCGTTGTTCAAATCGACGCCGATGATCATGTCGGCGCCGGCAAGCCGAAGCCCCTGGATGACGTTGAGACCGATGCCGCCGAGACCGAAGACGATTGCCGTCGAGCCCATCTCGACCTTGGCGGTGTTGATCACCGCGCCGATGCCGGTGGTCACCCCGCAGCCGATGTAGCAGATCTTGTCGAACGGCGCGTCCGGATTGACCTTGGCGACGGCGATCTCCGGCAGCACGGTGAAGTTCGCAAAGGTCGAGCAGCCCATGTAGTGGTGCAGCTTCTCGCCGTTGAGCGAAAAGCGCGAGGTGCCGTCGGGCATGACGCCCTGGCCTTGGGTGGCGCGGATGGCGGTGCAGAGATTGGTCTTGCGCGACAGGCACGAGGGGCAGGATCGGCATTCAGGCGTATAGAGCGGGATGACGTGGTCGCCCTTCTTGACCGAGGTGACGCCGGGGCCGACGTCGACGACGATGCCGGCGCCCTCGTGGCCGAGGATTGCCGGGAACAGCCCTTCCGGGTCGGCGCCCGACAGGGTGAAATCATCGGTGTGGCAGATGCCGGTCGCCTTCACCTCGACCAGCACCTCGCCGGCCTTCGGACCTTCGAGCTGAACCGTCATGATTTCCAGGGGTTTGCCGGCCTGAGTGGCGACGGCGGCGCTTACGTCCATGTCACTTCTCCCTTCAAATGCAAATGCTTGCTGGTGCTGGATTGCTCTCGTCATGACGCGGCAATCGGTGCGGTCAGCTTGAATCGGCGATAAACTATTCTACTACGTTAACGGAAATGCGGGCGGAAAACGCGCTTCAGCCTAGCCTATCGTCTTGGACGAATGGTCTGCTGAATGCGATCGAGTTCCGCTTCGAGCGCGGCGATGGCCTCGCCGGTCTGAGCGTGCAATTTCTTGACGAGATCGAGTTGCTCCCGGAGTGCCTCTTTCGAGCCGGTAGCAGCATCGTCCTCAGGGGCGCGGCCGATGCCGGCAATCAGCCAGGCCGGAGTGACGCCGAGCACGCCGGCCAGCATGAAGAGGCGGTTGGTGCGGGGTTCGGCACGGTCGCGTTCCCATGCAGCAACGGTTTCGCAGCGCACGCCAAGCCGATCCGCCAGTTCCGTCATGGAAAGATTCGCGGCGTCACGCGCTCTCCAGATGCGTCCTCCGAGCGTGTCGCCGTCTCCTGTTTCGCGAAGACGCGCGATCATGGTTTCGGTGGACAAGCGCATGGCTTTCTCCTTTGGCGCGGTTGCGTTCAAGGGGCCCGGATGGGTTAGCGGAAGCGCCCCTGGCTTCCAGCTATGGGCGAGGTGAAAATCAGCTTATAGGCATTGCGGCATCGACGGACCACCTCAGAACGTCAAAAACGCGGTCAAATGCGGCTCACTGTCTGTCGTATGTTGAAACCTCGGCGAAACAGGCTAAGTTTCGGCACCGACATCGGAAATCTGCCCGTGAACGAAGTTTCTCCAACGGCCGTCGCGCCGCATAATCCCATCATGCGCGGCGTGGCGATCATGCTCTTCGCCATGCTCATCCTGCCCTGCATGGATGCGATTGCGAAATATATGGCGGTCTATGAGGGCATGTCGCCCGGTCAGGTGACCTTTTATCGCTTCTTCTTCCAACTCGTATCGACGGCGCCGTTGTTGCTTTCGGCGGGCGGGCTGCGGGCGTTTTATCCGAAGCGGCTCTGGCCGAACATTCTTCGCGGCGTACTGCTTGCGGCGGCGGCGCTCTTTTTCTTCGTTTCAGTGAAATACATGCCGCTCGCGGACGTGTTCGCCATCTACTTCGTCGAGCCCTTCATTCTGACATGCCTTTCGGCGTTGATCCTGCGCGAGAAAGTCGGATGGCGTCGATGGTCGGCGATCGCAGTCGGCTTCGGCGGCGCGATGGTTGTCATCCAGCCGAGCTTTGCCGTCTTCGGCGTAACGTCGTTGCTGCCTGTCGCCTGCGCCTTCCTTTTTGCCTGCTACCTCTTCCTGAACCGCGCTGTTGGCAGCGCCGATCCGCCGCTGACGATGCAGACGATCGCCGGTATAGGCGGGACGCTGTTCATCGCGGTAGTGATCGCCGTCGGCAACGGATTCGGTGCCGTCGACTTCGAACCGTCACTGCCGCAATCGGCGCTCGGCTGGGTGCTCGTCATTGCGCTCGGGACTATTTCTGGCTGGGGCCATCTCCTTGTCGTCAAGGCATTTCAGGCCGCGCCGATATCGCTTCTGGCACCGTTCCATTATTTCGAGATCGTCTCGGCTACGGTGCTCGGCTACATCGTGTTCGGGGACTTTCCGACGCCGTCGAAGTGGCTGGGTATTCTCGTGATCGTCGCGTCCGGGCTGTACATCATCTGGAGGGAGCGGCAGGTGCAGAAGCGAAAGCGGGCGTAAGTTTCGCCCGCCGCTATTACCGAATCATGCCGGCGGCGGCCGGATTCAAGCCGACGGAGCCAATGGTTGGAGACAGTCGCTTTCGGCGCGCGTCGGCCCGAAGACTGCCTCGAATGCCTCCCTCAGTCGGATGTCGACATCGGGCATCATGACCGGCAGACCAAGATCGACCAGACTGGTGACACCGTAACCGCGGATGCCGCAGGGCACGATGCCGCCGAAGTGATCGAGGTCCGGGTCGACGTTCAGCGCGAAGCCATGAAAGCTCACCCATTTGCGCAGCCGGATGCCGATGGCGGCAATCTTATCTTCGGCCGCCGATCCGTCAGGCAATGGCGGCTTTTCCGGACGACGCACCCATACGCCCACCCGGTCTTCGCGGCGTTCGCCCTTGACGTTCATCGAATCGAGCGTGGTGATGATCACTGCCTCGAGTGCTGCGACAAAGGCGCGCACATCCTGGCGACGGCGCTTCAGGTCAAGCATGACATAGACGACCCTTTGACCCGGACCGTGATAGGTGTATTCGCCGCCCCGGCCGGTCGCGAAGACCGGGAAACGGTCAGGCATTACCAGGTCCGAGGCCTCGGCGCTTGTGCCCGCCGTATAAAGAGGAGGGTGCTCGACAAGCCAGACCAGTTCGTCCGCGGTGCCGGCGGCAATGGCCGCGGCTTCCCGTTCCATGGTTTCGACCGCCTGTGGATAATCGACGAGGGAAGGGGCGATGCGCCAGCGCACCGCAGGTGATCCGGGCGGTGCAAACATGGTTTGGTCGAGATTGTCGCGCTGCATCAGGCCGTATTCCTGGTTTTTCCGCCTCCGTACATGGGATAGCGCGCGCCAAGAGTCCAGCATTTCCAGTGCTTCGCGAGGGGGCTGTTGAAATAGTTTCTTTTCTCGTCAAATTTCTGTCGTCTTGCCCTTGTGCACCCGAAATGCTTTTGCTACATGCAGCCCCGCCGACGCAATCGGCACCTACCACGATGCGGTCGTGGCGGAATTGGTAGACGCGCAGCGTTGAGGTCGCTGTGGGGCAACCCGTGGAAGTTCGAGTCTTCTCGACCGCACCAAATTGAATTAAAAGGCCCCCGTAACCGCCCGGTTGTACGGGGTTTTTTATTTTCGGGCGTCGAATTGTATGCGCTGCTAACATAAGCTCGAAGCTCTACAGCGACCTTCGCGCGTCTGGTTAGGCGTGCATGACATCTTCGTACTCGGGCGTCCGGAAACTCAAAACGAACGCTTCGGTAGCACCCGCGACCAAAATGCCATATTGTGTTGCTAAGGAGAGCCATTAAGCGGCGTCGCCGAAGCAAGTTTACGAGCAAGCGAGTGGGGCCGCCGCCCGCGCTGTGCCAGATCTGGCCAAGGGGTCTCTGCAGCATTTTCCGCCCGGGCCGAATTCGGGCCACGGAGACGAAGGCGAGTTGTGTTTCGTCCGCGCACCGGTTCTGCGGGACCTCTGCCGCGGGGGAAATAGGCGTTCGTCGAAAAATCGGAAAAAGGAACAGGGACTGGACGCAATTGCGCGCGTTATCGCGGAATTGTGAAAAGCGGTCAATATGATGGGGTGACAGAGCGGCGAACCTGCTGCATGATTTCTAATATCCGATTCGACTACGGATAAGACCTGTAGCAATTCAAAGCATTACGGTGCTCGCTGCGCCTGTGTAAAGCGCCGCGCGCCGTAGAGAAGATGCGGATGCTCACCGTTGGCCACTGCTTCGGCATCCGCTAGCTAAACCGCAACGTGTTGAGGAACTTTGGAGGCAGGAAACAGTTCACTGTAAGCAGGGGGCCAACAGGCAGCGAACCCGTCTCGGTTTAACCGGCCTCCCGCGGGAGAGCATGATGACAAGGAGTGAATCTGACGTCTTCGATCTCTTTTCAGAGATCTATACGAGCGCAGCGCAGGAAGAGATAAGTCTGCAAGAATATCTCCTCGCCTGCCGCGACGACAAGAGTATGTATGCCACCGCGCAGGAGCGCATGGTGGAGGCCATTGGAGAGCCGACCCTCGTCGATACGAGCGCGGACGAGCGTCTCGGGCGAATCTTCGCCAATCGAACAATCAAGATCTATCCCTCATTCTCTGACTTCTATGGCATGGAGGATACGATCGAGCGGATTGTCGGCTATTTCCGCTATGCCGCGCAGGGCCTGGAAGAGCGCAAGCAAATTCTCTACCTCCTCGGGCCGGTTGGCGGCGGCAAATCTTCGTTGGCGGAACGACTCAAGAAGCTGATGGAGGCGCGTCCCATCTACACGTTGATGGTCAACGGCCAGATCAGCCCCGTCTTCGAATCCCCGCTCGGTCTGTTCCACCCGGAACGCATGGCCGATCTTCTCGAGGACAAGTATGGAATCGCCAGACGGCGGCTCACCGGCCTGATCTCCCCTTGGGCGGCCAAGCGGCTGGACGAAGTCGGCGGCGACATTTCGAAGTTCAGCGTCGTCAAGCTGAAACCATCCCGCTTGCGCCAGATCGGCATCGCGAAGACCGAGCCCGGCGACGAAAACAACCAGGACGTCTCCTCGCTCGTCGGCAAGGTCGATATCCGCCAGCTCGAAAACTACAGCCAGGCCGATCCGGACGCCTATTCCTACAGCGGCGGGCTGAACCGCACCACGCAGGGGCTGCTTGAATTCGTTGAGATGTTCAAGGCCCCGATCAAGGTCCTCCACCCGCTGCTGACGGCGACCCAGGAGGGCAATTACAACGGTACCGAGAATTTCGGCGCGTTTCCCTACCAAGGCACCGTTCTCGCGCATTCCAACGAATCCGAGTGGCTTCAGTTCAAGAACAACAAGAACAATGAGGCGTTCCTCGACCGCATTCTGGTGGTCAAGGTGCCCTATTGCCTGCGCGTCACCGAAGAGAAGCTGATCTACGAGAAGCTCCTTCGTGAAAGCGAGCTGGTCGACAATCCTTGCGCGCCGGAAGTTCTGGAGTGCCTGAGCCGATTCACTGTGTCGACCCGCCTTGCTCCGCATGAGAACTCGCCGCTTTACACGAAGATGCGGGTTTATGACGGCGAGAACCTGAAAGACACCGATCCGAAGGCAAAATCGGTACAGGAATATCGTGATGCCGCCGGCGTCGACGAGGGCATGACGGGTGTCAGCACCCGCTTTGCCTTCAAGGTGCTGTCGGAGACCTTCAACTATGACACCAAAGAGGTCGCCGCCGATCCCGTGCATCTGATGTACATCATGGAGCAGGCGATCAAACGCGAACAGTTTCCCAAGGAAATCGAGGCAGGCTATCTCGATTTCATCAAGTCGGAACTGGCCACGCGCTACGCCGAATTCATCGGCCACGAGATCCAGAAGGCCTATCTGGAATCCTACAGCGAATACGGTCAGAACCTTTTCGACCGGTATATAGCCTACGCCGACGCATGGCTCGAGGACCAGGACTTCAAGGATCCCGATACCGGACAGATCCTTAATCGGAAGGTACTCGACAGCGAGCTTTCGCAGATCGAAAAGCCAGCAGGCATCGCCAATCCGAAGGACTTCCGCAACGAGGTCGTGAAGTTCACGTTGCGTGCCCGCGCCAAGAACAGCGGCCGCAATCCCTCCTGGACGAGCTATGAAAAGCTGCGCGAAGTCATCGAAAAGCGTATGTTCGGTCAGGTCGAGGATCTGCTGCCTGTCATTAGTTTCGGCTCCAAGAAAGACAGCGCCACCGAGAAGCAGCATGCCGAGTTCGTCCAGCGCATGATTGAGCGCGGATACACCGAACGCCAGGTTCGGCGGCTCGTCGATTGGTACATGCGGGTAAACAAGGCAGGCTAATGATGCGTACGTTGGGGGTTTGCCAATGCCGAATTTCATCGACCGCCGCCTTAATCCGAAGGACAAGAGCCTGGGTAATCGGCGGCGCTTTCTGAAGCGGGCGCGGGAAGAGCTGAAACGCACGATCAAGGAACAGATCAAAGCAGGCAAGATCGCGGACGTGGATGCGGAGCACCGTGTGCCCATGCCCGAGCGTGGCGTCGGTGAGCCATCCTTCCAGCCATCGCCGAGCACTGGCGAGAGACAGTATGTCCTGCCCGGCAATCACGAATTCTCGCCGGGCGATCGCCTCCCGAAACCAAGCGCGCGTGGCGGCGCCTCAGGCAAGGGCGCAGGAACTGGTGAGAGCGAGGACGACTTCCAGTTCGTGCTGTCGCGCGACGAAGTCCTTGATCTCTTTTTCGAGGATCTTGAGCTTCCGGATATGGTGAAGCTCAATCTCAAGGAGTCGGTCGCGTTCAAGCCGCGCCGGGCCGGCTTTGCGACGTCGGGATCGCCCACGAACATCAATGTGGGGCGCACGATGCGCAACAGCTATGGCCGCCGCATCGCGCTGCGTCGGCCCAGCCGCGCGGACGTAGCCGCAATTGCCGACGAAATTGCCAGGTTGGAGGCGGAATCGAATACCAGTGACGCCCACCAGAAACGCATCGAGGCGCTGCGGGAGGAACTGGACAAGCTGGAGCGCCGCCGCCGCCGCATTGCCTATGTCGACCCGGTCGACATCCGTTTCAATCGTTTCGAGCCCCAGCCGCTGCCGAATGCAAGCGCGGTGATGTTCTGCCTCATGGATGTGTCTGCCTCGATGGGCGAGCGGGAGAAGGATCTGGCCAAGCGCTTCTTCGTCCTGCTGCATCTCTTCCTCAAGCGGCGCTACAAGCGAATAGACATCGTCTTCATTCGCCATACGGATGAGGCGGGCGAGGTCGACGAAAATACCTTTTTCTACAGCAAGCAGAGCGGCGGCACGGTTGTTTCCACGGCTATCGAGGAGATGCTCCGCATTATTGAGGAGCGCTATCCGGCGCGTGAATGGAACATTTACGCTGCCCAGGCTTCCGATGGGGAGAACAGCGCCGGAGATTCGGACCTTTGCGTCTCGCTTCTCCACCGGCAGGTGATGCGCCTTTGCCAATATTATGCCTATGTTGAAATCATAGATGAACGCGAAACTGAGATTTTCGGTACGACCGACAACGGCACGTCCCTTTGGCGCGCCTATCGCACGGTCGACAGCGAATGGTCGAATTTCCAGATGACCCGGATCGCGAGACCTTCGGACATCTATCCGGTTTTCCGGAAGCTTTTCGCAAGGCAGCCAACCATGCAACTGCGCACTGAAAGGCGATAGGATGCCCAAGGGCGCGGCCTCAAACCTTCTGTTTCACGATTCGGATTGGAACTTCGAGACGCTGTCGCGCACCTATGATGCGATCGAAACGATCGCGCTCGATGATCTGCAGCTCGACGTCTATCCGAACCAGCTCGAGATCATCTCCTCGGAGCAGATGCTCGACGCCTATTCTTCGGTGGGAATGCCGCTGATGTACCAGCACTGGTCCTTCGGCAAGCGTTTCGTTTTCGAGGAACATCTCTATCGCAAGGGCCGCCGCGGCCTTGCCTATGAACTGGTCATCAACTCCAACCCCTGCATCACCTATCTGATGGAGGAGAACACCATGGCCATGCAGGCCCTGGTGACGGCGCACGCGGCCTTTGGCCACAACCACTTTTTCAAGAACAACTATCTGTTCCAGCAGTGGACCGACGCCAGCGCCATCCTGAGCTATATGGAGTTTGCCAAGAAATATATCACCAAATGCGAGGAGCGGTACGGAACGTCCGAAGTCGAGGTCATTCTCGATTCCGCCCACGCGCTCATGGATCAAGGCGTCTTCCGATATCGTCGACCACCGAGGCTTTCGTCCGAGAAGGAGCGGGAGCGTACCCGCGAGCGCCTCGAATACGAAGAGCAGACCTATAGCGATCTCTGGAGAACGCTGCCGCCCTCACCGGACGGGCAGAGCTCCAAGGATGCCGAGCGTGACGCCTCCGAGCGGAAGAAGGCGCTCAACCTTCCAGAGGAAAATCTGCTCTACTTCCTAGAAAAGACCAGCCTGATCCTGGAACCCTGGCAGCGGGAACTTCTGCGTATCGTGCGCGTCATCGCCCAGTACTTCTATCCGCAGCGGCAGACGAAGGTAATGAACGAGGGATGTGCGACCTTCGTGCACTACACGATCATGAACAGGCTTTTCGATCAGGGCAGGATCAGCGAGGGCTCCATGCTGGAGATGCTCCACAGCCACTCCAATGTGGTCTTTCAGCCGTCCTTCGACGACCCGCGCTTTCCGGGTATCAATCCCTACGCGCTGGGGTTCGCCATGATGCAGGATATCCAGCGCGTATGCACTGATCCGACACCGGAAGATCGTGATTGGTTTCCTGAGATCGCCGGCAGCGGCAAATGGCGGGAGACGCTGATCGACGCCTGGGCGAACCACCGGGACGAATCCTTCATCCTGCAATATTTGAGCCCTGCATTGATCCGGAAGTTCAGGCTGTTCCTGCTGACGGACGAGGCCGGCGACAACTACTGCGAAGTTGCCTCGATCCATAATGAGCGCGGCTACGAGACCATACGCACTGCGCTTGCGCGCAGCTATGATGTCGCGGCGAACCAGTCGGACATCCAGGTCGTGGATGTGGATCTCCTGGGCGACCGCCACCTTCGCCTGCAGCACAACGTGAAGAACGGCATTCTCCTGGACGAAGCGAGCCGTGACGCAACGCTTCGTCACGTGCGCCACCTTTGGGGGTACGACGTAAGCCTCGCTGGTGTCGACGCGGAAACGGATGACGTGCTCTATGAGTGCTCGACGGCGCCGGCTTCCGAATAAGCAACCGCGCCATTGACATGTGCTGCAGCGACCTTTGCGCGTCCGATCGGACGCGCCGGCATTATCGGGTCGGATGGCTCGCTATTTCTCTGTGCCGTCAGGCGAGGTTTGCTGCGACGGTCCGCCGGTTCCCGACTGGGCGGTGGGATCCCTGTCAGTCGGAGCGGGCTGTTGGGCATCGGCGGGTGCGGGGCTGCCGTTGCCAACGCTGCCGGTCTGTTCAGACGATGGAGCAGGTTGAGTTTGCTCCGTTGTCTGATCGCTATCGTTCATCTCACCCCAGAGTTCGACGGCGCCCCAGGCAAGCAAGGCAAAAAACAGTCCGCCCGTGAGCACTGCCAGAACACGGAGGCCGAGGCCCCCCGGTCTGGTCTCCCGCGCCGAGAATTCTTCCCTGTCCGCGTCATGGGTTTTCGAGGCCGGATCGCCGCGTTCATCGAGGTACTTGGCCATCGGATAATCTCCACTGATCTATCAATGGAGAACGAGGCGGCGTTCACAATGTTCCGGGCCGCGACGACGTCGCGGCAGCAGAATAGAGGGCGTCAGGGCGCCCAGCTGTCCTGGACGCTGCGGCGAACGAGCTTGTAGGAATGGTCCGGCTGGACCTCGTATGTTTCGAAAACCATGGTCCCCTCATGCAGGAAACGGTGCTGTATCATTGTCCCGGGCGCTGCTTGTGTTCTGCGCTCCGCCGCCTTCTCGCCGTAGGTGAAGCTGCCGGGGAGGGGTTCCAGATCAGGTGAGGCGGTGGTGCACCCGGCCAGTGCAAGTGCAAAGACAGGGATCAGGCGCAAGGCTTTCATTTTATATCCCTTGATGAATCCGTATTTTGATGAATCGTATGTCGGCGATTCCAACTGAACATTATTTCATCTGGTTGAACTGGGTCACCGCTCACCTCTGGTCAATTTCTCGAACCGTTTGACGGCGCGTTCGCGTTTTAGCCGGGAAAGGCGTTGCGTCCAGAAGATGCCGGAAAGCTGGTCGATCTCGTGCTGCAGGCAGATCGCCATCAATCCCTCCGCATATTCTTCCAGCGTCTTGCCGGATAGCGATTGATACCGCACGCGCACCGCGCACGGTCGCTCCACTTCCTCTGAAATACCCGGCATCGAGACGCTGCCTTCCGCATGCCGCATCAGGTCATCGGATTGCCAGACAATTTCCGGATTGGCGAAAACCCGCGAGCCGCTTGACCGATCCAGTTCGATCACTGTCAACCGTCGCAGAACACCGACATGATTTGCGGTAATGCCGATCCCCGGCGCAGCATGCATCGTCTCAAGAAGGTCGGTAGCGAGTTGCCGGAGATCATTGTCGAAATGTTCGATCGTTTCGGCCGCGGTGGTGAGCGCCGGGTGCGGAAAGCGCACGATGGGAAGAATAGCCATACCAGGGCCCCTTATCTCGGCAGGCATCTGCCTTGCGGCTCCTTGATCTACGGCTTTCATATGCGTTTGCAACAGCTTGCGCAAAACTTTCGGCGGCTCTTCATTCGCCTCCTCTGCCCAGTGGACCTCGCGGGTGCTTTGCGCTACTGCATGAGTTTCCAGGGTCGGAATCGATCCGAGGATAAAATCACGCAGCAATTCAAAGTGTTACAGTGTCCTTGCGGGGAGGACTGCCGAGGGGCGCTGTAGCAAGGCAAGGCGCCGTCCTCTATCGAGGGAACGGCAGTCATTTGGAATGGCACGCTCGCCTTTCGGGATCTTCGACCCATTTGATTCGGGCGGCTTAGTTTTTCGAGGGCGGCTCTATGAGCAATATCGGCGACGACGACCGTTCGGAAGAAACCACCGCTTATGACGGTTCGGATATCTATGCCGACGACGGCTCTGTGCGCTCCGACTTCCTGATGCATGTCGGCGCCGCGATTGCCGATCGCGACACGATCTATCTGCGCCAGCACGTTGCCGGCCTTCATGCCTCCGAACTCGGCGATCTTCTGGAAGCCATCCAGCCGGAACAACGGCTGGCGCTCGTCTCGCTGCTCGGCAAGGAGTTCGATCTCGCGGCGCTGACCGAGGTCGACGAGGCCATCCGTCTCGACATCGTCGAACATTTGCCTAACGAGCAGATCGCCGAGGCAATCGGAGAGATGGACTCCGACGATGCGGTCTACATTCTGGAGGATCTGGATCAGGAGGATCAGGAAGAGATCCTCGCCAAGCTGCCCTTTACCGAACGCGTGCGACTGCGTCGCTCTCTCGACTATCCGGAAAGCACCGCCGGCCGGCGCATGCAGACGGAATTCGTCGCGGTGCCACCGTTCTGGACCGTCGGCCAGACGATCGACTACATGCGCGAGGACGAGGATCTTCCCGACAGTTTCACTCAGATCTTCGTCATCGATCCGACGTTCAAACTTCTCGGAACCGTCGACCTCGACCGTGTCCTTCGCACCAAGCGGTCGGTAAAGGTCGATGCCATCATGCGCGACACCAGCCATGCCATTCCCGCCGAAATGGACCAGGAAGAGGCGGCTCAACTCTTCGAACAGTACGACCTCTTGTCGGCCGCCGTCGTCGACGACAATGGCCGTCTGGTGGGTGTGCTGACCATCGACGACGTGGTCGATGTGATCCAGGAAGAGGCGGAGGAAGACCTGCTGCGCCTGAGCGGCGTCGGCGACGAGGAATTGTCGGACTCCGTTGCCGAAGCCTCGCGCTCACGCGTGCCGTGGCTCTTTATTAACTCGATGACGGCGTGCATATCCGCCTCCGTGATCGGCCTTTTCGACGCGACCATCCAGCAGATTGTTGCCTTGGCCATCCTGATGCCGATTGTGGCCGGCATGGGCGGCAATGCGGGTTCGCAGACCATGACCGTGACCGTCCGTGCGCTCGCAACCCGCGGCCTCGACATTCACAATGCGCCGCGCATCATCCGCCGCGAGGCCGGGGTAGGGCTCCTGAACGGCATGATTTTCGGAACGTTCATCGGTCTCGTGGCAGGTCTGTGGTTTCAAGATCCCAATATCGGCGGCATTATCGCCACGGCAATGCTGATCAATATGATGGCCGCCGCGCTCGCCGGCATCCTGATCCCGCTTCTCCTGGAGAAATCCGGTGCCGATCCGGCCGTTTCCTCTGCCGTCTTCGTCACCGCGGTCACTGACATAACCGGCTTCTTCAGCTTCCTCGGCATAGCCACTTGGTGGTTCCGCGTCACGTGATAGCCGCGCGCGTTGTTTGACTTTTACGTCAAAGTTAACGATAGTGAGGCCTCAGAATTTAGTGGGAAGGCGGCGTGAATAAATACTATAGCATCACTGAGCTAACACGGGAATTCGGCATCTCGACCAGAACGCTCCGCTTCTACGAGGATGAAGGCCTTATTCATCCGGAGCGTCGCGGCCGCACACGACTGTTTCGGCCGGCCGACCGTCATCTCATCAAGGAAATCCTGCGCGGCCGGCGCATCGGCTTCACCATCGCCGAAATTCGCGAGATCATCCAGGTCTATAAGGATCCGCCGGGCGAGATGGGCCAGTTGCAGCTTCTGATGACGCGCGTCGAGGAAAAACGCGAGGAATTGCGGCAGAAACGCAAGGATATCGATGACACGCTCGCCGAGCTCGACAATGTCGAGGAGGCTTGCTTGACGCGTCTCGCGGAAATCGGCGTCGGCACCTAAGGCGAGCCGAGAAGTTCATTTAGGCCGGGCACGACCTTTTCGGCGTCAGATCCACCGAGCAGTGCGACGGCAGTAGCGCTCGAACTCGAAGCCGAAGCGCGACAGCAGATGTCTTTCTTCGTTGCGGATAACAAAGACGGTCGTCAGCGCGACAGCCGCCATCGCCGTGATGAAAAGCCACGGGTTGGCCGTTATCAATCCAGCGCCGATCATTAGCAGCGTGTAGCCGAGATAAATCGGATTGCGGGTGAAGCGAAAAGGGCCGCATGTAACGAGGCAGGTGGCGCACCTAGTCGGCAGGATCGCGGTGTGCCGGTCGAGCAGCGTCTTGACGGCCCAAAGGTCGATGGAGATCGCGGCAAAGATCAGTGCGCATCCGATGAGCCACGCAAACCAGCCATGTCCGTTCGCTACGGGAATCGGGAAGAAACGGTTGAAAATCAGTGCAGCCAGAACGGCCGCGCCATAAAGCACGGCGGGCCAAGGGAAGTTCAGCGGCTTGGCACGATAAGCATTCATGTCCTAGTCCCCTGATTGCACGTCCATTGTGCACTGACGGGCGATTCGCGCAATGCGTTCATCCGTGTTCACGTCGATCTTGCCCATGTTCAAGTCCTCGAAAAGGCTCTGTTCTTTCAGCCGGTCGAGTGTGCAGCCGCAGAAGGCTTCGCACGGCGCGGCGGGGTCTGCGCGGTTGCAGGCCGCCACGCAGTTTGCGCGATAGGCTTGTTCCGGGTCGGGTCGTGCGGCGGGTGCGATCTGGGCAAAGAGGTAGACCAAGCCGATGAGCAGCGGCTGGTGTACGAGGTATATGGCCAGACTGTGACGACCGCCGAAGGCGAGCGGCTTGATCCACAGGTTGCTCCGGCCCTCCTCCCGTTTGGTGGACGCTCCCCGGCTGACGAGCAATGGGTGAAGCAGCTTTGCCGTTCCGAGCCCGACCAGGAAGGGGGCAAGCCAGGGAAGGAGAGGCACATAGTCGTTCGAACGCGGAAGCGTTTCGGACAGTCCGACCCACCAAAGCAGAGGCGTATCGAAAATGGGGGAGCGCAGGTAGAGCGGCGCGGCGAAGGCAGCAGCGGCGGCAACAAAGGAGACGATCGCAGGTAGTGGCAGGAATAGCAGGCCGACGAGGCTCGCCGCCGCGATCGAATGAAGGATGCCGAAGAAGATGAAAGTATCCGGGATGGCGAACCAGGTCGCGACGCTGATCAGCAGCGCCGCGCCAGCGATCTTTACAAAGCGGCGCGCGAAGGCGCGCGGGCGGAAATTTGGCCGCTGGCCAAGCACCAGGCTGTAGCCAGCCAGAAACAGGAAACTACTCGCTATGAGCCGGGCGAAGAGCCGCCAGCCGCCCGTCCCCGCAGTGCCCACAGCCACATAGCCGAAGAATTCGAGATCCCAGACGAAGTGATAGATCGCCATGGCGACCAGCGCCAAGCCCCTGAGTGCGTCCAGAAGGGCAATCCGATGACGCTTTTCAATGTCAGGTGACGCCCCTCGCGTCTCGGTAATCGCAGTTGCTGTGTTTTCGGTCATCGGCTCTAGCCATCCTGTTTTCGCGATAAGTTCGCACGTTTGGCTTGCGCCGGCCACGCGTGGATGTTCTTCGGATGAGGAGCAGCGCGTGTTTCCTTGGCGCAGATCTTAGTGCTTGAGAGCATCCTCGACGAGAGCCTCTCTCGCCTCGGAAAAGAACTGGCGCCGCGTCAGCACGAAGATGACGAAGCTGGTGAGAATGATGAAAACATAGGGGCTGATGAACCAGCCGAGATAACCGATCGACAGGAAGATCGCTCTCAGTCCCGCATTGAAATGCTTGGCTGCCAGAATGTTCATGCGGATTGCACGCTCGGCGGCCTGCTCCGCCGCCTGCCGGTCGCGCGTCATGTCCGCCGTCATCGGAATGCCGCCCATCAGGATGGAGCAGTAATTGAAAAGGCGATAGGACCAGCCGAACTTGAAGAAGGAGTAGCCGAAGAGGCAGGTCAAGCCGCCGACCTTCAGTTCGAAGCCCGTTCGTCCGCCCCGGAAAACCTGCGGAAGGTCGTTGAAGATCATCTGCACTTGGTCGGTCGCGCCGAGCAGCGCGAAACAGCCGCCGAGCGCGAAGATCGTGGTCGAGGCAAAAAAGGCGGTGCCGGCCTGCAACCCAGCAATGATCTGCGTGTCGATCATCTTCAGGTCGCGGTTGAGCGAATTGCGAATCCATCGCCGGCGGTTTTCGTTCATCAGCCGGGTCAGGCTGACGCGCTTGAAATTGCGCCGGCCATCCGTCGCCCAATTGAAGCCGCCCCAGAGGAGCACGAAGATGCCGAGTGCGATGTAATCTTCGAAGGTCATGCACGCGTTTTGGCATGGCTGCTTGAAAATGCAAGATCGGCGGGAGCTCACTGTTGCCTTGGCACGATTTTGCCATATTTCGAAGTTGCAGCTTAACGCATTCTTCAGTATGCATGGCGCATGCGCGGGCAGCGAATGCAGCGCCCGCCGACCGGTACTCGGAGACATCATGGACAATACAATACAGAAGTCGTGCTGGGGCGTGACTGTTCGCGCCGTGGCTGGTTTCGCAGGCGTTCTGGTGCTGGCCTATCTTTTTGGCGGCCTTTGAGATCGAAACATTCCCTCAGGGCGACGCGGTTCCGAGGACCGCGTCGTTTTGATTCGATAGCGGCCTTCTCCCTTTCGCATCATGTCGCACGAACAAAATCCGATGTCGGTTGATCGCCTGATCGATGGGGATGGGATGGCTTAGGGTTTGATCCTATATTTAGGGAAAACCGACACCGCTGGCGCTTAAAGAGGAGCCAAGCGGGCGTCGGCGTTGCAACGTTTCCTTGCTCCGGGGCTGGCAGTTTATGTTTCTTTCCGTCTTTGACGTCTTCAAGATCGGTATCGGTCCTTCGAGTTCGCACACGATGGGACCGATGTCGGCGGCAAACAGGTTTCTCGACCTCATCCTTTCCGATGACTGGCCGCGGCCGACACATGCGAACGTCGCCGCCATCAAGGTCAGCCTGCACGGATCGCTTGCGCATACGGGCATCGGCCATGGCACGGGCCGTGCGGTTATCCTCGGACTGATGGGCGAGCGTCCGGATCTCGTCGATCCCGACAGCATGGATGCAATCATCGACGAGGTGGAACGCACGGGTCGCATCACGCCCGCCGGACATCCGCCTTACACGTTCCAGCCGAAAACGGACCTAGTCTTCGACAAGAAAGTGCCTCTGCCGGGCCATGCCAACGGCATGTCCTTCTCGGCCCTCGATCGCGACGGGCGGCTGCTTTTGAAGCGGATCTACTATTCGATCGGCGGCGGTTTCGTCGTGACCGACACGGAGCTGGAGGCGATGCGCGCCGCCAAGAACAAGCCGGCGGGCGTAAAGGTGCCTTATCCTTTCGCGACGGCGCAGCAGATGCTCGATATGGCTGCGCGTTCGGGGCTCACCATTGCGCAGATGAAGCGGGCGAACGAGGAATGCACGATGTCGAGGGAAGAGCTCGACGCCGGCCTCGACCGCATCTGGGAAGCGATGAAGAGCTGTATCGACCGGGGCTTGAGCCAGGATGGCATCATGCCGGGCGGACTGAAGGTTCGCCGGCGTGCGCGTTCGATTCACGATAAGCTTCAGGAGGAGTGGCGGTCCAACAAGACCAACCCGCTGCTCGCAAACGATTGGTTGAGCGTCTACGCAATGGCGGTCAACGAGGAGAATGCGGCCGGCGGTCGGGTGGTGACCTCGCCGACGAATGGCGCCGCCGGCGTCGTCCCGGCGACCATCCGCTATTATCTCCATTTCCATGACGACGCGGACCAGGAGGGCATCCGCGACTACCTGCTGACCGCCGCAGCCGTTGGCGGCATCATCAAGCACAATGCTTCGATCTCCGGCGCGGAGGTCGGCTGCCAAGGCGAGGTCGGCTCGGCGTCGGCGATGGCGGCTGCGGGCCTTGCCGCCGTGATGGGAGGCACGCCGGAGCAGATCGAGAACGCCGCTGAGATCGCGCTCGAGCACCACCTAGGCATGACCTGCGATCCCGTCGCCGGTCTCGTGCAGGTGCCATGCATCGAGCGCAATGCCCTTGGCGCCGTCAAGGCGGTTACCGCGGCCTCGCTCGCTCTCAAGGGCGATGGCAGGCACTTCGTACCGCTCGACGCCTGCATCGAGACCATGCGGCAGACCGGCGTGGACATGAATGAGAAATACAAGGAAACCTCCACGGGCGGTCTCGCTGTGAACGTCGTCGAGTGCTGACGCCTGAGCGTTGCCGGAGACGCGGCGCAACCCCGGTTTTCTGCCCCAATCCTGCCATAGGATCATGAGGTCGGCTGAGGGGCGCTCTTGTGGACGAACAGATTCAACACGCTTGACCGCGGCCGGCGGACGGGTGTTCAAGGTTTGTCATGGCGTTGCATCTCATAAAGCTCTGCGTCGGCGCAGAATCGGTCGAGGACTTGCGTGAGTGGGTGTCGCGCAAGGCGCTGGCTGCGATTGCGGCCGGGCAGGAGCCCCACTCGTTCCATACGACCCGGATGGTTCCGAAACGTACCGAGGAACTTCTTGCCGGCGGTTCACTCTATTGGGTGATCAAGGGCCATGTGCAGGCGCGGCAGGCGTTGATTGGCATCGAAACCTTCACCGACAGCGAGGGCATCGGCCGCTGCAATCTTATCCTCGGACCGGAAGTGGTCGAAACCGAACTCCAGCCACGCCGTGCTTTCCAAGGATGGCGCTACCTGCAGGACAAGGAGGCGCCGCGCGATCTCGCTTCGCTTTCCTCCGGCGAGGCGGATATGCCACTGGAACTGCGGCGCGAACTGGCGGAACTCGGCCTTCTGTAAGCAATCCGGGAAAAGCGTGTAACGGTTTTCCCGCCCGGAATTGCGGGGAACAGCCCGGGCAATTCTTGGAAATCAATGGATGCGCAATCGGAGCGGATAGCGACGGCCGGGCGCAGTCACATGCAGGTGAATGCCGGCGCGGGGTTGCGTCGAGCGCCAGGCGCGCGCGCCATGCGTCAAAAGCATGCCGACGAGATCGCGCGTCTTCGCTTTCGAGCGGTTCAAGCCGAGATCGGCGATACGCATGGCGGCCTCATGCAAGGGATGCAGACCAATGCGCGTGGATCTCGTTTTCTTTCCCGGCATCACGGTAACACCGGGAACGTTCTCGTTCACTGCCATGACCAACCTCGTTACGCTGTACAAATCCGAGGAAGACGGCCGGACAAAACGCACCCGGCCGTCAGAAAGTCGCGTTTGTCACTGCTGGCTCGCCCAGCAAGAGAAACCCTTCTTCTTCAATACCTTGCATGCATTGACGGCCTTGTCCTGGTCGTCGAAGCCGCCGAAACGTGCGCGGTAGACCTGGCCACCGCCGTTCGAGAAGGCGACGGTAAACGGTGTTGCGTTACGCAGTGTCTTGCCGCCCTTCTCCTTGGCGTTGCCGAGAAGCGTCATCGCCTGCGCCTTGTCAGGCGTCGCACCAATCTGGATGACCCAGCCCTGCGGTTGGGCCTCTTCTTCCGGTGGGGCCTCAGCCTTGGCAGCAACCGAGTTGGTGATTTGAGTGTCGACGTCAGCGGAAGCCGGTTGCGCGGCGAGCTTGGCACTCTGCGCTTCGAGCGTGTTCGGCGCGATCTTGCCTGTAAGCACCGGATTGTCGGACGCCGGGCGCGTTGCGGCGTAGGCCATTTCCATACGGCTCGAGCTTTCGCCGCTGTAGCGGAAATCCGGAACCGGGCCGGTGTTGGGCAGATCCATGGCAGCGGAAGCGACGGCGACGGGCGCTGCCGCAGGCTTCACTTCAGCCTGCGCGACGGCGGTGACGGGCGGTTCGGCCGTCGGCGTTTGGGCGATCAGATTGCCCCCGCCACGGCGCGAGGCGGCCGGCATGTATTTGGCGACGAGCTTGCGCATCTGGGCGTCGCGAGCACCACCGGACGTTCCGCCCAGCACGACGGCGACAATGCTGCGACCGTCGAGCTGTGCCGACGTCACCAGGTTGAAGCCTGAGGCGCGGGTGTAACCGGTCTTGATGCCGTCGACACCGCGGACATTACCAAGCAGCCGGTTATGGTTGCCGATCGTCTGCTTGCCGAAACGGAAGCTCCGCGTAGAGAAATAGTCGTAATATTGCGGAAAGTGCTGCCGCAGCGCGATGCCGAGCCGCGCCTGGTCACGGGCCGTCGTCTTCTGGTCCGGGTTCGGCAGGCCGTTGGCATTGCGATAGGTCGTTTGCGTCATGCCGAGCGCGCGCGCCTTGTTGGTCATCATCCGGGCAAAACGCTGTTCAGAACCGCCCAGGAGTTCGCCGAGCGCCGTGGCGGCGTCGTTGGCAGAGCGCGTCACGAGCGAGAAGATCGCCTGCTCGACGGTGATCGACTTGCCGGCTCGCACACCCAGTTTCGACGGAGGTTCTGCCGAGGCGTTCTTGGAGAACGGAACCGGGGTGGACTTGCTGATCCGCCCGGCTTCCAGCGCTTCGAACGTCAGATACAGCGTCATCATCTTGGTGAGAGAGGCCGGGTAGCGCAACTCGTCCGCATCCTCACCGTAAAGCACCTTGCCGGTCTTCGCATCGACGACGATGCCGGCGTATTTTGGATTGGCGTTTGCCGGTGCGGAAAGGGCCAATACGGCGATGGCCCCAGCGAGGACAATCCGTCCTGCGATTTTTGAAAAGGCGCCAAGCGGGCGTTTCGCGATATCAAAAAAAACGGATTGAGACACTACGCTGCTCTTTATTCTCATTTCATGGATGCCGTCCGGACGCGTCGCCGGAACGATCGTTCCTGCAAGATTATCGGGATAGCGTTACCAATCGGTTTATGATGAATGATTGGTTTCCTGGGGCGGGCCGCTTGTTCGGGAACGGCACCGGTCGACCCAAGCGGGTCGGCACTTCGCCTGCACCACGACTCTTGGACAAAATCAGGGCGCCAGCCGGCTGCGAACAAAGGTTTCCACGGAATCGTCGATCAACCGCCATTGCGGCAGCAGCTTGCTCGAAAAGCGGTAGAGCACGGTGAGATCCTTGCCGATGTGCACGTCGCGCTGGCAGTCGGCGCTCGTCGATGCTTCAGCATCCGCGGGCAGGGTGCAGCGCAAGACGTAAGGCGTTCGT
Organism: Ensifer sp. IC3342; assembly: GCF_020193655.1. Taxonomy (GTDB): domain Bacteria; phylum Pseudomonadota; class Alphaproteobacteria; order Rhizobiales; family Rhizobiaceae; genus Sinorhizobium. The sequence continues at coordinate 1,454,480 of NZ_JADYVE010000001.1, forward strand.
CCGGCACGGTCCGCGGTGAAGAAAACTTCACCAGCATAGCTTGTATTCGACTTGGCGTCGTGCCGGACCAACTCGGCGGGGCCGGGCTGCACCTCATTGTTCAGGACGTGGCGATAGATAGGCTCCAGTCGTCCTGACATGTCTTGCGACATCGTGCTCTGCGAGAGTTGTAGAAAAATCAGGTTTTCCGGCCGGTTGATATCGTCGAACAGGTTCCGGGTATTCTCACCGTAGCCTTCGAGTGCCGGCCAGGTCAGGTAAAGGTCGATGCGCTCGGCAATGCTGGTAGCGCGCTGGCTTTCGAAGCGGATGATATTGGCCGGTAGCCGCAAGTGATCCTGTCCGATGAAAATGTCGTAGATCTCCTGACTGGAGGTGTGTCCGGCAAGCGCGAGCTTTTCTCCAAGCCTGTGTCCGGAAAGCGAGACGATCGTGGTCAGCGCCGCCAAGAGAACGACGACTGCGGTAACCTTGTAGACGAGACGCGGTGAGAGGAGCGGCGAAATTTCCGGTTCGGGGCCACTGGATGGCGCGTTCATGCAGGATCGTCCGTCGCAGTGGCTTGTTGTTGCGCCTCATTCCGGCCTCGAGGAAAAGAAAGTGATCGGGCCGCGATATGCCTTCGACGGTCGTTGAAGATGGTTAATTTTCGGTGAAATGCGCTTAGGGTCAGGGGCAAGCGAGGCAGCAAATTAAAAGGCTACAGCGTCCTTTGCGCGTCCGATCGGACGCGCGGCGCCGTCGGAAATGAAAAAGCCGGTCCCGGGGACAACGGAACCGGCTCCTGTAGAGGCTTGGTCGAACGGGGAACGCGGAATTGACCGAAGCCCGTGCCTCGATGAGGGGCCTCTATTGCGTCTTTACGCTGCCGACTGCCACGGCGCGGCCGTCCTGCAGTTTCACCCAGCGCCCGGCATTTTCGGAGGACTGGCGCTTCAGGAAGGTGTACTCTGTCTCCGACCAGCGAAGCACCTTGCTGCGCATGTTGTCGAGGATGAAGTCGCCGCGGTCGGTGCGTACGGTCAGAACCGCATGGCCGTCGCCATTCGGCTGCAGCACGACGGTGATCAGCAGATCGGCTGGAGAAAGGCCGCTCTCGATCAGCTTGCTGCGCTTGAGGAGCACATAGTCCTCGCAGTCGCCAACGGTGTCCGGATAGGACCATTCTTCCTCAACGCCATGGATTTCCATATCCGTCATCGGGGTCACGGCCTGGTTGACCTCATAGTTGACCTCGAGAATTTTCTGCCATCCCTCGCGGGTCAGCACCATCGGGCCGCCATCGGTTCCATTGGCGGCGCATTCGGACGGATTGCGCTTGCAGAATTCGTAGTGTCCGATCGGCGGATTGGTGGTGCCGCCCACCTCGATGTTCGCCGGAAGAGCGAGAGCTGCCTCGGTCAGGAAACCGACGAAAAGGGCCGCGACCGCAATCGTCTTGATGATGGCTCTGTGCATTGTTGTCTCCCCGTTATGGTTCGACAATGGCACAGAGTCTTTTATCCGCGGCGAAGAAGCGAGGTAAAAACAAGTACAAATAAGAATAATATGCGCAGAAAATAAGAATAAAAAGCAGCTCAAATAAGAATAAATGTTGATTCAAATTTTAATGAAATTTCACGGCGCGCGGAGACCGGGAGGGATGGCGGCAGACCGTTATCGCGCTGAAAAACAATGGTAATTTAAAGCGAAGAGTCAGCGCATGGCTGAGTGGTTGTGTCGATGAACTTGGGAGAGATGCGGAATCTGAGGCCGTGGATGGAGACTGTTAACTCCCGGATTTACGCCAAATTCTGAGCTCGGAGGCGCATAACGCTGGAATTTTTCGGAAAAATATTTCAGAAGTGCGGGACTGTTATGCCGGGAGGCGCCATGCGCACGCCGGCTCATCGTGTTTGCGACGGCTGGTCTCGCACGCAAGCAACGCCTGCAAGAATGCGCCTTGGTCCGCCAGTGAATGATCGTGGTCGCGTGAAAAAGTTATTCCCCGGTGGCCACTCGTGATGTGCACTTGGCGGGGTCGAGGTGAATACGGGGCAATATCAGAGATATCCCCTGGGGGCGCGGGGCGGCCGCCTGCTTACCGCCGGTGGCTCAAAGGAATTCGGCCAGTGTTTCGCGAGACTGAATGCCGGAGAATTCGACCGCGACGCCTTCCTGGAAGTGCCGAACAATCCTGCCCTTCATGTTGCCGAGTTTGACGGGGGTTCCGAGCGCGGGCCGGGTTTCGATGTCGATCGCGGCGCCGGAGAGGGAGAGGTCGATAATGCGACAAGCGTATTTTTCGCCCGTGCCGAGCGTGAGTTCCGTCAGAGCCTTGCGCGGTATGAGGCGGTCATGGCGCCGATCCTCCGGCAGCCCGAGCTCGTGCTTGTTGGCTATCCAGGTGAGTTGCGCCGCCAGCTTCTCCCGCTTTCGCTCGGTCGCGTTGAGCTGGATGACGAATGCGTGCTCTGCGAGCCGCGACACGGTGCCCTCGAGACGGCCGACGTGCTCGATATAGGCGACGATCCGCTCGCCGGCCCGTGGGCGGGCGGGCGAGGAAAAAAGCACGTCGCCTGGCGACATGTCGACTGCGGTGCAGTCAAATTCATCGCGATTGGCAAGCATCAGCCGTCCCGAAAGATTTACCGAAACGCGCTGAAAGGCACTTTCCTGGTGCGGCTTCGGGCCGGTGTTTTGTGCGTGCTGAAACGAGAACATGGTCACTCTGCGATCGAAGTATCCTTGCCTGTGAAAGTATAGGCGGTCTCGGTTAATAGAAGGTTCGCCCCGCGGTTGGCGGTCTCCCCCGGCTCAGCGTTCCCTTCCGCCTTCGAAGATGCGCAGGTGCTGTATCTTGCGGCCGATTTCTTCACGATGCCTTTTGGCATCGATTGCAGGGGAAGCCTCGGCCATGTCCGAACGACCGCCGCGCCCGCTGCCTAGAATTTGCAGGCCTTGTGAGACAAGGCGTTCAAGCGGCGTCATATGCAGCCATGAAGGGCGCGACAGCGGTGCCAGCGAACCGAGGATGCGGTCGCTGTCGCCCTGCGGCGATCCGAGCGGCGTCAGCAGGAGCTCTGTCTCCAGCCGTTCGCCGCCTGCCGTCAGACCACAGGCAGAAAGCGCGGCGAGCGAGGGTTGTGTCATTACCTGATCGGCGATCCGAACGGCTTCGCCCGCTTCGCTGGCGGGCCACAGCGTGCCAAATGGCTGGCCGCGCAATTCTCGACCGAAAAGAGCGCAGACATGGGTGCCGGCGAGCCGAAAGCGGATGTCGCCGCTTGGCTGCCGCTCAAGGATGAACAGGCTTGGTAGCAGCGCACAAATCGCTTGAGGCTCTATCTCGTCGCGGCGGGGGAGGTCCCGTTCACCCCGCAAAGTGTTCCAATATCGGAACAGCTCTATCGTTGTTTTGCTGCGCATGATGGCCCATTCGTTCTGTCGATCCGGCTCCCGCTGCTCCTAATTGGCACAACGGCACGGCTTCGTCGATTTCAGGAATTGCGGAGCGAATTTCGTGCCATGGCGATATTAAGGTTAACGATCGGTTTCGATTGCGTTCGGCGTCGGCCGCTGGCACTTAAATGGCATCACTTCACGAAGGTTTGCCTTCAGCACGCAATTGGAGCTCGGTATAAGGGCTCACCGGCCGTTCAGTTTTTACTGGACGGTCTTTTTTTGTTTGCTTATGCCTTCGCGCTATCCGGTGGCGGTATCTCCGTAGAACCTGATCGCGAACGCAGCAGCGATGGAAGAGAGCAGGCATGGAACGAGATCAGGCAGTGACACCAGCGGAAGCGGATACAGAGAGCGACACGGCCCGCGGCGGCGAACCCGCCTTTAATCTGCCGGCGGGGCTAACTGGTATCCTCTTGTTTCTCGTCGCTGTACACGCGTTGAGAACCTATCTCCTGTCGGCGGAAGCAGATCAGGAACTGATCCTGAATTTCGCCTTCCTGCCCGTTCGTTACGCGCTCCCGCTTTCGGAACAAGGACTCGTTTGGCTGTGGACGCCGGTCACCTATTCGTTTCTGCACGGCAGTTGGGACCATCTCATCTTCAACATCTTCTGGATGGTCGCTTTCGGGGCGCCGGTCGTGCGGCGTATCGGCATGGTGCGCCTGGCCGTGTTCTGGTGCCTTTCGGCTGCCGCCGCCGTCGCCTTGCACACGTTATTTCATTGGGGTGAGATCGTCGTCGTGGTTGGCGCGTCGGGGGTCGTTTCCGGTTTCATGGGGGCAGCCGCGCGTTTCGTCTTCTCGCCAAGCGGCCGCATCAGCCGCCAGTTCGCGCATCTCAACCGGCGACTTTCGCTAACCGAAACGATTGCCAATCGCTCGGTGCTGGTCTTCACCGGCATCTGGTTCCTGACCAATTTTCTGGTCGGGCTCGGCATGTTTTCCGTCGGCGGCGCGGGAAGTGTCGCCTGGGAAGCGCATATCGGCGGTTTCCTCTTCGGCTTTCTCCTGTTCGGGTTCTTTGATCCGCGCGACCAAGGGTAAGGACTCCGGTCTCATCCTTGTCTGGCCCGGGAGGAACAAGCCAAGCGGAGCACGCCTTCCGCCCGCACGCCGCGACGTATGGAGCGGGATAAGGAAGCAGATACCGGTTTCTCGCTGGTGTCTGCCCGTAACCCGCGAAAAACAGTCGCATTTATGATCCCGAATTGTTTCAAAGCGGATTCACAAATGTGATGCCTGACGGACCCTGGCGGCCGAGTGACAAGGCTTGATTTCACAATTTCGCTGGAGCACCATTCCCTGCGGTCGCCTGCTGCATGTTTCCTGAAATCGTAATTCAGGGATAAAACATGCAGCAACTCAAAGTACTGCTGCGTCCTATGCGCGTCTGATAGGACGCGCGGCGCTGGAGAGGGCGAGCGTGCAAGGCTGGATGTCGGCCGGGTTTTCGTGCGGGAGAGGCACGAGGGCCAATGGCTGACATCGGAAAATTGGGCGGGTTCCTGCGGCAACTTTGCATGGATCGTTGATTGTGCAGAGGCTCGGGGTGTTACAGCGACCATCAAGCAATCCGACGTGACGCGCGGCGCTGCAAGCACAAGAGACGGCCAGAGCCCTTCCCACCGGCGCAGTGTAACGGGAGATGTGTGGATGTCAGTAAGAGCGATTCTCAACGAAAAAGGCCACAACGTTGTGACTGTCACGCCGGATGTGACAGTTTATCAGGCTGCGACCTTTCTACATGACAATCGTGTCGGGGCGGTCGTCGTTGTCGATCCGGACGATCATATCGTCGGCATTCTCACGGAGCGCGATGTCGTGGCCGCGATCGCCAAATACGGTGCCGCCTGTCTCGATAGCCCGGTTTCCTCCGTCATGTGGCAGAACGTCTATTGCTGCCGCGAGGAAATGTCCATTGCTACGCTGATGGAAATGATGAGCAAGCTGCGTGCACGCCACTTGCCCGTGGAAAAGGAAGGTCGCCTAGCCGGCATCGTTTCCATCGGTGACGTGGTGAAGCACCATATCCGCGCAATGGAGCACGAGGCCGAACAGATCAAGGCCTATATCGCAGGATAAGGGGAATGGCGGTGCGATTCCGCCCCTCTACATGCATCCACTGTGTCGCGCATCTTATCATGCGCGCACCTTTGGATTTGCTGCATGTCCCCATCCTTGCATCGGCTGGGATTTGTAGAAACATGCAGCGGGAGCGGCCTCCGCGCTGGGGCGTTTAGCGTACCAGTACTTCCTGCATGCGCCGGATCTCCGCGAGCTTCGCCTTCGCTTCGTGATAGCCACGGTCGATCGCCTCGCCGGCGCGATGAAATTCCGAAAGACCTATGTCGTTGAGCTTTGGGTGAAGGGCGAGATCCGGTGGATCGCCGGCAAGCCGGGCGCGTGAGATACGATCCTGAATGATATTGAAGGCCTGTACCATAACGCTGGTCATGCCGAGGCGCGCGGAGTACTGGGTGCCGTCCTTGATGGGCGCATCCACGGCTTCCATGCCGGCGCTGTGCTTGACGACGGCCGAGCGTCCATAGAGGTCGTAGTTGAGGTTGACAGCGACAACGAGTTGCTGCTCGTGAGCGCGACAAACCGAAACCGGAACCGGGTTGACCAATGCACCATCGACGAGGACCCGGCCGTTGGCGCTGATCGGCTCGAAAATGCCGGGGAGCGCATAGGATGCGCGGATAGCGGTTATAAGTGAACCCTTCTCGATCCAAACCTCATGGCCGCTGTGGACTTCGGTCGCGACCGCAATGAAAGGGCGATCGAGTTCCTCGATATTGAGGCCTTTCAGGTGTTCCTGCATACGCTTGGTCAGCCGCAGACCGCCGAACAGACCGCCGCCGCCGATCGCAAAATCGAGCAGACCGGCGATGCGCCGCACAGTGAGAGAGCGGGCGAAGGCCTCCAGTTCGTCCAGTTTACCGGCGAGGTAGCAGCCGCCCACGAGGGCGCCGATCGACGTGCCGGCAATCATGCCCACTTCGATCCCTTCCTCATCCAGCGCGCGCAGCACGCCGATATGTGCCCAGCCGCGCGCTGCGCCACCGCCCAAAGCTATGGCGATCTTCGGTTTCGTGGGTTGGGGGGCAGGCGCTGGAGGAGCAGTTGTGAGCGAAGATCCATCCGGGCCGGATAGATCGGTAATCTGGTTGTTACGCGTGAATGTCCAGTTCAACATCCGGCACCTCCAACATCGCCGAATAGACTATCAAGTGCGCGCGTCTGGTGGGAGGCCCCTGCCAAGCCGGCGATGGTGCCGTCTTGTTCGAATTCATTGCTGAAAGACTGGCACCTTAATTGAGATATACCACCGTTCCCGTCATCAATTTTGGCGGGAGCGATAAACATTAGATACAGCCTGCAACACTTTTCGCTCCGCCGCAGTTTCGACGGTAACTGCTTTCTTGATTAATGATTAGGCGCCCGTTTGGTTGCCAAAAAATAAATATAGCACGTGGTTGAACCAAGAAAACGCAGATACTTAATTTTTGCTGTAAACCGTTGCCGGATCGAAGTGTCGGTGGTCGTCCGTGATCGTCACTACGGCTCTGCCCTCTTCGACGCCGACTGTGCGGTAGAAGCAAGAGCGGCGGCCCGTGTGGCATGTGGCGTCGTGGCCGGCCACCGACACCTTCAGCCAAATGGCATCCTGATCGCAATCAGTCCGTATTTCCTGGACGGTCTGCAGGTTGCCCGAACTTTCGCCTTTCTTCCACAGCGCCTTGCGCGAGCGGCTGTAGTAATGCGCAACGCCGGTTTCAATGGTCAGAGCCAGCGCCTCGGCGTTCATGTGGGCGACCATCAGCAATTCGCCGTCGCCCGCATCGGTGACGACGGCGGTAACGAGTCCTTTCTCGTCGAAGCGCGGGGTAAAGGCCGGCCCGGTCTCCAGCACGGCCTTGTCTTCCGAGGGGGCGTCGAAGGTGAGCGCCATAATTAAGCTCCTTGGCTGGAGCTTACTTGAAGCCCCGCAGCATGGTCATGAAACGAGCCTGTTCGGCCGGATCGGTTTGGAAACTACCGGTAAATGTCGTCGTCAGCGTTGTCGAGCCCTGCTTCTGAACGCCGCGCATCGCCATGCACATATGCTCCGCCTCGATCATGACGGCAACGCCACGCGGTGCGAGCGTTTCGTCGATGGCCTTGGCGATCTGTGCCGTCATCGTCTCCTGCGTCTGCAGCCGGCGGGCATAGATGTCGACGACGCGGGCGATCTTGGAAAGGCCGAGCACACGCCCATTCGGCATATAGGCAACATGCGCCTTGCCGATGATCGGCACCATATGATGCTCGCAGTGGGAGAAGAACGGAATGTCCTTCACCAGCACCATGTCGTCGTAGCCGGCGACTTCCTCGAAGGTCCGTCCGAGCACATCCTCTGCCGCGAGCTCGTAGCCGCCGAACAGTTCCTTGTACGCCTTGACGACGCGCCCCGGCGTGTCTTTAAGGCCCTCGCGTTCCGGATCGTCGCCCGCCCACCTGAGCAGCACGCGAACGGCTTCCTCGGCCTCCTTCTGGGTCGGCCGGCCGCTCGTATCGTCGAGCAAAGGAAAATTCTTCACTATGGCGTCCATAATGGCCCCTTTAAGCAATACGGGATTGCTGACGTTTTATCTTTCGGACAACTCGCCACTGGCCATTCGCCTAACCCTGCAGGCTTGGGTTCCGTTGGCGGGCTCCGGGGCTTTCGGGTCCTGGCTTAGCAGTGCACTGGACCGTCCGGCACGGTTTCCCAAACAACAGGCGACTTGATGTTCCCTTGCGGAACTGTCGCCCCAACACGACATAGCATATAGTATGGTGCCACATGGATGAAAGAGGCCGAATGTGCAGTGCGGTGCTTTTTTCCTGTGTACCGGAGAAAATCATGCGCCAATTACCCAAAACCGCGAAAAATGAGCCGGATCGCGTCAAATGATGGATGACATCTACAACAACAGAATTCTCGAATTCGCTGGCAACATCCCACGTATCGGGATGTTGGCGGACGCTGACGCCGAAGCGGCGGCACATTCGAAGCTGTGCGGCTCGAAAGTAAGGATCTGGCTGAAGATGGAGGGAGACGTCGTGACCGACTTCGCCCATGACGTCAAGGCGTGCGCCCTTGGGCAGGCTTCATCCTCGATCATGGCGCGCCATGTCGTCGGCGCGAACGCCGGTGAAATCCGAAGAGCGCGAGAGGACATGCTGGCCATGTTGAAGGCGGATGGCGAGGGCCCGTCAGGCCGCTTCGAGGATATGCGTTTCCTGAGACCCGTTCGGGACTACAAGGCGCGCCACGCCTCGACCATGCTCACCTTCGATGCGGTGGTCGACGCCATCGGCCAAATCGAAGCAAGGCGGCCTGCCGCCGCGGTCTGAGCAATGTGCGCTGAGCCTCACCACGATCATGCTTTCCGCCCGGCGGTTCGCACCAGGGGGCGGAACTGGTCGGGCCCGTTTCGCAAGACGCCGGGGCGGCTCTTTGGCATGGCCCTCATTCGTGCCTATCAGCTGACGCTGTCGAGCTACATCGGCAACTCCTGCCGTCATCTGCCGACCTGCTCGGAATACGGGTTCGAGGCGATCGCCCGGCACGGCCTCTGGGCCGGAGGCTGGATGACGCTCTTTCGCGTGGCGCGGTGCGGTCCGGGCGGAACCCATGGCTTCGATCCGGTGCCGGAAGAGTTGACATCACGCCAGATCTGGTACGCACCGTGGCGCTATTGACACTAGACGAAGGGAGGCCCGGCTGCATGACGATACCAATGGAATACCGGCAGGCCTCTGCCGATTTCGATCGGTTTATTCTGGACGTGTGCGATATCGCCGGCCTTCAGACCACCAATCAGGCCTTTACGATGGTTCAGGCGGTGCTGCAGACCTTCCGCCGGCGCCTCGATGTTCCCGATGCGCTGCTTTTCGCAAATGTCTTGCCGCCGGTGCTTCGGGCGATCTTTGTCGCCGACTGGGATCTGGAGGAGCCGCAGATGCCCTTCGCCGGCCGCTTTGCGATGACGCGCGAGGTGCAATCGCTCCGCCCCGATCACAACCTTTCGCCGGATACCGCAATCGCTGATGTTGCGGCGGCGTTGCGTCGGAACGTCGACGAAGCGACGCTGGATCGCGTGCTGGCGCGACTGCCCGCAGGTGCGACCGATTTCTGGCGGGCGTGACAGGACGGCGGCAGGATGAAGAGCTATGTGGCCCTGCTCTATAGCATTGTCCTTGGGGACAAGCGGCGCGTCGTCATGACTGACCTGCGGGCCATGGCCGAGCGGCTCGGCTATCTCGAACCACGCACCCTTGTCGCAACAGGCAACATTGTATTCGACGCGCCCGAGAGACTTCTTGCCGACATTGAGGCCGAACTGGAATCGGCGTTTGCCGTGAAGTTCGGTCGCCACGTCGACATTATCGCGCGGTGCGGGGAGGATTGGCAGAAGCTTGCCGCAGGCAACCCGTTTCCCGCCGAAAGCGAGGCCGATCCAACGCGTGTCCATGTTCGCGTGATGCGCTCACCGCTTCACCCTGACGTGCTCGAAATGTTCCGCGGCCATTGTTCACGGGGTGAGCGCATGGAAATCGTCGGCGGCGATCTCTGGGTGGATTTTGGCGGAAAGGCCAGCGAATCGAAGCTGCTTGGCGTCCTGACCACCAGGCGACTGGACGTCGGTACGTTCCGCAACTGGAACACGGTGCGCGGTCTGCGCGACATGCTGCCCGCCTGAATGGGCCGCTCCTTTACTCGACCGTCAAAAACATTTATCAGGCGCGCGTCGATAATCGGCGGCTGCAGTCATGCAGAAGTCGGCAACCATACCACCCGCATTCGTTGGCGGGACTGGATAGGAGATCATAATGTCGCATACCGTTTCCCTTACATTTCCTGATTGCTCCGTTCGTGAATTTGCTGCCGGCACGACCGGTCGCGATGTGGCCGAGTCGATTTCCAAGTCGCTCGCCAAGAAGGCTGTCGCGATCGCGCTCGATGGCGAGCTGCGCGACCTTTCGGATACCGTGACGGATGGTCGAATCGAGATCGTCACGCGCGAAGACAAGCGCTCGCTCGAGCTAATCCGCCACGACGCCGCCCATGTCATGGCCGAGGCGGTGCAGGAACTGTGGCCGGGAACGCAGGTGACCATCGGCCCGGTCATCGATAACGGCTTCTATTACGATTTCGCCAAGAACGAACCCTTCACGCCCGACGACCTGCCCGTCATCGAGAAGAAGATGAAGGAAATCATCGCGCGCAACAAACCCTTCACCAAAGAGATCTGGTCGCGCGAGAAGGCAAAGGAGGTCTTTGCCGCCAAGGGCGAGAACTACAAGGTCGAGCTCGTCGACGCGATTCCCGAAGGCCAGGACCTGAAGATCTACCACCAGGGCGACTGGTTCGACCTTTGCCGCGGACCGCACATGGCTTCGACGGGCCAGATCGGCACAGCCTTCAAGCTGATGAAGGTGGCCGGCGCCTACTGGCGCGGCGACAGCAACAATCCGATGCTGACGCGCATCTACGGCACGGCATGGCAGACGCAGGAAGAGCTGGACCAATACCTGCACGTGCTTGCCGAGGCCGAAAAGCGCGACCATCGCCGTCTCGGCCGTGAGATGGATCTCTTCCATTTCCAGGAGGAGGGCCCCGGCGTCGTCTTCTGGCACGGCAAGGGCTGGCGCATGTTTCAGACGCTCGTCGCCTATATGCGCCGCCGACTGGCCAACACCTATCAGGAAGTCAACGCGCCGCAGGTGCTGGACAAGTCGCTGTGGGAGACCTCGGGCCACTGGGGCTGGTACCGCGACAACATGTTCAAGGTGACCGTTGCCGGCGACGAGACGGACGACGACCGCGTCTTTGCGTTGAAGCCAATGAACTGCCCGGGTCACATCCAGATCTTCAAGCACGGCCTGAAGTCCTACCGCGAATTGCCCGTCCGGCTTGCCGAGTTCGGCAACGTCCACCGCTACGAACCGTCGGGAGCGCTTCACGGCCTCATGCGCGTGCGCGGCTTCACGCAGGACGATGCGCACGTCTTCTGCACGGACGAGCAGATGGCGGCCGAATGCCTGCGCATCAACGACCTCATCCTGTCGGTCTACGAGGACTTTGGCTTCAAGGAAATCGTCGTCAAGCTGTCGACGCGGCCCGACAAGCGCGTCGGCTCCGATGCCCTTTGGGATCGTGCCGAGGCAGTAATGACGGATGTGCTGAATACGATCGAGGCGCAGTCCGAAGGCCGTATCAAGACCGGCATCCTGCCGGGCGAGGGCGCGTTCTACGGTCCGAAGTTCGAATACACCCTAAAGGACGCCATCGGCCGTGAATGGCAGTGCGGCACGACTCAGGTCGACTTCAACCTGCCGGAACGGTTCGGTGCCTTCTACATCGACAAGGATTCGGAAAAGCGCCAGCCGGTGATGATCCATCGGGCCATTTGCGGCTCGATGGAGCGTTTCCTCGGCATCCTGATCGAAAACTTCGCCGGCCACATGCCGCTCTGGATCTCGCCATTGCAGGTCGTCGTCGCCACGATCACGTCCGAAGCCGATGATTACGGCCGTGAGGTTGCAGCGCTTCTGCGTGAGGCGGGACTTACCGTGGAAACGGACTTCCGCAACGAAAAGATCAACTACAAGGTTCGCGAGCACTCGGTGACGAAGGTGCCCGTGATCGTCGTCTGCGGCAAGCGCGAGGCGGAGGAGCGTTCGGTCAACATCCGTCGCCTCGGCTCGCAGGCGCAGACCGCGATGTCGCTCGACGAAGCGATCGCTTCGCTCTCGGCGGAAGCGATGCCACCGGATCTTAAGCGGAAGGCGGAAAAAGCCCGGGGCTGACGCCCCGGGACTTCGTCCTGTCAGAAAACTGTAATGGTCCGGGACTATCCGGATTCGGGCCCTCCCATGTTGGGGCGGGCAAGGGATGAAGCCGGCTTCCGTGCTGTTCAAAGAATTGTCCTATGCGAATGAGAATGACCCGCGTCTGAAGCGCTGGTCATTCGCTCCGTCGAGGGCCTGTCCGGTCGCAACCGCTACGCCAGGCTCTATGCGCGCTGGCGCGCCGATAGCGTCGGCAAAAGCGATCGTGTTTTCGGCGACATGTTGCAATTGATCGACGTCCGCATGCGCATCCAGGGAGAATGGCCGCCGCGCCATTTGCCCGACACGCCGCTCGTCATTCTCGCCAATCATCCCTTCGGCATCGGCGATGGCATTGCCGTTCTCTCTCTGGCCGAACAACTTGGGCGCCCGTTCCGCGTGCTGATCCACAACGAACTCCTCAAGGTGCCGGAGATGGCACCCTATTCGCTTCCCGTATCCTTCGAGGAGACAAAGGAGGCGTTGGCGCTCAATATGGCGACGCGGCACGAGGCGGTGCGGCTGTTGAAGGAGGGGGTCACGATCGTCGTGTTCCCCGCCGGCGGCGTTGCGACGGCGAAGAGAGGTTTCGGCAAAGCCGAGGACCTGCCGTGGAAGATGTTTCCGGCGAGGCTGATCCAGGCTGCCCGGGCAAGCGTCATTCCGATCTACTTCGAGGGACAGAACGGACGGCTCTTTCATCTCGCCAGCAAGATGTCGCTGACACTCAGGATTTCATTGCTGATCCGCGAATTCCGGCGGCTTTCAGGTACGACGATTGCCGCTCGCATCGGCCGTGTCCTGACCTGGGAAGAATTGTGCGCCCATGGCGATCGCAAGGACCTGCTTGCCCGGATCTATGATGCCGTATTCTCGATGGCGCCACCGCGTCGCCGTCTCCTCAAGCGCGCCGGGTGACGTTGCCTCAGTCTTGCGCTTCCGCGGTCGTGTCGGCCGCGTCATTCCCGTTCAGCAGCACTTCCACATCGGTGTTCACACCGGCCTTTACGGTGAAATCGCGCTGATAGATCTTGTCCTTGTTGCGCGCCACGGCGGTATAGCCGCCCTCGGCGAGGACGAGCGTCGGAAATGCACCGACGCTTTCGCTGACGACGTCGCCTGAGGAGGTGAGGATCGACCAGGCCGTATCGGCGATCGCTTCGCCGCCCGCCTCCGAGACGAGCTTCAATGTCAGTTTCGCCGCGCGGTGCTGGATCGTCGCTTCGGTCAATTTGCCGGCTTCCACCTGAATGTCGGCGCGAATGACGGCATTGACCGAGCCGTAGTCGGAGACGACGTGATAGGTGCCGGCATTGAGCCGGATAACTGTGTTGGGCTTGACGTCGGCGATGATCAGAGCCCGCTCCCCATCTTCCTTCACGTCGGAGGAAAAGATCGAAAAGCTGAGTTCGTTCGGCGGGATGCGGACGTCGCTGCCGGAAACCGCATTGAGCGTGACGCCGCCGGCGTCAAGCACCAGCACCTGCTTGTCGAGCGTGCCTTGTTCGGGAACGCGGATCTTGCGGGTGGCGCCGGCCCGCCCGAACGCGACATTGACGAAATATTCGCCGGGCACGAGGTTGAAAGCTGTCGAGCCGCCCTCGGATGTGGCGAGCAGCGGCAGCTTTCCGTCGCTGCCGGGAATCGGGCTGAAGACGCGCCACGTCAGGCCTGATTCGAGCGGTTGCCCTTTCGAGGTCAGCAACGCCTCGAGCTTCACGTCCTTGACTTCGCCACCCTGGGTCGGGTCGGAAATCAGCGGGTTGAAACTTGTGAGCTTCGGCATTTTTCGAGTGCCGGTAATCGACGGAAAGCTCTTGAAAGCGTCGGTCGGATCTTCTGCGAGCGCATGTCCGGCACCAACACTGACGAGCATGATCGCCACGATGGTACTCGGAAAAATACGATGACGGACGCGCATGAGAACAGTTGACTTCCTGACTGGGTGACTCCACTTGAGACGCCGGTATGGCATTTTCGTGGCTGTCGGTCCGGCGGCAAATTAGTGGAAATCAGGCAACATGAAAACCGAAATAAAACTTGTCGACTACCTTGCTTCGCGCAGGTCCATCCCCGCCTTCCAAATGGGCCCTCCCGGGCCGAGCAAGGCGGAGGTCGAGGAGATGCTGAAACTCGCTTCGCGTGTGCCGGACCACGGCAAGCTGGCACCCTGGCGCTTTATCGTCTACCGCGGTGAGGAGAGGGCACGTATCAGCGCCGAGCTGAAGAAGATGGCGCTCGCCGCGAGGCCCGATCTTCCGGAGGACCTGATTAAGGTGGAAGAAACGCGCCTGACGCGCGCTCCGGTCGTTGTCGCCGTGGTCAGCAAGGCTGCACCGCACTTCAAGATCCCCGAATGGGAACAGGTAATGTCGGCGGGCGCAGTCTGCCTCAACCTGCTGATGGCGGCGAATGCACTCGGCTATGCCTCCAACTGGCTCACCGAGTGGTTCGCCTTCGACGAGAGAGCCTATCCTCTGCTGGGTGTCGAGCGGGGTGAAAGGGTCGCCGGGTTCATTCATATAGGCACTGCCATGGTGCTGCCGACCGAGCGCCCGCGGCCGGAACTTGCCCACATAGTCACCTGGGTTGGAGAGGAAACCTGATGTTCTACGACACGGCCGCGAACCGGCATGGCCTGCCCCACGATCCCTTCAAGGCCATCGTCTCGCCGCGGCCGATCGGCTGGATCGGCACTCGAGCCGCAGACGGGTCGCTGAACCTTGCGCCCTATTCTTTCTTCAACGCGGTCAGCGATCGCCCCAAGCTCGTGATGTTTTCCTCGAGCACTTACAAGGATTCCGTGCGCAACATCGAGGAGACCGGCGAATTCACTGCGAGCTTTGCCAGCCGCAACCTCAGTGCCGCCGTCAATCTCACTTCAGTTGCCGCACCACATGGCGAAAGCGAGTTCGAAATCGCAGGCCTGACGTCGGTCGAGGGCACCCTCGTCAAGGCGCCCTTTGTCGGCGAGGCTTTCGCGGCGCTCGAATGCCGGATGACGGAAATAATCCGGCCCAAGGGCCTCGATGGTGCTGTCTCTGAGAGCTACGTCGTTTTCGGTGAGGTCGTGGGCATTCATATCCGTGAAGAAGCGATTCGCGATGGCCGGTTTGATCCGGCGATTGTCCGGCCACTCGCTCGGCTCGGCTACATGGATTACTGCGATGGCGGCGATGTCTTCGAAATGGTGCGGCCCAAGCGCTGAAGCTGCCTAGCCGCAGTGCCGGTTCTATCGGTTGCCGTCGGCAGAGGTTTGAGAAGACAGCGAGGCCGCATCGATTAGAACGATCTGCTGCGGCGACTGTGCGACCACGGCCGAAAAGCCGTCCCTCGCACTCGTTGCGCAATATCGTCTGACGGTGGCCTCGTCGTCCGCGTCCACCGGCAGCATGTCGTAGGCTGCAATGCCGGCCTCGCTTGCCCTGAGCACAACCGCGGCGCGGCTGGCGACAATCACCGGTGCCGCGTCCATTTCCTCGGAGGGCAGGGCGCAACCGGCGGATTCGGCGAGCAACGCCGCGCTGAAGATGAGCCCCTTGAGGCGCGGCGACGCTCCTTTCAGCGAGTGGGGAGACAACACGCTTTGCGGCGTTGTCGCATATTCCGCCAGAATTGCCAGGCTCCCCGCCGGGCCGCCGGCGATCGCTTCGGCAACCCTCAACAGCACATCCAGCTTCTGAATATCGGCTGGCCCGCGACATTCGGTAAGGACGACGCCGTCGATCCCCGATGCAACGATCCTGTCGAGATCCGCCTCGGTGATGTTCTCGACCGGTCCGATGCGGACGAAGCGGAGCCACGAGGCCGTACGGGCGGGGCGCGTGTCTGAAGCCATATCCCGCATGTCGTCTCCACCGGTTGCGTCGAACACGATGGCCTGAACTGCACGGAGGATATCAGCCTCCGGGAGCGGCGCGGATGCCGGCAGATAGAGCAGTGGCTTCATGGTTTGCTGGCGGTTAACAGACATGGTGAACCAATCTTAAACCTTTGACCGCTAGGCTCCGAACATTGGGGCTGTTCGGTGTCTAGTGGGGCATAGGTGATCATACAAGCATTTCTTCGCTGGGCCGAAACGGCGAGAACGAGCGATCGCGCCCGCGCCGCAAGCGCGCTGGGTCGGGCCTATATCGAAGCCGAGACGAACGGGATCGACCGGCGCGCGGCCGAAATGGCGATGACCTTCCTGCTCGATGATCCTTCGCCGAAGGTGCGACAGTCCTTGGTCGAGGCGCTTGCCGACTGCTCCACGGTTCCGCGTGCGATTATTGTAGCACTCGCGGAGGACCAGCCCGAAATTGCCTATGTCGCCATTTCGCGCTCGCCGGTACTGACCGATGAAGACCTCGTTGATTTGGCCGCGCGAGGAACGGCCGAGACGCGCGCCTTGATCGCTGCCCGCAGCACCGTGTCCCGCTCCGTCGCGGCGGCCATCGCGGAAATCGGCGGCGAGGAAGAGCTGTTGATCCTGCTTGAGAACGAAGGCGCAATGCTACCGCGCCGGTCGTTGAAGAGGATTGCCAATCGTCTCGGCCATGTGGCGGCCGTGCGCGATCGGTTGCTGGGCCGCGCCGACCTGCCGAGCGAGGCGCGCTATGCGCTTGTCGAGAAGGTTGGCACGGCGCTCACACTTTGCGGACTCGTGAAGGCTGCGATCGGGGAAGGGCGGGTGCAGCGCGTCGCGCGGGAGGCCTGCGACACGGCCGCCCTCGTCATCATCGAAGCGGCCTCGCAAAAGGAGTTGCCCGAGCTCGCCGCCCATCTGCGCGAGGCAGGTCGCTTAACTCCGGCTTTCCTCCTGCACGCGCTCTGCAGCGGGAGAACGGAATTCTTCTCCGCCGCTATCGTCGATCTTTCCGGTGTCGCGGAAAAGCGCGTCCGGGCGATCCTTTCTGGTGGCCGTCTCCACCCGATCCGCGCGCTGTTCGAGAGTGCCGGGCTTGGTCGGGATGTAAGCGAAGCTTTCGCGGAGGCCGTACTTCTCTGGCGGAAGGACTTGGGCGCAGCCGCGGATGGTTCACCGCAATCGGTCTCTGCTGCCCTGCTTTCTTTCATTCGCCGCCAGCCGAGGCCTTCGGCAACCTTGAGTGCGATGGCCGAGCTCGTGGAACGCCTCGCCTTCGCGGAACAGCGGCAATCGGCTCGCAATTATGCGCTGTTGGCCGCTCGCCACGCCGCTTGAGCTGTTGCG
Organism: Ensifer sp. IC3342; assembly: GCF_020193655.1. Classification (GTDB taxonomy): domain Bacteria; phylum Pseudomonadota; class Alphaproteobacteria; order Rhizobiales; family Rhizobiaceae; genus Sinorhizobium. The sequence goes on from NZ_JADYVE010000001.1 coordinate 1,471,979, forward strand.
CGGCGGCTTGGGCTTGAAAGGATCAGTCGCCGAAACGACGTGCAACCCAAGAATAACCATCCTCGATGTAGTGGACGGGCGCGCTGACGATCGCCTTTAGCTTCTCTCGATCCGGCACCGCGCCGCTGAGCAATGCCAATGCGCGTTTCGGCATACCCGCTTTCGCCTCGTTCGGCTGCGGTTGCGCTGGTGTTTGCGGCGGCAACACGGACGTTTGCTGTGGGGCGGCGCTGTCCGGTTGCGGGACGGTGGATGCCATCATGTCGGGTCCCGAAGTCTCGCATACGGCAACGACGACCGGATAGTTGTTGTTGGAAAACTTGGGCAGCTCCTGTTGGGATTCCGTATCGCAATGGGCAATCGACTGCCAGCTGCCGTTGACAGTCGAGATATAGTGGCACTGGCTGACATTATCGTCGCAGCCGAGGATGGTCATGACGATGAGTGCGGCTTTCATGGTTTCTCCGGTGCTTGTTCAGGCTGCGGTGGTTGTTATGACTGACCGATTCTTTCCGGAGTAGGGCAAAGTTACTACGGCAGCGAAAAAAATTGTTTCCGCTTGTTACCGGTCTTGAGATCTTCAACCGGCAAGCTTGCGCCATTTGTCGTATTGGACAGTTCGAGATGCGGCGCTATCCATTGCCGCGCGATACGCTAGACTTCTGTCGAGGATTTGAAATTGACCGCTGTCACCATTGCCGAGGAAAGCCCCCGCCAGCCGGCCGTCGTTCGTCTGCTCGAACTGTCCGATGCTTACGCGGCATCGCTTTATCCTGCCGAAAGCAATCACCTCGTTGATCTCTCCACGCTGGAAAAGCCGACAGTTTCCTTTTTTGTCGCGCGACGCGACGGTGAAATCGTCGGTTGCTGCGCGCTCGTGGAAGCGGGCGACGGCACGGCTGAAATCAAGCGGATGTTCATCGATCCCGAAGCGAGGGGCCTCAAGATCGGCAAACTTCTCCTTGCGGTCCTTGAAGCTAAGGCCGAGAGGCTCGGGCTTGCGGCGATCCGGCTGGAGACCGGCATCTACCAGCCGGAGGCGATTGGCCTCTACAAGGCGTTCGGCTACGCGGAACGCCCGCCATTCGGCAGCTATCTGCCCGATCCTCTAAGCCTGTTCATGGAAAAGCCGGTCCGGCAGGCGGCCTAAGGAAATTCCAGGAAAGCCGTCCCACACCTTTCCTACAGCGCCGCGCGTCTTATCAGGCGCGTAAAGGACGCTGTAGAATTGCTCTAGATGTCCAGGTTGTCGGCGAAAACGGCGCGTTCCTGAATGAAGCGGAAGCGGGCGTCGGCCTTGGTTCCCATGAGATTGTCGACGGCCTCGCGCGTACCCTCGAAATCGACGTCGTCGATCTCGACCTTGAGCAGCGTTCGGTTCGCCGGATCCATGGTCGTTTCCTTGAGCTGCGCCGGCAACATCTCGCCGAGGCCCTTGAATCGCCCGACTTCAACCTTGCCACGGCCGTTGAACTCCGTGCGCATCAGCTCCTCGCGATGGGCATCGTCGCGCGCATAGAACGTCTTCGAGCCTTGACTGAGGCGATAGAGCGGCGGGACCGCGAGGTAGAGGTGCCCGCCGCGGATGAGTTCCGGCATCTCCTGATAGAAGAAGGTGATGAGCAGCGACGCGATGTGCGCGCCGTCGACGTCGGCGTCGGTCATGATGATAACGCGCTCATAGCGCAGATCCTCATCCCTGTATTTCGATCGCGTGCCGCAGCCGAGCGCCTGGATCAGATCGGCGATCTGCTGGTTGGCGCTGAGCTTTTCGCGTCCGGCGCTGGCGACGTTCAGGATCTTGCCGCGCAGTGGCAGGATGGCCTGGTTCGCGCGGTTGCGCGCCTGCTTTGCCGACCCGCCTGCCGAGTCACCCTCGACGATGAAGAGTTCGGCACCTTCCGCCGTGTTCTGCGAGCAGTCGGCGAGCTTGCCCGGCAGACGCAGCTTGCGCACCGCCGTCTTGCGATTGACTTCCTTTTCCTTGCGCCGGCGAACACGCTCCTCGGCGCGCTCGATCACCCAGTCGAGAAGCTTCGCGGCTTCCGCTGGATTGTCGGCGAGGTAGTGGTCGAAAGGATCGCGCAGCGCGTTTTCAACGATGCGCTGCGCCTCGACAGTCGCCAGCTTGTCCTTGGTCTGGCCGACGAATTCCGGCTCGCGGATGAAGACCGAGAGCATGCCGGCCGCCGAGATCATCACGTCGTCCGTGGTGATGATCGCCGCACGCTTGTTCTGGGTCAGCTCCGCATAGTTCTTGAGCCCCTTGGTGAGCGCAATGCGGAAGCCCGCCTCGTGCGTTCCTCCTTCCGGAGTCGGGATCGTGTTGCAGTAGGAATGGATCTGCTGGTCGCCGCCATACCAGGTGACCGCCCATTCAAGCAAACCGTGGCCGCCGGATTTTTCCGATTTACCGGCAAAGATCTCACGCGTGACGGTGAATTCCTTGCCGAGCGTCGCGGCCAGATAGTCCTTCAGGCCGCCCGGGAAATGGAAGACCGCCTTGTCCGGGATCTCCGAACCTTCCGGCAACAGCGATGGATCACAGGACCAACGGATTTCGACGCCGCCGAAGAGATAGGCCTTGGAGCGGGCCATGCGGAAGAGCCGCGCCGGCTCGAAATGTGCGTGGGGCCCGAAGATCTGCGGATCCGGATGGAAGCGCACTTTCGTGCCGCGACGATTGTGAACGTCGCCAAGGTCCTCGAGGCCACCCTGAGGAATTCCGCGCGAAAAGCGCTGGCGGTAGAGCTTGCGATTGCGTGCGACCTCGACCTCGAGCGAGTCCGACAGCGCGTTGACGACAGAAACGCCGACGCCATGCAGACCGCCGGAGGTTTCGTAGGCCTTGCCGTCGAACTTGCCGCCGGCGTGCAGCACCGTCATTACGACCTCGAGCGTCGACTTATTGGGGAACTTCGGATGGTTCTCGACCGGGATGCCGCGGCCATTATCGGTGACCGTCAGGAAACCTTCGGCATCAAGGCTGACCTCGATGAAATTGGCATGTCCTGCGACCGCTTCGTCCATCGAGTTGTCGATGACTTCGGCGAAGAGATGATGCAGCGCCTTCTCGTCCGTGCCGCCGATATACATGCCGGGACGGCGCCGCACGGGCTCCAGACCCTCCAGCACCTCGATCGCCGAGGCATCGTAGTCGCTGCCGTCGCTGCTCCTCGGTGCAGGGCGCGGTGCTTCGCCGCCGGCGGGTGGCGCAGGCTTGCGCGAAGGCTCGTTGGCTTCCGCCGGCTTCGGCTTCGGGGGCATTGCGGAAAAGAGGTCGCTGCTGTCGTCCATGGGGTCGTTCAGATCGTTCCTATCGTCTGGCGTCGCGAAGGCCCATAGCAAGAGCTGGACGCTGCCGCCATCTTTGTCTCACGCGAATCACCCGAATTCTGCCAGAGTCTTGCGCCAGGCGCGAACAAAAGGCGAATTCCGGTATCTTGGGCAGGCGGAATACCGTAAGAGCGTGGGCAACCTGTTTCAGTGTTGCTTTGCGGAAATGGCGATGGCAAGGCATCAACCGAACGAGGGAGCCCGTCGGCTGTTCATGTCCACAACTGTTTTTTCCGTCCGGCGCTTGATAGCCGCGCTTCTTTTTCCGAGCCTTCTTCTTGTCGGTCTTGTAGCCGAGGCCGCGGCCCTGGAGCCATACAAGGACGAACTGTTCGCCTATGGCGATGTGCTTGAAGAGTCTGATGGCGGCGATTTCCGCGTCATCGACTACGACGAACTGCGCGATATCAACGGGCGCGACCAGATCCCTGAACGGCGCGTCAAGCGCGCCTATGTATCGCTCGGCATCAAGAGCGCACAGGTCAACGAGACAGTAGACCTTGGCGGACGTCCGCTCGACGTCATGCGCGTTGGCCCCGATCGCGGCGCCGCATTCACGGTGATCTTCATCCATGGCCGCGGTGGCGACCGGCGTCTCGGTGCAAACGATTTTTCCTTCGGCGGCAACTTCAATCGCCTCAAGAATCTCGCCGTCGCCAATGGCGGCACCTATTATGCGCCCAGTGTACGGTCCTTCGATGCGCAGGGTGTCGCCGACATCACGGCTCTCATCCGCTTCGCCGCCGAGCGCTCCGGCGGCCGGCCGGTCGTGCTCGCCTGCGCTTCGATGGGGAGCTTCATCTGCTGGGGCGTCGCGCGCGAACAGACGGCGGTGGCGGCGCTCGGCGGCATGGTGATCATGGGCGGTGCCGCAGATCCGAGCTTTGCAGAAAGTGCCGCCTATAAGGCAAGGTTGCCGATGTTTTTCAGCCACGGCAGCCGCGACAGCATCTATCGTGCCGACGATCAGGTCGCGCTCTATCGTTCGCTCAAGGCCAAGGATTATCCGACGCGCTTCGTGCTGTTCGAGACGGGGTCGCATGGCACGCCGGTTCGCATGACCGACTGGCGCGATGCGCTGAACTGGATCGCACGCCGATAGGGATATTCTGAAGTGGACCCGCGATGAAGATGGATGAGTTGGGGCGCTCCGACCCGCAACGGACTGTGTTGCCGGACGACTACGAGGATCGGATCGGCTCGATCGAACCGATGGCATATCTGCCTTTGGGCAGCGGCTTAAGTTTCGGTGACGGCCGCAGCAACAATCGTGGCACTCTCATTGATAGTTCGAGACACAACCGCATTCTGGCCTTTGATCCGGGAGCGGGCCGGATCTCGTGCGAGGGCGGCGTCACACTCCACGACATCCTTCTGCGAGCGATTCCGCACCGCTTCTTTCTGCCGGTGACCCCGGGCACTGCTTTCGCGACAGTCGGCGGTGCGGTCGCCAATGACGTCCACGGCAAGAACCACCATGCTCGCGGCGCCTTTGGCAATCATGTCCAGCGCCTTACCCTCTTGCGTTCGACCGGCCAGCGGCTGGTTTGCTCAGCCGAGAAAAACGCCGATCTCTTTGCCGCGACGATCGGCGGCATGGGGCTGACGGGCCTTATCCTCACGGTCGATCTTCAGCTGATGAAGGTGCCGTCGCCGCATATCCAGCAGCATGTGATCCGCTTCGACAATCTCGATGAGTATTTCGCACGCGTCGAGGGCGTCGATGAGGAGCATGAATACTCAGTGGCCTGGATCGACCAACTGGCGACCGGGCGTCGGATGGGAAGGGGCGTGTTTCTTGCCGGCGACCACGCGGATGGATCCTGCGAGTTGCCCGATATTCCCAAGAAATTGCCGCTTTCCGTACCGTTCTCGCTGCCGTTTAATCCCCTGAACACGGTAACGATGAGGACTGTGAACGAGTACCGTTTTCGTCGTGAAGGGCCCGCCGAGACCATATCGACGATGACATGGAACTCCTACTTCTATCCTCTGGATGCGATTGGCTCCTGGAATCGGCTCTATGGCCCAAGGGGGCCGTGCCAGCATCAAAGTGTCTATCCTGCGCAGAGTGCGCCGGAGATTACGGCGCGGCTATTGGACACGGCGCGGCGCGCTGGGCATGCTTCGTTTCTGACCGTGCTCAGGCGCTTTGGAAACGTTGCCTCGCGCGGCCTTCTTTCCTTCGCGCGACCCGGGTTTGCCCTGACTTTGGATTTTGCCAATCGGGGTGAAGCAACGTCCAAGCTCCTGGACGAGCTTGACCGCATAGTGGTGGACGCCGGAGGTGCCGTAAATCCGTGCAACGATTTCCGTATGAGTCCGGAAACATTCGAAGCGTCATTCCCTTCCTGGGCAAAGCTCGAAACGTTGCGTGATCCGGCCATGGTTTCGGACTTCTGGCGGCGCACAGCGCTCGCCTTAAAGTGTTGAGGCAGGGCCGTTATCGCCTCCGCCCGGTTATTTTCATGTCGAACTGGACCACATTGGAGTAGATCGGCGTCCCGACATCCATGCCGTAGGGCGATCGGCGGATGCTGCCGCGGATGGTGAAGGAGATCGAGCGGCTGTCCCAATCGGTGAGCGTAACTGCAAAGCGCTCCTTGCGTGTCTTGCCGCGCGCTGTCAGCGCGCCTTCGACCGTTGCCCTGTCGGGCCCGGTCTGCCTGACGCTGGTCGAGCGGAAGGTTACGGTCTGAAAGTTTGCCGCATCGAAAACGGCGCTCGAACGCAGGAAGTCCTCGATCCTCCGCTCGCGAGCCCTCACGCTCTCCGGGTAAAGCGTAAACTCGACGGAGGAGCGCTCGATGTTACCGCCATCGATACGGAAACCGCCGGAGAACTTGGCGAAATTGCCGGCAATGCCGCCCCTGCCGCCAACCTGCCCAACGCTGAATTGGATGCTCGAAGGACTCGTGATCCGGTAGCTTCCGGCAGCGTCTGCAAGTGCCGGTGCCTGGGCGTTTGCCACTGGTGTCGCGTATACAAAAGCGATGCACACGGTCGCCTTCAACGCCGAATTGATCGTAACCATCATCGATCATTTCCTCCTGACAACGGCGTCATCGCGTTTTTGAGCGTCGCGCGCACTCATGCCGCTCGAGGGAGCGCCTGAGCCGAGCATTCGCGTCAAAACCGCGTCACGTCGCATGAAATGGTGGTAGAGGGCCGCCACTGCGTGGACCGCAGCGAGCCCCAGCGTCACATAGGCAAGCAGCGCATGGACAAAGGTCCAGAAGTTCTCCGAAGCCTCCGATTTTGCCAGTGGTAGGTGTGGAATGACCATCACGTTGAAATAGAAGCTCGGGATGTCCAGCGTCGATGTGGAGGCGACCGCCCAACCGGCAAGCGGCACGGCGATCGCAAGAACGATGAGCGTGTCATGTGTCACGCGGGAAGCCTTGCGTTCCAATGGACTGAGACTTGGGAGCGGCGAGGGGTTGCGCTCGACGAGCCACCAGATCGCGCGAAGGAGGGCCAGTCCCAGCGCCGTGAAGCCGAAGGATTTGTGCCATTGATAGAGCGTGAACTGCAGCGCCGGGTCGATCTCGACGCGCTGCATGACGAAACCGCTCAGGATCAGCCCAAAGATCAGCAACGCAATCGTCCAATGCAGCACGATTGTTACTAATCCGAATCCGGTCTCGCTGTTGCGCAACATGGCAACCTCCGACACCCAAAGTTCCAATTCGCCGGTCGGGGCGCGCATGGCATGAGACGCATCAAAGCTTCTTTTTATTCGTTCGAAACGGCATAAATGCGATTCTCGACCATGCGCTGACGGTATGCGGTCCCGCCACGATTGCAGCAGGCCCGCGCTCCGGATCGTTGGCAAGCACCGGATTATTCCGCAGCGGGTGCTTTTTTTTGCCCGGGCGATTTGCTAGGCCGCTTGCCGGAGAATGAAACCCGACCCGGAGGAATTTCATGACGCCCGATATCCGCCCGCTCGTTGCCGGAAACTGGAAGATGAACGGAACACGCGCCTCGCTCGACGAAATCAAGGCGATGGCGGAGGGCGTCAAGGGCAGTCTTTCCGAAAAGGTGGAAACGCTGATCTGCCCGCCTGCAACGCTGCTCTACGTCGCGACCGCACTTTGTGACGACAGCCCTCTGATGATCGGTGCCCAGGACTGCCATCAGAAACAATCCGGTGCCCACACGGGAGACATCTCCGCTGAAATGATCGCCGACTGCTTCGGTACCCATGTCATCGTCGGCCATTCCGAACGCCGCACCGATCACGCCGAAAGCGACGCGCTGGTGCGCGCCAAGACCGAAGCCGCGCAGGCGGCCGGTCTTGTCGCGATCGTCTGCATCGGCGAAACCGGCGATGAACGCAAGGATGGCAAGACGCTCGACGTCCTGAAGCGCCAGCTCGCGGAAAGCTTGCCGGATAGCGCGACGGCGGAGAACACGGTCATCGCCTACGAGCCCGTCTGGGCGATCGGTACCGGCCTGACGCCAACAGCGACCGATGTCGAGGAAGCGCATGCTTTCATGCGCAGCGAACTGGTCTCGCGCTTCGCAGTTGCAGGCGGCAAGGTGCGCATCCTCTACGGTGGCTCCGTCAAGCCCGGCAACGCCAAGGAACTGATGGGTGTTGTCAATGTGGATGGTGCCCTGATCGGTGGTGCGAGCTTGAAAGCGGAAGACTTTCTCGCCATCTACAGGGCATATGAAGAATTGACAGCCTGATTGCTCTCCCGCGCGGGCAGGGGCTTGGAATAGCTAACGGCTTGGTATAAAGAGGCGCCAAATTTGCGCCCGGCCTTGCCGTGTTTCGCGCCGGGTTTGATTCGTGTGCCCAAGAGGGCAGGACTGGAAGCTGATGCAGACCGTACTACTCGTCATCTATCTCATGGTCGTCGTCGCCCTGATCGGCGTCGTCCTCATTCAGCGTTCCGAAGGCGGCGGTCTCGGTATTGGCGGCGGTTCGGGCTTTATGTCCGCCCGCGGCACAGCCAACGCGCTGACCCGCACGACTGCCGTTCTTGCCTTCCTCTTCTTCGGCCTGGCGCTTGCAATGGGCATTCTCTCCCGTTACGAGCCGCAGGCGACCGACATTCTCGACCGGATTCCGGGCACGAGCTCGAGCGGCGGCGGTGTCCTCGATTCGCTTGGCGGTGGTCAGACGCCGCCGGCAGACGGAAACGCGCAGCAGCCGGCTACCGGCAACGGCGCTCCGCCGGCCGGTGGTGCAGCCCCCACGGGCCAGGCGCCCGCTGGTGCCGCACCGGCGCCCCAAGCGCCTGCAACCGGCGGCAACGGCAATACGGGATCGCAAGTTCCGAGCGGCCAGTAAGGTCGCAATTCAGAAGAACCCACCGGCGGATGCTTCATCCGCCGGTTTTGTTTTGTGTGAAATCCGTCCCCTCCCGAGACGAAAAATTCCGGAAAACGAATTTTTCGGTGGCGGAATCGTTTGTGAAAAGGTATCCGGTGACTCCCATGGCGCGATATGTATTCATCACTGGCGGCGTGGTTTCCTCCCTCGGTAAAGGCATCGCTGCAGCCGCTCTCGGAGCGCTACTGCAGGCGCGTGGCTACCGGGTGAGACTGCGTAAGCTCGACCCCTACCTCAATGTCGATCCGGGCACGATGAGCCCGACCCAGCACGGTGAGGTATTCGTCACCGACGACGGGGCGGAGACCGATCTCGATCTCGGCCACTACGAGCGCTTCACGGGGCGTTCGGCAACGAAGACCGACAACATCACCACCGGTCGGATCTACAAGAACATCATCGACAAGGAGCGGCGCGGCGACTATCTCGGCGCGACGGTTCAGGTGATCCCGCACGTCACCAATGAAATCAAGAATTTCGTCACCGAGGGCAATGACGATTACGACTTCGTCATCTGCGAGATCGGCGGCACCGTCGGCGACATCGAAGCGATGCCCTTCATGGAGGCGATCCGCCAGCTCGGCAACGATCTGCCGCGCGGCACTGCCGTTTATGTTCATCTGACGCTGATGCCCTATATCCCGGCGGCCGGCGAGCTCAAGACCAAGCCGACGCAGCATTCGGTCAAGGAACTGCAGGCTCTTGGAATCCATCCGGACATTCTGCTCGTTCGCGCCGATCGCGAGATCCCGGAAGCTGAGCGCCGCAAGCTCTCGCTCTTCTGCAATGTCCGTCAATCGGCTGTGATCCAGGCGCTCGATGTCGCCTCGATCTACGACGTGCCGATCGCCTATCACAAGGAAGGCCTCGACAACGAGGTTCTCGCCGCCTTCGGCATCGAGCCGGCGCCGAAGCCGCGCATGGAGGCTTGGGAAGACGTTGCCCACCGTATCCGCACGCCGGAAGGTGAAGTCACGATTGCCATTGTCGGCAAGTATACCGGCCTCAAGGACGCCTATAAGTCGTTGATCGAAGCGCTCTACCACGGCGGCATAGCCAACCGCGTCAAGGTCAAGCTCGAATGGATCGAGTCGGAAATCTTCGAGAAGGAAGATCCTGCGCCGTACCTGGAGAAGGTTCACGGCATTCTCGTCCCCGGCGGTTTCGGTGAGCGCGGTTCAGAGGGCAAGATCAACGCCGCCCGCTTTGCGCGCGAGCGGAAGGTTCCCTATTTCGGCATCTGCTTTGGCATGCAGATGGCCGTGGTGGAGGCTGCTCGCAACCTCGCCGGAATCGAGAAGGCCTCTTCGACCGAATTCGGCCCGACCAAGGAGCCGGTTGTCGGCCTGATGACCGAATGGGTGAAGGGCAACGAACTTGAAAAGCGCTCGGCGTCGGGCGATCTCGGTGGCACGATGCGGCTCGGCGCCTATCGGGCAGCTCTCAAGCAGAACACCAAGATTGCGGGCATCTACGGATCGACGGATATCTCCGAACGGCATCGCCACCGTTACGAGGTCAATGTCGATTACAAGGAGCGACTGGAATCCTGTGGCCTGGTGTTCTCCGGGATGTCGCCGGACGGCGTCTTGCCTGAGACAGTCGAATATCAGGACCATCCCTGGTTCATCGGCGTTCAGTACCACCCGGAACTCAAGTCCCGGCCGCTCGATCCGCACCCGCTGTTCGCGAGCTTCATCGAGGCCGCGCTGGAGCAGTCGCGCCTCGTCTGACGCCGCGACATTGGTCAGGCCCCGTTCTTTTGCGGCCGGTCCTTAAGGGCCGGCCGTTTCCGTTTCGGTATGGTCCGGTGCCTACCGAACGGCCGTGCTTGCAATTGGCCGGCAAAAGTTGCAAACAGCGACGGAACCGGCCATCAGGGAACACGCCATGAGCTTACCCCAGCGCACCACCCGACCGCTCGATCATCTCGTGCTGCCGGTGGCTGAGCTTGCGCAGGCGAAGCGGCGCTTGAACGATCTCGGCTTTGTGGTCGCAGACGATGCGCGCCATCCCTTTGGCACCGAGAATGCGTGCGTCTTCTTCGCCGATCACACCTATCTGGAGCCGCTTGCTGTTGCATCGCGCGAAGAGTGCGAAGCTGCGGCGCTCGACGGCAACGTCTTTGTCGCCCGCGACCAGGCTTTCCGCTTTCGTCAAGGCCCGGAGGGGCTGTCGGCGATCGTTGTGGGAACGTCCGATGCCGCGTCCGATCACATGCGGTTCCGTGCAACCGGCGTTTCCGGCGGCGACATGCTGGAATTCTCGCGGCCGATGCGGTTGCCGGATGGGCGCGAAGGCCTTGGCTCGTTCCGGCTGGCTTTTGCCGCGGATCTCCGCTCCCCGGATTTCTTCCTCTTTAGCTGTCAGCGCATTCGTGCCCTGCCGGTAGACCAGACCGCGCTTCAGCGTCATGAAAACGGCGTCCTTGGTATTGCCGAAGTGGTGCTTTCGGAGCCAAATCCCACCGATTTCCAGTATCTGCTGCAGGAGGGCGTCGATGACCGTGAGGTTTCCGCCAACTCCTTCGGCATGGACATTCAAACCGGCAATGCAAAGATTTCGGTGCTGAATGTCGCAGGAATGGAGGCCTTTTTCGGCCGTTCGGTCAATGGTGCCGAGCGCGGCTTGCGCGGGCGGGCCGTCGTGTTCCGGGTGGCCGATCTCGAAGCGACGCGTGCGCTGTTTGCCAGGAACGATATCGAGTTTGCAGAAATGGGCGGGCGCCTCATTGTCCCGGAAGCGCCGGGGCAAGGGGTGATTTTCGCATTTGGAGTGTGATGATGGAAACCAATGCCAGGGTTGTCGTCGGCGAGGGTGCCGGCCAGGTGGTCTTTTCGCAGAAGGAGCGGCTGGCGCTGATCGCCGGTCCCTGCCAGATGGAGAGCCGCGATCATGCCTTCATGGTGGCTGGAACGCTCGTCGAGCTTTGCAAGTCTCTCGGGCTCGGTCTCGTCTACAAGTCTTCCTTCGATAAGGCGAACCGCACCTCGCTCTCCGGCAAGCGCGGCATCGGCCTCGATAGCGCGATGGAGATTTTTGCCGACCTCAAAAAGGAATTCGGCTTTCCGATTTTGACCGACATTCACACGGAAGAGCAATGCGCGATCGTGGCTGAGACCGTCGATATCCTGCAGATCCCCGCTTTCCTGTCGCGCCAGACCGACCTGCTCGTCGCGGCCGCCAAGACTGGCCGTGCGATCAACGTCAAAAAGGGCCAGTTCCTCGCGCCCTGGGACATGAAGAACGTGCTCGCCAAGTTCACGGCGAGCGGCAATCCGAACGTTCTTCTGTGCGAGCGCGGCGCCTCCTTTGGTTACAACACGCTGGTTTCCGACATGCGCTCGCTGCCGATCATGGCCGCGCTGGGTGCGCCGGTGATCTTTGACGCCACCCATTCCGTGCAGCAGCCGGGCGGGCAGGGCGGCTCGACCGGCGGCCAGCGCGAGTTCGTCGAGACCCTGGCGCGCGCCGCCGTCGCCGTCGGCGTCGCCGGCCTCTTCATCGAGACGCATGAAGATCCGGACAATGCGCCCTCGGATGGCCCCAATATGGTGCACTTGAAGGACATGCCGCGGCTGCTCGAAAAGCTGCTTGCCTTCGATCAGATCGCCAAGGCCTGAACAGGCCCTCGTGAAATTTTCATGAACCGCAATGGCGCTTGGGCATTTGCATCGCGCGCCGTTGTAATTTCGGGGCCATGAATTAAGACAGGCCCGACCATACCGTCGTCCTAACCAGGGAAGAGATCATGACTGCAATCATCGACATCATCGGCCGCGAAATTCTGGATAGCCGCGGCAACCCGACCGTCGAGGTCGACGTTCATCTCGAAGACGGTAGCTTCGGCCGTGCGGCTGTTCCGTCGGGCGCCTCGACCGGTGCCCACGAGGCGGTCGAACTCCGCGATGGTGGCACCCGCTATCTCGGCAAGGGTGTCGAGCGCGCCGTCGAAGCGGTCAACGGAGAGATTTTTGAGGCGATCGGCGGCCTGGACGCCGAAAACCAGATCCAGATCGACAAGACCATGATCGAGCTCGACGGCACGGCAAACAAGTCGCGCCTTGGCGCCAACGCCATTCTCGGCGTGTCGCTGGCGGTTGCGAAGGCTGCGGCCGAAGCCGCTGGCCTGCCGCTCTATCGCTACGTCGGCGGCCCGAACGCACATCTCCTCCCGGTTCCGATGATGAACATCATCAACGGCGGTGCGCATGCCGACAACCCGATCGACTTCCAGGAGTTCATGATCATGCCGGTCGGCGCGGAAACGCTGAAGGATGCCGTGCGCATGGGCTCGGAAGTCTTCCACACGCTGAAGAAGCAGCTGGCTGCCGATGGCCACAATACCAATGTCGGCGACGAAGGTGGCTTCGCTCCGGGCCTGGCTTCCGCACCTGCGGCCCTCGACTTCATCATGAAGTCGATCGAGAAGGCCGGCTACAAGCCGGGCGAGGATATGTATGTCGCGCTCGACTGCGCCTCGACGGAGTTCTTCAAGGACGGCAAGTACGTGCTGGAAGGCGAGGGACGCACGCTTGAGCCGGGCGCCATGGCCGAATATCTCGCCGAACTCGCTGCCAAGTACCCGATCATTTCGATTGAAGACGGCATGGCCGAAGACGACTGGGACGGCTGGAAGGCGTTGACCGACAAGATCGGCTCGAAGGTTCAGCTCGTCGGCGACGATCTCTTCGTCACCAACTCGGCGCGCCTGCGCGACGGCATCAAGATGGGTGTCGCCAACTCGATCCTGGTCAAGGTCAACCAGATCGGCTCGCTCTCCGAAACGCTCGATGCGGTCGAGACGGCGCACAAGGCCCGCTACACCGCCGTGATGTCGCACCGTTCCGGCGAAACCGAAGACTCGACGATCGCCGATCTCGCCGTTGCCACCAATTGCGGACAGATCAAGACCGGCTCGCTCGCACGCTCTGACCGGCTTGCCAAGTACAACCAGCTGATCCGCATCGAGGAGCAGCTCGGCCTGCAGGCAAAATACGCTGGCCGCGCGATTTTGCGGGGTTGAATAGGGGAAGTCTGGCCCTCGACGCGGCCCCTCATCCGCCTGCCGGCACCTTCTCCCCGCAAGCGGGGCGAAGGGACAAGCGGTGCGCTCCCAGTCCCATTCCTCGTCGGTGAGATGATCGAAGGAGCAAACCACGCACGCCCAGTCCCCTCTCCCCGCATGCGGGGAGAGGGCTAGGGTGAGGGGCATAATAGTCCGCCCTGCACGCCAGTGTGACAGTCGGCAGTCGCGACAGTTCCAAACCCGCCCGCCACACGGCAGGCGGGTTTCGTTTTTCCTGCCATTCATGGTCAACGGTCGGTTAATCAATCGACGTTAGTCTCGTCTCGTATTGCGTATCAGGGCACTGACCATGTGGACACGACATCACAAGAAACGGAGACTTGGGCGGCTGGTCGTGCCGCTGATGGCGGTCGCCTTTCTTTCCTATTTCGGCTATCATTCGATCCATGGAGGATACGGCCTGAGGGCGACTGAGGAGTTCGACCGACAGATCGCCGTGCGGCAAGCCCGATTGGATGAGCTGACTCATCAGCGAAGAATCCTGGAAAAGGAGGTCGAGCTGATGAGCGACGGTTCGCTGGAACGAGACATGCTGGATGAGAAGGCTCGGCTCGCGCTCAACATGTCGCGGAGCGATGAGATCGTTATTTTTCGTCGTGGGCAAGATTAACCTAAATTCGGTTAATTGAAAATTTCAGTTAAAAATCAAATAGTTGAGCAGAATAATAGCCATGCAAATATGGCATTGCTGTGTCGCGCTTCTTTCCCTATGGTAGCCGGCGAAGGCTAACCATTGGGAGGAATGTATGGCTCCGCGAAAAACCGCGTCCGTCTCCAGCCGCAAGACCGCTGCCAAGTCCGCAAAGAAGGACTTCGCCGGCGGCACGATCGCCGAATTCTCCAAGGAAGATGATCTCAAAGCCTACCGCGAAATGCTGCTGATCCGGCGTTTCGAGGAAAAGGCCGGCCAGCTTTACGGCATGGGCTTCATCGGCGGCTTCTGTCACCTCTATATCGGTCAGGAAGCCGTCGTGGTCGGCATGCAGATGGCGCTCAAGGAAGGTGATCAGGTCATCACCGGTTACCGTGATCACGGCCACATGCTTGCTTGCGGGATGAGTGCGCGCGGTGTGATGGCGGAACTGACCGGCCGTCGCGGCGGCCTTTCCAAGGGGAAAGGCGGCTCGATGCACATGTTCTCCAAGGAAAAGCATTTTTATGGCGGCCACGGTATCGTCGGTGCGCAGGTGTCGCTCGGCACCGGCCTTGCCTTCGCCAACAAATACCGCGGTAACGACAACGTCAGCCTCGCCTACTTCGGCGACGGTGCCGCCAACCAGGGTCAGGTCTACGAGAGCTTCAACATGGCTGCTCTCTGGAAGCTGCCGGTGGTCTACATCGTTGAAAACAACCGTTACGCCATGGGTACATCCGTGTCGCGCGCATCGGCGCAGACCGATTTCTCGCAGCGCGGCGCCTCCTTCGGCATTCCCGGCTATCAGGTCGACGGCATGGATGTTCGTGCCGTCAAGGCGGCAGCCGACGAAGCGGTTCAATACGGCCGTTCCGGCAAGGGGCCGATCATCCTCGAGATGCTGACCTATCGTTATCGCGGCCACTCCATGTCTGACCCGGCGAAGTACCGGTCGAAGGACGAAGTGCAGAAGATGCGCTCCGAGCACGACCCGATCGAGCAGGTAAAGGCCCGGCTTACCGAAAAGGGCTGGGCGAGCGAGGAAGAGCTGAAGCAGATCGACAAGGATGTTCGCGACATCGTTGCGGACAGTGCCGATTTTGCCCAGTCTGATCCGGAGCCGGATGTGTCCGAGCTCTATACCGACATCCTGCTTTAATCCGGGGAGGGACAACCATGCCAGTAGAAATTCTCATGCCCGCCCTTTCCCCGACGATGGAGGAAGGCACGCTCTCCAAATGGCTGAAGAACGAGGGGGACAAGGTGTCCTCGGGCGATGTCATTGCCGAGATCGAAACCGACAAGGCGACGATGGAAGTGGAAGCCGTCGATGAAGGTACGATCGGCAAGCTGCTGATCGCCGCTGGTACCGAGGGCGTGAAGGTCAATACGCCGATCGCGGTACTGCTGCAGGACGGCGAGGCTGCCGGCGACATCGTAACGCCGAAGGCCGAGGCTCCGAAGCCTGCTGCTGATGAGGCGCCCGCCGCCGCGCCGGCTCCGGCGCCGGTTGCGGCTCAGCCGAAGGCGGAAATTCCCGCCGACCCCGCGATCCCCGCTGGAACGGAAATGGTTTCAATGACTGTGCGCGAGGCGCTTCGCGACGCGATGGCCGAGGAGATGCGCGCCAGTGACGACGTCTTCGTCATGGGTGAGGAAGTCGCCGAATACCAGGGCGCCTACAAGATCACCCAGGGCCTGCTGCAGGAGTTCGGCCCGCGTCGCGTGGTCGACACCCCGATCACCGAACACGGTTTTGCCGGCGTCGGCGTCGGCGCGGCAATGACGGGTCTGCGGCCGATCGTCGAGTTCATGACCTTCAACTTCGCCATGCAGGCGATCGACCAGATCATCAACTCGGCTGCCAAGACGCTTTATATGTCGGGCGGCCAGATGGGCGCGCCGATCGTCTTCCGCGGCCCGAGCGGTGCGGCAGCCCGCGTCGCTGCGCAGCACTCGCAGTGCTATGCCGCCTGGTACAGCCACATCCCGGGCCTCAAGGTCGTCATGCCGTATACGGCCGCCGACGCGAAGGGTCTCTTGAAGGCGGCGATCCGCGACCCGAACCCGGTGATCTTCCTTGAGAACGAAATTCTCTACGGTCACTCCTTCGAGGTTCCGAAGCTCGATGATTTCGTGCTGCCGATCGGCAAGGCCCGCATCCATCGCGTCGGCAAGGATGCAACCATCGTTTCCTTCGGTATCGGCATGACTTACGCGGTCAAGGCGGCGGCCGAGCTGGAAGCGCAGGGTATTGATGTCGAGCTCATCGACCTTCGCACGATCCGCCCAATGGATCTTCCGACGGTGATCGAGTCGGTGAAGAAGACCGGCCGCCTGGTGACCGTCGAAGAAGGCTACCCGCAGTCCTCCGTCGGCGCCGAGATCGCCACACGTGTCATGCAGCAGGCCTTCGACTATCTCGATGCGCCGATCCTGACGATCGCGGGCAAGGATGTGCCGATGCCCTATGCCGCCAACCTCGAAAAACTGGCGCTGCCGAGCGTCACCGAGGTCGTCGATGCCGTGAAAGCCGTTTGCTACAAATAAAGGGAGGGCGCTTCGATGCCAATCAACATCACGATGCCTGCCCTCTCTCCGACCATGGAAGAAGGCAATCTGGCCAAGTGGCTGGTCAAGGAAGGCGATCAGGTCAAGTCCGGCGACGTCATCGCCGAGATCGAGACCGACAAGGCAACCATGGAAGTGGAAGCCGTCGATGAAGGTACGGTCGCCAAGATCGTCGTGCCGGCCGGTACGGAAGGCGTCAAGGTCAATGCGCTGATCGCCGTTCTGGCGGCTGACGGCGAGGACGTCGCAACGGCTGCGAAGGGCGGTAATGGCGCCGCAGCGCCGACGCCAGCAGCCAAAGCCGAAAAACCGGCTCCGGCAGCACCGACCGCTGCGCCAGCCCCTGCTACGGCACCGGCCGCGGCACAGCCGGCAGTATCGGCCGCCCCCGCCGCAGCCGATGGCAAGCGAGTCTTTTCTTCGCCGCTGGCGCGCCGCCTTGCCAAGGAAGCCGGCATTGACCTGTCGGCAATCGCCGGGTCCGGCCCCTACGGCCGCGTCGTCAAGAAGGACGTAGAGGCCGCCGTCGCAGGCGGCGGTGCCAAGCCGGCCGCCGCGCCTGCGGAAGCCGCTGCACCCGCGCCGACCGCGCTCGCGAAGGGCATGTCCGAGGACGCCGTGCTCAAGCTCTTCGAGCCGGGTTCATACGAACTCGTGCCGCATGACGGCATGCGCAAGACCATTGCCAAGCGCCTGCAGGAATCGAAGCAGACAATCCCGCATTTCTACGTTTCGATCGATTGCGAGCTCGATGCGCTCCTGGCCCTGCGTACCCAGCTCAACGCCGCTGCTCCGGAAAAGGACGGCAAGCCAGTCTATAAGCTCTCGGTCAATGACATGGTGATCAAGGCGCTGGCGCTGGCACTTCGCGACGTTCCGGATGCCAACGTCTCCTGGACCGACTCGAACATGGTCAAGCACAAGCATGCCGATGTTGGCGTTGCTGTCTCGATACCCGGTGGCCTGATCACACCGATCATCCGCCAAGCGGAGTTGAAGAGCCTTTCGGCCATCTCCAACGAGATGAAGGACTTCGGCAAGCGCGCCAAGGAGCGCAAGCTGAAGCCGGAAGAGTACCAGGGTGGCACCACGGCCGTCTCCAACATGGGCATGATGGGCGTCAAGGACTTCGCCGCCGTCGTCAACCCGCCGCATGCGACGATCCTCGCGGTCGGTGCCGGCCAGGAGCGCGTCATCGTCAAGAACAAGGAGATGGTCATCGCCAACATGATGACCGTCACGCTCTCCACCGACCATCGCTGCGTCGATGGCGCGCTCGGCGCCGAACTGCTCGCCGCCTTCAAGCGCTACATCGAAAATCCGATGGGCATGCTGGTTTGATGCGATCGGGACCGGCCTTTCGAGCCGGTCCATTCCCTTAAATGCGGGCACGAGCGATGAAAACAGTTCTCTGCTATGGTGACAGTCTGACGTGGGGCTATGACGCGAGCGGCCTCGGCCGGCACGCGTTGGAGGATCGCTGGCCGAGCGTGCTGCAAAGAGCCCTCGGTCCTGGCGTACACGTCATCGCCGAAGGGTTGAACGGCCGCACGACGGCCTATGACGACCATCTCGCCGACTGCGACCGCAACGGAGCCCGCGTACTGCCGACCGTGCTCCACAGCCATGCGCCGATCGATCTGATGATCTTCCTGCTCGGCACAAACGACATGAAGCCGGTGATCCACGGCACGGCCTTCGGCGCCGTCAAAGGGATCGCACGCCTCGTCAATCTCGTCCGGCGGCACGACTGGCCGGTCGAAGCCGAGGAGGGGCCGGACATCCTCATCGTCTCGCCGCCACCGCTTTGCGAAACTGCGAACAGCGCCTTCGCAGCCATGTATGCGGGCGCTATCGAGCAGTCGGCAATGCTGGCGCCGCTCTACCGCGATCTCGCCGACGAGCTCGACTGCGGCTTTTTCGATGCCGGCTCGGTTGCGAAAACCACGCCGCTCGATGGCGTGCATCTCGACGCCGACAACACCCGCGCGATCGGCCGCGGCTTGGAGCCGGTCGTGCGGATGATGCTCGGGCTCTGACTATGGCGGCGGCGATCCTCAGAGCTGCGGAAAGGTGCGAGGCGGCGGAGCTGGCGATCCTGATCGACATCGCTTCACATGGATTCGCTGCTTGGCTCTGGTACGGCGGCGTCTTGAGCGGGGCAACGGAAACCGCTTTCGAGCATGGCCGCAACAGGCTGCGCCAGAACGAAGGGCTCGGTACCTGGCGCGATGCCGTCGTGGCCGTGGCCGCAGACGAGATCGTCGGCGTATCGGTCTCCTACGCGATCGGCCCCTCCATAAGCGAGATCGAGCCGAAGCATCCGGTGCTAGGCCCTTTGCTTGCACTCCAGAAGCAGGTGGTCGGTCACTGGTTTATCGACAGCCTCGGTGTCTACAAGCCGCTTCGCGGCCGGGGCATCGGCCGCGCGTTGCTCGAAAATGAATTTGTCCGCGCTGGACAAGCGCCGGTGAGCCTGATCACCGAAAGCCACAACGAAAGGGCGCAGGCACTCTACAGGATCAACGGCTTCGAAGAGGTGTCGCGAGCTGAAGCCGTACCGCTCTTCGAAGATAGCAGGAAACACGACTGGGTGCTTTTCACCCGCAAGGTCGCTTGAGACAAGGTAGGAAACACATGGCTGAGAATTACGACGTCATCGTTATCGGTTCGGGCCCGGGCGGCTATGTCACCGCCATCCGCTCGGCGCAGTTGGGCTTGAAGACGGCGATCGTCGAGCGCGAACACCTCGGCGGCATCTGCCTCAACTGGGGCTGCATCCCGACCAAGGCGCTCTTGCGCTCGGCCGAAATTCTCGACCATGCCAATCACGCCAAGAACTACGGCCTGACGCTCGAAGGCAAGATGACCGCCAACGTCAAGGAGGTCGTCGGCCGCTCGCGCGCCGTCTCCGCACGGCTGAGCGGCGGTGTCGCCTTCCTCATGAAGAAGAACAAGGTAGACGTCATCTGGGGCGAGGCGAAGCTCACCAAACGCGGCGAGATCGTCGTCGGCGCCCCCTCGAAGCCGCCGGTCCAGCCACAAAATCCCGTTCCGAAGGGCGTCAAGGGCGAAGGCACCTATACGGCCAAGCACATCATCATCGCGACCGGCGCCCGGCCGCGCGCCCTTCCTGGCATCGAGCCGGACGGCAAGCTGATTTGGACCTATTTCGAGGCGATGAAGCCCGAGGAAATGCCGAAGACCATGCTGGTCATGGGGTCCGGCGCGATCGGCATCGAGTTTGCAAGCTTCTACCGGTCGATGGGCGTTGATGTCACCGTCGTCGAGCTCTTGCCGCAGGTCATGCCGGTCGAGGATGCGGAGATTTCCGCTTTCGCCCGCAAGCAGCTCGAAAAGCGCGGCATGAAGATCTTTACCGATGCCAAGGTGACGAAGGTCGAGAAGGGCGCGAACGATGTAACCGCGCATGTCGAAACGAAGGACGGCAAGGTTACGCAGATCAAGGCGGATCGCTTGATCTCCGCTGTCGGCGTCCAGGGCAATATCGAAAACTTGGGCCTCGAGGCGCTGGGCGTCGAGACCAGCCGCGGCTGTATCGTCACCGACGGCTACGGCAAGACCAATGTCGCCGGGATCTATGCGATCGGCGACGTCGCCGGGCCGCCGATGCTTGCGCATAAAGCGGAGCACGAGGGCGTGATCTGCGTCGAGAAGATCGCCGGCGTTCCCGGTGTACATGCGCTCGATAAGGGCAAGATCCCGGGCTGCACCTATTGCGATCCGCAGGTTGCCTCCGTGGGCCTCACCGAGGCGAGGGCCAAGGAACTCGGCCGCGAGATCCGTGTCGGCCGCTTCAGCTTCGGTGCCAACGGCAAGGCGATCGCACTCGGCGAGGACCAGGGCCTAGTCAAGACGATCTTCGACAAGAAGACCGGCGAGCTTTTGGGTGCGCATATGGTTGGCGCCGAGGTGACCGAACTGATCCAGGGCTTCGTCGTCGCCATGAACCTGGAGACGACGGAGGAAGAGCTGATGCACACGATCTTCCCGCATCCGACACTCTCGGAGATGATGAAGGAAAGCGTGCTCGACGCCTACGGCCGGGTATTGAACGCCTGATGACGCGCCGCCGTTCGGAACTTTCGGTCTCTTCACGCATTGAGGGCGCTGCAGCACTTTCAATGCGGGGAGGTTGTCATGAGCTTGAACGGCGTGGGTATCCTGGCGGCGATCATTATCGGCGGTCTTGCCGGCTGGTTGGCGGAGAAAATCATGAGCAGCCAGATGGGGCTGATCGCGAATATCGTCCTCGGCATCGTCGGGGCTCTTGTGCTGAACTTTATTCTGGCCGCCTTCGGGATGGCCTATACGGGCTGGGTTGCCTATCTGGTTATCGGCTTCATCGGCGCGTGCCTGTTGATCGCGGCGGGCCGCGCCGTCAGACGCTAGGGCCCCCTTCCGCATTCGCAAGCGGTCGGGCTGCCATGCAAATGGTGGCCTGACTTTTCATGTCCGGCCATCTATATAGATCGAAAGCGGGCCTATCGGCGTAAGGCTGAAGCCCGATACGATGAAGGAAGAAATATGGTAACGGTTTTCGACGCCGTCTCGGACAGGGCCGAGCGTGTCCGCCACCCGGAAAAGGCGCACAAGCCCGATACGGAAGTTCTGCGCAAGCCGGACTGGATCCGCGTAAAGGCGCCGATGTCGAAGGGATACATGGAAACCCGCTCGATCGTAAAGGGCAACAACCTGGTCACGGTCTGCGAGGAGGCTGGCTGCCCGAATATCGGCGAATGTTGGGACAAGAAACACGCGACCTTCATGATCATGGGCGAGATTTGCACGCGCGCCTGTGCTTTCTGCAACGTCGCGACCGGCAAGCCGAATGCGCTCGACATGGAGGAGCCCGCCAACATCGCCAAGGCGGTCAAGCAGATGGGCTTGAGCCACGTCGTCATCACGTCCGTCGACCGCGACGACCTCGATGACGGCGGCGCCGAACACTTCGAGAAGGTGATCTTCGCGATCCGCGAGGCCTCTCCCGAAACGACCATCGAGATCCTGACGCCCGATTTTCTGCGCAAGCCGGGTGCGCTGGAGCGCGTAGTCGCTGCCAAGCCGGACGTCTTCAATCACAATCTCGAAACGGTCGCTTCGAACTATCTGACCGTGCGTCCAGGCGCCCGCTATTTCCACTCGATCCGGCTTCTGCAGCGGGTGAAGGAACTCGATCCATCCATGTTCACCAAGTCCGGCATCATGGTCGGTCTCGGCGAGGAACGGAACGAAGTGCTGCAACTGATGGACGATCTGCGCACCGCGGACGTCGACTTCCTGACGATTGGCCAGTACCTGCAGCCGACCCGCAAGCACCACAAGGTCGAGAAATTCGTAACGCCCGAGGAATTCAAATCCTACGAGACGGTCGCCTACACCAAGGGCTTCCTTATGGTGTCCTCGAGCCCGCTGACACGCTCGTCGCATCACGCCGGCGATGATTTCGCACGGCTGAAGGCGGCACGGGAGAAGAAGCTCCTGGTCGAGGCGGGGTAACCAATTCTCCTGCCGGTAAGAAACAGCCGCGGCGTTGCATCGTCGCGGCTCTTTTTGTTGGGGGGTGGGAGTGGCAGACGATTCGACGGACACGGCGCGGGCTGCATCAATTCTCTCGGGGGCAAGACGTGTGTTGGTCATCGGCTGCTCGGGCGGTGGAAAGACGACACTTGCCCGCAGACTTTCGGAACACTGTGACCTCCCTTTCGTTTCGATGGATAGAGAATTCTTTTGGCTGCCCGGATGGATTTCCAGGGCGCGGGAGGAACAAGAAGCCTCATCGCCGCAAGGGTGGCCGAAGCGCGGTGGGTGATGGACGGGACCAATCCGTCAACCTTCGATCTGCGATTACCCCGCGCCGAGATCGTGCTCTGGGTGAGAATGCCGCGCTGGATATGCCTGATCGGCGTGACACGTCGCTGGCTGAAATGGCGCGGTGCCGCGCGGCCGGAAATGGCCGAAGGATGTCCGGAGCGTGTGAGTTGGGAGTTCGTTCGTTACATCTGGACTTTCGAGCGCAAATTCGTTCCGCGGATCGAGGAAAGCCTCCAAGAGCACGGGCCTGGCGTTCCAGTCCTGCAGATAAGAAGCCGGGCACAAATGCGCACCCTGCTTGAACTTCTCGCAGCACGCGCTTAACTGCAAGTCATGCCGCACTTCGAAACAAACCATGTCGTCAAGCATTCGGCCGATCAGATGTTCGATCTCGTCGCCGACGTCGAACGCTATCCGCAGTTTCTCCCGCTTTGCGAGGCCTTGAGCGTACGCTCACGCAAGGAGCGCGACGGAAAGGTGTTGCTGCTGGCCGACATGACGGTCGGTTACAAGGCGATCCGCGAGACCTTCACAACCCAGGTTCTGCTCAACAAGGCCGAGCGGACGATCGACGTCAATTATATCGACGGACCATTCAAATATCTCGACAACGAGTGGCGCTTCGAGCCGACCGGCGAAAAGCTGTCGATTGTGCATTTTTACATCGATTACGAATTCAAGAGCCGGCTTCTAGGCGCCTTAATGGGCTCCATGTTTGACCGGGCATTCCGGGTGTTTTCGGAAGCCTTCGAAAAGCGAGCCGACGAGGTCTATGCTTGATGAGAGATATTTTCGAGGAGCTCGAGCGCGGTTCTGACGGTTGCCAGCCGAACCACGTCGCGGCCGATGTCGCCATAGCGCATCTCGCGGTGAAGCGTCGCGCCTTTCCGGCTCGCCGCCGCCAGGTGCACGAGCCCTACCGGTTTCTCCACCGAGCCGCCGCCCGGCCCGGCAACCCCGGTCACGGCGACGGCAACATCCGCCCCTGAGTGGGAGACGGCGCCACGTGCCATTTCGATAGCCGTCTCGCGCGAGACGGCGCCGTGGGCGGCCAGCGTCGCGAGTTCGATCCCGAGCATCTGTATCTTGGCATCGTTGGAATAGGTGACGAAGCCGCGGTCGACGACGAGTGACGAGCCGGCGATTTCCGTCAACGCACCCGCAATCAGGCCGCCGGTACAGGACTCTGCCGTGGCAAGCTTCAGGTTGCGCGCCGTGAAATCAGCAACGATCGCCCGCGCTTTCTCTTCGATATCAGCCGGCCACATCATGCGTTACTCCCTCGGGCATAGACGACCGTCGCGGTGGCGATTGCCGCGATACCTTCGTTGCGGCCGACAAAGCCGAGTTTTTCGTTGGTGGTCGCCTTGATCGAGCAGCGGTCGATGGAGATGCCGAGCATTGCTGCCAGGCTCTCTCGCATCTGCTGGCGGTGCGGCCCGACTTTGGGCGCTTCGGCGATCAGCGATATGTCCGCATTGGTGATTGTGCCGCCGCGCTCGCGCACGATCCGCGCCGCGTGCTCCAGAAAAATACGGGAAGGCGCACCCTTCCATTGGGGATCCGACGGCGGGAAGTGATCGCCGATATCGCCTGCGCCGCAGGTCGCGAGAAGTGCGTCGGTCAGCGCATGCAGCGCGACGTCGGCATCCGAATGGCCGGAGAGTTTGCGGTCGTGCGGGATGAATACGCCGCAAAGCGTGACGCCGCTGCCTTCGACGAGTTGGTGGACGTCGTAGCCATTGCCGGTGCGCACGTCGGGAATTGCGCTGCCTTTGAGCCTTTCATCAGCCATGGAAATATCCCTTTGCAGCGTCAGCTTGACGTTATCCACCATACCCTCGACGATGACAACGGGGATACCCGCCCATTCGGCAATGGACGCGTCATCGGTAAATTCCGCTCGTGCGCCGGCGCTGGCGGCGCGGTGCGCGGAAAGAATCGCCTCCAACTTGAAACACTGCGGCGTCTGTGCCGCGTATAGACCTGCCCGCGCGACGGTCTCCTGCACGACGCCGCTAGCGTCCGCCCGCTTCAATGTATCGGCCACCGCAATCGCGGGCAGGACCGCATCGGCGCCGCTAAGCAGCGCCTGACGGCAGCGATCGAGCAGCGCGTGATCTGCGAACGGGCGCACCGCGTCGTGGATCATAACATATTTGGCGCCTGCCGCCGCAATCGCCTCTAGGCCCGCAAGGACCGACAGCTGCCGCGTCGCTCCCCCATGTACCACGATCAAATCGGCCGGCGTCGGCACGCGCTTCAGGGCAGAGGCAAGCAACTCCGCATCATCCGGATGGATGACGACAGCGATTGGTCCCGACCCCTCCCATGTCGCGAAAGTGTTAAGCGTATGCGCGATAACGGGGCGGCCGCCGATCGTCCGGTACTGCTTCGGCCCCTCGGTCGATTGGCCGGCGCGCTCGCCGCGGCCGGCCGCGACGATGACGACACCACAGGAGAACTGTTCTTCAGGCTGCATCTTATGTATGTGGTCCCGCGTTCGCCGCTCTTCGCCGTGATCTACCGCGAAGGCCACGCCATTGCCAGCCCGACCATTGCCGGCCATGTCGGGAATTTTGTCGGAGGCGTGGAAATCGCTTGGCAAGCCGAATAACAATGTCTAAAAATAGTGCAAGAAGAACATGTGCCTGAAAGATATGCATTTGCCACCGTCGGCCCTGTCATCGTCGCTCCGGATCGGGAAAGTTGAAATCCGCAACCGGGTGGCGCTCGCGCCGATGTCGGGGGTGACGGATTTGCCTTTCCGCACGCTCGCCTGGCGTTTCGGCGCCGGATTTGTGGTGACGGAAATGGTCGCCAGCCGCGAGCTGGTCTGCAACGCCGCCGAATCCTGGGCGCGGCTGAAGAATTCGGGCATCGAGCCGCATATCGTCCAGCTCGCAGGCCGTGAGGCGCATTGGATGGCGGAAGCTGCAAGGATCGTCGAGGCGAACGGCGCCGACATTGTCGACATCAACATGGGCTGCCCCGCCAAGAAAGTGACCGGCGGCTATTCCGGTTCGGCGCTGATGCGCGACCCCGATCATGCCCTGTCGCTTATCGAAGCGACCGTCAGGGCTGTTTCGGTGCCGGTAACGCTGAAGATGCGGCTCGGTTGGGATGAAAATTCAATCAATGCTCCATCGATCGCCCGAAGGGCAGAAGAGGCGGGTGTACAGGCCATCACGATCCACGGCCGCACCCGGATGCAATTTTACAGCGGCAAGGCGGATTGGGACGCGATCCATGCGGTCCGTGACGTCATCTCGGTCCCCCTGATTGCCAATGGCGACGTCGATACCGTGACGAACGCCACGGAAATCCTGCGTCGGTCGGGTGCTGACGCCGTCATGGTCGGGCGCTCATCGCAGGGGCGGCCATGGCATGCCGGGTTTCTTGCTGGTGCTCGTCTTCATCCCGGTGCCTTGGAGATCGCGCGCATCTTCGCCGAGCACTATGCCATGATGCTCGAATTCTATGGACCGCAGATTGGCCTTCGGCACGCCCGCAAGCATGTCGGCTGGTACATCGAGCGGTTCGCGCCGAACCTCTCGTCCGCGGACAAGGCGGCGATCCTGACGTCCACCGATCCGGCTCTGGTCAGCGATAGAGTCGCTGCCGCGATAGCGAATGGCGACGTCGCACCGGTCAACGAGGAGATGGCGGCATGACCGACAAGGCAACGGCAATGGAGCCGGCGGAGGATGCGAACGATCTTTCCATGGCGGTGCTGAACGCCATCCAGAACCCCGTCATCCTGGTCGATGAAAGGGGCCTTGTGGCCTTCGCCAATTGGGAGGCCGAGTCTTTCTTCGGCGCCAGCGCCAATCATCTCGCCCGTCACAATATCAGCGCCTTCATTCCATTCGGCAGCCCGCTCCTGACCTTGATCGAACAGGTTCGAGAGCGACGGGCGCCTGTCAACGAATACCGGGTCGACTTGAGCTCGCCGCGTCTTGGCGCCGACAAGCTTGTTGATCTCTATGTCGCGCCGGTCCTTTCCACGCCGGGATCTGTGGTCATCGTCTTCCAGGAGCGCTCGATGGCCGACAAGATCGATCGGCAGCTGACGCACCGAGGCGCTGCGCGATCAGTGACCGGTCTCGCCTCGATGCTGGCCCATGAGATCAAGAACCCGCTCTCCGGCATTCGCGGTGCCGCACAGTTGCTCGAGACGTCCGTCAATGACGAGGACCGGGCCCTGACGCGGTTGATCTGCGACGAGACCGACCGCATCGTGTCGCTCGTTGACCGTATGGAGGTCTTCTCCGACGAAAGGCCTGTGGATCGCGTACCGCTCAATATTCATTCCGTGCTCGATCACGTGAAGGCGATCGCCAAGGCCGGATTTGCTCGAGGCATCAAGATTTCGGAGAACTACGATCCGTCGCTGCCTCCGGTCTATGCCAATCGCGACCAGCTTGTTCAGGTATTCCTCAATCTGATCAAGAATGCCGCCGAGGCAATCGGTGATCGGGCCGATGGCGAGATCATGCTGACGACGGCCTATCGCCCCGGCATTCGCCTTTCGGTTGCCGGCACCCGGGAAAAGATTTCGTTGCCGCTGGAGTTCTGCGTGCACGACAACGGACCCGGCGTTCCCGCGGATTTGCTGCCGCACCTTTTCGACCCCTTCATCACCACGAAAACGAACGGCTCGGGGCTCGGCCTTGCGCTGGTCGCCAAGATCATTGGTGGCCACGGGGGCATCGTCGAGTGCGACAGCCAGCACAACCGCACCACCTTCCGTGTTCTGATGCCGGCGTCCAAAGGACTGGCGGCGGATGACGACGAAATTCCGATGACAAAAGGAAATATTGCATGACGGGCGCTACGATTCTCGTCGCGGATGACGATGCCGCCATTCGCACCGTGCTCAACCAAGCCTTGAGCCGCGCCGGCTATGATGTGCGCATCACCTCCAATGCGGCGACCCTATGGCGCTGGATTGCCGCCGGTGACGGCGATCTGGTCGTAACCGACGTCGTGATGCCGGACGAGAACGCCTTCGATCTTCTGCCGCGGATCAAGAAGGCGAGGCCGGACTTGCCCGTGCTCGTGATGAGCGCACAGAACACCTTCATGACGGCCATCAAGGCGTCCGAAAAAGGAGCCTACGACTACCTGCCAAAGCCTTTCGATCTGACGGAACTGATCGGCATCATCGGTCGGGCGCTCGCCGAACCGAAGCGCCGTCCCTCCAGGATCGACGATGACTCGCAGGACGGCATGCCGCTTGTCGGTCGCTCGGCGGCAATGCAGGAAATCTACCGCGTGCTCGCGCGGCTGATGCAGACCGACCTGACATTGATGATCACGGGAGAATCGGGAACCGGCAAGGAACTGGTCGCTCGGGCGTTGCATGACTACGGAAAGCGCAGGAATGGCCCCTTCGTTGCGATCAACATGGCAGCGATCCCGCGCGACCTGATCGAATCGGAACTGTTCGGGCACGAGAAGGGCGCCTTTACCGGCGCCCAGACGCGCTCGACCGGTCGTTTCGAGCAAGCCGAAGGTGGGACGCTCTTCCTCGATGAAATCGGCGACATGCCGATGGATGCCCAGACCAGGCTGCTGCGGGTGTTGCAGCAGGGCGAATATACGACCGTTGGCGGGCGGACGCCGATCCGTTCGGATGTGCGGATCGTCGCCGCGACGAACAAGGACCTGAAACAGTCGATCAATCAAGGGCTTTTCCGCGAAGACCTCTACTATCGCTTGAATGTCGTGCCGCTGCGCTTGCCGCCGTTGAGAGACCGAGCGGAGGATATCCCGGATCTTGTCCGCCACTTCGTCCAGCAGGCCGAAAAGGAAGGGCTGGACGTCAAGCGTTTCGACCACGAAGCGCTGGAACTGATGAAGACGCATCCCTGGCCCGGCAATGTGCGAGAGCTCGAAAATCTCGTGCGGAGGCTGACGGCGCTCTATCCGCAGGATGTGATCACCAAGGAGATCATCGAGAACGAGTTGCGCTCCGAGATTCCTGACAGCCCGATCGAGAAGTCGGTGACCCGCTCCGGTTCGATGTCAATCTCCCAGGCGGTCGAAGAGAATATGAGGCAGTATTTTGCCAGTTTCGGTGATGCCCTGCCGCCATCTGGCCTCTATGATCGGGTGCTCGCAGAGATGGAGTATCCATTGATTCTCGCAGCCCTGACGGCGACCCGAGGCAATCAGATCAAGGCCGCCGACCTCCTCGGCCTTAACCGAAACACGCTGCGCAAAAAGATTCGCGAACTTGGGGTCTCCGTCTACCGCAGCTCACGCAGTGCTTGACTGAGATGCAACACCGTTGCATTTTCGCCACAATGCGTTGCTTGAACGTCCGATAGCGTCGATTCGTTGCGTCGTCATTGGAGACGACCCACTTGGTTGAGGCACGCCAATACTGTTTGGGGTTGGGCGTTACGGTCAGTTTCTTTGACCTGCTAAAGTTCGCGTTTGCCGGCGCCGTCGGGCGCCGGTTTGGGGGAAGCGTTTTACATGGTGGACGGAATGGCCCTGCCATTGGGCACAGAGGACAGGGTCGCAACTGTCCAGGATCGGCGGGCGTCCTTCGCCCTGCCCGGATTGATGCTCGCCACCGGCGCGCTGATCTGTGCCACCTTGTCGCTGCTCGTTCTCCTCGGCCTCACCCCCATTCGGCCGGAACGAAACATCGTCATCGCCTGCGCGGGCATAAACGGCCTCTTCGTCGTCGGCCTGATCTACCTGATCGCACGCGAAATCCTCAGACTGCTGAGGGCACGCAGCAAGGGAAGAGCGGCGGCGCGGCTGCATGTGCGCATCGTCGCGCTGTTTTCGATCGTCGCGATAACGCCGGCGATTCTGGTCGCGATCTTTGCCAGTATCACACTCGATGTCGGGCTGGATCGCTGGTTCTCGCTGCGCACGCAGGCGATTGTCCGCTCGTCGCTGAACGTTGCACAGGCCTACGTGCTCGAGAATGCCAGCTACCTGCAAGGCCAGACAGTGTCGATGGCCAACGACCTCGAGCGCAACCGGCAACTCTACAGCCTCGATCGCACGGGCTTTACCGAATTGATGACGCGGCAGGCGAGGGGGCGCGGCATGCTTGGCGCCTTCCTGGTGCGCGCCGACGGCAGCGCCATCCTTCAGGCGAATATCTCGACCGAAAAGCCGTTGCCGGCTATCCCCGCCGACGCGCTCAAAAGCACCGTCTCCGGCCAGCCGACGCTGATTCCTCCTGGCGTGACCAACCTCGTCGGCGCCGTAATTCCACTTGATAACATACCCGGGACGTACCTCTACACGGTCCGCAACGTCGATCCCGAAGTGATGCGTTCGATGCGGCTGATGGAAGAGAACACGGCCGAATACAAGGCACTCGAGGCCGGGCGCACCTCGCTTCAGATCGCTTTCGGCGTCCTCTATATCGGCTTCGCTCTCATCGTTCTGCTGGCCGCGATCTGGACAGCGATCGCCGTTGCCGATCGCATCGTGCGGCCGATCCGGCAACTGATCGGCGCCGCGGACAGCGTTGCCTCGGGCAATCTCGATGTGGTCGTTCCGGTGCGTGCCGTCGACGGCGACGTGGGCAACCTGTCGCGCACCTTCAACAAGATGGTCACCGAGATCCGCACGCAACAGCAGCAGATCCTGGTTGCGAAGGACGAAGTGGACCAGCGCCGCCGCTTTATCGAGGCTGTGCTTTCCGGCGTCACCACGGCGGTTATCGGCGTCGGCAAGGACCGTCGCATCACGATTGCCAATCCTTCGTCGGAAGAGTTTCTGCGGAAGTCCGCGCCGGGACTGCTGGGCACAAGCCTCAGCGAGGTTGCGCCCGAGATCGATGCCGTGTTGATCGAGGCGGAAAGCCGCTATCGCAACGATTATCGCAAGCAGATCAATATCATGCGCGGCGGAACCGAGCGTACGCTAAACGTGCAGGTGACGAGGGAGGAAGGCGACGATTCCCATGGCTCCTACGTCATCACGATCGATGACATCACCGATCTGGTGATTGCGCAGCGGTCGACCGCATGGGCCGACGTGGCCCGCCGCATCGCGCACGAGATCAAGAATCCGCTGACACCGATCCAGCTTTCGGCTGAGCGCTTGAGACGCCGCTATGGCAAGCAGATCGACCAGCAGGACCGGGCGGTCTTCGATCAGTGCACCGATACCATCGTGCGCCAGGTGGAGGATATCGGCCGGATGGTCGACGAATTTTCCGCCTTTGCGCGGATGCCGAAGCCAACGAAGGAAAAATCCGATCTGCGATCGATCCTCAAGGATGCGGTATTCCTGCGTGAGATGGGCAACAATCACATCACCTTCGTTCGCGATTTCGGCGACGAACCGCTCGAAGGCCAATTTGACGGCCGCATGCTTGGCCAGGCCTTCGGCAACATCGTCAAGAACGCGGTGGAGGCGATCGAGGCCGTCCCCGCCGGAACCTTGCGGGGAGCGCCGACCATCGTCGTCCGCTCCCGTCGCGACGGCGCTTCCGGCCGGTTTGTTGTCGACGTCATCGATAACGGCAAGGGCCTGCCGACCGAGAACCGGCACAGAATTCTGGAGCCCTACATGACGATGCGCGAAAAGGGCACCGGTCTCGGTCTCGCAATCGTCAAGAAAATCATCGAGGACCATGGCGGACAATTGGAACTGCACGACGCACCGGTCGATTTCGACGGCGGCGTCGGGGCAATGATTCGCGTGATCCTGCCGCCTGCCGGGGAAACCGGGGGCGAAAGTACTGTAAAGGACAAGGGTAATACCAATGGCGGCTGATATTCTGGTTGTGGACGATGAAGAGGATATCCGGGAGATCGTCTCGGGAATCCTTTCGGACGAAGGTCATGAGACCCGGACGGCTTTCGACAGCGACAGTGCGCTTGCGGCGATCAATGATCGCGTACCGCGATTGGTTTTCCTCGATATCTGGATGCAGGGCAGCCGCCTCGACGGACTGGCGCTGCTAGACGAGATCAAGAGCCGCCATCCCGATCTGCCGGTCGTGATGATTTCCGGTCACGGCAACATCGAAACGGCCGTTTCCGCCATCAAGCGCGGCGCTTACGACTTCATCGAGAAACCGTTCAAGGCGGACCGGCTGATCCTCATAGCCGAGCGGGCGCTGGAGAATTCCAAACTGAAGCGCGAAGTGTCGGAGTTGAAGAAGAAGTCCGGCGACCCCGTGGAACTCATCGGAACCTCTGTCGCCGTGTCGCAGTTGCGGCAGACGATCGAAAAGGTGGCCCCGACCAACAGCCGTATCATGATCCAGGGTCCTTCAGGTTCCGGCAAGGAACTCGTCGCCCGCATGATCCACCGCAAATCCACGCGTGCGTCCGGCCCGTTCGTCGCGCTCAACGCCGCGGCGATCACCCCGGATCGCATGGAAGTCGCGCTTTTCGGCACAGAGGGCACGCCCGGCCAGCCGCGCCGCACGGGTGCGCTCGAAGAGGCCCATGGCGGCATCCTCTATCTCGATGAAATCGGCGAAATGCCGCGGGAAACGCAAAACAAGATCCTGCGCGTGCTGGTCGACCAGCAGTTCGAGCGCGTCGGTGGTTCCAAACGCGTGAAGGTGGATGTGCGTATCATCTCCTCGACCGCCTACAACCTCGAGAACATGATTTCCGAGGGCCTGTTCCGTGAGGATCTGTTCCACCGTCTCGCTGTGATTCCGGTGCGTGTTCCGGCGCTTGCTGAACGGCGCGAGGACATTCCCTTCCTTGTGGATATGTTCATGCGCCAGGTGAGCGAACAGGCCGGCATCCGCCCGCGCAAGATCGGCGAGGACGCGCTTGCCGTCCTGCAGGCGCACGACTGGCCGGGCAATATCCGCCAGTTGCGCAACAACATCGAACGCCTGATGATCCTCGCCCGCAGCGATGGACCGGATACGCCGATCACTGCCGACATGCTGCCGACGGAGGTCGGCGACACCCTGCCCAAGATTTCCGCACAGGGTGACCAGCACATCATGACCTTGCCGTTGCGCGAGGCCCGTGAAATGTTCGAGCGCGATTATCTGATTGCGCAGATTAACCGATTCGGCGGAAACATCTCGCGCACGGCGGAGTTCGTCGGAATGGAGCGTTCCGCGCTTCATCGCAAGCTGAAGTCCTTGGGCGTCTGATCCGGGGCGGCTCGCGGCGGTTCTTGCCGCTACAGCGCCTGCCGTCCAATCGGCCACGGAAACGTCACTGTAGCGCTTTGAATCGCTGCATGATTTTACCTTAAGTCGATTCCGATCTAAGGAATCATGCGGTAGCCGCTGTAGCGTGTGGGATGAAGGAACGGCGATGAAGGTGGTCATATGCGGCGCGGGACAGGTCGGCTACGGGATTGCTGAGCGCCTGTCGCAGGAAGATAACGACGTCTCGGTGATCGATACGTCTGCCGCGCTGATCGCCCATATCACCGAAACCCTGGATGTGCGCGGCTATGTCGGCCACGGCGCGCATCCGGATGTTTTGGGGAGAGCCGGTGCCGACCAGGCTGACATGATCATCGCTGTCACATTGTACGACGAGGTCAATATCGTGGCCTGCGAGGTAGCGCATGCGATCTTCAACGTGCCGACGAAGGTCGCCCGCATTCGCGCACAGAACTATCTCGCACCGGAGTATTCGGACCTCTTTTCACGGGAAAATGTCCCGATCGACGTGACGATTTCGCCGGAAATCGAAGTAGGTCGTCTTGTTCTTCGGCGTATTTCTTTCCCGGGCGCGACGGACGTGGTCCGCTTTGCCGAGGATCGCATCGCCATGATCGCAATCGAGTGCATGGAAGACTGCCCTGTCGTGGACACGCCACTACAGCAGTTGAGCGAGCTTTTTCCGGATCTTCTGGCGACCGTTACGGGCATCTTCCGGAACGGGAAACTGATCGTTCCGCACTCCTCCGATCAATTGCAGACGGGCGATCTCGCCTATGTCGTCTGCGATCGAGACCATACCCGCCGCACGCTCGGGCTGTTTGGGCATGAGGAGCAGGAGGCGCGGCGGATCATCATCATGGGCGGTGGCAATATCGGCTATTTCGTCGCGCGCATGATCGAGGAGCAGCAGCCCCGCATGCGCGTCAAGCTCATCGAGAACGATCGCGACCGGGCCGTGCTGTTGGCCGACAAGCTGAACAACACCGTTGTACTGCACGGCTCGGCAATGGACCAGCGGATCCTGATGCAGGCGGACGTTCAGGATGCCGATCTCGTGGTCGCGCTCACGAACAACGACCAGATCAACATTCTCGGCAGCATGATGGCCAAGCGCCTAGGTGCGAAGTCGACCCTGGTGCTGATTAACGAGCCGGCCTACCAGGATTTCGCCGGCACGGCCGGTGTCGATGCGCACATCAACCCGCGAGCCGTGACCATCTCTCGCGTCCTGCAGCACGTCAGGAAAGGCCGCATTCGATCCGTCTATGCAGTGCAGAGCGGCATGGCGGAGGTGATCGAGGCCGAGGCGCTCGAGACGTCGCCGATGGTCGGCAAGGCCCTGCGCGAGCTCGAATTGCCGGAGGGGATCCGCATTGGCGCGGTCTATCGCGACAAGGCTTTCATTCGGCCTGACGGCAATACGAGGATAAAGGCGAAGGATCGCGTCGTCCTATTTGCCGCCGCCGACGCGGTGCGCCATGTCGAACAGCTTTTCCGAGTCAGCATCCAATATTTCTGAGGTCTCGCCCCAATGCCGAGAATTGCCTATGTCAACGGCGCTTACGTGCCGCATTCCGAGGCCGCCGTTCACATCGAAGACCGCGGCTATCAGTTCGCGGATGGCGTCTACGAAGTTTGCGAGGTACGGCACGGCTTTATCGTGGATCTCAGCCGGCATTTGGACCGCCTCGACCGATCCCTAAGCGAACTCCGGATCGACTGGCCGATGAGCCGGGCCGCGTTGATCCTCGTCATTCGCGAAGTGTTGCGCAGGAACCGGGTGCGCAACGGACTTTTCTACCTGCAGGTGACCCGCGGTGTGGCGCGCCGCGACCATGTTTTCCCGGCGAAAGGCATGCCGCCGTCGCTCGTCGTCACGGCCAAACGGACCGATGCCGCCGCAATCGCGAAGAAGAATGCCGAGGGGATTGCGGCGATAACGGTTCCGGAAAACCGTTGGGATCGGGTCGACATCAAGTCGGTCGGACTCCTGCCGAACGTGCTTGCGCGCCAAAGGGCGAAGGAGTTCGGAGCCCAGGAGGCGATATTTGTCGATACCGATGGCATGGTCAAAGAAGGGGCGGCCACGAATGTCTGGATCGTTGATGGCGAGGGCACGCTGCTTACCCGCCCGGCGGAGCATGGCATCCTGCGAGGCATAACGCGGACGACGTTGATGGACGTGGCGAAGCCGCTTGGCCTGAAGATCGAGGAAAAGGCGTTTTCGGTGGAGGAAATGTATGCTGCGCGCGAAGTCTTCGTTACTGCCGCGACGAGCATCTGCTTTCCCGTCGTTTCGATCGACGGAAAGACCATCGGCAATGGTCATCCGGGAAGCATAGCACAGAATATTCGCGAGGCCTTTTTCGACATTGCGGAAAAGACATTGATTTGATACCAAACTTGGTGGGGTGTCGGGGACAGATACTGTGACGCCTCAAAACGCAGAATCTGACAAATGCACCGGCGCAAAAAAGGCCGGCAAATAAGAAAGAAGCGGCGCGATGGCGGAACGTTCTCAAAACTTGCAGGATCTCTTTCTCAATACGGTCCGCAAGCAAAAGATTTCATTGACCATTTTCCTGATCAACGGCGTAAAATTGACAGGCGTGGTCACATCTTTTGACAATTTCTGTGTATTGCTGCGCCGCGACGGCCATTCTCAGCTCGTCTACAAGCATGCCATCTCGACGATCATGCCGGGTCAGCCGCTGCAGATGTTCGAGAACGAGGAAGCCGCATCCTGACGGGACGTGAGGAACATTACCAAGCGTGATTCAAAATCGTCGTCGATCATCCCGGAGCTGGAACGGCTCCGCGATGACATGCGCGCGGTCGTCGTCATTCCGGTTCTGAAGAAGACGGGAAAGGCATCGGCCGAGATTCTGTCTGCTCCGGTGACGCGCTCCGACGAAAGTCGTCTGGAAGAGGCAACGGGCCTTGCGCTTGCCATCGATCTCGACGTCGTGCACGGAGCGATCGTTCCGGTCGCCCAGCCGAAGCCGGGCACCTTGCTCGGCAGTGGCAAGATCGAGGAGATCGGTCATATCCTGAACGAAAAGGATGCCGGGCTGGTGATCGTCGATCACCCGCTGACGCCGGTGCAGCAGCGCAACCTCGAGAAGGAATGGAACGCCAAGGTTATCGACCGCACGGGTCTCATTCTGGAAATCTTCGGGCGACGCGCCTCCACCAAGGAAGGCACGCTTCAGGTCGATCTCGCGCATCTCAACTATCAGAAGGGCCGACTGGTCAGAAGCTGGACCCACCTTGAACGCCAGCGCGGCGGCGCCGGCTTCATGGGCGGTCCCGGTGAAACCCAGATCGAAGCCGACCGGCGGCTGCTGCAGGAGAAGATCGTTCGGCTGGAGCGTGAATTGGAGCAGGTGCGGCGCACCCGACAGCTTCATCGCTCGAAACGCAAGAAGGTGCCGCACCCGATCGTGGCACTCGTCGGCTATACGAACGCCGGCAAATCGACGCTCTTCAACCGGATGACGGGTGCGGGCGTGCTGGCCGAGGACATGCTTTTCGCGACGCTTGATCCGACGCTCAGGCGTCTGAAGTTGCCGCATGGGCGCATGGTCATTCTGTCCGACACGGTCGGTTTCATCTCTGATCTGCCGACCCATCTTGTCGCGGCCTTCCGGGCGACGCTTGAAGAAGTGCTCGAAGCGGACCTGATTCTGCACGTGCGCGACCTTTCCGATCCCGATAACCAGGCACAGGCGAGCGACGTATTGCGCATCCTTGCCGATCTCGGCATTGACGAGAAGGAAGGCGCCGAGCGCATCGTCGAGGTCTGGAACAAGATCGACAAGCTCGAACCGGAAGTGCGCGAGGCGCTCGTAAAGAAAGCGGCAAGCACGCCGAACACGGTCGCCGTTTCTGCGATCACCGGCGAGGGCGTCGATCAACTCCTCGCCGAGATCGGCCGCCGTCTTTCCGGCGTCTTGACCGAGTGCACGGTCGTGCTCGGCCTCGACCAGCTGCAGCTGTTGCCTTGGGTCTATGAGCACTCGATCGTCGATGGCCGCGAGGACCTTGAAGACGGAAGGGTCAGCCTCGACCTGCGCCTGACCGAGGGCGAGGCTGCAGAGCTTGAACGGCGGCTCGGCCACGGACCGAAACCCGTCGAGGAGGACTGGTAACGGGGCTGACGTTGCGGCATCCCGCTACGTCAGTTGTCGCTCGATCGCCTTTGCCGCCTGCCAGAGTTCTTCCATGCGCTCCAGAGAAGCGGCGTCAAGCGTCTCGCCACCTGCTTCCAACTCCTGTTCGATATGGCCGAAGCGGCGGCGGAACTTGGTGTTGGTGCCGCGGAGCGCCATTTCCGGATCGGTTCCGACATGGCGGCCGATATTGACGACCGCGAAGATCAGGTCGCCGAGTTCATCGGCCACCTTTCGCTGGTCTCCGTCCTTGAGAGCCTGCCGCAGTTCGGTGATCTCCTCCTCGATCTTGTCGAGGATCGGCTCGGGTTTCGACCAGTCGAAGCCGACCTTTGCGGCGCGTTCCTGCAGCTTGAGCGCTTCGACCAGGGCCGGAAAGCTGCGTTGCACCGAACCGAGGTGGCCGGTATCGGTATCCTGCGGCAGACCTCGCCGCATCCGCCGCTGCCGCCGGTCCGCCTTTTCCGCTCGCTTGATCTCATCCCATTGCAGCTTGACCGCCTCGGGCGTATCGGCGTCAGAGCGGGCGAAGACGTGCGGATGGCGACGGATCATCTTGCGGGTCACGGCTTCGACGACATCACCGAAGGAGAACTCGCCAGCTTCTTCCGCCATGCGGGCGTGAAAGACCACCTGCAGGAGAAGGTCGCCGAGTTCGTCGCAGAGATCGTCCATGTCGTGGCGCTCGATCGCGTCGGCGACCTCATAGGCCTCTTCGATCGTGTAGGGCTTTATCGTTTCGAAGGTCTGGACGATGTCCCAGGGGCAGCCTGTATCCGGCTGGCGGAGCGCCGCCATGATGTCGAGCAGGCGTTGAATGTCGCGAGAAGGTTCCATGGCTCAGTTCAGCGGTATGGCGTTCTGGTCCTTGCCTGCCTGGTATTCCTCGGACAGGCGGCGATAACGCTCGCGGATACGCGCGTCTTGCGCGGCGAGCCTTTCCTTTGTCTGTTCGTCGGCGTCGCGCGTCAGTGCCGTTATTGAGGCCGATTTCCAGAAGGCGTTTTCCTGTGCATAGCCGCCCGGTTCCAGCCGGAAGACTTCCTTCAGGATCTTCAGGTCGTGAGGGATCGAGAAGCTGTCGCGCGAATCCTCGTGGCTGAAGAAGTAATAGAAATTATCAAATCCCGCCCAGGTGATCGCGGAAAGGCACATGGAGCAGGGCTCATGGGTCGAGAGGAAGATCAGCTCTCGCGTATCGGGCTCGTCGGCCATCTCGTAGAAGCGCTTCAGCGTATGGACTTCGCCGTGCCACAGCGGATTTTCCGTCTCGTTGTTGGTCTCCGCAAGCACGAGCGAAAGATCGGACTTGCGCAGGATCGCCGCGCCGAACACCTTGTTGCCGGCAGCAACACCCTTTTCGGTCAGCGGAAGGATGTCTTCCTCGATTACCGTCAAGAGGCGTTCGGCCAATTCCGATTGTTTCATCTTTAGTGCTCTCCGATTAACGGCGGCATTTAACGGAGGTCGGTTCGCCGGCGCAATGGGCGAACCGGGCCGCAGGGCCGCATGCCCCCGGAGATATTTACTCAAAATGGCTGACTGTCGAGCAAAACAATACGTGGCCGGAAAAGCATTGAAATTTCTGTTTCTTCAATTGTTGCCGGCTATGGGGGATATTCGCCGCAGCCTGTGGAAGGAGCCGTTCTCTCAGTGATGTCGCAACAACTATCCTATTTTCCGACATTTTTTAGCGTCGCGCGAAAGCGCGTGGCGGTGTTCGGCAATGGGGACGAGGCCTTCGCCAAGGTGCGGCTGCTGTTGAATACTGAGGCGCGTATTGCCGTTTACGCCGATGCGCCGGAGCCTGCCTTCGAGACATTCCTCCAGACCAACGGCCTCGAGACCGTCCGAGAAACCTTCGCTGCGCGTCAGGTTGAGGGCGCCGTCCTGGTCTTTGCAGCGACTGGCGATGCGGTTGCCGACCGGGCGATCGTTGGCGCGGCGCGGGAGAGAAAAATCCCCGCAAATGCCGTTGATCAGCCGGATTACTGCGATTTTCTGACGCCGGCACTTGTCAACCGGGCTCCAGTCGCCGTGGCGATCGGAACGGAGGGGGCCGGTCCCGTTTTGGCGCAGATGATCCGCGCCCAGATCGATCAATTGCTTTCTCCGTCGCTCGGCGTAGTCGCGTCGTTGGCGGCGGGCTATCGTGATGCGGTGGAGCGACTTGTGCCGCGCGGTGTTGCGCGCCGAGTCTTCTGGCGGCGGTTCTTTTCGGGGCCGGTTGCCGATCACGTTGCGCTTGGCGATGTCGCCTCGGCGCGCAGAGAGGCGTCGCGGCTGCTCGATGGCGCGGATCGCGTCCCCGGGCACGTCTGGCTGGTTGGCGCCGGTCCGGGTGCGGAGGATTTGCTGACGCTTCGCGCGCAGCGGGTTATGATGGAGGCCGATGCGATCGTCTACGATGCGCTCGTGCCGCAAGCGATCGTCGATATGGGGCGCCGCGATGCCGAGCGCCTTTCGGTCGGCAAGCGCAAGGGCTGCCACACCAAATCGCAGGACGAAATCAATCAGTTGCTGGTGAACCTCGCAGGCGAGGGCAAACGTGTCGTTCGGCTGAAATCCGGCGATCCGTTGATTTTCGGCCGAGCCGGCGAGGAAATGGCTGCGCTGCGGGAAGCAGGTATCAGCTATGAGATCGTCCCCGGCATCACGTCTGCATTTGCGGCAGCGGCCGACTTCGAGTTGCCGCTGACCCTTCGCGGTGTTGCGTCGTCGCTGGTCTTTACCACCGGCCATGACCTTGCCGGTGATGTGCTGCCCGACTGGGCGCGGCTTGCCGTCTCGGGCGCGACGATTGCGGTCTATATGGGGCGCAGCGTGGCGGCTTCGGTTGCCGGGCGCCTCATGCAGGCGGGCCTTCCGCAGGAGACGACCGTGGCCGTGGTCGAGAACGCCAGCCGCGCCGAACGGCGGCGGCTGCACGGGGTTCTTCGCGACCTGCCGGACCTTGAGAGCCGCACCGAACTCGACGGTCCGGTCATGGTGATCATCGGCGACGCGGTTGCGGGTGCGAATTTCGGCCGGTCGGAGCCGTTTGCTGCCGGCCGGCGGCAGCGAATAGTGGCCAGGGACATTTCTGGCGCGGAACGCGCCGAACAGATTTTGAATTGAGGGCAACGCGAATGGTGGACAAGGTCTTGACGGCAAACCGACTGGCGGATGGCATATCCGTCTGGCTCGACGCCTCCGGCAATTGGGTGGAGTCGCTGCAGGACGCCTTCGTTGCCCGCCATGCCGAGGCTGTTGCGGCGCTTGAAGCGACTGGAAAGCGCTCCTTCGACGAGAATAAAGTGGTAGACGTCAACGTTATCGACGTCGAGGAAGTCGATGGCATGCTTCGCCCGCTGCGCATGCGCGAGCGGATCCGCGCCGAAGGCCCGTCAATAGCCTATGCTCCTGGATATCATGGGCTTGCCGGCCCGAAATTTGCTGCCTGAGGACCTGAGACCCCATGTACCGTTACGACGAATTCGATCACGCCTTCGTTTCTGCACGTGTCGAGCAGTTCCGCGATCAGGTCCAGCGGCGGCTGTCCGGTGAGCTGGCTGAGGATTCCTTCAAGCCGCTGCGCCTGATGAACGGCGTCTATCTGCAACTGCATGCCTACATGCTCCGTGTTGCCATTCCCTACGGCACTCTGTCGAGCCGGCAGATGCGGATGCTCGCTCATATCGCCCGCAAATATGACCGCGGCTATGGTCATTTCACCACGCGCCAGAACATCCAGTACAACTGGCCGCGTCTTTCCGACACGCCGGACATCCTGCAGGAACTCGCAAGCGTCGAGATGCACGCGCTGCAGACCTCGGGTAACTGCATTCGCAACGTCACGGCGGATCATTTTTCCGGTGCGGCTGCCGACGAGGTTGCTGACCCGCGGCCCTATGCAGAGATTCTCCGTCAATGGTCGAGCGTTCATCCGGAATTCTCGTTCCTGCCGCGCAAGTTCAAGATCGCAGTGACCGGCGCTGAGCGCGACCGCGCGGCGATCCAGGTGCATGATATCGGCTTGCATCTGAAGAAAGACGAGAATGGCAGGCTTGGCTTTGCCGTCTATGTCGGTGGCGGGCAGGGCAGAACCCCGATGATTGCCAAGAAGATCCGTGACTTCCTGCCCGAAGAGGACCTGCTCTCCTACACCACGGCGATCATGCGCGTTTACAACCTCTATGGCCGCCGCGACAACAAGTACAAGGCGCGCATCAAGATCCTCGTGCATGAAACCGGTGCCGAGGAGCTTGCCCGCCAGGTGGAAGTCGAATTCGCCAAGCTCAAGGACACCGAGCTGAAGCTGCCAGATGCCGACATCCAGGCGATTTCTACCTATTTTGCGCCGGCAGCGCTGCCGAACCGCCCGGAAGGCTGGGGCAACCTCGCCCGCTGGAAAAAAGCCGATCCAGAATTTGCGCGCTGGGTTCAGCAGAACGTGCAGCCGCACAAGCATCCGGACTACGGCATGGTGACCATTTCGCTGAAGCCGATCGGCGGTATTCCGGGTGATGCGAGCGACGCACAGATGGATGCGGTCGCAGACATCGCCGAGGAATACGCCTTCGACGAAATCCGCGTCAGCCACGAGCAGAACCTTATTCTGCCGCATGTGGCGCTTGCCGACCTAGAGCCGGTCTATCGTGCTCTGGTCGCGGCAGGCCTCGCGACGGCCAATGCCGGGCTGATAACCGACATCATCGCCTGTCCGGGTCTTGACTATTGCGCGCTCGCCAATGCGCGTTCAATCCCGGTCGCTCAGGAGATTTCGAGCCGTTTCGGCTCCCCCGAGCGGCAGGCCGAAATCGGCGAGCTCAAGATCAAGATCTCCGGCTGCATCAATGCTTGCGGACACCACCACGTCGGCCATATCGGACTTCTGGGCGTTGAGAAGAAGGGTGCGGAGCTGTACCAGATCACGCTCGGCGGTTCCGGGGATGAGAACACGTCGATCGGCGAAATCATTGGCCGCGGCTTCGAGCCGGAAAAGGTGACCGACGCCGTCGAGACGATCGTCGACACCTATCT
The DNA here is from genome assembly GCF_020193655.1 of Ensifer sp. IC3342. Classification (GTDB taxonomy): domain Bacteria; phylum Pseudomonadota; class Alphaproteobacteria; order Rhizobiales; family Rhizobiaceae; genus Sinorhizobium. The sequence continues at coordinate 1,514,123 of NZ_JADYVE010000001.1, forward strand.
TGGCCTGCGCCGGGACAAGACGGAGACCTTCCTGGAGGCTTATCGCCGGGTCGGACCGCAGCCGTTCAAGGATGCGCTCTATGGCGGCAGTGCTCAGGAAGCCGCTTGAGGCAGGGACGAGAACATGACGAAAATCTGGAAAGAAACCGGCTTTGTGAACGATGACCCCTGGGTCGTCGAGACGGAAGAAACCAAGGCCGGATCGAACGAAAAGGCGATACTCGGCCTGGACGCCTTCATCGACGCGGCCTCCACCGGCGATGCACGCGAGCTGGGCGTGTTGATCGCGCCGGCCGACGATGTCAGGCGGTTGGCGCCATACTTTGATCGGATCGCGCTTGTCGCCGTCGCGTTTCCGGCTTTCAATGACGGTCGCGCCTTCAGCCACGCGTCGTTGCTACGTTCGCAGCTTCGCTTCGAAGGGGAAGTCCGCGCGGTTGGAGACGTGCTGATCGACCAGATCCCGCTGATGCTGCGTTGTGGTATCGACAGTTTCGCGGTGACGAATGCGACGGCGATCAAGCGGCTCTCGGAAGGCCGCTTGCCTGCCATCGCCAATCACTATCAGCCGACTGCCAGGCCGTCTTCGGACGCTAAATCCTACAGCTGGCGGCGCGTTTCCTGAAAAGACGCACCCGCGACAGTGTGAAGCAAGCCGAAATGCTCGAAAGCGACTATATTTGGAAGGGATTTCCTTTCAATCGAGTGTGGGTTGGAATATCCGCTCATACTTGATAGACAGGGTCACCATTACAGGACTGTAGCCACGATGAATGCTCCGGCAAAAACGGAAGACTTCGCGATCCAGGCACCGGCGGGTGTCTTTGTCGAGACGGTCACGAGTGTCACGCACTATACGGACCGGCTCTTCCGTTTCCGTATGACGCGTCCGCAGGAGTTCCGTTTCCGCTCCGGCGAATTCGCGATGATCGGCCTCATGGTCGGTGACAAGCCCGTCTATCGCGCCTATTCGATAGCGAGCCCGGCATGGGACGAGGAACTCGAGTTCTTCTCGATCAAGGTTCCGGACGGCCCACTGACGTCGCACCTGCAGAAGATCAGACCGGGCGACCAGGTCCTCATGCGCAAGAAGCCGACCGGCACGCTGGTGCTCGACGCGCTGGTGCCGGGCCGCAGGCTTTACATGTTCTCGACCGGTACCGGCATCGCCCCCTTCGCGAGCCTCATCCGCGATCCGGAGACCTATGAGAAATTCGAGGAAGTCATTCTTACGCACACCTGCCGTGACGTGGCGGAGCTGAAATACGGCTTCGACCTCATGGACGAGATCCGTAACCATGAGTTCCTGAACGAGATTGTCGGCGACAAGCTTCGCCACTATGCGACGGTGACGCGCGAGGACTATCCGTTCAAGGGCCGGATCACCGACCTGATGACCAACGGCAAGTTCTTCACGGATTTGGGCCTGCCGCCGCTTGATCCCGCGATTGACCGCGGCATGATCTGCGGCTCCACGGCGATGCTGAAGGACACCAAGGAAATTCTGGAAGCTGCCGGCTTGACGGAAGGCGCGAACAACAAACCTGCCGAATTCGTCATCGAGCGCGCATTCGTAGGCTAAGGCGCGGCTACCGAAATATCGAGTATCAAGAGAGAGGCGCGTCCCCGGATGCGTCTCTTTTTGTTTGTGTCCGGTGGGGGAGTGCGTCTGTGGTGGGAGCGACGCAGTCCAACATTTACTCTACGCAACAGGGGCAGCTAAACTGCGACGGCTGAAGACCGCAGGTACCAAAGGTTTCGAGCCGAGGGCCGTATCAAGCCTTCGCCAGATAATCCATCAATCCGGACATGGCATTGGCGGCGCCGTCGCCGTCTGCCGCCTGAATTGCGCGCATCACGCTCACATGGCGCTCCACCGATGCCTTCATTTTTTCCGGCGCGGCCGACGCAAACCATATTCGGCGCGCGTGGGTCTGCAGTGGCGCGAGTGCCGCCGTCAGGAACCTGTTCGGACAGGCATCTTCCATGATCTCGTCGAACATCTTGTCGGCGACGAGGAAACCCTCCATGTCGTCTCGATCGGAACACGTCGTCATCGCCCGCTCACAGCCGCTGATCGCCTGTCGGATCTCGGCGGACGCGTTCTGTGCCACAAGCGCGGCTGCCAGCGGTTCCAGCCGTTGGCGCGTCTGCATCACATGGGCGCGGTCCTCCGGCCGGATCGTGGTGATCTGCAATCCCACGCGAGCACGAATGTCGATGAGCCCTTGCCAGGCAAGTTTCTGGATCGCTTCTCGAACCGGGGTGCGGCCATGCTCGGCAAGTACGATGAGTTGGCGCTCGGTAACGAGCGATCCGGGCTTGAGCTTCAGCGTGACGATGAGGCGTTCAAGCGCCAGATAGGCGAGGTGGGCCTGGGACTGGACTGGCATAAGCATCCCGCTGGTTCTGATATATCAGAGCTTGACACGGATTCGAAATGGTCGCAAGGAGGCTGACATATCAGGCCGAAGCAGGACATTCCGTGCCGGCTGAGAGGCGGTTGCCGACGGCTGCCTGCCGGTTCGCCGCGTCTTCCCGGATCTCACGCCATCTCGTGACTGCGGCGATGATAAAATAAGAACGGCCCGCCAGCTGCTGGCGGGCCGTTTTCCTTCCGCTCACGTGATCAATATCAGTGCAGGATCTGGCTGAGGAACAGCTTGGTGCGCTCGTGCTGCGGATTGTCGAAGAACTCGGCCGGTGAATTCTGTTCTACGATCTGGCCCTGATCCATGAAGATCACCCGGTTGGCGACCTGGCGGGCAAAGCCCATTTCGTGGGTTACGCACAGCATGGTCATGCCTTCCTCGGCAAGACCGACCATGGTGTCGAGCACTTCCTTGATCATTTCAGGATCGAGCGCGGAAGTCGGCTCGTCGAACAGCATGATCTTCGGATTCATGCAGAGCGAACGGGCGATGGCGACGCGCTGCTGCTGGCCGCCAGAAAGCTGACCCGGATACTTGTGGGCCTGTTCCGGAATCTTCACGCGCCTGAGGAAATGCATCGCGATTTCCTCGGCCTGCTTCTTCGGCATCTTGCGTACCCAGATCGGCGCCAGCGTGCAGTTTTCAAGGATCGTCAGGTGAGGGAACAGGTTGAAGTGCTGGAAGACCATGCCGACTTCGCGGCGCACCTCATCGATCTTCTTGAGGTCGTTGGTAAGCTCGATGCCGTCGACGACGATCTTGCCCTTCTGGTGCTCCTCAAGGCGGTTGATGCAGCGGATCATTGTCGATTTGCCGGAACCCGAGGGGCCAGCGATGACGATGCGCTCGCCGCGCATGACCTTGAGGTTGATGTCGCGCAGAACGTGGAAATCACCGTACCACTTGTTCATGTTGGTGATTTCGATCGCAACATCCGTCGTCGAGATGGTCATCTTCGATGCGGTGGCAGTGTTTGCCATATGTTTCCCCTTTTTATCGTTGGCTTCTGTCGAGTACGCGTTCCATGAAGCCTGAATAGCGCGACATGCCGAAGCAGAAAAGCCAGAATATGAAGCCCGCGAAGATCAGGCCGGTCAGCGGCGTTACTGCGGATGCCCAATTCGTGTCGGTGAAGTTCAGGCGGACGATGCCGAGCAGGTCGAACATGCCGATGATCGAGACGAGCGAGGTGTCCTTGAAGAGGCCGATGAAGGTGTTGACGATGCCCGGGATCACAAGCTTCAGCGCCTGCGGCAGGATGATAAGGTTCATCTTCTGCCAGAAGCTGAGGCCGAGCGAATCGGCGCCCTCATACTGGCCCTTTGGAATGGCCTGCAGGCCGCCGCGCACAACTTCCGCCATGTAGGCGGAGGCGAAGAGCGATACACCGATGAGCGCGCGCAGGAATTTGTCGAAGGTGACACCCTGCGGCAGGAACAGCGGTAGCATCACGCTTGCCATGAACAGAACCGTGATCAGCGGAACGCCGCGCACCATCTCGATGAAGACCGTGCAGAGCATCTTGATCACCGGCATGTTGGACCGCCGCCCGAGCGCGAGGAGAATGCCCAACGGCAGCGAAACCGCGATCCCGACAAACGAGAGCGCCAGGGTGACCATGAGGCCGCCCCACAGCGGTGTCTCGACGTAAGTCAGGCCAAGCCAGCCGCCGGGCAGCAGGATCGTGGCGATGATCGGCAGGACCACCAGCAAGAGGACCGCGTTCAACCCCTTGTAAGGTATCTTGGGGATCAGCATCGGCACCAGGAACAGCACGAAAAGTATGCCGACGAGAGCGGGACGCCACCGTTCATCGAGCGGGTAGCGACCGAAGATGAACTGCCCCAACTTGGCATTGACGAAAGCCCAGCAGGCGCCGCTCCAGCCTTCCGGCTGCGAGCCGCCCTGGGCGAGCGTGGCGCAGACGCCGCGACCGCCGCCAGTCCAGGCCGCGTCTATGAAGAGCCACTGTATCGCCGGCGGCACCAGCCATGCCAGGATGAGCAGGCTGATGATCGTCATGACCGTGTCCTTCGGCGTCGCGAAGAGGTTCTTCCTGAGCCAAAGTGCAATACCGGTTTCCAGTGCCGGGGCGGGTGAGGCTTCGATCATTGAAGCACGAACGAAACTTGTCTGATGCGTGCTCATCTTCTTACCTCTCCACCAGCGCCATGCGAGCGTTGTACCAGTTCATGAACAGCGAGGTCGCGAGGCTGAGCGTCAGATAGACGATGAGCCAGATGCTGACCACTTCGATGGACTGCCCTGTCTGGTTGAGGATCGTGCCGCCGACGGCGACGAGATCCGCATAGCCGACGGCGACCGCCAGCGACGAGTTCTTGGTGAGGTTGAGATATTGGCTGGTCAATGGCGGGATGATGATGCGCATCGCCTGCGGCACGACCACCAGACGAGTCGTCAGCCTTGGGCGGATGCCGAGTGCATGAGCCGCTTCTGTCTGCCCCTTCGAAATTCCCCGGATGCCCGCCCGGACGATCTCTGCGATGAAGGCCGCAGTGTAGAAGGAAAGCGCTAGGAAGAGGGACATGAATTCCGGTCCGACGACCGAACCGCCCGTCAGGTTGAACTTGCCTGCGATCGGAACGTCGAAAGTCAACGGAGCGCCGGTCGCGAGGAACGTAATGAGCGGCAGACCGATGAGCAAGCCAAGCACGGTCCACAATACAGGCAGCCGCTGGCCGGTCGCCTCCTGCCGTTGCCGGGCATAGCGGGCGAAGGCGAAGCTTGCGACGACGGCGATGATGATTGCGAACAGCGTATATTGCGCCCCGTCTCCGAAGATGGGCCTGGGGAAGGCCACGCCGCGATTGCTCACATAGACATCGAGCGGGAGAGCGAGTGCGTCACGGGCCTGCGGCAAGATCGCCAAAACGCCGCTGTACCAGAAGAATATGACGAGCAGCGGCGGGATGTTGCGGAACACCTCGACATAGGCGAGCGAGAGCTTGGCGATGATCCAGTTGTGCGAAAGGCGCCCGATGCCGACGAGGAAGCCGATGATCGTTGCCGTGACGATACCGGTGATCGCCACAAGCAGCGTGTTGACGAACCCGACAACCAGAGCGCGGCCGTAACTGGAATCGCTCGTGAAGGCGATCAGTGACTGTCCGACATCGAATCCCGCCCGGCTGTTCAGAAAGCCGTAGCCGGACGCGATGTTCGCACGCCTTAGGTTCTCGACCGTGTTGTCGACGATCCAGTAGACGAGGACCGCGAGTATGACGATGGTGATTGCCTGGTAGAATATTCCGCGCACCTGAGGATCGTTGATGATCGATCCCGAGGACTTGCTTTTTTCAGGCGCATTCGTGACGCCAATGGCCATACAATGCCTCTTTCCCCAATCCGCCCTTTCCGGGCGTTCTTATTGTAGAACGGAGGAGCGGCAAGCCGCTCCTCCGTCGGACCGATTAGCGGACCGGCGGCGCGTATTGGATGCCGCCCTTGTTCCAGAGCGCATTCAGGCCGCGCTCGATCTTCAGCGCGCTGCCGGCGCCGATGTTGCGATCGAACACTTCGCCGTAGTTGCCAACCGCCTTGATGACGTTGACCGCCCAGTCATTGGTCAGCCCAAGGTCGGTACCGATCTTGCTGTCCGCTTCGACGCCGAGGAAGCGCTGCACGTCAGGGTTGGTCGACTTCTTCATCTCTTCGACGTTCGCCTGGGTGATGCCGAATTCCTCGGCCTGGACCAGCGCATAGTGAACCCAGCTCACGATATCGTACCATTGGTCGTCACCCTGGCGGACGGCCGGGCCGAGCGGCTCCTTGGAGATGATTTCCGGCAGGATCATGTGTTCGTCCGGCTTCGAGAGGGTGAGGCGCAGCGAATAGAGGCCGGACTGGTCGGTGGTGTAAACGTCGCAGCGGCCGGCATCATAGGCCGCGTTGACTTCTTCGAGCTTCTCGAAGACGACCGGATTGTACTGCAGGTTGTTGGTTTTGAAGTAGTCGGCGAGGTTGAGCTCGGTCGTGGTGCCCGTCTGGACGCAGACGGCGGCGCCCGACAGTTCGAGGGCCGACTTCACGTTAAGGCTCTTGCGCACCATGAAGCCCTGGCCGTCATAGTAGTTGACCGGGCGGAAGTTGAAGCCGAGCGCCGTATCGCGATTGATCGTCCAGGTCGTGTTGCGGGCGAGAAGGTCGACCTCACCGGACTGCAGCGCCGGGAAACGCTCCTTTGCCGAGGTCGGCGTGTACTTAACCTTGGTTGCGTCGCCAAAAACGGCAGCCGCGACCGCCTTGCAATAGTCGACGTCGAAACCGCTCCAATTGCCCGAAGCGTCGGGCGCAGCGAAACCGGCGAGACCGGTGTTCACGCCGCACTGGACAAAGCCCTTGGCCTTCACGTCATCAAGGGTCGCGGCCGATGCCGCTTGTGCGCCAATACCCATGACAGCAGCGCCGACCAGAGCTGTCAGAATTCGTCTTGCCATTTTTTGAACCTTTTCGGTTGTTGTTTAGTTCCCGTCTGCACAGGCGCGCTCCGTGGGCGCGTGCAGCCTCCGCCACCCTCCTGGCGTGAGTGCAATCTATCTCATGCTCAAAATCTACAAGGGTCAAGAGAGGTTGCCGATTTTCTGATTTTGCATGTGAAAAACCCGAACTTCGCCAGAAGTTTAGGCAGTTTCTTCCCGGAAAATCGGATTCTTTGAACAAAAAACGGCCAGTCCGGCATTTTGCACGAAGCCTCGCCACTTCACCCGAATTTTCCCTTGACCCGGCGGGTGCCGCGTTCGATGAGTTGGCGTCGAATCTAAACAGCGGATTTTTCAATGGCAGACAAGATCAGCGCGCTCAAGGAAACGGGCATCAACACCCGTCTGGCGCACACTGGCAACAATCCCTCGGATTTCCACGGCTTCGTCAATCCGCCGGTGGTGCATGCGTCCACTGTGCTGTTTCCCAACGCCAGGACCATGGAAAACCGGGCGCAGAAATATACCTACGGGACGCGCGGCACGCCGACGACCGATGCGCTTTGCGAGGCAATTAATGAGCTCGAGGGCGCTGCCGGAACGATTCTCGTGCCTTCAGGCCTGGCGGCGGTCACGGTGCCGTTCCTGACCTATCTGTCGGCCGGGGATCACGCGCTCGTCGTTGATTCGGTTTATTTCCCGACGCGGCATTTCTGCGACACGATGCTGAAGCGCCTCGGCGTCACCGTCGAATACTACGATCCGATGATCGGCGCCGGCATTGAAAGCCTGATCCGTCCGAACACGCGCCTGGTGCATACCGAGGCGCCGGGCTCGAACACGTTCGAGATGCAGGACATTCGCGCAATTGCAGCCGTGGCACACCGCCACGGTTGCGTCGTGACGATGGACAATACCTGGGCGACGCCGGTTTATTTCCGCCCGCTCGATCACGGCGTCGATGTCTCGATCCATGCAGCCACGAAGTACCCCTCGGGCCATTCCGATGTGCTGTTCGGCACCGTGTCGGCCAATATCACCCATTGGCCGGCTCTCAGCGAGGCTATGGTCACGCTCGGCGTCTGCGTGTCGCCGGACGACAGCTACCAGATCCTCCGGGGCTTGCGCACGATGGGAATTCGCCTGGAGCGGCATCAGGCGAGTGCGCTGGCGATCGCCGAATGGCTGGAGAGCCGCGACGAGGTTGCACGCGTCCTACATCCGGCACTGCCGAGCTTTCCGGGACACGACCTCTGGAAGCGCGACTTCGGCGGGGCGAGCGGGATTTTCTCCTTTGTGCTGAAGGCCGACAGCCCCGAAACGTTCAGGGCCAAGGCGCATGCCTTCCTGGATGCGCTCTCGCTCTTCGGTCTTGGCTATTCCTGGGGCGGCTTTGAAAGCCTCGCCGTCCACGTCAACCTATCCGACCGCAAGGTAGCGAAGGCTCCGTCGGAAGGGCCGGTGATCCGATTGCAGATCGGGCTGGAAGACGTTCCGGATATCCGTCGCGATATCGAAGCGGGCTTCGCCGCCGCCAATGCGGTCTGATGCTCACTGCTCCGGGACGCCGTAGCCGTAAAGCCAGTCGAGGTCGGCGGCAAGCGATTCGGAACCCTTGAGCGCGAGCACCAGATCACGCCCGAGACGGATTGGCCCTCGGGCGTGATAGGCGAAGCGGTTGAAGGCGGCCCGCTTTCGCACGCGATCGATCCGCGACCTTCGCGCACGATCATATCTGGCGAATGCGGAAGGGACATCCTGGCTTTCGGCGAGGCAGTGCGCGAGTTCCCAGGCATCCTCGATAGCCATCGCGGCGCCCTGGGCCGCAAATGGCGTCATCGCATGGGCCGCGTCGCCGATTAGGATGGTTCTCGTCCCGTCGTGCCATGCACCGTCCCCGACGGCGCACAAGGGCCAGTAGCTCGCTGCGGTCGCGTTCGTGAGGAGCACACGCAGCTTGGGATGCCAGCCGTCGAAAGCTGTTTCAAGCTCACGCCGTCTCTCCTCGGAATCCTTGCCGACCCACACGCTCTCGCCGGCCTTGCCCCCGACGATCGCCACAAGGTTGAAGCCGCCGACTTCCCTGATCGGGTAGGCGACGAGGTGTGCATTCGAGCCGAGAAAGGCCGTGACACGATCGTCCGACAGGAGCGCGGTCGCCTCCGCGCGCGGCACCATCAGGCGCCAGGCGATGTTGCCCGAGAACTGTACGGGGCCGGCGCCCGGGATGGATGTTCTTATGCGTGACCAGATCCCATCGGCGCCGACGATTGCGGACGGGCGTCGTGTCATCGCGCGATCGATCGCCGCTTCCGGGTCGCTCTCGATCCGGCAGCCAAGGTGAATGTGGCAGCGCGGTTCGGCTGCCACTGCGTTCAATAGGATCTTTTGCAAGCTGGCGCGATGCAGTACGCCATAGGGAGCCGCCCAGCGGTTGCGGGCGTGGAGGCCGGCTGGCACGCTTGCAAGCGAGCGCAGCGAGCATCCGTCGAGAAGCGCGATCGAAACCGGCTCGCTCCAGACAGCTTCAAGGGCAGGGAGCAGACCGAGCTCGATCAGAATGCGTGACGCGTTCGGCGACAATTGCAGCCCGGCGCCAACCTCTTTCAAAGAGTCGGCCTGTTCGAATATTTCCGTCTCGAAACCCCGGCGGGCGAGACAGAGCGCCGTCGTCAGGCCGGCAATACCGGCGCCGACGATCGCGACCGGACCAGCGTCTTGCATCGATCTCGTACCGTTGGATGGCGACGACTTAAGCCGCCTTGCTGGCAAAGAGGCATCCCGGAGGATTTGTCTCCGTTGCCTTCAGCGAAGGGTTGTAGCGATAGAGCGTCGAACAATAGGGGCAGACCTTCTCGTTGTCGTCGCCCATGTCGATGAAGATGTGGGGATGGTCGAAGGGAACGGATGCGCCCGTGCACATGAATTCCTTGACGCCGATTTCGATCGCCTGGTGTCCGCCGTCATTCTGAAAATGGGGGATGCTGTGGCCGGCCATGTCATGCTCCGATGAATGCAAGTCTTGTAAATTTGGCGGCACCATAGTGAGCTTTGCCGCAAATGTGTAGCGGCAAACATGCCGCGCCTGTGGTTTTTGGCGGGCCGGGGGTTTCAAGCGACGGCGTTACAACCTAGTTTGCGCCGAAAACAGAACGCCTTCAGGAAATGACACATGGATCTGAACCCGCCGCCATTTTCGCGCTTCGTGCATGAGGGAATGGAGATCGCCTTTTTCGACGAAGGCGACCCGTCGGGAGATCCCATCCTCCTCATTCACGGTTTCGCTTCGAGCGCCAATGTCAACTGGGTGTATCCGGGCTGGTTGAAGACGCTAGGCGATGCCGGCTACCGGGTCATCGCGCTGGACAATCGCGGCCATGGAAAGAGTAGCAAGCCGTACGACCCTTCGCTCTATCATCCTCAACAGATGGCAGGAGATGCGGCTGCACTTCTTGTGCATCTCGGGATAGGCGACGCGCATGTCATGGGCTATTCCATGGGCGCGCGCATTTCAGCGTTCCTGGCTTTAGCGCATCCGGATCGGGTGCGCTCGCTTGTGTTCGGTGGCCTCGGAATAGGCATGGTGACCGGGGTAGGAGACTGGGACCCGATCGCCGACGCGCTGCTTGCGCCGTCACTGGAGAGCGTGACGCATCCGCGCGGCCGAATGTTTCGTGCTTTTGCCGATCAGACCAAGAGCGACCGCGAGGCGCTTGCGGCTTGCATCTCCACGTCGCGCGATCTTCTGTCGCCCGAAGATGTGGCCCGCATCGCGGTGCCGGTACTGATCGGTGTCGGAACGAAGGACGAGATTGCCGGATCGGCGCAGGAACTTGCCGCCCTTATGCCGCGCGCAAAGGCGCTCGACATTCCGGGGCGCGACCATATGCTGGCGGTTGGCGACCGGGTATTCAAGAAGGCCGTGCTCGAATTCCTTGGCGAGGTTGGGCGAGCGTAGGGCCGCTTTACGACCCGTGGCTGAAATGTGGCGCACCCATTTATGTCCGCCGGGAATTACCCTATATTTGAAGCATTGATCGATCATGAAGGAGAGCGACTATGGTCGCCAAGACCGAACTGCGCCATACGGACTCGTTCAAGGCGATAGACCCGATCTGGGACAGCCTGCGCGAGGAAGCCCGCCTCGCCGCCGAGCGGGATCCGATGTTGGCAGCGTTCTTGTATTCGACCGTCGTCAATCAGCACTCCCTCGAAGAGGCTGTGATCTACCGGATTTGCGAGCGGCTGGATCACCCGGACCTGCAGGCAAACCTGCTCCATCAGACCTTTTCCGAAATGCTGGAAGACTGGCCTGAATGGGGCACGATCCTTCGCGTCGACATCCAGGCGGTCTATGATCGCGATCCGGCGTGCACGCGGTTCATCGAACCCGTGCTCTATTTCAAGGGGTTCCACGCCATCCAAACGCATCGCCTTGCCCACTGGCTGTGGAAGCGCGGACGGAAGGATTTCGCGTTGTATCTGCAGAGCCGCTCTTCGAGCGTCTATCAGACCGACATCAATCCTGCCGCCCGGATCGGGCGCGGCATCTTCCTTGATCACGCAACCGGGCTGGTGGTCGGCGAAACGGCAACCATCGGCGATAATGTATCGATCCTGCACGGGGTGACACTTGGCGGCACCGGCAAGGAGGGCAGCGATCGCCATCCCAAGATCGGTGACGGCGTGTTGATCGGCGCAGGCGCAAAGATACTCGGCAACATCCACATCGGGCATTGCTCGCGCGTTGCGGCTGGCTCAGTCGTGCTGAAGCCGGTACCTCCCAAGACAACGGTGGCAGGCGTTCCGGCAAAGGTCGTAGGCGAGGCCGGTTGTTCCGAGCCGTCGCGCCAGATGGACCAGATCCTGGCCAGCTTCGACATTTAGCGGGGTTGCGTGTCTGACCGGATGCGAGCGCCGGCGCGGCCGCGCCTCGCAAGTTCCGGCGTTCGGCGATGCGGGGCATGACGATCTTGCGAGCGGTTTTCCGCTGGCGCCCGCTTCGAACTTTGCAGAAAATTGGACGGAAATTCAAAACGATAAGGCGACTTCGCAAAGCTGGAGGGACGCCGGCGCTTCAAGTGGGTTTACACCTGGTAATTCCGCATGCGAGAAGCGCCGCAAATCAAACATCCATGGAGAGAAGATTTGAAGCCCGAAGAGATCCGAAAGCTTGAAGCCTATTTCAAGCGTACCTTCAACCAGTCCATGGTCGTCAAGGCGCGGCCGAAGAAGGACGAGTCTGCTGAGGTCTACCTCGGCGACGAATTTCTCGGTGTCGTTTTCCGCGACGAAGAGGATGGGGAGCTTTCGTACAACTTCTCGATGGCGATCCTCGACATCGATCTGTGAGATCAAGATCATTCGTCGACATTCCGACCCGGTTCTGAGTGATTAGGCCGGGTTTTTCATTAAAAGTCATATTAATGCGCCTGCGTGAAAAAAAATCGCAGGATTAGCTGCCGATTTTCATCAAGTCGTTGCAAGAACAGTGTTTTATTGCGTTGCACACAGAACTTGACTTTTTGTGCACCGCACATAGACTGACTGACAGTTAAGCCGTCTAAAGGAGACACCCCGATGTTTAACTTCGACGATGCGAACAAGAAAAGCAAAGAAGCCATTGATGTTGCTGTCAAAAGCTATTCGGCCCTGACCAAGGGCTTTCAGGCCATTGCCACGGAAGCAGCGGACTATTCGAAGAAGTCCTTCGAAGACGGCATTGCCCATTTCGAAAAGCTTGCCAATGCCAAGAGCATTGAAGCTGCGTTCGAACTTCAGACCAATTACGTGAAGGCAAGCTACGAAGGCTTCGTGGCCGAGGCAACGAAGATCGGCGAGATGTATGCCGATCTCGCCAAGGACGCCTACAAACCCTACGAAGCGCCGGTCGCCAAGGCGACCTCAGCTGTCAAGTCTGCCGCCGCGGCCTGACGACAAGGACCATCGCCATCGCAAGAGGGCCGGTCGCGGTTGCCGCGGCCGGCCCTCTTGCATTTGAAATACTGCCGCTTGTGATCGAAGAAAGTTGATCAATCTTGTGTTTCGCCGTGCGAATATGATTGCAGTGCGTTGGTTCGGCCTTAAAATTCAGAAACGAACCATTAGATAAGGACGAGCATGCCGCAGCCACGTTCGTTGGAAGCGCAGCTGTAAAGGAATGAACAAGAATGATCGCCATGCCGGTCCGGATGCAGCAGGGAAGCGAAGGAGACGGAGGCGGCCCCAGTCGTGGCACCTCCGTTATCACGCGCACCAAGCCGAAGACCAAAAAGCCGAGTTTGTATCGCGTTCTGCTTTTGAATGACGATTACACGCCGATGGAATTCGTCATCCATATTCTGGAGCGCTTCTTCCAGAAGGATCGGGAAGAAGCGACCCGCATCATGCTCCACGTTCACAATCACGGCGTGGGAGAGTGCGGCGTCTTCACCTACGAAGTCGCCGAAACCAAGGTGACGCAGGTGATGGATTTCGCCAAGCAGCACCAGCATCCGTTGCAATGCGTCATGGAAAAGAAATGAGGAACTAACGTGCCAACATTTTCGCCCAGCCTCGAAAAGGCGCTGCATCAGGCACTGACTTTTGCCAACGAGCGCCACCATGAATATGCGACGCTCGAGCATCTGCTGCTGGCATTGATCGACGATGCCGATGCGGCTGCCGTGATGGGCGCGTGCAACGTAAATCTCGAAACCCTTCGCAAGACCGTGACGGACTATGTCGACAACGAACTGTCGAACCTTGTCACCGGCTACGACGAAGACTCCAAGCCGACCGCTGGCTTTCAACGCGTGATCCAGCGTGCGGTCATCCACGTGCAATCCTCTGGTCGGGAGGAGGTGACGGGCGCCAACGTGCTGGTGGCGATCTTTGCCGAGCGCGAAAGCCACGCCGCCTATTTCCTCCAGGAGCAGGAGATGACCCGCTATGACGCGGTCAACTTCATCTCCCATGGGATCGGCAAGCGACCGGGAAGTTCCGAATCGCGGCCGGTGCGCGGCGCCGAAGATCAGGATTCCGAACAGAAAGCGCCCCGCGAAAGCGACGAGGCTGGTCCGAAGAAACAACAGGACGCGCTGACCGCCTACTGCGTGAACCTCAATGAGAAGGCGAAGTCCGGAAAGATCGATCCGCTGATCGGTCGCAATGCCGAAGTCAATCGTACGATCCAGGTGCTTTGCCGCAGGTCCAAGAACAACCCGCTCTATGTCGGCGACCCCGGCGTCGGCAAGACGGCGATTGCCGAAGGCCTTGCCAAGCGCATCGTTGAAAAGAAGGTGCCGGAAGCGCTCCAGGACGCCACGATCTTCTCGCTCGACATGGGAACGCTGCTTGCCGGAACGCGCTATCGCGGTGATTTCGAGGAGCGGCTGAAGCAGGTCGTCAAGGAACTCGAGGACTATCCGGGCGCGGTGCTTTTCATTGACGAGATCCACACCGTGATTGGCGCCGGCGCCACGTCGGGCGGCGCGATGGATGCGTCCAACCTACTGAAGCCGGCGCTCTCGACGGGGGCGATCCGCTGCATCGGTTCGACGACCTACAAGGAATACCGCCAGTTCTTCGAGAAGGATCGCGCCCTTGTGCGCCGGTTCCAGAAGATCGACGTCAACGAACCGACGATTGCCGACGCGATCGAGATCATGAGGGGGCTGAAGCCGTATTTCGAGGACTATCATCACCTCAAATACTCGAACGACGCGATCAAGGCGGCGGTCGAGCTTTCCGCCCGCTACATCAACGATCGGAAACTGCCGGACAAGGCGATCGACGTGATCGACGAGTCCGGTGCCGCCCAGATGCTGCTTCCCGCTGGCAAGCGTCGCAAGCTGATCACCGAGAAGGAGATCGAGGCGACGATTGCGACCATGGCTCGTATCCCTCCGAAGACCGTTTCCAAGGACGACGAGGCAGTACTTGCCAATCTCGAGAAGGAGCTGAGGTCCGTGGTCTATGGCCAGGACCTGGCGATTGAGGCGCTCGCCTCGTCGATCAAGCTGGCGCGTGCCGGCCTTCGGGAACCAAACAAGCCGATCGGCTGCTATGTGTTCTCCGGCCCCACCGGCGTCGGCAAGACCGAAGTGGCCAAGCAGTTGGCGTTGTCGCTGGGTGTCGAGCTTCTCCGTTTCGACATGTCGGAATACATGGAGCGGCATACGGTATCCCGCCTGCTCGGTGCACCTCCCGGCTATGTCGGGTTCGACCAGGGCGGTCTCCTGACCGACGGCGTCGACCAGCATCCCCATTGCGTGCTGCTGCTCGATGAGATCGAGAAGGCGCATCCGGATCTGTTCAACATCCTCTTGCAGGTGATGGACCATGGTTCGTTGACCGATCACAACGGCAAGAAGATCGACTTCCGCAACGTGATCCTGATCATGACGACCAATGCGGGTGCGTCCGATATGGCGCGGCCGGCAATCGGCTTCGGCTCATCGAAGCGCGAGGGCGAGGACATCGAGGCGCTGAACAGGCTGTTCACGCCGGAATTCCGCAACCGACTGGATGCGGTCATTCCGTTCAGTTCGCTGCCGACGCCGGTCATCCACCAGGTTGTGCAGAAGTTCGTCATGCAGCTCGAGACGCAGCTTGCCGAACGCAACGTGACCTTCGACCTCGCGCCGGACGCAATCGCCTGGCTCGCCGAGAAGGGATACGACGAAAAGATGGGCGCTCGGCCGCTGGCGCGTGTCATCCAGGAAAACATCAAGAAGCCGCTCGCCGACGAAATCCTCTTCGGCAAGCTGAAGAAGGGTGGCGTCGTCAAGGTGACGATCGGCACGAAGGAGGACGGCAGCAAGGGGCTGATTCTTGATGCCGTACCCGAAACGGTGCCGATCAAGCCGAAGGCGGAAGTCTCACGTCCGGCAGGCAAGGGTGCCAAACCCAAGAAGGGCGACGAGAAGGAAACGATCGCCGCTGACTCCGAACCGAAGCCAAAGGCGAAGAAGACCGCGGCGAAGGCATCCTCCAAGGACGGCAAGGCAGGGTCGGCCCCGTTGAAGGGACGGACGGTTCCCAAGGTGCCGCGCAAGAAGTAGGGCTATCTCTATCGAATCCGACGGTGCCGGGTGAAGCTCACCCGGCACCGTCATGTTTCGGCATGTTTAGCTAAGCCAGTCGACTTTAGGAAACATGCAGAAGTTCAAAGTTCTACAGCGACCTTTGTGCGTTTGATCGGACACCCGGCGCTGTATATGAGTAAGCGTCGCCCGCAGGTGTCCATGGAACGCGTGAAAGACGAACGATCATCTGTTGCCTGGTTCCTGACCGGCGCTCGCGGCATCCTCAGCCTGCCCGCCATCATCCTGATGCTTTCCTTTGTCGGGTTTTGCTCGTTCACGGCGCAGGCCGGCATCCCGCTTGAGCAGGTCGTCTTCATGACGGGCATTGTCTGGGCCCTGCCGGCAAAGGTCATCCTCGTCAGTTCGATCCTGAGCGGTGCAAGCCTTGCCACGGCTTTTCTCGCGGTGACGCTCTCGTCCGTGCGGCTCATGCCGATGGTCGCGGCCCTTGTCCCTGAATTGCGTACGCCGAGGACGCCGACATGGCTGCTTCTCATGTTGTCGCATTTCATCGCGATCACAGCGTGGGTGTTTGCTATGGAGCGCGTGCAGCAGGTGCCGCGTGTGCACCGCGTGACATTCTTCGCTGGTTTCGGCATCACGCTCGTCGCCGCCAACATGGCGCTTGTGGCGGTCGTCTATCGTCTCGTTGCTGACTTCCCGCCAATCATTGCCGGCTGTCTTTTCTTTCTGACGCCGGTCTATTTCCTAGCCTCTATCTGGAATTCAGCGCGTCACCGGGTGGTCTATCTGGCGCTTGCCATCGGCCTCGTCGCTGGACCGTTCTTCTACTGGCTGCTGCCGGAGTTCGACATCCTGCTCGCGGGCGTTGGCGGCGGAACGCTCGCCTGGTCTGTCGAGCGGTCCTGGCGCTCGCGAAGAGAGGTGGGCGCGTGACGTGGCAGGAAGGCTGGTGGGCTTACGTTTTCATCGCGACAGCCGGTTGGCTCGCGACCGATATTTGGCGGTGGCTCGGCGTGCTTGCCGGCAGACGGCTGCGCGAGGATTCCGAGGCGCTGAACTGGGTGAGGGCGGTGGCGACGGCGCTGGTCGCGGCTGTCATCGCGAAGCTTGTTCTCTACCCGACTGGCGTGCTGGAGCAGTCACCTCTTTGGCTGCGCTTGGGGGCCGTGGTGCTTGGCGCGGTTGCGTTTTTCCTCGCCCGCCAAAAGCCGGCGGTCGGCATCGCAACGGCAATCGCGACACTCGCCGCCGGACTCTGGTGGCTCGGGTTTTAGAACGCTGCCCGGGAGGCCGCTTCTCCCGGCGCTCAGAGAGCCTGCCGAATCTTTTCCGCATTCGCCGCAAGTACGGCTTCGTCTTCCATGCGGCCGGAATGCGGTTTCAGCGGAATGCCGTCACGGCGGGGTATGACATGGAAGTGCAGATGGAAGACGGACTGGCCGGCGGGCGCCTCGTTGAACTGCATGATCGTCACGCCGTCGGCGTCAAGGGCTTCCTTTGCCGCAATGGCGATCTTCTGAACCGTACCGATCAGGGAAGGCAGCGTTGACGCGTCGGCGTCGAGAATGTTGCGGGAGGGGGTCTTCGGCAGCACCAGGACGTGGCCCTCCGCCTGAGGCATCACATCCATGAAAGCGACGGTCGCATCATCTTCGTAGACCCGGTGCGATGGAATCTCGCCCCGCAGGATCTTGGCGAAGATGTTGTTCGTGTCATACGCGCTCATTTTCGTTTCCTCGTGTTGTCGCGCCGGCATCGGCCGGCATCCCGTCAGTCGTCCCAGATCACGATGATTTTGGGTCGAATCGCCCCAGAATCATAAACATAATCGATTTCAATAAGTTAGAGCGGGATGAGGGCGGAAAACCGCGCACTTTTCCTCATCCCGCTCTAGCGCTCACCTTTGCGGAAAGGCCCGTGCTCCGCAAGAAACTCACCGGTTTCTTCCACATCGCGGCGTTCGCGTTCGAGATAGTCGGCGACGGCGCGCGCCAGTCCCGGGTGCGTAATGAAGTGCGCCGAATGCGTGGTGACGGGCATGTAGCCGCGGGCGAGTTTGTGCTCTCCTTGCGCTCCCGCCCCGACGCGCTTCAACCCCTTGGCGATAGCGAAATCGATCGCCTGGTGGTAGCAAACCTCGAAATGCAGGAACGGGTGGTCCTCGATACAGCCCCAGTGCCGACCATAGAGCGCATCACCGCCAATGAAGTTGATGGCACCGGCCACATAGCGGCCGCCGCGCTTGGCCATGACGAGCAAAATGTCGTCGGCCATCCTTTCGCCGATCAACGAATAGAAGGAGCGCGTGAGGTACGGGCGGCCCCATTTGCGCCCGCCGGTATCCATGTAGAAGGCGAAGAACTGGTCCCAGATCTCCTCGGTAAGGTCGCTGCCGGTCAGCCAAACGATCGTTATGCCCTTTTCGACGGCCGTCCGGCGTTCCTTTTTCAGCGCCTTGCGCTTTCTGGATGCGAGAGTTTCGAGAAAGTCACTATAGGACCCGTAGCCTTCATTGGTGAAATGAAACTGCTGGTCGGTTCGATGAAGGAAGCCCGCCCGCTCGAAGATAGGCACTTCGTCGGCCGGGACGAAGGTGACATGAGCCGAAGAGACGCCGTGGCGGCGCGTAAGCTCCTTCAGTCCCGCTGCGAGCGCATCGCGGATTGGTCGCGGATCGCGCCCTTCGGTGGTAAGCAGGCGCGGTCCTGTTACCGGGGTGAAGGGTATGGAGCATTGCAGCTTCGGATAATAGCGGCCACCCGCGCGCTCGAAGGCGTCCGCCCATCCGTGGTCGAAGACGTATTCGCCCTGGCTATGGCTTTTCATGTAGCAAGGAAGGGCACCGCGCAGGAAACCATCCGCATCTTCCATCAGCAGGTGTTGCCCGAGCCAACCCGTTTCGGCGGTCGCAGAACCTGATTCCTCCAGTGCCGACAGATAGGCGTGCGAGAGGAAGGGATTGTAGGGAACGCTTGTGTTCGCCTTCGAAGCGCCGGCGAGCCGATTCCAGTTCGCCGGCGAGATCGAGGTGAAAGAGTGTTCGATGCGGATGTTGATGGCGTCTGTCATAAGCCTAGGAAATCATGGTTTCCCTTGGATCGAAACCCTCGAACGTCATCTGGTCGGCATGCGCGAAGCTGTGCTCCTGCGCCTGGTGATCACGCACTGTCCAGGTAACGATGGTGCGTCCGAGCGCGCGTTCCTTGCTGATAAAACTGTTCGGCAGGTGACCGTAGAAATAAGAGATGAAGTCGAGGCCGAGTTGCATTGCCTCCTCGTGCACGAAGAAGCGCTCCGGTTCCGCCCCCTCAGCCGTCAGGCCAAGTGGGTAGGGCGCCTCGAGCGCCTTCAGGTCCTTGAGCAGCCAATGATCGAAGCTCATCAGCGCCACGTGGCCCTTGTAGCCCTCGAGCGTATCGAGCACCGCGGCAGCAAAGCCTTCGTCGTCGTCTTTTCGACCCTTTAGTTCGATGATGAGCGGCACGCGACCGTTGACGAGGCGGAGCATCTGCGAAAGCGTCGGCACCTTGTCCTTGGTGCCACCGACCGACATCAGCCCGAGTTCTCCTGCGGTCCTTGCCCGGACGTCCCCCTTGATGCCGCAGAGCCGCTCGGTGTCGTCATCATGAAAAACGACCGGAACACTGTCGGCAGTATATTGCAGGTCGCATTCAATCGCGAAACCCGCTTCGGCGGCGCGGGAAAACGCCGAAAGGGTGTTTTCCCAAACCTCCCGATTCATGTCGTGAAAGCCCCGATGGGCGATCGGTTGGGCCTTGAGCCAGGAAATATCCTTCATGAGATTCCCCGGATCAGGCGATTTCGATGATGGCGTCGATTTCGACGGCTGCGTTGAAGGGCAGGGCAGCCATGCCCACGGCGGCACGTGCATGCTTGCCGGCTTCGCCAAGCACATTGGCGAGCAGGTTGGACGCGCCGTTGATGACGAGGTGCTGTTCGACGAACTCCGGGACGGATGCGACGAAACCGTTGATCTTTACGAGGCGACGGATGCGGCCGAGGTCGCCGGAAAGCGCTGCCTTGGCCTGCGCCAGGATGTTGATTGCGCAGAGTTCCGCGGCACGCTGAGCGGTCGCGACGTCGACGTCCTTGCCGACGTGTCCGGTTACGGCGACGTTGCCGGCTTCCATCGGCAGTTGCCCGGAAATATAGAGCATCGAACCGCTGATGACGTAGGGAACATAGTTCGCTGCAGGTGCCGCGGCCTGGGGCAGGGTGATGCCAAGGTCGGCGAGGCGCGTTTCGATCTCTGCGGACATGGAAGGCTCCGTTGTTGTCTTTTGTGATAAAATCCGGCATGCAAGCTTGATCGGGACAGGCATCAATCTAATTCGTCGCGGATCTGCCTCGCTTCTGCCGACAGTTTGTTTATAGCATTGCCGGCGAGTGCAACAGGAGGAAACAGATGTTTCGTACAGGCTTCGGTCTTGCCAGTTTTGGAAGCGTCTGTCTCTCGGCGATGACGGCGTTGGGCGCCGGTGCCGCGAATGCGAGCGTGCTTGCGCCCCACCGCGCCGTTTACGATCTGGAACTGAAGGATGCATCTGACCGTTCGGGCATTTCCAGCATGTACGGCCGCATGGTCTATGAATTCAACGGTTCTGCCTGCGAGGGTTACACGGTCAGTTTCCGGTTCATGACCCAGGTCGATACCGGAGAGGAAGTCCGCCTCACGGATCAGCAGACGACCACCTATGAAGACATGCGCAACGGTAACTTCCGCTTTTTGACGCGTTCTTTCACCGACGAGAAGCTCGACAAGGAAGTCCGTGGCAGTGCGCATGAAGACAAAACCGGGGTCAAGGTCGAACTGACGGCACCGGACAAGCGCGAGGTGGCGCTCGCCGAAAGCCGATTCCCGACCGAGCACATGCTGGAAGTGATCGATCGGGCGAAAAAGGGTGAGACGTTTTTCGAATCGCGCATCTTCGATGGCTCCGATACGGGCGACAAGACGCTGATCACCTCGACCTTCGTCGGCAAACCGCGCAAGCCGGCGCCGGATGACGCCGATGTCGGCAAGGCCGGAAAGCTCGCGGCCGAGAATTACTGGCCGGTGAAGATCTCCTACTTCAACGACGACAGGAGCGGAGACGCTCAGCCCATCTACAGCATGTCGTTCAAGCTCTATGAAAACGGAGTAACGCGCGACCTCACGATGGATTATGGAGATTTCGTGCTGAGCGGAAAGCTCACGAACCTCGAAGTCTTCAGCGCGGAAGACTGCAAATAGGCAAGAACCGCACAAAACTGACTTCCAGTCTTGATTTATCGGGCAGTTACGGTTAAGGGGCTGCCTCATTCCACACGTGAGGCATGGGATTTTCCGGGAGAAATCCGGACTGTTCCGCCGGTGGGCGCAGCAACGATGCGCTCGACGCCTTGCGGAGGTTCAACCGGAAAAGGAGACAAAGGCATGGCATTGCCTGATTTTACTATGCGCCAGCTTCTCGAAGCGGGCGTCCACTTCGGCCACCAGACGCATCGCTGGAACCCGAAGATGAAGCCGTACATCTTCGGTGATCGTAACAACGTCCACATCATCGACCTCGCTCAGACCGTCCCGATGCTGTCGCGCGCCCTACAGGTTGTCAGCGACACCGTCGCCAATGGCGGCCGCGTGCTCTTCGTCGGCACGAAGCGCCAGGCTTCGGAAATCATCGCCGACGCTGCGAAGCGCTCTGCCCAGTACTACGTCAATGCTCGCTGGCTCGGCGGCATGATGACCAACTGGAAGACGATTTCCAACTCGATCCAGCGCCTGCGCAAGCTCGACGACATCCTCGCTTCGGAAGCCTCGGGCTTCACGAAGAAGGAGCGCCTGAACCTCGAGCGTGAGCGCGAGAAGCTGAACCGCGCGCTCGGCGGTATCCGCGACATGGGCGGCACGCCGGACCTGATGTTCATCATCGACACCAACAAGGAATCGATCGCGATCGACGAAGCTAAGCGCCTCGGCATTCCGGTCGTTGCAGTTATCGACTCCAACTGCGATCCGGACCAGATCGACTATCCGATCCCGGGCAATGACGATGCATCGCGTGCCATCGCTCTTTATTGCGATCTCGTCGCTCGCGCCGCTATCGACGGTATCGCCCGTCAGCAGGGTGCTGCTGGCCGCGATCTCGGTGCATCGGTCGAAGTTCCGGTCGAGCCGGCTCTCGACGAATCGTCCGAGGCCTGATTGGCCGGACGGCGGCTCAAGACCGCCGTACCCAATGAAACGTCGGACGAGGCCGTTTGTGATGGAAATCTGAACGGCCTCGTTCTTTTCAGCCGGAAATGGCGCGATCGGGCCTGCAATATCCTGCCCACGCATCATCGCGATGAGGCGTTCATCATGATGTCACATTGAAAAGCCATTCCCTGCCAAAACCTCCTGGCATTGCGCCATCGACAGTGAGCGCGCCAGCCAAACAGACAAAGAGGCAAGAAGATGAGTGTTACTGCCGCAATGGTGAAGGAACTGCGCGATAAGACCGGCGCAGGCATGATGGATTGCAAGAAGGCGCTTGCTGAAACCAATGGTGACATGGAAGCGGCGATCGACTGGCTGCGCGCCAAGGGTATCGCCAAGGCCGACAAGAAGTCCGGCCGCACGGCTGCCGAAGGCCTCATCGGTATTGCCAGCGCTGGCAACAAGGCCGTGGTCGTCGAGATCAACTCGGAAACGGACTTTGTGGCTCGCAACGACGCCTTCCAGGACCTCGTCCGTGGTGTTGCTGCCGTTGCTGTAGACACCGATGGGTCGGTCGACGCGATCAGCGCTGCCAAGTATCCGGCCACCGGCAAGTCCGTTGCCGATACGATCACCGACGCGATTGCTACGATCGGCGAAAACATGACGCTGCGCCGTGCCGCGCTGCTGTCCGTCGACCATGGCGTCGTCGCGACCTACATCCACAATTCGGTTGCTGACGGTCTCGGCAAACTCGGTGTACTGGTCGCCCTCAAGTCGACCGGCGACAAGGAAGCCTTGAATGCGATCGGTCGTCAGGTTGCGATGCACGTTGCTGCGACCAACCCGCTGGCGGTTCGCCCGAGCGAAATCGACCCGGCGGTTGCTGAACGCGAGCGCAACGTCTTCATCGAACAGTCGCGCGCTTCGGGCAAGCCGGACAACATCATCGAGAAGATGGTCGAAGGCCGCATGCGCAAGTTCTTCGAGGAAGTCGCCCTTCTCTCGCAGGCCTTCGTCATGAACCCCGACCAGACCGTCGAGGCAGCGATCAAGGAAGCGGAAAAGACCGTCGGTGCGCCGATCGAGGTCGCCGGTATCGCACGCCTGCTGCTCGGCGAAGGCGTTCAGAAGGAAGAGTCCGATTTCGCTGCGGAAGTCGCCGCGGCCGCGAAGGGCTGATTTCTTCACCCTTATTGGGAAAACATGGGGGCATCGCGTGACAACGCGGTGCCCTTCGTGTATCCGGCATTCGTCAAAGCGTCGGACCCGCCGGTTTGTGCCGGAGCGGTCGATACCGCGCGACACGATATATCCTTATGCCGCTGTGCGCCGCCTTCCGCACAGGCGTGCCGATCTGTTCAGGAGTGATGATGTCGGCCAAGCCAATCTACAAGCGTGTTCTTCTCAAAGCCTCCGGTGAAGCCTTGATGGGAAGCCAGGGCTTCGGCATCGATGTGGCAGTCGCCGACCGGATTGCATCGGATATCGCCGAAGCGCGCGCCATGGGCGTCGAAGTCGGCGTCGTCGTCGGCGGCGGCAACATCTTCCGCGGCGTCGCAGTTGCCTCTAAGGGCGGCGATCGGGTAACCGGCGACCACATGGGGATGCTGGCGACGGTGATCAATGCGCTCGCGCTGGCAACGTCACTGCGCAAGCTGGACATCGACACCGTCGTGCTTTCGGCCATCGCCATGCCGGAAATTTGTGAGAGTTTTTCGCAGCGCGCTACCCTATATCATCTCTCACTTGGCCGCGTGGTCATCTTCGCCGGAGGTACGGGCAATCCGTTCTTCACGACGGATTCCGCCGCGGCACTTCGCGCAGCAGAGATGGGCGCAGAAGCGATCTTCAAGGGAACGCAGGTCGACGGCATTTATTCTGCCGATCCGAAGAAGGACCCGACGGCTACCCGGTTCGATCGCCTCACCCACAGCGAGGTTCTGGAGAAAGGATTGGCCGTGATGGACGTTGCCGCGGTGGCTCTTGCACGCGAAAATGCCATTCCGATCGTCGTTTTCTCGATCCACGAGAAGGGCGGTTTTGCGGAGATCTTGACCGGTGGCGGCCATGCCACCATCGTCACGGACAATTGACAGTTTGAAGGCCCTTCGGGCCATTGAAGACAGGAACGGGAGTCTTGAACCATGAGTGAAGGTGTGGACCTGAAGGAACTGAAACGCCGCATGGACGGAGCGATCTCCGCATTCAAGCACGACATAGCGTCGCTTCGCACCGGCCGCGCATCGGCCAACGTTCTCGATCCGGTGACCGTCGAAGCCTACGGCTCGCGCATGCCGTTGAACCAGGTGGCCAATATCACGGTCCCGGAGCCGCGGATGCTGTCCGTCTCGGTGTGGGACAAATCCATGGTTGGTGCCGTTGAACGAGCGATCCGGGAATCGAATCTCGGGTTGAATCCGATCGTTGACGGCCAAAACTTGCGTATTCCTCTGCCGGAGTTGAACGAGGAACGCCGCAAGTCTCTCGTCAAGGTCGCGCACGACTACGCCGAGAAAAGCAAGGTGGCTGTCCGCCATGTTCGCCGTGACGGCATGGACGACCTGAAAAAAGCCGAAAAGGATGGCGAGATCGGTCAGGATATCCACCGTGCTCAGTCCGAGCGCGTCCAAAAGATGACCGACGAAACAATTTCCGAGATCGACCGCTTGCTCGCCGAGAAGGAAAAGGAAATCATGCAGGTCTGACGCGTGATGATCTGAGTCTCTTTTTTGGACCGCCAATGCCAGAGTTCATCCCCGCAAACGTACCGAACCACGTTGCCATCATCATGGATGGCAACGGTCGATGGGCCAACGCGCGCGGACTGCCGCGCACGATGGGACATCGAAAAGGCGTCGAGGCCGTGCGGGCCGCGGTAAAGGCGGCCGCCGAACTCGGCATTCGCTATCTCACGCTTTTCGCATTCTCGTCGGAAAACTGGAGTAGGCCCGAGGCTGAGGTAACGGACCTCATGGGCTTGCTCAAGGCATTCATACGGCGCGATCTCGCCGATCTACACCGTGAGAATGTCCGCATCCGCGTCATTGGCGACCGCGCAAATCTCAGCGGCGACATTCTCCCGTTGCTGATCGAAGCGGAGGAAACAACGAGCGCGAACACCGGGATCACCTTGGTGATCGCCTTCAACTATGGCGCGAGGGACGAGTTGGCGAGGGCTATGCGTCGTTTGGCGACAGAGGTGGCCGCCGGTCGCCTCCGCCCGGACGAGATCACGCCGGAGAGGATCAACGCAACGATTGACACCGCCGGCATTCCCGATCCGGATCTGATTCTGCGGACGAGCGGCGAAGAGCGCCTCTCCAACTTTCTGCTTTGGCAAGGAGCCTATTCGGAATTGCTGTTCATTCCCGAACTTTGGCCGGATTTCACGCGCGAAACATTCTTTGCCGCCATCGAAAAATACGCCAGCCGCGAACGCCGTTTCGGCGGACTCCCGCAACCGACGCTGGCGGTCGGCTCCTGATGCAGACTGAACTCAAGCTACGCATCGCCTCCGGAGTAATGCTTGCGGCGGTCGCTCTTGGCGCGACCTGGGCGGGCGGCCTTGCGTTCCAGCTCTTGTCCGTCGCGATCGGTTTGCTGGTCTACTACGAGTGGTCGACCATTACGAAACTCGGTGAGAGCGACTTCCAGGGCAATGCCTTCGGGTGGCTTTCCCAGGTCGTGATCGCAATCCTCGTTCTGTTTGACTATATCCATCTCAGCCTGCCGGTCCTTGCCGCCTGTTTGGTTCTCGCCGGACTTTGGGTGTTTATCCGCAACTCGAGCTGGTGGCTGCCGGGCGGCATAGTCTATGCCGGTTTGACGGCGGTTTCGCTCGCGGCAATCCGCGGCGCCGATTATCTCGGTCTGGTGGCAATGCTATTCGTGTTCGCCGTCGTTTGGGGAACGGATATCTTCGCTTATTTTACCGGCAGGGCAATCGGTGGGCCGAAGCTGGCTCCGGCGATCTCGCCCGGAAAAACCTGGTCGGGAGCGCTGGGCGGGACGATCTGTGGTGTTCTCGCGGGTGTTGCCGTCTTCATGGCTCATTTCTCCCTGGAGGATCTGCGCATTCCGATCATTGCGCTCGTGCTTTCCGTGGCCAGCCAGATCGGGGATCTGTTCGAGTCATTCATCAAGCGCCGGTTTGGCGTCAAGGATTCGAGCCGGCTTATTCCCGGACATGGCGGGGTCATGGACCGGGTCGACGGATTGATATTCGCTTGCATTGCCGCCCTGGTTCTGGTGTTGGCGCAGACCCTGTCTGCTGGCGGCCGCGCAATCGCCTTCGGTTCGGTTCTGTTGGGCCTTTGAGACCTGCATAATCCCTTAGGTCGAATTTGAATTGAGGGTAGATTATATAAGGTGCAACAATGTGACGGCGGTAGCCGCGCATCCCTACAGCGCCGCGCGTCTTTTGAGACGCGCAAAGGACGCTGTAGCAACTTTGAATTGCTGCATGTTTTATCCTTCAATCGGGCACGATTTGAGGGGAACCTGCAAGAGGAAGCGCGCGACGTCGCAACAGCGGATGCGTTAGGAAATGCCAATGAGCCTTCTGCTTGAGAATCTGCAATACGCTATACCCACCTTCCTGTTCCTGCTGACCCTTCTGGTCTTCGTTCATGAGCTGGGACACTATCTGGTGGGCCGCTGGGCCGGTATCCGTATCGTCGCCTTTTCCGTTGGCTTCGGACCGGAGCTGTTCGGCTGGACCGATCGTCGCGGCACCCGATGGAAATTCTGCGCGATTCCGCTGGGCGGCTACGTGAAATTCTTCGGCGACGAAGATGCAGCGAGCACGCCCGACTATCGGCGTCTCGAGGCAATCGCGCCGGAAGAGCGTGCTCGCACCTTCCTGGGGGCGAAGCTTTGGAAAAGGGCTGCGACCGTCGCCGCCGGACCGATTGCCAATTTCGTGCTGGCGATTGCGATTTTTGCCGTTCTTTTTTCCGTCTATGGGCGGGCCGTCGCCGATCCGGTCGTGGCTTTGGTGGCGCCGGGCAGCGCGGCGGAGAAGGCAGGCGTCAAGCTGGGTGACAGGCTTGTTTCAATCGACGGAACGCCGATTGTGACCTTTGACGACGTACGACGCTACGTCAGTGTCCGCCCGGAACTGCCGATCACGGTTCGCGTCGAGCGCGATGGTTCCCCGATAGACCTGCAGATGGTGCCGCAGCGCATCGAATCCGTCGACCCTCTGGGCAACAAGGTGGAAGAGGGCAAGATCGGGATCGGAACAAATCAAGAGGTCGGAAACTTCCGAATCGAGACCTATGGGCCGCTGGAAGCGGTCGGGCAGGGAGCCCTGCAAAGCTGGCGCATCGTCACCGGCACGTTCGACTATCTGTCGAATCTGGTCGTTGGCCGGATGAAGGCCGATCAGGTGGGTGGACCGATCCGTATCGCCCAGATTTCCGGGCAGATGGCCAAGCTTGGCGTTGCCGAAGTGCTGAATTTCGCAGCCGTTCTTTCAGTTTCTATAGGATTGCTTAACCTCATGCCCGTGCCCGTGCTTGATGGCGGTCATCTCATGTTCTATGCGGTGGAGGCGTTGCGCGGCAAACCGGTCGGGCCTGCGGCACAGGACATCGCTTTCCGCATCGGATTTGCGATGGTGTTGATGCTCACGGTCTTCGCGGCGTGGAACGACATCAATTGGCTTTTCGGCTGAAACGGGATCCCGAATACGTGAGGCATGGTCTCTGCGCCGCCGCGTCTTACCAGACGCGCAAAGGACGCTGTGCACTTTAAGTCGGCTACGATTTAAGGAACGTGCAGCAGGGCTTTGCTCTTCTTGTTTTCCGGGGCCGCGGAGGGAGAGAGAAACCTTTCGGATATTGTGAACGCATGACGCGCAATGGCTTGCGCCGCAAGGATTTGTTTACGATAAGTCGAATCCGTAGTGGCGGTTAAGCCACGGTTCGAATTGAAGTAAACAGAATTTAACTAGCTGGCTTGCTTGTATGGCAAAAGCGGGTAAAACGGCAACCGTGACCGGAGTCGGTACGAAATTGCCGCGCGACGTTGGGAAAAGGTAAGATTTTAACATGAAAGCTGGTTCAAGGTTTTTGAACGCGGTGTCGGCCTTTGCGCTGTCAGCAAGCATGGTTGCCACGGGTACCGGTGTAGGGGTGTTCGCAGGCACGTCCGTTGCGCATGCCGCGGTCATCAATCGGGTTGAAGTGCGGGGCGCAGCGCGCGTAAGCGCGGACACGGTGCGCGCGAACATAACGATCGTCCCGGGCAGGAACTTCAGCAATGCCGATATCGATGCATCGGTGAAGCGCCTTTATGCCACCGGCTATTTCTCCGACGTCAGCATCAATGTCGCCGGTGGCACGCTCGTTGTCACCGTTAACGAAAACCAGCTCGTCAACCAGGTCGTCTTCAACGGCAACCGCAAGATCAAGGATGATAAGCTACAGGGTATCGTGCGTACCCAGCCGCTCGGCCCTTACAGTGAGGCGACCGTCGAAAGCGATATTCAGGCCATCAAGTCCGCCTATGCCGCGATTGGTCGTAGCGACGTCACCGTCACGACGCAGGTCGTGCCGATTGCCGAAGGGCGCGTGAACATTGCCTTCGTCATCAACGAAGGCGAACGCACGAAGATTTCGCAGATCAATTTCGTCGGCAACGAAGCTTACAGCGATGGCCGGCTGCAGTCGGTGATCGCGACCAAGGAATCGGGTATTTTCTCGTTTCTGACCCGTAAGGACGTCTACAATCCGGACAAGCTGCGTGCCGACGAAGAGCTGCTGCGTCAGTTCTATTACAACCGTGGCTATGCCGACTTCCAAGTTATCTCGTCCGACGCGACGCTGAACGAAGAGACCAATGAATACACGGTGACGATCACCGTCGAAGAAGGTCCGCGCTACGACTTCGGTGCAGTCAATATCGAGTCGACGGTCGAAGGTATCGACGCTGAAGAACTGAGGGGTCTGATCCAGAGTCGCGAAGGCTCCGTCTATAAGGCGAAGGATGTTCAGGACACGATGAGCGAAATTTCGAAGCGTGTTGCTTCGGAGGGCTATCCGTTCGCCCGCGTGACCCCTCGCGGCAACCGCGACCTTGCCAATCACACGATCGCCGTCGACTATCTGGTCGACCAGGGTGAGCGCGCCTACGTCGAGCGCATTGAAATCCGCGGCAACACGCGCACGCGTGACTACGTTATTCGCCGCGAGTTCGACGTCGGTGAAGGTGATGCCTTCAACCAGGAAATGATCGCTCGCGCAAAGCGCCGGCTCGAGGCTCTCGGCTATTTCTCGAGTGTAAATATTTCCACGCAGCCGGGCAGCGCTGCGGACCGTGTCGTGATTGTTGTCGATGTGCAAGACCAGTCGACCGGTTCGTTCGGCATCGGTGCCGGTTATTCCGCTGGCGGCGGCGGCGGCTTCCTCGTCGAGGCCTCGATCGAGGAAAAGAACTTCCTTGGGCGCGGACAATATATTCGCCTTGCGGCCGGCAGGGGTGAAGACACTCAAACTTACAACGTGTCGTTTACCGAGCCTTATTTCCTCGGTTACCGTCTGGCCGCGGGCTTCGATCTGTTCAAGAACGAAAACGACTTTGACGACGATCACTACAGCTACAACGATCAGGGCTTCAGCCTGCGTGTGACTGCGCCGATCACCGAGTCCCTGTCGACAACGTTGCGCTATAACTACACGGAGTTCGAATACTTCGGCGACAAGGATGAGTTGTCGACTCCCTATGACCGTGCGATCGATGGCAGCCCGTGGACCCGCTCGTCGATCTCCCAGTCGATCACTTACAACACACTGGATGACGCTCAGCTTCCGCATGAGGGTATCCTCGCCTCGGTCACGCAGGAATTCGCCGGTCTTGGCGGCACGTCCGATTTCTACAAGCTGACGGGTAAGGCCAAGTGGTATTACACGGTGAACGACGAGGCAGACATCATCGCGTCGCTCGCCGGAAGTGCGGGTCACTTGTTCAAGACGTCCGGTTCAATGGAAGTTTTCGACCAGTTCCAGTTGGGCAGCAACGATATCCGCGGCTTTGAGCGCAACGGCATTGGTCCGCGTGTCAACAACGGCGACGCGCTCGGTGGTACGACCTACTTCACGGCTTCTGCTGAAGCGTCGTTCCCGCTGCCGGGTATCCCGCGTGATAGCGGTTTCCGCGGCGCGCTCTTCGTCGATGCCGGTACGCTGTATGGCAACGATGTCGCCGTTGGCCCCGGGGAATCCGTTCTCGGTGACGATGCCTCGTTGCGCGCCTCCGTCGGCGTCAGCCTGATCTGGGCCTCGCCCTTCGGTCCGTTGCGTGTGGACTACGCCGTGCCGGTTGCCAAGGAAGATTTTGACGAAGTCCAGAACTTCAAGTTCGGCATTAACTCGTCGTTCTGATAAAGAGCAGTCCAGAACTGCTGTCCAAAATTGTTCTGGAGTGTCCATGGAACAGAACTGGTTTTTTCCGCCCCATGAAGGGATTCGCTTGGGTGACTTGGCGGATCAGATTGGGGCGGAGTTGTCGGATGCCGCTGCGGCGGATCGCTTGATCCACGCGGTCGCGCCGGTTTATCGCGCTAAATCGGGCGATGTTTGTTATATGCTCTCGCGTAAGAATCGCGACGAGCTGAACGATTGTCATGCCTCGGCAATCATTTGCGACAAGGCGATTGCTTCAATCGTTCCGGATCATATCCCCGTTCTCTTGAGCGCCAAGCCGCATACGGCCTTTGCAGTTGCGGGCGCTCTGCTTCATGAAACGGCGATGCGCCCGTGCTATAATACGAGTGAGCGGGGCGTTGCTGCGGGTGCGTTTGTCGATCCGACGGCCCGACTCGAGGCTGGCGTAGAAATCGAGCCGATGGCGGTGATCGGTGCCGGCGCCGAGATCGGCAGTGGAACGCGGATCGCCGCGGGTGCCGTCATCGGGCCGAATGTCCGAATCGGCCGCGATTGTACGATTTCTGCCGGAGCCAGCATTCTTTGTGCGCTGATCGGCAACAACGTCATCATTCATCCCGGCGCGCGCGTTGGCCAGGACGGCTTTGGCTACGCGCCGGGCCCCCGCGGCGGAATGATCAAGATCGTTCAGGTCGGTCGCGTGATTATCCAGGATCACGTCGAGATCGGTGCGAACACGACGATCGATCGCGGCACGATGGATGATACCGTGATCGGCGAGGGCACGAAGATCGACAACCTCGTCCAGATCGGGCACAACGTCCGCATTGGTCGCTATTGCGGTATCGTCAGCCAGGTTGGCATCGCCGGCAGCACGAAGATTGGCGACGGCGTGATGATCGGCGGCGGAACCGGCGTCAACGGCCACATTACCATCGGAGATGGCGTCCAGATCGCGGCCATGAGCGGCGTGGCGAGCGACGTGCCGGCGGGCGAGCGTTATGGCGGCATTCCGGCACGCCCGATGCGGGATTTTCTGCGCGACATCGCCGAGATGGCGATGCGCGCAAGCGAAAGACAGAAGAAGAAGGGTGGCAAGGATGAATGAGGCTGCAACGGTACTCGGCACGGCGGATATTCAGGAAATCCTGACGCTTCTTCCCCATCGCTACCCGTTCCTGCTTGTCGATCGCATCATCGCGATCGACTCCGACAACTCGGCGATCGGGATCAAGAACGTGACGGCGAACGAGCCGCATTTCACTGGACATTTTCCGGAAAAGCCGATCATGCCGGGCGTGCTGCTGATCGAAGGCATGGCGCAGACCGCCGGCGCCATCTGCGCCCGCAAGACCGGGATCGGCAACAACCTGGTCTACTTCATGACCATCGACAATGCCCGCTTCCGCAAGCCTGTCGTACCGGGGGACCGGGTCGAATTCCACGTCGCGAAACAGAAGCAGCGTGGCAATATCTGGAAATTTCACTGTGATGCAAAAGTTGACGGGCAACTTGTCGCGGAAGCTGATATCGGCGCGATGATTGTCAGCAAGGAAGACGCCTGAAAATGATTGCATCGACTGCGAAGATCCATCCGTCATCCGTCATCGAGGACGGGGCGGTGATCGGAGAGAACGCGAAGGTCGGCGCGTTTTGCCACATCGGGCCGAATGTCGTTCTGGGAGACGACGTCGAGCTCCTGAGCCACGTCGTCGTCATCGGGCGCACGACGATCGGCAAGGGGACGAAGATCTTTCCATCCGCCGTCATCGGCGGAGACTCGCAAAGCGTGCATCACAGCGCCTTGAACACGACGCTGGTTATCGGCGAGAACTGCACCATCCGCGAAGGCGTGACGATGAACACGGGCACCGTCGAGCACGGCGGCACCACGATCGTCGGCAACAACAACCTGTTTCTGGCCAATTCTCACGTCGCGCACGACTGCCGGCTCGGAAATAATATCATCCTGTCGAACAACGTGATGCTGGCGGGGCACGTGATCGTTGACGACCGCGCCATTCTCGGCGGCGGGTCAGCTGTTCACCAGTTCACTCGTATTGGTAGGCAGGCCTTCATCGGCGGGCTCTCGGCGGTCAGCTACGATGTCATTCCATACGGCATGCTCAACGGCAATCCCGGCGTGCTAAGCGGTCTCAATGTCGTCGGCATGACGCGCGCCGGCATCGACCGCGCGACCATCCACGCCGTGCGGCGGGCGTACAAGCAGATTTTCGAGGGACCGGAATCGATCCGCGCCAATGCTGCGGCAATCCGGCAGGAGTATCTCGGTTGCGCGCCGGCGCTGGAGATCCTCGATTTCATTGCCGCAGAAAGCGATCGCGCGCTGTCGTCGCCGAACCGCGGCAACAGAGGTTGACTGCAGTGGTAGCCCGCAGCCTGCCGGGTACGGGGGGCAGGTTGGCGATCATTGCCGGCGCTGGCGCGCTGCCGCGTCACGTGGCAGAGGCCGCGCGGCGACAGGGCGAAGACCCATTCATCATTGCGCTGTCACGCGAAGCGGACGCCGACTGGACAGGGTTCGACCACGTCCTTCTGGCAATCGGTGATTTCGCCGCGATCAGCCGAACCTTCGAGAAAGAGGGCATTGATCGCGTCGTGCTTTCCGGCGGAGTTCGGCGTCGACCGGAATGGCGTGATATCCGTCCCACACTGAGGACGCTCGCCAAGGTCCCGAGCGTGCTTCGGACTCTGGTGTCCGGTGGCGACGACGCGGTTCTGCGAATGGCGATGGATCTCATCGAAGCGAGCGGTGCCCGCGTCATCGGTGCTCAGGAAGTCGTCCCCAATCTTCTCGCAGACACGGGCCCGCTTGGGGCCCATGTGCCGACGGATGACGATCGGCGGGATATAGAAGCTGGTATCGCCGCTGCGAACGCGCTGGGAGCGCTCGACGTCGGACAGGGCGCCGTCGCGGTCGGCGGTAGGGTGATCGCACTCGAGGGCGCTGAAGGCACCGACGCCATGCTGGCGCGCGTTGCCGCGCTGAAGGCGGAGGGGCGGGTCTCGACCCGTCATCGCGGCGTCCTCGTTAAGCTTTGCAAGCCGCAGCAGGACGAACGCGCGGATCTGCCCTCGATTGGTCCTTCCACAGTTGCAGGCGCAGAGGCAGCGGGCCTTGCAGGCATTGCGGTCGAAGCGGGCAGGGCACTTGTTCTCGAGCGTTCGCAACTCGTCAACAAAGCGGACAAGAGTGGCCTGTTCATCCTGGGTGTTGAGCGTGGGCGCTAGAACGGGATGAGGGGATAGTATGTTCGACTTTCCGCCCGCATTCCGCTCTAACTCTTTAGAATCGAACACGTTTACGATTTCGCGTCGGTTCGACCCAAAATCATCGTGATCAAGGAGCCTGCGATGAAGGGCAAGGGCTACAAACTGGCCGTAATAGCCGGAGAAGTCTCCGGAGACTTGCTCGGGGCCGATCTGGTGCGCGCACTTCGCCCGCGCCTTGGAGGCTCGCTTGAACTCATCGGTGTCGGCGGCGAGGCACTCGAAGCCGAGGGGCTGACGTCGCTGTTCGACTATTCCGAACTGTCGATCATGGGCTTTTCGCAGGTGCTTGCACGTCTGCCGAAGCTGCTCCTGCGCATTCGTCAGGCAGCGCGCGCAATCATTGCAGCACGGCCGGATGCACTGCTGATCATCGACAGCCCGGATTTCACCCATCGTGTAGCGCGGCGTGTGCGCACCGCGCTACCACACCTGCCGGTGATCAATTACGTCTGCCCGAGCGTGTGGGCATGGAAGCCCGGGCGCGCGCGGCGCATGCGTGGCTATGTCGACCATGTGCTCGCGGTTCTGCCGTTCGAGCCGGAAGTGATGCGCACGCTCGATGGTCCGCCGACCACCTATGTCGGCCATCGCCTTGCGTCGGACATCAATGTCTTGGCGGTCCGTGCCCGCCAGCGCGAAAAACAGCAGGCGGAACGGCTGCAGGAACCCGCGACCTGTCTCCTGCTTCCAGGGTCCCGCGGGAGTGAAGTCAGCCGCTTGCTGCCGATTTTTGGCGAGGCCGTCGAGGAACTTGCGACGCGCCATCAAGGCATGCGCTTTCTGCTGCCGACTGTTCCCCGGCAGGAGCAGCGGGTAAAGGAACTGACGGCATCGTGGAAGGTGCAGCCCGAGATATCTGTTGCGACGGACAGGAAGTGGGAGGCCTTTGAAAAGGCCGACGCCGCGCTTGCCGCTTCCGGGACGGTGATTCTCGAGCTCGCGCTTGCGGGTATCCCCGTCGTTTCAACATACAAAGCGGATTGGCTCGTCAGTTTCCTGCACACGCGGATCGGGATATGGACTGCCGCACTTCCGAACCTGATCGCTGATTTTCCGGTTGTACCGGAATATTTCAACAAGATGATCAGGCCGGCGGCGCTGACGCGTTGGTTCGAGCGGCTTTCGATCGACACTCCACAACGCCGTGCCATGCTTGACGGTTTTGCCGTCGTGCAAGAGCGCATGGCGACTGACCGACCGCCGGGCGACAGGGCCGCGGAAATCGTCTTCGATTATCTCCAAGGAAAAAAGCCCGGCCATCTCTGACCGGGCTTCTTGTTTTACAGCGCTGTGCGTCCTTTAGGACGCACAAAGGTCGCTGTAACTCTTTGAATCTACGCATCGTGCTTTCCGAAAATCGGGTCCGATTTTCGGGCCAATGCGCTAGCGGGATGTCCCCTCAGCGCTTCGAGACAGGGACGTAGTCGCGCTGCGGTGCGCCGACATAGAGCTGACGCGGGCGGCCGATGCGCTGCTCCGGGTCCTCGATCATCTCGTTCCATTGCGCGATCCAGCCGACGGTGCGGGCGAGCGCGAAGAGCACAGTGAACATTGTGGTGGGGAAGCCCAACGCCTTCAGCGTGATGCCCGAATAGAAGTCGATATTGGGATAGAGCTTCTTTTCGATGAAATATTCGTCGGTCAGTGCAATGCGCTCGAGTTCCATCGCCACTTCGAGCAGCGGATCGTCCTTGTGGCCGAGCTCGGCGAGAACCTCATGCGTCGTCTTCTGCATGATCTTCGCGCGCGGGTCGTAGTTCTTGTAGACGCGATGGCCAAAGCCCATCAGGCGGAACGGATCGTTCTTGTCCTTTGCCTTGGCAATATATTCAGGGATGCGGTCGACCGTGCCAATTTCCGCGAGCATGTTGAGTGCCGCCTCGTTGGCGCCGCCGTGCGCCGGTCCCCAGAGGCAGGCGATGCCGGCGGCGATGCATGCAAAGGGGTTTGCGCCCGACGAGCCGGCGAGGCGGACGGTCGACGTCGATGCATTCTGCTCGTGATCGGCGTGCAGGATGAAGATTCGGTCCATCGCACGCGCGAGAACCGGGTTCACGACATATTCCTCGCATGGAACTGCAAAGCACATGCGCAGGAAGTTCGACGCATAATCGAGGTCGTTCTTCGGGTAAACGAACGGCTGGCCAACATGGTATTTGTAAGCCATAGCGGCAATCGTCGGCATCTTCGCGATCATGCGCAGCGACGCGACCATGCGCTGGTGGGGATCGGTGATGTCGGTCGAGTCGTGATAGAAGGCCGACAGCGCGCCGACGCAGCCGCACATGACAGCCATCGGGTGGGCGTCGCGGCGGAAACCGGTGAAGAAGCGCGTCATCTGCTCATGAACCATCGTGTGGTGCGTCACGCGATAGTCGAAGTCGTCCTTCTGAGCCTTGGTCGGCAGTTCACCGTAGAGGAGCAGGTAGCACACTTCGAGGAAGTCGCCGTGTTCCGCCAGTTGCTCGATCGGATAGCCGCGATGGAGCAACACGCCTTCGTCGCCATCGATATAGGTGATCTTGGATTCACACGACGCCGTCGACGTAAAGCCCGGATCGTAGGTGAACATCTTCGTCTGCTTGTAGAGCGATCCGATATCGACGACGGCCGGCCCAATGGATCCCGATCGCACTGGCAGTTCCGCCGATTTTCCATCGAATGTTACAACCGCGCTTTTTTCCGTCATGGGAGCCTCCGTCTTATGGCAACGTGGCATAGCAAAATGCCACGAAATTGAACGTTGCGAATTTGCTATATGATTTATTTTCGACTGCCAAGCTGTACGAAAGGCAAATTGGTGCGATGCGAAAATGTGCATATGGCGACGCAATAATCGCATGTTATGGTCAGATGTCCAAGCAGATCAATGATTGTTAATCTGATAATGCGGTACCATTCCATATAGTTCTGCTGATTTTTTGCGCAGCTTATCTTCCGGTTGCAAAGTGGCGACGTTGGTTGCAGGATCGGCCGGTAACCGCAGCGGGGTTGAGCGGACGGGAATGGGGATGGAGGAGCGAGGGCCGACGACGCTCGATGCGCTGCATCGTGCATCGCCTTTCATCGGCAGCCAAGTCGCGGTTCATGCCACGGATGCTCCGCTAATGCAGGCCGGTCGCCTGCTGCCACGGGCACTGAGTGGTTCGGCGCTGGGTTACAGGAGCCATGCAACTGCTGTTTCAACCATCCGGCGATTACGCGCGGCCGTGGAGGAGGAAGCCGATTTTGGGCACGGCTTCGTACTGATCCCGGTGCTTCTGGCGCTCGGCGCCCTCGTGTGGTTCGCTCTGGCGTATGACGTCGGAATTGCCAAACTTGCACCGCTGCTTTGCATTTTCGGCATATCGGTGCTCCTCTGCAGAGGGCGTTTTGCGCCTTGGCGGCCGATCGCTGTCGCACCTTTCATCTTTGTTGCCGGTATGTTGCTGGCAGCGGCGGAGACCGCACGCCTCCGCACGGTCATTCTCGATGGACCGGTGACAACGAACCTTCGCGGAGGCGTGCTGTCGCGCGAGCAGGATGATAGGGGGCGTTGGCGATATCTGGTCGAGATCAAGGAGACGTCCAAGCCGCGGCTACGCAGACCGCCCTCCAAGGCAACACTGCTGGCGCGAAGTCAGCACGAAGGGTTCCCGGTCGGTGCGATCATCGAGGGAAAGGTGCGCCTTTCCCCGCCTTCGGGACCCGCACTGCCCGGCTTGAACGACTTTGCCTTCGACGCCTTCTTCAAGGGCGTTGGAGCGGTCGGGTTCTTCTACGGCGCTCCACGGCAGGTGCCGGACGCGGATGTTGCTGGATCGCCCACCGGCACGTCCTTGTTTGCCCAAGGCAAGGCCCTCCTTGCTGACGCCCGTGAAGCCGTTGGAGACCGGATCCGAGCGGTGGTCGGCGGCGACACGGGGGCGATCGCGGCGGCTCTCGTTACTGCGGAAGAGCGGGCCATCAGCCGCGAGACCGTCGAAACCCTGCGAGCCGCCGGCCTGTCCCACGTTCTGGCTATTTCGGGGTTGAACATGGTCCTTGCGGCGGGGACCTTTCTCGTTGGAGCGCGGACGCTGTTGAGTCTCGTTCCGGGCCTGGCCGAACGGCTGCCGATCAAGAAGATCGCCGCAGCCGGGGCCCTGGTGATGGTCCTGCTCTATATCCTGATCTCCGGCGGCGCAGTCTCGGCACTTCGCTCCTGGATCATGATCTCCATCATGCTCGTGGCAGTGTTCTTCGACCGGGTTTCGATCAGCCTGCGCAATGTCGCCCTAGCGGCAGTCGTCATTATCGCGTGGACGCCGTCGGCGGTTGCCGGGCCGGGATTTCAAATGTCCTTCGCGGCCACCCTGGCACTGGTGGCCGGGTATGCCCGCTGGCGCGAATATCGAATGCGAGAGCGTGAGAGAGTGATTGGCCGCTGGGAGCCGGCGTCCAATTTTGCGATAGGCAGCGTCGCCACGTCTCTGATCGGCGGCTTGGCGACAGCAGTCTATGCGGCCGCCCATTTTCATCGGCTGCCAGCCTATGGCTTGATCGCCAACGTCCTCGCCACGCCATTGATCAGCATTCTCATCATGCCGTTCGGCTTGTTCGCCATGCTGCTCATGCCATTCGGGCTTGAATATTATCCCCTGGTGGTGATGGGGCAGGGGCTGGATTGGATGCTCGTAGTGGCGCGCTACGTGGCTTCGTTCGATGGCGAGTGGGTGACGGGACGGGTGGGCGCGACCGGTTTTGCCTTGGCTGCGTTCGGCGGCATCGTGCTGTGCGTGCTGCGAACGCGGCTGGCGCTCGTTGGTGCGGTGTTGATCGTGTTCGGCGGCACGGCGATCGCGTGGGAGCGCCAGGCGCAACGTCCCTCGATCGTGATATCGGAAGACGGCCAACTGGTTGGGCTGATTGCCGAAGACGCCATCGCCACCAACGGGACCCGGCCGCCGGACTTCATCTTCTCGCAATGGCAACGGGCGCTGGCCGTCGCCAATCATGTTGCGCCAGTCGTCGATAATGCCTCCGCTTTGGCCGCAAAACCTGAATCGCCTGACCTTAAGGCAAGCGCGGCGACTGCGGCTGAAATCCTGTCGTCTGTGAAGGCTGGGGGCTTTATCTGCCGCAAGCGCGAATGGTGCGTCGGCCGCAGCCATGAAGGCTGGACCATCGTCATCGTCGACGCTCCTGAACTCTTTCAGCCCCTATGCGATGCAGCAGACCTCGTCGTCGCAGCCATCCGCCGGCCCTTGCCGACCTGCAAATCGAGCAGAGCGCTGGTTGTGACGGCTGAGACTCTGCGGCGAAGCGGCGCGATCGAAATTTATGCCGATGAGAAGCAGACCGCGCCGCCGCCCCGCATGCGGATCGTGAAGTCGTTCGGCTCCACGGAGCGGCCATGGCAACGTCATCGCCGGTATGACTGGCGCAGCGATGACTTCCATCCCGAGGAAGGCAGCTTTTAAATTCGCTCGATAGCGGTCGAAAAACGCGACCAGCTACTATTCTTGATTATTTCACTCCACAAATTCTTGCCATTCGGCCATTGTTCGTCGTAAAGAGCCCGCGTAGGCACGCGGGCCTGCTCGTCCCCGGATTGCATCGCAGCCGAGGGGCAAGACAGGCGCACAATATGTGAGGAACGAGATGTCACACGGGACCCGGCCGCAATTGAATGTGTTGTTTGCGGCAACGCTCGTCATTTCACTAGTCGGAGCGGTTTCGACAGGCTTCGCTCAATCGGCACAACATGATCCCGCCGCAGCGGTTGCCGGGCAAGCACAGGACGCGGCGGCGCCTGCCGTTGAGGCTCCGGCCGCCGCCGGCGGCCAGGCGAGTGTCACGGCGGCACCAGCTCCGCCTGCGCCTGCCGACGCCGCGACGCCGGGCGCAAACGCCAACCCGGTCCTTCCGCACGATCTTTCGCCTATCGGCATGTTTCTTGCTGCCGATATCGTCGTCAAGAGCGTGATGATCGGCCTGGCGCTGGCATCCGTTATCACCTGGGCGATCTTCCTGGTGAAGACGATAGAGCTCGTTGGCGCAAAATCGCGGCTGAAGCGCGCGGTCCGGACGCTCACCGCCGCGAACGGCCTCGCCGAGATCAAGACGACGCTCGACAGAAAGGCCGGCGTTGTTGTGGAAATGGTCGCGGCCGCGGTCGACGAAATGGCCCGTTCGGAGGCGGTTCTCGATCATGCGCCGGCCACCGGCATCAAAGAACGCGTGTCGTCCCTGCTCGGACGCATCGAGACTCGCGCCGGCAAGCGGATGAGCGGCGGCACCGGCATTCTGGCTTCGATCGGCTCGGTTGGTCCCTTCATTGGACTGTTCGGTACGGTTTGGGGGATCATGAATTCGTTTATCGGAATCAGCAAAGCGCAGACGACCAACTTGGCCATCGTCGCGCCCGGTATTGCCGAGGCCTTGCTGGCGACGGCAATTGGCCTCGTCGCGGCCATCCCCGCGGTGGTGATTTACAACTACTTCGCCCGGTCGGTGGGCAGCTACAAGCTTATCCTGGCGGATGCGGCGGCGGCGGTGGAGCGATTGGTGAGCCGTGATCTCGACCATCGATACGCGCGCAAGGCTCAGCCACACAGGCGCGACGGCTACGTCGACACGTCGATAGCCAGGATCGGATAAGGCGATGGCTGGAAAGATATCCGAAAGTGGTGGCGATCTCGACGAGAACAGCGAGATCAACGTAACGCCCTTCATCGACGTCATGCTTGTCTTGCTGATTATCTTCATGGTTGCTGCCCCGCTGGCGACTGTCGACATGAAGGTCGATCTGCCGCAGTCCGTGGCCAAGCCCGCGCCAAGAGACGACAAGCCTGTTTTCGTGACACTGAAGGCAGACCTGACACTGGCGATCGGCAACGAGGAAACGAC
Organism: Ensifer sp. IC3342; assembly: GCF_020193655.1. Classification (GTDB taxonomy): domain Bacteria; phylum Pseudomonadota; class Alphaproteobacteria; order Rhizobiales; family Rhizobiaceae; genus Sinorhizobium. The sequence goes on from NZ_JADYVE010000001.1 coordinate 1,554,779, forward strand.
GCGCGAAAGCTTCGTTTCGGAACTCCACCGGACAACCAATGGGGACACGGAAACACGCGTGCTCCTGCGCGCGGATCGCCTGGTCGATTACGGCGAGCTGATGACGGTGATGAACCTTGTTCAAGGCGCCGGCTACGGCAAGATCGCTCTTGTCGGTCTCGAGGCGGCGCCAGGGCGCTAGCCGCCGGCTATCTGCAGCTTCTAGTCTAATGATCTGTCGCAGCGCTTCGAGCGCTGCTTATCCTGTTGAAATCGAGACTTTGCGCGATCCATTCTGAGTGGCTGGCCGATCACGGGGCCCGCCGTTATCCCGTTCGTTGTGGACGTGCTGCGGCTCTTGTCGTGAACCGTTGCCGTCTTTCCCTTTTTGCTTGCCGAAACGTCGCTGTCGCTTGAAACCGGCGATGCGGCGATTTATGAGCTTAGGCAACGGGCTGCGCATCGGCAGCCAGATGCATAATCGCGCGGATTTCCAGGACACCGGCGCCGCGCCTATCCGGGACACGAGGGCAGTATCATGAACTTCGAAGCAGCGCGCATTAAGATGGTCGATCATCAGATCCGGACCACGGATGTGACCTCCCATTCGGTGCTGTCCGCCTTCCTTTCCGTGCCTCGCGAGGAGTTCGTGCCGGCGAAATTGAAGGAACTGGCCTATATCGATGCCGACATCGAACTCGTTGGTGGCGCTGAGCCGCGCTATCTGATGGAGCCATCGCCGCTGGCGAAGCTGTTGCAGCTCGCTGGAATTTCCAAGTCCGACGTTGTGCTTGAGATCGGTTGCGGAACGGGTTACGCCTCGGCAGTGCTATCCCTGATTGCTGGCTCAGTCGTCGCACTGGAGAGCGACGAGAGCCTCGCGGCGACGGCGACGGCGACGCTTGCGCGCCTCGGCTATGATAATATCGCAGTGGTGACCGGCAACCTTACCGAAGGCTATGCCGCAGAAGCGCCCTATGACGTGATTTTCATCAACGGCGGTGTGGAGACTATACCCGAGGGCCTTTTTAGCCAACTCCGCGATGGCGGACGCCTCGTGGCGGTTGAAGGATTTAGTAACGCATCTCGTGCAAAACTTTATGTGCGCGGATCCGGCAGGGTCTCGGAACGGTCGGACTTCAACACCGCCGTTAAGCCTCTTCCCGGATTTCGTCGGGAGCGTTCTTTTGTTTTCTGAGGCACCTCATATTGGTGACGCTCAGCATACAAGTGTTGTCGCCAAAATCGCAATGTTGCCAATCGGCAACGTATTCTCTGTTTCTTTTTGAAATGGCTGCTGAGAGGGTCAGTGGACTGTTGTCGCAAGAGCGAATCCGGGTTTCAAAGAGCACAGAGGTAGTGATTTGCTCGCCAATGGGTGGCACGAGCACGTCACCACGGTAGTTGTGCAGGTCGCCCAGAGCGGACTTGCTGGTAATTGCGGGGCGGCGCGGCTGCCTCGGCTGATCGGAGGGAAGATGGTGTCGATTGTCCGCAAAGCAGCCTTGTGGGCGGCTGTCTCGACCAGTGTGCTGATCGCGCCGCATGCGGCGCTCGCAGAGACGATCGCCGGCGCAATGGCGAAGGCCTATGCGAACAACCCGGATCTCAACGCCGCACGCGCTGGCCTTCGCGCCACCGACGAAGGGGTTCCGATCGCCAAGTCCGGTTACCGGCCTCAGGTTTCGGCCGCGGCGACGGGCACGCTAACCCGCACTGACATCGAGAAAACCGGCACCCTCGATCTTCACAGCGGTCAGATCGGCATCAGCATTACCCAGATGATTTTTGATGGGTTTCAGACGCTGAACAACGTCAGAGCCGCCGAATCGAATGTCTTCTCCAGCCGTGAGACGCTGAAGGCGAATGAGATCCAGATCCTTCTTGCGGCAGCGCAGGCCTATGCCAATATCGCTCGCGACCAGCAGGTCGTTTCAATTCGCAGGCAGAACCTGGCGTTCCTGAGGGAACAGTTGAATGCCTCGCAAGCTCGCCTCGAGGTGGGGGAAGGAACACGCACGGATGTGAGCCAGGCGGAGGCGCAACTCGCCGACGCGCAGTCCTTGCTGGTAAGCGCTATCGCTCAGTTGAAGCAAAGCGAAGCGGTCTACGTGCAGATCGTCGGCGCGGCTCCGACGGGAATCAGGCAGCCGGCGCCGGCGAGCAAGAGCATGCCGAGATCCCTCGATCAGGCGGTGGCTACAGGCTTGCGGGAAAACCCGCAGATTCTGGCTGCGCAGTATGCTGTCGACTCGGCGGGATTCCAGGTGAAGTCGGCCGAAGGCACGATGCTGCCCGGTGTGGTCCTTCAGGGCGCAGTCACGCGTAATACCGGAAATGCCGGTCAGGGTCTGGACGATACGACGGCGACCATCACCGCGCGGCTGGAAGTGCCGATCTATCAGGGCGGCGCTGAATACGGCCAGATCCGTCAAGCGAAGGAAATCCTGGGCCAGCAGCGGATACTTGTCGATTCCGCGCGTGCTTCGGTTCAACAGACCGTTGTCTCGGCCTACGCTCAGCTTGATTCCGCTCTCGCCCGAATCACTTCCAGCCGGGCGCAGATTGCCGCCGCCAACCTGGCGCTCGAGGGGGTCATCGAAGAGCGCAAAGTCGGTCAGCGCACGACACTCGACGTGCTCGATTCGCAGCAGGACGTTCTGGACGCGCAGGAGTCGCTTGCCGCTGCGCAGCGCGACGCCGTCGTGGCGAGCTACTCGCTGCTCGCCGCCATGGGCCGACTGACCGTCAAGACCCAGGGTCTCGCGGTTGCGGAATATCGCTCCGAAGAGCACTACGAAGCCGTCAAGGACAAGTGGTTCGGCCTGCGGACCGTTGACGGCCGCTGAGCGCATGAACTGCAGCGCCGAGCGTCTTATATGATGCCCAAAGGACGCTGTAGCGCGTTGAATCGCTGCATGTTTTTATCCTTAAATCGGCTGCGATTTAAAGAACACGCAGTAGGCGGGGCAGACGGCATCTGCCCCGAAAAACAAATCTGTGCAAGAATCCCCATGGTTGATTCGTGACGTTTGTTTCGTCCGCGAACTCACTTAAGGTCTGTTTGAAATCGGCACATGGACCCTTTTTGAGCCCGTGTTTGGCCGCACCAAACGAGGATGGATATGGCACAGCTCAATGTCGCGCGTGAACCTTCGATGGACGAGATTCTGGCGTCCATTCGCAAGATCATCGAGAACAACGAGCCTGGGCAGATGGGATCCTCTGTCCGGCAGGAGTTCGAAGACGAAGCCGGCGACGAGATCGAACTGACAATCGACTCGGAAATCGAAGCCGTCGCGTTCGGCGCATCCGAAGAGCCTCGTCCTTCGTCCCATGTGTCGCCGGCCGATGCAACCGGTAACGCGGCAGAAACGCAGACTTCGCCGCAGCCGCCGCTTTCCCTCGCCGATGTCGCAGCAAGGGTGCGAGCCGCTTCCGAACGTCACGCCGTGAACTACGTTTCAAAGGACCAGGTCGGTCCGGCCTCGACGCCTCCGGTGCAGAATAATCCGGTAATCACCTCGCGAATGGCGGCGGTCTCGTCGCCAGCGACCCCTGTGAACGCGGACGCCACGAAAGCGGAAGACGAGGCCGTCGGGGATGTCGCCGCTGAGCGGATAGTCCCCGAGCCCGACGCGTCGTCACGGGCGATACTTCGGGAGAAAGTGGCCGACGCCGAGGAGACCCCACCGAGCGCGATCGTGTCGCCGGCGGTCAGTCGCCAGGTGGCGCGCTCATTCGAGGACCTGGCTCACGCAGTCGAACAAAGCCCCAGGCGTTCCTTCGACGAGATCGCTGAAGCGATGCTTCGGCCGATGCTGCAGGAGTGGCTGGATGACAATCTGCCCACCTTGGTCGAGCGTTTGGTGCGCGAGGAAATCGAACGCGTCGCGCGCGGTCCTCGGCGCTGACCGGCGCTTCTGCGCAAAGTCAAAGTCGCGGGCGTAGTCGCTTGCGGCTTTTTTGCCGTTTGTGTTGACTTGCACTCGGCCTTCCGGTTTACAAAAACGCTGACATCAATCTCCAAAAAAACTGGCCGAAAAATGCTTGATAAGACCTACGATTCCGCAGCCGTCGACCCGCGTATTGCCAAGAAGTGGGACGAAGAAAACGCGTTTCGTGCAGGCGCCGGCTCAAAGCCCGGCGCCGAGAGCTTCTGCATTGTGATTCCGCCGCCGAATGTGACGGGGTCGTTGCATATGGGCCATGCGCTGAACAATACGCTGCAGGATATCATGGTGCGTTTCGAGCGCATGCGCGGCAAGGATGTGCTCTGGCAGCCAGGTATGGATCACGCTGGCATCGCCACACAGATGGTCGTCGAGCGTCAACTCGCGCAGAGAAAGCTGCCCGGCCGGCGCGAGATGGGGCGTGAGGCGTTTGTCGAAAAGGTCTGGGAGTGGAAGGCCGAATCCGGTGGTCTGATCTTCAACCAGCTGAAGCGGCTGGGGGCGTCATGCGATTGGTCGCGCGAGCGCTTCACCATGGATGAAGGGCTGTCCGAGGCCGTCGTCGAGGTCTTCGTCAGCCTCTATAAGGAAGGCCTGATCTATCGCGACAAGCGCCTCGTCAACTGGGACCCGAAACTGCAAACGGCGATCTCCGATATCGAAGTCGAGCAGGTCGAGGTCAATGGCCATCTCTGGCATTTGCGGTATCCGCTGGAAGAGGGCGTCACCTATCAGCATCCGGTGGCCTTCGACGAAGACGGCAACGCGACGGAATGGGAGACTCGCGACTATCTCGTCGTTGCGACGACGCGTCCGGAAACCATGCTTGGCGATACTGGCGTTGCGGTCCATCCGAGTGACGTCCGCTACAAGGGTATTGTCGGCAGGCACGTGATCCTGCCGATCGTCGGGCGACGGATTCCGATCGTTGCGGATGAATACCCCGATCCGGCGACCGGCACCGGCGCCGTCAAGATGACGCCGGCCCACGACTTCAACGATTTCGACGTCGGCAAACGGAGAGGGCTTCGTCAGGTCAATGTCCTCACTGCGGATGGACGGATCACGATCAAGAACAACGAGGACTTCCTTGAAGGCCTCGATCACCCGGCCGCGCTCCACGGCGCCTGGGATCAGCTCGAAGGTAAGGATCGTTTCGAGGCCCGCAGGATGATCGTCGAGATCCTCGAAGAGGCGGGGCTCGTCGATCACATCGAACCGCACAGGCACACTGTGCCGCATGGCGACCGCGGCGGTGTGCCGATCGAGCCGCGCCTGACCGAGCAATGGTATGTCGACGCCAAGACCTTGGCCAAGCCGGCGATTGCCGCGGTCAAGGAGGGCCGAACCAGCTTCGTTCCGAAGAATTGGGAAAAGACCTATTTCGAGTGGATGGAGAATATCCAGCCTTGGTGCATTTCGCGCCAGCTCTGGTGGGGGCACCAGATACCTGCATGGTACGGTCCCGACGGCCAGGTCTTCGTCGAGAAGACCGAGGAAGAGGCACTGCATGCCGCGATCCAGCATTATCTCGCGCATGAAGGGCCGATGAAGGCTTACGTCGAAGACCTTCTCGAAAACTTCAAGCCCGGCGAAATACTGACGCGCGACGAAGACGTCCTCGACACCTGGTTCTCGTCCGCGCTCTGGCCGTTCTCGACACTCGGCTGGCCGAACGAGACGCCGGAACTCGAAAAATACTATCAGACCGATGTTCTGGTGACGGGCTTCGACATCATCTTCTTCTGGGTCGCCCGCATGATGATGATGGGGCTTCATTTCATGAAGGACGCCGACGGCACGCCGGTCGAGCCGTTCCACACCGTTTACGTGCACGCGCTCGTTCGCGACAAGAACGGGCAGAAGATGTCGAAGTCGAAGGGCAACGTCATCGATCCGTTGGAACTGATGGACGAATATGGCGCCGACGCGCTGCGCTTCACCCTGGCGATAATGGCAGCGCAGGGGCGTGACGTGAAACTTGATCCGGCCCGCATTGCCGGTTACCGCAACTTCGGCACCAAGCTCTGGAATGCGACGCGTTTCGCCGAAATGAATGGCGTGACGAACAGCGATGGGTTCATTCCCGAAGCCACGTCGCTGACAATCAACCGCTGGATTCTGACCGAGCTTTCGCGGACGATCCGCGACGTGACCGAGGCGATCGAAGGATACCGCTTCAACGAAGCAGCCGGCGGGCTCTATCGCTTTGTCTGGAACCAGTTCTGCGACTGGTACCTCGAACTGCTGAAGCCCGTTTTCAACGGCGACGACCAAGAGGCCAAGCGGGAATCGCAAGCCTGCGTCGCTTACGTGCTCGACGAGACCTACAAGCTCTTGCATCCGTTCATGCCGTTCATGACGGAGGAGCTTTGGGAGAAGACCGCTGGTCCCGGACGCGAGCGTGATACGCTGCTGTGCCATGCGGAATGGCCCTCTGCCTTCTATGCGGATGATGCTGCCGCCGACGAAATCAACTGGCTGATCGATCTCGTCTCGGGTATTCGCTCGGTGCGTGCGGAAATGAATGTTCCGCCGGCGGCAACCGCGCCGCTTGCGATCGTCGGTGCAAATGGACTGACGAGCGAGCGGCTTGATCGGCATGCCTCGGCGATAAAGCGCCTGGCAAGAGTGGAAAGCATCGAGCATGCGGCAGGGGCGCCGCGCGGCAGCGCCCAGATCGTCGTCGCCGAAGCGACCGCCTGCCTTCCGCTCGGCAACCTTATCGACCTTTCGGCAGAGAAAATCCGGCTGGAGAAGGCAATCGCCAAGGTTGAGGTCGAGCGCGAGAGAATTCTTGGCAGGCTCGCCAACGAGAAGTTCGTCGCCAACGCGAAGGCGGAATTGGTCGAGGCAGAGCGCGAAAGGCTCATCGAGCTGGACCTGCAAAAGGATTCGCTTGGGGTCGCGCTAAGCCGCGTGTCGGAAGCGGGTTAAAGCAAAGGGAAGGCGCACGCTTTTCCGTCGAAGAACAAATGCAATCCGCGGCAGAAATGCCGCGGATTTTCTATTACGCGACCGGGAACTTCGAATCAGATCTCGATCAGACGCGATGGAGCACTGCAATACACGCCTTGGTTTTATTGGCAACTTGCCCAAAAGATGCTTGCGGCTAAACGGCGCAAAAAGCGAAATTGTTGTTGCTCGGCCACACTTCGTCGTGGAAGTGGAATATTTTTTTCAACTATCCGGAATGCATGACCTTCGTTGGAAAACTGTTCCAGGATTCCCGAATTGTGTCTAGATCTTGAAATTCTTACGTAAATCTAATGGCCGACCCGCTGCCCGATCCCGCGAGTCCGCGGTTTGCCATTTCACGCAATCGTGAGGATACTCCCCGCCAAGCGCGACATGAGGTGGATTGTCGCACACTGAAAGTGCAGGGGGAGGAGCTTGATGGCTCAAACGGGAATGAAGAAAGGCATTTTGGCGGTCATCGCCGGAATGCTCGTGGTATCGGCTGCGCACGCTGGGGGGCTTGAGCGCAGCGGTTACAATATCGATCTGCTATTCGACCCGTCGGACTATGCGGCGGAAGGAACGGCGACCTACGTCAATCCGCAACGCGAACTGAAGAATGTTGTCGATACCGACACGACGTCGGCCTTTCCTCCACCAGGTACCGGTCCTGGTGGCGGTAACCTGAATTATCGTCCAAATAGCGTCGAGGACACGGAAAGTTATTGGGCGCCCCGCATCGGCGTAAAGGCTGCTTTGGGTGACAGTATTGACTGTATGGCGGACTACTCGCAGCCTTGGGGCGCCCACACCAATCCCGGCCAGAATTGGGCCGGCGCGAACAACAACATCGAAACGAAGGTCGAGAGCGACAACTACGCAGCGACATGCTCCTACAAGTGGGAGATGGGGCCCGGTATCGTCCGTATCATCGGCGGTTCCTTCTACCAGGAAGTGGGCGGCTTTAAGGAACGGCTTGTGCAGGACTTCACGGGTACGCCGGTTCCTTTCTCGGGCATAGGCCGACTGGATCTCGAGGGCGACGGTTGGGGTTGGCGGACGGGCGTAGCCTACGAGATCCCGGAATACGCGATGCGGGCTAGCCTCGTGTACAACAGTGCCGTCGATCTCGACAACCTTGCCGGCACGATCGATCTACGAAATGTCCGAGGTCCAGCGCCCGTGAACTTCTATGGTGTATCGGGCTCCGCTTCGATGCCGGATTCCTTGGAGTTGAAGGTCCAGTCGGGTATTGCGCCGGGGTGGCTAGCGTTTGGCGCGGTCAAATGGACGGACTGGAGCCAACTGCAGGTATTGGAATTCTGCCCGGCTGGCGGCGGTAGTCTTGTGCAACCGTGCACCACACTCGACCTTCTTTATCGCGATGGCTGGACCGTCACGGGCGGCATCGGCCACAAGTTTAACGATCAGTGGAGCGGCGCAGTGAGCCTCACCTGGGACCGCGGTACCAGCCACGGCTATGGCTCGCAGACGGACACTTGGACCTTGGGAACGGGCGTCTCCTACACGCCGACACAGAACGTTGAGTTCCGTCTTGCCGGCATTGTCGGGATCCTGACGAGCGGCAGCTCCGGCCCGGTCGATTTCAATGGTGACGTGATCGGCGACGATGTCTCCTATGACTTCGACAATGATTTCGTCGGCGCAATCTCGACATCGTTAAAGGTCAAGTTCTGATCCCATCGATTGGCGTGTTTGAGGCCCGGTTTCACCGGGCCTTACTCTTATTGGCGCTGCGCATTTTCGGCTGACGGCACCATTTTATGAGCATTCATGAATGTGACGATTCAGCAACACATTTGCTGCTATGGTTTGCTAGTATCGTGGCCGGTTCAAAAATGTCCATTTCCCGCCACAAAATGAGAGCAGCGATGATAGCAGCAAATGTGCGATCGAGTGCAGTACCTGCGTTTTGAGGTGAATTGAGTTTGTGTGCTGTCATGACATCCCGTCGCAATTGGCATCAAACGCCTTGCCTATCCGTGATCGGCATTGGGGGAGGAGATGCGCGGGAAAATTTAGCGACAGATACGCATGGTCTTAGCCTTGCTGGGAAGCTGTGAGCACTCGAATGGCAAGCGACCGTGCATGGATTGATGTTTGCAGCGGTGGTGAGTTCGGCGTTGCCGGCTGGAACGGAAGAAATTGATTGTGATGCTCGCGGGTGAATTCAAGTCGCTTAGGGTTGCGGTGCTCGGTATGTCGCTGGCGGTTGTTGCCTCGACCGCAGGGCCGGCACGAGCGTTCGATCCCGGGGCGGGCGTTTCCAAGGAATCGGGCCCGTTCGCCCTGTTCAAGTTTGGCTTTTCCGCCTACAAGAACGGCAGGAAGGACGAGGCGGTCGAGGCCTATCGTTATGCCGCCGAAAAGGGACATACGGGGTCGCGCTGGGCGCTCGCCAATATGTATGCCTATGGCGACGGGGTCGCGGAGAACGACCTAGAGGCGTTCAAGATCTACAGCGAAATTGCCCAGCAGGGCGTAGAACCCGGGTCCGAAGACACGGGTTATTTCGTCAATGCGTTGATCTCGCTTGCCGGCTACTATCGGCGCGGCATTCCCGACAGCCCGGTGAAGGTCGATTTGGCGCAGGCGCGTCAGTTGTATTTCCAGGCAGCATCGACATTTGGCGTCGCGGAGGCGCAATTCCAGCTGGCGCGGATGCTGCTTTCGGGCGAGGGCGGCACGGTCAATGTACAACAGGCCAAGAAGTGGTTGAACCGCGCACGCAAGAATGGTCATGCGGGAGCCATGGGCGTGTTCGGAAACGTCATCTTTCAGGAAGGCCAGACCGTTCGCGGCCTTGCCTACATGACTGCGGCGCTCGACCAGTGTTCGCCGAAGGACAGGCCCTGGCTGCAGTCGATGCAGGAGCAGGCCTTCTCGCTGGCGACTGAAGACGACCGCCGCGTGGCGATCACCATGTCGCAGAACATGCACCTGCAGGCCGACGACGACTAGATCAGACCTCCAGCGCCGCACGTCTTATGAGATGCGCAAAGCAGGCTGCAGCACTTTGAATATTTTGTCCTTAGCTCGGCTACGATCCAAGGAAAAATGCAGCAGTGGCTACGCCGGTTCGAAGGCGAATTTGCCTGCGACCGGCACGTGGTCGGACGGTTTTTCCCAGGAGCGCACGTGTTTTTCTATCGACGTGGACACGAGCTTGTCGGCTGCTTCCGGCGACATCATCAGGTGATCGATGCGAATGCCGAAATTTTTCGGCCAGCATCCGGCCTGATAATCCCAGAATGAATAAAGCGGCACCTCGTCCGAAGTGGCGCGCACGGCGTCCGTGAAACCGAGATTGCGAAGGCGCCGGAAAGCCGCCCGTGTTTCCGGCAGGAAGAGCGCGTCGTTCTGCCAGACCTTGACGTCCCAGCAGTCGTGGGCTTCCGGAATGACATTGTAGTCGCCAGCGAGGATGAACGGTTCTTCGAGGCTCAGCCGCTGCTCCGCAAAGCTGGCCAAACGCTGCATCCAGCCCAGCTTGTAGGCGTATTTTTCGCTGTCAACGGGATTTCCATTCGGCAGGTAGAGGCAGCACACACGGATCACGCCGCCTTTGACGGAGAAAACGCCCTCTATGAAGCGTGCCTGTTCATCCATGTCATCTCCCGGCAGTCCGCGATTGATTTCGTCCGGCCGCAATTTCGAGAGCAGTGCAACGCCGTTGAAACCCTTTTGGCCGTGCGTTTCGACGTGGTAGCCGAGTGCTTCGATCTCACTCCTCGGAAATGCATCGTCCACTGACTTGATTTCCTGCAGGCAGGCGATGTCGGGGTTTGATTCCTTCAGCCAGGCGACGAGGCCGTCGAGGCGCGCCTTGGCGCCGTTGATGTTCCAGGTGGCAATCTTCATGGCCAGCGTCGCCTTTCTTATCGATGAATCCTTGCGGACGATTCGTTGTAGCGGCTGCGAATTCTTTTGACAAATCCGATACCTGCAACATCGGTGGCGCCGAGGGGATGCCATCGGACGCTGGCGCGATCGCGCTCTCCGCGCGTCGTGTTTCTGCTGACGGTTGCAGGAATTGATTCCGCCCTGTCTGGCTCTATAGTCCCCCGCATGATCGAGTTCGTCGAAAACTACTGGCCGCATTTTCTGGCGCTGCTTTCTTTCGCCTTGGGTATACCGGCGATCGTCCACGCAGCGATGACCAAGGACGACGTGCGCGCCGCCGCCGGCTGGGTAGGCGTCGTCCTCCTGTCGCCCGTGATAGGGGCGGTGGTCTACGCGGTTGCGGGCATCAATCGCATTCGTCGCACGTCCATCGGCCTGCAGCGCTCGTTGCTGCGCCCGCGAGGTGCAGATCAATTCGGCCGTTACGACGTCACGCATGACGAAATCGCCATCGGCTTCGGGCATCGCTTTGCTGCGATGAAGATGCTGGGCGACAGGGTCGCGCGGCATGCGATGTCGACGGGAAACCACATCACCATGTTGGAAGGTGGCGACACCGTCTATGCCGCAATGCTCGAGGAAATTGCCAGTGCGCGCCGCGGTATCCTTATCGAAACCTACATCTTCGACAGGGATCCGATCGGCCTGCGCTTTGCCGACGCGCTGATCGCTGCCGCTAAGCGCGGTGTCAGCGTCAGAGTGCTGATCGATGCGGTCGGGGCGCGCTATTCGGTGCCAAGCATCGTCAGCTATCTCAAGGAAGGCGGGGTACCGACCGCGGTCTTCAACGGCAACATCATCATGGGGCTGAGACTACCCTATGCGAATCTCAGAACCCACCGGAAGATTCTGGTGGTCGATGGCGTCGTCGCTTTCGCCGGCGGCATGAACATTCGCGCGGGTTTCACGACCGAAATGGCGGGAGAGGCGGCCTCCTTCGATACGCATTTCCGTGTCACCGGACCCGTTGTTGCCGACATTTTCCAGGTCGCAGCGGAGGACTGGCAATTTTCAAGCGGAGAGAGCCTCGAGGGCGACGAATGGAAGATCGGGGTGCTGGCGGAGATGCCGGATGCGCCTCCGGTCTTCATGCGCGCCGTCCCGTCCGGACCGGACAGCACGAACGAGACCAATCACAAGATGCTGATGGGTGCCTTCTCCGTTGCGCGCAAGCATATCCGCCTGATGTCGCCGTATTTCCTGCCGGATAAGGAACTGGTCAGCTCGCTGGTGACTGCCGCCCGCAGGGGTGTGGATGTGGACATCGTCGTGCCGGCAGTCAACAACCTGACGCTCATCGATCGGGCGATGACCGCCCAGTTCGACCAGGTTCTCAAAGGCCATTGCCGGGTGTGGCGGGCGAAGGGAGCGTTCAACCATTCCAAGCTGATGGTCGTCGATGAGCGTTGGGCCTATGTCGGTTCGAGCAATCTCGACCCGCGCTCACTGCGGCTTAATTTCGAGTTCGATCTCGAAGTCCTCGACGATGCCTTTGCGCAGGCAGTCAGCAATAAGATCTGTGCGACATTGACGTTGGCGGAGGAGGTTACGCTTGCGGAACTGCGCAAGCAGCCTTTCCTCAATCGTCTGGCGAACCGCCTTCTCTGGCTGGGGTCACCCTATCTTTAGCCAGAGCTTGTTTGCGGGACGAGAAGCGCTGACCTATCGTCAGATAGAAAAGCTCGTCCCGCAGCCGCAACTTGCAACGGCATTCGGATTCTTGATCTGAAAGGACTGGCCGAGCAGGTTATCGACGAAATCGATTTCCGAGCCGCCCATATAGATGAGGGATAGGCTGTCGATCAGGACCTTGGCGCTTCCCTTTTCGAGAACCAGATCGTCATCGTTCTCAGCGTCGACGAGATCGAATTTGTAGGAGAAACCGGAGCAGCCGCCACCTTCGACGGAGACGCGCATCGCGCTCTTGTTCTTCTCCGCCTGGAGAATGGCAGCGATGCGCTTGGCAGCCGCATCGGAAAGGGTGACTGTTTCCTGTGTCATTGTGTGCCTCCTGCCGGGGTCAAGAACCGGAGAGATTCGTTTTCGCGCTTGGCATTCCAGGGATTAAGCCGGAAAATCGGCCTTAAAAACCGCTGCCAAACCATTGTTCCGTCTTCAGGACCTCTCGACAGTTCGCCGCGGCTTTCCTGTAGCGTACACTATAGGTATGAAGGCTTGAATGTCCCGTCAATGGGACGGCCGGCACAGGTGAGAAACGACTTTCGACAGACAGGCCCTCGGCTTCGGTTACGGCGAACATGCCGTCTTTGCGTCGGATCCTTGGGCCACGCGCGGCAGGCTCTATTCCGAGGCGGGCAGCCCGACACGCTCCGATTTCCAGCGCGACCGTGATCGCATCGTCCATACGACAGCGTTTCGCCGGTTGAAGCACAAGACGCAGGTATTCATCGCCGCGGACGGCGACCACTACCGGACCCGGCTCACGCATACGATCGAAGTCGCGCAGATCGCACGCGCACTGGCGCGCGCCCTGAAGCTCGACGAGGATCTCGCGGAGGGTGTCGCCCTTGTCCATGACTTCGGCCACACGCCTTTCGGGCACACCGGCGAGGACGCGCTGCACGAGGTGCTGAAGCCCTATGGTGGCTTCGATCACAATGCGCAGTCGCTGCGCATCGTCACCAAGCTGGAGCGGCGCTACGCGGAATTCGACGGACTGAATCTCACCTGGGAAAGTCTCGAGGGTCTCGTCAAGCACAACGGCCCGCTGATGACGCCGACGGGCGAGGGCACGCGCGGTCCTGTCCCGCAGCCGATACTCGACTATTGCGCCCTGCATGATCTCGAACTCGCGAGCTTTGCAAGCCTGGAAGCTCAGGTCGCGGCGATAGCCGACGACATCGCCTATAATACCCATGACATAGACGACGGACTGCGGGCGGGATATCTCACCTTCGAGATGCTGGAGGAGGTTCCGTTCCTCGCGCAGTTGATGCGCGAGGTTCGTGATCGCTATCCGGGACTGGAAAGCAGCCGCTTCACCCACGAGATTATGCGGCGGCAGATCACGGCAATGGTGGAAGACGTCATTGGTGTAGCTCAGCTGCGCCTTCGCGAAATCCGGCCGCAAAGTGCCGCCGACGTGCGGCAGGCAGGCAGGGTCATCGCCACTTTCTCGGAGGAGATGAGCGAGACCGATCGGCAGATCAAACATCTTCTGATGACCCGAATCTACCGCCACCCTGAGGTGATGCGGGTGCGGCAGGGAGCAGCCTCGATCGTCACCGATCTCTACCGGGCCTTCATGGCCGATCCGCTTTTGATGAAGGAGCACCACTGGATCGACCAGATTGTCGGGATGGCGGAACCGGCCCGGGCGCGCCACGTGGGAGACTATCTTGCCGGGATGACGGACACGTTCGCGATCAGTGCGCATAGGCGCTTGTTTGACCATACGCCTGATTTGCGGTAGTGACGCCCCCGCCGGAGGCTGCAGGTTCGTATGAACCCGGCCTCCTTTTGAGTTTTGCGCCATTCTCCAGTTTGGCTGGAAAAAGCGGACGGATCAGATGAACCTTTTCACAGACTTCGAATCAAGAATTAAGAACATTCTAGAAGCGCTTGATATCGTGCGTGAAAAGCGATCTGAGCTTGATTTCGGGCGCATCAATATCGAGCCGCCCCGCGATGCAAGTCACGGTGATGTGGCGACCAATGCGGCCATGGTTCTCGCCAAATCGCTGGGGATGAATCCGCGCGCGCTTGCCGATCTCATCGTCGATAAACTCCGGCAGGATCCGGAAATCACCGAGGTCACCGTTGCCGGACCGGGCTTTATCAACGTCCGCCTGTCGGTTTCCTATTGGCAGAAGCTCCTGGCCTCCGTGGTGAGGGCCGGCACCGACTACGGCCGCAGCACCGTCGGCGCGGGACGCAAGGTCAATGTCGAATACGTTTCCGCCAACCCAACTGGGCCGATGCACGTTGGGCATTGCCGCGGCGCGGTTGTCGGCGATGCGCTGGCCAATCTTCTCGCCTTCGCCGGCTACGACGTGACCAAGGAATATTACATCAACGATGCCGGCTCGCAGATCGATGTTCTGGCGCGCTCGGCGTTCCTGCGGTACCGGCAGGCGCTCGGCGAGGACATAGGGGACATCCCGGCGGGCCTCTATCCCGGCGACTATCTCGTGCCGGTGGGCGAGGCGCTGGCGGACGAATTCGGCACAAGCCTCCGGATCATGCCGGACGACAAGTGGATGCCGCTCGTCAAGGAGCGCGTGATCGACGCGATGATGGCGATGATCCGCGAGGACCTGGCTGCGCTGAACGTCCACCACGATGTCTTCTTCTCGGAGCGGACGCTGCACGACAACAACGCAACGCGAATCCGCACGGCGATCAACGACCTGACTTTCAAGGGACATGTCTACAAGGGCACGCTGCCGCCTCCGAAGGGACAGTTGCCCGAGGATTGGGAAGACCGCGAGCAGACGCTGTTCCGTTCCACTGAGGTCGGCGACGACATCGACCGTCCGCTGATCAAGTCAGACGGCAGTTATACCTATTTCGCGGCCGACGTTGCTTACTTCAAGGACAAGTTCGACCGCGGCTTCAACGAGATGATCTATGTGCTTGGCGCCGACCACGGCGGCTATGTCAAGCGGCTGGAGGCACTGGCGCGCGCCGTGTCGGGCGGGACGGCGAAGCTGACGGTGCTGCTTTGCCAGCTCGTCAAGCTCTATCGCGGCGGCGAGCCGGTGAAGATGTCGAAGCGGTCCGGTGACTTCGTAACGCTGCGCGACGTTGTCGATGAAGTCGGCCGGGATCCTGTTCGCTTCATGATGATCTACCGGAAGAATACCGAGCCTCTCGACTTCGACTTCACCAAGGTGACCGAACAGTCGAAGGATAACCCGGTCTTCTACGTGCAATATGCGCATGCACGCTGCAGCTCAGTGTTCCGGCAGGCGGCGGAAGCGTTCCCTGGTCTTGATCTCTCGTCGCTTGATCTTGCCACGGCAGTGATGGGTGCAATCGTTGATCCTGCCGAGATGCAGATTGTCGCGAAGCTCGCAGAATATCCCCGTGTCGTCGAGGCTGCGGCACTCTCGCAGGAGCCTCACCGAATCGCTTTTTATCTGTATGATCTTGCCGCAGCCTTCCACGGACACTGGAACAAAGGTAAAGAAAATCCGGAATTACGTTTTGTTAACGATAAGAACAGAGAATTAAGCATTGCCAGACTCGGGCTGGTGCATGCTGTCGCCTCGGTATTGAAGTCGGGCCTGTCTATTACGGGCACCTCAGCGCCGGAAGAGATGCGGTAAGTATTGTCACCATTTCCCCACAATGCACTGGCAAACGAACGCAGGCAATTGTGAGTGGAGAGTATGGCAGACAAACAATTCGCACGAAGCGGGCCGGCAGAATTCGATGTATTGGCCGACGACGATCCGTTGAGCGAACTTGCCCGCATTGTCGGTTACGATGCTCGGCCAGCCGTTCAGCAATTGCAAGAACTGCAGCGGCACCAGGAGGCCGTCCGGCGGGACCCTGCCTTCGACCTCGAGGAGGAGCTTCTCCGCGAGTTCGATAGCTACGATGCTCCGCGTGCTGTTGCAGTTCACCCGGATAGCGGGCTTGTCGAGCATCCCGTCGCCGGCGGCGTGACGGAGCAGTATCACGCTGACGCCATTGAGCCGGCTGCCGAGGCCGCGGTCGCCGCGATCGAAGATCGCGTTTCTCCAATTTCCGAACCAGCCGAAGATCGAGATAACGATCCTGCTTTGGTTGCTCCCGTTGCCGATACGGTGGCGCCGACCGATCTCGATGCCGTTGACGTCGCAGAGTTCGCGGGAACCGATCCGGCAGTTGATCTGGAGCGCGAACTCGAACTCTCGCTCGGCTACGAAGATCTGTCGCCTCCGCGGGATTCGCAAGCTTCGGAAGCTAGCCACACGAGTGGCAGCGTTCAGTCGTATTCCGGTCGGAGCGACGCCTTCGATGCGCCCGCCTTTGATGCCTTGCACGTGCCGCTTGCGCTTCACGCGGCCGCCGCTCGGGCCGCCGAACCTGCAGCGAGCTCGGATGCGCTCTTTATCGATATGGCGGATGAGCTTGCCAGACGCAACGAGGAAAAGACCGCGCCGGCTGGCAATGCTGCCGTAGCACCGGCTGCGGCCTCTTCTGGTTCCAAGGATGAGGTTGACCAGCTGCTTGCTGATGTCGAGCGTTTTCCTGTGCCGGTCGTGACAGGTCTGGTGGCGGCGGCCGTAGAGGCCCACCCGGCGATCCATGCGTCCCCCGCTGCGCCGGTCAAGAAGAGCAGCTATCCTTTTAAGCCCACATTCAGCCGTGCAACGCCGGTTGCGTCCGCCTCCGGTGCATCGCAGCAGCGCGCCTTCGCCGCGCCGATCGCCGAGCCCGTTGTCGCAAAAATTCCTGCCGCGCCAGTCGTTTCGCCGGCGCCAGCGCCGGAACCCGTTCAGGAAGTGGCTGCGGTCGAGCTGGAACCGAGCTTCGATATCGAGGGTTTCGAACTGGAGCTGTCGGACCTCGCTCTGGATATAGACCCGCCGGAGGCTGATGCAGGGCAAGAAGTCCAGGCAACAGTTGAGCAGCCGATCGTTGCGCATCCTGCATTGGTCGAGCCGGCGGCACAGCCCTTCCTACAGGCGCTGTCCGTCCCAGCGGAAGCCGAAGTCCGCCGCGACGAGCCGCAGGCGTCGACGGCGGTCATAGAGGAAGAAGTACCGGCCGAAAGCGCGTTGCCCTTCGATCCCGCAATGATCGCCGAGCCGGAAAGCGGCGTGGCGCCGATCGCGGACGTCGACGTGCCACAGTTGCCGGCCCTCGAGGTAGAAGAGAAACCGGCCGCCTTTGCGACAGACTACGATCTCGATATCGACGCGGAAATGGCGCAGCTTTTCAGCACGCCCGCCCCGGCGCCCCGGGGCGCTGCGCGTGTCGACGATCACCATGCTGATACGGCAGCGCCGAAGTCAGGTCCTCAACCCTTGGCGGTCGATGATTTCGACGAATTTGAAAAAGCGATGGAAGAAGACTTCCAGCGCTCGATGGCCGAGCGTCAAAACGCGGCCCAGGATACGGAACACCTGGCTGCGCCGAGACTGGATCGCGCCGCGGAATACAGCGAGCAGGGCTATGGCCGTCGCTCCCAGCGCACAATGCTTTTGGCCGCCAGCGTAGCGGGTGTCATCATCCTCGGTGGTGCCGGGGTCTATGCCTGGATGGGGGGCAGCAGCGCCGCCCTGACTGGCGACGGCCCGAAGATCATCCTGGCGGACAAGGATCCGGTAAAGGTCGTCCCGGAAGTGAAGGGCGGCAAGACCGTACCGAACCAGGACAAGGCCGTTTACGATCGGGTTGCGGGAGCTCAAGGGGATGTACCGCGCCAGGAGGCCTTGGTCTCCTCGACCGAAGAGCCGATGGATGTGGTTCAGAAAACGCTGACGCCAGAGACTTTGCCGCTGGAAGGCAGCGACGATGGCGACGCAATGACGGCCGCTTCCCCGGCGGATGAGGAGGAAGTAGCGCGCCTGCTGCCCGACGGAGACACAGTCGACCCTGCGGCGGCCGAGGAGGAAAGAGCTCCTGCGGTAGCGCCGCGCAAAGTCCGCACGATGATCGTCAAGCCCGACGGCACGCTGGTCGCTCGCGAAGAGCCGGCGGCTCCGCCGACAAACGACGCAACGGCAAGCGTCAACGATCAATCCATTCCTGCGACCGCTTCCGGTGAGGCGGCGGCCTCGGGCTCCAAGGGTGCAGCGACCGTCGCCGATGCCGGAGCTGAGCTGCGTGCCGGCGAGCAAGCGGCCGCCGGTGTCGAAAAGGTTGCCCTTGCTGCGCCAAGCGATGCTCCCCTCGAGGAGGTCGCTGTCCGGAGCGTGAAGACAACAGCGATTGGCGGCGAACTGGCGCCCGTGCCGCAGACGCGTCCGGCAGGCCAAGCCGATGCGAGTGCCACGGCGAATGCCGCGAAAACGCCTGCGAAAAACGAACCCGCGACGGAAACGGCAAATGCAGCGCCGGCCGCGCCGCTTGCAACCGCCTCCGTGCCAGCCGGCAGCTACGTGATCCAGATCGCCTCGCTGCCTTCTGAAGCCGAAGCGCAGAAGAGCTACAACAGCCTCTCCGCGAAGTTCGCCAGCGTCATAGGCGGTCGCGGCGTCGATATTCGCAAGGCTGAGATCGCCGGCAAAGGGACCTACTATCGGGTCCGCATTCCGGCCGGCTCGCGGGAGGAAGCCAATGCGCTTTGCTCCCGCTACAAGAGCGCTGGCGGAAGCTGCCTGGTTACGAAGTAGGTCCGGGAAAGATCAACAAAGCGAGGGCGCGGCAGAAGTGCCGCGCTCTTTTCTTTTGTGGAAAGACGCGTTGTCTGTGAATGATCGCGGAAGTGCGGCTTTGTGACTTCGCGCCAAACGGTGCACGCACTATGATTCTGGCATGAGCGAATCAAAAGCATTTATCTCCGGCTGCAAAGGCCTTTCCCTGACCGAGGAAGAGCGCAGGTTCTTTGACTGCGAGCGTCCCTGGGGTTTCATTCTTTTCGGCCGCAACATCGGTGAGGAAAATCAGATCTACGATCTCGTTGCCGGGCTGCGCGACAGCATCGGCAATCCGAACGCCCCGGTGCTGATCGACCAGGAGGGCGGTCGCGTCCAGCGCATCCGGCCGCCGCTCGTCCAGCAATACCCGAACGGTGCCGCGATTGGCGAGATATATCGCCGGGACCGGGAGCAGGGACTGCGCGCCGCGTGGCTTATGGGGCGCCTCCACGCTTTCGACCTGATGCGGTTCGGCATCACCGTCGATTGCCTGCCGGTCCTCGACGTGCCGGTGCCGGGCAGCCATGACGTCATCGGCAACCGGGCCTATGGGCATGATCCGGAGACGGTGACCGCGATCGGTCGTGCAATGAGTGAGGGGCTGAAAGCGGGCGGCATGCTGCCGGTGATGAAGCACATGCCGGGCCATGGCCGCACTTTCGTGGACTCACACCACAACCTGCCCGTTGTGGAAGCCAGCCTAGAAGAATTGCAGCGAAGCGATTTTCTCCCCTTTATCGCCATGAAGGACGAAGTCATGGCGATGTCGGCGCATATGGTCTTCACTGCGATCGATCCCGACAATCCGGCGACGACCTCGCCAAAGGTCGTCAGCGAGATCATTCGCGGCCATATCGGTTTCGACGGGCTTTTGATGTCGGACGATGTTTCGATGAATGCGCTTGCCGGGGATATGGCCGCTCGCGCTCGCGGCATTATTGGCGCCGGCCTTGATCTCGTCTTGCATTGTCATGGCATAATGGAAGAAATGAGGACCGTTGCGGATGTCGTTCCGGTCCTGTCGGGCGACCGGATGCGTCGGGCAAGGGCCGCAGAGGCGGCGTTCCGAAAACCGGACAATGCGGACCAGGAAGCGTTGAGGGTGGAGTTCAACGCGATGTTCGCCTTGGCTTAGGCAAGGAAGCGGCGGAAGGGCGAGTTGGTGAGCAGTACGGGCGAATGGCAGGGCCAACCTGGAGCAAAGGCACCGATGGAGCCTTTGTGGCAGGACGAGGCTGCCGATCGCGGATCGCATGAGGAAGCCCTCGTCGTCGACCTTGCCGGTTTCGAAGGCCCGCTCGACCTGCTTCTGCATCTTGCGCGCAGTCAACGCGTCGATCTTTCCCGCATCTCGGTGCTGGCGCTCGCGGAACAATATATCGCCTTCATCGAACGCGTCCGTTCCATCCGCATTGAACTTGCGGCCGATTATCTCGTCATGGCCGCGTGGCTTGCCTACCTTAAGTCCCGCCTGCTGCTCCCGCAACAAGCCAAGGATGAGGGGCCCTCCGGCGAGGAGATGGCTTCAGCGCTGGCGTTCCGGCTGAAGCGCCTCGAAGCCATGCGCGATGCTGCAACAAGGCTCGTCAACAGAAACCGGCTCGGCCGCGATGTTTTCGCGCGCGGTGCGCCGGAGCATATCGTCACCGAAAAGCGATCGGGTTACGACGCGTCCCTCTATGACCTGCTGACCGCCTATGCGAGTCTCAGGCAGCGTCAGGCGATAACGCAGGTGACGATCGAAAAGCGCCATGTCTGGTCCTTGGCCGATGCGCGGCTGATCCTGGCGCGGATGATCGGCGGTCTCGACGATTGGACAGCGCTTGATCATTTTCTCATCCGTTACATGACGAACCCGAAAGAACGCGCAACGGCGATCGCGAGCTCCTTTGCCGCGTCGCTGGAGATGGTTCGCGAAGGAAGGCTGGAGATCCGGCAAGAGGGTGCCTTCGCGCCCATCTATCTGCGGCGCGGGCCAAAGCCTATCGATGCGGCAACCCTGGCGGAAATGGAGGCAGCGCGTGGCTGAAGCGCAGAAGTATTTGCCGGGGATGCCGGACGAAGAGGAGGCGCACGAGGCAGTTACTCTCGATCCGAGGCTCGAGCGGGAGGCGGAACGGATTGCGGAGGCCTTGGTCTTCGCATCGGCTCAGCCCGTTTCTGAAACCTATATCGCGAGCCGGCTTCCCCGTGGAGCGGAGGTCGGGCGCATCATGGCGCGGTTGAAGGCACTTTATGCCGCGCGCGGCGTCAATCTTGTCCAGGTCGCCGACCACTGGGCATTCCGCACGGCCGCCGATCTCTCCTTTGTCGTTCAGACGGACGAACAGGAGGTCAGGAAATTGTCGCGGGCCGCCCTAGAGGTGCTGGCGATCATCGCCTACCATCAGCCGGTAACGCGCGCAGAAATCGAGGAGATACGCGGCGTGCAGACGTCGAAGGGGACGCTGGACGTGTTGATGGAGGCCGGCTGGGTGCGCTTTCGCGGGCGCAGGCGAACTCCGGGACGGCCCGTAACATTCGGAACGACGCGGGATTTCCTCGATCATTTCGCCCTGGAGGAAATTCGCGATCTCCCCGGTATCGAAGAATTGAAGGGTGCCGGCCTCCTATCGGGGCGCGTTCCATCCAACCTGCACATTCCCGTTCCGGCCGGCGAGGACGAACTCTCGGAGAATGAGGATCCCATTACGCAAATGGACCTTGAAGAACTCGGCCTCTTGACACCGAAGGCTGAAGAGGACGATTAAAATCCTGACTAGGAATATCGGCTTTAGACCCGGGTACCGGTGTTTCGCCGCCAGGCCTCCGGTTCAAGGAATGAATGAGCATGGTTTCAGACGCATACAACGGCGCCGTCATGGCAACGCGACGGTCCGGAGTGTCATTCGCGGCGAGCCTGGCATTCGAGGATATCAGCCACCGCTATCATTCCAAGGAAACGATCAAGGGCGTCACGCTCACGGCTAAAGCCGGCGAGGTGTTGTGCCTGCTCGGCCCATCGGGATCGGGCAAGACGACATTGCTGCGCATCGCGGCAGGCATCGAGATGCAGACCAGCGGCCGTCTCCTCCTGAACGATCAGGAGATTTCCGGCCCGTCGGTCTTTCTCCCGCCCGAGAAGCGCGGCGTCGGACTGATGTTCCAGGATTTCGCACTTTTTCCTCATATGTCGATCCGCGACAACGTCTGCTTTGGATTGACGGCGCTGCCCAAGAAGGAGGCGCTGCTACAGGCGGATGCGGCACTGGAGCGTGTCGGCCTGCTGCATTACGCCGACCGTTATCCCCATGTGCTTTCGGGCGGCGAGCAGCAACGCGTAGCCCTTGCCCGCGCGCTTGCGCCGCGACCTGCGGTCTTGCTGATGGACGAACCCTTCTCGGGCCTCGACTCTCGCCTCAAGGATTCAATTCGCGCAGACACGCTCGCCATTCTGCGCGAGACGCGCGCCACGGCAATCGTCGTGACGCATGACGCCGAGGAGGCGATGCGCATGGCCGATCGCATCGCCCTGTTGAAAGACGGGCGGCTGGTGCAGGTCGGTACGGCCGATGAGCTTTATCGCAAACCGCGTGACCTCTTCGCAGCCGGCTTCTTTTCCGAGATAAATGTCTTTGATGCGCGTGTGCGGGGCGGCCGCGTCGAAACGCCGCTCGGAGACGTGCCCGCGGGGCATTACAAGGAGGGACAGCCCTTGAGCGTCGCAGTCAGGCTCTCCGGCGTCCACCTCAAGGAGGAGGGCGGCGACATTCCTGCGCGCATCCTGTCGAGACGCTTTTTGGGCGTTGTCGAACTGTTGGAGCTTGCCGTGCCGCAATTCGAGCGTACAGTGCGGGCACGTATCCGCGCCGATCTGTTGCCGCAAGGATTGCGTGACGTCACGCTTTCCGTTAACGAGCGCGACATATTGCTGTTTGAAAAAGACGCCTCAACATCCTAGGGTCCATCGGGAATGAGGGCTTGCCGGCGGCACGCCTGAAAATTGACAACGTGATGGGCTCTGATTGAATGAGGCCCTAAGGGAGTAAGTGCATGGGTTCCTTTAGCATCTGGCATTGGCTGATCGTCCTGGTGGTGATCCTGCTGCTGTTCGGCCGCGGCAAGATTCCGGAACTGATGGGTGATGTCGCCAAGGGCATCAAGAGCTTCAAGAAGGGTATGGGCGAAGACGATACCGCTCCGACCGACAAGACGATCGATGGCAAGACCGTCGAGCACAAGTCTGACGAAGTCCGCTAACGAGCAAAAGCTGGCGAGATCGGCCGGACTATTCCATCCGGCCGATCGCGTCACGGTTTTTTAGGGCACGTTGGATGTTTGATATCGGCTGGACCGAGCTTGTTGTTATCGCAATCGTCCTGATTGTCGTCGTTGGACCGAAGGATCTGCCGCCGATGCTGCGGGCTTTTGGGCGCATGACGTCCAAGATGCGCGGCATGGCGGCGGATTTTCGCCATCAGTTCGACGAGGCCTTGCGCGAAGCCGATCTGGATGAGGTGCGCAAGACGATCAGCGATGCTCAAAGTCTCAATCCGACCGCGGCGCTGCGGGACGCCATGAATCCGCTGCGCCAGCTTGGAAACGAGATCAAATCCGATCTGCAGAAGGCGACGACGCCGGACAAGCCGGCGCAGCCGGAGCCGGTACAGCCTGCGGCCGAGGCGACGAAGGCCGAAGCTCCCGCGGAAGTCGCGGCGAAGCCCGCCGAGGTTCCTGCTGTAACGGTAAACGAACCGAAGGTAGAAGGAAAAAAGGCGGAGAGCGCCGGCAAGGCCAAAGCCGCGCCTGCGCCGTCGAAGAAGCCTGCTGCCGCAACAACCAAGAAAGCGGCGACCAAGCCGCCGGCAAAGAAAGCCTCGACCGCTGTCGAGCGGCAGGCTGAGACCAAGGCGCAGAAGGCGCGTACGACTTCGCGCAAGAAAGGTGACGCATGAGCGGCGATATCGAGGACCGGCCGCAGCCACTGATCGAGCACCTCATCGAGTTGCGCACGAGGCTGATATGGGCGGTCGGCGCATTTTTTGTCGCCTTTCTCGTCTGCTTCTATTTTGCCAAGCAGCTGTTCAACTTCCTTGTCCTGCCGTTCAAGTGGGCAGTGAGCTGGGCCGGCCTCAGCCACCGCAACGTTGAGCTCATTTACACGGCACCGCAGGAGTTCTTCTTCACCCAGATCAAGGTTGCGATGTTTGGCGCTCTGGTGATCGCCTTTCCGGTGATCGCCTCGCAGATCTACAAATTTGTCGCGCCCGGTCTCTACAAGAACGAACGCGCAGCCTTCCTGCCGTTCCTGATCGCTTCTCCGGTTCTGTTTCTTATCGGTGGCGCGCTGGTCTATTTCTTCTTCACGCCGATGGTCATGTGGTTTTTCCTGGCTATGGAGCAGGGCGGCGGCGAAGGGCAGGTTGCGATCCAGCTCCTGCCGAAAGTATCGGAATATCTGAGCCTGATCATGTCGTTGGTGTTCGCCTTCGGCCTGGTCTTCCAGTTGCCTGTCGTCACCACGCTGCTTGCGCGTGTCGGTTTC
This sequence comes from Ensifer sp. IC3342, assembly GCF_020193655.1. Lineage (GTDB taxonomy): Bacteria > Pseudomonadota > Alphaproteobacteria > Rhizobiales > Rhizobiaceae > Sinorhizobium. Next base: position 1,579,432 of record NZ_JADYVE010000001.1, read on the forward strand.
GTCACGGCCCAGGGGCTCGCCGAAAAGCGCAAATACGCGATCGTCATCGCCTTTGTCGTCGCGGCCGTTTTGACGCCGCCCGATCCCGTGTCCCAGATCGGTCTTGCGCTGCCAGCCATCCTTCTCTACGAAATTTCCATCTATACGGCGCGACTCGTCGAAAGACAGCGCGAGAGAGACGCTCTCGCCAGCGAGATCGCTTCTTCGCAGGAAAGTTCCTCTGAGACGACCGGACCCGCGAAGGGCTGACTGTCTGTGACGTTCTCGCGCCGTGGCCTACGGCACCGCGCATCAATTCAGGCGCGCAACGGCGGCTGTAGCACTCTGAATCGCCGCGTGATTTTCCTTGAATCGGACCTGATTTGAGGAGAACTCATGCAGTAAACAACGCGTGGGACGATTATGCTCGATATCAAATGGATCCGTGAGAATGCCGATGTGCTCGACGCCGCTCTGGCGAAACGGGGCGCGGAGCCGTTGTCTGCGTCCTTGATCGCGCTCGATGAGCGTCGTCGCACCATCCTTCAATCGCTACAGGACATGCAGTCGCGCCGTAATGCCGCCTCCAAGGAAATCGGCGCGGCCATGGCGCAGAAGAACAGTGAACTTGCCGAAAAGCTGAAGGCCGAAGTCGCTGAACTAAAGAACACGATGCCCGCGGTCGAAGAAGAAAGCCGCCGCATCGATACCGAGCTTTCGGATGCCCTGTCGCGCATTCCGAACGTCCCGCACGACGATGTTCCTGTCGGTGCCGATGAGGCGGCCAACGTCGTGACGCGGACTGTCGGCGCAAAACCGACCTGGAACCACAAGCCGCTCGAGCATTTCGAAGTCGGCGAGGCGTTGGGGCTCATGGATTTCGAAGGCGCCGCGCGGATCGCAGGCTCACGCTTCACCATTGTGAAGGGGCAGCTTGCTCGCCTCGAGCGGGCGCTTGGCCAGTTCATGCTCGACCTGCACACACAGGAGCACGGATATATCGAGGTGCAGCCGCCGTTGCTCGTCCGTGACGACGCGATGTACGGGACTGGGCAGTTGCCGAAGTTTGCGGAAGACCTCTTCCGCACCACCGATGACCGCTGGCTGATCCCGACGGCGGAAGTTCCGTTGACGAACATGGTTCGCGAGCAGATCCTCGAAGCAGAGAAGCTGCCGTTGCGTTTTACCGCCTTGACGCCGTGCTTCCGATCGGAGGCCGGTTCTGCAGGTCGCGATACCCGCGGCATGCTGCGTCAGCATCAGTTCAACAAGGTCGAACTGGTCTCGATCACCGATGCGGGAAGCTCGATTGACGAGCACGAGCGGATGACTGCCTGTGCGGAGGAGGTGTTGAAGCGCCTGGGGCTGCACTATCGTGTCATGACGCTTTCGACCGGCGACATGGGCTTTGGCGCGCGCAAGACCTATGACCTTGAGGTTTGGCTGCCGGGCCAGGATACCTACCGCGAAATTTCGTCCTGCTCGGTCTGCGGGGATTTTCAGGCGCGCCGCATGAACGCGCGTTACCGCACGAAGGAGGAGAAGGGAACGAAATTCGTTCACACGTTGAACGGCTCCGGCGTTGCGGTTGGCCGCGCGCTGATAGCAGTTATCGAAAATTACCTGAACGAAGATGGCTCCGTCTCGGTGCCGGATGTTCTCGTTCCCTATATGGGCGGCCTGCGGCGCATCGAAAAAGCCGCCTGAGCGCGAGGAAGCGGATGAAAACCGGAATGCGCATCCTGCTGACGAACGATGACGGCATCCACGCCGAGGGGATCTCCGTGCTGGAGCGGATCGCACGGACGATTTCCGACGATGTGTGGGTTGTTGCTCCTGAAGTGGATCAGAGCGGTCTCGCCCATTCATTGACGCTCTCCGAGCCCTTGCGCCTGCGCCAGGTTTCCGAACGGCGTTTTGCCCTTCGGGGAACGCCGACGGATTGCGTGATCATGGCGGTGCGGCAAATTCTCGATCGCAAGCCGGATCTCGTCCTTTCGGGAGTAAACGTCGGAGCCAACCTTGCCGACGACGTTACGTATTCCGGAACCGTGGCCGGCGCTATCGAAGGCACTCTGCAGGGAATCCGTTCGATCGCCCTCAGCCAGGCCTATCAGCATACGATTGACAGAGCTGTACCATGGGACGTGGTCGAGACTCATGCACCGGCCCTCATCGGTAGGCTGATAGACGTTGCGTTGCCCGACGGAACATTGATCAATCTGAATTTCCCCAATTGTCCCGCTGACGCGGTCGCCGGCACGGAAGTGACATCGCAGGGCAAGCTTGAATTCGCATTGAGCATCGATGAACGCGTCGATGGCCGCGGGTTTCCCTATTTCTGGCTGCGGTTCGGCGAGCGCGCCGGCGATTTTCGCGCCGGAACCGACATTCACGCTGTGCGCGAGAACAAGATCTCGGTAACTCCGCTTAAACTGGATATGACCGACTATACCGTTCAGGATCGCATCGCACGCGCATTGCGGGAAGGGACTATCGCTTGAACGGACGCGTTTCGCAGCAGGAGGGCTTCGCAGCGATGGTGCTGCGACTGCGCGGCGAAGGAATGGCGAATCATGACCTGCTGAAGGCCGTGGAACAGACGCCGCGGAGCCATTTTGCTCCGCCGCAATACCAGGTCGAGGCCTATTCCCAGCGATTGATACCGCTCGATTGCGGGTCGTTCATGGAGGGCTATGATTTCGCCGTGCGGCTGTTGCACTGCCTCAACATCAAGCCAGGGCAGCGTATTCTGGAGGTCGGTACAGGCAGCGGCTTCACGGCTGGAGTCATGGGGCGCATTGCCGAACGCGTGTTGACGATCGATCGATATCAGACGCTGGTGAGTTCTGCGCAAAAGAACCTGGAAAAGGCTGGCATTCGCAATGTCGTCGTCAGGCAGGCCGACGGTAGCGCAGGCGTGCCGGGTGAGGGCACGTTCGACCGCATCCTGATAACTGCGGCGTTCAATAGCTTGCCGCGCATGTTCTCCGACCATCTGGTCTCCGGCGGCACCTTGCTGGTTCCGATCATGATGAGCGAAACGCTCTGCCGGATCGTTCGCGTCAATCGCACCGGCAGCCGGTTCGACCGCGAGGACCTGTTCGACGCGCCTTACCTTCCAGTCGTACCGCAGCTTGCATCATTCCTCTGACGCACATGGCCGACCCGACTGGAAACGTCGGCCGTTTTCGGGAGCAAAGCGAGCAAATCATCGTCGTGGTCGGCGACTGCATGTCTCCTTAAATCGACCTCGATTTAAAGGACAAAGACATGCAGCAATTTAAAGTGCTACAGCGTCCGCGCGTCTGATTAGACGCGCGGCGCTGTAGCCTGCCGGGCGCACCTCGCGGCTTCTTCAGGAGTGAACGGTTAACGGACTCTTAATGAAATCCAGCTTCGCACAAGCTTGCCACCATAGGTCAGAAAGGCACGACGGACTTTGGGCGCGATAAGCGCGTGTTCTGCGTTTCTCGTTAGATCGTGCACATGACGGAGACGGCGGATGCAGATTGCGAACAGGTTGACTGCGGCAACGGCCGGCGACGGCCTGGGCAATCTCGCCGGGCGCTCGGCCGGCCAGGTCACGACCGGGAACAAGGATGAGAACGGCGCGCAGGCGCCGCAAACGGGTTTCTTCGATCCAACGCCGCGCATCTCTCTTTCGGTTGATGCTCTCCTCTATCTCAGTCGAACGAAAAAATCGCCGGAACGATTGCCGCCTCTGACGAGGGACGAGTGGAACAACAATCCTTCGCCCCAGTTGGCATCCCGTGAATACCAGGCATTTGGCAGGTTTGCCGAGACCGGTGACTACAAGGCCTATTATGGAGCCTTCATCGACTATTACGACAGCCTCCGCTCGGAGGACCAGAATAGCCTGCGCTATTTCGGGACACGCGAGGCGGCTGTCGCCGGTTTACGATCGCTAGAATACGACGCCGAAAGCGGTCTCGATGTGGAAGCCAATTTCCAAGCCCTGGTCAGCGCTTTCCTCGACGAGGACAAGGCAGTTCACGCGGAAATCCCGCCTTCGGCTTTGCCCACGGAGGACAGGGGGTTTGACTGGAACAACTCCAATATCAGCTACGAAGATCAGCCGCCTGAGCCCAGAGCTGTGACGGAGATCGAGCGGCTTTATTCCGAGCTCTTCTAAGTCGCGTTGCATGCGTCGCCTCCCGCCGGGCAAGGAGAGGCGCACCGCCTATGGTTAGCATTTCGTCAAATTAGGTGCCGCCCTTAACCGAGCGGTAACTCTAATGCGCTTTAATCATTCCACAGCGAGTTGCGTTCGGAGTGGGTAAGCGTCATGCGTAAATTTGTATCTCCCAGTGCAGGGAAGTCCACGATCCGCCTGTGTGCGGCGATCTTGCTGGCAGGCGCTGCCACCGGTTGCAGTTCGGATGTCAGCCGCTTCAGCGGGCTTTTTTCAAGATCCGACGACATAACGACCAGTTCCATCCCTCAAAATACGATGCCGGTACCGCGGGGTGACGTTGCCGCCGGGCAGATTGCGGCAGCTCCGTCTGGCGGAGCCGGTGGGTCCTATGGTCAACCGTATCCGGTTGCGGGTCAGAACGCAGTTTATAATCCGGCGCCCGTCTCCAGTGCGCGTGTCGCCTCGACGCCGATGAGTGTTCAGCGCACAGCGCTGGCGGATCCCTCCACGATTGCACCGCAACCGCAGGCGGCTCCGACGCAACGGCAGGCGCAGCCCATTGCTGTCGCGACGGCCGAGACTCTGCCTGCAGTCGCCAGGGAGCCGGCGAGCAAGGGCGGCTGGGGCACGCAGAACGCGCCCTCCGTCATGGTTCGCCAAGGCGACACCGTCGCCACCCTCGCTAAGCGCTTTGGAGTTCCGGAGAAGGAGATTCTCAGGGCAAATGGGTTGAAGTCGGCCGGGCAGGTGGAGCCCGGTCAGCGCCTTGTGATCCCGACGTTCGGAGTTGCAAGCAGTGCTGCGAAGGCTGCCGCCTCCAACTCGATCGCCGATATTGAGGGGGGCAAGCAGCGTCCGTTGCCGCTGCCGGCGGATAAGCGTGAAGCAGCAATCCTTCCTGGTCAAACGCAATCGCGCGACAAGAACGAAAGCCGCAGCGATGTCGCTGCAGGCAAGCTCGCCTCAAAGGGCGAGGGTAGCGGTGGCGACGGCCTCTACACCGTCAAGCCGGGAGACTCGTTGAACCGTATCGCCAAGGCGAACGGCGTAACGGTCAGTGCTTTGAAGCAGGCAAACGGACTGACGGCCGAGGCGATCCGCGTCGGCCAGAAACTGAAGATGCCGGGTGCCGCGAATACCGCGACGGATGCGATGGCAACGGCTTCGGTCCCGACTAAGAAGGCGGAGACCAAGGTCGCTTCGCTCGATCAGGGTAAGCCTGCCGAATATAAGCCGCCGGTTGCCAAGGAGAGCGTTTCTGAAGTCGCGACCAAGACGGAGATCGACGAGGACCTGCCGAAGTCGACCGGTATCAGCAAGTATCGTTGGCCAGTACGCGGCGCGGTCGTTGCGGGATACGGCGCGAATGTCGACGGCAACCGTAACGACGGCATCAACATCTCTGCGCCGGAGGGCACGCCGATCAAGGCGGCCGAAAACGGTGTGGTCATCTACTCCGGCAGCAGCCTGAAGGAACTGGGCAATGCCGTTCTGGTGCGCCACGACGACGGCACGGTCACGGTCTACGGCAACGCCTCGGAACTCAAGGTGCAGCGCGGGCAGAAGGTGCAGCGTGGACAGACACTTGCTGCCTCTGGCATGACAGGCAAAGCGACGCAGCCGCAGGTGCATTTCGAGGTCCGCAAGAACGCCACCCCGGTCAACCCAACAACCTATCTAGAATAGAGCAATTCCAGGATTTGGTTTGGTCCGCCGAAACTATGCCGGATCGTCGAGTTGCCGGCGGAGCCGGCCGGCCAGATCCTGAATGAACTGCCAGGCGACGCGGCCGGATCTCGATCCCCGCGTCGTTGCCCATTCCAGCGCGTCGGCGTGGAGCGTCTCTCGGTCGACGTTCAGGTCGTAGTAACGGGCGTATCCGTCGATCATTGCCAGGTAGTCGTCCTGGCCGCACTTGTAGAACCCCAGCCAAAGGCCGAAGCGGTCGGACAACGAAACCTTCTCCTCGACCGCTTCGGATGGATTTATCGCAGTCGATTGCTCGTTTTCCATCATGTTGCGCGGCAGCAGGTGCCGGCGGTTCGAGGTGGCGTAGAGTAGGACGTTGGCGGGGCGGCCTTCCACGCCGCCGTCGAGAACCGCTTTCAGCGACTTGTAGGACGTGTCGTCATGGTCGAAAGAGAGGTCGTCGCAAAAGACGATGACCGGCATCGGCGCCGCTTTCAGGATTTCCATCAGGGCCGGCAGGGTTGCGATGTCTTCGCGGTGCACTTCCACAAGTTTCAACGGAGTGCGGGTTTCGCGCGCGACCCGCGCGTGGACTGCCTTGACCAGCGAAGACTTGCCCATGCCGCGCGCGCCCCAAAGAAGCACGTTGTTTGCCGGATAACCCTCAGCGAAACGCAGCGTGTTGTCGAAAAGGATGTCGCGAACGTGATCGACGCCGGTGATCAGGGCAAGGTCGATGCGGTTCGGCTTTGCGACCGGCTGCAGGTGGCGATTTGCCGGTGCCCAGACGAAACATTCCGCCTGGCTCCAGTCGTTCACAGCCGGCGCCGGACCCGCGATCCGCTCGATGGCCGCCGAAAGCTTCTGCATCTCGTTGATCAGTATGTCGATCTTGTTTTCCTGCATCTGCTTGTCTCCGGTATTCGCTCTGCGCTTGGCCTGGCGCTGCGTGCATCTGTAATTCTTTGAATTGCCGTAGGGTTTGCCCCGGAAATTATCCGCGAGGAAAGCCGTGCGGCAGGTTTTTTCCGGTAGCACGACGGTTTGCGCTGGAAAAGGCCAAGCGCGAGTGCTCAGGGGGTTCTCCTCCCGCGGAATTTGTGTCAGAGGCAGGAGAAACGGATAGGGGCAGCCGATTTGCGTCGCGGCATCGCATCCCTATATTCCGGCGGATTTCGCGCGGGGAGGATCCGCGCAATTTGAACTCAAGGAGCGATCGATGTTCATTACCGAAGCTTTTGCGCAGACCGGTGCCCCGAGCGCGGGCAGTGCAGACATTTTGATGTCCATTCTGCCTTTCATCCTGATCTTTGTTGTCATGTATTTCCTGATCATCCGCCCGCAGCGCGCGCAGATGAAGCGTCGCGAAGAGTTGCTGAAGAACATTCGCCGCGGTGATCAGGTCGTTACCGGCGGCGGCATCGTTGGCAAAGTCACCAAGGTGGTCGATGATGCGGAACTCGAGGTCGAGATCGCCGACGGCATCAAGGTTCGCGTCGTCCGCAGCGGGATTTCCGAGGTTCGCGTGAAGGGCGAACCGGTCAAGGAATAATCCGGGCACGAACCTTAACCGGCAGAGCCGGCGAATGGAGCATTTAGAGCATGCCCAAGTTCTCGCCGCTGAAAAACGCGATCATCTGGCTCGTCGTTCTGGCCGGCTTTGTTTTTGCTCTACCGAACCTTTTTTCAAAGGAAGAGCTTGCGGAATGGCCCGCGTGGGCGCCGCAACGGCAGGTGCCGCTCGGGCTTGATCTTCAGGGCGGTTCCGACTTCACGCTGAGGATCGTCCGCGACGACATCATCGCCGAACGGCTCGAGACTGCGATCGATGCGATCAGCAAGGCGCTCCGGACTGCCGACATCGCCTATACGGGCTTGTCGGGCAGCGGCCAGGCAATCCAGTTCCGGGTTCGCGATGCGACAAAGGTCTCGGCTGCGCGCGATGCATTGCGTCAACTGACCGCGCCCGTCGATAGCGCCGGCCTCATTCGGAATCATGTTGAGGAACTGGTTTCGGAAGGGGCGGAGCAGGGCGATGTGGTTCGCCTACGGCTCACCGACGAGGGAATAGACCTCAGGGTGAGTTCGGCTGTGACCGAAGCTATCGATGTCATACGCCGGCGCATCGCTGAGGTCAGTGTCGCAGAACCGTCGATACAGCGGCGCGGCAACGATCGTCTTGTCGTTCAAGTGCCCGGGTTGGACGATCCGCAGCGATTGAAGGATTTCCTGAGCCAGCGCTCCGAGCTCACCTTCCGGTGGCTCGATCCATCGATGCCGGTGCAACAGGCAGTCGATACGAGGCCGCCGACAGCGAGTGAGATCCTCTATTCGCTCGACGATCCACCGGTTCCCTATCTGGTCGAAAGGCGAGCCTTCGTCGCGGCCGAGGATTTCGCCGAGGCGCAGCCTGATTACGATCCGACAACCGGTGAGCCCGTTGTCAGTTTCAAGCTCGGCGCCGACGCGCTGGCGCGCATCACACCGCTTGTGGAGGCCGACTCCAAGAGGCAGTTCGCGATCGTGCTTGATGGGCAGGTTGTGTCGACGCCACGGCTCGCCGAAGCGGTTACCGGCGACGCCGGCCGGATCTCGGGAAATCTGTCCGAGGACGGCGCCAAGAACCTCGCCGCCTTGCTGCGTGCGGGACCACTGCCAGCGACGCTGACCGTGGTCGAAGAGCGTACTGTCGGCCCTGGTGTCGGAACTGACGCGATCGCAAGCGCGCTCAAGGCCGGCATGATTGCTGCACTCGCTGTGGCAGCGTGCATGATTGCGTTCTATGGCTTCTTTGGCGCAATCGCGGTGATCGCGGTCATCGTGAATGTGGTGCTGATCATTGCGGTGCTCTCCCTTATCGGCGCGACGTTGACCTTGCCGGGTATCGCGGGGATCATTCTCACGATCGGCATGGCGGTCGATTCGAACGTTCTCATCTACGAGCGCCTTCGCGAGGAGGCGCGCGGCTCCGGACCGTTGCGAAAGGCACTCGACACCGGCTTTTCACGCGTCTTCAGCAGCATCGTCGATGCCAACCTGACGATGGCGATCGCCGGTGCCATTCTTTTCTATTTCGGCTCCGGCGCCTTTCGCGGTTTTGCCGTGACGCTTGCGATCGGAAGCGTGACGACGATCCTGACCGCCCACAGTCTGACACGCCGTCTGGTCCGCGGATGGTATCGCCGTCGCCGGCCCTCGCGATTGCCTCGGAGCATCCGTACCGGTTTCTTCAGCGAGGCGGACATTCGGTTCATGGCGATCCGCAATCCGGTCTTCATTCTGATGGCCGCGCTGTCGCTTGCTTCGCTGATCCTGCTTGTCAGCCTGGGCCCCAACTTCGGGGCGGATTTCAAGGGCGGGTCGATAATTGAGCTTCGCGCCAAATCTGGTGTGGCCGACAGTGCGGATCTGCGCGCTCGCCTCGACGAGTTGAACCTGGGGGAGGTCCGGGTTCAAGAACTCGGCACGGAACGAGACGTCCTCGTCCGCGTTCCTTCACAGGAGGCCGGTGACAATGCCGAACAAACCGCGATTGGATTGGTTCGCGCTGAGTTGGAGGAACAGTATACGTTCCGCCGGGTGGAAGTTGTCGGACCAGCCGCTTCCGACGAACTGACACGAGCCAGCAGCCTCGGTATCGGGGCCGCAGTCTTGGCCATTCTGCTTTATGTCTGGATCCGGTTCGAATGGCGATTTGCGCTCGGCGCGATGATAGCGACGCTGCATGACGTGTTGCTGACCGTCGGCTTTCTTGTCGTCACGCGTACCGAGTTCAACCTTGCGAGCATTGCCGCCTTGCTGACCATCGTCTGCTATTCGTTGAACGATACCGTGGTGATTTACGATCGAATCCGCGAGAATTACGTGCGCTATCGAAGGATGTCGCCTTCGGTATTGATCGACGCGTCGATCAACCAGACGCTTTCGCGCACCATCCTGACGGCTGTAACGACGACATTGGCGCTTGCCGCGCTCTACCTGTTCGGCGATGGTCTGCTTCGCTCTTTCAGCATGACATTGCTTTTCGGCGTGGTTGTCGGAACGCTTTCGTCGATTTATATCGCGGGCCCGGTTCTCATACTCTTCAACAGCCGAGGCGGCCGAGCCAAGGGCGGGAAGAACTCCGCTCGCGGTGACCACGAGCCGAACGCGGCAACAGGGACGGCCTGACAATGGCAAAAGGCATCGAAATTCGCGAAGCGCACTTTCCCGGGCGGGCGCCGATAGACGCTTATGGAAACGGCGGCTTCCGCTTCGCCGACATGTCTCACCGCGGATCGGTCCTGATGTTGCCGTCCGGTATCTATGCGTGGGACGCGGCCGAGGGTGATCCGCTTTCGCTGGACAAATTCAAACGTGTGCTGGACGAAGCGCGTGAGATCGAAGTGCTGCTTGTGGGGACGGGTCGCGAAATCCGCCCCTTGCCGGCCGAGCTGAAGGCGGCCTTGCGCGCGCAGAACATCTCCTCCGATCCGATGAGCACCGGGGCGGCGGTTAGAACCTATAACGTGATGCTCGCCGAATCGCGCGCCGTTGCCGCGGCCCTGATCGCGGTGTGATTTCGAAGGAAGCTGTGCGTGCAAGAGGCCGATACTCAGATTCTCGCAACCTTGCGGGACACGGATCGCGATCGTTACCTGGCCTGCCTGCTTTCCCCGCCTGAAAAGCGACGTTCGCTCGCGGCCCTTTATACGTTCTACGCGGAAATCGCCCGGGTACGCGACTTGATACACGAGCCGCTTCCCGGCCAAATCCGACTGCAATGGTGGCGTGATATTCTCGCGAACGAGCAATCGAGCGGCGAGGGGCATCCGTTGGCGGAGGCGCTTCTGGAGTGCATTCGCGAACATCATCTGCCGGTCGCCGTGCTCGAGAACATGATCGATGCGCGGATTTTCGATCTTTACGACGATCCCATGCAGAACAGATCGGCGCTGGAAGGCTATGCCGGCGAAACGGCGTCCGCCCTTATCCAGCTTTCCTCGTTGATCCTCGATCCGGCAAACGCCGCAAAATCGGCTGAGGCCGCTGGACATGCCGGAGTCGCGCAGACAATCGCCGGTCTCCTTTTGCTTCTGCCGATTCATCATCGGCGCGGCCAGGTCTACCTTCCTGCAGATCTCCTGCGTGCGACCGGGCTGGACTGGGAAACTTTTCTGGCCGCCGGCGACACCGGGGCCATCGATCGGGCAATCAGCGCATTTTGCGGCTTTGGCAGGGATCATCTTGCGAAGGCGCGGCAGGGCATCGGCTCGATCTCTCCGCAGAATTTCTTCGCTTTCGTTCCGATTGCTTTGGCCGAGCCGGTGTTCGACCAGGCGGAAAAGGCGGGGGCGCGTCTCCTTCAGCAGCCTATCCAGCCGCCCCAATGGCAGCGGCAATGGCGAATGTGGCGCGCGACCCGGCGCAAGCGCTTCTGACCCAGCTCCGGAGTTGCCTTTGGTCAAGCTGGCGCAAGTCTCACATCGTATAGGCAGGAGCTACCGAATTCATGCCGTCCGAAAGGGGCTTGTGTGATGTTGTGGCTGTTGCTCATCGTGGTGGTCGTCGCCGTCGGAGCGTTCTACATTAGGATGAACGCCCGCGCAGAACGGGATTTCGACAATCCGGACGCGGGCTCGGCGATGGTTGAGTTTGGCCGCGCTTTCCCGGATGAAGCAATCCGAGCCTTGCATTCGACAATCGACAGAAAGGCGATCTTCCTTCGACTGCACGACGGTAAAGCGGGCTTTATCCAGTCGCACGGCACGCACTACGTCTGTCACGTCATTCATCCGGGCAAAGTGCGGGTGAACAGCTCCGACAGCGGACGCGGATTGATCGTGCACTTTCCGGATTTCGCCTATCTGGATAACGACTTCGAGTTCCGGACCGCCGCTGAGGCGGCGGAGGTCTCGCTCTGGCTGCTCGGCAGCTTCAACCCGAAATCGGAATTCAGCGATGAGCCGCAGGCGGCCCAGGCGATCGACTAAGCGGTCTTCAGGGCCGGTACGGCGAGCCAGCCTGCGCAATCGCTGAGAGCCCGGGACGCCGTCGCCTGCTTCTTTGCCAGGGCCTTCTCCTTGCCGCGAAAGCGCTTGGCGCCATCGGGCTTCGTTAAAGCGCCCGGTTCCAGCGGCGGAAACAGGCCGAAATTGACGTTCATCGGCTGGAAGGAGCGCTTGCCCGGTTCGTCGTCGGAGACGATGTGTCCGCCAGTAATGTGATTGAGAAGCGCGCCGAAGGCGGTCGTTGCCGGCGGCGGCACCGGTGTCTCGCCCTTGCGCTCGGCTGCTGCGAATCGGCCCGCAAGCAGACCGATGCTGGCGCTCTCCACATAGCCCTCGCAACCGGTGATCTGGCCGGCAAACCGCAGGCCCGGCCGGGACTTGAGCGTCAAGGTCGAATCGAGCAGCGTAGGGGAGTTGATGTAGGTGTTGCGATGCAGGCCACCGAGCCGGGCGAACTCGGCCTTTTCAAGCCCGGGGATCATCCGGAAGACTTCCGCCTGCGCGCCGTATTTCAGCTTCGTCTGGAAGCCGACCATGTTGTAGAGCGTGCCGAGCGCGTTGTCCTGTCTGAGCTGTACGACGGCATAGGGCTTGACCGCAGGATTGTGCGCATTGGTGAGCCCCATCGGCTTCATCGGACCGTGACGCAGTGTTTCGCGTCCCCGTTCGGCCATCACTTCGATCGGCAGGCAGCCGTCGAAATAGGGCGTGCCTTCCCATTCCTTGAAACCGGTCTTGTCGCCGGCGATCAGGGCATCGACAAAGGCGTTGTACTGCTCCTCGGTGATCGGACAGTTGATGTAATCCTTGCCGGTGCCGCCAGGGCCAACCTTGTCGTAGCGCGACTGGTGCCAGCAGATATCCATGTCGATCGTATCGGTGTAGACGATCGGGGCGATCGCATCGAAAAACGCGAGTGCATCGGCGCCGGTTTCCGCGCGGATCGCCTCGGCCAAGGCCGGTGCGGTGAGGGGGCCGGTGGCAATGATCGCAAGATCCCATTCCTTCGGCGGCAGTCCGGTGATCTCCTCGCGGACGACCGTGATCAAGGGATGACTGTCGATCGCGGCGCTGACGGCCGATGAAAAGCCGTCGCGGTCAACGGCAAGCGCTCCACCGGCGGGAACCTGGTTGCGGTCGGCAGCCTGCATGATCAGCGAGCCCGCCAGCCGCATTTCCGCATGCAGCACGCCCACCGCATTGCTGGTCGCGTCGTCGGAGCGGAACGAGTTGGAGCAGACGAGTTCGGCGAGGCCGTCTGTCCTGTGGGCGTCGGTGCCGCGCACGCCGCGCATCTCGTGCAGGATTACCGGCACGCCGGCTCGGGCGATCTGCCACGCGGCTTCCGATCCGGCGAGGCCGCCGCCGACGACATGAATGGGGGAATAGGAAGTGTTCGCTGTCATGGCCGGCTTCCTATCACAGCCGCCCTCCGGTTCCAATTGCGAAGAAACGAAAACGGCGCCACTACAGCGCCGCGCGTCTTATCAGACGCGCATAGGACGCTGTAGTACTCTGAATTGCCGCATGTTTTTATCCTTAGATCGGCTACGATCTAAGGATACATGCAGAAGGCGCCGTCTTGGATGTTTTGGATCGTTGTTCCGATTAGCGGAACGAACGAGCTGCAATGTTGCGGATATCGTAGCGGGTGATGCCGATATCGCTGAGCGCGTGATTGGAGAGGCTGCCGAGCTCGGCAACGGTGCGGCGATAGTTGATCCAGCTTTTTGCAATGCGAATCGGGTTCATGGTCGTTTCCTCAAGATCAGTTTGTCGCGACAGTGATTTGTCTGCGTCGTTGAGGTTCTTATACGCTTGTCTAATTGGAAGATGGAGTGCAAAGAAAATGCATCTGCTATGCGTTTGTGCAGTGCATCGCCGATTTCGTAAGCAATGCGTTCCCGCCGCTCGAAAACGCGCCATAAGTTAAAACTTGGCTAAATTTGTTCGACTGCGCGTTAAACTCTTATGTTTTCGGCAGATTTCGGGCCGCGCCGGCACTAAGGTCTTTCGAGTGAGGAGCAGCCAAAGGGCGCCATTGGTGCGCTGAGGAGGGCTTTTCGCAGTCGCGAAATGGCCGAGCGCAAGCTGCGGTCAGGGACGAAAGAAAACGCCCTCCGGCAGGGCGGGAGGGCGTTTCAGAAGTCGGAATTCGGGGTGGGCTTACTTGATCGCCTGGCGAGCGACGTAAGGAATGTCGCTGCGGCCGATGCCGAGGTCGTTCAGCTCGCGGTCGCTCATGCGGCCGAGTTCATTGCATGTCTGACGATACTTGCGCCAGTTGTTGAAAGAACGTGCGAGGTTCATGATCCTATCCTTTCTAGGGTCGTTTGCCAGCGCTCTATCTCTCTTGCTGGCCGTCATCTGATGGTTTGAAATATAATCGATTTGATCGGCATATACAGAGACAATGCTGCATCGCACCCATGCGTCGATTGCAATCCTCCGTCTTGCCGTTGACTCGCCCTAGCTGCAACCGCTCGGCCAGCGTCGCCGGCCTCCACTGGCGGTCGCACGAGCAGGAATCCAAAGCGGCGAAAAAACAACGCCCGCTGGGGGAGGAGGTCCAGCGGGCGTTGCTTGTTCTGATTGGCAACCGGGAGGAGGAGTGTCGCCAATCCGTATCGGGGTACGCTGGGAGGAGGAGTGCGCCGCCCCGATCGATGGTTGTAAGATAAGCCGTGATACGCGCTTTGTGTAGCGGCGCGCGTGGAATGGCACCTATGCATTTTGCGCATGGCTTGAGACCGCAACACCGCGAAACTGCTCCAATATTGTGCAATCGGGCAGCTCTCTCGAGCTAGTGGTCAGGCAGGGAGCGGCAAAAGCAAAACGCCCGCTGGGGGAGGAGGTCCAGCGGGCGTCATGTAAGTGATTGGCAACCGGGAGGAGGAGTGTTGCCAATCTTATCGGAGAAGCGTTGGGAGGAGGAGTACGCTGCTCCGAATTCATCGAGCTTCCGCTCGGGTCTTTCCGGAATTCCGGAGGCGGGCGACCAGTCCCGCCGGCGTTCGTTCGGTGTTGATACCTCGCGTCGCCTTTGATGATGTGAATATAGCCATCCTAAATCGATTTGTGCAGTGCAATATACGCATGGAAGATATGCGGCGCGCGCAATCCCGTTGCAGCCCGATAAGCGGAGTGATCTCGCGGCCGAGAATGAACAGCCCGTTTGTTTTTTCTCGCCATTTTAACTGATTTGTTATTCTCTTAAATGGGTCGACGTGTGGCGAAGACGCCCGTGGTCGAGAGCACAGGTCCGGAGGTGAGATGTATCGCGGACGCATGGAACGAGATCTGAAGCGCTGGGTGGATCTCGGCCTGCTTCCCCAGTCGTCGGCAAGCGCAATGCTCGCGGAATATGATGCGCGTGAATCCACTTTCAGCGTCGGCCGGGTCCTATTGGCGCTCGCAGCACTGTTGCTTTCGGCGTCGCTCCTGCTGCTTGTCGCAGCGAATTGGGAGGCACTGCCGCGTCTTGCCAGGGTCGGGGGCATCGTCGTCTTGATCTGGCTCTTCCATTTTCTCGCCGCTTATTTCCTCGGGCGCGGAGCCAAGGCGGTTGGCGCGGCTTTGCTTATTCTCGGCACGATGTCCTTCGGTGCCGGCATCGCGCTGGTCGGCCAGATGTATCATCTGTCGGGTGATGCGGCAGATGCGATGCTTCTGTGGTTCGCCGGGGCATGCCTCTCAGCGGCGGCTTTCGCGTCGGCTGCCGTCACCACAATTGCCGCGTGCCTTGCCTGGGCGTTTCTCATTACGCTGTTCGAGAGCGGCGGCCTTGTTCCGGCGATTGAGTCCTATTTCTGGCTCGTGCCGGTCCTTGCGGTCATCGTGCTCACGCTGGTCCGCTACACCGATGCGGCACGTACGCGCCACTTGGCTTATCTTCTCTGTGTCGCCTGGCTCGGCGCGCTCTACGTCGACAACCCCGAGATATGGCTCGCAATCGCCTACTTCGCCGCAGGTCTCGTTGCCTTTCTGCTCGCGTCTCTGCCACGATCACCGCTGTATGGCCTGGCGTCCGAGGCTGGTTCCGCGCCTTCATTCTATTCCTTCGCGGTCGCCGTCGTCGGCCTTGTGGCTCTCCAAAGCGAAGTGGGTGGCGCCTGGGCAGAGACCGCCCTCGGCGTCGGCCTGCTTGCCTTAGCCCTCGTGGGCATAGGTCTTGCCGGGGCGCGCAACGGCGCAGTTCGCTACTTGGCTTACGCGGTATTCGCAGCGGAGATTTTGTATCTGGCTTTCGAGACGCTTGGATCGATCCTCGGCACATCAGGATTCTTCCTGATTTCAGGGGTGGTCGTCGCGCTTGTGGCGTGGCTCGTCATCCGTGTTGAGCGCAGGCTGGGGCGAGTGGGGGAGGTTTCTCAATGAGCGGTGCTTTGCCTGTCGCCCGCTGGCGCAATCCCTTCGTCGCGGCCCTCGTGGTGGCTCTGCTGCAAAGCGCCGTACTTGGATACATGATCGAGAGCCGCGCTTCGATCCTGCGCAACGGCAAGGATGTGCTTCTGAGAAGTGCACCCATCGACCCGCGCGACCTCTTGCGCGGCGAGTATGTGATCCTGTCGTACGATATCTCCCGCATTTCGCCGGACATCATCATGGGCGGTTTGCCCGCGGACGCAGCGAAGGCGCAGCTATTCGTGCGGCTCAAACAGCAGCCGGACGGTTTCTGGGGACCGGTAGAGGCATCGTTCAGCCCGCTCGCAGAGGCCGCGGACAGCATTGTCATCAGATCGCTGCCATTCTCTTACTATCCGTCAGCCGGCGCGCCACCTCTATTCCCGAATTACGGGATCGAGCGCTACTACGTGCCGGAAGGCGAGGGCAGTGTCCTCGAAACTGCGCGCAGCGCCCAAGCGCTTTCTGTCAACGTGCGTGTGGATATGGAAGGTCGCGCCCAGATCCGACAGGTTTCGATAGACGGAGCACCGGTCTACGAGGAGCCGATGTATTGATGGCTAGCGCCGTCGCGAAAGAGCTTCATTTTGTTGCCGGCTTCTTGGTCCAGAATAGTTGAGGCAACGGCGAAGACGCGGGCGCGCATTGTCGCGCATTTTCTCTTTGATCCGACAAAAACGAGTGATATAGAGACGCCGCGCTCGGGAAAGCCCGAACCCTTCGCATGTCCAGAATATCCGCGGTGCTCCCGCTGGTTGTCTTGCGGGAAATGCGATCAGGCGGTGTGGTTGTCTGAACGCGGGTATGGTGAAATTGGTAGACACGCCAGATTTAGGTTCTGGTGCCGCAAGGCGTGGGAGTTCAAGTCTCTCTACCCGCACCAGGACAACAAGTTGCCAAACGTCGGAATTCGACGGTGAAGAGGGTAGGCGGAGTGCCATTTTGCTTGCAAAACGGTCAAGGAATTGCGTAAAGCCACTCCCGGCAAATGGATCGGCTCACGTGCTCACCAAGCCTTTCGAGGCAAGAGCACTGTCAACGTGAAGTGAAGGTTTGAACATGCAGGTTATCGAAACGCTCGCTCAAGGGCTGAAGCGCGAACTCAAGGTCGTTATCCCGGCCAAGGACATGGAAGCTCGGATGAATGAGCGTCTGGCCGAAGTGAAGGACCGCGTCCGCATCAACGGTTTCCGTCCGGGCAAGGTGCCGGTTGCGCATCTGAAGAAGGTCTACGGCAAGTCGATCATGGCTGATCTCGTCAACGAGATCGTTCGTGAGAAGCCGACCGAAATCCTGTCGGAGCGCGGGGAAAAATCGGCAACGCAGCCGGAAATTGCGATGACTGAGGACGAGGCGGAAGCCAACAAGATCCTCAATGCCGAGGCCGATCTCGAATTCACGGTCGCCTACGAGGTTATCCCGAAGTTCGAGCTCAAGGATGTAAGCGGCATCAAGGTCGTCCGGGAAGTTGTCGATATCGCTGAAGACGAGGTCAACGAGCAGATTCTGCGCATCGCCGAAAGCGCCCGCACCTACGAATCCAAGAAGGGCAAGGCCGCCAACGGTGACCGCGTCACCATCGACTACCTCGGCAAGGTGGACGGCGTTGCCTTCGATGGCGGCAAGGATGAGGATGCCGAACTGGTGCTCGGCTCCAATCGCTTCATCCCGGGCTTCGAAGAGCAGCTCGTCGGCGTCAAGGCCGGTGACGAAAAGACGATCACCGTAACCTTCCCGGCCGACTATCCGGCGGCAAACCTCGCCGGCAAGGAAGCGACCTTCGACATCACCGTGAAGGACGTCGCCGCCGCTGCTCCGCTCGAGATCAACGACGAACTCGCCACCAAGCTTGGCCTCGAATCGGCCGACAAGCTGAAGGAAATCGTCCGCGGCCAGATCGAAAGCCAGTACGGCTCGGTTACCCGCCAGAAGGTAAAGCGCCAGATCCTCGACCAGCTCGACGAGCTCTACCAGTTCGAGACGCCGGAGCGCCTCGTTGACGCCGAGTTCGAAAACATCTGGCGCCAGATCAACACCGACCTGCAGCAGGCCGGCAAGACCTTCGCCGATGAAGAAACCACGGAAGAGGAAGCTCGCGCCGAGTATCGCAAGCTTGCCGAGCGTCGTGTCCGCCTCGGTCTCGTTCTCTCCGAAATCGGAGAAAAGGCCGGCGTTCAGGTTAGCGACGACGAAATGCAGCGCTCGCTGTTCGAACAGCTGCGCCAGTTCCCGGGCCAGGAAAAGCAGATTCTCGACTATTTCAAGAACACGCCCGGCGCCGCCGCTTCGTTGCGCGCACCGCTGTTCGAAGAGAAGGTTGTTGACCACCTGCTTTCCGAGATCTCGGTAACCGACAAGTCGGTCTCCAAGGAAGAGCTGATGGCTGACGACGAGGAAGCCGAAGACAAGCCGGCCGTCAAGAAGGCGCCCGCCAAGAAGAAGGCTGCGGCAAAGGCCGAGGCTGCTGAAGGCGAGGAAGCCGCTGCACCGAAGAAGAAGGCTCCGGCAAAGAAGAAGGCTGCTGACGAGAGCGCGGAATAATCGGTTCCTTCTGCGAGAAATTAAAAAGGCCGCCTTTCGGGGCGGCCTTTTTCTTTGGGAAAGCAAAAGCCGCCAAAACGGCAGCCGAAAACGAAAATAAGAAAAACACGAAAAGCAGCTTTAAGCTGTCTTGATCTCGCCCATGCGGTTCCATGCGTCGAGACCGGCGATCTTGTAGGCTTCGGCGAGCGTCGGATAGTTGAACGTGTTTTCGACGAAATACTCGACGGTGCCTTTTAGGTTAAGCACCGCCTGGCCGATGTGCACCAGCTCGGTCGCGCCTTCTCCGATGATGTGGACACCGAGCAGACGCCGGGTCTTCAGTGAGAAGATCATTTTCAGAAGACCGGCATCGAGACCCATGATGTGTCCGCGCGACGTTTCCCGAAACCGTGCAATGCCACATTCATAAGGAATGCCGCGCTCCTTCACTTCTTCCTCGGAGAGGCCGCAGGTCGAGATTTCCGGCACCGCATAGATTCCATACGGGAAATACTTCTGCGGCTCCTTGGCGATCGCTCCGACGGCGACGCGAGCGGCGACGCGCCCCTGTTCCATGGAGGTCGAAGCAAGGCTCGGGAAGCCTACGACGTCGCCGGCGGCATAGATGTCGGGAACCGAGGTCTGGAATGTTTCGGGGTTCACCTTCAGCCGCCCGCGGCTGTCCGCTTCGAGCCCGGCCGCAGGCAGGTTGAGCGCATCGGTGGCACCGATCCGGCCGGCAGCAAACAAGACCATCTCCGTCGTGATCTTACGGCCATTGTCGAGCGTAAGCAGGACCTTACCGTCCTCGAGCCGCTCCACCTTTTCGGCCTTCTGGCCGAGGTTGAGCTTCATGTTGCGATCGCGCAATTGATAGGTGAAATCCTCGACGATCTCCTTGTCGATGAAGTCGAGCATTGTCGTCTTGGGATCGATCACGGTGACCTGCGTGTCGAGGGCGCTGAAGATCGTGGCATACTCGATGCCGACCACGCCGGCGCCGATCACGACCAGCGAACGCGGCAGTTCCTTGATGTCCAACAACTCATCGCTATCGACGACGGTCGTGCCGTCAAACGGAATGTAGTCCGGGCGGAAAGGTTTCGTTCCGACGGCAAGCAAGATGCTCATTGCGGACACAGGAATGCTCTCGCCGTCTTCCTTGAGGATCTCGAGCGTCGTCGGGTTCACGAAACTTGCCCTGCCACGGATGTGCTGGACGCGGTTTCGCGCGAACTGATGTTCGAGCACCTCGACTTCATGGTTGAGGGTGATGATGAGACGGCGGCGCAGATCGTCGGCGCTGATTTCCTGCTTCACCCGATACGAGCGGCCGTAAAAGCCGCGCTCGCGCCAACCCGACAGGTTGAGCGCGGTCTCGCGAAGCGTCTTTGACGGAATGGTCCCGGTGTGGACAGAGACGCCGCCGACGCGCTTGCCCTGCTCGACGACGAGCACCTTCTTTCCGAGTTTCGCGGCCTGGATAGCACCCCTGCGCCCCGCGGGGCCGCTTCCGACGACGATGAGATCGAACTGGTTCATGAACGCTTCCCGTATGCGGAACAGAATCGTTGTGCGATGCGGCAAATTCATCGCAGGCGTTTATAGCGTCAATTGCACCGTTTGATGAAGCGCCATGCGCATTGTTCTATCGTGGATGCGCCTGTGCCGAAATAAAGCTATGTTTGCGTTTGACGTCGCCCGTCTGGTTTCTTACGCGGCAAAGCACAGGTGGAGTCTAGGAATGGCATCAGGAGCGATGGCGGTCCCCGGCCATGCGGCTGGCGTGACAAAGGCCGAGGCGGTCCCGTCCACTCGCGCAGGGGTTGTCGCCGCTGCGGTCTACCAGAACGGCCAGCGTCTGCGTGACATAGAGATCGAAGAGGCGGGCCAATGGCGGGACCGAGAAAACGTCGTCATCTGGATCGGCCTGCACGAGCCGGATGAGGCACTGTTGCGCCAGGTTCAGGCTGAATTCGATCTCCACGATTTGGCGATCGAGGACGCCGGAAAGGCACACCAGCGTCCGAAGCTGGAAATCTACGGCGACGCAATCTTCGTCGTGGCGCGCACGGCCCACATGGCCGATGATCAAATCTCATTTGGCGAAACGCATCTCTTCGTCGGTCGCGGCTACATTATTTCCGTTCGCCATGGCGCATCGACCTCCTACATGGCGGTCAGGCAGCGATGCGAATCCTCGCCAGCGGCACTCGCCCATGGTGAAAATTATATCCTCTATTCGATCCTCGATTTCATCGTCGACAACTACATGCCGGTGGTGGAAGCGATCCATGCCGAGGTCGAGGAACTTGAGGACAGGCTGCTGCGTGACCGGTTGAATAAGGCGGATATCGAACGGCTTTATCTGCTGCGCCGAAACCTTCTGCGCTTGCGCAATGCAGTGGTGCCGTTGGTGGATGTATGCCGCCGGCACGAGCATCTCGAACTTCCGGGCATGGATGCGGCGATGCAGCCCCTGTTCCGCGATGTGACCGATCATGTTCGAAGGGTCCAGGAAGACATCGATGCGCTGCGCGAGGTTCTTGCCTTCACCTTCGAGGCAAGCCTGATGATCGGCCAGTCGGAGCAAACGGAAATCTCGCGCAAGCTCGCCTCGTGGGCCGCCATTCTTGCGGTCCCGACGGCAATTGCCGGGATTTACGGCATGAATTTCGAGGATATGCCCGAGCTTAGGTTTCGCTACGGCTATTTTGTCGTGTTGGTCATAATCATCGGACTGTGCGTTACGCTGTACCGGTTCTTCCGGCGTGCGAGATGGCTGTGACGAGACTTGAGGAATCGCGCAGTCGGCCAAGTCTAGAATAAGCGAAGCCCCTTGAGGCTCGCGTGCCCGTCCTTGCCGATGATGATGTGGTCGTGAAGAGCGATGCCGAGCGGCTTGGAGGCTTCGGCGATCAGCTTGGTCATCTCGATATCCGCACGAGAAGGCGTCGGGTCGCCGGAGGGATGGTTGTGGACCAGGATCAGCGCAGTCGCGGACAGCTCAAGTGCACGCTTGATCACCTCGCGTGGATAAACCGGCGTGTGGTCGATCGTGCCTTTTTGCTGGACTTCGTCGGCAATCAGCACGTTGCGTTTGTCGAGGAAGAGGATGCGAAACTGCTCCTTGGTCTCATGCGCCATCGCTGCCTTGCAATAGTCGATGACCGCGCTCCATGATGACAGGGCCTGTTTGTCGCGCAACTCGCTCTTCAGCATCCTGTGGCTGGCTGTGGCGATGAGCTTGAGATCGAGAGCGACCGACTCGCCAACACCCTTCAGCTCCTGCAACAGATTGAGCGGCGCGCCGAAAACGCCTGCGAGCGTTCCGAAGCGGGCGAGTAGCGCCTTGGCGATCGGCTTGGTATCGCGACGGGGGATCAGCCGGAACAGGATGAGTTCCAGCACCTCGTAATCCGCGAGCGCTGCGTCGCCATGTTCACGGTAACGGTCGCGCAGGCGATCGCGATGGCCGTGATAATGTGCTTCCGTGGGAGGGGCAGAGCTCACTTCGGCGTCGCCGGCGCGCGGCTTTTGCTGTGCAAAGAACTGCCGCTCGTCCGTCGGCTGCAGTTCGCCTTGGGAGAGGGGCGGGGTTCTCGTCACGCGTTGCCCACTGCAGCAATGCCGGGCTTGAACAGGCCGGCTGGCGAAAGCGTGAAGATTTCGCAGCCGTCCGCGGTGACGCCGACCGTGTGTTCGTATTGTGCCGAAAGCGAACGGTCGCGCGTGACGGCGGTCCAGCCATCCGATAGAACCTTCACGTGCGGCCGACCCAGATTGATCATCGGCTCGATGGTAAAGATCATGCCCTCGCGCAGCTCGGGGCCTTCATTGGCGCGACCATAGTGCAGGATGTTCGGAGCATCGTGAAACAGCCGGCCGACGCCGTGGCCGCAAAAGTCGCGCACCACCGAGCAGCGTTCGGATTCCGCATAAGCCTGGATGGCCTCGCCGATCGCCCCGGTGCGTGCGCCGGGCCGCACGGCCGCGATGCCGCGCATCAAACATTCGTGCGTGACATCGAGCAGCCGCTCTGCGGCACGCTTGACCTCGCCGACGGGATACATGCGGCTGGAATCGCCATGCCAGCCGTCAACGACGTAGGTGACGTCGATATTGACGATGTCGCCTTCGCGCAAGGGTTTCTCATTCGGAATACCATGGCAGACGACGTGATTGATCGACGTGCACGACGATTTCGTATATCCGCGATAGTTGAGCGTGGCGGGAAGCGCGTTGTGATCCATGCCGAATTCGAAGACGAAGCGATCGATCTCTTCTGTCGTTACGCCCGGCTTTACGCGGGACACGAGTTCATCCAGGCAACGCGCCGTCACCTGACAGGCCTTGCGCATACCTTCGAAACCATCCGGCCCGTAAAGACGGATGACGCCGGTGTTCTTGTAAGGGGCAGCGCCGGCCTCGATATAAGTTACCATTACAGAACTTTCGTTGTTTCAAGCGCATTTCATAAATCAGCGAGGGCGGGTTCGTCCACTGCCATCGCCGCCGTCGGTACCATTTGCGAGGGCGATATCGCGCATTTGATGGCATAAGCTTCGACGCCGCGTTTGGAAGCGCGTTCGAATGCACGAGCATAGACCGGATCGAGTTCGCGGCATATCCGGAAGACATGGCAATCGTGTCTTTGGACAAGATAGAGCATGACCGCGCGATGACCGCTTTCCACCATGTCGCCGAGTTCTTCGAGATGCTTGGCGCCGCGCGCGGTAGGGCTATCGGGGAATTCGGCGAGGCCGCAGTCGCGGCTGAAATGGACGTTCTTCACTTCCACATAGGCAAGCCCCTTTGTTGGGTCGCTGAGAAGGATGTCGATCCTGGAGTTGCGGCCGTATTTCTGCTCGCGCTGAAGTGTCGCATAGGTGTGAAGGTCGCCGACAAGTCCAGCAGCGATCGCTTCCTCGGCAAGCCGGTTCGGCAGTCCGGTGTTGATGCCGACGAGAGTTCCGTCCGCCTCGACGATCTCCAGCATATGGCGGTATTTCCGCGTCGGGCTGTCGTGCTCCGAAAGCCAGATCGGCGAACCCGGGGTGGTCAATCCGCGCATCGAGCCGGTGTTCGGACATGAGCCCGTAATTCTCGTTCCATCGGCGAGAAAGGCGTCAAAAAGAAAGCGCTTATAGCGCTGCACAAGCGTGGCTGGAACGAGCGGACGGGAGAAGTTCACGAGGGATCCGATCACGCCCGGGCGCGTACGTAGGAACCTGGCGCCTCCTCGAGCGAGTTGAGCGGGCCGCCGGGCTTTCGGGCCGAAACGCGTTTCTTGTCGAGCTTTTCAACCCAGCTGTGCCAGTGCGGCCACCAGGAGCCCGGTGTCTCCTTCGCCTTGCTAAGCCACTCCTCGACATCGCCCTTGGCAGGCCCACCGGTCCAGTATTGATACTTGCTCCTGTCTGGGGGGTTGACGACACCGGCGATATGGCCGGAGCCTGAGAGGACGAACGTGACCTTGCCGCCGAAGCAACCGCTGCCGAGGAATACCGATTTAGCGGGCGCGATGTGGTCCTCCTTCGTCGCCAGGTTGTAGATCGGGATCTTGACGTCAGCGAGCGATACTCTCCGGCCGGCCAGTACCATCTCCCCTTTGGAGAGCTTGTTCTCCAGGTAGCAGTTGCGCAGATAGAAAGAATGGTTGGCCGCCGGCATCCGCGTTGAATCGGAGTTCCAGTAAAGAAGGTCGAAGGGCAGGGGTTCCTGTCCCTTCAGATAGTTGTTGACGAAATACGGCCAGATCAACTCGGACGCCCGGAGCATGTTGAAAGCGGTGGCCATCTTCGAGCCTTCGAGATAACCGGTCGTACTCATCTTACGTTCGATCTGGCTGATCTGGTCATCGTCGACGAAGACCTTGAGGTCGCCCGCATGGGTGAAGTCCACTTGCGTCGTGAAAAGCGTCGCCGAGCGGATGCGGTCATCGCCTTCGGCGGCGTGGAGTGCCAGCGTAGCAGCGAGTAGAGTGCCGCCGACACAGTAACCGATAGCATTGACCTCACGTTCGCCGGTCGCCTGCTCAATGATGTCGAGGGCGAAGCCGATTCCTTCGCGCGCATAGGCCTCCCAGTCCTTCGACGCATGGCGTTCATCGGGGTTGACCCAGGAGATGACGAACACGGTGTGGCCCTGATCGACCGCCCATTTGATGAAGGATTTCTGCGGGTTGAGGTCGAGCACGTAGAACTTGTTGATCCACGGCGGGCAGATCAGCAACGGCCGCTTGAGCACTGTCTCGGTGCTCGCCTCGTACTGGATGACCTGGCAGACATCGCTCTGAGCGATCACCTTGCCGGGAGTGATCGCGATGTTTTCGCCGATGGCGAACTTACTGGTGTCCGTCTGCCGCAACTTGAGATCACCGCGCCCGGCCGCGATGTCTTCGGCAAACATCTGCATGCCCTTGACGAGGTTAGCGCCGTTTGATGCCACGGTTTCCCGATAGAGTTGCGGGTTGGTCGTTATGAAATTGCTCGGCGAAAGTGCGCTCGATATCTGACGGACATAGAAGGCCGCCTTGTGTTTGGTGTGATCGTCGAGCCCTTCGGCATCATTGACCATTCTCTCCGCCCAGTCCGAGGTCGCGAAGTAGGCCTGGCGAATGAAGTCGAAGAAAGGGTTTCTCACCCAATCCTCGTCCGCAAAGCGCTTGTCGGTACGCTCGAGACTTGTCGGATCCGTGGCGATATCGCCGGCCATGCGCTGGATCGTGCGTGACCAGATGTCGAAGAAACTGCCCAGGAGATGCGTCTGGGCTTCCAGCGTTCGATGTGGATCGGAGAGCCAATATTCCGAGATCTTCGAGAGCGTCTTGACCATGTCGGAAAGCGGCTCTGCGAAAGTATCGGTCTTTTCGCCGGCTTCGCGCGGGGCAAGCCATGCGGATGCTGCCTTGCCGAGTTGTTCTGCTGCGCGGGCCAGGTTGACGGCCAGGCTTTCGGGATCCTTGACGATGTAGGGTTCGACCGATTTCGGATCAAAGCCGGCAAAACCGCTCTTACCACCGCCGTCCTCGGCCTTCCTGTCTGCTGTCACCCGGCGTCCTCCACAGCATCTTATCTGTTTTGTATTTTTACATTCTGCCCGAAAATGATTACAAGGGCTAGAGCGTTCAGCTTTCCAATGGAATCACAGGAAGCGAGTAAATCGCTTTGAATTCAAGCCGTTAAAGTGTCATCGGCGTGTCTTTTTCGGGCGTGCGGTGCACTGGTCATCGTCGCGCCGTAAAAACAGGGGTCATCGCCAGCATGCTTGTCGTCGGAAAACAGGGCTCGGTTTCTTTGGTTTTGGGATTGCTCCTCGCGGGCGCTCTTGCCGGATGCAGTTCGACAGCCCAACTGGCTACCTATCCATCCGTTTATGGGCAAAAGCCAGCCGCGGCCGCCCAGTTGACCGATGAAGAGGCGGTCTCGATGCAATCCAGGTTGACGGCGCTTGCCGCTGCCCGCCAATCCGGCTCGATCTCCGAGGCCGAATATCAGCGACGCTTGAAGGAATTGCAGTTGCTGGCCGAGCAACACGGGACCGACACGCTGAAACAGATCGCGAATTAGCGCTTGCCTTTCAAGCGATTTGGACGCAAAGCGTTGAATGGCCGCAATGACGGCCGTTCACCCCTGCGTCTGCTTCCTCGAAAGCCGAACGGCTCGTGGAGGCTTGCGCCAAACGAGGTTTGGAGATGGAAGAGTTTCATAAAGTCCGGCGTTTGCCGCCCTATGTTTTCGAACAGGTCAACCGTTTGAAAGCAAGCGCGCGAGCGGCCGGTGCTGACATCATCGACCTCGGCATGGGCAATCCGGATCTTCCCACCCCGCAATCGATCGTCGACAAGCTTTGCGAAGTTGTCCAGGATCCGCGCACACATCGTTATTCGTCGTCGAAGGGCATTCCCGGGCTGCGCCGCGCCCAGGCCGCCTATTATGCCCGTCGCTTCGGTGTCAAACTCAATCCCGAGACCCAGGTCGTCGCGACGCTCGGTTCCAAGGAAGGTTTCGCCAATATGGCGCAGGCGATCACCGCGCCCGGCGATGTCATCCTGTGCCCGAACCCGACTTATCCCATCCACGCCTTTGGGTTCCTGATGGCAGGCGGCGTGATCCGCTCCATTTCCGTGGAGCCGGACGACAGCTTCTTCCCGCCGCTGGAGCGGGCTGTAAGGCATTCGATCCCGAAGCCTTTGGCGCTGATCCTTAACTATCCGTCGAACCCGACGGCGCAGGTCGCCTCGCTCGACTTCTACAAGGAAGTCATCGCGTTTGCGAAGAAGCACGACATCATCGTACTTTCGGATCTTGCCTACTCGGAAATCTACTTCGATGACGCGCCGCCGCCCTCCGTGCTGGAAGTGCCTGGCGCGATCGACGTCACGGTCGAGTTCACGTCGATGTCGAAGACGTTCTCCATGCCTGGCTGGCGCATGGGCTTCGCTGTCGGCAACGAGCGACTGATCGCGGCGCTGACGCGCGTCAAGTCCTATCTCGACTACGGCGCGTTCACGCCGATCCAGGTTGCTGCGACGCAGGCGCTCAACGGCGACGGCAGCGACATTGCCGAGGTGCGCAACATCTACAGGCGCCGGCGCGACGTAATGGTCGAGAGCTTCGGCAAGGCGGGCTTTGAAGTGCCGCCACCGCCGGCGACCATGTTTGCCTGGGCAAAGATCCCCGAGAAGTTCCGTCATCTGGGCTCGCTCGAATTCTCGAAGCTTCTCGTCGAAAAGGCGGATGTCGCCGTCGCGCCCGGTATCGGCTTCGGCGAGCAGGGCGACGACTATGTCCGCCTGGCGCTCGTGGAGAACGAACACCGCATCCGGCAGGCTGCACGCAACATCAAGCGCTTCCTGTCCGCGGCCGATGAGACGATGCACAACGTCATCTCGCTTAACGCACACCGGTAGGAAATCGGGTAGGTCCGATATCCGAGCCAGAATAGCCCCGCCACACCTGGCGGGGCCTCTACATGTTAGGAACTTGCTATGTCAGATGCCCTCAAAATCGGCATTGCGGGCTTGGGGACCGTTGGTGCCTCGCTCGTGCGGATTCTCCAGGATCGTCATGAGATGCTGGCAACCACGTGCGGTCGGGCGATCGAGATCATGGCGGTGACGGCGAGGGACCGATCCAGGAACCGCGGCGTGAACCTTTCGAACATCAAGTGGTACGGCGATGCGGTTTCGCTGGCGTCCGAGGCGGATATCGACGTTTTCATCGAGTTGATGGGCGGTGCCGGAGACCCCGCCTATTCCGCCGTGAAGGCGGCGCTGCAGCGGGGCCTTCATGTGGTCACCGCCAACAAGGCGCTGCTCGCCGCCCACGGCATCGAGCTTGCGGGCATTGCCGAAGAGAATGGCGCACTGCTCAACTATGAGGCGGCGGTTGCCGGCGGCATTCCGGTCATCAAGGCGCTTCGCGAATCCATGACGGGCAACACCGTCTCGCGCGTCTATGGCATCATGAACGGCACCTGCAACTACATCCTGACGAAGATGGAGAAGGAGGGGCTTTCGTTCGAAGACTGCCTGAAGGAAGCCCAGCGCCTTGGTTATGCCGAAGCGGATCCGGCCTTCGACATCGAGGGCAACGATACGGCGCATAAGCTCTCGATCCTGACCAGCCTCGCCTTCGGCACTGCGATCGCCGCCGATGACATCTATCTCGAAGGCATCACCAACATCTCGATCGAGGACATCCAGGCGGCCGCCGACCTCGGCTATCGCATCAAGCTGCTCGGGGTCGCGCAACGCACCGAAAGCGGCATCGAACAGCGTGTTCATCCGACGATGGTGCCCTACGATTCCGTCATCGCACAGGTCGACGGCGTAACGAATGCGGTCGCGATCGAGTCCGATATTCTTGGCGAATTGCTGATGGTCGGCCCCGGCGCCGGCGGCAATGCGACCGCTTCGGCGGTGCTCGGCGACATCGCCGATATCGCCAAGAGCCGTCCGGGCGCGCAACACGTACCGGCTTTCGGGCGCCCGGCGACCGCACTGTTGCCCTACAAGCGGGCCCGCATACAAAGCCATGAAGGCGGCTATTTCATCCGGCTGAAAGTTCTCGACCGCACCGGAGTCTTCGCCAACATCGCGGGGCATATGGCCGAAAACGATATCTCGCTCGAATCGATCATGCAGCATTCCAAGCACTACGTGGATCCTGCCGAACCGAAGACGATCATCCTGGTGACGCATGCCACGCATGAAGCTTCGGTGCGCAAGGCGATCGTTGCCATCAAGGGCGAAGGCTATCTTGTCGGGGAGCCGCAGGTCATCCGTATCGAGCGGCCAAAGGCGGGCTAATCCGCCGCCTGCCACATTAAAACTGTTGAGAAACGGCTCCGATAGGCCTCCCGCCCGCCGGAGCCTTCTTCATTCGGGTTCTTCCGGCCCGAAATGTCCGCTAAGAACAGGGGACTGCAGGCGGGCAATTTTAGCATGGACGTATTGGCGGATCCGATCCAACGGGCATTTCTCGGCGTCGAGCGCTCGGTCACCGGGCAGCGCTGGGTGTCGCGTCTGGATCAAGCCGGGCAAAACCGGGCGCTAGCGATCAGTCAGGTCCATGGCTATTCCGAGATGATCGCCCGCGTGCTCGCGGGCCGCGGCGTAACGCTCGACGATGCGGCCGCGTTTCTCGATCCGACGCTTCGCGCGCTGATGCCGGATCCGGACACGTTGACCGATTGCCGCAAGGCGGCCGAGCGGCTGGCACTGGCGACACGCCGCCGCGAGAAGGTGGTGATATTCGGAGACTATGACGTCGACGGCGCCGCCTCTTGCGCGCTGATGGTCCGCTTCCTGCGCCATTTCGGCATCGAGGCCGACATTTACATTCCGGACCGCATCTTCGAAGGTTACGGCCCTAATCCGCAGGCGATCGAACAACTGGTCGGCAATGGCGCCAATCTTATCGTTACGGTCGACTGCGGTTCGACCAGCCACGAGTCCCTCGAGGTTGCCGCCCACCGCGGCGTCGATGTCGTCGTCATCGACCACCATCAAGTGGGACCGTCCCTCCCGCCGTGCCATGCGCTCGTCAATCCGAACCGCGAGGACGACCTGTCAGGCCAGGGGCATCTTTGTGCTGCCGGCGTTGTCTATCTCGTGCTCGTCAACACCTTGCGGGTGCTGCGCGGCCAAGGGGACCGGCGTGCCTCGTCTTTCGATCTGTTGGCGCAGCTTGATCTTGTCGCGTTGGCGACCGTCTGCGACGTGGTACCGCTCAAGGGGCTCAATCGCGCCTATGTGGTCAAGGGCCTGATCGCCGCGCGTCATATGGGTAATCCGGGGCTCGCGGGGCTCCTTCGCAAGGCTGCAATTGGCGGTCCCGTGACGCCTTATCACCTAGGGTTCCTGATCGGCCCGCGTATCAATGCGGGTGGACGAATCGGGGATGCCGCCCTCGGCAGCCGGCTGTTGACACTCGACGATGCGGCGGCCGCCGAAACGATCGCCGGCCGGCTCGATGAGCTTAACCGCGAGCGTCAGGCCATGGAGGCGGCGATGCTCGCCGAGGCCGAAGCGGAGGTGCTGGCGGAATACGGGACCGGCGAGGCGGCTTCGGTGATCGTCACGGCGCGGGAAAACTGGCACCCGGGGATCGTCGGGCTCATCGCGGCACGCATCAAGGAAAAATTCCGCCGGCCGGCCTTCGCGATCGCCTTTGACCCGAGTGGACGAGGAACGGGATCGGGGCGTTCGATCAATGGTTTCGACATAGGCCGGATGGTGCGGGCGGCGGTCGAAAGCGGTCTTCTCGTCAAGGGCGGCGGCCATGCCATGGCCGCCGGCTTGACGGTCGAACGCGCGAATCTCGGCAGGCTTCGTCAATTCTTCGAAGAGCGAGCCGAAGCGGTGGTGCGCGATCTTGTGTCAACGGAGACCCTGAAGGTCGATGGCGCGCTTGGCGCGTCTGGTGCGACGATCGAACTGGTCGATCTCCTGGAGCAGGCCGGCCCCTATGGTTCCGGACATCCGCAGCCGATCTTCGCCTTTCCCCAGCACCGGCTGCGTGACTGCCGACAGGTCGGCTCCAATCACGTCAAGGTAACGCTCGAGGGCCAGGATGGCAGCCGGATCGACGGCATCGCCTTTCGCGCCACGGAAACACCTCTCGGCGACTTCCTGCTCGGCAGCCGCGGTTCTACCATTCATGTGGCTGGATCGGTTTCGGCAGACCTCTGGCAGGGAACCCGCCGTGTTCAGCTGCGTGTAACGGATGCGGCAAGGGCGATCTGATTGCCGGAAACGGCTCAGCGCTTCTATATCAGATACTTGGAAAAAAGTCCTCACCGAACTTGTGAGGAGCATTATGGCACGCCCAACGGGACTCGAACCCGTGTTTCCGCCGTGAAAGGGCGGCGTCCTAGACCGCTAGACGATGGGCGCCCAAGACGACGTGGCTTATAGAGAGCGCTTCGGATTCCCGCAAGTGATCAAGAGCGATTAAACTCAATTTTTTGCTGAAAGCTTGCGTAGATCCAGCGCAATCAAAGCGGCGAATATTCCCTCGCTGCAACATTACATCGTCAAGAGTGAATTGGGATTGGTACGCCCAACGGGACTCGAACCCGTGTTACCGCCGTGAGAGGGCGGCGTCCTGACCGCTAGACGATGGGCGCGCTAGACGAATTGCACATATAGCTCAAGCCTTCGAATTTCCCAAGCCCCAGTGCAAGCGACAATGCGCAAAAAAAACGCTCGGCAACATACAGTGCGAGTCGATATTTTTCCAACCTGCCATCTTTCCAGGATTCCCAGTGGCTTGCGGACACCATCGCTGCAGTGCCCGCCCGAGTGCGGTTCTTTGTTTCGAAGGGGAACCAGAGCCGCTGTCGATCAGGCCATAATCCATGCCACCATGACGGCGGATGCTCAGTTGAACGAAACACGCAGTCTTGGCGAAGGCGCGGCTGGCAAGTAATTACGTGAAGCAATTCGCCCGTACTCACCCACTGTGGCCGCGTCGGCCTTGTTGTAGAGCACGCAAAAAAAACCGATCTGCAGAAATGCGCAGCAGGCTAGGAATGGAGCAAATGACTACAAACGTTTTGGCAGCCAGCGGCGGCATTAAACAAGTGATCTGCATCAATTGGGGAACGAAGTATGGAGCCCCATTTATAAATAGGCTCTACGCGATGGTGGCTCGCAATATTACGCCGCCTTTCACGTTCACATGCTTTACCGATAACCGGGCAGGTTTGAACCCCGAAATACTTTGCGAAGACCTGCCACCACTCGCCGTGGAGAACATGCCTACCAGTACCAGAGGCATCTGGCCGAAGGCCCGGCTCTGGGGGGCAACGTTGGGAAATCTGAGAGGTCCAGTTCTTTTTCTCGATCTGGACCTCGTGATCGTTTCCTCTCTCGACGGCTTTTTCGACGTCGGCGAGGCGGATGATATTGTCATGGCGAGAAATCAAACGACGCCCTTTGAGCGCCTCGGTCAAACGTCTCTTTTCCGCTTTCCGGTTGGAAAGCTCGTGCCGCTGCAGGAAAAGTTTCGATCCGATCCGCAGGGTGTGGCCGACGAGTATCGTTACGAGCAACGTTTCGTTAGCCGCAACGCGCCCGGGGGCATAACATTCTTTCCACGAAAATGGGTTCTCCATTTTCGCCAGGACTGCCGTTGGCCATTCCCACTCAACTATTTTCTTGCCCCGCGTCTGCCGAGCGATGCGCGTGTCATTATTTTCCCGCGGGGTCTGCATCCACAGCACGCGATCGAAGGGCGATATGGAACAAAGGCGCCTCACAGGACGGCGTTCAAGCACATTGCGGGCGTGTTCGATGCAAAGCAGAGGAAGAACAAGGGGGCGCTGCAATATCTACGGCACTACATTCGTCCGACGCCTTGGGTGGCCGAGCACTGGCGCGAATAAGCATGCGGTGACGTCTTACGAGAAGTTGAGCTGCGAACGGATTATCGAGGCGATGCGGCGCGTTTCATCGAGTGGCTCGTAGCTGTAGGGTTCGATCTTTCCTTCGAAGGGCCGGGTCAGTTGCAGAGTTTCGTGCAGGTCCCGGTGATAGCGCTCGAACTTGTCCAGCCGCGGACCCACGACGGGGGACAAGTCAAGCGTAAAGACCGGTTTGCCCGTCGCCAGAGCCTCGCAGGGCATAGTGATCGAGTCCTTTGCGATCACGAAGGCGTCGGCGGCGGCCATGTAGTCCAGATAGGGATTCTCGCTTCGTCTGTCCCACACGGTGATGCTTTCGCTGTCGAGTGCCGACAGAGCCTGCTGAGTGTGGTCTTCAGATCTGCGTGAGACCGAAACAACGATGCGCCAGTCCGCCTTCTCCAATTGCCCGATAGCGCTCTTTATATTCTGGTGGGTTCTGTCGTCGTAAACATATGCGCCATTCGAGCCGCCGACGAAGACGGCGGCTATTGGGCGCCCGTCCGGTGAGAACCGTCTGCGCGCGGCATCCCTAAGAGGCGCCAGCCGCGCCGAGGTAATCTGATGCGGTACTCCGACCATTGAATGATAGTTCGGCCGCTCGTTCAATTCGTCGACCCAATCGTGACGAGAGACGAAAACGAGATCATATCCTTCGATGCGCGGCCGTTGGAGGTGCACGGCGAGGGGTTTGCCGCCATAGGCCGCCTTTATGTCAAGGACGGCCGGTTCAGCCCGGAAACCGCAGGAGATTAGCAACTCGGGACGCTGCTCTTTTTTGCGAAAGAGTCTGGGTTCAAACAGTTTCCTCAAGCCGCGGGCTCGACTGATCAACTTGACCACTGGTTCACGGTGAAACTCTTTTCCAACGCCAAGGCACTGCGTAAGCGTTCCCGCCTTGCTTTCTGCCACCGCCCACACGCAGGTCGTGTTCGACGGGTTCATCGCTTTGTCGTCGTTGTTTGGCAAAACCCGAACTCCGATCTGACGCTTATTGCGCGTGCATTGCGTTGGCTTGGGATCACTGACCGAGATCGATCCCATTTTCGTCTATGAATTCGAGCATGCTGCGGTCCTCGACGACGTTGGTTTCGATATACTTGATAGTATTAGCGACCTTGTTTCGGTATTTCTCTGCAGATCCGTCGAAAGACCAGCCTCGGTCTGTCTTTTCCTTCAGCTCCTCGATCGACTTCGCATAATAGTGATTGAGCTGTATGAACTCCGCGGAGTAAAATTCGGCAGCCTTCCGCTTTTTCTTTGGTACCACTTTTCCCGCATCGTTTGCTGTTCTGTCGCCGTGGGAGCGTGTTTGGAAGTGATGGACGCCCACTTTCGTGATTTCGACCGGATCGACAATGCATTTGAAGTTACTTGCATCGAGGTTCTGCCGCATCGGATCGGAGACCCGCATTTTGTAATTGAGGCATACGGGCCCAGCTGGTCGCGAGACATGACCGCTGTGGCCGAACATGTGCCAGGGCAAGGAAATATTCGGAAACCCGCCTGCTCCTCGTAAGGCTTCCTTTAATGTTCTACCTTTTTTGGGAAGCAGAAATTCATCGACGTCGATAAACGCCATTCGATCGTACCTGCCGCCGAAGTTCAGGATCGCATGGGCGAAGGCAATCGTCTGCCCGTTCAAAAACTCACCACTTTTTTCATCCCGCATGCGCATTTGCCAAGGCACGACAGTCAATTCCTGGGGCTTCAACGCCCGCTGAAGCACGTCGAGCGTGCCATCAGTCGAGCCGTCATCATAGACATGAAAATGTCGAACACCGACCGCTTGGTGAAAGCGCACCCACTCCTCGATGTAGCTAGCTTCGTTTTTCACGCAGGCGACAATCGCAATGCCGTGTCGGCTAAACTCTGCTGCCGGAGGCGTGATAGCAAGTTCTCTCGTAAGATGCCGTTTAGCCTTCAATCCAAACATCTACGCCCCTTGGTTGCTAAACATGAAGTCGGCTCCTTATTCGTCGCGCGCTAAGTCGGCACGAAGCATACGGACCTTCAGGGCTCATGAACATGCCTTTTGCCGACTTATCAAGCTTGCGTGCTTTGATTTGGAATACATCACCCTTTATAGAGGGAGCGAGGCAGCTTGGAATCCAAGCCTCGGCAATCTGGAGAAGTCGCGCGCTGAAAGCACGCTAAGGTTGGGATGAGTGTGCATGGACTTTCCCGCTTCCGTAACGACGGAGAATTTGACGACAACGGAGCAATGGCGCGCTCTGTTTTCCGCTTTCTCACACATCGTCCTTGTCGCCAACAGCGACCAGGTTAACGTCAAGGAGCTTCAGGCCGAATATCCGCGGACGGCTCTCTTTGTATTCTTCAACAAGGTCTACAAAATTCTCGATGAGCAATTTTCCGGTCGCTCTCTGCTGATATCACGCGCCCAGCCGAGAGGCGCCAATATTGTCTACCGGCAGGAGGTCGCTGACGTCGTCAAGCTGTTCTCGCCCCAGCAGTTCTTGGGTATCATGAACATCCGCTTGGCGGCGAGCGAGAGGTTGAATACAAGCTCGGATTATTTGGGGACGCCCACGGGACACTTGGATTTGACGGGCTTCTGCGCTGACTTCTACCCGCAGGCCAAAGTCCCCACGAGCGGCTTCGCCATAGCCCTGTGGCTGGTGGACCAGGCACTTCCGGCCGAGATCGTTCTGGCGGGGTTCTCGGCAAAGCGCAGCGAAAAGTGGCGGGTGGTGGCTGTCCATGACTGGACCTTCGAGCAGGTCTTCTTGCGCCTCTTTGCAAGAGTGGGCAAGCTGACGATGCACGGTGGTATCGCGACAAACAGTTACACATCGCTTGTTTCGCGTTTCCCGGAGTTGCCCGCCGCTGAAATCTCTTCGACGATTGCTGAAGTCTTGTCATCGCGACTGAGCCAGACCGATGCGCAAGTCGACAAGTTGATTTCTCTAACGAGCGTATTGCGGTCCATTGACGAATTATTACGCCGGCTGAAGCCGAAGTTTCTAAAGAAAACGAAGGCGTAGTAGCGTCAAATAGCCGAGTATCGATTTCTGGTGAGGATAAATGGGTTCATGGATCTCCGACGCGCGCAAGCGCATATACCGAAATCTGAAGTACCGTATAATTCGTCCGGATCCGCCGGCTGCCCCATTTCGATTCAATACCCCCGTTGTTGTCGTCGGGTCCGCTCCTATATCCCATAAGCCGGTCGGATTGGACGCGAGCTTCCGGATCATCACCGTGAACGGCTCGCAATCGGTCATCAGCAAGTGGGGCGTCGATGCGCCCGACATCACGATGATGATGTTCAACCAGGTGGAAGGATCCACTGCGAACGCGCTTGAAGTCAGACGCGTGCTGAAGGGGCAGCGCACCGGGACGCTCTATGTCTTTCTCTGGCGAAAGGACGACCGCGCTCGGCTGGAGCATGGTTTACGGGCGTTCGACTACAAATACGACCGGCTGGAAATCGTTGATCGATACGAGCGGATGGCGTTGCTGGACCGCGTCGCGAATTTGCGTTCCCTTGAGATGGACGCAGATTCCAAATGCTCGAATGGAATGAACGCCGTTCTGTTTGCGCTTTATAACGGAGCTCCCGCCGTCATCATTACTGGAATAAACCCGAACTCAACCGGTCACGCTTACAACTCAAGGGGTTTGACACGTCTTCACGTTCACATGGACAAAGTCCTCGTTTCCAAGTTGATTAGTGAGGGTCGCCCGATCTTCACGGCGGATCCGCCGGTTTCGGAAGAGCTCGGCATTCCGTTGTGGACTGGCCCGAGCCGCTGAAATTTCTTCGCCTGCGATAAGGAAATCAATGCGTTCAAACCGTCCCTTTTCCCGTTCTTGCATCAAGATCGCCGTTCGCCTGCTACTAGGACGTTCTAGGGCACATGTGCAGGACTGGTTTCCTGGTCTCAAGCTCGAGCGTGCGACTGCAGATCGTGATGGCATGATCCAGTATCGGGGCGAGTTGGTGGGGCATCTCACGAGCCTCTCGCGCGCCTTGAAGGCAAGGCCATCGAGGGTGCTTATCGTCGGCTCCGGTCCTTCGATCGCGCAATGCGATCTCACCCGCGCAGATGAGTCTTCCTGCCTTCTCTTGAACGGCGCGTTGCATCTTTATCCCCGCGTAATAGCAAAGCCCTTGGCGGTAGCAATTGAAGACGAACGGTTCGTATGGAGACACTTCGATCTCATCAAGCGGATCCCGGCCGGATGCGTGTGTCTCCTGTCGGTGAGCGTCATAAGGGCGATCTGTGAGCTGGATAGCACATGGTTGCGAGACAAAACGATCGTGTTGATCGATAACTTACGAAAGCCATATGGGCTGCCACGCCGAGACACCGTGGAACTGCGCAAGCTGTCCCATGTGAGGCTGAGCGAGGACGGCGACATCGGCTTTTCTGAAGACCCCTCTGCCGGCATCTTCCAAGCAGGCTCAGTGGCCGTTTCAGCCGCACAGTTTGCCGTTTCCTGGAGGCCTCGCTCGATCGGGTTCGTGGGGATCGACCTCAGCAATGCAGATGAGCCCAGGTATTACGAAACAACCGATAAAGCCTATTCGGGAATCGTCGCGGCCCAAAAGCGGATTGTCGACCATCTGGCAATGGCTCGGAGCACAGCCGCTGAAAGCGGCATCGAGGTCGTAAATCACTCGCCTGTCTCGGCCCTCGTCGGGATGGGGTTTGGCTACGACGCCGCCTTTTCAAAAACTGAGTGACGTTTTAGCTGGCATTGCGAGCTGAAGGCGCATCAGAGCACCGGCATCGGGGCGTTGGGCGGCCAGATTGTCTCCACCGCCCCGATGCAAATGGCTCAATGGCTTTGCGCGGGTTAAGCCGAGCGCTGCGTCACATGAAGAACGCGATCACGTGCAGCGAACCATTCCTCGGCGTAGTCATCGTTCTTATACTCGTCGAAGTAAGGTCCGCCATCTGTGAAATGGACAAGCTTTGCATCCGGCGAATATTCGTACTCGTTGACGAGCCAGTTCCAGCTCGCTGGCAGCTCGCCGATGAGCTCGTCGGAATCCAGCCATTTGAACTGATGCAACTCCAGCCCAGTGGCAGTGTTGACGTAATCCAAGTCCAGCTTTCGGCACTTGGCGTTGTTGAACAGGATCACGCTCGACCAGTTCTTCTTTTCGTACTTGGTTTGGACTTGCCCCAGGAACTTCGTTTCGACTTTCGGAACGTAGTTGTGTTTTACGCACATCGCCGCATAGCGATCGTCTCTCAGCTCCCACAACTGAGCGATGTCCGTTCGCATCAGCATGTCGCAATCGACGAAAAGCGACCAACCCTCGTAGCCGCTCAGATAAGGCACGAGGAATCGCGAAAAGGAAAATTCGGTAGATTGGAGAGGATTCCGCTCGCGCGTAAAAATCCTCTCGACGTTATTCAAGGATATCGGCGTGAACGAGACCGGGATGGAGCTCTTTTCCAGAATACTTTGGCAAAGAACATGATAGGCAACGACTTCCTTGCTATCAAAGCCGATGTAAATATGAGCACTTTGCGTCATCACACCTCCGATTATAGGTAGGCTTCAAAATGTCATGGGCGTGGCTTGTTCCTCTAAGCGGCGAAACGACTTGAACTGACTTTTGATTTGCGTCTCCACCCGACACCCGGTTTAGCCAAAAAAGGCGGCGGCGTGAAGCCTGGGACAGTGGATAACGTTCATCTCGCCGACAACACCTCTTCCGTGTCTCATTGTCTCGTCCTGCCGATGAAGCAAAATTCTGTGCTTTGTAGTTCGTAGCCATAGGAGGGCGTCTGGCAAATTCCTTCAACTTCGCCTAGTAGCTTGTCGCTTGCCCGCGGTATTACCACCAGCATGGGACGATGGGGGAGAGGGATGCGCAGTCTCTTGGCTCGAAGGCCGGATCTCTTATACGTTCTGATTGCCGGTTATTGCCTGCTGAGCATCGTCTTGAAGATTCTGCGGCCG
Organism: Ensifer sp. IC3342; assembly: GCF_020193655.1. Classification (GTDB taxonomy): domain Bacteria; phylum Pseudomonadota; class Alphaproteobacteria; order Rhizobiales; family Rhizobiaceae; genus Sinorhizobium. The sequence continues at coordinate 1,618,033 of NZ_JADYVE010000001.1, forward strand.
GATTCGCTCGAGATCGACGAGTCCGAACAAGCTCTGCTCTCTCAATATCTGCTTCTCGGATACGGAGCCCAGCCACCCTTCTACAACTGGCTTCAATATGGAGTCGTGGCCCTATTTGGCGTCTCTGTCGCATCGCTGACTGTCGTAAAGACCGGACTTCTGTTCCTCTTCCTTCTATTCTACGGCTTTACCGCGCGTGTACTCGCGAGCAGCGAGTTCGCCCCGGCTGTGGCGGTGCTTGGCGTCCTGACGCTACCACCAGTCTTCCTTCTGTCGCAGCGCGACCTGTCCCACACCGTCGCAGCGCTATTTGCGGTCTCGCTCTTTCTTTATGCCTTTTTTCGAGCTCTAAAGAGACCGCCCCGGCTTGGCCGCTATTTGCTCGTCGGCGTTGCCGTAGGGCTCGGGGCGATTTCGAAATACAACTTCGTTATACTCCCCGTCGCGGCATTGCTTGCCATTTTGCCGGAAGCGATGCTGCGCAAACATTTGTTTGACTGGCGTGTACTCGCATCGGCTGCGGTTTGCGCGTTGATTGTGGCACCCCATGCCTTCTGGATCGTCAACAATATTGGCCATGCCACTGGCGTCACTGTCGCTGAGATGAAGGAGGGAGCGGACAGTGCGCTGCTGCCGCACGCCATCCAGGGACTTGTTTCCCTGGCAGTTGCAACATTCAAGGGCGTCGCGCTGACTCTTGCCGTCTTCGGGTTGATCTTCTATGCGGACATCGGGAAGATCCTGCGCGCCGAAAGCCCATGGACGAGGGTCGTCGGCAGGATGCTTGTTGCCTGCTTCCTCATGGTAGCGGTTATCGTCGTCGCAATGGATGCGACCCACATTCGTCCGAAGTGGCTGGCGCTTTTTACTGCGCTTCTCCCGCTTTATCTCACGCTAAAAATCGATGCCGCCGGTCTGGATCCTGCCCGGCGCCTTCCCGCGCTGCTTTCGACAGCGGGGGTCCTCTCTGTCGGCGTCATCCTGATGCTTTGGGCAAGGGTCTTCATCGGCCCAATGATCGGCGACTATTCCTTCGCGCACACGCCCTATAACGCTTTTGCCCGCGCTGTGAAGGCTGAGTCCGGCCCACCCCCCGTCGCCATTGTAGTCGATGACAGGATCGTAGCGGGTAACCTTAGGATACAGTTTCCAGACACCCCGATTATCCTGACTGGATTTTCTCAAGGGGCGGAAAAACGGCTTCCAGGACGAATTATGGCTGCTTGGTCGGCAGAGGGTGGTGGGCGAGAAGAGATTCCCCCTCGCATTTCGGCCTTGCTGGAATCCATGTCGATCAGAATGGCCGATGCGAAAGCGACGATCGTGTCTGTTCCCTACAACGCAGGGCGCCCGGGCGACCTATACACATTTGCCTATGTCTGGGCGGACTTCCGCTGAAGCTGGTCGAAGCCGATCAAGCCGTCCATGTTGGCGGCGATGTCGCTTCTATCGCGAACGAAAGGCAGGCCGATATGCTCAGAGAGCTCCAACTCGGTCGTAAAGACATCTCCTCGATCTCTCAAACGCGTCAGAACGAAGGTGTCTTCGGCGATCTGCCGCCGAATTTTCCCCTTGTCGTCGTAGGAATGGCCCATCTTGGTGACTGAGAACCCCGCGAGAGTCACAGACGGCACGCCCATAAAAAGTCCATAGCAGAGGGCGGCAACTCCGTTCGTCACCTTGCCCAACTCTCCAATGTTGGAGGGCAGTCCGCCGCTCACGACGTCGACAATTGCCTCGCGCTCATCTTTGGTGGCGCGCATCAAGCTCTTGTAACGCACGCGCGGCATTGAAAGAAGTTTCAGGTACATCACCCAAAGAGGCTTCGTATGGAGCCATAGAAGACCTCTCGTCCTTACATAGGGATGCTCTTCCCACGACTTCTTCCGCTTTCGGAACGTCAAATCGGCGGGCGGCAGACCAAGTGCATTGGCCGTCTTGCCCGAGTTATTAACGTCGACGCGTGCGCAATGTTCTATCAGGTCCGGTGGTATCGTGGGGGAGGGCGCGGAGCCGAGAATCAGCCATGGCTTATCGAGAATCCCGAGCCGTGAGAGCCAACGACGGTGTTTTTCCCGCAGAGTTTCAAGCGCGTCAGGTTCAATCGTCATCGCGAGTTCCGTTGGCCAAGTATCGAGGCAAGATTGACTTAGGGGTACCATCTTATGTCTCGCACAAGCCTGGCCACGTGTCCATTCCGGCCGCCGGGTCTTTGTCCTCGGGCTGTGAGTAGTATTCAACTTCCCTACTGCACGTTTCCTTAAATCGTACCCGATTTAGGGATAAAAACACCCAACAATTCAAAGTGTTACAGCGTCTTTTACGCGTCTGATAAGACACGCGGCGCTGTAGTCTTTCTGTCGGTCACGCGTCAGAAAGTGCTGGATATACTCGCAAGAACGCACAATTTAGCCATCTTGATTTGATTTCGAGGGCATCAACTCCAGCGTCCAATAGATTCGGGCAGTGTAGAAATGGATATGTTTGTAGGCGACGCGATACTGGCGTCGATCAGTCGCACGATTGCCACTGCCGCTGACGGGATAGGAGCGCTGGCGGCCTGTTTTGAGGGTGATGCGTCCCTGCGCACCAGTTTCGTCGATGCCGTCGAACTGGTCGCCTCGAGGAGTGGCCGCGTCGTGGTCGCGGGCATAGGCAAGAGCGGGCACATCGGTCGCAAGATCGCCGCAACGCTCGCTTCTACCGGCACGTCCGCCTATTTCGTGCATCCGACGGAAGCAAGTCACGGCGATCTCGGAATGATCACGGCGCAGGATTTGCTTATTCTGCTTTCATGGTCCGGTGAGACCGTCGAACTCGGGAACATGCTCACTTACGCCAAGCGCTTCAATGTTCCCGTGATTTCGGTCACCTCGAACGCCGACAGCATAATCGCGCGCAACTCCACGGTCGCGATTGTCCTGCCGAAAGTGGCGGAGGCATGCCCTCATGGGCTGGCCCCAACCACGTCCGCGATGCTGCAGTTGGCGGTCGGGGACGCTCTCGCAATGGCCCTGCTTGAGCGGAGGGGTTTTTCGGCTCTGGACTTCAAGACGTTTCATCCGGGCGGCAAGCTCGGTTCGCAGTTGCTTCTTGCACACGAGCTGGCGCACTCGGGCGAGGCCGTACCACTGTTGCCCATTGGCAGTCCAATGAGCGAGGCGGTCATCCAGATGTCTTCGAAGGGGTTTGGGGTCGTCGGCATCGTTGGTATCGACGGTGACCTTGTCGGGGTGATTACCGACGGAGATCTGCGGCGGCACATGTCGGAGAATCTTTTGCTCCTCACCGTTGAGACTGTGATGTCGCATGCCCCTCGGGTGATTACGGGTGGAATGCTGGCCAGTGCGGCAATGGAAATGATGCAATCGCAAAAGATCACGGTGCTATTTCTGATCGATGATCTGCGTCGGCCATCGGGTATATTGCACGTGCACGATCTTCTGCGTGCCGGCGTTGCCTGAGGACAACTCAGCGCAGTCTCGAAGGTGCCCGGCCGATTGGATGGTCAACGAGCCGGTGTTCGAGAGAGGGCACTGTACTATTCTAAGGTGGAACGCAAATACCGCTCTGGCTTTCGGCGGTCGGTCATGGAAATGGGGAGCAGCTTGGCAGTAGCCCACCACGACTTCGAATATCGACCGGACCTCGACGGTTTGCGAGCCGTGGCGATCTTGCCGGTGCTCCTCTTTCACGCAGGCTTCGGGTCGTTCTCGGGCGGATTCGTCGGTGTTGACGTCTTTTTTGTCCTGTCCGGATTTTTTATGGCGAGGATCATCCTCACCGACCTCGAGCGCGGCAGCTTCAGTTTTTTGGCATTCTACGTTCGGCGGATGAGACGCATCTTCCCGGCCCTGTTCGCGATGATCGCTGTTTCGACGGTGGCGGCGTGGTTTTTGCTCATGCCGCAAGAGTTCCGTTACTTTGGCGATAGTGTCCAAGCCGCTGCCGTATTCACTTCGAACATTCTGTTCCGTAGCGAAAGCGGTTATTTTGATGTCGCCGCAGAGATGAAGCCATTGCTTCATACCTGGTCGCTGTCTGTCGAAGAGCAGTTCTACCTGATTTTCCCCGTCGCGGTTTTCCTTTGTTTCAAATTCGCACGCAGGCACATTTTTGCGATCGTGTTGGCAGCGGCGCTCCTGTCCTTCGTGGCAAGCACTTGGGGGGTCGCTCACGCTCCGGAAAAGACATTCTACTTGCTTCATTTTCGCATTTGGGAGTTGCTGGCCGGAGTCCTTGTTGCGATTGCTCCGCGCCCGGCTTATACCGACCGCGGGGCACAGGCACTGGCGGCCCTCGGACTGCTGGCAATATTCCTAGCGGTTTTTGCCTATACTCCCGACACGCCCTTTCCCGGTGCTTATGCCGCAGTGCCTTGCCTGGGTACGGCCCTTGTGATCCACGCGCATTGTCAAGGCGGGTTGATCGCGCGTTTTCTAAGTAGTCCCGTTTCTGTATTCATCGGACGCATTTCATATTCCCTCTACCTCTGGCATTGGCCCATAATTGTGTTCTCTCGCCATGGCCTTGGCCATGAGCTGACAACCGGTTGGGCCCTGGCTGCCGTGGCGACATCTTTCGCGCTGGCCTACATTTCGTGGAGGTTCATCGAGCAGCCGGCGCGGTATGGCGGGCTGGTATCCTCGCGCGGCGCGATCGTTGGCCTGAGTGGCGCTGCGATTTCTTCCGCGGTCGTCTTCGGCGGAATCGTCAACGGTCTGCAAGGCATTCCCCAAAGGTTGCCCGAAGAGGCCCGCGCGCTTTACGAAGCCACCTATGACGAAAGCCAATTCTCCTCAGAGAAGTGTTTCGCCGATTCAAATGGAGAAGGTCTGACACCGGCCCAGATAAGGAGAGGGAACCTTTGTAGGGTGGGCATCGAGACTGCAGGCGAGCCGCAGTTCCTTGTATGGGGAGATTCTCATGCCGCGGCCATCGCTCCTGCGATCGACGTTGCAGCGCGTCAAATGGGCATGTCGGGCATGTTCGTGGGGCGCGGATCGTGCCCGCCTTTGCCAAATACGGATTTCGCCCGTCCGGCAGCGGTCAAACGGTGTATCGACCACAACGCCGCAGTGATGTCGCTGATCGAGCAGGAGAGGTTCGCCTTCGTTTTCATGGTTGGCTATTGGCCGAAGTACGTCCATCGGGCGGAACTTCCAGGTGAGGGCGTCTTTTTTGATCCTCGGGTCGAGCCAGCCCTGACAGATTGGTCAGCGCCGGTCAGGAAGGGTCTCAACACGACGCTGACTAAGCTCGCTCGGCAGGGAACAAAGGCGGTTCTGGTGATGGATGTGCCGGAGATGGGGCACGAGGTGCCTGAAGCCCTCGCACGAGCCGTTGTTTCGGGACGCTCGCTCGACATAGCCCCTTCTCTTGAATACACGGAGGTGCGGCAAGCATTGGCTCGGCGGGTTTTGAAGGAAGCGGCAAAATCGAGCGGAGCTCTGGTTGTGGATCCGATGAGCGTGATCTGCGACGCCTCCAGGTGTCATGTCATGCGCGGGGGCACCGTTCTCTACAAGGATGGGGATCACCTGTCAGCGAAAGGTGCGGAAAGTCTCTCAGCACTGTTCCGTCCGGTGCTGAGCATAGTGCGAGAGGGCCCCCACTCTTTGATCTCTGAACCGAGATCTTGATCGTCCCTGCTTAAAGAAGAAACTGAAATGGTACTCGCGTGCAGGGTTGTCGTCTGATGGTCGACCGCGCGAGCCCTAAGAACTGATTGCACCGCCTCCATCAAGACTGCGAGTCTAAATTGCAAACGATAAGCGCTGCTGTTAATCTGCCGGCAGAAGTGCAACCACCGGGGACGGAAGTTTGCATATCGACGATGATCGGCTGCGGGTCGCGACCCTCGAGTTTCTGGTAAGGATCCTTGTAGCCAGTAAGGTCAGGGACAACTCTTTTGCTGACCTGAAGCATGACGTTCTCAGTGCACTTGAACGTCTATCGCCGCAATGCTCCGCCAGCGACGTTGAGCTGGCCGAGATCAGAGCAAGGATGCATGCCGAGGCGGACGCAATTCTGAGATGGGCAGTAAGCGGGCAGACGAACTCGATTTCACCGATTGAGGACAGGCCACTATCTGTTTCGCACTATCGCCAATGGCGCTAGGGTATTACTGCTTGAGCTCCCGCACATTTCGAACACTCTCAAAGGAACTGCATACTGGCTCTGGAGAATGATCACTGCCGATCCCAGCTCACATGAACCTAATGGGACTCGAGTGCTGCGCTGCAATCTTGGAGCCACAGGCGGAGCTCGCGGAGCAGTGCTCGCCTATGAGCGGTAATTCATCAGCGGCTTTGCCGACTTTTCCCGCAGGCGCTCGTCATTTCAAAAAAAACCGACAGGTTGGCTTGATTAGGAAAAATGCACTTGAAGACTGCAGTTCTCATCAACGATACATCCACGAAAGCCCATCTAGGATGTCGAGTTGTTGTCAGTCAGATAGCCCGATTGGCGGCATCGGCAGGCATCCGGATCGCCGCCTCCGCCTCGGTTCATGCCGACTGGCGAGAGCATCAAGGCCTAATTGCCACTATGCGGGCTGCGGATATTGTGATCGTCAATGGGGAGGGAACTCTCCATGACGCCAGCAGGCAGGCCAAGGCTCTGGCTGAAGTCGGACCATTCTGCCGAGATATCGGTGTACCGAGCGTTCTTATAAACAGCGTCTTTGAACGAAACGACAGCGATATCGCAGCGGCCTGCCAGGCTTTCGATAGGATCTATGTCAGGGAGTCTAGTAGCGCGCAGGAAGCGCGAGAGGCCGGCCTGAGAGTTGAAGTCGTTCCAGACCTCACCTTGTCGAGTGAAGTCATGGGTGTTTTCCAATCGGCGCCGAGGGTATCCAAGATAGTCGTCACCGACAATGCGAACCGGATCGTCGGACAACGTGCGCTGGAAGAAGCCCTATTGAGGGAGAATGTCTCCTTTCTTCACCTCGACACATCGGAACCTAAGAACCCGTTTATGGGGAATGCGCTATCACCAGAATTCGTATTTATGAGCACGGGACGCGTAGTCGAGCCCCCTCCGCCTCTTCCAAGAAAGATCACAGCATTTCGAATATTTCGAAAATCATTGTTTAAACCGCAGATGCTCAGACGCATGAAGATGATTCATGAATTAAACGAGCCCCTCTCGTCCGCGCAGATACTTTCGCGGATTGCCACTTCGCGAGGTGTCGTAGCTGGACGCTTCCACGCGGTGTGCATGTCGATGCTGTCAGATACGCCCTTTGCTGCGATGTCATCGAATACGTCGAAAATGAAAGGGTTGTTGACCGACGCCGGAGTTGCACGGTTCCTGACCGACGATCCGAAAGCAGCCTTCCACGCGGTAGATGACTGGAAGGAAGCCGACAATTTTGCTGTTGCGGCTTACGTTCAAAAGGCACGGCGAGACGCGAAAGCGATGTTCGATGATATTGCAGGCCTGACGTAGTCATCACACTCTAATGCATGTCGCCCAAAAGTGTGCAGCGGTTTTGGGACAACGACATGCATAAAAATAAGGACCTAAAGCGCGTCGCATGAGTCCGATTGAACGCGACGCGCTTTGGGTGGCAACAGCGCGATTACCCGCCACCAGATCCTCGACGCGGATGCTGGTCTGCCTCTTGGGATCCAGGATCCAATCATAGGGGACTGATCTGGGCCGCGCGCCTGTCGGATCAACGACTGTTGCGGCGGAGGTTCGCAGGACGGGAAAGATCAGGATCTGCATCGACGGTTTGTCTTCATCAAGAGCGAGCGCCCCTTTTTGCCCTTGCCTATGCCAAGCAACTTTGGTGTTGCAACTAAGGAACGCCGCTTGTGAAGCTGAGCGGTTGGGCTCTGCCAAGACTCGCCAAAAAGGTATCAAGGCACTATAGAGACCCAGGGCGGTGCCAGTGCACAGAACCCCATGGATGGTGGCAGGGACGGCTTTTTGAACGTCAAGGATCGAAAACAGCGCGAGGTCGATTCCGAAACGACCACTAGGATCCTAAAGCGCGTCATTACCGAAAACGGCCGCGACCATATCCGCGGCTACGCTTTTGCCGTTGCCTGCCTGATGGTGGTGGCTGCGACGACGGGCTTCATCGCCTGGATCAGTGAAACCGTGATCAACGAAGCTTTCGCTAACAGGCGCGGCGACACCGTTCTTCTTATCTGCTTTTCGATTTTTGCTGCCTTCGTGCTGAGAGGCTTGGCGACTTACGGGCAGGCCGTCACTTTATCAAAAATCGGCAACAGTATTGTCGCACGCTACAAACGCCGGCTTTATGTGCACCTAATGGCGCTGAGCGTTGGCTATTTCCAGGAGAAGCGCTCGGCACAGCTCACCGCCAAGATCAACCAAAACGTTGCCGGCATCCGCGACGTGCTCAACATGACAGTCACGTCGATTGCTCGCGATCTCCTGACTTTGATCGGTCTCGTCGGCGTCATGATCAGCAAGGACTGGCTGCTGTCGCTTATCATCTTTCTCGTGGCCCCGCCGCTGCTCCTCGGGCTTCGCTACATTTCCAAGCGGCTGCGTCTGGCGACGCGCGAAGCAGTCGAGGCCAACAGCAACGTGCTAGGCGCGGTGCAGGAAACCATTCAAGGCATTTCCATCGTCAAAGCCTTCACGATGGAGGATGAGTTGCGCCGCAAGGTCGAGGGGATCATCGGGCGCGCGGAAAGTCGCGCCAACCGCATCGCGCGTTTGAGCGAGCGGACGGCGCCATTAACGGAAACCTTCGCAGGGCTGGCAATCTCGAGCGTGCTTGCCTATGCCGCTCTCCGCACGATCTACAGCAACGTGGCCCCGGGTGTCTTGTTTGCCTTTGTCACCGCACTTCTCATGGCCTACGATCCTGCCCGGCGCCTGGCTCGCCTGCAGCTGTCGCTGGAGCGTGCCGCCGTCAACGCCCGCATGCTTTATGAAATTCTGGACACGGTTCCGCATCAGCGAGACCTACCCGGCGCCAAGGCACTGACCTTCAGCAATGCGACCGTCGAGTTTCGTGACGTGCGGTTTTCCTATGGCAATGGCGAGGAGATCCTGAAGGGGGTCAGCTTCCAGGCGGAAGGTGGCAAGACGACCGCGCTCGTCGGCCCGTCTGGCGCCGGCAAGTCGACGATCATCAGCCTCATTCCCCGCTTCTACGATCCGCTGTCGGGGGCGATCCTGATCGACGGGCAAGACATAGCAACCGTTACCAAGCAGTCTCTGCGCAGCGGACTCGCCTATGTCTCGCAACAGGCTTACCTCTTCGAAGGTTCAATCCGCGACAACATCCGCTACGGCCGACCGGAAGCGACAGACGCGGAAGTCGAAGAAGCGGCGCGACTTGCCTATGCGCATGATTTCATCCTCGCGCAGCCACAGGGCTACGATACGCCCGTCGGCGAACAAGGCATGACTCTTTCCGGCGGCCAGCGCCAGCGCCTGTCGATCGCCCGTGCGCTCCTCCGCAACGCGCCCATTCTGCTTTTGGACGAAGCTACCTCGGCACTTGATACCGAGTCGGAAGCGGCCGTCCAGAAGGCACTCGACCAAGCGATGAGCGGCCGCACCGTCATCGTCATCGCCCACCGGCTTTCCACCGTTGTCAACGCTGACAAGATCGTCGTGATGAAGGAGGGCATGGTCGTAGAGGAGGGGACGCACGAGGAACTCGCTTACCGTCCGGGCGGTCTTTACGCTCGCCTCCACAATTTACAAGGTAGTGCTTTGGAATTGACCGTGAGCGCCGATGTCACTTAGCTCGTGCTCGACATTTCGCTGGCGGGCAACGATCTGGAGCGGATCGGGGATCCTGGCTTGGTGCGGTCGCCCCGCTTCCGGAATGACACAATGCACAGATATGGGCCTTGGCCTCAGCTTGCTGCCGACGTTTTCATGACCACCAGCGGGTTCAACGTTCGCGGCGACCGGGTGATCCCTTAAATCGGAATCGATCTGAGGGCAAAATCATGCAGGAACTCAAAGTTCTATAGCGACCTTTGCGCGTCTTGTCAGGCGCGCGGCGCTGTAAGGAGTTGGCCAGGCAATGATCATATCCCATCGGCACAAATTCATTTTCATCCACGTACCGAAGACCGCCGGCAGCACAATTTCCGCTTATCTTGCTCGCGAATTTGGGCCCAGGGACCTGCAACTCGGGTCCTGGAGAGATGCACTCGGTAATGGAGCGAATGCCAATCGGCTAGCCCTGATCGCCATCTTCTGCCATCTCTCTCCGCTCAAGATCGCGAAAACGCTCGTCCGCAATGGCAAAGTCGATTCATTGGCCGGTGCTGCTCTCAGCCGGCGCTTTGCAGGCAAGCTCGCGGATCATTCAGGCGCAAGCGAAATCGAGGCCTTCGATCCTTCTGCCTGGAAACAATATTTTAAATTCTGCTTCGTGCGGAATCCGTTCGAGCGCGCCGTTTCTCTTTACAACTGGCACTACAGGAAATCGGAAGCGCGACCGAGTTTCTCCCAAATGCTTCGCTTGATCGAAGAGGGCGCCGCCGAGAGGGAGCATATCGACTGGAAATCCTGGCAGCTTTACACGAAGAACGACGAGATCGTTGTGGATTTCGTGGGCCGGCAGGAGCGCCTCTCGGATGATCTATGCATCATATGCGACAGACTCGGTTTGCCCTTTGACGATCGCTTTCTGGTCAGAGCGAAGGCGAGCCCAACGAGACCCGATATTCGCAGCTACTATAAGCCGGGCGATCGTGAATGCATTGAACGGCTTTTCGGCCCGGAGATCGAGCATTTTAAATACCGTTTTCCCGATTAGCGCGTCCGTGTCCCGGAGAGGCTGCGTCCGCTGCTGCGATGGGCGCGCAAAAGTACGCCCAAGCTCACGTCGTGAGATGACGGCAATATCGCGGACAAAAAACTAAGCTTTTGATAAATAAGGGAAGTGGCACGCCCAACGGGACTCGAACCCGTGTTTCCGCCGTGAAAGGGCGGCGTCCTAGACCGCTAGACGATGGGCGCCCAAGACGAGGTGGCTTATAGAGAAGCCTTTTCATTCCCGCAAGTGATCAGCTGTCGCCAAATCGATTTTTCTTGCGGAAAAGTTCTTGAAAGTTTCCCTTCTTCTTTGGGCAAGCATAAACGCAGTGCGATGTCGCAACGCGGAAGTATCCAGAAACTATATCGAAGAAGGAATGGCACGCCCAACGGGACTCGAACCCGTGTTTCCGCCGTGAAAGGGCGGCGTCCTAGACCGCTAGACGATGGGCGCCCAAGACGAGGTGGCTTATAGAGAGGCCTTTGGATTCCCGCAAGCGGCTAAATTCATTTTTCTCAAAAAAATGACAGTGCGATCGAACGGGCTTTCTTCACGCTCCATCTTACGGTCGGGGAGCCGTCAGCCCTTGCGCCGGCGGCAGCGCCAGTTCCAGTCCCGCTGGGGACCGATATCGATGTGAACCGATTCCGTATGGCAATAGGTGCCGACGCCGCCGCGACCCGGAATGCTGCGCAGGAAATTCGCGAGTTCCCATTTGTTGACGCCCTTGACCTGGATGTCGGCGGCTTCGCATCGCGTGTGGCGAGACTGGCGTTTCCGGTTAACCTTGATCGCCCTCAGTCCGGAGGTCACCATGACCTTCTGTCCGTAGTGCCGCTCGACGGTCTTCAACATATCGAGAAGTTCCGGCTTGAAGCAGCCGGTTTCCACCCGCTCCGTCTGCAGGACGAGACCGTTCGGTGCCAGACGGGCGAGACCGGATAGCGCTGCCGTTTCGACCGGTGCGTCCTCCTCGTCGGCGACGTGATCTTCATGCTCCATGCTGAAAAGCGGATTCATGTTGACGCCGGGCAACGCGGTGTAGGCGAGCGAAGCGACTTGCGGCTGGCTCGCATTGCTGGCCGTGATGGTCTTCTTCTCTGTCTGCCGAGCGGTGCGTTCGCCGTCGGCGCGCGGCTTCTCCTTTCGCTTCGGCGCAAAGAGGCTCGCGAACGTCCAGGTCTTGGTCGTCTGCTGTGTCCCGCTCTCTCTTTTCGCCGGATCAACGGGTTGACCGGAATTCGCCTGCTGAAGCGTCGCTGGATCCACTGAGGCAACTTCTACGGGCTGCAACTCGACCGGCATCTTGCCGGACAGTGCCGCCTGCGCGCTGAGAGGCAGCGGAACGACGAGCGGAAGGTCGTTTCCGGCCGCGGCCGCCGGTCCGCTCGCGGTGTCTGCGACGGTCTGCGCTGCCGCTGGCGTCTCGTTGCTTGCGCCCTCTTGCGACGAAGCGGCGGGCTCGACCATGGTTTGCCCGTTGCTGAAGAGGCTGTTGTTTGTCGCGTTGACCGCTGTCGGTTGCGGCAGGATGGCATTGCCGGGCGCTGCACCCGCCGCCTGATTGGCATCCGTTTGGCCACCAGCCGCGGTCGTAGATGTTTGTCCGTAAATGGTGGATGAGGTGGCGCGCAGGCTCGTGCTCTGCATCGTCAGCGATTGCTGCGTCGCCGTCGGATCTGCCTGGGCATTAGCGCCCGCTGCTTGCGGTGCGGCAGGTCCGGAGTTGGCTGCGACTTGCTCCTCGCCGGCATTGCCTTCGGTTTCTGCCGTCTCAGATGGTGTCGCCGATTGCTGCGGCTTCAGGGAAGCGGCCTCGTCGCCGGTCGACGACATGCAGCCTCCCAATGCAAACAATGATACGGATAGTGCGGCCGCGCGTCCGAAGGTCAGGAGCGCGCATTTCCCCTCCAGATGTTGCAACGTCTTATCCCCGCTCTCCGTGCACGTCGGAGGCTTTCGCCATCACGCATGCATTAAGTCTCAGTTCCGAAACATCGCCCCAGAACAAACAACTCATTTTCCTCGCGGTGAGCAAAAGCCATGCCACGGGAAAGGTCAGGCCAAGTAAAGGGCTTTGACGCCGCAAATGGATTGCGAAGCAGAACCCCGTTTCAACGTCTGGTGCGCAAAGTTAATGAACATCGCGCAATTTGTAAACCTGCACTAACCTTTTTGTGCCTTCACAATAGATGGGTTAAGGCCCGGCATCCTGGCCGGGCCTAAGATCATTCGTCGATGTTTCCGATCTTTGCGGCTTTGCCTTGGCTGCCGTGCCAGACGGACAGAGCCGACGGCACGGTTGAACGCTAGTCAGCCGAAATTGTGCGGAGCTTACCAGCTGCCCGTATTGGCCATCGAGGCCCAGGGCTCCTGTGTGGGCAGATGCTCGCCCGTCTGCAGGATCTCGATCGAAATTCCGTCCGGCGAGCGCACAAAAGCCATATGCCCGTCGCGCGGAGGACGGTTGATGGTCACACCATTGTCCATCAGATGTTTGCAAAAGCCGTAGATGTCGTCCACTTCGTAGGCGAGATGACCGAAGTTGCGGCCGCCGGTGTAGTCTTCCGTGTCCCAGTTATAGGTGAGTTCTAGGCACGGGGAGCTTTTGTCACTGGCCTGGTCGAGGTCGCCAGGCGCGGCAAGAAAGACCAGCGTGAATCGGCCTTTTTCGTTTTCGTACCGGCGGATTTCCTTGAGGCCGAACAGCGTGCAGTAGAAGTGAAGAGCCTTGTCCAGGTCCTTTACACGAACCATCGTGTGCAGATAGCGCATTGGGTTGTCCCTGTTTCTGAGAATATGGCGTATACTTAGCCTGCAGCAAGCCAGAGGCAAGGCTGCGTCCCCATAAATGACCCCGGCCAAAATATGTCGAGGGACTTGCGCATGCGCGGCGGGACGATGTTATTCTGGTCAATAAGAATCAGTTAACCGTATCAAGAGTTGCGCGTAAACGAGGGGCTGGGAGAATGGCGGATAGAACATCTTCGAAAGACGTCATCCACAATGACGACTTTGGCAATGACGCCCTTGACCTCATCGAAATTACAGGCGTTATCAAGTGGTTCGACGTTGCCAAGGGCTTCGGCTTCATTGTGCCCGACAACGGCATGCAGGATGTCTTGCTGCACGTTACCTGCCTGCGACGCGACGGCTACCAGACGGTTCTCGAGGGCGCGCGCGTCGTTGCGCTTGTCCAGAAACGGGACCGCGGGTACCAGGCTTTCCGCATTCTTTCGATGGATCAGTCGACCGCCGTCCATCCTTCGCAACTCCCCCCGGTCAGAACACATGTTCAGGTCACGCCGACCAGTGGCTTGGAGCGTGTGCTCGTCAAGTGGTTCAACCGCACCAAAGGTTTCGGTTTCCTGACACGGGGCGAGGGCACCGAAGACATCTTCGTGCATATGGAGACGCTGCGCCGTTTCGGGCTCACGGAACTGCGCCCCGGGCAGGTGGTGCTGGTGCGCTTCGGCGACGGCGAAAAGGGTCTCATGGCTGCGGAGATCCATCCCGACGGCCCGACGCCAACCAACCGGTCACACTAATGGCTTCGTCTCCCCGTATATTTGCAAGAAGCGCCGTCGCGGCGCTTTTTTTGTTGTTGCTGTTCGTTTCCGCGGTCTTCGCCGACGTATCCTTTGGTCGTGACAAGCTCCGTCTTTTGACAGGGGTGGGCGCCCGCGACCTCACGGTCGAACTCGCGGTCGATCCGGGCCAGCGCGAGCAGGGGCTCATGTACCGCCGCGAGATGGCGCCTGACCACGGCATGCTGTTCGATTTTGGCGAAACGCGCCGGGTGATGATGTGGATGAAAAACACCTATCTGCCGCTGGATATGCTCTTCGTCGCGCGCGATGGAACGGTTCGCACGATTCATGAAAATGCGGTGCCGTTGTCCGAAACGATCATCGATTCCGGTGAGCCGGTGGCATTTGTCCTCGAGCTCAACGCCGGGACGGTGAAACGACTCGGCATAAAGCCGGGCGACCGCCTCGAGGGTTCCCGCATCCCGGCCGCAAACTGAGCGCGGCGGGTCTGCCGCGCCATTCCGCTGGGCACAAAATTCATGTTGCAGGCACGAGGCGAAGCGTGTATCTCCGGGCCTCGTTGGTACGGAGTGTAGCGCAGTCTGGTAGCGCATCTGGTTTGGGACCAGAGGGTCGGGAGTTCGAATCTCTCCACTCCGACCATCGACAACCTACTGAAAAGGTTGTCGAAGCTGGCATCAGCTAATATTACCTCGGCCGTTTACAGCTACCATTACCGCGATATCCCTTTTGCGGTGAATGTTGCCTTTAAGATGCAGATGCTCTTGCGAGTCGGGATGTGATGGGGCGCGCTGACGATGCCCTGCGCGCTGGCCATCGCCCTGTATGCCGGATGTGAGTTCCCTCAGGACAGAAAAGTGAGCTGCACCTTGCAGGCAACCGAACGGTCGCCGGCCTGTTCGAAGGCTGCGACCGCCTGGTCGACCGGAAAGCTGTGTGAAATGATCGGCCGGACATCGATCCGGCGATCGGCGATGAGCTCGACGGCGAGCGCGAACTCGCTATCGAACCGCTGCGATCCAATGAGCCGCAATTCCTTGCCCACGAGCGCGTTGAGCGGCAGGGTGATGTCGCCGGTCACTCCGACCTGCACGATCAAGCCGCGCGGTCTGACCGCCGCGATCGCGCCGCGCAACGCCGATTCGGCCGCGGAGCACTCGAAGACGACGTCGAACTGGCCCTTGTCTACCTCGTACTCGCCAAGGCCCGCCGGATCGCGGCGGAGGTTGACGACTCGCGTCGCACCCATTGCCATCGCCCGGTCGAGCGCCGCATCGGCAAGGTCCGTCACCACGATCGCGCCGGCTCCCGCGTGGCGGGCGGCCGCAACCACCAGCGCACCGATCGGCCCGGCTCCGGTCACAAGCACATGCTTGTCCTTGATATCCCCGGCCCGCGCGACCGCGTGAAGGCAGACGGCCAGCGGTTCGGCGCAGGCTGCCTCACCGGCACCGATGAGAGTGCCCGCCGGAAAACATTGTCTCACTGGCACGACGAGCCAATCCCGGAACATGCCCTGGGTATGGGGGAAACGCATGGCGCTGCCCATGAACCGCATGTTCAGGCAATGAATGGCGAGACCCTCTCGGCAAAAGCGGCAGGAGCCACAGGGTTGGCTCGGATTGACGGCCACCAGCTCGCCGATCGCAAGCCCGGCGGCACTGGCGCCCAGCGCCGCGACATGCCCGGAAGCCTCGTGGCCCGGGACGATCGGCTCGCGCACCCGGATGGGACCGAAGCCGCCGTCCTGGTAATAGTGAAGATCGGAGCCGCAGATGCCGCCGGCCGCCATCTTCAGGAGTACCTCGCCTTCGCCAGGCTCTGCGATGTTCTGGACCTCCAGCCTGAGATCGCGTTGGCCGTAGAGTCGGGCGAGACGCGTGCGCATGAATGCCCCTCCTGTCAGCGGATCAACCCGACCACTCCCGGCAGCCACAGCGTGATCGCCGGAACGAAGGTGATCAGGATCAGCGCTATGAAGAGCGGCAGGAGCCAGGGCAGGATCGCCATGGTCGTCTTCTCGACCGAGAGCTTGGCCACGCGCGAGAGCACGAAGAGCACCATGCCGAGCGGCGGATGCAGGAGGCCGATCATCAGGTTGAGGGTCATGATCAGGCCGAAGTGCACCGGGTCGATGCCGAACTGGGCCGACAGCGGCAGGAGAATCGGAACCAGGATGGTGATCGCGGCGATCGTATCCAGGAAGCAGCCAACGAACAGCATCAGGAGGTTCACCAGGATCAGGAAGACCCATTTGTTTTCGGTGATCGTCAAGATCGCGCCGGAGAGCATCTGGGCGGCCTGGCTGACCGTAAGGAGCCAGGCGAAGATCGAGGCGGCCGTGACGATAAAGAGCACCGACGCGGTGGTCTCGATCGTGTCGAAGGTCGCCCGGGTGAGCGTCGACACGGTCATCGTCCGGTAGCGCACCAGGCCCAGGAACAGCGACCAGAGAACGGCGGCGACGGCGGCTTCTGTTGGCGTGAACCAGCCCATCGTCATGCCGCCGATCAGGATGATCGGCGTCATCAGCGCCATGACGGCGGAGAAGTCGAAATACCAGTCAAGCGCGAGGAGCACGACAAGCACGATGCCGACGGCGACGTTCATCGACAGGCCTGCCGATATCAGGAGATGGACGGCGACGGGCACGGAGAGCACGACGACGACCTCGAGCGAAGCCGACAAGAGCCGCTTCATCTCGAAGGGCGTGTCTGAACCCCAGCCGCGCTTGTAGGCGAAGACGGCAACCGTCAGCATCATCAACACCGTCATCACCACGCCCGGCACAATGCCGGCCATGAACAGGGCGCCGATCGAAACGTTCGCCATCATGCCGTAGATGACGAAGGGCAGTGACGGCGGAAAGATGGGCCCAAGCGTCGCCGAGGCGGCGGTCACGCCGACGGCGGCCTCGACCGGATAGCCGTGATCCTTCATCGCCTTGATCTCGATCGTACCGATGCCGGCGGCATCCGCAAGCGCCGTGCCCGACATGCCGGAGAAGATCACCGAACCGATGATGTTGACCTGCGCGAGGCCGCCTTTCATCCAGCCGACGAGGGCGACGGCGAAGGAATAGATGCGGCCGGTGACGCCGGCGGAGTTCATCAGGTTGCCGGCGAGAATGAAGAACGGCACCGCCAGTAGCGGGAAGCTTTCCACGCCGGCGATCATCCGCTGCGCCGCGATGATATCGGGTGCGACATTGTAAAAGACTAGATAGAGGACCGACGCCACGGCCATGGAGATGGCAACGGGCACGCCGACCACCATCAGCACGAGAAACGAACCGACGAGCAGGAGCATGTATCAGTCCTCAATCCTATGGAATTCTTCCGGTCTTTCGAGAACCGAATAGCCGCGGCGCTGATTGGCGATGAAGACCTGGATCGAGCGGATGAGCATCAGTACGAAGCCGGCCATCACGCTGTAGAAGACGATGTTGCGCGGCAGGTTGACGGTCACCATGCGCTCGTTGGCGACGATCGCCACATAGCGCCACATCAGCCAGCAGGCATAGGCGAAGAAGCCGATCCGGACGACATCGACGAAGATCGCCATGCCGCGGGCCACGGACTGGGGGAAATAGTGGTAAAGCACGTCGACTTGGATGTGCCGCGAGAGGCGCACGCACATGACGGAGCCCAGGAACACGACTCCGATCAGGCAATTGGTGGCGATCTCCTCCGTCCAGGCGTAGGAGTTGTTGAGCACATAGCGTGTGAAGAACTGCAGGAACACGCATCCGGTCATCAGCCAGAAGAAGCCGAGCGTGACCCAATCCTCGACGGCATAGTTGGAAACATCCGTGGCCGGTGCTGCGGCATCCTCGAAGGAATGGGCAAGCTCCTCCGGCGTCGACTGCAAATGGACTTCTTGGGACATGGTGGTCATCCGGCGTTCGGGGGAACGGATGCCGGCGGCCCTGGCGGCCGCCGGCAAAGACACTCACTTGACGGCGCGGACCGCCTCCCAGTCTTCCTTCTTGTAGCCGAAGTCCTCGAGCGCGACCTTGTCCATCACGGTCGACTCGAAATCGGCCTTGTCGACTTCGGTCACCACGATGCCGCGTTCCTTGAAGGTCTCGACGAGTTTCTGCTCACGCTCTTCGATGATCTTGGTGGCGCGCTCGGCAGCCTCCTGCATCACCTCGCTGAATATCTGCTTGTCGGCATCGGAGAGCTGCGACCAGAGGTTCTTCGAAACGACCGTGTTCAGGTGATCGACGATGTGGCCGGTCAGCACGATGTGCTTCTGCACCTCGTAGAACTTCTTCGCCTCGATCGTCGTCAGCGGGTTTTCCTGCGCTTCGACCGTGCCGTTCTGGAGCGCGAGATAGACCTCGGCAAAGGCGATCGGCGTCGTATTGGCGCCGCAGGCGCGCGGCATAGCGAGATAGGCCGGAACGTCCGGTACGCGCATCTTCAGCCCCTGCATATCGGCGCATTTGGCAATCGGCCGGTTCGACGTGGTCTGGCGCGTGCCGTAATAGGTTACGGCGGTAATGTGATTGCCAGACGCCTCCTCGTAGCCGGCGGCGAGCCGCTTGAAGACATCGCTCTTGGTGTAGGCGATCAGATGGGCGGGGTCGCGGAAGATATAGGGGAAATAGGTGACACCAATCGGCGCATATTCGCGCGCGGCAAAGCTCGAGCCGGAAATGATGATATCGACCGTGCCGAGCTTCAGGCCCTGGTTGATATCGGCCTCCTTGCCGAGCTGCGAGGCCGGGAAGACGTCGATCTTGTAACGCCCATCGGTACGCTTGCCGATCTCTTCGGCAGCCCAGACGGATTCCGTGTGGAACGGCTCCGAGGTCTCGTAGACATGTGCCCATTTGAGCGCGGTCTGGGCCTCGGCGGTCAGCGTAGAAGCCAGAATGGCCGCGGTCGCACCTAGCAGCGTCAACAGTCTGATTTTCATCCTCTTCCTCCTCCCAAGGTGAAGTGATTGAACAAAAGCGCTAATTGCCTCCGGCACGCCTCCATGCGGCCGGTATCGTGCTGTCGGACTGCTCCTCCCCGAAGCTCGCCGACAGGCGAATCTGTGACTGGTCGAGATGCGCGCGCATCGCGGCGCGTGCGGCGGCTGGATCGCCGGCGGCGATCGCGTCGCGGATCACGCGATGCTCCTCCATCGCGGCCCGCCATGTGTCGGTGTTTTCGAAATAGCTGGCGAGCTTCTCGAAATAAGGCGTCATGCGCATGTCGTGGATGCTGCCGACGAAGCGGTTCAGCGTCTGATTGGCGATAATGCCCGATACGAGTACGTGGAACTCGCGGTCGAGCGCGAGCGCCTGACGGCGATCCTCGAGTGCCGTAGCCATGCGCGCAAGGTTGTCGTCGAGAACGGCGATATGCTCGGGACGCGCCAGCCGGGCAGCCTCTTCGGCGATGGCGCATTCGACCACCGCCCGCGCCCGCAGCAATTCGAACGGACCTTCGAAATCCTCCGGCGGTGCATCCAGCGCCGGCACCGTACGCGCCGTCACATAGATACCCGAACCCATACGGATGTCGATAAAGCCTTCGACCTCCAGAACGATCAATGCTTCCCGGATGGTCGGGCGGGAGACGCCCAGTTTCTGCGCTAGCTCACGCTCTGCCGGAAGCCGCGAACCGGGCGCGAGTTCACCCCGCTCGATCAGGCTTCGCATCTGATCCGCCACCTGCCGATACAGGCGGCGCGATTCCACGGCAGAGAACATCATATCCTCGCTGCAGCTCCAGGCTCTTATCGGCCTAGTGGCCAAGTGGTCATACCAATTTGAGTACAATACTTGTCGTTTGAACGATGTCAATCAATGATCTGCTCAAAACAACGAGGCTTGGCATTGTCCGGCAAATCGTGAGGCATGTACTTCATCATGTGCTTCTGCAGGCCTTCTCGTAGCGCCCAGCAGTAGGTTAGACGGCTAAGTCGACAGTTGCAGTCCGGGCATCCAACTAGGCGCTTTCGCTGACATTGTCCGTCGCGTACGTCCTGGGGCAGGGTGAGCCTCGCGACAGCTGCCTCGCCATTGCGACCGATATACATCAACCGGAGGTAAAGAGCCGGGTATGTTCGGTATTCGCTGCTGGCAACTTGATCGACAAGGTAAGGGGGCTTTCGCACGCCCGTGTGTGCGCACCGGGGGCGCTTCGCCACAGCAGAAGGGCTCTCCTCTGGTCCGCTTTCGCTGGCATGCAAACACCCGATTCGCCGCGCAGGCGACGCATTTTCCACGCGGCACGGCACGCTATCGGAAAAGCGTCATTTTCCCATCATCGGTCATTCCGTTTTAGATCAATCTGCGCTAAGGGAAGACGCATGGCGGGGCCAAAGCAGGCCCGCGCTGCTGCACAATTCCTTAATCGGAGTCGGTCTAAACTCAGGAATCATGCAGCAAATAAACGTGTTTCAGCGATCGTTGGCATGTGAAAGCCGCGGCGCTGCGATGGATAACGGGAGCCGTTCGAAACAATGTCCGCGAAGATCTATCGTCCCGCAAAGACGGCCATGCAATCCGGCAAGGCCAAGACGCATCTGTGGGTGCTGGAGTTCGATCAGGAAAAGCCGCGTACCATTGATCCCGTCATGGGATATACAAGCTCCGGCGATATGCGCCAGCAACTGCGGCTCACCTTCGAAAGCGCGGAACAGGCAATCGCCTATGCCGAACGCAATGGCATCGACTACCGCGTGATCGCGCCGAAGGATTCGACGCGCAAGAATGTGTCCTATTCGGACAATTTCCGTTTCAACCGGATGCAGCCCTGGACCCATTGAGGCTCCTGGCAAGTCCGCAAGAGTGCAACGCCTCAACGGCCCCTTAGCTCAGCTGGATAGAGCACCTGCCTTCTAAGCAGGTTGTCGCAGGTTCGAGTCCTGCAGGGGTCGCCATCTATCCTACTGATTTGACAGGGAAATCGCTGACAAATGCGGGATACGGCGCAATTCGCGCTGGACAACCGTGGGCGCGCTAGACTACTCCAACGCCAATGATGCGGCCTCTTTCTGGATGCGTCGCCACCGCTCCAGTTCGAGCGTTGCGTCTGGTAGGGCGCGGTGGGAGGCGACCGCGGGCTGCATGATCTTGACGACCATTGATACGAGCTCAGCAACCACCACGTCGGCTATGTCTTGGCCAAGGATCGCTCGAGCAGCCTCGGCGAAGGCAGCATGGGAATGGTTGAGCCTCAGAGCATGGCGCGGAAAGCCCGCAGTTCGCAGAAGCACGCTGAGCCACTTTCCATCCCAAGACGGCGCGCTCGCATATAGTTGGTGGCCGGACAGGCTCTCGACCATTTCGGTCGCGATGACTTCAACAGGTACGCCTTTTGCCTCGAGCAGGCTTTTCGATATGCCATGTATTGATTCAGCGTCGGTGGACCAGTCGTCCCAGCCGGAAGCCGGGCGGATGAGGCTGGTGCGGGCCGCGCCATTCTCGAACACCCACGCGACTTCAACTGGAAAGCTTGCCTTGGCAAGAGACGATGCTTCAAAATCCAGGAATACGATCATGCATACGACGTAGAGCGGTTCTCGCGCGCAGCCACTGCTGCAGCGACTTTTGGGCATCTCAAAAGACACGCGGCCCTATAGGGCCACCGGGACGGCCGGCTTTCGCGGGCTCCGCTCTCAATCAGAGGCGAGCTGGAAACGTCCAGCGGACGATTTGGTGTTATGGTTCCACGAGACAGCCGACAGAGCGGCCACATGTCCGAGGTAGGAACACCCCATTGAATTAGGCATCTTTTCCCTAGCCCGCGCGTTCGGAATCGGACAACCGAACAATTGAAGGCATCTGGCGCATGGAGCAGGAAGCGGACACCCATCAAAAGGACGAAAAGGACGGCGACGGCGAGGTTGGTGAGACTGTCAGCTTTCCATTTGATCGGATGACCGTCCAACGCTTTCGCGAGACGTTTCCGCGGGCTCGATGGAGCGAGGAGCGCAAGGCCTGGTTTGTTCCAGGATCCACCGCAGGGCGAAGGATCGATCGCTGGCTCGCCAGAGAAGCGTCGAGGAGAGATCCCTACGCAGACCAGAAGGGCCGTGATGCCTACGCGTTCGAACCCATTCTCAGCCCTTACCTGAAGGTCGACAACAACGGCTTCCGGGTTCGCACGCCGTACTCACGGAAGATCGTCGATGAGCTCCGTCAGGTGCCGTTTGCCCAATGGCAGCCGGAGCTCAAAGCATGGCGAGTGCCGTTCGCCTCTTACGATGACCTTCGGCGGCATTGGCAGGTGATCGAGGAAGAGGCAAAGCGCAACGAACCTGAAGAACGGCGCAAGCGCGCTGAGGCGCGCAAGGGAACAGGGGAGGAGAGGGCGGCACGACGCCGATCTGCGGAGAGACGGCGTCGCCGCGTCCCGCTGTGGGCCGACGATTTGCCACCGATCGGCAGGCCGGTCTCAACCACCAGCTATGGGATCATTGTCGTCACCGAGGTCACCGGGGAAGTCGTCGATCAAGATCTCGTCGCCGATCTCTATCACGAAGCCACTAATGAACACATTTGGGGAAGATGGCGTGCGCCCAGCCTGGACGAGCTTGTCCGAACTTGGCCTTCGAAAACCGGGCCGGGAACCTATGAGGCTGAACGCGGTTGGTGGCAACCCACGATCGAGGAACTCCGCGAGGCAAGGAGGAAGGCGAGGGCGAAGGAACGAAGGGCGCGAGCTACGCAGCGACCGGTGGGATAGGGTATTCCGGAGGCGTGGTCGAAATGCGCCCCATTCGCTGTCACTCGACGTCGAGCAGCAGCGCTACCCACGGATTATAAACCCCTTCGAGCCGGCAGATTTGCGCTTTCCACCTCCGGCAGTTCTCGGATCGCTGACAGGCAGCTCGTCACCTCGGAGTGCTCTCTTAGTCGAACGAAGTGAATCCGTTGCAGGGCCTCGCTGCTGCTATCGCGCTTGATCGGGCCTGCCAGCTCGACGTCCGGCATAGCTTGAATCTTGCTGAGCACGCGAGCTCGCTGTTCGACGCTCACTCCCGCCCGAATGGTGAACACGATGTCCGTCATTGGCTTATGCCGGCGATGAGCTGCTCCAAGTTCAGACGACCATACCCGAAATCGGGCGTGAAGTCTTGGTTACCCATCGCGGGCACTTTGTCGGCGCTTGAAGCCAATGCCCTTCGAATCACAGCAGGGTTTCGTTCGCCACCATTCGCGACGTAGAGCGCTGCAGCCGCTGCCACGTGCGGCGTTGCCATCGAGGTGCCCGGCCATGCGTCATAGTCCGTTTCGCGAATATCGGGCTTCCCCTGTCTCCAACGCCCGTCCGGTCCTCTTTCTGCCTTCCATCCCATCTGCCCCGGATAAGTCGGCAGCGTCGACCAGATTGCCTCACCTGGAGCTGAGATCGTTATGTGATTGCCACGGTTGGAAAAGTTGGTGATGCGATCCTGCAAGTTTGTTGCACCGACGGCGATTACGCCCGGGATGGCTGCGGGATATGAGATCGGACTACCTTCTCGTCTGTCGTTTCCCATGGCCGCAACGACGGTTGTTCCATTCGCCAGCAGTTCCTCGAAGGCCGCGCTCTCCGTCGGGTCGGGCGATCCGGCACCACCGATCGAGAGATTGATGACGTCGACGCCCGCATCCGCGCAGTCGAGAAGCGCGCGCAGATACATGACCGGATCCACGAAGTAAGCATACTCCGCCCTTCCATCCGGATACGTCAGCAGGTCGGGGCGGTCATCGAAGATCTTCCAGGCGTGGATTCTCGCCCGCGATATTCCATTGATGCCGAGGTCGTTGTTGATGGTTGCCGCAATGGTGCCCGCTACATGCGTGCCATGTCCGATGAGATCCTGAGAGGAGCTCGCGCCGGGAAGATCCGGATGCTCATAGGTGTACTGTGCCACCTGCTCACTCAGGTCGGGATGGGCGGTATCTATGCCGGTGTCGAGGACCGCTACCTTAATCCTGCCGGCATCGTCGTATCCGTTCAGGTTTCTTGCTTCGTCCCACCTGATCTTGCGCAGATTCCACATCATGTGGGCTGGGGGAGGTGCTGCGGCAATCCGGCCGCGAGGCGCTGCCGCCGATTTTTTCTTGGCCGAACCAGCCGATCTGCGCGGCGACCTCGCAGCAAGATAACGAAAGGGGACCCTGGAAACAGATGCGACGCTCGGATCGCCAGCGAGGGCAAGCTGAAGCTGCCTGACGTCCGCATCGCTTGCGAGCTCAATGAGACTGGTCGCTCCGCCTGGAGTCCGTCCATCCAGGGCAGCGTTCAGACTCAACGCCGACGCAGACGCTCCTTCTTCCTCGCTGACCGGAATTGTCTGCGGCCCCAGTTTGGAGTCCGGTTCCCTTGGCGGTCGCACCAGCATGCGGCTGAAGTAGTGAGGGGACGAACGAGAGATGGGTGTCACACGCTGTACCAATCCGGCCCGCTCACAGAAGGCCAAGGCCTCTAGACCTGCGGTAAGTGGAGGGCGGGAAGC
This sequence comes from Ensifer sp. IC3342, assembly GCF_020193655.1. Classification (GTDB taxonomy): domain Bacteria; phylum Pseudomonadota; class Alphaproteobacteria; order Rhizobiales; family Rhizobiaceae; genus Sinorhizobium. Next base: position 1,642,810 of record NZ_JADYVE010000001.1, read on the forward strand.
AGCAACGGCGGCTTCCAAGCTTCTGTGATGCGGCTGAGGCTTCATTTGCACGAACAGCATCGCCTCGTGATAAACTGGCAGGCCGGCATTTGCGAACAAGGGTCCCATACTTAAGATCCTCCTACAGGGCCATCCTCCCCAGTCGGTTGTAACATGTATAGCAGGTTGCCGAACGGTGGTTAATCCACCGGAGCGGCCCGGCAGGGTTGCAGGTGCGGCTAAGTCTTTTGGCCAGTCGTTCCGGGCGACCTTCGCGAGACGCGTCCTTGTCGGCTCGGTGTGCTGAGCCTCAACCACTAAAATCTCAGAGTTGAGCCCAGGCGTTTGAAATGCCAATATTACCTTCCGCCTAAATTCTCGGGGAGGTGACCATGGACGCCGATCTGACCGAGTTGTTTATGGGAATAGGTGCGGCAGTGCTTGTGCTTGTGACATTGGTCGCAATCGCACCCGAGATTCGAGCGCCGACAGACACCATTGCGGTCTCTACGGCATCAGCATCGTAGAAAGTCTTTCCCGCTGGCATTTCGACCTGTCGGTCGGCGTGATACCGGCCTTCCTCTAGCGTCAATCACCTCCCGAGTTCCGTCTTTTCTGATGCAATCGGTCCGGACCATGAACTTTAGGGCGCGAAGAGGAGATCAAGGTCCCGGAGTGGGGCAGAAGGGACGTTGGGGCGTTCTGGGATATGCGCTCACGCCGGCGTCGGGGACCCGCCGCTGGCGCTCAACTGCTTCAACATGTGTCAGCAGGGACATTCCGCAAACGGCTTTAGGACCTATGGCTCTTCCAGGTCGGACTAAGGTCCGACACATGCCCATTTGGGGCTGCCTTTGGCGGGATCGCTGGAACACTCTCGAACCTAGCTGGTTCGGCTTCGGAAGGGACTTTACTTGGAGAACTTCCGATGAAAGGTATCCTCATAAAGAGTGCAATTGCTTTGAGCCTGGGCGTCACCTACGTGCCGGCTTTCGCGCAGACCGAGCAGCCGGCACAAGGGCAATCGACCGACTGCCCGGCAGGCGCCGAATGTCCGCAAGGCGGTACACAGGGCCAGCAACCCGACGCGCAGGGCGGCGCGGTGCAACCGGACGGTGAAGGTACCGGACAGGGCCAGCAAGGTCAGCCCACGGACGAACAGCAGCCTGAAACTGACCAGGGTGAAACAGGACAGCAGCCGCAGCAGGATCAGCAGCAACCCGATAGCGGCACGCCGGAGCAACAACAGCAGCAAGATCAAGGCGCTCCCGAGTCAGAGCAGCCGAGCCAACCCGACTCCGAACAGCAGCCTCAGGAAGGACAAACGGATCAACAGCAACCCGACCAGGGGCAGACTGAGGGGCAGCAGGGCGGAACCGATCAGCCAGCTGAGGGTGAATCGCAGCAGACCCAGCAAGGCCAGACCTCCGGTGGCGGCGATGTCGACGTGACCGTGGAGCAGAAGACGGAAATCACGCAAATCGTCAAGGAAGAGAACGTCGAGCCCGTCGATGTTGATTTCAACGTGACGGTCGGCGCAGCCGTCCCCGAGACCGTCGAACTGAGGCCTCTCCCGCAGCGTATCGTGAAAATCGTGCCAAAATACAAGGGCTACCGCTTCTTCGTCCTGGCCGATGGCCGCATCGTAATCGTCGAACCCTCGTCGCTTAAGGTCGTCGTGGTTCTGGTATAGCGCTTCCGAGCCACCACAGCGCCGCGCCTTTCAGACGCGCGAATGACGCTGTAGCGCTTTGAATTGCTGCATGTTTGTCCTTTAATCGGCTACGATCTGAGGAAACATGCAGCAGGTCCGTCACGGTTTGCAGCGAGCCTCGACTTCGCGCCCGCCCATGCGATCTTTCTGCACGCGGCCGCGAAGATGACGAAGCAAGCCGGCGGAACTTCGGCGCTGCAGTCTTGTTAGTCTTGTGAGGAGGAGCGCGTGCCACCGCCAAAAGAGATGGATTTCGTATTGGCCAGTCTTCCCTTGAGGATAGGGACCTATGTCCCTGATGATCTCATTGAAGACTGGTTCGGTCCAGGGACGGGAATGAATCCGCCGGCTCCGGCAGCACTGGCGGAAGCGGCGTCCTACGGCCGGCGATTCGAGTGTGAATTCAAGCATTATCCCGAGCGCAAGGAGGGCGTTTTCTGGAAATGGGTACCAGCGATTTAAATCAGGGCACACTGGAGGCAAAAGCGATTGCTGCAGTCGCCGAAGAGCTTGAACGGCAGGCAGCCGAAAATCCCTCGAAACTCAGTGTCCGCCGAACCAACGGCAAACTCACCGTCAATGGTGAAATCGATGTCGACGCGGTGGTGATGGTGGTCCTCGGATCAATGGCAGGTGGCCCGTGAGACACGGGCCCCGTGAGCCACAGGCCTGTGAGCCACAGGATTGACAGGCAGCACGAGGGCTGACGCGACGTAACGATCTTTGCGCAGCAGTGCGCGATGAGAGGGTCGTACTAACTTGGGGCAGTCGGAACTTTATCCGTGCCCATGCCGTTCAGCTTTAGCAACGACTTAAATGAGGACATGGAGGAGAAGCCATGAACATCGGCAAGGTTCTCGCGACCGGATTAACAATGGCCGGTGCCCTTATGGCCCTGCCATCTGCTTCGCCGGCCCAGTCAATAGACTTGTATCTTGGCCCGGGCGGGCCCGATGTGCAAATGCGCGATCGAGATTATGACCGCGACGACTATCGATCGTATCGCGGTTGCAGCGAACGCCAGGCCATTCGCCGCGCCTACGCCCTGGGGCTAGATGATCCTGAGATCGAATCCGTTACCCGCAGGCAGGTTGTCGTCGACGGCGTCGGTCGCCGCGGCCGATACACGACGGTATATTTCGCAAATCGACCGGGGTGCCCTCGTATAGGTTAAGGTTTGTTGGTCAGGCGGAAAGGTCGATTACCGACCTCCTCCGCGGAGGGTCGGGGGAGGGGGTGTGTTTATCGACAAGCCGCCAGCAGGCACCTCCCCTCTCGGCACCTCCCCGCCTTGATCACCGAGACGCGACCGGCGCCATAGGCCGCCAATTTCCTGCGATGTGCGTTTTCATCGACTTCGTGGACGTTCATGCCCGGTTCAGTCGCGGCAGGGAAAGATCACCGGATCGGAAACAGATTCGGTGATATGAATGAAGAAGATCGGTGTATTCATCCTTTCGGCGGTTACGGCATTTACAAGCTATGCACCGGCGCAGGCGATGCCCCTTGCGCCAGTGTCGCAGTCGAACCCGAGCGGGATAACATTGGTCCACCACAAGCCCTGGCACCATGGCGGACCGCGTCATGGTTGGCGCGACGACGGACCTCGTTACGGTCATTACAACGGTTATCGCGGTTATCGCTACCGTCGGGACGGGTATCGCCGGCACAGCGACGGGTGGTGGTATCCGTTGGCGGCGTTCGGAGCGGGCATGATAATCGGGGGTGCGATTGCAGCGCCACCGCCGCCGCGACGCGTCTATACGAATGCCAGCCGGGCGCATGTCGATTGGTGCTATGCGCAGTACCGCTCCTACCGAGCGTACGACAACAGCTTCCAGCCTTACTACGGCCCTCGCCAGCAGTGTGTCTCGCCCTACTACTGAGCGTGCCTGAAGCTACCGCATGTTTCCTTAAATCGCACCCGATATAAGGCTAAAAACATGCAGCGATTCAATGTGCTACAGCGCCCTTTGCGCGTCTGATGAGACGCGCGGCGCTGTAAGCATCGCGTGATTTTCCTGAATCGGATCGCCAGTTCAAAGTGGTACCGCACCGCACGTCTTAAAAGACGTGCGGTGCGGTTTCATGTTGCCAAGCGAACGCACCGAGCTAGAAAGCCTACTGTGCCGGAGCAGCGGGCTGCTGTGGCGTCGCGGGTTGCTGCGGCGTTGCGGGCTGCTCTGGTGCCGCGGGTTGCTGTGGCGTTGCTGGTTCCGTCGTCGTCGGAGCGGGAGTCGTTTCGGTTGTCTGTGGGCCAGATCCTGGCATTAGATACACTACGGCAAGGATAATGAGTGCGACAACGATAATGCCGATGACCACATTTCTGTTCATGGCGACTCTCCTCGGGTTGGTCGTCTCAATGTGAATATTGGCCCAGCATTCAGATTTTTCAACCAATAGAATTGAAGGCGTCTCCAATCTACCGAAGACTGCAGCCGCGTTTTCAGGCCATGCAGGTGGTAGAGGGGGCTGCGATTGACTCGCGCGAAAACATGTATCGCGGGAAGTCGCCGCATGCAGGATCTCATTCGGTCTTTGGCGGGGCTCTTCGATCCAAGAGTTTCTGGAAGATCTCCGCCTGTTGTTCAGCAGCTGAACGAATTGCGGCGAGATGGTCGAGCATCGAGCCGAAAGCCACCAGGATGAGTCCGCCGGCTATAGCAGGGAACGCCCAAGGGAGCACGGCCAAGAGGGTTCTGATATCGAGAGAGGGTATCAGCGTCATTGCAAGCAGTGCGAGCGTGCCGATTGCGATGACACCGCCCAGAAATTCGAGAAACTTTCCCATTGTTCCTCCCGTTTTTCGATTGCCTTCGTGCGTTTCTCCCCGGTCCAAATTGCCTGGCCCCGTCCTCAGAAAAAACCCCCGGTAATTGGGGCCGGGGGCATTGAACCGAAACCATCTCAGGCGTCAGAATTTCACCCCGACGCCGACTGTGAATTGATGTTGGTCGAGATCGACATCGACGCCACCGACATTCTTGTCGCCGAAATCATTGTAGCGATACTCGGCACGACCGAAGACGCTGTTGGTGAAGCCATAATCGACGCCGGCTCCGATGGTCCAGCCGTTGAAGGTCTCCTTCTCCTTTGGCGCACCGGCAACATCGACGAAGCCGCGAGTTACCGCCCAGCCGCCGGTCGCGTACAGTAAGGCTTTTTCGTTCAGGGTGTAGCCAACGCGCCCGCGCACCGATCCGGAGACGTCGGTTCCGACCTCGGTGTCCGCGCCGAAGACGTTGAAGGTCTTGTCGTTCCAGTTGTAGGTGACGTCTCCTTCGACACCGAGAACCCAGTCACCCTGCTGGTAGTTGTAACCGGCAAATGCTCCGAACAGGCCGCCATTAAAGTCCTTCGAGGCACTTGCGCCGGGAATGCTTAAATCGCTGTTGAGCCATCCGCCGCCGCCCTGGAGGCCGACATAGCCGCCGGTCCATACGAATGTGGGAGTTGCATCGACAACCGGCGCCGGCGCTGGAGTCTCCGTCAGGTCTGCTGCGTTAGACGTTCCCGCCAGCAGTGACGCGCCGAAGATCGCAACAAGCACGGTTCTGCTCATTCCCGATGCCTCCTGTTGTCTAATTCCGGAGAGTATCAACTAATGGGAAACGAGTCTGCCAAAAATCAGTTCTGTGGAATCGCACACATCGCGAAAAAAAACGGGCCGGCGGGTTTGGATTCCGACCGGCCCGTCCCGGAAATATCGCGGAAAGGGGGAACGTCTCTGCGCGGGGCTGCAAAATGCCGCGCGAAGGGAGATCGATTGCCTGTCGATAATGCCTCAACGGCGTTTTTGGAATTGACACATCGCGCATAAAATTTGACGTTATCCGCATGTCACAACGCGTCGAAGAACAATCTCCGATTGAGGTCGTGGTTGTCGTCCTGCCCGAGTCATCGATCATGTCGCTGGCTTCGGTACTGGATCCAATGCGCGCTGCAAATCGCGTGGCCGGCAGACAGGTCTTTCGCTGGCGGCTCCTGTCCGGCGATGGCGAGGTGACGATGCTGACCTGCGGCGTGCCGATCAATGTCGAAGGTCGATTTGCGCCCCCGCTCGGCGGTGATCTTCTCCTGGTGATCGGAGGCTTCAATCTCCACAAGCATGCCGGCAAGCGGTTTCTCGCGACGCTGCAGGAGTGTGCTCGTCATTTCGATATCGTGGCGGGGATCGAATCCGGCTGCTGGCTGCTCGGGCGGTCGGGGCTCCTCAATGGCCGCAAGGCAACAGCGCATTGGGAGGAACTCGAGGATTTCAGCCAGACTTTTCCGTCGCTTACCGTCATCGGCGACCGCTTCGTAACCGATGGCAAATATTGGACCTCCGGCGGCGCTTCACCGACGTTCGACATGATGCTGCATCTGATTACCGAGAGGTTGGGGCCGGCCCTGGCGCTCGATGTGGCGAGTATCTTCGTTTACGATCAGATGCACAGCGCCACCGACGTGCAGCCTTTTGTGTCGCTTGGCCGCATCGAGGCGCGCGATCCGGAGCTCGCCGGCGCGATAAGGCTGATGGAACGCACGCTGGAGCGACCGTTGACCGTCGCGGCGTTGGCGCGGCGGTTATCGATCTCGCGCCGCAAGCTCGAACTCCTCTTCGCAAGGGGACTCTCGATCAGCCCCGCTGCCTATTATCTCCGCCTTCGGCTTCAGGTCGCGCACCGGCTTGTTCGCGATTCGGCGATTCCGATACGGGACATCGCGTTGCGTTGCGGCTTCGACAGCCTCTCGGCCTTCTCACGCGCTTACAGCCGCGAATATCAATCGAGCCCGTTGAAGATGAGAAGTGTCACCCGCGGAGAAACTTCTCTGCGCGCCGAAGTGGCACATGGTCGCAAGGGTAATTCGCTCCCGGGGTCAGACGCGGGATGAGGCGTCAGCGGGACGATCGGGCCGACGCGCTCGCGGCGCAGGCTCTTTCGAACTCCTTGACCGTTTCCGGCGTGTTGTCTTCTGGCAAGACAGCGTCGGCGGCATCTGTCTGGGCAGTGGCATCACCTTCATACACATAGGACTGAATGTAGTACGCGATTTCCCCCTTCCAGACCTTGCGGCCATCTATCTGCTCGCAGGCGACGGCGTGTTCGAAATCCGCCTGCAAGTCTTCCACCGTGGCGCCATTGGAAAGCGCGTTCGTGGGGGCCAGGAGCGAAGCGAGGAACAGGGCGATATACATGATGGCTGTCCTTTTGACGCAGGCTGCAGGGAAACAGTTGGAGGGCTCGTTGGTTCCACTCGATAGAGAACGGATTGCGCACTTACGGAAGAGCGAATTTCGCGAGCCTGAGCTTTATTCGCCGCGCGATGTGTATGAGCCACAGTTCGAGATTCGTCGAATTTTGGGCGCCGCGCGTCTACCGGACGTCGCGGCACTTGGACAACTGCATGTTCATTAAATCGGCGGCGATTCGGGAAAACATGCAGTAGGTGTCGCCAAGTGCGAGGTGTGCCGAGGGAATGCCAAAAGATCTCCCGCTTATCACAATTGCCGTCGGTGGCGAGCGGAGGCATGCGGTAGTTGTGAAGCTCGTGGTCACCCAAATGTCACCTGATGCGAAAACAGATGACGCTTACATGAACTATATTCGGTAAAGTTTTGATTGCCCGACCTGAGAGATAGGTGACGTTTCGTACCGAAGACATGGGTAACACTTTCCCTTTTGGCGGAGGTGTTGATGCCGTGGAAAGAGACTTCGGTGAAGGCAACAAGAGGCAAGGATTTCGAAGCTGCGATAGCTGAGCAGGCGAAGCGGCATAGGGAATGACGCGAGACGCCTCTTTGGCAGGCAGCGACTGCCATGCCAGAGATTTGCATGAGAGGCCCCGCCGAAACGGATTTCTCATGCGGGCGAACTCCGTTTACCAGGACTGACGGTTGCACCAATCATTGAGGTCCCGACGCATCCGGTCACGTTCGATGCCGTAACGGATCTTGCCTTCGAGCTGGTCGCGCTTGCCAGCGATTTGATCCAGATCGTCGTCAGTGAGCGTGCTCCTTGAGCTTGCCTTTGGCCTGCTTCCAGTTGCCCTCTGAGCGGTTCCAATCCATTGCGGATCCACCTGAATTCACGAAACTGAAGAGTCCAGCCCGCGACAGGCGATGTTATTCTCCATGAGCCACCGGCCTTGAAAGCATCACCGAGTATACGATCGGGGACTTGGGCTACATCATCGAGATCGAGCGGTTCCGATCCAAGGTCGGTGGCGTGGTCGAGCTGGTGCCGCTTGCGCTTCGGGTCACACGATATTTCAGCGGGAGGAAGGTGCGTGGTCGTCCTTCGGCATGTCGACCCGGTCACCTCAGCGCATCGCCGGAGTGGAGTGAGATCCACCTGACCGAGAATCGGAGTGGTAGGATCGCGCGCCGAATTTAGAAAAAAGTCAGCGATCTAACGGGAACTCTTCACGTAGAGCTTTGTTTGGCTCAGCAACGGACGCATTGCGTCAAACAGCGAGTGAGGAGCACAATGTTGAGACGTCTTATGGCAGCCACCGCCCTTCCCATTCTACTGGCTGTGCCGGCATTCGCGGACTGCCGTCAAGAACTCGAGAAACTCGGGCCAGCTATCGTTTCCGCAGAAACGGGCGCGGCCGGCAGCGGGTCAGGCGCGCCCGTTACGGAGCACCAGGAAGAAGTCATGCCCGGCAAACAGAAGAAGGCCGTTGGAACGGAAATAACAGGATCAACCGGTGCCCAGACGAAAGCGACTTCGCCTCATCAGGAGCAGGTAACCGGCAGACGGACCGGTGAAAGTGCCGACAAGCCAAGCCAGCTCGCGGCAGAAGCCAAGAAAATGGCCGAGGCTGGCGATGAGCAGGGCTGCATGAAGAAGCTGGGGGACATCAAGGGCCTGATTGGAGAAAAGTGAGAGCGTCCTCGCGGAAAACCGCCTAGGATGAACGCAGGTGGAAATCGCCAACTGGTTGCAGAGCGTGTAATATTCGTCGTTTTGATGTGGTGGCGTTGCCCGGGGCAGAACTGCATCACCTCGACAGATCGGGCTACGAGGAGGCGACAAATAGGGAACACGCCGGACCAGGACTTTCGAGGAACGCTCCCCTTGCCATAGGCCAGCCGGCGAAGCGTCGAGACATGCGACAGAGATCCTGACGCCTAAATTCTTCACTCGCGGTTGACTTCATCGATCCGCCTTATCCCCCTGCCAGGAACCTCCCGTTGAATTGAGCATCTTTTTGTTAGCCCGCGCGTTCGGAATCGGACAACCGAACAATTGAAGGCGTCTGGCGCATGGAGGACGAAGCGGACACCCATCAAAAGGACGAAAAGGACGGCGACGGCGAGGTTGGTGAGACTGTCAGCTTTCCATTTGATCGGATGACCGTCCAACGCTTTCGCGAGACGTTTCCGCGGGCTCGATGGAGCGAGGAGCGCAAGGCCCGGTTTGTTCCGGGATCCACCGCAGGGCGAAGGATCGATCGCTGGCTCGCCAGAGAAGCGTCGAGGAGAGATCCCTACGCAGATCAGAAGGGCCGTGATGCTTACGCGTTCGAACCCATTCTTATCCCTTACCTGAAGATCGACAACAACGGCTTCCGGGTTCGCACGTCGTACTCACGGAAGATAGTCGATGAGCTACATCAGGTGCCGTTTGCCCAATGGCAGCCGGAACTCGAAACGTGGCGAGTGCCGTTCGCCTCGTCCCGCTGCCGGTCGACGATTTGCCACCGATCGGCAGGCCGGTCTCAACCACCAGCTATGGGATCATTGTCGTCACCGAGGTCACCGGGGAAGTCGTCGATCGAGAGCTCGTCCTCGATCTCTACCACGACGTCTCCGATGAACATATTTGGGGAAGATGGCGTACGCCCAGCCTGGACGAGCTTGTCCGAACGTGGCCTTCGAAAACTGGGCCCGGAACCTATGAGGTTGAACGCGGTTGGTGGCAACCCACGATCGAGGAACTACGTGAGGGCCGGAAGAAGGCGAGAACCAAGGAACGAAGAACCAGAGCCACGTAGCAACCAGTGGGATAAGTATCGCTCTTTCCAAACGGCAACCGTCTTGTCCGCCAACAAATGCGCCCGGCCCCTACGCCGCCACCGGCGCGGCAGTCGAGCTACGGACGCGGCGGCTTCACATTGCCAAAGCGGACCTCTTCGCGCGACGGATTGTCGGCGATAGACTGCTCTTCCTCGTCGTCCGGAAGAACATCGTCAGGATCGACATTCGCTTCATCGCTGCTGCGGACCGGTTGTACCCGGCCTTGGTCCACCGGTTTCGCATCCTCTGGGCGCGCTAAATCCGGGCCGATCTCAGCGCTCTCTTCGTCGGGTGTTCCGGCCGTGCGGCGGGCAGGTCTTTTCGGGCGTGCAATCATGGCTTTCCCTTTCGTCTCGGGAAAAAGCGAGTAGCGGCGTTTTGTTCCGCGATGTGTTCCCAAGTCTCGCGCCATAATTCGCAGGAGGGTGAATGCTCGGGAGGACATAGGTACTCCGACGGGATACCGTGAAGTTGTTGAGCCGACGGTTATCTCCCGATTGAGGAACAATTGTCATCCACGAGGATTGGGATGCCTTTCGAAGGAGCAGCAGAACCTAGACCTTGTCCCGTCGTTCTCCTGCTCCAGCCCCGGAAGCGGGGTGATCGTCGGAGGTATGATGTCCAAAGCGGTCACAGCGGCGGTAATACTCGTCCTGGTCGTGATCGCCATGATCTGGATGGTTTTTCCCTTTGATGGGACGCCGGAAAGCGGTCAGCCTCCAGCGCATGCGATCGATCAATCCAACAAGCTTTTCCCTGTGACAGTTCGCAATTTAGATGGCGGCCGACAGCCTGCAACGCCTGTGCCGGCGCGTCGCGCGCTGAAGCCGGAACATCTTCAGCCTCTGCCGGTTCCTTCGGGACCTCGTGAGAGACGGAGATGCAATATGAAAAAAGCTTTGAGAGATGCGGTGGTGGTCATCACCGGCGCCTCGTCCGGAGTGGGGCAGGCCGCGGCCGAGGCGTTCGCGCAACGTGGTTCGAAACTCGTCCTCGCCGCGCGCGATGCTGCTGCGCTTCAGCGTGTCGCGAAGACGTGTCGCGAGTTGGGGACCGAGGTTTTGGTCGTACCGACAGACGTGACGGATGCGGACGCCGTCAAGGAGTTGGCAGAGAAGGCGACGAGTTTCGGCAAGATCGACGTCTGGTTCAGCAATGTCGGCGTGGGCGCGGTTGGTCGCTTCGTTGACACACCGATCGCCGCCCATGAGCAAGTCATCCGCACCAACCTGATCGGCCATATTAATGATGCACATGCGGCCATACCAGTCTTTCTCAAGCAGCGCCACGGCATCTTCATCAATATGATTTCTCTTGGCGGTTTTGCTTCCACCCCCTTCGCGACGGCTTATAGCGCCAGCAAGTTCGGCCTTCGGGGCTTCTCCGAAGCGCTCCGAGCCGAACTCGCCGACGAACCTGATATCCATATTTGCGATGTCTATCCGACATTCATGGATACCCCTGGCGTGGGCCATGGCGCAAATTATACCGGCCGGAAACTCAGCGTTCCTCCGCCTGTCTACAACGCGCGTCGTGCCGCTCGCGCCATCGTCCGTCTCGCGGAGCGTCCACGCGCTTCGATCACCGTGGGCCTAGTCGCGGACCTCGCCCGGTTCGTCCATTTTCTCGCACCAAATACGACGACGAGGCTGCTGGCGCAGCTTACGTCACGTTACCTGAAGCAAGCGCCCCGGGCGGAGAACAGCAACGGCAACCTGTTCAGGGCGCCTGCCGTGGCCGGTGGCATCGACGGAGGCCTTCGCTCGTCCCGCAGGATTCCCGTCGCAACTGTGGCGGCCGCGGTAGTCGTCGGCTTCGCCGTCGCCGCCCTGATCGCGGGGAAATCCCGTGTTTCATACCGAGGAGTCCTGAGATGAAGGCTTTGACTTGGCACGGCAAGGGTGACATCCAATGCGAGAGCGTGCCTGATCCGAAAATCGAGGACGATCGCGACGCCATCATCAAGGTGACGGCCTGCGCGATCTGCGGCTCCGACGTTCATATTTTTAACGGCCTCATCCCCTCAATGGAGCACGGCGACGTCCTCGGCCATGAAACGATGGGCGAGGTCGTCGAGGTGGGTAGGAGGGCGACCAGATTGAGCGTCGGCGACCGTGTCGTCGTCCCTTTCACCATCGCCTGCGGTGAGTGTTTTTTCTGTCAGCGCGGCTTCTATTCGGGCTGCGAACGCACCAATCCCGATCGGGAAAAGGCGACGAAGTTGTGGGGCAATTCGCCTGCCGGCCTGTTCGGCTATTCGCACCTTCTCGGCGGATACAGTGGTGGACAGGCTGAATATCTTCGCGTGCCCTATGCGGATGTGGGGCCGATCAAGATCCCGGATGAGCTCACGGACGAACAGGTGCTGTTTCTTTCCGATATCTTTCCAACCGGCTACATGGCCGCCGAGTTCTGCGACATCAATCCGGCCGACACGATCGCAATCTGGGGATGTGGTCCTGTCGGCCAGATGGCGATCCGCTCGGCGTTCCTGCTCGGTGCCGAAAGAGTCATTGCCGTGGATACCGTTCCGGAGCGGCTAAGGCTCGCCGAAACGGCCGGCGCGATGACCCTCGATTTCATGCAGGAGGATGTCTATGACCGGATCATGGAGATAACCCATGGTCGGGGAGCCGACGCCTGCATCGACGCGGTCGGCACCGAGGCCGATAGCTGGGCAAGCTTCGATTCCTTTGTCGATCGCGTGAAAGTGGCCACATTCATGGGTACTGATCGCCCGCATGTGTTGCGGCAAGCGATCCATTGCTGCCGAAACTTCGGAACGGTTTCCATTGTGGGTGTCTATGGCGGATATCTCGACAAAATACCGATGGGATCGGCAATCAACCGCGGACTGACCTTCCGTATGGGCCAGACGCCGGTTCAACGGTATCTTCCGTCGCTTCTCGATCGGATCCGAAAAGGGGAGATCGACCCGTCGTTCGTCATCACCCATAGGGGCAGCCTCGACGAGGGGCCGGCGCTCTACAGTACCTTCGGGGAGAGGAAGGATGATTGCGTAAAGGTGGTTTTGAGGCCGTGATAGGATTTTGCTACGTCAGGCCGAAACGCTGTCGCACGGTCAAAGCTCGAGAATGGCGTAGGGTTTGCCCGTCGGCTTTTCGATATGCGCCGCGACATTAAGCACCGGAGCGCCCCCGGGCGACCGCGCTCACTTGGAAGCGGTCGATGGTTTCGGCCAAATGGGATGAACCGAGAAACGGATATATTTCCTTGAGCATCCCATTCCACGGCCGACGAAAGGCAGGGGGACAGGGCCGCTCCTGGTGGAGCGCGGCCACAGGCAAGGGGGAAACGAGCGCGCTTGCGCGGTCTTTGCCCTTGCGGGTTGCTTTCCAGAACGTCGGACTGCGTCCAGCGCTTCCCGGCTCTCCCAAACACCCGACGTTTACGGCCATCGTCGCGGTGGTCGCGGAGACCTGCCGCGGCGGCTACCAGGGCCGCCACCTACTCGACCAGTATTGGTCCCTGAGATCACTCAGCCGATCTTCGAGGTCGGCGAACATGTCTTCCATGCGCGACGATCGCCGCGTGTACCGATACGGACCGGCCGTACCTGCAACGATCAGACCAATGAGACCGAGCAGAACTAGGGTCGTCCACGCGGGATGTTCCCTTGCCATGTCACCAGCTCTGCGGCCGGTGTCCCGGGCCGTGCTTGCGATGGCCCTCCCCGAGGAAATACCCAGTTCAGAAATCGCTGCGCTGAGAGCATTGACCTGCTCACGTAGCGATCTGACCTGCTCTTCGACCGACTGATCTGCAACACCGACTGTACCTTTATTCGTATCGACGACCCCGCGCGGTACGGCGGAACCGAGCGGCCTTTCCCGTGCCATGACCTGATCCTCTTTGTAGTTTCCAATTCTCATACCATGGAAACGGCGGTCGGGAGCCCAAGTTCCTTGTGCGTGGAAATAGGAGTGGCGCGACGGGCAGGCGCAAGACGGTGGCATGTGGCAAGCGCCCGCCGCTCAACCGTTTGCGCTTGCCCGCTCACCTTGTGCGCCGCGATGAGTTGATCGGCATCTTTCGACTCGAGGACGCCGTCGCCGCGTTTGAGGCGGCTCGCGACCGCAGCCAGTGGTCGAAAGTATTCGACTCGCACGCCGGAGCGGCTCGGCTATCGCTCCGGCCATTACGAACAAGAAGCTCGTTCTCCGCAACGCCGCATGACCAGCGCCATGGCCGCTCCAATTTGCTGAACTTGACGCACAGACTGCCGGTTATCGGCCGGTCTACCGATCGTCTAGTACGGGGTGGAATTTACCCGTTGCCTGAAGGGCTGGCTTTCAACCAAGAATCGGGCCGTAAGCTACATTAGTCTTGACGCTCGCCCTCGCGTTTAGCTTGGGCAAGATCTTCGTCCGTCAGGACACGGACGTCTGGATCGGCCGCGCCGCGTTGCTGTTGGTTGAAGTGTAATTTTTCCATGTACGGCGTCGGCTTCCTACGGCGATAGTCGCCAAACTCCTTGGCGTAGTAGGCACGCGCCTCCTCCACGCTCTTGGCGCCGGTCACGATGTCGTGCATCAGATTGAGTGCCAGAAAGTTCGCCTGTTCGTCGTGGCACCGCGCCGAGACTTCGCCCGCCGTGCGTTCGACGATCACACTGCCGTCGAACGCGGCCAACTCGGAAAATTTCTCCGGCGGAACGCGGTAGTCGATGACCGATTCCACGGAGTCGTTGTGGGGAGCAGGAAAGTTGTGCTCGTAGCATATCTTCGACGCGACGATCCGCTTCCAAGGCCCAGGCCGATGCCACACCAACTGGCTGCCCGTAGCTTCGTTTGGTTCACCGTACTGATCGATGACAAGCTGCGCCGCCTCGCGGGATTCCTCGGGCCAGTCCTCGATGTATTTGGAGAATTTCCGTCCAGTCATGGTCTACCTCCGTGAAGGTACCAACCGGCGCAATGCCGGAAGGTTCCGGGCCGCGGAGATCATGACCGCTGCTCGCTCAGGCGTGCCGTTCGCAACGCTGCAAAGGCTTCTTCCGCGGAACGGCACAGAAGGTTGAGTTCGGCCGGCCGGCGCAGCGCTATCTGGATGTGATGAGGTCCGAACGCCCGGATTAGGCCATATCCGGGAAAACGGCCGTTGCCGGCCGCACGATTGTTCCAGCGCGTGATCCTGCCGTACGGCCAAGGTTTGTATGAATGTTCCGCACCAAGGATGCGGGCGCATTCTTCGTAGAATGTTTTCTTGCTGAATTCCGTGCCGGCGTCCATTTGACAGCTTCCTCGCTTAGTAAGCCGGAGTCTCGGAACCGTTCCCGTCCAACAATGTTCCCAATCCGTCGCGGTTGGCTGCGGAACAATCAAAAGCCACGGCGGTTCGACCCTCGTGAAGACATAGGAGGAAAAATCATGAGCGCTTCCGGTGTCGCTGCCTTCGACAAGACACTCCAGGTTACCAACACGTGGTTGGACGACATCATGAAACAGCAAGGGCCGGATCGCCAGGTTGCGTGGCATATACTCGGTGCGGTCTTGCATACGGTTCGGGACCGTCTGCCTGCAGACCTGTCCGCCCATCTTGCCGCCCAATTGCCGCTGCTGGTGCGTGGCGCCTATTATGAGCAGTACCAGCCGTCGAAGCAGCCGACGCGGCTGCATTCGCTGGACGAGTTCCTCGATCAGGTGAAGCAAGAACTCGCCTTCACTCGACCGGTGGACGCGAAGGATGCGGTACAGACGGTCTTCGCCGTCCTCTCGCATTATCTCGACCCCGGGCAGGTCGCAAAGGTGCGGGAAGGCTTGCCTGAAGACATACGTGCTTTGTGGCCGGATCCCCATTCCAGACACTAAATAAGTGATCTGAGCCATAGTGACGGGTGAAAGCGGAATACCCGCAAAATTGCAAGCCGACGACCAGCTTCTGCGTAGCCGCACATACTTCAACGATCGCTAGGGCCGCGTGGGTGATAAATCTCATCATCTCTCGCGGATTCGATGGAACGCGCCTGCGGCAACTCGGCAGTCGCGAAATATGCGGCAAGCGTGGCGATGTCGTTGTCGGAAAGCGGTCTCGCGACCTCCCGCATCAGGCGGCCATATCCGGTGTCCCCGCGCAGACCATCGCGGAAAAGACGGAGTTGTTGCTCGACGTAGGGAGCCGGCTGGCCGGCGAGGGATGGAAATGCCGGATTGCGATCTTGGCTGCCGTGGCAGACCAGGCAAGCAGGAATGTGACGTAACGGATCTCCCTCTGCTGCAAGTTTCTCGCCTGCTTCGACAAGCGCTGCCTCCGCGTCTTCTCTTCCTTGCGGACGGGGCAATGCCGCGAAGTGCGCCGCGAGGTCTTGCCAGTGGCGACGATCGACGGCTCTAGCCACAACTCCCATGACGCCGCTCGGTCTGCGGTCCTCGGCGTAGGCTTCGAGACTCCGCAGAAGGTAGGACTCCTTTTGACTTGCGATGACCGGCGTCGCCGTACTGCGACCCCTGCCGTCAACGCCGTGGCATCGCGTGCATTCCGCGAGTGCCTGTTGAAATGTCAAAGGCCGATCAACGAGCGACCCCGCTTGACCGTAGGCCAGGTCGCGATAGGCCTCGGCGCTGAGCGCCGGCAGCCGGCGAAGGAATGAAACCATCGCCCACACTTCGTCGTCACGTCTTTCGCTGGGCCAGGCCGGCATCCCCGTAAACCGCACGCCATGCTTGACGATGCGAAAAAGTTCGGCATCGCTCCAACTGTCGACGCGCTCCGCCAGATCCGGCGGTAACGGCAGCATGCGCAAGACGGCTGGCGAGCGGGGCTCTCCCGGTGCGCCGTGGCAAATGGCACAACCGCGCGCGTAATGGCCCGCGGCTGTCTGGACGGCATGCGACGGGAGCTCCGGCGGGGTGTCGACTGCAAGAGCATAGGTTCTGACCGCCGACCGCATTGCGAAATGCAAGAACCAGTCGGTGATCTTCCAATGCCCGCTGGACGCGCCGACGTTGAAGAAGCCAATCCAGGCGGCGAATACCACCGCGAACGGAAGGATCGCGAGAGCTACGGCCACATGTTTCCAGTCGACGTGCATCAGCCCTCTGCCTCCCTCCGATCGCCCGCCAGAAGGCGAGCGAGAAGCGCCAAGCTCCCGGCGAGATAGACCACAGCGCCGATGGCGAGCATGATGATGCCACCCAGCACCTGGTCCTGCTGGGCGCTGACGGGATTACCGAAACAGACCACGGGGTCTGTGCCATAGAGCGGCCTTGGGCTTAGCGCGAGCAGGACGCCCATCAAGGTCATGTGCACGGATGTAAGAAGAAGCGCGAAGGCTCCGGAGGGGGCTGCTCGCGGCTTTCCGTCGGACTGGCCTAGCGAGGTGAGCCACAGGAAAAGGCCCGCAGCAAAAAAGGTTGCTTGTTCGAGCAAGAGGGCCGCCAAGCTGGTGCGGGCGAGTGCTCGCAACATCGGCGCATGCCATGTCCAGACGACAACGAACTCCACGAATGAGGCGATCAAAGGCGTTGCCGGCGCAAACAGGAGGGCCGCAGCGGATCGGGGAATCCTAGGCTCGCCCAATCCCACGGCCACCAGTGGCGCCGCTATCGCGACGATGCCCATATGCGCCAGCATGTGGGCGGCAAACGAACCTTGTGAACCGGGAAGCAGGGAGCCGCCCGAGATCAGTGCCAAAATCGTCACGCCTGACAGGAGTGCAATTCGCCTCATCGCAAACACTCCGTCATGAAGAGGACCGGCAGTGCGACGAAGACCACCGCAATAAAACTCAGGCCCGAGAGCAACAGCGTGGCAAAACCTTGGAAAAGGGTACGGTCATGCTGCGTCGGCTCATCATGCGGGGGATCATGGGCGCCGAAACCCCATTGCCGCCAGGCAAGCCAGGCGGACACAAGGATGGCGACAAGCGCGAATGCCGTCGCAATGCCTACGGCGACGCGAAGGACGTCGAAGCCGATTGAGAACCGCTCCTGCTTAGCGCAATAGACCGCCACGCTCAGATAGCAGATCAGGAAGTGGGCCGCCCAGACGATCGGAGCCGTGAAGAGCGTCCAGAGGGATTCTGGGCCACTCGGGCGTGGGCGTGGGAGCAACGTGCGCATGGCTATCTCCACCCCGCTTGCGGAAAGAGCCCGATCACGGGAAAGGTGACGGCGGCTGTGATCACGAGGAAATGCCAGAAGAGCACCACGTTGCTGAGATCAGCGTCGTATTGGGGTGTCAGCCGGCCTGCGAAACTGCGCGCCAGGCAATAGACTTGCATGACGGCCCCGACGGCAGCATGAGCGAGCACCCATATGACCAGGATCCAGACAATGGCAGGATAGACATGCGTTGTTGGCTGCATCGCGTGCGCCCGGGGCCCCTCGAGGGCGGCGACGCTTGCAGCGCAGGTCAGAGTGAACGAGCCCGTGAGACAAAGCCGCATAAAGAGCACATCGCCTTTGGCGTTATACCATCGAGCCAGAACAACCAGGCCCCATGCCATCGCGAAGAGCGCCAGCGCCAGCAGTGGCCAGACTGCGCCCGGGCCAGCTATGCCGCCGGTGAAATCCGGGTGGATCGTCCAGTAGAAAAAATATCCGAAGACGAGGCTCGCGAATGCTGTGCTGTCGCCGACCATGGTGATGAACATTGCCCACCAACCGACGGAAGTCGGGCCCGAGGCGTAAATGGGCAAGGTGAGACCCAGGCCGACGTCTTTCGCCGGTTTTTCCGGTATCTCGGCCGTTCCGGTCCAAAGCCACCAGATGATGGCTGTGAAGGCGGCCATCGCAGCCACAAATGAAGCGATCCACCAATGAAAGGTGAGGGCGACAAAGGCTGCACCGAGCGACGCAGCCGAGATGATCGCGAGGTAGGATGTTCCGCCGACGCGCAGGACTTGCAGGGGCCTGGCATCGAGGACGGAGGTGACTAGTCCCTCTCGCCGGCCCTCCTCTGCGTCAGGGAGGTAGCCGCGGCCTTCGCTGATGTCGCGCATCAAAGTTTTCTGGTCCCACAGCGGATATCGGCTCGTGATCGCGGGAATGGAACGTACGCCCCAGTTCTCCTCAGGTTCCGAAATCCATTCGAGCGTGCCGGCCTTCCAGGGGTTCAACTCGCCCCGGCGGTAACGATGCTTGGGACGGAGCACATCGAAGACGACGAGCAGCACGCCGGAGGCGAAGACGAAGGCGCCCGTAGTGGAGATCAGGTTGAGCCAATCCCAGCGTAGTTCCGCTTGATAGGTGTACACCCTGCGCGGCATGCCGCGCAGGCCCATCAGGTGCATTGGAAAGAATGCGACGTTGAAGCCGGAAAACATCAGCCAGAAGGCTACGCGTCCGAGTACATCGGAGAGGTGTTTCGCGTCGATGAGTGGATAGTAATAGTAGATCCCGGCTGTGACCGGAAACAGCATGCCGCCGATCAGCACGTAATGGAGATGCGCGACGACAAAATATGTGTCGTGCGCCTGCCAGTCGAAGGGTGCGAGCGCCACCATCACGCCTGTAAAGCCGCCGATGACGAAGATGGCAATTCCACCGGTGCCGAATAGCATCGGGACCGAGAAGATGACCCGGCCGGCAAGCATGGTCGCAATGAAGACGAAAATCTGCACACCCGTCGGAATGGCCACGGATTCCGATGCCGCCGAGAAAAAAGCCAACGAGATCTGCGGCATCCCCGTTGTAAACATGTGGTGGACCCACAAGCCGAAGGACAGAAAGCCCGTGCCGACTGCGGCGAGAACGATCCAGGAGTATCCGACGATCGGCCGTTGCGAAAACGTCGGCACGATCATGGCCATTAATGCAATCGCCGGCAGGAAAATGATGTAGACCTCCGGATGACCGAATATCCAGAACAAGTGTTGCCATAAAAGCGGATCGCCTCCACGTTCAGCGTCGAAGAACGGCCAATCGAACATTCGCTGCATCTCGAACAGGATGTCTCCGGCAATCAGCGGCGGAAAGGCAAACAGGATCATTCCCGCGACGATCAGCAGGTACCAGGCAAACAGGGGCATCAAGTTGATGCGCATGCCGGGCGCGCGGCATTTCATGATGCCGACGATCAACTCGACCGCCGCCGCTATCGAGGCGATCTCGATGAATGACAGGCCGAGCAGCCAGATGTCAGCGCCCACGCCGGACAATTCGGGGTCGGTTGCGAGCGGCGGATACATGAACCACCCGGACGAGGGGGCCGCGTCAAAAAAAATGGAGCCGCACACGAAGACGCCGCCGATCAAGAAACTCCAGAAGCCGAAAGCACCGAGCCGCGGAAATGGCAGTTCTCTCGCGCCCAGCATCGGCGGCAAGAGGAAGATCGCCGCAGCCTCGAAGATCGGCACGGCGAAGAGGAACATCATCACCGTTCCGTGGAGTGTGAAGGCCTGATTGTAGAAATTCGCGGAAAGCAGGTCGCTTTCGGGGGTCGCCAGTTGCAAACGCACCAACAACGCCAGAACGCCGCCGAACAGCATGAACGCGAATGCCGCCGCCGAATACCATAGCCCGACTTGAAAGTTGTTGACCGAAGTCCAGTAACGCCAGCCGCTCGGGTTTGCCCAAACTGCACGCAATCGCTCTTCCTGCGCTTGGCGGATCTCGCGCGTTTGCGTGTCGGGCCGAATACTCATTTGAGTCCCTTCAGATAGTTGGCGATGGCACTGATCTCTTCCGGTGGCAGCATCCGAAAGGACGGCATTCGGGTTCCCGGCTTCAGGACGTCCGGTTCCGAAATAAAACGAGCAATCGCCTCCTCGGTGTTGGGGAGGATGCCTGCGCCAACCGTCTCTCTTGCGCCAAGATGAGACAGATCCGGACCGACCGATCCATGCGCTTCCGTGCCGTCAATGCGATGGCAGCTTCCGCAACCGTGTCTCAGGAAGAGATCCTGACCGGGGGCTGCCGCACTCGCCGGTCGGCGCGACTGGGTAGCCAGCCAACGATCGAAGTCCTCCGGCATCATCGCCACGGCGGAAAAGGCCATCAGTGCATGCGACGTGCCGCAAAACTCCGCGCATGCGCCCCTATAGGTACCCGCCCTGTTTGCCAGAACGGAGAGCGTATTCGTACGCCCCGGTATCATGTCCATCTTGCCGCCGAGCGATGGTATCCAGAACGAGTGGACGACATCGTCGCTGCGCAGCACGAATTCGACAGGCTCACCCACGGGTAGCCTGACCTCGTTGGCTGAGATAGCCGGCGGCTTCGCCGACCTGTGATAGACGACGCGCCACCAAAACTGGGAACCGGTTATTTCGATGCGCAAGGCGCCGTCAGTCGCAGGGCGCAAACCAGGCATCAACCAAAGCGCGTATGTCAGCAGCCCGAAGAGTACCGTCGAGGAAAAAACCGGTCCTGCCCACAGGATGAGCTTGCCAGCCGCATCTTCGCTCCACGTCGGACGGCGATCCCGTATGGCGTAAACAAGCAGGCCGACTACTGCGACCCATATGAGCGCACCGGTGCCCACAAGAACCCAGAATAGTAACGAAGTGGCGTCGGCTTCCGATCCGGCGGTGTCGAGCGCAGATTGACGTCCGGCGCATCCGCAGCCAAAAAGCGGCGAGACCGCCGCAATGCGCGCAACCGCCGAGCGGCGCTGCTGAGGATGGCAACCAAAAACCACGGCAATGTCCGTTTTTCAGCGCATAAACCAGTCTGCGAAGGAACCGCTGATTGCGTTCAAAGTTCCGCTGCTCGCCTCAGAGTCCGAAGGGGAATGTCTCCGGCACGCCCGGGCTAATATGCTCAGGCATCAGAGGGGTAACCGGTGTCGTCAGGTCGAACCAGGCGTACGCATCGAACTGATGCGGCAACGATGCATGGGCATAGTGGCTCATGCGTTCGGTCTCTGGCCTGTAGATGACGCCGATGAATCGTTCGAGTTTCGGCTCATCGAGGCGCCGGCGCAGAGCATCGTCGCGCGAGAAATCGAGCAGAAAGCGATCAACATGCGAGTCATGAAAGACGCGTTCGTAGCTGCCGGGTAGGGAAGGCTGGATTTCCTTCATCTCGATTTCGCCGTCCCAGGCGCTTGCGGCCGCCACCTTGCCGCCGTGGGTTCCGAAACCGATCAATGCTGCCTCATCCCCGAAACGTTCGCGGCAAAGCTGACCGATGTTCAACTCGTCACGCGCTGCTCCCATCTCCGTGTGGCGCGCATCGCCGATATGGGAATTGTGCGCCCACACGACGGCCTTCGAGCCGGGGCCGCGCGACTCCAGGAGGCGTTCGAGCGTTTCGAACATGTGTCCGTCGCGCAAGTTCCAGGAATCGGCACCGGCGTAATACATGGTTCGGTAGTATCGTTCGGCCGAGGCAACCAGCCGGGCATTCTGTGTCGCGTCGAAAAGCTGGTCCCTGTCACTGTCTGTCGCTTCCAGGCGTCGCTCAAGAAGCTCGCGGCATTGACTCACACCGACGGCGCCGATGCGTCGATTTTGAACGCCGTGACGACGGCGGTCACGACAGAAGGGCCGTGTTCGAACTCGTCGCCCCGAAGGTCGGCGGCATTACGGCCTCGGACGGGGAGTGGATACAGGCGCACCAAATGATCGAAGGAGGCCCGTCGGTACTCTACGATGCGGTAGTCCTCCTGCCTTCGGCTGAAGCGGTTTCGGAACTGGTGGAGGTCGCAGCGGCGCGGGATTTCGTTGCCGACGCCTTCGCCCATTGCAAGTACATCGGCTACGTCGAGGCAGCCGTGCCCCTGCTGGCAAGAACCGGCATCACCGACTCTCTCGACGAGGGGACAATCAGTCTCGGAGATGCCAAGAGTGTAGGGGCCTTTGTCAAAAGTCTCGGCAGCTTGCGTGTTTGGGCGAGGAAGCCTTCGGTCAAGCTGAAGTAGTGGCGCCTGCCGGAAGCGGAAGGAAAGGTGACGGTTTCCGCCCGTGACTGCTCTCGAATACCAACAGCAATGGAGAGAGTAATGGAGGACTCACAAGCGATTTCCCGGCCTCAGCAAACCTCCGACTATCCGGGACGCCAGACAGACTGCGTTGCAGCGCTCAGGCCGGCCGTATCCGACCTGGCCGCAACCTCCCATGAAAGCGTTGTTGCAGCAATCGGTGGAGAGATGACGGACGAATTGCTCGCGCTCGCCCATAGAGCAGAAGCGGCAGGCTGGACTTTCGAAGAGGCATCGGCGGCGATTGAAACGCTTGCACGGGAATATGAGGGCGCCAAGGGCACGATTTTCGATTGAGCAAAGACCAAGGCCGATCGTTTTCACCGAGTTGCGCCCTGAGGTCAACGCACCGGCGATTGCGGTGGAACCTCCCTCGACGGGGCTAGTTAGATGAACCGAGAGGTAGAGGCCATTGGCAAAGCTTGGTGTCCTGACATTTCACAGCTGCATCAACTACGGATCGTTCTGGCAGGCACGCTGTCTCGTGCAAGGTCTTCGCTCTCTGGGCGCCAAACCTGTCGTCCTCGACCATCGTTCCGACCGGGTCAGCCGTGCCGAGTGGCGGTGCGCACTGCAGCCGCTGCGGCCTGCGAGGACTGCTCGGCCGGACATCTCGCTTTACGCCTCGAAGATCAGGAAGTTCCTGAGCGCGTTCGCATCATTTCCGCTCAGCGCAGCGTTTGCGCTTGACGAGCCGTTCACCCCCGAAGATTGCGATCTAGTCATCGTCGGCAGCGACGAAGTCTGGAACTTACGCCATCCCTGGTACGGCGGGGTTCCGCTCTTCTATGGGGAAGGGCTATCTGCAAAGAGGCTTGTTTCCTACGCGGCGACGTTCGGAAGTCATCCCGCTGCGAACGGGCTTGAGAGCTACTGGGCGGATAAGCTGCAGCGATTTCATGCCATTTCCGTGCGCGACGATAACTCGAGGACAATCATCGAAAGGGCGCTTGGACGTGAGGCTGCACTCGTTCTCGATCCATGTCTGCAATTTCCTGAGACCATCACGACTGGTCGAAACGTTTTCGATCCCGGCACCTACATTGCCATCTACGGGCACTCTTTTCCGTCCTGGTTTCAACAGGAGGCTCGCCGTTGGGCAGCATCGCGCTCGCTCCGTCTCGTCAGCATAGGCTATCGCAACGAGTGGGCGGACGAGCAGTGGCTCGATGGCGGTCCCTATGAGTTCGCCGGCTTCATCGCCGAAGCCGAGGCTGTCGTCACGAACTTCTTCCATGGCTGCGTATTCGCGCTTGTTAACGCCAAACCGTTTGCCTGCGCCCTGTCTGACTACCGTTCCAACAAGATTCGCGACCTCGCTCACTTGGTTGGTGCGCAACGACACGTGGTGTCGCAGAGGACGCCTCAAGCGGGTTACGAGGCCATTCTCGGCGACGTGCCGGAGCCAGCCATCGCCCATCGACTTGCCGAACTGCGCCGCCAATCGCGGAACTATCTGACCGATGTCCTCGAATGAACGCCTGACGCCACGTGATGGCACCTCACTCGCACCGGGGCAGATGGATGCATCGGGGCTGTGCATCGGCTGCGGCGCCTGCATGGCGCAATCTGGCGCCGCCGCCGCGATGCGGCTGGATCATTTTGGGCAGTTCAAACCGACGGCATCCCGCCACCCGCGCGGCTTCGACGAGCTGTGTCCGTTTTCGCCCGATGCCTGGAACGAAGACGATATCGCTCGTGAGCGGTTTGCATCGGCAAGATACAGCGACCCGCACATCGGGCGCTTCGAGGCCGCCTATGTAGGGTATGTCCGCGAACGCACCTTTCGGACCGACGGCAGTTCCGGCGGTATGGCAAGCTGGATGGCGACCTCGCTTCTGGAAGAAGACCTCGTCGACGGTGTCGCTCACGTGGTTCCGCGATGCGAGGACTCCAAGCCCCTGTTTCACTACCGCATATCGCGGACCGCGGAGGACATACGCGCGGGCGCGAAGTCGCGCTACTACCCAGTGGAACTGTCCGCAGTAATCAATGAAATGAGACGTTGCCCCGGTCGCTACGCAGTCGTCGGAATCCCATGTTTCATCAAGGCCCTGCATCTTTTGTGCCGGCAGGATCCGCTGCTACGCGAGCGTCTTGCCTTCACGCTCGGACTCTTCTGCGGACACATGAAGAGCACTCGTTTCGTCGAGAGCATCGCATGGCAGCTGGGGGAAAGAATCGACGCTGTCGCGGATGTCGATTTCAGGCTCAAGGACACTGGGAGGCCAGCGAACTGGTACACGGCGCACCTCGTCATGAAGGACGGGAGCACCCGGAGCAAGGACTGGTGGCATCTGGCCGACGGAGACTGGGGGGCGGGCTTCTTCCAGAACGCCGCATGCAATTTCTGCGACGACGTCGTTGCCGAAACTGCCGACATCTCCTTTGGCGATGCCTGGGTAGAACCCTACGCGTCCGACGGTCGTGGTACCAATGTCGTCGTCGTTCGCTCTCCTCTGCTCCGATCTCTCGTCGACCGCGCGCGTAATGAAGGGCGGCTCGAATTGCAGGAGGTCGACAGCGCATTCGTGGTCAGAACACAGGCTGCCGGCTTCAGGCAGAGACGGGAAGGTCTCGCCTTTCGCCTGAGCCGGCCGCGCCGGGGCGTCACGCCGAGGAAGCGCGTCGCCCCGCAAAAGGCCGGGCTTGGTGCCCGACGGATGGCGATCTACTGGTTGCGCACCTTGGTCAGTGCGCAAAGCCACCGCGTGTTTCGACTTGCCAGGATATTGCATTGGCCCCAGATTTATATTCGCTGGGCCTCGACGATGCTCGCCCTTTACCAGGGAGTGACCTATTCGCGCGGCTGGATCGGAAGGCTTGCCTCCCGCATCTGCCCGGAAACGACCGGCTCGGGCAGGACATCGAGCGATGACGGACCGGGCGCATAGCGCGCCGTCATCTCCGCGCAGAAATCGGCAAACTCCTCCGGCACGACAGGCGCGCTCGTATGGTGTGGCGCCATGCCCCGGTGCTCGGGGGTGAAGCAGAACGTGATTGTGACGTCGAATTCTTCAAGGGCCGCCATTTGGCGATCAAACCAGGCCAGCGCGTTAGGCTGGAAGCGGTCAGCCCAGGATAAGCCGGTGCGCAGGTGCGTGACGCCAAGGCGCCTCATCCATGAAACGGCGTCGTCAAGCCGCGGATCCTCGAAATGGAACCATTGCACGAGCCCGATCTCAGGCGTATGCCGGGCAAACTCTTCAAGTGCCAATTTGGGCGTGCCGTCCTCGCGCAAGAGACCCATGTAGAAATGCCGGTAGTAGGACGAGCCCTCGGCCTCCTTGTGACGCGTGGTCGCGCCCCAAGCGCGCGGCAGGTCGTAGAGGCTGTACCACTGGATCCGCTCGACCTTGCCTTTGAGCAACTCAGCTGTCTTCCGCAGTCCCCAAAGCTGCACTTCCTCGGCGCCGAAGGTCGAAACACCAACCTCACTGATCCATATCGGCAAATCGGTCACGGCACGCAGTTCCTCGACCTTCCGTGGCCATTCCTCGATTTGCCAGAGGTTCCAGTCGAGCGGAAAGCCATGCGCCGCCACGGCATCAACGTGGTCGAGGACGCCATAGGATTTCATCAGGGCCATGAAATCTGGATCGATCGGCGAAATTCCGCCAAGCACCCGCCTGAGGCCGGGATTGATGTGTCGAATGGCATCGGCGGCCAGCTTGGCCATATTTGCAAAACGACTCCAGTCCGGATCAATCTCCGGATCCCAGTGCGACTTGTTGTTCGGCTCGTTCCAGATCATGGCCGCTTCGATCATCAGTGCCCTCCGTGCTTCTTCCGTTGCATCATCGTGCCGCGTCCTGGGTTTCGTTCAATTGCAGGACCTTCGCTCCCCAAACACCTGCCGACACGGCGGAGATGGAGGCGGGTGCGATATCGAAGCGCGCCCATGCGTCAGTCGATAGGCCGAGCACTTGGCAGATCAGGGCCTTGATGACGTCGGCGTGGCTCACGAATACGATCTTTCCGCCGCCGCTGCTCTGCGGGCACAGCGTTTCGACAAGCGCCATGATCCGTTGCTGGACGTCCAGCATGGTCTCGCCGCTAGGCGCGCGCACCAGGCTCCGTGTGCAATTCCATTGGCGCCAGAGCGGGTCCGAGTTGAGGACTTCGAAAGTCTTGCCTGACCAACTGCCGAAGTCGACCTCGTCCAGCGCATCGACCGTCTTAACCTCGCTGAGCCCCGAGATGGCAGCGATGGCGGCGGCCGTCTCCTGCGTGCGTTTGCGGGGGCTGGCATAGATCGCGGCGATGTCCTCGCGCGCGAGACGCGCTGCCAGGCGCGTCGCCTGTTCGCGGCCGGCGCTGCCGAGCGGAACGTCGGCCGATCGTCCCGCGAGAAAGCTGCCAACGCTGTCGTGCGCGGCGTGCCGCACCAGCAGAAACGTGGTGGTCACTCTGCCGCCCCCAGCAGTG
The DNA here is from genome assembly GCF_020193655.1 of Ensifer sp. IC3342. Taxonomy (GTDB): domain Bacteria; phylum Pseudomonadota; class Alphaproteobacteria; order Rhizobiales; family Rhizobiaceae; genus Sinorhizobium. Next base: position 1,669,827 of record NZ_JADYVE010000001.1, read on the forward strand.
CGTCGGTATCGCCGTCGATGAACTCCTCCAGCCGCTTGCGCGCCTCGGCATCGGTGAATTGCTGTGGCGGAGACTTCATGAAGTAGCTCGACGGCGCAATCAACGGACCTCTGATGTCGCGGTCGATGGCCAGTTTCGCGCACCGGATCGCATCGATGACTACACCAGCCGAATTGGGTGAATCCCACACCTCGAGCTTCAGTTCGACGTTGAGGGGGACGTTGCCGAATGTCGTACCTTCGACGCGGATGTAGGCGAACTTGCGGTCGGCAAGCCAAGGCACGTGGTCGCTGGGCCCTATATGAATGTCGTTTGCGGCCAATGGAATGTCCATCTGGCTGACGACCGATTGCGTCTTGGAAATCTTCTTCGATTCCAACCGTTCGCGCTCCAGCATGTTGAGAAAGTCGGTATTGCCGCCAAAATTCAGCTGATAGGTTCGGTCGATGCGCACCCCCCGGTCGCGAAAGAGATTAGCGAGCAGCCGGTGCACGATGGTTGCGCCGACCTGGCTCTTTATGTCGTCGCCAATGAGCGGCAGACCGCGCTCGGCGAATCTGCGCTGCCACGACCGGTCGGAGGCGATGAATACGGGAATGCAGTTGACAAAACCGCAGCCAGCGGCGAGCGCCTGTTCCGCATACCAGCGCGTCGCAACCTCGGAGCCAACTGGGAGGTAGGAGACCAGGACGTCCGTTTCAGTCTGCCGCAAAACCTCCGCGACGTCAGCCTCCGGCGCGTCGGATTCCTCGATTTCTTCACGCAGATACCTCCCGATGCCGTCGAGTGTTCTGCCGCGTTGGACAACGATGCCGCTGGCAGCGACATCGGCGAAGCGGAAGGTGTTGTTTGGAGGAGCGTAGATGGCATCTGCCACGTCACGTCCGACCTTTGCGGCGGCAACATCAAAAGCAGCGGAAACTTCGATGTCATGGACGTGGTACCCGCCAAGGCTGACATGCATCAGTCCCGGAACGGGTTCATCTTCCTTCGCCCCGCGATAAAACGTCAGCCCCTGAATGAGGGAGGACGCGCAGTTCCCGATTCCCACCAGCCCAACCCGAATTGATTTCGATCGCATCTGTCCACTACTCCTGGGCAGTATCTACAATGCTGGCCAAACCAGCGCGCGACGGAATGGTTCCTTCTCCGTTTCTTGTGTGCTGCGGATCGAATCCAGTCGCAGCGCGTTGAAGACGAATGTGAAGCAATGGACGGAGCGATGCTGGTATTCGGTACCGTCACGCGTTTGGAACGCGCCGACGCTTTGTGCGCGGCTATCGCCGCACAGTTGCACGCACTCGAACATCAGCCGCCGGGGATCGAGCGCCATGCCGCGCTCGTCCGGATCCTGCTCAAGGCCGGCGAACTCGTGCAGGGATTGTCGGACGCCGAGTTCGAAAAAATGACGGCCGATGACATCTCCGCGCGGCGCGACATCGGCAGCCTCCTTCTCATCGACCTGGCACGGCTCGTCCTCCGGTCCTGGCGTCAGGGACTGGGGGGTCCCCTGGCGGTACCGGCGCGTGTCACGGCACTGCTAGTTCACCTGCGGGTACCGTGTTCACTTTGCGTCAGCGAGGCGGAAGGCTACAGCTTTTACGGTCTCTATCCGGAAAGTTACGCCGAAGCTGCGATGCGCTCCGGGCTTGCGGCAAACACGACCGTGATCGGCATACGAAGCATCGGAACGAGCCTCTCCGCAATGGTCGCCGCCGCCATCGGTGCCGCCGGGCCGGTCACACTTCGGCCGACGGGCTCACCTTTCCGGAAGCGCATTGCTGTCGCGCCACGGCTTTCGCACCGGCTGCTACGCGATCCGACGGTGCGTTTTGCGATTGTCGACGAGGGGCCAGGTCTTTCCGGCAGTTCGTTTGGAAGCGTCGCGGACTGGCTTGAGGGCCATGGCGTGGGGGACAGACGCATTCACTTCTTCCCCGGACACAAGGGAGGCCTTGGGACGGAATCCAGCAGCTGCCACCGGAAGCGCTGGGCCGCAAGTCCTCGTCATGTGCTCGACGTGGATGATCTCCTCTTCGACGGCCACCAAAGTCTCGCCTCATGGGTCAGTGAGCTTATCGGTCCGCTCGAGAGGCCGCTCGAAGACATTTCCGCGGGCGCATGGCGGAAGGCGCTTCGTGACGATCACCATGCCTGGCCTCCGGTCGACCGCAGATTCGAACGCAGAAAATTCCTTGCCCACACAGCCGATGACACATGGCTCGTGAAATTTGCCGGGCTTGGCGACGTGGGCCAGCGCAAGCTGCTCAAGGCACGTCTCCTGGCGGAGGCGGGCTTCACGCCTCCGGTCGCAGGATTGTGTCACGGCTTCCTCGTCGAGAAGTGGATAGCGGGGCGACCCCTCGCGCCAAGCGAGTTGCGTCAGACGACATTCCTCGAGCACCTCGGGCGGTATCTCGTCTTTCGGGTACGCCGCCTGCCGCCGCTGCCTACATCTGGAGCGTTGCTTTCGAACCTGTACGAGATGGCGACGGTGAATACCGCTGAGGCTCTGGGCATGGCGGCGGCATTGCGGCTGAAGGTCCTGCTCGGCAACGCTGAGCGCTATCAGCGCTTCCTGCAGCCAGTCGACACCGACAATCGCTTGCATCGCTGGGAATGGCTTGCGGGAGGCGAACGGGGCTTTCTCAAGACCGACGCGCTCGATCATAGCGCCGCCCACGACCTGATCGGCCGTCAGGACATCGCCTGGGACCTTGCAGGGGCGGGCGTCGAGTTCGGGCTATCGACGCAGCAATCGGCCTATTTGCGCGCTGTCGTGTCCGAAGGATGTCCGCGCGCCTTGAACCCGGACCTCCAGGCTGTCCTCGAGCTCTGCTATCTGGCGTTTCAGCTTGGCCTGTGGGTTTCGGCGAAGGCGGCAGCGTCTGCAGAGGAAGTTCCTCGGCTGGAGGCGACCGCCTCACGCTACCAGAAACTTCTGCTGCGCCGCATAGAAGGCGACGGCTCGTGATCAGGCCGTCCGAGGACGCGTGCCGTCTATCGCCCATAAATTCTGTCGAGGACATCCGCCACCGCCACCAGGCGATCGTTTTCGGGATCGAAACGCTCCCCTGCGGCCAGGCGCTTCGCCCAGGACGCTGCGGCGCGTCCGCCCCAGGCGTCGGGAGGAAGCGCCAGCACCTGCCGTTGTGTCCCGCAGTACCGTTCGGCCTCAAAATCGAGATAGGATCCGTTTACGTTCCTAAAGCTGGCGCCACCTCCGGTGCCGTGAAAGTCAGCGGCAATCACCGCATCGCATCCAGCCTGCAAATGCCACGAGCATGCGATACGGGCGACAACGCCATTCGTCAATTCGAGGGTCGCGACGGCATAGTCCTCGACCTCGTCGCTGTCGCGGCGGACTGGAGCGCCTTTGCACATCAACCGACTTTCGATCGAAACGACGGCCGGGAACCCTAAAACCCAAAGGAGGAGATCGACGAGGTGCACGCCGAGGTCGATGACGCAGCCGCCACCTGAAAGCGCCTTGTCGTAGAACCACGGTTTGCTTGGCCCATAGGCGTTATGAAAGGTGAGATCCACCGCGAACACGGTGCCGAGTTCGCCTGCGGCGATCAAGTTGCGGATCTGTTGCATCCCATCGGTGTGACGGTAAGAGAGGTCCACATCCAATAGCTGGTCGACGCGCCGAGCCGCGTCGACGACCGCCGCGGCCTCATCGCGCGTGCGGCCGAGCGGCTTTTGGCAAAAAACCGCCACGCCTTGCTCGAGAGCTACGATCGACTGGGCAGCGTGGAGCGCGCTTGGCGACGCGATGACGATGCCGTCCAGCTGCTGGTCGAGTAAGGTCTCGAACGAACTCACGACTGCGGCGTCGGGCGTTAACTCGCGTGCCGCCGCGGCCATTTCCGGTGAGGGGTCGAAAATCGCGGCGGTTTTGACCGTTCCAGAGTCGACGATGGCCCTCATGCGATGGAGACCGATTCGTCCGACTCCGAGGAAGCCGACGCGAGGCCGCCTGGCGACATTTCGAGGCATTGCAAGCGGCGTCGCGTCATTCATCGTAAATCACCAGCGACTTGATGAAACCTTCTGGCCGGTCGCGTGTCATGTCCAGCGCCGCGCCGAGCTGTTCGAGCGGAAATCTGTGCGTATAGAGCCATGAGGGCGACATTCGCCCCGCGGCCGTGGCCGCGATCGCCTCGTGGATGCCGCGTATGTATACGGCGGGATCACGCTCGTGGGCATTGATCACATCGAGGCCGCGCCAGTTCCAAAGCTGCATGTTGACCTGCCGCGGGCCGTCCTGGTGATAGCCTGCAATGATAAGCCGCCCCCGCTCCTTTGTCAGTTCTCCTGCAAGATCGAGCGGCCATTGTTTGCCGACGGCTTCGATAACGCAGTCGCAGAAGCTACCAGAGGTCAGTTCCTTCACCTCTTCGATAATCCGCCAATGATGGTCCATGGCAACTATATGGCCTGCGCCGGCGCGTTCGGCCGAAGCAAGCGATGAAGGTCTGCGCGAGATGGCAATGACTTGCGCGCCTGCAGCGCTTGCGAGTTCGGTCAGAAGAATTCCGAGAAAGCCGATACCCACGATCGCCACGGTCTCCCCCGGCTTGATCGCGCTGCGCCGGAAGATGTTGAAGGCACATCCGAGCGGTTCGCCAGGAAAGGGCTGGTTCGCAAGCGCTGCGGGCAACGCGGCGACGGCTGTCTGGTCCGCAATGTCGTGCGTTGCATAGGCATGATAAGAGAGTGCCGCGACGCGATCACCTGTTGCAAAGCCATGCACATCCTCGCCGACGGCGTCGATTATTCCCCAGCCTTCATGGCCGAGTGCCCCTGGTTCCGTCGGGAACTCCATCCAATCCGGGCCTGCCCAGGGGACGAGGTTGGAGGCGCAGACGCCGCAGCCTTCAAGTCTGATGCGAACTTGGCCGCGCCCCGGATGGGGCAGTGGCAGGGTTTCGATATGCAGTTCACCTGGCCCGGTGAGGACTGCGGCGGACATCGTATCCGCCCGCTGGGGTGCTGTTATGTTCATGCCGTTGCCTCCCGCCGTCGAGACCAATCCGCAGCTCGGGCGCGACGTAGAAGCCGCAAGAGCCGATCGCGTACTCGTCGAGGCAAACTGCAAACGACGCCCGCTGCCTTCGCGCACTTAACTTGATGTTGCGGCTTTTGTTCCGATGCCCTCATTTCGCGCGGAACTCTCGCGCGAAAGTGAGGTTTGTACCTTCAGCGGGCGATGCCGCACGGCAGGGATCAAAGAAGAAGAAGAAGTCATGGATGAAGGAACATTTGCTACCGAGGCTTGTTGGAGCTTTGTCACTATTCCCCAAGGAACGTCGTCAGGTACGTCATGACAAAGATTCTTGTTACCGGCGGATGCGGCTTCATAGGCCGGCATGTGGTCGAGGAACTCCTCTCAAGGAACTACAGCGTGCGCGTGTTAGACGTGCTCAATGAGCAGGTTCACGCGGATGCACAGGTCACGTTGCCACCGGACGTGGACTTACGACGGGCGGACGTTCGCGATGCAGACGCGGTAAGAAACGCGCTCATGGACGTCGACTGCGTTGTCCATCTTGCAGCTGAGGTCGGGGTCGGTCAGTCGATGTATGAGATCGCCCGCTACGTGGGCGTCAACGACTTCGGAACGGCCGTCCTGCTGGAGGCGATCATCGGCATGCCGATCCGACGTATCGTCGTCGCTTCGTCGATGAGCGTCTATGGCGAAGGACTCTACGAGACGATGACAGGTGACCGCTGTGCTCGAGCCAGACGGTTTCCTGCCGCTATCAGGACAGGTTCATGGGATCCGACCGGACCCGACGGGGAGCGTCTCAAGCCGGTTCCGACGGATGAGCAGAAGCCGGTCGATCTCGCGTCCATCTACGCGCTCACGAAGTATGCGCAGGAACGCCAGGTGCTGATTTTCGGAGAGGCTTATGGCGTGGAGGCAGTGGCGCTTCGCCTGTTCAACGTCTACGGCGCCGGTCAGGCGCTTTCCAACCCTTATACCGGCGTGCTTGCCAACTTCGCCTCGCGGCTTGCCAACGGACAATCGCCAATGGTGTTCGAAGATGGCAGACAAAGGCGGGATTTCGTTCACGTCCGCGATGTAGCGAGAGCCTTTCGGTTAGCGCTCGAGCAGCCGCCGGCCGCCGGCCACGTCATCAATGTCGGCAGCGGTCAGGCCTATGCCATCGCCGATGTTGCTTTGCTGCTCGCCGATGCGATGGGAGTACCCGAGCTCAAGCCGGAGATCATGAACAAGGCTCGCTCGGGGGATATCCGCAACTGTTTCGCCGACATTACCGCGGCACGGGATCTGCTCGCTTTCGAACCCGCGCATCAACTCGAAAATTCGCTCCCCGATTTCGCGCAATGGGTCGCTTGTGTCGGCGCGATCGACCGGGGCCCCGAGATGAAGCGGCACCTGGAAGCCCGGGGGTTGGTGCTATGAGCACGGGTTCTCAGAGCAGGCGTGCTCGCTTGGCCGCACCCGCCCTTTCCAGGAAAACGGCAGTAATCGTCGTGGTGGGCGGCAGCGGTTTTGTCGGCTGCAATCTCGCTGACAGTTTCCTCCGGGACGGCGAGGAAGTGATCGTTCTCGACAATCTCAGTCGCGCCGGCGTCGAGCGAAACCTCGAATGGTTGGTGGACAATCACCGCGGCGCCGTCCATCCCGTGCTCGCCGATATTCGCGAATTCACCGCAATAGAGCCGGTCTTCAAGGATGCCAAGGCTGTCTTTCATCTGGCGGCGCAGACGGCCGTGACGACCAGCCTTCAGCGGCCCATCGACGATTTCGAGACGAACGCGCGCGGCACGCTCAATGTGCTCGAAGCCGCACGCATGGCCGGGTGCCAAGCGCCTGTCATTTTCGCCAGCAGCAACAAGGTATATGGCGTGCTGGCGCAACTGCGGCTGAACGAGGTCGGGAAACAACACCTGCCCACCGACGAAGCGGTGCGCAACCATGGCGTCAGCGAGGCGCAACCGCTCGACTTTTGCACTCCCTATGGTTGTTCGAAAGGTGTGGCGGACCAATACGTGCTAGACTACGCAAGGTCGTTTGGACTTCCGACGGCCGTGCTCCGGATGAGTTGCATCTACGGCCCAAGGCAGTTCGGCACTGAGGATCAGGGATGGGTCGCGCATTTCCTCATTCGCGCACTCGCGGGCGAGACGATATCGATCTATGGCGATGGAAAGCAGGTCCGTGACATCCTCCATGTCAGAGATGCAGTCGCCGCCTACCGAGCAGTTCTCAAATCAATCGATCGTTTCAGTGGGCGCGCCTTCAATCTCGGCGGCGGGCCTGAGAATGCCGTCAGCATCTCGCAGGTCCTTGGCGAGATCGAGCTCCTGGTGGGCCGTCCACTCTCGACAGAGGAGCACGACTGGCGGGCGGGTGACCAACTGTTTTTCGTTGCCGATACGCGCGCGCTCGCCGATGCGGTCGGCTGGAAGGCTCGCACGGCATGGCGCGAGGGACTGCGCGATCTGCACGACTGGCTTCTGAAAGATTGGGGCGGGGTTCACAGGGCCCGCCATCAAACGAAGAGGATCACCGCATGAGCGATCGCGCCGGTTCCGCCCTTCGCGCTCTCGATCATGACGGCACCCGAGGTCGGCTGCCGCGGCGGATCATCATGAGTGTCGATGCGGTGGGCGGTGTATGGCGTTATGCGATGGATCTCGCCGACGCCATTCGAGCTGCCGGCGTGGAAACGCTTTTTGTCGGCTTCGGCCCAGAGCCTCCCGCGCATCAGCGGGCCGAGGCTGCGCGTATCGGCACGCTCGAATGGTTTGCTGCGCCGCTCGACTGGATGGCCGGCGAAGAAAGTGAGCTCGATGTGGTGGCGGACCTCCTGACCGAACTTTCGCTCAGACATTCGGTCGATATGCTGCACCTGAATCTGCCGTCGCAGGCAGCTGGTTTCCCCGCGCAAATGCCTGTCGTCGTGGTCTCGCATTCGTGCGTTGCCACCTGGTTCGAAGCTGTACGTGCTTCTGGCTTGCCGCGGGAGTGGCTCTGGCAGAAGCGGCTGAACCGGCTGGGCTTCGACCGCGCCGACGTGGTTCTCGCCCCGAGCTCAAGCCATGCTGCGGGGCTCGTGCGCTGCTATGGCCGGATCGACAATCTCAAGGTCGTCCATAATGGCAGCCGAAACTCGCGTCCTGCCATGCCCAAGGAGAATATCGTTTTTGCCGCGGGCCGGTGGTGGGATGAGGGCAAAAACGGGGCGGTGCTGGACCAGGCGGCCGCGCATATCCGCTGGCCGGTGCTCATGGCCGGGGCATGCGATGGCCCAAACCGCGAGCGTTTAGCGATCCAACACGCCGATCCTAAAGGGGAACTCAGTCACGATCGGGCGCTGGCGCAGATATCGAAAGCCGCGATCGTCGTCTCGCCGTCGATTTACGAACCGTTCGGACTCGTTGCACTGGAGGCCGCGTGCGCCGGCGCAGCCTTAGTCCTCGCTGACATCGACACCTATCGCGAGCTTTGGGACGGTACGGCCCTGTTTGCCGATCCCGGCGATCCCGTCGCCTTCGCGAACGCCGTCAACGCTTTGACGGAGGATGCGGAACTGAGAGCCGAACTCGGGCAGCGGGCACGGTCGCGGTCTAGCGAATTTTCCATCGAAGCCCAGCGCGACGCGGTGCTTGCCGCCTACCGGCAAGCCATGCGCAGGTCTCCTCGATTGACGGCTGCGGAGTGACCGATGCGATTTCTCTTCTACACCCATTCGCTTGTTTCTGATTGGAACCACGGCAATGCCCACTTTCTGCGTGGTGTCATGCGGGAACTCATGCAACGGGGTCACGACGCCGTGGCGCTCGAACCGCGCGATTCCTGGAGCCGCCTTAATCTGATCGCGGATCAGGGTGTCGGGCCGATCGTAGCGTTCCGCAAGCACTTTCCCGATCTGCCCGTCGAGATTTATGGCGCCGATTTCGACCACGAGGCGGCGGTCAGCAACGCCGATCTGGTCGTCGTGCATGAATGGTCCGATCCCGGCCTGGTTGCACGGCTCGGTCGTATCCGTCACGCAGGCGGCAGCTTCACGCTCGCCTTTCACGATACACATCATCGCGCCGTCACCGCCAAACGCGCTGTCGCCCGGCTCGATCTTTCCGGATACGACTTTGTCCTGGCTTTCGGCGAGGCGCTCCGCGAACGGTATCTCAGCGCGGGCTGGGGTAAACACGTCTTCACCTGGCATGAGGCCGCAGACACGTCGCTGTTCCATCCAATTCCGCACGCCGACAAAAAAGGCGATCTCGTCTGGATCGGGAATTGGGGCGATGACGAGCGCAGCGCCGAGCTCTCGTCCTTCCTCATCGAGCCCGCGCGACAACTGAAGCTTATAGCAACCGTGCGGGGCGTGAGATATCCCGACGCCGCGCTCAGGGCGCTGCGTGCGGCGCGAATAGACTATGGCGGCTGGGTTGCGAACGCCGCCGTTCCCAGGGCTTTCGCCGAGCATCGGGCGACAGTGCATATTCCTCGGCGGCCCTATGTCGAAGCCTTGCCGGGCATACCGACCATCCGGGTCTTCGAAGCGCTTGCCTGCGGCATTCCGCTGATCTCGGCGCCATGGAACGATGCGGAAGGTCTTTTCCGGCCCGGCACCGATTTCCTTTTTGCCAGTAATGGCAAGGAGATGACGCGCCTGCTGCGCCAGGTGCTCTCAGAGCCGGCCGTCGCACAGGAACTGGCCGCCTCTGGCTTGCAAACCATCCGGGCACGCCATACCTGCGGCCACCGCGTCGACGAACTTCTCGACATCGTTGCTTCGTACCGGCCGAAAAGGGTCAAGGATGATCCCATCACTTCAAAGGAGGCCGCGATATGAGGATCGCTTTTTATGGATCGAGCCTCCTTTCGGCCTATTGGAACGGTGCAGCAACCTATTATCGCGGATTGCTCCATGCGCTTGCGGGGCGCGGGTATGCCATCACCTTTTATGAGCCGGACATCTACGACCGGCAGAGACACCGCGATATCGATGTGCCGGACTGGTGCAGGGTCGTGGTCTATCAGGGAACGATTGCGGCATTGAAGCGTGTCGCGGCGGAAGCCGTCGATGCCGATGTCGTTGTCAAGGCAAGCGGTGTCGGCTTCGAGGACGATGTGCTGCTCGCGGAGGTTATGGCGGCGGCAAATCCGGCTGCGCTGAAGATTTTCTGGGATGTCGATGCACCCGCCACACTTGCGGAGTTGAAGGCCGCGCCCGATCATCCTCTCCGGCGTGCGCTTCCTTCGCTAGATCTCGTCCTGACCTATGGCGGCGGCAATCCTGTGGTCGAGTCCTATTGCTCCATCGGTGCCCGGGACTGCATCCCCGTCTACAATGCCGTTGACCCTGAGACTCATCATCCCGTACCCGCAGATCCGCGTTTTGCTGCCGATCTGGCCTTCCTGGGCAACCGCTTGCCCGATCGGGAGACGCGGGTGGAAGCCTTCTTCCTCGATCCCGCCGGCAAGGTCGGAGATCGGCGATTCCTGCTCGGCGGAGCCGGCTGGGACGACAAGCCCTTGCCCGAGAATGTCAGCTACATAGACCACGTTCCCACTGCCGACCACAACGCCTTCAACGCGACGCCGACTGCCGTTCTGAACATTTCACGCGCAAGCATGGCGCAGAATGGCTTCTCGCCGGCGACGCGCGTCTTCGAGGCGACAGGGGCGGGCGCCTGTCTGATTACCGACGCATGGGAAGGCATCGAACTCTTCCTGACACCCGGAGAGGAAGTGCTGGTCGCCAGAGACGGACAGGATGTCGCCGAACTCATGCGAAATCTTACGCCCGCCGGCGCCAAAAAGATCGGAGAGCGGGCGCTTGGTCGTGTGCTCGCCGAGCACACCTACGCGCATCGCGCGGAGGAAGTGGACTGTGTTTTGCGGAATCGAGCACGCCAGGCGGAGGCAGCCGAATGAACCGTCCGCTCGACATTGTCGTCCTCGGCCTCTCGCTGTCCTCGTCCTGGGGCAACGGTCATGCGACCACTTATCGGGCTTTGCTTCGCGGGGTCCATGCAGCCGGGCACAAAGTGACCTTCCTGGAGCGGGACGTACCGTGGTACGCCTGCCATCGCGACGTGGTCGCGCCGGACTTTTGCGACCTCGTCCTCTATAGGAGCATCGACGAACTGCTCGCGCGGCATGCTGGCACGCTGGCCGGGGCTGATGCCGTCGTCATCGGGTCTTATGTGTCGGAAGGAGTGGAAGTCATCGACACCGTTGTCGATCTCTCCCCCAAGCGCTTGTGCTTCTACGACATCGACACGCCCGTGACGCTCGCCAAGCTCGCCGGCGGCGACGAGGAATATCTCGCCCGTCGGCAGATTCCGCTCTTCGATCTCTACTTTTCTTTTGCCGGTGGCAGTACGCTCGATCGGCTGCGAGGCGAGTTTGCCGCGAGACGCCCAGTGGCGCTCTACTGCGCCGTCGATCTCGACCTTTATCGCAATACCGGCGCGCCAAGGGAATGGGACCTTGGCTACCTCGGCACCTTCAGCCGTGATAGACAGCCCACTCTCGAGCGCCTGTTGTTCGAGCCCGCGCGGCAATTGCCCGAGATGCGCTTTGTCGTTGCCGGACCAAGCTATCCCGCGGAGATCCGCTGGCCGAAGAACGTGGTGCGTATCGAGCATCTGCCCCCTTCCAAGCACGCGGAATTCTACAGCCGCCAGCGATTCACCCTGAACGTAACGCGCGCCGACATGGTCACGGCCGGTTGGTCCCCGAGCGTCCGGCTCTTCGAGGCGGCCGCGTGCCACACGCCCTTGATCAGCGATTGGTGGGAAGGAATCGACAGCTTCTTTCCGCCGGGAGAGGCTGCCGTCATTGCACAGGACAGCGGCGATGTCGTCGCGGCGCTGACGAGCCTCACCGAACAACAGCGCCAAGCGTATGTGAATTGCGCTCATCAGCGCGTCGTACAAGCGCACAGCGCCGCGGCTCGTGCCGCGACCTTCGTAGAAGCAATCGAAAACGTCGCGCCCAAAACCAACCTCGCCACGAGACACTCCGAACGGAGATTTCCGGTCTAACACCGAAAGGAGAACGGCCCATGGCAAGAAGAAACCGAGCAAGTCGAGGAAAGGTTATCCTCGTCGCCGGCGGGGCCGGTTTTGTCGGATCCCATCTTTGTTCAGCACTTCTGGACGCCGGCAATCGCGTGATCTGCCTCGACAACTATCTCACCGGTTCCCCTGCCAATTTGAGCGATCTCACGGGAAACCCCTATTTCACGGTGATCGAGCAGGATGTCTGCGAGGATATCGCGATCGATGAGCCGCTCGACCACATCTATAACCTGGCATGCCCCGCCTCGCCGCCGTCATACCAGGCCGATCCAATCCACACGATGATGACCAGCGTGACGGGGACGGGTAACCTCCTGCGCCTCGCCGAGCGGCATGGAGCCGTCTTCCTCCAGGCATCTACCAGCGAGATCTACGGCGATCCCGAAGAGCACCCGCAGCAGGAGGATTACTGGGGCCACGTCAACTGCACCGGGCCGCGGGCGTGCTACGACGAAGGCAAGCGCGCGGCCGAGGCTTTGTGCTTTGACAGTCTGAGGGCCGGAAATGTGGATGTGCGTGTTGCTCGCATCTTCAACACATACGGTCCCTATATGCAGCCCAATGACGGCCGGATCGTCTCGAACTTCATTGTTCAAGCCCTCAAAAACGAGCCGCTCACGATCTATGGTAGCGGCGAGCAGACGCGTTCGTTCTGCTATGTGTCCGACCTCGTTGAAGGATTGATCAAGCTAATGAATCGCCGGCCCAATCCGGGCGTGCCCGTAAACCTTGGAAACCCAGGGGAGTTTACGGTTATCGAACTGGCCGAGCTAGTGTTGTCGAAGGTCGCGAGCGCCTCGACAATCGTCCATGCACCCTTGCCTCCGGACGACCCGCAGCGCCGCCGACCGGATATCGCGAGGGCCAGAACGCTGCTTGGCTGGCAACCGAAAGTGGCGTTGCACGACGGGCTATCGCACACGATTGCCTGGTTCCAGAGCACGCTCGCGAAGCAGCGGGCCGCGCGCCGGCGAGGTCGCTCTCGCCGCCGTCCGCAACAACCTGTCCTCTCTCAGGATCTTTGATCATGGCTCAGCAGATGGAAGACTGCATGACCATCGAGGATCAGGTCGCAGCGCTGGGACCCTGGTTTCACAACATGCGGATCAGGGGCGTCGAGACATCGCCCGATCACTTTCTCGGAGATTATCCCGCGATCAAATGGAAGGCTTTCAAACATATCATTCCGGATGATTTCGAAGGTAGAAGCGTCCTCGATATCGGTTGCAATGCGGGGTTCTACGCGCAGGAAATGAAACGCCGCAATGCCGGCCGCGTGCTCGGCATCGATTCGGATCCTCACTATTTGCGGCAAGCGAAATTTGCGGCCACACAGAACGGGATCGACATCGAATACAGGCTAATGTCCGTCTACGACGTTGCTCAACTGCGCGAGAAATTCGATCTGGTTCTCTTTATGGGCGTTCTCTACCACCTCCGTTATCCGCTGTTGGCACTCGACCTTCTCTACGAGCACGTCGTCGGCGAGGAGATGCTCTTCCAGTGCATGCAGCGCGGCGCGGATTCCGTGGGGCCGGTAGAGGCAGACTACGATTTTCAGGAGTGGCAGGTTTTCGATCGGCCCGATTATCCCAAGCTGTTCTTCGTCGAACATCGCTTCTCGGACGATCCTACAAATTGGTTCATTCCGAACAGGGCTGGCGTGGAAGCGATGCTTCGCAGTTCCGGCTTCGTGATCGAAGCCAATCCCGAGCGAGAGGTCTATCTCGTGCGCCGAGGGCAGCGTCCCTACATGAACGAGGCCGTTCTGCAGGTCGGCGCTCCTTAGATCGTTTCACTGCTGCACTCAAAACAGCGAGATGACCCAACTCTTCGACATAGGGCGATCGCGGACGGGAACCCTACATCCTTATCCGGGCTGGCCGGATTCTTTGTGAGCGAAGTCACCCATGTTGCCGAAGCTGTTTAGCCTCCTGCTCAAGCAGGTCGGCCACTTCGCTGAGCGTCATGTGCGTCACGCAGAGGTGAATGGCGCACTCGAGAAAACGTGTCGACGAACGGCGCAGATAGAGGGCTTCTTCCTGGGCTGCCAGTCTCGATAGCGGATTGCTTCTGTCGTCGTGGCGATCAGGCATTCGAAAACTCCTTCGCTTGCCTTGAAAGATGGTTGTGCGGCAACGGGAGCATTTTCTCCGCGGGCCGTTCGATCGCGCTATCACCCGGCACCGATCGCGAGAGCCAGCACGCCGGCTATGACGACAATGCCCGCTATCAGGAGGACCAGACGATAGTTCGGCGATTGGCGGGGCTCGGCCGCGGGGAAGGGACGCATGGCGTCTCCGTACTCCGTGGAGGTGTCTGTCCGCCCGTCCGGCCGCTGTCCGGTTCTCGCTGTCCCCGCCGCGTCTGGGGTCAGGGGCATGCCGGCCGCCTCGTCGTCCGTTTCCAACGGTGCCGCTGAAGGATCGAAGCCGCGCTTCTTGTCTCCTGTCCGCCCGTGCTGGATATCGCCGCGAACCTGCGCGGGATTGCTCTCAGGCAGTTTGGACATGATCGCTCCTTTCTGCCGCAGCAGAACAACCGGCTTGCACTTCGTTTGTTCCGAGGGGTGTCGCCGGCGACACTTTGCAACGGTAGCCAAACCTAGGCAGGGGAACATCCGCGGCGCCGAAAAGTTCGGCCACAGAAGGAGGCTGGCGGAAAGTGAAGCCCATCCCGCAAACATCATCGCTCGACAGCACACTGGCGCTGCTTCGCGAAGGTTACGCGTTCATCTCGAACCGCTGCGACGAGCTCGGGACGGACATCTTCCAGAGCCGCTTGATGCTTCGTTCTGTCGTATGCATGCGCGGCGAGCAAGCTGCGCGTCTGTTCTACGATGCAAACGATGTGACGCGTGTCGGTTCGATGCCGTGGACAGCGCTGCGCCTGCTGCAGGACAAGGACAGCGTTCAGCAGCTTGACGGACCGGCGCATCTGCGGCGCAAAGCCATGTTCATCGATATCACGATGGATGACGCCGCCGTCGCCTCGCTCGTGGAGCGGTTCCGGCAGCACTGGCTGGCACATTTCGGGAGGCGCGATGGGGATTACGATCTGCGCGAAGCGGCAAATCTCATCCTCACGAAAGCTTCCGCAGATTGGATGGGAATTCCACTGCGCTGGCGAGACGATGACGTGAAGCTTGCCCGGCAGCTTGGACAAATAATCGACTGCACCGGTTGGCCAGGGCCGGCGGCGTGGCTCGCTCTCGCTTCACGCCGCCGCATCGAGCGCTGGCTCATAACGATTGTCACGGCGCTTCGCGACGGGTCGCTCGAGGTGCCCCAGGGATGCGCGCTAAGACAGATCGGTTTGGACCATCGAGACGCCGACGGGGAAAGGCTTTCGGCGGAGGTCGCCGCGGTCGAACTGCTCAACCTCTTGCGCCCGATTGCGGCCATCAGTCGATGGATCGTTTTCTTGGCGCTCGCGCTTGCCCGAAATCCGCAGTGGCTGGAACGCTTTCGTCAGGGGCATGATGATGAGATCGAAGCCTTCATCGAGGAGGTACGGCGCCTCTATCCGTTCTTCCCATTCGTCGGCGCGCGGCTGACGCGGAGCCATGATTGGCGAGGCTATTCATTGCCGGAGGGCAGTTGGCTGCTCCTGGACCTCTACGGCACGACGCATGACCCGAGACTGTTTCCGTCGCCCATGAATTTCAGCGCCGAGCGGAAACTGACGTGGCGCGAGCGCGATTTCCGCTTCATCCCGCACGGCGGCGGCCGGCCGGAAGCCAGCCATAGATGTCCTGGGGAAAAGATAACGGTCGAAATCATGACGGAAACTGTCAAAGTGCTTTGTGGACCTCCTCCATTCCGGATAATGCCGGCCAGCGCAGAGATTCCACTAAGCGCGATTCCAGCCTCTCCAGTGCCGGCTATACGAGTAGCGCCTTGTTCTTCCGCCTAACAAGCGTAGCCGTACTCGGCTGAAAACTCGCCGTCCTGCTGAGATCGTCGACGCTGCCGGTGGTTCCGGATACGGTCGTCGGAGCGGCTTCACTGGGGCTTCTCTTCCTGCGATTCTCCGTAGAGCTTACGGACCTTTCGGTTCTGCGCTTCCTTAACGGCTGGCGGAAGTCGCTTCTGCCGCATGACCGCATAGGCGAGCACGGCGCCAAGAGCGAAGGCCCCGCCTGCAGTTGCCAATAGCCAAAGATAGTCCATCAACATTGTTGCGCCTCCTCAATAAGGCCAACCGATGTGACGACCGAAGGTTCCAAGCGGACGTAGTCCTTGCGCGACACCCGCCTTCTAAATGATTCGCCCGCGACATCAGCGTGCGAACGGAACCAGCGATGCAGCGGATCAATGTTTGGCCGTCACGTTGCGTTCGTCACGCTCCAGGAACCTGCGCGTGATCTCCGCTGCATGCTGATCAAGCCACTCGGCCATCGCAACCTCTTGTTGCAGAATGGTCTCGCAGACCCGCTTCGTTTCTTGATCGCCCGCGTAATCGGCTGCAGCGATGAGAATCCTGTAGCTTGCAATTTCCATATGCTCGAAAGTGTAGCTGGCCAGTGCTCCCTTCACGACCTCGTCTTCGACGAAGAGGCCGCTCAAACTTTGTCCGATTGCCATGACCTTGCCGCCGATATCCTTGACCGTTGATGTGCCGCCATTCAGTCGCTTGAGGCACTCTTCGAGCATCGCGGCCTGGTCGCGAGTCTCCTGCAGGTGCAAGTCGATCCTGGATTTGAGCTCGGGATAGTTTTCCAGCCGTCGGGACTGGCCGGTGAGCATGGTGATTGCCTGTTCTTCCATTGCATGCGCATCCCTGAGCCAGGCTTGCAAGTGTTCGGTCGCGTTAGCCATTGCACGTTCCTTTCATTTTCGGTGGTGCTCCAACCGGTGACCTCTTGAAATGTTCCGGCTCGAACGGGAGAGGAGTCGCGCGCGGCGTGAACACCGGCCGCGGGAGTTCGGAACAATTCCGATCTTCGGGGATTGGACGCGACAAGCAATGTTTTCCCGTCGTTCGACACGGCTCCGCGTCACGTTGAGGCATCTCATGCAGGAAGAACTGAAAATATATCGGCTGTCGCCGCTGGCGGAACCGGATGATCCAAACTGGCAGAACGCCGAGTACCAGGGCGAAGTGATGGTGGTTGCAAGATCGAGCGGCGACGCCCGTATCGTTGCTGCTGCAGCCGAACTCGATTTCCGCGAAATTGACGCGAAGCCTGCAGAAGGTGTTACAACCGATATGGCGAGCGCCTTCCGAAGCGAAAAGCTCTACACGGTTGTCGAGGAGGGGTCGGCACCCCCGGGGGCGAAGCGCGGCGTAATCGGCGGCAAGGTACGGCTCGACAATATCATTTCGACGCAGCGCTGATCACAAGCCGCCGCACGCCTGCGTCGGGAAACGCGTTCCTTTCTTTAAATCAAACTCAAGCTCTGCCGGGCCGGCGTCAAGTTTCGGATCGACCGAATTGCCGCAACGCTCACAACAAGGGATCTGCGGAACTTTATTCCAATTTCGCGGTTGCGTTGTGCGCAGGGATCTTAATCTTCGAGGAGTACGAGATGGCGACTAACCTTAAGGACGGAAAGACCGCAAAGACTTCAAAAGGCACGCACGGTGGAAATCGCGCAGGCGATCAGGACAAGAAAGACGACGTCAAGAGAAGTAGTCAGTCCGCCGGTAAGGATCCGAAGCGAGGTAAGTAACTGCTGATACACGCCGGTGATTACCGCGCCTCAGCTTTGCCGAGAGCTGGTATCTTTGGAGAAGAGAAGGTGTTGCGATGCTAAAATGGGCTCTTATTTTCTTCGTTATCTCGTTGATAGCTGGCTTCCTTGGTTTCTCCGGCATTTCGTCTGCGACCGCAGGCATCGCCAAGATACTGTTTTACATCGCCGTGTTGATTTTCCTGGTGTTCCTTATTCTGGCACTGATGGTCGGGGGTGCAGTCACCTAGCTCCAAGCTGCGATGCCGTTCGGCCGCACTCGTCTCCCAGCCGACGCGTTGTAGGTTCTAGGCCTTGGATGCCGGAGCGCGAACGCCGTGTCGTAGCTCTCGCCGACACACCTCGGTCGGCCCAGCGAGGTGCCCGTTGATCGGGGCCAGTGCTCTGGAGCTTGAATGATGCCAGGGAAGGTTCTCAACGTTAGCGTCGCGCATCTGTCGGCTACTGTCTTGTTATTCTCATTGCTAGTTGGCCTTTCGGCTCTTATCGGCTTGGAACGGCAGCCGCGGCAATTTCGGACAGACCCTCCAGTCGCAGCCGCTCTCAACCAGCTGCGCCTAATGCCTAGCGGCATCGGTGGAGCGCCTCCCGAAATCTATTTCGCGCTCGATAGGCCCTATGAGGCCAGTGCCTATGACCTAAGCCAGGGCAAGCGGCTCTATTCCTGGTTCGGGTGCGCGTCCTGCCACGGCGACGGTCGCGGCGGGGCGGGGCCATCTCTCCTCGACGGGTGGTGGTCATATGGACCCTCGGTGGTCGCGATAGCCGCCTCCATTCGAGATGGCCGCCCGCGGGGAATGCCAGCCTTCCACAACAGGATGACGACAGACCAGATCTGGCAGCTAGCCGGCTATGTCAAGACGATCGGCGCCTATTCAGCTTCCCTCGCAGCTCCGAGCCGGAACGACGACAAGCATACCCGGCCGGCGGAAAATCGGGCGCCGGCCGCAATTCTCTTCCATGAAGACCTCCCGGCACAGCCCCGTTCCGAGCAAGGGCCGCCACCTTGAAAAGCACCTCGGCTCTCCTCCTGCTCGCGCTACTGGTTTCGGGATGCACCGGCGCCCAGTCCATTCTGAATGCTGAAGGCCACGCGGCGATTGAGCTCAAAGAATTGATTCTTTGGATAATCTGCGTCTGCGCTGTCGTGTGGTTGCTGGTCATGATTGCTTTGGTCTCAGCGCTCGTGCGGCAGCGCGATCCAGACGGCGGGGCAATCTCCGAGCGTAAAGCAGCCGTCGCCATCTCCGGCGCGGTCGGCGCAACAGTGCTCGTCATCACCGGTTTGACAATCACTAGCTTTTACACGACCCGCGCGCTCTCCGAAGCTTCGCCCGCGGAGTTGACGATCGACGTCACGGCTCAGCAATGGTGGTGGCAGTTCACTTATGTTGATGCGAACCCCACACGCGCCTTCGTGACGGCCAACGAGCTCCACATTCCGGTCGGGAAAGTTGCGCGACTGCGGCTCAAGAGCAGTGACGTCATTCATTCATTTTGGGTGCCAAGCCTTGCCGGCAAGCGGGACCTTATCGCGGGTCGCGAAAACATGCTGACGCTTCGAGCGGAAAGACCAGGCATCTATCGCGGCCAGTGCGCCGAGTTCTGCGGTCTGCAGCATAGCCACATGGCACTCTTCGTAATCGCGGAAGCACAGGCGGATTACGAGCGCTGGGCGGAGAGGCAACGCGGAGTCGGTGCGGAGCCGACCGAGGCGGAGGCGGTCGCAGGCAAAGCCGTATTCATGGCCAAGCAATGCGCCGCATGCCACACGATACGCGGCACGAAGGCCTCGGGCACGACCGGGCCTGACCTTACCCATGTCGGCAGCCGCCGCACTATTGCAGCAGGCCTGCTCGAGATCACCCGTGGTTCGCTTGCCGCCTGGATCGCCGATCCCCAGACGCTGAAGCCCGGAAACAACATGCCACTGGTTCCTCTTACAGGCGACGAGCTACGGCAACTTGCCGCTTATATGGAGAGCCTCAGATGACTGAGGACCGGAAGCAATCTTCGTTGATGGACGACGGGTTGGACGATGCAGAGCTCGATTGGCATCTGTTAAAGAGCTGGGAAACACCGCGCGGGATTTGGAAGGTGATTGCGACGGTTGACCACAAGATCATCGCTCGGCGTTACATCGTGACTGCATTCGTCTTCCTAATCCTGGGGGGCATGTTGGCGGTCGCGATGCGCATTCAGCTTGCACGGCCGGAAGCGCGTATTCTCGACCCGGACCGATACAATCAGATTTTCACCATGCACGGGAGCACCATGATGTTCCTGTTCGCAGTCCCGGTGATGCAAGCGATGGCGCTCTACCTCGTGCCGCTCATGGTCGGCACGCGAAACATCGCTTTTCCCCGGCTGAATGCCTTTTCCTACTGGATAATATTGGCCGGCGGTCTGCTCCTATGGATTTCCTTCGCTCTCGATGCTGCGCCGGACATCGGCTGGTTCGCCTATGTACCGCTTTCCGGCCCGGAATATGGTTCCGGAAAGCGCGCCGACATTTGGGCGCAGATGATCACCTTCACCGAGTTGTCGGCGCTTGCGGTTGCGGTGGAAATCGTCGTCACGGTGTTCAAGCAGCGCGCCCCCGGCATGTCGCTCGACCGCATACCCCTGCTGGTCTGGTCCATGCTCGTTATGGCGTTCATCGTCATCATGGCGATGCCGGCGATCGTGTTTGCCAGTTCAACGCTGATCCTCGATCGCCTGGTCGAAACGCAATTTTACAATCCGGCCGCGGGCGGCGACGCCTTGCTTTGGCAGCACCTGTTTTGGTTTTTCGGCCATCCCGAGGTCTACATCATATTTCTTCCGGCCGCGGGTATGGTTTCGACGATCGTCGCCACATTTTCCCGCCGGGCCATATTCGGCTACCTGCCGCTGGTCATGGCTTTCATCGCCACCGGTATCCTCGCCTTCGGTCTTTGGGTACACCACATGTTCGTCGTTGGCCTGCCGCGGCTCGGCGAGAGTTTCTTCACGGCGTCGAGCATGGCGATCGCAGTGCCGGCGGGAATCCAGATTTTCTGCTGGCTGGCGACCTTGTGGCTCGGCCGCCCGGTGTTTGCGACACCGCTCCTGTTTGTGATCGGCTTCATCGTCACCTTTGTGATCGGTGGCCTGACCGGAGTCATGGTCGCATCCGTGCCATTCGATACACAGGTCCATGACACATATTTCGTCGTCGCGCACTTCCACTACGTGCTGGTCGGTGGCGCGGTCTTTCCGTTGCTGGGGGCCATCTATTACTGGTTTCCAAAAATGACCGGTCGAATGATGAGCGAGCGGCTTGGACGATGGGCGTTCGGCCTCATTTTCGTGGGTTTCAACCTGACATTCTTCCCGATGCACATTCTCGGTCTTCTGGGCATGCCGCGTCGGGTCTACACCTACCAGCCGGACCTGCCTTGGGGAGGGCTGAACCTTTTCATCAGCCTGAGCGCGCTGCTTCTGGTTTCAGGCTTTCTCGTCTTCCTCATCGATGTTCTCGTCGCCTGGCGATCGGGCGAACCGGCCGGACCAAATCCCTGGAAGGCAGCGACGCTTGAGTGGGCGACGTCCTCGCCGCCTCCGGCCTATAATTTTCGCAGGATTCCCGTTGTGGATGCCCGCGATCCTCTTTGGAGATATCCCGAGGAACTCGCAGTGACGGCGGGACTACGAGTCGATCGCCGGGAGCTCATTGTAAGCAGCGTGGTCGAGGCCCTGCCGGAAGCGCGGGAATCGTCGCCGCGCGATTCCATCTGGCCGTTCTGGGCGGCGATCGCCACTTCGATCATGCTGATCGGCTCGATTTTCACGCCGTGGGCGGTCGTCTGGGGGTCGATCCCAATTGCGGTGACCCTGGTCGGCTGGTTCTGGCCGAAGGGCACGGCGGAGGACATATCATGAAAGAGAGGGCGGTGCTGGACGTATCGAAACTGCCCCTGCATGGGCTGAGCACCGCCAGTCCCACCTGGTGGGGAACCTGTGCCTTCATGCTCATCGAGGGCAGCGGTTTCGCCCTGGCGATCGCAGTCTATTTCTACCTGATGAGCCTCGCCCCGAACTGGCCGATCGATACGCCGCCGCCCGATCTTTTCGCCGGAACCATGCTCACGCTGCTCCTATTGGCAAGTATCGTTCCGAATATGCTCGTTTCCCGCTGGGCGAAGGCGAGAGCGCTAGCGAAGGTCCGTGTCGGGCTGATCGTGATGGCGCTCCTTCAGGCGGCGCCGCTCGCACTCCGCATATTCGAATTTCCTGCCATGCATGTCAGCTGGGATGAAAATGCCTATGGCTCGATCGTGTGGACATTGCTGGGACTTCATACCGCCCACGTCATCACCGACCTCATCGATACGCTTGTTCTCACCTGCCTGATGTTCACGCGGTACGGCGACAACACACGCCGCTACGGCGACGTCGAGGACAATTGCCTCTATTGGAACTTCGTGATCGTCGTGTGGCTGCCCCTCTACGTCTGTATCTACTGGGTGCCTCGGCTATGAGCACTGGGATCGCCAAATATGCTGGATTACTTCTCGCGCCCGGCGCGTGGGCGATCAATACTCAGCTCGGTCAAATCCTGCCTTACGTCGATTGCGGCGCCGGCGTCTCCTGGTCGACTGTCGCCTCGTTTGTTGCTGTGGCCGTGGCATTCGCCGGAACCGTCGTCTCGCATGCCCGTTTCGGGCCAAGCGAAGCTCGAACAAATCTGTTCGTCGCCAAGCTGAATGTCCTTGCCGGCCTCGCCTTCGTCTTTGCCCTTCTCATGCAGGGAGCCGCCGCCATGCTGCTCGACCCATGCCTAAGGTAATTGCCGTACTGGTGTTGTCCCTAGTGGCGGGGCCAACTGCCGCCCACGAGGCACGGCGGCATGCCTCCGTGCTCGTCTGGAGCTTCGATCCATGGGTTGTCATGCTGATCGTCATCGCGGGACTGTTCTATGCAATTGGCTCCTTCCGGCTGTGGCTGCGCTCACGCAACAGCCACCGCGTAACTGTAAGGTCGGGCTTGCTCTGGT
Source organism: Ensifer sp. IC3342 (assembly GCF_020193655.1). GTDB lineage: Bacteria > Pseudomonadota > Alphaproteobacteria > Rhizobiales > Rhizobiaceae > Sinorhizobium. Next base: position 1,692,615 of record NZ_JADYVE010000001.1, read on the forward strand.
GGGCTGGATGGTTAGCGCTTGCGGCGGCGTTAGTATCGCCTCTGCATTTCCTTGGGGAGCACCTTTTCGCCCTGCACATGATCGAACATGAACTCGTCGTGGCGGTGTCGGCACCTCTTCTCGTTCTCTCGCGGCCGGTGGGGGTGCTGCTTTGGGGGCTGCCGAGAAAAATTCGGCGCCTGATCCGGCGAGGGATGAAGGAGAAATTTGTCCAGGTCGCATGGGATTGGCTCACCCCCGCAACCGTTGCCACCCTGCTGCATGGGGCCGCAATCTGGGCCTGGCATGCGCCGCTGCTGTACGATGCGACACTGACCGATATGATGATTCACCGGCTGCAGCATCTCAGCTTCTTCATGACGGCGCTCCTGTTCTGGTGGTCGATGGTTTGGCGGAGCGACCGAGGCGCTGCTGCTTGGCATCTTTTCCTGACCATGCTTCACACCAGCGCGCTGGGCGCCCTGATCGCGCTTGCACCACGTGTAATCTACCCGGTCCAAACGCAGACGGCGCCGGATTGGGGTCTGACGCAGCTCGATGACCAGCAACTCGCCGGCATGTTGATGTGGGTGCCTGGAGGTATCATTTATGGCAGCGCGGCGCTGGCGCTGCTGGCTCTATGGATCGCAAAGTCGAGTAGAGGAGAGTTCCATGCAGGCCGCTTCCACTCGCCTTAAAACTTCGCTCCTACTGACAAGTATTGTCGTCGCGATGCCCCTGGTCGTCGTTGGCGCCAATGTCCTGAAGGAGAGGCAGCAGCGGCGTTCCGCGGCGATGGCCATGACCCAAGGCGATCCATCACAAGCACCTCCCATCTTTCGAAAATATGGCTGCGGTGGATGCCACGTCATTCCGGGCATTGCCGGTGCTGATGGGAAGGTTGGCGGTCCGCTCGTCGACCTGCGCGAGCGCGTCTATCTTGCCGGCGTCGTCGAAAATACATCGGACAATCTCGTAAACTGGATCGCTTCTCCGCAGCGATTTTCCCAGCGTTCCGCCATGCCCGCGACCGGGATCACCGAGTCAGAGGCGAGACATCTTGCGGCCTATCTATACGCGCAGTGACCTCAAGGATGCGGCGTTGCGCGAGTTGGCAGTGATTTGATGTACCTGGCGATAGCTATACGATCGCTTTCCGGCAGTTGCGATGTGTTGGCGACGACATCGCTCATCGACGATCCGACTCTCCCATGATTGGGCGTCCTGCCGCTCTTCAACATTTCGGCGATTTCCGCCTCGGACCAGCCGCCGATCCGCGCTGGCGTTATGTTGGGCACGAAACCGGTCCCCTCCAGATCCGGCCCTCCGGCAAAGCGAGTGGTCGGCCTTACGGCGCCGAAGATGTTGCGCGTCGAGTGACAATCGGCGCAATGGGCAAGTGTTTCGACAAGATAGGCGCCCCTGTCATGAACGGGATCCTCGTTTAGGATCGCCTCTGATTTGCCTTCTCGAAAGAACAGGAGCTTCCAGAAGCCGACGAAGCGACGGATGCGGAAGAAGAGGAAAAGATCGTGCGGCGGCGCCCGACCAGAAACGCGCGGTAGCGACTGGAGGTATGCATAGAGATCTCTGACGTCATCAGGCCGCATGCTCGTATAACTGGGGTAGGGAAACGCCGGATAATAATGCCGCCCCTCCGGTGAGACGCCACTGATCAACGCGTTTGCCAGATCAGCGACGGACCACGATCCTATGCCGTCAACGGGATCGGGCGAGATGTTGGGGACCCTGAACGTCCCGAAAGGTGATGCGAGGGCGAGGCCGCCGCCGAGTTTCCGATGATCCGGCTGTCCCGGCGTCGCGTGGCAGGAGGCGCATCCTCCCGCAGCAAAGATGACCTCGCCGCGCGTTGCGCTCCCCTTGGTCAAGCTTGATCCGGCGGATTCGAAGCTGGCAACCGGCATTGTCAAGAACCAGCACGCGCAGACCGTGAACAACGTCACCGCGGCCGCTGAGGTCAGCAGCCAGTCGCACGCGAGCGGCAGTGTATCGCGCATTCTCCAGTCTCCGAAAAGCCTTCGTCCAATCCTTGAACGGCCGCTATGTTCCCTCCCAGGCGTCGGTCCATCGGCGGTTTCAGATTGGGAAACAGCCGCAGCGGGCATCAGGGAACAAGTTCAATTCTCCTTTGTTCGAACGGTTCCATAAAGGAGAAAGACCAATGCGAGAGATTGCTTTGATAGCCGCCGTGATGATGGTGGCAACATCTGCCTTGGCGCAGTCTGCGGCGGAGAAATCGGGTGTAAACACCTTGATTGGAGTACCCCCCAAGACGGAGGACTTCGTAAAGGAAGTCTCCATGAGTGACATGTACGAACTCGAGTCGAGCAAGGTCGCCCTTGAGCGAGGCGACGGTGCGACAAAGGCATTCGCCCAGCAGATGGTGCAGGATCACCAGAAAACGACCACCGAACTTAAGCAGCTCATCGATGGCGGAAAGGTCAAAGCCGCACCGGCCACAGCCATGTCTGACGATCAGCAGGAGACTCTCAACGAACTGAAGGGCCTGCAAGGGGCTGAGTTCAACGAGCAGTACCGTGAAGACCAGGTGGAAGCGCATGAGGATGCCGTCGATGTCTTCAAACGCTACGCCGAGGAGGGAGACAATCCCGATCTGAAGGCTTGGGCAGGCAAGACCCTTCCCGCCCTCGAGCATCATCTTCAGATGGCTCGTGACATGACGAAATAACTTCGTTGATGTTGTCGCCGCGTCGTCCCTTGCCGCCCGATAAAGGGCGGCTTTCGTTACCGGTGTGGACCGCTGCCGGAGCTCTTGAACGAGCCCCAGCTTCTTGCAATCCTGCGGAAATCAGATCGGGTTGATCCCCGCCGCGCTGCGCCTCCAACAGGAGGCAACCCCGCCGAGGCGGGGTTGCCGACAGTTTGCATCGAGGGCATCGTCAATTCCATGTCTGACGCCGGTACCAGTCGTCGATATCGCGTCTTACAAGGTCCTTTTCGATGCCGTAGCGTTGCTGGATCTTGCCTTCCAATTGCTCGCGCTTGCCCGCGATCTCATCGAGATCGTCGTCGGTAAGCCGTCCCCATTGCTCTTTGATCTTTCCCTTGACCTGCTTCCAATTGCCTTCCACACGATTCCAATCCATGACTATCTCCTAGTCGTTTTGTTTGCCTTATGCTGGAACCGCTATGGCGGATTTTGGTTCCTGCTGCATGTCGCGGCTCCACCTGCACCTCGATCCGGGAACAAAGATTTTGGTCGGTCGTTAGCCGCGAAATACTGGGTTCGGGTGTTTCGCTGGAGGTTCGAAATCCCGTCGGTGCCGATCGCGGTCTCCCTTGCGACAGGTGCCGCCAATGGCTGCATGCCGACCCAGTGGCCTAATCCTCACTTCCGCGGCCCGCCGGAAAGGTCAGCGACGTAGAGAAGATCGCTCAGGAGCTCACCCACCGATAACGTCGCATTTACGAGCGTTGTGGAGAACCGGGGCAGCGCCAAAGCGTTGGCGGACACAAGCATGTGCTCTGCAAAACGTGTCACAAGATGTATGTCGACCTGATTTGGTTGGAGAGCATAAAACCTGCTCTCGCGGCCGCGATCCGCGATTTCATTGACGGTAAAATCCTGTCGCTCGCCGATCGCAACAATGACGCCGTCGACGAATTCGTGCGGGGTCGATTGCCGCATACCGGACGCCGACGCATATGCATGGCACTCACGCTGGTGCGTGCGGAAATCTATCTGGCGGTTGCGCGGCCGGAAATGTCGCGACGGTGGCGCGATCTCTGAAAGTCTTGGCGGCCCAGGCAATTGGATTTGCGATACGTGCAAAGCAACTGAGCTGTGATTGATCTGTGACGAAATATTAAATGAAGATAATATACTAGTCGACGCAGTTGACAAAAATATCCAACGTTTTCAAGTGGATAAGGGGATGGGGTTGGTGAGCGCGCAGGGATTCGAACCCTGGACCTACTGATTAAAAGTCAGTTGCTCTACCGACTGAGCTACGCGCTCCCCCGCCGCGGCCGCAAAGCCCGGCGGAAGTGGGCGGACATATGCACGCGAGCTTCGCTGCGGTCAACCAAAAAAATGCGTATACCACGCTTATGCATCCGGAGCGAAGCAATCGCAAAGCGAGAATGCGGTCGATTTGCATAAGTCGCTTGGCTGCATTCCAGAGAAGCGGGCTTCCATCTATCAGGTTTCGGTCAAGGATCGGGCGCGCGTGCGGCAAAATGATCGCCAAAAGGTGATTGGTTTCGCTGTATACGTCTACGTATAGAGAGACGATATGCCGAGTGCCGGAGTTCTAGCCGTTGTCGATTGCCGATATTTCCATCTGGACTGCCATCCTCGCGGGCGCTCTGTCCTTTCTTTCGCCCTGCGTCCTGCCACTCGTCCCTCCGTACCTCTGCTATATGGCCGGCGTCTCCGTTGACCAGTTTCGCGGTGGTGATGCCGTTGCAATCGCCAGCACCCGGCGCGCCGTGCTACCGGCGGCCCTGTTCTTCACGCTTGGCTTTGCGACGGTCTTTGTGGCGCTCGGGGCGGGGGCGTCGTCGATCGGCCTCTTGTTGCGGCAATACATCGATCTGCTGTCGCGCATCGGTGGCATCATCATCATCTTGATGGGGTTGCATTTCCTCGGCGTTTTCCGCATCGGGCTGCTTGCCCGTGAGGCGCGCTTCCAAGGGGGCGGCAAGCCTGCGACTCTGTCTGGCGCCTATGTCATGGGCCTCGCCTTCGCCTTCGGCTGGACACCCTGTATCGGCCCTGTTCTCGGTACCATTCTCGGGGTCGCGGCCGCGCGCGACACCGTAAGCGACGGCGCGCTGCTGTTGGCGATCTATTCACTTGGTCTTGCGGTTCCGTTCTGGATCGCGGCCGGGTTTTCCGGGGCGTTCATGCATTTTCTCTCGCGCTTCCGGCGTCATCTCGGTCTCGTCGAGAAACTGATGGGCGCGCTGCTCGTCCTGGCGGGCCTCGCCTTCCTCTTCGGCTTCATCAGTTCGGTCGCGATCTGGTTCCAGCAGACCTTTCCCATCCTGATGCAAATCGGCTAAGCACCGCCGCAGGCAAGGGGAGGGGACATGACGGAAATTGCGGGCCTCGTGCTGCCCTTCTTCGGGCTGATCTTTCTCGGCTACCTCACTGCTCGCCTCGTCGATCATCCCGGCGAGGCGATGGGTTGGCTGAACACGTTCATTGTCTACCTGGCTCTGCCCGCGCTTTTCTTCAAGCTCGTCTCGCGCACACCCGTCGAAGAACTGACGCGCGCAGACTTTATCCTGACCAGTGTGGGGACGACCTATGTGATCTTTGCCCTGATCTTCTCGGTCGGCCTGATTCTACGGCGGAACACCATTGCGGAGGCGACGATCCAGGGATTTGCCGCCGCCTATGGCAATATCGGCTATATGGGGCCGGGGCTGGCGCTGCTTGCGCTCGGCGAAGCTGCGGCCGTTCCCGTTGCACTGATCTTCTGCTTCGAGAACGCGGCGCACTTTACTGTTGCGCCGGCAATGATGGCGGCCGTGGGCGGCCGGAAGGAGCCGCCCGCTGCTCTCGCGCTTGGCATCATGCGAAGGATCGCGCTGCATCCGTTTATTCTGTCGACATTGGCCGGTGTCGTCGCCGCATTCTTCGCGATACAGCCACCGGTGCCGGTTCAGCGGCTGATCGACTATCTGGCGCAGGCGGCCGCTCCTTGCGCGCTGTTTGCCATGGGCGTTACCCTGGCGCTGCGGCCAATCAAGCGGATCCCGGTCGAAATCGGCTACATCGTCCCGGTGAAGCTCGTGCTCCACCCCGTGTTGATGTATGCCGCGCTCAGCCTTGGCGGTGGATATGATCCCATCTGGGTGCAGACGGCTGTGCTGCTCGCATCGCTGCCGACGGCGACGAACGTCTTCGTGATCGCGCACCAGTACCACGTCTGGCAGGAGCGCGCCTCGGCAACAATCCTCATCACGACGCTGCTTTCGGTCGCGACCGTAACCGGCTTGCTTTTTCTCATCCGGTCAGGCGCCCTTCCGGCTGATCTTTTCCCGTAGGCTCTCCTTGAGCGCGTGAATGGCGCTGCCGGGATGAATGCCTTCGCGCATCAGCAGCCCGCGAAGTGGGCCGGCGGACGAGAGCAGGTGCAGGCCGACTGCGCGCAGCGCCTGAACTGGAAGGAATCCGGAGAGCAGCGAGCGGTTGAGAACATCCACGCTCGCGGTTCTGCTGACGATATCAATCCGTCTGCGGCTGTCGAATTTATCACCGGTGTCGGCCGGCAGTTTACCGCCGGTCGCCGGTCCGACGAGTTCGACCAGCGTCATGACATCGCGCAGGCTCAAGTTAAGGCCCTGCGCCCCGATCGGCGGAAAGGCATGGGCAGCTTCGCCAACCAGCATGGCGCGTCCCTTGCCGAAGCGGCGGGCCGTCATGCCCGAGAGCGGGAAGGATTGCGGGATGCCTTCTGCTGTAACCTTGCCGAGTATCGATTGCAGCCGATCCTCGATCGTCCGCGAAAGCATATCCGGCGGGAGCTTCAGTGTCTCTTCCGCATCGCGTGGTTTCTGGACCCAGACGAGACTCGAACGGTTGCCGGGAAGCGGAACCTGCGTGAACGGACCGGCTTCGGTGTGAAACTCGGTCGATACGTCCTGGTGCGGAAGTTCATGGCCAAAATTCAAGACGACAGCCGTCTGCGGATAGGACCATGTGTGCACGGAGATGCCCGCTGCCTCGCGCACAGCAGAGCGCCGGCCATCGGCGCCGATGATCAGATCGGTAGAGATCGTTCTCCCGTCGTCGAGGCCGATCCGCACTTCCTCGTCTTCGAATTCGAAGGTCGCAGCCGCCATGGTCATCCGATCGAGCGTCGGCAAGCTGGCTTCATGCTTCTCCAGAATTTCCAGGAAGGGCGCATTTGGAATGTTGTAGCCGAAGGCGTCCAATCCCACTTCCGCGGCCCTGAAATTGACCGGCGGGGCACGCAGCAGACGCTTTGTGCCGTCGATGATATGAATGGCGACGAGCGGCGCTGTTAGTGGCACGATCTCAGCCCAGAGATCGAGCTGCTTGAGGTATTCGATCGACTGATCCATGAGCGCCGTCGTGCGCCCGTCGGCGATCGCAGGCTTTGGCCCGATCAGCGCGACCCGGTGACCGTTTCGCGCCAGCGCGATTGCGGCGAGCGAACCTGCGAGGCCCGCTCCGATGATGACGATGTCATAGTGATCCATAACCGGCAGGGGCCTCTTCCCGCGCATACTTGCGCATTCTCTTGCTGCATCGTCCCTTAAATCGGAAATCGATCTAAGGACAGAATCATGCAGCTCTTCAAAGTGCTACAGCGACCTTTGTGTGTCCGATTGGACGCGCGGCGCTATGAACTCTCGGTAATCGTTCTACTCGCATAGCTCATTGAAATAAATGGGCTGAATCAGAGCGGAAGCAAGCGCCGCATGTCCACAGGACAATTCCTTTACAATGATTTTGCAGTTGAATTTTGCTGGCGATGCATTGCAAACGGTGCATATTACGGCCAAAGCGCCAGCGATGCGGTCGAGGTGTGGCCTCTTGGTCGCGCAAAAGGCGGGATATAGGGGATAGGCGGCGTCGCCCATGAAGTTCTTTAACTACAGAAGAGTTCCCTATGCGGAAATCAGGGCGTTTTCCGTACACATTCTGACGGCCTCCGGTTCGTTCCTGGCTTTCCTTGGGGTCGTCGCGGCGGCCGAACATCGCTTCGTCGACATGTTCTGGTGGCTCGGGCTGGCGCTTCTCGTCGATGGCATCGACGGGCCCATTGCACGCAAGGTGCAGGTCAAGGAAGTGCTGCCCAACTGGTCGGGCGACACGCTCGACAACGTCATAGACTACGTGACCTACGTCTTGCTGCCCGCATTCGCGCTCTATCAAAGCGGTATGATCGGCGAGCCTTGGTCCTTCGTGGCCGCGGGTGCCATCGTCGTGTCGAGCGCGATCTATTACGCGGACATGGGAATGAAGACAGAAGAGTACTTCTTTTCCGGATTCCCGGTCGTCTGGAACATGGTCGTTTTCACGCTCTTCGTCATCCAGGCGAGCGAAGTGACGGCGTCGATCGTCGTTTTCCTTTCCGTCGTGCTGACGTTCCTGCCGATCAATTTTCTCCATCCCGTGCGCGTCGAAAGGCTGAGGCCGCTCAACCTCGGCGTTTTCCTGGCCTGGTCTGCGCTCGGCATGTATGCTCTGCTTCTGCATTTCGAGACACCCGACTGGGTGGCTGTTGGCGTCGTAGCGACCGGGCTTTATCTCTACGTCATCGGTTTTGTTCTGCAGATATTTCCCAATCTCGGCCGCGCGTAGGAGTTGACCATGGCACAGGCGATCGTTGTTCGCGAACTCGGTGGACCTGAGGTCCTGAAGCTGGAAGGGGTGACACTCTCAGCGCCCGGGCCTGGCGAGGTCCAGATCCGGCAGGTGGCAGTCGGCCTCAACTTCATCGACGTCTATTTCCGCACCGGCCTCTACAAGTCGGCAACCGGCTTGCCATTCATTCCGGGCAAGGAGGGAGCGGGCATCGTCACCGCCGTGGGTGACGGAGTGAATATGTTCTCGATCGGCGACCGCGTTGCCTACGCGTCGGCCGATGGCGCCTATGCGAGCGAACGCAATGTCGAGGCATCGCAATTGGTCAAGGTCCCGGATGGGATCAGCCTGGAAACGGCGGCTGCGATGATGCTTAAGGGCATGACCGCCCAATATTTGCTCAATCAGACCTTCAAGGTTGGCCCGGAGACGACATTGCTCTTCCACGCGGCAGCGGGCGGCGTCGGTCTGATTGCCGGGCAGTGGGCGAAGGCGCTGGGCGCGACCGTGATTGGCACGGCCGGCTCGCAGGAGAAGATCGATCTGGCGCTCGCTCACGGCTACGACCATGTTATTGACTACCGCACTGACAATTTCGTCGCGCGCGTCAAAGAGCTGACTGGCGGCCGTGGCGTCGATGTCGTTTACGATTCGGTCGGTCGCGATACCTACCCGGCCTCGCTTGACTGCCTGAAGCCGCGCGGGCTCTGGGTCAGCTTCGGCAACTCGTCCGGGCCGGTGGAGGCGTTCAGCATCGGTGTCCTGGCGCAGAAGGGCTCGCTCTTTGCGACGCGCCCGACTCTCTTCAGTTACGTCTCGACGCGAGCGGCCTTGGAGGCGTGCGCAAATTCCCTGTTTGATGTTGTGCAAAGCAACAAAGTGCGTATCAATATCAATCAGACCTATCCGCTCGCCGAGGCTGGCCGGGCGCATACGGATCTGGAAACAAGAAAAACGAGTGGAACGACGTTGTTGATTCCGTGACCGAAACCTGAAGGTGGGCGGGGATCAAAAGAGGGGAAAAGAGGGCAGCGTGCCTGGTAAGGGACAAACTGCGAGCGGTCCGTTGTTGGCCGTGAGCAACGTGACGAAATTGTTCGGCTCGTTCGCAGCCTGCAACGCGATCAATCTGCAGATAGAGCCCGGGGAAATCCACGCCTTGCTTGGCGAGAACGGGGCCGGCAAGTCTACCCTGGTGAAAATGCTGTTCGGTGTGCTCGCGCCCACGGCCGGCGAGATCACGTGGCAGGGTGAACCGGTGCGCATCGGCAGCCCTGGTGACGCGCGCAAGCTCGGCATCGGCATGGTTTTCCAGCACTTTTCCTTGTTTGAGGCGCTGACTGTCGCAGAGAATATCGCGCTTTCGATGGATCGAAACGTCTCACTTGCCCGCGTCGCGGACGAGGCGTCGCGGCTTTCGCACGCCTATGGTCTGCCTCTCGACCCCAAGGCGCATGTCGCGGATCTTTCCGTCGGCGAGCGCCAGCGGATCGAGATCGTGCGTGCACTCTTGCAAAATCCGCAGTTAATCATTCTCGACGAGCCAACCTCGGTGCTGACGCCGCAGGAGGCCGACCGCCTGTTCGAGACGCTTCGGAAACTGAAGTCGGAAGGGCGCTCGGTCCTCTATATCAGCCATCGTCTCGAGGAGGTGCAGCGCCTTTGCGACCGGGCGACGGTTCTGAGACATGGCAAGGTGACGGGAGCTTGTGATCCCCGGGCGGAAACACCGGCCTCGTTGGCGCGGATGATGGTCGGAAGCGATGTCGCGCCGGTGACCCCGGAAGGCACGAGCATGAAGGGCGACGTGCAGTTGGAGGCGCGCCATCTTTCGGTTGCGGCGCGTACGCCTTTTGCGGTTTCGCTGAAGAACATCTGTCTTAAGGTTCGGGCCGGTGAAGTGCTGGCGATCGCCGGTGTGGCCGGCAATGGCCAGAGCGAACTCTTCGATGCCCTTTCGGGCGAGTATCCGGTCGCGGACGACAACGCAGTGCTGATACGGCAGAGGCCGGTTGGAACGAGGAATATCAACGCGCGACGTCTCATGGGCGCCGGTTTCGTTCCGGAGGAGCGGCATGGGCACGCGGCCGTTGCGGCGCTTTCCTTGTCGGACAATCTGGTCCTAGCACGCAATCAATCCGACAAGCGGGCGTTTCTCGGCGGCGGATTCCTCAGGATTATTCGCCAGAGCGCGGTGAAGGCTGCGACGAGGCGAATTTCCGAGGCGATGGATGTTCGCAAGAGCGGCGAGGATCCTCCGGCGGGTTCACTCTCGGGCGGCAACCTGCAGAAATTCATTGTCGGCCGCGAACTCGATCGCCAACCATCCGTGCTCGTGGTGAACCAACCAACCTGGGGCGTCGACGCGGGGGCGGCAAGCCGTATTCGCCAGGCCCTGGTCGACCTTGCCAAGGCGGGTTCCGCGGTGCTCGTCATCAGCCAGGACCTGGACGAAATATTCGAGGTGGCGACCGAGATCGCCGTCATTAGCGAGGGGCGCCTTTCCGATCCCTATCCGGCACGGGAACTGTCACGCGAGAAGATCGGGCTATTGATGGGGGGCATGTACGGCAAGACGGAAGGCGCGGGAGCGGCACATGCGCATTGAACTCGAAAAACGCGCCAAGGTCTCGGCGCTGTTCTCAATCCTGTCGCCGTTCATTGCCTTCGCGCTGACCATCTTCTTCGGCGGCATCATGTTCGCGCTGCTCGGCAAAAATCCGGTGACCGCGCTCTACAGCTTCTTCGTCGAGCCGTTGATCGAAGTCTGGTCGCTGCACGAGCTGGCGATCAAGGCGGCGCCGCTGATCCTGATCGGTGTCGGCCTCTCCGTCTGCTTCCGTTCCAACAACTGGAACATCGGTGCCGAAGGCCAGTTCATCATGGGGGCGATCGCGGGATCGATCCTGCCCGTCGTCTTCTACGACTGGCAATCGCCGGTGGTGCTGCCGATGATGATGCTGCTCGGCATGCTTGGCGGCGCACTCTTTGCGGCGATACCGGCCTTCCTCAAGGCACATATGAACACCAACGAGATCTTGACGAGCCTGATGCTGGTCTATGTGGCCCAGCTCTTTCTCGACTGGCTCGTGCGCGGACCCTGGCGCAATCCGCAGGGCATGAACTTCCCGGAAACCAGGGCTTTCGGGCCTGACGCGATCCTGCCCGAAATGCTCGCTTCCGGACGCACCCACTGGGGCTTCGCCTTCGCCATCCTTGCCGCGGTTCTGGTCTGGTTCATGATGCGTTATACGCTGCGGGGATTCGAGATCACCGTGCTTGGCCAATCCGCGCGGGCAGGGCGCTTTGCCGGCTTTTCGTCGCGCAAGATGATCTGGTTTTCGATGCTGTTCTCGGGAGCACTGGCAGGGCTTGCCGGCATCGCGGAAGTGAGCGGCGCGATCCAGCAACTGCGGCCGGTGATTTCGCCCGGCTACGGCTTCACGGCAATCATCGTCGCCTTCCTCGGTCGCCTCAATCCGCTCGGCATCATCGCCGCCGGCCTCGTCCTGGCATTGACCTATCTCGGCGGCGAGGCGGCACAGCTCTCGATCGGCGTATCTGAAAAGGTCACGCGTGTCTTCCAGGGGCTGCTGCTGTTCTTCGTGCTGTCCTGCGACACGCTCATTCATTATCGCATAAGGCTCGTGTGGGAGAGGCTCGCCGCGATAAAGACGGATGGGAGCCACTGATGGGCATGGTTGAAGCAATCCTGTTGAGCGTCATCACGGCGGCGACGCCGCTCGTCCTTGCCGCTGCGGGCGAACTTGTCGCAGAGCGATCCGGCGTCCTCAATCTCGGTGTCGAGGGCATGATGATCATGGGCGCCGTCAGCGCCTTTGCCGTGACGCAGCTCAGTGGATCGCCCTATATCGGCCTGCTTGCTGGCATCGCCTGCGGGGCGCTTTTTTCGCTCCTTTTTGCCTTTCTTACGCTGACACTTGTCGCCAATCAGGTGGCGACGGGCCTGGCGTTGACGCTGCTGGGGCTTGGCGTCTCCGGTATGCTCGGCGAGAGTTTCCTCGGGATGCAAGGGATCAAGCTTCAACCGATCGCGATACCGCTCCTCTCCGAGATTCCGTTTCTCGGGCCGTTGCTGTTTCGACAGGACGCCATTTTCTATCTGTCGATCGGAGTCGTTTGCGGTATGCATTGGTTCTTGTTTCGGAGCCGGGCGGGCCTGAAGTTGCGCGCCGTCGGCGACAGTCACGCCTCTGCCCATGCGCTCGGCGTCGATGTCATCAGAACGCGCTATCTGGCCGTCTTGTTCGGCGGTGCCTGCGCCGGTCTCGCCGGTGCGCAGCTGTCACTTGTCTATACGCCGCAATGGGTAGAAAACATGTCGGCGGGGCGCGGCTGGATCGCGCTTGCCCTGGTGGTCTTCGCGTCCTGGCGCCCGTGGCGCGTCGTCGCCGGCGGATATCTGTTCGGGGCGGTTTCGATCAGCCAGCTCCACGCACAGGCTTTCGGCATCGGCATTCCGTCGCAGTTCCTTTCTTCGCTTCCCTATGTTGCGACGATTGTCGTACTTATCCTTATCTCACACAACCGGCGCATGACCCTGATCAACACGCCGGCATCGCTCGGAAAACCGTTTGTGCCGGACCGGTGAACAACAACAAACCAGACGGAACTTCTCAACCGACAGAGGTAAAAATGAAAAAACTACTGCTCGCCCTCGCAACCACTACTGCCGTGCTCGGCTTCACGCCGGCGGCAAGTGCCCAGGAAAAGGCCAAGATCTGCTTCGTCTATGTTGGCTCCAAGACCGATGGCGGCTGGACGCAGGCGCATGACCTCGGTCGTCAGCAGCTCGAAAAGGAACTTGGCGACAAGATCGAGACGCAGTTTCTCGAAAACGTGCCGGAAGGCCCTGACGCTGAGCGCGCCATCGAACGGCTGGCGCGTTCGGGCTGTGGGCTGATCTTCACGACGTCGTTCGGCTTCATGGACGCGACGATCAAGATCGCGCAAAAGTTCCCCGACGTGAAGTTCGAACACGCAACCGGCTATAAGACCGCTCCGAACGTCGCGACCTACAATAGCCGCTTCTACGAAGGCCGCTACATTCAGGGCCAGATCGCAGCGAAGCTTTCGCAGAAGGGCGTCGCCGGCTACATCGCTTCGTTCCCGATCCCGGAAGTCGTGATGGGCATCAACTCCTTCGTGATCGGCGCCCGCTCGGTCAATCCGGACTTCAAGATCAAGGTCGTATGGGCGAACACCTGGTTCGACCCCGGCAAGGAGGCCGACGCTGCCAAGGCGCTGGTCGACCAGGGCGTCGATATTCTGACGCAGCACACCGACACGACTGCGCCCATGCAGGTCGCTGCCGAGCGCGGCATCAAGGCGTTCGGACAGGCATCCGATATGATTGCGGCAGGCCCTCAGACGCAGCTGACGGCCATCGTCGACACCTGGGGAGCCTACTATGTGAAGCGCACACAGGCCTTCCTCGACGGAAAGTGGGAAACGACGTCGAGCTGGGATGGGTTGAAGGACGGCATCTTGACGATGGCGCCCTACACCAACATGCCTGATGACGTGAAGGCGATGGCCGAGGCAACCGAGGCCAAGATCAAATCCGGTGAATTGAAGCCTTTCACCGGTCCGCTCAACAAGCAGGACGGTAGCGCCTGGCTGAAGGCGGGTGAAAGCTCCGATGACGCCACGCTACTCGGCATGAACTTCTACGTTGAAGGCGTCGACGACAAGCTGCCGCAATAAGCGGCCAAACCCTGCTCTACAGCGCCGCGCGTCTTTTTAGACGCACAAAGGTCGCTGTAGCACATTGAATTGCTGCATGTTTTTGTCCTTGAATCGGCTACGATGTATGGAACATGCAGCAGGCGGTAACGTCATCGCGCTTTAGTGCCGGCAAACCCTGCGTCGCCACGCGGGGTTTGCCAATTTGGGCGATCGTCACAGGTGCGACAAACCGCCCTTCGCAATGATGTCGGACCGACTTTGAGGAATCGCTTAATCGAACTAGAGTTGAATTACTTTTGCGCCGTGGACGAAGATGGCGGTTGAACGCCACCCACCAAATGACGAGCGCGGCCTCCGCGGAGGTATTCTTGGGAGGGGGAACGGGTTGAGCAAGAGCCTGTTTGAAACTGTGATATCCGGCGCACCGAAGCGCACGAGCCATGCGCAAGTGGTGGACCAACTCGGAAAAGCAATCGTTTCAGGGGAATTCCCGGTCGGCAGCATTCTGCCCGGCGACCCGGAACTGGCGGCTCGCTTCAGGGTTTCAAGGACCGTTCTGCGCGAAGCGATGAAAACCCTGGCGGCCAAGGGACTTGTGGTGCCGCGCGCCCGGATCGGCACGCGTGTGAGGCCGAGAAAAGACTGGAATCTCTTCGACAGCGACATCCTGAACTGGCATTTTGTAGCCGGCGTTGACGACGAGTTCCTGTACCACCTCAGTGAGGTGCGGCTTGCGTTCGAGCCGCATGCCGCGGCGCTGGCTGCGCGAAACGCAACCGATGCGGAGATCGCTGGCATGATGCGCCTTGCCGTTGCTATGGGCGACGCGAATCATACCGCGGAAAGCCTCGCCGTTGCCGACCTCAAGTTCCATCTTTCCGTTCTGGACGCATCCGGAAACCCCTTCCTGCGAACGGTCGGCGGCTTGATCGAGGCGGCACTCGTTGGCGTATTCAAGTTGAGCTCGCCCACCGCCGAAAAAAGCGGCATTGACGAAGTTGCCCGCAACCACATTCGAATCGTCGAGGAAATCGGGAAAAGGGACGAGGCTGGCGCGCGTTTGGCGATGGAATATGTCATCAAGGTTGGGCGCGACCGCGTTCGACAGGCCCTGCACGCGGATACCGCATGAGGCCGACTGTCGCTCGCCACGAAATTGTAGCGTGACCTTGCCCGATCTCCGCGCGTGGCCTATCTGGGAAGTGGTCGTTCCGTGCGGCGCGGCCTTGCATCAACGGCGACCTGGAGACCATGTCCGAGATTTTTGTAATTTTCGCTTTGCTTTTGATCAACGCTTTCTTTGCGCTCTCGGAAATGGCAATCGTCTCGGCAAGCAAACCGCTGCTTCGCCAAATGGTCAAACAGGGAAATCGACGGGCGGAGGCCGCACTGAAGCTGGCCGAGGATCCCGGAAAGTTCCTCTCCACGGTGCAGGTCGGTATTACCCTTGTAGGCATCCTGGCGGGTGCCTATGGCGGCGCAACGATCGCCGCCAAGATAGCGCCGTTCTTCGATGAGGTGGCTTGGATCCGCCCCTACGGCCACACCGTCGCCGTCGGTCTGGTCGTGACACTCATCACCTTCCTTTCGGTGGTCATTGGCGAACTCATCCCGAAACAGCTTGCGCTCAGGAATTCCGAGGCGCTTGCGATGTTCGTTGCAACACCGATGACGTTGCTCTCCCGCATTGCGGCACCCGTCGTATATCTTTTCGAGACCACCGCTGCAGTGGCCATGCGCCTGTTCGGCATGCGCCCGGACGATCCTGACCACGTGACGGAAGAAGAAGTTCAGGCGATCATGGCGGAGGGCGTCGAAAGCGGCGCAATCGAAAAGACCGAGCATGAAATGCTCCGCCGGATCATTCGGCTTGGCGACCGCAACGTAAAGTCAATCATGACTCACCGGACGGAGATGCGCTTCATCGACGCCAATGACGATCTCGCAACCATCCGGCGCAAGGTCCGGGAGTTCGGTCACTCTCGCTATCCCGTCGTGGACGGTCCCACAGGCGACGTTCTCGGTGCGATTCTCGCCAAGGAGGTTCTGAACATCCCGGCAAACGCCTCCTTCAATCTGCGTGGCCACATTCGCGAAATCCTGACCTTGCCGGAGACCGCCTCGTGCCTGAAGGCGCTCGATGGATTCAAGACAACCAGCATCGATATGGCGATGATCGTTGACGAGTACGGCAGCACGGAAGGAATCATCACGACGGCTGATATCTTGGAGGCGATCGTCGGCGTGCTGCCGTCGAACTACGATGATATTGAGCATGCGCTCATCCGGGTCCGCGAAGACGGCAGCTATATGGTCGACGGGCGCACACCGATCGACGAGATCCATCTGGCAATTGGCATCGAAGGCATCGATGCGGATGGCAATTTCGAAACGATCGCGGGTTTTCTCGTTCAGCAGTTGCGCAAGACGCCGGAGGAAGGCGACATCGCAGAGGCGCATGGTTACCGTTTCGAGGTTGTCGACATGGACGGGCGCCGGATCGACAAGATTCTCGTCTCCCGCTGCGTTGACGATGCAGCCTGACGCGAAGCACATCGCCAAACAAGCAAAAGGCCGGGCGATACCCGACCTTTCCTCAAACTGTCCTGGCGCCTGCTAGTCCATCCGTAGTCAGCCGTCGGGACAGATCATTGAGTGATTTCTTGCTATACGCTTTCCATGTCTGTCGTATGACAGGGCGGCGGGGAGAGCTCGACTTCGCGGGCTGGCTGGCCCCGTTCAGCGCAGCCGCAGGACGTTGCATGGATCGCCGCTTGAAGCGACTGCGGCATGCGGCGCGCGAACGACGAGTCCATCGGACTGCGCGAAAACATTCATCATCGAGGAATCCTGACGCGCGAACGGATGGGCGACGAGCGAGCCGTCAGGCTCGACCGTCAGTCGGGCGCGGACATAGTCCTGGCGACGGTCGTTGGCCGGCAACGGGGTCGCAAGCCGTGCCGTCGTCATTCGCGAACGGGACGGTAGATGTGCCAGGTGCCGCGTCAGCGGTTCGAGAAAGAGCAGTGCGCACACGAGGCTCGAGACCGGATTGCCCGGTAAGCCGAGGACGGTCATGCCGGAGAGCTCGCCAACCATCAGCGGCTTGCCAGGGCGCATGGCGATGCGCCAGAAATCCAGCACCATGCCGCGCGATAGAAGCGTCGATTGAACGAGGTCATGATCGCCGACGGAGGCTCCGCCGAGCGTCACCAGCACGTCCGCCCCGGCGGCTTGAGCCTCGGTGACAGCAGCCGAAATTGCCGCCTCGTCATCCGACACGATGCCAAGATCAAGGACTTCGCCGCCGTTTTCGCGTGCAATGGCGGCCACGCCATAAGTGTTCGATGCGATGATCTGGTCCGCACCGGGGGAACTTCCCGGTGGCAATAACTCGTCCCCTGTGGCGATGATAGCAATCTTCGGTCTCTCGAACACCAGCAGGCTTTCATGGCTCATGCCTGCGGCGAGCGTCAGTCGCCCGGCGTCGAGCACGCTGCCTGCTGCCAGCCCGATGTCGCCCTCTGCGAAATCCTGCCCCGCAAGCCGGATATGACGACCCTTTGCCGGGGCAAACAGCGTGCGGATTTTTCCGCCCGAAAGCTTTTCGGTGTCCTCCTGGATGATGACGGTGTCCGCACCGGGGGGCAGGGGGGCGCCAGTAAAGATGCGAACGGCTTCGCCGGCACGAACCTCTCCCCGAAATCCATGTCCCGCAGCCGACTGGCCGATCACGACGAGCTGCGCGCCTATGTTGACGATATCCTCGTGGCGAACCGCGTAGCCGTCCATCGCCGAATTGTCGAAAGCGGGGTGCGTGACCAGTGCAGTGATATCCTCAGCCAGCACACGACCGAAGCAATCGTGCAGGGCGAGCCTTTCCGTCCGCCGGTGCGGGCGAGCTTTGTCAATTACCCTGGCGAGTGCGTCCTCAACCGAAAGCAGGGACATTAGCGGTTGTCTCCTTGGCGCCGGTAGTCGCCGGAACGCCCACCCGATTTGCTGACCAGCCGAACGCCACCGATCTCCATTTCGCGATCCGCAGCCTTCGCCATGTCGTATATCGTCAGGCAGGCGATGCTGACGGCGGTAAGGGCCTCCATCTCGACGCCCGTCCGCCCCGTCAGCTTGGCCATCGCCTCGACGCGGAGTCCCGGCAGGGCGTCGTCCGGCACGATATCTACCGAAACCTTCGTCAGCATCAGGGGATGGCAGAGCGGGATGAGACTCGACGTCTGTTTAGCGGCCATGATCCCGGCAAGCCGCGCGGTGCCGATGACATCGCCTTTCTTGGCATTGCCCTCAAGGATCAGCGCGAGAGTTTCGGAGCGCATTCGCACATAGCCTTCGGCGACGGCGATGCGCACGGTCTCGGTCTTGTCGCCGACGTCGACCATGTTGGCTTCGCCGGCACTGTCGATGTGGGTGAGGGACGGACCGCTCATTACTCTGCCGCCAATACGCTTCCGGAGCCCGTCAGCAGTGCCCGCGTCGCTGCCTCGACATCGTCCTTTCTCATCAGGCTCTCGCCCACAAGAAAGGTAGTGATGCCGCTTCGCTGCAATCGCCGGCAATCCTCATGGGTAAAGATGCCGCTTTCACCGACGAGAAGCCGGTCCGACGGAACCATCGGCGCGAGTTGTTCGGACACGGCGAGATCGACTTCGAATGTCCTGAGATTGCGATTGTTGATGCCGACGAGCGGGGAGGTCAACGTAAGCGCCCGTTCCATCTCCCGGGCGTCATGCACTTCGATGAGTACATCCATGCCGAGCGCAAGGGCCGAGTCCTCTAGGCGGCGCGCATCATCGTCGCTCAGGGACGCCATGATCAACAGGATACAGTCGGCCCCCCAGGCTCGCGCTTCGAACACCTGATACGGGTCGAACATGAAGTCTTTGCGCAGTGCCGGCAGCGCACACGCGGCTCGCGCCGCCGTCAGGAACTCGGGCGCGCCCTGGAAGCTCGGCTTGTCGGTCAAAACGGAGAGGCAAGCTGCCCCGCCGGCCGCATAGGCCTTGGCAAGCGCCGGGGGATCGAAGTCGGGACGGATCAGCCCTTTCGAAGGGCTTGCCTTCTTGATCTCGGCGACCAAGCCGAATTCGCCTTTCTCGCGGCGCGAGGCGAGGGCGGCGTGGAAGCCCCGCGGCAGCGGTTGATCCGCGATCCGCGCCTTCAGGTCCTCAAGCGGAACGCTCAGCTTCGCTGAGGCGATCTCGTCGCGCTTGTAGGCTTCGATTTTGCGCAGGATATCCGTCATGCCCATCTTCTCCTCAAGCGGCATTGGAGACGCTGATCAGCCGCTGCAGGGCAGTCTTCGCCGCACCGCTCGAGAGCGATTGCCGGGCGAGCGCCATGCCTTCGGTGAGGTCTTTGGCGCGCCCCGCTATCATCAATGAAGCGGCGGCGTTCGCAAGCGAAATGTCCCGATAGGCATTCTCCGCGCCGTCGAGGACGGCCTGCAGTGCAACGGCGTTGTGCGCTCCATCGCCGCCTTTCAAGGCCTCGAGGGTGGCGGTCGGAAGGCCGAAATCGGCCGGCGTCAACTCGAAGCTCGTGATCTTGCCGTCCTCAAGCGCGGCGACTTTGGTGACGCCGGTCGTCGTGATTTCGTCGAGTCCTTCCCCGTGGACCACCCAGACGTTCTCCGAGCCGAGATCGCGCAGAACTTCGGCAAGCGGGTCCACCCACTGCGGCGCATAGACGCCGACGAGCTGCCGCTTGACGCCGGCCGGATTCGAAAGTGGGCCGAGCAGATTGAAGATCGTTCTTGTGCCGAGTTCGACCCGTGTCGGGCCGACATGCCGCATCGCGGAATGATGCTGTTGGGCGAACATGAAGCCGACACCGGCCTCGCTGATGCAGCGCGCGATCGCTTCGGGTCCGATATCGAGTTTGACACCCAGGCAAGACAGCGCGTCGGCCGTACCGGATTTCGAACTCAGCGCCCGGTTGCCGTGCTTGGCGACGGGGACGCCGGCGCCGGCGACGATCAGCGAAGCGAGCGTCGAGATGTTGTAGGTGCCGGCCCCATCACCACCCGTGCCGACGATGTCGATCGCACCTTCCGGGGCCACGACCGGCAGCATGCGTGCGCGCATCGCGCCAACCGCCCCGACGATTTCGTCGACGGTTTCGCCGCGCACCCGAAGCGCCATCAGGAAGCCGCCGATTTGCGAAGGCGTCGCAGCTCCGGACATGATGATCTCGAAGGCGGCCCGTGCGTCTTCCCGATTGAGTGCCTCGCGAGTTGCCACTTTCGCGACGAACGGCTTCAAATCACTCATGAGTTCGTCCCCCTGTCCGTCAGCGTCTTGTCCATCAGCGTTGCGCCAATGCGGTCCCGGCGAGTGTCTGGTTGATCGCCACACCGTAAGCCGTCTGCAACGTGGAGACCATCTGATCGAGAATGTCGTCTCCGCTCCCGCGCGCGATGGCCTCGATTTGACGGCTGTCGTTGTCGAGGACGTTCGCGGGATCGCTGTCGTCGACAGCCGTTACCTGAAGGAGGACCTGCCCTTCTCCGCCGATGCCCGGTGCGTTGGCAACATGGCCGTTGGCGCCGCCAAAGGCGGCCGCGACGGCGGCTGGGCTCAACGCAGCATCTTCGGTCGAGCGGGTCAGGCCGGCTTTCGTTTCAACGACGAGGCCAAGCTCGCTCGCTATGTCGGCAAGCTTTGCGCCCTTCTCGATGCGTTGCTTGAGTTCTGCCGCCTTGGTGGCAAGCGCCGCTCGCTGCTGTTCGGCAGTCCAGTCTGCCGCTACCTCATCGCGAACCTCGTCCAGCGTGCGGTCGCGGGCGGGGATGACCTCTTCGAGATCGAACCACGCAGAGCCGTCACGGCCGATGTTGACGGAAAGCGTGTCGAGCCCCACTTCCGCTTTGAAGACATCCTGAAGAAGCGCGCGCGGCTCCGGAAGCCCCTGGACCTCATCGCCGTTCTGGTCCTTGCCCGTGGCGTCGATCGCGTCGATCGTGACGAGCTTCAGTTTCATTTGATCGGCCACTTGCTTGACCGTGGCGCCGGCGGCGCGCTCGTCCTCGATCCGGTCGTGAAGGTTGACGACCTCTTCTCGCGCGGCCGAAAGGGCGATTTCCTTCCGCAGTTCCTCCTTCACCTCGTCGAAGCTGCGTGTGGTTTCCGGTTTGATGTTGGTTACGCGCAGAATAACCGGGCCGAACGCACCTTCCACAACCGGCGTGACACCTCCCTCCGCCGGAACGGCGAAAGCGGCATCGGCGATCTTCGCGTCGGGCATGCGCTCCTTCGTGAATTCGCCGAGGAGAACGTCTGCCGCGGTCTTGCCCCGGGCCTTGACCAGATCGTCGAAGGAGGTGCCAGCGGAGAGCTTGGTTGCCGCAGCGTCTGCCGCCTCACGCGAAGGGAAGGCGAGCTGTTCGACGGTTCTCGTTGCCGCCGAGCGGAAGCTTTCCTTGCGCTTCTCGTAGTCCGCGCGCAACTCCTCTTCGGACACGGTCTCGGTCGCGACCAGATCTTCCGGCTCCAGCTTGATATAGCTGAACTTGCGATATTCCGGAGCGCGATAGTTCGCCTTGTGGCTTTCGAACCAGGGTGCCAGCACGTCGTCGCCCGGCGCCTTCACCGCATCGATATTCGCATTCGACAGCAGCAGGTAGTCGATCGAGCGCTTCTCGTGGCGATATTTGCTGACGGCGTCGGCCAGTACCTTGGGAGCGGTGTATCCGTCGGAAAGCGCATCGACGATCTGAGACCGGACCGCAACCTGGCTGCGGTTGTTGATGTAGTCTTGCTCACTCAGACCCGCGTTGCGCAATACGCTCGAGAAAGTCAGCCGATCGAACTGGCCGTTGACGCTGTGGAAGGCCGGATCCTCGCCGATGAGCTTCGCAAGCCGATCCTCGGAGAGGCCAAGGTTCATATCTTGCGCGAGCTGATCGAGCGCGGCACCGGCGACCAGCTGAGAGTAGACCTGCGACTCGATGCCGAAGGCACGGGCCTGCTGGCGCGTCAGCGGCGTTCCGAGCTGCCTCGAAAGCAGGCTCAGTTGGCGCTCGTATGCCAGGCGAAAGTCGCTCGGAGAGACCTTTATATCACCGACCGTCACCACCGCGTTGGGAGTGCTTGCTACCATCAACGTCTGGCCGCCCCATACCATGAACGACATGACGAGAATGGCCATCAGGCCTTTGACGATCCATGTCTGGGAAGCTTTTCTCAGCGATTCGAGCATAGGGGCAGAAACCTTGTTGTAGTACGGTGGCGTTACGCCAAAACGAATTCGTTCCTTAGAACAAACCAAACAGGAATTGAAGGGCGCTTCGCGGCAAATTGCGACACCTCCGTTCGGGCCGCCGGGCATTTATTGCTTGCCGGAGGTTTTGCCGCGCACAGCGTCCAGCGACGTTCTCGTCCGTTCGGAAAATTACGGAGCCTGGCGAGATGCGACGCGAACAAGAAAGGCGATGTCGGATTCGTTAGCCGGCAATAGAAATCAATCTGCGAAATTGTCAGTTTCGAGCGCATAACGCATCGCGACGAAACGGGAATCCTGTGCTCGATAATAGGGTAAACTACCCTGGTTCCAGTGGCCGCTACGGGAAATCATGCCATGCAGTCAACGATCGTGATGGTCAATCTCTTCGGTGCGGTAGCGCTGCTTTTGTTCGGCCTGTCGCTCGTCAAGGATGGCGTCACGCGTGCATTCGGATCGAGGCTGCGCACCGGTCTCGCACAGGGCACAAGCGGTGCGGTTCGCTCGTTTGTGACAGGTCTTATCGCGACCCTGTCATTGCAGAGTTCGACGGCGACGGCCTTGATGACGGCTTCATTCGTGGAAAAGGGGCTGGTGCGCGCACGAATGGCGCAGATCGTGCTGCTGGGCGCCAACGTCGGAACGGCGATGACGGCGTGGATCGTTGCCACCGGGATAGGCTGGCTGTCGCCAGCAATTATTCTAGCGGGCGTGATGGTGCACCGGATGAGCCGGTCGAGCGCGCGTCAAGGCGCCGGCTTCGCCCTTGTCGGCATCGGCCTGATGTTGCTGTCGCTCGACTTGCTTTCCGCCGCAACGGAACCGATGCGCGAATCCCGTGCACTCGCGACGTTCCTCGGCATGCTCGACAGCGCCTGGCCGGTTGCCCTGATCATTTCGGCGGGCCTCGCCTTTGCGTCATCGTCAAGTCTAGCGATCGTGATGCTTGTGCTTTCCCTTTCGTCTGCTGGGGTGCTCTCCGTCGGACTGACCGTCGCATTGGTGCTTGGCGCCAATCTCGGGGGAGCCATTCCGCCGGTTATCGCGACCCTCGGTTCGGCACCCCCTGCGCGCCGCGTCACGCTCGGCAACCTCGTCGTGCGCGGCTTGGGCTGCCTCATTGCGCTTCCGATCGCAGGGATCGGCGCGGAGTGGCTGCAGCATCTGCCGTTGCCACGGCAGAACCTGCCGGTCGACGTCCATCTTGTCTTCAATCTCGTCGTCGCGATTGTCGCCTGGCCATTCGCAGGGTTGCTCTCGCGCCTGATGAGCCGGTTCGTTCCTGACGAAGAAGCGGGCGAAACGGGGCCGCGTTATCTCGATGAAGCGACGCTCGACACCCCGGTTATGGCACTTTCCGCAGCGACGCGCGAAGTCTTGCGTGTCGGGGATCTGGTAGAGGCGATGCTGACGCACGCATCGAACGCCTTCGACAACAACGATCTCGGCGAGCTGCATGACATCGGAAAAATGGAAAAGCAGGTCGATCTCCTTCAGCAGGAGGTGAAAATATTCCTGTCCCGGCTCGGTCGCGACGGACTCGGCGCCGAGGATGGTCGCCGCTCGATCGTCATCATCGACTACGCGATCAATCTCGAGCACATGGGTGACATCATCGAAAAAGGCCTCTGCGAGCAGATCGGCAAGAAAGTCACCAATGGATTGAAGTTTTCCGAAGACGGCTATCAGGAGCTGAAAAGCCTGTTCAACCTGACGATCGACAACCTGCGCATCGCTCAGACGATCTTTGTCAGCCGCAATGCGGACCTCGCTCGCCATCTGGTCGAGGTTAAAGTCGATGTCCGCCACATGGAAAAGCGCTCGGCGGAGCGGCATCTCGAGCGCCTTCGCGACGGCCTGCTTCAGAGCCTGCAGACGAGCTCGCTGCATCTCGACATGTTGAGGGATCTGAAGCGCATCAACGCACACATAGCGTCCGTGGCCTATCCCATTCTCGAGGAAAGCGGCCTCTTGGCGGAAAGCAGGCTGCGTCCGGAAGCTTGAGGTCGCGCGACCGCCGTCAGGTTTTAACCGGAGGTTACGCGACGTGATTGTGAGAATTGTGTTTCTCGCAATATCTTGCCTATAAGAACACGGTCGAGTCAGGCGATAGGGCATCCGCCTGCGATCAATACCAAGGAGAAATGCGAATGGAACGGACGTGCCTGGCAATCATCCTGGCGGCTGGCGAAAGCACGCGGATGAAATCGTCCGTATCGAAGGTGCTGCATCCGGTGGCGGGCA
>NZ_JADYVE010000020.1 GCF_020193655.1 Ensifer sp. IC3342
ACAAACGCCCCTCAATGGCGTGTGCAACACCGGAGTTTGACCTGGCCAACCGGAAACGCCTGCAAGCGAAGGGACTCGCCCCACTCACTCACCCAGCTTCAGTGCCGAAACCGCACTCTTTGGAACTCAACATCAAATCAGCTTGCGCAGCCGCAGGGCATCGACTTCATGCCGCTGTCGCCGGGCTGGTCGGGACAATCCTGGCAGTCGCCTTGGTCGGACACTCTCATTTCCGCCATGGTCGCCGTCTTCGCAGCCATGCCGCTCGCCTGGGCGACCGACAGGCCCATCCCCGCGGCGACGAGGGTCGCGAGGAGCAAAAGGCCAAGCTGTCGGATCGACCAGGGCTTCATAACGGAGAGAATCGCGCCGAACCTCCGGGAGTACGAGCCATGATGCGTCCCTGAGGAGACCGGGCACGTCAACATGCGTGACGCAACGCGGGCGGACGCCTCAGCGGAAGAACACGTATTTGATCAGCGCCGCAATCACCAGCGCGATCACGACCAGCCCGACGATGCCGACAATACCCATGCCCCACATCATGCCGCCGCCCATCATATCGTTCATCATGGCCTCCTCCCTTCATTCGGCCGCCTCCATCAGCGGTGCCGGTTCAGCCTCCGCCGAGAAATGATCGGCTCGGGCTGGCAGTCGCCAGCCCTTGACCAACCCGTAGATCGCCGGGATCACGGCCAGCGTCAGCACCGTCGACGAGATCATGCCGCCGATCATCGGCACGGCGATGCGCTGCATGATTTCCGAGCCGGCCCCGGTGCTCCAGAGGATCGGCACAAGCCCGGCGATGATCGCGACCACCGTCATCATCTTCGGCCGCACGCGCTCGACTGCTCCGACCATGATCGCCTGATGCAGGTCGTCGCGCGTGAACAGACGCTTCTCCGCCGCGCACGCCGCGCGCCGTTCGCGAAGCGCCTGGTCGAGATAGATCAGCATGATCACGCCGGTCTCGGCAGCCACGCCCGCGAGCGCGATGAAGCCGACGACCACTGCCACCGAGGCATTGAAGCCCAGCCACCACATCAGCCAGATGCCGCCGACGAGAGCAAAGGGCAGCGACAACATGACGATGAGCGTCTCGGTCAGCGCCTTGAAGTTCAGGTAGAGCAGCAGGAAGATCAGCGCCAATGTCAGCGGCACGACGATCGCGAGCCGGGCCTTCGCCCGCTCCAGATACTCGTACTGGCCGCTCCAGGCGACCGAGTAGCCGGCCGGCATGGTCACGCTCTTGGCGACCGCGTCCTTCGCGTCCGCGACGTAGCCGCCGAGATCGCGATTGGCGATGTCGACGAAGATATAGACGGCGAGCTGGCCGTTCTCCGTCCGGATGGTCGTGGCACCACGGGTCAGCTTCACGTCGGCGACAGCGCCGAGCGGGACGGTTCCGCCGCCGGGAAGCGCGACCTCGACGTCGCGGGCGATCGATTGCGGATCGCTCCTGAAGGCCCGCGGATAGCGGACGGCGACGCCGTAGCGTTCGCGGCCCTCGACCGTCGAGGTCACCACCTCGGAACCGAGCGCCGTGCCGATCACGTCCTGCACGTCGTCTATGCTCAAGCCGTAGCGCCCGAGCGCTGTGCGATCCGGCACGATGTCGAGATAGTACCCACCGATCACGCGCTCGGCATAGGCGCTCGACGTTCCGGGAATCGTCTTCAACACGATCTCGATTTCGCGCGCGATCCGCTCCATCTCCTTGAGGTCGGTCCCGTAGACCTTGACGCCGACGGGTGTGCGAATGCCGGTCGACAGCATGTCGATGCGGGCGCGGATCGGCATCGTCCAGGCGTTGGACACGCCAGGGAACTGCAGCGCCGCATCCATCTCCTGCTTGAGGCTGTCGATCGTCACGCCCGGCCGCCATTCGGACTTCGGCTTCAGGGTGATGATCGTCTCGAACATCTCCGTCGGCGCGGGGTCGGTGGCCGTCAGCGCCCTCCCCGCCTTTCCGAAGACGGTCTCGACCTCCGGGAAGGACTTGATGATCCGGTCCTGGGTCTGCATCAGCTCGGCCGCCTTGGTCACCGACAGACCGGGCAAGGTCGTCGGCATGTACATCAGCGTGCCTTCGTTGAGGTTCGGCATGAACTCGCTGCCGATCTGGCGGGCGGGCCAGACCGTCGCGGCGAGCGCCGCCACAGCCAGGAGGATGGTGATCGTCTTCGCCCGCAGCACCCCGGCAATGACCGGGCGGTAGATCCAGATGAGAAACCGGTTGAGTGGGTTCCTGTGCTCAGGCACGATCCGGCCGCGCACGAACACGACCATCAGCGCCGGGACGAGCGTCACCGACAGGAGCGCGGCCGCCGCCATGGCGAAGGTCTTCGTGAAGGCGAGCGGTCCGAACAGCCGTCCCTCCTGCGACTCCAGCGTGAAGATCGGGAGGAACGATACGGTGATGATCAGCAGGCTGAAGAAGAGCGCCGGGCCGACCTCGCTTGCGGCCTTGATCAGCACCTCGGTGCGGGGTTTGCCGGGCGGAGCGCGCTCCAGATGCTTGTGGGCGTTCTCGATCATGACGATCGCCGCGTCGATCATCGCGCCGATGGCGATGGCGATGCCACCGAGGCTCATGATGTTTGCCCCGATGCCGAGCGCGCGCATCGCGATGAAGGAGATCAGAATGCCGATCGGCAGCATGATGATGGCGACGAGGGCGCTGCGGACATGCAGGAGGAAGGCGATGGTCACCAGGGCGACGATGACCGACTCCTCGACCAGCGTGCCCTTGAGCGTCTCGATTGCGGCCTTGATCAGCTCCGAGCGGTCGTAGACGGGAAGGATGTCGGTGCCCGCCGGCAGGCTGTCCTTGACCGCCGCCAGGCTCTTCTTGGCGCTGTCGATGACGTTCAGCGCGTTTTCGCCCACGCGCTGCAGCACGATGCCGCTTGCGACCTCTCCCTCGCCGTTGAGTTCGGTGATGCCGCGACGCTCGTCCGGAACCGTCTCCACCCGCGCTACATCGCCGAGGCGCAGCGGTGTCCCGCCCTCGGTCATCAAGGTGATGTTCTCGATGTCCCTGATGCCCTGCAGGTAGCCTTTGCCACGTACCATGAACTCGAATTCGGAGATTTCGACCGTTCGCCCGCCGACGTCCCTGTTGCTGGTGCGGACCGCGTCGGAGACCTGCTTGAGCGTCGCGTTCTGGGCGCGCAGCCGCGCCGGATCGACGACGACGGAGTATTGCTTGACGAAGCCGCCGACACTCGCGACCTCGGCCACGCCCTCAGACTTCGAGGCGGCGAAGCGGACGACCCAGTCCTGCAGCGAGCGCAGTTCGGCGAGCGACAATTCCTTGGCGACGAGGGCGTACTGGTAGACCCAGCCGACCCCGGTCGCGTCGGGGCCGAGGCTCGGCGAGACGCCCTGCGGCAGTCGGTTCGAGGCGGCGTTCAAGTATTCGAGCACGCGGCTGCGCGCCCAATACGGATCGGTCCCGTCCTCGAAGATGACGTAGACGAAGGAGACGCCGAAGAACGAGAAGCCGCGCACGACCTTCGACCGCGGTACCGTCAGCATCGACGTCGTCAGCGGATAGGTGACCTGATCCTCGACCACTTGTGGTGCTTGGCCGGGATAGTCGGTGAAGACGATGACCTGCACATCCGAGAGGTCGGGGATGGCGTCGAGCGGGAGAGATCGCAGCGAATAGACGCCCGCAGCGATCGAGAGCGCGGCTCCGACGATGATCAGTACAAGGTTGCGAGCAGACCAGGCGATGACGTTGGAGATCATGGCTGCACCTCGCTCGTCGTGAGCCCGTTCAGCGCCGCATTAAGGTTGCTTTCGGCATCGAGCAGGAAGTTCGCGGAAACGACGATCTTCTCGCCGGCCTCCACCCCCTTCGTGACCTGCGTCCGGTCGTCGCCGCGCGCACCGAGGGTGACGTCGCGCGGTTCGAAACGGCCTTCGCCCTTGTCGACGAACACCACCTGGCGGTCGCCCGTGTCAATCACGGCGCTGTTCGGCACGGCGACGACCGGCGCCGTTTCACCCGAGGCGATCTCCACCTCGGCGTACATGTTTGCGAACAGTAGACCCTCGCCGTTGGAAAGCTCGATCCTCATCCTGGCCGTCCGCGTCTGCGTCTGAAGCTCGGGATAGATCAGATCGACGGTGCCCTCGAATACCTTGCCGGGCAGGTTGCGCACTTTGACGGTCGCCGGCGCGCCTTTCCGGATGTTCGCGGCATCATATTCAGGCACGTCCGCGATCACCCACACCTTTGACATGTCGGCGATGCGGAACAGGACGTCGCCGGCCTCCGCCATCATGCCGGTCGTCGCGTTGCGTTCGAGAACGACGCCGTCGCTCGGCGACAGGTATGCGATGCTTCTGGGCACCGACCGGTCCCGAGCTATGGCCCTGATCGCCTCTTCCGGCGCGCCGAGATTGCGCAGTTGCAGCGCGCCGCCGACGTTGAGGTCCGGCTTGCCGCCGCCGCGCAATTCCGTGGCGTATTCGGCCCCGGCCTTGGCGATCTCCTTTGAGTAGAAGTGGAAGAGGCCGTCCCCCTTCCGCACCCGGTCGCCTGTCGTCACGTTGGCAACGCCCTCGATGAAGGAGTCCGCCCGCATCGAGACGATCCGCACCAGCCGCTCGTCGAACGTGACCGTCCCCGGCACACGAATCTCGCGGCTGACGACGGCTTTCTCCACCGTTGCCGTCTTCACCCCGGTGCGCTGGAGCTTGCCGAGCGAGACCTTGACGACGGAGCTGTCCGCTTCGCCGCCCTCGAAGACCGGGATGTAATCCATGCCCATCGAGTCTTTCTTTGGCACTTTGGAGGTGTCCGGCAGGCCCATGGGATTGCGGTAATAGAGTATCTTGCGCTCGCCCGCTTTCGGCGTCGCTCCCGCGCTTTCGGTGGGTGCCTTCTTCACCGTCTCGAAGGATACGTCCTCGCTCTCCCGCACGGCGACGAAGGCGCGGCCGTCGGCGGTCTCTTTCGGAGTCGCCGAATATTCCGGCGCACCGTCCGGATGGCGGTAGTAGATGAGCTTGCCCGTGGGGATCGCCGCGGGCGGCATCGTTTCCCCGAGCGCCTGCCCGGAGAAAAGCTGGTTGACATTGGTGGCGAGGCCGCGTGTGCCGGCCACGTAGCCTCCCCCGCCGGCAACGGCGAGGGAGCCCAAGAGGAGCAGGAGCTTGAAGGACTTCACGGCGTCGCCTGCAGAGTGAGTTCGCCCTGGACGGTGTCGGTCTCGCCCTGGACCTTGGCGGCGAGCTTGAAGCGCCAGCCGCCCTCCATGCTCAGGTTCGTCTTGAAGCGGTAGACGCCGGGTTCCGTAGACGGGAGCGCCTCGACCGGGGTGGTCATCGCTTCCATGCCTTCCGGGGCCATGTCCATCCGGGTGGTGAAGATCACGGCGTCGGAGACGGGTTTTTCCGTCCGCTTGTCGATCAGCCGAACGGCGACCGTCGCCTCCGGTCCCTGGGCGACCTCGGACTGGACGAGCTTGAACTCGTAGTCCGTTGCCGCGGCGTAGGATATGGCGGTCGAGGCCAGCACGATCGCCAGCGATGCGAGATTTCCCTTGGGAGAAAAATGGTTCATACGAATCTCACCTAGAACGGGCGCGTCGGCCGCGTTCTTGAAAAATAACGATAGTCGGAAGAAGCCTGCCGAGGTTTGGGCCGGGCGAATCCAGCGGATCAAGGGGTGAGATCAGGCCCTGGGAGGTCGTGCGGGAGGTTCGACAAGGGCCGATGGGAGATGGCTGTCCTGCAACAAGCCGTGCGACAGTTCGCGGGACTCCAGACTGATGCGCCAGCCGCCCGTGTCCTCATGCGCGAGAATGGTCGAGGAGCATAAGAGTGCGAGCGGGCAGGCCTTCCCGCATTCGTTCTTCTGAACGGGTTGCTGCTCTGGGCAGTTGGACATGTCGTCGGAGCCGTCCATGCCCGGCATGGCTTCCATTTGCATGTCGGACGAAAGTGCCATCGCATTCGCCGCCGTGCTCACGCTCACGGGACCGAACGCGACCCCGAGCAACGCCAACAGACAGAGTAAGCGCCGGAGCGCGACGACAGCGAACATGCCCCTATGCTTGCATGGCGCGACGTGCATTGGAAGACGGTCACGAAAAGTTGCGACCGACAGCCGCATCCGATCTCGACCGGGTTATATTTGAACAGCCGGAGGCTTAGCCGATCCGTACAACTGTATCGGAGACGAATTCGAAGTGAGGAATTGCGAGATTCTCCGGCGCGGGTCCCTTGCGGATGCGACCGGCGGTATCGTAGTGCGATCCGTGGCAGGGACAGAACCAACCACCAAAATCACCCGCCTGACCTAAAGGCACGCAGCCCAAATGCGTGCAGACCCCGATCATCACGATCCAGTTCTCCCTGCCCTGACCGGCCGAGCGCGCCACGTCTGTCGCCGGCTGGTCGTGCTCAAGATTCGCGTTTCGCGCCAACGGGTCCTTGAGTTCCTCAAGGGCGGTCGCGTTCGCGGCCTCCACCTCCTTGCCGGTCCGATTGCGGATGAAAACGGGACGGCCGCGCCATTTGACGGTCATTGACATGCCTTCCGCGAGCGAGGACACGTCCACCTCGATAGAGGCCAGGGCAAGTGTTGAGGCATCGGGACGCATTGCATCGATAAAGGGCCAAGAGGCCGCCCCAACTCCCACCACCCCTGCCATTGCCGTCACCAGATAAAGAAAATCGCGTTTGGTCGGCTCGGCCGTTTCGTCTGTCGCCACAGGAATAGCACCTTCCTACGCCGCTTAGCTCATTCCGCTGCAGAGACCGTGGAATGCTGTGCCCGTACCAGGGGGATGATGAGGACAATGCGTTCTTTTGGCAGAAGCTTTGCGGCCCAATCATTATACGTCCCAGGCGCAATGATGGAAATGAGAACGAGCTTCTTCGGAACATCAAAGAATCAGATGTGACTCTTTCTCTGCCGAAAGACGTTTCACCTGTGGCTAGAATAATGGCTGCTTTACCGGGAACGCGACCGTTGTGCATGTGCTCTCTAACTTCCGCTCCCCCACCCTTCCGTGACTGATCGAACCGCAAAGATCGACCCTTCTCTGCCCATCCTTTACAACGCTCTGGCGGCAAGGCTCTGCCCTTAGCGGAAGCTCAGCGCAAAACTGACCACGCGCCGGTAGCTTTACCCTTTAATGGCATCACCGAAAGGGCTGAGAGACGAGCCAGCCGGGTCTATCGGCGCTGTGTCGAAGGTCATTCGACGCCCCGGTGAATGGAGGGATGATTCGAGTATTCAATTAGATCTCCTGTATTGTCGCAGTATTTTTGAAATATATTTTCCTGCCGAGTTACCGATTAATAATATTAATTTGATTTTCCTCTCGGCTGGTTGTTCTGTCTTGTTCTCAGTACGCTATAAGTTTCTCTCCAAAACGGCGAAGGGAGCCGGTCATGACGAACGTCATTGGAACGAAAGGTGACGACAAACTGCGCGGCGGACCGGAGATCGACCGGCTGTGGGGGCTTATCGGCAATGACGATCTCGACGGCGGTGAAGGCAACGACCTCCTCGACGCCGGCGCCGGCGACGATCTCCTGACGAGTGAGAGCGGCTATGACAGGCTCGATGGCGGAGAGGGAGACGACACGATCGTTCTCGTTGGAGTCGGCGGAGCTGTGACAGGTGGCGCGGGTTTCGACACTTTCGTCGTCGACCTGTCGACGAGAACCGAGCCGGTGCGGTTTAATGGTGTTTCCGGCCACGCCATGATCGGCTTTATGCCTCAGTTCACCGATCATATCTTCTTCAGCAACATCGAGCAGTTGGTGTTGACGACCGGGAGAGCCGCCGACTTCGTCTCCGGCACATTGGGCGACGATTGGATCTCGACCGGCGCCGGCAACGATGTGATCGGCACCGCGTGGGCGCTCGACGTGGGCCCGATCGCTTTCGGCGACGATGTCGTCGATGCCGGCGGCGGCGACGATATGATCAGCGACGGCGTCGGCGCCAACCGCCTCTATGGCGGGGCCGGCAACGATGTCGTCATCACGACATTCGGCACAGCGGAGGCCGACGGCGGCGCCGGCAACGATGTGCTCTACTTGCAACATCACGGCGAGCCTCAGGACGTCACCGTCGACCTGGAACGGGGCACGGCCTCGACCGGCCTCGTTTTCCGCGGCTTCGAGAAGGCCGACATCACGCTCGGCAGCGGCGACGACGTGGTCTTCGGCTCGTCAAATATGATGGCCTCGGTCTTTGCCGGCGAAGGCGACAATGTTCTGATCGGCGGCAGCGGCAGGGATCATTTCGATGCCGGTTCCGGCGACGACGTGATGCTCGGCAACGGTGGCGACGACACGCTCATTGGCCGCGGCGGTGTCGATCTCATCGACGGTGGCGAAGGCAATGATCTGATCCGGCTCTTCCGCCCCGAAGGCATGATCGAAGGCGGCGCCGGCGACGACACGCTGCAGATCGCGGCAGACCATGTCATGGGCGCCATCGACTTCGACGCGATGGCCGGCATGATGGGCCCGAGCTTGGTGTTCCGTGGGATCGAGAGCTTCCGGGTGGTCACGAATTTGTACGATCACAACGACGACACGCTGCGCGGCGGTGCTGGCAACGACGTACTCACCAGCAATAACGGCGAC
Source organism: Ensifer sp. IC3342 (assembly GCF_020193655.1). Lineage (GTDB taxonomy): Bacteria > Pseudomonadota > Alphaproteobacteria > Rhizobiales > Rhizobiaceae > Sinorhizobium. Next base: position 8,626 of record NZ_JADYVE010000020.1, read on the forward strand.
GATCTCATCGACGGTCGGGCGGGCGACGATGAAATCTCAGGGGGCGGCGGGGCCGACCGCCTGATCGGCGGCGCAGGCGACGACCAAATCTGGGGCGGGCGCGGCGCCGACCAGTTAATCGGCGGTGCAGGCGCCGATACCTTCATCTGGAGCCGCAGCGACTTGAGCGGCAACGGCATCGACCACGTGGTCGATTTCGACCCGGCCAGCGGCGATGTGCTGCGGTTCGACCGGAGCGCCGCGCGGGCGATGGGCATCCGCGACTTCGACGGCTTTCTCTCGCTGGCCTCGGACACGGAGGACGGCGTCTTCGTCTCCTACGGCTTTGGGAGCCGCGACGGCATCCTGCTTGAGGGGGTGGCTCTTACCAGTCTCCGCTCCGACGACGTCCTTTTCTTCTGACCTGCTGGGCGGGGGGTATCTGGTCACGTCGCTTAGAGGGAGCAGGCCGCGGGTAGGCCTGTCATGCGAACCGATACGCGGGTCCGCAATCTACCAGCGGGTGAATGTCCGGACCTGGCACGAACCAGACCTGAGCCGAGGGGTCGGCCGCACTTCGGCTCACCACCCTTCCGCGACCGATCGCGAATATGCCCGCGGCCTCGTCCCCGATGTACTGGCGGCCTTGCCGACAATGGCGCCCTCGACGAATGGTCGTTGCCGTCAAGGGCACAAAACAATTGGCTGTGGCGGGGTGTCAATGCCGCCAAGCCTGAAGCCGCCGAAGCTCTCAACCAAGTCGCATCGGAGATGCGAGCCGACCTGATTATCGCTGGCGGCTATGGTCAGTCGGCTCCATGGATGGGCGCTCGGTAGCGCCACACGCAGCTACCGGCGAAACGGAGCACTGAACCGCCTCATCACCAACGGACAACGCTGCTCCCAGCCAAACCTGAAAGCAGCGCAATCGTTTCCCTTCTGTCCGCCAGGCAGTCAGCCTCGACGAAACTCTTTCCGGACGAGCATCAGCGTCGCATCGTCGGGGTGGAATTCCGCGACGAAGCCCTGCTCCCGCTCGAGTTCGATGGCTTCGTGGTTTTCGCGGCTTTCGATCGATTCCAGCGCCCTGATACCTTTTGCCTCAGCGTAGCGGGCGACGTGGCGGAGCAACTCCCAGGCGACACCTTTGTGCTTGTAGTCGGCGCGGACGGAAATTGCGACTTCTCCCTTGTCTAGCGAGGCGTCGCAAGCCAGCATTGCCGTGGCAATGACTGTCTTGCCACCATCACTGCACGCAAGAAAGTTCTCGGTCAGCCGATGATCGACATGGGTCATTGCCATGAGACGTTCGTGGCTGACTTCCCTCATGCCGCCAAGGAAACGGAAGCGCAGGTCTTGGGGCGTCACATGCGTGAAGAACTCGGCCAGGGCCGCTTCGTCGTCGGAACGGACCGGACGCACGTGAAGCACGAGTCCGGTGCGGGTAACGAGATCGGTGCTCCAGTCGTCAGGTATCACGACCCTACCCGGCTTGGCGGGCTCGCCGACGGTCCGCGCGGCGTCAGCATCCGCAGCAGCCGTCTCGATGATAACCTTCAGCGCCTGGGTGCTGGAGGCGCGACCGAATGTGTCGTACGCGTCTAGAACTTCATCCAGGCTGAAGCGATGGGTGATCAATTTCTTCGGATCGATCTTTCCTGACTGGACGGTCTTCAAGAGCATTGGCGTGCTCACCGTGTCCACCAGGCGGGTCGTGATTGCGATGTTTTGCGACCAGAGCTTTTCGAGGTGCAGGTCGGCCTTGACGCCATGGACGCCAACATTGGCAATGACGCCGCCAGGCGCCACGATCTCCTCACACAATTCGAATGTGGCCGGAACGCCCACCGCCTCAATCGCTGCATCGACGCCGCGGGCGGCAGTGAGCGCCATAACCTGCCGGACGGCCTCCTCGCCGCTGCCCCTGACCGCTGCAGTCGCACCGAAACGCTTGGCGACTTCGAGCCGGTTCTGGTCCAGGTCGATCATGATGATCGCCGCCGGCGAATAGAACTGGGCCGTGAGCAGAGCGGCCAGCCCGATTGGTCCGGAGCCAACGATGGCGACTGTGCTGCCCGGCTGAACTTTGCCGTTAAGCACGCCGCACTCGAAGCCGGTCGGCAGGATATCACTCAGCATGACGAGCGCCTCTTCATCTGCCCCTTCCGGGATGGGATAGAGGCTGGTGTCGGCATGCGGGATGCGGACATATTCGGCCTGCGTGCCGTCGATCGTGTTGCCGAGGATCCAGCCACCGGTCGTGCAATGAGAGTACATGCCTTTCCGACAATATTCGCATTTGCCGCATGACGAGATGCAGGAGATCAGGACCCGGTCGCCCTTCTTGAACTGAGTGACCCCTGCTCCCGTCTCCTCGATTACGCCCACGCCCTCGTGACCAAGGATCCGGCCGGGCGTGCAGGTTGGCACGTCCCCTTTCAGGATATGCAGGTCGGTGCCGCAGATCGTGGTCTTGGTTACCCGTACGATCGCGTCGGTGGGAGCATTGATCTTTGGGACAGGCCGCTGTTCGAGGGACTTCTTGCCAGGTCCTTCATAGACGAGGGCTTTCATCGGATTCTCCTTGCCAGTGAGAGGGTGAGCCACACTAACGGGAGACAGCTGAGCGGGCTTTGACGCGGGTCAACACGTTGGCCGACCCCCGTGACAAACGTACCGCGGCGGCCTTGCCCAGAAGATGTGACGATGAAGGAGCTGCCGCTCGGAGAGGTCTACCGGCTCATCGAGCCTGGTCCGGTGGTCCTGCTGACGACGAACCATAAAGGCCGACAGAACATCATGACGATTTCATGGCACATGATGGTGGACTTCACGCCGCCGCTGATCGCCTGCATCGTCTCGAGCGGCGACTTCAGCTTTACCGGGCTGAGGACCACCAAGGACAAGATCACGCTGCAACAACAAATAGTTAGGCCAGTATGAGTGACTCCGCTTCAGATCATCCTGCCCTAGCGAAAATTTCCAGTCGATGCAGAAGACTTTTGATGCCAGTCAAAGTCTCCAGTTCCAAACCGCCCCATCCTCCTCAAGGAAAAATGGCCCCGAACCTTGGAGAGAAACTTCATGGCCGCCACCGATATTTCCACATCAACCGCTTCCGTTCCCGTAGCAACAGGCAACAAGCTGCGTCTCGGCGCACTCACCGCGCTCGTCATAGGCTCCATGGTCGGGTCCGGCGTCTTCAGCCTACCGCAGAACATGGCGGCCGGCGCCGGGCCACTCGCCATCATCATCGGCTGGGCTATCACCGCAGTCGGCATGCTGGGACTGGTCTTTGTCTACCAGTCGCTCGCGACCCGCAAACCCGAATTGGACGCCGGCCCTTACGCTTATGCAAAGGAAGGTTTCGGACCGTTCGTCGGCTTCAACAGTGCATGGGGTTATTGGATCAGCGCCTGGGTCGGCAATGTTTCCTATGCCGTCATCGTATTCAGCGCATTGTCATATTTTTTCCCGGCGTTCGGCGACGGCAATACCTGGCAGTCCGTGATCGGCGCATCCGCGCTGCTCTGGGTCATCCATTTCCTGATCATGTCTGGCGTGCGGCAAGCAGCGATCATCAACCTGATCGTCACGATCGCCAAGATCGCACCGATCGTGCTGTTCATCGGCATCGTCGCTGTGGCCTTCAAGGTGGACATCTTCTCGGCAGATTTCTCCGGGCTCGGCAACGCAAGCCTCGGCCCAGTCATGACGCAGGTGAGGAGCACCATGCTCGTCACCTTGTGGGTGTTCATCGGCATCGAAGGCGCTAGCGTCTTCTCCGCACGCGCCGAACGGCGCAAAGACATCGCCACCGCGACCGTGCTCGGCTTCTTCGCCTGCCTTGCCCTTTATGCGCTGGTGTCGCTGCTCTCGCTCGGCGTCATCAGCCAACCTGGGCTGGCGGTGCTGAAGAACCCGTCCATGGCAGGCGTGCTCGAGGCCGTCGTCGGCCCCTGGGGTGCGGTGCTCATCAATCTGGCCCTCGTCGTCTCCGTGGTCGGAGCCTTCCTGAGCTGGACGCTGCTCGCCGCCGAGGTTCCCCACGTGGCGGGCAAGGACGGCACCATGCCGAAATTCTTCGGCCGCGAGAACGAGCGCGGCGTGCCCTCCACATCGCTGCTCATCACCAACCTGCTCGTTCAGGGATCCCTCATCATCACGCTGTTCGCACAGAGCACCTACCAGGCGCTGTTCTACATCGCCTCTGCCGCCATCCTGGTGCCATACATCTTTTCCGGCGCCTATGCGGCGAAACTGGCAATCACCGGCGAGAGCTATAAAGCAGGTGAGCGCCGTAGCGGCGCACTGCTGATCGGCCTGGTGGCGACGATCTACGGCTTGTGGCTCGTCTATGCCGCCGGGCTCTCGTACCTGTTCATGTGCGCCATCCTCTATGCGCCGGGCATCATCTTCTACGTCTGGGCACGCCGTGAAAACCAGGCGCGCGTCTTCCATCCTGTCGAAGCGGCACTTGCCGTCGCTCTCGCCTTGGTCGGGCTCTACGCCGCCTACGAGATGTGGACCGGCGCCGTAAGCGCGCTCTGAGATCTTCCAAGTTCATCGAAAGGAGAAAATCATGACCGCCCTCGGCGTCCATTCCGAAACCGGCCGGTTGTGCGAAGTCATAGTGCACCGGCCCGACCTGAGCCTGCGCCGGCTGACACCCGATAATTGCAGGACGCTGCTTTTTGACGACGTGCTTTGGGTCAAGCGCGCACGGCAGGAACACGACGTCTTTGTTGATGCCCTGCGCGAGCGGGGGATCACCGTCCACCTGTTCAGCGATCTGCTGGCCCAAACCATGGCGCTGCCGGAGGCCCGCAAGTGGCTGCTCGACCGCCGGGTCGATGCCTCGGTCGTAGGCTACGACATGGTGAGCGATTTACGCGGCTGGCTGGACGAGATGCCTGCCCACGAACTGGCAACGGTCCTGGTGGGCGGCGTTGCCCGTGCTGAGCTGCCTTTCGAGCCGGCGGGCCTGACGGGCAAGACGCTGCTGCCGCAGGACTTCGTCCTGCCTCCGCTGCCAAATCAGCTCTTCACGCGTGACAGTTCCTGCTGGATCTACCGTGCTGTGTCGGTCAACGCAATGTACTGGCCAGCGCGTAAGCCAGAGGCCGCTAATGTCGAAGCCGTCTACCGGTTCCACCCGAGGTTCCGCGACGCCTCCCTGCCCTTCGTGTCGCCCGACGACCCCGGACCAGGCGTGAGCCTGGAAGGCGGCGACGTCATGCCCATCGGCGGCGGCGTCGTGCTGGTCGGCATGGGCGAGCGCACCGCGCCGCAGGCGGTCGGCGGGCTTGCCCGCAGCCTGTTCGCCGCCGGTGAGGCGACGCGCGTGATCGCCGCGCTGATGCCGCGCGACCGCTCCTTCATGCATCTCGACACGGTTTTCACCTTCTGCGACCGCGACCTGGTGACAATGTATCCGCCGGTAGTCGAGCGGCTGCGCACTTTCTCGCTGCGCCCCGGCGAGGGGAAGGCTTCCGTCGATGTCTACGAAGAGGAAAAGCCGTTCACCGAAGTCGTGAAAGAGGCGCTGGGGCTGAAGACCCTGCGCATCGTCGCCACGGGCGGCGATGCCTATGAAGTTGAACGCGAACAATGGGACGACGGCAACAACGTCATTGCAGTCGAGCCCGGCGTCGTCATCGGCTACGACCGCAACGTCTACACGAACACGCTGCTGCGCCGGGCAGGCGTCGAAGTGATCACGGTTGAGGGTGCCGAACTCAGCCGCGGACGCGGCGGCGGCCACTGTATGACTTGCCCGATCGCCCGCGAGCCGGCCTGAGCCAAATCCGACGAATGAGGAACATCGACATGCCCATCAATCTTCGTGGTCGCAATGTGTTGACGCTCGACGATTTATCGCCGTCTGAGATCCGATACCTGCTCAGACTTGCAGCAGACCTGAAGACGGCCAAGCAGGCGGGTACCGAGGTGCCGCGACTGATGCGCAAGAACATCGCCCTGATCTTCGAGAAAGATTCTACCCGTACGCGCTCAGGCTTCGAGGTGGCAGCCTACGACCAGGGTGCGCACGTCACCTATCTCGGACCCTCTGGCAGCCATATCGGTCACAAGGAGTCAGTGAAAGACACGGCGCGCGTCTTGGGTCGCATGTACGATGCCATCGAATACCGGGGGTTCGGTCAGGACCAGGTTGAGACGCTCGCGGCCTATGCTGGCGTGCCGGTCTATAACGGCCTCACCGACGAGGCACATCCCACCCAGATCCTGGCCGACTTCATGACCATGCGCGAGTTCACGCACAAACACCTGTCGGACATGACAGTCGCTTTCGTCGGCGAGGGTCGCGACAATGTCGCCCAGTCGTTGGCGATCGGCGCCGCCAAGGTGGGAATGGACGTGCGCATCGCCTCCCCCAAGCAACTGTGGCCGGACGACCATCTCTGCGCGCATATCCAGGAGCTGGCCGAACTCAGCGGTGGCCGGTTCAGGCTGGACGAGGATGTCGAAAGCTGTGTTCGAGCCGCTGACTTCATCTACACCGATGTCTGGTTGTCGATGGGCGAGGAAGAGGCCGGCTGGGCAGAACGCATAAAGCTGCTGACACCCTACCGGGTTACGCGCGACCTGATGGCGGCAACCGGCAACCCATTTACCAAGTTCATGCACTGCCTGCCCGCCTTCCACGATGCTGAGACGGACGTAGGCCGGCATATTGCGAGCAAGTTTGGCATCGACTGCATGGAAGTTGAGGACGCGGTGTTCGAGTCGGAAGCGTCGATCGTGTTCGACCAGTCCGAAAACCGCATGCACGCGATCAAGGCCATTCTTGTTGCGACGATCGGGGGCTGACATGCTGATCGTCGTCGCGCTCGGAGGAAACGCCCTATTACGACGGGGCGAGCCCATGACAGCCGAAAACCAGCGTGCCAACATCCGACGCGCAGCGGTCGTGCTCGGGGAGTTGGTTCGTGCCGGACACTCGCTGGTAATCACGCACGGAAATGGGCCACAGGTCGGGCTTCTGGCATTGCAATCGGCTGCAACACCGGACGCCGACGCTTTCCCGCTGGATGTGCTGGATGCCGAGAGCGCCGGCATGATCGGTTATGTCATCGAACAGGAACTGGGCAACGTCCTGCCGGACAGGCTCTTCGCGACACTGCTCACGCAAGTGAAGGTCGATCCATGCGACGAGGCCTTTTCGCATCCGACCAAGCCGATCGGCCCGGGCTATACCGAGGCGACCGCTCGCCGGCTGGCTGGCGAAAGAGGCTGGAGGATCGCACAGGACGGCGCCAACTGGCGACGTGTCGTGCCGTCGCCCAAGCCGCAAACAATCCTCGAGGCCACGGTGATTTCGTTCCTGGTAGAACGCGGTGTGATCGTGACATGTGCCGGCGGGGGCGGCGTTCCGGTGATCGAATTGGAGGATGGGAGACGTGTCGGCATCGAGGCCGTCATCGACAAGGACCGCGCAAGCGCGCTGCTTGCGCGAGAACTGAACGCGGACATGTTTGTCATGTTGACCGATGTCGATGGTGTCTACCTCGGCTACGGCACCTCGCAAGCCCACTTGCTCGAACGCGTGCATGTAAGGGACGTTTCCGGAAACGACTTCCCTGCCGGCTCCATGGGACCGAAGGTCGAAGCTGCCATCGAATTTGCCAAGGCCACCGGGAACCCCGCCGCGATTGGCCGGCTCGAGGATGCCGCTGCCATCGTTCGAGGAGGGCGTGGGACGCGGATAGACATTGGTAATCAGGCGCGCGCCCACGACGAAGGGGTCACAGAGCGATAAGATCTACTCGCAAGCACTGGCTGCTCGCCGCCGTTGTCGTAATCGCGGCTGGAGGTGGCTATTATGCCTGGTCGAAACTCTCCGGCAACGGTCTTCCGGAAGGGATTGCCAGTGGCAATGGGCGCATCGAAGCTGCCGAGATAGACATCTCGACGAAAACTGCGGGACGGGTCCGGGAAATTCTGGCCAATGAAGGCGATTTCGTCGCAGTTGGACAGGTGCTTGCCCGCATGGAGACCGAGCAACTGGAGGCTCAACGGCGGCAGGCCGAGGCACAGTTGCAGCGGGCAATGATCGGCGTCGATACGGCAAAGAGCCTCGTCACTCAGCGGGAGGCCGAGCGAACGGCCGCAGTTGCCGTTGTCGCCCAGCGGGAAGCGGAACTCGATGCGGCAGCAAGGAAGCTTGCGCGATCGGAGCAGCTTGCAAGAACCAACAGGGTCAAGGCGCAGATCCCACCGGCCCTACTGCGCAAATATATCCAGCAGGTCAAGACGGGTCTTCCCGGAATGGTTTACGTCCGACTCGACCCCCAAACAGAATGGCCGGCGAGCCTCTCCGGAGCGCTGGTGCAATGAACGAGCAGCCAAACGCGCCTGCGCCACCGGGACCGGCGCCGGTCGCTCGTCTGGAAGCGGTCGGGCTGTCATATGGCCATACACGGGCACTCGCCGCCATCACCCTCGACATTGCGGCGGGCCGCATGGTCGGGCTGATCGGGCCGGACGGCGTCGGCAAGTCTAGCCTTCTGTCGTTGATCGCCGGTGCGCGTACCGTCAAAGAGGGTCGCATCGAGGTCCTTGGCGGCAATATCGCCGACGCCGCACACCGAAGGGCAGTCTGCCCGCGGATTGCATATATGCCGCAGGGCCTCGGCAAGAATCTCTATCCCACGCTTTCGGTCTTCGAGAATATCGACTTCTTCGGCCGCCTCTTTGGGCAGGACAGGGAAGAGCGTGAAGGCCGCATCGGCAAACTACTCTACGGCACTGGTCTAGCGCAATTTGCGGACCGTCCAGCCGGCAAGCTGTCCGGCGGCATGAAACAGAAACTTGGTCTCTGCTGTGCCCTGATCCACGATCCCGATCTCTTGATCCTCGACGAGCCGACCACCGGTGTCGATCCCCTTTCGCGCCGGCAGTTTTGGGAGCTGATCCGAGATATCCGTAGAGCACGCCCCGAGATGAGCGTCCTCGTCGCCACCGCTTATATGGAGGAGGCGGCGCGATTCGACTGGCTGGTGGCGATGGACGGGGGACGTGTGCTCGCCACCGGCACGCCCGCCGATTTGCTGGAGCAGACGAGGACGCCCACGCTCGACGCCGCCTTCATCGCCTTGCTTCCGGATGACAAGCGCAAAGGGCACGCGGACGTCGCCATCCCGCCTCGGCCAGCGGACGCCGATGGCGAGATCGCCATCGAGGCGGAGCATCTGACCATGCGCTTCGGCGACTTCACGGCGGTCGATGATGTCAGCTTCCGCATTACCCGCGGCGAGATCTTTGGCTTCCTGGGCTCCAATGGCTGCGGCAAGACGACGACCATGAAGATGTTGAGCGGACTTCTGACGGCAAGCGAAGGTACAGCGCGGCTGTTCGATGCTGAAGACCTCGAGGTCCGCCGCCGGGTCGGCTACATGTCACAGTCCTTTTCCCTCTATTCCGAGCTGACGGTTCGGCAGAACCTCGATCTGCATGCGCGTCTGTTCGGCATGCCTTCCGACGTCATCCCTGCCCGCGTCGACGAAATGGCGCGGCGTTTCGACCTTGTGGATGTTATGGACGCGTTGCCCGACGCGCTGCCGCTTGGCGTTCGCCAACGCCTGTCGCTCGCTGTGGCGATGATCCATTCGCCTGAGGTGCTGATCCTCGACGAGCCTACCTCCGGCGTCGACCCGGTGGCGCGCGACGCTTTTTGGCAGATTCTGTCCGATCTCTCCCGCAAGGAGGGCGTGACGATCTTCGTCTCCACCCATTTCATGAACGAGGCGGAACTCTGCGACCGCATCTCGCTTATGCACGCCGGCAAGGTCCTCGTGAGCGATACGCCGGCAGCTCTGGTTGAGAAGCGCTCCGCTGCCACGCTCGAGGATGCTTTCATCGCCTATTTGGAGGACGCAATCGCTGACGAGCCCCAGGCACCCGCGGAGTCCCAAGCCCGAATTGAGGCAACTGACGGCGGTCGCACTACCGCCTCATCTGCCCGCCGCCTTTTCGATTTCCGACGCATGTTCGCCTACACTCGGCGCGAGGCGCTCGAACTCTCCCGTGACCCGATTCGAGCGACGCTCGCCGTCCTTGGCAGCGTCATGCTGATGTTTGTTGTCGGCTACGGCATCAACTTGGACGTCGAGGACCTTTCCTTCGCCGCTCTCGACCGTGACGACACGACGATCAGTCGCGACTACGTGCTGCAAATCGCCGGCTCTCGCTACTTCACGGAGAAGGCGCCAATCACGGATTACGCCGACCTCGATCGACGCATGCGCGACGGCGAACTCAGCCTGGCGATCGAAATTCCGCCGGGCTTCGCGCAGGACGTGGCGCGCGGCCGGGACGTGGAGATCGGCGCCTGGATCGATGGCGCGATGCCCGCCCGCGCCGAGACTGTGCGCGGGTACGTCCAAGGCATGCACGCGAGTTGGCTGACACAGAAGGCGCGACAGCTTTACGGTGATGCCGCGACTGTCGGGGATTTCCAGCTCGCACTGCGCTACCGGTATAATCCCGGCATCGAAAGCCTCGTGGCGATGGTGCCAGCGGTCATCCCGCTATTGTTTCTAATGATACCGGCAATGCTCGCCGTCCTAAGCGTCGTGCGCGAGAAGGAGCTCGGATCGATCATCAATTTTTACGTCACGCCGGTCACCGCCTGGAATTCCTCATCGGCAAGCAGATTCCCTACGTCGGGCTCGCAATGCTGAATTTCCTGATGTTGACGGCCTTCGCCGTCTTGATCTTCCGCGTGCCCTTCACGGGGAGATATCTCACGTTCAGCGTCGCGGCGCTGCTCTACGTCATAGTCACCACCGGCATGGGTCTCCTGATATCGACGTTCATGAACAGCCAGATTGCCGCCATTTTTGGCACCGCCCTCCTCACCCTGATCCCCGCCGTCCAGTATTCCGGGATGATTGACCCCGTGTCGTCGCTAGAGGGCGCGGGCGCTCTGATCGGACGAATTTATCCGACCACCTACTTCGTGACGATCTCCCGCGGCGCCTTCTCAAAGGCGCTTGGTTTCGGCGATCTCGCAAGCGCATTCATACCATTGCTGATCGCCGTCCCCATTCTGCTCGGCGCGTGCACGCTTCTTCTCAGGAAACAGGCGGGCTGACCGTGCGCATCGTCAACGTCCTGCAGCTCGGCATCAAGGAACTGCGCGGACTCTTCCGCGACCCCATGCTGCTGGTGTTGATCGCCTATGCCTTTACGCTCTCGATCTACACCGCCTCAAGGGCGATGCCGGAGACGCTCAATCGGGCGGCGATCGCGATCGTGGACGAGGACCAGTCGCCGGCTTCTTCCCGCATCGTCACCGCATTCTATCCGCCCTATTTTTCGGTACCGCGCCTCGTCTCCCAACACGAAATGGATAGCCGGATGGATTCCGGCCTCGACACGTTCGCGCTCGATATCCCGCCGGATTTCCAACGCGACCTGCTGGCCGGCCGTTCACCGACGATCCAGCTCAACATCGACGCAACACGAATGACGCAGGCCTTTACTGGCGGCCACGTCCAGGCCATTGTCTCTTGGAAGTCAGTGAGTTTCTGGAGCGCTATCGAGGCGCAGCCGCCGTCCCCGTCGACCTCGCACTGCGCCCGCGCTTCAATCAGCAGCTCAACAAGGGCTGGTTCGGCGCCATTACCAACGTGATCTCTTCTGTGACGATGCTCTCTATCGTCTTGACTGGGGCTGCTCTCATTCGCGAGCGCGAGCACGGGACGATCGAACATCTCCTCGTCATGCCCGTTACACCGAGCGAGATCATGGTAAGCAAGATCTGGTCGATGGGCCTCGTCGTGCTCCTTGCTTCGGCGTTCTCCCTGATCGTCATCGTGCAGGGTCTTCTCTCCGTTCCGATCGAAGGCTCACTCGCCCTGTTCCTGTTCGGTGCCGCCCTGCACCTCTTCGCGACGACATCGATGGGAGTTTTTCTCGCCACCGTTGCCGGCTCGATGCCGCAGTTCGGCCTTCTGTTGATGCTCGTACTCCTTCCGCTTCAGGTGCTCTCCGGGGGAGTGACACCGCGCGAGAGCATGCCTCAGATCATTCAGGACATCATGTTTGCCGCGCCCAACACGCATTTCGTGATGCTGGCGCAGGCCATCCTGTTCCGTGGTGCCGGGCTCGATGTCGTCTGGCCACAGTTCGCCGCCTTGCTGACGATCGGCGCGGTCCTGTTCTTCTTTTCGTTGCGGCGTTTCAGGCAGTTCCTGAAGTAGATAACAAAACGCGCTTCGACCGTGCTTTGACGAAGACCTTTCGCAAACCGACAAGGCCGGCCCCGACGTCGCGGCGGCCTTTGCAGGGACGGTGCATCTTGCTTGTCGGCAGCACGCAAGCGACGTCGCAAGGATTCGTGCCGCCGCGCCTTTGACGCGCATCAATGAGCCCTCGTTCGGCCAGCGGTTTAATACGGCATCTGGCAAGGCGAGCGACGAACCACTCGACAAAAAGGCCAGATTGACTTTGCGGCCGCACCCTTGCCGGGCGACGGCCAGCGGAGCCCGAAACCGCTCACATCCGAAGGAGAACCAGTCATGGCTGAACCAGTAACCAAACTGCCCATCAAGACGGAAGAAAAGGCGGTCGAGCATCGCGCGGAGCCATGGCTTTCCTTTGAAAGCCTGCGATCCGAGATTGACCGGCTGTTCGAGGAATTCGTCCCGACGCTCTGGCGCCATCCTTCTGCGCCCACGCTCATGCGCCGTATGCCGCGTTTATCCGAGTGGAACGTCGCACCCGCCGTTGACCTCGCGGAGACCGACAAGGGCTACGAGATCACTGCCGAACTGCCCGGCATCGACGAAAAAGATATCGCCGTGACGATATCGAACGGAACCCTGGGGATCAGGGGCGAGAAGCAAGAGGTGAAGGAAGAGAAGGACAAGGAATATGTCGTCTCCGAGCGCCGCTATGGCTCGTTCCAGCGGACGTTCCGATTGCCCGAGGGCGTCGATGCCGACAACGTCGCCGCCACTTTCTCGAAGGGCGTGCTCACCGTGACCCTGCCGAAAACCCCGGAGGCACAGCAGAACGAGCGCAAGATCGAAATCAAGGCGGCCTGATGGTCTGCCGCTTCTGCGTCCGCAAAACGCGCTGGCGCGTTTTGCGGACAAGGGTTACCAATGGAGGCAGACTTCATGCTGAAGACAAGAATTCCCCACAAGAGCTGGGTGCTGGTTTGCGACGGGGCCAAGGCGCTTGTGTTGCGCAACGAGGGCGACGCGGAATTGCTCAATCTCATTCCGGTCGACGTTGCCTTCGAGCATCGGCAACCGACACGGATGCTCGGAACGGACCGCGCAGGGCGCGTATATCAGTCTGAAGGCGGCGCTCGAAGCGCGATGCAGCAGACCGACTGGCACGATCAGGCCGAGGAGACCTTTGTTTCCCACGTTGCCGAGAAGCTCGAGACGGTCCTGGGCGACCATGGCGTCAGCAATCTCGTTCTCATTGCGCCACCGCGAGCGCTCGGCATCTTGCGCAAGCGCTTAAGGCCCTCGACACGCGCCATGGTCATCGCCGAAGTGGCCAAGGATCTGGCAAAATTCCCAATTCCGGAGATTGAGCAGCATCTCTCGGACTGATGCCGCCAGACATTCTGGAGCGAGGATTGTCGCGATCCTAGCGACGCTCCTCGCGAACCAAGGAGCGAGCGGTGGAGAACGAGACATCGGCCATTGCCCTGAAGGCGCGCGGGCTTACCAAGAAGTTCACGCCTGCGGCAGCGCTGCCGGCCGTGGGCTGGGCGATAGCCAGCGCCATCGCCGAGATGGCCGCGACAGGACGGTGGTCGCCGCAGTTGCAACGACTGCGCGGCGAACTCACTCCGAAGGCCCTGTTTCCCACCATCCCGGGGATCGGTGAACGCCTTGCGCACACGCTGGCGAGGACGGCAGCTCGGGAGCCTCGACGATCTCGAACATGCGATCCATTTTGGCAATGACGCCATAAAAGGCATTGGTCCGCGCCGGACGAGGATAATCGCCGCCGCACTTGCCGAACACTTAGGACGCGTCATGGCCGCGCCTCGCGGAAATCTCCTGACACAGCCACCGATCAGATTGCTCCTCGAAGTCGAGCGAGCCTATCGCGAGAAGACCGTTTCCGGAGAATTGCGAAGGATGCGCCCAAGCGCCTCAATCCAACGAACGATGCCTGGCTCCCTAACATGCATGTGAGACAGTTTTCCAACTCGGCCAGTCCGACGAGTTCGCCGGCAGGACGTCGCTGACCAAAAGGCGGCTGCCCTTCCACTTGATCTCGCCGCATTCGCGCACGCGCCGCACCTGACGATCGGCATCGCTCGCCCTGGCGCCGAAAAAGCACCGACACCAAGGCCAGCGCGAGCACAGGTCCCGCCCGCTCCGTTGGCGGCACAGGACCGTCTTCGATCGGCTTCCCGTTGAAGTCGACGGCGATAATGTCATTCGCGGTGAGAGCGCTGCGCACGGACGCGCAGGAATTGATGAGCATGCCGTTGCCGGGCAAGCATATGCTGGCATGGCCGTTGAAGTTGATGATGCGGCGCGCGAGGCCCTGCCTTTCTACGTCGTCTCGACCATGGATGGCGGTCCGATACTATGGGCGCGATTGCCCGGAAGAGTTGCAGTCGCCCCGACTGGGCCGCATTTCTACGGTCAGCCTTGGGAAATCATCGGGCGGTTTCTTCCAGGGCACGAGCTTACGCTCGAGCTCCGTCAGGATGACCGAGATGACATGGCCGAGGAAGGCAAAGACCAGCAGGCCCACGTGCATCTGTTCAACCGATAGCAGCTCCCAGGCATTCCAGATCATGTAACGGGGACCGCTCTTCGAGCCGATCGTTTCGGCGATCGCAATCAGCATCAGACCGAGGCGGGGATGCCGCCAACGAGAATGCGCCCGATCAAGCCAAGCCCTCGAAAGACCTTCGAAGAGCCAGTACGATAATGGTCCAGCTTCAAGACCGATACCCACATACGCTAGGATCTTTCAGAACCTCGTCGATCTCTGTTCCTGTTCGTCTCCGCGCTGAGCGCAATAGCGGCCGAACCACTCCGCTGCTGCGGCGGCTACCGCGTCGAGCGTTCCCGGTTCCGGGAACAGGTGCGTGGCGCCCGGAACAATCTGCAGTTTCTTGGGACCGGCAATCATCGCCAAGGCTGCCCGGTTCAACCCGAGAATGTCACGATCCGATCCCCCCACGATCAGGAGCGTCGGCATCCTGACCTCATCGAGCGCCGCCGCGAGGTCCGGGCGACCGCCTCGGGAGACCAATGCAGACACTTGGCCGCAGAGCTCGGCCGCCGCCTCTAGAGCCACAGCTGCGCCGGTACTCGCGCCGAAAAGCCCGACCGGCAGCCCTCGAGTCCAATTGGCAGTCGAAGCCCACTTGCATGCACTAACCACCCTCTCGGCCAAAAGCGGAATATCGAAAATGTTGGCGCGATTCTCAGCTTCCTCTTCACTGAGGAGGTCGAAAACGATGGTTGCAAACCCCCGCTTCTGCAACGCTTCCGCAACATAAATGTTGCGCGGGCTGTTGCGGCTGGAACCACTGCCATGAGCGAAGACAACGACTCCGCGCGGGTTTGGCGGAAGGCGAAGGCAACCAGGCAAGCCATGCGGCGGGATCTCGATATCGACGACTTCGGATCGGTTGATTGTTGTCTGTGCAGTGCCGGATGTCATGGTTTGCCTCTTTCAAGAGGGAATGCGATGGCTTCACAGCTACGTCCTCAGTGTCGCACAACGTCGCTGAACGGCTTTGATCCTGCTCAATCTGCGTCGGCGGCAGTGCCAATACCAAGGCAAGAAGCGGAGAGCCGCTCGAGCCCATGTCGGCCCGTCGTAGCGAAGCGCTCAGCAAGCCACGGACGATCTTTGGTCATGATCACTGCTGCCAGCCGGCAGTTCCGGTCACTCTCTCGGTTTGAGGAGAAGGAGGCGGCGAAGGTTACCGACGGACAATCAGCGGTCGCCGCCGAGCCTCGCTCCCTATGAGGAGGTTGGCTGCTTTCTGAAGGCCACGCCCATCCGACGCGCCTCGACCATAGGCCCCCAGGGCTATGCCTTACGGCGTCGACCAGGTGCAGCGAGGATGGATCAAGCTCGAAGAGGGGGTCAAGGCGCACTTCTGGCGATGACGTCAACAACCCTCATCGGCTACCGCCGCAAGTCACTGGGGGCGTGAAGCCGGAAAAGCCAAGCTTTGGGCAATCGCAGCGTTCATCGAATTTCGATGGCGGCTGTGTGCGCTTGCAGACTGGGTCTGTTCGGTACGCGTATCCTGGCATGCTGACATACCGGCCGGTCTGTGTGCAGCCTGCCAGACTGGCACATATCAGGATGAACGCAACTAAGATCTTCATGAGTGCCCCGTCAAATGAACCGACTTGGTTTCGTGTGGTCGCCTATCATCGCACCAAAGGGGCAGTCGGCTTTGTCCGCGATCAAATTGCGCGAGACGAAACGAAATCGCGCGATCGTTGAATGGGCGGTCGCGGCACTGCGCCCGGCGGCTGCCCGCCGGCACGTAGGCGACAGGCGGGCTTCCTGTCCGCCTTTAAGCCGCAGGTTTCACCGGGACACGCCGACCACCAGCCCAGGAGCTAGCCAGCCGAAGCGGTCTCCTTCATCAGAGTGCGCCGAAGCGCCCACGCCAGGTCGGAAGCCGTATAGGGCTTCCTCAACCACGGGCCCGCCCTGCTGTTCACTTGTCCTGCAATCTCCGGTGCGGCGTAACCGGATGTGAAGAGAACAGGAATCTCTGGAGAACGCTGGCGCGCCGCGGCCGCCAGTTCGGCACCGGTCATGCCGCCCGGCATCACCATGTCGGTAAACAGGAGTCCGATCTCCGGCGTCCGTTCGAGCAGCGAGAGCGCCTCCGGTCCGTTGCTTGCCTGAAGAACGCGATAGCCGAGCGACTCGAGTCGAGCGACCGTCACACGCCGTACGCGCTCGTCGTCCTCGACGACGAGCACCAATTCGTCGTCCCCCTTCGGCAGGCTCGGGATTGCTGCAGCTCCCGGCGTTTCGGCGCCTTTCTCGATCGCCAGCGGAAGATAAATCCGGACCGTCGTTCCCTGTCCTTCCTCGCTGTAAAGCGCGACGTGCCCGCCGGATTGCTTCACGAAACCATAGACCGAACTTAGCCCCAGGCCGGTGCCAGCTCCTTGCGGTTTCGTCGTGAAGAAGGGCTCGAAGGCATGTTCCCTGACTTTGGCGCTCATCCCGGTTCCCGTATCGCTGACGGCTATCAGGACATACTGTCCGGGGCGAACCTCGGGACGATTGAGGGCATAGTCCCGGTCGAGCTCGGCCTTGCTTACCTCAAGCGCCAAGGTTCCGCCCTTCGGCATTGCGTCCCGTGCGTTGATCGCAAGGTTCAGGATCGCGTTCTTCAACTGCCCCTCATCGACCACTGCGTGGCACCCGCTTCGGATACCGGTGCGAACCACGATCGTCTCCCCCAGTGTCCGGCGCAGCAGGTCGCCCGTGTCGGAGATCAACTCGCCGACATCGGAAAGCTGCGGATTGAGGGGCATGCGCCGCCCGAAGGCGAGCAAGCTGGATGTTAGCTGTGCCGCGAGGTCGGCCGCCTCCTGCGCCTCCCCGACATAGGTGCGGTATTTGTCGCCAACCTTCGCCTCGAGCATTTCGAGGTTACCCTTGATGACCGTCAGCAGATTGTTGAAGTCGTGGGCGACTCCACCCGTGAGCTTGCCGACCGCCTCCATCTTCTGCGTTTGGCGCAACTCCTGCTCGACGCGATGTTTTTCTGTCTGGTCCTGCAGGAAGGCGGTGAAAAGTCTCTCCCCATCGGCCTCCGCCTCCCCTACGTAAAGCTCGACCGGGAACGTGCTGCCATCCTTGCGCTGGCCAAGGACGATGCGGCCCTTGCCGATGATGTGGCGCTCACCAGTCTTGAGGTAGCGCTCAATATATCCATCATGCGTGCTCTTGTCCGGCTCCGGCATCAGCATGCTGACGTTCTGGCCGTACACCTCGCCCGCCGTGAAGCCGAAGAGCTTCTCGGCGGTGGCGCTGAAGGATTGTATTTTGCCCCGGCTATCGGCGACGACCATCGCGCTTGGCACCGTTGCCAGAATCGAGCGGAGATGGGCCTCTCGCCGTTGCGCCTCGGTCGCGGCTGAGGCAATGACGCGCCCGACCTCATTGATCTCGCGCACCGGGGTTGCGATGGCGGACACGCCTTCGTTCCGCTCTAGTTCGAACCCGGCACTCTGAAGGGCGCCGATGGCGCTGGCCAGACGAGAAGCGGACCAATAGGCGAGAGCGATCGATACGAGCAGGAGCAGAAATCCGACTGTCAGGACAGAAGCAAGTGCCTGCCAGATCGGCGCGTTGAGTACCGACATGGGGACGCTGACCGTCGTCAACCAATTTGTCTCGGGCGACCGGGCATAGGCAGCGACGACATCCACGTTCACGAGGTTCTTCCCGCGCCAGAGCCCCTCCATATTGGACGCCCGCGACATCCATTCGGCCGGCGCCTTCCGGCCGACAAAGGAAGCCGGATCAATCGAGCGTGCAACCACCGTGCCTGTAGAATCGGTGACCACCGCAAGCCAGCCTTCGTCAAGCTTCGCCTGGCTCAGGACCGGCTGCAGCCTCTCGACAGGTATGCGGAGCGAAAGAAAGTAGACGAGTTCGCCATCACGCAGCACTGGAACGATCACGCCGATCATCAGACGCTTTTGCAATGGGCCCACGAAGGCACTTGTCACGACGGGTTTCTGCTCACGCAAAACCTGCTGCTCAAAGCTCAGCATCTCCGGTTTCGCGACGGGCAGCGCCGTTCCCCAAGGTACGGAGGTATTGAGGAGTTGCCGCGGTTCAGCGGGAGCGCGAACGACGATGGTGACGCCGAGCGTACGGGCAATCTTCGAGGCGGTGACGTGGAACGCTTCGAGATCTCCCCGTTGCAGTTCGTCGGAGGTCGCAAGCGCTTCCAGCACGAGCCTAGGTCCCGCCAGTTCGCCATCGACTGCGACCGACAGTTCACGTGCCAGCGATTGCGCCCACTCGACGGCGCGCGCCTGCTCAGCCTCGACATGCATCCAGGCCAGGAACGAAGCAAAGAGTAGCACCGGCAGGACGAGGGCAGCAGCAAAGACCAGGAAGAAGGTCGAAGCGGGCCGCTCGCGCCGCGTCAGGGACAGACCCGCGTGCAGGGGGCGAGAGGTCCCGTCCGCGACAGTGGGTGTTGACGGAGATTTGCTCATCGATGGTCTTCCCGCGCTGACGGCGCGACGCTGGCAACAGTGGTGAAAGACATTGCTCTAGCCCAAAGACAGCTCTTCGAAATTGATCCAACGCAAGATCGGGGCTCTTCTTTTGGGTACAACGCAAAGCAAAAACGACAATGAGCTCGTGGCCGGGAAGCGCCCCCCGGAACGCACGCAAAAGAGCACCGGAAAAATTGCCCTCGAGTTTGACGCCGGACAAAGTTCAATACTGAGTACGTGGTATCGGCATGTTCGGGAACGAGCTGGAAGAAGACGGGCTAAGTCTTTGGCTGGAAATGGATTATCAATGCCGCACCTGATTATCGTCGACGATGATCCGCGGATTCGCTCCATGCTTTCACGTTATCTCGAAGACGAGGGCTTTCGCGTGAGCGTGGCGGAGAATATTTCGCAGTTGCGCCGGGTGCTATCTCCGTCTGTTGACCTGGTGCTGCTCGACATCGGACTTCCCGACGGCAACGGATTGGAGCTCGCACGCGAGATCGACGCGAATTTTCGCGTTCCAACCATAATCGTCTCCGGGCGCGACGACGACGTCGATCGTATCATCGGTCTGGAGATGGGGGCCGATGACTATGTGTCGAAGCCATTCAACCTGCGCGAACTGTTGGCGCGCGTAAGAAGCGTATTGAGACGATCGCAGCGGGCAATGCCGCTCGGACCGGCGCAGAAGGCCACAGCCGGTATCTTTCAGTTCGACGGTTGGATGCTCGACGCCGACCGGCGTCAACTGACGTCCACCGCAGGGCAGACGATCGAACTCACTACCGGCGAATTCGACCTGCTCATGGTTTTCGTCACGCATCCGGGCCGCGTCCTGACGCGCGACTTTCTTCTGGATCAGACACGCGGCCGCACGCGAGAGGCATTCGACCGCGCGATCGACGTGCAGGTCACGCGCCTTAGGCGAAAGGTGGAAGACGATCCGGGAGATCCGCGACGGATAAAGTCCGTGCGCGGAGCCGGCTACGTATTTGCGGCGAAGGTCTTCCGCCCAACGTGACGATATCCGCGCGACGCAATTGCGCCTCATGCCTTGGCATATCTTGCACTGCGCTGTGCGCCGTCATCGCACTCCCCGTCCGCAAGAGCGATCAGCGCGTCCATTTTCAGGATGGCGATGGCGTGACGCCCGACAGTCGCTATGACCCCGCTGCCGGCAAGCTTGGTGATAGTCCGCGAGACGGTTTCGATCGTCATGCCCAGATAGTCGGCAACATCGAGCCGTGTCATCGGCAGTTCGATGACCGGGCGCCGGTTCTCCGATTGGCCGCGTGCCATCATCAGCAGGAAACCGGCCACTTTTTCCTCGGCACTCCTACGCGACAGAAGAACCATCTGATCCTGGGCGGCCGCCATCTCGTCGCAGAGGCGGGAGAAAAGTTGCTCCCTCAGATGTGGCGCTCGCGCGCTTTCGCTTTCGAAACGACGCCGCGAAAAGCGCCGCAGTTCGACGTGGGTGATGGCTTCCACCGTGTAGAGGTAGTGCTCCTTGAGCGAGACGCCGAGTAAATCTCCGGGCCGCAGGAAGCCGATGATGACACGACGGCCATCATTCAGAATCCTGACTGCCCGCAAGGTGCCTTCAACGACCTCAAAGATATGCCTCGCCTGATCCCCTTCCCAGAAGACCGCGGCAGCCGGGGTGAAACGCTCGACCGGCTGCGCGTCGAAAAGCGACGAAAGGTCCTGCTTCTCGGCAGCGAACGGCACTGCAGCAGCGACACGTGATTGATGTCCGGTGACGAGCTGAAGGCTCATGAGAATTCTCCGTCTTTCCAAATTTGACGGAAAGATTTGGCCGGCGCTGCGTGACTCCAGGATGACTTTTGCGTCAACATATTCGCGAATTTGTTACAGTTTGTAACAGCTCCAAAGCAAACGGTGCGCCGTCATCTATAGTAATGGAGGTTTTCTCATGCGGTTGAGGCGACAGTAATATTAACAGTCGCCGATGAATAACCTCCCCGTTACCAGGGTGGTGGTATTTTATTCGCGATTATTTTGACTCGCCTCAATGACCGATGCCCGCCCGTGCGCAATCAAACTCGCGCACAACTTCCGCATATTCGAGGTCTTGCATGCCAGAAAAAAGATCACGACACGACACAGCCCGGGCGACTCATGGGGCAAGATTGGACCTAGATGCGATTGGACGCCGAACGGCACGCAAACGGCGTCGAGCGGAATTCATTGGGTTTCGCGTGTCCGGAAGCGCAGCGCCGGGCCTCCAGATCGCCGATCACCAAGAAACAGGAGGAGTGTAATTTATGGCCGAGTCTGTTGCAGTTTCCGCGCTTACAACCCCTAACCAATTGACCTCTCCCGATCCCGATTTCCGCGTCGAGAAAAAGCAGGAGCGGAGCTGGAGGATCAGCCTACTGTCACCACGGGCAAGGCACTGGTTCGAAGCAAACTTCGCCGAGGCTAGCCGGGAGGCACGTGTGCTCGAAACAAATCTTGCGGGGGCGAATGCCTTTATTCGCAAGGCGCGAAACTTCGGCTTCACGACGGAATATATCGGCCCGATTGCGAAGTCCTATTTTTGAGCACTTGACCTCAACGAACCGAACGCGACGGCATTATCATCATGGTCGCGACAATCACGGTAACTGCCACATCGCCCGAAAGGCGCCCAATCTCGGATCCTTGCAACCCGGACCAGCCAGTCAGATCGGGGCTGATCGTGCATGGTGTGGCAGCCCAAAGTGACCTTCTACTTCGCGTCAGAGCGTCATTTCAACCTCGCCGCCACACCCGTTCAACATCTAAGCGAACCAGAGCACAATACCTCTGTGCCTAACAGGCTAAGCGGAACGTAACCCCGAACCTTTGATCCATCTGGAAAGCGTCAATCCATCTCTGAGGTTCAGGCCCATCAAAGTTAGGTTTGTGCCTCCGGCGATGAGTTCGATCGCCTGGACGATGTAAAACATCGTATCAAACTGACCCGTCGAGGCGCGGTTCGCGAGAAAGAACGCGCAGGGCACCAGCACGAGAATGCCATTGAGAGCGATAATGGGCATTCGATTTTTCTTGGAGCGAACAAGCGACGATCTAGCCCTTCCCGCCAGTCTGAAGCCGGTTCCACCGACGGTGACCATCGAAGGGATCAGAATCAACATTCCCCAGAGAATGCCATTTTTGACAGCCGCAACTAGAACGTGATTGCCGGATAATTCCGACAGCGCCGTCGAAATCCAGAACGTTAAAATCGTTATGAACCCCACGATCCCCGCACTCATGTGAACTCGTCGAAGAGTCAAGTATCTCGACATCGCGTTGCCTCCCACTTCAATCAAGACACAGTGTGGCAGTCTTTATGGATGAGTGCCTTGACCATCATCAAAAGCGACTTACACCCCGGCAAGAATTGCCGCGTTTTGGATAATCTGGGATCCGATTACGTTACTGTTTATTACCATTGCCGCGACTGAACAGCGATTTCTAGCCCGCACCCCGTCTGTGTTTTGCGAGCTATAATATAAAGCAGTAGTAGTTCTTATCGGCCTCGCTGGCAGGTACGTGGGGAGGGTTTGTTGATGGGGATTTTTCATCAATCCGACGCGAGCCGCTCGGTCCTGAACACCTCTGTTGAAAAGCTGTTCCGAGAATCGGAGTGTGAGGCCGAGTTTACGATCGGATGGGTTCGGATCACGTTGGCTCTTGCCCTGTTAGCGAGTGGTTTCCTGGTCTCCTCTGGGACAGTTGCGCTCACCGAGGAGTACAGCTTGAACCAACTTCGCGTCGCGGCGCTGACCACGGCTTCTGCCTTCTTGGCCCTCGGCATCACGTCGTTTCTCCTAGTTATTAGCCGCCGGTTCAGGCCATGGATGGCATTCGTCCTCGTTACAGGCGACGCAGCGATTCTCGGCGCCAGCCTCTATTTTGCCTTAGACGGCATTGGCCTGAGCGGCAACTGGGTCGCAGCTATACCGACCATCTGGGCCCTCCCCCTTCTCCTCGCCGTCGGCGCGCTTCGATATCGGCCACTGGTTCAAATATGGGCCACCATGGCAACAATGATCGCTATGGTTGGCGTCGTTTCCGCGCTTGGCTTTCGCTTGTTCCTAACGGGCGTCGAGCCCCCGGCATCTCTCGGCGAGTTGGAAGCAAGCATTGGCCGCCTTTTTTCACTACCTCCTTATCTCATGCGGGCAGTCATGCTTACGCTGATGGGCTTCACAACGGCATTAGCAATGGTGCGTTCGCGGCGCCTTCTCATGCGCGTGGTCAGCGAGACGGCCAGGCGCGCAAACCTTGCTCGCTTCTTGCCTGCCGAGATCGCGCCATTGGTGGGAGAGAATGATGTGGCTACGTGGCGGCAGGGCCGCCGCCAGCAGGGCGCTATCCTGTTCATCGACATACGGGGGTTCACGGCCTATGCCGAGAAACTGGATCCAGCGAGGCTGTCCGTCTTCATCTCCTCCTTTCGGCGACGCGTCATGCGTGCAACGGAGGCATCCGGCGGTGTGATCGACAAGTTCATTGGCGATGGTGCTCTTGTTGTGTTCGGCATTCCAGAACCCCAGAGTGATGATTGCGCCCGCGCTGTAGCCTGCGCTCACCGGCTTCTCGCTCTCGTAGATCAGTGGAACGTCAAACGGGGATTCGATCCGCCTATCCGGGTGGGGATCGGCATCCATAGCGGTGAAATGTATTGCGGACTTGTCGGCGACGAGCATCGAATTGAGTTCACAGTCCTTGGCGACACGGTAAATGTGGCTGCCAAGATTGAACAGGCTACCAAGCGGTTCAATACCTCACTGCTTGCCTCAGAGACTGTGGTGATGCAGGCCGGGCAACAACGCTCGTGGGGGGAGGTCGGTCGAGAACCGCTGGGAGGGCGTGGCGAGCACGTGGCGATCTTTGCCTACACGGGGACTGGGCCTACCGACTGAAGCCCGAGGCAGGTGAGCCGCTTCCTGACGCGGATCACAGTGCGGCCGCGGCGCCTCGACGGGCGTCACCGGCGATTGACCATTCGCGCGCCGGTTTTCGATCCGGCCGTCCGACCGGGAGACACAGTCGCACCGCCTTTGGTTGTCTCGGCCCTCTTGCTGCCGTCGCGAAGCAACGGGGGAAAGTCCAGCGGAGTGATCGTTTCGCGCTCGAGCAGCAGCTTTGCTCCCGCCTTGAGCTCGCCCATGCACCCCTGCAGTATCGCCTTGGCGCCTTGGTAGGCGTCGTCGATCATCATGCGCACCGCAAGATCGATTTCGCGCGCGGTCGTTTCCGAATAATCCTTCTGCCGCGGCGCAACTGGACCATCGCCGAGCCATTGCAGCCTTTGCTCTTCGAGCACAACCTGGCCAACCTGCGGGCTCATGCCGAAGCGAACGACGCTTTGCCGCGCCACATCGGTGGCCTTGGCAAGGTCGTCCGCCGCACCGGTCGAGACTTCGCCATAAATAACCTCTTCAGCCGCCCGGCCGGCGAGCAGTGCTGTCATGCGTTCCTTGAGTTCACTCGACGTGATGAGGAAGCGATCATCGGTGGGGCGCTGCAATGTGTAGCCAAGCGCCCCGATCGAGCGGGGAATGATCGACACCTTCTGCACTGGATCCGTCTTCGAGAGCTTCGAGGCGACCAATGCGTGACCCATTTCGTGATAGGCGACCCGCTCGCGTTCGTCGGGCTTCAGCAGGCGGCTCTTGCGCTCCGAACCGGCGACGATGCGCTCGACCGCGTTGTTGAAGTCCTCGATCGCCACCCGCTCGGCGCCGCGTCGCGTCGCGACGATCGCGGCTTCGTTCACCAGGTTGGCGAGATCGGCGCCAGTGAATCCCGGCGTCATGTCTGCGATCTCCTCCACATGCACTCCCTCCGCGATCGCGACATTTGCCATGTGGACTTTGAGGATTGCTGCCCTGCCGTTTCGATCCGGGCGGTCAATGACTACCTGGCGGTCGAAGCGGCCTGCGCGCAGAAGGGCTGGATCAAGGATCTCCGGACGGTTGGTCGCAGCCAGGAGCACGATGCCGACACGCGGATCGAAGCCGTCAAGTTCGGCCAGCAATTGATTGAGCGTCTGCTCCTTCTCGTCGCCGCCGCCATAGCCGGTGAAGGGGCTGCGGGCGCGGCCGAGCGCGTCGAGTTCATCAATGAAGATGATGCAGGGAGCGGCCTGTCGCGCCTGATCGAAAAGATCCCGCACGCGGGCGGCGCCCACGCCAACGAAGAGCTCGACGAATTCCGAGCCGGAAATCGAGAAAAAAGGCACGCCGGCCTCGCCCGCAACCGCGCGCGCCATCAGCGTCTTGCCCGTACCCGGCGGTCCGACGAGCAGAATCCCTTTGGGAATATGCGCGCCGAGGCGGCTGTATTTCGCCTGGTTCTTCAGAAAGGCGACCACCTCCTGCAACTCAGCCTTCGCCTCGTCCACGCCAGCCACATCGTCAAAGGTCACACCCGTCTGCCGCTCGAGGTAAACCTTGGCCTTTGACTTTCCGATATTGACGAGGCCTCCGCGCTCGGCGACGCCCTGAAAGAGCAGGAACCAAAGCCCCAGGAAAACCAGCAATGGGAAGATCCAGGAAAGCAGCGTCATCGCCCAACTGCTGTCGGTCCCGCCCGACACCTTTGCACCGGCCTTCTCGAAGACCTCGGCCAGCGAAGGATCGACACGATGCGCGACGAAGTACTTCTTTCCCGCCTCCGGCTGCTTGAACTCTCCCTCAATCAAGGACTCTGTCACGACGACCGACGCGATCCTGCCGTCCTGCGCCGCCTGCAAGGCGTCCGAATAACTGAGCTGCGCGACGTCGCGATAGCTCAGCCAGAATTCAAAGGTTCCGATCAACAGGAGTGCGGCGAGCAAATAGCCGATATTGAAAACCCATTTCGTATTCATCGGCCGACTTCCGGTTTCATTCGCTGCAAACGAGCGTTTCATGCCTCACGGCGCGCTGCCTTGACCCGTGTCAAACTCGGGGAGCTTGGCTCAAAGTGACGGAAGCCGCCGCGGCCCTTTGACGAGAGTCAATGCCTTCCGCCGGAATTGCCCGATACTGTGCTGAAATGGAGGAAGTGCCATGACCGAGCGCATTCTTGTCGCAACCGATGGATCCGACAAAGCGGGAGAAGCTGTGGCGATGGCGGCGAACATAGCCAAAGCTCTCGGAGCGAGACTCTCGATCCTTCACGTCATCCTGCACGGGCTGAGGGCCGAGGAGGCGAGCCGTCTCGCCGAGCCAGAGCATCTCGTGCGCCGTGTGTCGGCCGTGACTATGCCGCAGTTAGAGCGAGTTCCCAGCTCGATGGGCGAGTTTCTCCGTGCCTCGCAAGGCGACATCGGAGAAATGGTTTCGGTCTTGGGTGACCGGATTGCCGAGGATGCTGCGGATATTGCCCGGAGCATCGGCGTCAGTAGCGTGGAGACGCGCGTCGAGCCCGGCGCCTACGCTGACACAATCCTTCAGGTCGCTGAGGAAATCGGTGCGGACATGATTGTCGTCGGAAGTCGCGGGCTCGGGCGGTTGAGGGGCATGCTGGTCGGAAGCGTGTCGCAAAAGATCGTCCAGCATGCACATTGCTCTGTGCTGGTGGTACGCTGAACGTCTCGTGACGCCGGGCCCGTACAGCAGGTTTCCAAAATCGTAGCCGATTTAAGGAAAGATGCTGCAGTTCAAAGGTCGCTATAGGAGTTGGAAAAGGGCACGAGCCATAGCCCGCTCTTCGCAAAAGCAACCCCACAGCGGTGCCTTTAAGAGCTTGAGATGACCGCAACCGCCCTCTTCACCGATCTCTATGAACTGACGATGCTGGATGCCTATCACTCGCTCAGCATGGACGACGTCGCCGTCTTCAGCCTGTTTGTGAGAAAGCTTCCGCCGGAGAGAAATTTCCTTGTCGCCTGCGGGGTCGAAGAGCTTCTGGATGACATCGAGGAGTTGCGCTTTCACGAGGATGATATCGCCCATCTCGTTTCGCTTGGCAGATTTAGGCCGGAGTTCCTGGATTGGCTAAGGTCCTTTCGCTTCAGCGGCGAGATTTTTGCCGTGGCTGAGGGCACCCCCGTATTTGCCAACGAGCCGATCTTGGAGGTTATCGCCCCGATCGCAGAGGGACAGTTGCTCGAAACGCTCATCCTCAACCAGATCGGTTTTCAAACCGTGATCGCGTCGAAAGCGGCGCGGATCGTAGAGGCTGCGAATGGTCGCGCTGTCGTGGACTTCGGGAGCCGGCGCGCCCATGGCATGGACGCGGCCATCAAGGGAGCCCGTGCCGCCTATCTTGCCGGAGTTTCGGCTACATCGAACGTGGAGGCTGGTCGGCGCTACGGCATTCCGGTCGCTGGAACGGTCGCCCACAGCTTCGTCCAGGCTTTTCCAAACGAGATGGAGTCGTTTCGCCGTTTGTCCGAACGTTTCCCTGAAACAACATTGCTCGTTGACACCTACGACACCATCGTCGGCGTCCGGACTGTTGTGAACCTTGCCAGGAAAATGAAATCTGCGTTCAAGGTGCGGGCCATAAGGCTGGATTCCGGCGACCTGCTCGAACTGTCCCGAGAATCGAGAAGGCTCCTCGACGAGGGCGGGTTGCAACACGTGAAGATCTTCGCCAGCGGCGGCCTCGATGAATGGAGCATTGAAGGTCTCTTGCGTGCCGGCGCGCCGATCGACGCGTTTGGTGTCGGCACGGACATGATGGTGTCGCCAGACGCGGCCGCCCTTGATATCGCCTATAAGTTGACGGAATATGCTGGCATTGGCCGCATGAAGCTTTCCGCGAACAAGGTCACGCTCCCCGGGCGCAAGCAGGCCTTTCGTCACATACGTAACGGCGCCGCGGTTGGAGACACTATTGGCCGCGGCTACGAGGACCTAAGCGGGCGACGGCTTCTCGAGCCTGTCATGACGGAAGGCCGGCGAATGAGGGCGTGCAAGTCATTGGCAACCATCGCGGACGAAACCCGCATGTTAATCCGCGAGCTGCCCCCACACTTGCGGGCGTTGAAGCACGCCGCGCTTGCCTATCCGATTCACATCAGCAGCGAGCTCGCCGATTATGAAGCGCAGACGCGGCGCCGTCTTACCGCCTCGAAACGCTGAAGGCATGTGGATACTTCTCTCGCACTCATGCGGGCGCGCTCACATGCAGGCTGGTCTGTGAAATTGGAAAGACTTCCATGCAAGCCCGGCCCCAACCACTGCGGCATGACAGGAGATCCTCGTTCCCTGAACGACTTCGTCATCCCCTCCTCAATTCCAGCCTGTCAGGTCGAGTGTGATACCTCATGACAGGAGTTCGGGGCGCGCCAAAATACCGCTCTCAGCTTCCCGATCGAAGAGCAGGGTCACCGTGTGGTCGCGACAGCAAAACAAAAGGGCTCGACGAACATTCGGGACGGTGCCAATCGCTGTCTCCATGCGCACCGGATGATGAGTGGGCTCGATGACCTCCACATCGAGGATGGCAGCCATCCAGGACCACGTGAGACCAGTCGGGCGGATGGCAATGCCTGTCAGTACCAGAAGGATGAGCCGAGGGGCAGACGTGGACCGCCAAGTGAACGACTGTAGGCTGTGCTGCCGAGTGGCGTCGCCACAATAAAGCCATCCCCGGTAATGACGACCGGATCCTGCTGCCCGTGGACGGCAACTTGTAACAGCGGTTTGGCTGTACCGTCGCACAAGTTCCTTCAGCGCCGTCTGAGCGGTTGACCTCGGCGATGCCAGGAATGCGATCTTCATGGTCGAACTTTCAATTTGGCCGCGTCAGAGCCGCAGCCGGCGCACTTCATCAAGAGCGGCTGAGCGGCAGCCGAGGGACGAAAACAAATTCGATGAGCTACCCGCGCGACGGTCCTTGAGCCCTCTACCTCGCGTTCGTTCCCCAGCGGCGATGGAGGAAGCGCTCCCAGGGCGCGAAGAGAATTCGATCCGCCAGGAGGCCTATCAGCACGATGACCACCATGGCGCCGATAACCTGGTCCATCGCGTTCAATTCGCGGCCGTAATGGAGCAATTGGCCGAGGCCGAAACCTGTAAGGATCGTGACGAAAATCTCCGCCGCCATCAGTGATCGCCAAGCGAATGCCCAACCCTGCTTCATGCCGCTCACCAGGAACGGCAAGGAAGCCGGCAGCATCACCATCGTCCAGAGATGTATCCCCTGCGATCCCATGGTGCGCGCCGCGCGGGCATAGATCGGCGGGATCGTGCGCGCGCCATGGTTGGTCGCGATTATCACCGACCATACGGTCCCCATCACGACGACAAAGAGCATCGCCCCCTCGGTTTGTCCGAACCAAAGCACGGCGAAGGGCACCCAACAGACGCTCGGCAATGTCTGCAGACCAAGCGCGAGAGAGCCGATTGTGTCTTCCAGGATCTGCGAGGAACTCGTCAGCACGCCGAGAGGCAGACCGATCGCGACGCCGATCGCGTAGCCAACCAGAAGCCGTTGCATCGTAACTCTGATCGCTTCAAGAAGCGTGCCATCTATCATGGCGCCCCAAAGATATCGGGCGACGCTCAAGACAGAGGGAAAGAGCACCGGTGACCAGCGCCCGCTCTCAGACGCCAACTCCCAGGCGACCAACAGCATGGCGACGAAGCCCGACACGATCGCGAAACGCTTCATTCCGTCACCCCGCCTCCGATTGTGCCGCGAAGCGCATCAGCAACGCGTCCGGCGTGTCCAATGAGTTCCACATCGTAAATGCTTCGCGGGCGCGGCAGCGGAATCTCGAAGTGCTGGACGATCCGCCCCGGCGCCTTCGACATCAATAGCACGCGATCTCCCAGGCAGGCCGCCTCGCGCATATTGTGCGTGACGAACACGATCGTCTTGCGGCTGTCACTCCAGATGCGCTGGATATCGTCATAGAGGTGCTCCCGCGTCATCGCATCGAGCGCGCCGAAGGGCTCGTCCATCAGCAGCACCTGCGGATCAGGGGCCAGCGCGCGCGCCAAGGCTACCCGCTGCTTCATCCCGCCCGATAGTTCATGCACATGTGCCCGCTCGAATTTTTCGAGGCCGACCAAGGCGAGATATCGGTGCGCGATCTCGCGCCGCTCGCCGTTGCTAAGCTCGGGGCAAAGCCTCAGGCCGAACATGACGTTGCCGAAAACATCGAGCCAGGGAAAGAGCGACGGCTCCTGGAACACGACCAGACGCCGCGGACCCGGGCCGGTCACCGGCTGACCGTCGGCAAGCACATGACCGGCATCGGGCTTGGTCAACCCCGCTATGATGTCGAGAAGTGTCGACTTCCCGCAGCCACTCGGGCCAACGACACAGACAACTTCGCCTGCCGCAACCTGCATCGAGACATTGTCGAGCGCATGCACGGTCGCATGTGGCGTGCGAAACCATTTTGACACTCGCTCGACGACGAGCTTGCTCGTCGCTGTGGCTACCGGAGCCGATGTCGACTGGTTGGTGACTTGATCGAGCATTAGGGCACCTCGATCAGTCTCGAAAGCTCCGGCATCTCCCGTAGGAAGCCGACCTGCTGAGCCTTTGTGACGAAGGTCTGCAATGCGGAGCGTGAAATCTCGCCGGTAACCGACATGCGCGCCCATGCCCGTGCGATGAGCTCCAGGGACATGCTGATCCGAAACGATGCCTTCAGTTCGTCGCGGATCATCCGCTGCGCCTCCTGCGGGTGATCTTTGATCCAATCGCTGAGGTCGCGATGTGCCTCAACAAAGCGTCGAACGAGATCTCGATGATCCGAAAGAAAGCCTGCGCGCGCCACGAGCACCGTCGTGATCGCTTCCTTTTCCTCGACGAGAATTTTTCCCCCCGCCTCCATTTCGAGCCGCGAAACCCACGGCTCGACGGTCCAGACGGCATCGAGCTGTCCGGCCTTAAAGAGTGACAACTGCTCCGGATTGGCAGTCGGAACAACCTGGGCGTCCCCGCCTGCCTGCGTTATCCGCAAGCCTCCTGCGGAGAGCCAAGCACGTGCCGCGACGTCCTGAGTATTTCCGAATTGGGGAGTTGCGATCCGCTTGCCGCGGAAGTCCGCCGCGGTCGCAAGTCTTTCATCCGGTTGCACGACAAGCGCAGAGCCGCCGTTGACCGAGCCGGCGATGATACGGATCTCTTTTCCCGCTGAACGGGCATAGGCATTAATGGCCGGGTTCGGTCCGACGTAGGTGAGGTCAATGCTCTCGGCGAAGATCGCTTCCATAGCACTCGGACCGGCATTATAGGCGTACCATTCGACCTTCATCTTCGGACCGAGCCGATCGGCGAACCAACTCTGGCCCTGCCGTTCGAAGTTTCTGGCAACCAGCGCCTGCGCATGCGTCACATTCGGGAAATGGCCAATTCGAATTTTGAGATCTTGCGCCCAAACAGCGGTCGTCCCGACCGCACAGATTCCCACCGCAATCGCCGTCACAACCAGCCGCCGCGTTCTGGGCAAGAACTCGATCATAGACCATAGCTTTCTTTGGACATCGACGGCACGCCTGGAGACGGTTCACTCCCCTTGTAGATCTTGAAGACGTCCTCGCGCCGGCACAGCTCGGTTCCGGATGCGATGACGGCGGCCGCCCCCGCGGCAACACCAAACCGGAACGCCTCTTCGATCGATTTGCCCTTTGTCAGGAACCAGACCAGCGCGCCGATGAAGCTATCGCCGGCACCCACTGTCGACTTGGCCACAACGTGCTTCGAAGCGATGCGTAGACTGCCGAAGGAGCCAGCCAGGAGGGCACCCTCGCGGCCCATCGTGACTGCAACGAATTCTGCTGCAGCGTCCTTCACCAAAGCCGATGCGGCTTGCGCGACCCCGCTCTCGTCCAGACGCCGGCCGGCCAGCGTTTCCAGCTCTTCAATGCTCGGCTTGACGAGGTAAACCGGTGCCTTGCCCAAGGTGCTGCGCAATGTTGCGCCCGGGCAATCGAGGATGAACTTGGCGCCGTTTCTCGCGGCCATCCGGCCCATTTCAGCATAGATGTCGATGGGAGCATTGCGCGGCAGACTTCCGCTGGCAACGACGAAGTCACCTCGGAATTTTTCGACGACGCCCAAGGCCTCGGCGAGTTCGCGGGGCGTGACTTGCGGTCCTTCGGGAACAAAGCGGTACTCAAGCCCGGTTTCCCCTTCCCGCACCATGAATGCAATCCGCGTCGATCCGACCGTCGGCACGGCGTGAAGATGGATCGGAAATCCCATGAGATCGTCTTTCAGCATCGCCCCGGTTGCTCCGCCGGCGAGGATGAGCAGCTCCGGTTCGCCACCGAGCTCGGCGATCACGCGCGCGACGTTGACACCGCCGCCGCCCGGTCGCTGCCGTTCGTTGCGGGTGCGGAGCTTGACGGTCGGACGCACCCGGTCCACCTGGCTGTAAACGTCAATCGTGGGATTGAGAGCCACTGCAAGAACAGACATGGTTCACTCCGCCAAGAGGGCTTTCATCAGGCGGGTGGCACGCTTGACATTGTGGTCAGGACTTATGGTTATGACCTTCCGGGTCATAATTTCCGCGGCTTGCATCGACGGCTCCTCATGAAAAATCTGGCCCGTGAAATATAGCTCGCATGTCGAGCGCGCAGATTGACTTCGGTCAATTGCGGATGGAGCGGCGATCCCAACCCTGCGGCCAGGCGCCACTGCATGTTGAGCTGCGTCCACAACCATGGGCATTTCCGGAGCGGGGACGCGCATGTCGTTGACCTACGTCAATGCGAGTTATCTCAGGCCATGCGAGCTTGTCCAAAAAGGGGTTTCACATGTCACACTTGCAGGAAAGCCGCGTCGAATATCATGGATACAGTTTCGAGGCCGTGCACTACGACCCGGGTTGGCGGGTCCACATATTGCCGGGCCCGCGCGTCCTTGCAACTGACCCTGATCACGTCTTGGCGGATACTCAGGAGGAGGCGTTTGCCAAGGCACGAGCCATCGTCGATCGCCACCTCCAAGGCTCAGCAATGCCCACGGGAACTTGACAGGCATCAAGGAACGAACGGTTCCCCTTACAGCGTCCTTCGCGCGTCCCATCGGACGCGCGAAGGACGCTATAGCAGTAGGATGCTCCGATGCGCATCTTTGCGCTTAATACATCTCAGGATTTTGGCAGGAAGGTTGCTCTCGCTGTCGGCGTTCCCATCGACGAGCACGAGGAACGCGATTTCGAGGACGGCGAGCACAAGACCCGGCCGCTTGTCAGCGTGCGTGGAGAGGATGTCTACGTTCTGCAAAACTTGAATGGAGATGGCCAGGACTCTGCCAACGACAAACTTTGCAAGTTGCTGTTCTTCATCGCATGCTGCCGCGAATGCGGGGCATCACGCGTGACAGCCGTCGTTCCTTATCTCGCTTACGCTCGCAAGGACCGACAGACCAAGGCGCGGGACCCTGTTACGACACGCTACATGGCGCAGCTCTTCGAGGCGGTCGGCACGGATCAGGTGATAACGCTCGATGTTCACAACACTGCCGCGTTCCAGAACGCCTTCCGCTGCCGGACGATTCATCTGAGTGCAAAGCAGCTATTCGCCGACGTGATTGCCCGAAAAGCTGCTGGCGGGCCGGTTACGATTTTCTCCCCGGACAGCGGCGGCATCAAGCGGGCCCAGCTTCTGAAGGAGGCATATGAGCGCCTCTCTGGCGACCCAGCTGGATTCGGATTCATGGAAAAGCGCCGCAGCCGCGGCGTTGTTTCGGGCGAGCTCTTTGCGGGAGAGGTGGAAGACGCGACGGTCTTCATTGTCGACGACATGATCAGCACCGGAAGCACCATGCTGAGAGCAGCCGAAGCCTGCCGGCAGCGTGGCGCCAGGGCGGTGTATGCGATGGCGACGCACGGCCTTTTCAGCAAGGGCGCGGAAGCAATGCTCGCCCATCCCGCGGTCGACGCAACGATCGTAACGGATTCCATTGCGCCATTTCGGTTGCCTGAACATCGCTTGCGATCGTGCGTCGAGGTCGTCCCGAGTGCGCCGCTTGTCGCCGAGGCCATTCGCCGGCTCACCTCCGGTGGCTCGATATCGGAGCTTCTAGGCGACGATGACTGACAGATGCCGCCGGGCTTGTGTCAGATAGGCAAGTGCTAGAGGACGCCATTTCTTCGGTTCCCGAACCGGATTCTCCAGGAGGTGAGCCAGGCAGAGCCTTGCCCGCAGCAAGGCGCGAAAGCCGCCATAAAGCGCAAGCAAGCGGTCGTCGGGACGATCGCCGAGCTCCCGTTCCAGTGCTGATAGGAGCAGAGGCCTTATCCAATCGGCCCCCAGGACCTCGCATTCGAGCGCGAGGTAACCGATTTCGTCGTACGGATCGATGATCCGCATCGAGCGGTTGAATTCGAGACAATCGATGATCTGCGGCGGCGAGACCAGGCAGACATGCTCCGGCCGCAAGTCGCCGTGACCCTCGACGATCCTTCCGCGCGCAATGCGGGATTCGATTGCGCCGCGCATCTCGCCCAGACCGACGCCGACGCCGTCGAGCAAGGCGGCCACGCCCGAGAGCTCGAATTCGGAGCGCACGAGCAACTCGCGGTTTATTTCGTGTTCCTCAAGAAGGTGCCAGATATACGCTGAGCCATCGGCAATCTCCGGCGGGCAGCCGATATAGAAACGGGCAAGCCGATCGGTTATCCTGGCCATCTCGGCCGGGCTCACCCGGTTCGCAGCGATGCGGGCATCCAGCATCTCGTCCGCCGGCAGCCGCCGCATCTCGACGAGCCAATCGATGACGTGCGCGGTTTTCTCGAAAGTCAATGTTCCCCCGTCGTCACAATAGAGCGGCTTGACGGCGCGGTAGGTCTCGCGTGCCAACCTACGGTTGAGGCGAAGCTCCTCCTCGCAGAAGAATTTCCGCGCCTCGACGGTACTGAAGTCTAGGTGGGATCGTGAGACCGGCTTCTTGAGTTTGAGCACCCAATCATCGGCTATGAAGACCCAGGACATATGGGTCTCCCTAGTCTCGATTTTGTCCGGTCGCTGCGGGTGGGAAGCGGGATTGGAAAGGAATTGCACCTTCTGAGTGAGTGCTGCGCTGAAATCCGGGTGTATCTCATCGTGCCGCTTTCCAGCGGTCAGTCCCGGGGAGCGGCAATTGTGGGGCATCGTCAAGCCGACATCAGGCGGTGGAGCGACCCTTCGCGCAGCAGCGACCGGGTGACCCCGCCGAGCAGCCATTCGCGAAGGCGGCCATGGCCATAGCCGCCCGAGACAATCAGATCCGCTCCGATCTGCTTGGCGATGCCAACTAACGCCTCCCCAGCCTCACCTTCGCGATGCTCTACGATCTCTGCGCGGGCTTTTGCACCATGATTGATGAGATAGCGGACAACATCGGTGGCACTGGCCATCGCCCGGTCCGGTTCGCGATCCGCGATGGTCGCCACTAGGACTTCGCGCGCATGGACAAGGAAGGGCATCGCGTCTGCGACCGCCCGTCTTGCCTCACGGGCATCCTTCCAGGCAACAACCACGCTACTCGCCTTGAGAGGTGCGAGATCGTCTCGCGGTATGAAGACCGGACGGCCCGCCGCATGTATCAGCGCGCCCAGATCTATGGCTGTGTGTGCGTCGCGTCCGCCCCCTTCACCACCTGATCCCACGATTACAAGGTCCGCCGCTCTCGCGGCTGTCGCCAGCCCTTTTGTCGGATCGCCGACGGTAGTGCGCAGCGAATCGGCTCCTCCCATCTCGCCGCTGGCATCAAGATCGCTTCTTAGCGCTTCCAGGCGGCGTTCGATTTCCCTCGCCTCAAGCCGCATGAACTCGGCGTCCACGATCACCCCGGGCGGTGGCGCCGTAATCGGGTGTATGTCGCCGGCGGCAAAGCCGATCAGATTTGCCTCAAAACGTGCGGCGAGGTCGCGCGCAAAGTTTAACTGCGATCCTGCGCCATCGCCTATGTCCAAGTGCACCAGTATCGTGTTGTAGATCATAGCCGCGACCTCGATTTGGCCTCTCTTTAGAGAACTTAGCCATCGATCGGCCGCCTCGCCTTGACCGGCATCAAAATTGATTGCGTGACGCTTGGGCGGCCCTACGGATGTCGTTTGATGCGCGTCAAAGCGTCCCTTCCGCCCTGTGCTACAAGAGCAAAGAACGGAGGGTAGAGCCATGGCTCACAAGCAGGTCCTTTTCCATTCGGCTGCCCGAGAAAAGATCTTGAAGGGCGCTTCGCAATTGGCCGATGCCGTTCGGGTCACACTTGGACCGCGGTCGAAAGCTGTCCTGATCGAAAGAAAATGGGGGCCTCCGATCGTCTGCAATGACGGGGTCACTATCGCCAAGGAATTCGACCTCAAGGATCCCGAAGAAAATCTCGGCGCGCGCATGCTGCGGCAAGCGGCGGAAAAGACAGGGGAAATCGTTGGCGACGGGACGACCACATCAACCATTCTTGCCCATGCGATTTTCGCCGATGGTCTGCGCAACGTGGTTGCGGGCGCAAGCGCGATCGACATCAAACACGGGCTTGACCGCGGCGTCAAACGAGCGGTCGCCGAACTCAAGAAGAACTCATGGCCCGTCTCCGAGAAGCGTGAAAAAGAACAGGTCGCGACGATTTCCGCCCACAACGACGCACAGATCGGCACACTGGTCGGAGACGCCATGGAAAAGGTCGGCGACGAAGGAGTCATCAGCGTGGAGGAATCCAAGACGACTGAGACGGTTCTCGAAGTCGTGGAGGGCATGCAATTCGATCGCGGTTATCTTTCTCCCTATTTCGTCACCGATGCCGAGCGAATGGAGGTCGTTCTCGAAAGCGCCGCGATCCTCCTGTTTGACCGCAAGATCAATTCGCTCAAGGATTGCGTGGAGCTTCTGGAGGCCGTCGCGAAAGCCGGGACACCGCTGCTCATCATTGCCGAAGATGTGGAAACCGAGGCCCTCGCGACTTTGATCGTCAACCAGATGCGCGGAACGCTTCGCAACTGCGCCGTCAAGGCGCCGGGGTTCGGAGACCGTCGCAAGGCCCTCTTGCAGGACATTGCCATACTCACAGGTGGGCAGCTTATATCCGAGGAGTTGGGCATAAAGCTCGAAACGGTTATGCCCGAACAACTTGGCCGCGCCGAGCGAATCGTCATTACGAAAGACACGACCACCATTATCGGTGGGGCGGGAGACAAGAAGGCCATCAGCGGCCGGGCGGAACAGATCCGCAAGGAAATCTCGACCACCACCAGCGACTATGACCGTGAAAAGCTCCAGGAGCGATTGGCGAAGCTTTCCGGCGGCGTAGCGGTTATCAAGGTGGGTGCAGCCACGGAAGCAGAGCTGAAAGCGAAGAAGGAAGCGCTTGATGATGCCATCAGCGCGACCAAGGCGGCCGTGGCCGAAGGCATCCTGCCGGGTGGCGGATTGGCCCTGCTGCGGTGCATCGCTGCCGTCGCAGAGGAGGAACAAGCCTGCGAAGGCGACGAACGCACCGGCATTCAGATCCTCAAGCGGGCACTGGAGACGCCGGCGCGACAGATCGCGGAAAACTCCGCAACCGACGGCGGCGTCGTGGTTGCAAAGATGCTCGAGAGCGAGGGAAATTTCGGCTATGACGCCGGCCAGAAGGTCTATGTCGATCTGGTTGCGGCCGGCATCATCGACCCCACCAAAGTGATCCGCGTCGCGCTCGAAAATGCGGTGTCAGTCGCAAGTGTGCTGTTGCTGACCGAGGCCACGATGACGGAACTTCCTGAGACGCCGAAGGAGACAATGGCCGAAGCTGCGATGCAACCATAGTTGCAGCCCCTGATCGAGCTCACAGATGATCGGAGCAAGAAGTCATGGAACTGACGGAGCGAGAGAAAGCGCTCGAAGAAAAGTACATCCTCGATTTCGAGCGTTCGTTGAGAGTTCGCGAGCGCCGAAACCGCCTGCTTGCCGGGTGGGCGGCACGGGCGCTCGATAGAGCCGACGCGACCGCCTACGCGGAGGAAGTGGCTGCAGCCGGACAGGCCGAAGCCGGCGACGATGATGTGCTGCGCAAGGTCCTTCGGGACTTCGAGAGCGCCGGGATCCCTGCGACCAGGGAACAGCTACAGGAAGAAATGCGAGCGCTGTTGTTTGTCGCCGCCGAACAGCTGGACGCCGAAAGCAAAGCGGATAGACGGTAGGTCTGCCTCCCTATCTCGTCTTCCCAACCCTTTCCGCCGCCGCCACGGCCTGCTTCACCGCCACAAAACTGTCGGGTGTGACCGATACGGAGTCGATGCCACATTCGACCAGGAATGCCGCGAAATCGGGATGATCGCTGGGTGCCTGGCCGCAAAGGCCGATCTTGGCGCCGGCCCGGCGAGCTTCGGTGATCACCTTGGAGATCATCCATTTCACGGCTTCATCCTGCTCGTCGAACAAGGAAGCGAGATCCTCCGAATCCCTGTCGACACCGAGCGTCAATTGGGTGAGGTCATTCGAGCCGATCGAGAAGCCATCGAAAAGCCGCGCGAAATCCGCCGCGAGGATGACGTTGGACGGTATCTCGCACATAACATAGACCTGTAACCCGTTGACCCCGCGATGAAGACCGTTTTCGGCCATCACCTGAAGGACCTTCTCGGCTTCCTTGATCGACCGGCAGAAGGGAATCATCACGACGACGTTTCCAAAGCCCATCACCTCGCGCAGCCGCTTGATCGCTCGGCACTCAAGTGCAAAGCCGTCGCGATATTTCGGCGAATAGTAACGAGAGGCGCCGCGAAAACCGATCATCGGATTCTCTTCCTGCGGCTCGAATTCGGCGCCGCCGCATAGCCCGGCATATTCGTTCGTCTTGAAATCGCTCATGCGCACGATGATCGGCTTGGGATAGGCAACTGCAGCGAGACGCGCCAGGCCGCGCGAAAGTTCGTCGACGAAATAGTCGGTCCGCTCCGCATAGCCCGATGTCAGCGCAGCGATCCTCTGCTTTGCCGATTGATCGCGCAGCCGATCGAAGTGCACGAGGGCCATGGGATGGATCTGTATGGCATTGCTGATCACGAATTCCATCCGTGCAAGCCCGATGCCGCCGGCCGGGAGCCTCCACCAGCGGGAAGCCGATTGCGGATTGGCAAGGTTCAACATCACCTTCGTCCGCGTTTCCGGAATTTCGGTGAGGCTGATCGTCTCCGCCTTGAATTCGGCGTGCCCTTCATAGATACGGCCCTCATCGCCCTCGGCGCAGGACACGGTGATGATTGCGCCCGTGTGCAAGAGCCTTGTCGCGTTCTCTGCACCGACGATTGCAGGAAGGCCAAGCTCGCGACTGACGATGGCTGCATGAGAGGTACGTCCGCCATGATCAGTGACGATGGCCGCGGCGCGCTTCATGAGCGGCACCCAGTCCGGGTCGGTGGTTTTGGTAACCAGAATAGAGCCGTCGCTGAACTTGCCGATGTCGTCGGGATGCTCGATGAGGCACACGGGACCCGCCGCGATGGCACTGCCTATCGCGAGGCCCTTTGCCAGGAGGCGCCCCTTCTTGCCGATCTGATAGGTTGGAAGTTGATCGGCGGCTGCTTTCGCCTGCACGGTCTCGGGCCGGGCCTGCACGATGTGGAGTTGGCCGTTCCGACCATCTTTTGCCCATTCGATGTCCATGGCACAGCCATAGTGCTCCTCGATGACTACCGCCCAGCGCGCGAGTTTGAGAACCTCCTCATCGGCGAGCACCATTGTCGCCTGTTCTTCTCGTGAGGTGGAGACGCCCCGGGTAGGCTCGAAACTATTGCCGTACGTGAGCTTCCGGGTCTTCGTGCCGCACCTCTTCTGAATTATCGGCGCAAGGGCAGTGTCGCTAAGCAGCGGTTTGAAGACGCGGTATTCGTCGGGATCGACGGTACCCCTGACGACATACTCTCCAAGGCCCCACGCTGCATTGATCAGAACGACCTTATCAAAGCCGGTCTCGGTCTCGATCGAGAACATGACGCCTGCACTTCCGAGGTCGGAACGGACCATTTCCTGGACGCCGACGGACAAAGCCACCTTCATGTGATCAAAACCATTTACCTTGCGGTAGCTTATGGCTCGATCGGTAAAGAGCGAGGCATAGCAACGGCGACATGCGCTCATCAGTGCCCCCTCACCGACGATATTGAGAAAACTTTCCTGCTGCCCGGCAAAGCTCGCCGTCGGCAGGTCTTCGGCGGTTGCGCTGGAGCGAACGGCAACCGAGGCCGCTTCGATGTCGAGCCTGCGCGACAACGTACGGTAGGCGGCAGTTATTTCCGCTTCGATCTCGGGGGGCCAGCTACCCCGGAGAATGTTCTCCCGTATGGCGGCACCCGTCTCGGCGAGGGTGGCTCCACCGGCCTCCCATTTCTCAAGCAGGGCAGCAATCGGTGCGCGCAAGTCATTGGCATCGATGAAGTTCCAATAGGCCTGCGCTGTCGTCGCAAAACCACCCGGAACCTTGATGCCATGCGAAGAAAGCCCGGTGATCATCTCGCCGAGTGACGCGTTCTTGCCGCCTACACTGGCGATATCGCGCCGCGTCACATCCTCGAACCAGATAACTGAAGCGGGCATTTCGTCCTCCGGTGGTTGAGAGCGGCACGTGATGGAAATGGCGATTCATGCCTCGCTTGCTCCGCTCAGGCCTCCGTCCCGATACAGCGATACCCTATGCTTGCACGAAGTCGGTGACCTTGACGTCCATCAAAGTGGGAACGGGTGCCTTCCTACATACTGGCGGCATGCGGCGAATATGTTGGAGGTCGTGGTGAACAAATTCACTCATGGCGCTGTCGTGGCCGACATTGGCGAGACACACATGCGCTTCGCGGTCGTCAACTCCGACAGGCTGACGATCGAAGATTATGTGCAGTTCGGAAACGACGTGTTTGCCTCGGTGAAGGAGGCCTTGGCCGCTTACCTGCGCTCCCTGCCGACTTTTCCGCCCGCATTGGCTATCGCAATCGCAAACGGCGGATTTTTGCCAAGCGAGTCGGAACGCAAGCCCACGGCCGAGACTGTCGGAGAGGCTCTTGGTTTTGAGCGCATTCATGTCGTCGATCCGCTCGACGCGCTTTCGCTGATATTACCCGATCTCGCGCAGCATGACGTCGTACGCCTGGGCAGGGGGGAAGCCGATGCGCACGCAACGAGGGCGGTCTTAAGTGTCGGCGCCGCGCTTGGCGTCGGAACGCTAAGTCAAATCGGCGGCTCGTGGACAGAATTTCATGCTCACGGTGGCAGCATCTCCTTTGCGCCCCAAACGCAAGAGGAACTTGATATTCTGGAGCGCATTCGCTGCGATACGGACCACGTTTCCGTCGAGCATCTGTTGTCAGGCCCGGGACTTGGGCATCTCTACGAGATCCTGCTTGAGAGTTCGGGACAGCCGGTGCGCCCTCTTGCGGCCGCAGATGTTGTCACCGCTGGCCTCCAGGGGGGCGATCGCCCCGCCGCAGCGGCTCTGAGCCATTTCGCCACCTGGCTCGGCAGATTTGCTGGTGATATGGCGCTGCTCTATGACGCGCGCGGCGGTGTCTATCTGTGGGGGCCGCTCCTAAGGAAGATGGAAAGCCTCCTCTGCAAAGGAACCTTCCGTCTCGCATTCGAGGCAAAGGGAAGGCGGTCAACCTGGTTGTCGCAAATACCGGTATTCCTGATCAGGAGCGAGGATGCCATCCTGCGCGGTGCGGCAAAGGCACTTGCTCAAAAGGTGGGGTGACGCGCGAGCACCCCTTCATTACCGAGGTCCGCGGAAGGCGCCGCTTGACTGGTCAGCGGGCGGAGTGCCGAAATTTCTGTCGCGTCCGGCTTCTGCCTGCCTATGGTGGGACAACCCTTGATCGGCAGCACGCTGAAAAGCGAGGCAATCATGAGCGCGATGATGATCAGAAGCAGCCGGTTTCGTAATGGCTGTCTGGATACGATGGAATACGTTGCACCTGATCATAGTCGGGGTTTCACTGACCTTCATCGTTACCGGCGAACGATAGCTGCTCAAGCACATCAGACATTGAGACAACGTGCTTTGCTATTCGTCAAAGGAGGACGGCTTCCACGCCCCTTTGACGCGGATCAATGAGGCTCCCGCTGCATAAGACTTTAATGAGATAGCCTGCGAGGAGCGCGGCAGAAGCTGGCCAGAGTGGCATTTTAAA
The DNA here is from genome assembly GCF_020193655.1 of Ensifer sp. IC3342. Taxonomy (GTDB): domain Bacteria; phylum Pseudomonadota; class Alphaproteobacteria; order Rhizobiales; family Rhizobiaceae; genus Sinorhizobium. The sequence continues at coordinate 50,887 of NZ_JADYVE010000020.1, forward strand.
CGGAGCAAGACCATGTCATTCAAGACGATCCTCGCGGTAGTCGGCGTTTCGCAGACCGACCGCGACCTGCAGGTGGCTACAGATATCTCCGATCAAGTCTCCGCGCACTTAAGCGCTTTTATCGTCGGCTTTGCGCCACAACCGACCGGGCGGTATGCAACGCTTGCCCCGGCGTGGCTCGAACAGCGCGAGCGAAACCTGCAGGCCCTTGGCGAAGCCGCGAAGAAGGCTCGCGACAAGCTCTCGACTCGGGAGATTTCATTTGATGTCGACAGCATCTACGCGGAGGTGGCAGGTGCCACCTACGACATAGGCGAACGTGCGCTCTATGCCGATCTTATCCTGATCGGTCCCGGCGCCTTCGAGGACGACGATCTCAAGAAGCAGATTGTCGGCGGTGGCCTCTTCCAATCGGAACGTCCGGTGTTGTTCATCCCGCCCGCGTGTACCCCGACGCTCAAGCCGAAGACCATCCTGTTGGCCTGGGACTCGCGTGCTCAATCCGCACATGCGGCGCGAGAAGCACTCCAGTTGATGGCCAACGCCGATTCCGTTCACGTCACCATGGTGGATCCTACGGCGACGCTCAGGACGAGCGGCGATGAGCCCGGAGCAGATGTCGCCGCCTATCTTTCCCGCCACGGCATCAATGTGACGGTGGATCCGCTGCCGAGCGCGGGCCGCACCGTGGCGCAGGTCCTGCAGCGACATGCGTATGATGTGGCCGCCGACATGATCGTCATGGGGGCCTATGGTCATTCCCGGCTGCGCGAGCTCGTATTCGGTGGCGTCACGCGATCGATGCTTAACGAAGCCCGGCTTCCCGTATTGATGGCCCGATGATGAAACGGAAGATTGTGAACGCTTGCGATTGAGGCCAGCCGCCGAAGTGGCCAAGGATCCGGTGAGATTTTCAATCCCGGAGATCGAGCATTATCTTTCGCAATCATACCTACCTGAGACGGGCGAGTTTCGCGGTGGTCGCGGCCACACGCCGACGACCCGAGGAGTGAGTGGTGGAGAACGAGGCATCGGTCATCGCCCTGGAGGCGCGCGAACTCACCAAGATCTATCGGATGGGTGCGGTAGAAGTTCACGCCCTGCGCGGGGTGGACGTGGCCCTTCGCGAGGGCGAACTGGTGGTGCTATTGGGGCCATCCGGCAGCGGCAAATCGACCCTGCTCAATATTCTTGGCGGCCTCGATACGCCGACTGGCGGAACGGTCAGGTTTCGCGGAGAGCCCCTCACTCTGGATAGCGAACGCGCACTCAACCTTTATCGTCGCAATCACGTCGGCTTTGTTTTTCAATTCTACAATCTCATCCCCAGCTTGACGGCCCGCGAAAACGTCTCCCTCGTGACGGAGATCGCCAGAAACCCGATGTCGCCTGTTGAAGCTCTTTCGATTGTCGGGCTCGGCGACAGACTAGATCACTTCCCCGCGCAACTTTCCGGCGGCGAGCAGCAACGCGTTGCCATCGCCCGCGCAATCGCCAAGCGCCCCGACCTGCTCCTCTGCGATGAGCCGACGGGCGCACTCGACAGCAAGACCGGAATCCTCGTGCTCGACGCCATCCTCAGGATCAATCGGGATCTTGGCACGACCACGGCGCTTATCACCCACAACGCCGTCATTGCCGAGATTGCCAATCGCGTGCTCTACTTTGCCGACGGGCGCATCGTCGAAACGCGGCGGAACGCCGTGCAGCGCGCGCCCGGCGAACTCGCTTGGTGAGCATGATGAGCAGTCTCGATCGCAAGCTCATCCGTGAACTCTGGAGGCTGAAGGCTCAGGTTCTTGCGATCGCACTGGTGATCGCGTCCGGTACCGCCCTGCTTATCATGGCGCTGACGACGATCGAGGCGCTCGAGCAGACGACCGCCGCCTATTACGAGCGGACGCGTTTTGCCGATGTGTTTGCCCAGGCAAAGCGCGCGCCCGAAAATCTCCAGCGCGAAATCGCTGATATTCCAGGCGTCCGCCTCGTGGAGACGCGTATCGTCGAAGGTGCCATTCTCGATATGCCCGGCTTTGCCGAGCCGGTCGTTGCGCAAATGCTCTCGCTGCCAGAACGGGGCCCCCAGCTTCTGAACGCGTTGGTTGTCAGATCCGGACGCCTGGCCGACCCGACCCGGCCCGACGAGGTGGTCGTCAGCGAGCCCTTCGCCGAGGCTCACCAATTGAAGCCCGGCGACAATTTCGATGCCGTCTTGAGGGGGCGTAAACGCACGCTGCAGGTCGTCGGCACGGCGCTCAGCCCCGAATTTGTCTACGCGATTGCCCCCGGCGGTCTCATGCCGGACGACGAGCGCTTCGGCATCCTCTGGATGGGGCACGATGCATTGGCGGCTGCCTTCGACCTCAAGGCATCTTTCAACAGTATCACGCTCAGCCTACTGCCCGGCGCTGACGAAAAAGACGTTATCCGCCGGCTCGACGGCCTGCTCGCCCCGTTCGGCGGCGTCGGAGCCAATGGCCGCGCCGACCAGACCTCGAACTGGTTCCTAGAAAGCGAGATCGCCCAGCAAAAGAACATGTCGCGGATCATGCCGACTATCTTCCTCGCGGTCGCCGCCTTTCTGACCAACATGGTTATGGCACGGCTGATTGAGACGGAACGCCGCGAAATCGGGCTCCTGAAGGCCTTCGGCTATGGCAATTGGGCTATCGGCTGGCACTACGCCAAGATGGTCCTCGTCATCGGCACGATAGGTATTCTCATCGGCTCCCTGATCGGCGCCTGGCTCGGCCACTGGAACACGGAGCTCTACACCAAGTTCTATCGCTTTCCGTTCCTGCTCTATCGCCCCGGGCCTGCCGGCTTCGTCATCGCGGGCGCTATCAGCCTCGGTGCGGCGCTCGCCGGCAGTCTCGTCGCGGTGCGCCGGGCCGTCCGGCTTCCTCCTGCGGAAGCCATGCTGCCCCCTTCCCCGCCGGTCTATCGGCGCATCTGGGCGTCGCGGACGGCGCTCGCCGGCGCATTGGACGAGCCGTCGCGCATGATCCTCCGGCGCATCATCCGATGGCCGGTCAGGGCGTTCCTCGCGAGCCTCGGCCTCGCCATGTCGATCGCTGTGCTGATCATGGCGCTGCAATGGGTCGATGCCATAGATTCCCTTGCCGAGACCGCCTTCGAGCGTGGACAGCACCAGGACGCGACGGTTGCCTTCAACGACCTGCAGCCGATCGACACCATCGCAGACTTCGAGAACCTGCCGGGCGTCCTGGCGGCGGAGCCCTATCGCTTTGTCTCGGCACGCATCCGTCACGCTCATCTCTCCGAGCGACAAGGCATCATAGGCGCCCCGACCGGCGCCATCCTCAGCCCCGTCTTCGACGTCGACCGCGGGCGTATCGAGGTTCCTCCCGGCGGGCTCATGGTCTCACGCAAGCTCGCTGAGCTTCTCGATGTGAGCGCTGGCGAAACCGTGGACGTCGAACTCCTGGAAGGGCGCCAGACGCGACTGAGCCTGCCAGTAGCGCAAGTCTTCGAAACCTATCTCGGCACGCCCGCCTATATGGACATGACCGCGCTCAACCGCGTGGCCGGCGATGGCCGCGTCGTGAGCGGCCTGCACATACGCGTCGATGCTCCGAGCCGCGCGACGTTGCTGGCAAGACTCAAAGACATCCCCAATATCGCCGCTGTGCTTTTTCGCCAGGCCGCGATCGACACGTTCTACAAGACGATGGGAGAAACGATCTTTATCTTCATCGGCTTCTTCGTCGCCTTCTCGATGACGCTTTCAGTCGGCGTCACCTACAATTCGATCCGCATCGCGCTTTCCGAACGGGCGCGCGAATTGGCGACGCTCCGCGTCCTCGGCTTCAGCCGCTGGGAGATCTCCTACATCCTGCTTGGCGAAGTCGGCATACTGACATGGATCGCGATCCCGCTCGGCGCAATCATCGGCTATGGCCTTGCATGGTACATGACGAGTGCCTTCGAGACGGAACTCTACCGCGTGCCGCTCGTCTTGAGGGATGCGACTTACGGCAAGGCGGCGCTGATCGCGCTCGCGGCCACGCTGGTCTGCGCCGCGATCGTGCGTCGGCGGCTCGATCGTCTGGACCTGATCGCAGTGCTGAAGACAAGGGAGTAGTCCGTGAACGTCGTGAAACGCAGGTTGGTGATCTGGGGCGGCCTGTTGGCCTTGCTCGTAGCCGGCATCGCCTACGCATTGCGGCCACAGCCGATCCCGGTCGACCTCGCCACGGCGGAGAAGGGCTTACTCCGCGTCACCATCGACGAGGAGGGCGAAACGCGCGTGCGCGACGTCTACACGCTTCATGCGCCGTTGCGTGGCCAATTGCAGCGGATCACCGCCGAAGCCGGCGATCTCGTCGAGGCTGGAAAGACCCAGCTCGCACAAATCGAGCCCGCTCCGCCAGCCTTCCTCGACGTGCGGATAGAGGCGGAGCTGCAGGCGGCCGTCGAGGCGGCGCGGGCGGCTCACAACCTCGCCGCCGCCGAGCTCAACAAGTCCAAAGCTGACTTGACGTTTGCCGAGGGAGAGCGCGCCCGCGCCCGACTGCTGATCGAACGCAGGACGATCTCTCAGCGCGCCCTCGAAGATGCCGAGCGTGCCCACAACGTCGCACAAGCCAATCTCGCTACCGCCGAAGCGGCGCTGAAAGTGCGAGAGCACGAGCTTCATCAGGCGCAATCACGCCTCCTGTCGCGGCAGGAGATCCGGAGCCTCCGTGACGACTGCGAATGCATGTCGGTAACCGCGCCGGTGAGCGGCGTGGTGCTGCAGATCATGCGCCGCAGTGAAGGCGTCGTGGAAGCCGGAACGCCGCTGCTCGATATCGGCGATCCTGCGGATCTGGAGATCGTCGCCAATTTCCTCTCAGAGGATGCGGTCCAGATCAGGCCCGACCAGAAGGCGATCATCACCGGCTGGGGCGGAGAGGATCTCAACGCGGTCGTGCGGCGCGTCGAGCCCTTCGGACAAACAGAGGTGTCGGCGCTCGGGATCGAGGAGCAGCGCGTAGACGTCGTGCTGGATTTTGCCGATCCGCCGGAGCGTTGGCGTTCACTGGGGCATGGTTATCGCGTCGACGTGCGGGTCATCCTGTTCGAAGGCGAAGTCCTAAAGCTGCCGCTTGGCGCTCTGTTCCGGCAGGGCGATGAATGGGCCGTGTTTGTCGCCGCAGAGGGACGGGCGCAATTGCGCCGCGTTGCCGTCGGCCAACGAAACACCCTCTCCGTTGAAATCCGAGAAGGGCTCGGCCCCGGAGACAGAGTTATTCTGTACCCGAGCGACCGGATCAAGGACGGGATCGCTATCGTGGAGCGTTAGAGCAATTCCAGGAAAAGTGTGTAACGGTTTTCCGTGCGGAATTGCGTCATTTCAAAGCGTTGGATCTTTCAGCGTTTTAATGAAATCCTGAAGTGGCCTAGCCCGCCTACAGCGCCCGCGTCTCAGCAGACGCGCAAGGGACGCATCGGCTACGATTTACGCTTATTCGAGTTCAAGCCGGTACGCGGTACCGGCCCGTAGGATGTCGACGGAAGCGCTCCCTTGTGTGCTTTCCAGAACGCCTCGAATCTGATCGACCGAGACTGGCGGCTCGCCGTTGATGGCCGTCAGATAATCGCCTGTTCTGAGCCCCATCGAATAGGCGGCGCTGCCCGATGCAATGTCGACGAAGACCGCTCCCGCCGGCGCGCAGGCCCGCGAGCCATTGGCGGATGGAAACTCGACGACCACCGACTCCTCGCCCAAGTCCAAGTTGCGCCGAGCGGCCGCGTCAGAAAGCGTGACACTCAGCTTCTGCAACTTTTCTCCTCGACGAACATCAAGCGTGATGCGGGCATTCGCCGGGAGCAGGCTGATCGCGTTCCTGAAAGCTGCGTCGGTCGGGAGGGTGCGGCCATCCAATGCGACAATGATGTCGCCGAGGCGCACGCCTTGTCGTTCCGCCGGCGAATTGCAGACGAGCTCATTCACAACAAACCCTTGCGTCTCAGCGGCGCTGCCTACCCGAATATCCGTAGCGTCCGTGACCGAGAGGCCAAGCCAGCCGCGCTTGTATTCGCCGTGAGCGATCAGCTCTCGCACGATCTGCACTGCGATATCGGACGGAATTGCAAAACCTATGCCGGTGCTTGTTTCGTCCGGCGCGGCAATCCCGCGCGCAATGCCGATCAACTCACCGGAGGTATTGACCAGCGCACCGCCTGAATTGCCTGGATTAATGGCCGCATCGGTCTGGATGTAGTCCTGGTATTCATCGGCACCGAGACCGGAACGGCCCAAACCGCTGACGATGCCAAAGGTCGCCGTTTGCGTCAGACCGAAAGGGCTACCCACCGCGATGACGAAATCACCGACCTTCAGTTCGGATGAACGTCCCCACTTGACCGAGGAAAGTCTTGGTGCCTGGATTTTGACTACTGCTAGATCGGTCGGCGCATCCTCCCCTACCCTGTCGGCCTGGAATACCCGTCCATCAGCAAGCTTCACGGACACGTCGTCGGCGTCCGCAACAAGGTGACGACTCGTGATGATATAGCCGTTCTCCCGATCGATAATGACCCCTGACCCGGTCGCAGTCATACCGGTTTGCAAGATCACCACATTATCGGGAAGACCCAGGACTCTCCGCACATTCGGATCATCAAGCATTTCGCTGCTGAAGATCCCGCTGCTGATTGTGCGGATACTGACGACCGCCGGCTGTACGCGCTGCAACACTGCGGACACACCCGCCTCGATTTCGGTCGCCGCGGCAACCCCTCCCAAGCTGTTGAGGAGCGCGGCCAGGGCCAGCAGTGTTGAGATCTTGAGCATTTTTTCGCTCCATGCAGCAATGCCGAATTTCAGCCAGATTTGCCCGCCGATACATTGATGCGCATCAATTTGCGCTCCCGTCGGGGCGGACGAGAAAGCTCCGACCGACAGGACCTTGACCGTTGCCGCAGCGAGGCGGCGATAGAGCCGGCGACGGCGCGCAATCGGCCACCAGCCGTAGAGAAAGATTTCCAGCGCGCGCCAGTTGGCCACCCACCCGAAAATCAGCAGGCTTTCCCCGATCACACGTGAATATGCCGTCGTTCCCGTTGCATCGCTGATCAATTGGCTGGCGATTAGACTGAAGGCGAGGATGGGGATGCCGATGAGCAGGGCTCGTCGCCCTTCTCTCAGGAGTTCGCGTAATTCCCGCTGCGCCTGATTGGCGCGACTCTCGAAATTGTATCGCACCGCCTCCTGCAGAGCATGCGTGTGTTCCAGTTTTGCTTCCGGCGTCTGCACCTGGACGACAATCTCGATGGGCGCATTGCCGGGAGCTTCTTGAGCCCATTCGACGATGAACCGCTCGGCATCGTCATCCAGATCGCGCTCCCGAAATGGCGTGGGGTCGAGCGAATTGAAAAGGCGTGCCACCTGGTCGACGCGAATGAGGATCGTGTAGCATCTTTCAGATCTGGCACGCTCACGTGTGCTTCCCCTCTGACCTTTCGTCACAGTCCGTTCCAGCACGCGCATCTCATGCTTCTTCCTGCAAGGCGCGACGCAACCGGCGGATCACCACCCCGCGCGCCTTGTCGTCTGCGGCATTGGCCAGTTCGTCCTGAAGATCGAGGACGAGCTTCTGGAAATCGTTGTGCCAATCCGTCCTTCCGGCCCGAACGGGGTCGATACGAGGCGGAGCGACTGCTCCGGATATCTCCACCGCGCCATGCGAGCCAAGGCGAAATGCACTGTCCAGTCTCGGCCGGGTCAGGCGAGCTTCCGGCAAAAACGTGGACAGACGTTCCCTTAGCCCTTCTAGTGCCTCGTCCTCTCCGTGGATGAGAAAGACACCAGCGCTGATCGGCTGCCGGGCCCGCACCCATTCGGCGAGTTCGGTCCCGTCGGCATGGCCGCTGTAGATGTCCAGCTTCCTGATCCGGGCCCGGACGCGAATATCGTCGCCCTGGATGCGCACTGTCGAGGCGCCGTCTTCGAGAAACCGGCCAAGCGTGCCGTTCGCTTGATATCCGACCAACAACACTGTCGCCTCGTCTCGCCAGAGCCAATTCTTCAACCGATGCCGAATGCGCCCCGCGTCACACATGCCGCTTGCGGCGATGACAATATGGAAGCCCCGGATGAGATCGACCGCCTTGGATTGCTCCGCCGTCTCCGTGAAGCGCACGTTCTTCGCTTCGATTGCCCTGACAAGAACATCGCCGTTCTCAAGCTCGCGCGCATGCCGGCGGAAGATCTCGCTCGCGCGTGTCGCCAGGGGAGAGTCAATAATTATTGGGCATTTTGGGACGGCACCCGTCTCCATCAGATAGACAAGATCAGTGAGCAGTTCCTGCGTGCGTTCCACCGCGAAAGAGGGGATGAGAAGAGCGCCATTCGGATGCGCCGCGGTCAACACCTCGGAGCGCAGGATGTGACGTCGAGCGGCATCGTCCGTTTCCTCACGCTCGACATCGCCGTAGGTGCTCTCGCAAATAACATAATCCCAGCCACTCGGCGCTTTCGCATCGAACTGAAGGAGCTTGTGGCGCGGACCGATATCGCCGGAAAACAACAGACGCAACGGCGACGGTGCGGCATTGATCTCCATCTCGACGGAGGCCGATCCGAGCAGATGTCCGGCATTCCAGAAACGGAAGCGAATTCCCTCGCCCGCCTTCTCCCAAGAGCCGAGACGCACTTGCCGAAACAGTGTGATAGCGGCAGCGGCGTCGCGTGCGTTGTAAATCGGCGTCACGGTCTGACGGCCCCGGCGCAGGTTGCGGCGATTGAGCTGGTCGACTTCGCTCTCCTGGATATGAGCAGAATCCGGCAGCATGACCGAGCAGAGGTCTGTGGTCGCAGGCGTCGCGAAAATCGGGCCATCATAGCCAAGCCTGACAAGCTTCGGCAGCAGGCCCGAATGGTCGATATGCGCGTGCGTGAGTATGACGGCGTCGATCTCCCTGGGGTCGAAGGGAAAGGCGCGGTAATTCAGTTCCTTCTCCGTCTTCGACCCTTGGAACATACCGCAGTCGACGAGGATCTTCGTGGCACCAAATTCGATGAGTTGGCAGGAGCCTGTAACGGTCCCCGCGGCACCATGAAAGCGGATAGTCGGTTCAATCGCCATAGTCGCGGACCTGATTTGAAGGACGGCATGCCTTAGCATGCACGCCAGCGTCGGCACGCGACTTGATGCGGATCAAAGTTGCAGAAGAGCCATTCGACGGCGAGATCGATCGGAAAGTGGACGCAAAGAACGTGCCCAAGCGACATCTGCAGCGTTCTTGACGATGACTCGGATTAGCAGCTTGCCTAGACGCAACCCGAACGGAAGCTTACCGGTTGCGTGGCGGACGACCACATTCCCATCCCGAAACCGCCCCTTTCACCTCATGGCGAACAGTTCCTGATGGAACCGCTCATCCACGGGCATTCCTTGGGCGGCAAAGTCGTTCCGCAGTGCCTCCCCGAAGCCCGCCGGACCGCAGAACCAGATGCTGGCCTCGCGCCATTCCGGCACGGCATCTCGGATGCGTTCGCCGGCCAAGAACCCGTCGCGGGCATCGACCAGGACATGCAGACGAATGCCGGCTGCCAGCGCGTCGGCCTTCAGCTTGTCGATGGCCGTCGCGTCGTAGTCGGCGGTCGTATGAAACAAGTCGACCAAAGGGTAAGCTTGATCCGGATGCACGGCCCGTTCTTGCGCCAAATGCTTCATGCCGGCGATGAACGGCGTGATGCCGATGCCGCCGCCGATCCAGATCTGCCGGGCGTGGCCGTTATCGAAGTCAAAACAGCCGTACGGACCCTCGATCCTCACCTCCTGTCCGACCTGCAATTTCTCACGCAGGCGGCTGGTGTGGTCACCCAACTCCTTGGCAACGAAGGTGATGCGCCGGCTCTTGCCGTTCCATGCCGATGCGATGGTGTAGGGGTGCGCCCCCTCTGATCTATCCGACATTGCGAAGGCGAACTGGCCGGGCCTGTGGCCGGGCCAGCCCTGCGGCACGTCGATTTCGGCCTCGAGCGCCCGCACGCCGGGATAATACTGGAGCGACGCGATCTTGCCGTGGACTTGTCGTCCGGCGCCAACGCGACGCAGCAGCACGGTGACGGCCGCATAGGTGCCGGCGGCGATCAGCACTGCCATCACGACGCCGATCGGCGACGTCCAGTAGCGGAATGTGGTGAGCACCACCGAATGAAACACCAGCAACAGATAGACAACGGCCAGCAGTCGGTGCGTCTTGTAGAACAACCGATAGGGGAAATACTTGATCAGCGCCAATGCGATCAGCAGCACCGCAGCGTAGAATGCCCATTCGCCGAGACCCTCGGCCGGGCCGCGCAAGCCCATGAGGACCTCAGCGATCGGGTTTTCCAGGGGTGGCCTCTGCCCGTGTACCGGAGGCGCAAGCCAACCCCAGCCCACCGCCCATTTTGGCCCTTCGCTCCACAGCCAGTGGATCCCCGAGACGACGAGAGCGGCGATCCCCAGCCATTTGTGCAGGCGATACATCTTGTCCAAGCCACCGAACCACCGTTCCGGCCAGCGCGGCCGCAGCGCCAGGATCATGGCCACGCTCATGGCGGCCATGGCGATGACGCCGCTGTACTGGGACATCGTCCCACGAAGTGCGAAGAAATTGGGCGGCTGGAAGACCATGGGTTCTGCGATCAGCCACAGGATAGTCAGTACCAACAGCATGGCCCAGAACGCACGTTTGATGTTCCGCATGGCCGCGATCTCTTTCTGTTGTGACCCGTGGCGCCCACAGCGCCGCGTCCAATCGGACGCGCAAGGCCGATTTGAGGAACCATGCAGCGAGTATCGCTGGACCCGGCACGGGTCATTGACGTGGGTCAACATGCAACCTGTGGCCCATCACCAAAGCAGCTCGCGACGCGGAGCGAGTGTCGCAGGCACTTGCACCGGACTTCCTCCACCCAGTGCAGACGACTGGCGAATGATGATCGTTCGGCAACCAGCCGTCATCACGGCTGGTTGTCGACAATCTCTGCCTCAGGTGGCGTCTCCTCGTCGCCAAGCGTGGTGACAAAAATGGCCTTGATCGCGTGCATCCTGTTTTCCGCCTGATCGAAGACGATGGAAGCCTTCGATTCAAAGATCGCGTCGGAGACCTCCATGCAGCCGAGACCAAACTGCTTTTCGACGCGGGATCCGGCCTTTGTGCTGCTATCGTGGAAAGCGGGCAAGCAATGCATGAACTTGCAATGCGGATTGTCGGTGGCCTCCATGACATTAGCCCTGACGCCGAATGGGGCCAGCAGCCTGATGCGCTCGGGCCAACCCGCCTCCTGCTCGCCCAGCCATGAAGCCGTGTAGACGAAGTCGGCGCCCAACACCCCGGCGCCGACATGTTCCAGCGTCGTGAACGTCCCGCCATTCCTGCGCGCTTCCGAGCTCATGTCGTCGATGAAGGACGAAGCCGGCCAGAAAATCGGTGGCGAGACGATGCGGAAGTCCATGCCGAGCTTTGCCGCTCCTTCGGCGAGCGATCTGGCAACAGGGCTGCGACCGTCGCCCAGGAACGCGACCGTGACCTCCGCCAGCGGCTTGTCAGCGACTTCCCGCATCGTCAGGAAATCCGCCAACGCCTGTATCGGATGGGATTCATCCGTAAAGCCGTTGTAGACGGGCACGTGGGCGGAAGTCGCCAGCTCCTCCACAACACTTTGGGCGTGACCGCAATATTCGAGGGCGTCGTAGATTCGCCCGAGCACGCGGGCCGTGTCCTTGACCGATCCGCGTTGCGCCGCGTGGCTTGCGGGCAGCGTCAAGCTGACGACGCGCGCGCCTTGATCATAGGCAGCAACTTCGGAGCCGAAGAAAGGGCAGATCGAATCCCCTTCAGTGACAAGCGCGATATTCTTGCCGCCGAGCCGGGGTATTTCGTTCCCGCTTTGCCTGGCTGCCTTCAACTCCGTGGCGGTCTGCAACAGAAACCGGATTTCCTCTGGTGTGAAGTCGTTGAGCGTCAGCACGCTGCGGCCGCGAAGACTGATGGACATGACACGCCCCTCGCCTCAGGTCAGTGGATTGAACGACACCGAGATTGCGAGCATCGGCCCTTGTTTGTGCGCGAGCCCGCTCATCTATCGAACTGAACAACAGATGCGAACTGCGGACCTTGATGCTCATCAAATTCGAGTCGCTTCCGCTTCTTTGATGGGTATCAATGACGGCGCCTGATACTTCCCGGAAATTGTCCGCCAGTGCACGCGATGCTGAATCAATCGGCGCAGAGGCTCCTTTATCTTCCTCGACGCTTACATGGGTCCGAGGGCATCCGTGGCATTCCATTGGGAGAGCAACATGGCTGTCGCCTACTCCGTCGGGCCGATCAAGCGCCACCAAATCGACAGAACTTACAGGTTGATCGAGGCGGGCGGCTACCACGTCGATTTACAGGACTGGCGTGATTTCTGTAGGGCGGCCATCGCACGGAACTGGCCGATGCCTTATGCCGAAGAGGTAATAACCGCAGAGAACCCGCTCGGATATATCGCGGGCGTCTGCATCTTGCGCTCCGGGCACGACAACATGTATCCTGGAGTGCTCGACGTGCCGGTTTTCATCGTCGTAAGCGCCGGGGATACGCGTGGCGCGTCGAGTTCCCTTCTCGGCTACTTGACGGCGGCCGCTCGCAACAAACGTTGCAGCTTCATTCGGGTGTGGGGCCTCGAACCGGGCAATTGGCCCACATCGCCGGATGTGCCGCGCCGAGACGACCACGGAATTCTCATCCCCGTTCAATGAGAAAGGCCCGGCCCAAGGACACTTTCAGTGCTGCGTATGGCAATACGACGAAGCTAAGCTTCGTGCCGTGTGGTCCTTGCACTGAAAACATAGCCGACGCCCCTGACCGACTTGATAAGGACCGGCTGGTTGGGATCACGCTCGATTTTCCGTCGCAAACGGGCGATCTGTGCGTCGATCGTCCGGTCGAAAGCTTCGAGGTTACGGCCCCGCGTCAGATCCATTAGCAATTCGCGCTGCAAGACACGGCCTGCGTGCTTCACCAGAACGCAAAGCATGTCAAATTCGCCGGTTGTCAGCGGAATCTCGGTTCCGTCATCTGACTGCAATTGGCGACGACCGACATCGAGGCGCAGCCTGTCGAAACGGTAGACTTCCGATTGCGGATCGCCGACGCTCGACAATGATCGAGGTTGTCGGCGACGAAGAACACCCCTGACGCGCGCCAGGACTTCCCGAAGATGGAAGGGTTTTGCGATGTAGTCGTCAGCCCCCACCTCTAGACCGACGATCCGATCGACGACGTCATTGCGACCAGTCAGCATAATGATCGGTACGTCCGAGCGCGCCCGTATATCGCGCGCAAGCGTCAATCCGTCCTCGCCGGGCAACACGAGGTCGAGCAGAATGATGTCGGCTGATTGTTTGTCGAGGCACTCGCGCATTTCCCGCCCGTCGCCAGCAAGACTGACGCGGTACCCCTCGTCTTCGAAGTACCGCGACAGCATCTGCCGGATCCGCGAGTCGTCATCGACCACGAGAATGTGCTCTGGCAAGGTTGGTGCATGCGTCATCGATCAACCCCAAATAGTGCTCTTCCCTCCAAAGGGCCGTTACACTCTGTTACAATATCGTACCAATTTTTGCACGCGTGTCGTCGTGCGATTACGGCCTGGCGTTCAACTCTTTCCATCACCGAAGATGGAGGGGAAGCTCATGAATGTACAGGTCGTAACCATGCAGGATGGTCGCACAGGTGCGATATGCTCGCAGGCCCTGCCTGTGGCGGATCTTTCCTCCCTGTTTGCTCGGCGACCAGTCGAAAGGTTCGCGCCGGGTCAAACCGTCTTCTGGGAGGGTGACGAGGCCACACATGTTTTGGAGGTTGCAGACGGGATGCTGCGCGCGTTGCGGCTGCTCGGAGACGGCAGGCGGATTATCGTGGGTTTCTTGCGAGCCGGAGACCTTCTCGGCGTCTCGCTCAAGGAGCGCTATCTCTACACGGTCGAGGCGGTGTCCGCGGTGGAGCTTCGCCGCTTCCCTCGCCGCCGTTTCGAAGACGAGGTGGCGCGGAATTCAGACTTGCAGCAGCAACTTTTCTCGAGGCTGCGTGACGAAATGACTGCCGCGCAGGATCAGGCTGTCCTTCTTTCCCGCCGGAGCGCCGAGGAAAAGCTGGCGAATTTCTTCCTGATGATGAGGCGGAACGAAAACTGCAAGCGGACCTCGGTCATCGACCTTCCGATGACGCGGCTGGACATAGCCGATTATCTCGGCATGACAATCGAGACAGTATCCCGCACTATAACAAAGCTCGCAAGTAGCGGTATCATCGCGCCACCAGAACGGCGCTCGATCACGGTTCTGAAGATGGAAACGCTTCGATCGCTGGCGGACGGTGACGAAAGCGAGCATTGGATGCCCTCGCACATACCGCGTGCGCGGTATGTATCCGCCAACGCGTGAAGACGGCGGAGCCGAATGGAGAAAAGGAACGAGATGGTCGAGCAGACCGACAGCGACATCACGAATCTTAGACGCGCGCAGGCTGATCTGGCGGCGCGAGAGGCCCATCTTCGCTCGATCTTGGACACGGTTCCCGAAGCAATGGTGGTGATCGATGAAAATGGCGAGATTTCCTCGTTCAGCGCAGCCGCAGAACGCCTGTTCGGATATGCCGAAGGTGAGGTCGTTGGATCCAACGTCAAGATCTTGATGCCGTCACCCCATCGCGAGGCACATGACCAGTATTTGAATAATTATCTGCGCACCGGGGAACGACGCATCATCGGAATTGGACGGGTCGTGACGGGACAGCGAAAGGACGGCACGATGTTTCCGATGGAGCTTTCGGTCGGAGAAGCGATGTTCGACGGGCGCCGGATCTTCACCGGATTTATACGGGATCTGACCAGCCGCCAGCGCATTGAGGAAGAGCTCAGGCAAGCGCAGAAGATGGAAGCCGTCGGGCAACTCACCGGCGGCTTGGCGCATGATTTCAACAATCTGCTGACTGTAATAACCGGCAATCTCGAAATGATCGACGCCCGGCTTCAAGACGAGAAGCTGAGGGCTCTCTTGCGGGAAGCCCAGGCGGCCGCAGACGAAGGCGCGAAGCTGACAGCACAATTGCTCGCTTTCGGCCGTCGGCAGCCGCTTGACCCGAACCTCGCGGACGTTGGCGAACTCGTCACGAACTTTTCCAAGCTGCTGACCAGAACTCTGGGCGAAACCATAGAATTATCCACGATCGTAACCGGCAGCAGCAACTACGCGCTCATCGACGTCTCCCAGCTTCAGAACGCACTTTTGAATCTGGGGTTGAACGCGCGCGACGCGATGCCGAACGGCGGCCGCCTGACCATCGAGATTTCGACGACGATCCTCGACCGCGATTACGCACTGATGTACCCCGACGGTCGAATGGGACGTTATGTTCTGGTCGCCATCACGGATACGGGCGTCGGAATGACCGAAGACGTAAAGCGCCATGCATTCGAGCCGTTCTACACAACGAAGGACGCTGGTGCCGGGACAGGGCTGGGCCTGAGCATGGTCTATGGCTTCGTCAAGCAATCCGGCGGGCATATTCACCTTTATAGTGAACCTGATCAGGGAACGAGCGTCCGCCTCTTCCTGCCCGCAGCTCAAGCAGAAAGCCAGCCTATCCAGGCTGGCGCAGGAGAAGATGCGGCACCAGAGCCTATTCCGAAGGGCCACGAGACCATTCTGGTCGTGGAGGACGATGCACGGGTGCGCCGCGTCGTCGTTTCGCGTCTGCGCGACGCCGGATACACAGTCATCGAGGCGGAAGCCGGCGCGCAGGCGCTTCAATTGCTCACGGAGCATCCGGAAGTCTCCCTCGTCTTCACGGACATGATAATGCCGGGCGGAATGAATGGCGGCGAATTGGCCCAGCAGGTGCGCGCGCTCAAACCCGATGTTAAAGTGCTTCTTACATCCGGTTACGCTGAGCCGAGCGCGGCTGGCAAGGCTGCTGGGAGCTGGCTGCAAAAGCCCTATACCGCCAGACAACTGGCGCTGCGGCTTCGCCAACTGCTGGATTGATGTGCGAGGTCAGCAGGCTCGTCAACCCGAACGTAGTGTTTTGAGAGTTCTCCTTCCAACGCGAGTTGCAGGATGATACGACCTCCCGCGCACCCGGCTGTCCCACCGAATGAGCCAGTGCTTGGTGCCCTCGGAAAACCCCAGATACGCTGCCATGATCAGCAGCAATCCTAGCGTAATCGGCCACCGCAGCGGCACGAAGCCAAGCCAGTGCGCGAACGGCGCATAGGGAATGATGACTGCCGTGACCGCGGTAGCCAGGGTCAGGAGTGACAAGAGCCAGCTTGGCCCGCTCCGCCCAGAAAAAGGACTGCGTGCGCACGATCATCACGATTGCCAGCTCGCGACGCCCGGTATTCCTGCACGAAGCTCAGGACGCAGCTCGCAAGAACGATAAGAATGATGATGATTGCATCGTTTCGCTCGCCCACGCGGACCGACATAGCGGCTGCGAATACGAGGATGAGAACGAGCGGGCTGCGGAACTGCCGTATCAGAACGGAAAGGGCAAGAAACCTGTCTCCGCGTGCGACGGAATTGGGTCCGTAACGCGCCATGCGCTCTTGCGCGTCCCTACTGCTCAACCCTGTCGGTCGGATGTCATACTCGGCCATCAGGTCAGCGGCCGGAGCGGCCCAGTATGGTAGCCCTCCCCCCCGCAGCGAGTGGTGACGTTCCCATGGAAACCCTCCTGCCGGTGTTCGATCAGGACCGGTCACCCATGAGGATGTCATCACCGCGATCGCGAATGCATTGAGGAAGGTCAATTTGCAGAAGGGATAGCGTCTCTTGGAGTGCGATCAACGCCATACCGGCCAAGCTTCACGTTGGCGGCAAGTCGCGTGCGATGTCCGACTCGATCGCTAACCGCAGGATCGCGACGCCGGCACTGCACACTCGGGCGCGAGCTTCTTGACGGAGATCAATGTAGCCGTCCTCACCCGGCGTAGATTGCCCGTGAGACGTTCAATTGGCTTCGGGGAGCAATGCAGTGACCTACAAGACAATTCTCCTGGTAATCGACGCTGGCCGCCATGAGAATGATCTGACAGCGGCGGCAGATCTCTGTGCGGCCGCCGATGGCCATCTTTCGGTTCTCGTGGTCAAGCTCGCCGCCCCACCTCCCGTCGGAGAGCTTGCGGCAATGTCAGTAGCCTGGCTCGACGAGCGGGCCCGCGATAAGGAGCACCTACATAAGGCGGTGGAGAAAGCGCGAACCACTCTGAAGGATCTCGGAATCTCATTCGACGCAAACGGCATGTACTCCGAGATGGCATGGGCCGACGACGATATCGGGGAGCGCGCGCGCTACGCTGACATTACACTGATTGGGGCCAGCCTGAAGATGGATTCGCCGTTGCGGTCGCGTGCCATTGACGGCGCGCTCTTCTATTCGGCGCGGCCGGTTCTGCTCGCAACCAATCGCCAATCCGTCACCTTGCGTCCGAAAAAGGTTCTTCTCGCATGGAACTCGACCATTGAAGCGGCGAGAGCGGCCCGCGAAGCTTTGGAAATGATGGAGAGCGCCGAGGAAGTGAATGTCGTGCTGGTCGATCCGGCCGCGGCGTTGGCCAAAAACGGCGAAGAGCCAGGTGCTGATGTTGCAACCTATCTTGCTCGCCACGGCATCAAGGTGACCGTTGACCGGCTTCCGAGCGCTGGACGCCGAGTCGACGAGGTCCTCAACCAGCATGCACTGGACACCTCGGCCGACCTGATCGTGATTGGGGCATACGGACATACACGTCTTCGCGAGAGGATATTCGGCGGCGTTACGAAGGCTATGATCGAAGCTCCTATCGTGCCGGTGTTGATGGTGCACTGAATAGCCGTCAGCTTGTAGAAACAAAAGGCGTCAGTGGCGCCATTGCTATTGAAGAACACATGCAGTGAAGAGCCTGAACGTTGCGGCTGAATGTACTTCGTTCACAGCTTGCTGCACGTTGATGTCCCTCAAAGACCGACGATTGGCGTTCGGCAATAATGTGACTCGCTTTGAAGCCCTGGGTTTTCGAGGAGGAGACGATCATGAGCGACATTCGCTTGCGCCAGGACATCCTGGATGAGCTTGAGTACGAGCCCAGCATCAATGCGGCGAACATTGGTGTAATGGTCGAAGACGGAATTGTAACCCTGACCGGCCATGTCCAAAGCTATGCGGAAAAACACGCTGCGGAACGCGTCGCACAAAGAGCCAAAGGCGTGCGCGCGATTGCGGAGGAAATCGAAGTGCGCCTGCCGGAGCACAAGAAAACCGCCGATGACGAAATTGCCAGCCGGATTCTGAAAATCCTTGCCTGGGGGGCTGCGATTTCCGATGCCAAGGACATCCACGTCAAGGTTGAAAAGGGTTTCGTGACCTTGAGCGGAACGGTCGAATGGCATTTTCAGCGCTCCGCCGCCATGAACTCCGTTCGCGAGCTTTCCGGCGTAACGGGCATCGATAACCAGCTCAAAATCCGGCCCCGAGTGGACGTCCACGACATCTGGCAAAGCATCGAAGAGGCACTCAAACGCAATGCCGAAGTCGAGGCCGGGAACATCGAAGTGGATGTTTCCGGCAGTCACGTCACATTGCGCGGGAAAGTGCAAAGCCTGCGTGAACGGGTCATGGCTGAACGGGCAGCCTGGTCTGCCCCAGGGGTGACCGCCGTCGAAGACCACTTGACCGTCGAGGATGCCCAGGCACGCCTGGGGCCCTGAGGGCACTATCAGAGGCGGAAGCCAGATACGTGTGAAACGCCGTGTTTCGGCGTCCAGTTAGGCGATTTTTTGTCAGGTGTATGAGACCGGCCATCTCTAAAGCGGCGGTGCGAACGGCCGGCGCCGCTGAAGTGCGCTCTATTCGCTCGTTGGAAACTCACAACCAGTTTTGACAGCGGTCGATGTTTTGATCATTTCGAACCTCAGCTATGGAACGATGAGGAAATGGACGGCGATTCCAATTCCTGCGGCGAGAATCGATACGGCAGCGAGCGATGCCCAATAGCGGAATGTTCCAGTTGCCACAGCGACCAGCACCCTTCCGCCTGCGTTTGCGAGTACCGCCGCGAGCACAGCGGCCTCGATGACCTGCAACGGTGTCGCTCTCCAGCCCGCACGGAGTGCCGTAAGTATCGCGACATCGACATCAAATGTTCCGGACGCCGCCGAGATGCCGATCAAACTGTCGTCGCCCATAGCGCTCATCAATACTGCACCGGTCGTTGCCGTAAGCGCAAACAGACCTGCAAAAACAAGAAGCGAAAAGAGCTCAAAAGGGTTGCGTGCACTCATGGGTACGTCGGCTCGAGGCGCGGTCTTCGCCATCAGAGCGGCACCACTTGCGGCAAAAATCAGCGCAGCGGCGATAATAGGCAGGACAACTCCGGGGAGGACCGAAGGGGAAACGAACAGGACGACCGCCAGCACTCGCAACAGCGATACGACGGCGGCTATGCTTGCCGCCCCAGCCAATGGCCATGGCTCCTCGCCAGAGCGTGCCTTCTGCCCAAAGCTGGCCGTGACGGCAGTCGACGAAACGACCGCTCCCACCACTCCGCCCAACAGCAGTCCTCTTGCCGAGCCAAGCAGGCGAACTGCGACGTAGCCGCCAAATGAAATCGTGGCGCTCAGAACCGTGAAGAACCAGATTTCACGAGGATTGAGGCCGCCCCACGGATCTATGGCGTGATTTGGTAGGAGAGGCAGGCCTATGGCAGTCATCGCCGCAAGCACCAAAGCCGAGCGCACTTCGATCCATGACAGCCTCTTGAGGACATTATGCATCAGATCGCGGCTGGCGAGCACCGCGGCGAGCGTCGCCCCACCCGCTGCCGCTGCACGGTAATCCCCAGCCACGGCCAGCCCGCCGAGGGCAAACACGCACAACCCAGCGACGACGCCGGTGACGCTGAAGTCCTCATCATGCCGCGCTTCGCGCAGCTTGAACCAGGTGAAACTCAGCGCGAAACTAATAAAACCGGCGGCAAAAATCAGATCGCTCCGTCCTGTGTCGGACAGTGCTGCCAAGATCCCGCCAAGCAGGCCTGAAATACCATAAGTGCGGATACCTGCCGTTCGGCTGCCTTCGGGCGCGTCTCTTTCTCGCCACCCACGCTCAAGTCCTACGAGCAGGCCTATCGCAAGTGCGAGCCCCAAGCGGAGAATAAGAGGTTCCATTCGTTTTCGGCTTCTCCCTCACAATGTGCTACTACCGGGGGGCCTCACAAAGCACAAGTCGTTGGACGCCTATCCCCGTGAGCCAGTTCGCAAAGGCGCCGCCGTTCGGGTTGTACCGCGTCGCCTGCAGGGGGCCTTTGCGCGGGATCAAGGTAACGGTGCCGTAATCTAATATCGTTTACGAGATCCGTGGGAGAACACCTTGGGCAGGAGCCGAGCTTCCGAGCAACTTTTCCCGAAGGGAGAGCGTCTGGGCAAGCGCCTTCTCCTTGCCGTCATCGCTGCCGCATTGCTCTTGGGCACGCTCGCCTGGCTCGCAGAGAAACCCGATCTCAGCGCCTTGTCCTGGGCTGCCGGCACGGCGGTCGTCCTGGCGAGCCTCCTCGCAGAGATCGTGCTCAGTATCGGCAAAAGGGAGTTCGGGCTCGACTTGATCGCCGCACTCGCGATGGTCGGCGCGCTTTTCCTCGGCGAATACCTGACCGGCAGCATCGTCGCGTTGATGTTCACGGGCGGACAAGCGCTGGAGGATTTCGCACAAAGGCGCGCACGCCGCGAATTGACGGCACTGCTCAATCGGGTTCCGCGCACGGCCGCTCGCTACGCGGATGGGCGGTTGCAGGAGGTCTCCGTCGAAGAATTGACACCTGGCGACCGGATCCTGGTGCGCCGTGGCGAGGTGGTACCCGTCGATGGGAGTGTATTCGATGGCCATGCGGTTCTGGACGAATCGGCCCTGACAGGCGAAGCCCTGCCGGTCCGCCGCCGGCCTGGCGAGCCGGTGACGAGCGGCACGACAAACGCCGGCGATGCCTTCGAAATGCTCGCGTCCAGTTCGGCGAGCAACAGCACCTATGCGGCAATCGCCAGACTGGTGGAGGCGGCAAGAGCCGCGAAGGCGCCGATGGTCCGGCTTGCCGACCGTTACGCGCTAGTGTTTCTCGCGGTCACGCTCCTTCTGGCCGGAACTGCCTGGGCCGCAAGCGGCGACGCGATCCGAGCGCTCGCCGTCCTTGTCATTGCAACACCGTGCCCACTCATTCTCGCGGTCCCGGTGGCGATCATTTCCGGCGTTTCCCGCTGCGCCGGCAAAGGCGTGCTCGTGAAGGGCGGAGGCGCGCTCGAGATGCTTGCGTGCATGAAGACGGTGATCCTCGACAAGACCGGAACAATTACCGATGGCCGGGCCCGTCTTATCGAGGTCAAATCCCGCACCGATCTCGACCCCATGGAAGTGCTGCGACTGGCGGCATCGCTGGACCAAGGCTCGCATCACGTGATCGCCCGCGCGCTGGTAGCAGCCGCCCGAGAGCGTGGATTGAGCCTTTCCGCGCCATCCGGATCCCGAGAAGCGGCGGGTTCCGGCATGACCGGCCGCATAGACGGTCACGAAATCGCGGTCGGCGGCTGGGATTTCGTCAGCGCCAGGATCGATGAGACCGCCTTCTCGCGAGAGATCCGGGAGTGGATCAGGAGGGATGGCAGCGTCTCGGTTCTCGTCGCCGAGGACGGAGTTCTGGCAGGCGCATTTCTGCTGGCGGACGAGGTCAGGCCGGAGGCCGGCACGGTGCTGAGGCGATTGCGGGACGCCGGCATCGCCCGGATCGTGCTTGCGACCGGAGATCGCACGGAGCGCGCTGAAAGCCTGCAGTCGTTCCTGGGGCTGGACAGCATCGTCGCGGAATTGAAGCCGGAGGACAAAACGCGGATCGTGGACGCAGAGAGGTCGGCCGGACCGGTCATGATGGTGGGCGACGGCGTCAACGACGCGCCGGCGCTCGCGGCCGCCGACATCGGCGTGGCGATGGGTGCGCGAGGGGCCGCTGCCTCCTCGGAAGCGGCTGATATCGTGATCCTGGTGGACAGGCTCGATCGCCTCGTCAGCGCCATCCGCATCGCGCACCGCTCACGCCGTATTGCGCTTGAGAGTGTCTATGTGGGGATGGGCTTGTCCATCGTAGGCATGCTTGTCGCCGCCCTCGGTTACTTGACGCCAGTTCAGGGCGCCCTGCTGCAGGAAGTTATCGACGTCGTCGCCATCTTGAACGCGCTGCGCGCGCTCGGAGATCCTTTCCGCGGCTGGCGGAGAATAACACGCTTGTCGCACGCGGAACTCCTGGAGCTCGAAGCCGAGCATCAGGCCCTGCTGGATGTGGTGGACGAGATCCGCCATACGAGCGACCGTATCCAACATGCTTCTGAATCGGAGGTTCGCAACGAGCTTGCGGACTTGGACGGCTTGCTGCGACGACATCTTATCCCCCATGAGCGGCGGGACGACGAGGAACTCTATCCGCGACTGCGCAGACGGGCGGGCACACCGGATGCCTTTGCCGGCATGAGCAGGACTCACATGGAGATTCAGCGCCAGGTCCACAGCCTAACTTCGCTTCGAAAGGCCCTTGGCGACCATGGGCCGAGCCCGGCACAGCGCTACGAAATCCAGCGCCTGCTTCACGGGCTCGAAGCCATCACACGGCTACATTTTGCTCAGGAGCAGGAAATCTATCGATTACTGGAGAGTGAGTAGTGGACCATCACCACGCCGCCCGCGATTGTCGTTCCGATTGCGCGACATCAAAGTCCCCTCCGCCAGATCGGCCTAGGATATCAAAAAATTGAATTCGCGGATGGGCCGCAGAAAGGCCATCAGCGATTTCGTTGCCGGGACAGGCGTCACCAGCCGGGTGCTTCTCCGGGTCACGAACAAATCGCAGTTTCTGGCGATAGGAGGAGTTCCAGTGATCAAGCGCATCGCAGTGATCCAGGGCCATCCAGACCCGGCCGGGCATCACCTCCTGCACGCCATGGCTGACGCCTATGCCGAGGGTGCTGCGGCGTCAGGACACGAGGTGCGCCGCATAGAGGTAGCCAAGCTGGAGTTTCCGCTGCTGCGAACCCAAGAGGATTTCGAGACTGGAGCACTGCCGCCCACGTTGGAGCAATCGCGGGAGGATATGCGCTGGGCAGACCACTGGGTCTTTCTCTTCCCGCTTTGGCACGGAACGATGCCGGCTCTGCTTAAGGGCTTCCTTGAGCACATCTTCCGGCCTGGCTTTGCGATGGAATACAAGAAGGGCGGCTTTCCCGCGCGGCTGCTTGCTGGGCGCTCGGCTCGTATCATCGTTACCATGGGAATGCCGGTGCTTCTGTACCGATGGTATTTCGGCGCATATGGCGTGCGCAGTTTCGAGCGTAGCATGTTGGGCTTCGCCGGCATCAAGCCCATTCGCGAGAGTTTCTACGGTCTTTCGTTCGCCGATGAGAAGAAGCGCTCTCGCTGGATCGGAGACATGCGCGACTATGGCAGACGCGCCCGCTGATTACTCCAACTCAAAGCGCGCAAGCTTCTCTGCCGCATCCGACTGGCTGGTCGCTGGCGGCGCCAAAGAGCCGTCTCGTCCTCTTGCAGGTTCAGAAAACCTATTGGGAGCCTGCAGGCGCCCGAGTTTGAGCTTGATCAAGGAGTTCCTCTGCGCCTGGGCCATAATGCTTTGTAGTGGAGCTTTAAACATGGTCTTGGGCCAGGCCCGCATTCCCCGGGAGGATGACAATGCCTTTGAAGTTAATCAGTGGAATGATGAAGGCGTCTGGTGACGAGGCGCTTCTGATCATGGAAAGAGACATCGGAGGCGACGAAATCGTTCTTGTCACGAAGCAAGCACTGCTCGATCTCGCCGATCCGCCGCTTTGTAACGAGTGCCGCCTGCAGGAATATATCGCAGTCCTAAGCGATATCGCTTCCAAGAAGTTCGACTGTGAGGAGCTCACGCCCGACAGGCGCGTCGCAATAACCGGAACTGATGTGTCTGATTGGAAGGCTCATCACCCGGACGCGGCTTGAGATGCATCGATGTAAGTATAGCCAGTGACGCGAACGCGCAGTTGTCGGTGAACCAATAGGACTCGGCTGCAAATGAATCGAATGCGTGGTCTCCAATGCGCCATTGCCATGGCTCTTGTTCTGACGGTCATCGGCGAGAGCGCCGCCGCCGATCGAGCCCGTGGGCGCAGCATAGCCCAGCGCTGGTGCAGCGAGTGTCACGTCGTTTCACCCGGGCAACTTCACGCCTCTGATACCGTTCCGACATTCGCCCAGATTGGCCAGGCGGAGCAATTTGACGAGGCCCGGCTTTCGGCGTTCTTGGCCGCACCCCATCACTCCCGTATGCCCGATCTCTCCTTGACACGCTCCGAGATTGCCGATCTCGTCGCGTACATCAAGGCACAACGACCTTAGCTAATCCGTTGCACGAGCCGGCACGGCGTTTATCGGCTGGCCCGTCTTTTGCCGTCAGCGCAATCTTCGTGGCAGTAGCCGGTGCGACGTCCTTCCTAACTTCAAAGCGACGCAAGGGCCGCTCCCCCTGCTGCGGCCAATCGCGGCAGTTTATTGCCGCGCGACCACATTGATGCGGGTCAAGATGTGAAGGGGCAAAATCGGGCACTCTAGAAAAACCGCCGGAAGTGAGCTTAGCGTTTCATGAATGCCGGCGGCAGTCCTAAAAGCGGTCAATAAGCACCCGGTGGAACGCAATGAAAATCCATGACGAGGTTCGCAAGTATTTTGCCGACGTTCATGGCGAGAGCGTCGGTCGCTCCATCGATGGGACGCATGCCGCCCGTACGCGCAGGACCTCCATCCCGGTACTCCTCGCCTTGATGCTTGGCCCAGCAGTGCTTGCCCTGGCTTGGGCGGGTCCCGCGGCGGCCGTGCATTGCAGGACCTCACCCGCGCCCGGGCTCGACTGGACCGACTGCAATAAGAGCCGTCTCATGCTCAGGGGCGCCGACCTTGAAGGCGCTACCCTCCTGGGCACCGACTTTACTCTCACCGATCTTCGCGACGCCAATCTCAGATCGGCAAATCTCGAAAAAGCGAAACTAGTGCGCACCTCGCTCGCCGGCGCAAAAGCCGAGAAGGCAAACTTCGATCGGGTCGAAGCTCACCGGAGCAGTTTCGTTGATATGTCTGCGGAAGGCGCTTCCTTCACTAACGCCGCGCTGCAACGCGCCGACTTCAGCCGCGCGCATCTCAGCGGAGTCACTTTCGAGAAGGCCGAACTCGGGCGCGCCAAGTTCACCGGTGCGAAATTGAGGGGTATCCGGTTTTCGCGCGCCAATCTTTCCCGTGCTGATCTCAGTGGGGCGATCATCGAGGGACCGATCGCACTGGACCACTCGGTCCTCTTTCTGACGAGGATCGAGGGAGTGGACCTCTCGTCAGCAACCGGCCTGCACCAGGCGCAGGTCAATTTGGCCTGCGGTGATGCTGCGACGAAACTGCCGCCTGAACTTACCGTCCCACCAACGTGGCCCTGCGGCTTCGATTAAGAGCCGGTTGCCACTTGCTACTTTGGCGTGGGGGCTACTTGGACGGGATTTCGGGGGTGATGGAGGCTTCCTCATGCTGAAGTCGCCACCACGAGAATGACGTCGTCGCGGCCGCCGGTGCATTGAGGAGGATCAATCCCGTGCCGTCACGAACGCGGTCATTTTGAGCGCGATCAACGCGCCGCCTCGACGCCGCGGTATCCTCAACGCGCGGACCACGATGATTTTGGGTCGAGCCGACCCATCCCTTGATGCATGTCGCCCAAGTGTGCGCAGCGTTTTTTGGGCCAGCGACATGCAGGAAAAGAAGGATGTAAAGCGGAGATCGCCGCCATGACTGTTCGCAACCTGCACTACGCCGTCGATGCGAAATCGCTCGCGATCATCGGGGCGTCGACGCGAGCCGGGTCACTCGGCCGTGTCGTCATCGACAACGTACTCAGGGCGGGATTTGAAGGCGACGTTTGGCCGGTGAACCCAAAGTACAGTGAAGTCGCGGGCCTTCGTTGCTACGCGCGAATAGACGATGTTCCCGGCACACCGGATCTCGCCGTCATCGCCACGCCCCCGAAAACCGTCCCCACCCTCATCCGCTCGCTCGGCGAGCGGGGAACGCGGGCCGCAGTGGTGCTCACTGCCGGGCTCTGCGCCGAGAACGGGCTCAAACAGGCGATGCTCGACGCCGCAAGGCCATTTCTCTTCCGCATTATCGGCCCCAATACCCTCGGCATGATCGTCCCCTCCGCGAAGCTCAACGCAAGCTTCGCGCATTTGCAGCCCGTGTCCGGCGACATCGCGCTGCTTTCGCAATCCGGGGCGATCACTACCTCCTTGATCGACTGGGCGGCCGACAACGACATCGGCTTTTCCAAGATCATCTCGCTTGGAGACATGGCCGACGTCGACGCTGCCGACTTTCTCGATCTCCTCGCCGGCGATCCCAAGACCCGTGCAATCGTTATGTATCTGGAGGCGATCCCGAATCCGCGGAAATTTCTCTCGGCTGCGCGAGCGGCCGCTCGCGTCAAGCCGGTCGTCGCCATCAAGTCCGGCCGGCATAGGGAGGCGGCCAAGGCGGCTGCCACACACACCGGCGCGCTCTCCGGCGCGGATCGGGTCGTCGACGCGGCGCTCAACCGCGCCGGCGTGCTGAGAATCGAAGGCCTCGGCGAACTCTTCGATGCGACGGAAACGATAGGGCGTTTCTCCCCCTTAAGAAGAAGCCGCGTCTCCATTGTCACCAATGGCGGTGGAGCGGGCGTCCTTGCGGTGGACCGGCTGATGGATCTCGGTTGTGAACTTGCCGAGCTCTCGGCGGAAAGTCTGCAGGCCCTCGACCGGGTCCTGCCCGGCAACTGGTCGCGGGCCAATCCGGTCGACATTATCGGCGATGCGTCGCCCGCGCGGTACAAGGCAGCGGTCGAGATCGTTACCCAGGATCCCGGAACCGACATACTGATCGTCATGAATTGCCCGACCGGCCTTGCCTCGCCTGTCGACGCTGCCCGTGCCGTCGCCAGCCTGGCGCAATCCGGAGAGCTATCGGGCAAGCCCGTCCTGACATGTTGGCTTGGTGGGCGGACGGCCCGCGGCGGTCGCCATATCCTCCAGGAAGCGAAGCTGGCAAGCTATGAGACGCCGTCCGACGTCGCCTTGGCGGCGTCTTATCTCGCCAAATGGTCTCGGGCGCAGGAGGCCCTCATACGCGTTCCATCCAGCCTGAGCGAAGAGGCCATATACGATCGCGATGCGGCATATTCCATCTTTCGCCAAGCGGCGACGGAAGGGCGCCGGATGCTGAGCGAGCCGGAGGCCAAGGCAGCGATCGCACTCTATGGCATCCCAACAGCGAAAACCCTCGTCGCGCGGTCGCCGGAGAAAACGGAAGCGGTCGCAGCTTCACTCCTTAAGGAGGCGGAAAGGGTCGTCGTCAAGCTGATCTCGAGGGCAGTCACGCACAAATCCGACGTGGGCGGTGTCGTCACCGATATCGCGACCTCGGCGGCCGCGCGCGCAGCCGCCGAGGCGATTGCCGCGCGGCTTAAGGCACACGACCCCAATGCCCTTATCGATGGTTTCGCCGTCCAGCCGATGATCGAGCGCAGACACGCGCGGGAACTGATTCTGGGCGTCAGTCGAGATCCCGTTTTTGGTCCCGTCGTCCTGTTCGGATCGGGGGGCGTCTCCGTCGAAGTCGTCGCCGACACGGCGGTCGCGCTTCCGCCGCTCGACGATGTGCTCGCTGGCGAGCTTATCGACCGCACGCGGATCGGGCGGCTCCTTGCCGGCTTTCGCGGCGAACCGCCGGCGGACCGCGCGGCGATCTGCAAAGCGCTCAACGCGCTCTCTCAGATGATCGTCGATTTTCCCTGCCTGGCGTCGATGGACATCAATCCCCTGGTTGCCGACGCCGAGGGCGTTATCGCGCTGGACGCCCGAATCGAAATCGACCCGCTGGCAATCGCGCGGCCCGGTCCCAACCGCGACCTCGCGATTCGGCCCTATCCGGGCGATTGGGAGAGGCATGTCGTGGCCGCAGGACGCAGCTACCTCCTGCGGCCGATCAAACCAACGGACGCGGCTCTCTACCCGGATTTTCTCGCCAAGACGTCCGCCGATGACATTCGGCTCCGCTTCCTCTCGTCCCGCAAGCACTTCCACGACCAAATGCTGGTGAGGCTTACGCAGATCGACTACGAGCGCGAGATAGCCTTTGTTGCGCTCGACGAGGAAAGCGGCGCGCTTGCGGGGATCGCCCGGTTCTATGCCGATCCTGATCACGAGACTGCCGAATACGGCCTGCTTGTCCGGACCGACCTGCAGGGGCGTGGGCTCGGCTGGGTTCTTCTGGCCCAGTTGAGGGACTATGCCGCGGCCGACGGCCTCCGGCGCATCCAGGGCCTCGTTCTGTGTGAGAATACGAAGATGCTGCGGATGTGCCGCGAGTTTGGGTTTTCAATCAGCGATGATCCGTCCGACTCTCGTCTGAGAATCGTGAGCCTGGAACTGAGGGCCGCGCGGCCTTCCTTGCCGCAACCTTGATGTCCCTCAATGACTGACAACGGTTCATCAATGAAACTGTCGGGCAGGAGGCGGCTTATCGAAGGGAAGAAACGATGATGAACGATATTCGCTTGCGCCAGGACATCCTGGACGAACTTGAATACGAGCCCAGCATCGACGCCGCCAATATCGGCGTTGCGGTCGAGAACGGGATCGTGACCCTGACCGGCCATGTCGCTAGCTTTGCGGAAAAACACGCTGCCGAACGCATCGCCGAGAGGATGACGGGGATACGGGCGATCGCGCAGGAGATCGAAGTGCGGCTGCCGGAGCACAAGAAGACGGCCGACGACGAGATTGCCAGTCGCGTGCTGAAAATCCTTGCTTGGGGAGCGGCGATCTCCGATCTGAGGGACATCCACGTCAGGGTGGAGAAGGGCTTCGTCACTCTAAGCGGCACGGTCGAATGGCACTTTCAGCGCTCGGCGGCCATGAACTCGGTTCGCGAGCTCTCCGGCGTCACCGGCATCGACAACCAACTCAAGATACGGCCGAGGATGGATGTGTCGGACATCAGGCACGGCATCAGGGAAGCGCTCAGACGCAATGCCGAAATTGAAGCCGACAACATCGACGTCAATGTTTCCGGCAGCCACGTCACATTGCGCGGGAAGGTGCAGAGCCTGCGCGAGAGGGTCATGGCGGAGCGCGCCGCCTGGTCGGCGCCGGGCGTGACCGCCGTCGAAGACCACTTGACCATCGAGGATGCTCAAGGACGCCTGGGCCCCTGAACGCAGCGCTCGAGATCGGAGCCGCCGGGACCGCGACCGCTTGTTGGCGTTGACACGGATCAATGATCGCACCGGTCGAATGACCTACCGTTAGACCGATCCCAAGACACAAAGCGCAGAACCATCGATAAGGAGCTGTATCCATGCACGGAACGAACATGTACCCGATGACGACTCCCTGGCCCGATCCGACATGGGTACCGATTTGGATCGACGGTCCGAATGTCCTTTCTTCGCTCGGGCGTCTTCAGACCGACGCGCTCAAGGCAGTGCTTCGCTATCAGATCGAAGCGCTAAGGTTCGCGAAGAGCCGGTGTGAAGAGGACCTGCGGTTTCTGGAGGAGATCTGGTCGCCCGGTCACGTGAACGACACGTTCGATTTGTGGTACGTCTTCTGGCAAAACGCTTTCCTCGATTATTACACGGAGACGGGCCGCTTCGCCGATATCGGCTCCCGCGTTGCGGTCAAAACGGCAAAGCACGTTCATGAAGAGGAAAAGCTGCTCGCCGGGGATCTGGCCGCGCAAACGGCCATGTAGCCGTCGCGCCGCTGGGTGGGAGTGGGCGCCGCCGGAGGCGACAACGCTAAAGAACAAGCAAGGCCCACGCAACTTAAGGCGCATCCATGAACGCGGCAACGCTCTCCGACACCACTTCCCGTAGTGAGGATGTCGCAGTCGTCGGCGCCCCCTGCTCCGGACGCGGCCAAGCGGGATTAAGCCAAAGAGAGGCGGACTTCCGGCTGACGCAATTCGGTCCGAATGCCCTTCCCGAACCACAAGCGTCATCGCTGATCGCAACGTTCCTGCGCCAGTTTCGCAGCCCGTTGATCTACATCCTGCTGGCCGCAACACTCGTATCGCTCGCGCTCGGCGATATGCAGGACGCTCTCTTCATCGGCATCGTCCTCGTCGCGAACGGCGCCATCGGCTGCATGCAGGAACACTCCGCCGGCAAGGCGGCGCTTGCACTGCGCAAGCTGGAGCAGCCGAAGGCGAACATCATCCGTGACGGGCGCATGCAGGAGATCGATGCCTCTCTCGTCGTGCCGGGCGATCTGGTCGTACTCGAGGCGGGTGGACGCGTGCCGGCCGACATCAGGCTCACGGACGCAATCGATCTTCTCTGCGACGAATCCCTGCTGACGGGAGAATCGGCACCGGTCCACAAGACCGCGCTGGCCGTTGAGGCCGCCCCCGAAAAGGGCAGCCGTCCGATGGCCTTCGCGGGGACGCTTGTGACCCGCGGCCGTGGACGCGGCGTGGTCGCGGCCACGGGCGTGGCGACCGAGATCGGAAAGATCGCCGCCGAGATCGGCAAGGCATCCCTTACCAAGCCCCCGCTGATGATCCGGCTGGAACGCTTCTCGCGGCTCATTGCCTGGATCGTCGCGGCTGCGGTCGCGATTCTCGTTCTCGTCGGGATCGCCCGCGCGATGACGCCGAACGAGCTTTTCATGATGTCCGTCGGACTGGCGGTGAGCGCGATCCCCGAAGGTCTGCCGATCGCGATCTCGGTCGCACTGGCGATCAGCATGCGCCGCATGGCGAAGGCGCATGTCATCGTGCGGCGGATGCCCGCCGTGGAAGCGCTTGGCTCCTGCACGATGATCGCGACCGACAAGACCGGCACATTGACGCTCAATGAGTTGACCGTGACGGACATCCGCCTGCCGGACGGCACCGATCTCATCTGCGAGACGGGCGCGGATCTCGACGCCTGCACCATCCGCGGCGACGGGGCCGCCGCCGCGGAGGCGCGAGAACGCGCCGTCGCCTTGCTCAAGGCCGCGTCGCTGCCTAATGAGGGATCGCTCGTCAAGGAAGGCAACGGCTGGACGGCCGTCGGGGATACGGTCGACGTGGCGTTGCTCGCGGCCGCCTACAAGGCCGGCCTGCCGCGGGAGGCCATCGTGGACGACTATCCTCTCGTCGCGCGCATCCCTTACGAGCCGGACATCAAATACGCCGCCTCGTTCCATCGCCACGGCAACGGCGTCCGCATCTTCGTGAAGGGCGCCGCGGAGACCCTGATCGAGATGGCCGACCGAATGGACATGGCCGGCCGCGCGGAACCGATCGACCGGGATGCCCTCCTCAAGCAAAAGGAGGAGATGGCCGCGCGAGGCCTGCGCGTGCTTGCTTTTGCGGAAGGCGAAACGGCGGTAGAGACCGATGGCGGCTTTGGCCGGCATCTCCTGGTCGACCTGGTATTCCTAGGCTTCGCCGGGATGCGGGATCCGGTGCGGCCGGAGGTGCCGCAGGCAATTCGCGATTGCCACACGGCAGGCGTCGAAGTGGCGATGGTGACCGGCGACGACCCGCGGACGGCGGCAGCGATCGCCTCCGAAGCCGGGCTGATCTTCACCGACGACCAGGTGGTCACCGGCGAAGAGGTGCGCCGGGCCGAGGAACAGGGAGAAAAAAGTCTCGATGAATTGACGTACCACGGCCGGATCTACGCGCGCGTGGCGCCTTCGCAAAAGCTGGCGATCGTCCTTTCGTTCGCGCGCAACGGGCACTTCGTCGCCGTCACCGGCGACGGGGTCAACGATGCGCCGGCGCTGAAACATGCCCATATCGGCGTGGCCATGGGAAGGAAGGGCACGGAGGTGGCCAAGGAGAGCGCCGACATCGTCATCACCGACGACAACTTCGCATCGATCGTCGGCGGTATCCGGGAGGGTCGGGTCGCCTACGCCAACATCCGCAAGGTCATCTTCATGCTGATGTCGACGGGAGCTGCGGAGTTGCTGCTGTTCCTGTTGGCGATCCCCCTCGGCATGCCGATGCCGCTCATCCCGGTGCAATTGCTCTGGCTCAATCTCGTGACGAACGGCATCCAGGACATCGCTCTCGCCGGCGAGAGCCCGGAGGGCGACGAGCTGACACAGCCGCCGCGCAGGCCGTCCGAGCCGATCTTCGACCGGATCATGATCCGGCGAATCTTGCAGTCCACCCTCGTCATGGGAGCCGGGGGCTTCCTGATGTTCTACATGCTGCTTGAGCAGGGCTACGTCGAAGAACAGGCACGCAATCTGCTGTTGTTGCTATTCGTCCTCTTCGAGAACTTCCAGACGCTCACGAGCCGGTCCGAACGCAAGTCCGTTTTCGCGCTGGGCGTCTTCGCCAATCCTCTTCTGCTTTCCTCCGTTGCCGCCGCCCAGGCGCTCCATATCGCCGCCATGTATACCCCCTGGCTGAGAGAGACCTTGCAATTGTCGCCGATATCCTGGTCGGAATGGGCGGCCCTGTTGCTGGCGGCGTCCTCGGTCCTCTTCGTTATGGAATTCGACAAATGGCGGGTCCGCAACGGCACGTCCACAGGCGATCGCCTCGCCGGCGCCTCACGCGCGTGATGCCGGCAGGAGGTCGAGGACGTCGCGGACGATCTCTGTCGCCGGCCGATTGGTGTCGATTTCTGTCAGGCGATCTCCCATTTGTCGCAGACCCATTGCCGCGAGAGGACGTCCACGTCGGCATCGGAGGGCCCTGCGGTCCTGTGGGCGACGCGGCGGCGGAGAACGGACGGTATCGCTTCATGCCGTGTGGCCTGTATGGAGCGGGGGGCCCGCAGGCGGCGGCCTCGATGCGCTCGCGATTAGGCGCTCTGTCGAAAACGGCGTCCGCGACGGCCGAGCCGCTTATATTCAGGACCGCGAAGGCGCGCCGCGCCGTCTCGTCATAGACCTTCTCCGACACGCCCGGAGCCGCGCCTTGGCGGCAACGCTGTGCGTCGCTCTCCGGATGCGGTCGCTTTCCACGATTCTTGCGCCCGGAGGCGCGTCGAATTGCGCTGCGAGCACGTCCGCCACAGTCGTCCTGCCGGACTCGCTCAGGTGGACTGGCAGCCGCCACAGCCAAAATGCGGCGTCTGCAAACAGCCGACACCGGGAGATTGTGCAGGCAAATCAGTCGGAGAGGCATCCATCATCGGCGGCACGAGCAGCCTGTCGGCCATCGGCTTCTGCGCTCCATCGAGCGCCTGGTAGAGAGGAACGAGGGCCGCCTTCAACTTGCGCACGCTTTCGAGCCGGCTGGCGAGAGCGCTTTCCCGGAACACAATACGCTGCAATGGGGTCGCC
>NZ_JADYVE010000021.1 GCF_020193655.1 Ensifer sp. IC3342
TCAAGATCGTAAGCAATGGAATCTCCGTTCGGCTGCCATTTGCCTACGTCGACGAAGCCGAGGTTCAGGAGGACCTCCGCAGTTAGTTGCGAATCCGTCATGCGCAGTTGCCTCCCGATACCGCGGACTTTTTGCGCATGGGCATTCACCGTGTCAACTTTGGCAGACGTGGGCAGGTGCCATTCGCTGAGGGTGAAAATCGGGGGCCGGAAGCGGACCTTCCGCTGCTAAGGCGGTTATTGCGAAGAGCAGACATCCGAGGCGTCGGTGCAAAGGTTTGAGATCGGCCCGAACCGGACTTCGCACGTCAGGATGCTAAGGTGCAAATCGGGTGGTCTTTTGCCATTGGCCTCTCCGATCGGAACGAGCAACGAGCGCCAATTCCGGACTTCAAGCGGTTCCCCGGAAGCAGACGTTCGATCGGACAACGGAGTCGACCGGGTGCGCGTATCTTCTGCCCGCGCGCCGATGCGCTGCATAGGGGGCAGCATGGCGTGGGATTTAACGGAGACAGTTGCGGGAACATGTCGTCCTCCGACTCACCCTCTGGTTTTGGAATCACGGATCATCGTTCTTCGAACTGTCGATCCGCGTAGAGAACCCTGTTGCTGCGCGTCGCTGGGGTGATCGAGGAAGCGTGGGGAGGTGGGCGAGCGCGCAACGACGCCAATAAGGGCCGATGGCGAGCGACTGCGTTTTCCTGTAGACTAGAGCCGGCTAGAAGAGCCGCGCCACGAGCCACCCGAGCGTGCGGAGCGCCGCCGGACGTGGCGCGGAACGGGCTTTTTGCTGGGGAGGGCAGCATGAGCTTGAGGCTTGCGGTCTTTCGCCGAATGATCGTGATCATCAGGGTGTCAACGCTGCTGCTTTTGACGCCGCCCTACGCCCCGGCCCAAGACTTGAGCAAGGTTTGGCACATCGGGCTGTGCCATGTCGGCATCGATCATGAGCCACCAGCGTTGCATACGCTTCATCAGGCGCTCAACGAGTTGGGTTACGAGGACGGCAAGAACCTGCGCTTCGACTGGCGAAATCAGCCGGACCAGGTAGCCGCGGCGGCGACCATGAAGGAATGGGTGACCGCCGGCGTCGATCTCATCGTCGGCTTCGAGGATCAATGTATTCGCGAGGCCAAGGCGGCGACATCGGATATCCCGATCGTCTTCGTTCACATCTACGATCCTCAGGCGGCAGGCTACATTGAGAGTCTCGCACGGCCGGGACGAAACCTGACCGGCCCGGTCTCGAATTTGAGCCTGATCCCGAAGCGGCTGGAGCTACTGAAGCAGATCGATCCGCACCTTCAGCGGGTGCTTGTGTTGTTCGACCGAGACGATCCTTACGTGCCAAGAGAGTTGGCGCTCGTGCGCGATGCGGCTGCGGTGCTTGCGGTGGAACTGATCGAGCGCGATGCAAAGACCGCAGCCGATGTACGGCGGGTCTTTGCCGGTCTTGAATCTGGCGAGGTCGGCGCAGTGATTGTCGCTTCTCCCGACCTACAGACCAACCACCCTCGCCTCATTATCAAGCTCAGTGAAAATGCGCGCTTACCTGTGGCGGGACATCGAAAAGGTTGGGTGGAGTGGGGCGCGCTCCTTTCTTATGCCCCTGACTTGGCCGTTGCCGGCCCGGTGGCTGCGCGATATATCGATAAGATCCTTAGGGGCGCTAATCCAGCTGAACTGCCAGTCGAAGAGCTTTCCGAAATCGTGTTCACGCTTAATGTGAGGCGCGCCCGGGAGCTCGGGCTCACGATCCCGCCCGCCGTCTTGCTGCGTGCCGACGAGGTCATCGAGTGACGGCCGCCGGCGAACCTGCGTCTGATGACGCCGGGGACGCGCCACCGCAGGGGCGGCTGCTGCGTAAGTACGCTGCCCTCCTGGCGGCTCTGGTAGCATCGGCGCTGGTCGTGGCCGGCGCGGTCCAAACCTGGTTTTCCGCTGCCGAGCACCAGGGAGCACTGGTCCGCATCCAGCGCGAGAAGGCCGTCGCAGCCGCGCAGACGATCGAGCAATTCATCACCGGCATTGAAGGCCAGCTCGGCTGGACCACCCACGTGAGCGCATACGCCGGACAGGAAGGCGCCGAGCGACGCCGGTTCGACTTCATCCGGCTGCTGCGCCAAGTGCCGGCGATCACCGAGCTCACCTACATCGACGGCGCCGGCCGGGAGCAGCTCCGGATCTCGCGGGTGGCCATGGACGTGGTCGGTAGCGGCATCGACCGCTCGCAAGAGCCGGCGTTCGCGGCCGCGAAGGCAGAAGGTGCCTGGCGCGGTCCCGTTTACTTCCACAAGGAGTCCGAGCCCTACATGACCGTCGCCACGGCGGAGTGGCCCAGCGACGGCGGGGTAACGGTAGCCGAGGTCAACCTCAAGTTCATCTGGGACGTGATCTCTAGGATCGAGGTTGGGCGCAGCGGGCGGGCTTACGTCGTCGACGCGAACGGGCAGTTGATCGCTCACCCGGACATCAGCCTCGTGCTGCGCCGGGCCGCCCTTACAGGTCTGCCGCAGGTTGCTGCGGCGCTCGTCGGTGACCCGGCGGACGAGCCGATGAGAGCGCCGGATCCGGAAGGGCGCGAGGGGCTCAGCACCCACGCGCGAATTGCACCGCTCGGCTGGCTCGTCTTCGTCGATCTGCCGGTGGACGAGGCATACCAGCCGCTCTACGCCTCGATAGTGCGCACCGGCGGACTGGTGCTGGTCGGCGTGCTCCTGGCAGCGCTCGCGGGCCTGATGCTCGCCCGCCGCATGACCGGGCCGATCCGGCGCCTGCAGGAAGGGGCGGCGAAGATCGGCGGCGGTGAGCTCACCGACCGGATCGACATCCGGACCGGCGACGAGCTCGAGGCGCTCGCCGGCGAGTTCAACCGCATGGCGGTGCGACTGCAGGACTCCTATGCCAGCCTCGAGCTCAAAGTCGAAGAACGGACACGCGAGCTCGCGTCGGCCCGACAGCGCCTGATCGACGCCATCGAGAGTATCTCCGAGGGCTTTGCGTTTTACGATGCGGAGGACCGGCTCCAGCTTCGTAACAGCCGATACAAGGAACTGCTCTACGGCGGTACCGACATTGAGATCGAGCCCGGCACACCGTTCGCAGCTATTGTCCGTCGCGCGGTGGAGGTCGGGCTGATCCGGGAGGCGCGCGACGATCCGGAAGGCTACATTGCGCGGCGGTTGGCGCAGCATCGGAAACCCGGCCCGCCGACTTTGCAGCACCGGGCCGATGGCCGCTGGATCCTGATCTCCGAGCGGCGGGTCGCCGGCGGCGGCACGGCCGCGGTCTATACCGACATCACCGAGCTCAAGCAGCACGAGATGGAGTTAGAGGCAGCCAACCGGCGCACCGAGGAGGCAGCCAAGCAGATCAGCCAGAAGCACCGGGAGCTGGAGGCGCTTTCTAATAAGCTCGCCAAGTATCTCTCACCCCAGGTCTACGCCTCGATCTTCGCGGGCAAGCAGGAGGTTAAGCTTATCAGCCAGCGTAAGAAGCTCACCGTGTTCTTCTCCGATCTCATCGGGTTCACGGAGATGACCGACCAGATGGAGTCGGAGGACGTGACCCAGCTGCTCAATCAGTATCTGACGGAAATGTCGCGCATCGCGCTCGAGCACGGCGCCACGGTCGACAAATACGTGGGTGACGCCCTCATGATCTTCTTCGGCGATCCCGAAAGCCGGGGTGTGAAGGAGGATGCACTCGCCTGCGTGCGGATGGCCATCGCCATGCAGAAACGGATGCAGGATCTGAGCGCTCTCTGGCGCGACGCGGGCGTTGAAAAGCCGTTCTGCTGCCGGATCGGCATTCATACCGGCTATTGCACGGTCGGCAATTTCGGCAGCGAGGACCGCATGGACTACACGATCATCGGCGGGGCGGTGAACCTCGCCTCCCGACTTGAGCACGAGGCGCCCGAGGGCGGCATCCTGATCTCGTTCGAGACTTATGCACACGTGAAGGATGAGATTCACTGCGAGGAGAAGGGGCCCATTCGGCTACGCGGGGTCGGCCATCCGGTCGCTGCGTTTCACGTTATTGAACTGCACAAGTACCCAAAGGAAGGCCACGAGCATCTTCGCGTTGAGTCGCCGCATCTCAAGCTTGATCTCGATCCTGCGCAGATGTCGGCTGAGGAGCGCATGCAGGCCGCTGCACGCCTGAAGGAAGCGCTGAAGCATCTGTTGCATCCAGACAAAGCGGAACGTCTCCGTCTGGACGCGCCGGTCGAAGAAACTCCTCAAAGCGGGCGAGATGCCCGTCGGGAAACCAGTTCCGAGTGAGGTTGCTCACCGCCGCCAGGTCGAACTGCGCGCGTGCCCGGAAAAAGCCAAGGGCATGGCCCACGACCACAGAATTGGAGCCCCATCCCTCGCTTGCTCCTCGAGCGGACCGTTTCCCGGCACATCTGCGTGTCTGAGACCGCTCGGCTGGCGCGCTAAACCGGGATAGCCTCAGGAATGACTGCTCCGGCCAATGTCGGCTTCCAAGAAGAGAATTCGATTCCGGAAGGTCTCGAAAGGGTCAAGGATTGCCAGACACCCTCTTCGAGGGAACGGCAGCAACGGGTCGAACTTTGCAAACCGGCCCCAGGCTTCCGCGAACGGCAGCTTCCGGGAAAGCCGTTCAGGCCGCCGAGCGACCGGGATGAGGGGCGCAAAGCGGCCGCCATGACTTTGCCCTTGAGACTCTGCATTGGGTCGAAGAGAGCTCGTTCTTCACGAGCTCTGTCCACAGCTTGTTACGAGGATGTTCACGTTCTGGGCCAAACCAATGGACGTCGCGCGGCTCTGCATGGCGAATGAGCGCCTCGACCAATCCGCGTACCGGTGGCTCTTGGGGGTTCCCGAACATAAAGTCACACGCGTCCGGGCCGAGGCCACGGCCCTCGACGAACTGCCGCCCGAAGGCGATGATCACCCGTTTCTCCTCGCAGGTGCCTCGACCCCGGTTGGAGACCCGTCAAACCGGCCGCTGATGCGGGTTGCGTGATCCCCTCCGTTTTCCCCTGGGTTTATCCACAAATCGCTCTACCTGCTTAATGAAACCACGCGGGCGCAATTTCATCCATCTTGCACGGGAGTTCAGCGGGCGGGCATGAGCGAGGAAAGCAACAGGGGCTACGGCTCGGGATCGATAGCCGCAGCACAGCCGTCCAAGCTTCCAACGCTCGCTGCGATGGCTGCCGCGGTCGCTGTCCTCTATTTCGCCCGGGCCGTATTCCTGCCCTTGGCCGTTGCCATCCTGCTCACCTTTGCGCTGGCACCCGTCGTCTCGAACCTCAGGAGAGTCGGTTTGCCGCGCATGCCCGCCGTGATCGTCAGCGTGACTGCGGCCTTTCTCTCACTCTCGATCTTCAGCGCCGTCGTGGCGATGCAGGTCAGCGAGGTCGCGCAGAACCTCCCCACCTACCAGTACAACATCGTCGAAAAGATCAGGGCCCTGAAAGAGGCGGAATCGGAAAACAGCGTGATCGATCGGCTCGGCCGTTTCGTGGAGCGGATCGGGACCGAACTCAGTCGGTCGGAACCTCAAGCCAGACCTTCTTCCGAGGCGCAGCCGCCACCGAAGCCGCTTCTGGTGGAGATCTTCTCGCCTCAGCGCCCCATCGAAATACTGAGGAATATTGTCAATCCGCTCGTTGGACCTTTGGCCACCACCGGTCTCATCATCATCGTCGTCATCTTCATGCTTCTTGAACGGGAAGATCTAAGGGATCGTTTCATCCGCCTCGTGGGCTACGGAGACCTCCACCGCACGACGCAAGCCCTCCAGGATGCCGGCTCTCGCGTCGGCCAGTACCTGCTCATGCAGCTGGTGGTGAATATCACCTATGGGATACCGCTCGCTGCCGGTCTCTGGGTGCTTGGCATACCCAATGCGGTCCTGTGGGGCATGCTGGCAATCGTCCTCAGGTTCGTGCCCTATATCGGCCCGATCATCGCCGCGCTCGTTCCCTTGTTCCTGGCCTTTTCCGTGGCGCCGGGTTGGAGCGTGCTGCTCTGGACGGCAGCTCTGTTCATTCTCCTCGAAATTCTCAGCAACAATGTCGTGGAGCCCTGGCTTTACGCTTCGCGCACGGGCCTGTCACCGCTTGCGATCATCGTGGCGGCAATCTTCTGGGCCTGGCTTTGGGGACCCGTCGGGCTGGTGCTTTCAACGCCGCTGACCGTTTGCCTCGTTGTTCTCGGCCGCCATGTTCCCCAGTTCGAGTTCTTCGAAATCCTGTTCGGGAACGAGCCGGTACTCGATCCCAAGGAACGGCTCTATCAGCGCCTGCTCGCGGGCGACCCCGACGAGGCGACCGACAATGCCGAGGAGATGCTCGAGGAGAAGTATCTCGTTGAATTCTACGACACCGTCGCCATTCCGGCGCTCCTGCTCGCAGAACGGGATCGCGCCCGAAAGGCGATGACGCAAGCGCAGCTGGAGCAGGTCGCCGAGAGCGGGCACGTGCTCGTCGCCAATCTTCAAGAAATCGCCAGCGAAGAAGAGGAGGAAGAGGAGGACGACAACGCCGACGGTTCAGAAGAAGACGACCAGCCAGACGACTACGAGTTGCCGGACGGCGACGGGAAATCCGTTCTATGCATCGGGGGAAGGGGCGATCTGGACGACGTGGCAGCCTCGATGTTGGCGCAGGTCGTCACGATCCAGGGCGCCGAGGCTCAATCGGCCAGCTACCGGGACCTGAAACTCAGCAATATCAGGACTCTGGCGTTGGAGGGCCGCTCCGCGGCCATCATAGGCTTTCTCAATCAGGATTCCAGGAGGCATGCCAAGTTTATCGTGCGCCGGCTGAAGCGTTTGACGCCGGCGGCGCGCATCGGCGTCGCATTCTGGCGGGAGAACCGGGAAGGAGCGTCCGATGGAAAGGCACAGCTCATCGAAGAGTTGCAGGCGGATTTCGTAGCCTTTTCGATCGTCGATGCGGCGCGCGAAAGCCTTTCCGAAGGGGAAGCGCGACCCATAAAGGCGGCGCGCATGAGGATCGTTCCCCGCTCCGCTACCCGCAGGGCGGGCACGCAAAGCAAGGAAAAGGCCTAGGGGGGTCCGCTTCCGAGCGGACGCGAATGGGTTATCGGGTTCGCAATCAGGGAGAGGCAAAAGGCGCACGAAGCCAGTCAGCGTGATCGCCACCTGATGACCGTCTTGGACCCGAAGGAAGCCATTCTTCACGAGGCCTGTGCACGGCTTGTTGTGAGGATGTTCAAAATCTACCAACTGGAACAGCGATTCAGATCAGGCCCTGCTCTTGGGGGGCCGCCGACCAAACAGTGTCAGGAATAAAGCTCCAAGAACACCGGAGCCGATCGACCCCATCAAGATTCCGATCTTCACATGATCCTGAACGCTCGGATCTTTGAAAGCAAGCAGTCCGATGAACAGGGACATCGTAAAGCCAATACCGCAAAGAAAGGCAGTGCCCGCCATCTGACCCCAGCTCTCTTGGGCCGGGAGATGCGCAAGACCGAGGTTCACGAGCAGAGCGACGGTCCCCAAGACCCCGACCAGCTTTCCAAGCATCAGCCCAACCGCAACACCCATGGTGAGCGGCTCGGCAAGCATGGCCGTCGACCACAACTTGCAGGAGATGCCGCCTCAATATTGGCAGCGCGACCTGGACCAGGCGCTATTTCCGGGCGGCTACTTCAAGGAGTTTATCTTCTTCCACCGCTCATCAAGGACGCTGATCGTCGCGGACACCATCATCAACCTCGAACTGGACAAGATCGCGGCCGCCTGGGTAGCCGCATGGCCAGCTTCCAGTGCCTGCTCCTGCGGACAGCAATACAGCATCGTATGGGCAATTTGTGCGGCGTTCGCTACCTCGATACGGCCCAGGCCACGGCGACGGCACAGTTCGACACATGAGCGGAGCCGGTCATGGGCACTGATCATGCGGCCGCGCATGTACTCAGCATCGCCGCAGCGCTTCAGCCTCAAGCTCCGCCAAACCAAGCTGATTTGCCAGCCCAAGGCTCTTGCTATGCTCCTTGAGGCAACCCTCGACGTTGCCGCGCGGGAAGTAGAGATTGCCGCGCAGAAAGTGAATGTGGGCCTGCTCGTGAGTCAGTTGCTGTCTGACTGCAACCGCTTCGGCGCGCTCAAGGTCGGCGAATGCACCGTCGAGGTCATCGATCACGTCTTGACTGAAGCGCGGCCGATCCATGCTCGGCATCGTTCGGCATCGTCGCACGCAGCGTCTAGCGTACCTTCGTAGGCACGCTCAGCGTCGGGCATGGCACCGAGGTCATGCAGAATCTCGCCGTGGAAGCATTCGAGGGTGAATCGATCGGTCCGATTGGACGCCAGCGCCAGTCCCCGCTCGACGAGGCAAAGCGCCGCCTCGTATCGATAGTCGGTTGCCTGAGATCTCGCCGCATTCCGCGGTGCTGTAAAAGGTCATCAAGAGCCACAAGGGCTCGCAAAGAGACCCGAGGCGCCCCCAATCCATGCCGGCACAGCACGCCGCATCGAGCATCCATGCCGCGATCGCCGTCACAACGCCGGGCATGACCTCAACGTGGACAAACTGACCCTTCTTACGGTTCTCGCTATAGTGCAGCCGCAGACGACGACCGAAATAGGGATGCCAACGATAGTGGACGACAACCTCTCGCCCGACATGGGCAGAATGTTCGGTAGATGGCTCTCGGAAGAAAGAATTATCTCTTTAGCGGCTCAGACGCCGGCGGTGAGCGGGCCGCCGTCATCTACACCATCGTCGAGACCTGCAAAATGGGCGGCATCAACCCGCACGCCTATCTCGCCGACATCATCAATCGCATCGCCGACCACCCCGCGAACAGGATCGACGAACTCCTTCCGTGGAACTGGTCTCCCCAAATCATAGTGTCCACTTAAATCCACAGTGGACACTATCCGATTCCAGACCGAACGCTATCCGGCGGTCGTCACGCCACGCTTACAGACAATCGGTGCAAGCATTCAGCCTCGGATGGCAGCTCAAAGCCAAATGCGCCTACAGCAAGCGCGACGGAATGAAGTCTATTCGTCAATGCACCTGGAGCTACGACCTGGACATGCTCACGTTAGTGGCAACGCGGGGGCGCGACTTTCCCCTATCGATGGTCGCCAGTCGGCTGAGGTGTCCCAGATGCGGCTCGCGAGTGGTTTCCGTCGTGGTCATGCCGCCCTCTGAAAAAGATAGACGGCGAGGGGCGGCCTAGCCTATAAACCCCGCCGAAGCGGGGTTTATTAGTGCGATCGGGCCGCCACATCATATGCGGTATCTGTCACGCTCGCGCTCGACCTCCTCCGATGTGTAGGGTGCCAGGGATTCGTCGAAGCGTGTCCACCCCTGAGCGGTGTAGGCGCGCCGACGCTCGACGGGGTCGACCCAATTGTTGCGCTCCAGGATCGCCGTCGCTTCAGGCGCGAGCGCCTCATCGACACGGGCCGTCACAAGCGTCCCGCCGCGGCGCACACCTTCGGCGTAAAAGTGGGCTTCTTCTTCCGGGACTCCGGAGTCTGTGAGCGCCCCTATGATGCCGCCAGCGGCGCCGCCGGCCACTGCGCCCGCCACAGCTCCAGCAGCAGTCGATGCAAGCCATCCGGCAGCAACAACGGGACCAACGCCGGGAATTGCCAGCAGGCCAAGGCCGGTCAGAAGTCCTATTGCGCCACCGCCTGCTGCGCCCAGCCCGGCACCGGTTCCTGCTCCCTCAGCGGCGCCGGAGGCCTCGTCGGAATAACGCTCTCCGGCATTGTTTGCGACTATGCTGATATCGTCGGACGGAACGCCGGCCGCCTCCAATTCGCTCACGGCTTCGCGGGCGTCAGCGTAATCGTCGAAAAGCCCAGACACGG
Source organism: Ensifer sp. IC3342 (assembly GCF_020193655.1). Lineage (GTDB taxonomy): Bacteria > Pseudomonadota > Alphaproteobacteria > Rhizobiales > Rhizobiaceae > Sinorhizobium. The sequence continues at coordinate 9,837 of NZ_JADYVE010000021.1, forward strand.
TTCTCATCTTTGTACTCCTGTGTTCAATTGGATAGGCCCGCTTGGCGCTCAAAGCGCTGTGACGTTGCCTTGATAATCGAGGGCGACGGAAACGGATTTTCCGCTTTTCATTGCTGTGGCGCGCCAAACGCCTTTGTCGTCGAGCTTTAGATCTTTCACATCGGTGTAGCCGGCCTCTTCGATGCGCTCCTTAGCCTGATCCTCGGTGAAGCTGTTCGCGCCCTCTACTGGTGCGGTCGGATTGTTGCTTTCAGGAGTGGTGACAGCCGGAGTGTCCCCTGACGGAGATGCTGTCTGCGCGAACGCCGGGACCGTGGCAGCGCCCATCAGCGCTGCCGCCGCAAAAATCATATATTTCATAGGATTACCTCTGCTCTAAGTGTCGGCAGAGAGAACACACGGATTGAAGATTGGTTCCGACCAATCGCGAATTTTGGTACCGGCGGACACACGCGCGGTTGAATGAGGACATAGCGGCACCGGGGGAGGAGATGCTCCCTCGCAGTGATGATCCGATCCAGTCGCGCCCGCCCTATGTTTATTGATAGGCGACGTTCGAAGCGGTTCCCTTGGATGGAACAGGGCGAGTAAGCCCCAAGCTAAACGAAGAATACGTCGCGATCGGAGCTGCAGGGACCGACACCCTCTGCAGCTCTATTGTTGTCAGACCATCTGCAGTAGCTGATGTTCTGTGATGCCGCTGTCCTGCGGCAGATATTCGGCGATGTCTCGCTGGCAGTCCCAGATCAGTTTTTTCATTTTGAGCGCGTCGGACATAATCTGATACTCGCAAATGCACTAGTGCCCGCCGAGGGGAGGCGGGCACTAGCTAACAGGTTTGGGACCTGAAATGCCGAATTGCTCGGCACTATGATAATCCCCTTGACGCGCTATTGTTCCGGCCCAGCGGACTGTCATCTCGTGCGGATCCATTCCTCGTTATCGAGCATGCATTGCAGGTCCTCTGCCACCATGCCCGGCCATTCACACCTGAGGACGGCATCGTAGCATACCTCCGCCTCGAGTGCCGCCGCCCTCGCGGAATCGGCCTGACCGTTCGGTCGCATCCACTTGTTGGCGTTTTTTGCCCAATTCCAGGTCATGTACCAATTCCACCAGCCCATGTGGTACCAATGGATGTGTGCGATATGTCGGCTGCCGTCGTATCCGGAAAAGTGTTTCGGGGCATCCGGCCAGGTCTGCCGCCATTGGTATTTGGGTTTGGGTTCTTCCGGCATGCGCAATCCCTCCTCGGTCGAGGTTGTCGATATCCCGCATGTCGTGGAAGGCGCCCGCCTGCGCCGTCGGTGTTGCTGATATGTTCCCGTTCTGGATAATGTCAATGCGGTTTTTGGCGGACGTCTGCATCCAGATGAGAGTGCGCCCGTCGGAGGGCTGAGGGCCGCTGCCGGCCACTCGATGGCTCAGGAAGCTGTGACCAGCTCTATGGCATCATCAACGGACATAGCGACGACCGCGCTTGGCGCGCAGTCGCGACGCGAACACCCAGCCGAACCAGATCTGGCATTGGCGCGTTATTGAGAGCAACGATTTGCGGGAGAACTGATAGTGAATCATTTTCTTTTTGGAATGGCAGATTTTCTTTCTCGCCCCCCGGCTTCTATTTCGTGATTCTGGCAATGGTTGTCAGCACAGCATTGGTGCCTTTCGGGCTCACGGGCGTCGTCACTTTTGCTCTGTCAGTGGCGGCAATAGTGATCACCAGCGTTGTTTTGATCCAAGGCTATCGCGACACGGCGGCAATTCACGCCAAGCTGGACGAGATCATTGTGTCACTGCGTGAGACCCGGAACGAGGTAGTCGGGCTCGAGCACGAACAACCAGAGCATATCGAGGCGGCAGTCGAGCGGCTCGAAGCGGAAGCGAACGGGCAAACAAAAGCCAGTCGGGAGACCGCTTCGTAGCGGAGTGATTGTTGCTCCGGGCGTTTACCGCCGCGTTCGCCATCACGAGGCCACGAGCCTTCGAGATCTTGCCGCGGACGAACCGGGTCCTATTCTTCATCAATAAAGTCGGAGCAAGGAAATGGCAGACGATCCGAAGAAGAAAGGCCGAGACCGCTCGCGTGTTTCCACCCAGGAGCACGAGGTCGCGTACATCGTTAAGACGGCCAAAGTGACCCGACAGAAGGCGCTCGAGGCGATCCGTGAAGCCGGGCCGAGCCGCGAGAAGGTGATGGACTATCTCGCCAAGAAGTAGCGGCCCGCCTATAGAGACGCGCAAGGCCATGATTTGCCCTTGATCTCGCTGCCACCCTCACTATCTCTATAACCGTAAGCGACGTTCGAAGCGGTTCCCTTGGATGGAACAGGGCGAGTAAGCCCCAAGCTAAAAGAAGAATACGTCGCGATCGGAGCTGCAGGGACCGACACCCTCTGCAGCTCTATTCGTCTCTGTAGGACACCTTCAAGCTGAAGCTTCACCCGATGAACGGGAGAGACGCTAAAGGGCTTTATCCTTTGCCCGCTTCACTGTTTGTCCCCCTGTCGGCGCCCCCATCTTTCCCAGGCAGCGCCATGATTCTCATGATGGCGGGAGTCAGCGGACTGTGCCCCGGCGGGCCTTTTTGTACGGGTGCCCAAAAAAGGCCCCATCGGGAGGAGGGGCGCTACCGGACTATCGTCAATCGTCCATATCGAAGAAGATACCGTAGTCGATGCGACGGCCTACGAGCCGCAGCGAGCGGTCCGGTTCGATCACATAGGTCTCGTAGACCCTGTTGCCGAATTTGTCGCGAAAGCGGTGCGGGACGATGCTGCCGACCGGCGCCTTGGTCAGTCTTGTGCGCGGCTGACCGCCATAGGTGATGCTGCCGGGAATGGGCTCGAGGTAGCGCCCATAGCCCACCGACGGCGGCGGGTTGGCCGTGCAGGCGCCGAGCAGCAGGGCAACAAATAAAGCGGGAACGACATGTTTCACAGCGATCCTCTCGATTCCGATACTTCGAGGCGCGGCACGAAGCAGCGAGTAACCGCAGCGAGATAATTCAGCCGCCGTGCCATTGTTCCGATTGCCTGCCGCCAGCCTTAAAGATTTATTTCAACGCAATTCGAGCGGTGCGGGCATGAACATGTAGCCGACGCCGCAGCCGATGCCGCAACGCCCGTGTTTTGCCTGCGTGTTGATTTAGGAGACGATCCCGCTACTTCACGCATCATAAACGCCAACATATTTGGCGATCAACTCGAAGCCCGCTGCGCCAGTCCGCCCAAGCGGGCTCTTTCTTTTGTGCGCGTCCGGAGGCAATTCGAAAATCGAGCGATGCCACGCGGATAGGAAAGTCGCGGGCATCGCTCTTGCCGGCTGCCATACATAAACCGGGGCCCGTTCTGCACCCTGTCATGCGGCGCGCAGCGACACGCTCTTAACCCGCCGCCAACTAGATGGTTCCGCAATTTCGAAGTGCGGCTCGAAGCTCTACCGGTTGCTGGATAATCCGGCAATCGGTGTCACAATCAAGCTATCAACTTGTCTCCTAGCCCCGCCTGTGTCCCGGCGGGTTTGACTTGACGTCTGGCCCGCCTGTGCCCCTGGCGGGCTTTTTTATTTAGGTGCCGACAAGAGTGCGCCCCTCGAAGGGATAAGAGGGGCGCTGGCTAATCCGGGTCGGCTTGAGTCACATAGAGTGGTGGTGTGGTGAGCCGACGCCGAAGGCACGAACGTCAAGGAACTTTTCCGGTGCCCTCAGGTTGGGATGACCCATAGCTTCAGAAAGGAAGGGACCATGGGCACACCCGCCGATCATCTTCATGCGTGGCTAAAGGACGCGCATGCCATGGAAGAGCAGGCCATCACAATGCTCACCAGCCAGTCCTCGCGTTTGGAAAACTATCCGGACCTCAAGGCTCGAATCGACAAACACGTCCAAGAGACCCGCGATCAAGTCGCGCTGCTGGACCGTTGCCTCGAACGGACCGGCGGCGGGGCATCGAGCATCAAAGACATCACAGGCAAGATGGTGGCATTCGGACAGGGCTTGAGCGGACTGTTTGTGGATGACGAAGTCGTGAAAGGCTCTCTCGCCAGCCTCACCTTCGAACAGATGGAGATCGCCAGCTACAAGATCCTGATCGCCGCGGCCGATTTTGCCGGCGATCAGGAGACGAAACGCGTCTGTGAAATGATCTTGCAGCAGGAAATAGCAATGGCGGAATGGCTTGACGAACATGCAGCCACCATCACTCGCAAGTTCCTCGAACGAGATCAGCAGGGGATGACCGCCAAGCACTAGTGGAGCGGTTTGGACCCAACAAGGATGGCCACATGCAAGCTGCAGTGCTGATATTTGTGTTGTCGATACCGCTTGAGGCGGCGGTGGTATTGCTCTGGTTCGGGCCGTTGAATGCCGAACAAATCAGGCCACCCACGCTTTCCTCGATCTGGGCCTTTGAACCGAAGACCTGAGAAGCCGGTGCAGTGCACAACACCGACTGAACCGCCCGACCCGATGCCGGCGCGTGTCGATCCCTGTCTGGCAACGCTCGTCGACAAGCCACCGAACGGGCCGGATTGGGTCTTCGAGGTCAAATGGGATGTGTGTGGACGCCCCGGAAGATGCAAGCGGAATCTTACTTCGGTACAGGCATGTGGTCAGGCGCTGACGTGTGTCCGGCCTCATGTGGCGAGATCGAGACGCCGCGGGCCTTTATGGAGTTCGTGGATCGGATCCCAATCGGCTACGCGTGCTTCTGAGCACTCATCCCACTGCTGGTTTATCCGATCCCGTTCTCTGACCGATTGCCCATAATCCTCCGTTAGACCTCACCACATTCCCGACGTCTCGCGACTTCTGGCTGCTGCGTCAGGCAGGGCCAGGGGCCGGAGCTTCGTAGACGCCTCCGCGGGCCATGAGAGCCCAGGCGATACGCGCCAATTTGTTGGCCAGAGCGACTGCAATCAGCTTTGGCGGTTTCGTCAGAAGCATTCTTGCCAGCCAGGTACCAGCCGGCGCTCCGCGTCGCCTCGCCCAGCGGACGACGGTCGTAGCTCCAATGATGAGCAGCCGCCGCAAATCCCGCTGCCCCATTTTCGATGTCTTTCCCAGACGCTCCTTGCCTCCGGACGAGTTCTGTTTAGGCGTGAGCCCGATCCACGCCGCAAAATCACGGCCCTTGGAAAAGGCCGCCGCCGATGGTGCCAAGGCTTCCATTGCTGTGGCGCAGATTGCACCAATCCCTGGGATGGTGGTCAAGCGCGAGGCAACCTCGTCCTGTCGAGCTCTTGTCCGCAAGTCTTGCTCCACGACGTTGATCTTATCCGTGAGAGATTCGATGTGCTGCAAAAGTCCGAAGCTCAGGCTTCTGGCGGTCTCTGGCAGGTCCGGATGGGTTTCGATCAATTGCCGCAGGCGGGGAACGTTTTGCATCCCTTGCGCGACGACCAAGCCGTATTCCATCAGATGCCCCCGCAACGCGTTGATCGTTCGCGTTCGCTGTCGGACCAAAAGGTCGCGAACCTTGAACGTCATGCAGGAGGCCTGCTTCTCAGCGCTCTTCATCGGGACAAAGCGCATGGTCCGACGGGAGGCAGCTTCCGCGATGGCTTCAGCATCGGCGGCATCGTTCTTCTGGCGCTTGACGAAAGGCTTCACATAGGACGGGTTGATCAGCCGAACCTCATGTCCCAATTGGCCGATCTCTCGCCCCCAGTAATGCGCGCTGGCGCATGCTTCCATCGCGACGATACAGCTTGGAAGCTCGGCAAAAAACTCGAGCATTCTGCCGCGCCCCAGCTTCTTCCGGAGAACCACACTCCCATCGGGTCTCGCGCCATGGATCTGGAATACTTGCTTTGCCAAGTCTAAACCGATGATGCCGATCTCGTTCATAACCCTTCTCCTCGCAGGAACACCCTCCACATACTGTCACATTCGAGGCCGTCGGGGGGGGCGTCCACCCCATCGGCTACCGGCTTGCCATACATATCGAGTCGGGCAGGGTCAGGATCATCACGCGCGGCGGCTATGACTGGACCGAGCGCTTTCCCTCGATCGCCGACGACGCGCGGCGGCTTGCCGTGAAAACGGCCATCCTTGACGGCGAGGCCGTCGTGCTCGACGAGCAAGGCCGATCCGATTTCGGCATGCTGCAGCGCGCTCTTGGGCGCCTGCCATCCGCCCACGAGGCGGGCGCCATCGTCCTTTATGCCTTCGACCTCCTCTATCTCGACGGCCGCGACCTGCGGCCGCTGGCCCTGCACGAGCGCCGTCGCCTGCTCGAACCGATCGTCGCCGGTCGCGAGGGCGCAATCCGGCTTTCCGAGGAGGTCCAGGCGGACGGGGAGGAGTTCTTCCGTGTCGCCTGCGCGCACGGCCTCGAAGGCATCATCGCCAAGCACCTGGAGAAGCGGTACCGCAGCGGCCGCGGCGACTGGTGGCGGAAAATCACCTGTCGCCGGCGCGACAGCTTTGTGATCGTCGGCTACGAGCCGTCGACCATGCCCGGCGCGATCGGCAGGCTGCTGCTGGCGGCGAAGAAGGGCGAGGAGCTCGTCTATGTCGGCGGTTGCGGCACGGGCTGGAGCAATCAGGAATCGCTCAAGCTGCGCGAGCTGCTCGACGAGATCAGGGTCGACAAACCGCCTGTGTCGCTACAGCGCAAAGGCGCTGTCTTCACGCGGCCGCTGCTGATCGCGGAGGTCGAGTATCGCGCCTGGACCGACGACGGAAAGCTTCGGCATCCGTCGTTCAAGGGCATCAGGGAGCGGGCGGATGACGCGACAGTGTATCAATTGGCTTGAGTAGATGAGGACATAGGTTGAGCAATGCCTGCAGGGGGTAGCTCAAGCACCGGCAATCCAGGCCAAGCTCGACGAAATCATCGTGTCGACGCGTGAGACCCGGAATGAAGTGGTCGGAATCGAGCACGAGCAGACCGAGCACATCGCGGCGACGGTCGAGCGGCTGGAAGAGGAAGCTAATGGGCAAAGCAGGTCCGTAGAAAACGGCAAGTCAATGCACGGTGTGGATTGATTGCTCGAGGAAGCTGCTAATTCCATCGCGCTTAATGGTCGCTAGAAATTCTTCGAACGCATCGCGATCGGTAGCAAATCGGTCATCCCAGATGGTCGAGTAACCTTCTTGGTCGACAACCTCCAACGTCCAGTCGCCGTTTGTGCCAGCGGGGCGGTAAATGCAGATTGTGACCATGACATCATCATCGACGAATTCGCCGCAGAAGTCAGAAAACTCGTACTGCTGATCGCTTTCAGGCATCGCTATTTATAACATGGTCCGTGGATTGATGGGGCGGATCATACGGGGGTGTTCGACCTATCAACGTCAATAATGATGGATGAACTTGAACGCTTGTCGCGCCGCAACAAACGGCGCGACGTCGGGTGTTCTCTTTTCGTGGCGCCCATTTTACGTCGTCGAGCGCGTCACACCGTAGTATTCGTCGATGCTGCGTCCGTATTCCGGCCTCGACCAATCTGGAGCGGTCCCTTCATCAAAATATGGCGCGTCCTCCAATCGATCCCTGTCGAGATCTATAACATACCCGCCTTGGTTCTCATCGTATTCCAGCATTTGCCATGGCACTGGATGGTAACTGTTGCCCATGCCCAAAAAGCCACCGAACGACATGACCGCATAGGCGACCTGTCCAGACCTCTTACCGATCATCACGTCGTAGATCGATCCGAGGGACTCTCCCTTAGTGTTGTAAACATTGGTGCCTTCGACCTTGCTGGCCGCTATCATATCTCCGGTTTCTTCTTTTGCGACATCGCCGGTACGCGAAGTATCGTAATCGGTCATCATGCCCTCCTTAGGCTTGAGCACCGCCTTCTTTGGCGTATGTAATCAAACTCTGATGTTGATAACTGGTTCCGGCGCGCGTCGTTCCAAGGGAATCAGAGAGCGGGCGGATGAGGCGACGGTGTTTGATGCCCTTTTAGGCGGTGAGAATGCGTGCTCGCGGGACCAGCTTTTCACGGCGGGTTCCGCTCTACGGTGTTGCCAGGGAACAGTTTCACGGGACCTTGGTTTGGACCGGCGGCGTGAACACAAGGGAGGATTTTACGATGAGCGAACCCGTCGCCGTGCGTCAAACCCACGAGACCGATTACGCTTCCGGTCGTTCGGCCAATGCTGCCATTAACGAAATCTCTTGGGGAGCTGTATTTGCTGGCGTGGCGCTTGCCCTTGCGGTGCAATTTCTGCTGAATCTCTTAGGCGTCGGAATTGGAGCCGCGGTGATTGAGCCGACAACGTCCGACAATCCGAACCCGAGCACACTTTCGATTGCCGGGGGTCTCTGGTTCGCTGTCTCTGGTATCGTCGCGGCCTTCGTAGGCGGATATGTCGCCAGCAGGGTCTCGGGCCGTCCCGGTACGACGACTGGCAGTTACCATGGGCTTACCAGTTGGGCGGTCACGACATTGGTCATCCTTTATCTGCTGACGACCTCGGTCGGCGCGTTGGTCGGTGGCGCGTTCAGCGGTCTTAGCAGCATCATCGGTGGCGTCGGCAAAACTGCCGCCACGGTCACTACTGCCGCTGCGCCGGCAATCGCTACGTCCGTTGACCCGATGGCTGACATCGAGCGGCAGGTCAGAAGTGCCACTGGAGGCAACGACCCGGCAGCTCTTCGCGATGCTGCTGTCGCAGCCGTACGGGCGGCCGTCACCGGCGACGAAGCCACAGCGGAAGAGGCCAGAAATCGCGCTGCTGACGCTATCGCGAAGGCGCAGAACATTCCGGTGGACCAAGCACGCACGCAGGTTCAACAGTATGAAGAAAGCTACAGAGCCTCGGTGGAGCGAGCCAAGCAGCAGGCGACCGAAGCCGCCGACACGGCTGCTACCGCCGTTTCCAGTGGGGCGATTCTCGGCTTCCTCTCGCTCGTTATAGGCGCCGTCGCTGCCTGGTTCGGTGGCGCGGCTGGAACGACGCGCTCTGTGGTGACGACTGACACTACTCGCCGGATGGGTTAGGCATTCCAGCACCGTCACGACGATCGGCATGGCGACGATGCCGTGAGCAACGACCATGACTAATGGATGACGGAAGCTGCGGCACGTCATTCAAGGGGATTCGACAGCGCGCCGAGGACGCGACGATCTTCGAGGTAATATGAAGCGGTCTCCTGACAAGGTATCGCCGAAAAAAGACGCCCGCCGTGGGGCGGGCGAAGTATGCATGACGAAGCCATGTACGTACTCTCTCTGTGGGGGGATTCTGCACAGTTCGCAAGTCACTGTTCGGTTGCTTACCTCTCTTTCGGCATGGGGTAGCCGTAGTGATCGAGGTATGACTTCGACCTCGCCTTCGCGCCAGAGGTGGATATCCAGGAGGCGGCCAGTTTCCCGCAGTCCTTCGTGAGCCAGGTTCCGCGAGATCTTAATGCTTCCCATAATTATCTAGACTCTCGCAAAATAAGTGCCAGATTATGCAACATGACCGGCCGGAACGACAGCGCTGGAAATGCGGGTGACGCGAGGCAGCGCTTCGGTTTGGCAGGACTTGCTGAAGCGATCGTCGAGACGCTTGATCAGCCGCTGCTAATCCTCACTTCCGATCTCACCGTTGCAGACGTCAACTCCGCATACTGCGAAACGTTCGGCGTCACGGCCGAGGAGACGCGCGGCCAGCCGATATACCGGCTGGGCAATGGCCAATGGGACATTCCCGAGCTGCGCGGGCTCCTGGAGCAGGTCCTGCCCGAGCGCACGATGGTGAAAGGCTACCAGATCGAGCACAAATTTCCCAATATCGGGAGGCGAGTCATGATCCTGAACGCCCGAAGAATAACCGACGATGACGGGCGTCCGGAACTGATCCTGCTCACAGTCTCCGATCGCACGGAAGCCGAGCAAGCCCGGTTTGAACTCGAAGGACATCGGGAGTTCTTGGAAAAGCTGATCGACAGCGTTCGCGAAGGACTGCTGGTGCTCGGCTGGGATCTGCGGGTCGTCAGAGCGAACCAGACCTTCTATGACCTGTTTCAGGTCTCCCCCTCCGACACTGAAGGCCGGCTGGTGTACGAACTCGGAAACCGGCAATGGGACATTCCGAAACTGAGGGAGCTCCTGGAAGAGGTACTTCCCGACAACAATGCTTTTGATGATGTCGAGGTAGCGCACGACTTCGAAACGGTCGGACGGCGCATCATGGTCCTCAATGGCCGCCGTCTCGATCATCTCGACCTGATCCTGCTGGCGATCCGCGACGTCACCGAACAACGTCGAATGGAGGCGCAGCAGCGGACCCTGATGGGCGAACTGCACCACCGGGTGAAGAACGTCCTTTCGAGCGTGAACGCGCTGGCAAATCGCAGCCTCTATGAGAGCCAATCGCTTGATGAGTTTCGCGATAGCTTTGCAACGCGCCTGGGTGCCCTCTCCAGGACTCAGGACCTGCTGATGCGCGCGCCCGATTGCGATGTCCTCATGGCGGAAGTTCTGCGCTTGGAGTTGGAGGCCCAGGGTGGACATGAGGGAGAAAACTTCCACCTTGAAGGGCCGGACGTCGCCATGTCGCGCGAGGCTACGCAAGCATTTGCCATGGCCATCCATGAACTGACCACCAATGCCGTAAAGCATGGTGCCTGGGCCTCGCCCGAAGGTAGGCTGAAGGTAACTTGGACAGCACGCCGACGAAAGGGCAATGGAACACAAATTAGTTTCCGCTGGCGAGAGAACCGCCCCGACATCAATACCGCCCCCACTCGCAAAGGCTACGGCTCGCGTGTTCTGGAGGGGGTGTTTAGCCATTCCCTGGACGGCACCTGCGACTTGACGCTTCATGCTGACGGCGCCGAGTTCGTTGCGGAATTCAAGCTGCGGGCTTAATTTTAGCTTGCTGCCGACTTTCCGACACGATGGACGGCTCTTCGGACCTAAGGGTACGACGTTCTATCTCTGCATCGGGCAGCACCGAGATTCCCTTCGCTGCTGGGAGGGTCACCAAGTAGAGCTCCGCGTCCTCAAACCGAACGGTCACTTCAAGGGCATTTGCCTGGATTTGCACGAGACCGGTAACTTCTCTGGGGTCAGGCGGCACGCCGGAGTGGTGGCTTGAATATCGAAGGCATGTTTGGTTCTGGCTGTCGGAACGGTGTCCTCAAACGATCGCGAAGTTCGCCGTTCAGCGCGGCCGTCCGGATCTGCATGACCATGTGCGCGCCGTGGTGCGACTATCGCACCTGCTGTTTCTTGACCATCCGCTTGCCAACAAGCGAATTTACCGCCGACTCGGCGAGGGTCGTAGCGACGCGAAATCCGGCTCGGTAGCGCTTTCCATAGTTGATGATGGCACCGCGGTTGGAACGGATACAGGTCAGCAGCTGCGAGCCCAGGCTGTGAAGCGTGAGATCGAGAATTCACCTTCCCACTGCGACTGCTTGAGACAGACCAGGAGCCGCTCCAGGTCGCGGATCGCCCGATCGACGCGGCCGTGCCACAAACGCCACTTCACGGCCTTGATGTCCCTGCCAGTGGTAAGCGGTACCTCGGCACGGTTAGAGTTGGAGCGGATCAGGTGATCGGCGATCTGCTGCATGGGCTCAACACCGGCCTTGTTGAAATACCTGGTCTGCAGTTCGATTCCGTTCAAGGCGAGGGATTCACGTCGGATTCCCCAACACCGCATTGGCCAGCGCCGATCGTCTCGAATGGGTGGAGAGCGGAAGTCTAACGCCAACCCGCCGGATGGCTAGTTTGCGCCAGAAGCGGCCATTGTGCACAGTGATCTTGCCGGCACAAATGGTGCCGGAAGCAGACATGCAGCCTCTGTACGGACAGAGCGAGTAGCCGACGTACAAGCCAGTGAGTCGAACATGCTCTACACCAAAGATTGTGACCGCCGGGACCAATCTGAGAATGGAGGCTGGCACTGCGCCATAACCTGTTTCCAGAAAACCGTATACTTCCCCGAGAAACCGGAAAAGAAACGCTTCTTCGCTCGGCTCCAGGCCGGGGAGTGGGAGCCCGGCACTTTTCACAACATCGAACGCCTCGTCGATGACAGGACCACATTCATCGATATAGGCGGCTGGATCGGCGTCACCCCCTATTGGGCTGCACAGATCGCGCATAATGTCATTGCCGTCGAGCCCGATCCGGTCTGCTTCGACGTCCTGACGCAGATGAGGGCGGGAAATGCCGGCCAAGTGGAACTCATCAATGCCGCGCTTTCCGAGGACGAGAGCCTGGTGCTCCACTCGGTCGGCGGCGGCTTCGGCAGTTCGGAGAACTCAGCGCTCATCGCCGACGAAACGGGCATGGCGATTACCGCCAACACCGTGACCATCCCCGTACTCCAGGCGATGGCGAAAACCGATCGGCTGTGCTTCAAAGTCGACATCGAGGGCTACGAGCATCAGACGCTCGACCAGTTTCGCGCGATCGATCGGAAGAGGACCGCGGGCGTGCTTCTGGCCGTGCACCCTCAAATCCTTGCCATGCTGTCCGGCCCGGCTACGCTACGGGTACTGCGCACAGTTGCGGCGACGATCCGCCTCGTCCGGAGCTTCAGCGGCTTTCGGCTGGAAAATCGATCCGCGATCTGGAGAGCGCTCCGCAAATCGATCGCCAGGCGCGAAGTCAGGGCTTCGACCTGCTCTTCGTCGCGAAATAACGCATTTCCGCTAAAGCAAAGCGCGTCGCATGCACTCCGGTGAATGCAAGCTTCAGGGCTCGGTTCGCGGGCGCACGCTGTGGAAAATTGTCGGCATCCCCCAGCCTGCCTTGGGATCACATAGACTTCATAGCTGGCTTCGGAGTCGTCACCCATGCCGGTCGAGCCTGCAGGCATGCCGGGCACGGCGATGCCTGCAATGTCCGGGCGCTCGGCTAGAAGCTTTCTCACCGCCTCCACGGGCACATGCCCCTCGACGACGTAGCCGTCGAGAACGGCGGTGTGGCAGGCCTCCAACTCCGCCGGAATGGCGAAGCGACGCTTGATCGGGGTCATGTTGCTTTCGTCGTGAATTCTGACTGAGAACCCCGCTTGTCTCATTGCTGCGGCCCAGCTCTCACAGCAGCCGCATAGCGGATCCTTGTAGGTGTCCATGTGCGCATCGCCCGCCACGGCGGCGCGCAGAGCGGGAACAAAGACAAACGAGCCTGCCAGTGCGCTAGCGAGGAACTTCCGGCGAGGCATGGTCATAGGTTGCTCCTTTCCACTTCGATGCCGCTATGCGCGCGATCGCTGTGCACCTTGCAGGGGATTGATGCCGGCGCGTCCGAAACGGGCCGGCTCAGCTGATGGTTCCGGCTCGCCGGCGCCGCCCGAGAGATCGTCGAGGATCGGGCAATCCGGCCGGGCGTCCCCATGGCAATGGGCGGCCAGATGCTTGAGCGTGCGGCTCATTGCCCTCAGCTCTTCCGCCTTGCGGTTGAGGATATTCACCTGATCAAGCGCAATTTTCTTGACCTCGGCGCTGGCGCGCGACCGGTCACGCCACAGTGCCAGGAGATCGGCCATCTGCTCGACGCTGAAGCCGAGATCGCGGGCTCTGCGAATGAACCGCAGCGTGTGGACGTCCTTGTCGTCGTAGTTGCGATAGCCGGATTCGCTGCGGCTCGCAGGCGGAATAAGGCCGATTGTTTCGTAGTACCGAATCATTTTCGCCGAGACGCCCGAAGCGCGTGCGACATCGCCGATATTCATGCGATAACCTCTCATTCGTCCATCCTCCCGGATCGAATTTCGAGGGGAGACCTGCCATTGTACAGTGCTTGCAGGTTCATGTTCCGGAGCTGGATTGGCGATTGCACGAACTCCAGACTATGTGAACTACGAGCTGAAAAATGTTTCCGCACTCGTCATGCGGCATGGTGAGACTAGAACTCGATGGCGGGCCGGGTGATCATCAGCCAGAAGATCCCGAGCACCGCACCAAAGGCCGGAAAACCGAAGGCGAACCACAGATGAAAGAGCCGGTGATAGCGTTTGGGCAATGGCTGGCAGCTCTTACTCGCGGCCTCTGCTAACCTGCGCAGCTCCATCTGCATCCAGACAACAGGCAGCCAGAACGCGCCGGTTATCAGGTACAGGAGGATCGATAGCAGTATCCAGCCTTCCATCAGCGAGTAGCCGACATGCCAAGCGAGAGCGATCCCCGTTATCGGCTGCAGGACGACGGCAGTGGCGGTGAACAGGAAGTCTGCCAGGACAACGATGCGCGCAACGGCTGCGATCGTCTCGGCACTGCCGGTCCGATGTGCCGCAAGCATGAAGAACGCAATTCCCGCGCCGGTGCCCAACAGCACGGAGGCGCCGATGATGTGCAGGTATTTCAAGACGAAATAGAGCATCATCGCTCCTCCAGGATCGCCAGTGCGGCGAGGTGCAGCACGACGATCGGCCAGATCTTCACGAGCGGACCAAGCGGCTCTCTCCACAACTCGGGAAGCAGGATTGTCCCGGCCACGGCATAGAGGAGTGAGAGACCAATAGCACCGTAGAGCCCAGTGCGGCTGGTTCGACGAACCGCAATGGCAAGTCCGATGACGATGTCTGCGATCGCTCCGGCGATGACGCTGGGGCCAGCGAGGGCACCAGCGCCGGTGCGCTCCATGAGATCGATACCGATCTGGTATCCGGCCGTTAGCGATATGATGCCGGTGCTGATCCAGAACAGCGACAGTACGCCAAAGACGACCGGTTTCAAAAGGTAGAGCTTGGCAAACCATCTTTCCTGGACGGAGACCGGCGTGCTTGCTAGCGCCGCCGAGAGCGCTGTCGGTTCTATCTTCGTGTTTTCCGACCAGGTCCGGATGTCTCCCGCGGCGCCGCGGGTGATCTCTTTTTGCGCCGTACTCCGCGTCGGGGGACGCCAGCCGAGTGCTCCGGCAAGGTCGCCGAGTTTGTAGAGAAGATGTGCGATGGGAGCAGGGATGTTGAGAGCGCGGGCAGGGCGCCAGCCGAACCAGCGCCGGTAAGCGCCGACAACATCTGCGAAGGACAGGGCCTCTGGCCCCGCGACCTCCAGAACCAGACGCTTGGGAGCACTCGGGTGAACAAGCTTCTCGACGGTGTGAACAACGTCTTCGAGGCGTACGACCTGGAGAAGCCCGGTGTTCGGCATAAGCGGCAGGATCGGGAGGGCGGCGAGGCCACGGAAAAGCGCACTGGCGCCAAAGGCGCCGGCGCCGAGGACGACGGAGGGGCGCAGAATGACCCAGTCCAAGTCGCGCGCCATCAGCGCTTTGTCGCCTTCGAATTTGGTGAGCGAAAACGGCGAGAGCTGCTGCTTTTCGACCCCCATCGCGGAAAAATGTATGACGCGGCGCACGCCGGCCTGTTCACAAGCGTGAAATAGGGCCGAGGGACCACGGATGTGGACCCCGGTCGTATCCTCGCCCGGACCGTCCTGAAGCGTGCCCGCACAGTTTACCACGGCGTCAATGTTCGACAGATGAGGCAGCCAATCTTGAGGACGAACGGCCCGCGCGAGATCGAGTTCCACGGCTTCGCCGGTCCATGATCGGGAAGAGCCCGGTCGAAGCACGCGCACGACCGTCACGCCACGTTCAAGAAGCTTCGCGCAAACGGCCGAGCCGATCAGGCCGGAAGCTCCTACTACAAGCACTCTCATCGCTTATCCTTCAGTCGCTGACGAGGCCATCGTCCGCGTTTGCACTGATTCAACACGCGTCGGATGCAACATGTACTTTGACACAAGCCCGAGAGTAAAAGGGATACGCGCTCAACGGATCGCGCCCCTTTCTTCCTTTTCAAGGGAAGAGGTTGTTCGGACGGCGGGCCTGGCGAAGGCCTCCTTTTCGGCAGCTTCCAGTTCGCGTAGCGCTCTGGCGAGCGTGGCGCCCCAGACCAGATGAACGGCGATCATCAGCAAGTTCCTCCGGATAGGGTGCCGCGAGGCGGGAGCGAGTATCTGCGCTGCCGGTATCCATCCGAGGTAACTCAACGTCCAGACGCCGATGCCATAGAGCATGCCGCCGCCTTTCCATGAAGGCATGAGGGCAAAGATTGCGCCCACCACGGCCCCGAAGCCGAAGTGAGCCGCCAACGTGGCCGCTCGCGCGTTTTCCTCACCGTCGGCCAAGCCGGTCTGTTCTATGATTTCCCGAGGCGGCAGGGGGTAACGTTCCCGGCTGTCCAGAAGCGCGTGAAGACGAGTCATAGCGATCGTCATGGCCATCGTTGCCGCTAGTCCCGCCAAAGCTCCAGAGACTATCCGCTGCACCATCACCTCCTGCGCGCTCCTCCCGAACCTCAACTCGCGAGGATTGTTCCCATTGCTCTATCGAGGCGCGTGGGTCATCACACGTGGGGCCGGGATTCCTATAAAGATACGAAGCAGAGACACGCATTAAGCAGCGGCGTCATGCGCCGGCAGCCGCCGCCTATGCCGCGGAGCGGCGCGAAACAGTGGTGTCGTTGGGCATGCGCTTACATCACCTTGCAGGGAGCGCAGCGGCAATGGCTGCGCGTGCCGTCGGAAACTCATGCGGTGCTCGCAACGGCCGTCGGTCTTCGTCCGATGGGAAATCTTCCGGCAAGTCCATGGTCCCGGGTAGTCATTGCAAACTGTAGAGGTAGGCGGCTGCGTCTCTCGCCTCGGCGCGGGTGATACCAGTTTCCGGCATGGCCGTGCGCCGATCGACGTCGCGTGGGCGCTCGATCCAGCGGATGAGGTTTTCGGGCGAGTTGGTGAGAACGCCGGCGATATAGACGCGATCGCGAATGCCGCGGAGCGGCGGGCCGACGCGTGGGTTTGCCCCAGGCACGCCGGGGATGACGTGACAGCCGCGGCAGCCGTAGCGCGTCAGCAATGCAGGGGTTCCGCAGGGTTGCCGCCGGTGAGAGCAATCGCGGCCGACCGGCGTTCCGAGGCCGCCTTCCAGCTGTAGCCGCCATAGACAAGGCTCGCCAGAATCGCGGTCGCGACCGGGGCGGCGAATACCAGCCCGCGAATGCGGTAATCATGGTGCAAGGAGGCCATGCTGTTTGTCTTCGTGGAGGGAAGCGCTGGATCCACCGATCCAGAGGGCGGCGAGGGCAAGGGATGCCGCAAGACAGATTATGCCTCCCGGCACCCACATGATCAGACCGGCGAGTTGCTGATCTTCAAGTGGCGAAAAGCCCCAGTTTGCGGCGGCAAAGCCTTGTGTCGGATAGAGCGGTGTGCGCGAGAGGGAGAGCAGGATGCCGAGGAAACCGGAATGAAGCGTGGTGGCAAAAAGAAGCCGCGCTTCCCTTATTCCGCGCTCATTCAATCATCCGGCATTCCCGGACGGCATTCCGGGACGAGACCTACTCACTAGAATGCGTGCGCAAATCCAAAAGCTTGGCGTCGAACACATCGCTGGCTGTTCGGATCGGTTCGAGCAGGTGGGTGCCGACTTCCAGTGCATGGTCGCGGAACGGACGCTCGACAGCCGCGCCATAATCTGCGCCACCGGTCTCGTGGACATCCTCCCGCCGCGGCGAGATGCGAAAAGGTAATCTGTGGGTCTGCCCCATCTGCGATGGTTACGAGATCAACGGCGCTGCTGTCGTCGTCATCGGTCATACCCGCCGGGCACTCAGGGAAGCGGAATTCCTCCTGTCGTTTACGGATGATGTGACTCTGGCGACCTTGGGCGTCGAGTTGCAGGGGTTCAGTGCCGCCGAGGTGCGCGAATCCTTGCGGCTCGCCACGTCCCCATTGCTGTCTCACGAACCGATGCCCGACGATCGCCTTTCGCTGGAATTGACTAAGGGGAGGCGACTGGAGCGCGTGGCAGTTTATTCCGCGCTCGGCTGCAGACCACGCTCCAATCTTGCCGCCTATGTCGGAGTAAGACTTGACCAAGAGGGGCGGATCCCCACCGACGCTCATCAGCGCACCAACGTCGAGCGGTTCTACGCGGCCGGAGATGTCGTAACCGGCCTCAATCAACTCGGCGTAGCCATGGCGCAGGGGGAGATTGCCGCCGTTGCTGTGCACAATGATCTGCTGGCGGGCGCCGCTCCATGAGCGCCTGGGATGAGGAGAACCGATGGGAGTTCCGATGACAGTTGCGGTCGAGAGCGTACGGCTGAGCGTCGGCAATTGTTCGCAGGCAATTGGGCTTTACCGGCCGCTCAAGCGATGTCCGCGGTTCAGGAGAAGCTGTATCCCAAAGAATAGCCGTCGTATCCGGGCCTCGTTTCGGAGGCTCGCATACCCAATCGCCTGGACCCCGTTGTTCCGACCAGCGCGTCCTGTGTCGGCGCGACGGATGTCCTGCCATTCGGGCGCTGGGTCGACGGGCGATCCCAGGAACTCCGACCACGAATGTGCGTTTTGGGAGAACAGCAGTCATCGAGGTCCTGCAATGAATGCCGAGAACGAACATAGCCGCTCAATTTGGATGGACCATCCAGGAACCGGCGAGACTCCAGCATTGGCGGGCGATTTGACGGTAGACGTGCTGGTAATCGGCTCCGGCATTGCAGGTCTTTCCTGTGCCTACGAACTGGTTGGCTCGGGGCATCAGGTGGCGGTGGTGGACCGGGGGCTTTTGGGGCGCGGCATGACTGCCCGCACGAGCGCTCATCTGTCTTTTGAGATTGACGATTTTTTCGAGGAACTGCGCTCGTTGCGCGGAGAGGAGGCGTGCCGCCAATATTACGAGAGCCAATGCGCGGCCGTCGACCGCATCGAGGAGATTTGCCGGCAGGAAGCGATCGACTGTGATTTTGTCCGGGTCGACGGCTATTTCGTCCCGGCGACGGAGAAGGACGTCGACTACTTGCGCAAGGAGCTTGACGCAGCGCACGCCGCCGGTTTCGCGGATGTGGAGTGGGTCGACTCGGGTCCCGCAGCCTGGCGCCAGGGACCGGCGCTGCGCTTTCCGCGCCAAGGCCGATTTCACCCGCTGAAGTACCTCGACGGGCTCGTCAGGAACCTGCGAGTCCGGGGTGTCAATCTCTACACCGAGACCTCGATCGTCGGTCTGGAGGAGAAGGACGACCGAGTAAAGGCTAAAACCGCCAGCGGCAACACCATCACCGCCGCCCGAGCGGTGGTGGCGACCAATACGCCGTTTCACCTGCGTATTCCCATCCACACCAAACAGGCTCCCTACCGGACCTATGTGGTGGCCGGCCCAATTCCGAAGGGGGCCGCGCCGGACGCGCTCATCTGGGATACGCTCGAGCCGAGCTATCACTATGTTCGCCTCCAGCCGGGACATGACAAGGATATGCTGATCGTCGGAGGTGAGGATCACAAGACCGGGGAGGCGGGCGATATGGACGAGCGCCTGTCGCGGC
Organism: Ensifer sp. IC3342; assembly: GCF_020193655.1. Taxonomy (GTDB): domain Bacteria; phylum Pseudomonadota; class Alphaproteobacteria; order Rhizobiales; family Rhizobiaceae; genus Sinorhizobium. Next base: position 29,071 of record NZ_JADYVE010000021.1, read on the forward strand.
TCGAAGCGTGGGCACGGGAGTGCTTTCCGGAACTCGGCCCGATAGCCCATAAGTGGTCAGGGCAGGTGTTCGAGCCCTCCGATTACGTGCCGTTCATGGGGAAGAGCCCCGGGTACGAGCGAGTCTACATCATCACCGGCGACAGCGGCGAAGGCCTCACCACGGGGGTGGCCGGAGCATTGCTGATCCGCGACTTAATCGATCAAGGCGCCAGCCCTTGGGCCGCCGTCTATGATCCCGATCGCCTGATGCTGCGCGGCGCGGTCGAGTTCGTGAAGGAGAATGTCGACGCGGCGAAGCACTGGATGGCGCATCTCCAGGGCGGCGAAGTGTCCTCGCTCGACGACATTCGTCCTGGCGAAGGGGCGTTGATCAAGCTCGATGGCAAGATGACTGCCGCTTACCGGACCAACGAGGGCGAGCTCAAGCTATGCAGCGCGAGCTGCACACATATGGGCTGTATCCTGCGCTGGAATCCATTCGAACGCTGCTGGGACTGCCCCTGCCATGGATCGCACTTTTCGACCGATGGCGAGCCGCTGCAGGGCCCTGCCTTCTCGCCGCTCTCGAAGGTTGAGGCTGGTTGAAGTGACCATTCTGCCCGCCAATGCAGACCTTGATCTAAGGACAGAGACATACAGCACTCCCAAATTTCAGCGCTCAATGACGCCGTCGAACATGGTATTGCATTCGGCATGCATCGATGTCGTCGTCGAGGCGGCGCATCGGCTCGTACGGAAACTGACGCTTCCACTAACAGCAGACGCACCTCTCAACAAAACCGGCTCGCCATTGAAGGTCGCTGTAACTCTTTGAATCTGCGCATCGAGCTCTCCACAAATCGGGTCCGATTCTCGGGCCGATGTGCTAGCGACGAAAAAGCCCCGCACAATGGCGGGGCACATCCCGCCTCCAGTTGCCTTCGTTGGGGGCGGGAACGTAGCCTAGAGATGCAGCTACGCTGAGACGCTATCGATGATACCGGCCTTAACATAAACCCGGCCCGGATGCTGAGGGGAGCTCCCGTACAATGGAGAGCCGCAGTTCGGCAAAAGTGTCGCGTCAGTTCATTGCCGCTGTCTGCAAATCTTCGTAAACGAGCCAATCTCGCCGCAAATAACGCGAAACTCGCTGACGTCGAACGGGATGTTGACGCCGAAGGCGCTTCCAGTGATTTACGGCAGTCTTCGCAATGACAATACCCTCCGGGTCCAACTGGTTTGCCGCACGAAATCCTGACCGCTCCACAAAGACATGTGGCTGTAATCTCTCCCGACATAGTGCAGTCTTTTCCTCCAGCTTGCATGCTCGGACCTAACATTTTTCCGAATGTCCGCAATGGGCTCAATCGAGCCATTCGCGGTCCTCGTCCGCTACGGCCGCAAGGGGTCGAACTCGATCCTACCAGCCGCCAATCCGAACGTCTTGAAAGTCCGCTTCTGTGTCATGCCGGCTGCCGGCCCATTGCGGCCATTCACCTTAACGGATTGAATCTCGCGAGAGGGGGAAGCCGCCTCCCGGATGACATTCGCTTGGGCGCTTCATCACTGTATCCGGTGTTAGGGGTGGGTGTTTAACCGACGCAGGATTTTGTCGGCCAACAGGGCTGCTTCCTCCGCGATTGCCAATATTGTGCCCGACCGTCGCGAGATCGCGAAAGGCAGTCCGGCAAAATACACACCAGGGACGCTCGACGACCCGTTTTCGTAGGATGGCTGACCTTGCGCATCGAGCACATTGGGAACGCGCACCCACTCGAAATCCCCTTTGAACCCGGTGCACCAGATCACGGTTGTGATCCCCCGTGCGGCGAGATCAATCGATCGGATAGGCGGATTCGGCAGCACCGCGGCAATCACCTCTGCCGGGTCCGGCTCGGCCGGAGGGGCATCGATCCCGTTGCGCGCGATGTATTCGTCGACCAAGCTCCGAATCCTGGCGGAGCTCTCGTCCGCATGGCGAACATGCTCTTCCGCCTCGTCGCTGAACGAGAGGCAGCCGTCGTCGACGCCCGTGAGACGACCGAGCAAGACAACGCCTTGCGCACTGAGGGATTGCAGGCTGATCGTCTGGAGCGCGCCTTGCAGCGGCCTTCCAGGGATGGATCCCTGTTCAAGTATTTCGCTTCGCGTCACATCTATCAGTCCGGTAAGGACCATCCAGACACTGATGTGACGACCTCGGTACGTCCGGGGCAGCCGGCCGACCCGGCCGGTTGCAAGAAACACAGTTCGCCCCGCCAGGACCAGGTCCTCGGCAATCTGGCCGCCCGACTGGGCGCTGCCGACCACCAACACGGCGCCACTGGCGAGATCAGATGCGTTGCGATAGGCCGATGCGTCAATCTGGTGGATGTCGGGCGGCAACAAAGCCGAGAAGGGCGGGCGCGTCGGGCAATTCTGGTTACTGCTGGCGATCACCACATTCCTCGTCCACAGCAGGCCGCGCGGAATGGTCAGCCGGTACAAGCCACCGCTCGCAACGAGGTCGGTCACCGGCGTACCCGTTTCCACCGGCAGGCCATGCCGGCCGGCATAGTCCTCCAACAGCGCGACGAACTCGCCGCTTGTCATCGCACCGTCGGGATCGGAGCCGATATAGGTATCCCCGGGCATGACTGTTTGGACGTTGGGTATATTTAGACGAAAGGAGTCCCAGCGTTGCGTCCGCCAGGTCTCACCAATACGACCTCGTTCCAGTACTTTGTGATGCAAGCCGCGCTGCATCAGTGCATGACTGACGCCTAGCCCCGCCCAGCCAGCACCGACGACCACGGCATCAAGGATGTCCGTCTCGCTTGTCATTGCGTCCCCCAATGATGAGGTCACCCTATGCTACTTTGTGAATTCGGCAAATAGCCCGCTTGCTGACACGGCTTGGTCTCGCGCGTGACAAAATCGAGCACGGCAACACTCGGCGGTGCGATGACCAACGTGTCCCAACTCTGCCGACCAAAGCGATTCCCGCTGTCCGCTCGAAGCGGTAATATTGGAGCACGGGCGTGGAGTCGGAATTCATGCTTCAGGCATGCCCGACAGGAGCAATCCTTCGAGAACGGGTTCGATCCGGTCGGGAAACTTGGCGGCCTGGCCCGCACGAATGCTGGCGACGGTGACCTCGGGGGAGATCGCGAGCAAGTTGGCGAGGTGCCGCTGGGCCTCCTCCATCCGTCCGAGCAGAGCATTGGCTGCAACCAGCATCCACAAGCAAGGGCTGTATTCGGCATTCGCCGCCATAGATTTGCGCGCCCAGACCAGGGCCTCTTCGTAGTTGCCGCGGACCATCTTGACATGAGCCAGGCCGGTAAGATTCCAATGAGCGCCCAACCCGTTGGGACTAAGCCGCTCGGCGCGAAGAAAATAGGTGACGGCGTCATCAAGGCTGCCGCAGTGCAGGTTCGCGACGCCCGCAAAATTGACCACGTCGAGGTTGTTGGGGTTGAAGGCAACTGCTTTGCGGACCAGCTCGAAGCCTCGATCGTATTCCTTGAGGTACTGGATCAAGGCGTTGCCACAGATTCCCGCAACGGTCGCGTCGCCGTGGCCATGCGAAAGGGCGCGTTCGATGTAGTTCCGGCAGAGCGCTTGCAGGCCCTCGACAGCCGGCAGCTTCCAGCCCAGAGTGCCACGTTGCATGAGCAGCATGACTGCCGTTGCAAGATAGGTCGCGTTGTTCGGCTCGAGGGCAATTGCCTGGTTGATCAGAGTGAGGCCGGCGTGGTTTCGCTCCGGGGTGTCCGCGTAGAAGTTCACCATGGTCTGAAGGTAGAGGTCATATGCCTCGATGCTCTCTAAACGAGTTCGAGTCCCTCTCTGTCCGACAGGCGACATTCCTGCCTGCCGTCACGATCAGTTCCAAGCCTGCAAAGAGGGCGTTGCTTCATCCTGCGTCATCGCGCCTCTCATGAAGCGGCCGGGGGGCAGACCGACATGGCGGCTGAAGGCGGTGCTGAAGGTGCTTGCCGAGCTATAGCCGATCTGGCGGGCGACCTCGTCGAGCGCCATGCCTCCGTTGCGCAGCAGGGTCTTGGCGACGGCCATGCGCCAGGACATGAGGTATTCCATCGGCCGCACGCCGACCATGCGCACGAACCGGTCGAAGAAGGCCGAGCGCGACATGCCCGCTGCGCTCGCAAGGTCGGGAATGGTCCAGCCGCGTTCGACATCGGCATGCATCCGGCGCAGCGCTGCCGCGATCCGGGGATCGGCAAGACCGCGCAACAGGCCGGGCCGGGCCTCGCCGGCAGGCGCCGCCCGAAGCGCCTCGATGAGGAGGATCTCCACCAGGCGTTCGAGAATGAGGTCGCGACCGACATCCTCGCGCGCCGCCTCCTCGCCGACGAGCCGCACCAGTTGCGTCAGCCGCGGAATGCCACGGATGTGGATCATGCGCGGCAGGAGCGAGACGAGTAGCGTTGGATCCGGCGAGCCGAAGGAGAATAGCCGCCGAACTGCCGGACATCGGGCGGCCCGTCCTGGCGGCCATAGCGGATTTCCTCGCTCGATGCTGGGGAGGTCTTGGGGTCGATGCGTTGAATGGGCGCCGGCTCGAAGCCGGACATGGTGAAGGCGGGCGTTGCCGGCAGCAGAACGAAATCGCCTTCTTGGATGACGACAGGCGCCTCGCCATCGACGGCAAGACGGCAGCGCCCTTGCGTCACGGCGCAAAAGCCGGGCTGGCCGAACTCGGCATAGCGCACCGCCCATCGGCCGGCGCCGCTGATCCCTTTCGAGAATACGGCCCGGGGGCGCAAGAGCTGGATCACCTCGGAGAGTGGATCGGGCATTCCGGACTATTGCCAATGAATTATGGACTATCGATTGATGATAGTCCTGATCATGCAGCTTATACCGATCCCGTCAACATCAAACACGGGAGACCGATATGAAGACCGTACTCATCACCGGCAGTTCGTCCGGCTATGGGCTGGAAACCGCCCGCCACTTCCTTGCACGCGGCTGGACCGTGATCGCCACCATGCGCACCCCGCGCGAAGGCCTGCTTCCGGCCTCGGACCGCGTCCGTCTTCTGCCTCTCGACGTCACCGTTCCCGAAGGCATCAAGGCCGCGATCGAAGCGGCCGGGCCGATCGACGTTCTGGTCAACAATGCCGGTATCGGGGTCGTCGGCGCGTTCGAGGCAACGCCGATGTCGCATGTGCGCAAGGTGTTCGAGACCAACACCTTCGGCGTGATAGCGATGACGCAGGCCGTGATCCCGCAGATGCGGGCACGCCGGTCCGGCGTGATCGTCAACGTCACCTCCAGCGTGACGCTGGCGTCGATGCCGCTGGCGGCGGCCTATACGGCCAGCAAGCAGGCCATTGAAGGCTTTACCGGCTCGCTTGCCCATGAGCTCGGCGCTTTCGACGTGCGGGTGAGGCTGGTGGAGCCCGGCTATGCGCCGACGACGCGGTTCACGGCAAATATCGACATTCCCGTCACCGACCTCATCCCCGAGGCCTATGCGGATTTTGCCCAGCCGATCTTTGCCGATTTCGCCAATCCGCCACTGACAACGAAGGAAAGCGATGTGGCCGAGGCCGTGTGGCTGGCCGTGAACGACGCCTCGGACCGGCTGCGCTATCCGGCCGGGCCGGACGCGGTTGCCCTGGCGCAAGTTGCCTGACTGGGCGGGAGCCGATCATCATTCCGCATCCGACACACCGACGGCTGCTTGGGCATGCTACATTTCCAGGCAGTCGCTCCCATGTCACGCCAGCACCGAGCCCACGGGGCGGCGGGGTGAGAAGGCAAGCGTCGGTCCGTAGCCGAAGCGCATGACGATATCGGGACGCGATCCGCCTTCCCCGATCAGCGTTGCCAGTTCTGGCCGCAGATGCGCAACCTCGACGGGCTGGTTGACGAAGGCGTGCTTGAGGCCGAGCGCCGTCGCGGCGAGCGCAAAGCGCTGGCAGGCACGGCCGACGGCGATCCAGTGCGCCTTGTCCTCTCTCTCGGCCAGGAAAATCGCGATGCCCGCCGAGGAGTCGATCTGACGGGCATATTTGTCGTTCTCGGATGCGGCCGTGAAGAACAGGTCGAAGGCAGGCCCGCCAAGAAACTCCGGCAATACGGGATTGCCGCTTGCAGCCGAGAACAAACCGTCGCCGGAAGCCATCGCGCCATTGGGGCTGAACCGCAGCCATTGCTTCAGTTCGGCCATGAAGGCGGCGTCGGCCATCTGCGCGTCGTTTCCGGCAACGACCAGATCCCGCACCTTGTTCATCCGTGCCTGGTCCGTCAGAAGCACGACGCGGACGCCCGGCGTTTCGGCGGCCTGCCGCAACGTTTCGATATCGGCTGCAGGCGGCGAGCGCCCGTCATAAACGGCGCGGGTGGATTGCCGCCTGGGGATGGCGGCAAGCAGCGGGTTCGAACGGGCCGTAGCCGCGATAAAGGAATAGCGTATGCGTCCGTCGCCAGCGTCCGCCTCCAACTCGCCAGGCCGCCCCGACGCCGTCGCGGCGATCAGGAGGTTTTCAGCCGCGCAGCCGAGGCTGACGAAGAGATGATGATCGTCGGGATCGACGGCAGGGGTTGCCCGCGACAGGTCGGGCAGAATGTCGATGACGCCCTGCTCGACGCGAAACCGCCAAGGCTGAGTGTTGTGGCTGTTGGCGGCAAGCGTTGCGTAACGGATGACATCGGCAATATCGGAATCGACGCGGATAGGCTCGCGCAGGCGGGTCGCATAGTCGTCATAACTGCTCATCGACCCGACCACCGACCGCCAGCCGGCGGCTCCAGCGCCTGCCAGCAGAACTGCGCCGCCCGCGCCTATGAGCATATCCCGCCTTTTCATGCCGGCTCCTTTCTCTGTCCTCTTACGCCTTTGGAGCGACATGCCGTTGACCTCGGTCAAAAGGTCGGCAGTTGAAGGTCGATAGTTTCGGCGAACTGCGATGACGCTCGGCCGGCAGGATGGGCATGAGCCCGCAATGCGTCCAGCACAGCATGCGTCACGCGTCGAGGGGTGAGGAGATGTCCGTGCCTGCACAGGATCGCTTCAGCATAGAGGGGCAGGTGAGCCCCGACTTTGAGGTGGTGCGAAAAACCTTCATCGAGAATTTCTCACGACGACATGAGCTGGGCGGCGCGTGCTGCGTCTTCCACCGTGGCGAAAAGGTCGTCGACTTGTGGGGTGGTACACGGAACAAATCGACCGGTGAGCCTTGGCAAGAGGACACCATGGCCCTGCTTTGGTCGGCAACCAAGGGCCTTGCTGCAATGACGCTGGCGCTCGCTCATTCCCGCGGCTGGCTCGATTACGAGGAGCGCATCTGCACCTATTGGCCGGAGTTCGCACAGCAGGGCAAGGAAAGGATCACCGTCCGTCAACTCCTGGCGCATCAGGCGGGCCTGTTTGCAGATGGAAATCGGCTATGCCTATGTCACGAGCCAGATGGACCGCGCTCACCGGGGACCCGCGAGATGTCGCGCTGCGAAACGCGGTGTACGCTGTCATTTCGACAGAGCGATAGGCAGCGTGGTCGATCTGGTGAATGCGGCTGCACGCGACGCGCCTGTTCCCGTCAGCGGAACTGCTCGGACTCGCGACGGAGCCGGAACGCGCACAGGATCGCTACTGCCACGATGATCGGCGCGAAAGAGGCGGCAGTTGACGTATGTGATGTTGCCTTGAAGATCAGTGGTCGAAATGACCATTACCTTGTTCAGGGCTTCGAGAACTTTTGCATTGAACGCGTTTTCCACTTTTCAGCACTTTTCCAAAAAAACGGTTGGTTGGTCGCAAGTTTCTCCTCCTCGTTGTGGGTTATAGGCCGCGCGATGAAACATGTAAAACATATACACATGTTTATTGCGGCCGGATGTCGCACGCTATGATGTAGGCCTGCAACGCACCCACGCTATCTATATGCGTATGGTTGTGACGCATACGCAAGGTATGTGTTCAGGGAAAGCTCGCTGATGTCGGTCGCGCATTGCGGATCTTGATTGACATTGCCGATAGCCGGCTCGATCAGCGACCAGCTTCCACGGTCGCTAGGTCGCTTTGACGGAAACGGAGTTTGTGATGACAACGATACGAGGTATGGCACGCCAGCACCGCATCCATTGACATCTGTTGACCCGGGGATCGGTGCAGTCGCAGTCTTCAGGATTGCCTGATACGAGTCATGCACAATTGCGCCAGATGCTCAAGCCTGCAAGTCGGATGCCCGAACACGGCAACCTCGGGCCTTGGCGCTTTATCGTTCTTACAGGAAGGGCGGGGCTCGCACGAGCCGCGATCTCGCCGAAGTCTATGCTTGGCTGGCTTCTTGTTAACGCTTAGCTCGCCTAAACGGCACGAGCGGCTCTGCCTCCCGCACCGAATACGCCTTGTCCTTGGATCCCGACGACACGATGAATGTCGGCCGCGGATCGCCCATGGGCAGCAGCAAGGCCGTCAGCTTGTTGCTCATATAAGCGCCGGTATCAAGATTGATGTGCGACTCGTAAAGCTCGGGCTGATGGCTCTCTGTGATGGTATGGCCATGAGCCACTATTTTGGGAAGCCGCCCCGTGTGAGCGATAAGCGGCTTGCTGTCCCAGCGCATGAGGTACCTATCCTGTTCGTCGAGCGGGACATCAGGATCAATGCCCGCGTGGACGAAGAAGTAATCCGCAGTCTGATAACAGGGCAGGGCGTTTCGGAGCATTGCCACATGCGACGGATGTTCCTCGAGAAATTTGACCGCCAGTTCGTCCCTGAAGCGCCCGAAGCCGTCGGGCCCCGTATATTCATATCCGTCGTACCCGTAGGAAGCCACCGTCGCATCGCCGCCATTGTAATGCCAGCCCCGCGACAGTTCGGACCCGCGGTCCAGGAAGCGAAGCATCAGGTCTTCGTGATTGCCTTGGATCAGGACCGAGGCGGGTTGCCGGCTGAGTTCGTGCTCGACGAGGTCCAGGGCCTTGCGGGAGTAGGGTCCGCGGTCGATAACGTCGCCGAGAAAAACGACCCGAACATGCGGGAGGTTCACGTATATATATTCCGGTAGACGCTCGAGCAAATCCGCCCGCCCGTGTACGTCTCCAACAGCCACAGTATCCATTCCACAACCCCTTAGACCTTTTGACTGCGCACCTACATGACTCGAAACGATGTCGAAATGTTCTACAGGCCGCGAGTGGCATGGGGATTTCAATTGCAGGCTCTGCAAGCGCGGCCTCATCCCACAACCTACCAGGACGGGACCGAATCGACGACGATGCGCCAATCGCCCTTAGCGCTTCAGATGCTGCCAAGGCACGGAACGCATTAGCATAGCCGAAGGTGTCTCCAGCGGCGAAGCGTGGTACTCCCCAATGCTCCGCCACCATTAGACCATCCGTCAGATGTCGACGACCATCCAGCTACCGCGAAATCGATCCTCGAGCTCTCCCGGATATCCGATCGGATTGCTTAACACCCTCGTGAGCCCTACCACGTAGTCAACAGGCTGATGAACGTGGCCGTGGATCCATAGGGTAGGGCCATCCTTCATCAGATCATCGAGGTTCGACGCGTAGGCGGCGCTGAGGCGGCCGTCCGCGAAGCGTGGGGAGACTGAAAGGCGACTGGGGGCGTGGTGGGTGACGACAACGGTCTTTCCCTTGGCAGTAGCCAGCGCATGCTCCAGGTATGCGCGGCTATACAGATGCATCCGAACCGTACGCTCGGGGGTGAACCGGACAAAGGGACGCTTTGTGAACTTGATCAGCTTGTAGTCATTCATCCCGGTCCGCGCGTCGAAGATTGCCAACTCCTGACTGCCGGTTATGGCGAAGTCCGTCCAAAGCGTGCATCCGACAAAAGTCACGCAGCCAATGGTAACCGCATCGTTCTCCAAGAAATGCACATGCGGTAGTCGGGACGCAGCCTCCCTTCCTTCGCGAAGGGCGTCGACGTATGCGGTACGGTAGTAGTCGTGGTTTCCGGCCACGAAGACCACGTCCATGGCGGGAGCGACATGCTCGTGCAACCAGCCCAACGCCGGAGCAACGCCTCCGACACCGAAATCGCCCGCGACCACGCAGACGTCGGCATCCGGCAGAGGTTGCGGGACAGGTGACAAACAGGACCGTAAACCCTCTTATCCGGTGATTTGGACGAGGGTGGCTTAAAGTCATGAAAACTTCGTGCCTTTTGGCTCTGGGAAATCTGAGCCTTCCTTTTGCGGAAGCTTTCGCTTGCCGTGGGCAATTTCAGGCTACTTTTTACACGCACGCTCGCGCAGCCCGTCGCAACGCGAGCGACCCGAGGGTAACGTGGAACCCGTTCTCATTCACCTTGGAGCCTTCCGACGGGCGTGCTGATGTGCGCCGGGAACGCGCGCGAGTATGCCTCGAACCCATACCTGCCGTGGAAGCTCGGCCTGATCTTCCTAGCAGGGACCAACATCACGCTATTGCACTCTACCGTGTGGGGCTCGCGCGGACGCTGGGGCGAGCGGGCGCCCGCCGCGGCCCAGACCGAAGCAATTGCATCGCTGGCCCTGTTGGCCGGCGCGATCACCTGCGGTCGTCTCGTGGCTTAGGGACAAACACGATGAGCCTCCGCTCGCTCATGCTCGGCAGCGTGGCCGCCCTCGGCTTTGCGGTCTCCGTCGACGGCCATCATGGCTGGGGCGCCTACGACACGGATCGCCCGCTTTATCTTGAGGGGACGATGGCAGAAGTGCACTGGCGCACGACGTGGCACTTGTCAATGTCAATCCAGCTTCGTGGACGAGCAAACTCCGGGAAGCGCCGACAGCGAAGCTCAAGATCGAGATTCGCGCCAGAAGCAGTAACGCGGTGACACGGCTGTACTGGCTGGTGGCCAGTGCACCGCCTGCTTTGATGGGCTGCGCAGTTCAGGCGAATTCCACGCTCATACGCACGAGGTCTTCCCATAGGCTTTCGGCAAAGCCGCGCAGGACCATGACCTCGAAGGCGGCAATCTCGATGCGCGTGAGATGCACGGAGACATGCCCAAGCAGGGTCATGGCGGAAGTGCCGACGGGGAATGCGCCGGGATCGAGATCAACCGCCGTGCCCTTGGCGAGCATTCGTTCCACGATAGTGCCTTCGACGCGGATGCGAACGCGCCCGTGGCTCTGGTCGACAGCCGTCGCATGCGGCTGAAGCGCTGTCGAGAGCGCAGCGAACTCGTCTCGAGAAAGCGGCGCATCGCCGACGATGAACCATTGCCCGGGGCCGGCGGCGCGCACCGAACGGTGCGCGGCACCGGTGGCTCTTTCCAGCACGCCGAAGAGGTCGGGAGTATGGGGCCGGCCGAGAACCTGCACGACATGGCCTTCGGGCATGGCGGTGATGGAGAGGCCGCGCGAAGCCGGTCTCGGCGCCGAACCGAGCGCCGGGCGAAGTGTAATTCGGAAATCAGACATGGAGCCTCTCGTTCGTGGGATCGACGAAGATTGGATCGCAGAGGATGGCTGGTGCGTATTCGCTTTTTAGGCCATTCCAGACCACGACTTCTTCGCCAAGGCGCTCCGGTCCGCGTTTGACGAGCGCGAGGCCGATCGTGCAGCCGATGTGCGGCGAGAAGGCGCTCGAGGTGACGTAGCCTTGATCGTTCTCGAGCGTCGCGGCTGCGTTCTTTTCCAGGATGTGCGAGCCCGTCTTGAACGATGCGGTTGGGTCAAGAGGGCGCACACCGACGAGACGGAGCCGGTCGGCGGCCTTGAGGCCTTCCCGTTCCAGCATAACCTTGCCGATGAAATCAGCCTTTGTGGCGGAGACCATCTTGCCGAAGCCTAGATCGTCCGGGATGACGGTGCCGTTGATTTCCGAATGGGTGACATGGCCCTTCTCGATGCGCAAGACACCGAGCGCTTCCGTCCCGTACGGCTGGAGACCGTGTTCGGCGCCCGCATCCATCAGGATATCGGCGATGCTTTCCGCATAGCCGGCGGGTACGGCGAGTTCATAGGCAAGCTCGCCCGAGAAGGATATGCGGAAGAGGCGTGCGTGTAATTTGCCGCCGCAAAGCGAGACTTCCTTCGCGGCAAGGAAGGGGAACGCCGCACTGGAAATGTCGTCGTCGACGATCTTCTCCAGAACAAGCCGCGCCTTCGGTCCGGCGATCGCCATCTGCGCCCATTGATCGGTGGCCGAGGCGAGACGGACATCGAGCTCGGGCCAAAGTGCCTGGGCACAAAATTCGAGATGGTTCATGACACCCGCCGCATAGGCGGTCGTCGTCGACATGAAGAAATGCCCTTCGCCGAGCCGGCTCGTCGTGCCGTCGTCATAGATGAAGCCGTCCTCGCGAAGCATGAGCCCGTAGCGCGCCTTGCCGACCGGCAGCTTCAAGAAGGCGTTGCAATAGACCCGGTTCAGGAATTCAGCGGCGTCCGCGCCGAAGATCTCGATCTTGCCGAGCGTCGAGACGTCGCAGAGCCCGACGTTCTGGCGGACGTTGACGACTTCGCGATCGACGCTTTCGCGCCAGGTCTTCTCGCCGCCGCGCGGAAACCAGGCCGAGCGGTACCAGAGGCCGGTCTCGACGAAGATCGCGCCGTTCTTGGCAGCCCAGTCATGCAGCGGCGACTTGCGGACCGGCTGGAAATGATACCCGGAATGTGCGCCGGTCAGCGCACCGAACGATACCGGGGTATAGAAGGGGCGGAATGTCGTCGTTCCAACCTCGGCCGGTGAAACGCCCCGTGCTTCGGCGAGAAGCCCGATCGCGTTTACGTTCGAGAGCTTGCCCTGATCGGTCGCCATGCCGCTGGTCGTGTAGCGTTTGGCGAGTTCCACATGGCCGTAGCCCTCGCGAACCGCAAGGCCGATATCCTTGAGATGCACGTCGTTCTGAAAGTCGACGAAGGCCTTGCCCTTGATGCCGGGGATCGACCAGAGCGGTTTTGCCGGACGGCTTTCCTCCTCCGCCTCGACGTTCGGCAGTGCCGCCGGCCGGCAGGAGATTCCCAGCTCGGAGAGGATTGCCGCAGCTTGCGCGGAACCCTCCTGGATGCACGCGGCAATGCCGACCGTCGCAGCCGCGGCGCCGGCGATCCTCAGGTCTTTCAGGTCTTGAGGCGCGAGAAAGGCGGCATTCTCCTCCGACCAGAACGGCTTGCTGCCCCGATGGCAGGCGAGATGGATGATCGGGCTGAAGCCCCCCGCCATGGCGAGGGCATCCACCGCGATCGTTTCCGACCGGCCGTCGTGCAGGACCTCGATGGCCGACACCGATTTGTTGCCCTTTGTTTGGCACACGACCGCGTTTGCGATCACCCGCGGCCTTCCGCGATAGCCGGGGGGCGCCGTCGGCCGGCTGTCGACGATGGCGGTGACCTCGATGCCGGCCGCTTCGAGATCGCGCGCGAGACGATAGCCGCTGTCGTTGGAGGTGAAGATGGCGGTCGCCTTGCCTGGTGCGACACCATATCGGTTGAGATAGGCGCGCATTGCGCTCGCCATCATCACGCCGGGGCGGTCGTTGCCGCCGAAGACCAGCGGGCGCTCTTCGGCGCCGGTCGCAAGCAGAGCCTGTTTCGCGACGATGCGCCACAGCCGCTCGACGGGCAGATGGCTCGCCGGGTCGCACGCATGCTTCTGCACGCGTTCGACCGCACCGAAGACGTTGCCGTCGTACCAGCCGAACGCGGTCGTTCGCGTCATGAGCCGAACGTTGGGCATCGACTGCAGTTCGGCGCTCGCCTCACGTGCAAAGTCGCTTGCCGTCATGCCATCGATCATGGCGGTGTCGAAAAGCAGCGATCCGCCCGGCATTGAGCCTTCGTCGACGAGAATGACCCTGGCGCCTGCGCGCCCGGCAGTCAGCGCCGCGGCGAGTCCAGCCGGACCGGCGCCGACGACGAGCAGGTCGCAATGCGCCCAACTCTTCTCGTAACTGTCAGGGTCCGCTTCATGAGTTGCTTTGCCGAGGCCGGCGGCCCTTCGGATGAAGGGCTCGTAGAGTTTCTCCCAAAGCGGCGCCGGCCACATGAACGTCTTGTAGTAGAAACCGGCGCCAAGGAATGGCGACAGGAGTCCATTCAGAGCGCCGACGTCGAAATCGAGCGACGGCCAACGGTTCTGGCTCCTGGCTTCAAGTCCCTCGTAAAGCTCCTGGACAGTGGCGCGCGTGTTTGGCTCGGTGCGTCCGCGGCGGCCGATGGTGACGAGCGCGTTCGGCTCGGACGCGCCCGCCGTCAGAATGCCGCGCGGACGATGGTATTTAAAACTGCGGCCTACGAGCATCTGCCCATTGGCAAGTAGAGCGGAGGCAAGCGTGTCGCCTTCGAGACCCGCCATAGGCTTGCTGTCGAAGCTGAAGGCGAGTGGCGCGGCGCGATTGACAAGGCCGCCCGTGGCGAGGCGATAGGAGGTCATGGCCGGACCTCCGCCAGTTTTGCGGCGGCGGCATCCTGGCAGAACCCGACCTCATGGCTTACCGTGTCCCGGGTCACCACCAACCAGCGGCGGCAACCGGAGGTATGATGCCAGTATTCCCGATGCGTGCCCCTCGGATTGTCGCGCAGGTAAACGTAATCCGTCCACGCCTGGTGGCCGGCGTCGGCCGCTGGGCGGGATAGGACCGCACCCTTGATCGTGAACTCTTCCTTGGGCCGTGCGCCGCAATGAGGGCACGAAATAAGACTTGCCACGCCTGTCTATCCTCTTTTGCGGGGTTGCTCAGTGAAGATTGGGCTGCGCCCCCATACCCTTTTCGTCGATTAGGAAGCCCCTCTCGAACCGGTCGAGCCGAAATGCTCTCGCGGTCTCCTGCGCCTGATCGCGGGCGATCAGATGGGCAAAGCAATAGCCGGAGGCGGGCGTCGCCTTGAAGCCGCCATAGCACCAGCCGGCATTCAGATAGAGATTGTCGAGATAGGTGTGGTCGATGATCGGCGAGCCGTCCATACTCATGTCCATGATGCCGCCCCATGAGCGTAGGAACCGCACGCGCGACAACGCCGGGATCATCGCCTTGCCGGCTTCCGCGACATGCTCGACCGTCGCGAGGTTGCCGCGCTGGGCGTAGGAATTATAGCCGTCGATGTCGCCGCCGAAGACGAGCCCGCCCTTATCCGATTGCGACACGTAGAAGTGGCCGGCGCCGAAGGTGACGACGCAGTTGATGAAGGGTTTCAGGCCTTCCGAGACGAAGGCCTGCAGCACATGGCTTTCGATCGGCAGACGCAGATCCGCCATCGCCGCGACGTTCGAGGAATTGCCGGCCGCCGCAAGCGCCAGCTTGCCGCAGCCGATGAAACCCCTCGTCGTTTCGACGCCGGTAACGCGCCCGTTTTCGCGTCTTATCGCCGTGACCTCGCAGTTCTGAATGATGTCGACGCCGCGGCTGTCGGCGCCCCGCGCATAGCCCCAGGCGACGGCGTCGTGGCGCACCGTGCCGCCGCGCCGTTGCAGGAGGCCGCCCTGGATCGGAAAGCGGGCGTTGTCGAAATCCAGAAAAGGCAGCATCTCGCGCACGGCGGCGCGGTCGAGGAGCTCGGCGTCCACGCCGTGCAGACGCATCGCATTACCGCGGCGGGTATAGGCATCGCGCTGTGCATCGGAATGATAAAGATTGAGCACGCCGCGCTGCGAGACCATCGCGTTGAAATTGAAATCCCGCTCCAGCCCCTCCCAGAGCTTCATGGAGAGCTCGTAAAACGGATTGTTTCCAGGGAGCAGATAGTTGGAGCGGATGATCGTCGTGTTGCGGCCGACATTGCCCGAGCCGACATAATTCTTCTCGAGCACCGCGACGTTGGCAATGCCGAATTCCCTGGCGAGGTAATAAGCTGTCGCCAGCCCGTGACCGCCGCCGCCGACGATCACCACATCGTAATGCGCCTTCGGCTGCGGGTCCCGCCAGGCGGCGCGCCAACCGCGGTTACCGGTAAGGCCGTTTAACAGAATAGAGAGAGCTGAGTAGCGCATCGCGGGAATCCTGAGCATCTGCCCTCTTGATAACGCGGCCGGAATGGAATGAATTGCAGAAAAGAGACGAGTTCGTGCACAAATAGGCCATAAGGATGAACGAGGCGAAAAATGTCCAGAAAATGGGCTTTGTCCTGATCCGCAATTTTGCGCTGATGTCCTATGCTTCCGCGATCGAGCCGTTGCGCGCGGCAAATCTGATCGCCGGCCGTAATCTCTATCAGGTGACGCCCTTGTCCTTCGCTGGCAGATCGGTCGTCAGTTCCTCCGGCATTGCGGTCGATTGCGACGACGCGGCCGCGAATGCGAAACATTTTCACACGGTCTTCGTTTGCGCCGGCGGTGGGCCGGCAGACTGGGAGGAAGCCGCACCCCTCTATCCAGCACTGCGCAGGCTCGCGCGCGAAGGGGTACGGATCGGTGGCATCTCCAGCGGCGCTTTCATTCTGGCGGCGGCCGGTCTCCTCAGCAATCGTGATTTCACCATCCACTGGGAACATGCGCCGGTGTTGCGAGAGGCATTCCCGGATCTCAACCCTCGCCAGGCGCGCTATGTGCTCGACGGCGATCGTATCACCTGCGGCGGCGGCGTTGCGCCGCTCGACATGATGCATGCGCTGATCTCGGAACGGATGGGTTCGCACTTCGCCCGCCGCGTCAGCGACTGGTATCTTCATACCGCCATCGCGGATCCGGCGGATCCGCAGAGGGCGTCGTCGGCGGAGCGCTTCGGAACCACGCATCCTGCGCTTCTTGCGATACTCGAAAAGATGGAGGCAACGATCGAACAGCCGCTTGAGCGCGCCGCCATGGCGCGCTTTGCCGGTATCAGTCCGCGGCATCTGGACAGGCTTTTTGCGCAGCATCTCCGATCGGGGTTCCTTGAAACCTACCGGCAGACGCGGTTGCGCCACGCCAGGCGCCTGCTCGAACAGAGCCCCCTCTCGATCTCGGAGATCGCGTTTGCCACCGGTTTTTCCAGCTCGGCGCATTTCTCACGCGCGTTCAAGGCACTTTTCGATCGGACGCCGGGAGCGTGTCGCCGCTGAATTTCTTGCGAGTTGAAGAAGTTTTCCTTTGAGGATAATTTGGCAGTTTTCGAGTGGTGAGAGTGAAATGAACAAGAACGAGAAGCCAGGCGCCACGCAGGGTCAGGTACTGTCGCAGGATCCCCACGCGGTGCGGGAGCCCAAGGAAAACAATCTTGAAATGGCGATCGGCCACGAGGTCCGCATCTATCGAAAGAAGCTGGGGCTCACCGTCACCGATCTTTCCGCCGCGACGGGAATGTCTGTCGGCATGCTGTCGAAGATCGAAAACGGCAATATCTCGCCGTCGCTGACGACGTTGCAGGCGCTTTCGCGCGCGCTCAGCGTGCCGATCACCGCGTTCTTCCGTCGTTTCGAGGAGCCTCGGCGGGCAAGTTACGTCAAGGCAGGCGAGGGTATCAACATCGAGCGCCGCGGCACGCGGGCCGGTCACCAGTACAGCCTCCTCGGCCACATAGACAACAACACCAGCGGCGTCATCGTTGAGCCGTACCTGATCAAGCTGACTGCTGATTCCGATGTTTTCCCGACGTTCCAGCACGAGGGCATGGAGTTCCTCTACATACTGGAAGGAGAGGTGGTCTATCGCCACGCCGACAAACTCTACACCATGCAGCCGGGCGACAGCCTGTTCTTCGATGCCGACGCACCGCATGGGCCAGAGGTGCTCGTGCGGCTGCCAGCGCTTTACCTTTCGATCATCTCCTATCCGCAGCGCCGCGGCGCTGAGGACTGACGCAAAAAGTTGCCTAAAAAGAAAATTATATTCCTGCGGATTGATTTCGGTCACCCGTCATGTTAGCAATTGCAACATCGACGAAATGGAGATGGGGCCATGTGCGGCATTGTTGGACTGTTCTTGAAGGACCGTAGCCTTGAACCGCAGCTCGGCGCGCTGCTCTCGGACATGCTGGTCACGATGACGGACCGCGGCCCGGACTCTGCCGGCATTGCAATTTACGGTGCGCCGTCGCGCGGCAAGGCGAAGATCACGATCCAGTCGGCGACGCCCGGCGCGGATTTCGCAAGACTTGAAGGTGCTCTCGCCGAGCTGGATCTTCGCGTCGGCCTCACGGTCAAGAGCACCCATGCCGTCCTCGAGGTGGAAGCCGACAAGGTGGACGAGACGAGGGCGGCGCTCGCCCGCCTGCGTCCCGGTGTCCGCATCATGGGTTCGGGCGACAGCATCGAGATCTATAAGGAAACGGGCCTTCCGAAGGATGTGGTTGCACGCTTCGACGTGCGCTCCATGGCGGGTACTCATGGGATCGGCCACACGCGCATGGCCACGGAATCGGCCGTGACGACGCTTGGCGCGCACCCGTTCTCCACTGGCGCCGACCAGTGCCTCGTCCACAACGGCTCGCTTTCGAACCACAACAATCTGCGCCGCGAACTGGTGCGCGAGGGCATGACCTTCGAAACGCAGAACGACACCGAGGTCGCAGCCGCCTATCTCAGCGCGAAACTGGCAAAGGGCGAGGATCTCGGCCAGGCCCTGACGAGCGCTCTCGATGACCTCGACGGATTCTTCACCTTCGTCGTCGGTACGAAATCCGGTTTCGGTGTCGTTCGCGACCCGATCGCCTGCAAGCCGGCCGTGATGGCGGAAACCGACCGGTATGTCGCCTTCGGTTCGGAATACCGTGCGCTCGTGAGCTTGCCCGGCATCGAGGACGCTCGCGTTTGGGAGCCCGAGCCCGCAACGGTCTATTTCTGGGATCACGAGAAAGCCGCCTGAACCGGCAATTCAGTACATCACAAGGATTGATCATGCCCGTCATAGATCTTGCTGTTACGCCCCTGCGCGACCTCAACAGTGCCCTGCATGCGATCCCTCCGGGCCCGAACGATATCGCCTTCGAAGTCGTCAATCCGCGCGGCAGCCACGCCGTCGCGGTCGGCATCGACGCGCCCGTCGCGGTCGATGTGAAAGGTTCCGTCGGTTACTACTGCGCCGGCATGAACGATGGCGGATCGGTGACCGTCCACGGTTCGGCCGGTCCGGGCGTCGCCGAGAACATGATGTCCGGAAAGGTCGTCATTGAGGGTGATGCCAGCCAGTATGCCGGCGCCACGGGGCGCGGCGGGTTGCTCGTCATCAAGGGCAATGCAGCATCGCGCTGCGGCATCTCGATGAAGGGGATCGACATCGTCGTCCACGGCAATATCGGCCACATGTCGGCCTTCATGGGCCAATCCGGCCATCTCGTCGTGCTGGGTGACGCCGGCGACGCGCTTGGTGATTCCCTTTACGAGGCGAAACTTTTCGTCCGCGGCACAGTGAAGAGCCTCGGCTCCGACTGCATCGAGAAGGAGATGCGGCCGGAACACCTTTCGAAACTTGCCGAGCTTCTGGAGAAGGCGGGCGTCAAGGGCGTCAGGCCGGAGGAATTCAAACGCTACGGCTCGGCGCGCAAACTCTACAATTTCAACATCGACAACGCTGACGCGTACTGAGCGGGGAGCCAGACCATGAGCTACCACAATCCTTATACCCCGCCGCGCAAATCGGCGACCTTCGACGACTATACGCTGGCCGAAATCCGCCGCGCCGCTGCCACCGGTATCTACGATATCCGCGGCGCGGGCACCAAGCGCAAGGTGCCGCATTTCGACGACCTGCTTTTTCTCGGCGCTTCGATCTCGCGCTACCCGCTGGAAGGCTATCGCGAGAAATGCGACACGACGGTGACGCTCGGCACGCGCTTCGCCAAGAAGCCGATCACGCTGAAAACGCCGATCACCATTGCCGGCATGAGCTTCGGCGCGCTCTCCGGCCCCGCCAAGGAAGCGCTCGGACGGGGTGCGACGATCGCCGGCACGTCGACCACCACTGGCGACGGCGGCATGACGGACGAGGAGCGCGGCCATTCCCAGACGCTCGTCTATCAATACCTGCCGTCGCGCTACGGCATGAACCCGAAGGATTTGCGCCGCGCGGATGCGATCGAGGTCGTTGTCGGGCAGGGAGCAAAGCCCGGTGGCGGCGGCATGCTGCTCGGCCAGAAGATTTCCGACCGCGTCGCCGAGATGCGTACGCTGCCGAAGGGCATCGATCAGCGTTCCGCCTGCCGTCATCCCGATTGGACGGGGCCGGACGATCTCGAGATCAAGATCCTCGAACTGCGCGAGATCACCGACTGGGAGAAGCCGATCTACGTCAAGGTTGGGGGCGCGCGGCCCTATTACGACACGGCGCTTGCGGTAAAGGCAGGCGCTGACGTGGTCGTGCTCGACGGCATGCAGGGCGGAACGGCGGCGACACAGGACGTCTTCATCGAGAATGTCGGCATGCCGACGCTCGCCTGTATCAGGCCTGCCGTCCAGGCGCTGCAGGACCTCGGCATGCACCGCAAGGTCCAGCTCATCATCTCGGGCGGCATTCGCTCCGGCGCCGATGTCGCCAAGGCGCTTGCGCTCGGAGCCGATGCGGTCGCCATCGGCACGGCGGCTCTGGTTGCGCTTGGCGACAACGACCCGCGATGGGAGGACGAATACCGCAAACTCGGCACCACTGCCGGCGCCTACGATGACTGGCACGAGGGCAAGGACCCAGCCGGCATCACCACCCAGGACCCGGAACTGATGAAACGGCTCGACCCGATCGCCGCCGGCCGCAGGCTTGCCAACTACCTGAAGGTTATGACGCTGGAAGCCCAGACGATCGCGCGCGCCTGCGGCAAGAACCATCTGCACAACCTGGAGCCCGAAGATCTCTGCGCGCTGACGATCGAAGCGTCAGCGATGGCGCAGGTGCCGCTCGCCGGCACAAGCTGGATCCCCGGCAAGGGAGGGTTCTGAGCAAAAAATCATCCGGCCGGTGTTCGCAGCTCCCAGCCGGACACCGGCTGATCCGTCAAAGTGTCGATAATCCAAAAGGGGAAAGCAATGACACTGGATCTCTCGAGCTACGCCAAGGAGCGCGGCATCAAATATTTCATGATCAGCTACACCGACATCTTCGGCGGCCAGCGCGCCAAGCTGGTTCCGGCAGAGGCGATCGCCGACATGCAGAAGGACGGCGCGGGCTTCGCGGGATTTGCGACCTGGCTGGACCTGACGCCAGCTCATCCCGATCTGTTCGCGATACCCGATGCCTCCTCGGTGATCCAACTCCCCTGGAAGAAGGAGGTCGCCTGGGTCGCGGCCGATTGCGTCATGGAAGACGCGCCGGTCGAGCAGGCACCCCGCGTGGTGCTGAAAAGACTTATTGGAGAGGCGAAGCGGGAGGGGCTGCGCGTCAAGACCGGCGTCGAAGCCGAGTTTTTCCTGATCTCGGCCGAGGGATCGAAGATCTCCGACGAATACGACACGGCCGAAAAGCCGTGCTATGACCAGCAGGCGATCATGCGCCGCTACGACGTCATTGCCGAGATCTGCGACTACATGCTCGAACTCGGCTGGAGGCCCTATCAGAACGATCATGAGGATGCGAACGGCCAGTTCGAGATGAACTGGGAATTCGACGACGCACTGAAGACCGCCGACAAGCACTCCTTTTTCAAGTTCATGGTTAAGTCCGTCGCCGAGAAACACGGGCTTCGCGCCACATTCATGCCGAAGCCCTTCAAGGGGCTCACCGGCAACGGTTGCCACTGCCATATCTCGGTGTGGGACCTCGACGGCGAGGTCAACGCCTTTGCCGATAGGAGCGCCGAGTTCGGGCTTTCGCAGCAGGGCCGCATGTTCCTGGGCGGTATCATGAAGCATGCGAGCGCGCTCGCCGCCATCACCAACCCGACGGTGAATTCCTACAAGCGCATCAACGCGCCGCGCACCATTTCCGGTGCGACCTGGGCACCGAATTCGGTCACCTGGACCGGTAACAACCGCACTCATATGGTGCGCGTGCCCGGCCCCGGCCGTTTCGAACTGCGCTTGCCGGACGGCGCCGTCAATCCGTATCTGCTGCAGGCGATCATCATAGCGGCCGGCCTCTCAGGTATCCGCTCGGAGGCCGATCCCGGACCGCATTACGATATCGACATGTACAAGGACGGCCACACCGTCACCGACGCGCCGAAACTGCCGCTCAACCTGCTCGACGCGCTTCGCGAATACCAGAAAGATGAAGTGCTGCAGGAAGCGCTCGGGCGCGAGTTCTCCGCCGCCTATCTCAAGCTGAAGCATGGCGAGTGGAACAGCTACTGCTCGCAGTTCAGCAGGTGGGAGCACGACACGACGCTTGACGTCTGAGGTCGGCAGAGCGTCGAGGTCGAAGACCGGGCGCCCACCGGCGTGTGAGCGTCCGCTTTCCGGCAAACGGGTGTCCTTTCATTGCGTGCAAACGGGCGCCGCATGGCAACGGGGTATTCCATCGTGAAAAACATCGTTCTGACAGTAGCTTGTAAATCCACACGAGGCATCGTCGCGGCCATTTCCGGCTACCTGGCGAAAGCAGGTTGCAACATTGTCGACTCCTCGCAATTCGACGATCTGGATACCGGCAAATTCTTCATGAGGATCAGTTTCATCTCGGAGGAGGGGACATCCGGAGCGGAAATTGCCAAGGGCTTCGCCGCCGTCGCCGCTCCGTTCGGCATGGACTTCGAGTTTCACGACAGCGACGAGCGCATGAAGGTGCTGCTGATGGTGTCGCGTTTCGGCCATTGCCTCAACGACCTGCTCTACCGCTGGAAGATCGGCGCGCTGCCGATCGACATCGTCGGCGTCGTCTCCAACCACTTCGACTACCAGAAGGTCGTCGTCAACCACGACATCCCCTTCCACTGCATCAAGGTGACGAAGGAGAACAAGCCGAAGGCCGAAGCCCAGCTGATGGAACTCGTCGAGCAGACCGGCGCGGAGCTGATCGTGCTCGCCCGCTATATGCAGGTGTTGTCGGATGCGCTCTGCAAGAAGATGTCGGGGAAGATCATCAACATCCATCACTCGTTCCTGCCGAGCTTCAAGGGCGCCAACCCCTACAAGCAGGCCTATGAGCGCGGCGTGAAGCTGATCGGCGCGACGGCGCATTACGTCACCGCCGATCTCGACGAGGGTCCGATCATCGAGCAGGACATCGCCCGCATCACCCATGCGCAGTCGGCCGAGGACTATGTCTCGATCGGCCGCGACGTCGAAAGCCAGGTGCTGGCGCGGGCGATCCACGCCCACATTCATCACCGCTGCTTCATCAACGGCAACCGCGTCGTCGTCTTCCCGCCGAGCCCGGGGAGTTATGCGTCGGAGCGGATGGGCTAGGCGATGGTTCACGTCATCGACGGTAAGCAGGTCGCCGCGTCCGTAATCGAAATCGTCAAGGCCGCAACGGTCGCTCTCAACGAATTGAGCGGCGTCAGGACCGGTCTGGCCGTCGTAATCGTCGGCGACGATCCGGCGAGCCAGGCTTATGTTGGCTCCAAGAGCAGGATGGCGAAGGAATGCGGCTTCAACTCGATGCAGCATACGCTGCCTGCCGAGACTACGCAGGAGAAACTCGCGGCGCTTGTGGCGTCGCTCAATGCTGACCCCGCGATTCACGGCATCCTCGTGCAGCTGCCGCTGCCGAAGCACTTGCAGGCCGAGCCGATCATCCAGTCCATTCGCCCCGAGAAGGACGTCGATGGCCTGCATGTCGTCAACGCCGGCAAGCTTGCGACCGGTGATATCCGGACCGGCCTCGTCTCCTGTACCCCGGCGGGTGCGATGGTCTTCGTCCGTCGCATTCATGGAGACGATCTATCCGGACTGAATGCCGTCGTGATCGGCCGTTCGAACCTCTTTGGAAAACCGATGGCACAGCTTCTCTTGAATGCCAATGCCACTGTGACCGTCGCGCATTCGCGCACCAGGGACCTGCCGGTCGTGTGCCGCAATGCCAACATCCTCGTAGCCGCCGTCGGCCGGCCCGAGATGGTAAAGGGCGATTGGATAAAGCCCGACGCAACCGTGATCGACGTCGGCATCAATCGCGTACCGGCGCCTGAAAGGGGAGAAGGCAAGACACGTCTCGTTGGCGATATCGCTTTTGGCGAAGCTTTGGCGGTCGCCTCCGTTGTCACGCCTGTTCCGGGCGGTGTTGGCCCCATGACGATCGCGATGCTGATGGCCAACACTGTGATCGCCGCGCACCGGGCCGCGGGCCGCACACCGCCGACGTTCTGACGCAGGCCGGTCGAACGGCGAGAAATCGCGCGTTCCTGCTTGCCACGCAAGAAAACGAAGCTATACTCAGGAAAGAAATATTCCACACAGTGAAAACAGAGGGAACGGAATATGACGGTGACATGGCGTTTCTCGGCTCTGGCGGACAGGCATCGGGCGCTGGGTTCGAAGCTCGAAGACTGGAGCGGAATGGGCACTGCCTGGACTTACGAGAAGGACATCTACGAGGAACATATCGCCGTCCGCACCAAAGCGGGCCTGATGGACGTCTCGGGACTGAAGAAGATCCACCTCGTCGGGCCGCATGCGCTAGCGGTTCTCGACTATGTGACGACGCGCGACGTGAGCAAGATATATCCAGGCAAATCCGTCTATGCCTGCATGCTCAACGATCGCGGTCACTTCACCGACGACTGCATCATCTATCGCACCGGGCCGAATTCCTGGATGCTCGTCCACGGCTCCGGAACGGGTCATGAGGAAATCGCGAAACAGGCCGCCGGGCGGAATTGCGCGGTGCTCTTCGACGATGACCTGCACGATCTCTCTCTCCAGGGCCCGCTCGCCGTCGACTATCTGCAAAAGCACGTTCCGGGCATTCGGGACCTGAAGTATTTCCACCACATGCAGACGACGCTCTTCGGCGCGCCGGTGATGATCTCGCGCACCGGCTATACCGGCGAACGCGGCTATGAAATCTTCGTGCGCGGCCAGGACGCTCCGATGGTGTGGGACCGCATCATCGATGAAGGCAAGGAGATGGGGATCATCCCGGTTTGCTTCAGCGTGCTCGACATGCTGCGCGTCGAGAGCTACCTGCTGTTCTACCCCTACGACAATTCGCAGATGTATCCTTTCGCGGATGAACCGCCTGGCGACAGCCTCTGGGAACTGGGCCTGGATTTCACCGTCAGTCCCGGGAAGACCGGTTTTCGCGGTGCCGAGGAGCATGCGCGGCTCAAGGGGAAGGAAAGATTCAAGATCTTCGGCTTGCTCATCGATGCCGACGGCCCGGCCGATCTTGGAGACGAGGTCTGGGCGGATGGCAGGAAGGTGGGCGTCATCACATGCCCGAGCTATTCGAAACTCACAAACCGCTCGATGGCGATTGCACGCCTTGACGTCGACAAAGCGGTGCAGGGCACGCGGCTCGAAGTTCGCGGCAAGTCGCTGATGGCCAAGGCCGTCGCCCATACCATTACATTCGACGATCCGGAGAAGAAGAAGAGAACGGCGGTCGGCTGAGGGAGCCTGCGATGCTGGTAGAAGGTATCAAAAGCCGCCCCGTCTACGGCGGAATCGCAATAGACCCCTTCGCGCGTCGGCACATCTTCGCACTCGAGGGTGAGGGTGCGCTCGCACTTCTCGATCAGAAGCCGGCTTTGACCGCGACAATGCTCAACCGTAGCGAGGTCCTGTACGTCGCCGCCGGCCCCAAAGGTCTCGATCACGATCTGGCGCTTGCCGCTCTGAAACCTGACCGGTTCTGGCAGGGGCCGACGATCGAAACCCTGCTGTTCCGGCTCAGGGGCTCGTTGTCCGCTGCGACCATGAGCACGCGTCTCTACATCTCCGGGCGGGAAGGGTTCATCGGCCAGTGCATGCAGGTGGCCACCGACATGGGAATGGATTTCAGTTCCATTCCCACCGAGCATCGCGGCTCGCTGGCGCGGCGCGTACAGTGCGTGCACTGCAAGGGCATCACCGACGACGTCAGGACGAGTCCCTTCAAATGCAGCCATTGCGGCCTGAATTTGCTCGTGCGCGATCACTACTCCCGCCGTCTCGGAGCTTTCCAG
Source organism: Ensifer sp. IC3342 (assembly GCF_020193655.1). Taxonomy (GTDB): domain Bacteria; phylum Pseudomonadota; class Alphaproteobacteria; order Rhizobiales; family Rhizobiaceae; genus Sinorhizobium. The sequence goes on from NZ_JADYVE010000021.1 coordinate 54,916, forward strand.
GGCGTCAATGTCGATGCCGAGGAACCCGGAACGGCTCCGCAGGCGGAGGAACTGTTCGCATGAGCGGGGGTCTTGCAATTGCCGTCCGGGTCAGCCGGATCGATACCGTCGCGGCGAATATAAAGCGATTTCGTCTCGTGCGCCATGACGGCGAACCGCTTCCTGTCTTTTCGGCCGGCGCGCACGTCATCGTCAGCATGGACGATGACGGTCACCGACGTCGCAATCCCTATTCGTTGATGTCGGCTCCCCACGATACTTCGGGGTACGATATCTCCGTCCTGAGGGTCGCCGAGTCCCGCGGCGGGTCTGCCTTCCTGCACGAGAAGCTCAGGGAAGGCGACGCCCTGACGATCAGTCATCCGGTCAACCTTTTCCATGCCGACAAGCGCGGCCGCAAGCATATTCTCCTCGCGGGCGGGATCGGGATCACCCCGTTCCTGGCGATGATGGCGGAGTTCGATCGCGCCAATGTCGCGTTCGAACTGCACTACGCCATGCGCTCCCGCGAGCATGGCGCCTATTGGCAGGAACTGGTCGAACGGTACGGCGCCCATCGCGTGAAGCGCTATTTCAGTGCCGAAAACGACGTCCTCCCCGTTGCCTCGCTCCTGCACAACCAACCACTGGGGACGCACGCCTACGTCTGCGGTCCCGACCGGATGACCGATTTCGTGCTCAGGACCGCTCGCGAATGCGGCTGGCCGAAGTCGAATGTTCATTCCGAGCGATTTCTCGCCCCGATCAGCGGCAAGGCGTTCGATGCGGAGCTGTTGCGCTCCGGGATCGTCGTCCGCGTCGGCGATCACGAGAGCATTCTCGAAGCCGTCGAAGCCGCGGGTATCGATGCGCCTTACATGTGTCGCGGCGGCGCCTGCGGCCAGTGCGAGACGGCTGTTGTCGCGTGCAATGGAGTGCTTGCGCATCACGACGTCTACCTTTCCGAGGAGGAGAAGGCATCGGGTCGCAAGGTCATGATCTGCGTCTCGCGCTTCGATGGGACGAAACTATCCCTGGATCTTTAAATCACGATAGGGGAGCCAGCCGATGGCAATCGTGTTCAGACAAGAAACATTCCGCGACGATTTCACCTACCGCAACAGTCCCGGCAACATCCGCCGTTTTCCTTTCCCCTTCGATCGGGACGAGTACATGTACTCCGTCAACATGGAGCCCCACGTGCGCGGCCAGGCGGGCACGGTCTACGAGAGCCTGATCGACGTCGACGAGCATTACGTCGCCGAAATGCAGGACCGGGCGCTGGTGCTGAAGGAGGATCCGCTGCGCTACCAGGCGCTGCCGCACATGATGGCGGCGCAATGGGATACGCTGGAACTGTTGATGGAGGAGCAGGCGGCCGGATATCCCGAGCACTTCACACTTATAAGGAATGGCGATCGATGGCGTTGGATCAACCGACCGCTTGGCATCGACGATACTTTCACCTTCGGGGATCGCTCGACGCTTCCCTATGACCCTTTCGAATACATCACCCGCCAGGCCCAGGGCGATTTCTGCATCGTCGACCAGCGCGACGGCAATCTCTGGATGGATGCCGGCATGGTCACGACCCAGGCCGACTGGTCGCTCGATTTCGACATCGGCATGAACTTCATGGAGTGGCATGGTCCGGTGCCGCTCGCCCATCAGATCGGCGTTTTCGACCGGGCGCTGAAATTCCTTCTGAACCTGCAGCTGGGAAAGCCGACGCGTCGCTTCAACTGGACGATGACGATCAATCCGCGCCTCGACACCAGCCCGGAGAATTACCACAAGTGGGGGCCGGACCGAACGACGGTGACACCGGACAACGTCGGCGAGAAGGTGCACCTGCGCGTCGAGTTGCAGAGCCTCTGGCGCCTGCCGCGCTCGAACGCCATCCTCTTCGTGATCCGCTGCTACCTGATAAGCATGAACGAACTCGTGACGGTGCCGAAATGGGCCCGCCGCCTCCACCGCGTTCTGAAAACGCTGCCCCCTGAGCTCGTCGACTACAAGGGGCTGACCCGGTACCGCGACAACACCATTGCGTGGCTTTCGAAACACGACGATGGCGCGCCCACGAGCCCGGGCATCTTTCCGGATTGAGGCTGCTTTCGGCACCAATTGCAACAAGCAAAGAGGGGAATGTTTCATGACAAGAGTAGCCGTCATCGGTGCCGGACCATCCGGTCTGGCGCAATTGCGGGCCTTCCAATCGGCTGCCCAAAAGGGCGCCCGGATTCCGGAAATCGTCTGTTTTGAGAAACAGTCCGACTGGGGCGGACTATGGAACTACACCTGGCGCACCGGCCTCGACGAGTACGGCGAACCGGTTCACGGCAGCATGTATCGCTATCTCTGGTCGAACGGTCCGAAGGAATGCCTGGAATTCGCCGACTACTCTTTCGAGGAGCATTTTGGTAAACCCATCGCCTCCTATCCTCCGCGGGCCGTGCTCTGGGATTACATCAAGGGCCGCGTCGAGAAGGCGAATGTGCGCCAATGGGTCCGCTTCAACACGCCAGTGCGCATGGTCCGGTTCGACGGTGCGCGGGAGAAATTCACGGTGACGGCGCATGATCGCCTCGAGGACCGCATGTACGACGAGGAGTTCGACTTCGTGGTCGTTGCCACGGGCCACTTTTCGACTCCGAACGTCCCCTTTTTCGAAGGCGTGAGATCCTTCAACGGTCGTGTCCTGCACGCCCACGACTTCCGCGATGCATTGGAATTCAAGGGCAAGGACATCCTGCTCGTCGGCCGTAGCTACTCGGCGGAAGACATCGGTTCGCAATGCTGGAAATACGGCGCGAAGTCGGTGACGACGAGCTATCGTTCCAAGCCGATGGGCTTCAAATGGCCGGAGAACTTCGAGGAGCGGCCGCTATTGGTGAGGCTCGAAAACCGCACGGCGCATTTCGCCGATGGTTCGAGCAAGGAGGTCGACGCGCTGATCTTGTGTACCGGATACCAGCACCACTTCCCGTTCCTGCCGGACGAGTTGCGTCTGAAGACCGCCAACCGACTTTGGGCCGACAGCCTCTACAAGGGCGTGATCTTCGACCGCAACCGCCAACTCTTCTACATCGGCATGCAGGACCAGTTTTATACCTTCAACATGTTCGACGTGCAGGCCTGGTGGGCGCGCGACGTGATGATGGGCCGCATCGAGCTGCCGCCGGAAGACGAGCTGAAGGCAAACTTCGACAAATGGCGCGCCCGCGAGGAGACGCTCGAGGATGCCGAGCAGATGATCTGGTTCCAAGGCGACTACGTGAAGGAGTTGCTCGCCGAGACCGACTATCCGAGCTTCGACATCGATGGCGTCAACAGAACCTTCATGGAGTGGGAGCACCACAAGGCGGAGAACATCATGGGCTTCCGCGATCATGCCTACCGCTCGCTGATGACCGGCAACATGTCGCCGAAGCACCACACGCCCTGGGTCGAAGCGCTCGACGATTCGATGGAGGAATATCTGCGCAATTGACGATCTTCCAAACCCGCCTCTCTAGCCCGGGTTGCCGGAAGGGCCGCTTGCCGTGGCCCTCTCCGGCATGCTTGAAATGAGGCGAGCAGCGGGATCCGAAACTCTCTTCGAGCGTGGCCTCCATGGATTTCCAAACGAGCATTCTCGGCCGCATGAGCGGGTTCCTCTATCGATGCCGTGCCGATGAGAACTATACGATGCTGGAGATGACCAACGGCATCGAACGCATCTTCGGCTACCGGGCCGACGAGATCATCGGCAACCGGACGCGAAGCTTCACCTCCATAATGTGCGAAGAGGACGTACCGGTCATGGATCGGCTCGTTGGCTGCGCGCTGGAAAAACGCACCGATTGGACGATGGAATATCGCATCCGCCACAGGGATGGGCACTTCATCTGGGTGACGGAAACGGGCGGCGGCGTATGGGACGAGGCGGGCAAACTGCTCTACCTCGAAGGCAGCATCGTCAACATCGAGTCGCTTTACCAACGCATCGATGCGCAGACCGCCGAAATGCGCATTGCAGCTTCGAAGTCCGGCGAGATCCTGCAGTCGCTGCGCCATCTGAAGCTGCTTGCGGTCAATGCCGGGATCGAGGCGGCCCGCGCCGGCCCGGCCGGGTCCGGGTTCGCGGTCCTTGCCGCGGAGATGCGAATGCTCGCCAACTCCTCCGAGGAAGCAGCGCGCGCGATCTCCAACGCGCAACGCAAGCCCGCCTAGATCATTTCATAGTTTCATTGAAACAGTGAAGTGATCTAACCTTTTGAAACTATGCAATTCCGGACGGAAAACGGTTTACCTTTTCCTGGAATTGCTCCAGCCGCTCATGATCGCGGCCGCGTCTTCTGGGGATCGTAGTGCGAGAGCGGCACGATCGCGGCAGGAAGACGCTTCTGATGGCCGTCGAGTTTGCCGATCTCCACCTCGGTGCCGACCGCTCCGTGCATGGCATCGACGCGTGCCAGTGCAATGGTCTTGCCGAGGATCGGGGAGCGGACCGCACTGGTGACGACGCCGACCTGCGCGCGGCCGATATGGATGCAATCGCCGTGGCCGACGGCATCGTTCGCCTTTACGTCGAGGCCCACCAGCAAATGACGCGGATGCTCCTTCCGACGGATAAGCGCCTCACGGCCGATGAAGTCATCGGCCTTGGATTTGAGTGGCACCGTGAATCCGATACCAGCCTCGAAGGGATCGGTCTGGTCGGTGAACTCGTGATCGGCGAAGATCAGCCCGGCTTCGATACGCACCATGTCGAGCGCCTCCAGGCCCATCGGCGTCAGACCATGCGGCTCTCCGGCCTGCCAGACGGCATCGAAGACGGCCAAAGCGTCCTTCGGATGGCAGAATATTTCATAGCCGAGTTCTCCGGTGTAGCCGGTGCGTGAGACGACGACGGGAGGGCCTTCGAATGTGCCGATGCGGCCGACAGCGAAGCGGAACCATTCGAGCTCGCCGATCGTCGGCTGGCGCGGCGCCGTCCAGATGATCTCCTTCAGGATGTCGCGGCTCTTCGGACCCTGGACGGCGATATTGTGCATCTGCGCGGTCGAGGAGCGTACCCAGGCCCTGAAGCCCTTCTTCTCCGCCTGTTCGCGCAGCCAGACGCCGCTGTAATCGTCGCCGCAGACCCATCGGAAGTTCCTGTCGCCGAGCCGGAAGAGCGTGCCGTCATCGATCATGCCGCCGTTTTCATAGCACATTGCCGAATAGACGACCTGGCCGGTCGCGAGTTTGCGGACGTCGCGTGTCAGGCAATATTGCATCAGCTCTTCGGCATCGGGGCCAGTCACCTCGAATTTCCTGAGCGGCGAGAGGTCGATCACCACGGCCCTTTCGCGGCAAGCCCAGTATTCCTCGACCGCGCCGTCGGCGGCGAAGCGGTTCGGAAGCCAATAGCCGCGGTATTCGGCGTAATCGCGCGTCAGCGCGGAGAGGCGGGAGTGAAAGGCGGTTTCGCGCGTCAATTCGGGATCGGCATCGGGGGTCATACGATAGGCTACCGCTCGTGAGAATTTCTCTTTTCCGGAAAAGGTACGGACGTGGATGTCGGTCGGATCCCAGCCGTTCGCCGCGTCGATATCGTCGGGACACGAAGACGAAACGCAGACAAGATCGGTAAGCGCCCGCATCAGCACGTAGTCGCCCGGCCGGGACCAGGGCTCGTCGAGGTACAGCTGGTTGGTGTGATCGATGTTGGTATTGTAGAAGTAATTGAGCGCCTCCCAACCCTTGCGCGGCGCAATGCCGTAGGGCGCAAGCGCTGCGTTGAAGTTGTCCGTACAGTTGATGTGGCCAGGATAACCCATGTCGTCGTAGTAGCGGGCGTTGCAGGCCGTCGCGAAGGCGTCGTGGCGGCCGACCGTATCTTGAACGATCTCCACGAGGGGTTCGAAGTCGCGATCGAAGGCTTTCGAGGGTAGACCCGGCGCCGGGTAGCTGCGGCCGAGTAAGGTACGTGTAACGGTGGAATCGAGCGCGAGATCAAGACCTTTCTCGACCTTGCGTGCGGCAAAGGCTTGGAAGTCGGTGCACTGCCTGCCGTAGACGTCGATGATTTGAATGAACTCGCCCGCACGAACGAAATAAGCGGACGCCGTCGCCGCCTTGATGCGGATATCTTCGATCGGGTCGGCCATTGGTTCCGGCAGAGCGGCGGCATAGTCGCGGACGGTCCTGCTACGTCGGATCCGGATCTCGATCGGGGTCGTGGTATCCTGTGCCTCCGGTGACATCGCATGGCCCGGTGCGACCGCGATCAGCAGGCCCTTGAGGGCGATCGTGAAGTCCGCCTTGCTGCCGGGCGTCGATGCTTCGTCGAAAAGTCTGAGAGCGCCGGCCGCGGCGAGATCGGCGCCGCGGCGCCGAAGGGCGAGCCGCGTGCGTGCGGCACTCTCGTCGTCCGACGAGAGAATGGCCGTCAGACCCTCTGCCGCACCGGTGAAGGCCGCCCCGAGACCGGCAGACTGGAAGCGACCGTTCCCGTCGACGAAGGAAATCTCGCAAGCCTGCCCACCCTCGCTGTCGATGACGGTCACTTGGTCGCCGGCTTCGACGCCCACCACCAGAGATCCTCCGCCCCTGACCCGATAGCGTTCGGTGCCGTGCGGCAATGCCGGAACGCCGGGATAGCGGACGGTGCTCGCGGATATCGGGCGCACACCGATCCCCATCGGGTGAAGATCTCGCATATTGACCCTCCCGGGATTGAAGGACGTTCGCACGCCCAGGTCATGCTCGCAAAATGCCGACGCAAAGTAAAGGAGATATTGACTGCTAAGAAAATATATTCACTATGTGTCAACATCCGAGATCCGGAAATCCGCGCACGAACGCGGATAATCACAACGACCGGGCCGGCGTTGAATGGCTGGGGAGGCCGCGTTCAGGGAGACGTACGGAAGATACGTCCGGAACACCAGAACAATTAGAAATGGGGAATTTCACCGATGACAGATGTAGTGGACGCCGGCATCCCGTCCGGCACGGAAGGCAAGTTGATACGTGCGCTTGACTGGAAGGGCGCATTCTGGGTGGCGGCAGGGGTGCCGCCACTCGTCCTTTTTTCGATCGGAGGCATTGCAGGAACGACTGGAAAGCTTGCCTTTGCCGTTTGGATCATTTCGATGATCATGGGGTTGCTGCAGTCATTCACCTATGCGGAAATCGCCGGCATGTTCGGCAACAAGTCGGGCGGTGCCTCGGTCTACGGGGCGACGGCGTGGCTGCGCTACTCCAAGTTCATTGCACCGCTTTCGGTCTGGTGCAACTGGTTTGCCTGGTCGCCGGTGCTCTCGCTTGGCTGCGCGATTGCCGCCGGCTACATCCTGAACGCACTTTTTCCGATCCCCGCCGCCGATTCCCAGCCGGTCCTCGACTGGATTGCCGCGCACGCCTCATCCGTCGCGGCCGATAGCCCGCGTGTAGCGGAATGGCTGGCGGCACACGCCGGCTCGACGCCGGACGAGGCGGTCAAAGCGCTGCAGGGCGCCGACGCCGTGGCCGCGCTGACACCGGCCGTCCGCAACTGGTCGCTGGCAAGCTTCGGCATTCCCTTCCTGGCTACGGCCAATCTCAACGCGACGTTCTTCATCGGCGCAGTCCTGATGCTGATCATCTTCGCGATCCAGCACCGTGGGATCCAGGAAACCGCCAGTGTGCAGAAATGGCTCGCGATCATCGTTCTGGTCCCGCTGGCCCTGATCGGCATCTTCCCGATCGTCAGCGGTGCGATCCAGATGACCAACGTGACAGGCCTCGTACCGCCAAGTGCCGCCTATTCCGGCGAGGATGGTACGTGGAGCAACGGCGGCTGGACGCTCTTTCTCGGTGGCCTCTACATTGCCGCCTGGTCGACTTACGGCTTCGAGACGGCGGTTTGCTACACCCGGGAACTCAAGAACCCGAAGACCGATACGTTCAAGGCAATCTTCTATTCCGGCCTGGCGTGCTGCTTGTTCTTCTTCCTCGTTCCTTTCGCCTTCCAGGGCGTGCTCGGCCACACCGGCATGCTGGCGCCGGGCATCGTCGACGGGACGGGTGTCGCGGAGGCGCTGGCCGGATTGATCGGGGGCGGACGCATCCTCACGCAGCTTCTGGTCATCCTGATGATCATGGCGCTGTTCCTCGCCATCATGACCGCCATGGCCGGGTCGTCCCGTACCCTCTATCAAGGTTCCAAGGACGGCTGGCTGCCGAAGTATCTGGACCATGTGAATGAAAACGGTGCGCCCACCCGCGCCATGTGGACGGATTTCGCCTTCAACCTCTTCCTCCTGGCGATCGCGTCGGATGTCGGCGGCTATTTCTTCGTTTTGGCCGTATCGAACGTGGGCTACATCATCTTCAACTTTCTGAACCTGAATTCAGGCTGGATTCACCGGATGGATTCGGGCCATATCGAGCGGCCGTGGAGGGCGCCGACCTGGCTTATCGGCCTCAACACGGTGCTGGCCTTCGTCAATGCGCTTTTCCTCGGCGCGGGCGCCAAGGTCTGGGGCTATGCCAACGCGCTTTGGGTTGGTTTCGCCTTCGCCGCCGTCATACTGCCGGTCTTTGCCTATCGTCATTACGTTCGCGATGGCGGCAAGTTCCCGGCGGGCGCAATGGACGATCTCGGCCTCGTGGGGCAGGATCTCGGGGTCAAAAAGGCCGGTATCCTTCCCTATGCCGCGCTCGTCGCTGGGCTTGCAATCGTGCTGGTCGCCAACGCCGTGTTCCAGCTTCCCGCCTAAGTATCGACACGTCAATCGGCGTGCGCGGAAGCACACGCCGATTGAGCACCTCATTGAGATCGCAACGTCGTTGACGAGACCGGGATAGGTGAGGGGGCCAAACATTCGCCCGAGGCCGCAAACGGGCTGAACAACTATGAAAGCGGCATTCGCTCGTCTCTCCTCAAGACTGCCCGCAACATGCGCAATGCGGAAGCCCCCTATCAGGCAGCATTCGTCAACGTGGATCCGCGCTGGGCTCGCCCGAACGATGGGCCGTACTCAAGCAGGCCATGCCGCAGCTGACGGATTTCTACCTGCTGGCAGCTCTGGGGCAACTCGGGTCGTAGCGCGCTTCATTCTGGACGACAGCAACGGGTCGAGAGTTCGCCTTGATCAGCGTCGTGGGTGGGTGGTATGCGGAAATCTAACGCCAAGGGGCTGGATGGCTAGGTTGCGCCAACAGGGAGACATTGGTGGATCAGCTGCTATGGGAAAGACCATGCTGCCCGCCAATAAAGGCGCCAACCGCCGCATTGGAAGAAGGTGCTTTCCGAAAACTCGATTCCGATTTTCGGCCCGATGCGTTAGCCAACTGTGCGACTTCGTCGATCTGGCTCTTCCGGTGCCAAACTGGATCGTTAAGCCCTGCGGACGAGCGGTCCGCCGAAGCCACAGAACTGATCCAACCTTAGTACGAAGATGGCCGAGATCACACCGGCGGTCGTGTTCGCGAGAAACCAGGAACATTAAGGCGCGAGCGCCGTTTAGAGCCACTGCGTTCGTGCATTGGGAGGTGATAATGAGAAAGCACTCCCGCGAGATATCGCCTGAGGTGCGCGCGGCTATCGGCGCGTTTCTCAGCGCATGTCAGAAAGAAGCCCGGCCGCTTGCGACCTCTGAAGCCCTTGGCGCAGTGCGGCGCCTTTTCCCTGATCTGGATATCTCGGATACCCACCTTGCGGATGCCATCATCAGCGAAGCATCGTTGGCCGGTTTCGACGTAGTCACCCCAGATCATAAGTCCGCGGCGCCGATGAGGGATTCACTTGAAGAATGGGATAATGAAGGCGGCGCAGTCGAGAAACCGTCGCGCAGCGAAACTCGGCGGGAGTGGCAATGACTCGGACGGCATAAGGCGGCGGGCAAAAGCCACCAAGGACCGGAATGAGCTGCTCTAGCACGGCTCTAGCAAGTGCCCATCGAGGGTTGAACGTTTCACTATCGGGTCGCTATCGCGTCAAAGGGTGTTTCGAGGACAGGTCGTTCCGAATTGTGGTCGTTGCAACGGCCAATGTTCCATAGGTGGTCACCAATTCCGTCCTGCACGTCGCCGTGAGGCGCCTGATGTTTGCGGATCGAAGGCAGATCGATGGGACCGCTTTCATCGAGGCATGTTGACCGCGGCAATATCTCGCGCCGTGCGGACAGCGCACCCGCATAGGTGCATTCGTCGGCCGCCGATTGCCCTCATTCCTGCCCATCGAGGAAGAACCGCACCATTTGGGAAGAGGCATCCGGACCATGCGGATCTGTATACGTTCCAGCGGAGTGGCCGCCGGACCAGGCATGGCCGGCACCGTACACCAACCAATATTCGACCGCCGGCCTTCCCGCGGTGTCCGCGACAATGGTTCTTGCATAGGTCCGCCCGCCGGCGGATCGGCCAGATTCCTTCCGGACGGCCCAGCCCGCGCCAGTTGGCGTTGCCGCCGCGACGATCCGATCGGCGTTGGAAGAATGCACCGTCCGATCCGCACTTCCTTGAAAGACGATCGTCCGGAGCGGGTGCCCATTGGCGAGCCGCTTCGGACTGGATGCAAGGCCGCCATCGCCGCGCATCGCGGAGAAAGCTGATATGACGTCGCTGGCCGACCCGTAGGCCAAGCCGGAATGGATCCCCGCGGCTGAATAGAGATCGGGATAAGTCTCGCCCATGACCGCCGCCATTGCGCCCCCTGCCGATAGGCCGGCCACGAAGGTTCGGCCGCGATCGAGGCTGAATTCCGACATGATCTCGGTGGTGATTCCCGCAATGATCGAGGGTTCGCCCTCGTCGCGCATCTGGTCGGCGGGCCTGAACCAGTTCCAGCAGGTCGACGCGTTGTTAGCCCCGTTTTGACGCGGATAGGCAATCACCAGGCCGTGCTTCTCGGCGACTGCATTCATGCCGGTTCCTGCTGCAAAATCTTCGGGATCCTGCTTGCAGCCATGAAGCATGACAACGAGGCCGCGCGGCCGATCGGGTGCGGACGCGGGAATGTAGAGCCTGTAGCTTCGCGAGCCGGCGGGGCAGGTGAAGGATCGCGCCAGGAACTGTGCCCCATCCGGCAAGATGGGCTCGGGGACCTGTTTGGCGGTTCCCGGTAGGCCGGCGCCGTGTAGCAACCCGAAGCCGCCGGATGCCAACCGCCCCTCGCGCAAGATCCGTACCGTTTCTCCCAAGGATTTCCGCAACCTTCGCGACGCAGTGCCATCGCTGACCTTTTCGGCGGAGTCTTCGGCCTCAGGCTTTGCCGATGGCTGGATGATTTCCGCATCCGGATCGACCGGAAAGGGGGTGGAACGCTGGACTGGCGGCGGTGGTGTGATGTCCGGATTTGTCGAGGTGCGAGCATCGGAGGCCGGGCGGCCGGCCAGTGCATCTTGGATCACGCGTGTCGCCTCGGCGAGGTTCAGAGCGCGCGTGGACCTTACCGCACGGCGCATGGCCGTTGCAAAATCGTCATTCATCGAGTTGTCCTTGTTGGTCGGGCCGCAGTTCTATCGGATGCGTTCGGCCAGCGCTGATTTCAGCTGGGTGCTGGCCTGGAGCGCGCCGAGTACGGTGATGGATTCAATTGTTGCCAGAGCAAGCTCCGGTGTGACGTCGGGTGCGATGCGGGCAAGTCCGACCACCTTGATGTGAAGTCTTTCGCCGGCCGCCTTCACCGATTCCAGATCGGCTCTGCTGTAGTCGCGCAATCCCAACTCGAGCGTGTGCCGAACGATCGACTGCTTGACGGCCTCGGCCTCGGCTGAAAGCTGGTTGCGGATCGCTGTTCGGATGAAGTCGGTGCGATTGGAATAAAATCCTTCCTGCACGAGAAGGTCGATGCGACCAAGATCGACGTAACCGAGATTGATGGTGATCTTCTCCGATTCACCGCCCTTGTCGCGAAACTTGTATACATTATCGTTCATGTTACATCCACCATCCAGATGGATGGTATATGGATGGATTATCCGTCCATTACAAGAGCCATGTTGTTTGCTGGCGACCTAATTGCACCTCGATCAACCTCGAAGACTCCTCACGCATCGAGACTGCACGCCATTTCTATGTCGAGGCTGGAACGGCATCGCACGATCCGAAACCACGTGCCGACTTCTCGATCAGAGCGTATCCGTACTGCCGCTCGACGCCACATAGTCCGAAAGTATCGCGGCGGCACTCGCGGCCCGCCGCCTGCCGAATTTGCTCGGCGCGTGCTGTACGACTGGCGGTAGTCGGTACGAAAGCCGGAACGCGATCGCCTGCATTTGGTCAGTCGGCCCCGTAGGTTAAAACTGACCAGCTCGGCTTCGGTCAGTCCTTTTCGGGAAAATCAGGCTTGGAATTCTCGTCGCTGGTTGGTTCTCCTTCGAGAGAACGAATGTTGCGCAGAGCTTCGCGGAGAGCCTGGCCTTGAGGGTGGTCGCCGGCGACCTCCAAAAAGCTGGCTATCGACCATCTCGTCGCGGCACCACCAGAGGCGGTGTTAGCGCGATGGATGACAAAATGCTCGCCGGTCATTCGATCATGCTCGAGAAACCACTTGTCGCCATTCGAGCTCATTGCAAATTCCTTCAGTCCTTGTGGCATTCCCGGATCCTCATATGGCGCTGAAATTCGTCATCGCGGCATTATGCGTGATAGGGACAAATCTCCTGTCTCGGTCACTCGGAGAGGCTGTTTCGACGCCCACCTGAACGATAGAAGCATCGGAAGAACTCCTTTGTTCCCTATCACGTCCCCCGATTGTAATCGTGCTTGCCAGCAGTTCCGACGTCGACCATTCAATCGGGTGAAATCGAACATGTTGAAAGGGCGGCCCGTCAGTTCGTCGCGCATTCGGGACACGACAATATTCGGTGATGTGCCAACCAGGGTGGTGAGCCCGCCAAGCAAGGATCCAAACGCCATCGGCATGAGAAAAGACGAAGGGGAAGCTTTCGACCGGCGAGCCATCTGGAACGCGACGGGGATCATCATCGCCAGCGCGCCAATGTTCTTGATGAAGACGGAAAGGACCGAGACGGTCGTCACGAGAATAACAGCCTGACCCTGTACAGAGGTCACGCTCGGGGCCACGCGATGGAGAAACGCCTCTATGACACCACTGCGCTCGATCGCGGCGCTTACGACAAGCGCGCTGGCTACAATGATGACAATGTCGTCCCCGAAGCCGGAGAACGCTGCCTTGTGCGGCACGATGCCGGTGAAAACTGCGGCAAGCAACGCGACAACCGCAACGAGGTCATAGCGGAGCCGCCCCCAAATGAAAGCGACCATCAGGCCGGTCAGAATTGGTGAAGGCGAAAGCCTGGGCTTGTGTCATGGATAAAGTCCCGACCAACTCTTCCCAATGCCAAGTCCATTTTTACCCTGTCTGGATCACTTACCAGGTTCACTCAACGGCGCGGCACCTCCAAAGTCCGTCCAGGCTTTTCGGGCTTCGTGTGCGGATGCGCGTATGATCACACGATTACAGGATGCGTCCGAACAGGACGGAATAAACAATCACTGCAACCGCCAGAGTAAAGGCAAGCGATACGAACAGGCGCGTGAAATCGTAGGTATAGAAGCGGGCGGGAATGAGGTTTTTCATTGCCATTTCCTAAGTTTCGGTGGTCCGAAGCTCGAGGATTTGATCGAATGTCATGATTTCATTCCCTTTAATCAGGTTTATTATCGGGATCGTTGCAGGCCCGTGCTCGGACCAGGAGCCAATGGCAATCCAGATTTTTTACGGTGCGCTATAAAATATTTAAAGTAAACAACTAATTCCGTTCCTCATTCACAAATATTTTTCAGCGGGCCTTCGTAGCAAATTTCGACATCCAAATGAAAAACAACACCGCCTTAGGCGCACCTATATTTACAGAATTCGAAACTTTAATTTCTGTGAAAACTGCTTTTATCTCAAAAAACACGGTAATGACACAATCAATTGATAGAGCTTCTTACTTAGTTTTTTGGTTCATCAGAGGCATTAAACCAAGCTCATGCTCCGCATATCCAAGTGCGGCCGCCGATTGCGGCCTTGCTCCAATGCGGCAGTACAGAGCGTAGCGGTGCGCGCTCAAGTGGCGCCAAACGGGCTGGTTTGATTTCACGATGACGAAGCCCCAGAAAAGGAGGGCAGCATGCTTGCCCGGACGACGCATCGAACAGTCCATTTCGACCAACCGTTCTGGATGCCAGACCTCGGTGAAATGGTCCCGGCTGGCGACTACGAGGTCGATGAGGACGAGGAATTGATCGAAGGGATCTCTTGGCTCGCCTATCGCCGTGTGGCGACCTTTATCAAGTTACCAGCCACGGCCGAGAACAAATACCGAATGCGGCTGATAGCGATCGATCCTGAGGAGCTTGAACGCCTGACGGCAGTCGATCGCAACGAAGCCGCAATCTTCCCGTCACTTTCACCATAAGGCAACACCCAATGCGCCATCATCTATTCCCGATCGGGCTGTCAGTGCGACTTAAAGATCGCGCAAATATTTCACCTCGTGCGGCGGAAACCTATCAGATCACCGCCAAACTCCCTCTGAGAGACAATTCGCCTCAGTATCGCATGCGCAATGATGAACTCGGCCAAGAGCGCGTGAGCAACGAAGATAATCTGGAGCCGATTGACGGCCTGACGTCCGATAACTGATCAGCGTTCAGCTGTCGCGCAGGCGACTGTGGGGAGGAGAGCTGCAGATGAAAAGTAAACACGAAGAACACGCGCTCGCCATCAGCACATGGGAATCCGAAGGGCGCGCGCCGAACCGATCCGGACAGCGCGATGAGTATGGCCGCCGTTTCGAAGGCGACGGAACCCATACGATCTATCACCTCTTCACCGGAGAAACTGCAGAGATCGGCCCCTGGAAGATGGAAGGGCTTAACCCGAAAAATGCAGCGAGAGCGCTGCATATTCTCAATAACCCAACCTAGCCGTGATCATACACCTGTGGAACAACACCAGCACGGCTGCCCTCGCAGGGCACGCCGCGCTGGTGAAGAATATTGACACCCCTTTTCGCCGCACCGACATACCCGGCGTCGACATCGCCGGGTATGTCGGAACAGCTGTTGCCACAGCTCACGTGCCACCAGGCGATCAAGCCGGTCCGCGAAGCGGGCCGAGGCATGCCCGCAAGACCACGAAGCCGATATTCCTCGCGTTATCGCATTCGCGTAAACGAACCGCCACTCGAATACTAGTGGCGCGATAGCGCGGCGATTAAGGGTGCGCTAAAATGCCAGCATGACCCAGCGATACGAATTGCATGATGACATCAACGGCTTGTGGAGCGTGATTGATCGCTTCACCGGCTGGCCTGCTCGATGGCAAGGCATACCGCAAACCGGCCTGGACTATTTCGATGCGGACGATCTAACGGACTTGCTGAATCTGCTAGACGAACGCAGACGGGCGAAAGGCAAGCCGGAAAGCGGCGGGCTAAAGTGACCGAAACGTTGCTTCTAAGATGGCCCCTCAGGAGCGGCTCAACAGGTTGACAGTTGGCCCCTTCCGCCCACTGGGTGGATGCTGCCCTGATGCTGCCCGCCTAGACGGCGCATGCAACGTTCCATTTCGATTTCAAGTACCGTCCGAGAGAAGTGTAGGCAGGCCCCCGGAACTTTTTAGAATACGTCCAGATAGCTGAGCAACGAAACTACGCCGACGACTACAACAACGACCTGAGCCATCTGCTTCATCGTTGAGTCAATCGGAAGTTTTTGCACGAGGTACAGCACCAGGACGGCAAGGCCTGTAATCAGGATGCTTATGATGATGCTGATTATTATGCTCATACCCCCAGGCCCTTTGAGCGGAGTGCCTTCCGGCAGTGACGGGTAAATGCGTCTGAGTTCTACAACGGGAGGCATGTCACGCCGTAATGCTCCTACCTCTCGGCGATTGAGCTCGCGGCCATTGGGAAGCCGTCGATGTCATTCGCGAACTTTGGGCCGGGCACACGGTGACGCGAGACACACCCATCACCGTGTCCGAGGCGCGGCTGTATACGCTGCCGGAACACGCTCCGTCGCTGATTGCCGCGGCTTTGACGCCGGAAACGGCCGAAAGGGCAGGGGAATGGGCCGACGGCCTCATTACAGTCAATCAGGCGCGCGATAATCTCGCAGCGATGATCGAGGCATTTAGGCGCGGTGGCGGCGAAGGCAAACCGCTCTATCTGCAGGTCCACATCTCCTATGCGCACAGTGACGGGAAAGCGAGACAGAATGCCTTCGAGCAGTGGAGGAGCAATGCGATTAGCGCCTTCCAATCCGAAACGCTGCGCACCCCCGGCGACATTGAGACCGCGACTAGAAACGTCCGGCCCGAAGATCTCGACACCTACGTTAGAATATCCTCTGACCTCGAGCGGCACCTCGCCTGGATCGAAGAGGATATCGCGGCTGGTTTCAACGAGATCTACCTTCACAATGTGGGTCGCAACCAGCTCGACTTCATTGACACTTTCGGTGCGTCGGTTCTGCCCCGCGTGAGCACCCGTGGTGGTGTCGGTCACAGATAACGGCGCCCACTCCCACCGGCTTTTCGAGATCATGCCTGACGGGTCGCACAGACCTGCACCGCACGCCAAGGTGTATCTTTCTTCTCGAGTCACTGCGCATGAGGATCCGCTGGAACTCCTTCGGGCGCATGCCATGGAAGACTGGTGTCCTGAAGTGTTACCCACGCATTCCGACCGCATCTAGTTGGGAGATGCAACCTCGCCGTGAGTTGAACCGGTCACATCCTCTCGGTGTTACTCGGCGATCGTCCACTGCGGCCACCAAACTGGACGGGAAGCTATGGAAAACTCTCGCTGCGCCCGTGCCTTGACCGGCGCTACGGTACCCCCGCCATCGATCCGACAACCACCATCACGAGCGCGTTCATATCGATTTCGCCATTGATGGTGAGTCTATCGCCGGCGCGCTGCACGCGAAGTTTGGAATTATCTTTGCGGGCCTCCTTTCTACTTCGCCGGTGGCAGCCTCGATGAGAGCCCTCGGTTCTATTCTCCCCGTTGCGATCGCTAACACCCATTCCCGGAGACTCCTTCTTATATCGGCCTTATATCGGCGGCTCCAGCTGCAGCGCTTCAGTTTAGTCACGCTGATTTCTCCCGGCGCCTATTTACTCTTACCGCCCGACTTCGTTTCGAGGCTCTTTTTCAGAGCCGACATCAGGTCGATCACGTTGCCAGTGTAGGCAGGCTCTTCATCCTTGCCTTTGCCTTTCGGCTTTGCACCCTTTTTGGCCGACTTGCGCTTGCTCTCAATGATTTCCTTGAGTTTTTCCTGCACCGGATCTTGGACCATGTCCGGGTTCCAAGGTTTGCTCCGCTCCTCGATCAGCGAAGTGACGAGGCTCATCAGCTTGGGGTCATTGTCGCCGTCGCCGATATCGTCAAAATAGTTTTCCGGCTTCCGCACCTCGTCGCCATAGCGGAGCGTCCAGACGACGATGCCCTTGCCGCAGGGCTCCAGCATCACAGCGCGCTCGCGCCGGCCGATGACAAGCCTGGAGATGCCAACGACCTTCTCTGCCTCCATGGCGTCGCGGATAACGCTGAACGCCTCGTGGCCGACCTCATCCGACGGCGACAGGTAGTGGGGCTTCTCCAGCCAGACCCACTCGATCGTGTTGCGCGGCACGAACTTTTCGATGTCGATCGTCCGGGCGCTCTCGAGCGCGACACTCTGTAATTCTTCGTCCTCGATCACCAGGAAGTCGTTTTCGCCGCGCTCGTATCCCTTCGCCTCGTCTTCTTCATCAACTACTTTTCCGGTCTCAGCGTCGACATACCGGGAGACGACGCGATTGTTCGTCTTCCGGTTCAGGGTGTGAAAGCGGACCTTCTCCGACTCGCTGGTCGCCGGCATCATCGAAACGGGGCAGGTCACGAGCGAGAGCTTGAGATAGCCTTTCCAATATGGACGTGGGGGCGCCATCGTTCACCTCCCTTAACTTGCGCGGCGACGCTGAGCGGGTGCGCTCTTCGCGGCGGTTTTCGCCTTGGCCGCGGTCTAGCGGCTCGCCTGTGCTCTGCCTTTGGGTGCGGCCTTGCCGGCGCGCCTCCTCGGCTGCTCTGTGGCCTTGATGCCGGCACTTTGACGCAGCGCCTCCAGCAAGTCGCTGGATTTCGAAACCTTCGGAGGAGCGCGCTTCGGCAGGGCCTTTCCTTCCATCTTGGCCTTGACCAAATCAGCGAGTGCGGCTTCGTACCGGTCGTCGAACTCGTCAGCCGAGAAGGTTCCCTTTTTGGTGCCGATGATGTGCTTGGCGAGGTCGAGCATCTCGCCCTTGATCTTGATCTCCGGAATCTCCTTGAACGCCTCCTTGGCGCTTCGGACCTCGTAGTCGAAGTTCAGTGTCGTGGCGATCAAGCCTTTGTCGTGCGTGCGAACAAGCACGGTCCGCATTCGCCGGAACAGAACGGTCTGGGCGATGGCGGCGACCTTCTTCTTGCGCATGCCCTCACGCAGTAGGGCAAAAGCGTCGGTGCCCATCTTGTCCGGCGTCAGGTAATAGGGCCGGTCGAAATACACCTTGTCGATGTCGTCACAGCCGATGAACGCCTGGACACGCAGGGTTTTGTCGCTCTCGGGGACCGCGGCGGCAACTTCCTCCGGCTCGAGCACCACATACCTGTCGTTATCGAGCTCGTAACCCTTGACCTGACCTTCCTTCTCCACCGGCTTGCCGGTCACGCTGTCGACGAATTCGCGACGCACTCGGTTTCCCGTTTCTCGATTGACCGTATGGAAGGAGATTCGCTCGGAGGTCGAGGTGGCGGTGTAGAGCGCCACTGGCGTGGTTACCTCGCCAAACCGAATGTAGCCCTTCCATTGGGCTCGTCCCGCGACTGCCATGGCTCACTCCTGGCGCATCTCCAAAACCAAGGAGTCAACAGAATCCCTTTCCCGTTTGTTCCGGGTGAACGACAAATCTTTTCAAGGATTTTCGCGTACGAGCTCACAGCCCGCGGCGACGCGTTGGTGGCCGGCTTATCGTGAATGCGTCCGGTCTTAACCCCCGCTCAATATCTTTCCAGGTGGCAGGTGCGGCAACTGGAAAGCCATCACGCGCCCGGGGCGAATAGGCGCCAACGGCGGTGGTGCCGCGGCCATTCCGGAGATAATCGAGGAAGAGTTTGCCCGGCCGGTGCGAAAGCTGTGCCGACGTGACGTAGCGGTCGGGATCGATCTTGGCGAACTGCTGAGTCAGGCGCTTGGCGTAAGCGTGCACGGCATTGTGGGTCATCTTTTCTTGCAGAGGCGCCATGAGATGAACGCCCTTGCCGCCGGTCATTTTCGGCCAGGTCTTGAAACCCTCCGCATCGAGCAGATGCCGCAGCCGCAAGGCTGTCTCCACGACAAACTCCCACGAGACGCCTTCGCCGGGGTCAAGATCGAATATCAGCGTGTCTGCGTGTTCGACATCGTTGACGGTCGCGGCCCAAGGATGCAGCTCAACGACGCCGATTTCGATAAGGCCCAGCAAGCCCGGCAGGTCGTCGACCCATAGGCGAACGCCTTCGCCGCCCTCACGCTTCTGGATGCGCAACTGGTGGACCTCGGGCGGGATCGCCGGCAGTGGTCCCTTGTGGTAGAAAACCGTGCCGTTGACGTGCCGCACAAGTTTCAGCGGACGGCCGGCAAGGAAATGGAGGGCGCGGTCCGCAACCCGCGTCCAATAGACGGCAAGATCCTGTTGAGAAGGCACAACCGCATCCGGCAGCAATTGCAATATGTTCTCGCGAGGAACTAGGCTCATCGGTGACCCCGCCGCCTTCGACTTTGCTCGCGGTCGGCCGGCCCCTTCCTGCAGACCCTTGAAGACAGCCTCGCGCAGCAATCCGTCATCGGTAACCCCGCTGTACTCCACTTGCGCCTGAACGCGCGGCGTGACCCAGGTCGCCTTCGGTTTCTTGATCGGGTGCGACAGGGGGCTCGCGCGGGTGATCAACGGATCGAGCCGCTCGCGCACCTCTCGTGCCACCGCAAGCGTGTACCCGGTCTGGGCTTTTCCGGCGTACAGGAGTCGGTCGCCTTCCCAGCGCCCGAGATAGAGTGAAGCAATCCTCCGCGGCTGTGCGCCGAGCTTCTCCACAAAAGCGATGATTGGGAAGGCGTCACGCTTGGTGCACTTCGTCTTTGTCCAAACTTCCTGGCGGCCTGACCTATAAGGCGCGGCCTTACGCTTCGACACGATGCCTTCGAGGCCCATCATGCAGGCGTGCTCGTAGACTTGGGCTCCTTCGTCGATATCAAGATGGTCGACATAGGCGATCGCGCCGGCGTCGGTACCTATGAGCTTGCGCAGGACGCGCTTGCGCTCGATCAGGGGCACGCGCCTGAGGTCGTATCCGTCCAAATAGAGCAGGTCGAATGCCTGGAAGGTCAGCCGCGCCGATGTGGCTTTCCCAAGTTCTCGCCGGAGCGCCTGAAAGTCAGGGAGGCCGGTCTTGCCGAAAACGGTGACCTCGCCGTCGATGATCAGGTCATGGTCCGCGAGTGCCTCCGCGGCCGTCGCAATCGGCTTGAATTTCTTTGTCCAATCAAGACCAGTTCGCGTGTAGATGATGATGCTACGCTCGTGGATATGCAGCTGTGCCCGATACCCGTCGAATTTGATCTCATGCAGCCAGTCCGCACCATCCGGCGGTCGCTTCTTGAGGGTCGGATGGCAGGGTTCAACAAACTCAGGGAAGGTGCCTTTCGTGGCGCCGATCTTGGCGAGCTGCGGCGCGACCGATGCCGACCCTTGCGCGTTATTGTCTGGCCCCGTTCTTCGGTTCTCGGCGCGCCGATTCAAAGCATTCCTCCATTCCTGCAATGGGCGGTTAATTCGGTCCACAGATTTTCGTTCCGAAGCTGCTTGGTTGCCGACGTCGAATATCGCTCAGAAAGCTGCGGCATTCCTCTTTCAAGGGAGTCAGGCTGCATCGAGAATCGGCGGGCAAGTTGCGCATCCAGTTGCCTTCGTCGGATGCGGTGAAGAGCAGATCCGATGGAGCCAGTACTGTGTTCGCGAGAACCAGGAACTCGCGGTCGAGATTCGATTGCGACAGCAATCCAAATAGATTTGAGCGATATGCATGCTCATCGCCGCCAAACTCTGCATCGAAGAGCTTCGAAAGTTTCATTAGGGCATAGAGGCTAGCTTCAGAGACGAGAACGCCAATGGCCGCACTCGCCAAGCCCATTGGAGATGTTACCCGTTGTCCCACCGCCGCCCACAGCTAATGTCCCACTGGCCAGCGCAGTGGTTAGAAACAAAGAAATCTTAGCCAATTTTAGTTGTGGTGCATTGATCACTATAAGTGTGCCGCCATATGCCGCAAACCACCGTAGATCGCCCCTACAACGTTGATAGTGTTTGACAATACGTAATCTGCAAGTGTTGGACTATCCTCGTTCGTCGACATATCTTACCCCTCCCCCCGATCGAGTAAAGTTAGGAAGCCAAGCGCTGGGCGATGGAAGTGGCGAAGTGGCGCGGTATGAAGCGGGCCAAGGTGGCGCTCGCCCGCAAACTCGCGACTGTCCTTCACCGCATGTGGGTTGACGTCAGCGCGTTCCGTTGGGGCAAGGACACCGTCACGCCGTAAAAGCGAAACGAGGTAGCGAAGCAGCCGCCGACGGCGCTGCTTCTCCGAGGTCCCGTCGCCGGGACGAGGGCCTGGCAAGGTCGGGAGTAGTCCTGTGAAAGCTTCGGCAAATCACGCGTCCTAGATTGACCTGCCGGCTCTGGATCTGATGGCATGATGTGGCAGCCTTCGTGCTGACCACGGACAGAAGCATGATCCTGGCGGCGTGATGATCACGGAGGGACTTGACGAGCAAGGGCCCATTACAGAAGGACTACTTCGCAGTGACAGTGCCTTTCATCGAGGGATGAATCATACATCTGAAATCATGCTTACCCGCGGCGACGATCCTCACGGTGGCACTCTTGCCAGTGGCTAGCCGCCCGGTGTCGAAGGAGCCGTCCAGCGCCGTGGCCGTATGGCGTCTGGAATCGCCGTTGGTGAAGGTGATCGTGTCGCCGACGGCGACTACCAGCTTGGTCGGATTGAATTTCATGCCCTTGATTTGCACGGCATGACCAGCAGCATAGGCAGGAAGCGCAAGGGCAAGGATGGCAACTGTCAGGGCAAGGCGCACGTGAAGTTCCTCCTCTGTTTCCTGCCGCTTCGGCAGCGGTGCGCTGCGACGACGGCGACTTACACTGACTGACGCTTGAGATGGAAGATTTATTCCCGACCCCTTCAGCCTCGGGCTGGATCATCGTCCGAAGCGCGCCATCTCCGGCGTCGAGGCAGCCTTGCAATGAAATCAAATACTCCGTTTGGGCGGCGCCCCTAATCCTTGACTGCAATCTGTGCTGTGAGACCCTACGACCTCTCGGTTGTAGTGCGTAGGAGGCAGGCCGTGAAAATCAGAGGGGCGAAGAGGAAGTTTCCCAGAAAGGTGCAAGTGGTAGTTGGCGCCCAGCGCCTCGCCGATGATGGCTTCGACGCCATTGGGCGTGGCGTCCATGGCCCTTGTTTCTCCTATCGCGGGAAGTGGACTCAGGAGGGGTGTCCGGGGACCCTCGAGGCGTGGCTCGTAAGCAAGGGCGTCATCTCGAGCAGTGGCCCACGGGAGCGGCCATTAACACGCTGAAAGTCGAGCTCTGATAACCTTCGATGATGATGTCGAGGCGGCCATCACTGCCGCCTGCGAAGAACTCCAGATGACCCGAGACGAGATACTCCGCCTCATCATTCGGGAGTGGCTGGAGCAGTACGGCTTTCTGCCGGTCCATGAGTTGGACGAAGGTAGCGAGACGGAGGGGAGTGCGTAGTATGAGCGGTTTCACCGACGAAGAGCGAGCGGGGGACTGAGCTCAAGACGCCGGCATGTTCAAACGCGATCCAGGAACTCAAGCACTCGGATGGTGAGTAGCGCGGTCGCATCCGCGTCGTACGACGGGAGCGAGCTGTCGGCGAAGTAGTGCTGATCGCCGGGGTACAGGAAAAGCTCTGCGTCCTCGGCTGAAGCCAACGACGTCAGCGGCGAGAATTGCTGCGAGTTTCCGGTGCATGGGATCCTCCCCGGTGCAAAACAGCGGCATGAGGTAGTAAGGACCACCAAAAGCTGCTTGTGCACCCCTTGCGCTCACGACCCAAAGCGGGAATCCAACCTCGGGACCAAGCGTGAGAATTTCGCCACTACTGCATGTCCGTACCCAAATGATGTACCGGGGCCATTACGAGCTTCTTGACGTCATCCAGGCCTAAGGCCACCCCGCCCACGCCCCAGTGTCCGCTTGGAACTTCGCTCACGATCACCCAGGTTACCTCCTTCAGTTTCTCGCTTGTCACCGAGGCAACCACGTCGGTAATCTTCTCAATCAGTGCGCGTGTCTGATCGGAGCTCAGTTCGTCCTTGAAGACCTTGACTTCTACGAATGGCATGGCTTCTGACTCCAACGCATTCTATCGCCGATAGGACCTGGCAGTATTGCCCGAATGTCTTCGCGTGTCAGCGACCTGAGTTCCAGTCGCCGGTGAGATTCGATCCAGTCGGGCCGCTATACGCCTCGGCGGCGAGCAGGTCTGGCTCGAGGAGTACGATCCCCTCGCGCCCCGTCCGCAGCAAATCTTGCGCGCGAAGCTCGCGCAGGGTCCGCACGACCACCTCGCGCACCGTTCCCACCGCATCGGCGAGGTCCTGTTGTCCGATCGCGGCGATCAGTTCGGAGCCTTTCTGGCGCTCGGAAGCGAGGTCGAGGAGGTGACGGGCGACGCGCTGCCGCACCGTCGCGAAGGAGGCGCTGGGAATCTCGGTCATGAACGACAGCACGCGCTCGCTGAGCTCGTTGAGCAGCGCTCGTGCCACCCGCAGATCACTCTCGGCCATCCTCTTCACGACCGAGGCGCGCAGAGCCAGGAGATCGGCATCAGTCACCGCCTGAATCGTCGCAGGCAACGAAAACGGCGAAGCAAACAGCGAAACAGCGCCAATGAGCGCGCCGGGCCGGCAGTAGCGGGCGGTCATTGTTCTCCCGTCAGGCGCTGTCACGTAGACGCGGACGAGTCCCGACACCACCAGCTCGACGTGCGCAGAAGTGTCGCCTTCCCGGTGGAAGATTGAGCCGGCTTGAACATGTAGAAGCGAAGCGTAGGCGGTGACCTCTGCGATCAACTCCGGAGACAGCGAGCGGAGATGCGAGACCGCAATCGCCATGCGCACATCCTCGCCGATCAGGACACGAGAGGAAGGAGAGACCTGTTCTCGCATATCATCCTCACAGGCTACTCCAGTCCAACGTTTCGGGTGTCGCTGAAACGACGGCTCATACCACTGAGGTCGACAGAAACTGCATTATGCTCATTAATAATACCGCGTTCAGCCGGACTGAGTCGATCTTTCGCCTTCCTCAGAGGTAGCAAGGGTGACGGCGTTGCGGATTGAACCCGAACACCACCGAAGGTCCGCTTTCCGTCCTTTCGGCTGGCAGTTCCAGCCGCTTCGGGGTCGATGCGCGGAAAGCTTGGTATCTCAGCTCTTCGCTGATGCGACTTCAGCTTCCATTCGGTTGGCGAGAGTCAAGTAGCGCGGGTGGTTCCGGACGGAATCGAGATCGCTGTCATTTTTCATCCAACCCGTGACTAACGCCACATACGTCTGCGATCCGAATTTCGGGCGACGACACTGAGCGCTGACACTTTCGAGAGATCGGTGATGATGTCTTCGGCGATGCCGTCGCTGAAGTACTCCTGCTCCGGATCGCCGCTCATGCTGGTAAACGGCAGGACCGCGATCGACGCGCCTTCGCCATTCGGCGGCGCTCTGTCGCGGGCACCGCGGACTTTCTTGTGCTCCTCCCCGTTTTGCGAGCGCTTTCCGACACCGGACGGTTCCCGCCATGAACGCGAGCGGAATCCGTATTATCTTCGCGGCAGCGTAGGCAGCGTGGTAGACTCTCATTGCACATGCGTGGGTTCCGCGACTTCGGGCGGCGCAGGTGTGTGGATCACAGCTTCGATGACTAATCTCGACGTCGATCGCAGGCTCGTCGCCATCCTCTGTGCCGACGTTGCCGGCTATAGCCGGATGATCGGCGAGGACGAGGAGGGCACCCTAACGGCGCTCGCGGCGCACATGACTGAGCTGATCGGGCCGGCTATCGACCGCCACCATGGTCGTATCGTCAAGACGACGGGCGACGGATTCCTAGCCGAGTTCGCCAGTCCGATCGCCGCGGCGCTTTCTGCGCTCGAAATTCAGGAAGGGCTACAATCGAGAAACACTGGCGTTCCCGAACCGAAACGGCAATGGCTGCGGATCGGGCTTACCCTTGGCGACGTCATGGTGCGGGACGGCGACATTTTCGGCGACGCCGTCAATGTCGCCGCACGCCTTCAGTCGCTTGCCGAACCGGGCAGTGTGTATGCGTCTGCAGCGGTCGTCGACCAGTTGCGCGGGCATATCGGATTTGCTTGGAAGGACGTTGGCGAGAAGGCACTCAAGAACATCGCCCGACCGGTGAGGGCGTATCGTCTGGCGGCGGGCACCACGGCGGCGGTGCCGGCTGATGCGGCGCAACCGCGGCGCCTCCGCCTACGGCTTATCGTTGGCGCTGCAGCGATCTCGGCAATTGCAGCGATCGTCGCATATACTGTCCTGATTCCAGCCACGCTGCCAATCACAACCCCATCAACACCACCGACCGCCGAGCCGGTGCCGCAGGCCAAGCCGAGTATCGCGGTACTGCCGTTTGTCAATCAGAGCGGCGACCCCGCGAATGACTATTTCAGTGATGGCGTCAGCGAGGATATCGTCAATGCACTGGGCCGCTTTTCGGCGCTGACGGTGATGGCCTACAACGCAACGCTTCCCTACAAGGGCAAAGCCGCCCGGCTCGAGGACGTCGGTCGCAAGCTAGGCGTGCGGTACCTGGTGGAAGGAAGCGTGCGACGCGCCGGCAACCGCGTGCGCGTGTCGACCCGCCTAACCGATGCCGATCAGGGCATCCTGCTCTGGTCAGAGCGATTCGAAGAGCAGCTTAAGGATGTCTTTGCCTTGCAGGACGCAATCACGCGGCGCGTCGCCGGAACTCTTGCCGCCAACCTAACTCGCGTCGAGGAGCAACGCGCGCTCGCCGAGCCGCCCGACAATCTCGACGCTTACGATCTCGTGCTGCGCGGACGCGCCGAACTGCGGCGCAACACCCGGTCCGGCAATCGCGAGGCGCGGCTTTACTTCGAGAAGGCGATGCAGCTCGATCCCAAGTACGCGGCTGCATATGCCGGGCTGGGCCTTGCCTATCAGGACATGGCGACCCTCGGATGGACTGAGTTCCCCGAGGACATGCTGGCGCGGAGTGAGGAACTCGCCGGCAGGGCGCTGTCGCTCGACCCGGACAATCTCGACGCGCACCAGCTCTTGAGTCAGGTGCACACCATGCAACTTCAATACGACCGGGCGTTGGTCGAAATTGACCGGGCGCTGCTGCTCAACCCAAGCGATGCGGCCAGCCACTCTCAGCGTGGCGCGATCCTGCTCTGGGCGGGTCGCCTCGAGGAGGCGGTTGCCGCTCTAGAGACGGCGTTCACCCTCAATCCGAACCTAGGCCCCCAAGAGGCCTTTGCTCTCGGGCTCGCGTATTACTCCTTGCGCCGCCACGACGACGCTGCACGGTTTCTCGAGCGGGAAGCGCTGCGCAATCCGGACTTCATCTTCTTCCCTGTGCTGCTGGCGGCGACGTATGGACAACTCGGGCGCACAGCCGATGCGGAACGCATGGCCGAGACGGTCAGGCACCGGCTGCCCGTCTTCGACCCGCAGACCTTCGGTTCACGATTTCAGAACCGGGCGCACCACGATTATCTCATCGAGGGACTGCGCAAGGCCGGTTTGAGCTGAGGCGCCCGCCTCAATGCGCGAGGCTTGTGCCGAACGGGGCGTCCTGGAGCAGTTGCCAATTGCTGTCTGCAGCCGCGGCCTCGCCCCGCGCGTCGGCCCGGAAGCGCTCCCGAGCCTTCGGGCTTGCGAATACAAAGAGACGACCATCGGAGATGAGCCAGTTTGCAGGGTCAGCCTCGACCTTCACGCCCTTGGACATGCCCATGGCGCACGAACCGGCGAACTGGGGGGTATAGCGGTCCGGATCGCCGCGGAATGTCGACATGTGTCGGTCCGAGGCGAAGCGGTAGCGCACCTCGTCCCAGGGGTACTCGAACTCCTCTTTGCCGAGTGTTGGACGTCCCTCGGTGAAATAGGCGACCGGATCGTAGCCCTTGAGCGCTAGCCGCGGCGCATTTTGACCGGCATTCTGCGCCCAGGCCCGGTGGCCCATCGTGCCGAGGAGGAGCACAGCAACCGTCAAGAGCAATCCATCACGACGCGTCAACATGGAAGTTCTCCTGTCTCTTGCGGAATACCCTCTCTAAGAATGCCGAACGGTATTCTACCCATTCATCGCCGGGATTTCACGATATTTGAATTACGCCTTCGATCCTCCTGCCGCTTGACCGGCGGCGATCTGCGGACCCGGCTTATGCCTGGGGCCGTCACGGCCATGTTCATCACGGCAACGCCAGGCGAGCAGAAAGCCGTCGACATGGCCGCAGCCTATGGCTTGCTCGGGCGATCAGCAGACCTTGCCGAGTGACCAAGCGAACGTCAGCAAGGGGTCGGATCGTGACCTGCAGGGGTCTCCAGCAGCAAGGTCCGCGTTTGGCGGATACCGTTGAAAAACTCGGCATTGCGGGCACTTGGGACGCGTGATTCAATCCTCTGAGTGATTTGGCAGGGGATCAGGCGAATGATGGGAACGCAGGCGGCTCCGGCGCAGCTCTTTTACGATTTCAGTCTCGATGAGCATGTGCCAGCCGACCATCTCCTACGCCGGATCGACAACCACCTGCACCTCGATGGCGTCCGCGCGCAGTTGAAGCCCTACTACAGCAGCACGGGCCGTCCGTCGATCGATCCGGAACTGATGATGCGCA
>NZ_JADYVE010000022.1 GCF_020193655.1 Ensifer sp. IC3342
CGAACGACTTCGGCCCGCCAGTCT
Organism: Ensifer sp. IC3342; assembly: GCF_020193655.1. GTDB lineage: Bacteria > Pseudomonadota > Alphaproteobacteria > Rhizobiales > Rhizobiaceae > Sinorhizobium. Next base: position 25 of record NZ_JADYVE010000022.1, read on the forward strand.
ATGTCTTCGATCCGCATGTTACGGACTTCGCCCGCACGTAGCCCATAGGTGGCGAGGAGTTGTAATATCGCATGGTCCCGCAAACCGGCGGCCGTCGTGTCCATGCTCGTGCTTGCCAGAACCGCGGTGATCTGGTCGCGCTCCAGGATCGACGGCACCCCTTCATAAGCGTAGAGCCGCGGCGAGATGATATGTGGCGACAGATCTGCCGCAACGCGGGCAGTTTTGTGGAGATAGCGCAGCAGCGAACGAAGCCGCTCCGCTGTGGATTTCAGCGAACTGCGCGTCAGCTTCGAGCCGCGCAGGTCCATATAGCTGTCGATGTCGCTGACGGTTACTCCGTTGAGACCCTCGACCCCGCTCCGGTCGAGTTGCCAGGTAAGGAAGTAGCGGGCTTCCCACAAGAACGCGTCGATGCTGGCTTGGGCAAGGCCGCGCTCCTCGCGAAGCCAGGTTTCGTATTCGTGGCAGATCGTAAACCGTAGTGCGCCAGCGGCGCAGGCTACTTTTGGGAGCAGGTGGCCACTGACCCTGCCCAAGCCGTAGCAGCGCGTGAATCCCAGACTGCGGGACTTCGTGCCAGCGCTTGCTGGGCTTTCGTCCGCGACGCTTCCGGAATAGCGCAGCCGCATGCTGCAGATATCGCCCTACCAAGTCTTCGGCCACTTCTGCGACTGGAATTCCTCGGTGCACGAGATAATCGAGGAACCCCTGCGCATAGGCGCAGTAATTTCTGATCACCACCGGACTGTATTGGCGGTTGGTCAGCGCTGCTTTCAGCTCAGTGAGCAGTTCGTGTTCGGATTTCAGCATCAATTATTCCTCTGTTGGTCAAACGACCACAGAGGTTCGTCGGAAAATAATGCGGAGCAACTCCGTCAGCCGGCACCAGAAACATACGGATTTTCTGTCTTCATCCCGCGTTCCTTCGCATTTTGCCTACCTGACGATTAGTCAAATAATGGATAGGTGAGCATTATTTGACATAGGCCTTCACGTAGGCTGGGGGCATCAGACGCACGTCATGACCGAGCTTCATCAGCTCGCGAGCCCATTGATGGGCCGAACCGCATGCTTCCAGGCCAATGAGGCAGCATGGCAGGGACTCGAAGAATGCTAAGATATCCTTGCGCCGCAGCGCCCGCATCGTGACAACGACGCCGTTGGAATCGACTGCGTGAACCTGGAAGACGTGCTTGGCCAGGTAGAGGCCAACGGTGGCAACGGCGTTGAGGTCGGTGGTAGTCTTGCCCATGGACGGTGCTCCTTCAGATGAGTGCTCGACAGCAGCCATCTTGGCACGCCTCTCACGAGGATGATGCCGGTGCGGGCGCCGTCCACCCATCAAGAGAGCTTGAGGACGCTTTCGAAGCGCTACGGGATCAATCAGAAGACTGTCGCCAAGTGGCGCAAGCGAACGTCAGTCGCAGACCTTCCGACCGGCCCGAAGAAGCCGAGATCGACGGTCCTCTCCGTCGAGGAGGAAGCGGTGATCGTTGCTTTTCGGCGCTACACGCTGCTACCGCTTGATGACTGCCTCTATGCGTTGCAGCCGACGATCCCGCATCTGACGCGCTCCTCGCTGCACCGCTGCCTGCAGCGCCACGGGATCGGCCGCCTCCCGGATGTCGACGGCGACAGGCCGGCGAAGAAGAAGTTCAAGAGCTATCCGATAGGCTACTTCCACATCGACATTGCCGAGGTGCGCACCGAACAGGGCAAGCTGCACATGTTCGTTGCCATCGACCGCACCTCGAAGTTCGCCTTTGTCGAACTGCACGAGAAGGCCACCACCGCCGTCTCACGCGAGTTCCTGCTGCGCTTGATCGCAGCCGTCACATACAAGATCCATACCGTGCTCACCGACAACGGTATCCAGTTCACCACGCCCGGCGCTGCGGCTCGGCTGTGCCGCTGATCAAGGAGGCGATCGCCAATGGCGAACGCTTCTGGGCCCATGCATTCGAATACACCTGCGCCACGAACGATATCGAACACCGGACGACGAAGGCAAAGCATCCATGGACGAACGGCCAGGTCGAAAGGATGAACCGAACCATCAAGGACACCACCGTCAGGCGCTTCCACTACGAGAACCACGACCAGCTCCGCCAGCATCTCGCCGACTTCATTGCCGCCTACAACTTCTGCCGCAGGCTGGTGGACCTATGACGAGCCACCGACATCCCCTCCAACAACCAGCGAAAGGAAAATCCCATGACCTAGATAGGCACCTTCACGCGCAAGGAAGATGGCTTCTTCGGACGCATCCGAACGCTCACCCTCGACATCGAGGTCACCATCCTGCCGGCCGAGGAATCGGACGTCGAGAACGCGCCGAACCACCGCGTTTTCGCTTCGGGCCAGGAGGTTGGCGCCGCCTGGGACCGCACCGGCGAGCGGGCCGGCAGCTATCTCTCCGTCGCGATCGACGATCCTTCCTTCGTCGAACCGATCCGCGCCCGCATGTTCGAATCCGACACCAGGAAGGATGTCTGGAACCTGCACTGGACGCGCAAGATCCGGCGCGACGAACAGGGCTGAAGTCATGCGAGACGATCGTTCCCGCGGCTTTTCCAGCCCAATCCCCTTGATCGATCGGGCGCTGATCATCCCCTCGACCCGATCGCCTATCCGACAGCCGTCGCGCGCGGCGAAGGTCAAGGGCGGCGGACGGTTTTCCGGATGGCGCTCCTGTCTTCCAGCGATGCCCGTCCGGAAAATCAACGTCGGCGAAGCCTTGCCCTTGACCGCAGCGAGCACGATGGCAGGCTCGCTGCGATTCGAGAGACGGGCCGCCGTGATATCATCCGGGCGATCATCGCGTTGCCGATCGCCCTCGCATGGATCGCCTCGCTGCCCTCTTTGGCACTGGCCGATCCGCCGGTGAGCGGGCGCTTTGCCAACCACGTGGCTGCCTCCACTCGATCGGATCCATATGGCGGCTTCGTCGCCGAGGCCGCCAAACGCTTTGCCATTCCGGAGCGCTGGATACGCGCCGTCATGGAGGTTGAAAGCCGCAACAATCAGTCCGCGATCTCTCCGAAAGGCGCGATGGGCCTGATGCAGATCATGCCAGCCACGTGGACCGAATTGCGTGCGCGCCACCGTCTCGGCGAGGATGTCTTCGAGCCGCGCGACAACATTCTTGCGGGCGCTGCCTATCTCGCCGAACTGCACGATCTCTACGGTTCGCCAGGCTTTCTCGCTGCCTACAATGCAGGCCCGGGCCGCTACGAGAAGCACCTCGTCATGGGCGATCCGCTGCCTCAGGAGACGATCGACTATATGGCAAGACTCGTGCCGATGATCGACACGGAAGCCGCGCCAATCGTGCGGATCGCCGCGCGTTCACGGCGCGATCAATGGGCCGATGCACCGCTGTTCTTCGTGCAACGGTGTGACGTCGATGGAGCTGAAAACTCGTTGCATGGACGGCGTCCGAAACGCTCCACGGACGGGGCTCCGATCGTCGATCTTACAGCGCTTGCGCCTGCCTCATCAGGCCTGTTTGTCCGGCGGGCGCCTGGCTAGGGAGGGCAGCCATGAGAGGCGGGGCTTTGCGTGCGGCAGCGGACAGGGTCGTATTTGGTGTGGGGGATGGCGGGAGAGCCGAGGAGGCAACCGGGTATTGCCGCCCGTAATCGGCAGGTCGTGCCCGCGGCACCGACCGGCGGTCCGAGCGGTGGTAAGGTCGCCGCCTCGAAACGACGCAGGAGGCGGCTGATGGAGTACTTTTGCGGACTAGACGTGGCGATGGACGAGACGGCGGTGTGCGTTGTCGATGATGCCGGGGAGGTGCACCTGCGGGCGGTGGCCTTGACCGATCCGGAGGCGTTGTTCACGCTGCTGAAACCCTTCCTGCCGCGGTTGCGCCGGGTCGGCCACGAGGCCGGTTCGCTGTCGCCGTGGCTGCATCCGGAGCTCACGAAACTCGGCCTGCCGGCGGTATGCCTGGAAACCCAGCACGTGCGCGCGGCAATGTCGGCGCAGCGCAACAAGACCGACGCGCCCGACGCGCTCGGCATCGCCCACATCATGCGCACCGGCTGGTTCCGGCAGGCGCATATCAAGACCGAAAGTTGCTACCGGATGCGGCTGTTGCTGACGCACCGGCGCAACCTGAAGCGCAAGTTCCTCGATCTGGAGAACGCCATCCGCCACTCGCTGAAGGCGTTCGGCATCAAGCTCGGCACCACGTCGCGCGGTGCTTTCGACGCCGCCGTGCGCGCCGCGGTGGCGGACGATGCGCTGACCGGCGAGCTGATGGAGGCGATGCTGGCGGCGCGGGCGGCGCTGTGGAAGGAGTACTGCCGCTTGCATGATCTGGTGGTGAAGATCGTCGCCCGCAGCGAGCTGTGCCGGCGCTTCCTGGCGATCCCGGGGGTCGGGCCGGTCACCGCGCTCAGCTTCATGACCGCGATCGACGATCCGTCGCGCTTTCGCCGCTCGCGCGACGTTGCGGCCTACTTCGGCCTGACGTCGCGACGATGGCAGTCGGGCACCTCGATCGACGTTCAGGGGCGCATCTCGAAGGCCGGCGACGCGGATGTGCGGCGGGCCCTGTACGAGGCGGCCTCGGCGCTGATGACGCGTTTTAAGGGCAAGGACAAGCTCAAGACATGGCCAGGCGCTCGCCAAGCGCGGCTGCCATCGCAAGGCGACGGTCGCGGTGGCGCGCAAGCTGGCGGTGATCATGCACGCCATGTGGTGCGACGGCACGCTCTATGTCGGCGACCCGATGGCGAGCGCGAGCGATGCCGCCGCGCAGGCGCATCTGAAGACCCGCAAGCTTTTGGGAGCGCATCGATGAGCCGGCCGATAGTCGACGCCCAGCCGCTCGGCGCGGCTACCGACACGATTGAACACGGGAGCTCCGCCAGCGGCGGATGAGGACTGGTGCAGATCAGGAACGACGGGACGCACGTTATCTTGCCTGCTGCCACGCCGATCGAAAGACGGCCGGACCGCGTTGAATTGCCTGTGATGCTGCCCCGTGAATCCGATGGAAAAATGCACCGCGATGGCAAAGCGCTGCCTTGCCGCAGCCCGAAACCGCCATCGCCGAGTGCGGAGGGCTGCACGGCGCACCGGAACTCGAAGCCAGGCGACAGGAGCGTATTGTGGCGCAGAACGAAGCATTTTATAGTATCGACAAGGGGAAACGACGATGCTCGACAGTTCATCCCAAGCACGACCGATTAGGACGGCAAGATAAAAGGCCGCACATCGCGGCTTGGGCGGTCGGTTGATTTGATTAGGTTTTCTGGCCACCTGCGCACATCGTCCGCGCAAGACGCGATGTGTGCACCGGCGAATTGCCGTGGATTATCAATGCGAATTGCACATCGCGCCGGATTTCCCGATGAACAGGGATGATGATTTCCGTGTCCGGCCCGGCCGCATCCGCTCATCCAGAAGCCAGCGCGCGAAACCCTTCATCGCCCAGGCGCTCGCCGCCGTCGAAAAGGCCGGCGGGCGCGTCTCGCGCTCCGGCAGGATCAGCAAGGGAAAGGGCCGAAGCCCGAGCTTCGCCCGCGGCCGAGTCGCCAGCGTCCGCGCCAATCGCCTGATCACCAACCGCACGAGGCTTTGCACGGTCAAGGCGCGGGTCGTCCGCAACAAGGGAAAGACGGCCCCGTTCGCCCGCCACCTTGATTATCTCCGCCGCGACGGAGTCACCCGCGATGGTGAAAAGGCCCGACTGTTCGGGGCCGATAGCTACAGCGTCGACGCCAGGGCGTTCGCGGAGCGCTTAGAGGACGATCGCCACCACTTCCGTTTTATCATCTCGCCGGAAGACGCGGTTGAACTTGAGGACCTGAAGCGCTTCACCCGCGACCTGATGCGTCAGGCCGAAAAGGATCTTGGCACCAAGCTCGATTGGGTCGGTGTCGACCACTGGAATACCGACAATCCGCACGTCCACGTCATCCTGCGCGGCCGCACCGAAGACGGGCAGGATCTCGTCATCGACCGCGACTATATCCGCTCCGGCTTGCGCGACCGCGCTCAGGATCTCATCACGCAGGAACTCGGACAACGAACCGAGCGCGACATCGCCCGCGCGCTCGATCGCCAGGTGGAGGCCGACCGCTGGACTACGCTCGATCGCCAGCTCGCCGCAGATGCCGGTCCGAACAGCGTCATCGATGTCGCGCCGTCGCCGGATCGGCAGCCGGATGCATACCAGGTTCAGAAGGTCGGGCGGCTGCGATATCTGGAGCGTCTTGGCCTTGCCCAGTCCGTTGGCGGCGGCCAGTGGATCCTCAGCGATGATGCGGAAGCGACGTTGCGGGAGCTTGGGAGCCGTGGTGACATCATCAAGCGGATGCACAGGGCGCTGACCGGTCACGGCATCGAGCGCGCCGCCGCGGACTATGTGCTCGCCGCCGAGTGCCATGGATCGAATATCGTTGGGCGGCTGGTCGAACGGGGGCATGATGATGAACTCAAGGGCACCGCTTTTGCAGTCGTCGACGGCATAGACGGCCGCGTCCATCACATCCGCTTTCCCGATCTGGAAGCGACTGGCGACAGCGCACCCGGATCGATCGTCGAACTGCGTGTCTTCGAAGACGCCAAGGGCGAGGGCAGGGCGGCGCTGGCCGTGCGCTCTGATGTCACGCTCGATGCGCAGATTAAGGCGGACGGCGCGACCTGGCTCGACCGGCAATTGATCAGTGGAAGCGCGCGCGGTCTCGGCGGCGGCTTCGGGCTCGAAGTGCAACAGGCGATGGAAGCGCGCACCGAGCATCTGATCGACGAGGGCCTGGCGCGGCGCGAGGCGGGCAGGGTGGTCTTCGCCCGCAATCTTATCGCCACCTTGCGAAAGGGGGAACTCGATGCGCTCGGCGAGAAGCTTTCACGAGAGATAAACCTGCCGTTCCAGAAACCGGGGCAGGGCGACTATGTCGCCGGAACCTATCGCCAGCGCTTTGTGCTCGCGTCAGGTCGCTTCGCCATGGTGGATGACGGGCTCGGCTTTAAGCTTGTCCCCTGGACACCCTCCATCGAGAAGCACCAGGGCCAGCACGTCTCTGGGGTTGCCCGCGACGACGGGGGCGTCGACTGGAGCTTTGGCCGCAAACGCGGTCTCGGGCTTTGAACCGCAACATTCAAGTATTTCTGCGATGCGCTTCGCCCGGCTGCGAGACCTGTCTTCGCGCGCGTTGCAACTCCGTGTGAGATGCTCTTCCACTCCCAAACCTGCTTCGTCCAGTGAGGGGAAACCAGTCGCTTGCCTGCCACGCGCGTTCTCTGGAGCCAGATCATCGTCGTCCTCCTGATCGTGTTCACCATGGTCTGGGCGGCAACACAATGGACGGCTTGGCGGCTCGGTTTCCAGCCGCAACTGGGATCGCCTTGGTTCGAGTGCGCCAGCCTGCCGATCTATCCGCCGCCGGCGCTTCTCTGGTGGTGGTATTTCTATGACGCCTATGCGCCGCGGGTCTTCCTTGAAGGTGGAGCCATTGCCGCCTCCGGGGGCCTCCTCGCAATAGCGGCCGCCATCGCTATGTCGATCTGGCGGGCGCGCGAGGCGAAGGACGTCCATACCTACGGCTCCGCCCGGTGGGCCGAGCGCGAGGAGATTGAAAGGGCAGGACTGCTCGGCGATGACGGCGTCGTGCTCGGCCGCTATGAGGACGCCTATCTTCGCCATGACGGCGCCGAACATGTTCTCTGCTTTGCGCCGACGCGGTCGGGGAAGGGTGTAGGCCTCGTGGTGCCGACACTGCTGACCTGGCCGGGCTCGGCCATCGTCCACGACATCAAGGGCGAGAACTGGGAATTGACGGCCGGTTTCCGCGCCAGGCATGGTCGGGTACTGTTGTTCGATCCAACCAATCCGAACTCGGCCGCCTACAATCCGCTGCTGGAAGTGCGCAAGGGCGAATGGGAGGTGAGGGACGTCCAGAACGTCGCCGATGTCCTGGTCGATCCCGAGGGCTCGCTCGAAAAGAGGAACCACTGGGAGAAGACCTCCCACTCGCTCCTGGTTGGCGCCATCCTGCATGTCCTCTATGCCGAAAAGGACAAGACGCTCGCCGGTGTCGCGGCCTTTCTCTCCGATCCGCGCCGGCCGATCGAAACCACACTGTCGGCGATGATGACCTCGCAGCACCTCGGAGAGAAGGGGCCGCATCCGGTGATCGCAAGTGCGGCCCGTGAACTTCTCAACAAGTCCGACAATGAGCGCTCCGGTGTTCTCTCGACCGCGATGTCTTTCCTTGGGCTCTATCGGGATCCGGTGGTTGCCGCCGTCACCCGGCGATGCGACTGGCGCATCGCCGACATCGTCGGGGAGGAGAAGCCAGCGACGCTCTATCTGGTCGTGCCGCCCTCCGACATCTCAAGGACCAAGCCGCTCGTCCGCCTCGTCCTCAACCAGATCGGCCGGCGGCTGACGGAGGATCTGCATGCGCGGGACCAACGGCACCGGATGCTGATGATGCTCGACGAGTTTCCAGCACTTGGCCGGCTCGACTTCTTCGAAAGCGCGCTCGCCTTCATGGCCGGTTACGGCATCAAGGCGTTTCTGATTGCCCAGAGCCTCAATCAGATCGAAAAGGCCTATGGGCCGAACAATTCGATCCTCGACAACTGCCATGTGCGGGTGAGCTTCGCCACCAATGATGAGCGCACCGGCAAGCGTGTGTCGGATTCGCTCGGGACCGCGACGGAGATGCGGGCGATGCAGAACTATGCCGGTCATCGGCTGGCCCCCTGGCTCTCGCATCTGATGGTCTCACGCTCCGAGACGGCGCGGCCACTGCTGACGCCAGGCGAAGTGATGCAGCTTCCGCCGGACGACGAGATCGTCATGGTGGCCGGCATTCCGCCGATCCGAACGAAGAAGGCGCGCTACTATGAGGACGAGCGGTTGAAGCAACGGGTTTTGCCGACACCGGCGAGCGGCGAGTCCTGCGACCGTCAGCCGTACGTGGACGATTGGTCCATTGTGATGCCAGTGGCGGTGAATGATCGCGCAGATGAACACACGCTCGGCGCTACGGGCGTTCCCTCGGATACCGCCGAGGGAACTGAAGACGAGGCGAACGCCGGCCTTCGTCGAGAGCCCGGCTTGGAGGCGCACAAGGATATAGCACCCGAAGCAGATACGACCTCTTTCAACGAATTCGACCTTGATGCTGACGAACCCGAGCGGGATGTTCTGTCGGCACGGACTTTGACGCGTCGTATGCGTCAGGTGGCACGCCAAGCTTCCATGGACCCGAACGACGGCGTGGAGCTTTGAGATGGCGGTCAGCCCGGAAAAGAAGCGGCGCCTGTCGGTATACCTGGATCCTGATCTGAAACGGCGGCTTGCCGACTTCGCCGATCGGCGGGAGCAATCGGCTTCGTTGATTGCGGAATCTGCGATTGCGTCCTTCCTCTCACCGGACGCGGATGAGCGGAAGGAAGCAGCGATCGTTAAACGCCTGGGCCGCCTGGACCGGAGCCTCCAGAGGATGGAACGAGATCTGGAAATCACGAGCGAAACACTCGCACTGTTTATACGCTCCTGGCTGAACTCGATCGCTCCTCTGCCCGAAAATGTGCAGGTTGTAGCGCGCGCGAAGGGAGCGGAACGTTACGAGAAATTTGTTGAGGCGCTGGGACATCGATTGGCGAAGGGGACCAGGATCCGACAGGAACTCGCCCGGGACTTCACCCCCAATGAGCGAGGATAATCTGTTGCCTCACTCACGAATGTATCGTCATAGTCCTTCCCTGCCATTGGTTAGCGATCGTGGGTAGCCGTAATTACTGTTGGCCAATTCTGTCGTCACCGCCATATCCAGAAGCCCATCAGATCGAAGGGTGACCACATAAGTAATCCGGTCGATGATTTCGTTTTCGGGGCCGAACACCAAGACCCGCGGCTTGCGTTCGATAACCTCGTCGATCTCACCAAAGAAACTCGAGGCCACGATGACTTCATCGCCCGGCTGACAGGTGCGGGCGGCAGCACCATTCAGGATGCAGCATCGCGAACCCGCATCGCCATAGAGCACATAGGTGCTGATCCGCGCGCCCGACATCTTGTTCCAGATCTCGACATACTCGAGCGGCTTGATCCCGACCTCGCGGCAGAAGTCGGCGTCGATCGTGATCGAGCCATGATAGTCGAGCTTGGCGTCGGTGACCCGCAAACCATGCAGTTTTGCACCCACGTATTTTTCCACCTGATGTCCTCCAAGTTGGCAAGGTATTTCATTCATGCGCAGAGCAGGACAGCCCCGCCGGTCAGCCCGGCCCCCGCCGCCGTGAGCAATAGTTTCTCGCCCTGCGAAATGCGCCTCTCTTCATTTGCGATGGAAAGAGACAATGGAATGGTCGCAGCCGACGAGTTGCCGAACGTCGAGATGGTGCTGACGGTCTTTTCGCAGCCGATATTGAGATTGCCGCAGACGGCGTCGAACATGCGGGCATTGGCCTGGTGCGGGACAAACGATCGACATCTCTTGCCCCAGTCCCTGCCTGCTCGAGCACCTGCCGCGACGTCCGGGTCATCAGCGTGACGGCGCGGGAGAAAACCTCGCGGCCATCTGTCATGGTCATGAGATAGTCTTCGCGCGCGGTGCCAGGGGAGAATGGGCGGTTGCTGCCGCCGGCCGGTATGTGGATCAGGTCATAGCCGCTTCCATCGGACGCCAGGTCGGTCGAGATAAGACCGCGTTGCGGATCAGAGCATGGCGTTAGCACGACGGCGCCGGCGGCGTCGGCAAACAGCACCGCGCTCGCCCGCTCGGCCGGATTGATGCGGCGACTGAGAATATTGGCAGCGACCACCAGCACGGCGCGGCCGTGCGTCCGGACGAAGCCGTCAGCGAGGGTGAGCGCATAGAGGAAACCGGAACAAGCGCCGGCGAGATCGATGCCACCGGATCGTTGAAGCCCTAACTGGTATGCGAGAAGCGGCGCCGACGGCGGCAGAAGATGATCTGGCGTCGAGGTTGCCAGCAGCGTCAGCGCAATCTCGTTACGGTCGATCCCGGCATCCTCGAGCGCCATCCGCCCGGCCTCGGCAGCAAGGCCGCTCAAAGTCTCGCCGTCTTCGGCCCAGTGGCGGCTGCGAATGCCGGTGCGGCGCTCGATCCAGCCCGCTTCTAACCCGAGGCGCGCCTCGATCTCGGCATTGTGGACGCGGCGCGGCGGCACGGCATGCCCGAAACCGGCAAGACGAGAAGAACGTATCTGCATCGTCAGACCTTTCCGAGGACAATCGACGCCACCTCGTCGATGGCATCATAGGCGCGGGCGAGTTCGTCCGAGGTGACGCAGTAAGGCGGCATCAGATAGAGAACATTGCCGAGCGGACGGATGAGCAGCCCGCGCTCGCGGAACAGCCGCCGCATGCGCGGGCCGACATCAGCCAGATAGCCGCCGGCCGGCACGACCAGATCGAGGGCCGCGATCGTTCCGGCCTGCCGGAGGTTGGCGAAACGTTCGTCGTCCGTGAAGCGCTCAAGATTTTTCCGGTGCAGCAGTTCGAGGTCTCGGATCCGCTCGACGACCGGTTCGCTACGCCAGATCTGGAGGTTGGCGACGGCCGCCGCGCAAGCGATCGGGTTGGCGGTGTAGGAGCTCGAATGGAAGAACGTTTTGCGCCGGTCCGTCGACAGGTGCGCGTCAAAGACGTCGCCGGCGCAAAGGGTAGCCGCGAGCGGCAGGGCGCCGCCGGTGAGCCCTTTGGAGGTGCAAAGGATATCGGGTGAAATGCCGGCCTGCTGGCAGGCAAACATCGTCCCCGCCCGGCCCCAGCCGGTCATCACTTCGTCGGCGATGAACAGGCAGCCGTGGCGGGTTGCGATCTCCTTGAGCCCAGCAAGCACGCGGGCCTCGTAGATCTTCATGCCACCAGCGCCTAGCACGAGCGGCTCGATGATCAGCGCGGCCACCTGACCCGAACGGCAGAAGGTCTCGAAGGCGTCGAGTGTCTTTTCTTCGCGGCCGACTTCCGGAAACGGCAGCCGGTCGACGCCGAACAGCAGCGGCTTATAGGCGGCATTGAAGACGCCGCGTTCCCCGGTGGACATGGTGCCGATCGTGTCGCCGTGATAGCTGTGTTCCATCACCACGATGCGGTCGCGCGGTTCTCCCCTGTTGTGGAAGTAACCGAGCGCCATTTTCAGCGCCACCTCGACCGAGGTCGAGCCGCTGTCGGAGTAGAAGACATGGTTGAGGCCTTCCGGCGCGATTTCGATCAGTCCGCGGGCCAGCGTTTCGGCCCGCTCATGCGAATATTCAGCGAAGATGATTTGGTCGCAGGCCTCGGTCGCGCTTCGGATCGCCTGCATGATGACCGGGTGCCGATGACCATGGGTAATCACCCACCAGGAGGAAATGGCGTCGAGAATGCGGTTGCCGTCCTCGTCGATCAGATAGGCGCCTTCGGTCGAAGCGATGCGTTTCATCGGCGGTTCGAGCGCATGTTGGGTGAACGGATGCCAGACGGCCGAACGGCTCATGCGGACATCTCCCCGAAGGACGCGAAATCGAAGTTGTTGCGGAATGCCCGGCCGAGCGCTTCTGCCGAAAGTTCGGGCAACAGCGGCAGCCGGCCGAGCGTAGGCACGCCGCCCAGCTTGCCGATAATGCGCTGCGTCTCCCGGTTCTCGTCGCCGATGAAGGCGATACCGAGGATCGGTATGGCGCGGTGTCTCAGCGCTTCGATTGAGAGCAGCGTGTGATTGATGGTGCCGAGCCATTGGAATTCGCCAACGGGCAAAGACATCGGCGAAGACGAGATCGTCGGCAAGCGGGACCAGCAGCCCGCCGGCCCCTTCGATGATCAAGGGGCGATCGGTGACCGGCGGCACAAGGGTTGCCGCGCCGATCTCGACACCGTCGAGACGGGCCGAGAGATGTGGGAAGCAGGTGTCGCGAGCCGATAGAATTCAGGCAACACCCGATCGCGTTCGATGCCGCCGATCCGCAAGACAGTTTCGCTATCGGTCTCGTCCTCGAGCCCGGCCTGAACCGGCTTCCAGTAGTAGCCATCGAGCGCGCCGGTCAGGGCGGCGGAAAAAATCGTCTTGCCGACACCGGTATCGGTTCCTGACACGACGAAACGGCTCATGGCCTGTCCTCCTGCATGGCGATCGCCAGGGCCTGAACCATCTCCGCAATCTCGTCTTCGTCGACGTTAAGCGTAATGGAAATCCGCAGGCGGGCGGTCCCCTCCGGCACGGTCGGCGGCCGGATGGCGCGCACGTCGAAGCCGTTGGCCCGCATGCGTTCGGCGATCCGCAGCGAACGGGCATTGTCGCCGATCATGACCGGCAGGATCTGTGAAGCGCTTGGCCCGACGCCGATCAGCAATTGAAGATGTCCTGCGGCAAAAGTCCTGAGTTCTTCCAGGCGCGCGCGCCGCTCCGGCTCGTCAGCGACGATGCGCAAAGCCTCCCGCACGGCGGCTGCCATCAGCGGCGACGGTGCTGTCGAATAGATGAAATTGCGGGCGCGGTTGATCAGGTAGTTTGCAAGGCTCGACGGCAATCCCAGCAGCGCGCCGGAGACGCCGAGCGCCTTGCCGCAGGTGTGCAGGACGAGCACGTTGCCGCGCCTTTCCAGTTCCGCGGCGAGGCCCCGACCGCCCGGACCGAAGACACCGGTGGCATGCGCCTCGTCGATGACGAGGAAACCATCATGCCGGTCGGCGACATCCGCCAGGGCGAGGAGCGGCGCCCGATCTCCATCCATCGAATAAAGGCTCTCGACGGCGATCCAGGGGCGGCCCTTGCCGCCCGCCTGCCGCCAGCTGCGTGCCGCCCGATCGAAGGCCTCGACGTCATTGTGCGGAACGGCAACCGCCTGCGCCTTGCTCGCCGCAATGCCGTCATGGACGCTGGCGTGAATCAAGGCATCGTGGACGATCAGGTCGGCACGCTGCGGCAGCGACGAGAACAGCGCGACATTGGCAGCAAATCCGCTGCTGAAATAAAGCGCCTTCTCGGCACGGAAGAAGGCTGCCGCCTCGGCTTCAAGCGCCTCGTGTTCGGCATGATTGCCCCGCAGCAGCCGTGAGCCGCCGGCGCCGACAGGCACGCCGCGATCGATCGCAGCAGAAATCGCCGCTTTCAGACGGTGTGCGTTGGCAAGTCCGAGATAGTCGTTCGACGTGAAATCTATGCCCTGCCTTGGGGCAAGCCTGCGAAGCCGCGACTTCCGCTCCAGTCCGGCAAGCATCGATTCATAGGGAGCAAGTGCCGACAGGTTCAAGTCGTCGGCCCTAACTGCATCGGCTTCAGCCCCAACCGGCGGAACAGTGCGGCGTCGTGATCCTCGCCGGGATTGTCGGCGGTGAGCAGTGTCTCGCCGACAAAGATGGAATTGGCTCCGGCAAAGAAACAGAGCGCCTGCATCTCGTCGCTCATGTCCGTTCGCCCGGCAGACAGGCGCACATGCGACTTCGGCATCAGGATGCGCGCCAGCGCAATGGTGCGGACAAAATCGATCGGATCGACGGGGGCGGCGTTTTCCAGCTTGGAGCCGGGGATCGGGATCAGCATGTTGATCGGCACGCTTTCGGGCGGCGACGGCAGGTTGGCGAGTGTCACCAGCATCGAAATGCGGTCCTGGGTCGTTTCGCCCATGCCGAGAATGCCGCCGGCGCAAACCTTGATGCCGGCGTCGCGGACATTCGCGAGCGTTTCGAGCCGATCCTCGAAGCTGCGCGTGGTGATGATCTCGGAATAGTAACGCTCCGAAGTGTCGACGTTGTGGTTGTAGTAGTCGAGGCCGGCCTCGGCGAGCCGCGCGGAATGTGCCGGGGTCAACATTCCGAGCGTCATACAGGTTTCCATCCCGAGCGCCTTGACGCGCTCGACCATGGCGACCAGCGCGTCCATGTCGCGGTCCTTCGGATTGCGCCAGGCAGCACCCATGCAATAGCGCGTTGCGCCGCCGTCCTTCGCTTTGCGCGCCTCGGCAAGCACGCGCTCGACCTCCATCAGCTTCGAGGCCTTGAGCCCCGTCGGGTAATGGGCCGACTGGCTACAGTAACCGCAATCTTCCGCACAGCCTCCGGTCTTGATCGACAGCAGCCGGCTCATCTGGATCGCGTTCGGGTCGAAATTCTCGCGATGGATCTGCTGAGCGCGGAACAGCAGATCGTTGAACGGCAGATTGTAGATAATCGTCGCATCTTCAACCTCGACGGCGCGGCGAATGTCACCGCCTCCGATTTGCCTGCCATTCTGCGCTGGAGAACTCGATGTCACCTCCGGCCTCCTCACCCTTGGTAGATAAATCTGAGATTTTATCTATAAATTTTGCATCGCAGCATTTTGCAACCACCCTGCCGGCGAAATCAAACTCACCGACAACCTCAGGACGCGCGTGATCAGAGCGGTTCCGAAGCTGCGATCGGTGGCCAGGCAAAACGCACAGGCACCGTCTTCGGCGCGCACTTCGGTAGATGTCGCGTAGACTTACAAGCCGTGGCTCCGATCGTAGCCACTTACCGGCGGTGCCTGCCAACCTTGAGGCAATCCCTTTGGCCTGTAGATCTCGACAGCCAGTGGGAAGCAGGGTGCCGTATCGGAGGAATGCTCCGAGGAACAATCACCGCCCGGGCAGGCCGACATGCAGCCCAGCAGATCGATCTCGGCGAAGAACTCAAGGTAATCGCCGCGACGGACCGGGCTCGCCTTCATGAAGTATTGCCCGGTGTCGCGGGTGAAACCCGTGCACATGAAGACGTTGAGCACGTCGTGGACGTGCGGTTCTGCCAATTCCGGTGAGAGCCCGGTCTTCTTGGCCAGAGCCCGCGTCAGGTTGGAGTGGCAGCAGTGGTGATATTGGCCGCCATGACTCAAGAGGTTGTGGGTATAGGGATCGCAGCGGGTGCCGATCACATCATGAACGGAACCGCCGAACTCGTCGAAGCCGTACCAGTCGAGCGTGTCATGGGTGATGGTGGCGATCGGGCGCATATAGGGGAAGTTCGAGAACAGCTGATCGCCGAGCCCCACATGCGTGCCGTCAAGCGCACGGGTCTTGCCGCTATAGAAGCGCTCGTTGAGATTATCGAGGTTGAAGAGGTTGAGATCGCCGACTTGCGGTCCTTCTGGGCAAACAAGGCGGCAGAAGTGGCCAGCGGGAACTTCCCAGGTGGCGGCGTCGCGCGGCGGAATGACGACTGTTTCGATCAGCTCCAGGTCGTCCCGAAGCGCCCGATAGGCCGAGAGATCAGGACGGGGCAGCGTGTCGGTCGGATAGCAGATGACCGGCTTGATCGACTTTCGCGCGGCAGCATCCGTCGGCGCCGCGGTGATCGGGTTGGGCTTCATTAAGTTCTCCGTTCTGTCTGTCTCGCCGCGTGGCGGCAGGTTTCTTCGTCAGCCGATGGTCGCCAGTTCCGCGCCGAGTGAGACCGTTGTGCCGGGTTCAGCGGTGATCTTGATGCGGCCGGTCTTAGGAGCATGCACACGCGTCTCCATCTTCATGGCTTCGATAAGCGCCACTGCTTCGCCGTCGTTGACCTCGGCGCCATCCTCGACAAGCCATTTCTGCAGCGTGCCGGGGATCGGCGCCGTAACAGCATTGGCATTGGCAGGACCGGCGGTTCCCGCTGATGGCTGCGGAGCGGCCACTCCGGCGAACAGGGCTCCCGGCAGACCGATCGCATGACGCTTTCCATCGATTTCGATGAAGCTGCGAATGAAGCCGCCTTCAACCGGATCGACACGGAGTGCAGGCTCGATGCCGCGGAAGGTGGTCTCGATCCAGTTGGTGTAAACCTTGAAGCCGTGTTCACCGGTGAAGTCCCGTTCCTCGAGGACTGCCCGATGGAAGGGCAAGACCGAGGCGACACCCTCGATCTGGAACTCGGCCAGTGCGCGGCGGGCGCGGATCAATGCCTCTTGCCGGGTTGGGCCGGTGACGATGAGCTTGGCCATCATGGAATCGTAGAGGCCGGGGATCTCCGAACCGGTCTCGACGCCGGCATCCAGCCGAACCCCGGGACCGGCCGGCGCCCGAAAGCGCTTGACCAGTCCCGGCGTCGGGAGGAACCCACGACCCGGATCTTCAGCATTGATCCGGAACTCAAAGGCATGTCCCCGTGGGGCAGGGGTTTCGGTCACCGACAGCGGCAGACCGTCTGCGATACGCAACTGCTCGATGACGATATCGACACCGGTCGTCTCCTCGGTCACAGGGTGCTCGACCTGGAGCCGCGTATTGACCTCAAGGAAGGAGATGACGCCGTTGCCGGAAAGCAGGAATTCGACCGTACCCGCCCCCGTATAGCCGGCTTCGGCGCAGATCGCACGCGCTGCATCGTGAATGCGGGCACGCTGGTCCTCGGTGATGAACGGAGCAGGCGCTTCCTCGACGAGCTTTTGGTTACGCCGCTGCAGCGAGCAATCCCGCGTGCCGAGAACGACGGTGTTGCCATGGCTGTCGGCGATCACCTGCGCCTCGATATGGCGCGGCTTGTCGAGAAACTGCTCGGCGTAGCACTCGCCGCGACCAAAGGCTTCGGTCGCCTCACGCACGGCGGAGTCAAACAGTTCCCCGACTTCCTCAAGCTTCCACGCGACCTTCATGCCGCGCCCGCCCCCGCCAAAGGCTGCCTTGATGGCGAGCGGCATGCCGACCTGTCTCGCGAAGGCAATCGCCTCGGCAGCCGAGTTGAGCGGCCCGTCCGAGCCTTTAACGAGTGGAGCGCCGACCTTCGCAGCGATTCGACGGGCCTCGACCTTGTCACCAAGGGCCGTAATGACATCAGGGGCAGGGCCGACCCATGTGAGGCCGGCGTCGATCACAGCCTGCGCAAACTCCGAGCGCTCGGACAGGAAGCCATAGCCCGGATGCACGGCATCGGCGCCGGACTTGCGAGCGATATCGAGGATTTTCTCGATGTTCAGATAGGTATCAGCGGGGCGACCTGGGCCGAGGCCATAGGCTTCATCGGAGAGCTCGACATGCAAAGAGTTGGCATCTGCGTCGGAGTAGATGGCAACCGAGGCAATGCCATAATCACGGGCGGCGCGAGCGATGCGGATGGCGATTTCGCCGCGATTGGCAATCAGCAGTTTCTTCATCGGGCTGTGTCCCTGAGGAGCGGATCGAAGGGGGCAATGGCGTTGAAGCGGATCGTGGCGCCGATCGGGATCTGGCCGGCGAGATCGAGATGATGAGCGGCGACCACGCCGATCACCGGATAGCCACCGGTCAGCGGATGATCGGCGAGAAACAGCACCGGCTGGCCGCTATGGGGAACCTGGATGGCGCCCAGCGGCGTCCCTTCAGATGGCAGTTCGGTTGCATCGGCTCTTTCCAGAGGCTCTACGCCGGCAAGACGCACGCCGACCCGGCTCGATTCTGCCGTCACCTGCCATTCCTGAGTCAGCAGTGTGGTTAGCCCCTTGTCTGTGAACCAGTCCGTGCGAGGACCGAGAACGACATCGAGTGTGACTGTGTCGCCTGACTTCTGTTGCCTTCCTGGCATTGGGCGACTGGGATCAACGGCCGTGACTGCTTCGTTTGTGGGCACCAGCACATCGCCAGCTGCGATCGGAGATGGGCCGACTTTTGCCAAAGTATCGGTTGCGGCGGAGCCCAAAACCGTCTCGACGGCAAAGCCGCCGCGGATCGCCAGATAGCTGCGCGTGCCCTCAGGCGGAAACTCGAGCGTCAGTTCATCGCCCGCATCAAGCGCAAATGGCTTGGCGTTCGGTGCGCCAATGCTTCGTCCATCCATCGCGCGGATCGTCATGGGCGCCGGTGCCCCCGTCACCGCCAGCGTCACCGGCCGATCCGCCTTGATGGCGAAGCCACCATAGGCGATCTCGATGACTGCCGCGCCGCGCGGATTGCCAACGCAGAGATTGGCCTCGACCATGCTTTGGCGATCAAGTGCTCCGGACTCGGAAACACCCTGGCCGGCCTGACCGGGTCGGCCAAGATCCTGAAATAGGGCAGGGCGGTCGGCGCGGGTGACGAGGATTCCCTCGACCTCGCTGGATGCCGGAGTGCTCGTCTCCGTAGCAGCCGGCATTGCCGAGACGGGCACACTTGCTCCCTTTGTCATGTCGCGGAAGCGAACGCGGTCTCCAGGCGCAAGCAGGGCTGCGCGCGGCCGGCCTGTATCCCACATCTTGAGTGGCGTACGCCCGAGAAGCTGCCAGCCGCCGGGGCTGTCGGTCGGATAGATGCCGCCGAACTTGCCGCCGAGCGCAACGGAGCCGGCGGGTATGCGCACGCGCGGGCTCTTGCGGCGGGGCACATCAAACGCCGGATCATCCGAGGTCATATAGGCAAAGCCAGGCGCGAAGCCGGTGAAGGCTACGGTATAGGTCGCCGCTGTGTGACGGCGGATCAGCTCTTCCACCGACCAGCCAAGCAGATCGGCGACATCATTCAGATCCTCCCCGTCATAAGTGACGGGGATTTCGAAGGCCTCTCCATGCCGGCTGGATTTTGTCGACAGATCGACGTGTGCGATGATGTCGGCCAGAGCAACGCGATCTGTGAGACGCGCGTCGAAACGCACCAGCAGCGTGCGAGCCGCCGGGATGAGCTCGACGACGCCGTCCGGTCGATCAGCCTGCAGTGCGTCGAGCAGCGTCAATGTCGTCTCGAGGTCGTCGAGTTCGACCAGCAGCGCGTCACTGCCCGCGGGAAGAAACCGAAGCGGCTTAGCCATGGGTGAAGCTCTTCAGCGCGACACCATTTTGGACGAGCGCGTCGCGGACCGATCGAGCGATCGAAACGGCTGCCGGCGTATCGCCGTGGACGCAGATGGACTGCGCTTCGAGTTCGATCTCCGTTCCGTCGATGGCGGTGATGCGTCCTTCTTTGACGAGACGCAGCATTCGGCTTGCAACTAGTTCCGGATCATGAATGACAGAACCCGGAAGGCGGCGGCTGACCAGACTGCCGTCGGCATTGTACGCCCGGTCAGCGAAGGCTTCGCAGACCACCGTCAGTCCCGCGGAGCGTGCCTGCTCGACAATCGGCGCGCCGGAAAGGGCCATCAGCACAAGCGAGGGGTCGACTGCTTGGATGGCGGCGATGACGTCGGCTGCCTGGCGCTTGTCATGTGCGATTGTGTTGTAGAGCGCCCCATGCGGCTTCACATATCGCACCGTTGTCCCGGCCGCCTTGGCAAGCCCCTGCAGCGCCCCGATCTGATAGATCGTGTCGCCGATCAGTTCCTCGCTTGATGGATCCATGTTGCGCCGGCCAAAACCGACAAGATCCCGATAGCCGACATGGGCCCCGACCGAGACACCGAGCCGAACGGCTTCCTTCAAGACCGAAAGGATGCCTGCAGGATCGCCCGCATGAAAGCCGCAGGCGATATTGGCGCTAGTGACGATCGACAGCATCGACACGTCGTCCCCCATTGGCCAGGGACCGAAACTTTCGCCAAGATCGCTATTGAGATCGATGCGTGTCATCGCAATTCATCCTAGAACATCATCTAGGTTTGTCTGATAACATGATCGCGATTGTTGAACAATACTAGATTTGGCCACGACCAAGGCTGCGCTTGGCGCGATCCCGGCTGCTTGGCGATCTCCCACGGGTGCTACTTCACCTCGAGGCTTGATGTCGCCCAGGGAGCGGCTCCAACTGCGTCACACC
Source organism: Ensifer sp. IC3342 (assembly GCF_020193655.1). Lineage (GTDB taxonomy): Bacteria > Pseudomonadota > Alphaproteobacteria > Rhizobiales > Rhizobiaceae > Sinorhizobium. Next base: position 20,632 of record NZ_JADYVE010000022.1, read on the forward strand.
TAGATCTTTGTTAGAGCGTCGGCCATGATCCGCGCCAACGCTTTGGTGGCGAGGCTCGGCTCTTTCTCCGCATACTTGATGCTCAAGGTAGTCATCGGCAGGGGTGGAAGGATCGTCTGGTCATCGATGATCCGCACATCTTTGGCCGCATCTCCGACGCTTACTACTGATATCGCCAGTCCCGTGCGCACAACGGAAAGTACTCCTTCGAGGCTCGTACAGGTAAAGTTGCACTTCCAAGGTATTCCGCTCTCTTCAAGCGCGGCTGTCGCTGCTTTGCGGTAGGCGCAAGGCCCATCGACTCCGGCTAGAATGACCGCACCGTTCGGCGGCGGAGTCCAGTTGTTCCCGGCGATCCACACAATTCGCTCAAGCCGCAGAATGTCGCCGCCGTTTCCGCCCACTTCTCGAATCAAAGCCACATCTAGGTTTCGATCACGCAGGTCCCTGATGTGGTTCGCTCCTAACCCCGCTTTCATTTCCACTGACACCCCGGGCTTGTCGGTCATAAACCCTCGCACGGCGCCTGCGATGATATCAAACAAGTAGTAGTCATCCGGAACTCCAATCACTACCGATCCACTGAGGAGCCCAGGCTTGAATTTTTCCTCCATCTCCTCAACTGACTGAAGAACGCGCATCGCGTATCGGATGAGGTCGCGGCCCTCATTTGTAATTCGGCAGTTTCGGGTCGTTCGCTCGAATAACTGCTTACCGAGGTGTTCCTCCAAGCGTGCAATCTGATGACTCACAGTTGATTGGGTCACGTTGAGGCGTGTGGCGGCTGCGGAGAAGCTTTGCGTGTCGGAGACGGTAAGAAAACACCGGAGAAGGGAAGTATCCATCGTAGTCCCATTTATTGAGATCATCGATCAGTTGTGAACAGGGTACCCGTTGTTCGCCTTAAATCAAACAGTCGGCGAACTTGGATTTCAGCGGTCTTTCGCCCGTAAGTTCGGAGAAATCAATCTTTCGTGTTGCAGAGTTCGGCAGTGACCTGACGAAAGCCAATGATACAGCGTGCTCTCGTGTCGCTCAGGCTGATTTATTGTCTATCTGCATAAATCAATAACCTAAATTCATTTCAGCCTTCAAGCCTTGTGTGGTTCCCTCCACTAACAAACGATCTATGCCTGCATAACAGCCCAACGGCCAAGCAAGAAGCTTAGCGGCTAGGCTGCGGCATTGGCTGGGGTGGGAGTCGAGGAGAAAATTCGTGGAACGAGAGAGCACGATGTTGGCCGACGTAGCCATCCCAGAAATCGAGCAGGTGCCGGTACCCGGCGGACGGTTGGAAGATAATTACGGCGAAAAAGTCAGGATCGGTCTGATCGCGCTGTGCGACGATGTCGCGGTAGATCGGGACTTTGCTCGAATGATACCAGATGATCGCGTCGCTCTCATCACTTCGCGCATTCTTTTAGAGCAACCGAATTCCGAACGGACATTCCTAGCGATGGCCGATCGCATTCCTGACACGGTACGCTTGTTGTGTCCATCGCTACGACTTGATTCTGTAGTCTTCGGCTGCACTTCGGCAACCTCTTTTATCGGAGAGGCCCGTGTGACCGAACTCGTTCTCAGTGCCCGACAAGGAGTGAACGTTACCAATCCTGGCACGGGCGCGATCACCGCGTTGACCGAACTTAATGCAAAAAGAGTTTCGGTCATAACACCCTACACTACTGCCAACACGGAAAATGTCGTCCGGATGCTGGCTAGGGGGGGGATCCAGTCGGTGCAAGTGAGTTGCTTTGGGTTCGATACCGATATGGGTATTGGAAGCGTACCGCGCGACGCCTATGTCGAGGTCGCACGCAACACGAATCATCAGGGCGCCGAGGCAATCTTCGTCTCCTGTACTGCAACGAAGGCTTTGGATGCAATTGACGAGATTGAAGCCGCGACCGGTCTTCCCTGCGTCACCTCAAATCAAGCCGCTTTTTGGCACGCATTGCGGATGGCCGGTTGGAATGAGCCAATTGCAGGATTCGGGCGCCTGATGAGAAATTGTTGGTAGGTCCGACGCCGTGGCACAAACCGATGAAATATAGCATCTTGTGACGGGCATAAGGTAGTTCCGAAGGTGCCCGCCTCGATCTCCTGAGCATGCCTCCCGTTACAAGCTAAACAGCAATAAGTCGTTTGCCTCCGTTGGCGACGGAGCTAGAGTGACGCACATAGCGGGCGGGATGCCAACGCGGATTTCTTCGAGTGGCCCTTTGGGATTCGGGCCTCCTTTGCCCTGCAGTGCGCCGTTCCGTCGATTCCATGCGATCCTCGCGAAGACGCCGCCGGATATGCTGTGTTGCCGCATCAGGTAGAAACTCGCAGGACTGCAGAGTCGTCGGTCAGGTGAGCATTTCGGCCTGGGGGTCGCCACTTACCGACCCCATTCGCATTCTAACCACCCTGTTTCGTTTACCAGGCTCATTTGCGCAACAGCGTTTTTGTTCGTACGATGACATGGTTTGTCGGATAATGCATACGGGATCGTTCTACGATAGCTGAGATGCCACTGGTGAGTTGTGAGAAGAGATGTTGAGTGAAGGAATTGCGACTGACGATAGATCCCTCGCGGAGTCAGTCGCTGCAAGAATCCGAGAATTGCTGATAGCTGGCGAGTTCGAGCCGGGACAGAAGCTCTCAGAGCACCAAATGGCAGCTCATTTCGACATCTCGCGTAACACTTTGCGGGAGGTCTTCCGGCTTTTAACCAGTCAGAGGCTACTCACTTATACGCCAAACCGCGGTGTGTTTGTTGTGGCGCCCGACGAGGTGGCGGTGCTCGACATATACCGGGTTCGTGCGGTTATCCAAACCGGAGCGATTCGTGCAGCCACGAAAGGTCACCCTGCTCTCGTCCGAATGCGCCTGCTTGCGGAGCAGGGGCGCAGAGCAAGCTTAAAGGCAGACTGGAAACTGGTTGGAACCACGAATATGGAGTTCCACCGGGCGATGGTCGAATTTTGCGACAGTCCCCGGCTGAATTCGGTATTTGATCTACTGCTCGCCGAACTTCGTCTTGTGTTCGCCCAGCTTCAGGACGGTGCATACCTTCATGAGCCGTACGTCGAACTTAACGAAGCTCTGGTGCATTCTCTTGAGGCCGGTGACGTTGATGGTGCCGTCTCACAATTGGAGGCATATCTTCTGAAGTCGGAGCGAGCCGTGCTTGCAGCCATTCAGCGGCGACGCGGATAAAGGCTATCAGCGCATTCAAGCTGGGCGGAGCCTCGCCACATGATGAAGACGCCGGCTGCCACCACGATTGCAGCGCCGACAATCATGTTCCTCGAGATTTGTTCACCGAAGAAACTTACCGCAATGCCAGTCCCGGCCACGAGTTGTAAGTAGGCCAGCGGCTGTACTTCGGACGCCTCGAGAATCGCATACGCGCGGATGAGGCAGTAATGGCTGAGCGCTCCGCAGATGCAAAGCGCAGCCAATAGCGGCAAGTCGGACGACGATATGGGCGTCCAATAAAGCGGGCCGAACAGTGAGATGGCGATGGCGCCAACTACAGCCGTATAGAGGAGGCTCGTTGAAGAGGAATCCTTGTAGCTAACAGCCCTTGTGGCAACGCTATAGATTGCAAACAACAGTGCGCTGGCAAGGGGAAGAAGCAGGGCCGCGCTGAGCCTGCCTCCGGTCGGGCTTAAAATTATCAGAACGCCAATCATACCCGCGGTAACTGCGACCCAGCGGCGCCATCCAACTCTCTCGCCGAGCAGTGGAACCGAAAGAGCCGTTACAAGAATTGGGGCCGCCTGAAAGATGGCCTGGGTCATGGCAAGCCCGACCTGTGTGAGTGAGAAGACGAAGAGTAATATCTCGCCGATGAGCAACAATCCTCTCAGCATCTGAAGGACAGGATGTCTTGTGACAGTCGCTTGGCGAACGCCCGCATGCGATCTCGCGAGACCCAGGAGCACAAATGCAGCGAACGCCCAATAGCGGATCATTGTAATGAATATCGGCGGATAGCTTGTTGCGAGATGTTTCGACAAACCGTCCTGTGTCGCGAACAGCACGATCGCCACCAACGCAAAAACATATCCGTGCAGCTTCCATTTCATAAGAATGTGACTGCGCAAATCGCGTGCTTCAGCATATTCGAATGTCTTTCCTTGGCTCGGGCAGCCGCTACTAGCCGTTGACGCTTGGCGGCTGCGCGGAAACTCGGGAAAATCGGCGATAGCTCGCAGGCCTCGCTACTTCATGCCAGCCTGGGGCTAGGATCGATTCGTTGAGGAACACCCCACGCGTTGGCATCCGAAACTGCAGAGGGAAGAAGTTCAGGAGGGAACGCCTGATAGCACACCGGTCGCAGGAACCGTGCGATTCCGAGGCTTCCGACAGAGGTGGTGCGAACGTCCGAGGTCGCCGGGAAGGGGCCGCCGTGGACCATCGCATGGCTCACCTCGACGCCGGTTCCGAAGCCATTGACAACCAACCTTCCTGCCTTGCGCTCAAGCAGGGGCGTAATCTCGCGGGCGCCCTTGTAATCGCCTTGGTCGATATGTATTGCAATAGTCAACTGCCCCTCAAGGCTTTCGACAACGTCACGGAGTTCTTTTGGGCCGTCGCAGCGAACGATCAGTGTTGCGGCACCGAACACTTCCTCTTGCAGCTCCCTATGCGAAAGGAAGGCGCCGGCGGTGGTTTCGAAAATACCCGCCTGGCCCTGATTTTCCCCACCGGCAAGCCCACGCGCGACAGTCTTGACTGAATCATGGGCGACGAGTTGATCCACGCCTGAGCAATATGCTTTGTGGATGGTGGGGGTCAGCATCGTAGCCGCAGCCGTGACCGAAATTGCTTCTCGTGCTGCTGTGACGAAAGAGTCATATCCTTCGCCATTGGCAGCAAGAATCAGCCCGGGGTTTGTGCAAAACTGGCCAGCTCCCAAAGTAAGAGCGGCCACGAGTTGTCTGCCTATTTCGGCGCCGCGCGCGGCGAGGGCGCTCGGGAAGAGAATAACTGGATTTATCGAACTCATTTCGGCGTATACAGGAATTGGTTCGGGACGACGAGCGGCGATCTCCATGAATGCCATCCCCGCGCCACGGGAGCCGGTGAAGCCAATCGCTTTGATATGCGGATTGGCGACGAGCGCCTGGGAAACTGCTCGCGTCGAATCGAAGATGAGCGAGAACGTGCCTTCCGGCATCCCGCAGGCTCTAACAGCCGACTGTACGGCACGACCGACGAGCTCGGACGTTCCGGGGTGTGCCGAATGGGCCTTGACCACGACGGGGCAACCCGCTGCAAGGGCGGAAGCTGTATCTCCGCCTGCGACCGAGAAGGCGAGTGGAAAGTTCGACGCGCCGAATACGCCGACCGGCCCTACGGCTATGTTGGTGAGACGAATATCTGCACGAGGCTGCGGTTTTCGGGAAGGCAGCGCCTTGTCGATACGAACATCGAGAAAAGCTCCCTCGCGCACCACCGACGCGAAAAGCTGGAGCTGACCGACGGTGCGGCTACGCTCACCTTCGATGCGAACTCGCGGTAATCCCGTCTCGGAAACACAGCGGTCAACAAGCTCGTCGCCGATGTCCAGAATGTTCGACGCGATTTTCTCAAGGAGCATCGCCCGCCCGTCAAGCGAGGTCGCACGAAAGGCGTCAAACGCTTGATCTGCAAGCAAGCATGCCTGCTCCAGGTCCTCGAGGGCAGCGCCGCCAAAGCTTGGCTCCAGCCGTCTTCCCGAAGCTGCCTCAACAGCCCAGATCTCGCCATTCGAGCCGCGGCGCGTCGATCCGCCGATCAGAAGTTCGCCGGTAATCATTTGTCCTCCGGATAGTCCTTGCGATTTGCGGTCGTCTTTATTGCCCCGACCGTGCAGCGCTCAGCCGGGGCATTTAGGATCCGAGAATCAGGCCACTTTCTTGCTACGCTTGGCGAGCGCGTCGATGGCCTTGTTGATCGTGGAGACGACAAACTCACGTTCATCGCCCACCAAGGGCAGTCGGGGAGCTCGCGTCCATTCCGGCGCTCCGTAGACGAGATGTTCGCCAAGCTTGATGTACTGGACTAGCTTGACATGTGTGTCGAGGTGGAATGACGGCGTCAGGACTTGATACAGTTCGCGCGCCTCCGCATACTTATTTTGAACGCAAAGGTTGAAGAGTTCCACGCACTCCGTCGGCCAAACATTCGTCATTCCCGATACCCAACCGGTCACCCCGAGAGCCGAGCTTTCGACGATCAGGTCGTCGACGCCGCAGAAAACGCTAAAGCGATCGCCAAATTCAACATAAAGGTCAGTCACTCGCCGAATATCGCCGCTTTCTTCCTTGATGCAGACAATCTCCGGCGTGTCGATGAAGTGCTTGAGAACCTCGACCGTGCAGTCGACACCGTAGGCGATCGGATTGTTGTAGATCATGATTGGGAGTGCAGAGGCGCCAGCGATGGCCTTGTACCATTCTGCCGTTTCACGGACGTCGGTCTTGTACCCGAGGCTGGGGAACACCATCAGACCCTGGGCGCCGAACGACTCGTAAAGCTTCGCATTGGCCTTGGCACTTTCGAGTGTGACTTCGGCTAGGCCGGACAGCACCGGAACCCGGCCGGCCACGACGTCGACTGCGCCACGAATGATCTGTTCGCGCTCGCTGATCGATATTGACGCGTTTTCCCCAAGCATAGGGAGTACGATCACACCAGAGACACCGGCCTTGACGAGGCGATCGATGCTGCTTTTTGTGGCTTCAAGGTCAACTCGGCCGTCCTTCGCCAGCTTCGTCGTTACGGCCGGGAACACGCCCTTCCATTTTGCCATGATGTCAATCCTCTCTTTCCGACACCCAACTGGATCCAATCTACATAAGCCAAGCGACATGTCCAGCTTTAATGTTGGATAATTTTACGCTAGTGTGCGAATTATAAGCTGACGTTCCGCGTGTAGGGCGCGGAAATGCCATGGTTTTTGGGGTTTGGATCCAACAAGTGAACGAGATGCTCGAACAAAAGAACCCGCGCTCAAAGTATCGCCTGAAACGACAGAGCCTGCCGGAGGCACTAGCTGACTCGTTGCGTGAACGAATTCTCAACGGCGAATTCAAGGAAGGGGAGCCGCTTGTTCAGGAAGCGATCGCCGCTGAGTATGAATGCAGCCGAATGCCCGTGCGCGAGGCTTTTCGCCAACTGGAGGCGGCGGGGCTCATTGTCTCCAAGATTCACAAGGGCGCGGTCGTGACGACGCTGCCATCAGAACAGATCATGGAGCTCTTTGAGCTCCGCGCAATGCTGGAATGCGACATTCTCACCTACGCGCTCAGCCGAATGACGGACCATCATCTCGATATTTCCGAGCAGATTCTTGAGCAGCTGGAAGACGCCTATCACAAGCGCGACATAGCAAAGGTCGGCGCCTTGAACTGGGAGTTTCATCGCAGTCTCTACGTGCCAGCCGACCGCATTCAAACGTTGGCACTCATTCAGGGCATCAATGTCCAAACTGACCGCTACATCAGGCTCCAACTGCTCTTAACGTCTGCGTTCGAAGAAGCAGAACAGGATCATCGCCAAATTCTAAATCTGTGCCGAAGCCGAGATACGAAGGTCGTCGAGTTCATGCGAGGGCACATCATCCGAGCTGGCCATAATCTTCTTGACGCTCTCAACACTCGGAAAATGAGCGGGACAGCAGTCTGACCGAAAATTCCCCCATACCCATATATCTATGTCTTCACGTCGGTCCGCGGACTGAAACGGCCAGGCAATTTGGGTGGCTTCCGGCACCGGCTGAAAAAGCTTTGGACTACCGGCCGCCAATGGGTCGTCAACGCGAGCCATGATGTTTCACGTGCTGAAGACGGATCGTATACAAGCCGACCCCTGGGTTAAGGGAGCGAGGTGAGGGTTCTTCGCACCAGCGACGCGGCAGGCGGCGGCGCTGAGACATCTGCTCTTCCGCGAAAAACGATGGGAATTCGCCCGTTAGATCTGACGCGATCGCAACAGGACAGACCCCACCGGGGTTGTCCTTAAAGCAGTGAACTCGGGCTGCATCGGCCTGGAAACCACTCAACGACTTACATAAACCGGCGGGCTCCCACTGCAGTTCGCACCAGCGCTTTGCGAATTGGATCCATTCTACAAAACTTGACAACAGGGACCGTTATGAGTTTCATCCGATGCAAGCGTTCGCGAAGAACGTCAGCGACATCGCGCAATTAAAGTTGGAGAGGGAACAAAATGAACTGCAAACGGACGACAAGGGGTGACCGCCGCCCATCGACCGGATTCTCGGCAGGCCCGGTTGTAGCCTCTGCCATTTGTGCCTTCTTTAACTCGCCTGCGATGCCGTTCAGTTTTTACGCTGAGCAACTGTGAAATGGGAGAAAACAAGATGAGCGCGAAGCAGCTGACGTCAGAAATTCTGCGCATGGACAACCTCGTCATAACTGCCAGCTCTTATGGGGCTCGTCAAACGATTCCGATTGTCAAAGGGATCAGTCTTTCGTTGAAACGAGGCGAGGTTGTTGGGCTGATAGGTGAGTCCGGTGCCGGCAAGTCGACGATCGGCCTGGCCGCGCTGGGATACACTCGTCCAGGGTCCACCATCGCCGGTGGGGAAATTTTGTTCGATGGGGTCGATATTCGAAGGCTGAGTGCAGCCGAACGACGCAAGTTGCGGGGGCACCGGGTGGCTTACATCGCTCAAAGCGCGGCAGCATCGTTCAATCCCGCGATGCGCCTCGATAAACAAGTTTGCGAAGCTCCGGTTCGCCACGGGTTGTGCGGTTTCGAGGAGGCAAAGACTCAAGCCGTCCAACTCTACCGCGAGTTGGATCTTCCCATGCCAGAAACGTTCGGGAGCCGGTATCCACATCAGGCTTCTGGAGGTCAATTACAGCGGGCCATGGCGGCCATGGCCATGTCGTGCCGTCCGGACATTCTTGTTCTCGATGAGCCTACAACAGCTTTGGATGTAACAACGCAGATAGAGGTGTTGGCTTCAATTCGTAAATTGATCCGCGAACACCAGACGGCGGGGCTATACATCACGCACGATCTCGCCGTCGTCGCTCAAATCGCGGATCGTATCATAGTCCTTCGCAACGGCAGCGTTGTCGAAGAGGGAGATACAGAACAAATCCTGAACCGCCCGCGCGCCGAATATACGCAAGCTCTGGTTTCCACCCATTCAAAAGGTGTCAAGGCCAGCGGTGCAGCAGACACCAGAGAAGTGCCCGTGCTGGAATTAAGCAAGGTCTCCGCGCGCTACGCGAAGGCGGTTCGCGTGGTGGAGAATGTCGACCTTTCTGTCAGAAAGGGTGAGACGGTTGCCATCGTGGGGGAATCTGGTTCCGGAAAAAGTACGTTGGCCCGAGTCATCACGGGGCTCCTTCCGCGCGAAGCTGGTCAAATACTTTACAACGGGGTCCAACTCCCGCCGACGCTCACTGCGCGCAGCACGGACCTCCTGCGCCGCATTCAGCTGATTTATCAAATGCCCGACGTAGCACTCAATCCGCGGCAGAGGGTCAGCGAGATCATTGGCCGTCCGCTTCAGTTTTACTTAGGGCTCACCGGTGCCGCATTGCGCGAGAGAATCGCCGAACTCCTGAACGATATCAATCTCTCCCCTGACTATGCCGAGCGCTTTCCCGGACAGCTCTCGGGTGGCCAAAAACAGAGGATCTGCATTGCGCGTGCGCTGGCCGCTGAACCCGACCTGATAATTTGCGATGAGGTTACGTCCGCGCTCGACCCATTGGTCGCCGAAGGGATCCTGGATCTTCTTGCCTCGCTCCAACAAACGCGGGGATACGCTTATATGTTCATAACGCATGATCTTGGGGTTGTTCGGCGCATTGCCGACCGCGTGGCCGTGATGCTCAAGGGTAATATTGTGGCACAAGGATCGCTCGCGGAGGTTTTCTCGCAGCCATGTCACCCGTACACCGAGCGGCTGCTTGCGTCTGTGCCTGAGATGGACACGCACTGGCTAGACCGGCTCCTGGCAAATCGAGGTCGTTCGCACCTAGAGTCAGCGTGAGATCAATGTGGATGGGCTAATCCTCCGTGCTTAACAATACTGTCGCCTTTTGCACTGGATCCAATCTACATTATGTTGACAATATTGGATCCAGTGGATTAGGTAAATGCACACCATGGAGAAGAGATATGAGTGGGAATTTTCCCGAAATGGCATCTTGGCTTGCTGACGCCATTGCTCGGCACAATGTGGCAGGCGCCAGCGTCGCCCTCTATCAAAACGGAAGCTTAACAACCGCCGCGGCAGGCAGCGCAAATCTGTCAATTGGGGCGGAGCTCACTTCCGATACGCTGATGCAGATTGGTTCGGTTACAAAGATAATCAACGCAACAATCATCATGCAGTTGGTGGATGAGGGGCTGCTGAGTTTGTCGGACCCGATCGCAAAGCATTTGCCCGACTTCCGCTTAGAAGATCCCGCCGCTGCCGAGAAGATCACTGTCCGAATGCTGGTTAATCACACGTCCGGCATTGACGGCGATATCACCGCGGATCACGGGCATGATGAAGAAACTATCGAGAAAACTATTGCACGCATGGTAACGACCCGGCTCCTCTTTGAGCCTGGCACAGACTGCTCTTATAGCAACGCGGCAATCGTGGTTGCGGGTCACATAGCCGAGAAAGTCACCGGAAAGAGCTGGTATGATCTCGTGAAATCACGAATTTTCAAGCCGCTCGGGCTGCCCAATTCGGCTGTTCTGCCAGAAGATGCCATGCTGTTTAGGACGAGTGTCGGACACTTTGTCGATCGTGCTACGCGCGTGCTCAAACGATCCTCACACGTGTTCCTGCCGCTTGGCTACGCGCCTGCAGGGCCGACCACCATGATGAGCGCAGCGGATCTTGTGACTTTTGCTCGCGCCCATCTGGCGGATGGACTGGCGCCGAATGGCACAAGAATTCTCTCCCCTGAGAGCGCTCGACTTATGAGACTTACCACTGAGTCCCGTATCGGCATGGCCCCACACGGGGTCGGACTCGGATGGATGGTTTTCGGCAATGATGTCTTCGGTCATGGGGGAGGGGGGCCGGGCATCGTCGCAAGGCTCTATATCTCTCCTCGCCATCAACTTGCCCTGGCTGTGCTCACGAACTCAGACAATGGTGGCAAGCTCATCGAAGAGTTGTCTTCGACCATCCTCAGAGACTGTTGTGACCTGGAGATCGGAGAGCCGCAACGAAAGGCTTCGCCTGCAGACGCGGAAATCGATCTGTTCGGATACGCTGGCCGCTACGAAGACAGTTGGATGGTCTACGACGTCGGAAAGGAGGCTGATACCCTGACCCTTTCGACCCGCACAAAGATAGCTTGCTACGATTGCATTAGTACCGCCCCCACCGATGCCGCGCCGTTACGGCCGCTGGGCGAGGATTTGTTTGTGCTCACTCCGACCGAGCAGCAGCGGGTCGCCAACAGGGATTTTTTTCCCGAGACGGGTGATGTCTTTGTAGCATTCCGCAATCGCGACCAGGATGGCCATTTTCAGAATCTGGCCAATGGAATCAGGCTCTACGGACGTACTGCGTAGCTGGCGAGCATCGTTATCGCTTGCCCGCCGCCTTTCCGTAACCGCAGCCCTGCAACTCTTTTCAACGTTCAACAATCAGCAAAATGGGGACTAAGCCATGACTTCGAAGATCAAATTTCCTGGCTCCATCATCACAAGGCGCGACCTTCTTGCTCAATCTGCAGCTGTCGGTGTCGGGGCAGCAGTGGGCCTGCCATTGTGGTCTTCTCGCGCAGCAGCGGAAACACCGCGCCGGGGTGGAAAATTGATCGTGGGCGTGAAAGGCGGATCTTCAAGCGACTCTTTGGACCCGACGCTTATACCTTCGCAGGCCGCAGCCTATCTGACCTACCAATATGGAAGCTGGCTGATTGAACGTTCACCCGAGGGGGAACTGAGGGGAGAGCTTGCAGAGAGTTGGGAGCCCCTGGAGGGCGGCAAACGGTGGGTCATCAAACTGAGACAGGGAGTGAAGTTCCACAACGGGAAAGATTTTACAGCGGCGGACATGGTCTACTCGCTTAACCGCCACCGCGGCCCCGACACCAAATCACCCGCGGTGTCGCTCATGAAATCGATCGATGACATCACAGCCGACAATCCCTATCAACTGACGATTTCTCTGAAGGAACCGGATGTCAGTCTGCCGTATCTGATCGCGTATATTCACTTGGTAGCTCAGCCTAAGGACGAGAACCCCGCAAGCGCAATCGGGACGGGGCCCTTTATCCTTGATAAGGCAGAACCGGGTAAAAGATATACGTTCCACCGAAACCCTGATTATTTCAAACCCAACAGCGTCTGGTTTGACGAGCTCGAGGTTCTCGTGATTAACGACGACACCGCTCGCATTTCGGCCCTGCTGTCTGGTAGCGTCCACATCATCGGCGAGGTTCCTCCAAACTTGGTGCCGAACCTCAAGAACGTTCCGAATATCAACATCTCGAGTTCCCCAAACTCCAGGTTCTATTACTTCGTTATGCGCGTCGATCAACCTCCCTTCGACAATCCAGATCTGCGATTGGCTTTGAAGTATGCTGTTGACCGTGAGGCAATCCTCAACAATGTCGCTCCCGGCTACGGCGAAATTGGAAACGATACGCCCATCAACTCGGTGTTCCCGTTCTACTCGAACGACATTCCGAAACATTCCTATGACATCGAGAAAGCCAAATATTACTACAAGCGATCCGGGCACAGCGGTCCAATTGTGCTCCATACAGCTGAAGTGTTCCCGGGCGCGGTGGATATGTCCGTGATCTTCCAGCAGAGTGCCGCAAAAGCTGGCATTACCTTGGAACTAAAGCGAGAGCCGGTAGACGGCTACTGGGATAATGTTTGGATAAAAGCGCCGTTCTGCGTCTCCTATTGGGGCAGCCTCACCACCGAGGATCAAGCATTCTCGATGCCGTTTGCAAGCGGCGCGCCCTGGAATGACGCCCACTGGGAGCGACCGGAGTTTGACAAGTTGCTCGCGAAAGCACGCGGGGAGCTCGATCCAAAAGCCCGCAAAGCCATTTATCGGGAGGCGGCAATGATGGTCCATGATGACGGGGGCCATATAACCGTGATGTTCACTTACGACATCCAGGCCATGTCCAACAAAATTCAAGGTTATACCATTTTCCCGTTCGGGGAGGACGCGAGGAACACCCAAACCTGCTGGTTTGCAGCCTAAAAAGAAGAGGAAGAGACCTACGGCTATTTGGCCGTGGGTCTCCCCACAAATCCAAGCAAGGGAGGGGCGAGAAATGGACTCAACTAAATTGGCCATGGGAGGGGTTCCTGAAACCCGGATTGGTCGCTCAACTGTCTTGATCGTTCTCAAGCGTCTCGGTGTAGGCGTACTCACATTGTGGGCTGTATCGGTCCTGATATTTGCAAGCACGGAGATTCTGCCGGGGGATGTGGCCAGTGCAATCTTAGGGCGCAACAAAACCCCTGAGGCAGAACTGGCAATTCGCCACACGCTCGGTCTCGATCGCCCCGTTCCAGTGCGCTACTTCGACTGGCTATCGCGGTTTGTGCAAGGTGATATCGGCAAATCGCTGGTAAACCAACGAGATATCGGTCCTGAAATCCGCGAGCGATTGGGCAACACGTTTTTCCTGGCTACCGTTGCCGCCGGAATTTCAGTTCCACTTTCAATTTTCTTAGGCTTGTTAGCAGCAGTTTGGCAAAACAGCATCTTTGACCGGGCCATCAATACACTCTCTCTGCTGACTATATCAGTGCCGGAATTTTTTGTCGGTTATGTGTTGATCATCGTATTCTCGGTCAAGCTTGGGTGGTTTCCTAGCCTGGCGATGATGAATGACGATATGTCGTACCTTCAACGCCTTTATGCTATATCTCTGCCAGTCTCCACGCTTGTGTTGGTAGTGCTGGCTCACATGATGCGGCTAACGCGAGCCGCAGTGATCAACATACTGTCGAGACCCTTCATCGAAATGGCACTCCTAAAAGGCATACCGCGCTGGAGGATTGTCATTGAACATGCGGTTCCAAATGCCCTCGCTCCTATCATCAGTGTTGTAGCAGTAAACCTTGCGTGGTTGATCGTCGGCGTCGTTGTTGTCGAGGTCGTTTTCGTTTTTCCTGGCATGGGGCAACTAATGGTCGACGCAGTCGCTAACCGCGACGTCCCAGTCGTGCAAACGTGCGGTTTAATCTTCGCTGCCGTCTATGTCGGGCTCAACATGATCGCTGATACACTCGGGATTCTAAGCAATCCGCGACTTCGGCACGCCCGGTAAGGAGAGGAACGATGCTTCGCCGTCACATTTCCATTGCCCCCATTATTGGGATCAGCTTGATTATTATCAATGTATCAGCCGCCGTACTTGCGCCGTTTATAGCTCCACACGGTGAAGCAGATATGCTCGGAACTATGTGGGCGTCCCCAACCGCCGAACACTGGCTTGGCCTTGATAATTTAGGCCGAGACATCCTGTCTCGTTTGCTGTTCGGCGCTCGTACGACCATCTCTCTGGCTCTGAGTATTACCGTACTTGCCTTTGGGATCGGTGTTTCCGCGGGATTTGCCGCCGCTCTTAAAGGAGGGTGGGTCGATACGGTACTCAGTCGACTGGTCGACGTAATTATGGCGATACCTGGACTGATCTTCTCGCTTGTAATTCTTTCAGTATTTGGAAGTTCTGTTCCCGTATTAACCGTGACCATAGCAGTGCTGAGCTCAACTGGAATTTTTCGTCTCAGCCGAGCAGTAGCGCTCGATTTGGCTGTCATGGATTATGTCGAGGTGGCTCGATTGCGCGGTGAACGTCTTGGCTGGATCATGCGGCGAGAAGTATTGCCGAACGCTTTGCCTCCATTGTTGGCAGAATTTGGACTGCGTTTTTGTTTCGCTTTCCTCTTCATCGCTGCTTTGAGTTTTCTTGGGCTTGGCATCCAGCCGCCCTATGCCGATTGGGGAGGAATGGTCCGCGAGAACGCACAAGCGATTAACTTTGGGAGTCTCGCGCCTCTCATTCCGGCGCTCGCGATCGCTCAACTCACAATCGGTGTGAATTTGTTGGTTGATTGGTTTCTGCCGAACCATAGCCAGACGCAGGGGGAGGGGGCTAGCTGATGCAAAGGAAGCTAAAAGTCAGCTGAAATGCTCCGGCACCGAACGAGCTTGACCCCGGCGGACTATCCCCGCGTCTATTCCTTGCCGGCGGTGCAGCTTCAAGACCGTCGACAAAGGGGTTTGATCATCTGGTCGACTTGCAAGACTCGTTGCTCCTGCCAGTCGCAATTTGAGCGGTCGGCATATTACTAGGGTCGCTCTCGGGGCGGATGACAGTCGCGTAGCAAGGCGAAAGCCACCCACCACCACGTCATCGGTGAGGTAAGCATCGCAAACAGCGCAGACGCAAAGTGCCACATTGTAGAAAGGATCCAAGTTCAGGCCGTTGAGGAGCGAGCCTGAAGTTGAACGATTAGTCACACAATCTCAAACGGGAGGAATGATATGAGATATGAGTCAAGGGCTAATGTAAGAGCATCTGTGACGTGGGCGTCTTTGTTGTTTTGCCTGATTGTCGGCCTTCACATGGCCGGTCCGGCAGCCGCGGACACTCTTCGGGTTATCGCCGACGGAGACATGAAGACACCTGATCCCATCGTTACGACTTCCTGGGACACCCAGGTTCACGCGTACCTGATTTACGACAAGCTCTTCGAAATGGACGAAAACGGTTCGCCTCAACCCGCACTCGCCGACGCGGTCGAAGCCAGCGAAGATCGGCGGTCCTTCACAATATCGCTTCGGAGCGGTGTGAAGTTTTCCGATGGTAGCCCGATCACAACCGACGACGTGATACAATCGCTTATGCGCTGGTCTTCTCGAGACGTCACCGGCCAGTTGTTGGCTGCGAGGCTTAAGGGCATGACGACGATTGACGAGCGGACATTTCGCATTGAGTTGAACGAGCCGTTTGACGTTCCGGAGGCGCTGGCTGGTATTACCGGGAACCCTGCCTTCGTCATGCCAAAGCGTGTCGCAACGAAGGCGCCGACCGATCCCATAACGGATTCCACCGGATCTGGCCCGTATATGTTTGACTTGTCAAATTGGAAGCCTGGTCAAACACGCGAGTATAGCAAGAATCCCTTCTACGTCCCGAGAAATGATCCTCCCAGCTACTATTCCGGCAGGAAAGAGGCGACGTTCGACAAAATTGAGATCTCGTATATCCCGGATGCGAACACCGCAATGGCTGGGATGTTGACGGGAAAATTCGACATATGGTCAGCGCCGTCGATGGACAACGTGTTGGCACTTCGCGATAATCCAGACTTGGTTGTTGACAGGGGTACACCAGCGCAGGGAAACATTCGCCCAAATTATCTTGTTCCGCCCTTCAACAATGTTAAGGCCCGTCAGGCACTTACATACCTGATTGATCAAAGCGAGATTAATCTCCTTTCAGTGGGGGACTCGCAATTCTGGCGCACATGCTATGCCTATCTGAAGTGCGGCAGCAAATATGGAGACGACGGCGCCTATATGGGGCATCGGGGCCCCGCCGACTATGACAAGGCGAGAAAGCTACTACAAGAAAGCGGCTATAAGGGAGAACCGATCGTAATTCTCGATCCGACAGATGCGGCGTACGATCATGCCCAAATGCTCTATGTTGCGGAGCAACTTCGAAAAATCGGCGCTAATGTCGACGTGCAATCGATGGATTGGTCTACATTGGCTTCACGTCGGATCTCAAAAAAGCCAACCAGTGAAGGCGGGTGGAACCTCTTCAGTTCGATCATGGAAGGAGAAGCCGCTACATCGCCGCTCCGGCACCTTCAACTGGCCTCAAACTGCGAAAATGCCTGGTTTGGTTGGCCATGCGACGAGAAAATCGAGCAACTGCGGGCGGCCTTTATCAAAGCGAACGACGATGACCAGCGGTGGAGCGTGGCGTTCAAGTTACAAGAGCGCGCGTCCGAATATCTGCCGTTTATCCTGACGGGCGAATCCTATTACCCCCGAGTCTACCGGTCGGATATTAAGGGCTTCAACCCTGCGGCTCCCAGACTGTACTTCTGGAACATCACGCGAAAGAGCAAGTAGTATCGTCTCTTGTCGATGAGCCACTTATCTCCTCGCTCGCTGGGACGAGTGGCTTTTCGCCGAATGAATCTGAAGCCGAGGCGCGGCTTTAGCTTTGCACTGAACTGAAGCATCAAGCAAGACCATCTACCATTCGGCGTGGCTGCGGAACCAGACGTTAGACATGCAGATTCCAATTGGATCCAATCTACAAGGGATTGACAATGCTGGATCCAAGTGGTTGGATGAGTGAAAATGAAGTCGGGGCAACCTCGACAATTCAACTGGGAGAAGCGCAGTGGACGCTGAAAGAATTCATCGTGAGGCTATTTTCATCGATGCGGTGGCGCCGCTTCTAGATAGAAAGGAATATCTGGATTCTTATCGCAGGGGTGGAGCGACCTGTGTGGCTCCCACAATTTCCTCAGGAACTGACTCTCCTGAACACGCGCTTCACGGAATTGGGAGCTGGTTGCGCTTTATCCGGTCGAGGGAAGACTTAAAGCTTGTTGAAACGGCTTCGGACATCGAGGCCGCCAAGCGCGACGGCCAAATGGGGATTCTGTTTCACTTCCAGGGGACGGGGCCATTCCAGACCGACTTGGATCTCGTTGAGGCTTTTCAAGCGCTCGGTTTGCGGATGGTGCAACTGACCTACAATAGGCGGGATTATGTCGGGAGCGGATGCGAGGAAGACTTTGACGAGGGGCTTTCGGCCTTTGGCAAGAAGCTTATCCGAAGGCTGAACGAGAATAGAATTGTGGTTGATTGCACCCATACCGGGTACAAAACCACAATGGATGCCTTATCGTTGACAACGCGGCCCGCGGTTTTCTCGCATTCAAATTCTGCCACTCTGTTTCCCAGCAGAAGAAACATCCAAGACGATCAAGCCAAAGCTGCTGCAGCAACGGGCGGTCTCGTTGGCGTCACCGCTGTCCCTCAGTTCGTTGTCCCGGCCAACGGCGGTGCGGCACGTCCCTCGCTTGATGATCTTATTGGACATATCGATCATTTCGTGTCGCTTGTTGGAATCGATCACGTCGGGTTGGGCCTCGATTATTGGTGGGGAACTCTTCCGTTCTCTAAACTCGAATCTGTCATCAGCGAGTGGGAACACTATGTCCGTATTGGCGACTGGAGCCCCGAAGCTTATCCGCGCCCGCCGCACTACAACCCACCTGAAATCGAGACACCTGAGATGCTCCTCGGGATGACCCAAGGGCTTCTCCGTCGGGGTTATAAGGAGGACGACGTCCGTAAAGTACTGGGATTGAACTGGCTGCGTGTCTTCGGCGACGTGTGGGGGGAGTGACGCAGTGGTTCTTGAATTGAAAGCGCCCTGCAAGTCTAAAACGGAGCTCCTCACCATGCCTGAGCAGCGGACGAGCAATGCCGTACTTTCGGTTTCGGGTCTTGTCACCTCCTTCCGAATTGAGGGGCGCTGGAAACCAGTAATAGATGGTGTTTCGTTCGAGATTGGGCCCAGAGAGACGGTTGCCGTGGTGGGCGAATCTGGCTCGGGTAAAAGTGTCACCGCTCTCTCCATTATGCGGCTTAACGCGCCAGGCTTGAGCAGGGTCACAGGGTCCGTCAAACTTGAGGGTAAAGAACTCCTTACGCTGTCAGCCGCGGAGATGCGCGGTATCCGCGGCAATGAAATTGCTATGATTTTCCAGGAGCCGATGACTTCACTGAACCCGGTGTTGTCCATTGGCTTTCAGATCGCCGAAACACTGATCTTGCATCGCGGTTTATCACGGGCAGAAGCAGAGGCTGAGACCATCCGATTATTGGAGAAGGTGCGGATCCCGGCGGCGAAGGCGCGCTTTCACGAATATCCACACCGCTTCTCAGGTGGTATGCGCCAGCGTGTGATGATCGCAATGGCGCTGGCATGCAAACCGAATCTGCTCATCGCTGACGAACCGACGACGGCGCTCGACGTGACGATCCAAGCTCAGATTCTGGAACTGATCAAGGAGTTGCAGGAAGAGGAGGGCATGTCTGTTCTCTTCATCACCCACGACATGGGGGTGGTCGCCGAGATCGCTGATCGAACGGTGGTAATGTACAACGGCAAAGCGATCGAAACTGGTGCGACAGAGGACATCTTCAAAAGTCCCACTCAGCCCTATACGCGATCTTTGCTCTCGGCGGTTCCAAAGCTCGGCTCGATGAAGGGCTGCACCCGGCCGATGCGCTTTCCTATCTTCGACCGTACGACAGGTGAGTCCGACGTACCAGCTGAGATACCTAGCACTGTCAGAGCGGCCGACCGTCCTGTGCTGGAAGTGGCAGGATTGACGAAGCGGTTTGAAATTCGCTCGGGCCTGTTGTCCTCTGTCAAGGGCCGGGTCTACGCGGTAGAGAACGTCTCCTTCAACATCAAGAGCGGCGAGACCTTGGCCTTGGTCGGTGAATCGGGCTGCGGGAAATCGACGACCGGCCGCACCGTGATGCGGCTGATTGAACCTTCTTCCGGTTCCGTGCTGCTCGACGGCGTCGATATGCTCAAGCTTAGCCACAGCGAATTGCGGGAACAGCGCAAGCGTATGCAGATGATCTTCCAGGATCCTTTTGCGTCGCTAAACCCGCGAATGAGAATCGGTACCGCCATAGCCGAGCCGTTGGTGGTGAATGGTATCGCCAACCGGTCGGATGCACGAGACAGGGTCGAGGATCTTTTGCTGCGGGTCGGTCTCGCGCCCGATATGGCCAACCGCTTCCCGCACGAGTTCTCAGGGGGGCAGCGTCAACGTATCTGCATCGCGCGTGCACTCGCGCTCGAGCCGCGGCTGATCGTGGCCGACGAGGCTGTCTCTGCGCTCGATGTCTCTGTGAAGGCGCAGGTCGTCAATCTCATGCTGGAACTTCAAGCCCGCATGGGGCTCGCCTATCTCTTCATTTCCCACGACATGGCCGTGGTAGAGCGCGTCAGCCACCGCGTCGCGGTGATGTATCTCGGAGAGATTGTCGAGATCGGACCGCGCGAAGCTATTTTCCAGAATCCGCAGCATCCCTACACCAAACGGCTGCTCGCGGCAGTGCCGATCGCCGATCCGGCGCGGCGCCTGCAGAAACGTCCCGTCTTAAACGACGAGATCAAGAGCCCGATCCGGTCTGCAGATTATGTCCCACCTGTGCGCCAGTATCGAGAAGTCTCGCCCGGCCACGCCGTCATGATCTGGGAAACGGAGTGGGAAAACCAGACTGAACCAGTCGCCCTTACCTAACGGCTGGCTCGAGCAACAACTTTTAAGAAAGGGGAACCAAAAATGAATGCCAAAACAAATCACGGGTGGCTTTCGCATCTCGCCAGAACCACAGTTCTTGCCCCCCTCGTCGCTGGAGTGCTTTTCGCCGGCGGAGCGATGGCGGATACGCTGCGCGTTATTTCGGACGCCGATCTCAAGACCGTCGATCCCATGGTCACAACAGCAACACTCACGCAAGTGCATGCCGCGCTGATCTACGACAAATTGTTTGAGTTCGATGAGCATGGCGTCGCTCATCCGTCGCTCGCTGACAAAGTCGACGTCAGCGACGACAAGAAGATCTACACCATTACCCTTCGGGACAAACTGAAGTTTTCCGACGGCAGCCCCATTACGGCGGATGACGTGATCGCATCACTAAAGCGTTGGTCGACTCGGGATCAGATCGGGGTGATGTTGGCCGAAAGGCTCAAGGACATGAGTAAGGTCGATGAACTGACATTCCGCATTGATCTGATAACGCCGTTCGATGTGCCGGCGGCGCTTGCTGGAGTGACCGGAAATCCCGCCTTCATCATGCCAAAGCGTGTCGCCGCCATTCCAGCCACGGAATCGCTGACTGATGGCACCGGTTCTGGCCCCTACATGTTTGACCTTTCCACGTGGAAACCGGGCCAAACGCGTGTTTATACCAAAAACCCGCATTACGTGCCGAGGAACGATCCTCCCAGCTATCTTGCCGGCAAGAAAGACGCAGTCTTCGACCAGATCGAAATGTCCTACGTCCCCGATCCCAATACCGCCATGGCGGCAATGTTGACGGATCAGTACGACATTTGGCTGGCTCCGCCGATGGATAATGCCAGCGCCATGAGAAACGACACTAAGTTCGTAGTGGAAAACGGTGTTTGGTATTCGACTAACATCCGTCCAAACTTCTCAAATCCTCCGTTCGACAACGTCAAGGCACGAGAAGCGCTTACCTATCTTATCGACCAGAAGGAGGTCGGTCCCCTGGTGGCTGGCGATCCGGAATTATGGCGGGAGTGCTATGCGTTCCTCGCCTGCGGCAGCCCGTATGGTGACGAAGCGGCGTACTCCGGGCATAGGGGCGCACCCGACCTCGATAAGGCAAAACAACTGCTGGCCGAGGCTGGGTATGATGGCAAGCCCATCGTGATCCTCGATCCCACCGATTATGCTCCGTATCACGCTGCAGCACTGTATCTGGCTCAACAGTTGCGAAAGATCGGTGCACAGGTCGATTTGCAATCGATGGATTGGTCGACGTTGACATCACGGCGGACGTCAAAAGCTCCAGTCTCGGATGGCGGTTGGAACCTGATGATCTCCAGTATGGACACATTGGGCGCTTCATCGCCGATCACCCATCTCATGCTTGCTGCAAGTTGCGACAAGGCCTGGTTCGGTTGGCCGTGTGATGAGGAGATCGAAAAGCAGAGGTCTGCATTCACCAGCGCAACCAGCAACGCAGAAAAAAAGACGGTTACGTTCGACCTGCAAAAGCGTGCTTCGGAATACCTTCCCTTCGTTCTGATTGGAGAGTCCTCGAGTCCTGTTGTCCGAAAGGCTGAAATCGAGGGTTTCGACGCCGATGTGGCCGTTTGGTATTTCTGGAACGTGCACCGTAAGAGCAACTAACAACATCCCGGTTCGGGCTTACGAGGCCAGTATGATCAGATACCTGATAACCCGCGTTCTCTCCGTGATTCCGGTCGTCGGAGTGGTCACAGCAGTCGTATTTGGGCTGACCTATCTAAGTCCGGGCGATCCGGCGGCTGTTCTAGCGGGCGACTATGCGTCGCCCGCTCAGATCGAAGCCATTCGAGAGCGGCTTCAATTGGATGCTCCGGTTGTTTCCCGCTATTTCGTTTGGCTCGGGAACACGTTGCATGGCGATTTCGGCGCCTCCCTTTTTTCGGGACAGCCCGTGTTGAACCTCATCCTCGCGCGCGCCGAGCCGACAATCACCCTCGCGATCGCGGCGACGTTTGTTGCATTGATCATCGCAGTGCCGCTGGGACTGCTGGCGGCGCAGCGACCAGGCACCCTTGTGGATCGAGTTGTCCTCCTCTTTTGTGTTGGGGGGATGTCGATCCCGGCCTTCTTGATCGGATATCTCTTGATCTTCACGTTCGGCGTGCGCCTCGGATGGATGCCAGTTCAGGGCTTTGCCGGGATGGACAAAGGCATCCCTGAGATGGCGAGGCACATACTGCTGCCGGCGATCATGTTGGGATTTGCTCAGACCGCGCTGATTGGCCGAATTACGAGGGCAAGCGCCATCGAAGTGTTTAATCAGGACTTCGTCCGTGTAGCGCGTGCGAAAGGCCTCAGTGAGACTTCGATCGTCATTCGACACTGCCTTAAGCTGGTTGCCGTTCCTCTCGTTACCGTTGTGGGAACCTCTTTCGCCTCGATGCTCGGCGGTGTGGTGATAACCGAGACGGTGTTTGCAATACCTGGAATTGGGCGTCTTCTCGTTGAGGCCATACAGCGCATCGACATCCCGGTCATCCAGGGAGTTCTACTGATAAGCGCCATGGTCTACGTCGTCATAAACCTGCTTGTCGACTTGTCTTACCTGGTTATCGACCCGCGGATCAAATACACCTGAGGAGCTTGGTGCTATGACTTTTTCCGATGTGACGGGTTCCTTGCAGTTGCGACAGCTTTCGCGCCTGCCAGCCGCCCTGCAAATAGCTGTCATTTTCCTGATCCTAGTGGTTTTGACGACGTTGTCGTCTCCCCTCATTGCCGGCACTGATCCTTTGGCGATGAACCCGCAGTTCAGGCTGAAGCCGCCGAGTTCCGAACATATGCTCGGGACAGACATGTTCGGGCGAGATATTTTCACTCGTGTGCTTTACGGCGGCCAGGTGTCGCTTGCCATCGGTGTGGGAACAGCAGCTCTTGCTACGACCGTGGGAACGATATTGGGCCTTATAGCGGGAGCCGGTCAAGCATCCGACAAGATCCTGATGAGGATTATGGATGGCATGATGGCGATACCCGGGATCCTGCTCGCGATTGCCTTGGCGACGATCTTCGGTAGCGGAGTCTTGACTGTCATCGTAGCTTTGGCGGTTCCGGAGGTGCCCGTCGTCGCGCGTCTGGTTCGGAGCTTGACGTTAACACTTCGAGAACAGGCCTTCGTTGAGGCAGCCCAATCCTACGGCACCGGACCTCTGCGTATCCTTTTCAAATATATTCTGCCGAACGCGTTGGCTCCGATCGCCGTGCAGGCCACATATATTTGCGGCTTGGCCATTCTCTTTGAAGCTTATCTCGGCTTTGTCGGTGTTGGTGTTCCCCCCGAACATCCCAGTTGGGGAAACATCGTTGCCGAGGGACGAACCTTCGTCCTCATCGCCCCCCACTTGATCGTGTATCCCAGCGTCGTGATCGCAGCAGTTGTTCTCGCCATCAACCTGATTGGCGATGGCCTGCGCGACATGCTCGACCCGCGCTTTACGCTACCGGGCTAGCGCTTCTTGGACTGCCCGCATTCAGTCTTTACGGCGACTTCGCGTCGGACCGCTGGATGGCGTCCAAGAAAACAATGTTTGGCGGCAAATGGAAGTATAGGCGTGCCGTAAGTGTTCGGCACCCCACAGCTTTCTCAATTGCTGTACGAGAAATGCGGTGTAACCCGCCATGTCCATACGACCAAACGACCAAACGACCATTTCGTGGTTTTCCGGACTCATGAAATCCCGAGGAAGAAGGGAAGATGACTCTCATCCAGCGTTCTGAACATTTGTGGGAATTCCGCGACACCTGTAACGTCTATGTTCTGAAGAGCGGAACGAAATGCGTTCTGATCGATACAGGCTCGGGAGCCGTTCTGCAGCACCTCGCGAGTATCGGTATCGAGCGCGTCGACTGGGTATTACATACCCATCACCACCGGGATCAGTGCTGGGGTACTCCGACTGTTAAGAAGGCCGGAGCACGAATTGCCGTCCCGGAATACGAACGTCACCTGTTCGAAAATCCTGAGGCTTTTTGGCAGGCTCGACGTATCTACGACAACTACGGCAACAGCAATACATTTTTCTCCTTAGGAGAAAATCTCCCCGTCGATGCTGTGCTCGAGGATTACGGTACCTTTATCTGGGAGGAGTATGGATTCCGCGTGCTGCCGGCAAAGGGGCATACCTTTGGCATGGTCGGCCTGATCACGAAAGTAGATGGCAGGAAGATTGCCTTTACAGGTGATCTCATGACACGCGGCGGCCGACTCTACCAACTTCATGCAATGGAATATGGCTACGGAGATTTGCTCGGTGTCGAATTCACGATGCAATCCATTCTCGCTCTCAAAAGGGAGAACGTCGAGTGCGCCTATCCTTCGCATGGAGCGCCGATCACCGAAGTAGCCGACGATGTTGGGAGACTTGAGTCGCGTCTTGAATCGCTTGCAAAAATAGGCCGACTGTTCACGTCGGGCCGTAACAGCGGGTTCAATGACCAGCAGACGCTTCGCGAAAGCAAGTTGCAACGCATCACTGAACATCTCCTGTGGGCCGGGCCCTACACGTGTTCGAACTTCTACATCGTGCTTAGCGGGAGCGGGCACGCCATGATGATCGACTATGGTTTTGCTTCAGCGGGGCATCTCCATGCAGGCCCTGATCACGATGGTATGCAGGCGCTGCGTTTCATCGCGCATCACCTGGATCAGTTACGCGACGATTATGGAGTGCGGGAGATCGAACTCGTCGTTCCCACGCATATTCACGACGACCACGTCTGTGGCATACCGTTCCTCCAAAGGCATTTCGGCACGCAGTGCTGGGCTCTTGATTGCGTCGCCGGCGTCATCGCGGATCCTGCCGCCTGGGCAAGCACACCATGTTGCTTTCACAAACCCATTGAGGTGCAGCGGACTCTGCGCGATGGCGAGACTTTTCGTTGGCGAGGATTCGACTTCGAAGCTCATTACGCTCCGGGTCAAACCGAGTACCACGCAATCATTCTTGCCGTTATCGACGGCAAGCGGATCGTCTTTGGAGGAGACA
Source organism: Ensifer sp. IC3342 (assembly GCF_020193655.1). Classification (GTDB taxonomy): domain Bacteria; phylum Pseudomonadota; class Alphaproteobacteria; order Rhizobiales; family Rhizobiaceae; genus Sinorhizobium. The sequence continues at coordinate 45,978 of NZ_JADYVE010000022.1, forward strand.
ATCTGTTCCTCTTCAATCCCGAGTCCGAAGGAATTGAACAGGACATCGTTGTCCAGTCTACGGTAATGCGCAACAGCTTCCAGTTGGAAATGCATCGCCGCTGCGCGCAACTGATTCAGGCAATCAAGCCTGACCTGGTGTGTCCCGGGCACGGAGAGTTGATTGTTATGGATCAGTCGCGGATCGATGGATACACGGACTACATCGAACGTAAGGAAGCGGCTTTTCGTGGAATCGTAAACAGCCCTCCGGATCATTTCATTGATCTGTTTTGGGCGCGAATGCTGCCCTATTTTGCGGAGGTCCGACCAAACAGCACGGTCACTTATACAGTCAAGGTCCGCAATAATTTGGAGCGCACGGCGACGTACAGCGCTCGTCTTCTCCCGGCATTTGGATGGGCTTCGCACGGAGAAGCCGATGGCATTACACTTGAGCCTAGCCAACACGGCGAGTTGGTGCTTGTGGCCGTTGCGCCGTCGCAGGCAGAGCCGCGGCGACGGCTCATCACCGCTGAAGTTTTCATCGATGGCAGATCGCAGGGGCCTATCTGCGAAGCACTGGTCTCGACATTAGGTGATTAAGTCCCCGCTGGCTGCGGAAAGGCGAGTGCAAAGCGTGGCAGATCACAAAGTTCCCAGGGGAGCCAGAGGTTCTGCTCCCTGATCGAAAGAGAGCAAATGACAGAGACTAGCGTCGTTGTAATAGGTGCCGGAATCATCGGGCTGAGTGTTGCCTTCGAGGTGCTACAGTCAGGAGCAAGCGTCACTATCGTTGACCGAGACCCGGCAGGCGACAAAGCGTCCTACGGCAACGCTGGCGGCATCGCCGTAACAGAGGTCATACCAGCGTCTGTTCCAGGATTGTGGAAGAAAGTGCCGTTCTGGCTATTGGATCCCCTCGGCCCGCTGGCGCTTCGAGTCGGGCATGCACCCCAAATGATACCGTGGCTGTGGAATTTTGCGCGAGTGGGCTCGGCATCTGAAGTCGCGCGAATATCCAAGGCGCTGGCCTCGATAAACAATCGAGTTTACGACGATCTGGTGCCGCTCTTTAATAAAGTTGGTCTTGCGGGCGACTTGTTCCGCAAGGGCGCCCTGACAGTCTACGAGACGGAGAATGGATTTCTCAGAGACAAACATGAATGGGAGATCAAGCGTGCGCTGGGAGTTGAGATACAGGAGCTGTCAGCAAGCGATGTAAGAGACATGGAGCCGGCTCTTGGCCCAATTGTGCAAAGTGGAGTTTTTACGCCTCAATGGTCGCACATCACGGATCCGCAAAAAGTCGTTGATGTCTTGCGCATGTGGCTTGTCGCGAACGGTGCAGAAATCCTCCAGGGTCAGGTAGACCGGGTTTATTCGACCCGCGGCGGGGCGGAGGTTGCACTGAATGGCGGCTCGACGCTTGCCGCCACGAAGGTTGTGATCGCAGCAGGAGCATGGTCGGCCCAATTTGCCCGGCAGTTGGGGGATCCTGTGCTTCTTGAGAGTGAGCGAGGATACAACACTACTATCGCCGCGCCTGGAGTTACGCTTGAACGTGAGGTGATATTCGCGGATCGGAAGTTTGTAGCAACGCCGCTTTCTGTCGGATTGCGGATCGGCGGAGCTGCGGAGTTCGGTGGACTACGGTCTCCCCCAAACTTCAAACGCTCGAAGGCACTGGTGAAGCTTGCGAGGCTTTATTTCCCGGGACTTACAGAAGACGGGGGTGTTGAATGGGCTGGCCACCGGCCAGCCACACCCGACAGTCTGCCTGTCATCGGCAGGTCGTCTGGTAGCCGACACATCATTTATGCATTCGGGCATGGACATTTGGGGCTGACCCAGGGTCCAACAACAGGCAAGCTCGTCGGTGAGCTTATTTTTGAACGTTCCCCAAGCCTCGATCTTTCGCCATTTTCCGCGGCACGCTTCTCTTTCAGGAAAGGAAAATGAGATGCCACGCCACACATTCTTCTGCATCGACGCCCACACATGCGGAAATCCGGTGCGCCTCGTGGTTGGCGGTGGTCCACTTCTGCCGAACGTCTCAATGGCGGAGAAGCGAGAGATCTTTCTCCGCGATCACGACTGGGTCCGCAGGGCGCTTATGTTCGAGCCGCGTGGCCACGATGGAATGTCCGGAGCAATCCTTTATCCCTCGTCGCGCGACGATTGCGACGTCGGAATTCTCTTCATCGAAGTCAGCGGTTGTTTGCCGATGTGTGGCCACGGAACGATTGGCGCTGTAACGGCTGCGATCGAAGAGGGGTTAGTCGTCCCAAAAAGTAAAGGGAAACTATCACTTGAAGCACCGGCGGGCAAAATTGAAGTCGAGTATGTCCGAAGTGGTGAACTCGTTGAGCAGGTACGCCTGTTCAACGTGGCAAGTTATCTGCACGCTCAGGACATCGAACTCGACATTCCTGGCCTAGGATTGATCAAAATCGACGTCGCTTATGGTGGGAACTATTATGCAATCATCGAGCCACAGGTGAACTGGCCCGGTCTGGACGGAATGAGCGCGAACGATATTCTTCGGCTGAGTCCGCTTGTCCGACACGCTGCGGAAGTAAAACTCGCGCCTGTACATCCCGAGGATCGGCGTATCCGCGGCGTCAGCCACGTGATGTGGACCGACAAGCCACGCCTGGAGCGCGCCCATGGTCGCAATGCGGTCTTCTACGGTGACAAAGCCGTCGATCGCTCCCCATGCGGGACAGGGTCCTCGGCGCGTATGGCGCAGCTGGTGGCGCGCGGCCGGATGAACGTCGGAGACACGTTCGTGCACGAGAGCATTATCGGAACCACATTTGACTGCAGGGTCGAGGGAGAAACTCAGGTCGGTGACAAGGAGGCGATCAAGCCCAGCGTGGCTGGTTGGGCACGCGTAATCGGCCACAACACGATTTTTGTTTCGACGATTGACCCGCTTGCGCACGGATTCCAGATCGCGTGACCACCTTATCCAGAGCAATCTGGTGGTAGGTCCAAGGATCTGCCTCATCAAACGGACACACAAGTCGCCTTCACAGGAAGAATTATGAGTTCAATCACTCCTTCGTCAGCGCAGCAAGTTCGGCAAATGGCCCGTGCCGGCGTTTTGTCAGGCCCAACGGCCAACCTTGCTCCGGGTTTCGTACAAGCTAATCTTGCAATTTTACCGCGCGACCTTGCGTATGATTTTCTATTGTTCTGTCAACGCAATCCAAAGCCATGCCCTCTCCTAGGTGTGTCAGAACCGGGCGCAACGTCGATCTCCGACCTCGGGCATGACCTAGACATTCGTACGGACGTGCCGCGCTATCGCCTCTGGAAAAATGGGGTGCTCGTTGATGAGTTGCAGGACATCACGGAGATATGGCGCGAAGACTTGGTGACATTTGCGCTCGGCTGCTCTTTCTCTTTTGAAGAAGCTTTGTTGGCGGCCGGCGTGCCGGTTCGACACATTGAAGAGGGTCGTAACGTGCCGATGTTCTGCTCATCAATCGACACCACGCCTTCCGGCGTGTTCTCCGGTCCGCTCGTCGTATCTATGCGACCCATGCTTCCGGAACAGGCAACCAAAGCAGTGCAGATCACCGGGCGGTTCCCTTCGGTACACGGCGCTCCAATCCACTTGGGCGATCCGGAGACGATCGGCATTAGCGACGTCATGAATCCAGATTACGGAGATGCCGTGACGATCCGACCTGGCGAAATCCCAGTCTTTTGGGCTTGTGGAGTAACTCCCCAGGCGGCCATCGTGCGCGCCAAGCCAGACATCAGCATAACCCATGCGCCAGGACATATGCTCCTTACAGATATATTGAACAGCAGATTCTCAATCTAACGAAGTCTGCATCGATCCCGGCATGCTTTCTTAAAAAGCGCGCACGTCTTGCAAGGGAAACCCGGAGATCACTCCTGCGGATTTGCTGGATCCAATCTACAATCTGTTGACAGTCGTCGATCCTGGTGCTCAATTCCTGTCGCGCACAGGACCTGAGATCGACCCCCGCTCAAGCGTCGTTCTCGGCAGCATGTCGTGCGCCGCTCTAGTGCAACAAGGAGGAAGTTAGACGCGAGTCGTCTACTTGCTGTTATGGTCAAAACGCCACGCCCAGTTATCGGGATCACGCCCGATATCAACGACATTGCTGAACCTGAAACCGAGTATGTCCTGCGCCGCAACTATGCGGATGCGGTGTACCGCGCCGGCGGAATTCCGGTCATCCTGCCCTACGCCGCAGATGTCGACGGGTATCTGGAGAGCGTGGACGGCGTCCTGATTAGCGGCGGAATGTTCGATATCGATCCGATGCTGTACCACCAGGAAGCGCGAAAGGCTTATGTAGTGAAGCCGCCCCGCACTGCTTTTGAAAAAGCGCTGATCGAGTGCGCTCTGGAGCGCAAAATTCCAGTTCTTGGGATCTGCAACGGGATGCAGCTTTTGGCGGTATGTCTAGGAGGGCAACTGATCCAGGATGTCGCTAGCGAACTTGAGAACGCTCTCGAGCACAAGCCGAGTCAGGCCGCCACAAACGCGCATCATGAGATCGACATTGTCGGCCAATCTCGCAACCTGATTGGTCTCGGGGCAGGGCGGTATCGCGTTAACAGCGTGCATCATCAAGCGGTTCTGCCTTCGGAGGCATATCGCATGATCGCTGTCGCTGAGGACGGGGTGATCGAGGCGATCGAATCGAGCACTGGGGGCTTTGCCGTGGGTGTGCAGTGGCATCCCGAATACGAAGTCAGCCCAATCGACAATGCGATCTTGCGCAGTTTCATAACTGCCGCGAGCGAATATTCCTCAGGGAGGAACAGCTAGTGATGTCTCAGACACCTGAAAAGCGTCTAGAAGTGCTTGGCCTGCGATTGCCGCGAGTTTCTAGGCCAGCCGGCAATCTTCTCGGATACAAAGTCGACCATGGTCTGGTTTATATATCGGGGCAGCTTCCCCTCGACGATGGTGAAGTCAAGTGTCTCGGAGAAGTTGGACAGGCACTGTCGCGTGAGGATGCTTACGAAGCTGCGAAACTTGCGGCGCTCAACGTTTTGGGGCAATTGTCGATCGCGACGGGCGGGGACCTCTCAAAGGTCGCCGAAATTGTCAAAGTGTCCGGGTTTGTAAATTGCGTTCCGGACTTCATCGACATTCCCTTCGTCGTAAACGGCGCCTCTGATCTCCTCGTATCGGTGTTTGGGGACGCCGGAAGCCACGCACGTTTTGCTATTGGCACGGCATCACTTCCACGCGGTGTGCCGGTCGAGGTCGACGTAATTGCTCGCCTTGACGGGGCGTGATCGATGAGCGACGTGTTCGTTTTGGGAGCTGGCGTCGTCGGTATGACTACCGCCTACGCCTTGGCTAGCAGAGGTCACAGCGTTACCGTCATCGATGCCGGACTGGCGCCCGCTGAGCGCGGTGCGAGCTTTGGTAACGGCGCGCAACTGAGTTATGCCTTCACCGACGCATTGGCCTCGCCTTCACTTGTTGCCAACCTGCCGATGTATCTGCTTGGGAGAGATCCGGCCTTCAGGTTGACTCCGACGCTATCGCCGAAGTTTTGGGGGTGGAGCCTCAGGTTCTTAGCCAACTCGTCCAGGGCCAGTTTTGAGCGGAACACAATCGAAGTGCTCAAACTCGCAATGGAGAGCCGCTGCGCGTTCGCGGATCTCTCCAGCAAATTCCATTTCGATCACCGAAGCACTGGCAAGCTTAACCTCTATTCGAGCCATGTAGCGCTGCGGAATGCCGAGGCTCTGGCACGACTAAAAAACAGACACGGAGCCGATCAGAAAATTCTGACGCCCGACGAGGCCATCGAACGGGAACCAGCATTGGCCGGCTATGGCCACGCTTTCGTCGGAGCTTTGTGGTCGCCTTTTGATGAAGCCGGTGACTCCCGGCTCTTCTGCCAAAACATCCACCGCCTGCTGCAATCGGACTACGGGGTAAAGTTCAAGTTCGATACCGAGATCAAGTCCTTGAAGACTCGAGGTCAGAAAATCAATTCGATCGTCACCAGCGCAGGTGAGTTCGAATGCGAGCGCGCGGTCATCGCCCTGGGTGTCTGGAGCGCTGCTATAGCCAAGTCGAGTGGCATCAGGCTCCCCATCTGGCCAATGCAGGGTTATTCATTGACCGTTCCTGCGACGAGCATGGCCCCGTCGTCGAGCATCACCGATACGACCCGCAAAGTCGTGTTTTGCAAAATTGGCGACAGACTGCGGATTGCCGGGCTAGCCGACATCGGTGACAGTCGCGCTACCTTCAGACCGGATCGTTTCCAAACGCTTCTTGAAACTGCCAGAGGCATTTTCCCGGACGCTGGCGACTACAACGCGAACCTCAATGCCTGGACGGGCCTAAGGCCCATGACACCAAACAGTCAGCCGATTGTCGGGGCAAGCAAGGTTGCTGGCTTGTTCCTCAATTGCGGACATGGATCGCTGGGTTGGACGCTCTCCATGGCTACCGCTCTGCGACTCGCTGCCGTCATTAACTAAGAATCAACTGGAACGAATAGCAAAGGAAGCATCGGATGAGTATCTCCGCAAAAGAGCTCCACAGCAGCGCGGTCATCATCGATGCCGTATGCCCGCTCCTACATGACCCCGAACGGATAGCCGATTATCAAGCCGGCGGAGTAACTGTAATCGGGCCCACCGTCGGTTCATTGCAGAACGCTCCAGTCACATTGCGGATGATCGGCACGTGGCACAAGCGTATTCGGGAGCGTGACGATCTTTTGCTCGTTCGCACTGCAGCGGATATTCGAAAGGCCAAGGCTACGGGCAAGACCGGGATCATCATGCACTTTCAGGGTCCCGAACCAATTGAGGATAGCCTTGATCTCATCGACGCATACAAAGCGCTCGGCGTTGGAATTATGCAGCTTGCGTATAACGTCAAAAACCGCATTGGCGACGGTTGCGAAGAGCGAACTGATGCAGGCCTTAGTCGCTTTGGGTTGCAGGTCATTGAGCGTATGAACGCTGTCGGAATGATCGTCGACTGCGCTCATACCGGCACCAGAACCACAATGGATGCAATCGAGCACTCTTCAGCGCCAGTGATAATCTCTCACGCAAACGCCAAATCCGTTCACCCATCGCGACGCAACATCTCCGATGATTTGATCAGGGCCATTGCTGGGAACGGCGGTACAATCGGCGTCGTCGGTTTTCCAGGATTCGTTTCAAGCGACAGCCGGCCGACACTTGATCAGTTCATCGATCACATCGCTCACATGAGTGATCTCGTTGGCACGCAACACGTCACCATTGGCATCGACTACTACACCGGCCAGTTCCCATATCTCGACGATGCCGCCTCAATGCAGGAGTACTGGCAAGCCATAGCCGACGGAATCTGGACCCGCGAAGCCTATCCAGAGCCGCCGCACTACTATCCGGCGGGCATAGAAACGCCCAAAGGCATGGCGTGCCTAACTGAACGTCTCCTTCAAAGAGGTTTTACAGAAGAGGATATCCGCAAGATCTATGGGGAGAACTTGATCCGCGTCTACCAAAGGGTGTGGGGCGAATGACCGCTCGAAAGCCTCAACAAAATGCGGCGGTTGCGCGGCCTCGAACGTTTGCTGGGCATGCTGGGTCATTGTCTACGATCGTGCCTTCTTCCGTCGGAAGGCGAGCTAAATCAAAGGCTAAAATGACGGCAGACTCGTCTGAGATACCCTATTTTTCTCAATGGGAAACGCCGGAAATGACACTGCCCGTCTACGCCGAGGGGAGCTCAGCGCTAGTGAGGGATCCCCTTTGGCGCAATTCTGGCGCCGAAACCGTCGAGGAATACGCGCGCTGGGCCGTCAATGTTTGTGGAATGGCGTGTTTGAAAATGGTTCTTGCGGCACGAGGCGAGATTCACCCAACTCTTTCCCTCGCTCGCGGCTGCACCGAGTTCGGTGGCTATGTGGTCGATCATACGAATGACAGTATCAAAGGCCTGATCTATGCACCGTTCGTTGCGTTCGTCAGAGAACGGTTTGGCTTGACCGCGAACACCCTCGTCAAGGTTGACAGCAAAAACATTCCCGCATTGCTCTCACGATGGCAGTTCTTCATCGCTTCGGTTCACAGCGAAATTCGCTGGCCGAGCCGTACACCTCCGACCAAAGGAGGGCACTTGGTGCTGGTCACTGCGGCGACCTCAGATGCGATACGCTTTCACAATCCCTCAGGTCACGACGCCGAATCCCAAGCGAACGTGGTTTTGCCACTTAACGAATTTGACCGCTTTTTCGCAAATCGTGGCATCGGCCTGTGCTGTTTGAAACAGGAATCGCGCAGGTCTCGCCTCTGAAGAAACCGAAGGAATGACCCGTGTGTGATGTATTTGCGTGGTGTTGCGGCATGCTGTCTGTCTGAGGAGGGCCAATGGACCTACGTCACTTACGATACGTCGTTGCAGCAGCCCGCAACGGGAGCTTCAGCGCTGCCGGCCATGAACTGAATGTGCGCCAACCGATCATCAGCAAACGCATCCGCGAGCTCGAAGACGAGCTTGGCGTCTTCCTGTTCGACCGCGCAACGTCCGGAGCACGGCTAACACCGACCGGCGAGGAGTTCGTCGTCGGCGCCCGGCGCATCATCGACGCGTTCCAGCGGCTGTCCGAACGCGCCAAGGCGAGCGGAGCCGGCAAGACCGGACGCCTCGTTGTCGGCTTCTACAAGTCGATGTCATCTGGTTGCTTCCGCGTTGCCCTCAAAACGTTTCGGAGCAAGTTTCCCGGCGTCGAGGTGGAACTGCTGGAGGCCTCCTACGCCGAGCTCAAAGCGGGCGTCATGTCCGGCACGATCGATCTGGCGATCGTAGTTGCGGATACGGGAAGAACCGAGCTTCTCGACTCGATGCCTCTGTGGTCCTCGCAATTGATGGTCGCTCTGCCGGAGGACCATGCGCTCGCCGAGAAGACAACCGTTTACTGGCCGGAACTAAAGGGCGAGCGATTCCTGGTGAGCCATGATGATCCGGGCCCTGACCTCCGCAATGTCATCGTTCGCCACCTCGCCGCTCCGTCCGATCATCCCGACGTCATGCGCCAGCTGAGCCGCGAAAGCATTCTGGCCGAGTTCGCGAGCGGCCAAGGGATCAGCCTGCAGTGCGAAGGTGCCCACATTGTCCCTGAGCGGGGCGTCACCCTACGGCCGGTGCATGACGGCAATAGCGGCATCCGGCTCGGCTACATCGCCTGCTGGCGCCCGGACAATGCCAACCCCGTCCTCAAGAACTTCTTCGACACTTTTCCGCGCTGATTGATTCTCGGCAGCCGCGGCCGCTGCCTTAGATGGGCGGCCAGGACCGAGACGAGCAAGTATTTTTTCGCGCGTCTACGCCTGGCTACTAGACCCACGTTTACCTTGTTGCTGCAAGCATATTTCTGCCTTTCTTGATTGTCCCCGTCGCGATCCGCTCCTCAGCCGATCGCCGGAAGCGGGGACCACATGCCGGGACATCACCATCAGGGTATCCGTCCGGTGAGGACCGCGGGTGTCACTGCTCCAAACCTTTGGCCTTTGTGACACTCTTGGGCGGTGCGTCACCCATCTCTCTGCGCACGTTGATGGTGTGCCGAAGATTATCGATACCGTCTTCCGTGAAGACAACGATGGGCTCGCTCAATTCTGAGGCTGGGAAGCTGTCGTAGGCGCTGAGGCATCCGTCCTCGGAGAACATTCCGATGGAGCAATCGTGGAGAAAGTCCTCGTCCTCCTCGAGCATTTCGGCCACGTATTTGAGCGTGTAGAGAGAAGTGTTGCGGTATCCCATCGTCGGTCCAATCTTCGGTCAGGCAGCCTTGTTGGCAGCCACTTTCGAAGAAGACCAGTTCCACGGCAACAACTGTTCGAGCTGTGCGACCGGCATGTCGGCAATGCGGGCGAGAACATCGGCAAGCCATGCCTGCGGATCGACGTCGTTAAGCTTGGCGGTCATGATCAGGGTCGCCATGAAGGCGGCGCGCTGGCCACCGCGGTCCGAACCGGCGAATAGCCAGATGATATGACCGTCCTTGGCGAGCGCAGCGGTTGCTCGCAAGATGTTTTTGCCGCCTTTGTTGAGCGGTGGAAACGGGAAGGAGC
>NZ_JADYVE010000023.1 GCF_020193655.1 Ensifer sp. IC3342
GGCTGCCGCAACTCGGCGCGCGCGCGGCCTATTTCAAGCAGGCAATCCACGCAAAGCTGATCGAGCATCGCGAGCATATCGAAAAATACGGCGACGACATGCCTCAGATCAGCGGATGGAAGTGGGGTCCGAAGGGTGAAGCCGGCAAATCTCAGGGCACGTCTACTGAAGGGGACAATGTTTAAGGACAACTCGTGTTGGAAACTCGAGAGTTCCAATACGAGGTGCCCAAACAAATGGACATCGGATACGACCGCATTGTCCTCCGCCCGACGGAGCAGAAGCCATGCCCGAGATGCTCTCAACCGACGCCGATCTCCATGGGCAGCCGACCGATGAAGACCTGGGGCGGCTGCAGTTCACGACCTTGCTGTATTACCTGCAGGTTACAAATCCGGACAACGGCCTGGTTCGTGACAAAACGGCACCGAACGCTCCGGCAAGCATTGCCGCGATCGGCATGGCGCTGGCGACAATTCCCGTTATCGTGGAACGCGGCGTCATCATTCGCGAATTCGCGGCGAAGATCACCCGCAAGCGATTGCGATTCCTGATGGAACTTCCACAGGGGCCAGAGCCGGACGCCTCTGGCTATAAGGGTTTCTTCTACCATTTCCTCGACATCGAAACAGGCCGTCGCGTTTGGAAATGTGAGTTGTCGACCATCGATTCGGCTTTCCTCTTCGCAGGCGCACTGACCGTTGCCACCTATTTCGACCAGGACACGGCCGACGAAGCGGAGATTCGGCAACTTGCCACGGCGCTTTACCAGCGCGCCGATTGGAACTGGGCTCGCGATCACGGCCCCACCCTCACCCACGGCTGGCGGCCGGAAAGGGGGTTCATTCCTTACCGATGGCGCGGATATGACGAGGGACTGCTTCTCTATATCCTCGGCTTGGGTTCGCCGACCCATCCCTTGCCCGCAGAATCCTACACCGCCTATACGGAAAGCTACGAGTGGAGGAATATCTTCGGCCGCGAGCTGCTCTATTCGGGCCCCCTCTTTACGCACCAGCTTTCCCATATGTGGGTTGATTTTCGGGGAATCCGCGACGCCTTCATGCGCGAGCATGACAGCGACTACTTCCAGAACAGCCGGCAAGCGAGTTTCGTGCAGCAGGAATACGCCATTCGCAATCCGATGAATTTCGCCGGTTACGGGGAACATTGTTGGGGGTTCACGGCGAGCGACGGGCCTGGTTGGGTCACACGAGTGGTCAATGGCGCCAAGCGGGAGTTCTTCGATTACATCGCCCGCGGGGCTCCATTCGGACCTGACGACGGGACGGTTTCACCATGGGTTGTCATCGCTTCGCTGCCATTCGCGCCTGAAATCGTCATTCCGACAGCCCGCAACTTTGCCCGAATGAACCTGGGCATGACGCGACTGTACGGGTTCAAACCGTCGTTCAATCAGTCATTTGTGGTGGAAGACAGTCCCACCGGATGGTGGGTAAGTCCGTACCACTTTGGCATCGATCAAGGCCCGGTTGTGCTAATGGTTGAAAACTACCGGACGGGCTTGCTCTGGGACATTATGCGCCGATGCGGACCCATTGTGACGGGGCTGCGCAAGGCCGGGTTCACCGGGGGCTGGCTGTGACACGCATGCTCACGGAAGGGGCGGAAGGCGTTCTGCCGGTCGAGAAACCTCTACGCGCACGCCTGCCTGTCCACGAACTGCTCGGGCGCTACTGCCGCCTTTTGCGTCTCGGATAACACGCGCGGCGCTGTAGGACACGGACTGCTTAAACCTTCGAAAGCGACCGACATGGAACAGCAGCAAATTCCGCTCAGGGTAACCGCAGTTCGCTTTGTGCGCACCGTCAGAATTTTTGTGAGCTCCGATGTCGGGCTTAAAGCAAAGCCCTTGTTTGGCGCACTGATGGCACTGCTGTGCGGGTTGAGCGCCCTTAACGTCGTAAACAACTACGTCGGCCGAAACTTCATGACCGCGATCGCTGGGCGCCAGATGCCTGAGTTCATAAGACAGGCGATTTTCTACATCGCCGTCTTCGCTGTTCTGACAGTCGTCGGTGCCTTCGCCCGATTTGCCGAAGAACGACTGGCGCTGCTTTGGCGCGATTTGGGTCATGATGTCGACCGGATTGGATGCGACGAGCAGAATTGCATTGGGGCAAAAGCGAATGATCTCGCCGACCACGGTGCGGAAGACAGCGGCGTTGCGGCCCAGCAGGTCGGTCCGCGTCTCGCCGGGTCGCTGGGCGACCCCGCGGGCGATGATGACGACACCGGCATCTCGGAGGAGGTCGCAGTCTCCGTGGGTGATCGACGTCGCCGACGCAAATGGCATCGCATGTGCGATATCAAGGGCATGTGCCTCGGCGAGAGCTGGATCGAGATCAACCATCAGAATCTCGCTTGCCACGCCTCGCAGGCCTAGAGCGTAGGCAGTCGCACTGCCACCATGCCGGTTCCGACAATACCGACTTTCATCCCACGTCCCTCCTTTGGATGGAGACCAGACGTCTATCTTAGCTGCCCCTTCGATCAGACCCCAGTCATCGATGTCAGGGGCCTGCTCTATGCATGCGTTCCGCCACGACGCGGCGAGGGCTCTTGGCCAGCGGAATTTCAACCTCGCTGCCACGAGAGCCACCTGCGAGGACTGGTTGGGCCAAAAGAAGCGTACGCAGCCCGCCGAGTGCCTGAGTTGTCTAAGCGTTGCCGGAGAGCTATTTTGTGGAAGACAAGGCTGTGGCCCTATTCTACTTGGGAGTGGCGCGGGATGCTGGTCAGAGACGTGATGAAGATCAGAGTTATCAAGGTCTCGCCGGACAACAGCATCAAGCAGGCCGCAGAAGTGATGCTCGCCAATCATATCAGTGGTGTCCCGGTCATCGACGATGAAGGACAACTCGTTGGCCTCATCACCGAGGGTGACCTGTTGCGAAGGACCGAGTTAGGGCATCGAGCCATCGCGACACTCGTCGACGAGTCCTTATCTCCGGAGGAGAGGGCCAACCTATACATCAAGAGCAACTCGTGGAAAGTCGCCGATGTGATGAGCCGTAATCCGGTGTCTGTCGACGAGGACACGTCCTTGGCGCGCGTCGCTTACCTGATGGAAGAGCACGGCATCAAGCGCCTTCCGGTGATGAGAGCTGGTGCCGTGGTCGGCATTGTGAGCCGCGCGGATCTTCTCGAGGCGATCATCTCCGCCAAGCCAGATGGAACGGCGCCCGGTGACGAAGCCATCCGACGCAGCATCATGATCCGCCTAAGCGAGAACACCGGTCTCGAAGGGCAGGATGTAACGGTGACGGTAGCAAGCGGCGTGGTACATTTGTGGGGGAATGTCTCGACGGAGGAGTGCAGGAAGGCGGCGCGCGTTGCAGCCGAAAGCGTCCGCGGCGTCGTTGGCGTCGTGGATCATTTTCCAAAGCACGAGTCGTAGAGGACCGAAGGGCGGTCACGGATCTCACCGGATCCGCCCACTTGCCCTTTCCCAGACGGCTGTGGGCGGGGCGCTGCTTTCCTGACGAGCGCGCCACCATCTTCGTGATACCGAAAGCAATTCCAACCATTTGAGGCCGCCGGGACCAGAGGTCCCGCTACAGACGGTTAAGGGAGCATCCCCATGAGTAGCGAGAAGGAAGCGGCCGGGCCGCAAAGCTCCAACTCTCCCACCTCGCACGAGTTGCCCACACACTATGGCTGCGGGCCGATCAAATTCAGGGGAAGCCACGACGGGCTCTATGAGCGTCATTTGCTCTTCGACAACGTTATCGCCCCCGAGGACGCAGGCAGCCGCGAGCGTTACGAGGCGATTGCCCGATCGGTCAGAGATGTACTCTCGCAGCGCTGGCAACACACGGAGCACATCTATGGCAGGGAGAACCCCAAGCGGGTCTATTATCTGTCCATGGAGTTCCTGATCGGGCGATCTCTCAGCAACAACATTCTCAATCTCGGTCTCGCCCCCCTCGCCAGGCGGCTGTTCGATCAGGAGCATATAGACGAATTGGCCATCCTCGCGGAGGAGCCCGACGCCGGTCTGGGCAACGGCGGGCTTGGCCGGCTCGCGGCCTGTTTCCTGGACTCGATGGCGACCATGCAACTGCCGGCGATGGGCTACGGGCTGCGCTATGAGTATGGGATTTTCAAGCAGACGATTGTCGATGGCTGGCAGCGCGAGCAGCCGGACAACTGGTTGCGCCGGCCCGATCCCTGGGAGGTCGCCCGGCCGCAGGATGCGGTGGAGATCAGGCTTGGCTGCTCCTTCGAGGTTCGCGGCGGGAATTTGCGGGCGTCTGTCGGTATGCCGTCCCACCTGCTCGGCATACCGTACGACCGGCCGATCGTGGGTTTTGGCGGCAGCACTATTAACACGCTGCGGCTTTGGGCCGCCGCAACGCCGGAAAGCTTCGACTTCCAGGCCTTCAGCGCCGGTGAGTTCGTCAGCGCGCTGGCGCAGAAGCTGACGGCCGAGACCGTCACGCGGGTCCTTTACCCCGACGATTCGACCAGCATGGGACAGGGCCTGCGTTTCGTTCAGGAATATTTCCTGGTTGCATGTTCGCTGGCCGACCTCATCCGGCGCTTTCGCTTGAATAACTCCGATTGGCATCTGCTGCCCGACAAGGTCGCTATCCAACTCAACGACACGCATCCGAGCCTCGCGGTTGCGGAGCTGATGCGTATCTTGCTCGATGAGGCGGACCTAGGCTGGGATGATGCCTGGGATCTCACGCGGCGTTGTCTCGCCTACACCAACCACACGCTTCTGCCCGAAGCGCTGGAGAAATGGCCGCTGCGCTGGTTTGAATTGATGCTGCCGCGCCACCTAGAGATCATTCTCGAGATCGACCGGCGGCTACGGGACGAGATCGTCGCCCGTTTTCCCGGGGACCAGGGGCGCGTCGACCGGGCGAGCCTGATCGAGCCGGGTGGCGAGCGCCTCGTTCGCATGGCCAATCTTGCCATTGTCGGCTCGCACAGCACCAACGGGGTTGCCGAGATCCATTCGAGGCTGCTGCGCGAAACGACCGTCAAAGACCTCGCGGAGATATTCCCCGGCCGGTTCAACAACAAGACGAATGGCGTGACGCCCCGACGTTGGCTGCTGATGTCGAATCCTGACCTTGCCCGCTGCATAAGCGAATGCATCGGCGATGGATGGATCACAAATCTTGCGGAACTCGAAAAGATGAAGCCGCTCGTCGACGACAGCGGTTTTCTCGATGCTGCGCGCGAGGCCAAGCGGATGGCGAAGCGCAGCTTTGCCGAATGGCTGAGAGCAAGCGCCGGGATTATTGTCGATCCCGAGGCGATCTTCGACAGCCAGGTCAAACGCATACATGAATACAAGCGGCAATTACTGAACGCGCTGAGGATCGTGGCGTTCTACAACCGCATCCGTGAAGATCCCGGCGTCGATATAGCGCCACGCACCTTCTTCTTCTCGGGAAAGGCGGCGCCCGCCTACCATGTTGCGAAGATCATTATCAAATTCCTCAACAATCTCGCCGCCACGATAGACGCCGACCCCGTGGTGCGCGGGCGTCTCAAGGTCGTCTTCCTGCCGGATTACTGCGTATCGCTGGCGGAGCGTCTCATCCCCGCCAGCGACGTCTCCAACCAGATTTCGACAGCTGGATATGAAGCGAGTGGCACCAGCAACATGAAGTTCATGATGAATGGCGCACTGACGATCGGTACCCGCGATGGAGCGACGATCGAAATGGCCGAGGCGGCGGGCGAGGAGAATTTCTTCCTGTTCGGGCTGACGGCGGACGAGGTCGCGGGGAGCCGCGGCTGGTACAATCCGCGTTGGCACTACGACAACGAACCCGAAACCCGCGCGGTGCTGGACCTGATCCTGTCCGGGCATTTTTGCCGTTATGATCCCGATGTCGTCGATGCGCTCCGCAATGTCCTTCTGACGAGGGGCGACGTCTTCAGGCATTTGGCGGACCTCACCTCGTATCTGGAAGCGGACCAGCGGCTGCAGTCGCTCTATGGCGATCCTCGAGCATGGACCCGGAAAGCGCTGCTCAATGTCGCGAATTCGGGAAGGTTCTCAAGCGACCGCACGATCGCCGAATATGCGGCCGAAATCTGGGACGCGAGACCTTGCCCCATACCTTGACTTCACTACACGGTGCTGTCGCGTGGCAGTTACCGATCCCGTCATCCGGCGATCCAGTCCAGCGCTGCGGCAAATTTGCACGGCAACCGCTCGGTGTGTCGAGGTGAAATTGCAGTCTGCCGTGGGTTTGCGTCCGCGGGTGGCGTTGTCAGCAGCCGGCCCAAGTAAAGGACGGAGAAAATTCGCGTATCCCAGCGGAACTTTTGCCATCCGGCCCGATTTGACAATTGTTTCACGGATGGAGCGGATTATTGGCACATTGATGTAAGTAGGGCTGTCAAAGGCGTGCGATGGCTGGTGATCACGATGGTCTGCGCCTGCTGTGCTACCTGTACAACCACGCAAGCGCCGAACAAGCACCGCAGTAAAGGACATATTTCTGAAAAGGTATACGGGGTGAAGTCGAGCCCGCGGGCCGCCCACCGCAAGAATATTCGCAGGGGCGGTGGCCGCTATGTTGTCGGCAAGCCCTATGTGATGAAAGGCAAGCGCTACTATCCGAAGGAAGACCCGAACTACGACAAGAAGGGAGTCGCTTCCTGGTACGGCTCGGCGTTTCATGGGCGTCTGACCGCAAACGGCGAAGTTTACGACTCGCATCACCTTTCCGCCGCGCATCCGACCCTTCCCTTGCCCAGCTATGTGCGGGTGACCAATCTTGAAAACGGTTCTTCGCTCATCGTGCGCGTCAACGATCGCGGTCCCTATCATAAGGGTCGCATCTCGACGTTTCCAGCAAGGCAGCAGACATGCTGGACCTGAAGCATCATGGAGCGGCCTCCGTTCGGGTGCAGTATGTGGGCCGCGCCCGCTTGGACGGACAGGATACGCCCTATCTCATGACCTCCTACGTCAGATCGCAACCGGCGTGACGGTGGCCTCGAGTCAGTCGACGGGCGCTCATTTGCGGAGCGACAGTCAGTCCCTCTGGTCGACGCAGACGAGCTTTGCCGACAATACGCCGAGCGCCTCCTACCAGACAGGGACCAACGCCGCGGCTGCGTTCCGGACATTCGAGCAACTCGTGAGGTTGCCTGAGATCGGCCCCATTACCTCTGAGCGGCCGTCCGAATACACTCCATCGATGTCAGGGAAAGCCAAGATCGCGTCACCGGGTCACGAGGGTTTCATGCTTGACGGTGAGGTTCGCCGTCGCATCGGCACGATAACGGGCAGGGATCCGGTGGAGGCCTTGGCCGATGGCCGGGGCGGCGATGCAAAGGTCCGCGACGTGATGCGAGCTGATGTTAAATACTGCGTGGAAGAGGATAGTGATGACGGTGTGCGCGACACGTGCGAGGTTCAAGTTTTTCCACTGCCGGGTGTCAATCGCAATAAGCGTCTGACCGGCGTGATCTCCATAAGGCGACGGCGCTCTTGCCTAAGCGGCTACCGCTGGCGAGGGACAACAGTCATTCTCACCTAGAGTCCGCAAAGGAGCATGCGGTCATGTAAGAACTAGCGCGGGATGAGGAAAAGTGTGTGCGGTTTTCCGCCCGCATCCCGCGCTAACTACTTGGAATCGATCACGCTTATGATTTCAGGTCGATCCGGCCTAAAATCATCGTGATCTTGCGTCTCGATCGTCCGCGAAGATACCCGATTGCGAACACCACGCTGATCCGGGCCGACTTCAAGGCAGCGCAGAGAAACACAACGACGATCAGATAAAAGTATGCTGACATCATCGTGGTGCTTGGGATGGCCGCCAGCGGCATCGGGACGATGATCCTGAGCGGCGCGGCCCCCGCGGTCTTTGGCCCGCCCGGCGCGGTGCTGCCGAACTTCACCGACTATCCCCCCGCGCGTGCCGCATGGCTTCGGCGGCCGGCTGCTTGTCGGGCTGCTGATGTTCCACGCCGGAGCAACCCTTTACCATTATTTTATACGGGGTGACGCGCTGCTACGCCGGATGTGGTACAGGGGCTGAGCAAAGCCGCACGAAGCTTGTTACCGACTTGCCCCTCAGGATCGAACAAAGGGGCCATTCGGCCCTTCTCGACCTTTCAGACGACGTATATAGCGCTCTTGCGCGACGCTGCCCCCGAAGAGCACACGCCTCCACATCAGCCCGGATGCGCGGCCGCCAATATTGGGCGCGCGATCGACCGCGGCTCGCGGTATGCCGCCGAGCTCTACCGCGAGACACTGTCCGCCAACGGCCTGATCGGTTCGATGGGTCGCCGGGGCAACCCCTACGACAACGCCAAGGCCGAGAGCTTCATGAAAACGCTGAAGGTCAAGGCGGTCTATCCGATGGCCTTCGAAACCTTGGAGGACATCACCGAACACCTTCCCCACTTCATCGAGGAGGTCTACAACAAACGCCGGCTCCATTCAGCGTTCGGCTACTTAAGCCCGCAACAGTTCGAGGATCAACACATCCGGCGGACTGGCAAATCAGCAGCCTGATCCTTGTCCACCCCAAGGGGCGCACTCCATATCGGCATCCAATATAGACCCCGCTCTACGCAATGCGTATCAGCACTTGGCCTGCCCGGCGCTGGCCGGGGTTGCAGTGGGCGGGCCAAGTGCGGGTGATGGCGGAATCCGGCTTTGGCCTTGCGCGCGGTTCTTGAAGCGCCAGGATTCGTTTCCGGTTTCGACAATTTCGCAGTGATGTGTCAGCCGGTCGAGAAGAGCGGTGGTCATCTTGGCGTCGCCGAAGACGCTCGGCCATTCATCGAAGGCGAGGTTCGTGGTGACGATGACCGAGGTGCGCTTGTAGAGCCTGCTGATCAGATGGAACAGGAGCTGGCCTCCGGCCTGGGCGAAGGGGAGATAGCCGAGCTCGTCGAGGATGATGAAGTCGAGGCGGTTCAAGCAATCGGCGAGCGGCCCCTGCTTGCCTGCGCGGGCTTCGGTTTCGAGCCGGTTGACGAGGTCGACGACGTTGAAGAAGCGGCCGCGCGAACCGCCTTCCGGAGGAGCTGACGGACGATGTTGATGAAGGGCCGCTTTACGTCGGCAGGCGGGAAGCCATTGGCGACGCCGGCCAATTCGAAACGTCGTAGGCAGTCAGTCTGCAGGCGAGTCCGATCGCGCGACCGGCGACGGCGAGGGTGGCATTTGAGTTGACGCGCGACTTCTCATTGCCAGTGCGCGATTTGAGTACAGCGGATTCCCTGTGATCTCAGGGCCGAGCCATTTCGGAAGCGGGGGATCATCCCAACAGTTGCGCAATTCCACTTCAGCAACGACCAGGCCATTATTTGCCCCGGAATAGACGTCGATATGCCAGAGATGATCAGCATAGCGCACCTGGTATCGAGTCTTCTCGACGATACCCAACGCGAACTCGAACATCTGCAGCGCGTCGGAATACGGTATTGCATATTCATACTCCTCGCGTGTCATATGCCCTCTGCGGAACTTGGCCGTCAAAGTCGCGCGCTCGGCGTCAATTGTTCTCACGCGCAACGTACGGTTTTTTGTTGCAATGAGATAGGCTTGCCTAAGTGCGGAGCCCGCAGAGGCGCTCTTCCGCCAACGATCATCCAAGACCTGAAACTTACGCTCGATCTCTGTCGCCATTATTTTGCCTGCTCGTTAAGCGCGAGTCGCGAACCATATTCCACCTCGGGAAACTCTTCATTGACCCGGGATAAGGGGCATCCATTTTTGGCACTCTTTCAGCTATTCCGCGGCTTCCTCTCCTCCCTGTGCAGCTAGCGCCTTCTTCTTTTCGATCGCATCGCGTGTCGCCGCGGCGGCGGCCGCCGCTTGTGCTTCGTCGCCTGCGACCTGCACGGTCGGCGAGGCGAACTGGATGCCATTGGGCTTGAACGCCTCCTTGATCAGGGCCTGGGCCCGCCGCCTAACCTGGGTTTGGTGTCCCGGCTTCGTCTTCATCGCGAAGCTCAAGGTCATGCCATAGTCGCTGAACTGCTCGACGCCCTTCATCTTCACCGTTTCGATGATCAGCGGCGCGAGCTCGGGGTCCTCGAGCAGGGCCGCGCCGACGCCCTTCACCACCTTCTTCACCTTGGCAACATCGGTGTCGAAGGAAACGTTGATCATGAACTTGTCGATCACCCAGTCGCGGCTCATGTTCTGCACCGCGCCGAGCGAGCCGAACGGCACGGTGAAGATCGGCCCGCGGTGATGCCGCAGCTTGACGGAGCGGATGCTGAAGGATTCGACCGTGCCCTTGTAGCTGCCGCTTTGGATGTATTCACCGACCCGGAAGGCGTCGTCCATCATGTAGAAGATGCCGCTGATGATATCCTTGACCAGGGTCTGCGAGCCGAAGCCGATGGCGACGCCGAAAACGCCGGCACCGGCAATCAGCGGGCCGACCTCGACGCCGAGGCCGGAAAGCACCATCATGCCGGCGACTACGGCAATGAAGGCGGCGAGGAAATTGCGCAGGATCGGCAGCAGCGTGCGCAGGCGCATGTCGCGGGCAAGCTGCGCCGGATCCCCGGTTTCGACGCTCGCCTGTTTCAGGCGGAGATGGATGAACTCCTTCACCAATTGCCAGATCAGATCTGCCGCCAGCAGGATGACGACGCCGGCGAGCACGCCGCGGAAGATGCGGGTGGCGACATCATCGTGCAGCATCGAGCTGCCGTTGAACCGGAAAACAACGGCAAGCCAGGTCGCCGCGAGCGCGATGATTACGAGTCTTGCACCGCGGTCGATCAGCACATTGCGTACCATTTGCACGTAGTCGGCGGCTTCGGCGTCCTGCATCGACCTCGCCACCGCGCTGGTGAAGCGCAGCAGCGGCGGCAGTCCGAGAATATAGACACCAAGCCAGAACAGCACCTTCATGCCGGCGACCCAGAGGAGCCACAACAGGATGAGGAGGGCGACGATCAATGCGTTGCGCAGCATGCGCCGTCCGTGTGTCATCTCGGCGACCGGCCGGCGCAACGTCGTGTCGATCGCCAAGCCCAGAATAACGAAACCGAAGACGGCCGCCACGAGGTCACGGACGTCTTCCGGGACCGCGAGCGCCTGCATCACGTCGCCTGCGGCCCAGACGAACGCGAGCGCACAGATGAACAGGACGGAGCGCCTGAACCAGAACCGGGCGGCATCCGGGCCGAGCGAGACCTCTTGCGGAGGCGCGCCCGCTGCCGAAGCCTCGTCGATCGTGGGCTCCAGCATCGCGGATGCGATCGCGATCAACAGGCGCGCCACGATCCAGGCGATCAACAGCGGCGCGACCGCGGCCTCCAGTTGGCGCGGCCAATCGGCGAGCACGAAGGCGGCAATGGCGGCGATCGCGAAGACGACAAGCGGCGCGATACTGACGAAGGCAACGAGGCCTCGCCCGGACTGCGCGCCATTACGGGGCGCACTCCGCCGCAACAGGTAGTGCAAAAGGAACTCGGCGCCGTAGCCGACGAAAAGGACAATGGCAAAGCCCCGAAAGATCGGCATCGTCCCATGACCCTGCATGTCGTTGGCAACGCGATTTCTTGCCGCCTGCCATTCGGGCACGACACGCGGAACGGAGTTCCCGAGGGCGGCAAGGTGCCTTCTGATCTCCGCCACCCATTGCGAGGCAAGTCCTCCAGGCGGCTTGGCCGCTGCCGGGGCTGCCTGCTTCGCTTCCAGCCATTGCCGCACTTCCGGATCGTCCAGCAACTGGATCAGTTGCTGGACCTTTGCCGGCGGCGCGGCCATCGTCGGCTCTTGGGCGGCCACAGGAGCGGCGAAACCAAAAACGAGCCGCAGAAGCAAAAGGAGCGAGGCGAGCAATGCGCCTCCGTGACCGCGCTTGAGCATCGCAATAACCCGCTTATCCTTCCTCTGCGCCAGCACAAACGTTTCGCTGGGCCGCGCTTGCCCGGGCGAGAGGGGGGTATGGTCAACGCGTCCGAACGCCTTTCGAATGGCACCTCGCAGCCCCAAGGTCAGCACTCAGTCGGCCACCACGCTCCACTTGTCGTCGGGATCAAAGCGGTCGATGAATGGCACGATCGCCTCGGTGCTGGACCCAAGATCCCGCTCGTAGACGATGCCCTGCTGGTTGACGACGAAGGTCTTGGCGCCGGTCTCGGCATATTTGACCGGCCAGGCGATCAGGCCGAATCCGGCGATCATGTTGCCGTTGATGACATAGTCGTATCTGCCGCCGGCGATGTTGTCGCCTTGCGACGTCAGGATGCGGAAGCGGTAGCCGAAATAGCCCTCGCCGGCCTTGGCCTTTTCCAGCGCCGCCTCGCTGATCGCGTCGCCGACCGGACTTGTCTCGCCGCCCTGCTCGGCCGGCCAATAGAGACCCTCGGTCTGGCCCTCGCTGCTGATCAGCTTCTGCGCATATTCCAGCACGCCGTCCGCATCGCGGTCCTGCGACGCATAGTCCTTCTGCGCCTCGACATAGGCGCGCGCCGTCTCGATTGCTTCCAGCTCGTTCTCGCCGACACGACGGTTGACGATCTCCTCCAGCCCGACATAGGTGTCGAACGCCCATTTGCCGTCCTCGCCCTTGGCGATCGGAAACGGCAGCGGCCAGAGGCGATCGCCGATCTCGAGGATCTTGCGGCCCTCGAGATCGCGCACCACGACATTGCGGGCCGCCCCCTCGCGAATGAGCGCGAAGGTCTCCATCGCCCCTTCGCCGGTCTTCACCTTCGCCGCATCGAGCCCGAGGAGCTTTGCAAGGCCGTCGAAGTCGTTGGCGGCAAGCCGCGCCTTGAAAGCCTCCACCGCTTTGGCTGGATCGTCGAAGGCCGGCGGATCCTCCGCCGCGGCATAGTCATCGATGCCCGCCGGTCCTTGGGTTTGGTCTGGCTGCTGCGCCTGCGCGACAGCGAGGTCAACGGTTCCAAGGAGGGTCGCAAGCGAGACCGCCGATCCGAGGAGAAGAGTGTGCAAAAGCTTGATCATGGCCGTTCTCCCCCCGCTCAGCGCCTGCGTCCGCCACCACGGCCACCGCCGCCGCGCGCCATCGGCGGCCTGCCGCCACCGCGGCTCATCTGGGGCCGCCCGCCGCCGCGATGGCCGCCGCCCATGCTGTGGCCGCCGCGCCGTGACGAAGCCACCTCGCGCCGGCCGGAATTGACGTTGCCGAGGCCTGACGGCTTCTTCGGCCGGTTCTGCGCCTTGGAGGCCATCTTCTTCTTGCCGGCCGGCCGATTCACCTGCGAGGATTTCTTGCCCTTGGGTCGATTGACACTGGGCTTCGAGCCTCCGGATTTCGCCTTCGCCACCGCCTGCCCGCCCCCGGTGCGCGCCGTGGCATCCCGTCTAGGTTGAGCCTTCAGGCCCTCGAGGGTACTCTTGCGCACGTCCTTGAGCTGGCCGCCGCCACCCGGGCGCGCCTGCGGCCGATCGCGATTGATCTCGGCGGCGCGGTTGCGGAGGTTGTTGTCGCCCCTGGCCTTGATGTTGTTCTTGATGTTCGTCCGGTCGAACTTCTGAAGCTGGTCGCGGTCAAAGCTGATCTTGCTGCGGTCGACATTCTTCCAGTCGATGTCGTTCCAGTTGACCTTGCCGTCGAAGTCGATGTTGTTGAAGCACTTGTTGCAGTCGACATCGATGTCGCCGTCCCAGCGGCCGCCCCACACACCCCAATCGTCCCAATCGATGATGGCACCGAAGATCGCGCCGGTCACGGCACCGGCGAAGAAGGCCGCTCCGGGATACCAGTAGGCGGGATAGGGCTCGTCGTAATAATCGATCGGTACCGGCGCATAGTCGGGCTCGTAGAGCATCTCCGGCGGATATTGCGGCACATAGATCGTCTCGGGGCTCGCCGACTGGATGATAATGTTGTCACCCTCCTCGACCACCTTCATCTTGTCGTCGGTCTTGATGATGTCCTTGGCGACCGCCTCGTCGCGCAATTGCTGGATCGCGATCAGCACGTCCTTCTGCTGGTTGGCGATCGCCTCGCCGAAGGCCTGCGTCCACTCGAGATCCTCGCTCATCATCTTGACGATCTGCGGATAGTTCAGCAGCGAGATGATGCTGCCGTCCCAGCTTTCCTTCGGCTTCAGGTCGGACTTCTTTTCACGTGCCTCGAGGAACCGCTCGGCCTCTACGATCTGCAGCGGATAGAGTGAGGCGGCGGAGACGAGCGCCACCAGTTCGTCCGGATAGAGCGCGATCCGCGCCACTAGGACCTCAAGCTCGTCGTCCGTGAGCGGCTCGGGCGCGGATTGCTGCTGCGGTACGGGCGGCGTCGCCGTCGCCTGGGCGAGTGCGGCATCACATGGCGCAAGCAGGGTTAGCGCGATTGCCGTCGCGCAGCAGAGCACAGAAATCCGCTCCCTTACCATTTTCTTCCTCCAAATGGCTGCAAGGCCTCTTGCTCAAGACATGGTGACGGAGAGACGGCCCCTACATCATCCGGGGCCGCTTCGTGGTCGAGCTACTGCACAGGCTTCGTACGTGGCGGTTGGTTGATCGTACCCGTAGCGCCCGGATCCGGCTTCTGTGCCGCACCTCTCCGTTTGAGAAGATATTTGTTGATGGGCTCGCGCTGCCCGTTGATGGAGCGCTGGTTTATGTCGATGCCCGGATAATAGTCTCTGGAGCAGTTGCCTGCCGAAGAAAAGGAGACAGGAGACGAGGGCCACGATAGAAGAAATCGCCACGGCGAATAGAATTCTCCCTCTTCTATTCATCGTACCCTCCCGCTTTTCATTCGTGCGGATATTACGCCTGACACTCCTTTGCGTCGTTGATCGTGATCAAAGGCCACAGCCTGCTGACCATGATCATTGGGGCTGCGTCTTAGCCCAGGCTCCTTCTGGTAACACCCCAGGGGCCATGGTGCTCGCCAGACCGCCCGCGCGAACATCGTAGGCCCATCGCCAGGGACCACGCATTAGCGAGCCGAGATACGCATTGTCTCAGATCAATGACATACGAGCTGTTCGTTTCCAAGATTAAGTGGGCGCCCATCGGCCAGTGCAGCAGTACTACGCCCGACAAACTGAACGCATGAATGCAGCAACCGCATGCGATTTGGAGAGGAACATGACGATCGCGCACGAGGGCACCTTCAAGACCGAGGTGTATGCCGACGAGCTCACTCTCCTGCCCCTCGTTGCCCTTGTCGTGGGGTCGATGATCGGCGACGGCGTTTTAGCTTGCCGCCAGACATGTCTCGCGCCGGTTCGCCCGGGGGCACTGATCGGCTGTGTCATTGCCCGCTTCGGCATGCTGATGCTGGCATTTGTCTACCAGACGTTGGCAAACCGCAAGCCGGGCCTCAATGCCGGCCTCTATGCTTACGTCCCTATGGAGCAGCCATTCGTCCTCTTGACTTGAAGTGGAGCCACGTGATGCCGGAACAGAAAGACTTGAATACCGAAACGAGCCCACCCAGCGCCGAGCAGCTTCGCATGCAGATGCTCGAGCGGGAGATGGAGCAGATGGACAAGGAGCGGAAGCTCCGCTCGATGCAGGAGCAGAAGCTCGCCGATTTTGCCGCCGATTTCCTCGAGAAGCACGTCACCGAGCAGGAGATCGCGATCGTTCGCCGCCTCGTCGCCAATGCCGTCAAGGACGGCAAGTTCGAGGCCATGGTCTACAGCTTCCCGTCCTCGCTCTGCACCGACAGCGGCAGGGCGATCAACAACGCCGACCGCGACTGGCCCGAGACGCTGCAGGGCAAGGCCAAGGAGTTCTACGAGCGCTATCAGACCTTCGGCAAGCCGCAGGGCTACAAGCTGAAGGCGATGATCATCAATTTCCCCGGCGGCATACCGGGCGATGTCGGCTTCTTCCTGGACTGGTCGCCGGACAAGATCTGAGCGGCGTGTTCCCGAGGATGCCGAATGCTCGCGGCCTGCGAAGGGCCGCAGCCGGCATCTTGCAGGCGACGCATCATGCAGGTCGCCTGCAGGCACGACGTGCGGGTTCCTTCCTTCAGATGACGTCCGGCACCGTCCGGCGGACATGGTTGTCCGCGACGTAGTCGTCGGGCCGCTTCTGACGCTTGCCGAGTTCGGGTTCGGCGAACTTCACCCGCTCGTAGGGGATCGAGGACAGCATGTGCGAGATGCAGTTGATGCGTGCGCGTTTCTTGTCATTGGAGGGGACGATCCACCACGGGGCATAGTCGGTGTCGGTCATGCGGATCATCTCGTCATAGGCGCGCGTAAAGTCCCACCAGCGTCGATAGGATTCGATATCCATCGGGGAGAGCTTCCACTGGCGCAGCGGGTCGTCGATGCGCTGGCGGAAGCGGCGTTCCTGCTCCTCCTCGCTGACGTCGAGGAAGTACTTGAGCAAGACGATGCCGCTTTCGATCATCGCCGCCTCGAAACGCGGGGCGAGTTCGAGAAAGCGCCGTGCTTTCTCCTCAGTGCAGAAGCCCATGACGCGCTGGACGCCAGGCCGGTTGCACCAGGAGCGGTCGAAAATCACGACCTCGCCCGCCGCCGGCAGGTGCTGGATCGCCGCGATAGCCGTAATAGGCCAAGGTGCACGCATATGGTTCCCAATCGTCGGGGTCGACTTCGTGAACTGCGTAGCGTTCGCCTGGAAGACGACGCCATAGGGTTGTGCCACAGCGGTCGCCACGGCGGCGGCGGCTTTCTCTTGCAGTTCGATGATCTTGTGCGCCTGGAGGCTTTCGTCGTAGTTGTTCGCCCAAACCACCGATCCGTCCGACTGCTGAATGAGGCGTATTCCAAGGCGCAGTTTGTCGCCCTCGAACCGGACCCGCCCTTCCAACGCATAGGCCGGACTGTCGCCCGCGGCACTTGGTCTGTTCGTTGTTTCACCGGCGACGACGACGATCTCCTTGAATTTGGCGATATTACTGATGACTTCATCAGCGAGCCCCCGCGTGATCATCGCCGATTGCGCCGTTCCGGAGAGATCCTCGAACGGCATTATGACCAGCTTCGGAATGTTTGGCCGAATGCCGCCCGATCTCGCGAAGCCCTCGTCCGAATCAGGGGGAAGGTCGGCACGTAGGCGCCTTTCGGTATCCGTATCATGATCGGGTCATTGCGGCCCGCGACGAGATAGTAGCGTTCGAGCGCGCGTCGAATTCGGCCCGCTTCGATCCGCACGGCCGGATCAGTTTGAGGGTCGAAAGAGAGATCCCGACCGAAGACCTCGGTTGCTATCGAGTACGCCTTTATACGGTCGGCTCGGCCTGCAACCGTCTCCTCAATGACATAGGCGAGGAATTTGCGGGCGCGGTCCGGTGCCTCGAACTCGGCGCTGAACCGAATTCGATCGAGCTGTGCCAAAATTTCCGCGTCGGTGGGTAGAGCAGTTGTCGGTTCGACCCGGACGCCCTGCTGGCCTGCGATTACCATGTCCGCCCCCATTGGCCACAATGTAAGATTGTGTCCAGCGGCACCGTAAGCTCCCGTATTCTACGTCCCCACGTGGCCAAAGCGCAATGTATATTAGAGCGGTTGTATTAAAGTTGTATTTCGTTTCGGACCCGGAGGGGAGGTGCGAAATGAACGAGCGATCGGGCGGGAGTGACAAGGAACAAGGCCTGGCAGCGGCATTGCGCCGATTTCCGGCACGCTCCTTGCAGATCAAGGAATTGTCGATCCGCGACGAGAGCTTCAGGGGGATGTGCGAGGACTTCGCAGCCGCTGAAAATGCACTCGCTCACACCGATCAGCTTCCTCTCCACGTTCGCGCGGAGCGCCGCGCGGAGTTCGAGAGCTTGGTGGAAAGCCTGGCGGCAGAAATTGAACAGGCGCTCGGTGCGGGGAAGGGTTTCATCTAAATCGGGGTTGGCCCCTTTACCTCGACGTCAGAGCCCGCGCCTGGTCGGTGGCTCCCGGTTAGCGCTCGCAGAACACCTAAGGAAAAACCGCCGTATCGGGCCCGTTGTAAGCCAGGGGCCACATTCTTGGGAGTCGAATCATGAATACGTCAATATTGGTTTCTCCGGGGAGGTTGATAGGTGCCGTCCCCATGAGGCCGCCCACGCAGGGGCAAGTCGAGTCGAGACCGATCATCAGCTTCATTGACGGACAAAGCATTTACTCTCCCGGGCAAAGGGCGGGCCAGGCCTATCGGGTAGAATTCGGGGCCGTCCGCGTATACCGCGTGCTTGCAAACGGGCGACGGCAAATTCTCGCATTCCATTTTGGGGGAAACTGGTTTGGCCTGCAAAATGAGGACCGGCACCGGTCCACAGCGGAAGCGATAGGTGCCACTGGCGTAAAGAGCGTCAGCCTCCAAGAAGATCCGCACATATGGCAGGGTTTGTTGCCCGCGGTATTGGAGAACTTCTTGTCTGCTCAGGAGCACCAACTGGTAATTGGCCGCCAAAGTGCCGTCGAAAGGGTCGCGGGCTTCCTGCTCGAAATGTCAGATCGTTCGGGTCATTCGCATAGGTTCGAACTATTCATGCCCCGTGTCGACATTGCCGACTACCTCGGGCTGACGATCGAGACCGTTTCGCGCTCGCTTACAAAGCTGAAGAAGAAGGGCATCATCAAGTTGCATGGTGCCCGGGGCATCGAGATCGTGGCGTATGGTGTGCTTCAGAAATTATGTCTTTAGTGATTGGCAATGACGAATGGCGATCGGGCACAGCGCGGAATCCCCTGTCCACGAAAAAGCCCGTTCGATGTGGCAATCTGCCGACCGGGATGTCGGCTGTTGAGGTGCCGCATTCCTGACGTTCTCGATATAAGTGACGTAAAGGCACCCGCGCAGCTCACGGGGACTCGCCGTCCAGTCGGCGCTTTCCGCCCTCCATTGCCACCGAGCGGTGTGGCTAAGACGACGCAGCGGCGAAGGCACTTACGTGCCGCCGTCGCTGGCGACCCGCGTGCGCCTGACGGTTGTCGGGGCATGTATCGATGCGAAGCGCCGGTCCAAGCATCTTGTTACTGCAGGGGGGAGGAACTTTTGGTGCTCCGACGTGGAGGAAAGGCTTTCCTGCTGCTTTATGGCAGTTGTTGCATTCGGCCGTCATCTGGGCAAAGGACTCTTCAAATTGCTTGTCGTCTTTTGCTTCTATGGAGCTTTCAATCAAAGCGGCGATCTTATCAGTGCCGGCGAGGTCCGAAGCGGTTATGAGATGAAAACGGACCGGCAGTTCGTGTTGGATGATGGCGATGTCGCGCCGGATGGTCTCGGGCGTATCCGCCGGGAAACCGAGGATATAGCCCGCGAGCGTCATGATGCCCTGCGCCTTCCAGGCGAGCAGCATCTTGCGGTACTCGGTGATCTTGTTCTGGTTCTTCTTCGCGGCGGTCAGATTGTCCGGATTGATGTTCTCGAGGCCGGTGAAGACGCGGGTAACGCCTGCCCGCTTTGCCTTCTCGATGAAATTCGGGATCTTATGGCAAAGCGTATCGACCTGGATCATCAGACCGAGCGGAATACCGTCCTTCTCCCGCAGTTCGATCAGACGGTCGAAGGTCGCCTCCCATTCCTTGTTGCGGGCAAAATTATCGTCGGTGATGAAGAATTTGTGCACGCCCTGCGCCCAGTTCATCCGCACGAGCTTCTCAATGTCGTCGGCTGAACGGAACCGCGACCTGCGCCCCTGTACGTTGATGATCGTGCAGAACGAACACTGATAGGGACAGCCGCGCCCGGCATCAAAGCTCGTGCTGAAGCCGAGGGTGTGAGCGACATTTTCCCTTGGCAGGAACGGCACCGGCGTGCCGCCAAGACCCGGCAAGTCGTCCATAAAGTTATAAATCGGCTCCAGCTTGCCGGTAGCCGCATCGCGCAGCACCGTTTCAAGACGGCCCTCTGCCTCACCGGCAAAGATGGAAATGCCCATCTCCCGGCAGGCGTCGAGTTCCACCGCCTTGCCATCGAGCATGGCAAGGCAGCCAGACACGTGAAAGCCGCCCATGGAAACCGGTATACCGGCCTCGCGGAACGGCCGCGCAATATCGAGCGCGCGCGGATACTGGTTCGATTGGACCCCGACAAGCGCCACCATGCCAAAATTGTCGCGTCCGCCAAGCAGACGCAGAAGGGCCGGGAAATCGATCCGCGTATTCGTCTCGTCGAGCACTGTGATATCGATGGAAACGTCTGGACCAAGCACCTTGCGCTCGGCGCAGTCCGCAGCAATGCCATAAAGCGCCGCGAGCGAGTTCGACGGGATCATCGCGCGCCACCAGCGTATCACGTAGCCATCGTCATCATAGTGCGAGGGCTTGATCAGGATGACCTGGAAACGTCTCCCCCCATAGCTTCCGAAACATGCGCCAAGGTGTCTCTTTCGCGGTAGAAGCAATGCCGAAGCCTAGCAGAGCCCTACCACAAGGCAAGGCCACGCAAATTCTTGCAGCGCCGCGCGTCTGATAAAACGCGGGGCTGTAGGCGCAACTTAGCGCGCACTGGCCACTGTTCACCGATCAGACAGTTTTGCTACACTGCCGCCGGCGGCAATAGCGCGTTCTGGTCGACCCCGCCATGGTGTGGAGGCGTGAGTGCTATTTCGACTGGCTATCGCGTGCGGTCTCATTGCGGCAACAGTCGCCGTTCAGGCGTCCTTCATGTCCGCCGGACTTGGCGTTTTTCGCAGGTTGGAAAAAGAACGCCGAGACTTGCTGCTGCGCTACCCGACGCTGGCGACCGTCGTCTGGATAATCTTCCTGATCGCTCCGATTGCACTTGATGTCGTGCTCTGGGCAACTTTCTATTATCTTGCGCAAGCGCTGCCTAATTTTGAAGACGCGCTCTACTTCTCGACCGTCACCTTCACGACGGTCGGCTATGGCGACATCGTTCTCGGCAGTGACTGGCGCCAGGTTGCCACTTTCGAGGCCGTCAATGGCTGGATCATCTTCGGATGGGCAACGGCACTGATGATGGCCGTGATCCAGCGTCTGTATTTTCACGGGGACAGTCGGACAGGAGTGGGGCCAACACCGTGATTGGCGGATGCCTGCGAACTCACGCCGATGGCGGCAAGAGAAACAGCGTGAGTCCGAAAATGGCATAGACCGCCAGCGCCATGACGCCGGCATACCAGGCTGCGCGCCCACCGTTGGACAAGAGCGTTGCGGCCATCGTTGCGATCAGCATCATCGCGACCGCGCCGGGCCAGAACTGCAGGGACATCGGCTCCGGACCAACAAAGTAGCTAATGAGCACCAGGACCGGGGCGACGAAAAGCGCGATCTGCGCGGCGCTGCCCAATGCAATGCCGACGCTGAGATCGAGGCGATTGGCGCGCGCCGCCGAGAAAGCGGTTGTCATTTCCGCAGCTCCGCCCACCAAGGCTACGACGATGAAGCCGACGAAGGCAGGCGTCATCCCGAGATGTTGAGCAGCGACCTGTACTGAGCCGACAAAGATCTCACTAACCATCGCGACGAAAAGTGTGACGCCAATCAGCACAACAATCCCGACCGGAAGCGGCCACGGTTTCTCATCCTCGTCGACGTGGCCGCCGCTGGCGAAGAGCTCCCGGTGCGTCTTCAGGGAAAACAGCATCCCCAGCCCGTAGACGACGATGAGAAGCAGCGAGAGGCCCAAGCTAAGCTGCTCAGAGAAGGTTCCGGTGGGCACTCTGTCCACTTCGCTGATCAGGGAGGGGACCAGAATGGCGATCGTCGCCAGGAACAACAGGCTCGCCTGAAAGCGTGCGCTAACCCTGTTGAACTCCTGCAGGTGATGCTTGATACCGCCGACGAGAAACGCGCCGCCAAGCATGAACAGCGTATTGGTGACGATAGCGCCCGCGATTGACGCCTTGACCAGTAAATATTGGCCTGCATGCAGGGCCGCAAGCGAGATCACGAGTTCAGTCAGGTTGCCGAGCGTGGCATTGAGCAATGCCCCGAGAGTATCGCCCAATTTCGCGGCGACAGCCTCGGTCGCGCGGCTCAGCAGTGCCGCGAGCGGCACGATCGCAGCGACCGACAGGAGGAACAGCAAGGTGTGCGCCTCGGGCGACACTTGCTCCAGGAGAATGACGGCGGGGACGAAGACGATAAGCACAAGGAGAGGGGTTCGTCGAAGCTCACTCAGAGCGGCCCCTACAGCGTCCGCGGAGGAGGGCGGCACAATGGAGCGTCTATTCTGGATATCGCGCATCGGATCGTCCTCCGGTCTCAGACGCACGCCGCACAATGCGCCCATGAAACTGCGGCTACACCGCTTGCAGCGCATTGATGCGCGTCAACTCAAGGCGAATGCGCTCCTCATCCTCGGGCGAGAACTCAATTGCCGCGGCGAAAACGCTTAATTCCAAAGCAAGCAGAGAAAGGTCACGACTGATTGTCTTTATTATTCAAATAGGATGATACGCCAAAACATGCGGCTGGCATTGATCACAATCAAAGGACACGGCCGGCCACAAGCCCACGCGAGCGAGTTTATTAGCCACCCATTTTCGGTGGCCTCTGGTTGCCATTCAGTCCGATGCGGTTGCGTTTGATGGAGATCAATGCTTGGCAGGCAGTATTGCATTATATGCCATCAGAGATTGGGACCGCACTTCGGTCAAGCCGAGGAGTAGATTTTCATGCCTCAGCCCACCATCCCGACATTCGCAGACGTCTTCGCCTATTCGATCGATGCCTGGCAGCGTTCGGTCCTGTTTCTCGACATCATGCGGCAGCGTGCGGAACAGTACGAGGAACACACCGCGCGTGTCGCGCCCCACGTGCTCAACTACGAGGCAGAACTCCTTCTGGACGGCCGCACGCTCGCCCGGCCGGTGAATTACGCGCTCGTGCACATCGTTCCGCCCGCAGGCATCGTGGTCGACCCGTTGAAGCGGCCCTTTGTCGTCGTCGATCCGCGCGCCGGCCACGGACCTGGAATCGGCGGGTTCAAGGCCGACAGCGAAATCGGCGTTGCGATGAAGGCCGGCCACCCGTGCTATTTCATCGGGTTTCTTCCCGAGCCGGTCCCAGGCCAGACGATCGAGGATATCGCCCGTGCCGAAGCGGTGTTCCTCGAAACCGTCATTACCAGGCATCCCGGCGCCGACGGCAAGCCTTGCGTGATCGGCAATTGCCAGGCGGGCTGGGCCGTGATGATGCTTGCGGCGCTCCGTCCGGAGCTCTTCGGCCCGATCATCATTGCGGGCACCCCTCTTTCCTACTGGGCTGGTGTGAAGGGGCAGTATCCGATGCGCTATTCGGGAGGCCTGCTGGGCGGCAGTTGGCTCACGGCGCTCGCCAGCGATCTCGGCGCCGGCATATTCGACGGTGCCTGGCTGGTGCAGAACTTCGAGAACCAGAATCCCGCCAACACGCTCTGGACCAAGCAATACAATCTCTATTCGAAGATCGACACGGAGGCGGATCGCTATCTCGGCTTCGAGCGCTGGTGGGGTGGGCATGTGACGCTCAACGCCGAAGAGATGCAGTTCATCGTCGATGAACTCTTCATTGGCAACAAGCTCGCCAAGGGCGAGGTACACACCTCCGACGGCACCGCCGTCGATCTGCGCAACATCCGCTCGCCGGTCGTCGTGTTCTGCTCCAAGGGTGACAATATCACCCCACCGCAACAGGCGCTCGACTGGATTCTGGATCTTTACGACAGCGTTGACGAAATCCGCGCACACGGCCAGACCATTGTCTACACCGTTCACGAGAAGATCGGGCACCTCGGTATCTTCGTGTCGGCCGGCGTCGCCCGGAAGGAGCACGACGAGTTTGCCTCCAACATCGACCTGATCGATGTGCTGCCGCCCGGCCTTTACGAGGCTGTGCTGAGGCCGGCCAGTGATGTTGCCGAGGGCCGGGACTTCGTGGCGGGCGAATGGGTGATGCGTTGCGAGGCGCGCACGCTCGATGATATCCGCGCGCTCGGCGGCAACGATTTGGAGGATGAGCGCCGCTTCGCTGCCGCGGCGAAGGTCTCGGAGATCAACCTGGCGCTTTACCGCACCTATCTGCAGCCCGCGATCAGGGCTATTGTGACACTGCCGATGGCCGAGGCGATGCGACGCATACATCCGCTGCGCCTCCAGTATGAACTGTTCGGCCCCAGCAACCCCTTCACAGCGTGGATCCATGCCGGCGCAGAGCATGTCCGCGAAAACCGTAAGCCGGTCGCCGCGGACAACCCGTTCCTGGCGCTGCAAGACAGTGTGTCTCGTCAGATCGTCGACGGTCTGGAGGCCTGGCGTCGGACGGCCGAGCATCTTTCGGAGCAGACCTTCCACACGATCTACGGAGCCTCCGCCCTGCAGGCCGCGCTCGGCATCGACACGAAATACTCCCGGCCGCCGCGCAAGGCAGCGAAAAGCCTGCTTCATCAGGCGCTCGTGGATACGCGTATCGCTGAACTCAAGGCAAAGATGGGCGAGGGCGGCCTTCGCGAAGCTCTCGCCAGGGCGCTTCTTTTCGTCGGCATGGCGCGCGGCGGAGCTGACGAGCGCGGCTTTGAGGCGATCCGCCGGCTTCGGCGCGCCCATCAGTCGGCCAAACAACTGACGCTTGCCGAGTTTAAGGCGCTGATGCGCGCGCAATACTTCATGCTGCTGATCGACGAGGAGGCCGCGCTCGGGGCGCTTCCCAGGCTGCTGCCGGAAGGAAGCGTGGAACGCCGGGCGGCCTTCGCCGCGCTTCGAGAGGTGCTGGAGGCGCCCGGTCCCCTGACGGGCATCGCCGCCGAGAGACTGCAACGCGTTGCGGCGCTTTTCGGTCTCGACAACGAACCGCCGCTGCCGATCGTCGTGCGCAAGGCCGCTCGCGATCGCGGCGCATCGTGATCGAGGAAGGAGTTTCGACGTGTCCGAGGTAACCGCACTGACGCCCCAGCCGTCCAAATATGACCGCCTGATCGCCGCCGCTCAAGCGGAGGTGCCTGCAGTTACCATCGTGGCGCATCCCTGTGACGAGACCTCGCTGCGCGGTGCCCTCGAAGCCGCTGATGCGGGACTCATCGCACCGATACTCGTCGGCCCGGAGGCAAAGATCCGCAACGTCGCAGCGGAACACCGGCTCGATCTTGGTCGGCGGGAGATCATCGACGTATCCCACAGCCATGCGGCCGCCGCGAAGGCGGTGGAAATGATCCGCGAGGGCAGGGGCGAGTTCCTGATGAAGGGCAGCCTGCATACCGACGAACTGATGCACGAGGTTGCCGCTTCCGCTACCGGCCTCAGAACCGCGCGGCGGATCAGCCACGTCTTCATCATGGACGTGCCCGGTCACGCCGACACACTGTTCATCACCGACGCGGCTATCAACATCTTCCCCGACCTCGAAGCCAAGCGCGACATCGTGCAGAACGCGATCGATCTCTGGGTGACGATCGGCCTCGGCGAACCGCGCGTCGCCATTCTCTCGGCGGTTGAGACGGTGACAACGAAGATTCCTTCGACAATCGAAGCCGCCGCGCTTTGCAAAATGGCCGAGCGCGGCCAGATCAGGGGCGGCCTGCTCGACGGTCCGCTCGCCTTCGACAATGCGATCGACCCGGAGGCGGCACGGATCAAGGGCATCAAGTCGCCCGTGGCCGGCCACGCCCAGATCCTGGTGGTCCCAGATCTCGAAGCCGGCAACATGCTGGCAAAGAACCTGACCTTCCTTGCCCACGCCGACGCCGCCGGCATCGTCCTCGGCGCGCGTGTGCCGATCGTGCTCACCTCGCGAGCGGACTCAGTTCGCACCCGACTCGCTTCGTGCGCCGTAGCCGCACTCTACGCGGCGCGGCGGCGAGCACCGCAAGTGGCGGTCTGAGCCATGGAGGCGCTCCTTGTCGTCAATGCCGGCTCGTCAAGCCTGAAGTTCCAGGTGTTCGGGATCACTGGCGCGGACCTCCGGCGCGAGGTGCGGGGGCAGATCGACGGTATCGGCAACCGGCCACATCTGCTGGCAAAGGGGGGCGACGGCGTGACCCTTATCGACCGAAGCTATGCCGCCGATGCCGTTTGCGACCTTCCTGCGGCCATCGCGGCGGCGCGGGAATGGCTACTGACGCTGGAAGGCTTTGAGCTTCGCGCGATCGGTCACCGGGTGGTGCATGGCGGCCCCGACTACGCGCAGCCCGTGCTGATCGATGCCACGGTGCTTGATCGCCTTGCCAGTTACCAGGATCTCGCACCCCTGCATCAGCCCAACAATCTGGCGCCGATTGGCCTCGCGATGGAGATCAACCCGGACGTGCCGCAGGTCGCCTGCTTCGACACGGCCTTCCACCGCGGCCACGCCGCGCACACGGACTGTTACGCCCTGCCGCGCGCCTTCTATGACCAGGGCGTGCGGCGCTACGGCTTCCACGGCCTCTCCTATGAATACATCGCCGAGCGGCTGCGCGACGTGGCGCCACAAGTGGCCCAGGGCCGGGTGATCGTCGCCCATCTCGGCAGCGGCGCTTCGATGTGCGCGCTCAGCGACGGCCTTAGCATCGAAAGCACGATGGGGTTCACCGCGCTCGACGGCCTGCCGATGGGCACACGGCCAGGCCAGCTCGATCCCGGCGTCGTCCTCTACCTGATCATCCAGAGAGGCATGAGTGCAGAAGCCGTCTCGGACCTCCTCTACCACGACGCAGGGCTCAAGGGACTTTCCGGGATATCCAACGACATGCGCGATCTCCTCGCGAGCGACGATCCGCATGCGGCACTCGCCGTCGACCATTTCGTTTATCGATGCGTGCTCAATATCGGGATGCTTGCGGCCGCACTCGGCGGGATCGACGCTTTCGTCTTCACAGCGGGAGTGGGCGAGAACTCCGCTCCGATCCGCGCCCGCATCGTGGAAGGTCTCGCCTGGCTCGGCGCCGAACTCGACCACGCGGCGAACGAGGCCGGCGCCATGCTGATCTCCACACCTGAGAGCCGCGTCGCGCTCTATGTCCTGCCTACCGACGAGGAATTGATGATCGCACGCCACACGCTGGCGCTCATATGACCCCAGTGATCCGGAGACGAGTCCATGTCCATCCCCGCCGTCAAGGCCAAGCTTCTTGAAGGCCGCAAGGGCCTTATCGTCGGCATTGCCAACGACCGTTCGATCGCCTGGGGCTGTGCCCGGGCCTTTCGCGCCTTCGGCGCGGAACTCGCGGTCACCTATCTCAACGACAAGGCGAAGCCCTATGTGGAGCCGCTGGCATGCGCGCTCGAAGCGCCGATCTTCCTGCCGCTGGATGTCGCCGTTCCCGGCCAGACCGAGGCGGTCTTCGAGCGCATCGGCGAGACCTGGGGAGAGCTCGATTTCCTTGTTCACTCGATTGCGTTCTCACCGAAAGATGCGCTCGGCGGGCGGGTGACCGATGTCCAGCGCGAGGGATTCCTGACGACGATGGAGATATCCTGCTGGTCCTTCATTCGCATGGCCCACCTTGCCGAACCGCTGATGAGGAATGGCGGCACGCTTTTCACCATGACCTATCACGGCTCACAGGTGGTCGTGGAGAACTACAACATCATGGGCGTCGCCAAGGCCGCACTCGAAAGCGCCGTGCGCTACATCGCCGCCGAACTCGGGCCCAAGGGTATCCGCGTGCATGCTATCTCGCCCGGGGCTCTTGCGACCCGCGCCGCTTCGGGTATCCCTGAATTCGATGCGCTGCTCGAAAAGACGAAAATCAAGTCGCCGACACGCGAGCTCGTCGACATTGATGATGTCGGCGTGGCAACCGCCTTTCTCGCCCACGACGCGGCGCGGCTCATAACCGGTCAGGTGCTCTACGTCGATAGCGGCTATCACATTATCGACTGATGCCCCCGGTTGCGACCCGTGGTCCCCAGACGCGGAAGTCCTGCACCAGCTTCGGGTATCGCTGCGCTCCTGTTCTCGATCTGCAAGCCCCTGCTCCAGGACAGCCGTTTCGACCCGTTTCGCGAGGAGTTGCGCTGGAGGGTGAACCGGTCCAAAAGCAGCCGAGTTTTACAAGCCTCTGCGCAATCAGGCCCCCGCAACCAATCAAAACCCCCGGAGCCACCAGCCCGGGGGTTTTTTTGCCGTCCGGCAAAAAGCACGGCTGACGGCGCTCGTGTCGGTTGCCCTCCGCACATGCGTCGAGCAACTCCTTCCGTTTCGGCTTGGTGCCCGGTTCCCAGCAGCCAGCTTCTCCTCGAAGTCGTTCGCAGCCGCCGCAAGGACGCCCGCTCCATCAGTTCCAGCACACCCCAGCCGTGCGTGCTGCTTCGGTGATTCTCTACTCATGGGCCCAAGGTGGCACCGTTCCCGCTACCGCAGGGGGCATTTCGTCGCCTATTCACCCCGTCGCCTTGACCGGCATGATCCTCGAAGCCCCTGTCACTCATCGCGCAGATTTCGACAGTCGCGGGACAGTCGGTTTGCGGAGTTTCCGCTGAGGACTCTCCAAAATGGACGTTTTATTTCCACCAGTGGCCGACCCGGGTCACCGGCCTTGAGACGGTCCCTGAGTAAGGCAGCCAGATCTTTTTGCACCGCCGGGTCGAACAAGAAATAGCTGTGCCCGGCGAAGCTTGCACCTCCTCTGTATTCGATAAAGTCGGCGATGCCCGATAGCTGCGAATTCTTCCAAAGCGCATTCGAGCCCACCTCCTTGGAGCTCATGCTGGCGCTGGTTAGCCGCCCGAGGCGAACCACGCTTCCGAACAGTCCGCTTGAAAGGGCAAGCGCTTTGTCATTGGGGGATGAATACACTGTCAGATGCAGCGGGCCTATGGCCGGTAAATGGCCGTAAGGGGTTGCTTCTGTTCCGTGTGGTGCATCGGGATCAGACACGAAACCGAACAATCTTGCTGTGGCAACGTGGAGATCAATGTCTGGAGCAAACAGCACCACATTGTTGATTTTGTACCGCTCGGAAGGAGAAGACCGGGTGACGTATGCTTCCATTCCCAGCTGCTGAAGGGCGGATAGCAGGACGTCTGCGCCGCGGCTGTGCGCGATGAGGTGGAGACCTTTGACAGCCTTGGTCGCGGAAATGAGGCGAATAGCCTTCTTCACATCCGCTACTGCGAATTCGCCGGACTCACGGTCGATATTGTAGCCATAGAAAGCGCCGCCCGATCCCCCCGCTGGCCACGAAAGCGATAAGCACACAAATTCTTGAGAAAGGGTGTCGCATATCTTGCCGGTGGCTTTGGCGGCATCGTCGAAACTATTGTTATAGCCATGAATGAAAATGACCACTTCTTTGCGCGTCGCCATCGCAAGGCGCCGGGTCACTTCACCCTGTAAGCCAGCTGCTGCTCGCATATGGGTATCGACCGTTGTGGGCAACCGACGGGGGCCGTGAGGCGTGAGTTCGATTGGATATGGCGATTGCGGAAATCTCCGAGTTTGGTGGTGCGTGAAACCTGTAGCGAGGCGCCAGGCTGTCCAGCGGCGCCACGGTGAAAACGCGTCCGCTCGCGCGTAAGCGCGACCGAACCGAAGCTCATTGAGTGCCCCCTAAACGCGCTGTAGGAGAGCTTGCCATGAGCCGAAGCGGCAGGTGCCCGGTCGGTCACGTAGAGTAGATCGAGAGGGTTTTTCTGTTTAGCGTGAGTGGCAAAAGCCTCTTCACCAACCAGTGAATTTCTTACGGGATATCCGATGCTTGAGCAGGACGTGGCAGTGAGAATACACGGCAGCAAGAACAATGAGGTTATGAGTTCTCGCAATCTCAAGTAGGATGTCTCATTTCTCAGTTGCATTGCATGGAGCTGATTACGCATTTGGAGCGGGCAATTTCGCCGCAGTACGGTGTAAGGCGTAATAGTAGTTAGGCTATAAAGAACCCATACGTTGGTTTGTCTTCGCTAACGAGCTAGGCGAGTGTTCACGAGGCTCGTGCTGGCATGGGTGTTGAGTCCCCGCGGGTCGAAGGCCACATCGGAATGGTGCGACGCGCCCCCCTCAGCGACCGGCTGAGCCAATGCGCCTCTCTCAATGTTGACTTTAAGCGATGTTCTGTTGAGGCGGTTCTTCGGCGGGATCGGACGGTCCAAGCGGATGAGCCTTGTTGTCGCGCCGCAGCCGAGCGAAACCAAACATAGCGATTCCTCCCAATGGGCGCTGCGCTCAGGACCGAAGTATGTTAGCTCGTGCTGCAGTTTCCGACGTCGCGCCGCAACTTCCGAACCGCTTGGGGGCCGGACAAAGCCCCTTTGCTGCGCCCTCACGATCCGGGGATCGGGGCGCGCTCGAGAGAACGTGGCGCCCTTTTAACAAATGTTGCCAATGTCTTGAGACGCGAAACCCAACCCGCGGCGGGGACATCCTATACTTGCGAATAGATCGGCTAATCCCGCAAGGTGATCGAATTTCGCGACGCCTCCAAATACTCTGCTGCAGGTTCTTCAAATCGTCGCCGATTTAAGGACAAAACACACAGCAATTCAAAGTGCTGCGGCGTCCTTTGCGCCCGGCGTACGAGCGAATTCGTTCATCCAACCAAGCCGATCGCTCAATTGTTCGAATCACGGCGGCAGCTATGGACTATCCCGGGCTATGGTCGAGGCGTAAATTTCAAGTTGCGCTGCATGCTGCCGGCAGACGAGGGCAGCGTATGACGATCATTCGCGTCAGTTGGAGTTCTAGATCGTGACAGAGCTGCCGACATACGTCGTTGAAACGCTTTGGGAAGATGAAGAATTTGTCCTGTCCCGGCGTGTACCGGACGACGGACACTTTTCGCTTTTGACGTTCACGCCCGCGTCGACACAGCCGACGGTGGAGACCGTAGCGCGGCTCGATCACGCCTATGCCCTTCGGGACGAGTTGGACTCCGCATGGGCGGCGCGGCCCGTGGCGCTGGAACGCCGGCCTCGAAGGCCTGCGCTGCTGATGGAGGACCCGGGTGGCGACGTCCTTGCGCGAATGATCGGGAAGCCTTGGGATCTGACGCCGTTCCTGCACGTCGCGGCCGGACTGGCTGGCGCGCTCGGTCGTCTGCATAGCCGCGGGTTAATTCACAAGGACGTCAAGCCATCAAACATCCTGATCAACCTCGACACCCGTGAGGTGTGGCTGTCAGGCTTCGGCATTGCTTCTCGCGTGCCGCGTGAACGGCGGGCGCCCGAACCGCCAGAGATCATCGCGGGAACGCTCGCCTACATGGCGCCCGAGCAGACCGGTCGCATGAATCGATCCGTTGATGCACGCAGCGATCTCTACTCGCTCGGCGTGACGCTGTACGAGATGCTTACCGGGACGCTTCCATTCGCGGCTTCGGATCCCATGGAATGGATTCATTGCCACATCGCTCGCCAGGCGATGCCGCCCGACGAGCGAGCGGATGGCATTCCGGCTCCGGTTGCCGCGATCGTGATGAAGCTCCTCGCCAAGACCGCCGAGGACCGTTACCAGACCGCGGCGGGCGTCGCCTGCGATCTCGAACATTGCCTGAGGACATGGGAGGCGCACCAACGCATCGACCCGTTTGCGCTGGGCGCGCACGACATATCGGACCAGCTGCTGATCTCTGAAAAGTTGTATGGACGAGAGGCCGAGATCGACGCTCTTGTTGCTGCATTCGATCGTGTCGTGAGCCAAGGGAGAACCGAGCTCGTGCTGGTGTCCGGCTATTCCGGTATAGGCAAGTCCTCGGTTGTCAATGAACTCCACAAAGTACTGGTTCCACCACGCGGTCTCTTTGCGTCCGGCAAGTTCGATCAATACAAGCGCGACATCCCGTACGCGACCTTGGCGCATGCGCTGCAAAGTCTCGTGCGTCAGTTGCTAAGCAAGAACGATGCGGAGCTCGCTCGCTGGCGCGCCGATTTACGCGAGGCGCTTGGGGCGAACGGCTCGCTCATGGTCGACCTCATTCCGGAACTTTCTCTCATCGTCGGTGAACAGCCACCGGTTGCCGACCTGCCGGCGCAGGAAGCGCAAACACGATTCCAGCAAGTCTTCCGTCGATTTCTCAGCGTGTTTGCTCGGGCGGAACATCCGCTCGCCCTGTTCATCGACGATCTGCAATGGCTCGATAGGGCGACGCTCGACTTGATCGAACATCTCAGCACCCATCCAGAGGTGCGCCACATTCTGTTGGTCGGCGCATACAGGGATAACGAGATTGATCCGACGCACGCGCTGGTGCGGACACTTAGCGCGATCCGCAATGCCAGCGGAAGGGTGCACGAGATCGTGCTCGAACCTCTCAAGCCCCGCGATGTGGGCCATCTCGTCGTCGATGCGCTCCACTGCGACCCGGTGATCGCCCAGCCGCTCGTAGATCTGGTGCACGAAAAGACCGGTGGGAATCCGTTCTTCACGATCCAGTTCTTGATGGTTCTTGCCGAAGAGGCGCTGCTCGCATTTGACCACGGCGCAGGGACCTGGACCTGGGACATGGAACGCATTCGGGCCAAAGGGTTGACAGAGAACGTGGTCGATTTCATGGCCACGAAGCTGAGCCGTCTTCCGGGAAAAACGCGGGACTTCCTGGGGAAGCTCGCCTGTCTCGGAAACAGCGGACAGACCGCCGCATTGAGTACCGTTTTCGGGGTGCCTGAAGACGGGATACACGTGGCTCTCTGGGAGGCTGTGCGCGCGGGGCTCATCTCCCGTCAGGAGGGCGCCTATATTTTCCTCCATGACCGTGTTCACGAAGCGGCCTATGCCCTCATTTCGGATGATGAGCGGGCGGCAGTGCACCTGCAGATTGGCAGGACCCTTGCCGCCCGAACGACGCCCGCCGAGATCGACACGAAGATCTTCGAGATCGTCAATCAATTCGATCGCGGCGCGACCCTGATTCAATCCCATGAAGAGCGGGAGCGGGTTGCAGCTCTCAATCTCCGCGCCGGCAGGCGCGCGAGGACTTCAACGGCCTATGCGTCGGCATTGACCTATTTCGCTGGCGGTCGCGCTTTGTTGGAAGACGACTGCTGGGAGCGGCAGTATCGCCTGGTATTCGATCTGGAGCTTCACCTGGCCGAATGTGAATTCCTGACCGGCGAACTCGCCTCCGCAGAGAAACGTCTCTCGGCTCTTGTGGGACGTGCGGCAACGGTGGTCGACAGAGCCGCCGTCACGCATTTGCGCCAGGCGCTTTACCTGACCCTTGACCGGCCTGATCGCGCCATCGACGTCGGCTTGGAATACCTCCGCAGTGTCGGTATCGACTGGCCGCAGCAACCGTCGGAAGACGTCGTCCGTCAGGAACTCGAGCGCATGTGGCAGCTGCTCGACGGCCGCTCGATTGAACAACTCATCGAGCTTCCGTTGATGAGCGACCCTGGTTGGCGCGCAACAATGGACGTTCTCTCGGGTCTGTTCGCGCCAACGCTGCTCACCAACAGCAACCTGTACGACCTCGTCGTCCTTCGAATGACAACGCTCAGCCTGGAGCATGGCAACTGTGATGCCTCCTGTTACGCCTACTCCCACATCAATCGAGTCTTGGGCTTTCGTTTCGGCGCCTATCAGACCGCTTTTCGCTTCGGCCAGCTTGCCTGCGATCTCGTGCAGAATCATGGCCTGGATCTTTTCGAGGCGCGGGTCTACGCCTCCTTCGGAGCATTCGCCGTTCCCTGGATGAAAGATCTTTTCGCCAGCCGCGCACTGA
Organism: Ensifer sp. IC3342; assembly: GCF_020193655.1. Lineage (GTDB taxonomy): Bacteria > Pseudomonadota > Alphaproteobacteria > Rhizobiales > Rhizobiaceae > Sinorhizobium. Next base: position 33,443 of record NZ_JADYVE010000023.1, read on the forward strand.
TAAGACGCGGCTTCGACATGGCGAACGCCAGCGGTGATCTGACCTATGCGGTTTTTGGCTTCAAGAACCTGATCACGAATCTCGTGGTCTCGGGCGAACCTCTTGGCGATGTGGAACGAGAGGCGGAGGAGGGGCTCGCCTATGCTCAGAAGGCGCGCTTCGGTTTCGCCGTCGATTGGTTCACCTGCCAGCTCATGCTGATCCGAGCTCTTCGCGGGCTCTCGCTGGACTTCAATTCCCCCGATAATGCGGGATACGGCGACAACTCTTACGAGCAGCACATCAAGGAAGACCCGCCTCTGGCGCTCTGCACATGCACCTATTGGATTCACAAGTTGCAAGCGTGTGTGCTGGCACAGGATTATTCAAGGGCCATCGAGGCCCTAGAGAACGCCACCCCCTTGCTTTGGGCGACACGGTCATTCCTGGAAGCCGCAGATTATCATTTCTACGGCGCGCTGACACGGGCGGCTGCCTGCGACTCTGCGGGGAGTGGCGAACGGGCACAGCATTTTGACTTGCTCGTTAACCACCACACGCAACTCATGGTGTGGGCGGAGAACTGCCCAACCAATTTTGCAGACCGCGCAGCGTTGGTCGGCGCCGAAATTGCACGGCTGGAAGGGCGTGATCTGGACGCGATGCGCCTGTACGAAGAAGCCATTCGATCGGCACGCGAACACAAGTTTCTACAGAACGAGGGCATCGCCCACGAACTCGCCGCGCGGTTTTACGCGGCACGCGACTTCGAGACCATCGCCGATACCTATCTGCGCAACGCGCGCTATTGCTACCTCCGCTGGGGTGCCGACGCCAAGGTACGCCAGCTCGATCAGCTCCATCCGCGTTTGCGCGGGGAGCCGGTGCGCCCGAGTGCCACATCGACGATCAGCACGTCGGTAGAGCAGCTGGATCTCGCCACCGTTATCAAGGTCTCGCAAGCCGTGTGGGGCGAGACCGTCCTGGAGAAGCTGATCGACAAGCTTATGCGAACCTCGATTGAGCACGCGGGTGCCGAGCGAGGTCTTTTGGTTCTCCCACGGGGTGACGAGCTGCGCATTGCGGCAGAGGCCACCACCAGCGGCAACACTGTCATCGTGGGGATGCGGGAGGCGAGCGTGGCCGCGGCCGCTCTGCCGGAGTCGATCCTCCATTATGTCGTGCGCACCCGACAGAGCGTGATTTTGGACGATGCCTCAGCCGAGAACCCGTTTTCGGCCGATGCGTACATCCTCCAGCATCACGCGCGTTCCATTCTCTGCGTGCCGTTGATCAACCGGGCCAAACTCGTCGGCGTGCTTTATCTTGAGAACAACCTGTTACCCGATGTCTTCACTCCAACCCGGATCGCCGTGCTGAAACTGGTGGCTTTGCAGGCAGCGATCTCGCTCGAAAACGCCCGTCTGTACGGAGACCTCCAGGTACGGGAAGCGAAGATCCGGCGCCTGGTCGACGCCAACATCATGGGGGTCTGCATCTGGAATCTCGAGGGCGAAATTACCGAAGCCAATGAAGAATTTCTCCGCATGGTGGGCTACAGCCGTGAAGATCTTCTGTCGGGCCGTGTACGCTGGAGGGAGCTCACGCCGTTGGAGTGGCGCGATCGCAACGAACGGGCCGTGGCGGAGCTACGGGCGGTTGGGAAGTTCCAGCCGTTCGAAAAGGAATTCTTCCGGAAAGACGGCAGCCGCGTACCCGTGCTGATCGGCGGCGCGCTGTTTGATGAAGGTGGAAACGAGGGCGTTGCGTTCGTGCTCGACTTGACCGAGCGTAAGCTTGCCGAAAATGCATTGCGCGAGAGCCAGGAGAACTTGGCGCGTACAGAGCAATTCTCTCTGGTGATGGCGACTCATACAGATCTGGAGGGTCACTGGCTCAAAGTGCCACCAACTCTGTGCAAGCTGCTGGGTTACACAGAAGAAGAACTGCTGGGACGCCGGTTTCACGACTTCACCCACGCGGATGACGTGGAAGCAGAGTGGAGGCAATGCTCGCGGCTCGTTCGCGGCGAGTTCAAATCGTTTGATTTGGAGAAGCGCTACATACGAAAGGACGGCGCAATCGTATGGGTTTATCTGAATGCGTCGGTTGTATTGGACGCCAACGGCGCGCCCGTTCACTTTCGTACCTACATCAGGGACATCACTCAGCGTAAACAGCAGGAGCAAGCGTTGGGCCAGAGCGAGGAGCGTTACCGCACGCTCGCCGAGACCGCCACGGACGTCATACTGGCGATAGACCAGACGAGCAAAATTTTGTTCGTCAACGGCGCGGTGGAGAAGGCCTTTGGCTATACCCCAGCGGAAATAACCGGCCAGAAAATTACGGTGCTCATGCCCCAGCGTCTGCGGCACCGCCACGAAGAAGCCATCCGCCGTTACCTGGACTCCGGGGAAAGACGGATGTCGTGGAGTGCCGTGTCCTTGTCCGGGCTGCACAAGAACGGAAGAGAGATCGACCTGGACGTGTCGTTTGCCGAGGTGGGGACGGGAGATGAGCGGTTCTTCAGTGGAATCCTGCGCGACGTGACCGAGCGCAAGCGAACGGAAGAGGCGCTGCGCCAGACGCAGGCGGAACTGGCGCATGTTGCGCGCGTAGCAACCCTCGGAGAGATGAGCGCTTCGATTGCCCACGAAGTCAATCAGCCTCTTGCTGCCGTCGTCAACAGCGCGAGTGCGTGTTTGCATTGGCTCGATGCGCAGAAGATACAGGAAGCTCGGCGGTCCGCCTCGCGAGCGATCGCGGAAGGCCGTCGCGCCAGCGAAATCATCTCCCGTATACGCGCGCTTGCTAATAAGGCGCCGCCGCAAAAGGACTGGCTCGACATCAACGAGACGATAAACGAAGTCATTGCGCTGGCACGTGGCGAGATGCAGCAAAACGGTGTAGCGCTAGAGACTCAACTCTCGAGCGATGTGCCGATCATCCTGGCAGACCGCATCCAATTGCAGCAAGTGGTTCTGAACCTGATGATGAACGCCATCGAGGCCTTGAACAGCGTTGAAAAGAATGGGCGCGAATTGTTGGTTCGCTCCGCCACGGACAAATCGGAGCACGTCGTGATCTCCGTCCAAGATTCGGGTCCGGGGTTTGATCCGAACCGCCTCGACCTCCTCTTCGATGCCTTCTATACGACCAAGCCGCAAGGATTGGGCATGGGGCTGGCGATTAGCCGAACTCTTATCGAGGCCCATGGCGGGCGCTTATGGGCGACGGCGAATGCGCCGCGCGGCGCAGTTTTTCAGTTCATGTTGCCGGTTAACAGCGAGAAGCTGGTCTGACGGAGCCGGACTGACCGGTACTCGTCACCTCAACACAGCCACCGCCGATGATCTCGGCGCCGCCCTCATCTTCTCAAATCACGTTGGGATCGAATCGGCCCTTCCATACTTCGCGTCACATCAAGTGTCGCCAATTGACGGCAGCTCGATTTCGTGTCACAGAGCGTGTCTCTAAATTCGGAGCGAGTTGCATGACGAACGTCCGCACCTACAACAGCCCCTTACGCGCAGAAAAGGCACGTGAGACGCGGGAAGCTATCCTGACCGCGCTGTTCGAGTTGATGGACTCCGCGGGCGCCGCGGACGACGTCTCCACGGAAGCGATCGCGCAAAAGGCTGGGGTGCAGCGCAGGACGATCTTTCGTCATTTCGCGACCAAGGACGAAATGCTCGCCGCATTTTGGCCGTGGCTTAACGCCCGAATCGGCACGTCTGCGACGCCGTTGACGTTGAAAGAAGTCGTCGATGGCCCACGACAAGCCTTTCCGCAGTTCGACATGCACGAACCAGCGATCCGCGCCTCGTTGCATTCCAAGGCCGGTCGCGAGATGCGGATCGGTACAGTTGCGGCCCGCCGCGCGCATTTCGCGCGCGCATTAGCTCCAGCCATTGCTTCCGTTCCGGCCTCAGAGGCCTGGAAGGTCGAGGCACTGGCGCACCTGCTCTTCTCGGCCTCCGCATGGGAGGTTCTGAAGGACTATGGAGGTCTCACCGGCGCCCAGGCCGGTGAGGCAGCATCCTGGGCGCTTGAGGTGATCCTGTCCGCGGTCGCTTCTGGCCACGCAGCAGCGGACGTCGCATCGCAACCAAAGGAGACAAGCGATGAAGTTTGACGTCACTACCCCTGAAAGCGGCGAGACCCTCTGGGTCGTTGCCGACCGCATCCGGTTCCTTGGCGGCATCGCGGGCTCAGGCCTCCAACTGATCGAGGTTGAGATTCCGCCGGGCTCCGGTACCCCTCCCCATACCCACGCTTCGGCCGAAGTGTTCTACGTGACGGACGGGGAGGTAACGGTTCGCCGCTTTGTGGCCGATGGTCCGCCGGAAGTGACGGTTGCGGGACCCCGCACCGCGATCCATATCGGCTCGATGACGCCGCACAACTATTCGAACGACAGCGGCCGCACGGCACGAATGCTCGTCCTCCTCGAATCTTCCATGATCGCCTTCTTCCGCGAGATCGGCACCAGCGAACCACAGTCGCAGCCGGACTTCGCCCGGATCGGCTCAGCCATGCAACGGCATGGCATCGAGGCGCTGACGATTGCGGCTTGAGTGGCGTTGCCGCTACCGCGCCGCGCGTCCAATCGGACGCGTAAAGAGTGCTATAGTACTTTGAATTGCTGCATGATTTTGCCCTTAAATCCGTTCCGGTTTAAGGAATCACGCAGCAAGGCGCGCACGATGCCGGAGGCCCATGACACCGGACCGTCGGAAACGGTCCGGTGATAACGCTCAGGAGCGGCCCGACATCAAGCCGATCGGGCGATGTTTCTGTCGAGCCAGCGCACATCTTGCTGCAATCGGGCATAGGACTAGGTCGGTATCATGCCGTGATGCACGGCTGCGACTTCCGTTGCGTCGGTCCTGATGTCCCGTTCCTCGCGATGCAGCCTGGTGAAGGCTGCGGAACTAAGCCTGCCTTCGGCGCGCTTCGACTCGGTGCGCCGATCGGCCGAGCGAAGCTCATGGAGGATATTGGCGAGCCGCGGCTCCCGCACGGACGCTGCGGGTATTGTCGTCTGGGCGGCCGATGCCGCAGGAGGCATTGCCCCGTCATTGGGGAATACCCCCTGGTAATAGTCGCCGTTTTCGGGGTCGCTTGAAGCTGGGCCTTTGTGCTGTCCGGCCGCGAAGGCGTTACCTGCCACAAGCGACAGGGCAAGAGCCGCGATTGCTGATGTCGTGATAAGTGAGCGCATTTTGCGTCGCCTTGATCATTGGAAGCTAGGGCTTCCACAAGGGGCCGTCTTACACTGTCGCGTCGCGACCATTTTGGTCACCGACAGTATTCAGCCATATAACGGGTGAAAACGCAAGTCATGTTAACAACAATTAAAGGTATATTCATCCTGAGTTCAAATTCTTGCCATATTACACTTGGCCCCGTGGTCGATAAACAGATGTTTCCGCCGCCAGTTTCATGGACATATTGTAATGTTTCAGTCGTCTTGCTAATGACATTGGCTTCGAGCCGTCTCGGTTCCGGCAATGAACTTCTGCGGCATGTCCTTACAAGTCCCTCCTGCCTACCAAGCCTTGCGCCCGCTTGAGTGATAACGGGCGTTACCGAAGTAGTCGTTCTACCTAGGCCGGACTCCATTCAGGAAGACCTCTACGGCGGAAGCGACCGCCTCCCGCGCCTCTTCGTCCGACGGCGGAGGGCGGAGTGCAAGAATGACCTGAAGGAGGTTGTCGCGGATCATGCCGACAAAATGCCCGGCGAGCCGCCGGCAATCATCAGACCGAATTTCGCCTCGCCCCCTGGCGATTTCAAGGACCTCGGCGAGACGGGACGTGGCCCGGCCCGGCCCTTGTTCATAGAACGCCTTGACAAGATCAGGGAAGCGGTTGGCCTCGGTGATGGCAATTCGGTAAATGCCGATCAAGGTGGGCGACATGTAAAGGCCCATGAGACGCTGACCAAATGCTGTCAGGGTTTCCTCCAGATCGTGCCCTTCGATTTCCTCGATAACCAGGGTGGACAGCAGCTTATCCGCGCTCTCGGCGACGATGGCGGAGAACAGGCCCTCCTTGTTGCCGAATTCATTGTAGATGTTGCGCTTCGATCCACCGGCCCGTTCGATGATCGCGTCGATGCTCGTCGCCGCGTAGCCCTGCTCGAAAAACACCTCGGCCGCCGCTTGAAGAATGGCTTGCCGACGACTTTTCAACCGTCCTGATTTTACTGCAACCACCGCTTTTTTGACCTCCCTGTCGATGCACCATCATCAGCGGTAATAGTCATTACCGCTGATGTCAATGGTCACAGTCGAAAGCGACAAAGCGCCTCCGCCGCCTACCGCGCCGCGCGTCTTATCTGACGCGCAAGGGGCAACCGTAGCACTTTGAATTATCCCTAGGATCGCCTGCGAATTTAAGGAAACATGCAGTAGGGAATATTTGCTGCCCCAAACAGGATCGCCGCTGGCTAAAACATGAGCCAGCTTTGAATAATCGCGAACCCATAGATATACATCGCGCCGAGGAAGATAAGGACACCAAGCGCAAGCGCGCCCCGACAGGCCGGTTTCAGAGCGTGCCACAAGCAGAGGACGTAACCCCTTCGCGCTAAACGAAGGGGCTCTGGTCGTTGTGGCGCTGATTGTACCCATCTCGCGTGCCTCGGCGGTAGTCTTAGGCAAGGTCAAGAGATTGCCGTCACGAACGACCAGCACTGTCGAGCCACGGCTCTTCACCGCCATGTAGCTTACTCGGCCCTTCCTTGAGTCTGCCGGGCCCGTATCTGTCCGACTTGCGTCTGTCGGGTTCGTGCGCATGAAGGTTCTCCGATCTAGAGGTGCGCTGCAGCCGATAAGAGTTCCTCAGGGCAGCCCAAGGTCCTTCGGTTGTCGCGTCCGAACAAGTTATACGGTCGTATGCCGAATGCGTTTGAGCCGACCGCAGGACGTTTCCTGCTCCGCTCCAAGATGCTCACCGTCCAAACCGCCATAAACGGCAAAGTGATCTCCTCCCAATTTCCGGTTGAAATCAGGAACATCTCGGCTAAGCTATCTGCGGCACCGAGGCTTTACGCAGATCCGGCTCTGCAGGTTTCCTTAAATCGTATCCGATTTAAGTATAAAAAACATGCAGCAATTCAAAGCGTCCTTTGCGCGTCTGATAAGACGCGCGGCGCTGAAGCGTCGGAGATGATGTATGCTGTCGACCGGTAGGAAGTGCGGTGCCCCGTTTCCTCATAGTGTTTATCTCTGCCCTTCTTGCGGCCGCGAGCCTCTCCAGCGCCGTTGCGCAGGAGTCTTCGCCCGCGCCGGCCGACAAGAAGGCTCCAGCTAACCACGTTTCGGAGATCAAGCTCGGCTATCTCCGCGCCTATGCGCCGCAACTCGCGCTTTCGGTGCTGGACGTGCCGCCGCGCGACGAGGGCATCGCGGGGGCGAAGGTCGCGATCGGCGATAACAATACGACCGGTAGCTTCCTTGGACAGAAGTTTACGCTCGATGTGTCCGAGGTGAAGCCGAATGCCGACGTCGTGCCGGCCTTCAATGACATGGTGTCGAGGGGCGTTCTCTACATTCTCGCCGATCTCTCCGCCACGCAGCTTCTCTCGATTGCCGATCTTGCCCGCGACAAGGGCGTTCTGATCTTCAACGTTGGCGCCACGGATGACCGTCTGCGCGAGGAGGACTGCCGGGCGAACATCTTCCACACCGCGCCGACGCGCACCATGCTCGCCGATGGTCTGGCGCAGTATCTGGTCTGGAAGCAGTGGCGACGATGGGTGCTGATCTACGGCTCACACGAACCGGACAGGCTGTTCGCCGATGCGCTCCGCCGTGCCGCCACCCGCTTTGGCGGCGAGATTGTCGCGCAAAAGGAGTTTACCGACACCGGCACAGCGCGGCGCACGGATACGGGGGTGGTTCAGATCCAACGGCAGATGCCGGTCTTTACACAGGATCTCCGCGATCACGATGTGCTGCTCGTGGCCGACGAAAGCGAGGTTTTCGGGACCTATGTGCCGTTCCGGACCTGGATTCCGCGCCCGGTAGCCGGGACCGCCGGTCTGATCCCTTCCGCCTGGCATCCGGCCAGCGAGCAATGGGGCGGCACGCAGATACAGAACCGCTTCGCCAAGGCCAACGGCAGGCGAATGTTGTCGAAGGACATGGCCGCGTGGACGGCGGCGAGGATTATCGGCGATGCTGCCACGCGCACGCAAAGTGCCGATCCCGAAAAGCTCGCGGCCTTCATTCGCGCCGACGATTTTTCGATCGCCGCCTTCAAGGGGCAGAAGCTGACCTTCCGCAAATGGAACTGGCAGTTGCGCCAGCCGATCTTCCTGGGAGACGGCCGTTCCGTCGTATCGACGTCGCCGCAGGAAGGATTCCTGCATCAGGTCACCGAGCTCGACACGCTCGGGATCGATCAGCCAGAGACCCAATGCGAGCTGAAGTAGCTTCAGGACACGGAGGAGCCAGATGCCGCGAAGACTGACCTTTCTTTCGGCTTGGCTTGCTGTGGCAGCAAGCATGGGTTCGCCGGCGTCCGCCTACATGGTCTATGTCTCCAACGAGAAGGACAACACGGTAACCGTCGTCGACTCGACCACGATGGAGGTGGTCCGCTCCGTCGATGTCGGCCAGCGGCCACGCGGCATCACGATTTCGCACGACGGCAAGTTCATCTATCTCTGCGCCAGCGACGACGATACGATCGAGATCATCGACACGGCCACCTACGAGATCGTCGGTTCGCTGCCGTCCGGCCCAGACCCCGAACTGTTCGTCCTCTCTCCCGACGGCAAGACGCTCTACGTCGCCAATGAGGACGACAATCTGGTCACCGTCATCGATCTCGAAAGCAAGAGCGTGGTGACGGAGGTGCCGGTTGGCGTGGAACCCGAGGGAATGGGTATCAGCCCGGACGGGAAATCGTTGGTCAACACCTCGGAAACGACCAACATGGCGCACTTCATCGACACCGGGACCCACGAGATCACGCACAATGTTCTCGTCGATGCCAGGCCACGCTTCGCCGAGTTCAAGCCTGATAACTCGGAAGTCTGGGTCAGCGCCGAAATCGGCGGCACCGTCTCCGTTATCGACAATGCGAGCCGGGAGGTGAAGCACAAGATTACCTTCGAGATTCCCGGCTTGCGTGCGGAAGCGATCCAGCCGGTCGGCGTGCGCATCACTCCCGATGGCAAGAAGGCCTATGTGGCCCTCGGCCCCGCCAATCGTGTCGCCGTTGTCAATGCGGAGACCTACGAGGTCGAAAAATACGTGCTCGTCGGGCAGCGCGTCTGGCAGCTCGCCTTCACGCCCGACCAGAAGACGATCATCAGCACCAACGGAGTTTCGAACGACATCACCTTCATCGACGTTGCCACCGATGAAGCCGTTCAGTCGGTGACTGTTGGCGCACTGCCCTGGGGCGTGGTCGTCAGCCCGAACTGACACGCAGGTAAGCCCTTCAGTCAGAGAGGACGAGACCACACGTAGTCCGTTCCGTTCCCGATCTTGCCGAGAAAGGTTTGCAAGAAACGATCACCATCAAATAGGCTGGGATGGGGGCTAACTTGACTGGTCGCGGAGGAGCACGGAACCATGCAGCATGTGAAGGCCAATAATGGAGCGAGCTTGCCTGCCGCACTTGAGGTGTCGGGAGTCAATCATTCCTACGGCCAGAAGCAGGTCCTGTCCGACATTTCCTTTTCCATCGCGCCACAGCGCTTCACCGTCCTGCTCGGCCTCAACGGCGCCGGCAAGACGACGCTGTTCTCCTTGATCACCCGTCTCTACAGCACGCGCCACGGCGCGATCCGTATCTTTGGCCACGACGTCGGCCGGGAAACGGGCGAGGCGCTGCGCCGGCTCGGCATCGTGTTTCAGGCGCGCACGCTCGATCTCGATCTCAGCGTTTACCAGAATCTTTCCTACCACGCGTCGCTGCATGGCATCGGGAGAAGGGAGGCCTTGTCGCGGATCAAGTCGCTGCTTGCCCAGATCGACATGAGCGACCGGCTGTATGATAAGGCGCGCAGCCTTTCCGGCGGGCAGATGCGCCGCATTGAGATTGCGCGGGCTTTGTTGCATCGTCCACCGCTTCTCCTGCTCGATGAGGCGACCGTGGGGCTGGACATCCGGTCGCGTGCCGAAATCCTCACCACAATTCGTAAACTGGTGGTTACCGATGGCATCAGCGTGTTCTGGGCGACCCACCTCATCGATGAGGTCGAGGAAAGCGATCACGTCATCATACTCGACAAGGGCCGGGTGCTCGCGGACGGCAGGGTGGATGAAGTCGTCCGGTCCTGTGGCGCAAGCAGCATTCGAGAGGCCTTCACGACGCTGAGCGGGGTCGCTTCGGTTCCGGCCGGTGGAGAACGCTGATGACTTTGCAATCTGCAACAGGACCTGTTCCCGCCATTGAACGTGGCTTCAGCGCCCGCCAATATCTCGTGTGCCTCAAAGGTATCCTGACTCGGGAAGGGCTCCGCTTTCTCAATCAGCGCGAGCGCTTCATCTCTTCGCTGGTTCGCCCGCTCCTGTGGCTCTTCGTCTTTGCCGCCGGCTTCCGCCAGGTGCTCGGTGTCTCCATCATCCCGCCCTACAAGACCTATGTGTTGTACGAGGTCTATATCACCCCGGGTCTCTGCGGCATGATCCTGTTGTTCAGCGGCATGCAGTCGTCGCTCTCGATGGTCTACGACCGGGAGATGGGCAACATGCGGACCCTGCTGGTTAGCCCCTTTCCGCGCTGGTTCCTGCTGGTGTCGAAGCTGCTCGCCGGCGTCAGCGTATCGATCATGCAGGTCTATGCCTTTCTCGCCATCGCCTGGTTCTGGGGCGTCAAGCCGCCATGGACCGGCTACGTCCTGGTCCTGCCGGCGCTCTTCCTGTCAGGGATGATGCTGTGCTCGCTCGGCATGCTTTTATCATCGATGATCAAGCAACTGGAGAACTTTGCGGGGATCATGAACTTTGTGATCTTCCCGATGTATTTCGCCTCCCCCGCGCTCTATCCCCTATGGCGCATTCAGGAATCGAGCCCGCTTCTCCACAAGATCTGCCTTGCAAACCCGTTCACTTACGCGGTCGAACTGATCCGCTTCGCCCTTTATGGACAGGTCGACTGGGGATCGCTCATGCTCGTGGTTGCGTTCACCATATTGTTTCTGGGCGGTGCGATCCTCGCCTATGATCCGTCGACCGGCTTGCTCGGCCGCAAGCAGGATACCGGAGGAAATGCCTGATGCGGCGGACACTCCTGATGCACATCATCCCGGCCGCGGCTGCCGCTGCGATCGCCGCATGGCCTGTCCTGGCCGCGCAGCGGGATGACCCGGATTGGCCGTGTATCCAGCGCAAGGTTCCGGAGCTTTCGCTCGGCCAGATATGGACCGGTGCCGAGCTACCGCCGGCGGCCGCCGACTGGTCCAAGGATGCGGGGATTTCCGCTTTGGTGACGGAACTGGCGGCGCGTCGCGTGCCGTTGGCGGAGGCGCAGCAAAAGATCAAGAGCTATGCGGAAAGCCTGCCGGTGGGCGAGAGAGAACGGCGCATGACCATGCTCGTGCAGGGACTCTTCGATCACATGAACCGGGAGCGCTCGGACGTTATCGCCGGTATTGCACGCTACGCCCACAGGCAGAGGAACATGGCGACAGTGCTGCGGCAGGAGGCTTCGGCCGTGGATGCCTTGCGGGCGAAACCCGACGCCGACCCGAACGAGCTGACAGCGCGGAGCGATCGGCTCGCGTTTCAGACACGCATTTTTCAGGAGCGGGCGGAATCGCTGAGCTTTGTCTGCGAGGTGCCGACGCTGATCGAGCAGCGCCTGTACGCTCTGGCCAAGGCGATTGCGGAAACGCTGAAAGACCAGTGAGTCCCGGAGCTGTCACGCGCCGCCGGAGTTTCGCGGACGATTTGACGCTCGTTTATCGCACGCGTATCCTCCTCCTAGGCTTTCCATCGGGCACCTTGTGAAGGCCAGTCGTCGGAGCGGCATGCAAAGCATGTCAGCGAATGCAATTGTTGTGCGCGTTCGCGCAGGGAAAGGTGCTCCATTGAACCTCGTCGACCTCGTCCTGACCGTCTGCATGTTGGCCGACCCTGGCAGTTGCCGCACCGAGCACCTGTATTTCGAGGCGCGGGGATCGCTTTTCCAATGCATGGTGTTGGCGCCGGCCGAAATCGCCAAGTGGTCCGAGAGCCATCCGTCGCTGAAGATTGTGCGATGGAAATGCGAGTTCCCCGAAAAGGGCCGGGAAACGTGACATCGCATTGGGAGGTGGCATCATGAACATATCGCGGCGCGCGCTTTGCGCAGCGGCTTTGCTGGCAGCTGCAAGTCCTCTGGGGTTCCATGCCTCGGCAGCCCCGTCCGCTCCGAAGATACGAGTGGGTGTCCTGAAGTTCGGCACGGTGAACTGGGAACTCGACACCATCAAGCATAACAGGTTCGACGCGGCTAACGGCATCGACGTGGAGGTCGTCTATTTCGCCGGCGAGGACGCCACCAATGTGGCCATGTTGGCGGGCGACCTCGACGTCATCGTTTCCGACTGGTTGTGGGTGTCGCGCCAGCGTTCACAGGGCGAGGATCTCACGCTTGCGCCCTACTCGACTGCCGTTGGCGCCATCATGGTCAAGCAGGACGCGCCAATTCGTGCCATCCCCGACCTCGCGGGGAAGAAAATCGGCGTGACCGGCGGATCGCTCGACAAGAGCTGGCTTTTGATCCAGGGGCTTGCGCGGCGTGACCACAAGATCGACCTGACAAAGGAGAGCGAGATTGTTTTCGGCGCGCCGCCCCTGCTGTCGGAAAAGGCAGTCTCTGGTGAGCTCGATGCGGTCCTGAACTTTTGGCATTTCTGCGCGCGGCTGGAGGCAAACGGCTTCCGCCGCCTGATCGGCGCCGACGATGCGGCGAGGGCGCTCGGAGCATCGGGGCCGGTCTCGGCCTTGGGATATGTATTCCGCGACAAATGGGCGAACGAAAACCCGGACGTGGCGATGGGCTTTGTCAAGGCAAGCGCGCAGGCGAAGAAGCTTCTGGCCGAGTCCGACGCTGAATGGCAGCGTCTGGCGCCCGTCGTGCGAGCCGAAGGCAGGGAACTCGAGGTGCTGCGTGATCGCTATCGCGAAGGCATTCCGAGGAGGCCTCTCGCCGAAGAGGAAAGCGATGCCGCCAAGCTCTACGAAATCCTTGCGGAGCTGGGCGGCGAGAAGCTCGTCGGCACGGCGCGACAGATGGCTCCCGGAACGTTCTGGGCTGCATTGAAGACATGACGGCGGGATTCGGATCTGAAGACGGCGCATCTGCAAGCCGCACGCGCCCGGTCTATCGCGGGATCGGCGCCGCGTTGCCTGCGGCGACCGCTCTGGCATCGCTTCTTGGATTATGCCTGCTCTGGAGCCTCGCGGCCGAGATCTGGCCAAGCCGTGCGTTTCCGCCGCCGCTCGACGTCTGGCGGGTGCTTCTCAAGGAGGCGGCGAGCGGCGACCTTGGCTATCACCTTGCGATGACGCTTTGGCGGGTCGCAGCCGCCTACATCGTCGCCATGGTCATCGGCTCGGTCATCGGTGTCCTGCTCGGCACGCACAGGCGGGCGGATTCCTTCTTCAATCCATGGCTTGTCCTCTTTCTCAACCTCCCGGCCCTGGTTGTCATCGTGCTCGCCTACATTTGGTTCGGCCTGACGGAGGCTGCAGCGATCGGCGCCGTCGCGATCAACAAGATCCCCAATGTCGTCGTCACCATGCGCGAGGGTGCGCGCGCTCTCGATCCCCGCTTCGCGGAAATGGCCACGGTCTACCGGCTCGGGCGGCTCGACCGTATCCGCCACGTCCTGATGCCGCAGTTGCAGCCCTATTTCGCCGCCGCCTCGCGCTCGGGCATTGCGCTGATCTGGAAGATCGTGCTCGTCGTCGAGCTGCTCGGCCGCTCCAGCGGCGTCGGCTTCCAGATCTATCTCTATTTTCAGATATTCGATGTTGCCGCCATCCTTGCCTACACGCTAGCTTTCGTGGCCATCATGCTGTTGATCGAACTCCTTCTGGTGCAGCCACTTGAACGACATGCAACCCGCTGGCGTCGCCGCCCCGCTTAAGGTCGACATCACCGAGAAGACGTTCCGATCGGCGGAGGGCGTTACGATTGTCGCGTTGCGCGGACTTTCCTTCGAGGTGCGGCAGGGCGAATTCGCCTGTCTGCTGGGACCCTCGGGCTGCGGCAAGACCACGACCCTCAGAATCCTGCTCGGCCTCGATCGGCAATTTTCGGGCAGCTACCAGTTGCCCGAAGGCGGCTCCAACCGCGTTGCTGCGGTCTTCCAGGAACCGGTGCTTCTTCCCTGGCGGACAGTGGAGCAGAACGTCCGCCTTGCGCTGTCTTCGCACCTCAGGGACAAGGAACTCGACTGGCTGTTCGACATTCTGGGTCTTTCCGCAATGCGGTCGCTCTACCCTTCGGAGCTGTCGCTGGGCCTCGCGCGTCGCGCCGCCCTGGCGCGGGCCTTCGCCACCGAGCCTGCCATTCTTTTTCTGGACGAGCCGTTCACCTCGCTCGATGAACGCACCGCCGACAGGTTGCGCCGCCTCCTAATGACGGTGTGGGCGGCGCGGCCCACCACCGCCCTGATGGTGACCCACAATCTGCGCGAAGCCCTCCTGCTTGCCGATCGCATCATCGTTCTCTCACCACGCCCGGCGCAGGTGCTGGGTATTTACGACGTAGGCCTCGCGCGCCATTTGCGCGACACGCCGGCGCTGGACAATCTCGTCCTGGATTTTCACCAGAGGTTTCCGGATACGGTGTGATCAGTGCTGCAGACCTCAGAAGCAGCGGACCTCCGCTTCGGCCTGCGCGCGTCTCAATTCGGCGATGGCGGATCTCGCCGGCGCAGTCTGCCGGAACAGAGCTCCTCTTTCGCCTGTCTCAAATCCCAGGCTCCTGAACGTCGCGGCTGCCTCATAGCGTTCGTAGGGGAGGATCGAGGCTATGACGTCGATGGAGCAGGAACAGCTCTCGAGCGCGGCTCGTGTATCGCCATTGGCTTTCATGCAGCCATACACATAGTCGACGATAGCGACGGTCGGATAACTTCCGGCTGCCGACGCTGTCGCTGCACACGTGAACGCGGCGAGGAAAGCGATCACGTCCAAGTTACCAGTGCGCACGATGTAATCTCCAGGTACTGGTACGTAGATGCCGTCAGGTTAGGCTGATCTAAGCGCTGTATTATTATAGTAAAAGCCTTAGCAAAACAAATCTAAAGCCGACGAATATTAGTAATATATGTTTTGCAAAGCAGCATATTTTTGTTGTTGCGCCGCATGCATAGCGTATATTTAACCTTGCCTTAACCGGTCTAATCGCCTATTCTGCCAAGTGTTTCCGGCTTCAAGCCTTGTCTCTTGGGAGCGTAAAAGTCGCGTCGGTCAAGAGGACGGGCAATAACGGTGCCCTCTGCCCATCCAAACTGAACCGTGAAACGCTGAAGGAAGCAGATATCCCACGACAAGCACGACAGAGCTTGGGCTGGCCTTGTGGTCTCCCGAGGATTGTGATGACGCGCCTCGGGTCCACATCGACATCGGGAGGAATCCGCATGCGCATACTCGGAACACTATATCTGCCGATGACTGCCGCTGGACTTCTGACAGCGGCTCTTGCCGGAAATGCGTTGGCCAATGACGAAGTGATGAAACTGTCGGCCGATGCGAAGAACTGGGCGATGCCGACGGGCGATTACGCCAATCATCGTTATTCCAAACTCAACCAGATCACCAAGGACAACGTCAAAGACCTGCAGGTCAAATGGACCTTCTCGACCGGCGTGCTGCGTGGTCATGAGGGCGGACCACTGGTGATCGGCGACGTGATGTACATCCATACGCCGTTCCCCAACAACGTCTATGCCCTCGATCTTAACAACGACGGCAAGATCCTCTGGAAATACGAGCCAAAGCAGGATCCGAACGTCATCGGCATCATGTGCTGTGACACGGTCAATCGCGGCGTCGCCTATGGCGACGGCAAGATAATCCTGGCCCAGAACGACACAATGGTCGTTGCCCTCGACGCCAAAACCGGCAAGCCCGTCTGGTCCGTAAAGAATGGTGAACAGACCGATGGCAGCAAGGCCGAATCCAGCACAGGCGCGCCGATGGTCGTCAAGGACAAGGTGCTGGTCGGCATATCGGGTGCGGAATATGGCGTCCGCGGCTCGATGGCGGCGTACAACCTGAAGGACGGGTCGCTTGCCTGGAGGGCCTATTCGACTGGTCCCGACTCCGAAATGCTCGTCGACCGCGAAAAGACCACCCACCTCGGAAAGCCGATCGGGCCTGACTCTGGCATAAAGAGCTGGGAAGGCGAGGAGTGGAAGACCGGCGGCGGTACGACGTGGGGATGGTACTCCTACGATCCGAAGCTCAACCTGATCTACTATGGCACGGCCAACCCGGGGACCTGGAACCCCGTGCAACGCCCGGGCGACAACCGCTGGTCGATGACCCTGATGGCACGTGACGTCGATACTGGTATGGCCAAGTGGCTATATCAGATGACGCCGCACGACGAGTGGGATTATGACGGCGTCAACGAGAACATTCTCGTCGATGCGATGCAGATCAACGGTCAGCCACGCGACGTGCTGGTGCATTTCGACCGCAACGGCTTTGCCTATACCCTCGATCGGGCGACGGGAGAGCTTCTGGTTGCCAAGAAATACGATCCGAAGGTCAACTGGGCGACGGAAGTCGTCATGGATCCGAAGAGCGACCAGTATGGCCGGCCGCAGGTTGTGTCGAAATACTCCACCGAACAAAACGGCGAGGACGTGAATACGACGGGGGTCTGCCCGGCTGCCCTTGGCACGAAGGATCAGCAACCAGCCACTTATTCGCCGAAGACCGGTTTGTTCTACGTGCCCACGAACCACGTCTGCATGGACTATGAGCCGTACAAGGTCAGCTACACGGCCGGTCAGCCTTATGTCGGTGCGACTCTTTCGATGTATCCAGCCCCGGACAGCCATGGCGGCATGGGCAATTTCATTGCCTGGGATGCTGCCAAAGGTGAGATCGTCTGGTCTAAGCCCGAGCGGTTCTCGGTCTGGTCCGGTGCTCTCGCGACCGAAGGGGACGTGGTCTTTTACGGAACCCTGGAAGGCTACATCGTCGCAGTCGATACGGCGGGCAATGAACTCTACCGGTTCAAGACACCCTCTGGCATCATCGGCAACATCAATACGTTCGAACATGGCGGCAAGCAGTATATCGCCGTCCTGTCGGGCGTTGGCGGCTGGGCAGGCATCGGACTCGCCGGCGGCCTTCTGGGAGCCGAGGGTGCAGCGGCGTGGCAACAGGCCGTGGCCGGTAAGAACGCTCCGACGGAAGAAAAGGAAAGCATCGCCACAGCCGGTTTGGGTGCGGTAGGCGGTTATGCCGGTCTGGCGGAATACACGACGCTTGGCGGGCAACTGACCGTCTTCGGTCTTCCGGACTGATGACCTGTTCAAGAGTAATGGGGGCCCGCATCCCCGCGCGGCCCCATCAGACCTCGACCGCCCGAAGCAACGACTGCCGGGCGGTCCGCATTTCCTTTTGTGCAACCCAATAGGTCCTGCTGGAGCGTTGCGTTCCGGTTTTCCAAAGCGTGGAGTTGTTGATGGCCCTTCGTAATGTAGTCCTGGCGCTCGGCGCCGCGTTCCCGCTCTTGATCCCCGGAAATATGACAGCGGCAGACGACAAGGAAAAGGCCGCGGCAGTCAAAGACGAAGACGGCAAATACTTCGATGCGGAGGGTAACCCGACATTCAAGTTTCAGGACGACGGGACGGTCGACTGGTACACCTTCAGCGGCTACCGGCGCTATCACTCGGACTGTCATGTCTGTCACGGTCCCGATGGGGTCGGCTCGAGTTATGCACCCGCTCTGGCGACGACCTTGAAGAACATGGATTATCCGACGTTCATCTCGATTGTTGCGGAAGGACGCAAGAACGTCGGCGGCGGCAAGGAAAACGTTATGCCGGCCTTCGGCGATAACAAGAACGTCTATTGCTATCTCGACGATATCTACGTCTACCTGCGCGCCCGCGCCGTCGGCGCCGCGCCCCGAGGTCGCCCGCCGAAGAAGGCCGACAAGCCCGAAGCGGCGAAGGCCTACGAGAAGTCCTGCATGGGTGAGTGACATGGCACACGGTGTCTACTGGACCTTTAGGGCAGCCCTCATCTCCACAGCGATGGCCGCGCTGATGCCGCTGCAAGTGCAAGCGCAAAGCGCCGGGCTCGGGGCTGCCGGCGAACTGGTCGATCCAGACACGCTGCGCGTCTGCGCCGATCCGTCCAACATGCCCTTCTCCGACCAGAGCGGCGAGGGTTTCGAGGACAAGCTTGCCAAAATGGTCGCAGCCAAAACGGGACGAAGCTCCGTTGCCTACATGTGGTACCCTTCGATCACGGGCTTTGTCCGCAATACGCTCGGTGCCAACCGCTGCGACATCATCATGGGTTACGCGCAGGGGGACGAACTCGTCCAGAATACCAACGCTTATTACCGCTCGTCCTATGTGCTGGTTTATAAGAAGGATGGCGATCTTGCCGGCGCGGAAACACTTGTCGATCCGAGGCTTGCCGACAAGAGGATCGGCGTGGTCCAGGGAACGCCACCGTCCGCGAATATGGCGGCCGCAAAGCTGATGCGCAAAGCGAAGATCTATCCGCTCACGGTCGACACGCGGATAATGCCGTCGGTGGCCGAGATCATGATACGAGACATGCTGGCAGGCGTGATTGACGCCGCCGTGATCTGGGGCCCGATGGCAGGTTATTATGCCGGCAAGTCCGGGGCCGACCTGGCGATTGTGCCCTTGACCCGGGAGAAGGGCGGCCAGCGCATGATCTATCGGATCACCATGGGTGTGCGGCCGTCCGATCAACAATGGAAACGCACGCTCAATTCCTTCATCAAGGACAACCAGGAGGAGATTAACAAGCTCTTGCTCTCCTATGGCGTCCCGCTGCTCGATGAACACGACGAGAGGATCACGCAGTGACGTTCGAGTACCTCGCGACGCAGGAAAGCTGGGATAGCCGGTTGACCATGTGCATCCGGTGACTGCCGGTGGTTGGAAGGAGGAGCCGCATCTCATCGGGACGTGTCCTGAACGGATCAGTCCGGTGAGGGATGTTCAAGGGAGGATAATAACATGGACGTAAGCGCCGCCGTCGCCACTCAGGCCGGCAAACCCCTGGAAATCATGACGGTTCAGCTCGAAGGGCCGAAGGCCGGCGAGGTGCTGGTCGAGGTGAAGGCGACCGGCATCTGCCACACCGATGATTTCAC
>NZ_JADYVE010000024.1 GCF_020193655.1 Ensifer sp. IC3342
GTGAAAAGCGCCGCTCCGGCCTTCTGCAGAAGGCCGGAGCGGCGCTCGAATCCAACGAAACCGCAAACCAATGAGGGGGTCAGTTCTTCAATTCGGCAAAGGGGTCAATTCCTCGATTCGCTTGACAACGGTGTCGATCTCTACCCTTGCGGAGGGAAACTCTCCATCCTGGCGGCGTGATCACCCTATGTTCTCAAACCCGGACAGATCGGACACTTTCGTGTCGTGACGCCTGGAGCAGATCTGTGACAAGCTCGCCGACCTTCTTGAGATTGACTATCAGGTCGAGCGGAAGCGGTCAGCGCTTCGTCTGAATACAAAGAAGGGCAAGGATGTCAAGATGATCGACACGTTGTGCCCGGTCGTTACGTCAGCGATTCCGGCACCGATGTGTTCCTGTACCAGAATGAAGGCGACGAGGAGCGTTTGAAAACCAACCTGGACGTGCAATCGCGCATGTCCGTGTAGAGAATGGGACCGATATCCGCATCATTCAGGTTCTGCTTGGTCATGCCCATCTGTCGAGCACGGCATACCTCAAAGGAGGCTACCCCAATGGCCGAAGCCATGCCCTTGAGCACGCGCGGGAGGAAGAACTTGGATGCGTAGCTGCGGCCGTTCCGGAATTCACGACCTCGGTGACTGCGTCCGGATTGAGACCGAGCTTGACAGCCATGGCAAGACTTCCGCGGCGCGGCGGCATTGATGTCGAACACGAAGACCTTCGCTTAGTGTGCGTTTTCCTGCCTGCGCTTAGGGGCGATGAGGTACACAACGTCTCCTCAGGAGAACATTCGTCCGCATATATTTAAAGGAGAAGGGGTGACCTGCCGCTAGTATTTTCAGCCGGCAGCATCCGGGCGTTGATGTCTCGGAAAATAGCTTCTGTCCACCAATGCCTGCGAGTAGGTAGTAGGATTGCCGCTCTTGAGGCCGGTTAAAAGCTCGCGGAAGCCCTCGCCCGATGTGTTCCGGGCAAAGAAAGCGGAGCCTGGAACGTCAAGTGATTTTTCCGGCCCGGCCGTACTGTTTTGTCGGGTGTGACTCTCCTGAAATTCGGATAATGCGTAGCGGTCGGGACTGTTGCCGCGATAGGCGCTATCGGCAAACACCTTGCCGGGATTGTCAGGCAGAGCATCGGGACCGGCCTTGCCGTCATTGATGATGGCGGGTGTGACGGCGATCTCCTTGACCAGCACCGACATGGGCCTTGAAGACATGAACCGCGTGATCGAGCCAAGTGGCTCTCCCAATGGACCTCCCAGAGCACGTCCTCTTTAATCGGGCGCATATCCAGCGGCTGCGAAGTAGTCGGCGCATTCCTGTGACCCAAAGAGTTTGACGATTTCGTCAACTGTGTTCTACAAGGCGTCGACTGAACGCTCCGCTTCGGCCCGCAGGATGCGCCGACATGACACGCCAGCCCTCTTCAGCCGCATCATGCATAATAGGAAAACGATGACGCTTATAGCGGGGCATCGTGAAATCGGTGGGCGGGTTCGGGTTCATGCCGGTAAATACCGCCACAAGTGTTAAGACGACGCTAACCCATCAGTCCAAGCCGGCATAAGTCCTCAGTCGGTCCAGAAGTCCCTGCCGATCGGCGACGAGGTTGTCGAGGTGCAGCGGCTCATGCGCTGGTCGCTCTTCTTGCGCCAATATGCTAACCAGCGCCCGCGTGCCGTCCACCACGAACACGCCGCAATCATAACTGTTCTGCTGCTGGGCCATGCGGGCTGACTCCAAGGGGGCGCCCAACCGTTGTGCGAGCTGTGCTGCCGGCTGGTCGTTGTGTCCGAGGATGGAGTCGTAATGATAGGCAATCGGCCTTGCCCGTTCGCGGCGGTCAACGAACAGCAGCGACCAATGGCTGCCGCGGCGATTGGGAGCCGGAGCATCGTTCACCGGCAGGAACAGGAAGTCGGCGGTATCGCTATCATGACGATCGTAGATGATGCGCTGCCATGCGACGAGCATCTCGCTCTCCTCGCCGAAGCGCAGTTGATAAAGGGCTATCAGGGGATCCACGAACTGCGTCCGAGCGGCGAGATCCGGATTGTCCCGCTGCAACTCCTGCCTCAGGAGCTCGTAATCCCTGAGGATATGCTCGTCGCCCAGCCATTCCATCCCGCCGAGCACCCGCCCGCGCTCGTGCGACGAGGCTGTCGGACCCAACGCCCCGATCTGAGGATCGGAGGATGTGTTCGGAAACACCGGCACAGAATCAACCTCGTCGCGCAATTCGGACGGTGTCGGCGCATTCAGATCAACAGATGGCTCCAGCCTGCCCTTAGCATGTGACGAGGACTTGGATGGTGATGCTGGTTCTTGCATCTGTTCACCCAACCAAGCCCAAACTCCCGTGCTCGGGCTGGCTGGCGTTGAGGGAAGATGCTGCGCCGAGCCGGAATGCCGATCGCCCTGCGCGGCCGGCGAACTCCGCCACTCACGGGCTTGCAGCCCCAGCTCTCTGTTCGCCTCGATGAGTTTTAAGTAGCTGCGAAGATGCGACAAATCGGCACCGACCACTCTGCCTCCAGTGCGTTGGAACGCTACCACATCGTTGTCCAGCGCTAACTGCTCCTTGCTAGAGCCGTTAAGTCGCCCGGTTATGGTCCCCCTGCCATTTGCCTTAAGCCACGCACTCAGCGCACAAAGACGTGTAGCCTGCTTCCCTACAGACTGCCTGAGCTCCGCAGTCGGGTTTCTACAATCGTTCAAGACTTGGCCGAGCGCGGCCTTGATGAGGGGGGCGTCTTCGGGATGAGGAACCCCGGAAACACTGTTTTTGATCGCCCCTGGGGTGATCTTGCGTTGCTCGGCGTCTAACCGGAACTTTGCCAAGAGCTCCGCGTCTTCGGCAGGAAGCTGCTTGCCGATCAACTCGTCCGGCGAGGGGAGGCTCCCGGGCGCAAACTTGTTTAGTGTGCTCGGAGAGGTAGCATCATCACGCAACTGATACGATCTGGACGGAAGCTGAGCTGGGACAGGCCAGGATGGCGCAGTTGCCGAGATCGGCCACATGCTCCAATCAAAGTCGAGGGGCATCTGCGGTAACCAGGTTGAGGTGGGCCCGGCGGGTTCCTGCGGCCCGGGGTGTACTGCCCCTTGGAGTTGCTCAGGCGGCACCAAGACGGACCATGATTGGCTGCCTTCGACCATCACCGAAGGCTGCTTCTGAGCGTGACCCTTCGAGAGGACCAATGGCCAACTGACGGCGTCACGCACTGCGTTGTGCTGCCGAGCGGTGTCTCGGACATGCCTCGCTGCTGGATGTGCCGCTGGGGCGTATTCGAGCGCGTGCGACGGCATCGGAGCTTGCCTCTGCGATGATGACGCGCCCAGTTGATGGGAGGGGATCTGCATCAGCTGCCGCTCAACGGGTACGCCCTGCGAACTGCTTAACGTCTTCTGCCTCTTCGCTGAAATCAACTCCCCTGTATCATGCTCATCGCTGATGAGAACCTGCTCGCCTGGCACGAGGGTGTTCTTGTGACGTTCATCCGTCAGTTCGTGATCATGATGGCGCCAGTTCAAGGGACGAAGGACCTCTACAGGATCCAATGCCAGGCCATGCCGCGGTGACTGAACGGGGCGAATATGACGCCGGAGTTCCATCGCTCTAGCACCCGCCGGCGACTTCAGGAGATGAGCCAGTGCGGCCCCGGCTTTTCTGCGGACACCGGAGTTCGCCTCCTTATACCGGTTGACATCTTCATCCAGGGAGTCATGGCCAAGTCGATCAGCAATGCCGGGCTTTTCGTTTTCACGGAGGTAATCACTGACATCGATAAGAATAGTTGCATAGGTCCTGGCGGTATTGGCCGTGCCTGGCGCTGCTTCTTTCTTGTACGCTTTGATGAGATCCGCATCTTGGGGATAGGGATTCAGCTCAACCCGGCTTGCAAACGGCGCGATGCCGCCCGGCGTTTGGGAGGCTCGAAGATGATCCAGTGGCGTAGCGACGGCCTGCCCCTCCTGCTTGCAGAACTCCTGGGCATCCTCGTCCAGCGACTTGTCGTAAAGCCGGCCAGCAATGCCCGGCTTTTTGTTCTTTACGAGCCAGTGCCCCAATCTGCGAAGACAAAGTACATTGCGCCTGACGGTGCGCTCGGAGGCCCCAGCCTTGATGAGTGACGGCGCCAGCCCCTCGATAAGAGACGCGTCTTCATCAGGAAGACACGACGATGCACCGGCTTCATCGACCGTCCCAAGAAATAAATCCTGATCGTCCCCCTCAGAAAGTGCCGCTGGCCAACTGAAAGCCGGCTGCGACCCGCCCTGCTTAGCCTTGGCCTCAATGCCCCCTGCCCGGTCAGTGATTGACGCGACTCCGTCCGCCGACTGGGAGGCCCGGAGACGATCTAGTGCGGTAAGAACGAGCCGCTTTTGACTTTTATCGAACATCGCAGCGTCGCTGCGCAGCGACTCGTCGTTAAGCCGGGCAGCGATTCCCGGCTTGTTGTTTGCAAAGAGCCACCGGCTGAATCTGCGAAGAGGACGAACATAATTCGTCTTAGCGGTGATCTCCTTGTACCCCGCCTTAACGAGTGCGTCTTGAAGTCCGGCAATCAAGGGCGCGTCTTCGGAATGAAAAGGGGGACCGTTGAGTTTTCTTGCTCCCTCACGGAGATGAACAAGTGCCGCACCGATACTTTTGTGACCACCGGCGTCTTTGTAGCGCTTGATCTCTTCCTTCAGCGATTCGTCCTCATTCCATGTCTCCGCGTGAAGCCGAGCAGCAAGGCCCGGCTTGTTGTTTGCACGCAGGTAGTGGCTGAAATCCGTGAGAACCGTTGCATAGGTTTTGGCGGTACTTGACGTCCCTGCCGTCACTGCTTGTTTTTTGTACATTTTGATGAGAGTCAAATCCTCGGGATAAGGACTCAGGTCAGCGCGGCCTGCGGTCGGTACGACTCCTCCCGTCGACTGAGAGGTCCGCAGATGAGCTAGTGCCCAACGGACGTTTGCCGTCCCTCGTTTTGTTATGAACTCCTCGGCATCCTTGTCCATCGACTCGTCATGAAGCCGATCAGCAATGCCCGGCTTGTCGTTCGCAAAGAGCCAGCGGCCCAAGCTGAGCAGATAACCGACGTTGCTCGTGGCGGTGCTCTCGGCGGCTCCACCCCTGAGGAGCGCCTCCTTAAGCCCCGAAATAAGGAGCGCATCTTTGGCATAAAGCGGCTCTTTGGTGCGACCTACCAACACCCCATGTGACTGAGCGGTCTGCACCGCTGAGGCGCCCAGCACCGCCTCATCCTCTCCCGCATGTAGAGCTCGGATTTCTTCGTGCCCACTGGCCAGCATCATGGCCTGTGCGTCCAATGATGATGCACTAACCTCATTGGCCCAGGACTGCATTCGCACCCGACTCCGCGAATTGCCGATTTCATTCGACTGCGCTGCGTCACGCTCCTCGTCGATGAAGACCCCGTCTGCGAGGCGATCGCTGCTATCAACCGCACCAGTCAGCTCGTCCGGAACCCAATGGTCGTGGCGGGGCAAGTTCAAGTCACGAATGGATCCTCCGGGATCCGCTGTCTGTTGATGTTGCGCGATTGTCCCGAGAGGCGGCGAGGAACTGCGTCCGTCCACCGTCTCCGAAAGCAGATTCTGCTGGTTCGCAGGCGGCCCGCTGTGCTGCGCAGTCGCGGCCCAGGTCCGCCTCGGCTCAGATCGCGATGCATCCGCTTGATGGGCGCGGACCTGCATGAGCACGGGAGCGGACGGGACAGCGACCTCGCTCAGCTGCCGCTGAAAGGCCGCCGCCTCTGCCGACGAGTCGGCCGGAGAGGCATCTTG
This sequence comes from Ensifer sp. IC3342, assembly GCF_020193655.1. GTDB lineage: Bacteria > Pseudomonadota > Alphaproteobacteria > Rhizobiales > Rhizobiaceae > Sinorhizobium. The sequence goes on from NZ_JADYVE010000024.1 coordinate 5,803, forward strand.
CGCTTCCACGCTACCCGTTTGTTGACGCACCCGATTCATTGAGACGAAGTTCATCTGTACTCACTTTCGAAGACGAAGGGTCAGGAGCGCTGATCGTATGCGCCTGGAAGGACGTCGGGGTAACGACGCTCCCGATCGAATTTCAGTCGGACTCCGTTGTCGATCTGTTCGAGGGAGGCCGCGCCCGGCTTCGAGCTCATCGAGCATTGGGGCTGCCACACCCGAAGTTGGTGGCTGGCTCACGAGCGGTGCCGTTCTATCTTGAGGCCGGGAGCGCATCCGCTCCACGACGGAGTCGAATGATTGCCTGCCTTCTCGGGGCGGGACCGGACTCCGGGCTCGAACCTCGATCCCCACGTGCTGTCGGCTCCTGCAGCCCCAACGTGCGATTTTCCAGGTCGGGCAATGCCCGCCATATTCCACCTCCAATCAAGTCGAGCATGCGCAACCTGCTAGATAGACTCGCTGGCTGACGAGTAGCTGACGAAGGGGCATTTCTTCCGGATGCAATTCCATGGTTCTGGGGGGTGCTGCTGGAGGCAGCGGAGATGACCGCGTCATGTAGGATGTCAGCTGCAGTGCATGACCGCGGCCTGGTGCTGCCTCGCCGTGACCGCCATAAGGATCCGCGCTGTCAGGCTGCGACAGAACCGGCGGTGACGGCGATGCTTAAGAGTGCGCCCTATGCCGGCTCCTTGTCTATAGGGACTTCGACATCCCGAGTAGCGGAGCGCCTCCACGAGAATACTCGCGTCCTGAAAAGGACTGGTGGATTGTGGTGAGGCAAAAATTTACCTGGCCCCCGGGATTGCCGACAACCGGCCATGGCAACCATCGCGGGGCGGGAAGTTTCGGCGGCCGCGCTGATTCCGGCAAAGAGGCTCGCCACATTGCAATGACGATTATAAAATCGCATCCGAATTTTGAGGGACGCCTAAAGATGGTGTCAGGGATTCAGCGCGCTGTTGAGATCATGCAACCACCATCAGCATCGTGGGCTCGGGGCTCGCGCGTCATTGGAAATCGCATGCACCAGCACGCAGTGGATGCCGAGGATTTCAGCAGCATTGAGCAGGCGCAGGCCTGCGCCGCGCACTAATGCCCTGCCGACGCCGCGTCCCTGATAGGCATGGTCGATGGCGAGGCGGCCGAGGACGGCGAACCGGGTCGGGCATATGCGCCGGAACCGGCCAGGCGCTTCCGGCTGCTTTACCGCACCGGAAGCGAGTGCATAATAGCCGATGACGCGGTTGCCTCACCGACAACGAAGGTGCGTGATGCACCACCCGCCCTGCTTGGCGCGGGCGCGGCGACGCAGCCAGTCATCCAGTTCAGGGACGCCGGAGTTGAATTCGGCCAGTTCGTGATGATCGGCAAGCGTTGCCGGTGCGCTGAGGGTCACGCCCCAATCCCACGGCGCGTTGGTCGACATGGTGCGTTTCAGAGCCCATTGGGCTACGTGGGCTCATCGAGCCGGGCAAGGTACTCGGCACAGATTTCGGGGCTGACCATGAATATGGTACGCAACGACCCAGGATTCAGACCAATACTGTCCGGCTTCGCGTCGGAATGAAATCGAAATGGTGGCCGCTTCGTTTCGGGAGCATTGTCCGACTTCACCAAAATACGCAGTCAACTCGCGAATAAATACCGCAAGCGCACTCAAGCCGATGTCTAAACGCATTCGCTCGCACGTTCCATGGTGTGGATAGGGCCCATACAAACAATCGATTTTCCTAATCTTGCCAAATGCTGCATAGCGAAACCATCAACCGAGGTGGGCTGATCACGCCGCTGCTTAATCGTTCGACGCTTGCCGCATGACATTTACGACAATAGAGAAAGGCTGGGACATGAAGAATGTCGCATACCTCTTGGACCCGGAGACGACACTCTTTCGCACTGTTGAGATTGCCGACGGCATCGGCCTCGCGCCGATCTTTAGTTTGCTCGGTTGCCGACTAGTGCAGATGATCCGCTTTGACGACTCGCATACACTATTCTTAGATGAAGAGGGACTGCGGGATGGGGTAACAGCCTTCACGTTTTTTGACTCCTACCCTCAGCCTCTTGGGGGGAAAATCGTTCTTATCCGAGGTGATGGAAGCGATCCTCTTTTTTCACCCTCGATAAAAATCGAGGCGGCTGCCGTGCATTTCCAATGCTGTCGTCCGGTACTTGACCCGGTTTTTGTCACAGCAGATGATGTGACTCCGAAAGGTCTCATCCTTGCGGGCGGGTTGGCAGACTTGAAAGTTCGAATCGAACGTCGTCCGCCCATGCTCTTGGACGGAAGGCATGATGTATATCGCAATCATGGAAAAGACTTGAATTCTTAAAAGATGTCGAGCCAATCACCGGCGCAGGAGCAGGATCCGCTCCCCCCGTTCCCCCGGCGAAAAGCAAATAGTTCTATGCCCCCGGAGACAAGGGCCTTTGTCTGCCGCCCCTTCCAGAGAAATCGGAGCCGAAAACGCGGTGCGTCGGGTGAAAGACTTGCAGCGGCGCGCGTGGATTCACCGCTTTATCGAGATCCAAGATCCGCCAGATTCGTGGCTGTCGGCACAAGCATCGATGAACAACATACCTTTGAGCCCGTCCTCAACCCCGGAAAGCTCGACGCTATCTTTCGGGAGAGCATACCCCGCGCGGCGCGCGGCTATCGCTATGCCAGCCTCGGCATAGAGATTTGCCCATGCATCCACTAAAGCTTCTCCATGCCCCCGTGGGAGGTGTATCAGGCGTTCTGCTTCGGGTAACATTCCACTGCCGTGACCGCGCACAAAAATCTGCTCCTGCTCCCCTAAGGGCACATAGCGCAGCACTTCCGGTTTTTCCTGATCCCACTCGAGCCCACCCTTGTCGCCCCACACGCGAATGCGAAGGCCGCAATATTGGCCAGGAGCAGCTTGCGTTACCCAAAGGATCCCAGGTGCACCATTCTCGAGACGGAAAGTGATGTAGGCGGTGTCTTCCATCGCCTTCGGAGCGCCACAGGTGTGAAACTCAGCCCTGAGCCTGTCGATATCCTGTCCAGTCATTGTGTGCAGGAGATGATAGGCGTGCGTGCCGATATCTCCGGTCGCCGACGCGCGACCCACCTTCTCGGGATCTTGTCGCCACATAGCCCCCCTCGCCTCAGATGAGAAGGGCCCTGTCGCCCACTCCTGAACATACTCCACATGTGCCTGCCGGACCGTGCCGACGGCCCCGTTCCGAATCATGTGCTTAGCCTGGCGAACCATCGCGTGATGTGCGTATGGGTAAGTCATGATGACCAGGCGATCCGTCGCTCTTTGCAATTCCACGAGTTCTTGGGCGTCGGAAACTGTTGTTGTCATGGGCTTGTCGAGTATTACATCGATGCCGGCCTTCAGAAATGCCGTCGCGATCCGATGGTGTGTCCAGTTTGGCGTCACGATCGAGACTGCCTCTATACCGTCGGCCCGTGCGGCTTCTGCTGTTGCCATAGCGTTCCAGTCGCTGTACGACCGGTCCGGCGCGATCATCCACTCTGCAGCGGAAGCGTGCGCGTTATCCGGGTCTGAAGAAAGAGCCCCCGCGACAATTTCCCAGTGGTTCGACAGCCGGGCCCCAGCGAGATGCCATCGGCCGACAAGCCCCCCCTTTCCACCGCCGATGAATCCTAACCGCAGGCGTCGTCCGAGCAGCGGACTCCGCAGGTCGCTTTTTCCAATAAAGACCATTGATCACTCCTTGTTTATTTTTCTACAGCATTGCCGGCGGCAAGCCACTGCAGGAGACTGAGCGTTGCACAGCACCCACCGTTAAATGCCCTCGCGGCCGCTGCTGCCTTATTGCGGCCCTGTTGCTGCTCGGTGCTCGGTGCCCCCCGGGGAAAGGCTGTACTCCCAGTGTGCTCCTCTCAAGTCCTCAACTCGGGCATTTGCGGATTAGCGTGCATGTATCATGCCAAGGAGAAAATCGTCTCTAAACAACAAGATTGGCTCTCGATACGCCTATGTCGCGTGTCCGACATCGTCTCGAATCGCATACGCAAAATAGGTTCAATCAGCAGCGCAAACTGAAGCGATCTTCGACAAAGACCTCCGCCTGTCGAGATTGCAGCCGAAATGCGCCGCATTGGTTTGCGGCATCGATGAGAGCTAGAGCGATCTGGACCCCGGCGGGGCGTACACCTCAATCGACACGGTTCGATAGCAATACACTCAGGACTTCCGCAGCGGTGACGAGGGCCCGCTTGACATCCTCCTCGGAGAGGTGGCGAACGCGCTCTGACGATATCCGAAGACAAATCACAACGCCCTGCATATATGTACATGCGACGCCAGCCTGTTCGCGTATATCGCGGATGGTGTCAATCGAGCGGTCTAGAAGGCGGCTGATCTCATAAGGAGTGAGTTTGTCGACCTCGTTTGCCGCGCTGAGCAACTCTGCAATGAAATCCGTCGTTAAAGTCATATTTGAACGCAATGTCGGAACTCCGAATTAGTCACATGCCGAACCCTGCCGGGCAGAAAGAGCGACTGCTGCCCGCAGCCGTCCAGATCGGGGCCGCACAAAAGGGCGCCATGCTTACCCCTACCGCCGGCCAAACTCATTCACACATGATCTGGCAAGTGTAGAGTACAAGAGCGGCTACATCTGCCCAAAACCTGTCCACCGCCTTATGGACAACCGGATTCATGTGGATTCCGAGCGATGTGCTTTCCACGGGTAATCCTTCCTTTGAGACGCAAAGCGGTTTCAAGCGCCAGCACTCTCGAACTGCTCTAATATCGATGCAAATCAAGCGTGGTTGTTTTTGCAGCATTGGTAAGGCTAGTAAAATAGATAGTTTGCATCACGAGCATCCGCACTTTGAATACGGCGCCGACGGTCTGCCGGATTGGCAGAGAGCTCTCTCATGCCCGGCGAAGCCGTGCCCTAACGTATGCGCGGCGACCGCTCTCCGAATTGTGACCTTCTTCAGAGATCGCTCCATCAGATTCGCGTGGCGACCAGCTTTACGGCGGCAAGATAGTTTTGGGACGCTTGCCATATCGGGTTGCGATGTCTCGGGACTGCTTGATCTTGTTCAACAATCGCTCAAAGAGGTTCCGCTGCCGATAGACCCAGCGGGAGAACACGAAGGAGCCTTCACGGTTTGTCTTCGGCGGGATGTTGGCCCAGACCTTTCGCTCGGCCGCCTTGGCCCGAATGGCATTGCTGACGTACCCCTCGTCGGCCCGCAGGATGTGTCCCGTCGCCGAGCTCGTCCGTCAGCGCGCCGCCTCAGTGCAGTCGGCGATCTGCCCGCCAGTCATACGAGGGGTGACGGGGCGACCTTCAGCGTCGACCAGCGCGTGAATTTGTTCGTAAGTCCCCCGCGGGAAAGTCCCATGTCGCAATTATCTCCGTCCCCTTTTCCGTGGCCGCATGCTGGTAAACACAGACACAGGTCGAGTCGATCGTGACGATGTCGCCATCGTAAGCCTCCGAAACCGCTTCAAGAAGCCAATCCCCGAACCCCGGCTTTCCGCCAGTGGACGACGCGATTGTAGCGGGTGGTCGACGGACCATACCGTTCCGAGATCTCCGCACCGGGCCACCCCGTACGGAACTGCCCGCGAACGCCGTTCAGCACCCGCCGATCTTGACCAGGGGAACGCCGCGAGGCTTGTTGGGCAACAACGGCGGCAGGATTGATCGTTCGTGATCCGTGAGTTCATAGCGGCGAGCCTTGAATCACGACAGGCGATGAACACACTAAGCAATTTAATGAGTTTACGCCCTAACTATTCCCTGCCCTGTCGGAGCCTATGGTCAACAGGAGGACCGTGCTGGTCAGGAGGTCGGTCGTCGGGGATTCATTCAGCGACCTTTGGTCGAGGGCCGTCTCGTCTCAGCCGCGGATGAGAATAGTACGCCTTCGCGCCTGCTCCTGCCAGTGCGTAGAGCTGGGCAAAGGTTTCGGTGCAAGCAAAATGGGCACTCCATCACCAAATAAGCTTGAGGCCGGATACCATCAGAAGCACGGAAAGAATAATGCGAATCCAGCAAGCGGAAAGATATCGGCTTCCGATTAAAGCGCCTATCGATCCACCTGCCGCAACCGCAAGCAACCACCACGGCAGGAAGTTTGGAAGTGCATTCCATGAAGCGCAGGCTCCAATCAAGGCAGCGGTTGAATTCATCAAATTATAGACGGCCGTGGTTGCAGCGGTCTGATGTGCTGTTCCCCAATTCCTGGCAAGGATCACTGGTGCGAGGAATACGCCGCCTCCGCTCCCGGTGGTGCCCGAGACGAAACCGACAACAGCTCCCGTGATCAATGCAGCGTGGAGCGGCGGCGTTTTTGGCATGGTTATGACTGAAGCGCTCTTGCGAAGCGCGGATCGCGCCATCTGAATCGCGGAAACTATAAGGATCAACCCGACAACCGGGTGATAGACTCTCTCGGGAAGGTGCACTGAACCACCGAGAACTGAAAAAGGAAAGCCCAGAATGGCGAAAGGATACACGTTACGCCAGGACAGCCGCCCCACCTTCAGGAAATGGGCCGTGCCGATCGCCGCGACCATCAGGTTCAAAGCGAGAGCTGTCGGCTTAATGACCAACGGCGAAAAGCCAGAAAGCGCCATGGCGGCAATGTAGCTTGATGCCCCAGCTTGTCCGACTGCTGCATACGCCAATGCAATGACGAAAAAAGCTATTCCGAGGCCGGTTGCTACCGTGTCCATTGCTGTCTTAGCCTCTGTGCGAACGCCAGCGCGCGACGGTGCGGCCGTTTTGCAGTTGCGGAAAGCGGGGACCCGCCGATTAGTTCAGGTTTACCCAGTAGAAAGGCCGTCTTTCACAGTGCTTCCAACTGCAATAAACGGACCATTCCCAATCGTCCCTCGCCATTGCGCATTACCGGTAACCTATCCATCCCCTTTGAACGCACGGATGCATCTTGCGCAACGAGCGCCGTCGACGTCGCATTCATCTCCTCAACGATCACAGCGTTCTGCTGGGTTGTCTGAACCGCAAGTTGACCGCGGAAGGACCTCCAATCCGACTGTCTGCTCCTCAGTAGCCGAAATGCAAAGGCGTATCGGAGTGCAGCCCCTTGGTCGGCCTCGAGTCTGACGGCTCCGCTTAGCTTCCTCCTTCGCGAACTGGCAAGACTGCTGGCGTTATGGGACATTCAACTGACCTACTTCTGAACAGCACCATCCTCCACTGTCGCAAAGTGTGCCCCGGCAGCAAGCTCACGCAGGTAGCTGGAAATCTGCAGGAATTTGCCGTCAGTCTTTTGACAAGCAGAATGTGGATCGATTGCCGACAACTCTGTCGTGTTTGTCGAATCCGCGACAGAAATCTTTTTGACTTTGGATCTCCACTAGCCAACTGAAAAGTACCGGCGAATCTGAGCTGCAATAGCATCGACGCAATTGGCATGGATTTTGAGATCCTCATCGAAAGGCAGCGGGAACTGCTGAGTGGCATGCGAGCGGGAGACCATGATGGCTGACGGCGGAAAGACTTGCGCGGGAACGCGTACGATCGAAAGCATCGCGCCGCTGACCTCCACCCTTGCAAAGTACTGCGAGGCGCACCTACCATGGTACACCATCTATCCGACTGTACCGGATTTCTCCGCAGCCGTCGGCGCTGAGGCTTGTAAGGAGTGGCTAAGCAGTTTGCCGGCTTCAGACCCCGTGTCGTTGTATCTCCACATTCCGTTCTGCCGGTCTATGTGCTGGTATTGTGGCTTTCCCACGAGCATCACTCGGCGAGACGCATCGATCCTCGATTATCTCACGGCCCTGCGTGAGGAGATCCGTTTGGTAGCAGCCCACGCGCCGCAGGCGCTGTCCGTCAGCGACGTGCACTTCGGCGGTGGAACACCGACCATCATCAAGCCAGAAGATTTTCTGGCTCTGATGGATCTCCTGCGCCGCTGTTTCACGTTCAGGAAAACGGCTACCATCGCTGTCGAGATCGAGCCGCGCACCTTCACGGCCGAGATGGCCGAAGCCTTAGGAGCAGCCGAGGTAAGCCGCGTGAGCCTCGGCGTGCAAAGTTTTGATCCCATTGTTCAAAACGCGATCAACCGGGTCCAGAGCGAAGCGCAGACGACCGCTGCCATTGAAAACCTGCGCCGGATTGGGATAAGTCGCATCAACTTCGACCTCATGTACGGGCTCCCGCATCAAACGGTGCAATCCTGCGTTCAGAGCGCGACGGCAGCGGTCGCAATGCGCCCTGACCGGCTTGCGGTGTTTGGCTACGCGCACGTTCCATCCTATAGGAAAAATCAGCGCCTGATCGACGAGAAGGCGCTGCCTGATATAGCTGCCCGAGCTGAGCAAGCCATGGCTGTGGCCGATACGCTGATCGCCGGCGGCTATCGCCAAATCGGGCTCGACCATTTCGCCTTACCGGACGACGAACTCGCGCTCGCTCAGAAGGCCGGTCGTCTACGGCGCAATTCTTTGGGCTACTCAGCCGACACCTGCCAAACCCTGATTGGCTTCGGCGCCTCGGCTATCGGCCGTCTCGGTGACGGTTATGTCCTGAACGAACCTGCACAGAGTTCCTACACCCGGCGCATAGCAGCTGGCCACCTGGCGACTACCAGGGGCTGTCGTCTCACTGACGAAGATCGCGTGCGAGCCGCAATCATCGAGCGCCTGATGTGCGATTTGGAGGCCGACGTGTCGTCAATCTGTTCCGACCATGGCTTCGATGCGACCCGCTTTCTCGATTCAGCTCAGCGCTTGTCGGTGCTGGCCGAGGACGGGATAGTGGAGGTCGACAAGGGGTTCGTTCGCGTGCGGCAGGAGCATCGCTTTGTGCTTCGCGCCGTCGCTGCCGCATTCGACGCCTATCTTGACCGCTCACGCTATTAGCAGGGCCAAGGGGAATTCGCAGATACGCATGGAGATCGAGCCACATTGATCTCGCGGGTTTCTGCCGAACGGCTCGGGAGCAAGGAGTATTAGCTTCATTGCCGCTGTCGGCCAAGTCTCAGTCCGATAGCGTGGCCGCACGGCCTCGCGCGCGCGGCTGGGTGGTGATGCTCCCGCCGCCGCATCGCTTTCGCTCATCAACCGACGCGAGCAGGTAGATTTGGATCAGATGTATCCACAGGATCAATGACTATAATCCAAACAATCAATTTTACGGATCCGTACAATCGATATTAGAAGATGCTCAAGTTGAAAAAAATCAAGGGTGTCACTGGTATAGACTTACGAGTGATACGGGAAGGTTGGGAAATGTCACCCACTCGCTGTGCAGGTTCTAACAACCAACTTGGTCCGCAATGGGGGGTCGACGACAGTGACGAGCGTCCATCGACCGCGGCAGCTTCGGTCGTTTGATGTGCACGTCAAGAAGCAGCAATATGTGGAGTTCTTTGGATATGCGTCCTCAGGTGCGGTGGAAACTGTGCTGGGAAAATGAGCTGGAGCTCTCCGACCACACGGGACTCGCTGAGTTCTTGCGGAAGACCTATGGACCGACCGGAGCCTTCAACGCCAAACCATTTGAAGGTGGGCGCAGTTGGGCCGGAGCAAGGCCGGAGTTACGCATAATCGGCTACGACGCGCACGGAGTGGCTGCTCATATGGGGCTGTTGCGCCGTTTTATCAGGGTGGGCGATGCCGATCTATTGGTGGCGGAACTGGGTTTGTGGGGGGTTCGACCGGACCTCGAAGGACTGGGGCTCAACCACTCCATGCTCGTCATGTACCCCGTGCTGCAGCAGCTTGGCGTTCCGTTCGTGTTTGGCACCGTTCGGCACGCGCTGCACAAGCTTGTAGGCAGACTCTGCCGAAACGGTCACGCATCAATCTTGGCTGGCGTTCGCGTGCGGTCCACCCTTTCAGATGTCTATCTCAACCTACCTCCAACGCGCACTGAAGACGTACTCGTTGTGGTATTTCCGATTGGGCGCTCAATGAACGAATGGCCATCCGGCACATTGATCGAACGGAATGGTCCGGAACTATGAAAGAGCTTGACTATCTATGCGCAGTGCCCAGTAGCGGCACTGGGGCTCCGAGCGTCTACCTGACGTTTGACGACGGTCCCAATCCGGTTTTTACCCCCGAGATCCTCGATGTGCTGGCCGAATACCGTGTCCCGGCCACTTTCTTCGTCATCGGAGCCTATGCTCAGGACCGGCCGCAACTCATCCGACGCATGATTGCGCAAGGGCACGAGGTCGCCAATCACACGATGACCCATCCGGACCTGTCTACCTGCGGACGTCAGGACGTGGAACGCCAGGTACTTCAGGCGAACAGGGCCATCAGGATGGCGTGCCCCGACGCTTCGGTGCGGCACATACGTGCGCCTTACGGGATCTGGAGCGAGGACGTGCTAACAACATCGGCGAGCGCTGGACTGGCGGCTGTGCACTGGTCTGTGGACCCGCGAGACTGGTCCCGCCCTGGCATCGACGCGATCGTCGAAGCGGTACTCGCCTCGGTCCGGCCCGGCTCAGTCATTCTCCTGCACGATGGGTGCCCTCCCGACGAGTTGGCGAACACTGAAGCCAGTCTGCGCGACCAGACGGTGGCGGCATTGTCTCGTCTCATCCCTGCCCTGCATGGCCGCGGATTTGTAATCCGCTCGCTTCCTTAGAATCATTAAATGGACGGTTTTTCATGGATCTGCTTGGCACCACCGGCGCCCTAGCCATCTCCTTGTATGCAGTGCTCTCGACGGCTTACAAAGGCATGCAAGCCATTTATGCTTTGCCAACAAACGCCGCGGCTGCGTCAATGCCCCTGACCGGCTCCGGTGCACCGCCTAGCGTGGACGTTATCGTCCCCTGCTACAATGAGGATCCGCGCGCGCTGTCCGCGTGCCTAGCTTCTATTGCAAAGCAAGACTACGCTGGAGAACTGCGAGTCTATCTGGTTGACGACGGTTCTGGCAATCGCGACGCCGTCATACCTGTACACGATCATTATGCGAGCGACCCGAGATTCAGATTCATCCTGATGCCAAAGAATGTCGGAAAGCGCAAGGCGCAGATAGTCGCGATACGGGAATCATCGGGAGATTTGGTGCTCAACATTGACTCGGACACGACCATTGCGCCGGACGTGGTCACCAAGCTTGCCCTGAAGATGTCCAGTCCTGCGGTCGGCGCAGCGATGGGTCAGTTGAAGGCCAGCAACCGCAGCGACACTTGGCTGACGCGGTTGATCGACATGGAGTACTGGCTCGCCTGCAACGAGGAACGCGCAGCACAGGCTCGCTTTGGAGCCGTTATGTGTTGCTGCGGCCCGTGTGCCATGTACCGGCGGTCCGCACTCCTATTGCTGCTCGACGAATACGAGACGCAACTGTTTCGAGGAAGGCCAAGCGACTTCGGGGAAGACCGCCACCTCACAATCCTCATGCTAAACGCAGGCTTTCGAACCGAGTACGTTCCGGAAGCCATCGCGGCGACCGTCGTCCCAAACACGATGGCGGCGTATCTGCGCCAACAACTGCGCTGGGCACGCAGCACGTTTCGCGACACATTGCTCGCGCTCCGCCTACTGCCGGGCCTCGATCGCTATCTTACGCTTGACGTGATCGGACAGAATCTTGGTCCGCTGCTCCTCGCAATCTCGGTGCTAACGGGTCTAGCACAGCTCGCTCTGACAGCGACAGTGCCCTGGTCGACAATCCTGATGATTGCATCTATGACAATGGTCCGCTGCGGCGTAGCGGCCTTTCGAGCGCGCCAGCTGCGTTTCCTTGGGTTTTCGCTTCACACCCTCGTCAACATCACTCTCCTGCTCCCCCTCAAAGCATACGCGTTGTGCACGTTGAGCAATAGCGATTGGCTGTCGCGCGGTTCGCCGGCTGCCGCACTCAACAGCGGAAAAGATTCCATCCGGAGCCCCCATTGCTGAAACAAGCGCTGCGGAGGCCCCTGAAACTGCGCCACCCGCGTCGCTGGCTCAGTCTTGCGCGGGCTGCGAGGCTGCTGACATCAGGCGGCTGTTACGGTGACGCTAGCCCGTCATGCCAATCAGGTGAACGAATTTGAGATAGGACGAGAAATTGCAGCTATTGACTCGAGCAAATGTCTCAAGCTCACCGTCGCGGCGGCCTGAGAGCAATCCATTCAAGCAGGAGTGCCACGGGCATAACAATGCGGATAATTCGCTATTTCGCTCCAAATCAGATGTGGCAATCGAGCTTACCAACGTAAGTAAGTCTTATGGCGACAAAGTCGTTGTCGACCAACTGTCATTCACCATCGCATCAGGAGAATGCTTCGGCTTGCTGGGACCGAACGGCGCGGGCAAAAGCACGGTATCGCGCCTGGTTCTCGGCATGGCACCGCCTGATGAGGGCACGATCACAGTGCTCGGTGAGCCGGTGCCTGCCCGCGCGCGTCTGGCGCGCAGCCGTATAGGGGTGGTCCCGCAATTCGACACTCTTGATCGTGAGTTCACGGCGCGCGAGAACTTACTGGTGTTCGGACGCTACTTTGGCTTGCGCACTCGCGAGCTCGAAGCAGCCATTCCATCGTTGCTCGAGTTCGCCCGGCTCGAGAGCAAGGCGGATGTACCCGTGGCGGAATTATCCGGCGGTATGAAGAGGCGGCTGACGCTGGCTTGTGCGCTGATCAACGATCCACAACTCCTGATACTGGATGAGCCGACTACCGGCCTCGACCCGCATGCTCGCCACCTAATCTGGGAACGGCTGCGGTCCTTGTTGGCGCGTGGCAAGACGATTCTACTGACCACCCACTTCATGGAAGAGGCGGACCGGTTATGTGACCGCCTGTGCGTGATCGAGCACGGACGCAAAATCGTGGAAGGCCGCCCTCATGCGCTAATCGACGAGCAGATCGGGTGCGACGTGATTGAAATCTACGGCGGTAATCCGCGGGAACTGATTTCGGTAGTCGGGCCGTATGCGCAGCGTGTGGAAGTGAGCGGTGAGACGCTGTTTTGCTATGCGTCCGATCCAGAACAGGTGCGCGTGCAATTGCGCGGGCAAACCGGTCTACGCCTATTGCAGCGTCCACCAAATCTCGAGGATGTTTTCTTGCGGCTGACCGGGCGCGAAATGAAGGACTAAGCGATGTGGAAACGTTACGCGGCGGTGCTCCCCGCCAATCCTTGGAACTGGGTTGCAGTGTGGCGTCGTAATTACATGGCATGGAAGAAAGCCGCGATCGCTTCAATTCTTGGCAACCTCGCCGAGCCCATGACCTCGCTGTTTGGCCTCGGCTTCGGCCTCGGCGCAATGGTTGGAGGCGTCGACGGCATCCCATATGTCGCGTTCTTGGCGGCTGGAATGGTTGCAACAAGTGCAATGATCTCAGCGACGTTCGAGACCATTCACGCGACCTTCGCTCGTATGCACGCAAAACGCACTTGGGAATCAGCCCTGTGCACGCAGCTCACGCTCGGGGACATCATTCTCGGTGAACTGGCGTGGGCAGCCAGCAAGGCGTTGTTGGCTGGAACAGCAATGATGCTCGTTGCCGCCACGATCGGCTATGCATCGTGGCCGTCCGTTCTCTTTGCGTTGCCAGTGATCGCACTCACGGGGTTCGCCTTTGCAAGCCTGGCGATGATCGTCACGGCGCTTGCGCCCAGTTACGACTATTTCATATTTTATCAGACGCTCTTCCTCACACCCATGCTGTTCTTGTCTGGAGCGGTCTTCCCAGTCACCCAGCTGCCCGACATTTTTCAGCAGCTATCGCATTTGCTGCCGCTGGCACATTCAATCGAGCTCATTCGTCCAGCGATGCTAGATCGCCCAGGCGGAAGCGTCGGTCTGCACATCAGCGCGCTTTGCATATACGCGGTGGTACCATTTTTCTTATCTGTGGAACTGCTTCGTCGGCGTTTAATGTGCTGACCCTAGGGCTGAAAGAGCACTGCTTGAACCTAGCGAACGAATAAATACGGTCGCGGCAATGGCCTACCTGTTAGAAGTGACGAGAGATTGGAGAGCAACATGCTGTGTCTGGGACTGAGCGGCGGCCTAAGCAAGATTTACGAAAACTCGCTCGATCTGCCGAATACATTTATGCACGATGGTGCAGCGGTTCTCGTCCGGGACGGCCGAGTAATAGCTGCTGTCGAAGAGGAGCGACTTAACAGAATCAAACATTCAAACAAGCTACCGAGACGTTCGATTCAATACTGCCTTGAATACGCCGGAGTTCAACTCAGCGACATCGACCGCATCGCGTATTACGCAACCGAGGCGTACTGCAACGCTATGCTCGAGCGCTTGCTCATTTCTCAGCCGCACACCTCAATGCCGTTGGACGCCAAGCTGTTGTTGTGTGAGTTGCTCGCGCAGGAATTTGGTACTGAGGTCGATCCGTCGCGGATCTCATTCGTAAGCCATCACCTGTCGCACGCTTGGAGCGCGTTTTCTATGTCGGGTTTCGAGCAAAGTCTCATCCTGACAATTGATGGCGGTGGAGACTTCCTCTCGGGTCTTTTGGCGGTAGGATCTGGCACGGAAATCAAGCCGCTTGCGACATTTCCGGAGAATGATTCTTTAGGGCTTTTGTACCTTGAGACCATAAAATATCTCGGTTATGGCCTCTTTGATGAATACAAGGTCATGGGGCTTGCACCCTACGGCAATCCCGCTCCCCATCGCGAACTCTTTGAACAGTTCTACGAATTATCAGACAACGGTGGCTACCGGGTCTATCTGGACCGGATTGGTCCCACACTGCTTCGCAGCATCCAGGTCCGGCGAAAGGGAATGCCTTTCACACAGCAGCATAAAGACTTGAGTGCTTCGTTGCAAGAAGCACTCGAACGGATCGTGTTTCACGTTCTACGGCATCACAGCGAGGTCACCGGCATAAAGCGCTTGAGCTTGGCCGGAGGAGTAGCTCACAATTGCACTTTGAACGGTAAACTGCTGCGTTCGGGAATCTTCCAAGACATCTTCGTGCAACCCGCGGCACACGACGCTGGCTGCGCATTAGGCGCTGCATTGATGATGTCTAATGAACTAGGGCAGCCCACACCTCGTGAGCGTTTGCAGGAGGTCTATTGGGGTCCTGATCTCGGGAGCGACCGCACCGTGGAGCAGGAACTAATTGCATGGGGCGGCCACCTCGACATTGAGCGGTGCGATGATGTGGCCGGCAGAGCAGCCGAGTGGATTGCCAATGGCGCCGTGATCGGTTGGATGCAGGGACGTTCGGAATTCGGACCGCGCGCGCTCGGCAACCGTAGCATTCTCGCCGACCCTAGGCCAGCCACAAATAAGGATCGGATCAATGCGATTGTCAAGAAGCGCGAAGGCTATCGCCCCTTCGCGCCATCCGTATTGGAGGAGAGCGCCCACGAATTCTTTGAACTGCCAGATAGCAGGCCGGAATTTCCCTTTATGAATTTCGTAGTACCCGTGCGCGAATCCAAGCGCAATTTGCTCGGTGCCGTCACGCACGTAGATGGTACGGCGCGCTTGCAAACAGTATCGCGCAACACCAATCCCGCCTATTGGGAGGTCATTAACGCCTTCAGGAAGCGAACAGGGGTCCCAATTCTGCTCAACACATCCTTTAACAATAACGTTGAGCCGATAGTGGATTCGGTTGCGGATGCGGTAACCACGTTTTTGACGACCGATCTGGATGGACTCGTGGTTGGGTCGTTTCTCGTTAGGAAGCGGACTGCAACACGGGAGGACTGGAGTAGACTTGCGGTTTCGTTGCCGCCTTATTCAAGCCTCCATCAAGTACGTGCGTATACGGCGCTAGATCATCAAGAGACGCTATGCGAGATCCGCACGGGTCCCTCCAGCCGTGAAGCCGTGCGGGTTTCACCCGAGTTGTTCGAACTGCTAATGCGGATCGAGGGAGAAGCTCGGCTCGGCGATATCTTGGATGTCCTTGCGCTTAATCAGACCCAGCATGAAACTCTCCTGAATGAACTGCGCGGTCTGTGGGAGCAGCGTAGCGTCCGACTAAATCCGATGCGCGCCTGCGCTTCAGCGGAACCACTCTCAAGTTCAATCAATCGCTAGAACGGTGCCCGCCTATGAAAAGCGCTATAGTTCCGCGCCTTCCCGCTTCACCGCCGATGCGGGGTGAGGCCGAGACGCACATGACTGATGGCGCGGCGTTTCATAGCAAGCACATAATTGAGGCTCCAGCGAAGCGCGGCACGAGCACTCAGTATCTCACAGAACTCAGCAGCGCATATGCAACCGTAATTGAGGTGTAATTTGATGGAAGTATCGCGGTATCTTAAAGAAGGCCTGCTAATCTCTCTTCAGAGATCCATGCGAGAATTTGTGAAGGGCGTGAGGGGGCCAACGTCTTCCTTGAAGATCCATCGACAGATCGTTTCGCTTCTCAAAAAGCCTGACCCCGTGATCCTGGACATCGGCTGCAATGATGGAAGCGATGCACGACGCTTTCTCCAGCTTTGTCCGAAGGCCCAGCTTTACTGCTTTGAGCCAGACCCTCGAGCCGTTGCTCGCTGTAGGGAAAACATGGGGCTTTATCTGGACAGGATGAGGCTATTTGAAGTCGCGATCAGTGACCGAAACGGCAAAATCGATTTCTACCCCAGTAATGGAGATGGAGATGCAAAGGAATGGGATTTGTCGGGCTCAATACGCCAGCCCAAGAACCACCTTTCCGAATACCAGTGGGTTCGGTTTGACGGACCCATCTCAGTTGAAACTCGGAGGCTGGATGATTGGTGCAGTGAAGCTGACTTGGAGAGCGTCGATTTGATCTGGATGGATGTGCAGGGGGCCGAGTCCGACGTCATCGCTGGCGGCAAACAGACTCTAAACAAAACGCGCTTCATCTACACGGAATATAGTGATCGGGAGCTGTATGAAGGTCAACTGCCCCTCAGCGCAATTCTTGACCTACTACCTTCGTTCGAATTGGTGGCTCAGTTTCCACGCGGAGTGGAGGGTGACGTTTTGCTCAGAAACACGAGTCTTTAGCACTAGCACTTGGCAGATTAAACGGCAGCCTTGAAGTAGTTTCTGCATTCTGTGACAGAGAAGTGATTGCAGATGCCGCCGAGGGCCTCCCCTCTCGACGTCGCCTTCTCACGAGGCAACGCGATGGGCGAGTGCAGTCGATGTACGCCGAGAACACATAGAAGGCATTGAATACTCTAGCGCTTAGATCGTCACAGCCCAAAGGCGGCCGCATTGCACCTCCGGGTTGGCGATCGCTTTACACATTCGTTCAGTTCCTCTTGCCTTCGCGACGCTGAGGACAAACGTCACTCATACGTTCGCGTTCCCACTGCTAAACTGGCAAAGATTCGATGCTTGAGTCCACAACAACTTTAAAAATGATGCGGCCCAGAACCCAGGAGAGCTCCTCCCGAAACCTGAGGCTCGACTTCGCGAAAGGCGTACTCATCCTTCTGGTAATAATCGGGCATCTATTGCAGTCGATCATTCACCGAGAAGGTGATTCCTTTTGGGCGTCGCCATATTTTAAGTCGATATACATGTTTCATATGCCTCTCTTCATGGGGATAAGCGGATATCTTTCCTCGGGAGCAGTTCTCCGGAGGTCGTTCATTCACAGCGCCAGTGATCGGGCGAGGCAGTTGCTCCTACCGATGTTGTTTTGGTGCGGCTTGATTTGGGCAGTTAAGTTCTTCTTTGTTTCTCACCCGAGCAGCTTCACCGCTAATCTGTTGGACTTCTGGAAGGAGTTGATTGGCACATACTGGTTCATTTGGGCAGCATTTTTTTCATCCCTCCTTGTAAGGCTTCTTGCGAGCTTCAACAGGTTTTCCATATGGATCATAGCCGCATCTGCAATTGTGGTCGCATCCGTGCCTGTCACAGTATCAATAATACCGCTGGTAAGATACACGTATCCGTTCTTCTGTTTGGGATTCTTGTTTGCCCAGGGGATCGCACCGGCAGGTGTCATCCTGCGCCACAAGTCTGCGTTAATGGTCTTGCTTTTGGTGACTTTCCTGTGCTTTCTTGCTTGGGGCAAGGAGACTTACGCCTACAACAACCTTGTTTTAATTCGTGGCGCGCACTCGGCTGAGCAAGTATTGCTGATGTTCATTGGCTCTGCAGCGGCTTCTGCAGTTGCGATGCAGTTCATCTCCCTATGCTGGAGAGTCGGCGGCTCAGTACGAATACCTCGCTTCGTGGCGGTGGAGATTGGTCAGAGCACGTTGCTGATTTACCTAGTCCAGGGGGCCGTCTTTCGCGCCGTTGATTTGATACAGTTTGGAGAACACTGGGATCTCTCGACCAGAGTTGCAGGCGCAAGTGTGCTTGGGGTGGCCATTGTGGTTTTAGCGACACTAATTCGCAGGATCGTGCGCGACCTTGGATGTGCATTTGGGGTCGTTGTCGGAGCACATCATGCGCGGCCCCTCTCCCAGTCGGGGCGAGCCAGGCCCGGCGCGGGGTGCACCGCCGCCAGCACACGCGAAACAGCCGCCGACTCCCAACCAAATCGTAACCCTCGGAACATTCCTACTGTGGGCGAATAACCTGTGCTCGAACGCGTTCCCGAGGTCAGTACATTGCTTCCTCGTTGGCCAGGATGCATTGCGCCATTGTAGATTGTCGAACTTCTTGGCGCACGGATCAACGCTTTGTGTTCGCAAATCTACTATGCGCACCATCATCCATAACGTCGATGTGTTTCATTGGCAGAAACGATTTGACCGGGTTTGCCAGAACGGCGCATAGCAAACGAAGGATAGAAGGAGTCCGGCGTATCAGGATGGCTATCGATCTTTGCCGTGGTTCTGAGGAAGAATTCTCCGGTGTACAGTACGATAAACTAACGGGTGGCGCACGCCCCAGTGGGTCAATTAGAAGCTCACGCGCGGCGATATGTGTTCCCACAAGCCGGCAAAGGGGTCGGAACTCATGAGCCGCGATGTCCGCCATTTCCCTGCGGTCTGTTTTCTCCTCGGCGTTCCCCGCTCGGGGACCACGCTGCTGGCGCATTTGCTCCAGCAGCATCCGGATATCACAGCCCCGCCTGAGCCTTGGCTAATGTTGGCACTCGAGGCATTTGGTAGAGTGGACCACCGTCATGCAGCAGGGGCATCACTGATCCAGGTTGCGACCCAAGAGTTCTTGGGACGAATAAATCACATTAGCGTCAGCCGAGCTTTTGCCGATGCCGCTTACTCTCAATATTTAGCAGCAGCGGGCAAGCGCACGTTGATCGACAAGACTCCGCGGTACTGGATGGTGCTCGATTATTTGCATTCCCTGTACCCAGAAGCACCACATATCCTTCTATTGCGTAATCCTTATGCGATTGCGGCATCACTGAAATCGACGTGGGGCATCCCGTTTGTTTCAGAAAGATGCCCACCGACCAGTGTATCCTGTCTCGCCGACCTCGTAATCGGCACGCCTACTGCGGCTGTCGCGTTGGCTCTCGCCGATCTCGTGCTGGGCCTACCCGCGCTCGCGGCGCAGCGCGGGCGCCCGCATACGCAGATTGTACATTATGAACACCTGGTTGAGCGCCCAGACGAGGAAATCCGGCGTGTGATCGCTGCGCTCGGCTACGATCCAAGTGGCATTATAGTTCCAGCAGTTGAGCAAACGGAATATCTTAGGCTAAGTAGCTTCGGGGATCGGAGGCTCCTGAAGAAAAAGGCTGTCGACAACCGCTCAGTCGAAGCTTGGCGAACCGAACTGACCATCGAAGAGATGCAAACAGTAACCGATGTAGTCGGCGCCGAGCTATTGGTGGAACTCGGTTACGAGCAGTCACTTCAGCACGCAAAAGACGCTGGGATCGTGGACAGGGGCAAAGCGGTAACGGAACGATACCGCCAGGTATTTCAAACTTGGTGGGACTTGCGTCGTGGCGAGGCAGACGGCATTCCCGCCGGTGCGAGTGAGTGCAACAGCATCTTTCGGCAAGCGGAAGAGAACACCCCCATTGGCTCTAACTCCTCCACATATGGAGAGGCGCAACGTCTACCACAGCTCAAAATAGGTGAAAACCTGCAGCTGGCCACATCAATGGTGGCTCAGCTGAAACAGGCGCTCATGGCTTCCGAGGACGACCGAGCCACACAGCTTGAAGCCATTCGCAACCGTGATGCAACGATCGAGGCGTTGCGACGCGAGGTCGTGCGCCTTGAGCAGAGCCTCGCAAAGGAGACCTGAACTTTCGAGACGGGCTGGGGAGCATAGCTCCGTACACCTTCAAGTACACCACAGCTTTGACGTGCCTAATCACATGAAAGGCGCTTCTCAGGGCCGGCAGAGCCTGCTTCTTGCACCTGCCGCGACGGCGGTTGACGCCACACTCAAGGGCTCGTCCTGCGTGTTGCTAGATCTGACGAACCTCGCCCGGTTCTCCGAAGCCTTGGTTCGGTACGCCGATTGCCGCAGCAAGGAACCTCGCATACTCGTCACCAAGGAAGGGAAACATGAAATCTAGATTGCAGGATAGCTCCGCATATGTCCCGCTGTGGTCTTGGATCGTTCCGCTATTTGGTTCCGTCATCGCGGCTATGACATTGGCGCACGTGCTGCCGGAACGATCCGTTGTACTTCTGTTGATGTCGGCCGGCTTGCTCGCGGGTGCGGTCTTTGCGTCCGTGCATCATGCCGAAATTCTTGCCGCTCGAGTGGGCCAACCTTCTGGAGCGATCCTCCTCGCCGTGTGCGTGACAATCATCGAAGTGGCGATCATCGTTTCTTTAATGCTGTCCGGCGCGGAGGGAAACGAAGTGGTCGCGAGAGATACGGTCTTTGCCGCCGTGATGATCGTTCTCAATGGCGTCATCGGCCTTTGTCTCGTGCTTGGCGGCCGACGCCATCGCGAGCAGTCGTTCCAGTTGGATGCCGCGTCGGCGGCACTGGCGGTACTAGGCACACTCGCGACACTGTCTCTCGTGTTGCCGAATTTCGTCACCGCAGGAAAACCACAGCAGTTCGCTGTAACACAGCTCGTCGTCATAGGACTTGTGTCTGTGGCCCTCTACGGTGTGTTTCTATTCGTGCAGACCGTTCGCCATCGCGACTATTTCATCGATGTTGTAGCCGCTGACGAAGACGCCATTTCGCCTCCGGCTCCATATGAGACGCCGTGTAATTCGCTAGCGGCCGGAGGCTTGCTTGTGCTGGCCCTCATTGCAGTCGTCCTATTGGCAAAGCTACTTTCCTCTCCGCTCGACAGCGCCGTCGCGGCGCTGGGACTGCCACAAGCCGTAGTGGGCGTGACTATCGCGGGGGTGGTTTTGCTGCCAGAGGGGATAGCCTCTGTCAAGGCGGCACTAATGAATCGTCTTCAAAATAGTGTCAACCTCGTACTCGGATCTGCGCTTGCGAGCATTGGGATGACAATTCCGGTGGTAGCTGCCATATCTGTCGCGCTTGGCCGAGATCTTGCTTTGGGTCTCGCGCCACAGAACCTCATTATGCTGATCCTGACGCTGTTCGTCGGTACGATCACCCTGGGAACGGGCAGAACGACCGTCCTACAGGGCGCCGTTCATCTGGCGATATTCACGGTATTTCTCTTGCTTTCGGCCATTCCGTGAAAATTCCAGCAGCAGTGGTCTGCGGCATTTCAGCACGCGCGTCGAACGCGATGAGCGACCAGGCCAAGCGTCTTACAGATCAGCCTGCCCATCTTCGGCGTCGCTCATCCCTTCGATCTGTGCCAATTAAGCAAGTTTTTTGCGAACCTTCTCGTAGCATAGCGGTAGCCTAATAGGCATAGATGCTATGCCTTCTATGCCTCACAGTAGTGCTGTGTGGGTCGTTTGGCGCTTTCTCGGCCGGCGAGCGAGGCGATGCCGCGGGCCACTGGCGGGCGCCAGAAAACGGACGATGGTTCGAGCTGTCCATATTGAAAAAACGCATGCCGTTACGCGCGCAACAACGGCAATTGCCGTTCCGGCCAGAACGGCTTTGGTGGCTTCCCAGGCGCACCAATTCACCGTTTGCTTGGCGGCGTGCTGCCAGGCAGCCATAATTCTCATCTCCGATCGCGCAATCACCGCGGCGACGGCCGAGGGGAAACAGCGACTGCCCTCGCATGAGCGGCCGCTTCACAGCCCAAGACCGCGATCCCGGAGTACCGTGTCCATTAAATCGCCTTTGATCTCGCGGGCGATCTCGTTGCGGATCTCGGCTCCGAGCACCCGCTCGGCATCGGCATCGCCTGCCAGGCCATGCTCGGCGAGCCTTTGATGCAGGCGGATGACGAACTCCTCTCCCATCGCATCGATGAGCTGCTCCTGCATCGCTGCATGACTTTCGGGGGCGATGCGCTTCACCACTCTTTCCCAAGGTTGCCAGCCCGTTGCCACATAGTTCCTGAATCCCGTCGCCTCCAGTTCCCGCACCAACCTCGCGGCCCTGGCAATGTCGTCCTCGGTAACGTGAGAGATATTCAAGAAGCGCATGTCTGGGGCGACGTGCCGCAGCTCCAGGGTGTCGCGCAGCCGTGTCTGGTAGGCAAGATAGACCTCGATCTCGTCGATGTCGGGATCAGCATGGCGGAGCGAGTTGACCGTCTCACGCGCGATCCCGTCCAGCGCCTCCAAACGGAACATGACACGCCCGTGCTGGAGCAGTTGGTGGAGTGACCCGTCATAGACCCCATCCTCTACATCAGCATTCAGACGTGCGGTCTGCATTCCATTCCAGGTCAAAGTGATGCGATCCTCGCAGCTATCGCTCGCTCCAGAAGCCTGTTCAAAATACTGCGCGCGCAATTGCGGCCTGGCCACTGCCTGCCGCAGATCTGTGGCCACCGCCTGCCGGAACGCGTCATTGCCATAGTTCACAGTGGTACGGAGCCTGTCGAGGAAGTGCGCATAATCCTGGGCACCTGGCTCTTCGGCGAAGCCCTGCCAAGCGGCCACCGTTTCCGAATCCCCCTCGAGCCAGTCCGCGACAACCTCGTGCAGGGGCCGCGGTTCAAATTCCACCGATCCCATAGGCAAAAAGATCTGCGGGCCGGCATAGTCCCCGGCATGCATGGCTGTCGCCAGGTTTGTTTGTACCCAATGCGGAATCGGATTATTTTCGAGATCAACGCTGGACCAGCGGCCTAACTGCGTCAGCAGGCTTTCGGGCACGCTGGTCAGCTGATTGTTGCTGACGCCCAGCCATATAAGCTCGGGGGGAACCATCTCGGGCAGGCTGGTTAGCTGGTTGTGGGCAGCACCGAGCCACTCGAGCGCTGCCGGGAGGGGCTCGGGGAGATTGGCCAGCTGGTTGTTTTCGACGTTCAGGCTCTGGAGCCCGGCAGGAAGGTCTGGCAGTCTGGTCAGCCGATTGCCGCTGGCGTCCAGCTCCCGAAGCGTTGTCGGAAGTGTGTCGGGCAGATCCGTTAGCTGGTTATTGTTGACGTTCAGGCGCCGGAGCCCAGGGAGGAGCGGGACGGACAAGGCAGCCAGGGACAGGGACGACAGATCCAGCGGCTCATTGACATCGCCCGCCTCCCGCCAAGCCCTCGTTCGACTCACCGCCTCCTGCCGACCGCCTTCGCCCGGCCGCTCTTCGGCGGTTGGGGCTGCCACGACCTGCCCCTGCGAGGAGGAGGAGGCGGACCCCTCCGCCTCCGTCGACGCTTCGACCCATCGCGCCGCGGCCGGAGATCCTGGTTCTGAGCTTTCTGATCCGGAATTCTCGAAAGGAGTGCCTGCGCCAAGCCCGGCCCGTTCTACATTCATGATCTTCTCTCCTCGGTAGCAATATGAAGGAAATGCGCCGGAGCGATGCTTTGAGGAGCCGGTAGTCCCTCAGAATGGATAGTGATCAAACTAATGATGATGCAGGCGATCACGGAGCGCGGCTGCAATCCCAGAACCGCCAAACACGCTAAAAGACTTAGCTGTCGATAAACTGACAATTTTCGGAAGGGTCATAATGCGCCGATGAAACCCTATCGGGGCCCGTTGCACGGCTTGGGGCTGTGATGGCGTTGCGCGCCCGGCACGCTAACTATGTGGCGGGAGTGCGAGGAACAGGCCGTCTACCGTTCAGGTAGGTGCTTCCACTATTGGCGACGGCACCCGTGAAAAATGCCCTGAAGAACGGAACGCAGCCGGCACCAACAGCGCTGGCGTGAACGCCAAGTCGAGATACGGAAACCGGAGCAGTCGGCAAACCTCGCGATGGTCCTTCAATCGGCACCGAAAGGATCGTTTCAACAAGCCTTTCATTTAGATCGCCGGGTAACCGCCCACCTACGACGATGCGAGCCGGATCGAAAAATGCTGTTGCGATACGGACGCTTTGCCGAAGCTGTGCGCCAGCGCGCCTGATCCATTCGCTCACGGTCGAGTGAGCGGCCGGAGGTATCGCGCCCATGTCCTCGAAATCTCGAAGATGGAAACCAGCCTTCTTCAGGTTTGCCAGAAGGTCTTGCCCGGACGGCCGAGGCTGGTCGTAGGGATAGAGGACACCCGGCAAGCAGGCATTGCCATGTGCACCGCCATACGGTTTGCCGTCGATTACTGCGCCGCCGCCGACGCCATGACCGATGTGGAGAAAGAAAAGGGGATCATGAACGACGTTTTCACTTGCGAACACATATTCTCCGAGTGCCGCTGAAGTCCCGTCGTTCTCGACATGGCAAGGGACATCGAAAGCCTTCTGGAATGCTTCGATTGCACGACCGTCTTCGAACGCCGGAAAGAAGGGATGCGCCTTCAACAGGTTTGAGGCAGTGCCGAAGTTTCCAGGGACGGAAACTCCAATGCCGAGCACGTCACTCTTCAGAATCGACAACTCAGCAAGCATGTTATCGACGGCGGTCTGGGCTGCTTCCGCTACCTCCTCCGGCCTGCCGGTTAGTACCTCCATACTTCTCGTGGCCAAAATCGAGCCGCTAAGATCGATGACGACCACTTCCATGCGGGTGACGGAAAAAGTGACGCCGGCGGCAAAAAACCGCCGCGCCTGGAGCTGCAACAGCCGGCGGGGTTGGCCCTGCGCACCGCTTCGATCCGGTTCCTCCGTGATCAGACCGAGATCCAGCAGGCTCGCAATCAAGCGCGTGACAGTGGCGCCGGTCATCCCGGACAGCTGCGCCAACTCGACGCGAGCCACTCCCTTGTTCTTGAAGATCAGCTCGACAAGCCGTCGTTCGTTGAGCGAGAGTTCCGGAGTTGCAGGCATCAGGGTTCCGTTATCACAGCATCAGGAAAGCTATTGCAAACAAAATTAACTTACGCAATGTAATTAAAATGACGCAGAGCGCGGGTAAGAGGACTCATCGCTAAAAGGGGAGAAACACCATGAGGCTTTCAATTGCATTCGCGTCCGCCGCCATTCTCGTGACAGCAGTAGTTCCAGCACTGGCCGACGCTCTGACGATCTACAGCCCGCAGGGCGGTGAGCGCGGGCAATGGATTGCTGAACGGGCCAAGGCCGCGGGCCACGACGTCAACTTATTGAACGCGGGGGGCGGCGAGCTTTACGATCGCCTGGTCGCCGAGAAGAACAACCCGCAAGCGGACGTAGTTCTCGGCATGGTTGACACGTCCATGGCCCTGCTCAAGAAGATAGGTCTGTTCCAGCCCTATTCTCCGTCCTGGGCTACGGACCTTCCGGCGCAATACAAGGACGCGGAAGGCTTGGTCCACAAGTTCTGGCAGACGCCGATCGTGCTTGCCTATTACCCGGACCGACTGTCCGACGCACAAGTGCCGAAAAGCTGGCTGGACCTGACGAAGGACGAATATGACGGCAAGTATGTCATCGGCTCCACGGCGGCCCAGACGACACGCATGTATCTTGCCGGCATCCTCGTCCGTTTCCTCGACCCCAATGGCGAGGTATCCGATAAGGGGTGGGATTTCCTGAGCAGGTTTTATGCACGGGGTATCGTCGCCAACGATGCGGATTCCCAGCTCGAAGCCTTCAAGTCCGGCCGCGCCTGCATCGACCTCAACTGGCTTGGGGGTGCCTTCAAGCGCGCCAATGACCTCGGCGCGAAAGTCCAGTTGATCGACACCGATGGCGGAACTCCGGTGATTTCCGAAGGTGTGGCGATCATGGCCGGTACCGATCAACTCGACAAGGCCAAGGCCTTCGTCGACTGGTGGGGATCGGCCGATGTGATGGCCGCCTATGCCGCCAAATTCGGCCAGGCTCCCGTCCTGCCGGAAGCGCTCGCAAAGTCACCGGCTATCGTTCAGGAGAACGCTAAGCTCGTGAAGGCGCAGCCGATCGACTGGGATGCCGTCGCACCAAAGCTCGACCGGTGGCTGCAGAAGATCGAGTTGGAAATCCGCTAGCCGGCGGTTGGATCTGACATGGATTGGAGGTCCCGCCATGGCTGACAGCGTTCTATCTCTCAAAAATCTCAACGTCGGCTTCCCTGGCATGACTGTTGTCCGTGACCTGAACCTCGACGTGGCAGATGGGGCCTTCGTCTCGCTTCTTGGGCCGTCGGGAAGCGGAAAATCAACCGTTCTGCGCACCATTGCCGGGTTGCTGCCCGCTTTAGGCGGGCGGATTGTCCTCGAGGGGCTGGAGATTACCGCCCTCCCCCCCGAGCGCCGCAACGTCGGCATCGTCTTTCAAAACTACGCGCTGTTTCCGACAATGACGGCCTTCGAAAACATCGCCTTTGCGCTGCGCGTGGCAAAGAACCGTCAAGAGGAGATTGCAAGGCGCGTGCACGAGGTGGCGGCGATGGCCGCTATCACCGACCAGCTCGACAAGAAGCCGGCGAGCATGTCGGGCGGCCAGCAACAGCGCGTCGCCATTGCTCGCGCGCTCGTTACCGGCTCACGCGTTCTGCTCTTCGACGAGCCCTTGTCCAATCTCGACGCTAAGGTCCGCACCTCGATGCGCAAGGAAATCAAGCGCCTTCAATCGGAACTTGGTTTTACCGCCATCTTC
The DNA here is from genome assembly GCF_020193655.1 of Ensifer sp. IC3342. Taxonomy (GTDB): domain Bacteria; phylum Pseudomonadota; class Alphaproteobacteria; order Rhizobiales; family Rhizobiaceae; genus Sinorhizobium. Next base: position 32,623 of record NZ_JADYVE010000024.1, read on the forward strand.
GTCACGCACGATCAGGAGGACGCCCTGACTATGTCGGACGCCATCGTGGTGTTCAATCACGGCAGGATCGAGCAGATCGGCGACGGGCGCACACTCTACCGCAAGCCGGCGACGCCGTTCATTTGCGAGTTTATTGGCATCTCCAACGAGCTTGCTCCGCCCCTGGCCGCGCGCCTCCTCGGGCGCGATGTCAAAGGCCGCAGCTTCGTGCGCCATGAAGATGTGGTCCTTGGGGCAGCCGCCGGAATTCCGGCGAGAGTGAACCACGTCGAATTCCTCGGAGCATATAGCCGCGTCGATCTCGAGGTCGAGGGCCATGCGCTTTCGGCGATGCTGATCGGCGACCAGTTTCCGGAGCTCGGCAGCACCGTCTCGCTCGGCATTCGCCCAGGCGCCGCGCATACGTTCCCGGAGGAGAGGCGATGACCCGATCCGCCGGTGTCGAGCGCGTTTTATACTGGTTCGGCTTGATGGCTCTCGCCTGGGCCGTGCTGACTTTCCTCCTCATTCCCATGGTTGCCGCCTTGCACGCCGCACTGTTCCGCCACGGCGGTCTGGCCATGTTTGACGCGATTTCCGAGCTCGCAGGCTCGCGCCGCGTCCGCGCAGCGCTCTGGAACACGCTCTGGATGACGGCGGCGACCACTGTCACCGTCACCATCATCGGCATGTTCCAGGTGGCGGTACTCGAATATTTCCGCGTCCGTGGCCATGGCCTTCTGAAACTTGCATTCTCGACGCCACTGGTCTTTGGCGGCGTCGTTGCGGCCGCCGGCTACAACTTCACCTATGGGCCGAGCGGCGCCGTCACCGCCGCCCTGACTGCGCTCTTCCCGTTGATCCCGCGCGATTGGTTTGTCGGCTGGTTGGGCGTCCTTTTTGCCCACACCTTTCTGATGACCAGCTTCCACTTCCTGTTCCTGCGCGCCGCCATGCGCCGTGTCGACTATTCGACGATCGAGGCGGCGCGCAGCATGGGTGCGTCGGAGGCGACGATCCTGCGGCGCGTCGTGCTGCCGGTGATCACGCCGACCGTGCTCGCGGTCACGCTGCTCACGCTGATCACGGCGATGGGCTCCTTTGCGGCGCCGCAGGTGCTGGGCGGTCCGGATTTCCACATGCTGAGCCAGATGGTCCTGACGCTCAACGGCCTGCGAAGGCCGGATATGGCGGCGCTGCTGGCGCTGTTAATGGGGTTGGTCCTCATGGGACTGATACTGCTCTCGCAATATTTCGAAGCCAAAGGCGCCTACACGGCTGGGGCAAAGACGACGACTCGCATCCAGGTGCGGTCGATACGCAATCCGCTCGCCAGGCTCGTGGTGACCGCCCTCGCCTATTTGCTGGCAGCGATCTACCTGGTGCCGCTCGCACTCATCGTGCTGTTCTCCTTCGCTCCGGCTTCGAGCATCGGCATTGAGGTCCTGCCTGCCACCTTCACGCTGGCCAACTACGCTCGGGTGCTGGGTGGTGGCGCGGCTTTTGTCCCGTTCTTCAATTCGATGCTGTTGAGCTCGATCGCGGTTGCTGTGGGCCTCGCCATCACCCTTTTCGCCGTGCCGATCATGGTGCGAAAGCGCGGCTGGTTGCCGCGAGCCCTGGACATCTGCTTCATTCTGCCCTGGATCATTCCGACAATCCTGCTTGCCGTCGGCTTGATCGCCGCCTTCGATGCGCCCAATCCGCTCGTCGGCAATGCCGTTCTGCTCGGCAGCTACTGGCTCCTGCCGATCGGCTACACTATCTTCAGCCTGCCGCTCATGGTCCGGTTCATGCGCTCGGCCTTCATTGGCATCGATCCGGCCTATGAAGAAGCGGCTCGCGCGATGGGTGCTGCCGGCCCTTACCGGTTCCGTCGCGTCGTCCTGCCTCTTGTCGCGCCGACCGCCGTTCTGGTCGCCAGCATGAAGTTCAACAATCTGCTGGCCGAATATCCGCTCTCGGCCTTCCTTTACAATGTCAACAACATGCCCCTACCGATCGCCATCGTCGATGGCGCGGTGTCGGCCGATCCCGATCAGGCCGCGATCAGCCTAGTCTACGTGACCCTGATCATGGCCTTCTCGCTGGCAGTCATTCTCATAGCCGAGCGCCTGAGCTTCGGCCGCACTCCGCAATCGAACAACCTCTGAATGGACGTGAAAAATGGATACTTGCATTACCGTCTGGCACTGGCCAAAGCATGAACGCTGGTACGACGAGGGCATCCGCCACTCGCTCGACTTGATCCGCGAGGCCGGCTTTACACATATCAACTGGAACCCCGATTCCGGCAGCTCGTATGTTCTTGCCGAAGCCGAAATCGAATTCACCCGCCGCATCGTGGCGGAGGCGGGCCTGAAGACGCATTCAGTTCATGCCAGCAACGGCGTAAATCCCGTGAGCGAGCTCGCTCGTGCCGGGCCGGCCCCATTTGCCCAGGAGACGCGCAAAAACATCCTGTCCCGACACGAGTGGCAGCGTCAAAGCGGGGTGGAACTCCTGAAGAACCGCCTCGACCTCGCAGCCGCCCTCGGCGCCCCGAACGTCGTGCTCCATATCGACATCACCGACGACACGTTCCGTAGCAGCGAAGCCGAGCAGTCCTTCTTTGAGCCGCTGTTTCGGTCGTTCGACGATGTCGAGGCCCATTGCATCGAATGCAAGGTGCAGATCGCGGTCGAGACGCTGGTCAAGGCCAGTGCCGAAAACTACCTCAAACTCTATGCCCGCCTGTTCGACCGCTACAGTTCCGATTTCGTGGGACTCTGCTACGACAGCGGCCACTGGGAGCTGATCGAGCCGGGCAAGCTGTCGGTGCTGGAGCATCATGGCAGCCGGCTCATCGCCACGCATATACACGACAATTTCGGCGCAAAGGACGACCATCTGCTGCCATTCGACGGCAGGCTGGACTGGGACGCGATCACGAAAGCCATTGCGGCAACCGAATACGCTACGCCGTTGAATTTCGAGACGCCAATGGACCGATATGTCTTGGCAGAAGCCTCATACTATCAACGGGCTCACTCAATCGCTCGCCGGCTTGAAGAGATGATCGCTTCGGCGAGAGATCGGGCGGCAAAGTGACAAACGATCTCGAAACTCGACTGGATCTGCTCCGGGATGTCGCTGACAAGGTCGGCGCCTTCGCGCTGACGCGGTTTCACAATCTTTCGCAGGTCGCCATCGAAACCAAGGGCGAGGCCAACTATGTCAGCGCCATCGACCGGGAGGCCGAAAGTCTCGCCCGCAGGTTAATAAAGGCACAGTTCCCAGGCGACGCTATCGTCGGCGAGGAAGAACTGGGTGACGCCCAGGATCACTACTGGCTCATCGATCCCGTCGATGGGACGGCGAATTTCTTGTCCGGCATCCCGTTCTGGGCCGTCTCGATCGCTTATGTCCGCGACAATGACCCGGTCCTCGGTGCTGTTGCGCTGCCGGCACTGGATGTTCTGCTCTGGGCGAGGATCGATGGTCCACTTCATGGGACCGGGACTGTCCCACCAGTCTCTGGGACGCAGCCAATCGCCTTTGGCATCGGCCGGAACCGGGTGTGGCCGATTGCCCACCGGCTCCAAGTCGAGGCGGCGCTCGAGGCACAAGGTCTTCACATTGTCTGCCTCGGAAGCTGTGCGGCTGCGCTTGCGATGGTCGCGTCGGGTCGGCTCGCCGGCTATGTCGAGCACGGCACCAATCTTTGGGATTGCGCCGCCGGACACATCTTGTGCCGCGCGGCAAGAGCGCCTTCGTCCATTCTCTTCGAGGCAAATGGGAAAGTGGCCGTCATTGCCTCCCAGCCCGCAGCATCTGAGAAGGGCGGCCAAAGCTGATGCGATCGGTATCTGCAAAACATATCTTCGCCCTCGTGGGCAGTTCGAAATTCCCACAGTACAGGTCGATGCGCGTCTTGGGTCCGTTTTGGTCCGTTGCCAGAAAGAACAAATGAGGTGATTTCGTTGCGGTTTGGCAAGCGGGGTCTTGCATCTGCCCGCAACGGTGGCGACCGCTGGTCGAGTCGCCGTTCTGCTCTACACCATCGGCGTTGCAATCTATGCTGGACTGGAACCAGATGTCGGCGCCGAAGGACTTTCGTCGACCTATGAGGTTGAGTAAGCGGGCGGTCGCGGAGCATGCACTCAATACCTTCGCCGAGTATCCTGCCAAACATGCGCGTGACGTTATTGCCGGACAAGGATCGCCCTATTGGCTGTCTATGGCTTTCCTGCCGAGCACCAGAGCCAGCTGAGAACTACAATCCGATCGAGAGCATCCGCCGTGGTGCGGCAACCGAGCGTGCGAGCCAAGGAAGCGTTGCCGCCACAAGCCGTAAAATTGATGGTGCAAGCTGATCGAGGTGGCCTCGAAGCGTGCGGGTTGACTGAAGAGACCCAATCAGTTGCCGAGATGGTCGCGGCGTCAGAGTGCCGACGCCATTGTGCTCGTCCCGAACGGGAAAAGCCATGCCGCCTGCTCGGTCCCGTCACGAGTCGCGGTCAAGAGCGGCGAAATGACTGATCTGAGATCGCAATCCCTAAGCGCGTCAGCTTGTCGACAGCTGATCCCAATAGAACGAGAGAGAGCGCCACTATCGGCTCGGCATTGCGAACCGACTCAATCCCCGGGGAGTTGACATGGACCCATTTAACAGCATCAACCCATTCGACCGTGACCACGCCGCAGTGTCACAACCACAACAGCAGCAGCAGCAAGCGGAGTTTGAGCCGTACTTGGATGAACTGCCGCAGCTTGATGCCCCTGCCGTTGCAGAATTTCCTGCTTCTTCAGATCGCTACTATCTTCCTCTGTCTGAGGAAGAGCGTAGCCTCATCGAGGCTTTGGAACTTGGGCACCAGGGGGCCCACGGTCCTCTTTCCGAAGACGCCGTCACCAGACACCTCGGGGACACCGCTGCCCAGCACAGCGCGCCGCGGGAAGCTTGGACTTGGCCGATAGAGCTGCCTGCGGAAGGTCACGATCAGGACCCGCTGCGAGGGATGATGGGCGAACCCACCCTAACATCGTCTCTCCCAACCGCGCGCGATCACCAAGGACCGGATCGCGGAAAAGCCGTTCGCCAGTTCAACTGGAGCGACGGCTACCAACCGGCTCCGAACGAGCTGACCAGGAGCGCTCACTCTTCAAGTCACGAGGTACTCATGGGTGAGGATTACACCGGGGAGTTGACGTCTGCGAAGAGGCAGAGAACACTAAGCCATACGGGAGGGGATGCCATCGGGCGCCAGGTGAGCGAGCCCGGTAGTTCAGCCGTTCGCGAGCTGATGGAAGACGCCGGCGCACCGTTTCAGACCAGCGATCGGCTCGTCCTTCCTGCGGAAGGCTACGATCAGGATCTGCTGTGGGCGATGGCGGGAAACGCCGGCCCATCGGCGTCTCTCGAGCCAACCGAGGGTCATCACCAAGGGCTGGATTCAGAATCGGTCGTTCTTCCCTTCAATTTCCGGCAGGGCGGCCAGCACGCGTCCGCTGCGCTTGACCGTAGCAACGTCCCGCCGAGCCAGGACAGCCGACCCAACAGTTTTATCGTTCACAATGACCGCTACACGGCGCTGTTTGTGCCCGCGGCAACGATGAGGCGAAGCACCCCACTCAATCCGCCAGGCGCTGCCATTCCTCTGGGATTTCGACTGGAAAACGTTCCGCAGCCCAGCGCGCAACGAACGAATAGAGCCTCAGCTCTGCTTGGACGGCCGATGGAGCAAGCCGCTCCGGCGTCCTCCAGGGCTGAGAGGACGTCCCCCGCGCCCCGCGAGATTTATGCTGCATCGTTCGCCGTTCCTGAGAATTTTTCGCACGGCGACCAACCAGCCCCGGACACGATGCTCTCGAAGCTCCGCCGCTGGGGCCACGTGCCGAACGAGGCGCAGCCGGCAATAAACTACGACATTCGCGGCGACCGTTACACCGCCCTCTTGGGGCCGGGGGGCCCCAATGACGTTCGGCTCATCCATCACCCAAGCAATGTAGATGCCGAGAGACAATCCCCACGCTAGGAATTAAGAACCCGTCCACATAGCTCCGGTATTGGACATTGCTAATGTAGCATAGCTTGCTCCAGCGAGCTTGGCGCGGCTCCGGGGGGTCCGGGTGAGCGCTACCCCGCCCGATTAACTTGCGCGCATCATCGCTGTGCGGCTCCTCGTTGAGGCAGCCATTTCGGTGATGCGGTGCGCGCCAAAGGTGGCACGCCGCGCGTCATCACTACCGCCATGTGGGGGCGCGACGAAGCCGAAACCCTGGCACGTCTCGATGCCTGGAACCAGCCGATCCATCGCACTCGTGGCCGGATCGAGAAGATCTTCGGCACCTGGAAGCGAAGCTATGGTCTTCGACGCATGCGATAGCGCGGGCTTGCCAAGGCCGCCATGCAGATCCGCCTCACCGCCATCGCCTACAACATCAAACCAAGTTTGAAGATCGTTGCCGCCGGATAGCACACGAAACAACACGCCATCCAATCGGCCGCCTTCTCAAGGCGGACGTGGCGATGCCCGCAACCGAACCTTTTCCTTCCATCCGGAGAAAATCACAGCAAATTCAATCGGAAGACCTACCCGCGCACAGATCTCTGAATGGCTCTCCTCGATGATGCGGACTCTCGGACCGCCTGGAACATGGTGCTCTATTGCACGACCCTTCTCTCATAGACTACCCGCCAAGATGCTGATCCGTGACGCAGTGGTCTGGTGGTGGACTATCAGGGCGCCGCAGCACCGGTTTCCCTACAGTACACAAACGCGATATCGGCGCAGATACGGGGGATTTCGTATGCGGGTTCTTACCTGACCCTGAATCGCCACGTTGGCGACAGTTCGGGCACCTTACACTGAGCGCTGGTGCCGTGGTCCGGAACTGGGGCGGGTGGTTTCGGATCAGTCGGTGACTGGTTTTCCCATCTATGTTTAGCGCGAGATACCGCAACCGGCCCCATAATAGATCCGCCCGCCGTAAGCTGCATTGTGTTCACGTTGGGGAGCCTTATAATTAGTTCACCGCGTTCTCAGCTTAGCAACTGGTCGAGCATCCGACGGGCAACGCCTGAGTGATCGGGGAGATCATCGATGAGCTTGTGCGGCCTGGCCTGAAGTTTGCTCGTCGCTGATTGATCTTCTCGCCTTGAAGATCTTTTCAACTGTTGTTGAGGCGAGGCCAAAGTCTTGCTTGCCTACGACCTAGCGATTGATATTGGTGCTGATCCTGTCCTGAGCGATAGAGTTCATGTTCGGTGGCGGATTGCCAGGACTACCTGTACCGCAGGGAGTACTAATTCGGCCGGATAGATACTGGCCGCTATTGCAGGGCAGCATGTTCACGTCTAGAAAATAACTTCCCTTCAGAGAGTTCTGGTAAGCTACAACTTCCTTCATCGACAAGGGCGCTGAGAATATCGTCGCTCCCTCGAATCCGGGCAATGCCTCTATCGGCTCGGGCGTCGGCGGGGTTTGTCCGGGCGCACCAGCAGCGCCAATAAGCCATGGCCCGACCGATCCGAAAGTGACGGACTTCGGCCGGTCGGTCGGCGTACCAGTGTCGAAGGGAAAATGCGGGAAGCCACCGTCAAGCACGGCCTCATCCCACTGGTAAGCGGTAAACGCCAGAAAATAGATATACGGCGCGAAACGGTCAATGCGAACCTTTCCGTCTGGAGTGAAGGTATAATAGATCCACTCGGTTCCGGAGAAGTCGCCTGTTGGTCCCAGGAGATTCATATCCCACGGCTTCTGCCAATATGCGGTTTGCGCCATATTGCCTTGAAGCAAACTTTTGGCGAAAGACCACTTTTGCCCACTTAAGCTGGGCTGGGCGCCCAAAGCGAATGACAAGTAAGCGCCGTTGGAATCGGAACTCAATAGCGACAGCGTGCTACCGCCATTGGGAACGGTATTATCGCGGGTCTTTTCGACCAGAAGGATCGTAAAACCCGTGGCCGGGCTGATCGATGCGATCTCCCTTGTCTCGATTGACGAGCTCGGCGGAAAGTTAAATGAAGTCTTATCCGTATAGAAGTCAAATGCCTGCTTCGTGTTATCAGGCACTGGATAATCCGCCTTCGCCGCAGAGTCGTGTATGTATAGCTTTGGATAGTTACCGAAAACAGGCACGACCTTGGGGGTGAGTGTCTGAGACACTTTTACCGACGCGCTCTTCAAGCAGTCAGCCTGATTGACGCATGCACCAGCTTGGCTTGCACCAGCAACAAAACACGCCATGATAGAGAATGGTAGAGCGATTGTTGTTCCAGTTTTCATTGGAAGACTCCTCCTTAGGCGGTAGGTCTTACCTTAGCGGCTCAGATTGCTGGTGTTGCGGTGCCCTAACTGGCGCAGCATGTCGGCAACCACATCGGGCCAATCGGTGGTGATCAAATTCGTACGATTGACGATCGCCATTTCCGGATCGCCGCGATAGTCCGGCACGATACCTCCGGGAGCGGCCGATGTTGGATCTGTGTCGTGCTCGAAGCAACATTTTCCCGCGCTGTTGGCGACGCCCTCCGGATAATAGTTACTTTCATGATAGGTGGCGAAGCCCTGCTTTTGATCGATATAGTTGAGATACGCCTGAAGACCGTCACCCTTGTAGAATTGGTTCATTTCAAACTGAACGGGGAACGGCGCGACATTCCACTGATCGTAGATCGTATCCTGGTGAGGATCATCGTTGGAATCCTTAACGTTCTTGTCGTCCGGGTTTTCAACTATAATCAACCCGCCTATGACATTGGGATCGTAGGTGGTCCGATTCAGAAACGTGCCAATATCCACCGCATCCTTGGCTTTCAGCTTGAATACCACAGCCTTGCTCAACTGGCGGTTCTTTTTGGCCGCGAGGATGTCAAGGCAACGCTGCGTGAGTTCGATGGGATCAGTGGGATCCTGATCATCCACCGCCCCTTTCACATCGACGATCATCACATAACCATGCCCATCATCGGTGACGTATTGGGCGAGCAGATCAAGCGCCGCGGAAAACGTCAGGAACTTGGCCTTGCGCCCTTGCGAGTCCTTGAACACGCGCCCATGGCGGTCGCGTAGATCGGCTAGCTGCACTTGCGAATAGTTCTGATTGTACAACAAGCCGGTTCCAGTAGACTCCCGTTCAAGCGTGTAATCGTGAGATAGAATGACTTCTTTGTCGGCAGTAAAGCGGGCATCGACCTCCACGATTTCAATCTGTGAATTCCAGGCATCTTGCAAGGCGTAGGCTGAGTTCTCGGGATATACCTCCCAAGATCCGCGATGCGCGGATAGTAGAACCAAGTCCTGGTCAGGTTTTGGCAATCTAAACATGTTTCTCGTGATGGCGCCGACCAGATATGATGAAGGGTTCACTGGAAGCACCGCCTCTGCCCTGACATTCGACGAACAACACAAGAAAAAAATCGACGTAGAAATCAATGTTACTCGCATGTTCAATCCCCGATAAAAATAATGTGATACGCCTGTCATAGGCGGTGCGCGAAGCGCTCTCATCACGAACGTCTGCCAATCCACCGAAGATGTGCCGCTGCCGTCCGCTGTCAACAAAATCCTCCGAGCAAGTTGCGTGCCGGATTGGCGCGCCCCCTTGGCCGCACCACTGTCGGCGCCGGCCGCCAGCGAAATCCCTGGCCTGCCATCAACATTCTTGTCCGGCTTCGGACAAAAGGTTCGAACAATCTGTTGCAATGTGGATTAATTTGCGCAATGTAAATAAGTGGCACACAGGCCCACGTAAGAGGAGTGAATCTTCAACCCTGGGAGAAGCTCATGAAACTGTCACTCGTCCTTGCATTTCCGCGGCTATCGCGATTGCCGCGGCATATCCGGCGAGGGCCGGCGCGCCGGCCATCTACTGTGCTCAAGGCGGGGGACGCGCGCGCTGTGGCAGCCGGCGCGACGTATGGCTTCAGATCACCCTGCGCAGGCGGCAGGGAGCATCCTTTCAAGGAAACGGCTTGCTCCCAGAAGCCAACGCGCATTTCCTGCAACTCAGGCCCGAACTCGAACTGAGCTCCACTTGGGATAAGGAGCAGGAGGGGAGGCATCGGGCTTCACTGCGCTCGCCATCCCTCATCAAGAAGTCCCTAGGAGTAGATTGCCACCCGTTGGCCATCCTTTCGCTGGCGATGCTCTTGTTACGGTTTCCGAGGCCGATGGTCCGTAGTGCGAGTGCACAATCTGGCGGTTGAATTGGGAAACCATGCTCTCACCCGACGAAAAATCGTGCCTTCGGTGGGTGTCCGAAGATAGATCTGTCGCCGAGATCGCGCTGATTCAGGGAAGATGTATCCCTGAAGTCGAACAAAGCCTTGCTCGTGCGCTCGCGGCACTTGGAGCAAAATCGATAGATGAAGCGCTCATGAAGGCCAACCTCTCAACCTGCAAATAAAATCCCACCTCGAGTCGACGTGGTTTCCCCATCGTGATGGGGGATGTAGCGCAAACTTCATGCTTGGAGGTGCCGGTCAATCCCGCTCTCTTGTGATGGCGTATTGCGCGGCTCCGTATCTTCCTTAATCGATCCTTGGAGGGTCAACTAGCCGGCTGGGGCTGATCGCGCCCGGCTCCCGGCCTTTTGAGGAGCCATTGAGCAGGACCCGCTCCCGATGGAACCTCTTCAAATGCCGCACGATCTTTCACACGCCTTCCAACCCCTCATGATTTCGGTCACGTCTTCGGGGCCTCATGCATTTTTGAATCCGACAATTGCGCAGCCACGCCCTTTGCTCTTCGCGGCGGTCCGGATCGGAAGCAACCATGAAAAGGGAAGATGTCGAGCAGTTGCGACAGCGGTCAGCCGTTCGGCAGTGCTGGAGACGTGGGCTTGCCATCGATGTCAGGGAAAGCACCCGCCGGGCGGTAAAGTTCCGCGCGGCTCCGAAATCGTCATTGTGACTCACGAGGGCGGTGGCTGGGTCGACCCGCTCAGCGACGGCAAGGGCGACGTCTTTTCGCTCGTCACCCGTCGACGGCGTCGGGTTTATCGAAGGACTTGAGCGGATCGCTACGCTCGTCGGCTATCAGCCGTCACTACTTACCTGGCGCAAACCACTCCAACCTGAGGCGCCTATCGTCACGACCGCAGAGCGCTGGCTGTCGTGCAGAAGCCCCGTCCCAGGCTCGGGCGCGTGGCGTTACTTTGCGTTGGGAACGCTCTGCCTCGATCATCCGGACGGCAGCGCGGCAGGGGTATGCTACGCGATGGGCAGTCGGCAGCCCATACCCTCTGCGCCTATCTGAACGGGATGCGCGATTGGGGAGGTGCAGGCAATGCAGCGCGGGTGTCTTTCCGTCACGCGCAGTGAAGATGGGATGATCATGCGTCATCGCGTTCGATCGGTCGCCTAGAGGGGTTGGTCAGACCAAGGTGAGCCGGCTGAGGGAATTACGATCGAGCTTGTAGCCAAGGCTGTCGAGGTTCTCGAGCGCCGGTCATTTCGGGTGGCATCTGCCCATGGCCTCACGTCGCTCTGGCCGGTGCTTATCGCAAGGCCCGTGTGCAAGGATCACCTCTCAGCCGAGATCCTTCGTCAGCTCAACCGCTTCCGCGACCATCTCAACGACCTGTTCGGCACACCGGACACACTGGCAATTCCGGACGGACCCGGTGATCGGCCCTAGCGGATCACGACGAGGCAGTTCAGACGCACGATCGCATGGCACATTGCCAACTGGCCCTTCGGCACAATCGCCGACATGATTCAGTATAAACATGCTTCCGTTGCCGCCTTCTAGGCTATGCCGGCTCCAGCCAATTCGGCTTCCGCGCGGAGGTCGAGAACCAGCACAGCCTCGGCGAGCTCGATGATCTGTTGACTTATTTCGATGAGCGTCGGGCCGGCGCGACGCTGTCCGGACCCGCCGCAACGCGCATACCGAGACGCTCGACGGCATATCGGCAGAACTCGGCCGCATCCGGCGATAATTGCGGATCCTTCCCGGCTCCACAATGCTGGCGAGCCTCACGCGAACATTGCATGTCGGGGTGCTGGCCGACTGCTTCTTCGATCCCGGCACTGCCGCCTGCCTGAAGCAGGCAACTGATGCCAAAGGCCCGCTGATAGCGCTTTGCCAGCCGACCCTTTGGCCCAATGCCTGCATCACCGCAAGACATCGGCCCGCCTAGGCTCGTTCAGCGCAAGAAGCCAGAAGCCTGTTGAAGGAGAAGCGGCTGTCCCATCTGCAGCGCAGTACCCTGCAGCAAGACCTCGAGCGAATGACGGCGGTCCTGATCAGCATAGACGAGGTTCGGACCGCGTCTGGCTCCTGATGCTAAGCGGGCCGTGGCAGGCTTCGACCGCCGAGCGGGATGCGGGCACCGAGGGGCTGCGGCAGGAGCTGGCCAGATCTGTTGACGCCAGGGTTGTCGCCTTGCAGCGCTAGCGGCGAGACAACGCCGGCCGAGAGCCGCGCATCATCCATCCGTCCCGCGCGCGCTGATCATGGTCTGCGCCTTCTTCAGCTCGCCCGTCGAGGCAGGGCTCGGGTGTGGCAAACGCTGCCAGCCCATCAACCCTGTTCCGCACCACCGCCGAGAACAGGGTGTGACGGGCCGGCCTCCCGCGTCTGCCCCTGCCGCCTCGCCCTCGACGGAGAGGGCGAGTTAAGGAGGCAGCAATGACCACAGATCGCACCCCCCAGACCCCGACTGATGTCTACGAGCGCGTCACCAGCCAGATCATCGCCGCCATCGAGGCGGAGGCCGGCGAGTACCGGATGCCCTGGCATCACGACGGATCGCCCATCACCACGCCCATCAACATCGCCTCAAGCAAGGCTTATCGCGGCGTCAACGTCATCGCGCTCTGGGCCGCGGCGCACGCGGCCGGCTATCCCGCCGGTATCTGGGGCACTTATCGCCAATGGCAGGCGCTTGGCGCCCAAGTCCGCAAGGGCGAACGCGGTCACCTGGTCGTGTTCTGGAAGGTCGCCGATCGCCACGGCGAAGCAGACGACCAGGACGGCGACGCGGATAGCGACGAGCCCGGCCGGCACATGTTCGCCCGCGGCTATACGGTGTTCAACTGCGCGCAGGTCGACGGCTACACGCCGCCCGCAATGCCGGTGCTGCCCGAGGCCGAGCGAATCGAGCGGGCCGAACGCTTCTGCAGCGCCCTCGGCATCGAGATCCGGCACGGCGGCTCGCAGGCCTACTACCGTCCGTCCACCGATCACGTGCAGATGCCCGAGTTCGCCTGCTTCCGTGACGCCATCGCCTATTATACCGTGCTGCTTCACGAATGCGGCCACGCCTCCGGCGCCAGCCACCGCCTCGACCGCGATCTCTCCGGACGCTTCGGCTCCGCCACCTATGCGATGGAGGAATGCACGGTCGAGCTCTTGAGCGCGATGATCTGCGCCGACCTCAGCCTCAGCGTCGAACCGCGGCCCGACCATGCCCGCTACATCGCCTCCTGGCTCGAGGTGCTGCGCTCTGACAAGCGCGCCATCTTCACCGCTGCGAGCAAGGCGCAGCAGATCGCCGACTGGATGCACGCGCAGCAGGCCGGCGCTCGCCAACACGAGGTTCGGGGCGCCGCATAGGCGCCCACGCAACTCGTCCAGTCACAGTTCGCTCCTTGAACAGCGTCTCGATCAGCGGAATTCCGGGAGCGTGCGGTCGCCGCACTGGGCAACGACGTCCTTGAGCACCCGTTCCATGCGCTTCAGGTCGGCGATCTTCGCCCTGGCGTCCGCAAGGTGGATGGCGGCGACGTCTCGTGCTTCGGCGCAGCGCCGGTCACGCTCGTCAACGAGACGCAAGAGCTTGCGGATTTCTTCCAGCGATAAGCCGAGCTCGCCCGCAAGACGAAGCGGAGACGCCGCTCGTGCGTGCTGTCGTAGCTGCGATAGCCGCTCGCCGTCCGCGGTGGCTCGAGCAAAAGGCCGACCTTCTCAGAATAGCACACCGTCTCAGATTGCAGGCCGTCCGCCGGGCAAGCTCGGCCCGCTGCATACCTGTCACCCCGGCCCTCGGCAAGGCTGTCATTTCCACGCCGGCGACGCCGCCGGGCTTTGCCGTGCGGCCGGGCGTGACGTTTCCCGACTGCTCGGTAGTCACATCGCCGGCGGTCCCCGATGCCCTCAAGGCCATGGTCGGCTCCGACCATGTGCTCAATCGCTGGCGCGGTTATGATCCCGCCGCGGGTCGCGTGCGCGTCGCGCTGCTCCGGCTCTATGCCGAAGACGGACGCGCCCCGATGAGGAGCGCGCTGGGGGGGCATGCGGAACTCAGCGAGACGGCCATCCGGCCTCTGCTCGCAGACCTGCGCCGGCGCGACCTCGTCGTTCTCGATGGTGATCGGATCGTCGGTGCCATCCCTTCACCGACGGCGAGACCGGCCATCGGGTGACACTGGATGGACGCGTGCTCAACGCCATGTGCGCGGTGGATGCGCTCGGACCATGACCGATCGCGAATCGCAATCGCCGCGAGCTCGCCTGCGCACCACCGCCTTTTTCTGCTTGGACGAACATCTCTCCGCCTGGCGCAGCGCACGTTCCGCCGAGCAGCCCCGGTTTCGGCAGACGATCGCGGAAGGACTGGAGGCCGGGCGCGCGCTGTTCGGGCCGAGCCTCGCCGGTCTCGATCACGGCGCCGAAGAGCACGACGGGAGCCAGCCGCCCTCTCCGCGCCAAGGGTGGCAATGGGAGGCGCCCACAACGTCGTGGTGATTGGCGCCGGCTCGGCCGCGATCACGGCCGTAGATCAGGGTGCCCAGGTCGCGCGCGGCGGCAGCGGCACCATCGGGGACACCTGCGTCAATGTCGGCTGCGTGCCGCCGAAGACGCTGATCCGCGCCGCCGAGACCCCTGCACAATGCGCGCGCGGCGGTCCGCTCGCGGCATACGGCGCAGGCCGAACTGAGCGACTGGCGCGGAACCATTCGCCCAGGAGGATGCGCTCGTCTCCGCGCTGCGCCAGGCCAAGTATGTCGAGCTGCTGCCCGCCTACAACGGCATCGCTTATCGCAACGAGCCGGCGCGCCTCACCGACGGCGGTGTCGAGGTGAACCGCACGCGCATTCCTGCCGGCAAGATCATCATCGCCACCGGTGCGCGGCCGGCCCCTACCCGCCATCCCGGGCATCCACACTGTGCCGTATCTGACGAGGACCACGGCGTCGACCTCGAGGAACTGCCGCGCTCGCTGCTCGTCATCGGCGGTGGCTATATCGGCGGCGAACTCGTCCAGTTATTTGCTCGCGCCGGAGTCAAGGTGACGCTCGTCTGTCGGTCGCGCCTGGTGCCCCAGGCCGAACCGGAAATCGGCGCGACGCTGACGGGGTATTTCGAGGACGAGGAGATCACCGTCGTCTCCGGCATTGCCCACCGCGCGATCCGCAAGACCGAGGACGGCGTCTTGTTAACCATCACGCGTGATGGCCAGGATGGTGCGATCGAAGCGGATCAGGTGCTGATCACAACCCACCGCACGCCCAACATCGAAGGCCTTGACCTTGCCGAACACGGCATCGCCATCTCGCCGACAGGCGGCATCGCGTCGACGACGCATGCGTACGACCACGGCCGGCATCTATGCCGCCGGCGACCGGCCGCGACCACTTTGTCTACACGGCCGCCTACGGCGCCAAGCTCGCGGCGAAGAGCGCCCCCGACGGCGACAATCTGCGTTACGACAACAGCGCAATGCCGGCCATCGTATTCACCGATCCGCAGGTGGCGAGCGTCGGGTTGACCGAGACGGCGGCGAGTGCCGCCTCTCGACCAGGCGCCCCGTGCGCTTGCGGCCCGCGACACCCGCGGCCTCATCAAGCTTGCCACCGACGCTGGCAGCGGTCGTCTGCTCGGCGCCCACATCCTCGCGCCGGAAGGCGCCGACAGCATCCAGACCGCGACGCTGGCGATCCGACAGGGCCTTACCGTCAACGATATCGCGGAGACGATCTTTTCCATAGCTCACGACCGTCGAGGGCTTCAAGCTCGCGTCACTGGCCTTCGACAGGCTGTCGTGCTGTGCCGGCTCAACAACGCTGTTGGCAGCGGTTTACCTGGGGGAATTCGCTCAATCGCTGCTGACTGCTTGACTGTCAGAATATGTTGCCGGCTTGGCAGCTGCTTCCTATGCGCCGACCTCGGCATCGCGCCGGAACTCGAGCCGCGGCAGGATCACGTGTCATACCTTCAGTCCTGGCTCACCGTCCTATCAGGAGACAAGCGGGCGATCATCCACGCCGCGGCGCATGCCCAGCGTACCGCTGCCTATTTTCATGATGTTCAGCCGGCGGAGCAGCAAGACCGGCAGGCGGCTTGAAACAGGCTAAAGCAGCTCCCGGCGTCCCGCAATCAGGACTGGCGTCGCCAACGGCGGTGGCCGACTCCACCACCGGCTCGGTCTTCATCTGCAGTCTTTATCCCTTCGCAAGTCCAACTTCTTCCGATCGAGGTCTTCTGTGGGCCGAATTTCGGCTTGCGGGACGACTTGATTTCGGCGGTGAACGGCTTTGTCTGCTTGCGCGTGGATCCTCTCGGGCAGAACGATTCGCGCTGCAACGATATACCGCGTATGGATCCATGCAACTGGCGCCTCTGCGGAGCTCCATCGGAGATGTTGGCGGCAAACGACCTGGCATCCGGCGCGGTTTCACCTATGAGCCGTTTGAACAGATGCGATCGCACGGTGCTAGAGTCACCATGCTCCTCCTCCTCATTGTCGCCGGCGCTCCCTCTCGGGGGCTCGATGAGGCATGTCTGACCGGAGAACGGCTTCGCCTCGATCGTTCTCCCGCAACGCCCCTGCAGAACTTTCTTCCCTTGGCGGCTCCGCCACCATTCCTCGCGGAACAACAAAGTTCATCCCGGCCGCCCTCCATTTCATTCCGGCCCTTCAGGTGCGGTCCGATCGTCCCCGGTCTTTGCGACAGCCATCGAGGCCGCGAAGGGCGCGGCCCGAACAACGAAAGGAACATGACAAATGGCAACTATCGGTACCTTCACGTCCACCGAAAACGGCTTCACCGGCTCGATCCGCACCCTCGCCCTCAACATCAAGGCTCGCATCGCCCGCATCGAAAATCCCTCCGACAAGGGCCCGCACTTTCGCATCTACGCCGGTGCCGTCGAGCTGGGCGCCGCCTGGCAGAAGCGCTCCAACGAGAGCGACCGCGACTATCTCTCGGTCAAGCTCGACGATCCGAGCTTCCCGGCTCCGATCTACGCGACGCTGACGGAAGTCGAAGGCGAAGACGGCTTCCAGCTCATCTGGTCCCGCCCAAACCGCGACTGAAGCGCCTGCCAGCCCCGCCCGGATGCGGGCGGGGCTTTAACCGCTGATATACACAACATTTACAACAATACTGTAAATGCTGGATATGTATCGGTTCTGATGCTATAGTGCCCTTGCAAAGTCATCTGGAGATCAACATGCCCCGCACCGGTGGTTCCTATTCGACAAGCGATCTTTCCCGGAAGTCCGGCGATATCATCGCCGAGGCGTTGCGCCATCCGGTCACGATCACCCAGCGCAACAAGCCGCGCCTCGTCCTTCTTAACATCGATGACTACGAACGGCTGATACGGCAGTCCGATGCCCGTTCAGTCGGCACACTCGAAACCATGCCGAGTGAGCTGCTCAACGAATTCGAGGCGGCGGTGGACACCTATGCGGGGACCGACGAGACCAACCGATGAGCAGCTATGATGACATCCAGACCGCGACGGTCATCTATTATCCCTATTTATGGGTGCGGTAAGCCCGAAAAGGGGAGACAGAGGGGCGGAAGGATCGGCCAGTCGCCGTTGGCGTGAGGCTTGCCCGAACTGACGGCGACCTGGTTCTGTTTTTCCCGATCACCACCAAGCAGCCCGAGCAGGCTCGCTTCGCGGCTGAAATTCCGGCCATGGAGAAGCGGCGGGCCGGCCTCGATGCAGATCTGCGCCTCTGGATCATCTTCGATGAATTCAACACCGATATCGTTGGCCGCTCCTTTTACATCGAGCCGGAGCCTCCGATCGGGCGGTTCAGCAAAGCGTTCTTCCTTCCCCTCCTCCGCGAGTTCATCGCGCGCCGCAAATCGCTCACCGAGATCAGCCGGATCAGATAGCACACTCTGAGATTCCTTCCCGGACGAGTGGGGCGGGACGTCCACTCCGGCCGGCCCCTGAGAAGTGGTGGTGTGCCATTCCGATGTCTTCGATAAGTTTGTGGCGTTCGTTGCGGGTTGGTGTTGGATCGCCGACTGCTCGGTTCTGTCGGGCTGGCAAGTCATCGTTCGCGGTTTCGAGTACGGCGACGGGAGATGTAAACGGGTGACTGGCCGAGGTAACGGCGTCAGAGACGCGAGCCGCCTCCGGCTCATCAGAGAAAAGCGCGAACAGGCATCGACGAACGTCAGGCATCGTCCCAAATCTCGTCGAGGGCTTTACGGGGAAGAGGCCTGCGAGCGCAGCGATTGCGATCGGTTGCGCCTCTCCTTTCGACCCTGCCGTCATTTGCATTGGGGATGTTGCACCCTCTTCGTGCCACAACCGGGCGGCGTCAGGTCCTTCACGTCGTTTCGGCCTTTCAGGTGCGTCCCTCCTTTCCGGTCCGCGACCTATCCCCGGGATGACCGCAGTTCGAAAGGAGAGAATATATGCAACAGCTCGCTCAATTCCTCGCGGCCACCGGCCGCCGGCTCCGATCCCGTTTTTCGTCGAGATCGAGGTGTCCTTCGAAACCGACTGGAACCAGCGCCGATGAGGTTTTTCTAGGCCCGCTTCGGCGGGCCTTTTTCATCTGGGCATGGACGCACGCGGGCGATAACCGCGTCTTCGTTTCTGTCGCAGCAGATCGAGAAACAGCCGGACCGCTTCCTCTTCGTGGCCGAAATGATGGACCATCATCTGTCCTCTGGTTCCAATGCGGCCCCACTTACGAAGCAGGCAGACATCGCCGAACAGGTTTGGTTCGATCGACATCGCATAGTAGCGAGCCATGTTCTTTGAGGCGTCCGAGCGTTCGACATAGAGGTGGTAGGGTTGAGAGATCATAGGACCAGAATCGCCGATCCCGGTGGTTGCGTCCAACGACACTTATGAATCGATAGGCAGGGATCGATTCATATCGTTGATGATGCTGGAGTCGTGAAGGGCTTGGGCGAGACGCCTTCGGCGCACGGCTCTATTCGCCTTGCTCACGGGAGCCCGCACGCGGTCTCCGCCCAGTCGGGTGACGATCCTCTCGCGAACGTCAACTACACATGGGGTAATCGCGGTGCGACTGCCCCCGGGAACTTTTTTGCAAGATGATGCTGTCTGGGTTGGTTGCCCCCGATAGGATGGAAATACGGGCTCACGATTGGAACCGGGCCCAAACATCGA
>NZ_JADYVE010000025.1 GCF_020193655.1 Ensifer sp. IC3342
TCGAGCAGCGATTCTGGCTGATGGACGACACGTCACACACCGGAATGCACTACCGGTCGGACGACTTCAATGAGCCGACGCCAAACCGTTACACGATCATTCGCGCCCAGTTCGACAAGTGGTTTTCGCGCAAAGTGCGAGCCGCCGGCGCAATAGTGTTGTGCGAGACAACGGTGACGGAACTGGCTCGCGATGCTAGCGGTAAGGTGATAGGCGTCCATACCGATCGAGCGGGCGGCATCCGTGCGGACGTGGTCGTTCTCGCCGAAGGAGTCAACGGCCTCCTCGGCACGAGAGCAGGATTTCGCAAGGTACCGAAACCGGAAGCCGTGGCACTCGCTGTGAAGGAAATGCATTTCCTGCCGGAAGAGGTTATCGCTGAGCGCTTCGGCCTTACCGGCGATCAAGGCTGCGTTATTGAAGCGGCAGGGACAATCTCGCGCGGAATGGCCGGATTGGGATTCCTTTACACCAACAAGGAATCAATCTCGCTCGGCATCGGCTGCCTTGTCTCCCATTTCGCAGCGAGCCTGGAAAGTCCATACGCGCTACTTGACGCTTTCAAGGACCATCCGTCGATTCGACCGCTAATTGCAGGCTCGGAGATTAAGGAATATGCGGCGCACCTCATCCCGGAGGGCGGGTTCAAGGCAATTCCGCAGCTCTTTGGGGATGGCTGGGTTGTGGTTGGCGACGCGGCACAGCTCAACAACGCCGTGCACCGCGAAGGCTCGAACCTCGCCATGACCTCGGGCCGCATCGCCGGCGAAGCGATCGCTACAATCAAGAGCCGAAAACGCCCGATGACGAGAGACAATCTCTCACTTTACAAGTCCATGCTGGACAAAACTTTCGTTGTGGGAGACCTTAGAAAGTACAAGGACATGCCCGCCCTGCTCCACACTAATTCACGCAATTTCTTCATGACCTATCCGCGGTTGCTGTCGCAGGCGGCGCAAAACTTTGTGCGCGTCGACGGCACACCCAAGATCGAGAAAGAAAGAGCGACCAAGACCGCCTTTATAAAGGCGCGTTCGCGATGGGGACTGGTCAGCGACGCAGTCCGCTTGGCACTGGCCTGGCGCTAAGGGGAGTATTGAGATGAGAGCTTCGGTCGTTCGCATTGAGGACAAGCTTTATCAAAACCGTTACCTGGTAGACGCGGGGCGGCCGCACATCAAGGTGCGACAGCATCAGTCTCCGAGCCCGAATCTGCTGGCGCTGACCGTTGTGTGCCCAGCGAACTGCTATCAGGTGAATGAAGATGGCCAAGTAGAGGTTACTGCGGATGGATGCATGGAGTGCGGGACATGTAGAGTACTGTGCGAAGAGAGCGGTGACATTGATTGGAGCTATCCGCGAGGTGGATTTGGTGTGCTCTTCAAATTCGGATGATTTTGTCTAACAAGACGGGTACGTTCACGGGCGCTCACAAGTGCAAGCGTAAGCACTTGACAATGTTAACAAGGCGGCATTTTCGCGTAGGGGAGCCATAACGCGTCCCTATGACGCTCAGGGTGTTTGCTCACAAGAAGCGGCTCGATGAGGGCATGACTGAATTATCCACTAAAACCATGCACAAACGAGACTTGGGGTGCAGCGGTCTCTACCGGATATCAAGGGTCCTGATCACTCCAGCCAGCCTCGAGATCAAGCTTGCCAATGTGATTAACACCCTGCCGGCACTTTTGCCAATGCGACGCGGTGCAATCGTCGTTCTGACCGCTGAAGGAGAGGCCGAGACCACCGCGACGTTTGGGGTGGAGGCTGCATCATCGGGCGCTCGCCACATTCCAGCGAAGGCTGCAATAGACAGAATCGTCGCAAAAGGTGCGCCGCTGGTGGTACCAGACACTTGCAAGTCGGACCTGTTCCAGGATGAGCTTCAAAGTATTTTGAGCGGCACTGGCCAAGTCACCTTCATTGGTGTCCCGATGAAGGTCGATCAAGAAACGCTTGGAACACTATGGATCGACCGCGAAAAAGATGACGCCACCAGGGCACAATTTGAGGAAGAGGTGCGCTTCCTGTCAATGGTCGCCAACCTTGCGGCCCGGGCGGTTCGGCTGGATGGCCACGAGAGCCGCGATGGTCAGCCGACCATGGGTGAGGAGGGTGCTCGCAAGATTGGTTCAGGCGACAAGGAACTGCCCGAATCAGCCCGACAACGGCCTACGAAAATCGACTGGATTGTCGGGGAAAGCCCCGCACTCAAGCAGGTGGTTGAAAGCGTCAAAGTCGTTGCAAGAACCAACTCTGCGGTGCTCCTCAGGGGCGAAAGCGGCACAGGCAAGGAATTCTTTGCAAAGGCAATCCACGAGCTTTCACCCCGTAGAAAGAAGCCCTTCGTGAAGTTGAACTGCGCCGCACTGTCTGCAGGCGTCCTGGAATCGGAACTGTTTGGGCATGAAAAGGGCGCCTTTACGGGGGCAATCTCTCAGCGCGCAGGCCGTTTCGAACTAGCGGATGGTGGAACGCTGCTGCTCGACGAGATCGGCGAGATCTCGCCGGCGTTTCAAGCGAAACTGTTGCGCGTCTTGCAGGAAGGTGAACTTGAGCGAGTTGGCGGCACAAAAACACTCAAAGTGGACGTCCGGCTCATATGCGCCACTAACAAGGACCTGGAGGCGGCAGTGGCGGATGGGGAGTTCCGGGCCGACCTATATTATCGCATCAATGTAGTGCCTCTGTTTTTGCCGCCTCTCAGGGAGCGAAATGGAGATATTCCACGCCTTGCGAAGGTTTTCCTCGACCAATTCAACAGCGAAAACAATCGCGATCTCGAATTCACGCCTGCTGCACTCGAGATCGTGTCAGGATGCAAATTTCCCGGCAACGTCCGGGAGCTTGAAAACTGCGTCCGGAGGACCGCCACTCTCGCGCGTTCGCGGACGATTGTTCCATCGGATTTCTCCTGCCAGAGTGGCCAGTGCTTTTCTTCAATGCTCGGGAAAACCGCTGACAGACCGCTTGGCACCCATTCGCTCAACGGATTGACTATGAGCAACGGTTTGCCAGTCGAATCGCCGGTCGGTCTCGGTTATCCCAACGGCCCTGGCAGCTTAACGGTGGCACCACAACTAACGGACCGCGAACTGCTAATTAGCGCGATGGAGAAGGCCGGCTGGGTTCAGGCGAAGGCAGCTCGGCTCCTGGGCCTCACACCGCGGCAGGTCGGCTATGCTTTACGCCGGCATCGTATACAGGTGAAAAAAATCTAGAGCCGGTGAGCCCTCTTATAATTATCTGGGCTCGGCCACTCCCCTCCTCAGGCGCGCGGGTTTATCGTCCAATTTGGCCGCTTCTTGTCGCGAAATCGACAAAACTGCGTCGGGGCTATTGGTCCAAATCCATGACGAAACGCCAAATTCTTGAAATTTCAATATTATCCGGTTGGCACAGCGCTTGCTTTTTGGACGACGAGCTTACTCACCAGTGGAGCCGTTTGATGAGTGCACCGATAATTTCGCTTGAAAGCCTGACGAACACGACATCCTCTGGGCAGTTGCTGACAACCGCAAAATCCGGTGGTTGCGCGTCCTCTTCTTGCGGCTCGTCCTCAAGGCCAACCGACATGGATTCGGCTACCTGGGAGAAGGTCAAGGATCACCCTTGCTTTTCAGAGGAAGCGCACCACTATTTCGCACGTATGCACGTCGCAGTAGCGCCAGCGTGCAATATCCAATGCAATTACTGCAATCGCAAATATGACTGCGCCAACGAGAGTCGCCCTGGCGTCGTGTCGGAAAAGCTGACACCGGACCAGGCGCTACGCAAGGTGATTGCGGTCGCCAACGAAGTGCCGCAGCTTTCCGTTCTTGGCATCGCGGGGCCGGGCGATGCGTGTTACGATTGGAACAAGACAAGGGCGACTTTCGAACGCGTCGCCAGGGAGATTCCCGACATCAAGCTATGCATTTCCACCAATGGCCTTGCCCTGCCGGAGCACGTCGACGAGTTGGTGGAGATGAACATCAGCCATGTGACGATCACCATCAACATGGTCGATCCCGCGGTCGGCGAACAGATCTACCCATGGATCTTTTATGGTCATCGCCGCTACACCGGCACGGATGCCGCCAAAATCCTGCATGAGCGGCAGATGTTGGGCCTTGAGATGCTGAGCGAACGCGGCATTCTTACGAAGATTAATTCGGTGATGATCCCCGGCGTGAATGACGAGCACCTGATCGAAGTCAACAAATGGGTCACCGAGCGCGGCGCGTTCCTGCACAACGTCATGCCACTGATTTCCGACCCGGCACACGGCACCTCGTTTGGCCTGACCGGACAGCGCGGCCCAGATGCGCTCGAACTGAAGGCGCTTCAGGATCGTCTCGAAGGTGGTGCCAAGCTGATGCGTCACTGTCGACAGTGCCGTGCCGATGCAGTCGGCCTTCTCGGCACTGACCGTGGCCAGGAGTTCACGCTCGACCAGATTCCGCTCGAACCTAGCTATGACGGCAGCAAGCGCCATGCCTACCGCGAGGTGGTTGCACGCATACGCGATGACCATTTAGCGGCCAAGGAGAACGCGATCACGACGCTTGCATCCGTGAGCGTGCGCGGGTCGCTTCAAGTGGCTGTTGCGACCAAGGGCGGCGGACGCATCAACGAACACTTCGGCCATGCGAAGGAGTTCCAGGTTTACCAAGCCTTGCAAACCGGGGTCGAATTCGTGGGACATCGCAAGGTCGAGCCGTATTGCCATGGCGGATCAGGCGAGGACGCCACCCTCGCTGGCATCATCGCCGCACTCGAGGGCATAGATATCGTGCTGTGCGCCAGGATCGGAGATTGCCCCAAGGAGAAGCTTATGGAAGCTGGCATCCGGGCAACGGACGCCTTTGGCTATGAATACATCGAAGCCGCGATCAGCGCTCTTTACGCCACTGAGTATGGTTCCGACCCATCCCAGCTAACCGCTTGAGCCTGCTTATCCCGACCGAACCAGGAGTTGACTAATGGCCTTCAAAATCATCGCATCGCAGTGCACCCAATGCGGCGCCTGCGAATTCGAATGTCCCTCCAACGCCATCGAGTTAAAGGGCGACAAGTACGTGATTGATCCTAAGAAATGCACCGAATGCCAGGGAGTTTTTGAGTTGCAGCAATGCGCCTCTGTATGTCCGATGCCGAACACCTGCGTGCCGGCCTAAGTCCGGTTCGAAGCCAGGCTTCGTGCGCGGCAGGAGCTGGTTTTTCCCACGTAACGCCAACGATGAAAGGAATGGAGATGGGTATTGGACGCGAAGAGGAGATTGAAATCCACAAGCCCCCGCGATTTATGCCGGGTGAGAGGGTCTGTGCCACACGCCACATCAAAAACGACGGCACCTATCCTGGGAAGGAAATCGGAGAAGGCCTAGTCAGGAAAGGCGACGCGGGATTTGTGCGCGATGTCGGGACCTTTCTCCAGCAGTTTTACATCTATGCCGTCGAATGGATTGATCGCGGCAACGTCGTTGGAATGCGTGCGCGTGAACTGAGGAGCCTCGAGGAGGCCTCAACCCGGAAAAGTACTGAATGCGCCACTGGTGTGAACGAAGGAAAAGCCAGATGAAAGTAACAATCCGCAGAACTGGCAATGGCTTATCCGCCTATGTTCCCAGGAAGGATCTTGAAGAGCCGATCGTCCAGACTGAGAATGAAGGCCTATGGGGCGGCTTTGTGGTGCTCAGGAACGGCTGGAGGCTCTTACTGCCCGATCTTGCGAAGGACACCCAGTTACCTGTCACCGTCGAGGCGAAGAAAATTGTGAATGATGCAGCGCAAAGAGAAACCTCATGAATGCAACATTGGCTTCCGAGCGTGTTATCGTTTGGAACAACCAGCCGAAGGTGGCCTGACCCGGCGTTGATGAAACCTGTGCCCTCGAATGCCGCCAACAGCACTGTTGCCTCCGATCTGCTTGTGCCTTGTTGCCATCTCGCCTTGGAGCATCCGCTTCGCCGTCGGTGCGCGATCCAAGCTAACGACCTGCCGCAGTGCGCCTGCCGGTCGAAGGGCCACCTAAAGATCCCGTCGTCGCAGTCGGTCCCGCGGGGCCTGCGCGCCCAGCCCGCTAACGAAGGAACCCACCATGACTGCTGCAAAGGCAAGTATCCTGTGGCGTGGGGAATTGAAGTCAAAGCATCTCGGCGCGCCGATTGGCACACGCGAAGGTTCGACCAGCGTGATCAAGGGCATCATCCGCTTCGGCCTTGGCGCTCCAATCGGCCTGCACAAGCGCGATTGCGAAGATAACGTGATGGTTGCCGACGCCAAGCGATCGCAAATATCGGGGGCGTCCAGTGCGACCTTGTTCCAAACGATGCGGCGGCCGCACCGCTTAATCAAGCCGCTCGGCAATGCAATTGATGTGCCTTTTGGTCGCGCACCAAACTTCAGACAATCCGAGGCGGTGACTCCCTATGGCCGATGATGCGGCAGTTGCCAAGTTTGCCGTGGCTCTCACGCTGGGAGCGCTTGGCGGCTGCTTGATGTGGCATTTCGATATGCCGCTCGCCTAGCTCAACGGCGCAATCATCGCGACAGGCTTGGGTGCGCTGTTCAGGTTGCCGGTGGCGGTTCCACCCTTCGCTCGAGCGCCAATGACCGCTGCAATCGGTGCGATGCTCGGGAGGTCGTTCTCGCCTGCTATGTTCGAGCATGCCGATTCATGGCTGGTGTCGCTCGGTGGTCTGGCGGTTTTCATCGCGGCCGAGGGCGAACTGGTCTACATCTATCTCCGGCGTGTCGCCGGGTTCGACCACCCCACGGCCTACTTCTCGGCAATGCCCGGAGGTCTCGTCGGCATGGCGACACTCGGCCTGGAACGTGGCGGCGACGAGAAGACGATCGCGCTCGCCCACGCCGCCCGGATCATCTTGGTGACACTTGCCTTGCCGTTCCTGATTCGGAGCGTCACCGGAGTTTCGCCGGATCGTTCCGAGGCCGCTTTCATTCCGCTCTCGAGCGTTCACACCGATGACGTGGTTCTCCGTGGCTGTTTTGTTTGGGGTGGCTGCCGAGATATTGCTGCGCCTGCCAGCGCGCTAGCTGCTCGGTCCCATGTCGGCAAGTGCCATTTTGCATCTCATGGGGTTGACGCAATTCGCGCCGCCGACTGCCGCACGCGCCGTGGCGCAGGTCGTCATCGGAGCGACCATCGGCTGCCGTTTCGCAATGGCGCGGCCGAGAAAGACCGTGGAAGTTAGGCCCACAGGATTCACACGCGGCAACCCGGCGACAGACAGCCGGGCCAGTGTGCGCGAAGGCGCGCCTCTGAGCGTTTTCGGAAGATCGCAGAAAAGACATCGGGCGGCACCCTCGACGGTCTTCGTGCGGGCCGCTTGGTAGAGAAGGTGCGGCGGAGTAACCAGATCATCCAGCTTCAACGCGTACGCGCTTGAAGATCGGATATGAAGAGAGGTGCAGCCGTTCCAACCGGTCTCCGGCTACACCGATAAGGCCCCTTCAGGGGTCCCGCAGCCGATTTGCCTGCAAAACCGCTCCACACACCCGGCAAAGACAAAAATGCGGAGATCTCATCACGAATGTGGCGATTATCTCTTCGCCAAAAGCTCCCTCATGCAGTTAGGATCTTATTCCTCGAGCACTGGAGCCAAGACTGCGACCGACACTGCGAAATAGTCCGACCATAAGAAAGCAGACGCGCATTGTGGTTGCTTCGGCGAGAATTCCAATTACAAAGGGGCCCAACGTCATAGCGCCATAGATTGCGACGGACGCGATGCCTTTCCCGGCTGGGACTACACGATCGGCTGCTGCTCGACTGAAAGCTAAGGGTAGGACGGCTGTAGCCGACCCCCATCAGCACGAAGCCCACCACGACTAACGGCAAGGTGTCACCGCCAACAATCAGTAAAATACCGAAGATGGCCGACAACCCGCTCAGCCGTGTAACAGTTGCTGATACCAATCGCGTGACCAGAGAATCCGCATTGAGCCTCGCGATCACCATGGCGGCAGAAAAGCCAGTGTAGCCCAGGGTAGCATCCGACTGTGCGGTTCCGACTATCACAGACCGCCTCATGTGCTTCTCCACCTCGCTCGCCCAGATGTTCATAGCTAAGTCCATCGAACCATGACACATGCCAAGAGAAAAAGCGCGATCGCTAACAGCGGTATCGTCGGCGCAAGCCCTAAAAAGGCAATCGAAAGCAGGAACGGGATAGCGATCATTCGGGCGACCCGGACGGCACCCAAGTTATCGGACAAGCGGCCCGCAATCGGGAACGAAAACAATGCACCGAGCCCTTGAAGCACCAGCTCGAAACTCGCCTTTTCAAAATGAAAGTTAGCCATCACGGCGGGAACGCGAGAAGCCCTAGTCCCCAATAGGACCCCGTTTCAGCAAGAAAGCCGGCAGCGACACTGCGCCAGGGAGTAGGCAAAGTGCGCATTTTTTTCTCCATTATCCCAGGGCTCTGACGCAGGTTGATCTTAGGTAAAGTCGTATCCGGCTCCCGTGGCGCAGATCTCGCGCAGCCACTCGGAATTACCTCCTTACGTCCGGTCAGCGCTCCCTCGTTGCGCGGCAGGTTAAAAACGCATTCGCTACCCTGCGTTCCCCAGAGCATTCTGTCTGCATGGCCGATCCCCCCGCTGAAGCGCTGCCGGAAAACAGTGCCGTTCCGCAAAGGGGTGCTCGATCAAGAGCCTTCCCAGCGTGGGAAAGCTCTCTGTGACGATCTCGATGAGGCCGGGTGCGCCGTCGCGGTCCTGAACGCTCGCCTCGTACACGATCCCCTGGAGCATGTTGCCCGCCGTGTCGGTGACGATATGGCGCTTGCGCCCCTTGGTCTTCTTGCCAGCATCAAAACCGCGCGGGTCGCCGCCTTCGGTCGTCTTCACCGACTGACTGTCGATGATGCCGGCCGTCGGTTCGCATTCTATTCCCGGCCTCAAGCAGACGGTTTGCCACAACGGATCTATCGTTTTCATCGGGTCAGCATGCGGCTTTTCTACTACTGCTCGAGGTACACGTTCAAATCATTCCCGATACTTCTTTCCGTGCAGTTGCTGAACGTAGTCTTCACGGTTTCGATTATGGGTGCGGACGTGATCTGTTTTCAGGCAACTAATGTCAATCGGGTTGACCTCGCAACATGACACTACATGAACACGGCCCGCGCGGGCGCACTCCTTGCTACCCCATCTGCTATCATGTCGTTGGATTCAAGGCCCCTACAAGGTAGATGTCGACCCCTGATCCGGTCGAGCCACCCCACGGACCTGGTACAGGCATGCCTTACTCCCACATCACTCTTCCGCCTCCGGCTCCACGAACCTGTCCATGATATGAATCAAGTCATCTGTAGATCGTTCTTGCTAGGTTGCACACAACTTTAGCCGCCGAATACGATCGGGCATTGGGAGGGAGCGATGGTGCTACCTAGTACACCGCCTTCACCGGCCAGAGCGGCAAGAACCCCCGAGCCGGATCTCCGCGTAACCTATTCCAAGAGCTCAGGATGGGAGATCGAGATCGTTTCACGACGTGCTTATCATTGGGCCCAAAGGCATACAAACTCACTCTTCGGCAGCGAGCGCAATCGTACAGAACCGACCGTGCCGGCGTTAATCATCTCGTGCACAATACGAGAACCAACGGGTTGAAGACCGAATATATCGGACCGTGTCGAGTGCTCACATTTTTTGCCGACAGCGGCTATGACGGCGAGAAACTGGAAACCGCACTGGCTCATATCGAGGGCTTGGTTCTTGAAATCGTCGAGCGCTCGGACAAGCCCATGGATTTGAAAGCTGGCATCAAGCAAGGGTCTTTTGAGTTCATGTTCCAGATTGCTCCTCGCGAGCACGAATCGCCTGCCGCAAACGGCGGTAACCGTCGCGAATATCGCTCTCTAAAGCCGCTCGGACGGCCTCATCGTCACCCTCTCGGATGCTTTCGATAGCGACCTGATGGTTGTGCACGCCGTATTTCTGGATAGGGAACTCCGGATAGAGATTATGAAAGGAAGGGCCGATTCGCAGCCACAGCGTTTCAATCGTCGACAACAGATGCGGCATCCCGCAGCACCTGTAGACGGCAAGGTGAAACTCCTTGTTTGTTCCGAGGACATCGGAGTACTGCCGGTTTTCGAGACCCTCGGTTATCTTCGCCTGCATTTCTTCTAGCGAATCAGCCAGTCCCGTCGGGGCCCGTGCCGCGCCGCGTTCTGCTGCCAATCCTTCCAGGACCAGCCGCATAGACGTAATCTCCTGAAGCGCTTCGATCGTCAGATGGGGCACAATGACCGTTTTCGGGCCCGAATACACAAGCGCACCTTCAGCGGCGAGACGGTTCAAGGCGTCGCGCGCTGGGGTGGAACTCACGCCGAGCGCATCCGCTACAGCGCGCACTGTGAACTTGCGCCGCGGCTCGAAGACGCCGCGCACCATCCGCTCCTTCATGGCCGCATAGGCCATGTCGCCGAGACGAGCGTGCTTTTCCAGCGGTGCGAGATCCACTCTTCGAGCCTCGTCCACCATTCGACCATCCTGTTCCCCAAAACTCTCGGCAGAATTTTGCATTTCAGGTGCATCAGAGATTTCCCCTGTTGGGGGAATCCCCTGCATAGTCGATTCGACTACCAGCGGATCAGAGTATAGGCGATGCAGAGCATCCGCGTCCCATGGACGCAACGGGCGCATGAATAAACATTCTCGTTTCCAAGTTCATATCGAACTCCATTCAGTTGTAGAGACACACCCGCAACAACCGCCATTTATGTAGGCCGCGTGGTAAATCTGATTACCTTTGGGGGGCGGTCCTTGATAATGAGCCCCAACATGTCAGGACCGCCTTCTCTTAGTGCTCGTGATGCGGGTGAAACGCCGGGACTAACAATCCGCCTGGGGATCATAGATCAAGGCCGTAATCTGTACATTGAGACGATGAATCCCAACGTGCGTCGGTGACATGAGTACCCTCCCCGCTCGCGACAGAGTTGGATAGGCTTCTCGAGGGTTAAGGAACGGTTAGCGCCCGGCACAACCCGGCGGGGGGCTCTGGCGAAGGCTTCGACGGATTGCGGATGCGGATTCTCAGGTATCACCTAACGCTCCTTCAGCGCTTAGGATTGGTTCAGAACCTCCAACACGGCGCGTGCGACGTGGTCTACTTCGTCATCCGAGTGGCTGGCGGTGAGGCAGATACGTAAGCCTGCCTTTCCACGCGCAACCGTCGGAAAGAAGATCACCGACACATAATAGCCTGCCTCCAAGAGAACGCACCCTGCGGAAATGGCCTGATGCTCATCGCCGAACTCGACCACTCGGATTGGCAATTTCTCGCCTTTTTGCGCAGTGGGCAGGATAGAATCGAACAGCCGCACATTGTCCCAGAGCTTGCATCGACGACTATCGAGTTCAGACGTGCGGTGGAGGCGGCTGGATCCTAAGGCGGCGCCCACAGCAGCCAGATTGGGCGATGCTGAGAACGCATGCGCTACGGCAAAACTTCGGAAAAGGTCTTCCTGATGCGCCGTGCCCAACATGATCAGTCCGCCAGACGCGCCAAATCCTTTTCCCAGCGAGGCGGCAACTATCGTCCGGTCGCCGAGCGCGCCGGACAATTGAGATCGGACATATCCCTCACACCGGTGCCCAAAG
This sequence comes from Ensifer sp. IC3342, assembly GCF_020193655.1. Taxonomy (GTDB): domain Bacteria; phylum Pseudomonadota; class Alphaproteobacteria; order Rhizobiales; family Rhizobiaceae; genus Sinorhizobium. The sequence continues at coordinate 11,623 of NZ_JADYVE010000025.1, forward strand.
AGCGAAATTCCATGAGCGTCATCGATATAGAGAAACAATCCATAGCGTGCTTGAAGTCTGCGTAGCGCATCAACTGGAGCCGCGCCCCCCATGGAATAGACACCATCGCAGATATAGGCGACGACATCATTTTGTTGGCACAGCCGCTCCAGCGCGTCCAAGTCGTTGTGGGGAATCGTGACGACCCGGGTCTCTTCCGCGATCGCCGGCTTGTGAAAAGCGAGAGTTGCGTGAGCGAGCCGATCTAAGACCATTAGTGGTTTTCGCCCACCGGTGAGGTGACCTGAGGCGGTTAGGGGCAAAGCACCCATATTTGCCGCCAGTACCGAGGAGTAGGCGATTACCCTCGCATCGAAGAGGTCGGACAAATCTTTTTCCAGGTTACCGATAAGACCGAAATTCAACCTGGTTCGGGCACAAGACCAGTGAAGAGAGCCATATTGCTCGATAGCGGCAACCGCGCCTGCAATCACTTCGGGATGGTTGTCCAAGCCAAGGTATGAACATCTGACGAAATCAACGACAGCTTTGCCCGCATAGTCACCCCTCTCCAGAAGGATGGTCCGACCGTTTGCCGAACGACCGTAAACATCGATTAATCCTCGATCGCGTGCTTGTCTGAAATGCGGTTCCGCATACTCAATAACGGCCGGGGTATTGCGCACTGGGCGAGTCGACGGCCCCGTTGCGTCGAGGCGAGAAGCAGAACTCGGAGCGGACCGATGCTGAGAACCAGATTGCGACATAGCCTTTTCCTCTGCGACAGGCCTTGGAGAAGACCAGGCATGTACCGTGCCAACCGAGAAATCCTTTTCAAAAAATGTTAGGGTCGCAAACAACTACCTTGCGTGTCCGACATTTGTGACGCTAACGACAAAACGTAGAACACTGAGCATCGAGTGCGCTCAAGCTTATCGAAGTTGTCTCCGTGCCAGCATTGTTCGACATTCGAGGGGTATGCAAAAGTAATCTCGATCGTGCCATCGTCGAGCAATTCGGCATGTCCGTCACCCGAGAGTTCGTCCATTTCGTCGCATCCTGCCCATGTGAAGGAGACCATGGACGTGCTGTAGCCGAGATCGAGGCCCGCTTGCATCGCACCCAAGGCGATCTCGCCATGACCGTTGGCCCCGATAGTGATTGTGGCGGGCTCGACCAGGTCGAGATAATCCCGATCCTACAGAGCGGCCTCGACGATTCGCCAGCGGCCAATCAGGCGGCAATTCAACACCGCGTTCATGACAGCACCGCTATCAGTTTCGGTAACCGCACCAGATCATAGGCGGCGGCCGCGAAGGTGAAGGCCCACCCGACGCCGTCGCGGCCACGGAACTTCGTCTTGTTCTGCCCCGCGACGGTCTTGATCCAGCCGAACGCCTCCTCGATGCGCTTGCGTATGCGCAAGCCCAGGCTTCGATCAGCGTGCCATCGACAGAGAAGTGGTCCGTTGACAGCAGCCGCCTTACCTTGGGCTGCGAAAGGATCGCACCGAGGAACTTCGCGGCGATGTCGCCCTCCAGCATCCGGTCGCGGTTCTTCGAAAACACCGAATGATCCTAAGCTGGATCGTCAATGCCAATGCCGACGAACCAGCGGAACAGAAGGTCGTATTCCAGCCGCTCCGTCAAAAGCCGCTCAGAGCAGATCGAATAGAAGGCCTGCAAAAGCATGGCGCGCAGAAGCTTCTCAGGCGCGATCGATGGCCGCCCGATCGGCGAATAGAGCGCTGCAAACTCCCGTTCGAGCAAAACCAGCGCGTCGTTCACGATCTGCCGGATTGCCCGCAGCGGATGATCACGACGAACACGATCCTCCAGATCAACATAGCTGAAGAGTTCGCCCGTCCTCACATCGCCACCACGCATACATCAACTCCAAAACTCGACGAAGCGAGTGAATCACGGCGAAAGCCTCCAGGCCAGCTTCTTATTCAACAGCTAGAGCGGGGGGGGGGCGATGTATTTCCGCGCGCTTCAGCAAATAGGACGGCGTGGAGAGGTGCCTCGGCTGACCGAGCACGGCGGGAGCCTTTGGGGCCTTCTTCGAATCGCGGGTCGTTTTACAGCTGGGCGATGTTCCTCCGTCGCCGAGTGTTCACTTATCTCGGTGATATGTTTTGGCATCAACCGCCGTCAGTAAGGACGGGATAATGGCCTTATGAAACGGAATGGCAGCGGCAAGATAGAGCCAGCCCTTAAGGCTCCTGCGGCGCACCAGGGTGGTCATGCCGACAATCTGGCCATCAGCCGGCCCTTCACCGACATCCACGACCAGGCGAAAAAGAAGGTGGCGGTCATCATAGCCGTATACTGTTTGGCGGTCGTCGCTGTGCATTAGAGGGAGGCTGGCGACTAAGTCGGAATGCCTCGTGTCCGCAGTTGCGCTCAGACCGACCAAAGGCACGAGCCGGTTTCGAAAACTCAGAAGGTTTCCCACCCAGTGGGGTGCGCTCTCGAGCGCTCGCCGTGCCGCCTCAGCCGCTGTCATCCTTTGCGTCAAAACGAGCACTTCGTAGCGGTCAGCCCAATCGGCTCCAGGAAGCCAGGCGTTCGGCAGTCTTACGGTGGCCCTTCGTGGCCTCATGAGCGCTTACCTTTCGCTCTTTACAAGTCCGCGGATCAGGGCGGTTCCCGTGCGTCTGGCGTAAAACATAATTGCGTAGGATCGCGGCGCGAGATAGCGGACCGCTTGCCGCAGTTGAGGGCCATTTGTCGCACAGGACTGACGCCGACGGAAACAGCGACAGCGATCTTGGTTTGTGCGTCCGATCGCAGTTTGAAGGTTCTACGCCGTGAAAAACAATACGCAGTCTTTGTAGTGGATTGCGGTACAGCGTGATGAGAGTCACCGGAGCACCGATTCTGGGCATTCGGAGCTCAAGTTCGCCTTTGCTGGACGGCGAGGATCTCGTGCTGCATCCATGGCTCGGATGGGTGCCATGCAAAACAATCGATTTTGATTAACGCGCGGAATGCGGCATAGCCTCAGCACCTGAGGTGCACCAATCACAACTCGATCCGGTTGGCCGGCATGAGACGGCTTCACCGTGGGAAGGAGTAAGGTGGAGAATCTAGTTTACCTGTTGGATCCGGAAACTCCGCTCTTTCAAGCTGTTGAGCTTGCCGGCGCCGTCAGCATTAAGTCGATCAGTGACTTACTCGGTTGTGAGGTTACTCAGATGGTCCGCTTTGACGAATCGCACTGGCTATTCGCAGATGAGGAAGGACTCCGGCCTGGAACAACAGCCTTCACCATTTTCGACGGGTACCCACAGCCTCTCGGTGGGAAAATCGTTCTTTCCGGGAATGATCGAAGCGAGTCATATTGCTCTCCATCGATAGACATTGGGGCTGCTGCTGGACATTTCCAGTGCTGCCGACCGGTGATTGACCCGGTTTTTGTCGCGCCTTACGACGTGCAGTCGAAGGGCCTTATACTTTCAGGCGCAGTGGGGGATTTGAAAGTACGCATCGAGAGCCGCCCCCTATGCTCGTGGATGGCAGTGCCTGAGACTCTGGAAACCAAGACTCTCAGTATCATTCCAGAGACATTCGCCCGGAAGTCCAACGACAGAACACTCAGTTTTGAATTTCCGAGAAACATCTTCAAGGCGACAAGTTCCATCCTCTTCCCTCGCCAATCAGGATCTTCCAACTCTGCGACGGCTACAGAGCTTTCAGGAAAGCCATCAGGGATGACAGCGAGCGCTGAGGGACAGTGGCTTGTTGGTCAGAGATGTCGACCGGAGCAAGCGCCTTCGCCTTCATTTCCATATCGACTTCAGCGTAAATATGCGTCGTGTCGAGAGACACATGGCCAAGCCAGGCGCGGATAGTGTTGATATCGACACCAGCGCGCAGCAGTTCGGCGTAGTGGGTCACAAGTCTGTGGATCCCGAAGCGCGTCAATGGCAAGTTGACCCGATTCAAAAAGACCGGATCCCGTTTGCCACGCCCCTCGACGAGCCCCGATAGTGTCGTTGCTGTGGCTGGCCACAATGGACATGATCGGAACTCGTTTCCCTTGATCTCGCTGATGATTTCAGGAGGCGGAGTCAGCCCTCCTCCTGAATGAAGCCGGAACTCCAGCCTCTGCTGGTCCAAAAAACCTCGGGCGGTTCAATAATAGGCCTGACTCTAATCCAATCTCGAGGAAATTACCCATGGCAGGTCACGACGTGGCCAAGGTGAACTGATGGGCGGGTTGAGATTCTGACAGGCGTCGAGCGCCGCCGTGTCTGGAGCGTCGATGCCGACCCGCAACCAGGATTTTGTGGCGGACTCAAACATGAGCCAACAGCCCTGTTGGCTTTGTCGAATCCGCAACAGAGGCTTATCGCGCGGGATGGTTTATCTGCTCCTAGCTAAATTGCGGAAAACAACTAACATTCATTTCCTTCGGTTCGATCAGCCAAATTGGCACGAGTTTTGATACCATCATTGTGAGGCGCGAACTGGCGATCGGCATCCGAAAATTGGTGGAACGAAGGAAAGAGGCAGCATGGCAAGTTTACGTCACATCACACTCTACTGCAGGAACTCGAAGGAACCAAGATACCGCTCTTCATCGGTCGGCAAAGGAAGGTTCAGTAGGGGTCGCGATCTCGGGGATGATCTCAATGTTGCTGACCAAGGCATCAAGTGCGTGGTGTCGGTTCGCCCAGAGCAACGAGTGAGTTGCGGTGATCACTTGATTCCACTGCACAATCGCCGTTTGGCGACAATAACGAGGTGGTGTCACGCAGGAGGCCAAAGAGCACGAAATGACGATTGTGCCGGTGCGCCGGAGGGTTTTCGCGAGAGCCCCACAATCGTTTGGTCACCAGCATTGCCAACTGCTCGATCCGCGACTGGTCTTCGATGAGACGGAGATAAACTTCGAGCCGGGCCCCTACCATGAAAACGTCGTCGGCGAATACAACATCGAGGATGCTTGGGCCAGCCTACTCAACCGAGGCGATCGAGACCGATTTAGTTCTGGGGTGCGCTGATGAAGCCACTGGTCCTGATTTGTTCGCAAGATGCGGAGTTTTTATCTGTTCCTCAGCCACATTCTGGGGGAGGACGGCTTCACGAGCGAGGCGGCAGGCGGCGTGAAGGAGGCACTTGCATTGACCGATGAACGGGAGTTCCAGGCGGTAGTGCTGGATTGCGGGCCAGCAAGCGAGACAGGCTCAACAATCTGCGTGCGGCTGAAGGGGAGCCCCGAACCGCCGGCCTGACCGTTGTTGCCCTGATCGCGTCGGGCGCCGAGAACCAGCACCTCGGCCTCTTGAAGGCAGGCATTGACGAGAGCTTTGTGCGGCCGGTCGCGCCGGCCAAGCTGCTTGACTTCCTGCGGGCGAAACTGGCTCTGCCGAAGCGGAGTTCAAACGGGATCGAAAACGGCAGTTGGCTCTGCTGCGGCAGCCTTGAGATGAAGTTCGATGCCCACCGAGTTCGCGGTAATGGCCACGACATCCATCTTGGACCGATCGAGTTCAACCTGCTGCGGCATTTGCTTGAGGCTCCAGGCAAGGTCTTCAGCCGAGACGAACTGATTGGCGCGGCCTGGCCGGACAATATCCATATCGGTGCACGCACCGTCGACGTCCATATCAGCCGGATCAGAAAGGCGTTGAAGACGGCCTCGCCCGGCAGTGTCATTCGTACCGTCAGGTCGGCTGCCTACTCACTTGAGAAGCCTGACTGAAATAGCGAACGGGTGCGGTCTCCTCGTGCTCAAGGCAAGTCTTGCGGCTCGAAAACCCGCCACAGGTGGGACATACTCGGAAAGAAGCAGTCGGTGGCCTCAGAGCAGAATCCTATCACGTTGCGTAGCCCGCGGCGGCGAAGTAGTTGGCGCATTCCTTTGGTGTGAATGTCTCAATGAGGCGGCCAATCACCGCCCAGAGGCCATCAATGGTGCGCTCGGCTGCCTTTCTGAGCAGCGCCTTCAGCTTGGAGGTGTCAATGCCGCCGCAAATTTCCCCAAAAGTGGATTCTTCCGCAATTTTGGTGCAATTCAGGTTCCGATGATGCGTGAGCGCAGGAGGTCCATCCCCACTCTTCCGTACATAGAACGCTTAATGAGCTCTAGCTTTTTGATCTTGCCTTCAACCGGGCGGGTACTCCAAGGCATCGTCAAGGCCGCTCGAACTGCCTCTACGTCGCGACGAATTCCACGCGCGAACGACGACATCGGCCCGGCAATCGCATCGTTTAGCCATGGCTTCAGCGCAGCAATGCCCGATTGCAAATCATGGATTGGAAGCGCCGCGCCAGACCGGCGGCAACAGCAACTTCAGGTGAGGCGGAGGAAATAGCATCCACAGAAGGCTCGCTACTTCGGCGGAAGTGTATCCACTTCGGCGGTGAGGAGGCGAACCGTTTGTCGGGATGAAGGCGCACGCCATGAAGATTTGCGCGAGGCACGAGACAATGCTGGTGCGGTATGCGTGGCTACTGGGTCCGCAAACTGCGAGAAACGGTGCAGTTCCATGTAGCTTTCGATCGGCTGGTGCAATCGAGTTGTTCCTCGAGATGGGTTCTCGCGCAGCCCTGACCACACTTTCCAGGCAGTTCAAGTCACACAGGAACCCGCGCGGCCCCGTCGCCTTTGCAGCCTGGGCAGGAGGCGATCACGGCAACAGGGTGTTGCAGACCCTGGGCTCGCAACCAACGATTCCTGCGATTGGTCGAGCAATCTGTCCCCGTCATGATGGCAGCTTGAACAGCAGAGGAAATTAGCTCTCCCGCGCGATCCTATTGGCTTCTTCTAATAGAAGCGGTGAAAGACTGCGTATTCCAGTGAAGTCGGCCGCTGATTCCGAAACGAAGCCGGCCACCCATTCCAAGTTCATTCCGGCCACGATTCCGATTTGAAGCCGGCCAGTCGATTTGCCCCTGGGTCGTTGTTTTGAATGGCTCGTGATTGTCGCGCGGTCAAGCGGCGGATGGTGTTTGACGCTGCTTTCGCAAGCTCTCGCCGGAGAGTTCGATGCGGTAAGCGTTGTGCACGAGACGGTCGAGGATCGCGTCGGCAATGGTCGGATTGCCGATCATATCGTACCAGTATTCGACGGGCACCTGACTGGTGACGATGGTCGATCGCCTTTCGTATCGGTCTTCGACGATTTCCAGGAGGTCGCGCCGCTGCTCGTCGTTGAGCTTCTCCGGGCCCCAGTCGTCAAGGATGAGCAGGTCGGTTCTGGCAAGCGCCTTGAGGAGCTTGGGATATAGGCCGTCGCCGCGCGCCAGCGCAAGGGTGGCGAACAGCCTTGGAAGTCGGTGATAGGCGACGGAGAAGTCCTCGCGGCATGCCTTGTTTCCGAGCGCACAGGCAAGCCAGCTCTTGCGCCGGCGGGTCCGATCAACAGCAGGCTATGGCGCTGAGAGATCCAGTCGCAACCGGCGAGCTTCATGAAGAGATTGCGATCCAGGCCGCGGGCGGCGCGGAAGTCAGCGTTCTCGATCTGGGCGTCGTGGCGCAGCTTTGCAGCGCGGGCTCTCGCCTCGAAGCGCTTCTGGCGGCGTGTGGTCGCCTCGCGTTCGAGCAGCAGTGCAAGCCATTCGCCATGCTCGAGGTGTCTCGCTTCCGTTTGCGCCTCGAGTTCCTGATAGGCACTGGCCATGCCTGTCAGGCCGAGTTCGCGCAGCATGTCGATGGTCGGATTGGTCAACATCGTTTGGTGTCTCCTCAATGAAAGTAGCCGGGGCCACGCAGATTGGCGTGATCCATGACGGCGGCGGGTTCGGTGGAATGTCTGGTGGCCTTGTGGGTGGCAATGAGCGAGGCAATCGTCTTGCAGGTCAGGCCGCCGATCTCGACGGCCCGTGCCGAAACGGCCTCGGCGCGCTCGCGGCCGATGTCGCGATAGAGACGCAGGATGCCGAGGCAGGTCCGGAAGCCCTGCTCGGGATGCGGCCGGCTGGCGAGAATGGCGACGATCAGCCTTCGGTCTGCGGACCGATGGACGCGCCCCAGCGCCGGAAGCGCTCCGGCGTCCATTCGGCGTATCGGCGGTGGGAGCTCGGCATGTGCGCCGGGTCCGTTCCATAGCGCGGCCCGCCATAGCGGCGCTGATGGACCGCAACGCGTTTGCCGCGATGGAAGATCTCGATCATCCGCGCGGTCGCCCGGATATCGACCTGCTGGCGAATGAGCGCGTGCGGGACGGAATAGAAGAAGGTCTTGAACTCGGCATGGTAGTCCGTCGAGACCCGCGCAAAGCGCCATTCGGCGAACTCGTACTCCTCGGCGGGCAAGCTTGCGAGCGCCGCGCGTTCGACCGTCTCGAAGAGATGGCGGCGGCTGACACCCAACCGGCGCATGACATGATTGTTGATGCGCTCCAGCACGTCGGCGATCGCGGCATTGGCCTCGGCGAGCGAGAAGAACGTCTGCTTGCGCAGCCGACCGAGAATGCAGCTCTGGGCGAAGCGCACGCCGTTCTCGACCTTTGCCTTGTCCTTCGGACGCCGCGGCCGTGCCGGCAGAACGCCGACGCCATAGTGGGAAGCCATCATGCCGTAGCTGCGGTTGATCTCCGGATCGTAGAAGCTGGCGCGGTTGACGCCGGACTTCAGATTGTCGGGCACGACGAGGCGGGGCACGCCGCCGAAGAAGGTGAACATCCGCACATGCGAACCGACCCAGTCTGGCAAGGTCTGGGTCCAGGTGGCCTCGGCGAACGTGAAGCTCGAGGCACCGAGAACGCCGAGGAACAGCTCCGCCTCGCGGATCTCGCCGGTCTTGCGATCGACGATCGGCACCTTCTTGCCGGAATAGTCCACGAAGACCTTGTCGCCGGCCGCATGCTCCTGACGCATCGTCGGCGACAGGCGCTGCTCGAAACCACGGAACAGCTCGCAGAAACGGCTGTAGCCGTAGCCGTCGGGGTGGACGCCGCGATATTCCTCCCACAGGATCAGCAGCGTCACGCCGGGCTTCTTCAATTCGATAGAAAGCTCCGCCCAGTTCGGCTCGTGACGTCGCCGTTGGCCCTGCTTGACGCCGGCGCGGGCGAAAAGCCGATGCTCCAAAGCATCGTCTGTCAGCTCTCCTGGCAAGGGCCAGCTCAGCCCCGCCATCGCAGCCCGCTTCAGGTTATCCTGGACGGTACTGCGGGCAACGCCGAGGATCACCGCAATCTCTCGGCTGCTTGTCCCGCTTCCGGCAAGCCGGAGCATCTGTCGTAATTGTCGCATGGTCAGCCTTCTCTTTGCTGGCATCAAACTCTCCTCGTGTACCGGGAGGCTTGATGCCAAAGTTGCTGACCCAAGGGGTATCTTCAGAGCCGGAAACCGGCCGGTCTTTGATTGGAATCGTGGCCGGCTTCAAATCGGAACGGTGGCCGGATTTTGATCGGAATGGCGGCCGGCTTCAGATCGGAATCCGCAAAAGACCATAAACTTCCAACGGTCTCGTTTTTAGCCAGTCCTTTGCAGCCGCAACGTCCATGTTCTTGTCTACGGCGGCGTCATTGAGAATGGCTGCAGAGACTCTTGAAAGTCCGATTGCAATGAAGCTGATCATAGTTCTGTCAGACGCGCCAACTTCAAGATATAGTGAAATCGGCGGAACCGAGGTCGTCAGATCTGGCATTCCAATGTCTTCGAACAACTGCAGCAGGACCCCGCAATAACAACTGAGCAGCCGGACCACCTCGAAGCGCGCGATCTTCTCGATGGCATCCAGCACATCGCGAATGATCTTGCGGGATTTGGCCCCTGCACCTCCTCTTATAATCTGGCGCTCTATGATGCGAGGGAGCGGCTCACCGCTCATCCAGAAGGTCGCCATCAGTGCTGAAAGCGGTGGCGCCGGTCAGTTTCGGGAAGTCCGACAAGATGCATGTTGCAGAGCTTCAAAACAGCGGCGTAGGAATCGTAGACACTAGATTCGCGGGGATGGGCGGAGATCAACGCGCGGGCTTTTGCGCGATCACCCGCTGCCATGCTTTCCAGCACTCGATAGAGGTCCTGCTGCTTGTGCGGCGAGATACTCGGACTCCGTCTGAGGACGTGCGCCGGTAAGGTGATTTCCGCCGCAGGCCCAATCAGTGCTGCCGCAATTTCACCCGTGGCCGAGTACGATAAGGCCGAACGTCTTCCCAGATCTGATTGCACGTTGTGTTGAGGTTCAAGAGTTGAACGGGGCCGCCACAACGCGCGGGTCAGCATAGCGTCAAACGATTTGACTCGAGCCGCTTTATAAAAGCCGGCTCTCAGCGAGCTGAGCGCAAACTATCGGCATATTGGCATCGCTCTTGTTGAGTGAGTCGTTCAATATCTTTTGCGCGTGCCGCGCTTCAATGCAGAGATGGCCGGAGCCCCCCTCGGCCGTTAGCGCATGATAGACCACGTCGAAAGGGGGCCCGTTTTCGAAGACGACGGGCTTGGCGTGCGGCGCGTGCTTGCGGATAATCTCAGCCAGAAGCTTTGGGTCCGGAACTTCACCCGCCGGATCCGCTTCGCGTCCTCTCGGGTCGGGATCGCCGCATCTTTCAATGACACATCAAGCCCAATATATCAAGTTGGTCCATGGCTGCTCTCCGTTTGATGTTTAGGCCCGGCTCCAATCGTGGGCCCGTTTCCCATCTTATCGCCCCCGCCAGCATCACTTTGGAAAAGGCTTGGGACGATCGGGCGGCGGTACCCCATGTTCGCCGTGGCAGAAAGGTGCGGTCGAGAACGCGCAGTCGCCGCTTCATGTGCCCGGCGACACCGATCTGTCGCCCCTGAGCCAACAGCAGCTCGTGCTCTCGCATCATCTAAACGGGCTGCTGCGCAAGCGCCTGAGTTATCGCACATCCGCCGACTCGTCCCAGCGGCGGCATTTGCGCGAAAGCGGTAACCTTCACGTCACTTTGGCGATTGAATTAGATTCTTCAAACGTCATCTCTTCCCAACTCCTGCAAGGGCATGGGGGGCTCCTATTTGGAAAGTCCATAGCCGACGGATCTCACGGTGCGTATCAAGTCCGGACCGCCGGCCTTCTTGAGAGCGGCGCGCAAGCGGCCAATATGGACATCAACGGTCCGGGGGCCAAGATGAACCGATCGCGGCCAAGCTGCACTCTGCAATTCATCCCTAGAGTGCACCCTATGCGGGTCCCTCATAAGAAGGTGCAGCAGACGGAACTCGGTTGGAGCGAGATGGATTGTGCGGCCACTTCGCCGCACGCGGTGCTCGGTAACGTCCAGTTCGAGATCGAGAAAAGTCAACCGTCCATCCTCATTACAAGCCCAATCCCAAGCCGCATCAGGCAGAATTGTCCCAATTCTTGAGATTAGTGTTTCGGGCGAGGACGGCCTGCCGATGAAGTGGTCCGCGCCGGATTCAAGGATTTTTTTGAGACTTGCTTCGTCACGACCGAAGGCAAGCGCGAGAATCGACATTGAACTCGTTTGCAGGTACCGGCACATAACACAGACTAGGCGCGATTCAAGAGCCGATATGTTTCGCCTCCGAGCTTCAAGAGAATTCGCCAGTGCTTCTCCCTTGCTCACACCCGCCACGACGTAGCTGCTCTTGACAATAGCAACCTCCAAGAGCCGGTGTAAGCTATCGTCCGCCACCGGAATAAGGAGCACCGGCGTTCGCGGGTATTCCCATGGAGGATCGCAATTCGACATTGTTTCCAACCTTTCCAGTACATAGTTTATTGCGATTGCGGATCTTTGACGCGAAGAGCGGCCTGCAGGGCGGCCACGCACAAGAGACCCAGTTTGCTCTAATCAGAAGAAGGATAGAGCGCAGAACACCTGTTCACGCGCTTCATAGACGGCATTTGCGGAGGGCGAAATATTGTGGTGGGTGTCATCGTGAACGTTCTCCTCGGTAAGAATGGCCGCTCATAACCATGCACGTTCCATGCCAAAGGGGAGTCGATTTGAAAAACAAAAGGATAGCGCGATTACAATCGCGTCGCACTTTGAACAAAAGTCTACTCTCGACGAACGGCTTCAAGTTGGATCTGGGGGCTTTGGATGATCATGTTGGCTTATGTTACGGAACCTCGGTCCGGCGTGATGGATCTGCTCAGGAAGAAACAGTCGGCAGCGAGAATGTACACGAGCCGCGGTGGTTTCGATCATGAGCATCCATCCACCACCCCGCAGCCGTCCTGGCCTTCGCTCAGGCATCCAATTTCCTTTGGCCGTGCCGAGATCCATTCCGTCCTTTTGTCACCGGAAAGGCACCGAGGACGCAGGGCATGCATGCAACACTGGTTTAGAAGCCGTGAGCATGGGGTGCGTTCGACAGAAACCAGTTTTCAAGTTGGATGTTGTTGTTATACCAACGAGCGGTGATCATGCCGATGCGCCCATTCGCGAAGTCCGATGGACATGATCCTCCACGGCTGGTCGACGAGCTTGTTCCACGCGGCGCAGCAATGGGCTACGATGTCGTCGTAGTCTTTGAAGATGCGATTCGAGAGCCAGTTGTCGCGCATGAACTGGCAGACGTTTTCCACGGGGTTCAGTTCCGGCGAACGAGGCGGAAGGAACATAAGGGTGATGTTGTCCGGCACTTTGAGCATCGGCGTGACGTGTCATCGGCCTGATCGAGGATGAGCACGGCATGCGCTCCCTTATTGACGGCCTAGCTGTGCGGTCCCGGAATGAGATCGTGCGGGTTAATTTTGAAGATTGAGGGGTCCTTTGTCCAGGCGTCGCAGATTGCCTGATAGGGCGTTCGCCATCGCAGCCCCTTGAGGTGTTTGGCGAAGTTGTAAGCAGTGACGAAGGCCAGAACATGGGCCTTGAGACTTTCTAGGTCGTCATAGTGGTAGACCTTGACGGTAAAGTCCTTGATTGTTCGGTTCATCCGCGAAGAGCACGCCCATCGAGATCATCACGCAACAAAATCGCTGAACCCATCGCAAACCTCCCGTTTGCTGCATGGGTTCAGATTCGAAGCCCCGTGGGGCATGAGAGTCGGAAACGGCGCTCGTTGGTTCTCTACATTTGGCTGCTGCGTCAAGAGTTTTGTTCGCGTTGCCTTCGTCCAATCCGGCTGAAGCATCACAAGCGTCCCATGGTTCTCTTCGGTGTGCGGTCTGTCCTGTCCGTCACCACTATCCGGGGCTCTTCGCTTCACACCCAGGGGGCCGATGCAGTGTATTAAACGCGGTCTTTGATCCGCATCCAACTGTCTCGCATTCGTCCCGTCCGGGTCCGGTCGCTTCACCTCATGGACACTGAGGGCTTTGTCTGCGGACGAACTTCACGATCTCGGTTCTAAAAAGCCTTGCCGCTCGTTGCGGCGCGGAAATGATCCTCCCTTTTCCAAAGCCCCAGCAGCAGGACCGCCAGTTTGGGTGCGACTGCCGCCCGTGCGCGCTTGGGACCCGGACGTTTGGCCAGTCTCAAGCTCCAGCTTCGCAGCGCGGAGGGCGCGGTCACCGTCGTCAGCAGGCAGCCCGCTGCCTCCGACACCAATATAGAGCGCATCATGCCGGTTGCAGGAAGAACGGACCTCCTCGTCAAATCGCTTGCCACCGGCGCGCGCCGAGATCTTGATTCCGAACGGGCGCAGCAGTCCGCCGACCTGGCCGTAAAGCTGGCGCTTCACGGTGACCAGTTGTTCACGCGCGCCAAGCAACGCTTTTAACCGATGGCTTTCCATGGTCTTCACATGCACCGGTGAATACCAGCCACTCGCCAGCATCTCGGCAAGCGCCTGCGCATCCGCCTTGTCCGTCTTCTCAGGCCGCGCCTTCAGCGCATCTGCGGCACGCCGCGCATCCATGCAGACCACCGGAAAGCCCAGCCCCTTCAGCTCGTGGTAAAGCCAGGGCGTCATCGATCCTGTCTCAAGGCGACTTTGGCAAGATGACCTTTCCATCTCTTCAGCCGCTCCGCGATGATGGAAGGCTGCGTATCTGCGCTCCCGCGCCACACCACCTGGCGATCCCGGTCCATAACGCAGATGTGTGTGCTCTTGAGGCTGACCTCCAATCCAACGTAATATTCCACCGCTGCTCTCCTCAGGTCTTCGACAAACCAAGGCGAATGCTCTCATCCACCAAGGGGAGCAGCAAACCTCATGTATGGGATGTATTAGAGAGGCAAAATCGATGAAGCTGGTGCGACAATCCTTCTGAGTTAAGTTTGCGGATTTCGGATTAACGGGACACCGATTCCGGTAAATCGCGGACAGTCGTTTCATTAATTCCCGGACAGTTTCACGGGATCGACTTTCGTCCGCCTGGTTGATGTCAGCGGCTATTGATTTCGTCGTTTTGCGTTGTGGTCAAGAGCGACCGTGATTTCGGCTTTCGCATGCTGTCGCCTTCGAGGGCAATTCGATGGGCGTTATGAACGATGCGATCGAGAATGGCGTCGGCGATCGTCGGCTCGCCGATCATCTCATGCCATTGGGCGACCGGCAGTTGCGCGGTGATGAGGGTCGATTTCCTGCGATAGCGCTCTTCGAATATTTCCAGAAGATCCAGCCGCTGCTGATCGCTGAGCGCATGGGTTCCCCAGTCATCCAGGATGAGCAATTGAACACGCGCGAGCTTGTCGACCAATCGGGGAAACCGGCCGTCAAGGCGCGCCAGCGCCAGATCCTCGAAGAGCCTGGGCATGCGGACATAAAGAACGGAATAGTCGAGCCGCGCGGCCTGTCGTCCGATGGCGCAGGCGAGCCAGGTTTTGCCTGTTCCCGTTTGTCCGGTGAGGATCAAATGTTCATGGGCTTTGAGCCAGGCTCCTTGCGCGAGCGAGAGGATTTGCCGACGGTCGAGCCCCCGTGTTGCGGCGAAGTCGATGTTCTCGATACAGGCGTCGGGGAAGCGCAGTTTGGCAGTTACCAGCCGATTGGTCAGGCGCTTGTCGGCACGAACGGCGATCTCCCGGTCGAGCATCAGGCCGAGCCATTCATCGCGGCTGAGATCGTTGCCCTGCGGCTGGTCGCTCAGTTCGCGATAAGCTGTCGCCATGCCGGACAGGCCGAGAGCGAGCATCTGGTCGAGGGTTGGATGAGTAAGCATTGAGAGGCTTCCTTTCTTCACTGGTAATAGGAGCTGCCGCGGATGTTGTTGTGTGGAGGGCGGGCTTAACCGGCTCGACGGCGGGCGGAGCCTGATCGAGGCCGGATTTGAGGATGGTGCTGACGGAGGAATAGCTGAGCGCATTGATCGTCAGCGCCCGTTCGCATGCCGCCTCGAGACGCTCGGGGCCGTAGCGACGCGAGAGGGACAGGACGCCCTGCGCGGCGCGGTATCCCTGCTGCGGATGCGGCCTGTCGCGCATCAGCCGCTCGAAAGGATTGCAGCGTTGCGGCCAATCTTTGCAGCCTGCTTGATCAGGCTCGCGGGCGTGGTGTTGGCATAGTGCTGATGCGTCTTCGGCATGTGCTCGCTGACGGTGATGTGCCCGGCGCGCTGCGAGGTGCGGCGGTGGCTGGCGACACGCTTGTGATCGTGGAAGACTTCGACGATCCGGGAGGTCAAGCGAACCTCGACCTGCCGTCCGATCAGGCGATGCGGCACAGAGTAGAAGGCCTTGTCGACCTCGACATGGTAGTCGGGATGCACCTTCGCCGATTTCCATTCGGCATATTCGAAGGCGGTTGCCGGGAGCGGCGCAAGTGCCGCGCGTTCGATCTCCTCGAAGAGCTGACGTCGGGACTTGTCGATGCGGCGCATCGGCCGATTGTTGAGATCGTCGAGAAGCTGGCTGATCCGGATGTTGAGGTCGGCAAGGCTGAAGAAGTGCTCGTTGCGCAGCCGCGCCAGGATCCAGCGCTCGACGATGAGAACGCTGCCTTCCACCTTCGCCTTGTCCCTTGGCCGTTTTGGACGAGCAGGCAGGACCGTTGTGTCGTAATGCTCGGCGAAAGCCGCAAACGTCGCGTTGATCGTCGGCTCGAACCACAAGGGCTTGGCAACGCCCGCCTTCAGATTGTCGCAGACGATGGCTTTCGGCACGCCGCCGAAGAAGCTCAGCGCCCGTTGCTGGCCCTCGATCCAGTCCGGCAGCCTCTGGCTGAAGCTCGCATAGGCAAAGGTCAAGAGCGACGCCGGCAGCACCGCGACGAAGATCTGCGCCGGCCGGATCTCGCCGCTTAGAGGATCGACGATGGGCACGGTCTGTCCGGCATAATCCGTCTGTATCGCCGCGCCGGCGGTGTGGCGATTGCGGAAAGTCGCATTGGCTCGCTGTGCGAAAGCGGCAAACCGCTCGCAGAACCATGTGTATCCATAGCCATTCGGGTGCCGCTCGCGATATTCCTGCCATAGCAGTGTCAGCGTCACCCCTTTGCGCTTCAACTCGCTGGCGATGTTCGCCCAACTGGGCTCGTCCAGATCCTGCGGCGGCCGCCCGCGGCGGTGGAACAGGCGACGCTGCAAAACGGCGTCGTCATCAAGGCCGGGCGGCAGGGGCCAGCATGACAGACCCTCTTCCCGAGCCCGCAGAAGGTAGGTCGACACGGTCGTTTTGCTGATCTTCAGCCGTTCCGATATCGCCCGAACAGAAAGCCCTTGTTCGTGCGCCAGTCTCAAAATCGATCGAATGTCCTTCACACTCGTAAGTCTCGCCTGCTTCCGTCTCGCCATTCACCCCACCTCGTTCAAATCGAGGTGCAGAATGACAAAGACGGCGCGGGCGAAAGTCGATCTTTTGTCGCCGAGAAGACTGTCCGGGAATTACCGAAATCCCTGTCCCGGATTTAGCGAAAACGCTGTCCGCGATTTAATGGAATCGCTGTCCGCGAATTACCGAAACCCGCATTAAGTTTACAAAATCTTTACGAGCGCAATTCGCTCACCATGCTACCCTCTCCGCAAGAGCACAAGCTGGGCACAACTTAATGTCCGGCGTTACCTGGCACGCGCCACAAGCAACGTTAACGTATCAGACGCAAGGCACTCGGGAGGTGCCCAGAAGAAGAGAAATGGCTTCGTTTATAGTGAAACAAGATTCAATGCCAGCAACAGCGAGTACGGGCCAATTATCCTCGGCTCGCCGATTGGTCGTGAAGATTGGCTCCGGACTGATTGCCAATACGGAAACTGGAGAAATACGCGAATCTTGGCTTAATACGCTGATAGAAGATGTCGGCCGACTTTTCTCGCGCGGGCAGCAGGTGATCATTGTCACCTCCGGCGCTGTCGCGGTTGGATCACGTCGCGCCAGTCTGCTAGACGGAGCGAAGCACGTGGCCGCCGCGATTGGTCAGGTTCAGATCATGCGTGCCTACGAAAAGAGCTTGGCACGGTGTGGGCTCGGCGTGGGGCAAGTGCTATTGAGCTGCGAAGACATACACAATCAGAATCGCCGCCTCAATACTAAGCAAACCCTGCAACAACTCCTTCAAGTTGAGGCTGTACCTGTCGTCAACGAGAACGACACGACTGCAACAGCCGACATACGTGTTGGCGACAATGATCGGTTAGCGGCGTGGGTCGCACAGATGGTAGGTGCCGACATTCTTATCCTGCTTTCAAACGTGGACGGCCTTTTTACTGAAGATCCAAGTGGCAATCCGTTGGCCCGCCTGTTGACAGAGGTACGGTTTATAACGCCCGAAATAGAGGCGATGGCCTCTCATTCCCCCAATCGGCACAGTTCGGGTGGCATGATAACAAAGTTAGTGGCAGCGAAGATAGCCATGGAAGCGGGGTGTAAAATGCTCATTGCAAAAGGAACCATATCTCACCCGCTCTCTGCCATAGAGAGAGGCGGCCCTTCGACATGCTTTGTTCCATTCACCAACGATAGGGATAAATCCGAAGCAGGTGACAGCTGATCGCCGCCGATCAGGCGATACGTCACTGTGCTGGCCCCCGCGCGGCTGATAGCCATTCCCTCTAAGAAGGCTGATGGCACGCTCAGCAGAGGTACGTCATATTCAGGGCCGCGATCGGTCGCTCGCCCTTTTGTGCGACTGAGAGCCGAGGCTCGCTCGGATTGATGGAGCCGATCCTAGCGCATGGAGGGAGAGCCATGGGAGAGTATAGGGAGGCGATTAGAGCGGACGTTCAAGGCGCTGGGAAGACGGAGTGATCGACTGCACGTCTGCTTAGAAGCCGGGCTGGCGGGTTATGGGGTTGTGCCGTAAAGCCGCGACCCTTGGGCATGGCGGTTGCGCCAGTCCTGAAGCCAAGACGACACGCGCGTCGGCGCTGCGCACCCATCGCCAGCAGGTCAACGGTAAGCGCGAATTTCTGCGCGCCTTCTGAAGCGCAGTGCTGTGAGGCATGAAGTGTCCACCAAAAGATAGGTGGACACCAAATCATGGATGAAGATGCTCCTAAACTGCAGGTGCGGCTTGTTGGTCGCGACGGCGGCCGTCGATATGACCCTGCCTCAAGAGATCAGCTTGTCGCGGCGTGTTTAGAGCCCGGCGTTTCGGTCTCGCGGCTGGCGCTGGAACATGGCGTCAATGCAAATCTCGTTCGGAAGTGGATGAAGAAGGCCAGAGAGGAGCGTCCTTTGCCTTTGGTCTCGGCGTTCGTTCCGGTTCAGATTGCTCCGGATATGCACTCGTCTTCTGCCAGCGATCGACTGACGAAGACGGAGCCATTGGGCAAGCGCTCTCATGCATCCAAGGTGAGCGCGCTACTGCCGAACGGGGTCAGCCTGACGGTGGAATGCAGCGATGTTGATGGACTGGCGGCGATTATAGGAGCGTTGAGCCATGTTCAGACTGGGCGCTGACCTCAAGGTCTACCTGCATCGGGAACCGATCGACTTCCGCGCGGGCATCAACAGCCTTGCGGTTCTGGTGCAGGAGGTAATGGAGCTTGATCCCTTTGCTCCCGCGGTCTTTGCCTTTTGCAATCGCCGTCACGACCGGATGAAGCTCCTGTTTTTTGATCGGTCCGGTTTTGTGATGGTGCTGAAGAAATTGACGGAAGACAGGTTCCGTTGGCCCCGCCGGGAGGTGCCGGTCGTTGTGCTGACGACAGAACAGCTCCACTGGATTCTCGACGGCATCGATATCGACGCGATGATCCGCCATCCGGTGCGGCAATATCAGATCGCCGGTTGAAGGTGGCAAATTGAGCTGTTGACGCAAAGGGGCGGTTCAGATTCAAGAATCGGATGGGTACGAGGCGGCGATCCTGACATTGCAGTGCTGATGGCGCAGTTGGCGGCAAATGCTGCCGAAATCGCTGCGCTTAAAGCCGAGAAGGAAGCGCTCTCGCGCCAGGTCGTCAAGCTGGAAGAGGAGTTGGCGCTCGCAAGGCTCCATCGCTTTGCCCCGCGCAGCGAAAAGCACATTGATCGCCTCTTCAACGAAGTCGAAGAGGCCGCAGACGAGGATGATCGTGATTATGGCGACGACGTCGCCGATCCCGGATACAGGCTTGCCGGCGGCCGATAGCACTGCGGGAAAAAAAACGGGACCGCAGACCTCTGCCGGAAGACCTGCCACGCGAGCGCGTCGAATATGACCTCCCCGACGATCAGAAGTCTTGTCCCTGCTGCCAGGGTCAGATGCATCGCATGGGCGAGGCCGTAAGAGTTTTTGCAATGCCGTGTTCATTATGCACCCCCTGTTCAAGTGTCTGTAAACATTGGAATTTGACTTTCCGGCGGCGACTGACACGGGCGGCCTTTGCGCCTTATCGCAGTCGTGACGTCAGGACCGCGAAGATCCGAAGCCTTAATTTGGTACGGCGCGCCGGGAACAACCTGTTGGGCAGGCAGTATCCCAGCCGCGATCAGGCTGCGAATGCGATGAGCTGTGACGTTGCTGGCCTTGGCAGCTTCGGTTAGCGTCAGCCATTCTCCGTCTTTCTCCGCTGATTTGTAGGCGTGAATTCCACGCACGCGCCGGATCGAGCCGACGCGTTTTGCCGTCCATGTCTTGCCTTGGGCAGTCAGCAGTCCCATCCGATTCAAGGTCGCAGCGATGTGCTCATCAGACCAGCGGCTCGCCATACTCTCGATGATGGCCAAGGCATCATCGGACGTGACACATTCATGTTCACCGGATTGTGGTTTGCGCAAACGGAGGGTGGAATGTCGACCACCCTTCCAATGGATGGTCAGCACGATCTCGCAGTGAATTGAGCCGGATATCGCTACCGATGCGAGGGCGATTCAGGGTGCCACAGCCGTCAATGCGCATGGAAAATCGCGCTTACGGTCAACGCCTTCATGCTCAAGCACGGCCGTATCTATCCCGGCAAGAGGAGCTGCCATGGCCGAAAAGGCCGCGCGGACCGATGCCCCGGAGAGCGAGGTCGTCGATCTCAAGGCACGAAACGCCGATGCCGACGAGCGTATCGAGCGGCTGACGCAGATCCTGAAGGCCTTCGATCGCGCCCGGTTCGGCCGCCGATCGGAAAAGCTCGGCTCCCCAAGCACCGACGACGAGCAGCAGGCCTTTGTCTTCGACGAGATCGAGACCGGCATCGCCGCGATCCGGGCACAGGTCAGCAAGGGCCGCGAGCGTCCGGATGGCAAACGTCCGCCGCGGCCACGCAAGAGCTTCGCACCCCATCTGGAGCGGGTCGAAGTCGTCATCGAGCCGGAGGAGTTGCCGGAGCATGCCGGCAAGCAGAGCGTGCTGATCGGCGAGGAAAGCGGTCAGCCGATAACGTCAGGCTCCCTGTTGCAAGGGTTTTCTGCAGATATTTTTGATCGGATCGCTTGCTTCCATATGTACGGCCTTTGTGTGTGGTCGCACATGACCACTGGCCAAGATGGTTTCCGCAACGCGCGTTCCTAACACGGCAACGACCTTAAAGGGCCACTGGAACTAACGGAGTGTCACGCGTCTTGGATCGATCGATCGCACCATCTGTTCTCCCTTGCAAGTTCACACAGCATCAGCTCAGCACGGCACGGCAGCATTGATAGCGCTTGCCGTGATGGCCAATTTCCTAAATTAAAATGTTGCGCTTTGTCCTTCTGTACGGCTGTATGTCTCGCCGCTCACCATGAGCTTCCAAGCAATACGGGCGATCTTGTTGGCCAGCGCCACGGCCACCAATTTCGGTTTCTTCCGTTGCAGGAGTTCGATAATCCATCGTGAAGCATGCCTGCTTCGACCTGCTCTGACGTGCTGGAGAAGAGCAGTCGCGCCGACCACCAATATGCTCCTCAGCATTTCGTCACCGGCACGGGTGATCACCCCAAGCCTGACCTTGCCTGCAGTCGAATGGTCTTTTGGCGTGAGCCCTATCCAGGCGGCAAAATCTCGACCAGATCTAAATAGCCGTGGATCTGGGGTCTTCATCATCAAAAGCGATGCACCGACCGGCCCGACACCCGGAATTTCGGCCAGGCGCCTGCTGCATTCATCGGAGCGATGCAACGCGGTCAGTTTTTCCTCGACCGCCTTCGTTTCGGCAAGCAAGTCGCGATACTCAACGCCATGCATGGCAAAAAGCTCGCGGGCCAATGCAGGCAGGGATTGATCAGCCGCAATCCGCTCCAGCAGCGGTTCGATTCGGCACATGCCCTTGGCCGCAGCGATACCGAACTCCATGGCAAAACCGCGAATTGCGTTGGCAAGTTGTGTTCGATTGCGAATGAGTCTCTCTCGCAAACCGACCAGCATCAATGCCGCCTGCTGGTCCGCAGACTTCACCGGCACGAACCGCATGGTGGGTCGGCTCATCGCCTCACACAAAGCCTCCGCGTCCGCCGCGTCGTTCTTGCCGCGTTTGACGTAGGGCTTTGCCAATTGAGGCGCGATCAATTTCACCTCATGACCGAACGAACTTAACAGCCTCGCCCAATGATGAGAACCTCCACAGGCTTCGAGTGCGATAGTAGTCGGCGGCGTTTTCTCGAAGAATTTCACCATCTCCCTGCGCGAAAGCTTCTTGCGAAGGACTGGTTGCTCGGCTGCGTTCACGCCATGCAATTGGAAAACGCTCTTTGACGTATCCATGCCAATTCGGATAATCTCTTCCACGGACGGTCTCCCTCGATTGAGCTTTCAACGAACTCATTCTGGCACATTACGATGCCGTTGGGAGCCGTCCACCCCAACATATGTGGATGAGCGCCTCGATTTCGGATGCTGGCCAGCCTTGAGCAATGCGGGTCAAGGTCAGGGAGAGCCAGTCGAGCGGATCGACGCCATTCATTTTGGCCGTTTATGCCGACCGGCGAACTATGCCGATGAATCAAGTTTTTGCCAACGTTTTCGGTAACGTAGCGGTGGCCTGGTCGGCATAGCGTAGGGTCTCTCCGTCGCAATTGACGCGAAGGAGAGGACATATGAACGCAACTGACTATTTGAATCGCAGCGCCCTATATCGGAAGCTGCTCTACGGTCCGTATCGGGAGTTGGCGCGCGTTTACGCTGCCAAAATGTCGAACGAAGGTTTGGGTCGGCAATGCACGTGGCGCTCGCTGAGCCTGTTTCGAGACCTGATGGACTGGCATGTTGGCAATGGACATGCTCCGCAGGATTTGAGCGAAGTTTATGTCGATCGTTTTCTTGAGCATCGTTTCAAACACTGGAGTCCCCCTAGTTTTTCATTTCGCCCGACAACTGATCGCCAGCCCGTGCCCGGGAGCCTCGTGCATCATTCCGATCGCGGAGTTTGACCTTGCCCCGTTGAAATAATCCATTTTGAAGTAAGCTCTGGCCCATTGAGAGGACCAGGGAATGAAGCGCAATCGTTTCACAGACGAACAGATCATCGGGATTCTGAAGGAGCACGAGGCGGGCACGCCGGTCGCGGAGCTTTGCCGCAAGCACGGCGTCAGCGATGCCAGCATCTATAAGTGGAAAGCCAAGTTCGGCGGCATGGACATCTCCGAAGCCAAGCGGCTGAAGACGCTGGAGGACGAGAACACGAAGCTGAAGCGGCTTCTGGCGGATGCGATGCTCGACAATGCTGCTTTAAAAGACCTTTTGGGAAAGAATGTATGGTCCGCCCCGTCCGTGCAAGGTGTCGTGAGGTCGTGGGTGACGATTTCAGTTGCATAAATGTATCCGGCCTCTCGCGAGTGGACTGCTGTTGCAGCCAGGCCATGATGAGATCTGCACACGCCGTTCCCAATAAATGGTTCGGGCACGTAGCCCGCTTTTTTGCGCAGGATTTACGGCATGCTGATCCACTGTTTCGTCATCACTCGTCCCGAGCCTTGCAATCGAGCCCAGAGCCTCAAGCGAAAGCAGGATCCCTGCGTTCGTAAAGAGCTCCCGGCTTGTTCAAGACGACCCAGACGATACGTGCCATCTTGGCCGCGAGTGCAACCACTGCCTTGTTGGGATGCATTCGAGCCTCAAGGCCGTCGAGCCAGCTTCCCAAGCGATCCCGCGTCCGGTCGAGATGTCGGAAACACGAGCGTGCGCCATGAACGAGCAGCTTCCGCACGTACAGATTGCCGCGCTTGCTGATGCCCAGCAGCGTTTGTTTGCCTCCGGTCGAGTATTGTCTGGGCACCAGTCCCAGCCAGGCAGCCAGATCGCGAGCCTTGCGGAACTGCAGCCCATTGCCGACAGCGGCCAACAAAGCAGTCGCGCCCAATGCTCCGATACCGGGGATGGTCATCAGACGGCGCGCAACGTCTTCCCGATCTGCTATCGCCTCAATCTCTTTCGTCACTTGGCGGATGCGATCCTCGAGGCGCAACAGATCGGCATATAGATCGCCCAGCAACCGACGCATCGTTGATGACATGTCGTTGTCCTCGTCATGCAAAGCCTGCGGCAGATCAAGCTTGAACAACCCAGCGCCTTGGCGCAAAGGGACGCCATATTCCAGACAGAAGGCTCGCATCTGGTTGATGAGCCGCGTCCTGGATCTGATCATCTGATCGCGGATCCGGTGCAGCGCTTGAAGATCGACCTGATCGATTTCCTTCACCGTCACGAACCGCATGGTCGGTCGCGTCGCGGCCTCCGCGATCGCTTCAGCGTCGATGATGTCGTTCTTGTTCGACTTGACGTAGGGCTTCACGAATTGAGCGGGGATCAAGCGCACCTTGTGTCCAAGCGCCTGTATCTTCCGGGCGAGCCACTGCGACCCCGCGCAGGATTCCATGCCGACTATTGTCGGATCTGCGCGTGCAAAGAACTGCAGAAGGGTGTCGCGTCGAAAGCGAGCTTTCTGAACAGGCGTGCCGTCGCAGCTCAGACCAACGACGTGGAAGATGTTCTTGCCGATATCGATTCCATAGACAGCCGCAGGCCGCGGCAGATTGCGGTGAGACATTGCTTCCTCCATTGATTGGCCGCCTCATGATGAGCGAGGAGGACGGGGCGGACCATCCCATTAGTGGTGACGCCCGCAGCAAAGCGGCGAGCTGTCGCGCATCTGATGGACCAACATCAGACGAGCGAACGGCGGGCGTGTAAAGCCATCGGCTTTTGCCGGATGACGATCCGTTACGAAACGAAACGCGACGACGATCATAGCCTTCGCGAGCGAATGAAGGCGTTGGCGCATGAACGCCGCCGCTTTGGCTATCGACGCATTCATGTGCTGCTCAGGCGCGAGGGGCACCTTGTGAACCACAAGAGGCTCTTCCGGCTCTATCGGGAGGAGAAGCTGACAGTGCGCAAACGCGGCGGCCGCAAGCGAGCGATAGGCACGCGAGCGCCGATGCTGATCCCGATGGCAGCCAATGATCGTTGGTCGCTGGACTTCGTGTCGGATCAGTTCACCGATGGAAGCAGGTTCCGGGTTCTGACGGTCGTCGACGATTGCACCAGGGAATGCCTGGGCCTCATCGCCGACACGTCGCTCTCCGGCCTGCGGGTCGCCCGTGAGCTGGATCGGATCATCGAGGAACGTGGCAAGCCCAGGATGATCGTCAGCGGCAGCGAATTCACCAGCAACGCGATTTTGCAATGGACGGATCGGAGCAAGGTGGATTGGCACTACATCGCGCCGGGCAAGCCGATCCAGAACGCCTTCATCGAAAGCTTCAATGGGCGGCTGCGCGACGAGCTCTTGAATGAGACGCTCTTCTCGTCACTGGCCCATGCTCGATCAGCGCTTTCAAACTGGCGCAGCGACTACAATCCTGTTTTATACGCCCATCTTTCTATGTTGTTGAAGGGAGTAAGCTTTCCTGATTTGGAGGCGATCCTGTGGGGTGCCTCGGGTTCTGTCGGACGCGATCGAGGATGTGACGTGCTTCTGGGGTCGCGAGTTTTGAACGGCTGAAGATCCATGGGCCATCGGGCAGCGGATGAGCGCCTTCAATCTCGACGGCCTCGGCCGCCAGGCGCAACGTCTTTGGTGTGACCCCGAGCAACTTCGCCGCACCTCCCAGATTAAGCCAAGGCTCGACCCCGTCGATCTGGGGACGGAAGACTGGAATCTTGCGATATGATCTCAGCGCGGTGACCCGCTCCCGCGTCCAACGATTGCCATTGCCAGTCGTCAGCCCGTTGCGATTGAGGACACCGGCAATCACGTCGTCATTGGCAATAAGGACGAGTTGCCGCACAGCCGCAATGATGTCGTCGGGGGTCGCGTTTCTTTGCCCTCGGCGCCGTTTTGGCAAGCGTAGCTCGGTATGGACCCCGCCAACCCAATGAATGACAAGGACGATCTCAGAGGTTACATCATCGAGATCGGCGACCACTTCATGGATGAGCGTGCGCACGATCCGTTTCTCGAACCTTGCATCGGTCGATGGCGCTGTCCAGACGGCGCGAAGGTTCCCCGCAAGCGCGGCCATCTGCGATGTGGACATCGGAATTGGCTGCGGCGCCGCCATCTGGTGTTTGGCAATCCTGGCCTCGATCTCGCCGACGCGAGCGAGCGTCTTGTTCCAGCGCGCCTCGAGCTCCGACGTCACCAGCCTGTTCTCCGGATCAGCCGCGTTATATTGCCCGAATGCTCGCTCAGCGGCATAGCGCGCTGCCTCGAGGTCGCGCAGTAGGGCATCCTGAACCTGGTCGCGTTGGCTGGCCATATTACATTCTGCCTCGACGGCGGCGGCAATGGCGCCTGGTTCGACCACGCCGAGCAGTGCCTCTTCGATCGCGTCATCTACCCGCAGGCCGCCGAAAGCAATGCAGCGGGGCTCGCCATTGTCGAGCAGACCACGCCAGCAGGAATAGCGCGGAATGTTATGATTGCTTCCGGTGTACCGAACTGTCAGCTTCCGACCGCACCTCTTACAACGGAAAAGGCCGGCAAGCAGAGCGTCGCCATGCTTCGGCGCTCCAGATGGCGGCTGGCCGGCACATTGTCGCTGACCATCTTGCGGATCTCCTCCGCCTGTTCCCAACTGATGTAACCTTCATGTGCATCCGGGATCAGCGCCAGCCATTCATCACGCGTCTTGCGACGAATTCCAGACCGGCCATCGTATCGGGGCACGGAGCGACTCTTACCATAAGCATACGCGCCACCGTAGATCGGGTTCGCAATCATCCGGTGGATGGTTGCATAATTCGGCCTGCGCCAGATGACGTCGCCATTGGCGTACCTGACCGGCAGGTCCAGGCCCTGCTCAAGGAACCATAGCAGGGCCTGCCGTGCACTGCCGAGTTCGGCAACCTTGTTGAAGACGAGCACAATGGCCTCTTGGATGCGTCGGTCGGGATCCTTCTCGATCCTGTCACCGGCTTTCAAGAAGCCAATCGGGACAGTGACGACAAGTTCACCACGGCGGGCCTTCTCGTAGCGCGCGGAAAGGGAGCGCTGACGCAAGAGATCGAGCTCATACTCGTTGAGGCTGCCCTTCAGGCCCAAAAGCAGGCGGTCATTACCCTGGCGCGGTGCATAAACCGCTTCCTGGTCGATCAGGACGGTATCGACGACGCGGCACATCTCGATGAGTTGCTGCCAATCTCGGCTGTTCCGGGCGAAGCGCGATACCTCGCGCGCGGCCACGGCGCCAACCTTGCCAAGGCAGACTCCGCCACCATCCGGTCAAATCCAGCCCGGGCCACACCGCCGGCGGCTGAGCGACCAAGATCGTCATCCACCGTCTCAATGTGTGACCATCCAAGTGCTGCCAGTCGATCGCGCATGGCGTATTGAAGGGCGCTGCTTTCGCGATTGTGCAGGACCTGATGGGCCGAGGATTGTCGAACATACAGGATAGCCTTCCGCTCCAGATGGTGCGGCCCAATCTTCTCATGCATCATGACCGGCCTCCTTCTGCTGGGAGGCGCTTGCACCGTTTGCGCGGTCGACGAATAGCCGCACGATGAGCGCCGTCAGTGCCTGGCGTGTCTCTTCCGGCAACTCCTGCCATTGCGGCGTCGCCGCTGTCTTCCCCCTGTGTGGGCCCGAGAACAGATCGAACTGATATGTCATGAACTGGCGTGGCATGGACATCTCCCCGACTCGCTTCGTGAGAGGCCAATGCTGCGCCCATCGCCGCGGATTGTGATGGGGCGCCAACCTCCTCCAGCAATCTTGCCAAAGCATGCAGGCTGGCGAGTTCGACATGCGGGACCGGCATGCTGCGCCAGCAGCCACTCACAGATCGGTCGAACATCCATGCTGGGACTTCAAGAAGTCGATCAGAAGAAGCGCCAGAAAGGCTGCAACGGAAAACAGCCTTTCCTTTTGCCAGCGCCTCATGGACGTGAACGAACCGCCCGAACCAGGGATGCCACGGATATGAAAGCTCGCGAACCTCTGTCCCGTGGGTGTTGTGTCGCCGTGTTGTACAACGATCACCGACCGCACTCTGGCCTCGGCTGGCTGACCCCCGCCGAGTTCGCTCAGTCCACCAACCCGCGACGTGATGCGGTGCTGCGCAGCCGAAATGGCTCCGCACCGCAACCCGCCGCTACCGCCGCAGATGCAGCAACCCAAAACCGCTGGAGCGAACTCAAAGCTGGAAAAAATTGGGGGCAAGGTCAAGTTCAATACGCGTGCGGAGCGTACTCCGAACTTCTGCATCTTCACGGAATCCAGGCGAGCATGAGCCGTGTCGGAAATCCTTATGACAACGCGAAAGCGGAGAGCTTCATGAAGGCCTTGAAGCAGGAAGAGGTGCAAGGTCTCGCCTATAGGGATGCAGACGACGCCCGCAGGCGCATCGGCGCTTTTATCGATACCGTTTACAACACGCAGCGCCTGCATTCGGCACTCGACTATCTCACGCCGGAGGAATACGAACAGATGCATTCAGGTGGACGACGGATGGAAAAGGGCGGCATAGCTGAACACGGGAAACTGTCCGCGATTTTCCTTGTCTCAGTCTGGGGGTGCAGTCCATCGCTGTCCGGCATTTACTGAAACACGCACCTCGACTTTCTCGTGTCCGGCGATTCCGCCGACCCTGGAGCAACTTCAATGCTGGTTCTAATGCCAGAACATCGCCTAACTGGCTCGTTCAGCAAAATCCGCTCACCGGACGCTCACGTCGAAGCGAAGGCTGCGCCCATACACCGTTCAACCGAGATCATTGCAGGCACGCGCGCAACGTCCTCCCGCACGAGCGGGGCGCCAGGCATGGCGGAGGTGTCGACGGGAAGGAAGACCGTATCGGCAGTGGACGGCAACAAAGCCTTCTTCTTCAGCTCATGCCGCCAGGCGTAAATTAAATCTGCTGCCGGGTCACATCGTGCCGATCTGCAACCTCAGTGACCGTCGCACCGTCGAGCCCAACCGACATGATAATATCGAGCTTCTTCTCATCACCCCAACGCCGCCGCCGTTCCTGACCAAGAATTTCGACACGCATCCCATACCTCGCCTAAGACACGTCGCAAACGACGTCGTTAAACACGTGTCTTAGGCCATCCCCGACGATCGCCGGGAGGCGGTGACAATCGGGCGGTTACCGTCCTCGTTCTCGAAAGCATATTTCCGGCGGCGCGTGACGATGGCCCGGAACTTCGCCGGCACCACATCCAGCCGCTCCGACACGTCCTCGCCGATCAGCACCTTCTGCTTGCCGGCATGCTCGGGCAGCTCTTCCGGCTCGAGGACACTTCGGCAATTCGCAGGCGCGCCGGAGAGAACCACTGCCTCTCCTCAAATCAGGCATCGAAGCCGCTACTCGGCGCAGATGATCAGACCCAACGCTCACGGCGAGGTCAATAACCCATGAACTCGCCAGGCACGCGATCAATGAGAAAAAAACGCTCGAGCTTGTCGGTTTTCTCGATAAGCGCTGCGTCGCCACGACGCCGGCATATTTCCCTGAGCCAGCCATACATTGCTTCACAGTCCACTTTGTAAAAGAAGTGAAGCTTTGCCAAGATTGAGACAATTTCCCGATAATTTGCCTCGCTGACAATTTTAGCGAGCCCCAGCACGCATTGGAGCGCTTCGTCGGTCCACTCTTCTCGAGCATCAGCCATGAGAGTTCTTGTCAGTGGCTGTTCGGTATTGCGGACAACGTTTTCGGGGGCGCAAGTCCCCTCGAAGTCCGCCATCAGATGCACTCGTGGGATTGGTGAGAAGCTCGCGGCGCTGTGCGGCAGACTCGCATCAAGAAACCAGATCTCGCCCAAGCCCATGTGAAAGATTCTATCCTTTTCTGTATTCATACATCTCTGATTTGTGTCTAGAACCAAGTGTACTCTCGCGAACTTTGCATCAAGTTCCAAGTAATCACGGTGAGGAATTATGCACGCGTTCTCCGAAATGCGTATGATTCTGGCGTAACGCATGGAACTCGTATCAAAGTGGGTGTCTAGCAATTCGTTGAGGTATGGTAGAGATCGGCCTAGAGGTGTGGCTACCGCTGGATTATGGTGGATGACCACGGTATCCTCCTCCTGAATTCCCGACCGATTGCGCAGCATGCAGGACTCCCACCTCCCGCAGGCGAAATCCGAATATGCGGTCGAGAAATTTGTTTTCGCCAAGGCCGCTAAATCGGCTGCCAGCCGCTTTTGGTCAAGCGAGACCAAACCCAATATCCGCGTCGTCATTTTCAACCTCCATTTATCCGAACTTGAAGTTTAGTTGAATTGTCCTTGAAGTTACCTCGCGGTCGGATACGCACGTTGTGCTTCTTCCCGCTCGGCTTCTCCGAGAAACCCATATGGTTCGTCGCACATTGCAGGAACCAACACGGATTCCATATCAATTATGTTGACGAGCCGCGCGTAGGTTCCAGCGACCGTGAACTCGCGAGTAACGGCCTTCAGTTCCCGAACGTCGCGAGCAACATTGCGTGCAAGGAACCTGTACTCGGGCCTTCCTATCACATCGCGGACATAGACTGAGGATGAGGCGTTAATCGGCCCGTCTCCGAAGTCGACGACGCCGGCAATGTCGATCGTCTTCATATATGGCACGCGAGCCAACAGTTCGCAGCGATGCACATGCGTAGCAACCGGAGTGCCGATACCCATGATAATGCCTCCAGCCCGACTAACGAACCCAAACATAGAGTCGTCGCCGAATGGGGTGCGCTCCCACCAATTGGTATCGCATAATTCGCGCGTCCTCACCCCAGTCACAACCGCTGAATAAGCGGGATGTTTGGTGCGCCCAGCGGGGAGCTCTCGCATCACAAGTTCTGCCAAGACGCCTGTTTCGGACTTCGTTTCCGTCAGATGAAATCGCCTCGTGGCGCAGTAGCTCAATGTGAACGCCGGCAGAATGACCGTAGATGACGCGGCGAGACGCTCTATCGCCTCGAGAAGAATGGACGCTACCTCGTTCCCGTTTACATTTCTCATTGCTGCGAGCGACGAGTGCAGCACAACCGTGCTGGGGATCTTAGTTTCAATGTGTTCGACAATTTGCGCAAGCTCGTCCCGAAGCTCGGCAGCCTTTCCACCTCTCCCTTTGACGCCCCTTTGAGATCCGCTGCGATTGACCGGTTGAATTCGCCGTGCCCACTGCTCCAGTGACGAATCTTGATCTTGAAAGACATCCGTGCTGAACATCAGGCCGACCTCAGCCAATTTGAGCTGTATTTCGAGAAACTTCAGTGAATCAATGTCGCACTGTCGAGCTTTCGAGCATGGCGGTGGCCACTTTCCCGTGACGGCGTACACCGCCTCCAGCAAATGGTCCAACGGTGACCCTCTTGCCTCTCCGGTCCGGACTGCCTCGCGCTTTTCGTTCGCGCTAAGCGCGTCCTTGGCAATTATCGCGAGGGCCCGGTTGTCGAGTTTTCCATTAGGGGTAAAAGGAAGCGCGACGAGAGGCACAACGAGCTTCGGAACACGGTCGCTCGGTAGCGCCTCCGCCAGACGCCGGCAAAGTTCATCCACGTCGGTGTTCGCGGGCGTCACTATGCAGACCAACTCCTGCGCAGTGCCGTCTTCCCTATCCACCACCACCACTGCTGAGTCCGTGCATAGGGCCGTCCGGTCGATCGCGCTGGTAATTTCCCCTTTCTCCAGCCGCATTCCTCGATACTTTGTTTGATCGTCCTTTCTTCCGACGAAGAGCAATCCATGTTCTTCTGATGCCACGACATAGTCACCAGTGCGGTAGAGTACTTGTTCGCCTTTGGCTGTCTCGTACGGCACGAATCGCAGTTCCGATTGGCCTGCGTCAGCCACATATCGTTCGGACGTCTGCACACCTCCTACCCAGAGCTCGCCCTCGACTCCGAGCCCCACGTTCCGCTGGTTATCATCTAGGACGTAGAAATCGATGTTGCATGCCGGTTTACCGATGAACATCGGGAAGTCCACATCACCACGCGGGCAATAATGGTAATTGACGGCGACACAGCATTCAGTCGGCCCATAGCTATTTATTAGCGTCGCACTGGGAAGAATGCAGTAAAACCGCCGCCTAATTGAATTCGGCAAGGGCTCACCCCCGGAGATTACATATTTTAGTTCAGTGAACCGCTCCGCCATGTATGGGAGACGTTCAAGAGTTCCAATGAAGCGCCCCAGCAGGGTTGGAACCATCTGAATGACGTTCGTTCGGCTCAGAATTAGAAACTCGATTGTTTCAATGATCTGTGTTGCTAAGTGTGAGGTGGGCAAGACAATCGTTCCGCCGGTGGCGAACGGTACGAAGAACTCGGGGATCGAGAAATCGAATGCTGGTCGCGAAAGCTGCGCGATACTTGCCCTCTCCGAGAAATCGATCATGTCAATATACCAGTCGATCAAATTCAGAAGAGCTGATTGCGAAACTGGTACCCCCTTCGGAACTCCCGTGCTCCCGGAGGTGTGCATGATGTACGCGACGTTTCCGAAGGCGGAGTTGATGCTGTTGCTTGGAACTCGCTCGAGACGAAGCGAACCGCTTGGATCACAGCGGAGGATGGCGCTGGCGTTCGTCTTGGAGACTATATGGCCCAATCGATCTTCCGATTCCGATGGATCAACAGGCACGAAAGCAACGCCGAGCATTTGGGTAGCAAGAATCACCGTAACCAGCTCAACTGAGCGGGGCAGTTTGACAACGACCGCATCTCCGTAGCGAATCCCGATAGCCTCAAGCTCTTCCTTGAGACTGCGCGCTGACTCGTCGAGCTCGCCGTAGCTTACTTCGCGATTCTCATTCGTACGGATTGCGGTATTCGCCGAATATTTATGCAAAGTCTTGGTTATGAGATCGGCTATGTTGTCTTTGCCAAAACGCGAGGGTCGACGTAAACCGGAAAGTGTCGGGGTCATGGTAGCCGTTTCATATTGTGCTCTCCTAGCCGCATGGCTTGGTTTCCTCGCCATTGACCAGCTGCGGGAGCGTATCTTTACTTCGCCAGCTGTATGTTCCGCATTCCTGCAGTCGAACACCCATTCCGCAGGCGAATGCCCATGCGATGTACTGTGGAAGGTGATAACATGCATCGCAAAATTGGCGCGTAAATAATTTGTATACTTTTTATGAAAGTGTAACACAGTCACCGCTAAATATGGGTGAGTTACTCACTTATACATTCTAAGCCGTCTTGCCGATTACGGGACCATCCCATTCGATCTGAGCCGTCGATGAAGGTGTGAGGCTTCTATTAGTGAAAGGAGGCATGGGCGCGGCTAGCACCGCTTCTTTTGTGACCAGCCCCAACGCTTGGTCAGCTTCATTTGGTATGTGATTCCCCGTCGTTCCGCCTTTCTTGAAACACCGCCAACTCAATTCCCTGCGACGCCGTTTAGCTGCGGTGAGCCTTCTGCAATAAGGGTCGAGTAGCTATGCCATTCGGCTTCGCCCTCACAGATCCGGGTGGGCGGATTTCCCACACCCTGAGAGTTACCGCGTCTGCAGCGCGACACATGTGGAACGTATATGGACCCCGCCCGTTTGCAACAGCCGGCTGGATCAGGATCGATGGTCACAACTGCTGACGTATATCCGGCTTCGTGATGCGGCTGGACAACGTCTTCGCCGCGAGCCTCGATGGGTTTTCGCCCGCTTCCACCTTAAAGCCCCGATGACATTGGCTAACGCCATGCCGGTCCACACATCAGGCTCGGGAAGCGACGGGGTGACCGTTTCGCCATCTCTTGCCATTTGCTGCAATTGCCGGGGTGGGACCTCCTTTCCTTGTTCGCGCCTTGGCCTCAGGTTGGCTTCACCGACAGTCCGGGCTCGTAAGCCGTGTCGCCCGAGAGCATGGCCCACACGATCCGCGCATTCTTGTTGGCAAGCGCAACGGCCGCGATGTTGGGATGCCGCCGTTGCCGCATCTTGCCGAGCCAGAGGCTTCGTGGGTCCTGCTTGCCGCCCGCCCGGCTTAAAGCGGCGCGAGCGCCATGGATCATCAGTGTGCGCAGATAGCGATCGCCGCGTTTGCTGATGCCGAACAAGCGGGCTCGCCCTCCACTGGATCGCTGCTTCGGCACCAGGCCAAGCCAGGCCGCGAACTGACGGCCGTTCTTGAAGCAGCTTCTGTCGCCGACGGCGGCGATCAAGGCTGTCGCCGTCACAGGGCCGATTCCTTCGATCTTCCCAAGCCGCTGGCACTGCTGGCTGGCGCGGAAGATTTCCCGTATTCGCCGGTCATAGATTGCAATGCGTCGGTCGAGCTCGGCCAATTCCGTCTGCAACTCCCTCATGAGCGGGCGAACCATCTCGCTGAGGCCGTCATTGTCGTTCCCTGCGATGATGGCGAGGCCGCGCCGCAGCTGCGCGATGTCACGGGCAATGACGATCCCATGCTCAGACAGAAGACCGCGAATCTGGTTGACGAGCCTGACCCTGTCGGCGACGAGACGCCGGCGAATGCGATGGACGGCTTGCACGGCCAGCTGATCGGTTGATTTCCGTGGCACGAAGCGCATCGACGGCCGGCCGACCGCTTCGCAGATGGCTTCCGCATCGTTCCGGTCGTTCTTGTTTGACTTGACGTATGGCGTCACGAACTGAGGGCTGATCAGCCGCACCTGATGGCCAAGTTCGGTGAGCACGCGAGCCCAATAGTGCGCCCCGTTCGACGCCTCCATGCCGACCAGGCACGCCGGCAAATTGGCGAAGAAGCGGGCCACGGCATCGCGACGCAGCCTCTTTCGCACAACGACTTTCCCGTGGTTGTCGACGCCGTGAACCTCGAAGATATACTTCGCCAAATCCAGACCTATCCGAACGACCTGCATGACATCCTCCTTCATCGCAGTTGACGTTCGAGATTCCACCTCGCCGCGAGGGCGGGGTCCATACCATTGACCCGCTTGGCAATGGCATTTTTCAGCGATTCATCCCGCGGGAACGGTGCGGTCATATGTCCGGCCTATCAGCGCGGTTCTGTGGACCGCTGGCCTCGATGAAGTCCGCGAAACGAGTGACTGATCAACCAAACGCGCTCGAAGCGCAATGTCGCGCTGGCCTCTCTCGCCTCGGGATTTCGTCCCGGTGTGGAATCATCGCTTGTTTGTGCACCTTGCCACTGGCGGCTACCGTGCCGCGCAGTTCGTGATGTTCGTTGTCAGCTTATGAGCTGGCCGCACTGCTCTCGAGACCGCGATATGTTCCGCCCTTGGTCAGGAGCGCCCAGATGATCCGCGCCATTTTGTTGGCGAGCGCGATCGCAACGACCTTGAAAGGCCGTCGCGCTAACAGTGCGACCAGCCACCGTGGGGCTTTGTGGTTGCCTCTTGCATGTCGCAGGACCGAGGTTGCACCGGCGACGAGCAGAGTGCGAAGCTCGGGATTGCCCATCTTCGATATTTTGCCCAATCGCTCCTTGCCTCCGCTCGAATGGGATCTCGGCGTTAACCCCAGCCATGCGGCGAAATGGCGCCCGGATTTGAACCCACCCGGGTCTGGGACAAGCGCCTTGATGGAGGCCGACGTAATGGCTCCGACGCCAGGGATTGTGGCCAGCCGCCGCATGTCTTCGTCATGCTTCGGCGACAAGCTCTCGCTCGAGTTTGTTGATCTGCAGCGCCAGCGCGTCGATTTGATCCGCAATTGCCGTCAAAGCGAAGCGGGCGCGTTCGGGAGACGCGCATCGGTTCCATCGCGCACGATCGCGATCAGGCTTGCAATTTTCGCCGTGCCGATGCCGGCAATGATCCCCAGTTCGGACAGGTGAGCACGTAGCGCGTTGATCGTCTGAGTTTGCTGACGAACCAGAAGGGCGCGTGTCTTCAAGACCATCGCCGCCGCCTGCTGTTCGGGGGATTTCACCGGAACGAGCGCATCGTCTTGCGCGTCACTGCCTCACTAATCGCCTCAGCGTCGGCTGCATCCGTCTTCCCCCGTTTGACTAATCATTAGGTAGGCAAAATGCGAAGGAACGCACGCGGATCGCCCCGGTTGTCGGCCTTTTCGCGCAAAATTCCTTCGCATTATTTCAGAGCGTGTCGAGCCAGGCGAGCAGGCTCGTATCGCG
>NZ_JADYVE010000026.1 GCF_020193655.1 Ensifer sp. IC3342
AGCTCCGAAGGACATGCCGCTGAGCGCCGATCCACCGATCAATTTAATCTGCGTTGCCTACCCGCAACCCGGCAAGGTCGCCGAATGCCTAAAGCACCTTGACGACCGGGATGCGATTAGACAACCACTCCCTGGGACGTCATCAGTTCCAGCGTTTTAGCGCATGTCAAAACCCCACGCCGGAAGCCTGCCCCTCCCCGTCACCTCGAGCAGGCCGAACTCGTGCAGCACAAGATCCTCGAGATCCATGAGCTCCCAATAGGATCCACATAATGTGCAAGTCTCGGGGAATCGGCGCGCGCTATGCGCCATCGCCGACCAATGCAATGCCTGCGTCCAAGGACGCCTCAGTGGTCTTGGACGGGCGATTTACGGTTAGTTAACCAACTGAATTAACGCTCGAAATCCCACAAACAGAAGCTAACATGAAGATCGTTTCCCTCATCCGGACGCCAGTTTCCGCAGCCGTTCACTATCGATAGGTATCAAGTATCGATAGTGATGGATTTCGAGTCGCAAATGCCGGGTGTCGCTCGTCCTGGATCGGCGGATTCGCCTGGAAACCCGGGCTTTTTCGGCCCCTTCCCCACCCTTGTTCAGCGGACTCTTTTGCCTGATCGAGTGGAACGCCCCTCTCCTGGGCGGCCGGTGCGCGACGCGACCAGATCGTTTTTCAGTGTCAAGCCCCGCCTGAAGCGACAAGGCGATGCTCGGTCTCCTTCAAAACGGCTGGCTTTGCGATGTTTCGACCACAAAAGGCCACTGGCGCCATTTCCCGACCTTCGATGACCTGACGCTTGTCGCAGACCAGACTTCGCGCTGTACGGCCTTCCATTTCGCGCGTAAAACACGCTTGCAAAGGAACGTTTTCTCACACATTTCTTATTTGTACAAATCTTCCCCGAAACGATCGAAAAGAACGATGGCGAAAGCTGCAACCCACAGTCCCCCTCCCCTGCCGCACAGGCTGATCGGATACGCTCGCGTTTCGACGGACGATCAGCTCAATGACGCTCAGGTCGGCGAGTTGCGCGCCGCCGGTTGCCACCGCATCCACCAGGAGCACGGATCCGGCGCGTCACGCGCACGGCCGGTGCTGGCGAAGCTTCTGAAGGACCTTGGCGCCGGCGATGTGCTCGTCGTCGTCCGCCTCGACCGCCTGGCGCGCTCGGTCAGTCACCTGCTTGACGTGATCGAGGATTTGGAGCAGCGCGGCGTGCATTTCCGCTCGCTGCGCGATCCGATCGACACCTCGACGCCGCAGGGGATGTTTTCCTTGCAGGTGCTCGGCGCTGTCGCCCAGCTTGAGCGCGCGCTGATTGCCGAACGAACGAGGTCCGGCATGAAGGCCGCCAAGGCGCGCGGCAGGCTTGCCGGCAATCCCGGGCTTCGGGAACGCCGCCCGGAGGCCATCCGCGCGGTCTCAGTGGCACGCGACCGGGCCTACCTCGATGAACTGATTGCGTCAGCGCAGATATGGCTGCCGACCGTCCGGCAGCTGCGCCCGCAACACAGTTGGGACAACGTCGTGCGGATCCTCAACCGGCGGGGCCACGACTGGACAGTCGAACGGTTGCGCCGGGCGGTCCGTCGGATGGTGCGCGAAAAGCTCGCGGAACCGGAACTGCTTGCCCGCTCGCCGCGCCGGCCGCCCGAGGATCACCTGATGCGGCTCGTTGCCGGAATCGCGATCGCCGATCCCGATCTGTCGCTGCGCGACATTGCCGCCCAATTGGACCAGATGCATGAGCGGCCGCCACGTGGCGGCCGGAAGTGGCAGCCGTCTTCCGTCAGGGCGCTGCTGGACGACGCGCGCCGCCTTGGGCTGGTTCGCTCTTGAGCGCCTGCTTCATGAGGCTGAGGGTTCGACCGGGATGCCGCAAACGAGGTGTCCACCCCTTGCGCCTGCGCCGACACGAGGTAGGAGGTAGAATGGTGTATGGTGCCCAAAGGATGAGCACAGAACCGATAGCGTGAAGGAAGGGCGCCCGAGATAGCCATAGACCCGATCCGACTGCCAGCCGCGCTGGCCCCGCTCGATCCCGAAACGGCTGACGCGGAGCTCGCCCCTGTCCTGTCGCGCGCTTTTTCCGGCTTTAGCTTCACCGCGACCATGCTCTACAGCGCCTAATGGCGGCACCCGCACCGTTCTCACTCCCGACGGCTTCCTGCTCGGCTAACATCGCGACCGGCTCGAGCGCGAGCTTGCCGAAGTCGGCGGCGACCTCACCACGTTCTGGACGCGGCACCGAGCGAGCGGATGCCAATTCACGGGGTGACGCGGCACAAGCGTGATACCATCGCGCTACAGGATTAGGTACGGCCGACTTCATTCAAATCCCCTCGGCCGCGAGGCCGAATATCTTGCCGCACCGGCGGCGGCATCGTCCACTGGGGGTTCGACGTCCAAGACGTTGAGCAGCGTAGCCAGCGCGAGATCGGTTTGTGCCCCGGCCACTGATGCATTCGGCCGAGCAGTTGCCGGCTGACGAAGGCCTTTCGGTAAGCGGATCGAAGCGATCGACGCCGAAGTCGACCTCCCCCTTTGCCTGGTATTTTCTCATGACGCACGGCCATCGGGTCGATCCCGATGCCGCGGTCCTGCTCGCCTGGGCGGACAAACCGGATCTGTTCTGAGTCGTCGGCCACGCGACGGCCGGAAATGGGCAACCGTCTTCCGTCAGGGCAGACGCTTAAAAAGACTTTTGAGTTTGGACATCAACCTGTTCCGGCTATCCGAGCTATCCGATAACGTGTAACAACCTCCTCACCTGCGATCCTGTTTCGCAGCCATCGTCGCGACATATGTAGAATTCTAAGAGATCTGTGGTTCAGGAAGATGTCTATCGTGATCTCACGCGAAAGGCGGCACGCGGCGAGTTTTCGCTCGGGCCAATGTTGATGGCGTTGATGCGGGCGAACGGAGCCGTAGCGCCGCAGGGCTTCGTAGCGTCCGCTAGGTCTTTGCGCCAGTGCAGATGGTTTCCAGGCGTTCAATCGTCATTGACTGAGCCGCGTGCGGAATATCGGAGAAGCTCTCTCGGTACAGAAGTCTCGTCATGATGGTCTCCGCGAACTGCGGGTTCATCTGGCGAGCAACTTTCAGTGCCGCAACGCGTATTTGTCGCGGAAGGGCATGAGGGCGTCACTGAGGTACTCCACGCCGTGAGTCTTCACGACGCAGGCGATGTCGAACATGTCGCGGGGCTGCATCGCGGCGCCGCGGTAGTAAATCTTCTTTGCGATGATTTCCCCGGGGGTCTCGAGCAGAACGTCTCGGCCGCGCACCTCCGCTCTCACCGTCGGGTTGCCTGTGAGGCCGGGCCACAGATAAAGTCGATCTCACCGACATTTTCGAAAACGATCTTCAGCGTCCGCGATCCATCGAACTCATAGCCGTCAGGGTTGGTCGCTCAATCCGCTGACCGGGTGTCCGATCAACTACGCCGCCCGCGCCAAAGGGAGGGGGTAGCCAGCAAGTACCGAGAACTTCGTGCCAGGTCGGTGGCGGCCGTGGGATCAACATGCATTTCGTTCAAAAACGAGACCTGAAGATCCTCGTCCACCTCGGAAAAGAAGGAAAATGCCGAAGGATCGAAAGAGACTGCGCTGGCAGGATCGGAAATCTTGGATGCCAACTGCTCAGCCGAAAGGGCCGTCCCATAAGGGCTCACAGTGGACAGAACCTTTACTGCAACGCAAGTAGCCGCCGGCGTTTTTGATGTGCCCTGCCCTTTCGATGATACAGGCGATAACCGCCGCGGCGTTCTGCGGTCCACGGATCTTGGAGGCGTCCTGATAGGCGCTCGGGCTGACGCCGAGCATCGATCGGACAACCACAGCAGCGAACATCAGGTCTCGCCAGCTTTCGACATTAGGCATGCCTGCAGCACCATATTGAGCGGAAACGCCTTTATCGGCTCTCTCGTCGGCCGGATGGCTAGACTCGATCTCGTCTCCTGCTCTTTTCTGTATGTGACTTCATTCTGAAAAGCATTGCTGGTCGTATCTTTTGGATTGGTTTGAATTTCCAGGCGATTGATGGTTCTCATCCCGTAGCATTTGCATTTCGTCGGGAGTTGGCGCTATATCCGCGACCGTCGGCGTGCGCGGGGTGCGGCCGGTCAGCTCGAGGAAATAGTCTTCGATGCGTCCCGAGTCGCCGACAGCCCCTCCTCCATTGAGACGGTGAAGTTTCCTCGAGCCGGCAGATCGACAAAGAGAAATGCGCCGCTCATACCAAAGCTATTGGATGCTAGCGTCCAGAACGAACATATTGATATCGCTCGTACGAATGTGCTGTCCGACGGCTTCAAGCTCCTCATCTTTCAGCCGCCTGTAATCGCCTTCGCCAGAACTCCCGCTAAAACCCTGTCAGCTGACAGGATTTTCGTAGGAGCTGAACTCCCGCTTCGAAGACGTATGTCGCCGCGCCGTAAATCCACGCTGCTTACTCAGATCTCCGCTGGCCGGGCGAATCTCTACAGTTTGTCCAATTTCTGACCGCAGGGCTGCTGGTAAGCCGATGGGTTCACCGCCAGTATCGAACGGGCGATGACGGCGGCTGACATCATGTCGCGCCACCTGGAGCGTAATTGCGATTTAAGGGCACGTCCTCAACACCATCCTAAGCGGGAACCCCGGATCGGCTCCCGCTTCATTCGATCATCACGCCTCGAAAAAACGACCGAAACCCTTCCTCCAAAAGCAAACGGAGACAATTTAGAAGTAATGCTTTGATTCGTTTGTGGAAATTGATATTTTTGTCAGCTGACAACTTTTTTGCAATACGTCACCCCCATACTTCGCAACCGATCAAAGGACCAAAATCTAGTGTAGCACTCGGCCTTTTACACCATCGTCCTGGCGCCTCATCGCAGCGCATCAATGATCAAGCCAGTTCACGCGGAACCAGCTCCCCTCCAATGCGCGAACGTCTCCGCCAACCTCTGGAGCGCAACGCTGAAGGAACTCCGACTAGTTCGGGCTTCTCCCTGCCTTTGGTATCCTCAATGTCGCCGGCGAAAGTCCCAGCATGCAGCGTGAAGTCCCTATTCGTATCGAATTGAGCCACTTGAGTTGCTCCCCTGCCGAGACCACCGCAAGCGACAGCGTCAGACATAAGTTCTCCTAGTCGCTTGATTCGACGTACGGATCCGCCGATTTTGTCAGCCGACAACATGCTGTCGCCCAAGAACTAAGGGCGTCGGTTCCCGCCGATCACCGGGTTCTTCGATCACGAGGCCAATCGATCACTCCCGCCGCGCGCCCTCAGTAAGGCCATCAACATCGGCCCCAGTGAAAACTCGCCGCGCTTTGCCCGGGACGTCAGGTCGCGGAGATATCCGCCGGGCGATTTGATGTGCCCTGCCCGCTCCAGAATGCAAGCCATGACGGCGGATGCATTTTCGGGTCCCATGACCTCGCAGGCACCCTGGTAGGCCGATGGACTGACGCAGAGCATCGAGCTGACGACCACTGCGGCCTGCATCAGGTCGCGCGGCCTTGCCACTGCGCCTCCAGGGCCATAATCTGAAATGGTTGGGCAAGCCCGCAACACCATATCCAGCGGAAATACCTTCATCGGCTCGCGCTGCGGTTCGATGGTTTGGCGCGGCTTCTCGCCCTGCTCTTTTCGAGAGCTAGGTTCAAGTTCAATAAGGGATTCGGATTCTGAATTCTGTTTGTGCCGCTCAATTTGATCATGATTGGCGCTCAAAATATCCATTTTTACCCTAAGTTCCAAAAGGTTGGAGATTTCCTCGCGCAACATCTCCATCTCTTCCAGGATGGTGGTTAAGGTCGCGGCAGTTGCCACTCGAGGAATGGCCACGACTAGTCTGCGGTAGTGCTGGTGTATCGCGTCCCAATTGCCGTTCACTCCCTCCTTGTGGGCGACGTCAATCAGCTTGCTGATATCGCGTCGGCAGATCGTCAGGCGCTCGCGAAGTCTACGCAACTGCTGTCGCTCCATCTCGACATCGGCAGCTATTTGCTCGATCTCGCGTGCACGTGACAGCAATGGAGCCAACGAAAAGCCATAGGCCTCAACGATCGCACCGTCTCCGTACTTGCGGGCGTAGCGCTTGCCGTTTGGGCTATCGCGGCGTGCCAGAAGGCCAGCGTCGACGAGCGCTGCGATGTGGCGCCGCAGTGTCGCTTCGGCCATGCCATGCGCGCGAAGTGACAACTGCATGTTAGAGGGAAACACTATGAGGCCGTTCTCCTCAGACAAAGTCGTCTCGGGATAAAAACTTAAAAGTGCGCTCATAACCGAGAGGGCACGCTCGCTGATGCCGAGCTTCGGCTTAGCTTCGCAGAGCGCCCGAAACAGCTTCCACTTGTCGGCCGATGTCTCGGGTTCGATTTCACGTGACATATATTGGCTTGCCAACATGCCGAGCGTCATCGATCGGCGCCCGAAAGGCGTCGTCACACTTCCACTTTGCATCTTCTTTCACCTATCTTCAGGCAAAAGACGTCCGCTCACCCGTTCCGGTGCCAAAGACTCTTGACTGCGATTCGTGGAAATGCGATTCTCAGGCTGCTAAACGATGAGAGAGGCTTCCACGATGGTTACCGTCTGGGGGCCTTTTTCTTTTGCGTGCTCAGTCTTCCTTCCGATTACCCTGCGCGAGGAACTCGGCGTAGAGCCGGTCCAGGTTGTCTGCGAGATACCGACCAAAGGGGCCGGCATTCCTTGATTTCATAGACAAGGCAAAAGCCTTGCCGGAATTCGAATACTTCGCGGAGACGGTCTTGTCCGTCGGTTGCCAGTTCTCCATGATCTTGGGAGTTGTCTTTCGGACAGGCTTCGCCGCGCTGTTCAGACCAGAAAACAGGGCATTGAAGCGTTCGTCGGAGCTCAGTTCGTCGAAGGAGGGATCGGAGACGATGGCCTTCACCTTCTCTTCGTTGGCGGTTTTGCCCACAAGCAATGACAGCTCGACCCAGCGTTCTCGGCCGACTGTCGAGCAGGGCCCGATCCTTGCGATTGTCTCTTCAGGAATACGATCCGTTACGGCGATCATTTTCGAGATGGCGGCCGCATTGGCAGCAAGTGCCGATCCGATGGTTGCCCGGTCGTAGCCAAGCTTCTCGAGGTGCGAGGCGAAGTTCGCCCGCTCGATGAAGGAGAGGTTGGCGCGCGCCGAGTTTTCCTGTCCCTGGGCGATGACGTGGGTACGGTCATCCAGCGCCTTGACGACCGCCTTGACCTTGCGGCCGAGCTCACGGGCAACGCGGGCGCGGCGATGTCCAAAAACGATCTGGTAACGGCCGGCTGCCGACGGGTGAGGGCGCACAAGGATAGGCGTATCCTGCCCGCGCTCGGCGATCGCCTGCTTCAATTCCTCGAACTGCTCGGGATTATCGTCCATGCGATCAGAGACGAACGAACCATCCAGTGTCTCAGGGTCGAGTTCAACAACCGTTTCTCCTTCGAGAAATTTCTCGGCCTGGCGCGACAACTCATCGAGCGAGCGCACCATGCTCTTCGAGGCGCCGCGCATCGGATAGGCGGGCGCGACGTCTGCGTGCGGGATTTCCGCTGCGTCTACCAGTCCCGCCAATAGGTTCTTTCTCGCCATCTACCTGCTCCGTTTGCCTTCGATCTACCGGATAGTACCGGTGAAAGTTTACGCCGGTCCGTTGAGAACCTTCCTGCCCCAGGAGGCATGAACGAGTTCTGCGATCTCGGCGTTGACTGCGTTCAAGGAGTCCATCGCGCGCTCATAAGTGGATCGCGTCATCTGGCTCTTGTCGACTTCGTAAAGTGTCTGCTTAGTGATGCCTGCGTCCGAAATCGCTGTCGATTTCAGCATCTGGTTCTTCAGCACGAACTGGTGGAACAATGTCTGCATGAAGCCCACCATCTGCGCCTGCGGCCCGTCCGTTGGCTCGTACCGGGTGATCAGGTAGCGATACCATTCGAGATTAACCGCAGCACCCGCATCCCGGATCGGCTTCAGGATCCCGCCCAGCATCAAAAGAAACTGTCCCATCGACATGACGTCGAGCATCTGCGGATGGATCGTGATCAGGACGCTCGTCGCCGCAGTCAGCGCGGTGATCGTGAGATAGCCGAGTTGGGGAGGGCAGTCGATGACGACGACATCGTACCGGTCGTCGACCTCCCCCAGCGCGCGCGAAATCCGCGTGAAGAAGGTCTTGCCGTCGTTTGAGCTCTTATTCGACATGGCAAGCGGCGTGTCGTATTCGTACTCCTGGAGTTCAAGATTCGCAGGCACGATATCGAGGCCCGGGAAATTGGTCGCCTGGATGATCTCGCTAATCGATCGGCGTTGATCGTCATATCTGAGCGCCTCATAGAGCGAGGGCGACATGTCGAGCTCGGGCTGAAAACCGTGGAGCGACGAAAGGGATGCCTGCGGGTCGAGGTCCACCGCCAATACACGGTGCCCGGTCAACGCCATGTACTGCGCGAGATGGGCGGCCGTCGTCGTCTTGCCCGAACCGCCCTTGAAATTGACAACGGCAATGACCTGGAGCTTTTCGCCTGGCCGACGGTACGGTACGTAGTTCCTGGCTTCCGATCGTCCATGCTGATCGAGATACTGACGTAGTTCCGCCATTTGCTCGGCACTATAGGAACGGCGACCCGACGACGATGTCTGGGGGA
Source organism: Ensifer sp. IC3342 (assembly GCF_020193655.1). Taxonomy (GTDB): domain Bacteria; phylum Pseudomonadota; class Alphaproteobacteria; order Rhizobiales; family Rhizobiaceae; genus Sinorhizobium. Next base: position 8,642 of record NZ_JADYVE010000026.1, read on the forward strand.
GGGGGCCCTTTCCCTCAAGATGGAGTTTCTTCAGCGTGCTTTGCGAGACGCCTAGGAACTGCGCCACTTCCGAAAGCGAGAACTGGCGAAGCAGTTTCTTGGCGTTTGGCGGGAACTGCTGCATGCTCAGGAGATGTAGCTTCTTAGAAATCAGATCGCCCTGTTCGAGGATGAGATCCTCGAAATGCATCGGCTGTGCGGGAGCGATGGACGGCGAATTAGCGTTCATTGCAAGGGAACTCTCGAATAACGGTTTTTCGGCCAGAGAGCCGACATAATCGTTATTATGTGCGATTCTAGCCCGCTGACAAGGAATATAGAGTTAACAAAGGGTTAATACCGCATGCCAAGCGGACGCCGCTCGAAGGCAGAACACACGTGTTTCTCCTTTATTCTTATGCACTTAGAAGGCCGCTTACGCTCCGCTAGGCGCCAGCACTTTTCCAGGGGAGAAATACGGCCGTTCGCCTGGCTACGAAACGCCACTTCGAAATAGCCGTCATATTACTCCCGCGACTCACCCGACTCAGTCTTTGTGGATCCATTCCCAACGGGTTTCCCGTGAACCCTGCAATAGGGTAAGGCCACGCCATGTCTTTCACCCAAACTAACGCCCGAATCACCGCCTGCACAACCCTGTTGAATTCTACAACTGCCCAGCGATTTGGATCCGTGCTCATCTCGCGGCGATGTTCAACGACGGAGAAATTGATGCAGGTTCTCGCGATCTCAAAGCCCCGGAATACCCAAGAAGCCCGGCTTCTCCACAGCCAACATCAACTGCGCGCCCGCATCTTTTCCGATCGGTTGGGTTGGGAAGTCAATGTTGCGGGAGGCTGTGAGTCGGATGCTTTCGACGACATCCAACCGACCTACATTTTAGCCGTTGCCAAGATGGGCCGGTTGGCTGGATGCGCCCGCCTTCTTCCTACGCTGGGCCCAACGATGGTGGCGAACGTTTTCCCCTCGCTCCTTTCTGCCGGGCAACTCCGCGCTCATTCATCCATGGTCGAGAGCTCGCGCTTTTGCGTGGAAACCTCCCTTTCTGAGGGTAGGGGAGACGGTTCTATTCACCAGGCAACGCTCACCATGTTCGCGGGGATTATCGAGTGGTCGATGGCGAACCGGTTCACCGAGATCGTCACGGTAACGGACATCCGATTCGAGCGGATCCTCGCCCGTGTCGGTTGGCCGCTTCGGCGCCTTGGCGAGCCGAGAAGGATCGGGGTGACCATGGCCGTGGCCGGCACTCTACCGGCGAATGCGGACACATTCATGAAGCTCCGCCCCGCCAATTACCGCTCCAACATCACCAGCCCTCTTGGCCAAGCAGCTAAGGAGAAATCCGTGACACAGCTTCGCTCCCATCCTCGACTCGTCCGCAAGCTTCAGGAGGCGCTTGGCGACGAGCTTTGCGTCGCACTGGATGATAGCAACGTCGTCGAGATCATGCTGAATCCCGATGGAAAGCTGTTCATCGAACGGCTTGGGCATGGCGTGACGTCGGCCGGAGAGATGTCATCAGCTGCGGCGGAAATGGTCATCGGTACGGTTGCCCACGCGCTGCAATCCGAAGCCAATACCCACCAACCCATCATTTCCGGCGAACTCCCGATTGGCGGACATCGCTTCGAGGGCCTCTTGCCGCCGGTGGTCGCGAAACCCGCCTTCACCATTCGCCGTCGTGCGTCGCGTCTGATCCCGCTCGATGACTATGTTCGCTCTGCCGTCATGACCGAGGCCCAGGCTGCGACGATCCGCAGGGCTATCGCCTCGCGTCTGAACATCATCATTTCTGGCGGGACCGGCTCCGGCAAGACGACGCTAGCAAACGCAGTGATCCATGAGATCGTAAACAGCGCACCAGAAGATCGGCTCGTCATCCTCGAAGACACTGCCGAAATTCAATGCGCGGCCGAGAACGCGGTTCTCCTGCACACGACCGACGCAATTGATATGGCCCGCCTTCTGAAGAGCACGATGCGCTTGCGCCCCGACCGCATCGTTGTCGGCGAGGTCCGCGACGGCGCAGCGCTGACGCTTCTAAAGGCCTGGAACACAGGTCACCCCGGCGGGGTGGCAACAATCCACTCGAACACGGCGAACTCCGCGCTCCGTCGCCTGGAGCAGTTGACGGCCGAAGCAAGCCAACAGCCGATGCAGGAGGTGATCGGGGAGGCTGTCGACCTCATCGTTTCCATCGAGCGTACGCCGCGAAGCCGGCGTGTGCGCGACATCATCCAGGTCGAGCGCTTCGCCAACGGCCAATACGAGATCGAATCTGACCAACTCACCGAAGAGCAGGAGGCGCGGCATGTCGCGTAAGAGTGAGTTTGTCTCCATCGCGCTTCTTGCTGCGCCAGTCATTTTGGCGTCGGTCGCACCGGCCCTGGCCAGTTCAGGCGGTAGTCTGCCCTGGGAAGGACCGCTCGAGCAGATCCAGGAGTCCATCACGGGGCCAGTCGCGGGCTACATCGCACTTGCAGCGGTAGCGATCGCGGGCGGCATGCTGATCTTCGGTGGGGAGCTCAATGATTTCGCGCGGCGACTGATGTACGTCGTGCTTGTTGCCGGCATTCTGCTCGGCGCCACGACCATTGTCGGTCTGTTCGGTGCGACCGGCGCTTCGATCGGTCTGATCGATAATCACGTCACGTCGACACACCCGAATGGAGGAGGGGAGGAGACTCATGGCTGAGTCGCTGTCCCAACTTCACCGCAATCGCATCCACCGTGCGCTCTCCCGGCCGAACCTCCTGATGGGCGCGGACCGGGAACTGGTTCTGATCACCGGGCTTGCCGCTGTCATCCTTATTTTCGTGGTGCTGACTGTCTACTCGGCGCTTTTCGGGGTCGCGGTCTGGATCGTGGTCGTCGGGCTGCTCAGGATGATAGCGAAGTCGGACCCGCTCATGCGGCAGGTTTACGTCCGCCATATCTCGTACGAACTCTACTACAAAGCGACCACTTCTCCGTGGCGCCGGTATTGAGGGGACTGGCATGGTCGCGCTCAAACGCTTCCGGGCCACTGGCCCATCTTTTGCGGATCTCGTTCCCTATGCCGGCCTGGTCGACAATGGCGTCCTCCTATTGAAGGACGGAAGCCTGATGGCCGGCTGGTATTTTGCTGGGCCGGATTCCGAAAGCGCCACCCACCTCGAGCGCAATGAACTCGCGCGCCAGATCAACGCCATCCTGTCGCGGCTCGGAAGCGGCTGGATGATCCAGGTCGAGGCCGTCCGTATCCCGACGTACGATTATCCCACGGAAGACCGCTGCCATTTCCCCGATGCTGTCACGCGCGCGATCGACTCGGAGCGGCGGGCGCATTTCGCGCGCGACCGGGGACATTTCGAGAGCAAGCATGCACTGATCCTGACTTATCGGCCGATCGAGCCCAAAAAGACGGCTCTCAGCAAATACATCTATTCCGATGAGGAGAGCCGTAAGAAGACCTATGCCGACACGGTTCTCTTCACCTTCAAGAATGCAATCCGCGAGATCGAGCAATATGTCGCGAACACGCTTTCGATCTGGCGCATGGAAACGCGTGAGACCGCCGAGAGGGGAGGGGAGCGCGTCGCTCGCTATGACGAACTACTGCAGTTTGTCCGCTTCTGCATTACCGGAGAGAACCACCCGATCCGGCTGCCGGACGCCCCCATGTATCTCGACTGGATCACGACGGCTGAACTCGAGCATGGGCTGACGCCGAAGGTCGACAACCGATTTCTCGGCGTCGTGGCAATCGACGGTCTACCGGCCGAGAGCTGGCCGGGGATCCTCGACAGCCTCGACCTGATGCCGCTCACCTATCGCTGGTCCTCGCGCTTCATTTTCCTCGACGCGGAAGAGGCTCGCCAAAAGCTGGAGCGGACTCGCAAGAAGTGGCAGCAGAAAGTCCGGCCGTTCTTCGATCAGCTATTTCAGACGCAAAGCCGGTCGGTCGATCAGGACGCGATGACGATGGTGACCGAAACTGAGGATGCGATCGCGCAAGCATCATCACAGCTTGTCGCCTACGGCTATTATACGCCCGTGATCATTCTCTTCGACAGTGATCGGGAAGCATTGCGGGAAAAAGCCGAGGCGATCCGCCGGCTGATCCAGGCTGAGGGATTTGGGGCGAGGGTTGAGACGCTCAACGCCACCGACGCCTATCTCGGTAGCCTACCGGGCAATTGGTACTGCAATATCCGCGAACCGCTGATCAACACGAGCAATCTTGCCGATCTGATCCCTCTCAATTCGGTCTGGTCCGGTTCGCCGGTAGCGCCGTGCCCCTTCTATCCGCCGAATTCGCCGCCCCTCATGCAGGTTGCGAGCGGCTCGACGCCGTTCCGGCTCAACCTGCATGTCGACGACGTTGGCCACACCTTGATCTTCGGGCCCACCGGCTCGGGCAAGTCGACGCTCCTGGCGCTGATCGCGGCGCAGTTCCGGCGCTATGAACGCGCCCAGATCTTCGCGTTCGACAAAGGAAGCTCGCTCCTACCGCTGACGCTGGCTGCCGGCGGCGATCATTACGAGATCGGCGGCGATGTGCAGGAAGCTGGACAAGCACTCGCGTATTGCCCGCTCGCCGAACTCGCCACCGACGCAGACCGGGCCTGGGCGACGGAATGGATCGAGATGCTGGTGGCGCTGCAGGGCGTGGCCATCACGCCCGATCATCGCAACGCCATTTCCCGGCAGGTCGGCCTGATGGCGAGCGCGCCAGGCCGGTCGCTGTCGGATTTCGTGAGCGGCGTGCAGATGCGTGAGATCAAGGAGGCATTGCATCACTACACGGTCGACGGCCCGATGGGTCAGCTTCTCGACGCCGAGCAGGACGGCCTCACCTTCGGCGCTTTTCAGACCTTCGAAATCGAGCAACTCATGAACATGGGCGAACGGAACCTTGTCCCGGTGCTGACCTATCTGTTTCGGCGCATCGAAAAGCGACTCGATGGATCCCCGAGCCTGATTTTGCTCGACGAGGCCTGGTTGATGCTCGGCCATCCAGTTTTCCGCAGCAAGATCCGGGAATGGCTGAAGGTGCTGCGAAAGGCGAATTGCGCGGTCGTTCTTGCGACCCAGTCGATCTCAGACGCCGAGCGATCCGGCATCATCGACGTCTTGAAGGAGTCCTGCCCGACCAAGATTTGCCTCCCGAATGGCGCCGCTCGGGAGCCAGGGACCCGGGAATTCTACGAGCGGATTGGTTTCAACGAACGCCAGATCGAAATCGTCGCGACCGCGACCCCGAAGCGCGAATATTACGTCGCCACGCCGGAAGGCCGGCGTCTTTTCGACATGTCGCTTGGGCCTGTTGCACTGAGCTTCGTCGGAGTTTCCGGGAAGGAAGACTTGAAGCGCATCTGCGCGCTGAAATCCGAACATGGCCGCGACTGGCCGATCCCTTGGCTTCAAACGAGAGGAGTTCACGATGCCGCAACGCTGCTCAAAGCTTAGTTGGTTGGCCGGCCTCACGGCCACGGCAATGACAGTGGTCGCAATCGCACCAGCACACGCCGGCACCGCTACTGGAGCCGCAACCGAGTGGACCCAGGTGCTCAATAATGGCGAACTGGTGTCCCTCGTCGGCCAGTCTGGAGAGCAGATCCAGAACCAGCTCACCCAGATAAGCCAACTCGCGCAACAGATCGAGACGCAACTGAACATCTATCAGAACCTGCTCCAGAACACGGCGACGCTTCCGTCGCATATGTGGGGGCAGGTCGAGAGTGATCTCAATCAGCTCCGCAGCATCATCGATCAAGGCCAGAGCATCGCCTTTTCCATGGGCAACGCCGACGACGTGCTGCAGCAGCGATTCCAGAGCTATGCAACCCTCAAGACTAATCTGCCGAGCAATGAGACATTCTCCTCGACCTATCAAACCTGGTCGGACACCAACCGCGATACGATTGCCAGCACGCTGAATGCGGCAAGCCTCACGGCCGATCAGTTCGAGAGCGAGGAAACCACAATGTCCTCCTTACGGTCGATGTCAGAGACGGCCGACGGGCAGATGAAGGCCCTGCAGGTCGGCCATCAGATCGCGGCGCAGCAAGTCGCGCAAATGCAGAAGCTCCGCGGGCTCGTCTCGCAGCAGATGACGATGATGGGAACCTGGCTCCAGACGGAGCAGACCGACAAGGACCTCGCTCAGGCTCGGCGGGAGAAGTTCTTCGGTGCGACGGCGCCATCCACCTCCGGCGGTGAAAAAATGAAGGTGGAATGGTGAGAATAAAGCTGATCCTGATCGCAAGCGCGAGCATTCTTGCCCTCGGCAGTGCCGGCATCTGGCTCCTCATCTCCGAAAGACAGGTGGCGCAGGAGCATCGTGCGAAGTTCCTCGGCTCGTCGAAGGAGTATCCCACGTCGGGCGGCCAGAAAATGAACGTCGAGTGGTGAAGCCCATGAAAGGGAAACAATTTCGATCGCTTCGCATAGCCATGCTGTTTGCCGCTTTCGCTGCGTTGGCGGCACAGCCCGCACTGGCTCAGGAGGGGTCAGTGCTGACTTCCCTTCAGAACCAGATCACGACCGCCGCGAAAGGATGGGAAAACACCGTCATGAATGCGGCGAAGTCGCTGTTCTGGATCCTTGCTACCATCGAGATCGGGATAGCGGCCGTCTGGCTCGCGCTTCAGGCTGCCTCTCTCGACAGCTGGTTTGCCGAGCTTGTGCGGCGGATCATGTTCGTGGGCTTCTTCGCCTTCGTGCTGGCGCAAGGCCCCACCTACGCCAAGGCTGTCGTCGACAGCCTCTTCCAGATCGGCGCCGGAGGCGGCACCGCATCGCCGTCGGACGTTTTCAACGCCGGACTCGCCGTCGCAACCAAGATGTCCGAAAAAATTCAGTTCGGCCTTTTCGAGGACAATGCGCTCGCGATCTCGACCGCTTTTGCCATGATCGTCGTCGTCATTTCTTTCTCTCTTGTCGCGGCAATCTTCATCTCCGTCATGGTTGAGATGTATCTCGGCCTGCTTGCGGGAATGATCATGCTTGGACTTGGAGGGTCGTCGTTCACCAAAGACTTCGCCGCCCGCTATCTGGTTTACGCCTTTTCAGTAGGCATGAAGCTCATGGCGTTGGTCATGATCTCCCGCATTGGGTCGGAGGTCCTCATCGGATTGGCGAATGAGCCCCAAGTCGGCGACCAGTTCCAGACCGCACTCGCGATTGCCGGGATCGCCGTGGTCGTCTTCATCATTGCGATCTACGTGCCGAATATCATCCAAGGTGTTGTCCAAGGAGCCTCGGTATCCGGAGGAATGGAAACGATCCGTCACGGCGGGCAGGCAGCATCCTTTGCCGCAGGCGCAGGGTTCCTCGCAGCAGGCGGGGCAGGAGCCGGTTTTGCGGCTGGCCAGGCTGCCCGAGCAGCCGGCTCATCGTTCTCTGGCGCGGCTCTCCGCGGTATCGGCACCGGGATCGGATCAGCGGGCAAAGCTGCAGGATCCGCCGCCAAAGAGAAGGCGATCGGTTCGCCCGGCGCTTATGCGGGCTCAATCCTCGGACTTGCCAACGCCAAGCTCGATGAGCGCCGCGGCGGCTACAGCGCGCCGAAACCACCTCCCGAACGCAATGACTAACAGCAATCAGAAAGTGATGGATCGATGGCACAGAACCGCGTCCCCGAAAACCCTTATCTTGCCGCGCGGCAGGAATGGACGGAACGATACGGATCCTATGTGCGAGCCGCTGCGGCGTGGCGCATCGTCGGCGTTCTAGGCCTGACCATGGCCGTGATTGGCTTTGGATATGCCATGTATCTCAGCACTCAGGCCAAGCTCGTGCCCTACGTCGTCGAAGTCGACAAGCTTGGCACATCGGTCGCCGCCGGCTTCCCCGAACAGATCGAATATGCCGATGTGCGAGTGGTGCGCGCCACGCTTGGAAATTTCGTCACCAGCTTCCGTTCGATCACGCCCGATGCCGTGGTGCAGAAACAATATATCGGTCGAACTTACGCGCTCCTTCGTACCTCCGATCCTTCGACTGAGAAGATCAACGCGTGGTTTCGGGGCAATTCGCCGTTCGAGAAGGCGAAGACCGCAACGGTCGCGATCGAAGTCAATAACATCGTGGCGCTCTCAAACCAGACCTACCAGATCGACTGGACCGAATACGAGCGGGATCGCAAGGGCAAGGAAACCGGCACGCGCCGGTTTCGCGGGATCGCGACGGTCGCGCTGACTGCGCCGCAGGATGAGGCGACAATCCGCCTTAATCCGATCGGACTCTATGTCCGGGATTTCGACTGGACAGCGCAGCTTTAGGGCAGGGGATTTTCCAATGCACAACACAGGATTGATCGCAGCCGCCGGCTGCATGGCCGCGCTCGTCCTTGCAAGCGACGCATTCGGCCAGAGCATGACATCAAATGAGGTGAAGGGAACGAACATTTCCCGGAAGTGGCGTGGCACACCGGGGCTCGTTACCACAGGGCCGGACGGGAAGGTAATCTTCCTGTTCGGCGAAACCCAACCTTCCGTGGTCTGCTCGCCGCTGCAAGTTTGCGATATCGAGTTGCAGGGCGGCGAGATCGTCCGGGATGTTCTGGTCGGTGATACGGTGCGCTGGAAGGTCGAACCGGCGACCTCCGGCGCGACCGGCGGACAGGCAATCCATCTGATCGTCAAGCCGTCGGAGCCAGGCCTCGTCACCTCGATGGTGGTCACGACGTCGCGGCGCACCTATCACATCCAGCTCAAGTCCCATCCGAGCCAATATATGGCGCGTGTCGGTTTCGAGTATCCAGAGGACGCGTCGACGAAGCTCACCGATATCAATTCCCGGCTCGAGACCGGCGGCATTCCCGGCACTGCCCCGGACAAGTTGAACTTCTCTTATTCAGTCAGCGGCAGCGCCTCGTGGAGACCGAAGCGGGTCTATTCCGACGGCGTGAAGACCTACATCCAGTTCCCCCGGTCAATCTCGGGACAGGACGCACCCGTCCTCTTCGTCGTTTCTGGCGGCCAGAACCGCATCGTCAACTATCGCATGAAGAACGATATGATGGTCGTCGACTTTGCGGTCGACAAGGCGATCCTTGTTTCCGGTGTCGGCTGGCGCCAACAGAAGATCACCATCCGGCGGGGAGGCTGATCGATGCGCAAGCTGCTCTCTTTGGTCATCGGCGCCGCTTTCCTTTCCGGCTGCCAGACTGCCGACAATGCCCTCACCACGAACTCCACCCCCGTCGCCGTCAGCGAACCGGCCGCAGGCGCCATCGCCGGCGATCTGGCAAGTCGGCTTACAGAACAGATGGGCCCAGCCGCCACGACAACAATCAAAATGGACAAGGACACTTCGGAGTATGCCGCTGCCCTGGAGGCGGTCCTGAAGGGGTGGGGGTATACCGTCGTCACCGACGGAAGTGTCGCCGAGGACCAGAAGCCGCTCGAACTCGCGTGGTCGATCGACAGCTTTGACGGCCAGGTACTTGCCCGTCTGACGACGCCGGCGATCGCGCTCGGCCGCGCCTATACCACCACGGCAGCTGGAGCCACACCGGCGAGCCCGCTTTCGATCATGCGGCGCAACTGACGGGAGAGATACATGGTCCAGTCGCTTCAGCTCGGCACGTCCGGCAATGCCGAGGATCAGCAGGGCATGCGCCGTCTCAACCGGCTGCCGATCATCATCGCTATCGTCGTTGTCGTGCTGTTCGTCGTCGTCGTCGTGATCGGCCTTTCGTGGCGCGGGCTGACCTTCAACCGCGGCAACGATCTCGACAGCGCATCCAATTCCCTGGCGACGAACTTCGGGGACCAGCTGAAAAAAGGCATCTCGGACGGCATCATCGGCGAGCCTGAAAGGCAGGAGGTCTTCCAGCCAACACCCGTCATCGTCCAGAAAGAGGACAAACAGGAACCCGCTGTCGAGCGCCCACCGCTGGAACGACAAGAGCGCCGACCGCGGCTCGAGTCGGAGGAAGAGTGGAAGGCCCGGCTGAAGCGCGAGCAGGACGAGCAATATATCCGTCAGGCGCAGCGCCAGCGGATGGCACGCCTTCAGGCGCGCGCCACAGCTCTCGACTCTCCTTTGAAAGTCGACATCTCCGATGCCGAGAAGACTGCGGCAAATCCTACCGACGCCATGCGACAGAATTCGACGGCCACAGCAACCAATGCCTCGGACCTCTACGCCGCCGCTATGCAATCGGGGCTCATGGGCCAGAACATCGATCCGAACGGCCAGACCTCGAAGGAGGACTTCTTCAATCAGGACATCAAGGGCCTTGGCTACCTGCCGAACAAGGTCGAGCCACAGATGTCGCCCTACGAGTTGAAGCGCGGCTCGGTCATTCCGGCCACCTTGATCACCGGCCTCAATTCCGCCCTGCCGGGCAGGATCACTGCGCAGGTCAGCCAGAATGTCTATGACAGCGCCACCGGCTATCGGCTTTTGATCCCGCAAGGCGCGAAACTGTTTGGGCGTTATGATTCCAAGGTCTCCTTCGGTCAGGAGCGCGTTCTCGTCGTTTGGACCGACCTCATATTCCCCAACGGCCCGACGCTGCGGATCGGTGGCATGGCGGGGACGGACGCCTCGGGCTATGGGGGCTTTAAGGACAAGGTCGATCGGCATCTCTGGCGGACATTCGGTTCGGCAGCGCTAATCGCGCTGATTGGAACCGGAATCGACATGTCGATGCCCGAGAACTCGACGCTGGCGGCACAGGATACTGCCTCGGACGCCGCACGCCGAAACCTCGCTGAATCGTTCGGCCGGGTGGCTGAGCAGACCATTTCGAAGAACCTGAACGTCCAACCAACAATCCGCATTCGACCCGGCTATAAGTTCAATGTCCTCGTCGACCAGGACATCATCTTTCCGTCCGCCTATCGTGGGAATTAGCGGCCCTGCGGCCAAAGACCTGATCCCCGTGTCTGCCGCTGATTGACGCGCGGTGTGGCGCCACAATCACTGCAGCGCAAAACCTTTCCCCAGTTTGTGGTATTTCTAGGCTGACGTAGCTTGAAAGCTGCATCTCCGCAGGTAGTGCTAACGTACACGGCACGAGGGAATGCTTGGCATGCGGTATGAACCCGAGGTTGCTGCCAAACGTGATTGTGTGCGTAAATCGCAGTCATGACCCGATTGCCCAAACGGCTAAAGGCCAGCGTGGGCCGATCGTTTCGCCGAAGCACGAACTCGCCGGGCCAAGAAGATTAGGAGAGATGTCCGTGAACGGAAACCTTCGCTCGCTCATCGATATGCTGGAAGCCGCGCAAGATGGGCACATGATCAGGAGTGCTCTTACAAGCTTCGCGCATTCTTGCGGGTATGATCGGTTCGCCTACCTGCAAAAAGAAGGTGCCCAAGTCAGGACGTTCAACTCCTATCCTGGGCCATGGGAAGGCATCTACCTCAGTAGCGACTATTTCCGCATCGATCCCGTGCTGACGGAAGCAAAGCGCCGGCGGGACGTATTTTTCTGGACCGCCGACGACTGGCCTGCCCGGGGATCTTCTCCTCTTCGGCGGTTTCGCGACGAGGCAATCGACCACGGCATTCGCTGCGGCGTCACCATTCCCGTGGAGGGAAGCTACGGATCCGCGATGATGCTGACCTTTGCATCGCCGGAAAGGAAAGTGGACATTTCGGGCCTGCTGGATGCCAAAAAGGCGGTTCAAGTGTTGATGGCCGTTCACTATCAACTGAAGATCCTTGCGGCAAAGACCGCAATCAGTCCTAAGCGAATGCTGTCGCCGCGCGAAATGACATGCGTCATATGGGCGACAAAGGGAAAGAACGCGTCCGAAACCGCGGAGCTTACCGGCATCACTCCCAGAACGGTGCAGCACCATCTGGATAACGCTCGTGAAAAGCTCGACGCAAAGACGGTGCCGCAACTCGTTGCCATCGCCAAGGATCGTGGCCTGGTCTGAGCTCTAGTTGTCATCCTCGAAAGGCACGACTGGAATGAAGCCGAGTGCATCCAGAATTTCCGAGAGTTCCTCCTGCTGAGCCTCGGAGATCTTTTGGCGTTCGATGTATTCGTCCTGGAGCGTCTGGAGCACGGAACTAGAGATCGACGGATCATCGTTTGCGCGCGACCACTCTTCGTAGACGGCCTGATCGGCCGCGAGAAGCCGACGGTGTTCGCGAATCGCTGAAACTGCCAAGGCTTCTAGTTCTGACTTTTGCATCGAAACGTATCGAGGTTCCCTCTCGTTTCTTTTGCCCTTGGAGGGACCTACATCCTTCATCCGTTTCTCTCCAACGTAATTCCTTTATCCGAAAACACGCCTTGCTCCGCATTAGATGATTTAAGCCATAACTGCACGGCTCGTGTTGCAGAGGAACATTTCCGACTGCATTGGCCGCGCAATATCATATGTCGTGCTGAATCGGAACTATCGTTCCTGGAACGATCATTCCTGTTCAGGTTCCGCTCACGTCATGGATCTCAAGGAGGTCATGGCGACCAATCTGCGTCGTCTACGTCATGACAAGCAACTGACGCAGGAAGAATTAGCGCACCGCTCTGGTCTGAGCGCCCGCTATATTGGAGCGATCGAACGCGGCGATGTTTCTGCCACAGTCACCGTGCTTGGCCAAATTTCCGAAGCGCTGGGTGTGGACCCAGCCGTACTTCTAACAAAATAAATCTGACAAGCTTTGCGACGTCGACCAAGGGCGTTGAAACCGGCCCTTCTTTGCGACACGGCCAAGCGCCGTGGGCAACCAAAACTAAGAGCTTGCGGCTATATATTCTTCGCAAGGAGAATGATTATGGCTACCGCATCCCGCGCCTACACCTGCCGAGGCTGCCGCCGTCAGTGAGATCGCAGTGAAGTCGGTTCACAATGCCATTGACTAGCGGATCATTGCTGCTCAACTCGGCGGGAGAGCACTAACGATGAGGATCTGCTTCGCTTGAAGCTCTGGTATGGCGTCGGATCAATCTTGTCTGCCGAGCGCCGCAATCATCTCTTCGATACGATCGACCAGAACCCCGAGGCCGATAGACGCGATTGAAGCGGGTCGAGACGTCCTCCCATTGCTTCTTCAGACCGGGGTCCGCGTCGATCTTATCGGCAACCGCTTGCTCGACCGTTTTCGGGAATGTCGCGATGCCGGCAACCATGGGACTGGTCTCGTTGCTGCTTTGAGAGTGGGTTGGTTTGGCGCTCGCGGCGAAGCCAAGCTTGGCGCCGATGGCGAGGAGCCGGTCGGCAAGATCGGCCAGTTTCTGTTTCTGGCGGATCGTCCATTCGAGCCGGTCGCGGGCAACGGTTCGGGCGACATTGACGATATGCAGGCCGCGGGCTTCGGCGAAACGCAGCGCCAGGCGGTAGAAGGTGGCTTTCTCGTAATCGAGCGTGGTTTCCTTGGCGTTCTTTCGCGAGAGGATCTTGATCAGACTGCCGGCAAACGCGAAGGATCGTGTGCCGTAATAGACGCGGAGATCCTCGCGATGACGCGTCATCGCCACATAGGTAAGATGCCGATCGAGGGAGAGGGACGCGAGCACCTTGACCCTGTCGACGGTGGCGCCCTGGCTCTTATGGATCGTGGTGGCATAGCCATGGTCGAGATTGTTGTAGAAGCGCTGTTCGACGGTAACCTGGCGGCGGTGCTCGCGTTCGCCGATCTCTGCCACGATGCGGTTTTGCGCGGCTTCGACGACCTTGCCGAGCATGCCATTCTTGACGCCGAGCGAGCCCTCGTTCTTCAGAAAAACGATCTGGTCGCCGATCGCAAAGTTGCGGTGTCCGTCCTCCGTCCGGAAAGCAAAACCTTCGACAATAATGCCGCGCTCGACAAGCTCGGAGCGTGCCATCTCGTTGAGCATCCGCACGTCGCGACGGAGATGAGCGAGGATCAGTGTCGTCGTAGTCGGATCGTAATCACGGCTCCAATCGGCGATGAGGGTATCGACTGCCTCGTCCTTCAGCCTCAAACCGATCATTCGACCCTGTGCGGTATAGGCATCGACAGCCTTGCGGATATTGCCGCGGGCGAGATCGAGCGAAGCCTCGCGCATCGCCTCATCCTTTTCGGCACACGGAACGAATGCCTATGCCTTCGGCATGAAGGTGGACGATGCACAGGCCGCCCTCAGTCGAGCGAAACGTCTTGGTGCTGTGACTTTCTCGGAGCCGCGTCGCGAAGAGGGGGTTACCGTGCCTGCCATTCAGGGCGTGGGAAACAGCGCTATCTATTTCCTCGATGACTCTGCTGTCTTGGCATCGGTCTGGGATCAGGAATTTGTCTCGGCGAAAATCGCACGATCGAGTGAAACTGCCGGTTTAACCCGCATCGATCATTTGGCCCAGACCACACGATATGACGAGATGCTGACGTGGCTGCTGTTCTACACCTCGATCTTCGATACAAAGCGCACGCTATGATTGACGTCGTTGACCCCGGCGGTCTGGTCCGCAGCCAGGCTGTCGAAAGCACTGCCAGCCGAGGCTTCCGACTGACGATGAATGGCGTCGACAACCGAAAGACGACGATCTGGAAGCCCGCTTCGGTCTGGAGCCGGAGTTCTCCGACAGGCTCAGAGCCGCGAGCATCCACTACGACCGTGATGATCACGGCGAATACTTCCAGATCTATAGCCGCACCTTCGGCGAGGGCTTCTTCTTCGAGATCGTAGAAAGGAGACGTTCGTATGCGGGAAACGGCGCATTGAATGCGCCGTTCCGCATCGCGGCTCAAAGAAGACTGGCGCATGCGAACCGGCCGAAGGTCTAAGCGCATGCGACGTTTCTCGGGTCGCCCGTGAACTATCCGCACGTCTTTGATGATGCTGTGTAGTTTCCGCTTTTCTGCGGCGCAGTGTTGAAAGAAAAGCGCTCGCTGAGTGCGCTTTTCTTTCTGATATTGCGGATTGCGCCCTCGGAAGGCGTGATTGAACTAACCCGCTGCCGGGACGTCGGTCATCGATCGGTCTCCTGGTCAGGGGTTGGTTCTCAACACCCCAACGTCCCACCAGGAGACCGCGCCTCCAAATACCACCTCTCCCGCGGCAGCGGGTTAGTTCAATTCCCACCGATTCAGTAAAGCCGGAGCCGCTGTAGCCTGCTGATCGTCGACGAGATCGGCTATCTGCCGGTCATCGCCGGCGGCGGCAATCTGTTCTTCCAACTCCTCAACGCCCGCTACGAACGCGGCGCAATGATCCTCACCTCAAATCGCGGCTTTGCCGAATGGGGCGATGTCTTCGGCGATCCGGTCGTTGCCACCGCGCTACTCGACAGGCTTCTGCACCATGCCGTCGTCGTGCAGATCGAGGGATCAAGCTCTCGTCTGCGTCAGGGTGCCGAGCTCATGCCGGAGCATGTCCACTCGAAAGCGCTGATCACTCCGCCAGCCTTTACCCCGCCGCCGAAACCCAAGAACGGCCGCCGAAAAACGGCCATCTCTCCATGACGACCCAGTCGGCATAATTGGGCAAATTTACGGCGGCATTGACACTGAACTCCTACCTACAGGAGATGCGTCGGATTCGCGTTGGTAACGTAGTCTATATTGAGCGCAACAGGCGGAGATGTGATTTCCAAGTCCATTTGACATCGCTGGGGGGGGTCGCTAACCGCCTCGAAGACGGCGGTTGCATCACAATGTCGTGCTTCGCTGTCCACTATGGACCAAACGCCAGAGGCTCGGCCCGGCCGCTGGTCGGAACCAGCCAGCTGGCCAGCAAATTGCCGGGGGCATAGCCGACCCTGCCCATCCTGATTTGGAACGCACTGCCGCTGCTCAACACGAGGTTTGATATCCTGAGGCGCTAATATCCATTGCTGCGGGTTGGTAACACCGCGCCTGCGCTCGACCTCCACCGATGGCGCGGGGGTTAAATGAGGCAGGCATCCCGCTCACCTGCGTAGTATTCCTGCCGGTCTCCCAGGAAGAAGCCGTAGAGCCGACACGAGCTGTCGTAGCTTGTCGAGCATACGACACGGTGGCCTCGGCCGGGGGCTTCTTGCCGCACTCGGAGCTAAACCATTGAATAAGATGAAGAGTATTTTTTCTGCGACTGCTTCTCTGCAGTTTGGCACGGTTTTTGCAATTCCCCGGCAGGAGCCGCCGGCCACGACGTCGTAGGTGCCAATAGAGCGAACGAAGGAGCGATAGCAACATGTCCGGTCGGCGTCAGATCGCATCTTCTGAGAAAAGAGTTTTCGGCAAATCCACCACGTCCCAGAATAGACTCGGCGTCGGGCAGAAGTACCTGATCGGGTCCGAGTCCAAGACCGGCTCCACCCGCCGTATCCTGCAGTTGTCGGCGCAGCATGCCGTCCTCCGTCTCACGGCGCGGGATCGCCCTACCTGGTTGGTTAGGATCAATATTCCAAGCCGCAGCGCCGCAACTACCACATCGACATCCACCCGCCCGGCTTCGAGACGTTTCGGAGACCCGCTGGAGCCCATAAAAGAGTGGCCGACGATGCAATCGCAGCCATCGAAGCCCCACGTGGCGCCCGCCTCATGGGAGCGGGCAAGAGTTGCGAAAAAGGAAACGCACGACCTTATCGAGGACCACCTTTCGGTCAACTGGGCCGAGGTCAAGGCAACCGCCGGGAAGAGGTTCGACGTTACGCTGCAAAGGGGGACTGCCTGCCCTCCGCCGCAAGTCGGATAAGCGCTTTGCGTACTGGGGTTCGGCCAAGGTTAAGCTTGGAGGCAAGGTCCCGATCGCTGAGATGATGCCCCGGCAATATCGGCTTCTTTTAACATCCTCTAATAAGGAATCGACATACTGCACTCGTTAGAAATGCCAGCCACGACCCCTGAGTTCCGCATCAAGAAGTCGCCCTGTCTTTTCTCATCGGCAGGCGATCAAAGACTGATCACCAGGGGGCCGTAAGCCAGCCTCCTTATGGTGGGGGTGCGCCTTCGACCAAGCCTTGTCTTGAGCAGGGTTGCGCGGCGGTGTCTTCGCACCGCCGGTCCCGTTTAAAGCATCTTCCATGCCACGCCCCCTCAAACCCCGGTAGCCAAGAGTTGTTCAGATTGTTCATCTTATTCAAGCCGGAGACGTCGATGGCGCTCAGGGTCCTGCATGAAGTCCAGAACTTCTTCGTGAGGTCCGCTAAAGGGCACAGTACCTTTGATGTCTTGTCAGTGTTACCGGGCTGCAGTCCTAACTCTAGACAAGTTTATCGTGCATTAGTAAATTGTCACTAGCCTTATAGTTCGCTCTCCCCTGCATTCGCTTTTCTCGAATAGATCGGTGATCCCCTTGCGCAAACAATACGTTGTTCTTCCTTCGTACGGCTTCAGATCGGCAACGCTCGAAAGGGCCGCGAGCCTTCGTCCCACAATTCCGGGTGCGGCAGGCAGGCGGGGTGTCGCCATGGCGGCACCAATTTCGCCTGAGGCTGGAATCGAGCTCCTTGATTACGTCAGCGCCGATGGGCCGCGGCTTGTGGAGATGACTCCGGAAGCCGAGCTAGCGCTTCGAATTGAGGAACCAGACCTCAAGATCGTTCCGGTCGTCCGTTATCGCACTATGAAAATGCAGCATCGTATTCTCCGCGAAGCTTCGGCCTCGGTGCGCACCACTCGATCGGCAGCGACCAACCTTTTTGTAAAGGACAAGGACGGCAATCCGATCCCCGGCGCTCAGGTCATCGCATTCACAAACTTCCGAAGAAAAGCAGGGGACGAGGGTATCTCCGACGACCAGGGGCGGGTACGCCTTCGAATTGCCAAGGGCACGTCCCTTGATCGCATATACGTCTACGGACCTCCGACTTACTGGGGACACTCCGCTCGCCGCTACGAACTGGTTTCAAACGCAACCGTGGCGTTGGAGTCTGTCGATCTCCGCCGGGCTTCGTTGGCCTTGAACCGCTTTCGTGCGGGAATACCTGTAGACGCTGGCACAAATGTGATCGTCGGCATAGTTGATACTGGAATTGCCCGCGACCATCCGCTGCTGCCGAACGTTTCTGGCGGCGCGAACATGGTTTCTGAGGAAACCCGCGACGACCCCGGCTGTATCGACGAGTGGGGTCCAGCGGCGGTCGACGGCGAACACGGTACTCACGTCGCAGGCATCGTGGGGGCAAGGCCTACAGCCGACATCCCGTTGTCGGGCATTGCTCCCGGCGTCACCCTCAGGAGCTATCGGGTTTTTCCGCACTCGGGAGAGGGGGCGATAAACTACGATATAATGAACGCTATCGACCGGGCTGTTCAGGACGGTTGCCACATAATCAACCTCAGTCTCGGAGGCGGAGCCGAGGATGAGGCCGTTCGCGCAGCCATCGGCTCCGCTTTGAGCAGAGGCGTCATAGTTATTGCAGCAGCTGGAAACGATGGGCGAAAGCCTGTCAGCTTCCCGGCCGCTCTTCCATTCTGCATCGCTGTGTCCGCCATGGGCCGGCGGGACTCGTTTCCGCAGGACTCGACCGAAGCTCTGGACATTGCGGCTCCGTTCGGGGCTAACGACAGCTTCGTAGGGGCATTTTCGAATTTTGGCCCGCAAATAGACCTGACTGGGCCTGGCGTGGGGGTCGTGTCCACCTTGCCGGGAGCTACCTATGGACCGATGAGCGGCACGTCCATGGCGACTCCCACCGTCGCGGGCTACGCAGCCTTCCTTTTGGCGTCGAACAATA
Organism: Ensifer sp. IC3342; assembly: GCF_020193655.1. Classification (GTDB taxonomy): domain Bacteria; phylum Pseudomonadota; class Alphaproteobacteria; order Rhizobiales; family Rhizobiaceae; genus Sinorhizobium. Next base: position 27,223 of record NZ_JADYVE010000026.1, read on the forward strand.
CTATATTTCAACAGATAGATGAAAACCGCAGCAGGGCGCTTACCGACGCTTTGTTCGAAGCCGCACGTGCTGTGGGTTTTGGTCGAGACTACGAGGGCTTCGGGTTGCCCGGTCAAGGATGAACATGAGCGATACAGTCATTCAGCAGGTAATCCTGCGAAAGGAAAATGACAGTGCTCCTTCTGGCAAGGCTGTCAAACGGATGGTCAAGACCCGCGGGATTTCGGTCGTCGACGAAAAGCCGTCATCCCTTCTGATCGAGGGGGACGAGGCGGCGATCAAGTCGGCCACTCAATCTATCAAGGGATGGCGGAGCTTCCCGACGAGACGGTACTCCGCCCCCGATACGAAGGTGAAAGTGGGCCGGTAATTCGGCCTATTTTTTTCAAGAGCACTCCATCTCACCTCTTAGGAGCTAAAACGTGGCCAAATCGTTCGGTCCCGCACCCCAAACCGTGTCCACGTTCAGGGTGGTCAACACCGTCTGGTCGATCGAAAGTTACGCAGAACGTGATGGATATCAGGCCGACTTCGTGTCCGGGCAGAAGTCGTTGCCACTACCCGGGCTCAGGGACTGGAGCGAAGATGTCATAACGCTCCTTCCGGAAGCCGCTCGCGATGGAGCGTTGCCGTATGAGTTGAAGTACACCCACTTCTCCGTGGTAATGTCCAAGTCACGGAAACTGCCGCTATTCAGCGCCGTGAACATCGATGGATCCCAGTCCAACCGGGACGTCGAGCGAACGGACGCATGGCGAAAAGACCCGCGGATCGATCTTGACCTTCAGATTATTAGAGAGGTCTACGGCGACGCGTCCCGCGGTTTTTTCAGTCGCGGGCACATGACACGGCGCGAAGATCCGAACTGGGGCGACCCGGGAACTGCAAAGCAAGCAGACGCCGACACCTTTCACGTAACCAATGCCGCTCCGCAGCAACAAAACTTCAACGCGGGTGTCTGGCTCGACCTCGAGAGCTACATACTCGATAACACTGATCGCGAAAACCTACGGATATCTGTGATCACTGGGCCAGTATTGACTGCAGAAGACCCGGTCTACTATGGAGTAAAGGTTCCCGTAGCTTTCTGGAAAATTGTCGCGTTCACCCATGCCCGGACCAGGGCCCCGACTGCTATTGCGTACCGCCGCTCGCAAACGAGCTTTATGCCCCGTCCGCAGCGGTCGCGGTTTGTATTTGGCGACTTCGAGGACACTCAGGTAAGCGTGGAGGCGATTGAGATCGACACAGGGCTAGATCTCGCGGCATTCAAGGCGATCGACGTGATGGCGCAAGCAGGCCCCCAAGTCGAAATAAGAGTAAATTCGGCGGATCAGATCATTCTTGAACGCTGACGGGGTAGTGATGAAACTGGGTGCGTTTAGTCCTTCCCCACTCCAGCACGACATTCAGCGCCCTAATGACGACGAGGCGCCGATATCGCTCATGCCGGGTCACGTGCACTTCATAGGAGAAGTCGAGCCCCTGGCGCATAATGCTCGGCGCATCACTCGATCGCTAAACGTAGGACAGCAGCAGGTCCACGTCCGACCGAAAGAGTATCCGCTTCGTGCCATGATCACCGCTCGCTGGTATTAGCGCCTGGCAGAGTTCCGTTGCGGCACGCTGATAAAGAAGGATTTTCCCTGTTTCCTGCCGCAATCAGAAATTTCAGCCTTCATTATCTACTAAATGCGTTTTTGTCTTCCGTGCAACCGTTGCATAAACGGGATCGTTTGCGCAACGCTCAAATGAGCGTAGCATCCCCAGCGCCTGAGAAGCAGTGATCAGGGAGATAGCGATGACGAAGGCGATCTTACCAGCCCTGTCGGACCCGGAGAGCACCGCGGACGCAGCGATCGAACTGTTCGGCGACGAGGCAGCGACGGCCGTGGCACATTGCGGTCTTGACGCCTGCACGGACGGGCGAGCAGACGATACGCCGGCCACCAGCTTCGGCGACCAACTTAAACGTGGCGTGACGGACGGTATTATAGGCGAGCCAGTCGAACGTGAGACCTTCCAGCCGACGCCGGTCACCCGAGCAGAAGGTCGAGAAACAGGAGCCGGTTATCGAGCGCCGCCTGGCGGAACGGGAGGTACGACGGCCAGGCTCGAGTCCGAAGAGGAGTGGAAGGCCCGACTGAAGCGCGAGCAGGACGAGCAGTATATCCGCGAGGCCCAGCGCCAGAGAATGGTGCGCCTTCAGGCCCGTGCGACAGCGCTCGATTCACCGCTGAAGGTTGACGTCTCGGATGTCGAGACGACGGCGAAGGCGACGGATCCCAGCCGACAGAATGCGACAGCGACAGCAAACAACACATCGGACCTCTACGCAGCCGCGATGAAATCCGGGCTCATGGGACAGAATGTCGATCAGAACGGCCAGATCTCGAAGGAGGACTTCTTTAATCAGGACATAAAGGAATCTCGGCTACCTGCCGAACAAGTTCGTGCCGCAGATGTCGCCCTATGAACTGAAGCGCGGCTCGGTCATCCCGGCGACATTGATCACCGGCCTCAACTCCGACCTACCTGGACGCATCACCGCGCAGGTCAGCTAGAATGTCTATGACAGTGCGACGGGATACCGGCTCCTCATCCCGCAAGGCGCCAAGCTGTTCGGCCGATATGACTCGAAGGTATCCTTCGGTCAGGAGCGGGTGCTGGTCGTCTGGACCGATCTCATCTTTCCAAACGGGTCAACCCTGCAGATCGGGCGACATGGCCGGCACGGACGCCGAGGGTTATGGCGGCTTCGCTGACAAGGTCGACCGTCATCTCTGGCGGACCTTCGGATCGGCGGCGCTGATCGGAACCGGGATCGACATGTCTCTGCCGCAGAGCTCGACCCTCGCGACACAGGAGACGGCGTCCGACGCCGCCGGACGCAATTTCGCCGAGAGCTTTGGTCGCGTCGCGGAACAGACGATCTCGAAGAACCTGAACGTTCAGCCGACAATTCGTATTCGACCAGGTTACAAATTTAATGTGCTCGTCGATCAGGACATTATTTTTCCGTCCGCCTATCGGGGAAATTGACGACGTAGCGACCAAATGGTCGATTATCGCGTCTGCCACCGGTTGACGCGGGGTGTGGCGCTGCAACCACTGAAGCGCATAAATCTTACTTCCATTATCATGTTTTAGATCGACTCAGCTTGAAAGATCGTGTCCTACAGGTACCGCGGTTTGAGGGTCTGTTTCGCATGGGCAGAGCGCCGGGCCGCGGATTCTGTTTGCAAAATCATGACCCAGCCGTCGCGCGGGATGCCGGTTCCGCATGGCAAGATCGTTGCACCAAGGGACGCCCCCGGGTCAAGAAGACAGGAGAGAGGCCGTGGATCGACAAGTTCGCTCGCTCATCGATATGCTGGAAGCAGCGCAAGATGAGCAGATGATCAAGAGTGCTCTTAGCGCACATGCCTGTGGGTGTGACCGGTTTGCTACCTGCAGAAAGAAGCCTTCAGGTGAAAACCTTCAATTCGTACCCCGGATCATGGGAAGGCATTTATCTCGAGGCTGTAGCGACATCCCCTACCAATTTTTTCGTCTGCCTCGGATGAGCCGGCGTTGGTCATCCTTGTCTCCTCTATCTTCATGTTGCCGTCGCCAAGGCCCGAGGCTTAGTTCGCATCGTACACGCTTTCAATCGGATACCAAATTTCGGTGGATGGGTAGGGAGTTCAAATCTTGGGAGCCGCCGACCGCCCGATCGTAGAATGGCCTTGCCGTAGCCGCATCAGATTCTACATGCGGAATAGATTGTAGAGAATACTCCGTGGTGGAATACTCTGCAAGTCGTTGCTCTCTCGATCATGGAGATTCGAGAGGTGTTTGCACGAAACCTGAAAGCCGCGGGTCGGGCCAAAGGCCTGTCGCAGGAAGAACTTGCACACCGAGCAGGTATCGACCGTACCTACATCAGTTCTCTGGAGCGCAGCGTTTACAATGCGAGTATCGACGTGGTGGATCACTTGGCGACTGTTTTCGAAATCGAAGCTGATTTGCTGAAACGGCGGCCGGAGAAGAAGTGAAGCTGCAAGGCTGGGCTGACGATAGACGGGTTGAAATCGCCAATCAGCCTTTACGTTTGAAGCGGCATGCCTTATATATTCTCCACACGGAGAATGATTATGACCACTGCTTCCCGCGCCTACACGCCTGCCGAAGCCGCAGCTCTAAGCGAGATTGCTGTAAAGTCGGTGCACAATGCAATCGATAAGCGGATCATAGAGGCCCATTTCGGGCGTGAGGGCCGAGAACTTACAGACGAGGACCTGCTGCGCCTGAAGCTCTGGTATGGCGTGGGCTCGATCCTCTCCGCCGAACGTCGCAAGCGCTTGTTCGATACAATCGACCAGAATCCCGACGCGGATACGGTGAGAGCAGACGACTATCTGATCGTCGACGTGGCGCGGGCGAGGGAGCAACTCGCCGAGCGCGCCGAGGCGCTTCGAGAAGCCGAGCAAAAGATTGAGGCTGTGAAGGGCGTTGTAGGCGGCGAACCGGTTTTCAAGGGGACCCGGGTTCCAGTGCGAATGATCGCCGCGATGAAACAGCAAGGCGCCAGCAGCGCGGAAATCGTTGACGGCTATCCGTCTGTAACGGCGCGCATGGTGGAACTCGCCGAAATCTGGACGGCAGCTCACCCAGCCCGCGGACGGCCGAAAAAACTTTCGGAACAGGGACTGAAGGTGAAGTCGGTGAAGCGCCTGCCTCTCTCCAAGGCTGGTTCCCGAAAGGCCTCAGGCACGGCTTCGTGAAGTTCCTCGTCGATGAATGCCTGCACACCTCGCTCGTGGGCGTGTGCTCAAGACCATAGCCGCGACTGTTTTCATGTCAATTGGCTTGGCCTGAGCGGTGAGACCGACTGGGATCTGATGCCGCGCATCGTCGCGGACGACTTCACCTTCGTAACGAACAACGCGCGCGACTTCAGAAAACTCTACGCAAAAGAGGAGCTGCACGCCGGCCTGGTCATCATCGTTCCGCAGGTCCTGCCGGCACTGCAGCGGGAGTTGTTCTCGGCCGTGTTGCAGGAACTGGTCGATGCGGCGGCGAGGCCGTCTTGACGCGCTATGCGCTTCCGGAATGACGGTCAATTCCCGCCGATGCGGGAGAGATCGATCCGAATTCCCGCCCGATCTACATCCTCATTCGCCTCCGGCTGTTTCTCAGGCGTTGTCACAGCTGTCTCCTCGTCATCAGTCGAGGTCACCTCGTTTGGCTGCGGCAGCTCAATGGGATCTCCTGGATCCTGAGCCTGAAACACGCTCACGCCTTCGAATTCTCCGGTCTTCCAAGCATGGACCGCATCATCGAATATCTGCGGAAAGACGTCTTCGCTCTGGGGATTGCCATACCACTTGGCGACGATCCTCAGAATTTTGGCAAACATCGAGGTTCCCTTGCGAAGGTTTTCGCAGGCATCAACCAGGTGGGGCTTTAGGTCCGCGGCGTTCTTCACGCCGACGCCAGCCGGAAACTGCGTCAGGCCAACGCGAACCACCGCCTGTCCTGCATATTGACGGACGATCGTCATCGCTTCGTCGGCCGACCGTGCCTTCGGCACCAGGACCAACCGGCCGCCCGACTTGACGGTCACGGCGAGCGGGTCCGTCGAACCGGCAACCGCGACGAACTGCTCGACGATCGCGGGCTTCAAGGACGGATCGGCGCATTCTTTGATCAGGGCAGCGTCCAGCACGACGTCTCCTCGGGTTTCAGGTGTTGAAGGAAAGGACAAGCGGTTTCGCGAACAGCTTTGCCCAGGCGATCGCGCTGGCTCGCTGGATCGCGACGATGGATGTCCCTTTAGTCCACCATCCGTTTCCAACCGCAAGGATCAGGTCCGGATCGTAGAGCATCGATTGCAGAACGGGCCAGACGACGAGTTGCTCGTAGCAAATGAGCGGGAGGACCCGGCTATGGCCTACGATCACAATAGGGTTTGCGAAGAAGTGCGCACGCGCTCCGCCGCTCTCGCCGAGCCAGGATCGCCAAGGCTGCCACATTGAGCCCGGGACCGGCATTCTCTCGCGATAGAGGATGCCGCCGCCGTTCGCTGAAACAGTCACGAGTACGTTGTCGTATCCGGTCGCATCGATCGTCGCCGCTCCGGCGATCATGGCCATGTCCGTGCCCTGCAGAGCTTTGACCCAGAGCCGCTCCACGGTCGGCGTCCAGAAGCCTAAGGCGCTCTCGGGCAGAACCACATCCCGGACGCCGCCAGTTGCAAGGGTCTTTATTGTAGCAATCAGATCACGGTGACGCTGAATGCTGGTGTCGCGGCCGAGCGATGCCCCCAGTTCGAGATCGACGCCCTGCCAGCCCTGCGGTAGTGTCGGAACGGTCCAGTTTGCGGCGGACCAAAGCCAGAAGCCTGTAAGGGCGATCGCGACAGCCGGCCACATGCGGGTTACGAGGCCCATGAGGCCGGCTGTCATCGCCGCCAATCCCCACCATCCCCATCCAGGAAATAGAACGCCCGCCGATGTTACGGGATGCGCCCAGCCGGTGAAGCCGAACGGAGGCACCGCCATGAGCGCGGCCGCCACCAGGTAGCGAAACTGTCGACGGTCAGGGCGCTTGGTCCAGAGCACGGTATGCGCGGCAACAAAGCTCCCCGAGGCGCACAGCCATAGCAATAAGCCCGGCAAAAGATCGGAGGCGTAGAAAGACGCGACGCCCTGCGGCAGACAACGGGATGCCGCCAGGAAATATCCGGCCGAAACTATCGCCGCCACGTACCTCGATCGCGCATGCCCCCATAGGACGGGGAAACCCAGCGCCGCCGGAAGGAGCAGGACATGGCCGCTCCACCCAATCATTCCGGCAAGAACAGACGCGACGGTCAGCACTGCCGGCTGGAGGCGATCATGGCGCATAGGTCAGCACCTCTTGCGCCAGGCCGAGAATGCCTGCAGCCGGAATCGGACCGAAATAGCGGGAGTCGTAGGAGCCGGCGAAAGCCGAGTGCAGGAACACGTAATCGGCCGGCACGATCCCGCCCGAGAACGGGGTCATTTGCCGACCCCACGCGTCTCGCTGCGCTAGGGTGGAGGAGGGAACCAGACGGCCGTTCACGGAGACGCTAGTACCAACGTCGACGCGCCGCCCTGCAACGGCCACGACCGACTTGATGAGCGGCGCAACGCCGGCCGGGCACAGGCCCGGGCGGAGGTAGCCGCGAGCGCGCGCTTCACGAATGGCCGTGGTTTGAGGTGGACAAATGAAGACGAGATCGCCAACGGCGGCTGGGCGATCGAGTCTGACGACGCGCCAGAGACCGAGCGGTTCGCTCGGTGTAAGATTGACCCGATAGCCACCGAACCACGCGACCGAAATCATTCCCAACAACGCCATTGTGATAGGGGCAAAGCCGAGAAGGAGCGCTTTTTTGCGTCGCCTCTTCAGCGCCATTTCAATGAGAGGGATAGTCATTTCAGCGACAGGCCCTGGCTCTTCGTCTGCCGCAGCGTCTCGGCTTGTTTCAGGGCCTCGGTCGTTCGCTCATGGGCACCCAGATTCTGCACTGCGCGCATCAGGCTCCAGGCTGACTGCACCTCCGCTTTCTGACCTGGGCTCATGCCGGCGGTGATCGTCTTGAAGGTCTCTCCGTTCGTGTCCCTGGCGGCCAAGGGCAGGAAGGTCCGTTCGCCGAAACGCTCGGCGACAGCTTTGGCAAAGCCCTCCAGTTCCGCCTTCACCATTTTGTCGGCAAGCGCGAATTCGAGTGCTGAGGGAAGGTCATTGCGGTCGATGGCGTCGCGCACGCGCTCGAGCGTCTGGCGCGCATTCGGAGACAGAGCCGGAATGTCGATCGACATCTTGCGGCGGACCGCCACTTCCTCCGCCTGATAGCGCTGTTCGGCCTGGCTGCGCTGGCGCATGTAGTCGCCGAGACTTTGAGCAAGAGCGGGAACGTTGCGTTCCGCCCGCTCGCGATCCCGCTTGTCGGCGCGACTTGCGAAGCCGCCGGATTTCCCCTTGAGCTGACCAAAACTTTCCGGCTGGCTGGTGAGCTTCGCAAGCGTCGATTTGGCGACCGTCTCATCCTTCAGCATTGCGTCGACATTGACCGTCTTGAATGCCGCTTCCGGGTGCGCGTAGACGAGATGGAAGCGGGACGACACGTCCTCCCATTGCTTCTTCAAACCGGGGTCCGCTTCGATCTTATCGGCAACTGCTTGCTCGACAGTTCTCGGGAATGTCGCGATGCCGGCAACCATCGGGCTGGCCTCCTTGCTGCTTTGGGAATGGGTCGGTTTGGTGCCGGCACTGAGGCCGAGCTTGGCGCCAATAGCGAGGAGCCGGTGGGCAAGATCGGCCAATTTCTGTTTCTGGCGGATCGTCCATTCGAGCCGGTCGCGGGCAACTGTTCGGGCGACGTTGACGATATGCACGCCGCGGGCTTCCGCGAAGCGCAACGCTTGGCGATAGAAGGTCGCCTTCTCGTAATCGAGCGTGGTTTCCTTGGCGTTCGTTCGCGACAGGATCTTGATCAGGCCGCCAGCGAAAGCGAAGGATCGGGTGCCGTAATAGACGCGGAGATCCTCGCGATGACGGGTCATCGCCACATAAGTCAGATGTCGATCGAGGGAGAGGGACGCGAGCACCTTCACCCTGTCGACGGTGGCGCCCTGGCTCTTATGGATCGTGGTGGCATAGCCATGGTCAACGTTGTTGTAGAACCGTTGCTCGACGGCGACCTGCCGGCGGTGCGCGCCTTCGCCGATCTCCGCAACGATGCGGTTTTGCGCGGCTTCGACGACCTTGCCGAGCATGCCGTTCTTCACACCAAGCGAGCCTTCGTTCTTCAGGAAAACGATCTGATCGCCGGGCGCAAAAGTGCGATGTCCGTCTTCTGTCCGGAAAGCAAAACCTTCGCCAAGGATGCCACGCTCGACAAGCTCGGCGCGTGCCATGTCGTTGAGCATTCGCACGTCGCGCCGGAGATGGGCGAGGATCAATGTCGTCTTGGTCGGATCGTAATCACGGCTCCAATCGGCGATGAGGGTATCGACTGCCTCGTCCTTCAGACGCAAACCGATCATTCGACCCTGAGCGGTATAGGCATCGACCGCCTTGCCGACGTTGCCGCGAGCGAGATCGAGCGAAGCACCGCGCATCCATTGCTCGCGCTGGCGATAGATGGTTTCGAGCTCGGCATAGCCGATGCGATCGACAATCGCGCGGAACGCTGCGCCGGCTTCGATCGGCTGGAGCTGTTCCGGATCGCCAACCAGGACGAGCTTGGCGCCGGCCTTGGTCACCGTCTCAACCAGGAGCGCCATCTGCCGTGACGACACCATGCCGGCCTCGTCGAGAACGAAGACCGTCTTTGCGTCGAGCTGGTTTCGGCCTTCGTGCCACCGAAGTTCCCATGACGAAAGCGTGCGCGAGGCGATCCCTGCTTCCTTCTCCAGACCTTCTGCGGCCTTGCCGGCCAGAGCACCACCGACAACGCGATAGCCGGCCGCTTCCCACGCCTCGCGCGCGGCTTTCATCATCGTCGTCTTGCCAGCGCCGGCGCGGCCGATGACGGCTGCGATCCGCTCGGGTCCAGCAACGTGCTCGATCGCGGTCTTCTGCTCCTCCGACAAGCGCGAGTGGCGCGCGAACGTCGCCTCGAGCACGGCTTCCCGAACGCCATGCGAAGATCGCCCCGAAAGCCAGATCGCGCGGTTGGCCATCTCGGCTTCCAGCCGGATCAGCTCGCGCGTCGTGTACTTGGCAGGCACCCGTGTGCCGGTCGCAAACGAGATCCGCTCGCGCTCGAGACGGAGCGCTTCGGGGCTCTGCAGAACGCGGACCATCAGGCTCTGGAACAGGGCGGCGTCATCGATATAGCGATGCAGGACCTTTGCCACATCGCGCTCATCGAAGACGCTCTTCTCGCGGGTGATCAGGTCGAGGACGATCTCCGGACGGCGCTCAATCCGACGTGCGTTCTCGCTTCGCCGTGCCTCCTGCAGCTCGATCCGTTCGAGCTTTGGTGACCCTGCCGATGACTGTTTTTCCGCATGCTCCGCCTTGCGGTCGATGGCCGTTGCACCGACACCAATATGGATGGTCGGCTCCACTTCGATGCCTTGCTTTTCGAAGGATCGGCCATCGATGCGAATGTCGAGTCCGGCCATTGCCAGGTGCCGGTTCTGGCAGGCAAACCAGCCGTCGCGAAAGGCGTTGAAGTCCTCGAGGCTTCCCGCCCAAAGCTCGTAGACGATCTTGCCGGCGTCGTTGCGGATAGGATTGCCGTCCGGTCCAAGAACCGCGACCTTCTTGGCGCCGAACCCGTCCTCGGTGAGCGGCCTCAGTGTCGTCATCAGATGCACGTGCGGATTACCCGGCGCATCGTGATAGACCCAATCGGCCACCATGCCCTTGGCGGTGATGTGCCGTGCGACGAAATCCCGGACGAGTGCGATATTCTGCTCGGCCGTCAATTCGATCGGCAACGCAATGGTGACGTCCTTGGCGAGCTGGGCATCGGAGCGCTTCTCAAAATCCTCGACCTTGTTCCAGAAGGCTTCCGACGCGCTGGAGACCGAGCGATCGGCAACCATCGACCGCAACCATTCAGGTGCATCGGCTGGGATGACGAACTCCTCATGCAGAAGGCCCTGCTTGCGGGTGTAGTCGATCGTCCGCGCTTCCCGCTCGTATTGCATCTTGGCGCAGTGGCGATAGGCCGCCGACAGCACGGCGCTGCGGCCGGAGCCGCGGGCGACGACACTGACGGAGAAATGAGGAACGGCCACGGCGGTCTGAGCTCCGATTGCGAACAGATTCAACGGGTTCGTCGGGATTGGCAGCCCAGCCGGGCCCCAAGCAGAGCGTCGCGTCAGCGACGTATAATTGCGCCCTTGGAAGCCGCTCCTTCGGAACGGCCGGGATCATTCACCAAAGCATCGCCGTTGGCGATTGTAGGATTCACAGTAGTGCGTGCCGCACTCTGTTCGGAAAAACTGGCTTCGAAAGACAAGCTTTCTCAGCCAAGGAGCCGGACGGAATGAAAAAACCAACCTCGAAAATCCGCAACGAAATCGCCAAGCTGCAGGAACAGCTCAAGGCCGCGGAAACCCGCGACGCCGAGCGCATCGGCCGGATTGCCCTCAAGGCTGGCCTTGGAGACATCAAGATCGAGGAAGCCGAGCTTCAGGCGGCCTTCGAGAGCCTGGCGAAACGCTTTCGCGGGGATCAGGGGAATACGACCGGAGGAAAGAAGGGTGCCGGCGACGCCATCGGATCGACGTCGGCCTCGGTCCCATCTGGCGCGGCTCAGGGCAGCAGTGACGAGGCTTGAGCGAATGGCGAGGACGACGACATCTGACGCCCGCAAGAAGGACACACGGGAGAAGATCGAACTCGGCGGCCTGATCGTGAAGGCAGGCTTGCGGTATGAGAAGCGCGCGCTGCTGCTCGGGGCGTTGGTCGAACTCAGTCAGCGGCTGAAGTCCGACGAAGGTGAGCGGGCGCGGTTGATCGCAATCGGGGCGGAGGCCTTCGGCGATGACGGCGAATAGGATCACAGTCGCTGTCGCCCCGCTCGTGCTGATGGTTTTGGTCGTTATCGGCATGACCGGGATCGAGCAATGGCTGTCGACCTTCGGCAAGACCGATGCTGCAAGGTTGACGCTGGGCCGGGTCGGGATCGCCTTGCCCTATGTCACCGCCGCGGCGATCGGCGTGATCTACCTGTTCGCGAACGCCGGCTCTACGAGCGTTAAAGTGGCCGGCTGGGGCGCTCTGGCGGGAAGCGCGACAACGATGTTGGTCGCGACGGCGCGCGAGGCTGCTCGTCTCGCCGCATTCGCCGGGCAAGTGCCGGACGGCAAGTCCATTACCTCGTACCTTGATTATGCAACGATGGTCGGTGCGGCGGCGGCGTTGATGGCGGGATGTTTTGCGCTACGGGTCGCACTGATCGGCAATGCCGCCTTCGCACGCGCCGAGCCGAAGCGCATCCGGGGAAAAAGGGCGCTCCACGGTGAAGCCGACTGGATGAAGATGCAGGAAGCGGAAAAACTCTTTGCCGACACCGGCGGCATCGTCATCGGCGAGCGCTACCGGGTCGACAAGGACAGCACGGCGGCGCGCGCGTTCCGGGCCGATGACCCGGAGACCTGGGGCGCCGGCGGCAAGTCGCCGCTGCTGTGCTTCGACGGTTCGTTTGGATCCTCGCACGGGATCGTGTTCGCCGGATCGGGCGGCTTCAAGACGACGTCGGTGACAATCCCGACCGCCCTCAAATGGGGCGGCGGCCTTGTCGTGCTGGACCCTTCGAACGAAGTCGCGCCGATGATCCATGAGCATCGCAAAGGGGCGGCACGCTTCATCCGCATTCTCGATCCGAAAGAACCGGAAACCGGGTTCAACGCGCTTGACTGGATCGGTCGCTTCGGCGGGACGAAGGAGGAGGATATCGCGTCGGTCGCATCGTGGATCATGAGCGACAGCGGCGGCGCGCGTGGTGTCCGCGACGATTTCTTCCGGGCATCGGCGCTGCAGTTGTTGACCGCGCTGATTGCGGACGTCTGCCTATCCGGTCATACCGACCAGGAACACCAGACCTTGCGCCAGGTGCGTTCCAATTTGGCCGAGCCCGAACCGAAACTGCGCGAGCGGCTGCAGTCGATTTACGACAATTCGAATTCGGATTTCGTGAAGGAAAACGTCGCCGCCTTCGTCAACATGACACCGGAAACCTTCTCCGGCGTCTACGCCAATGCGGTCAAGGAAACGCACTGGCTGTCCTATCCGAACTACGCCGCACTCGTATCCGGTTCCACATTCTCGACCGACGCGCTTGCGGCCGGCGAAACCGATGTGTTCATCAACATCGACCTAAAGACATTGGAGACCCATGCCGGTCTTGCGCGTGTCATCATCGGCTCGTTCCTCAACGCGATCTACAATCGCGATGGCGAGGTAAAGGGCAGGGCGCTCTTCCTTCTCGATGAGGTCGCGCGGCTCGGTTACATGCGCATCCTCGAAACCGCGCGCGACGCCGGCCGCAAGTACGGGATCACGCTCACGATGATCTACCAGTCGATCGGCCAGATGCGCGAGACCTATGGCGGTCGCGACGCAGCGAGCAAATGGTTCGAGAGCGCAAGCTGGATTTCGTTCGCTGCGATCAACGATCCCGACACCGCCGACTACATCTCGAAGCGCTGCGGCATGACCACCGTCGAGATCGACCAGGTCAGCCGCAGTTCCCAATCCAGGGGATCGTCGCGAACGCGGTCGAAGCAGCTCGCAGCCAGACCGCTGATCCAGCCCCATGAAGTGCTGCGGATGCGTGCCGATGAGCAGATCGTGTTTACGGCCGGGAATGCGCCGCTCCGATGCGGCCGCGCGATCTGGTTCCGGCGTGAAGACATGAAGGCCTGCGTCGGAACGAACAGGTTTCACACGATTGGAAAGATGTCTGAAGCCCGCGTGATCCAGCCGGCGCGCAGTGCAACGAACAAGGCGGATCCAGGAGAATGAAGAGTATCGGAGAAATCAGCGTGCGCGACGCCCAACGGGCGGGATTTCGGGAATTCTCGTCGTGGGAGGGCGGGAAACAGCGCAGCCGCAGGAGCCTCAACTGAGTTACCCGAAGGGGAGGCGGGACCGACTGCGCCCCCGCACCTCGCACACTGCTTTATCGGCCGTACCAGGTTGTCGGTAAACCCGGACGAAACCATGGCCATCGTACCGTTCGGCGAAATGCATGGAGACTAAATTGGCGCAAAACAACGTGACGCCATTCCGGAGGCCCCGGAAGGCCGGCGGCGGCCGTCGGCAAGAAATACCCACTAAGCGGAAGCGACCTCGTGTCGCTTATCCTCGTCGTCGCGGAAGAACAATCGCGATCGTCGGGCTCGCGATCATTGCCGTCGCTGGATTCCTCTCAGCTTACGGCACAAGCAACCTCACGAGCCTCCTGGCTTTCGCCAACCCCTCGACAGCGGATTCACTGTCAGCTTCGTTTTCGATCTGCGGCGATAGCCGTCACATCAACTGTGTCGTCGACGGCGATACGTTCTGGTTCGAAGGCGAGAAAATCCGCATTGCCGATATCGACACACCTGAGTTGAACCCGCCGCGATGCGAGGCAGAACGGCTAAAAGGGGAGGCGGCGAAGGCGCGCCTCCTGGCCCTGCTTAACGCGGGGACGTTCTCGCTTTCGACCGGCGTCCGAGACGAGGACAAGTATGGGCGCAAGCTCCGTACGGTGACCCGCGCGGGACGCTCGCTCGGCAGCACACTCATCCATGAAGGCCTTGCAAGGTCCTGGGACGGTGAGAGACACGGATGGTTGTCTAATCGCATCCCGGTCGTCAAGGTGCTTTAGGCATTCGGCGACCTTGCCGGGTTGCGGGTAGGCAACGCAGATTAAATTGATCGGTGGATCGGCGCTCAGCGGCATGTCCTTCGGAGCT
>NZ_JADYVE010000027.1 GCF_020193655.1 Ensifer sp. IC3342
TCGGGCAGGCGGAGGCTTGAAGTTGTACCGTCCTGACCTTTAGGTCAGCTCACTTCCTCTGGCGCCATCAGAGTGCCCGGCAATTTTAAAGCCGACGCCGCAGATGTCGGCACAGATTACAGCTGAATTCTTCGTGAAGCAGTGGCTCGTGCGCGTCATAGTCGCATACACATTCATACGACAGACTACAGGCTTCAGCGGCAGTCGTTTGAGCGCCGACCGCTCATTCAGTTGCGACCTAAAGCGTGTCGCGTTCAATCGGCCTCATATCCGGCCGCATTGAGGTAGTTCCGTCATTCTGTGACGGAGAAGAGATTGCAGATGTCGCCGAGGACATCGGCGATGGCGTCGAAACTGCGGGCGGCCCGCTTGCGCAGGAGCGCCTTGAGCTTGGAGAAGGCCATTTCGATCGGGTTGAGGCGACCGCCTCGTGCACAACGCCTACCGCATCGAACTTTCCGGCGAAAGCTTGCGAAAGCAGCGTCAAACACCATCCGCCGCTTGACTGCGCGACAATCACGAGCCATTCAAAACAACGACCCAGAGGCACACCAACTGTCCGGCTTCAAATCGGAACCGTGTCCGGCACGAGATCGGAATACCTGTCCGGCTTCAGATTGGAATAGCCGTCCGGCATCATCGGAATACGAACCTTGCCTATTGCCTTTCTTCTGCGGTTTCCCGTCCTGCAGTTCCATGGCGCGGGTCTTGTGTGCGAGAGACCGGGACGCGCCCGAGGATAGTCGGTCCCCTCGGTCAACATGTGCCAGACCAGAACCGTCAGTTTGCGAGCTACGGCGACGGTCGCTATCTGAATGGCCGCGGCTAGCCCTGACCCGGACGAAGGAAGCGTGCAGCGGCCCCGGCGCTTCCGCCGCCCATGCCGCCTCAACCAACATGGCTCGCGCATGACTACGGCCAACTATGCTGATGCGTCCGTGAGCAGCACCAAGTCCGGATTGGCGAACCCGCGGATTGAGGCGGAAGTAGCTTACCACCGTCTGCGGCCTCTTGAAGCGCCTGCCGATGGCAGCCATTAAACCAGGTTGCCACGGTGAGGTTGACGCCTGTGATCGCCAGCAGTCGTCTGCCCGCAGGATCGTCCTATGTGCCTGTGCGATCGCTCTGACCTGCAGCGGATTGGCAATTGCCACCCTGCGCACGAATGGCGACAGCACGCGAGATTACGCCATGCAGTTACCGGTCGCCTCTATGACACTTCGTAGTTTGCCGAGGGCTTTTGTCCGATGTTGAACAAAAGAAGTTGCAAAGTGCTTGTAAGCGCGTTCGAGCGTGGCGCGCGGGCGGCTTTCGTCGATGGCTGCGCGGGGCCCGCGGCGGCGGTATCTTTTTGGTGAGGTAACCCGTACTCAAGGCGGTGGAAAGCATTCGCATCAGGTGTGCCGAGCTGCTAGCTCGAGGGGAAGTTTCTATCGACAGAACTTGAGACCACGTGGATCGCCTTTGGGCAAATCGCCGGTAGCTGGCGGCCGTTATTGCGCAGCGGCACGTCGAAATCTTCAACGATCCCGATTCGCCGGTTGGAGCCAACCCAAAGGGCCGCACCAACCTTGCGGAGTTCTTCGATTACAACTGCCCCCACTGCCGCCAGGCGGCACCGATGCTCGCTGGACTGGAGCGGGAGGACAGAGATCTGCGCGTCGTCTTCAAGCAAAACCCCGTCTTCGGCCCCGACTCGGTCTTTGCTGCCCGTGCCGCCCTCGCCAGTCAGAAGCAGGGCAAGCACGAGGCCCTGATGGCACACCCCGGCCCGGTCACCCAGAACTCAACTTTGGAAATCGCCGCCCAGCTCGGGCTCGACCTCGAGCGGCTCAAGAAGGATATGGACGACCCCGCGGTCGATGAGGAAATCAAGCGCACCAGAGGGCTCGCCCGAGACCTGCACCTCTCTGGTGTGCCTCCTTCGTCGTCGGCAAGGAGATCGTACAGGGTGCGCGCAATGCCGACGAGATGAAGCGGTTGATCAAGTCGGCGCAGGGGCTTTGGGTACAGATGTCGGCGATCTCAAATATCGGCCTGATAACAGCTTCATGGCGGGACTCGTCTCGTTCCTGTCGCCCTGCGTCCTGCCGCTCGTGCCAGGATACATCTCGTATGTTTCGGGCAATGCGCTCGCCCGGCAGGGTGATGCGACTGCCGGCCGGCTCGTGACGCTGTCGCTCAGCCTCTGCTTCGTACTGGGCTTCTCGACCGTCTTCGTCGGGCTCGGCGCGACCACTACGGCCTCAGTCGGCTTCTCTCTTCTTATCGGGACGAGGCGACACTCATTGGCGCGCGATGGTCATTTTCCTCGGCGTGTTCATGACCGGCCTTGTCCGGGTGCCCTGGTTCGAACGGGATCTGCGCTTCCATGGCAGCATCCGCGGCGGTCGTCCGGTCAGTGCGTTTTTTGCTGGGACTCGCCTTCGGCTTTGGCTGGACCCCGTGCATCGGTCCCGTGCTAGGCGCGATCCTCACCGTTAGTGCGCTTTCGTCAACGGCTTCGGCGGGCATTGTTCTCCTCGCCATCTATTCGCTGGGCGTCAGCGTTCCGTTCCTGTTGTCCGCGGCTTTTGCCGATCACCTGATGCGGCGCCTGAAGGCCGTGCGAAAACTTGGGCGCGCGTCCTCTCCTCTTCAAACCAGCGCGATCATAGCTGGTCGCTTCGGGAGGGCGGGCCATCCCATAATCATAAAAGGGACTAAAGCGGAAACCCTTCCGATTCAGTCAAAGCCGGAACCGCTCGAGGTCGCGCCGCCCAGACACGGGCGGCCCCCGCCCACCACCTCACGGCAATGGGCGAAACGCTCCGCACAACGGAAACGCTGCGCGTATCGCCCATTGCTTCGCCCGCGCAAACGCGCATAACTAGCCACCGAACTCCAGCCGCAAATGGATGATCGTCCGGGATCACAGCGCTGGTCAGCGACTGCGAAAGGGTCAACGGTGATCCTCCTCATGCAATGGCCTCTGCTGCAGGTCGCCCGCCTTGGCTCGCGGTCGCACCGGCAAGATGCACTCGACCTCGCGCGAAATCATGAGTTGGCGCGCCCAAGCTCAGATCTTCCGACGCGGAATGGTTGAGGCGTAGGTGTTCATCGAGGAGAGGTGACGGTCGGCGCGCTTAAGCTCCTCCAGAGCCCTCGCTCGATCCTGGGCTGCCAGCAGGCCACATAGTACCTCCGAGACGGCGAGGGCCGGCGTCAAGGTATGGAAGAATGTCTGGCTCTCGGTTGGGAACAGGACCACGTGTTCCGCGATAGTTACCAGGGGTGAAACCTCGCTGTCGGTAATCGCAACAATTCCTAGCCCTTTTTCACGGGCAGCTTCGGCAAGCTCGAGGGTGCAAAGTGAGTAGGGGTTAATGGAGATGGCGAGTAGGACATCGTCGGCGCTAGCGCGGATGAGCGCATCGCCGCTGGTACCAGCTGGACCATCGAGATGGACGGTCTTTTCGCCAAGCAACGTCATGACATAATGGAAGTGCCAGGCCACCGAGTGGCAGGAGCGTAGGCCGAGAACATAAATCCTTCGGGCTTTTCCAAGCCGGTCCGCCATCTTGCTCAGGTGTAAAAGGTTATCTGGTTCACACAGACGAGCGACCTGTGCGGAGAGGCCTTGGAGCATACGGTATGCCAGACCCTCACCGCTCACCGCGCCTCCCTCTCTCTGCAGCGCCCGGGCGGCAAATCCGTCGGCGCTCACTCGAATAACGTCGGCATGCTCGCCACGAAAATCTTCATATCCCGAGAAGCCAAGAAACTTCGCCAATCGCGTCATTGTGGAGGGTTGCACGCCCGCATTGCGCGCCAATTCCCGCATTGAAACGAGTGCCACTTCTTGTGGATGCTCTAAGATGTGACGAGCGGCCTGCTGCAGCTGCTCGGACATGTCGTCAAACCGCTCAATGATACGAGCGTGCACAGGACCCTTTTGCAACGTTTGCCTCATATACGATGCCATAGTTCACCTGAACCATCTCTCTCCCCGGTGAAAAAGTCAAACATTTGGGGGCTAAGCCTGGCGGGCGGCGTCAATCCGAAAAGGGAGAGCGTCAAGGGCAACAAATGCACCAAAATAACCTGTATAAAACAATTGTTGCATTTTTTCATGAAACCTGCAATTCAATTAGTAAACGCGCCGGAATTCTGGAAAGACAGCCCGAGATCACCATGACTAAAATCCTCCACCGAAGCATCGGTAAAGATTTGCCAACAGCCGTAACAGGCGAAGGTATCTACATCACGGATAGCGATGGGCGGAGCTACATAGATGGATCAGGCGGCGCGGCTGTCAGTTGCCTGGGGCATAATCATCCAGAAATTCTTGATGCGATGAAGGTCCAAATGTGCCGGATCAGCTATGCTCACACTTCGTTTTTCACGACCGACGTTGCCGAACGGCTCGCAGAGCAGCTCGTAGAATTGGCCCCAAAGGGGCTGGACTACGTCTACCTGGTTTCGGGGGGGTCTGAAGCTGTGGAGGCTGCGCTCAAGATGGCGCGGCAGTATTTCGTCGAAATCGGTCAATCGCAGCGACGTCATATCATCGCACGCCGCCAAAGCTACCACGGAAATACCATTGCCGCACTAGCAACGGGTGGTAATGCCTGGCGCCGGGAGCAGTTCAAGCCGATTCTGCCAGAAACGCACCACGTTTCGCCGTGCTACGCGTATCGAGACATGCAAGAGGGGGAATCGCCGGAGACCTACGCCGAGCGGCTTGCAGCGGAACTCGAGGGAAAGGTCATTGAACTTGGGGCGGATAAGGTCATGGCTTTCGTGGCCGAACCGGTCGTTGGAGCCACGCTGGGCGCGGTGGCGCCCGTGGCCGACTATTTCACGCGGGTTCGGAAGGTTTGCGACAAGTACGGCATCTTGCTCATCCTTGACGAAGTGATGTGTGGAATGGGGCGCACTGGCACGATTTTCGCGCTGGAGCAGGAAGGGATAGTGCCGGATCTGGTGACCATTGCGAAGGGTCTGGGCGGCGGTTACCAGCCGATTGGCGCAGTGATGCTGTCTGGTGACATCTATCGTGCATTCGCGGATGGATCTGGCCTGTTCCAGCATGGACACACATATATCGGTCATCCGATCGCTGCGGCGGCAGCCAGCAAAGTGATAGAAATTCTAGCGCGCCCGGAGATGATGGCGAGCGTCCTGAAAATGGGCGAGCGCCTTCAGGCGGGACTTGATGCGACGCTCGGTCAATCGCCCTACGTCGGCGATATCCGTGGCCGCGGTCTTTTCCGCGGGATCGAAATAGTCGCAGACAAAAACACCAAGCTGCCTTTCGATCCCGCCCGCAATATAAACTCCAGAATCAAGACGGAGGCGATGCAGCGAGGTCTGATGTGCTACCCGATGGGCGGCACCATCGATGGGATACATGGTGACCATGTGCTGCTGGCGCCGCCGTACATTATACGACCCGAGCAGATAGATCTGATTGTGGAACGCCTCGCTGACGCAATACGCGCAGCGGTCGCAAACTAAGTTGGCCATCGCTCCTATGACGACATCTCCCTGCCCACCCATATCCGACGAACAATGGCCCGCTGAAATCGCGGACATGAGGGCCGGTTTTGCCGGAGTACTAAACGTGTATCGCACGATGGCCCATCATCCGGCGTTGCTGAAGGCGTGGGCTCCATTGCGGCAACATATCGTCAAGGAAAGCGCCTTGGGGGCAGTCCGCTCCGAGCTCGTGATACTACGGGCCGCCTATCGGATGGCCTCGGCCTATGAGTGGACCCATCATGTAAGCCGGGCCCGTGCCCTTGGTATTTCGGATGCTCGCATCATCGCCATGCAAGGCATGCCCAGCGGCGAGGACGGGCTGATTGCCCGCGCCGTCGACGCACTTTTCGATGGATTCTCCCTGCCATCACAGCTTGAGGAGTCACTCTCGGCCGCCATAGGCAGACAAGCTGTTTTCGACCTGATCGCGACCGTCGGATTCTATACCGTTTTGGGGTACATCTTGATGACCTATGACACGCCAATAGATGACATGGTCTCGAGAGAAATGGTGGAGCGGCCGCTTTCGGTTAATCGGTCAGCCATCTGACAACCTCCATCGCCTACCGAGAATACGAGCAGCCATACCCCGCACCGACCCATTGCATAACAGGTGTACGGCACAAATGAGTTATATAGCAATAGTCTAAAACATATGTTGCAATAGTGCGCGAAGTGGAGTAGTGGTGGGTGGCCGGCAGCGATTGATTTGGACGCTGGAAAGCAGGCACAGGCGATGGTGCCAACAGAAATAAAAAAGGGGAATCGAACATGACCATCCTTCGACGCGATCTTTTCAAGCTCGGCCTTGCAGCCGGAGCTGCTTTGTCACTCCCTTCGATCTCGCGCGCACAAGCCGGACCGGTCGACGTGCAGACTGTTCGGCTAGTGTTGGCTGACCTGCAAGTCTACGATCCGATGTTTTCAGTAGGTGCTGCCACGCAAAATCATGGCATGGCGATTTACGATACGCTTTTCGCGCTCGACTCCAAGTTCATGCCCCAGCCACAAATGGTCGGTAGGTGGGGTGTTTCCGACGACAAGAGAACCTACACCTTCGAGCTTCGGGACGGCTTGGGGTGGCACGACGGCACCCCGGTCACCGCGGCGGACTGCGTCGCCTCGATTCGTCGCTGGGGACAGACTGGCAGCGGAGAACTGCTCATGGAGCGGGCCAAGGACATTTCGAAGAAGGATGATAAGACTTTCACGATCTCGCTCAAGGAGCCGTTGGGGGCCCTGACTGAGCGCCTGGCGACACTAGCGGGTAATTGCTTGTTCATCATGCGCGAGAAGGATGCGGATCGTCCCGCCACCGAGCAGGTGACCACGAACATCGGATCGGGCCCCTTTAAGTTCAATGAGGCTCTTGTCAAGCCGGGCGTAAGCTTTGCCTATGATCGCAACGAAAGATATGTACCACGGCGGGAACCATCCGACGGGTTCGCCGGCGGTAAGGTCGTCAACGTGGATCATATTATCTGCGAAAATATCGGCAGTCAGCAGACTGCTTTGGCCGCTTTGCAGGCAGGCGAAATCGATGCAATCTATGGGCCGCCAGTCGATCTTTATTCGGTGATCGAGAGCGATCCCAACTTGGTAATTCAAGTTATAGACAAGGCCGGCGACGACGCGTGCCTGCGGTTAAACCACCTTCAGAAGCCCTTCAACAACGTCAAGGCGCGCCAAGCGATGCTTCACCTGATCGACCAGGAGGCGGTTTTGCGTGTCATAGCTCCGGACTCGAGATACGGCCGCCCCGTCACTTCGATCTTTGGGAACAGCACACCCTATTCCAACGACGAGAAAACGGACTGGTACCAACCCGGCGGCGACCCGGAGCGGGCCAAGCAACTTTTCCAGGAGGCGGGGTATGCCGGCGAAAAGGTCGTCATCCTTCAGCGCTCCGACACTGCGGTAGTAGTCAATGCTACGCAAGTTGTGGCGGCAAAGTTGCGCGAAATCGGTGTCAATGCTGAACTGGCGCCGAGCGACTACGGAGCGTACAGCAAACGTCGTGCGAACAAGGGCCCCGTAGAGGATGGCGGCTGGAGCCTTTTTATGTCATCTGATTCCGACTATGTCCAAGGCGATCCGACCGCTGCAATCTACTTAAACGCGAGCGGCGAAAATGCCTGGTACGGATGGCCGAAGAACGATGAATTTGAGGCCCTACGCGCCAAATGGCCAGACATTGAAACGATTGACCACCGCAAGGCACTGGCCCGCCAGATGCAAAGCATTTGGTGGGATTTCGTTGGCGACATCAGGCTGGGGCAGGTTCTTACAACTGGAACTTTCGCACGACGCGCGGCGCTCACGGGCTTCATAGAGATGCCGCAGCGGGTAGCGCTCTGGAACCTGCAGAAGGTTTGACAGCACCATGGGCATCTACATCTTTCGCAGGATGGTCTCGGCCATCGTCGTCATGGCGATGGTCGGGGTGTTCGTTTTCCTGCTTCTCAGGTTCGCGCCGGGCGATCCGGCTGCCATCATCGCAGGCGATAACGCGACGCCACAGATGATCGCCGGCATCCGGGAGCGCCTAGGCCTCAATAAGCCGCTCCCCGTTCAGTTCATGCATTGGGCGCTCAGCATGCTCGGCGGCGACTTTGGGAGCTCAATCTTCACCGGACGACCGGTTCTGCAACTCCTCTCGCAGCGATTGGAGCCGACGGTTTCCCTGTCAATCCTGACTTGGATCCTGTCGGTGACCATGGGAGTGTCCTTCGGGATACTTGCGGCGTGGCGCGCTGGTGGGTCCATTGATCGTGCTCTCACGGTGTTCGCGGCCGTTGGATTCTCTGTGCCTGTGTTTGTGGTCGGTTATTTTCTCGTCTACTTTTTCGCAATCTCAACGAGATGGTTGCCGGTCCAAGGATACCAACCGATCGCCAATGGCGTCGGCCCATGGCTTGTTCATCTCATTCTTCCGACCGCGGCCTTGAGCGTTCCCTTCATAGCCTTCATCGCCCGAATAACGCGGGCAAGTATGCTCGAGGTCCTCTCCGAAGACTACATGCGAACGGCCGCCGCCAAGGGCGCATCGCCGTATGCGATGCTTTTTCATCATGCCTTGAAGAATGCAGGCGTTCCGATCCTCACAGTGGTCGGTTTAAGCTTCGCCTATCTGATTAGCGGTGTCGTTCTCACGGAAACAGTCTTCAACGTACCGGGTGTCGGTCGTCTGGTGGTCGATGCGATCAACAGCCGCGACTACCCCATCATTCAAAGCGTGCTCATCCTCACTTCGGGGCTGTACGTCCTCATTAATCTCGCGGTCGACCTTGCCTACACGTTAATCGATCCCCGGATTCGGTATTGATATGTCTCAAACTTCGGCAGAAATAAAAGTTGTATCGCAAGGGCGAGTGCGAACACGCGGCCTCGTTCGAATTGTAAGACGCCACCCGCTAATCGTGACGGGCGGTGGTCTGTTGGTCATCCTGATCATCGCCGCACTGGCTGCTCCTCTTTATGCTGGCGATCCAATGGCTCTGGATCCATTCAAGCGACTTCAGTCACCCTCCCCCGACATGTGGTTTGGGAGTGACAATCTGGGCCAGGACGTATTTGCTCGTACTATGTATGGTGCCCGAATTTCCCTGCTGGTGGGACTGACCGCGGCTGTGGCGGCGGCTCTAGGCGGGCTCCTTATCGGAGTCATTGCCGGCTATGTCGGCAGCTTTGACAGAATCGTGATGCGGGTGTTGGACGGCCTCATGTCGATACCGACGTTCCTGCTTGCCATCGCCCTTATTTCTCTGACGGGCCCAGGGATCGTCATCCTCATCGCCGCCATTGTGATCCCAGAACTCCCAAGTGTCACTCGGCTTGTCCGTTCGGTGGTTCTGAGCGTTCGCGAGCGTCCTTACGTGGAGGCTGCGCTCTGCGGCGGCGCGCGTTTACCCAAGGTGCTGTGGCGGCATATCCTCCCGACCGCTATTCCGCCGCTAATGGTCCAGAGCGCCAATGTCTGCGCCGGCGCGATTCTGACCGAAGCTGGGCTGAGCTTCCTGGGAGCAGGTATGCCTCCGGAGATCCCTAGCTGGGGTAATATGATTTCTAGCTCCCGCTTGTATCTACCGATTGCCCCGGTAATGCTCTTTGCCCCCGGTGTCTTCCTGGCCATCACGGTCTTGGCCGTAAACCTGCTCGGGGACGGTTTGCGCGACCTGTTCGACCCCCGCTCAAAACGGAGGCGGTGATATGCTGTTTCACAATACCGCAGGAGACGACGTGCTTCTCGATGTTCGAGAGCTCGAGACACACTTTTTCGGTGAGGAGAGCGTCACCCGCGCTTTGGATAAGGTCAGCTTTCAGGTTAAAAAAGGCGAGACGCTTGGCGTGGTCGGCGAATCCGGCTGCGGTAAGAGCGTGACGGCGCTATCCATTCTGCGCCTGCTGCCAAAGCTGTCCGCCAGGACGGTCGGCGGCGAAGTTCGCTTTCACGGCCACGATCTCCTGGATCTGTCCGAGCGAGAGATGCGCAAGATCCGCGGTGACAAGATCGCCTTGATCTTCCAGGATCCGATGTCGAGCCTCAATCCGGTCTACACGGTCGGCCGCCAGATCGCGGAGGCCGTGCAGATCCATACCAACGCCTCCCGTTCCCAGGCGCTGGTCAGGGCCGAGGAGATGCTGCGCCTCGTGCGCATCGCCGATCCGGAGTGCCGCGTGAACAACTACCCCCACGAGATCTCGGGCGGCATGCGCCAGCGCGCCATGATTGCCATGGCCCTTGCCTGCTCACCAGAACTATTGATAGCCGACGAGCCAACAACTGCGCTAGATGTGACTATACAGGCGCAGATCCTGCGGCTCATCGTTGATCTGAAAGAGCGCACGGGAACGGCCGTCATGTTCATTACGCATGATTTGGGAGTCGTGGCTGAAACATGCCAGCGCGTGATCGTGATGTATGCTGGTCGTATTGTCGAGCAAGCCACTGTGTCGGATCTGTTTGCGCGTCCTATGCATCCTTACACCCGGGCGCTCATGCGCTCAGTGCCTGACCGGCGACATAGTCAACAGCGTCGCCTACCCGAGATCCCCGGCTTTGTACCAAATCTGAGCGAGCCGATTATCGGATGCAGCTTTGCGCCTCGCTGTCCGTTCGCGGCCGACATTTGCCGACAAAAGGCGCCTGCCCTGCGTGAAGTCGAATCCTGTCACGTCGCGGCGTGTTGGCGTTCTGAGGAGGTTGCATGCGCATGAGCGCTCCATTGTTGAAAGTCGAGAATCTGACCAAGCATTTTCCGCTCGGCGCGAGAATATTTAGAGGGCCCGGTGCGGTGGTGCGGGCGGTAGAGGATGTATCCTTCTCAGTTGAGGCGGGCGAAACGCTCTGCATTGTCGGTGAATCTGGCTGCGGCAAGTCCACCGTCGCTCGACTGTTGATGCGGCTCACGAATCCGACTCGCGGGCGCGTGCTGATCGATGGCACCGACATTGCTGGCGTCACAAAGCAGCAGCTTCGTGCTTGGCGCCGTCGTATTCAGATGGTGTTTCAGGATCCGTATTCATCGCTGAACCCGCGTCTAACGGCCGGGCAAATCATCACTGAGCCCGTCGAGAATTTCGAACGCCTTAGCCGGGCCCGGCGCGAAGCACTTGCGGCGGACCTCCTCCGAAAGGTCGGAATGTCGCCTGAGATGATGCACAGACTGCCCTCCGAATTATCGGGCGGGCAGCGTCAACGCCTTGGTATCGCGCGGGCGCTAGCACTAGAGCCGTCGCTTATCATTGCCGATGAAGCGGTTTCAGCCCTCGATGTTTCCGTCCAGGCACAGATCTTGAACCTACTTATGGACCTTCAGGAGGAGCTAGGCGTAGCTTTCGTGTTTATCTCACATGATCTTAGGGTCGTTGAGCATATCGGCCATCGCGTAGCGGTAATGTATTTGGGTCGGATCGTGGAACTCGCTCCCTGCGAGGCGCTTTTTGCCAAGCAGATTCACCCGTATACCGAAGCGCTTATCGCCGCAGCACCTGTACCGGATCCGACACAGGTTCGGTTGGAGGCGCCCATCGAGGGCGAGGTGCCGAGCCCGATCAGTCCCCCAAGCGGGTGCGCGTTTCACCCGCGTTGTCCGCTCGCGGTCGAGCGGTGCCATGTCGAAGTGCCGGCGTTAGTACCTATCGGTGACGGACGCGTCGTCGCCTGCCACGTCCGTGCTCCGGCAAAAGAGTCCGCGACTGAGCCGGTGGCGGTGACTGACCTGTCGGTCGCAGGAACCGCGCCCGATCCTCGTTCCGCATTGGAGGCCGTAAACTTGGCGTAGACACCCTGGCGCGGTGTCAAGTTCGGCAAGTGCGGTACAGCAGGGCCGACTCACCCGCGGAGATAGGTACGAAGGTGTGATTGACACTGAACTGCCACTGCCACTGCCACCGTCACCGCCGACGAGGTCGAGGTCGGCCTCCCCGATACTGCCGGCATTGGCCAACCATGTCTGCGGCTCGGGCGTTCGCGCCGTGGCCCTGGCGAACCCAGCAGATCGCGACGGGCAGCGCGAGGATTATCGATGCCGGCGGGCAGGGAGTCGATGACTGGCGACCGTGGTACCGAAAGCCCACCTCAGCGGCGCCGAGATGGCAGATGTCGGCGCGCATGGTCGCAAACTGCCATCGCAGGGTGATACAAAAGGATTTTGAAATCGAAAGTACAACAAATGTTTCGCGCCACTCAGGGTGGAGTAGATCTCGGCGTTAAGGCGCTCGAAGCTGCTTTGAGAAGTGGAGAAGGGAACGGACTATGACTATCTGCCGATGCAGCCTTCCAACGGTGAGCCTTCCCGCGACCATAGGGGACGCGCGGACCGTTCGGATGGTGATGGGTGACCTGCAATCCTACGATCCGATATTCACGGTGTCCTGCTCGGAGTATGCCTGGTCTCGGTTGGGCCCCGGCCGCACCTCCGTCAATGCGTCAACGGCGGATCGAGGCCACGCAGTCCACCGCAGTGACTGGGGTGCCATCATGCCACCCCAAGCCGTCACGAAGCTGGAACGTATAGGTCTTCCTGTCGTCGGGACGTCCCACTGCTCAACCATTTGTGGCCGCGGCATCAATTGGGAGTCGAGGGCGAACAGCGTGTCGTATAACCAGCGCGGCGCATGTTTGGGGCCGAAAGAATCACGCGGGCATCAAGGCCAGATATTCTCGCCCACCCCGCGAGCAATCGGTGACCGATCGCGACCAGATCACTCGATACGAATGGATTGCAATAGCAGATAATACAACAAATGTTGCAAACTGATCGACAGTAGGGTAGGTTCGGCTATGCGCTTTCATAGCTGACGGGAACTGGAGGCGAGCTTCAAGCAAGGGCGAAAGTGACTGCACGCGGAATTAAGAAGTCGGCGAACGTGGTCCCGGTTCTTGGCTCACTGAAAAGCCGTCAGGTCGATCATGGCCAGTCTTAGTCGACTTCTACAGAGTAACCCCTATCCCAATTTCCAAGGATTTCATGTCATGTCTACGCCGTTTACCCTGGCTCTAACGGGGCAGTCTCTCATTCACCATGATGTTCGGCACGTAATGGATGAAGGCTTTGTCGCGCTTAAGAGGCTGATCCGAAAAGCAGATATCTCGTTGACCAACTTTGAAATGACTGTGCTCGGGCGGCATGGCGGCTGGCCGTTGAAGGGCTCCAATTTCGACTGCGCACCAGCGGACGTTCTGAATTCGCTGCAGGACATCGGCTTCACGGCTTTGGCGCTCTCCAACAACCACGCATTTGATCTCGGTCCTTCTGGAGTGCTGTCGACGCTTGAGGAAGTCGAAGCACGTGGGTTTCTTCACGCCGGGACCGGCGTCGATGCCACGGATGCGCGCCACGCAGGGGAAAAGCAGATCGGTGCGAGAAATGTGGCACTCGTTGCGATGGATGCCGGGCCTGGGCCGGACGTGATGTATGCCGACAATGCCACGGCCATTCGTCCTCCTCGACCTGGGGTAAACAAGCTCGACGTCAGGCGATCGTTCGATGTCGAACAGAAATATTTCGACACGCTAACCGCGATCCAGGAAACCTTTGGAAGCAACCGCATGGAGCTCGCCAACTACGCACAGCCGAACGACCCGCCTGAACTGGCTTCATCTGATGAGATCGACTTTTACGGTACCATCTTTCGAAAGGCGTCGAGCAACAGTCGTAGAATCGTAGTCGATGAGGCAAGTCTGCAAGGGCATCTTGCCACGATCAGGAAAGCCGCTTCGGACGACACGTTCGTCATCGCCTATCTTCATCACCACCATTGGGAGCCGAGCTGGAGCGAGGTCCCTGGATGGGTTCAGGCCGTTGCGCGGTCTTGTGTGGACGCGGGCGCAAACGCATTCGTCAGCCACGGCGTGCCCGTGCTGCAGCCAATAGAAATCTACCGAGGAGCGCCGATTTTTTTCGGGCTCGGGAACTTCCTGTTTCATTTGCACGAAGGCGAGGTCGGATGGAGCTCACCTGACATTTGGAAGAGCATGGTCGCGACATGCAGCTTCGATGGCAACGGCCGCCTGCAGTCAATCGACTTTGTTCCGATAGTGATTGGTGGGGAGCATCGGCTGACTGGCACAGATTATCATGAACGCAATGTGCCAATGATCGCGTCACACGAATTGGGCCGCGCCATGTTGGAAGAACTTGGGCGGCGATCGCAAAAGCATGGAACCAAGATCGTGGCGCAGGATGCCCGGATATATTGCTAGATGAGCGATCAATTGCTTGTTCAATCTATTTTCGGCGCTGCGCTATGTCCGTGACCGGCTCAAGGTGACACGCCTTTACGAAGAGCTCGACCCTCTGGCCGATCCCGACGAGCATTGAGACTTTTTCGGCATGATCCGACGCGCCGCCAAGAAGACTCCAGCGTGGACGTGAAAAGTATACCGAGCCACGTTCAGCTCGACGCTGGGCCAGGGGAGCCCGCGTCTTTCCTGTAGCTTGCGGGCGCGGGCTATCGTGAAGCGCCGCGGCGCTGCGGTTATGGCCCTGACCCCACAATCGAGTCATCCATGCCAACAGCATCCGACGGCCACACATCCTCTCTGTCTCCTTTCAAGCATCGCATCTTCCTGGCCGTTTGGCTCGCCAGTCTCGCCGCCAATTTCAGTAGCCTGATCCAAGCCGTGGGCGCAGCTTGGCTGATGACCTCTATCGGTGTGTCGGCCGAGCTAATCGCCCTGATGCGGGCCTTGACGACGCTGGCGATAATGCTGTTCTCACTTCTGGCCGGCTCCATTGCTGACGATTTCGATTGTCGCAAGCTCATGCTCGCCTCACAGGTCTTCCTGCTTACGGTGTCGGTTGCCCTCGCCCTGTACGCCTATTTGGGCTGGTGTTCCCGTGGCTGCTGCTCACCTTCACTTTTCTTGTTGGCTGCGGCTCAGCCTTCAGCGGGCCGGCCTGGCACTCGATGGTCCGCGAGATGCTGCCCCGCGACGACCTCCCGGCCGCGATCGCCCTCAACAGCATGGGCTTCAACATCGCCCGCTGTCGGCCCGGCGCTCGGCGGTCTCATCGTGGCCGGGGTGGGCGCCTTCGCCGCGTTTGCGGTCAATGCAATCATCTATCTTGGGCTGATTACCGTTCTGGCGCGCTGGCAGCCGGTCAGAGCGCCCAGAGCGCTGCCGCCGGAGAGCCTCGGGTCTGCCATGGCGGCCGGGATTCGCTACGTCGCCATGTCGCCTAATCTGGGCGTCGTGCTCATGCGGGGAGCGATGTTCGGTCTGGCGGCCATCGCCGCCCAGGCACTGATGCCGTTGATTGCCCGCGACTTAGTCCAAGGCGGTCCGCTCACCTATGACTGCTGCTCGGAGCTTTCGGCATCGGTGCGGTGCTGCTCATCACTCGTTTGCTACAGCCTCTGTCGCTTGAGGCTCTCGTGCGTGTCGCCTTTGTTAGCGTTGCCGTCTGCGCCGCTGCTACGGCGTTGAGCACTCTGGCTGAGTTGAGCATGGTCGTGATGATCCTGGGGGCGATGTGGGTGCTGGCGCTCTCCAGTTTTAACCCCACCGTGCAACTTTCGTCGCCGCGCTGGGTGGTCGGCCGCGCACTGGCGCTCTATCACATGGCAACTGCCGGCGGGATGGTTCTCGGCAGCTGGAACTGGGGCGTGGCGGCCGAGCGCCTTGGGACGGCGGACGCTCTTCTGATCGCAGCTGGTGTGTCGTGTATTTGGGCGGCACTCGGCCTGCGTTTCCCCCTGCCGGAGCTGAGAGGGTTGAACCTTGATCCCCCTGAACCGGTGGAGGGAGCCTGATCTTGCCGTCGATATCCGGCCGCGTAGCGGCCCGGTGGTGATCACGATCGAGTACAGGATTCGCGAAGTGGATGTGACGGCTTTCCTCGCCGTTATGGCGGACGACGCCGGATTAGGCGCCGCGACTTGGCGCGTCACTGGACGCTGCTACGAGATCTGGAAGACCGGGAGATCTGGATCGAGCGATACGCCAATCCGACTTGGTTGGAATACGTGCGGCACAACCATCGCATCACGCAAACTGATGCTGCCGTCGGCGAGCGGCTCAAAACGTTGCATCAGGGACCGGACCGACCGCGAGTCCGCCGATTGATCGAACGCCAAACGGGCTGGCGGAGCACGGAGGCAGGGCCGCGTGTTCATGATTTGGCGGACCCTCTCACTGATCTTCCCCCGATTGCGCGGACACCGGGACGAATCGACATTCAGCGCGGCCAGAGAATGGCGGCGGCCAGGTGCACGAAGGCTAAGTAGTGGATGGTTCGCCGGTCGTAGCGCGTGGCGAAACGACGGAAGTGCTTGAGTCTGTTGAAGCAGCGCTCGATCCGGTTGCGGTCCTTGTAGACGACCTCGTCGTGTGGGATCGGCACCTTGCGCGAGCGGTTTGACGGGATCACCGCCTCTGCTCCGAGGTCGGCGATGAATTGGCGCAAGTCATTGCTATCATAGGCCTTGTCGGCGATCACCCCCTCGGCCTTGAACCCCTCAAGCAGCGTCTTGGCCGTGAGACTGTCGCGGCGCTGACCGGCGGTCAGGATGAAGCGCAGCGGTCGGCCCAGGCCGTCGCAGACCATGTGGATCTTGGTCGTCAGTCCACCTTGGGAACGCCCCAGAACCTGATCCGGGGCCCCCTTTTCCGGCTGCCGCCTGCTGGTGGACCCGAACCAGGGTGGTGTCCAGCATCAGGTACTGGTTGTTCTTGTCCTTGGTCAGTTCGTCGAAGACTTTGTCCCACACGCCGGTCTTGGCCCAGCGGGTGAAGCGCTAGTGCACGCTCTTCCACTCGCCATAGCGCTCGGGCAAGTGCTGCCAGTGCGCGCCCGACCTCAGCACCCACAAAACCCCGTTCACGAACAGACGGTTATCCGCCTCCGTCCGCCCCGGATCGTCGGCCTTGCCCGGCAGCAGCGGAGCGATACGCTCCCACTGCGCTCGGCTCAACTCATACCGCTTCATGCCCATCGCCCCGCTCCGAATCAGCAAATTCGGAACCGATTGATTCAGCATCCTTCAGAAATGGGAATCGGGAGGGTTCTGTGAGGTCGCGCGGGGATGGGCTGGCGGCCGGACGCCGTGCGCGACCTCATTGAAGATGCTATGGGGTGAGCGGCGATGACGAGGCACTATCGTTGCTCAAAACAACGATGGAGAGCGCCATGCCGCAACCGAACGACCTGAGTAGATGCCTCGCCCCCTTGGATCAGAACAGCACGCTGATCGTGGTCATCGAGAGGAGTCAGTCGAGCTGGCTCGTCGCTGGCATTGTTCCGGGGGTCGAACGTCATCCGATGAAGAAAATGGAGCCGGACGAGACAGCGTTGCTTCGGCTGCTGCGGCGCTGGCAAGACGAGGCGATCAAGGCGGGCCGTGTTATTGCCCGGACGACGGTCGCCTATGAGGCCGGCCGCGATGGCTTCTGGCTGGCGCGTTGCCTGCGCGCCCACGACATCGAGGCCCACGTCATCCATCCGACGAGCGTGGCTGTATCGCGCGAGCATCGGAGAGCGAAGACGGATCGGCTCGATACGGAGCTGCTCAAACGTGCCTTTCTGGGCTGGTTGCGCGGCGAACGGGACCACTGCAGCATGGCAGCGATCCCGACACTTGAGGAAGAAGATACCCGGCGGCCAACCCGCGAGCGCGAAAGCCTCATCGGCGAACGCACCCGCATTGTGAACCGCATCAAAGGCACCTTGGCTCGGCGAGGCTTCCGCGGCTCCAAACCGACTTTGCGTAAAGCACCGGAGCAGATTGAAACCTTGCGAACACCAGAAGGCGCGCCGCTGCCGCCGAACACGCTCGCAGAGCTGAGCCGCGAAATGGCGCGCCTGCGCTTTGTCGCGGATCAGATTCGGGAGATCGAAGCGACACGCATGGAGCGGCTGAAGCAGCGCCCGGAGGAAGGATCGCACCCGATGGTGCGCTTGCTCGCGCGCGTCATTGGCGTCGGCATCGAACCCGCGGACATGCTCGTGCATGAGGTGCTGTCCCGCAACCTGCGGGATCGACGCGCGGTGGCCCGGTACGCGGGTCTCACCGGAGCGCCGGACGAAAGCGGCAGCAGGCGACGGGAAAAGGGGCTTGCCCGCGCCGGCACCGCCCGGGTACGGCGCGGCATGATCCAGCTGGCCTGGCGCTTCCTCGTGCATCAGAGGGACAGCGCGTTAGCTGAATGGTATCGGGTCCGCACTGCGGATGCCCGCAGCGGCACGCGGAAGACGATGATCGTGGCGCTTGCCCGCAAGTTGCTTATTGCACTGTGGCACTTGGTGACCACCGGCGAGACGCCGAAGGGCCTCCTCTTGCATTCGGCATGAGGCGCACCTGCATCGAGTGCAGGAGTGCAGCTGGACAACAGCGTCGCGGCCTTGAGGGTTCTCTTCCGATGGCCGTGGACGACGGCCTGAGGTGGTGGCGACCCGATATCCGACATGGCTTTAACGCCGCATTGAAGAATGGGTCCACCATCCAGGAGCTTCGCCGCCGATGCGCATGGCTGCATCGTGGTTCGGATCCGCAAGGATCCACCGAATACAAGCTTGCGGCGCAATGGTCCGCGCCCGATGGCGAACTCCCCTCCGAACCGTCATCCTGCAGGGAAGCGCACGCCCGACCGGCAAGCCTGCCGCTGTGCTCGCGTCCGTCAAGGGCAAATCGCTTCGCGATGGGCTGCGGCCACCCTTGACCGTCACTGCGCGCAACGGCCAGAGCCAGCATAAGGTCGGGACGAGGAGATGGCCGCCATGTGGCCGAACAAGGAGATGAGGAAATGAGTCAGGAACCTACTGACATCAGCAGCCCCATACAAGCCGGATTGAACTGGCCCGCTGACGCTGGCACGGCGCTATGGATTTAGTGCTGCGGCGTTTGATCTTGGCGCGCCGGTAGTGATGGGGCGCGCCGCTGCGGCAAGGGGCGATGGCGCGCTGCGGCGGCGTCCAGCGCTGGTGTTGTGGGGAACCCCAGGGTCTTGAGGGCGGCTTTGGCAGAGCCAGAGCCGGAGCGGATGACGCAGAGGGTACAGGCCCCTGTCGCACCGAGCTGGGCCGGTGCGGCAAGGCTCTCGGACCAATGGGCGCGGCGGTGTGCGGGCATGACGTGTCCGGCCATGGTCGCGCTCGCGGCAGCCTGACGGTGATGCGCAGGATGCCGCCACAGTAGGGACAGACGGTCGGATCGAAGGGGGCGCGCTGGTGCCCGGACTGTCTGCCTTCCGCCCGGCGGCGTTGCGGCGGGGCATCGGCCAGCAATCGCCTGATGACGGCGAGCCGGGCGCGGCGGATGCCGTTGGCGAGGAAGCCGTAATGGCGGATCCGGTGGAAACCGTCGGGCAGGCAGTGGAGCAGGAAGCGGCGGATGAACTCGTGCGGTGCCAGCGTCATCGAGCGCGGGGCATTGCCGTGGCGGTAGTCGCGCCAGCGGAAGGTCACGCCGGTGTCGTCGGCGCTGACGAGGCGGCTGTTGGCGATGGCGACGCGGTGGGTGTAACGGCCGAGATAGGCGAGGACCCGTTCGGGCGATCGAACGGCGGCTTGGCGTAGACGAGCCAGCGCTTCTTGCGCAGCGCCCGGGCCCATCGCCAAGCGGCGCGAGGGCGCCGAAGAAACGCAGGCCTCCGGCCGCTTGCGCCGCCAGCAAGCGCTCGAGGAACAGGCGGCGGAACAGTCGGAAGAGCACCCGGACGGGCAGGAAGAAACGGCGGCGGCGACAGGCGATCCAGCGTCCGCCATCGGCGGACAAGGCGCCGCCGGGGACAAGGCAGTGGAGATGCGGGTGATGGGGCAGCGTCTGCCCCCAGGTGTGGAGGATCGCCAGGAAGCCGAGTTCGCCGCCGAGATGCCGGGGATCGGCGGCAATGGTCTTGAGCGTTTCGGCGGCCGCCTCGAACAGCATCGTATAGAGCTGTCGCTTGTTCTGATAGGCGATTGCGGCGATCTCGGCCGGCACGGTGAACACGACATGGAAGTATGGCACCGGCAACAGATCGGCCTCACGGTCGGCAAGCCAGCGCTCGCGCGCCGCACCCGGGCATTTGGGGCAATGGCGGTTGCGGCAGGAATTATAGGCGACGCGGCTCAAGGCGCAGTCGTCGCAGGTCTCGACATGGCCGCCGAGCGCCGCCGTCCGGCACAGCTCGATCGCCGCCATGACGCGGCGCTCCCCCCGGCCGAGACGACCGTCAGGGGTGTGCGCCGTGCCAAGGCGGCGCTTTCCAGTGGGTGCAAGTCCCACCGGCAACCGCTCCAGCCGGAAGCAATCGGAGCAGGCGTGGAGGAGACGACATGTCTGGAGCCTTCGATTAGCGGGTCACGAAATTGGTGACCGCGCGAGTGTGCAGGCCGCAACGCGAGTGAACGCCGAGGAAGCCTCGAAAAGGTCGATGTGCAGGCCGACCCGTCAACCCTTACGGGGAAGGCTGATATGGATGGGTGAGTTTGAGCGACGTTCGAGCCCATCTGCTGCACCGGGGTAGTGGCGGCAGCATGTACACAAGGAAAGCGCACGCAACACGGGAAGCCCCAGGACGTGGTCAGGGATGACCAACCGGACGCCCGCGAGGGACAGGCCGGGCGTGCTGGGGTGGCGGAGAGGTTCGTAGTACCGGGGAATCCGGGTAATGCCGGTGGAGGGAAGGGGCCTCAGTTCAAGACGAACGCAACAAGTGGAGAGGGACCGGAGATTGGGAAACCTAGCAACTCCGACGAGTGTCCAGAAACTGCAGACGGCGTTACACGCGAAAGCGAAGGCAGAAGCCGGCTATCGCTTCTACGCCCTGTACGACAAGATCAGCCGTGAGGATATTCTGGCCCATGCCTATGCTCTGTGCCGCTCGAACAAGGGTGCACCGGGGGTGGACGGTCAGGATTTTGCGGACATCGAAGCGTACGGGCTGGAGCGGTGGCTCGGTGAACTGGCGCTTGCGCTCAGAAAGGAAACCTACCGATCGGAACCAATCAGACGCGTGTTCATACCGAAGGCCAACGGCAAACTCAGGCCGCTGGGCATCTCGACCGTGCGGGATCGGGTCTGCATGACGGCAGCGATGCTGGTGCTGGAGCCGATCTTTGAGGCCGACCTTCCACCGGAACTCTACGCCTACCGTGCCGGGCGCAACGCCCAGCAGGCGGTGACCAAGGTGGAGGCGTTGCTGTTCCGTGGTCATCCGGAAGTCGTCGATGCCGACCTCGCGGACTACTTCGGGAGCATTCCGCATGCCGAACTGATGAAGTCGCTGGCGCGCCGGATCGTTGATCGGCGTGTGCTGCATCTCATCAAGCTTTGGCTGGAATGTCCCGTCGAAGAAACCGACGAACGGGGGCGGAAGACACGGACGACCGAGGCACGGGATAAGCGGCGCGGCATTCCGCAGGGTTCACCCATCTCACCCTTGCTGGCGAACCTCTATATGCGCAGGTTCGTGCTGGGATGGAAGAAGCTGGGGTTTGAGCAGGCACGCGGCTCGTCACCTACGCCGACGACCTCGTGATCCTGTGCAGGAGGGGCAATCGGAAGCGGCGCTCCACCATCTGCGCATGATCATGGGCAAGCTGAAGCTGACGGTGAAGGAGGACAAGACACGCATCTGCAAGGTGCCGGAAGGCGAGTTCGACTTCCTGGGTTACACGTTCGGACGGATGTACTCGGCGAGAACCGGCCAGGCCCGCCTGGGCTACCGGCCATCGAAGAAGAGCATCAGGCGCGCGGTCGAGACTGTCCACGCGCTGACCGACCGAACGGGGACATGGCAAGCGACCACATTGCCGGTAGCAAAGTTGAACCGCACGCTGCGCGGCTGGGCGAACTACTTCTCGGTAGGGACCACCAGCAAGGCGTATCGGGCGCTCGACAACTACGCCGCAGTGCGGTTGCGCCGGTGGTTGCGTTCCAAGCACAAGACCAGACGTAAGAAGGGCGGGTCCTATCCAGACTCGCACCTATACCAGCACTATGGACTGGTACGTCTGACCCGTCTCGGACGCGGCGTGCCGTGGGTGAAGGCGTGAGATCTTGTCCGAGAGCCGGATGCGGGAGATCTGCCTGTCCGGTTCGATGAGCGGTGTGGAAACGGGAGTCACGGTCGAGCCGCTAAGGCACCGCCAGACGAAAGGGGCGGAAACAGATATGCTCGACCTACAGCCACCCGCGCCACACCTCGACTCTACCCGACGATAAGCGGGGCCATGGCGGCGGAAGATCTCCGCCACCTCCAGCGCCGGTCGCATGGCGCGATCTCAGCCCGGTGGCACGACCTCGAGGCGCAGCCGATCGAGCGGGCTCTCGGTTCGGGCGATCGTGGTTGTCGCCACCTGCGTGTAGCGCGCCGTCGTCGACAGGTGCGTGTGTCCGAGGCACCTGGATGATGCGGATATCGACGCCGCTCTCGAGCAGATGGGTGGCACGCCGTAAAAGAACCGCAGCGCGCGAACTGTCTGGTTGAGCGCCGGCCAGGAGATGCCCTGCGACACCAGGTACACCTGGAAAGCGCGCACATCCTCCAGCCCCAGCCGATCCGGGGAGCGGCCGAAATAACGGCTGAACTTTGTCACGGCATGCAGGTAGGATCGTTGTGTGGCCGGCGACAGGTTGCGGAGCGTCATGTCGTCGATCATGCGGCGGCGCAGCGGGTTCACCGCTGCCGGGGCGTCGGTCATTGGTCGGTCTCCTGGTCAGGGGTTGGTTCTCAACGCCCCAACATCCCATCAGGAGACCGCGCCTCCAAACACTCACCTCTCCCGCGTCAGCGGGTTAGTTGTGTGCCCAGCACGTTCGACCGCCTGGGGGTGCAAGTCCCCTGGCCAACCTGATGGAGGTGAAGGCCGAGTGAAGCGCAAGGGCATCATCGCGAGGCGGTGTCCGGAGGAAGCGTGGAGCGAAACCGCGACCTGACGAACAGAAACTGGATATGAGGCATCCCTGGCCGGACGAGCGGGCAACTGATCGCGAAGTCCATTTCCATCAATGGACAGGGCTGTAGATCCAGCAGGTGTGCGGGGAAGGCGATCGAGCTTACCTGGGGAGGCCCGTCATGTTCCGACTTGGAACTGGGGGAACCGCAAGGTGATCCGACCATGACGCAGGAGTCAGCAGAGGGCGTAGTAGGTCAAGTCGAGGCGGAGCAGGAGAAAGGCCGAGCCGTAGACGATGACTGAAGGCCCGAACGATTGGAAGTGGCAAGTAGGACTGGCAACTCATGAGTGGAACGCGGCAGAAGACTCAGTATCCACTTGGCCCTGGAACCGCCAGACCGGGGTGAAGCCCCTGTCAACGGTTATCAAGGGGCCAAACCACTGGTGGCGAAGTCAACATCCGAAACAGCTAATGGAGAAGGTGTGTAGCCGAGAGAATATGGAAACAGCGTGGAAACGCGTTCGAAGCAACAAGGGCGGTCCG
This sequence comes from Ensifer sp. IC3342, assembly GCF_020193655.1. GTDB lineage: Bacteria > Pseudomonadota > Alphaproteobacteria > Rhizobiales > Rhizobiaceae > Sinorhizobium. The sequence goes on from NZ_JADYVE010000027.1 coordinate 23,395, forward strand.
GGTGTGGATGGGATGACCATCGACGACGCCAAGGCCCACCTGCGTGAGCATTGGCCAAGCATTCGGTCTCGTTTGCTTGGGGAACCTACCAGCCACAACCGGTCAAGCGGGTCGAAATCCCCAAGCCGGAGGGCGGGATCAGAAAGCTCGGCGTGCGTTGCGGCGTCGATAGGCTGATCCAGCAAGCCCTGCTGCAGGTCTCCAGGAGTAATGGGACCCGACGTTCTCCGAGCACAGCTACGGCTTCCGCCCGGGACGTTCCGCCCATCAAGCGGTAGCCCAAGCGCAACGCTACATAGCCGAGGGTTACGGCTACGTCGTTGACATAGATCTGGAAAAATTCTTCGACCCGGTCAATCACGACGGCCTGATGGCGCGCGTCGCCGCAAGGGTGTCCGATAAGCGTGTGCTCAAACTCATCCGAGCATTCCTCAATGCAGGTGTGATGGCGGATGGCTTGATCTGTCCGGTGGACGAGGGGACCCCGCAAGGTGGACCGCTTTCACCCCTCCTGAGCAATCTCGTGCTCGACGATCTCGACAAGGAATTGGCCCGACGAGGTCTCCGTTTTTGCCGCTATGCGGACGACTGCAACATCTATGTTCGCAGTCGCCGCGCCGGCGAACGCGTCATGGCTTCCATAAGCCAATTCCTGGCCAAGAAGCTGCGGCTGACGGTCAACGCGACGAAGAGTGCGGTGGCGCAACCGGAGGAGCGGAAGTTCCTTGGGTTCAGCATCTCGAACGACGGGAGCGAACGACGCATTGCGCCGAAGGCTCTCGGCAAGTTCAAGGCGCGGATCCGGGACCTGACAAGCCGGACGCGGGGAATCAGTCTGCCGCAGTTGATCAAAGAGCTGAAGCCATACCTTATCGGATGGCGCGGCTACTTGCCAGACCTCGCGGGTGCTTACGAACTTGGAAGCGTGGATCCGCCGAAGGCTACGTTTGTATCTTTGGCGGCAATGGGGAAACGGGCACAACCGCTTCAAGGAACTGCGCCGTCGTGGCGTTCCAAAGTTCCGTGCTGCGATTGCCGCCGGTTCACCGACGGGATTCTGGCGCAAGTCAGGACACCCCCGCGGTGCAACAGGCCCCTACGCAACCAGTACTTCGAATCACTCGGTCTTCCCCGACTGCATCTCTCTGTCCAAGCTTAATCCGGTCGAACCGCCGTGGTACGTGACCCGTATGCCCGGTGGTGTGGGAGGGGTGGCGCCGTGAGGCGTCCCCCTATCCCGATCAATCCTGAATGTCGATTGGCCCTAGTCCATTTTCGGCTCGGCCTATTCGGGCGTGAGATACCTGAGGACCGAATGAATGCGCTGCGGATTGTAGTACCCCGCGTTTTGACACTTGTTCTCATGGTCCGGGTAAAGGCCAGTTTCGAGTTGCCGCTCGCGATGAGAGGCAATCCATTTTGCCCTGCGCGGCCAAACTCGCACTACGAACGCCCCACGATTCTATTCTCTTACGGTCCCACAAGGCCGTCCAGAGGCAGGTCTGTGGTGGATGCCAAATAAGAGACGATTGACTCATTTAATGTTTCTGTGCAACAAATGGATTAATGAAGGCAAAGAGAGAAACGTTTGCCTCGCAGCCCTTCTTACGTTGGGCCGTGTCCGCGCCCAGCGGAGCGAAACATCGGAGGAGCCAAAACGAATGACCGATTTCTCCCGCCGCAGCGTTCCTACGGGGCGCGCGTCTCGCGGCAGCCTCGCCTGGTCCTCTTCCGCCGCTTGGGGGCGAGCGCCCCCAAGGACCGGGCCATCCCCTTCCACCAATTCACAGCGACTCACTGAAAGCAGAGGCCACCTATGACCACCAATCCGATCCCCCGCATCCGCGTCGGGGGTGACGCTTTCTCGATAGGCTTCGCGCTCGGTCAGGCCAGCGCGTCCAGTTTCCGCCAGCGCGCTCTGGGTCACGAGCGATATCGAGCCTTGAATGCCCGTTGGCGGGGGTCAGACTATGTCAAGACCATGGAGATCATCGCCCGTGCGGTCTATCCGCGTTACGTGCGCGAGATCGAGGGGATCGCCGCGGGGCTCGAGCAGGATTTCGAATCGGTATTTCTCTGGCATTGCAGGGCTGACTTGGATCTGCCGGACAACGTTTCCCCGGCGACGAAAGCAGTGGCCGGGGCGGGCTGTACTTCGCTCCTGATTCCGGCCCAGGGGGACGGCCCTGCAATCATGGCTCACAACGAGGACGGTTCGCCGGATTTTGTCGGTGCCTGTGCTTGGGTCGAGGTGGAGCCCGAAGAGGGGCCAGCCTGGAGCAGCTTCGCGACTCCGGGTGCCTTACCGGGGGATACTTTCGGTTTGAACGAGGCCGGTCTGGTCCAGACGATCAACAACATCACGCCCAACGATCATCGTCCAGGGGTGCCGCGGCTCATCACCTGCCGTGCGCTCCTTGGTGCACGCGGGTTGGACGAGGCGGTCGAAATTTTGAAGCGGAAGGATCGCGCCAGCGGGTACCATCACAATCTTGGTGAGGCCAAGACGCGTCGGCTGGTTTCCGTCGAGGCGCCGGCCTCGGGCTGCGTTGTTCGCGAGGTCGCTTCGCCGCGGGCCCACGCCAACCACTTGGTCTGCCACGAATTCGATAGCCTCAATCAGACGATAAGTGCCTCTTCGCGTGATCGGCAGGAGGCGGCGGACCGCATGATTGCGGAAGGCGCGCTCGCAGGGGGCGCAGAGGCAGTGCTCTTTGACGAGACCACCCCGATTTATAAGAACCGGCAGGACGAAAGCTCCCGGACCCTCGCCACGAGCGTCTTCGCACTTTTCTCTGACCGTGTTGAATGGCGCGTCCACGCCGCGTTGGACGAGCGCGACGCGTTAAGCGGAACGATGCGCGTCGTCGAATGCCGCATCGGGTAAGTCTTCCTCCGTGGTGCCGCCGCAGCGCAAATGTCTGCGGCAGCACAACGACGTTTGCAAGATCAGGACGACATCTTCGTCCTAGGATCACTGTCGATACACGTACCTTCCACTCAGGAGCACTGCATGAACACTGAAGCGCCAATCCATGTCCACGGTAGCGTCGGCTTCGGGATCGCGACCCCCGTGCCGTCAGCCACGACCGCAGCAAACGCAATTAGGCAACAAGGCGGCAGCGTCTTCGACATGTATCTCGCCGCCCTAGCGTGTGCTTGGGTCGCGGATCCGGCCAACTGCAGCCCTTTCGGCCGTATGCAAGGCATCTTTTCCGTGGCGGGGGAAGTCAGTTGCCTGAGTGCCCCGTCCGGGATCCGGAGCGTACCAGCATCCGCGATGCCTGTCCCTGTCCCAGGCAACATCGCAGCGTGGTTCCACTTTAAGCGCAGCGGACTCTTGCGCCTGCCAGTACGCGATCTGCTCGCACCTGCCTTCAAGCTTGCACAGCAAGGGTTTGAGCCAACCTTGGGCTTGAAGGTCGCTGTCGAAAGCGAGGGTTCCATTCTAGGGGAGGCTATCAAAGCGATCTATATGGATGAGACCGGCGCGCCACGCGAACATGTTCGAAATCCCGAACTTGCTGAGCTGATTGAGATTCTTGCCGAATCTCATAACGCCGATGATTTTTGGCGGAACCTGAGGGAGAGGGAAGGCGGGCCATGGCTTTCGGGAGAGTCTCTCGACAACTCGGTTCGCCTGCCGCCTGTACGTGCGCTTGACCTCGGCCCGGACGCCAAAGGGCGGCCCCAGCGCCTCCTTACGACTGGAGCTCTTGAGTCATGGGGAACGTGGACCATGCTCGGAGTGGCGGTGACAATCGAACTCCGCCGACGTGGCGTGCTTTCTGATCTTTCGCGTGCCATAGAGGCTTATGTCTTAGCCACAATCCTTCTGTTTGAGAGGATACCATTCGCAGTTGGCACGCTCGTGCCCAAAGTTGGGCTCCCTTCAGTCGATATCGACATGCCGTCGGAGGCCACTGCAATTGCCAGCCGTGTAATCCAGCTGCTGGATGCGCCCGTCGACGTGTTATGGAAGGAGCTAGGGTCGACATACTTCCCCGGGCCGGGCAGTTGGACCGACAACGCCAATACCAATCACTTTTCCTTCGCTTCCGGTGATGACTTCCTCTCGTTCACGACTTCACTCGGTCCCTGGTTTGGAATGAAGGAATCCTGGTGGGGCGCGGGGCTCGGCTACAGCTATGCCATGAAATCAAGGTCGCTCTTCGACGGCCAAACGCACGACATTACCGAGCAGTCGCCACTCCTCGTCGAAGTAAGCGGTAAACCCAAGCTCGCCATTGGTTCGGCCGGGAGCGAGCGCATTCTGGGTTCGCTCACCTACCTGTTCTTCCTAAGGTATGGCCTTGGTTTGCGCGACGACATGGCGGATCTGCTGGCGAAGCCGCGCGTATTTCCGAAGGACAGCAAGCTGCGAATGCATGCAGACTTCTGGCCCGACGCGCGCGCGCACCTCGAAGCTCGAGGTTTCGAAATTGCGCCGTGTGGGTACGAACCCGACACCCATATGGGCATGGTGAATGCCGTGGAGCGCCTCGACGGCGACCTGTATAAAAGCGGAGCCGACCCGTCGAGTACAGGCTGCGCACTTTGATAAAGTGCTTAGGCGATCGGGATTTGATGACCCTAATCGGGACTCCCAAAGTTCTAAAGCTATCCTATGCGACATGCTATAACATTACGAAAATCGACAAAAGACGCCTTGAATGAGACTGCCATGAGTGTATCGACGCAAACCACGGCGCTAAGTGTTCCACAGATTGGCGCAAGGAAAGGCAAGGCTCCTCTTGTATGCCTGACGGCCTATGTCGGGATGGTACTCCACGGCTTTCCGTCGACGCTCAGCGTCACGCTCGCCATGATGATCCTGCACGGCATGGCCGTGCGGCGCTGGCTCAATCGCGCACTCTTGGTCGTCGATATGCGCTTCAGGTCCTGTGAAGAGTCGCCCGAACTTACGTTCCGGAACGCCGCAAGACTGATCGCCAAAACGGGTTGCCCGGCTGTCAAGGTGGCGAACAGACGTCCTTGTCATCCAGGGGTCGAGAGACCATCGTTTCGCGCCATAAAAGTAACCGCAGCGGCAGTGTCGTCGACAACGGAATGCGAGGAGTCGTGAACGCTTCCTCTTTTTCGCGGCGAATTCCGATGGCGTCGAGCTCAAGAAGATTGCCCTTCCTCCTAGCCTCCCAAGGCGATGTGGCTGTCGTCGAACGTGGTTCGGCGGCAGCCACTTTGAGTGTCAGCGCCAAACGATCAGGCAAAGAGCGCAAGGTCGCCGGTGTGCCGGGATGGCACGTACGATGACTGCGGTGCCCCAGACCGTCGCTGGTTCCCGGCTTTGCGCCGTATCGCTCGATGGCTCTTTGGGCAATCCAACGGACCCGGTGCTCAAGCGTGAACAGGCCGTAGCCATCTTCGACCTTCTGGAAAGCAGCGTTTTCGCCCCGGTCGGTCATGCCGGCGGGCCGTACCGCCTTTGTCTCGCCCGGACCGACAGGCGGCTCGTGGTAACCATCACCAACGACAGCGGCGCCCATCTCGTCAGCCATCATCTGTCGCTGACGCCGTTCCGCCGGCTGCTGAAGGACTACACGCTTGTGTGCGACAGCTACCATGACGCCGTGGCCCGCTCGAACCCGGAGCGGATCGAAGCGATCGACATGGGGCGGCGCGCCATCCACAACGAGGCGTCCGAGCTTCTGAGGGAGCGCCTCGGATCCAAGATCCTTGTCGATCAACAAACGGCCCGCCGGCTGTTCACGCTGATCCATCTGCTGGTTGCGCAGAACACCGTTCGGGGTCAGCCGGCATCACGAATTACGAACGCGCAACAACGGGTGCCCCGCCACCGGAAATCACGTGCCGTCCACGACAGTGGATGTTGCGACCTGCCTGAAAGAGACAAGAATGCCACCGAACGAGGAGAATGCGTCCACAACTTTACTGGCGCCCTTGAAGAATCCGGCCTTTCGGTCGATTTTCCTCGCTTCTCAGCTTTCGAGCCTTGGCTGGCTGATGCAGACGGTGGCGCTCAGCTGGCTGATGGCGACGATCTCCACGTCATACGTGATGGTTGCCCTCGTCCAGGCCTCCTCGACCTTGCCGGCCTTCTTGCTGGCAGTCTTCGTCGGTGCGGTTGCTGACAACTTCAGCCGGCGTATGGTCATGATCATCGGCCGCAGCCTGATGGCATCCTCCGCGATGCTGACGATCCTCATGGCGTTTGGCATCACCGATCCGTGGTTGATTCTCGCCCTCAGCTTTCTGGACGGCTGTGGCATCGCCCTCAGCGACCCTGCCTGGCGAGCGTCCATAGGCTATATCCTGGATCGCCGCCATTTGCAGGCCGCCGTTACGCTCCTCAACGTCGGGCCGGCGCTTGGCGGGTTCATCGTTGCCGCTTTCGGGCCGCTTGTCACATTCGCCTTGAGCACGCTCGGCTTTATCGCCCCCTTACCGCTTTGTGGCGCAACAACTGGAAGGTGCAAACCTCATCCCTTCCCCGCGAAGCGCTTATGACGGCCATTTATGATGGTCTGCGCTTCACAGCCATATCCTCGGAAATCAAATCGACGATCGCACGCGGAACCCTGTTCGGGCTGGCGAGCACGGCGATCCTGGCGCTCCTGCCGCTGATTGCGCGTGACCATTTGAAGGCCGGCCCCGTCACTTACGGCATTCCGATGGCTGGCTTCGGCGCGGGCGCACTCCTGGCTGGGCTCACGAACCCATCGCTCAGGCGGGTGCTCACACAGGAACGTTTAATCGTCTTGGCCTGCCTTGCCTGCGCTGCATCTGCGTTTTCGCTTGCGTTCAAAACTTCTCTCGCCATTGCAACGGCTTCCCTCGCGATAGGCGGCGCCGGCTGGGTGACCGCATGGTCGGGACTTGGCGTGAATGTGCAACTGGCAAGCCCGCGCTGGATCGTCGGACGCACGATTTCGATCTATAGCGCGTTCACCTATGGCGGAATAGCCGGCGGCAGTTGGCTCTGGGGTACGGTCGCGGAAAGCTATTCGCTTGCCACGGCACTGGCGAGCTCCGCGAGCGCAACGGTCTTGGTCGCCGCTCTGGGGCTCAAACTGCCGATCAGCAATCGTTCTGAATCGGAACTTGAACCTTCAGGCAGCTTCAGTGCACCGGCGGTTGCCCTTGATCTGAAGCCGAGGAAGTGGCCCCATCCTGATTTCGTCCGAATATGGGACACCGGAGCAGAATATCGATCTCTTTTTCGACCTTATGCGCGAACGCCGGCACATCCAAAGCCGAGCAGGAGCTCGCCACTGGTCGCTCACCCGGGACGTTCAGGAGCCTTCACGGTGGATGGAGAGCTACCGCACGCCGACCTGGACAGACTACCAACGCCTGCATCACCGGCTAACCGTAGCCGACAAGCTGCTGGACCAGGAGCTCCTGAAACTGAACACGCCGATAAGGCCGCCGCGAAAAACCATTCTGGTCGAGCGTCCGACCGGAGCTGCCCGCGAGTTGTCACCGCCGGTGCCTTATGTTTCGCAGAAATGAGCTGTCCGCGGGAGAACAGGATTTAGCAGATGTTTTATCGCCAGAGGCGAATTGGTGAGGATTCCGGATGTTTTCGAAATTCAAGCTCATCTTTGATGAGGGTCTGGTCAGACAGCGACATGGGCGTTGCAACGTGCGTCGAAGCGTCGTGCGCAGCCAGGAGCAGCATCTGACGACCGCCATGTTCCGGCTTTGCGATGTGTCGCTGGACCGCTCGTTCGGCGGCAGCGACGTGCGCACCGAGCGGGAGCACGCTATCGCCGTCTGCGACCTGCTTGAGAATAACACCTTCGTTCCGATCGGCCATAGCGGCGGACCTTATCGTCTCAAGCTTGCATCGGCTGAGGGGCGGCTGGCGCTGCATGTCGCTACTGAGAATGGAGCGCATGTCATAAGCCATTACCTGTCGATTGCTCCGTTCCGCCGTCTGCTCAAGGACTACGTGCTGACGTGCGAGAGCTTCTATGACGCCATGCCGTGTGCGTGCACCGCCAGATTTGAAGCGATCGACATGGGTCGTCGGGCCCTTCACGACGCCGCCGCCGAGCTGCTGAGAGAACGGCTCGCCCCCAAGGTAACCGTCGACAAAAACACGGCCCGTCGGCTGTTCACACTGATTTACGTCCTGCTCATGCGAAACACCTCTTTGGTGCTCGGCTCGCATGAGACGAAGAGAGTTGTCCGACAAACCTTCGATTCAAGTTCTGGAGGACGCATCCGGAATTCTAAAGGATGAGACAGGATGCAAACTGATGTATATCACGGCTCTCGTGCAGTAAGCCACGCAACGATCCCATTTCGTTCGGGCAAGCTGGTCTTGTCCCTCCTCGTCCTGGTGGCGATCGTCGCTTCCGTCGCCGTTTTGCTTTACGGAGCGCTCAACGCATCGCTACTGCTATTGGTGTTGGACTGCAACACGGTGTCGGCCGAAGTGCCACTCGCCCACCTATGCAGTTCGCTAGCTACTCTCTACGATCCGGACTTTCGGACCATCGTCTGGAACGCCGTGCTTTATTGCGCGACCCTTCCGAGTGCAGATGATCCGCCAAGGGCAGAGAGTTTCGCGGCGCATTCGCGTGACGCAATTCTGGCCAAGCTTGATGCTGCCGAGCCGAACTGGAGGTGGACCGTTACCGCCGACAGTGCGGATGAGTGGTCGCTCGTATACCGCAGGCAACAACTTCAATCCGCCTGGCTGACAAGCGTGGAGCATTCCGTCGGTCTGCAGGCGCTTGCCAGGCGCGACACAGGTCTCATCAGCTTTTTCTTCGTTCTGGTCGGGCAGATCGACATCACCGACCGGCGAACACGCAAAACCCTCTGTATCGCCCCGAACCATGTCGCTAGCGTTCGCGAAGGTGCAGGCAAGCGAATGGCGGTCCAATCTCAAAGTTCATGGTTGGCCTTCCACATACCTGAACCGGCTCTGCGGCGGAACTTCGAGGACCTGACAGGCAGACTGTATGTGCAGGAGTTCGTATTGCCGCTGACGCGTTTTGCCGACGATAACGCCCAAGGTTTGTATCAGACGCTGCGGCAGGCAGACAGGGAGCTCAGTTCGACCTCAATGGAAGCACCACCGATGTTGGCAAAGGCGTACCAGCAATTGGCGCTCGTGAAGCTGTTTTCGACGATGCCTCACAATTTAGCAGAGGCGTTCTGTCAAGGAAACCTCTTCGACGCGCCCAGGCAACTCCTCAAAGCCGAGGCGTTCATGCGCGATAATTTGACCATTCCTATTACGATTGACGATCTCGCCGGCGCGGCTGGGTGTACGCCGCGGGCGCTCCAGAGGCTGTTTCGCACCTACCGGGGAGGGTCGCCCATGGGAGTGCTCTGCAACTACAGGCTTGCCGCTGCCCACGGCGCGATCAAGGCCGGTCGAACGCAGAGCATCACTGACTTGGCTTTGAGTCTTCAGTTTTCCAATCCCGGCCGGTTCTCGGCCCTTTACAAGGCCGCCTACGGCCTCAGCCCCTCGTCCGCCCTCCGATTCACTCACAACGAAGACCTCACGGAGAAACCATAGTGTTCCGAGGCACCGACGCAAAAACTCGTAGGTTGAACGCGAGGTGGGTGGTATCGGTAGCGGGCGGGCATCGCCGGGAGACGCCCTGCCGGAATATTCGTGCTCTGTATCACGCACGTTCAACGGTGGCCATTCACTTCCTAACTGATGAAGAAGATACCGCTTCACCCCTTGAAAAAACGTGCCTTCTGTGGGTATCACGAGCCAGGACCTTAGCCGAGATCGCGTTGATTCTGGGTAAAGCGTCACTGAAATCGACCATGGCCTAAGTGTTTGATCCCAGGCTTTGATGGTGCATTATCCTCGCCGGCTTGGAGAGAGGCACTATAGGACAGGTTCTACACGGCAGCGCCACGACGACAGAGGCAATCCGTCGAGCAATACAAAATAGTCAAGAGAGCCTGAGGGCGCTGTCGAAACGCTACGGGATCAATCCGAAGACGGTGGCGAAGTGGAAGAAACGCAGCTCCGTTGCCGATCGTCCGACCGGTCCGCAGGAGCCGCGCTCGACGGTCCTGTCGCCGGAGGAGGAAGCGGTCATCGTGGCCTTTCGCAAGCACGCTCTTTTGCCGCTCGACGATTGCCTCTATGCGCTGCAGCCGACCATTCCGCACCTGACGCGCTCGTCGCTGCACCGCTGCCTGCAGCGCCATGGGATCAGCCGCCTGCCGGATGTTGAGGGCGACAAGCCGGCAAAGAAGAAGTTCAAATCCTACCCGATCGGCTATTTCCACATCGACATTGCCGAAGTCCAGACCGCCGAGGGCAAGCTTTATCTCTTCGTGGCGATCGACCGGACATCGAAGTTTGCCTATGCCGAGTTGCATGCGAAGGCCGGCAAAATGGCTGCGGCGCAGTTCCTGCGCAACCTAATCGCCGTCGTTCCCTATGCCATCCACACGGTGCTGACCGACAATGGCGTCCAATTCACCAATCGAGCCTGTGACACATATGCCTTCCATCACATCTTCGATCGGATCTGCGATGAGAACGGCATCGAACATCGTCTTACCAAGGTGAAGCATCCCTGGACAAACGGCCAGGTCGAGCGGATGAACCGCACGATCAAGGACGCCACCGTCAAGCGCTTTCATTACGACGATCACGATCAGTTGCGCCGGCACCTCGACGACTTCATCGCCGCCTACAATTTCGGCCGCAGATTGAAGACCCTCAAAGGCCTCACGCCCTATGAGTTCATATGCAAAGCCTGGACAAAGGAGCCGCAACGATTCAGGCTAAACCCAATCCAGAAAATGCCGGGACTGAACACTTAGAGCGAGCGCTCGCGATGCTCGGAGCAAGCTCGATAAAGGAGGCCCCGGAGAAGGCGAACCTCTCGGCGATGGACCGAGGTGAGAAGTCACCAGAAGGTGCGCGCGGGCGCTCCACAGGCTGCTTCGCACGGAAGGTTCGTGAATGGGCAGGCTCGGCAACTGCAGGCGCGACGCCGCCGGGCCGCGATCAGGAGGGGCTTATGGCGCGCATCACTGACTTGGTTTTTGAGCCTTCAATTCTCTCCACGCCGCCTTATGTCGGCTGATCATATCAACGCATCACTTTCAGGTGGCGCATCCATGCCGATGCCGCCGTGCCGTATGCCGCTGCTCATGTGTACGTGACGGTAACGTCCCGACATGAAAGTCGCGTCGCTATCCGTATAGAGCGCTTTGCGAAATGCGCTTAGCTTCGAAACCGAAAATGCGACGCCAGGCTGGAGGGTCTGGCGTCGCAACACGGGAAGAGCCCGTCTTCTCGTCGGGCAGACAACGTTTATCACGCGTTCCTTATATGTCAAGTATAAAGCAACCATGAGATTTGCTTTGTGCGATGATTCCCTAAATAGAGTAATATTACTAAAGCACAACTCAAGCGAGGACCGTTATACAAATAGCGACACCATTTCCGTTACATTTTGAACACTCGTCGCTTCCTTTTGTCAACGCGGCTGGATCTCTCAACTAATTCTTATTAGTACCTGATCATATTCAATGATACCTCTGCGCTCGCTGCCCGTCTTGTAGGATGGATTGTTTCGCCGCAGCGCGAGCGAGGTAGCCGTTGAATACAGGACCGCCCTGCACAGGCCCTTGCCTAACTAAAGGAGAGATCGATCGCATGAACATCAAAAGCCTTCTTCTCGGCTCCGCCGCTGCCCTCGTCGCCGTCTCCGGCGCACAGGCAGCTGACGCTATCGTCGCTGCGGAACCGGAGCCCATGGAATACGTCCGCGTTTGCGACGCCTTCGGCACCGGTTACTTCTACATCCCGGGGACCGAAACCTGCCTTAAGATCGGCGGCTACCTTCGCTTCCAGGTCTCGTTTGGACCCGATGAAGTTAATAGGCGCCAAGGCTGGGGGATCCAAGGTACCTCTGATTGGGACGCCTTCTCGCGCGCCTATATCGGTTTCAGTTCAAAGAGCGATACAGAGCTTGGCACGCTCACTGGGTATTTCGCCGGCGAGTTCAACGCTGACAACGATAGCGACATCGGTGATAGTCTGATCAACGTCGATGAGGCCTACATCCAACTCGGTGGCCTGAAGGCTGGTTTCTTCTACAGCTGGTGGGATAAGGGCCTGAACGGCGAAACCGACTCACTCGGCAACTTCACGGAATTTAACTCGATCGCCTATCTCTACGATGGCGGCTCGTTCCAGGCAGGTGTAGCCGTCGATGAGCTCGAAGGCGCGACAACGAAGGCAAATGGCATCGGTGTTGAGGGTATCATTTCGGCGACCGTCGGCGGCGTCTCCTTCGACCTGCTCGGCGGTTACGATACCGAAGTCGAAGAAGGCGCGATCCGCGCTCTGGTGTCGGCAGAGCTCGGACCGGGTACCCTCCAGGCCGCCGGCATCTGGGCTTCCGACCCAAACACCTATTGGAGTGCCTCGGAGTGGACCGTTGCAGCTTCGTATGCCTTCACGGCAATCGAGAAGCTGAAGATCACCCCCGGTGTTCAGTATTGGGATAGCCTCCGCAATGGCACTGAGTTCGACAACGACCTCGACAAGTGGCGCGCTGGTGTAGCGCTCGATTATGCAATCACCGACGGCCTCGCTTCGCGCATCTCGGTACAGTACAATCAAGAAGACCTGACCACCACGACGGACCGTGACTACGTTTCGGGCTTCGTCCGTCTGCAGCGCAACTTCTGATTCAGTTCTGTTCTTCGGAACTCCGCAATCGAGGTTTGCGGAGTTTTCAAGGGAGCGTCATGCCAACGTTTAGCTTGGATGACTAATCTTCCCGCGGGAGCGAGCCATCTTCCCGCTAACTAGCCCGGTACCACAGGTACCGGGCGTTTTTCTTTACGCAACTGTCCCGATGTATGCTGCATTTCTCATTCCATATATGCCTAGTGGGATGAGATCCGGCTGAGGCTGAGCGGATCTCGAGACGAGTGCTCGACCTGAACAGCGTTCCTTGCGTCATGTTTGCTCGGCCGTAGAACTCTCACCGGGAGCGGATTGAAGGAGCTCCGTTGCCTGCTGAGCGGCCTGGGGGCGTGCGATCAAGTAGCCCTGTGCCTCATCGAAGCCTTCGGCCTTTATCACATCGAGTTGGTCCTGGCGCTCCACACGTTCTACCGTGATGATGATGCCGAGTGAGCGGCCGATGGTGCCAACCGCTCTAACGATTGCCAGTGACTCTTTGCTCCTCGGTAGTGATGAAGCTGCGGTCGACCTTGATTTTGTCGAAGGGAAAGGTTCTCAGGTAGCTAAGGGAGGAGAAGCCTGCTCCGAAATCGTCGATCGCAATTTTCACGCCGAGTTGTCGGATCTCGTTTAGGATCTGAAGATTACCATCGGATTCCTCGAGCAACACAGATTCGGTGATCTCGAGCTGTATACGCGAGGCATGCAGTGCCGTGCCTTCCAAAATGTCGTTCACAGTCGCGGCGAGCCGTCGGTTCTTGAATTGCAAGGGCGAAAGATTGACCGCCACACTTACGTGGGCTGGCCACTTGACCGCCTCGGTGCAAGCCTGACGAAGGATCCACTCGCCACGCGGAACGATCAGGCCAGTTTCCTCGGCAGCGGGGATGAACTCGGCACGAGACACTTGGCCTTTCTCCGGATGTGGCCACCGGGCCAGCGCCTCATATGTCGTGATCCGGCCCCTATGAAGGTTGACCAGCGGCTGGTACTGAACTTGCAACTCGCCCTTTGCGAGCGCGTGCCGCAGTGGAATCCGCATCTGCTGTGTCGCCTGCAGATGAGCATCCATTCCAGGCTCATACTGGACGCATGTGCCGCGGCCGCCGGTTTTGGCCTGATCAAGCGCTATGTCGGGACCTTTGATAAGTTCGTCTACCGGCTCGTCACCCATCAGAGCAACCGCAAGCCCGACAATCACCCCCCACATCGACATGCGTTCCTGCGAGCTCATATGGTACTTCCACGGGATCTATAAGCTGCTGGGCCAGCGCGAGGGCTTCATCATTGCTTTTAATGCCAATGCGCAAAACGGCAAAGTCGTCGCCACCCAGGCGACAGAGGATGTCGGACTGATTGATACAGTTTCGCAGCCGCTCAGCCACATGGCGCAGTAGCATGTCGCCGGTGGCGCGACCATAAGCGTCATTGACCGCCTTAAAGCCCATCGAGATCAAGGCAAAGAATTGCGATTCTCGTAACCGGCGCACTTTTGTCGATTAGGCGTTCGAACTCCTCGCGGAGGAACTGACGATTCCGTCCGGGTCATCGGGGTATATTGCTTTCGCACATCGCTCCCCGAGAGCTTCCTTTGGGGCAAAGCCGGTACTTTCCCAGCGCGGACCTATCTCCAGAACCTGTTTTGATGGATCCGCCGTCCAAAGCACTTGCGGATGCAGTTCCACGAGCGATCGATAATGTTCTTCACTAGTCTGAAGCTCTGCCTCCGCCCTTCGCCGGTCGGTCACATCCAGCATCGTCGCCACGATAATCTTAGCGCTCGCGCTCCCTCTCGTCAGCCCGGCACGACACTTCCCTGTCACGAGAGACCTCAGCTCTCCTCAACGCGCGCCTTGGCGGCCGCTGCGCGGCTTTGACGGCGGTTCGAAGGTCTATCGAGCTCCCCTCAGGATCACCCCGGGCGGAATACTGACGCTCTTCCTGATCGGCGCCTCCGGCAATTCCGAGCTCGTGAACTCCCGTGCCCGGCAGAACTCCTGTGTCCTGGATCGCTCGTGTCGTGAAACTTCCCACCACCCTTGAACTGTTCGACATGTGACATAGCGGCTTAGAGGCATCGTATTGTTTTAGATGTTTTTCTCATTTGGCACGATGGATGCGTGGTTATCCGCAACCGCGTCACAAACTTTGGGAAAGGCTTCGCCGCAAACTGATTGGCAACGATTATCCGGCACGAGCGCTCCTCCATTTTACACGCGAGCGCGCATGAATGAGTCCCTTGATCGACATGGCGGAATTGGTCCGAGGGAGGAATGTGGGCGCCTGTCACCCGCACTCGAGCAATCGGTTCGTAATGTCCAGAGCGGGTTGCAGCGAAATCCGCAGTATGGGGCGTAGCGAGAGGAAACAGGGAGAAATGAAAGATGGTTCTGGCAGGATCTGAATTCCATCCACCAGCAAAAAGGCGCTTGCGTCTAGGCATCGTCAACCGCGGCAAGGGGGCGCTGCCCGGACGGTGGCACGCGACAGGGAACGATCTTAAGCGGTGGCGACGTGTCCCACTAAGATCGCCCGGACGTCGGCGACGGGTGACATAGGCACCTGTGCATTCCACAAGCGCTGAGAATGCGAGTGGACCTCTCACCGAATGGCTTCGTCCTTAATCGTCCCTGATAATGAAAGCATAAAGGCTCCCCCGATGAACCGCATCCTTCCGATGATCCTTTCTGTCGCTCTCTTCATGGAGCAGATGGATTCCACGGTTATTTCGACTTCACTGCCGGCGATCGCCCACGACATAGGTGTCGGCCCAATCACCCTGAAACTGGCACTGACGTCGTACATGGTAGCGCTCGCGATCTTCATACCGTTGAGCGGCTGGATGGCGGACCGCTTCGGCGCCAAGCGCATTTTTCGTGCAGCGATTCTCGTCTTCATCGTCGGCTCGGTGCTCTGCGCCATCTCGAACAGCCTCATCGCCTTCGTCCTTTCACGCTTCCTGCAGGGCATGGGCGGCGCGATGATGACGCCGGTCGCTCGCCTCGTTCTCATCCGAGGCGCGCCGCGCAGCGAGCTCGTCTCGGCCATGGCATTGCTGACTATCCCGGCACTCGTCGGACCGCTCGCCGGCCCACCGCTCGGCGGCTTCATCACTACCTATTTTTCCTGGCACTGGATCTTCTTGATCAACGTCCCGGTCGGCATTGTCGGCTATGTTCTCTCCGGCATTTACCTTGCCGAGATCGGGCGACGAAACTCGCCACCGGTCGATTTCCTCGGATTCGTACTCAGCGGCATTGCCGCGTCAGGCATTGTGTTCGGTATCTCTGTCACTAACATGGCGGCTTTGCCGCTGGCCGTGGGTATCGCTTCCGTATCGGTCGGCGTCGCCGCTTCGCTTCTCTACATCTTCCATGCGCGCCGTCACCCGGCGCCGGTGCTCGAGCTTCGTCTGTTTCGTGACGGTGCTTTCCGCGCGGCCTCGATCGGCAGCACGATCTTCTGCGTTTCCGTTGGCGCTATATCTTTCCTGCTGCTGCTGCTGCTGCAGGTCGGCTTCGGTCTCAACCCTTTCCAATCGGGCCTTATCACCTTCATCGGCGCGGTCGGCGCCATGACCACCAAGTTCCTCGCGCGGCGCGTGCTCGCGCTTGCCGGGTTCCGCAAGACGCTGATCGTCGCTGCCGGGCTCGCTGCCATCACGACTTTTGCCAACGGCTTCTTCACGCCGGCGGTCCCTTATCTCCTAATGATCTCCATCCTACTAATCGCCGGCTTCGCTCGGTCTTTCTTCTTCACGAGCATCAACGTCCTCGCCTTCGCCGATTTCGACGATGCCGATGTCTCGAAGGCGGTGTCTATGAGCGCCGTCCTGCAGCAGATCGGCCTTGCTCTCGGCATCGCCCTCGCTGCCGGCATCCTCGAAATCGAGACCTCGATCAGCGGCGCTCCGCTCAGCCTCGACGATTTCCACATCGCCTTCATGCTTATCGCCGTCGCCAATCTGTTGGCGGCGATCCCCTTTTTGACCATGGCGGAGAATGCCGGCGCCTCGGTGTTCGGTCGAAGGCTGCAAGTTTGCGAAGCGGAAGCAACGGCTGGGAAATCGGACCCCCAATCCTGTGCTCCGGCGCGCAATTTTTGACCTTGTTTGGGGTGCGCCCTCGGGGCTGCTGTTTTGCCAGTTTGCCGGATGTGTTAATCCTCGAACATGGGTGACCTGCCAGACGTTCTCCACGCGGTTCAGGTTCGGCGAGGCGGTGGCAGGAATCTCGGGGCGATGTTGTCCGCACTCTAAGCACTGACGTGCCATCCAGCCCTCCAGCATAAGGCCCGCATTGTTCGTTGATCCGCAGGTGCGGATGGTCTTATTCCGTAGCGCCCACCGCCGCGTGATTATGTTCCTCTGACCTATGCGCGCTTCATCGGCCCACCAGAGTTCTACGTGCCTTGCGGGAGCTTGGCTCTGATTTCTGACAGCGGGGGTGCCTAGTGGCGCGGATGGGCCGGCGGCTAGACCAAGCTGAACGCCTTCACCTCACGCCCAAACCCGTCGTCTCATTGATCGACAAGGCGTAATTCCTAGGGCGTAAACTCATAAAATCGCTTGGTGTTTTATCGCCTGCCGTGATTCAAGGCTTCCGGATGAGGGAGCCTTTATGACGCGTCGCCGCCACGAACTCACCGATCACGAATGGTCAATCCTGTCGCCGCTGTTGCCCAACAAGCCTCGCGGCGTTCCCCGGGTCGATGATCGGCGGGTGCTGAATGGTCTCCTCTGGCGGTTCCGGACGGGCTCGCCCTGAGCGGAGATCCCCGACGCTACGGTCCGTCGACCACCTGCTACAACCGCTTCGTCCGCTGGCGGAAAGCTGGGGTCTGGGATCGGCTTCTTGAAGCGGTTTCGGAGGCTTACGATGGCGACATCGTCATGATCGACTCGACCTGTGTCTGCGTTCACCAGCACGCGGCCGAAGGAAAAAGGGGGATGGAGATGATGGTGGCATGCTACGTTCCCGCGGCGGGCTTACGAGCATGCCGAAGGTCGCCCCATCACTCTCCGTCTGACCAGCGGACAGATCGCCGATGCACCGAGGCCGTCGCGCTGAGGGACGAGCTCGGCGACGGAGGCATACTTTTGGCCGACAAGAGTTATGACAGCAATGCCATTCGGGGCAAGGCCGCCGAGCGAAAGGCCTGGGCCAACATCCCGCCATAGACAAACCGCAAGCGCTGGGTTTATCGACAGCGTAAGTTCGTTGAACGATTGTTCGATAGAATCAAGCAGTTCCGAGGCATCGCAACCGATACGACAAGCGGCCCGAAGAACACCTTCGCCGCCGTAAGCTCTCGTCGCCACGAGAATCTCGTGGCAAAGTTTATGAGTCGACGGCCTAGCACTACTTTGGCAGATTCGATTTCCGGGACGACCGGAACCTAATTCGGCAATGGGGACATCGTAGAGGTGGTTGGTGCTGCGACAGGGCGGCGATGACGATGCGTCGA
>NZ_JADYVE010000028.1 GCF_020193655.1 Ensifer sp. IC3342
GCCCGCCTCGTGCTCCTTCAGAATGCCGATAATCTGTTCGTCTGTGAAACGGTTGCGCTTCATTCCCTGGTCCTCTCAATGGGCCAGAGCTTACTTCAAAATGGATTATTTCAACGGGGCAAGGTCAATCTTCTCGTGGCCCCGAGTTTCCGGAAGGAAGGCACGGAAGTTGCGGGCTTAACCCGTCGCGAAACCAAAGGACGGTCATCCGATAAAATGGAAAGCTGACAGTTTTGCTGATCTTGCCGTCGCCGTCCTCGTGATGGGTGTCTACTTCGTCGTCGATGCGGCAGATGTCCTCTATTGTTCAACTGTCCTATTCCGAACGCGCGGGTTACGGAAAAGATGATTAGTTCAACGGAATGTTCCTGGCTCTTGAGGCTTCGCGGAACCAAGCTCACCGCCCGGATGTTCTTGCTTCATTCAAATGGGAGCGGGACCATGGCAAAGGTAAAGTATGAGATAGTAGAGCACGACGGCGGGTGGGCGTACAAAGTCGATGACGTCTTTTCTGAAACCTTCCCAAGCCACGCCGACGCTCTTGCCGCAGCGCAAATCGCGGCGGATCAGCATGAGCTCGCCGGTTCGACCGAAAACATCGAGTTCCAGGACGCCACTGGTCGCTGGCATGAGGAAGTCGCCTCAGGCCTCGATCGTCCACGTACTGAAGTCGTCGATATACCAGCCATGCGTTATGCCGAACGCCGCAAACACGCACATCGCGGGACATTCGGTACCCTTTTGCTGCTCGCTGGGATCGGCTTTGCGATAGGATACCTTCTTCGGCCTGCTGAACGCCGTTAGCCCAAAAAAACCGCCCGTCCACTTAACCGAAGATGGTAGTTTTCACCGCGGCAAACAGTGTCCCTGGCTGGTCCGACGGGAACATTTCTGGAAGCGGGAGGTTCGTTGAGCGGCTCAAGCGCAAGAGCTCGCTTGGAGACAACAAATGGAGTGCAGATATGAAACTTTCTGTATCCGCTGCCTTAGCGGCAGCACTTTTCTCGGCGGCCAGCCTTACTGCGTCCGCGCAGTCGGGCACGAACGCTACCGGGGAGCAGCCTTCGATGAATATGGAGAAATGCGAGCCGGGTAGCCCGAACTGCAAGACGGAGCAACGCGGCGACAAGCCGTATTCGAGCGAGACCACCGGCAGCGTGAAGAGCAATGACAACAGCGCCGCTGGGGAAGCTCAGGACGAGGTACCTAACAAGGATTGCCCGCCCGGTCTCGCCAAGAAAGACGTGAACCCCAGTGAGGGACGGGATACAACAGAATGCTGAGGGGCCCGAACCAAAAGCCCCGCGCGATCGCGAGGCAAGTGCTCGCGGGGATGTAGATCGAGAGATCGGCCTTAGAGCGCGCTAAATTACAATTGTCAACGTGAACAGTGTCGAGCGGTGCAGCAGCACCACCACCGGCCCGCCGGCCCGGCGGAGGCGGCGCCCCTCCCGTACCCAGGGGTGCACTTGTTGGCGACGCCTGTGACCAGAAAATCCTACCAGGCGCACAATTGCTTCTTTCGTCGCTGAGCAGCCTCACGATGCTTATCCTAAGGGGCGGCACATAACGGAGACGACGCCGGGTCCGCACTTGGAGGACCCCATGCAGGGAATCTATGTCGCAAGCGCGATGGTCATCTTCATGGTTCTGGCGATATTCGCCATCGGATGGCTCGCCACCTGAACGCTGCGCTATTGCTTCGCAAGGTAATCCATCACCCTCTCACGGCTCGGCCCGGCTTCGCGGATCGCCTCGAGCGCCTTCTGCCGGGTCACTTTGGCCGTCTTGACGATGTACGCGACCTCGTGCTCCTGGGTGGAAACACGCGAGTGGTCTCGGCCTTTCTTCTTCGGATCGTCTGCCATTTCCTTGCTCCGACTTTATTGATGAAGAATAGGACCCGGTTCGTCCGCGGCAAGATCTCGAAGGCTCGTGGCCTCGTGATGGCGAACGCGGCGGTAAACGCCCGGAGCAACAATCACTCCGCTACGAAGCCGCCTCCCGACTGGCTTTTGTTTGCCCGTTCGCTTCCGCTTCGAGCCGCTCGACTGCCTCCTCGATATGCTCTGGTTGTTCGTGCTCGAGCCCGACTACCTCGTTCCGGGTCTCACGCAGTGACACAACGATCTCGTCCAGCTTGGCGTGAATTGCCGCCGTGTCGCGATAGCCTTGGATCAAAACAACGCTGGTGATCACTATTGCCGCCACTGACAGAGCATAAGTGACGACGCCCGTGAGCCCGAAAGGCACCAATGCTGTGCTGACAACCATTGCCAGAATCACGAAATAGAAGCCGGGGGGGCGAGAAAGAAAATCTGCCATTCCAAAAAGAAAATGATTCACTATCAGTTCTCCCGCAAATCGTTGCTCTCAATAACGCGCCAAGGCCAGATCTGGTTCGGCTGGGTGTTCGCGTCGCGACTACGCGCCAAGCGCGGTCGTCGCTATGTCCGTTGATGATGCCATAGAGCTGGTCACAGCTTCCTGAGCCATCGAGTGGCCGGCAGCGGCCCTCAGCCCCCCCGACGGGTGCACTCTCATCTGGATGCAGACGCCCGCCAAAAACCGCATTGACATTATCGAGAACGGGAACATATCAGCAACACCGACGGCGCAGGCGGGCGCCTTCCACGACATGCGGGATATCGACAACCTCGACCGAGGAGGGATTGCGCATGCCGGAAGAACCCAAACCCAAATACCAATGGCGGCAGACCTGGCCGGATGCCCTTTTCCGCATACGACGGCAGCGACATATCGCACACATCCATTGGTACCACATGGGCTGGTGGAATTGGTACATGACCTGGAATTGAGCAAAAAACGCCAACAAGTGGATGCGACCGAACGGTCAGGCCGATTCCGCAAGGGCGGCGGCACTCGAGGCGGAGGCATGCTACGATGCCGTCCTCAGGTGTGAATGGCCGGGCATGGTGCCAGAGGATCTTCAATGCATGCTCGATAACGAGGAATGGATCCGCACGAGATGACAGTCCGCTGGGCCGGAACAATAGCGCGTCAAGGGGATTATCATAGTGCCGAGCAATTCGGCATTTCAGGTCCCCAACCTGTTAGCTAGTGCCCGCCTCCTTTGCGCGGGCATTAGTGTATTTGCGAGTATCAGATTATGTCCGATGCGCTCAAAATGAAAAAGCTGATCTGGGATTGCCAGAAGGACATTGCAGCGTACCTGCCGCCAGAGAGCGGCATCACGGAGCACCAACTGCTTCAGAGGCTCATGCCTCGGCTGCACGGCTAGCAGGCTAAAGAGGCGCTCGGTGATGATTGGCAGGGGTGGTGGCCGGGTGACGATGATGGCGGCGACGACGGTGGCCCATCTCCTCAAGACCGGGAAATGGCCTGAACACAACAGAGCTGCAGAGGGATTGGCCAAGTCCGCTGCAGCTCCAATCGCGACGTATCAATCATTGGCTGGGGCGCATTCGCCCTGTTCCATCCAAGGGAACCGCTTCGAACGTCGCTTACTTCAATACAGATAGTGAAGGCGGAAACGGGATCAAGGGCAAATCAGTGCCGCAGATGCGCGCCGTCTCGCGATAGATCCACAGCGGCAACGGCTTCTTATGGCTGTGGGGAAGGCTCGCCGGTTTGAATAGGCCGGTCGGGCGATCTCCCGATAGGCTATGATCCGCACTTGCGGACGTTCTTTCTTCAGGCGTTTCCCGACCTGGAGACCGACGAATGCGCCCTTTGGCTGGGCGCGTTCATTGAGGAATACCCGACTTTGGAATCCATCATCGAGGCTGCCCGCGCACAAGGTTACGAGGTGCGCGGCATGACGCAGAAAATGATGCTGGCAATGCTCAAGGAAGCCGGACCGAGACACCCGCCGAGCATTGGTGAACAACTCGGCATAGTACGGTAAGAAGGACGACAGCAGTTTCGAGGGCGGAAGCAGCAGCGGCGAGCCAGCGGCGCGTTGATCTAGTCGCCCGGGCTTCCGGAAGCGTCTGAGGATCGAACATCCTTCAATCCTTCTCGCTGACGCGACAAACCCAACATAACCTTTGCCGCGATCCACCATCGGGGCGCTCTGCGTCGTCGCATGCCTTCGCTCTTCGCCTGCTCGACGTCGGCAGGTTCTGCTCTTCTAGCCGTAGGCTGAGCAAGGAACTCGATCCGTTGCATAAATGCGCTCCCGTCGAACCTTTTTGACGTTATCAATGGATCGTCGCCGGAAGGCTCTGCGTGCAGGAAAATCTCAAGATTGACTACGGGTATGGGGCGCATGCTGCGCAGGAGCTCGATCTCCGGTCGCGTCGTTACGGCGAAGGAGCAACTATCGGAACGGAGTGCATCAAAAACCTCCGGAACCGTCGACGCTGCGATCGACTCATGCCCACGCTCCGCCAGTTTCTTGGCAATCATATTGGCCGCCGCCTTGGGCAGAAACACAAGAATTTTCTTGGGGCGAATGGCTTCTAAAGACATGGCGAGTTCCTCATACGGAGGCGAAGAATCTAGCCTTTGCCGGTGCAAGAGTGTGTTTTGTTTTATTTGGTTTTGTTGCGAGCCTCGCCCCCACTCGTCACAAAGCGACGGGACCTAGCGACTAAGTGGGCTCGATATCCCATAAATTGCCACTCCGAACCGGTCCGGAAGCCCCCGTCCTCTCGCGCGCCTCGTTGACGCGCTCGTACAGGTGGGCTTGTGCAATCACCCAGCGCAGGCAAAGTTACCAGTCGATTTCTTAGGCGCGGCGCCGCACGCCGCAGGACCTTCGGCAGGAAAATCCATCTGTGCCGCGAGCCCGTGCGGCGCGCGGTTCAGCAGTTCGATCGTGCCGCCATGTGCCCGCACGATGTCGTCGACGATCGAGAGCCCGAGACCGAACCCACCGCGGTCGGACGATGTTCGCGCCGTATCGGCCTTGAAGAAGGGTTCGAGCACGCGAGTACGCAAACTGACGGGAAGGCCCGGGCCGTCATCGACAACGCTTATTCGCACGGTCCCATTTTCGAGCACAGACAGCTCAACCGATATCTCCTGAGCGAACTTGGTGCTGTTCTCGACGAGGTTGGTGATCGCACGTGCCAGAGATCGCGGTTTGCAGCGATAGGCGAAGCGTTCCGGCCCCACGTACCTCACATCGAAGCCCACGTCGGAGAAGTCGGAGCATACGGTCGCCAACAGACTGGGCAGGTCGGCGTTGACCGGTTTCTCGGCCGCCATCTCCTTGCTGAGATAGGTGAGCGTATCGTTGATCATGTCGCTGAGAGCGGAGATATCTTTCAACAGCGCCGCTTTCAGCTCAGGTTGCGCCGAGCGCTCCGCGCGCAGACGCAGACGCGTCAGCGGTGTACGAAGATCGTGGCTTATCGCGCGCAACATGCGCGTGCGGTCATCGATCATGCCGCGCACGCGGCTGCGCATCTCATTCAGCGACCTTGCCAAAGTTCGAATTTCCGCCGCGCCACTTTCGTTGAAAGGTTTGTCGGGCCCGTCGTCGGGCCTTAACGTTTCTGCGGCTTCCGCAAATTCAAGGAGGGGAGCCGCAATCACCCGTGCCGCATAGAGCGACAGAAGAACCACCGGCAGGACAAGACCCATCAGCTGCAACACGATACTGACTTGCTGGTCGCTGATCCAGGCATCGGGAGGAGGTGGCGCGGGCAGAAACGCCAACGCTCGATCGTTACCGATCCCGACGACAAGCACATCGTGAAGCGTTCCGGCTGAAGTCTCCGAGCGGAAAGCCGTTGCGGAGGTCGTCGGCAAATTGTCTCGGACAAGGCGACGGACGTCGTCAGCGGGAATTTCCGTCTCCGCCTTCTGCGAAAGTTCCGCCGCCGACACCTCTTCTACCTGAAGCCCCGCCTTGGACATGGCATCCAGGATAGCGGCCTTCTGCTCCGCGGAAGCGGAAGCTCGAATCTGATCGATGACCATCTCGATCTTCAAAGCTGTCATGCGAGCGTAGGAAACGCTCTCAAGATCGTCGCGCAATACTAATTCGGAGATCGTGCCCAGGATGACGAGGCCAATGACGGGGCCGATGGCTAAAGCCGCGATCTGCCGGTGGATGGAACCGATCCAGAAGCGTTTAAACATCAGCAAGCCTCGACCTTCGGGGTGAACACATATCCCCCCAGCCGGACCGTCTTGATAAAGGTCGGCTCGCGAACATTTGGTTCGATCTTCTGCCGCACGCGACTGACATGAACGTCGATGCTGCGTTCGACCGGGCCTGCAACGCCGGCATGGGTCAGGCGAAGCAGCTGCTCACGCGTCATGACGCGGCCCGGGTTGTGGCAAAATGCGAGAAGAATATCGAACTCGGCCGTTGTCATCGAAACCTGCACGCCATCCGGATTCGCGAGGTGCCGCAGGATCGGATCGATCTGCCAACCGGCGAACCGCATGGCTGTGTGCTGCGAGGATCGTTCCGCTCCGTACGATGCGCGCCGCAATAGCCCTTTTATGCGGGCCATTAATTCCCGCGGATGAAAGGGCTTGGTAATGTAGTCGTCAGCTCCGAGCTCGATCCCAACAATCCGATTGATTTCATCGCAGAGGGCGGTGAGCATGACGATGGGGATGGTCGACGAAGCCCGCAGTCGACGGCAGATACTGAAACCATCTTCTCCTGGCAACATGGCATCGAGCACAACCAGATCGAAGGATTGCTTCCTGAGGATAACGTCCATGTTAGCGGCTGAGCCAACCGCAGCAGCTTCGAAACCATTCTCCGTCAACATTTCGATGACCATCGCCGCGATCTCGTCGTCGTCCTCAACAAGAAGAATGCGAGGCACTGTCCCTGGCGCGATGAGATGTTGAGCCGTCATGTATTTGCTCTTCAAAGTGTGATCGAAAGCTGCCTAAGGCATGATGATCCATTGTCGCAAAAACAAACCGAGAGTCACGGGGTGAAGATATTTTGATATGTTAAGCTGCGGCTGGACCGTGGCGAGGCGCCACCATACCGTCAGCCGCGCGACGATCATTGATGCCGAGCCGAAAAGCACCGGCAGGCCATACCTTGACGAGTATTGCGGCGAGTTGTTTCGCTCTGTCAGGGCCACACGCGAAATATGGCCGCCGTCAGGACCCGCGGGTCAGCGGCATCGCCTACTGCATGTCTCCTTAAATCGACCTCGATTCAGGGACAAAGACATGCAGCAATTCAAAGTGCTACAGCGACCTTTGCGCGTCTGATAGACGCGCGGCGCTTAGGCAACATCTCTTAACATCACAAAACCCAAGTTAACGACGTCCTCCGAGATAGTGCGGCCGCGAGAGGTATGACGCACACGGCCTTCACACGTCGTCCGCGTCGAAGACTCTCGATCAGCCCCCAGGAGCGAATTCGAAATGTCATTGACCAAATCCGTTTTAGTCCGTCCGCGGCGTGTCGCCATTGCTACAGGGTTCGCAGTGGTTGCTTGCCCTCTGTTCCAGGCACGCGCTGCCGACCTTTACGAGAGCAAGGCGGCCGCCATTCCTCCGTCGGAGAGCTTCGACAAAGGCCGCTTCGGTGGCTTACGCCAAAAGCTTTCCGACTGGGACGTCATGGTCGGCGCCGGAGCCATCTATGTGCCCAAATTCGAAGGATCGGACGAGTTTGAACTCGTCCCCATTCCTATGATCTCCGCAACCTTCGGTGATCGCGTCACCATCGATCCGGGCGGGCTGGCCGTCGACGTATGGGAGTCCAACGGTTTCAAGTTAACGGTGAAGGGCGGTTACGACATGGGAGGTGGGCGCGATGAAGACGATTCACCTCACCTTAAAGGCCTGGGCGACATCGACGCCGGCGCTGTCGTTGGAACGCAGATCTCGTATGAACTGGGACCCATGGAACTTTATGCGTCTGTCGACAAGACGATTGGCGGCAGCGACGGTCTGCTCGGTGAAGTCGGAGCGAACATCTCCCATCACTATGATCGCTTTATCCTTTCCGCGGGAGCATCGGCGACATTCGCCGATGACAACCATATGGAAAGCTACTTTGGGGTAACCGCTGCCCAGTCTGCACGGTCAGGCTTGCGGCAATACGATGCAGGTGCGGGTCTCAAACGCGTCGACCTCGAAGCCTCCGTAACCTACATGGCGACGGAAAACTGGCTGGTCCGCGGCCAGGCAGGTGTCGGCTTCCTGACCGGCGACGCGAAGGACAGCCCCATCGTTCAGGACGATGTGCAGCCCTCGGCAATGTTGGTCGTGGGTTACAAGTTCTAGGAGAACAGCAGGCCACGACCTGCCGCGTTCCTCTCCCAGCCCCCTTGAGCATCCGAACCACGTGACGCCCCGCATCCTTGAGCGCGGCGGTCGGATCGTGGCAAAGGCCCTCCAGGCGCGCGAGCAATAGCACGCGCTGCTTTTGGCCGCCGGACAGTTTTCCGGGCAAGTGATCGATAGACTGGCAAGTCTGATAGATCGAGGATGAGAACTCGGCGCATCCGCCCGTTCGAGCGGCACTGAAGCGCAACCTCCAATTGTCGACCAAAGCAACGAGAGGAAAGCGGAGGAAAAACTCGGTTGAATGCCTGCCAGTGTCCTCTTCAGTGAACGAAGGCCGGTGCGGCTACCGCCACTGCGCCGTCTGTGCGGCTGTCGGCGTGTCGGTGAACGACGGCCTGTCTTTCCACAGGCCGCCGCTTGCCATTTTTGCATACCCCAAGTTGTACACCGCGCGCATGTAATTGGTATTGAATGGATCGGTCATGTCGTAGGCAACCTGCACATCGATCGAAGCCATCCGAAACCGAATGCCGGTTTTCTTGGCGTAGGCGTAGGTGGCCAATAGCGCGCTACGCGTCTGTGCCTTGATGAGGAATGAACTCGCCCTCGCCATGACCACGAACGTATTGTTCGTGGTCATGGCGAATTCCGGCATGAGGGCGTTGTTGACGAGAATGTACATGTTGAACTTAGGCCCCCTGGGCCATTCGCCCTCTTCCGCATTGGCAATCCAACCCTCCGGGATCGTCAGGATCTGGGACGCCGCACCTCCGTCGGAGTGCATTTCCTCAAACATCCGTCCACCGGCTGTGGCCTTGATTAGCACAGCGGGGTAGAGGCCCGGGATGCTGGCCGACGCGATGATGATATCCTGGAACAGTTTCAGCGCGTCAGGCTGTTGGTTGTCGGCGATGGCACCCATGTTCCAGATCACCGCTCTTTGGGAATCGAGGTTCGAGGTCAAAACGAGCAAGCGCCGTCCTTTACGATGCTCCGCGGCGATCCTCGCCAGTGTCTCGCGCGTCAAATACCGTTCGACCATTTTCCGAAGCGGTTCCTGCTTGAGGAGACTTGCGCCCAGCAGGCCCTTGGGCAGAAATTTCACGTCGACCAACTCTTGGGCGACGCCGCTCGTATAGAGATCGACGAGGGCCTTGTCGTAGGCCGGCCCGAGAAAGGCATAAGGCGCGATCAACGCACCCGTGCTGACACCGCTGACCATGTCGAATTCGGGCCGCTCCCCCTTGTCCGACCAGGCCTTCAGCGCTCCGACACTGAACGCGCCCCCGGCACCTCCGCCCGACAATACGAGATAGTTGATTTCCTTGTGTCTCAGGACAGGAAGCCAAGCACGTCCCTCGGGCAGACTCCCGCTCGAATCCGCGTACATGCGAATATCGCCAAACCCCTCGACACTGGCTGACGATGCGGCTTTTGTTCCGTAAGGAATACGGTCCGGCGCCATACAACCAGCAAGGAACGCCAGCATGAGGATAGCCAACGGTCGAGGCATATCTATTGCCTCTTTCCACCGTTCCGACGACACATCAAAAGTGTCCGCCAGCCGTCCAGCAGCCTCCGTGAATACCGCTTCCGCTCCGAAGCCTGTTCGCCCGACTTTGTAGTTCACTGCCAGATTCCTTCGAGATCGTCTCTGGCGGAACTAATTCCGATTCTATCGTTGGTTTGGGTTTGCTCTTGTTAAGAGTTGTTTCGCGCGGGAGCCACGCCGAATATACGGATACCCGAGCACTTCGGGAGCCGAAGTGTCCATCTGCCCGGCAAACGCGCCTGACATGAAACTTAATCTATCTTAATCGATCTTCGACCCGGCCTCACATTCGATCCGCTACATCCCATGCAGGAAAGTATGGGACGTGAGTACAATAATGAAGGCGGGCTACTGTAGAATCGTCGACATCGGCAGCATTGCGGCCTGGCTAGTCGTCTCAGGCTGCACGGCCGTAGCCGATCTCAAGAAACCCGACGTTGAGATCGCAAATGTCTGGCATGCGACTTCCCCGCATGGCGGCCGGACCAGCGATCTTGTGTCCTGGTGGTCGACTTTCGACGACCCGTCGCTGACAACCCTCATCGCACTGGCGCAATCCGAAAGCCCCGGACTCGAAGCCGCAGCAGCCGAGATCGAAGGCGCCCGTGCCACGCTGGCGTCCGCACATTCGAACCTTTTTCCGGGGCTCAGCGGCTCGGCTTCGCTCACGCGCTCGGGTGCCGGCGGCAACGATGCCAGCGAAGTTGCGGCCTCCACGATGACGAGCGGCAGCCTCGACGCCTCCTGGGAGATCGATCTCCTCGGCAAGACGCGGCAGAAAAGCGAGGCAGCACGGCTTAGGGTTGACGAAAGGCTCGCCGATTGGCACGGCGCGCGCGTATCGCTCGCCGCCGAGGTGGCGGATCATTATGTGCAATACCGTGCCTGCCGGCAGCTAGAGCGGACTTATGGCGCCGAAGTAGCCTCGCAGCGCGAGACGATCCGGGCAAGCGACACGGCGGCGGCCTCTGGCTTCACGTCGAGCAGCGATCTTGCATTGGCGCGGGCGAGTGCTGCGTACTCCGCCTCGACACTGACCGCCCAGCGTGCCGAATGCGAGCTTCTGGTCAAGTCGCTCGCCCGTCTTAGCGGCGGCGACGAGCCTCGTCTCCGTGACCTTCTGGCGAAGGGCAAGCAGGAAATTCCGACGCCGAAGACCTTCAACGTCGCGGCCGTGCCGGCCGATGCCCTGCGGCAACGCCCTGACATCAACGGGCTGGAGCTCGAGGTCGCTGCTTCGCTCGCCGAGGTCGGAGCGGCCAAAGCCGATCTCTATCCGAGCCTCAGCCTCGGCGGCTCGTTGACGATCGGCAGTTCTTCGCTGACGGGAACTTCGGCGCCCTGGTCCTTCGGCCCCGCCCTCTCGATCCCCCTCTTCGACGGAGGCTCGCGCCACGCGGCGGTGGCAAGCGCGGAAGCCGCCTTCGATGTGGCGGTGGCGGCCTACAAATCAGGCGTGCTGGATGCAGTCGCGGAAGTCGAAACCGCGCTCCTGCGGATCGACAGCACGCGACGGCGCATCGGCGACGCCACGCTCGCGGCGCGCAACTACCGCGCCTATTTCAAAACTGTGGATTCGAACTGGAGGGCGGGAGGTGCGAGCCTTCTCGACCGCGAGGACGCCCGGCGTTCGGCTCAATCGGCAGAAATCGCGCTCATCGAGATCCGTCGCGACGCGGTGCGCTACTGGATCGCACTCTACAAGGCACTCGGTGGCGATTGGGATGCGAGCACCATCGCCCTGGGCAATGACCAGAAATGATCGAAAGGAAACCAGCTCTGATGCGAGCGAGACCCATTCTTGTTGCTCTATTCCTCGGGGTGAACCTTGTTACCGTTGCGGAGCCAGTGCTCGCGCAACAGAACGAGACGCCAGCGCTCACCGTGGCCGTAGCAAAGCCTGCCGAACGCCGTTGGCCTAAGATCGTACCGGCCAGCGGTTGGCTGAAACCCTGGCATGAGGCGATCATCGCCGCGGAAATCGATGGCTTGCGTGTGACCGATGTTCTTGTCGATGTCGGCTCACTCGTCTTGAAGGGTCAACCCCTCGTCCGGCTTGCCGATGAATCCGTGCGTGCCGACCTGCGTAATCAGGAGGCGGTGCTGGCAAGCGCCAGGGCCGACCTCGCCAAAGCGCGGGCAAATGCCGACCGGGCGCGCAAGGTGCGGGGAAGCGGCGCGCTTTCGGAGGAGAGAGTCAGCGAATATCTGATCGCTGAACAGACGGCGGTCGCGGGAGTGGAAGCCGCCGAGGCCTTGCTTGAAAGCCAGAAGATCAAGCTCGCCAAGGCAACGATCCTGGCCGCGGATGACGGGCTGATCACCGCCCGCTCCGCCCAGCTCGGCGCCGTCGTCTCCTCCGGCACGGAACTGTTCCGACTCAATCGCCAGCAACGTGTCGAGTGGCAGGCGGAAGTGTCCGCACGCTATTTGCCACGCATCAGGGAAGGCCTGACCGCCACGATCGTTGGTCCTGGCGATCGGCGCATCAAGGGGACCATTCGGCTGGTCGGCCCGACGGTCAGCACGGATACGGGTCGGGCACTCGTCTACGTCTCGCTGCCGGCCGCGTCGCGCCCGCCCATTGGCCTTTACGTCACCGGCCAGATCGAGCTTGAGACCACGGCGGCGCTCACCGTGCCCGAGACGGCGCTCGTCCTGCGTGACGGTATCGCTTACGTCTTCACCGTGGGTAAAGACGAACGCGCGTCACGCGTTCGTGTGGAAACCGGCCGTCGCAATGGGAGCGAAGTGGAAATCCTCTCGGGCATCGACCGCTCGACCGACGTCGTTATGACGGGCGGCGCTTTCCTGTCGGACAGGGCGTTGATCCGGTTGGCGGGAGACGCGCTCGTGCAGCTAGAGCGAGAATCGCGATGAACTTTTCCGCCTTGTCGATCCGCAATCCCGTTCCCGCCATACTCCTGTTCATCCTGCTGACTGTCGGCGGCCTGCTCGCCTTCGACCGGCTCGCGGTTCAGAACTTTCCCGACATGAACCTGCCGATGATCGAAGTCAGCGCCACGCTTGAAGGTGCCGCACCGGCCCAACTCGAAGCGGAAGTCGCGCGCAAGATCGAGGACAGGCTCGCCTCGCTGAGCCTCCTCGACCACATCACGACGACGATCACGGACGGGACGGTATCCATCAGCGTTTCCTTCAAGCTGGAGAAGGACGGCCAGGAAGCACTAAACGAGGTACGCAATGCTATCGACAGCGCGAGCGGTGACCTGCCCCCGGCGATGCAGACGCCGAGCGTGACAAATGTAACCGTGCAGGGCTCCCCTCTCCTCACCTACGCGGTGCGCTCTACCCGCCTCAACGAGACTGAACTTTCCTGGTTCGTCGACAATGACATGACGAAGACCTTGCTCTCCCTGTCCGGCGTTGGCGACGTCAGCCGGATCGGCGGCATAGATCGCGAGATACATGTTGATCTCAACCCCCAGCTCATGAACTCGCTGGGTCTGAGTGCTGCAACCGTTTCCTCACAGCTCAAATCCGTGCAGTCGGACGCGTCGGGCGGTCGGGCCGAAATCGGCGGCGGCAAGCAGGCGATCCGAACGCTCGGCGCGGTTTCCTCGATCGAGGAACTAAAGGCGCTCGCAATCCCGCTTCCGAGTGGCGCGCTGGTACGGCTGGACGAAATCGGCACGGTGACGGACAGCTTTGCCGACAGGTCGTCGTTCGCCTATCTCGATGGCGAGCCGGTGATCGCCGTTCAGGTCAAGCGATTAAACGGGTTTTCGGACACCGGCGTCGCGGCCGCCATAGAAGCGGCCATGCAGGACTTTGCTGCCGCCAACCCAGATGTCGAGATCGTCCAAGCCTACAGCACGGTCGGGCCGATCGTCGAAAACTACGATGGCTCCATGCACATGCTCTACGAGGGGGCCATCCTCGCAGTCGTCGTGGTCTGGCTCTTCCTGCGCGATTGGCGGGCCACTTTTCTCTCGGCGGTGGCGCTGCCGCTCTCGGTCATCCCGACCTTCCTTGTAACGTATCTGGCGGATTTCAGCCTCAACACGGTGACGCTGCTCGCGCTCTCGCTCGTGGTCGGCATCCTGGTCGACGATGCCATCGTAGAGATTGAGAACATCGCGCGCCATCTGCAAATGGGTAAAACGCCGAAGGAGGCTGCGCTCGAAGCTGCCGATGAAATCGGCCTTGCCGTCATCGCCACGACCTTGACGCTCGTCGCGGTCTTCTTGCCGACCGCCTTCATGAGCGGCATTCCGGGCCTGATCTTCCGGCAGTTCGGCGTGACGGCAGCCGTGGCGGTACTCGCCTCACTGGTCGTCGCGCGGCTGCTCACGCCGATGATGGCAGCGTTCATGATGAAGGCGCATCCCGTCGAGGCCAAGGATGGCCGGATCATGCGCGCCTACATGGCCGTCATCAAAACCGGCCTGCACCATCGCAAGCTGACCATCCTCGGCGTCTGCCTGTTCCTTGGGCTCTCCCTCTCGACGATTCCCATGCTCAGCACCGGTTTCCTTCCTCCATCGGATGACGCTCAGACGCAGGTCACCCTAACGCTGCAACCCGGCAGCACACTCGAACAAACGGACGCGATCACGCGGCGAGCGGCGGATATTGTCTCCGGTCTGCCGGACGTCACACGCGTGTTCTCCGCCGTTGGAAGCGCCTCGTCGGGCGACCTGATCGATTCCTCGGCGACCGTCGATACGGCGACCGCCTCGCTCGTAATCGATCTGGAGAAGATCGGCGAACGCAGCCGCAAGCAGGCCGAGATCGAAAACGACATCCGGCAGGCGCTCTCCGTTCTCCCAGGCGCCAGGATCGAGGTGGGCGCGGGCGGCCATGGCACGAGGCTGGACATCACGCTCGCCAGCGACGATGCCGACGCGCTCGACCAGGCGACCGCCGCGCTCGAAGAGCAACTGCGCACCCTCCAGGGCATCGGAGCGGTAACCTCCAGTGCCTCGCTGCAGGCCCCGGAAATCCAGATCGTCCCGGATCTCGGCCGCGCCGCCGCCCTCGGCGTCACGGCAGAAGCGATTTCCGAGGCGGTTCGCGTGGCGACGAACGGCGACTATTCCTCCGCGCTTGCCAAGCTCAACTTGCCGCAACGCCAGCTTCCGATCCGCGTCCGATTCGATCCGAGAAGCCGGATGGCACTCGACGACATCGCCAATCTCCGTGTTGCCGGCATCAGGGGCAGCGTCGATCTCGCCTCGGTCGCCGACGTCCGCATCGGCGGCAGCCCGTCGGAGATCAGCCGCATCGACCGCTCGCAAAACGTCACGTTATCGGTCGAGCTCAACGGCCGCATCCTGGGTGACGTCTATCGCGAGGCGCAGGCACTGCCGGCCATCCAGAACTTTCCGGATGGGGTCCGGCTCGTTGAGCAGGGGGAACTGGAGCGCAGTTCCGAACTCTTTGATAACTTCGCCATCGCCATGGCGATCGGGGTGTTCTGCATCTATGCCGTGCTCGTTTTGCTCTTTCATGACTTCCTTCAGCCGTTGACGATTCTGATGGCGCTTCCGCTGTCGCTCGGCGGCGCTCTGCTGCCGCTGGTGCTGACCGGCACGAGCTTCTCGATGCCGGTGCTGATCGGTCTCCTCATGCTGATGGGCGTCGTGACCAAGAACTCGATCCTGCTGGTCGAGTACGCGATCATGTCGCGGCGCGGCGGCATGTCTCGGTTCGACGCCGTCGTCGATGCCTGCCACAAGCGGGCGCGTCCAATCGTGATGACGACTATCGCCATGAGCGGCGGCATGTTTCCGGTGGCCTTGAGCCTTAGTGGGGGCGATGCGAGTTTCCGGCAACCGATGGCGATCGTCGTGATCGGCGGCCTGCTGACCTCCACGGTCCTCAGCCTCGTTGTCATCCCCATTATCTTCACCTTGGTCGATGACTTCCTGCTGCTTCTCAAGCGGATCGTCCAAGGAAGACAAGATGAGGCACCGCCTGCGCTCAAATCCTCCGAATAATTCAAGTCTTTCACGGATGTAGATCAATGACCCACTCTGCAACACCCCCGGAGCGGCCATTCAGACAGAAGCTGAGAATTCTTCTGCTCTGGGCGCTGGCGGCGGCCTTCATCATCCTCAATCTCGTCAGCCGCCCCGTCCGCCCAGGCTATAGCCTGCTCGAAAGTATTCTTGAGCAGACCGGAACATTTCTGGTCATCGTTGGGGTAATCGGGCGGATTTGGTCAATCCTCTACGTAGGCGGAAGAAAGAATTCCGAGCTCGTGACCCAAGGCCCTTACTCGATCACCCGCAACCCGCTTTACTTCTTTTCTCTGCTGGCGATCTTCGGAGTTGGGCTGGTCTTCGGTTCAATTCTGGTAGCGGCATCCTTCACAATTCTGGCGTATTTCATTTTCTTGTACACCGCGAACCGAGAGGCGGCATATCTATCGCATGTCTTCGGTAAGGAGTTCGACGACTACGCCCGTTGCACCCCGCTGTTTTGGCCGGATTTGTCAGGTTTCCAATGGGGCCCGGAACGGAACTTTTCGCCCAATGCACTGCGAGTGACCATGCGAGACGCGCTCTTCATGGTGGCGCTAGTGCCGATTTCCGAGTTCTTCGAGTACCTCCACAACCAAGGCTATTTGTTGGCCGCGGTCACCCTCCCCTGATCAGCGCTCGGACGCCAAAACGCTTCTGTGAACCCCTCGCCTTGATGGAATCGAACCGAGGACCCCCACGCTTGCCCACTCTGGAATGGCGCACTCAATGCTTAAAGCACTTCTCCCGATGCCATTGCGGGAAGTGCGGAAGCAGCCTTTCGAACGGCCGCTTCGGAACGATCGCGCGTCCCGTTCTGTTGGTGCGCGAGTGGAGCTCTCGGGATCGTTCACTTGGCGCGAAGCAAGTCGGCGGTCACGTGTTTGGTTACCTCGCGTCCTTCCTCCTGTACAAATTCTGTTTCGTATTGGATTGTCATTCGTGACGCATTTGCCGTCGGCGCCGTATCGCTGCTGCAATGGCGATTGGACCACAGATCGAGCATTCGCGTCACCGGCTTCGCAGGCGTTCGAGTATTTTCAACAGGATCCCGCAGATGAGACAGAATTGGCGCGCGTTTCGGCGCGGGAGGAGCCCGCCGGAATGAGAAACCGATCCATGCAGGCGGATGGAGCCCGTCCGCGGCTTTAACAATGAGGAGGAGAGAGAACTATGCCAGGCAAGCGGATACTCATGCTTACCGGTGATTTCACCGAAGAATACGAAATCTTCGTCTTCCAGCAGGCCATGGAGGCCGTCGGTCATACGGTCCACGTCGTATGCCCTGACAAGAAGGCCGGCGACATCCTGCGGACGTCCCTGCACGACTTCGAAGGCGATCAGACCTACACCGAGAAACTCGGCCACAACGTGGTCATCAACAAGACGTTCGCGGAAGCAGAAGCTCAACTCGACGAGTATCACGCCGTCTACTGCGCCGGCGGCCGTGGCCCGGAATACATCCGCACCGACAAGCGCGTTCAGGCCATCGTGCGGCATTTCCACGAAAAGCAGAAGCCGATCTTCACGATCTGCCACGGCGTACAAATTCTGATCGCCGTCGACGGTGTCGTGCGCGGCAAGAAGGTCGGCGCTCTCGGCGCCTGCGAGCCGGAAGTCACATTGGCCGGCGGCACCTATATCGATCTCTCCCCCACCGAGGCATATGTCGACGGCACGATGGTATCGGCAAAGGGCTGGACGGCTCTTGCCGCCTTCATGCGAGAGTGCCTCAAGGTTCTCGGCACCGAGATCTACCACAACTGAGGGACTGCGAGCCCGGCTCACGATCGTGCGCCGGGCTCCGCTTCCGCAGGGGTTTCGCCGCCGCTATAGCGTCCCGCCATTCCAGCCGCGCCCTCTGTTGCCGAACATCTCGTATCCGTCCTTCGTGACGGCGAGCGTGTCCTCGAGCTTAATGAAACCGCGCTTCGGGTGAAGCATCGTCGTCTCGACGGAAATGACCATGCCTGCCTCCAGGGGGCGATCCGCGTCGACGCCTTCATAGGCGACCGGGTGGTTGGTCATGAGGAACGGTGCTTCGTGGCTGATGAGACCCATGCCGTGGCAGAAGAAGTCGGTAAAGGCGGCCGAAGGCGAGCTTTTCAAAACCTCTTCCGCCGCCGCAATCATTTCGCTGCCTGTAGCCCCGGCCCTGATCTTGCCGAAGGCCGCCTGCTGGATCGAATCGACTTCAGCTAGCAGATCCTCGAGCTCCGCATCGGGCTCGCCGAGCACGCCCATGCGGCAAAGGTCACCGATATAGCCCTGGTAGTTGCCGCCGGAATCGATCGAAAGCACCTCGCCCTTCGACCACGCCTGCGGCGAGGCCGCACGGTTGTGACTGGCGCCGAGGGTTAGCAGGCAATACTCGAAATGCAGCCCGCGATTGGTCTCCTCTCGCCTGAGGCGTTCAATGATCTCCGCCTTGGTGGATCCCTCCCGTGCCGCCGCGATGGTGGCGAGCATGGAATCGGTGATGAGCTCGGAGGCGAGCTTGAGTTTTTCCAGTTCCTGCGGCGTCTTGATCGAGCGCAGTCGCTCGAGCGTGTGCGTCGCGTCCACAAAACGCGAACCCTCAAGACGAGAAGTAAGGAGGTCCCGCGCATCGGAGGGCAGGAAGGGCGGCTCGATGCCGATGCGAGCACCCGCCTTACCGATCTTCTTCAGGTGCTCGATCGCGAGCGCTGCAGCGTCGAGCGTACCCCAGGTCGCCGTATGGACGGCGGGTGTCCAGAAGGGGTTGTTCTGGTGTTCTCCCCCTTCCATGCGGTTGCCAACATAGGCCGAGTGATCGGGTGAGCCCTTCTCATAAACGACGATCGGCAGATAACGGCTGTGGCCGATCGCATCCATTGCGACGAAGAAGATGAACTTGTAGCCACCGAGCAGGTACTGCGTATTGTGCTTGGAGGTGGCGAGCAGCACGTCGATACCTGCCTCCTCCATCAGCCTGTCGAGTTTAGCCGCATCGAAAGGCGGCTCCACCGCCCGCGCTTCGCTTGGACTGATGTTCACGGGTTTTCTCCTAAAAGCCGTTGCCGTGCGTCTTTAGGCACCAGCCGGCATTAATCGGAAATCTGGCAGGTCGCGAAGCGCACGCTCGGGACCGGCTGGCGAATAGACGACAAACAGTTGCATCGGGCCGGATCCCGTGTTCTTCGTCGAGTGGAACCGGCTTTCCGGTACATAGACCGTGCAACCGGGCCCGACCTTCTGCGTCACCGGATTGCCGTTCTCGTCCTCCACCATTTGTTCGCCCTCGCCCGAGATGACAAAGATGATCTCCTCAGCGCCGGGATGATTGTGACGCGCATGCCCCTCACCGCTCGGCAAGTCCACCACACCACCCGAGAAGCGCTCGGCTCCGTTCACCTCCGGCGCGACCGTCAGTGCGAGGCGGCCCCAGTCGAAGCCGAAGCTGTCGACATCCTTCGGGTAGAGAAAATATTTGTCCTTTGCCATGCCGCGGCCTCCTCCCGCATCTTCCTCGCTTCAGACCACCGTACTGATGGCAAGCGCCTTGAAGTCTTCCGTCTGCTTGCGGATCGCCACCTCGGCCGGCAGGCGCTCCATGGAACTTGCGCCATAAAAACCATTGCAGTTTGGGCAACGCTCCAGGATGTAGCATGCATCCTCCGGCATCGAGATCGGTCCACCGTGGCAAAGCACGATGACGTCCTTCCGTACCGAGCGTGCGGCCGCCGCTATCGCGTCGATTTCGCTCACGCAGTCGTCGAGCGACATCGCGGAAGTGGCGCCGATCGCGCCGCCAGTGGTAACGCCCATATGAGCGACGATGATGTCTGCACCGGCCCTGGCCATCGCGATCGCTTCTTCCTCGTTGAAGACATAGGGCGTCGTCAGCAGGTCGAGCCGGTGGGCTTCGGCGATCATGTCCACCTCAAGACCGTAGCCCATGCCGGTCTCCTCGAAGCTCTGCCGGATCCGTCCGTCGAAGAGGCCAATGGTCGGGAAATTCTGTACGCCGGAAAAGCCCATGGCTTTCAGGTCCGCGAGAAACTTCGGCATGAACACGAATGGGTCGGTGCCGTTGACGCCGGCGAGTACCGGGGTCGCCTTCACGACCGGCAGCACCTCCAAGGCCATTTCCTTCACGATTTCATTGGCGTTTCCATAGGCGAGCAGACCCGCCGCGGAGCCGCGGCCCGCCATTCGGTAGCGGCCGGAGTTATAGATGATGATGAGGTCGATGCCGCCCGCCTCCTCGGCCTTGGCCGAAATCCCCGTGCCGGCTCCACCGCCGATGATCGGCTTGCCGGCGGCGATCATGCCGCGGAATTTCTCAAGAATGGTCTTGCGGGGGATTACTGGCATCGGTGTCTCTTTCAGGGGTTGGCGATATCTCGGTAGGCGGCGACTGCGGCCTCGGCGAACTGCGGATCGTTGATGTGGAGCGGAAGCCGTTCGATGCGGCGCGCGTCGGTTGTTTCGACGGTGGCTTCCAGTGCCTCGAAAAGCACCGCATCCGCCGCGGGATCGAAGAAGGCGCCGCCCTCGATATCGAGCGCCGACACGCCTCTCTCCGGGATCAGAAACCGGAGCGGGCCTTTGCAGAGGTTCAGCTTTGCGCCAATCCACCTTCCGATCGCGGCGCACTCCTCCGCCGACGTGCGCATGAGCGTGACGTTCGGGTTGTGGCGATAGAAGAGCCGGCCGGCATAACGCTCCGGCACCGTCTCGGGCGCCCAGAAATTCACCATATCCAGGGCCCCGACTGAGCCGACATAGGGCAGTTCGGTGCGCGCAATTGCGCCGAAACGATCCTCGGTCGCCGGCAGCACACCGCCGAAGAGAAGATCGCAGACCTCCGTCGTCGTGATGTCGAGCACGCCCGAAAGAAGCCCGCTGTCTGCAAGCTTCTCCATCGTGCGTCCGCCGGTACCTGTGGCGTGGAAGACCATACAGTCATGGTCGGCTTTGAGTCGTTCGACGATGGCAGCCACACAGGGCGTCGTCACGCCGAACATGGTAAGGCCGAGAGCGGGCTTTGCGGCCGTTTCCTTCGCCGGCCGTTTGGCCATGGCGGTAATCGCTTCGGCCGCGTTTTGCAGGATCATGCGGCTCACACGGTTGAGCCCGGCCATATCGGTGACCGACGGCATCATGATGATGTCGGAGACGTCGACATAAGGTGCCACGTCGCCGGACGCGAGCGTCGAGACCATGACCTTCGGAAGCCCGAGCGGCAACCTACGCATCCCGGCTGTGATGATCGACGTCCCGCCCCCACCACCGATCCCCACCACGCCGGCGACGTCTTCGCGTTCAGGAAGGAACCGCGCGAAGGCCTCGCTCATTGCGGCGACCGCCGTCCCCCGGTCGTCGCCGGAAAGCACCCGGACACCGTCCGGATGTGCGGCAGCTACGGTTTCGGCGGAGATGTCAACTGTCACCGTGGGACGACGCGTGCCGACATCGACCAGAACGGGCTGACCGCCCGCTGCCTCGACGCGGGACGCAAGATAAGCGAGTTCCTCCCCCTTCGTGTCGGCCGTGCCGACGACGTAGATGCGCTTCATCTCTTCTCCCTTGCGGCTCAGGCCCCCCTCTGCCTTGAAGAACCGCCTGATGCCGGCCGGTTTGCCCGCTCTTGCAAAATTATGAGATGTGCGTATCATAAAGATATGGATGTCTCACGTCAACAGAACGAATCCGCCATACGCGCCGAGCGCGGTCCCCGAGCCCGCACACGCAAACTCATGCTGGAGACCGCCACACGGCTGATGCAGTCCGGTATCACGCCCTCGGTGAGTGAGGTCGCGGAAGCCGCCGAAGTGTCGCGCGCCACTGCCTACCGCTACTTTCCAAGCCAGGCGGCGCTGGTTCATGCGGTCGTGGACGAGGCGCTCGGCCCGATCCTCGATTGGAACTCCGAAGCATCCGATGCGCTCACCCGAGTGGCCGATCTGCTGGCCACGGCCATGCCGCGCATCGACGAATTCGAGGCGACCTTCAAGGCGGCGCTCAAGCTCTCGCTTGACCAGTGGGCGCAGCGCCAGGCCGGCACGCTTGGTAACGAACCACAGCTCACGCGCGGCCACCGCGTCGAACTCCTGCGACAGGTCACCATGCCACTCGAGGGCAAGGTGTCCACTGAGGCCCGCGAGCAACTGGCTCAGGCGCTCTCGCTGGTTTTCGGTGTCGAGGTGCTGGTCGTGCTGAAGGATATTTGGGGCCTGTCGGCCGAACGCGCGCAATCCGTTGCGGAGTGGGCGGCGGCAGCCTTGGTCGAGGCGGCGATTCGGGAAGCGCAAACCGTGAGATGACAATCGCGCTCTCTCGCCCCGACACGGAAACTGGTTTGACCAATTTGAATGATCCACGTGTAATGGCATCTTGTGGGTAGGTCTTCCTATTGAACTGTCGGTAAAGCATGCCACTTCAAAACCGACTGATTTTGGCCTTGCGAGCGGTGGTCCGCGGCAGAAGACAACGAAACAGGGACCTTGACGCTCCTCAGCTTTGGTAATACCAGATTGGCACTGCGGCCCGTTAGGCTTGAGATCTGACGCAAGACACAAGGGTCGAGGAGGACCCGCCGCAGAAGAGCCAAGCAGGAGGATTTGATAGGCGGACTGCCCGCCGCAAG
Organism: Ensifer sp. IC3342; assembly: GCF_020193655.1. Lineage (GTDB taxonomy): Bacteria > Pseudomonadota > Alphaproteobacteria > Rhizobiales > Rhizobiaceae > Sinorhizobium. The sequence goes on from NZ_JADYVE010000028.1 coordinate 22,361, forward strand.
GCGGGTATTGTGCATAAAAGGGGAGGAAATATTATGCGCAAGACAGTGGCCGGCCTGATGGCCGGTATCGGTTTTATGTTTGCCTGCGCGACATCCGCGCAATCCCAAGAATTGACGATTTTCTGGGCCGAATGGGACCCGGCCAATTATCTCCAGGAGCTTGTAAACGAATACGAGGCCGAGACCGGCGTGAAGATCACGGTCGAAACGACCCCTTGGGCGGATTTCCAGACGAAGGCCTTCACCGAATTCAACGCCAAGGGCTCGGCCTATGACATGGTCGTCGGCGACTCACAGTGGATCGGCGCCGCATCGGAGGCCGGCCACTACGTCGACCTCACCGAGTTCTTCAACAAGCACAAGCTAAACGACGTGATGGCTCCTGCCACGGTGAAGTACTACTCGGAGTATCCTGCGAACTCCGGCAAGTACTGGTCGATCCCGGCCGAGGGCGATGCGGTCGGCTGGTCCTACCGCAAGGATTGGTTCGAGGACCCCAAGGAGATGGAAGCCTTCAAGGCGAAGTATGGCTACGACCTCGCCCCGCCGAAGGACTGGAAGCAGTTGCGCGACATCGCCGAGTTCTTCCATCGTCCAGACCAGAAGCGCTACGGCATCGCGATCTACACCGACAACTCCTATGACGGTCTCGTAATGGGTGTAGAGAACGCCATCTTCTCTTTCGGCGGAGAACTCGGCGACTACAGCACCTACAAGGTCGACGGGATCATCAACTCGGAGAAGAACGTCAAGGCTCTGGAGACCTACCGCGAGCTCTACGGCTTCACGCCTCCGGGCTGGGCGAAGAGCTTTTTCGTCGAGAACAACCAGGCGATCACCGAGAACCTGGCAGCGATGAGCATGAACTACTTCGCCTTCTTCCCGGCGCTGGTCAATGAAGCATCGAACCCGAACGCGAAGGTCACCGGCTTCTTCGCCAACCCGGCCGGCCCGGAGGGTCACCAGTATGCCGCGCTCGGCGGCCAGGGCATTTCCATCGTCTCCTATTCCGAAAACAAGGAAGAGGCGATGAAATTCCTCGAGTGGTTCATCAAGGACGAGACGCAGAAGCGCTGGGCCGAACTCGGCGGTTACACGGCAAGCGCCAAGGTGCTGGAGTCGGAAGAATTCCAAAACGCGACGCCCTACAACAAGGCCTTCTATGAGACGATGTTCAAGGTGAAGGACTTCTGGGCAACGCCCGAATATGCCGAGCTGCTGATCCAGATGAATCAACGCATTTATCCTTATGTGACGGCCGGCCAGGGCACGGCAAAGGAGGCGCTCGACGCTCTCGCCAAGGACTGGAACGCGACCTTCAAGAAGTACGGCCGCCAATAACGGGTAAGACATCGCGGGAGGGAGCCGGCTCCCTCCCCGTTTCTTCAACTCTGCGTCGAATGGTGCTTGCGCGCGGGCGCGGGATCGCGGTCAGGAAATGCACAACGATGACGCAAGTGCGCCCGGCGTTGGGCTCTCGGAGGAGAAGCACATTGGCCACCGTGGTTATGACATCGCTGGATTCGAAGTCGCGCGCCGCTTCGCGGGGCTTGAGCGACATCAAGATTCGCAATCTCTTCATTATTCCGACGATCCTGTTCCTGATCGTCTTCAACATCTTCCCATTGATCTACTCGCTCGGCTATTCTTTCACCGACTTTCGTGCTTCGACGAACGCGCCGGCCACCTTCGTCGGCCTGCAGAATTATCGGGAACTGCTGAACGACCCCTTCATCTGGGCGAACTTCGCCATTACGGCGAAATACGTGATCGTGTCGGTTACCGGTCAGGTTGTCGTCGGTTTCGGCACGGCGATGCTGCTCAACCGTGAAATTCCGTTCAAGGGTCTGATCACGACACTGCTTCTGCTGCCGATGATGCTGTCGATGGCGGTGGTCGGGCTCTTCTGGAAGCTGCTCTACGATCCATCCTTCGGCATCATCAACTACGCGCTCGGCCTCGGCTCTTTCGAGTGGTTGGCAAATCCCGACATGGCACTCTACGCCGTCGCGATCACCGACATTTGGATGTGGTCACCCTTCGTGATGCTGCTCTCGCTCGCTGGCCTCTCGGCCGTACCGAGACACCTTTACGAGGCGGCGGCCATCGACCGCGCGGGGCCGTTCTATACCTTCTTCCGCATCACCCTGCCGCTCGTGGCACCGATACTCATGATCGCGATCATCTTCCGCACGATGGAGGCGTTCAAGACTTTCGACCTCGCCTACATCCTCACGAGCCAGCCGACCACGGAAGTGATCTCAATCCGCCTCTACAAGATGGCGTTTCAGGAATGGCAGACCGGGCGGTCCTGCGCACTCGCCTACATAGTGCTGATTATGGTGCTCGCGATCACCAACATTTACGTCAAATATCTCAACAGGGTGAAGGAGCGCTGAGATGGCGGCCGTCCAAACTCGCTCCGAGCGCGCGCTGAACCGGGTGGCGATCGCCGCCGTGCTCATCATCACTCTGCTTTTCCTCGCACCGATCTACTGGATCACGTCCACGGCCTTCAAACCGCGCAACCTCGCGACGACCATCCCACCGACGGTCATCTTCGAGCCGGAGATCTCGCCCTTCGTGAAGCTCTTCACCAAGCGCTCTCAGTTGCGCGCAGCACCGGAGCCGGACGACTATGCTGCCGCTCCCTGGTGGGAACGGCTGGTCTTCGACGGGGGTGAAAAGGTAGTGCGCTCGGGACGCGGCGACGTGCAGTTATCGGGCTATCCCAATCGCTTCATGAACTCGCTGATCGTCGCGATCACCTCTACGGTGCTCGCCGTTAGCATGGGCACCTTCACGGCCTACGGTTTCTCGCGCTTCAAAATGAAGGGCGAAGCGGACCTGTTGTTCTTCATTTTATCGACACGCATGCTCCCGCCCGTGGTCGTAGCAATCCCCATGTTCCTAATGTACCGGGCGGTCGGGCTGAACGATACCCACTGGGGTCTTATCATCCTCTACACCGCCTTCAATCTCTCGTTCTCGGTCTGGCTGATGAAGGGCTTCATCGACGAGATCCCGAAGGAATATGAGGAAGCGGCACTCGTCGACGGCTATACGCGCCTGGAAGCCTTCTTCAAGATCGTGCTGCCAGAGGCCGCCACGGGGATCGCCGCGACCGCCGTCTTTTGCTTCATCACAGCGTGGAACGAGTATGCTTTCGCGCTGATCATGACGAACCGGCGCGCGCAAACGGCACCGCCCTTCATCCCAAGCCAAGTCGGCTCCGGCCTTCCGGATTGGACCGTCATTGCCGCAGGTACCTTCCTGTTCCTGCTGCCGGTCGCCATCTTCACCTTCCTGCTCAGGAACCATCTCCTGCGCGGCATGAGTTTCGGAGCGATCCGCAAATGACATTTCGTGCCATAAACCAGAAGTATCTCGAGCCAGGCTCACAGCTCCTGATGATATTCGGCATCATTGCGCTGTGCCAGCCATGGAACCTGTTCCTTCATCGCTACGGACTGACGATGACGTTAGTTGGGCTGATTGCCTTCATGATCACGTCGAAGGTCCCGCCGGAACAGAAAGCTGACGAGAGCAGGAATCCATGACGCAGATTGAATTGCGCGGCATTGAGAAGCACTTTGGTGCCGTTCAGGTCATCAAGAACCTCAATCTCGCCATCGCCGACAACGAGTTCATTGTTCTGCTTGGCCAGTCCGGTTGCGGCAAGACGACGACGCTGCGCGCGATCGCCGGACTCGAAACGATCGACGAAGGCGACATCCTCATCGACGGGCGGCCGGTGCAGCACATAAAGGCGTCGCACCGGGACATCGCCTTTGTGTTCCAGTCCTTCTCGCTCTACCCGCACATGACGGTCTTCGAGAATATCGCCTTCCCGCTCCGCGCCACGCGTGGCAACCGTGCGGATATCGAGCGCGAGGTTCAGGCGGTTGCAAAAACGCTGCAGATCACCCACCTGCTCGCAAAAAGACCCTCCGCTCTTTCAGGCGGCGACATGCAGCGCGTGGCGATCGGCCGGGCGCTCGTCCGGCGCCCCAAGGCGATGCTCATGGATGAGCCGATCGGCGCGCTCGACGCGAAGCTCCGCGAAGAGATGCGCGCCGAGATCAAGCGACTCCACATCAAGCAGGGCTCGACCACGATCTACGTAACCCATGACCAGGTCGAAGCCATGTCCCTCGCCGATCGTATCGTCGTCATGCACGAAGGAGTGCTGCAGCAAGTCGGCACCCCTCATGAGGTCTACGCTCGTCCTGCCAACATGTTTGTCGCGCAATTCGTTGGGAGTCCGGTCATGAACATGGCTGAGGTGACGGTTTCCGAGGACATGGGGCATGCGCGCGTTCTGGTTCGAGGTGCTCCAACCGCCTTCGATTTTCCCTCCAGTCTCACGGCCCAGCTCGCTGCCGCTGGGGCCGAAAACGGCAATCTCACCCTCGGCGTGCGGCCTGAAGGGGTTCTCGTCTCGCGGGAAGCACGTGAGGGCTTCGTGCCCGTCGAAGCCCATATCATCGAACCGCTCGGGTCGCACGACATCATAGACCTGCAGGTTGGCGCCCAGATGCTGCGGGCAAGGACGAAAAGTGGCTTCGTACCCAGGCCCGGCGAGGCCGTCTGGGCTCGGATAAATCCGGCTCAGGCGCATTTCTTCGACAGCTCGGCTGGCACATCTTTCGGGATCAGTCTCTGATGGCGCATATCGAACTCAAAGGCATCACCAAGACCTTCGGAACTCAAACCGCCCTGAAGGATCTCAATTTCGAAATTGCCGACGGAGAGTTTTTCGTGCTGCTCGGCGAGACGGGCGCCGGCAAGACGACGACCCTTAGGCTGATTGCCGGGCTTGAAAAGCCGACGGCCGGACAGATCTTCATCGATGGTGAGGATGTCGCCGACTGGGGGGCCGCCGAACGCGACGTTGCGCTTGTGCTGCAGCAATATTCGCTCTATCCGCGCTACACGGTCCGCGAGAACCTCGAATTCCCGCTCAAGTCACGCATCCGGCGTGTCGAACCGGCCGAAATCAAAGAACGTGTCGCCCGCGCCGCGAGGACGCTCCGCATCGAGCATCTGCTCGACCGCAAGACGGACCGCCTATCGGGTGGCGAGATGCAGCGCGTTTCCATCGGTAGGGCTATCGTGCGTAAGCCGCGCGTCTTTCTGATGGACGAGCCTCTTTCCGCCCTCGACGCCAAGCTGCGCGAGGCGCTCCGCACCGAGCTCAAGAACCTCCAGATGAATCTCGGGGCAACCTTCCTCTTCGTCACCCACGATCAGATCGAAGCCATGTCGATGGGCGACAAGATCGGCGTACTCAATAACGGCCAGCTCGTTCAGACCGGCGCGCCGCAGGAGATCTACCGCAATCCGGTCAACACTTTCGTCGCACGCGCCGTTGGCTCGCCGCCGATGAACCTGATCTCAGGGAGGCTTGCGGGCAACGAGGCCATCGCGGACGAAGGCTACCGATTGCCTTTTGACGCGACCCTCGGGACTGCGGTTGACGGACGGCCGCTCACCTTCGGCATCCGCCCCGAGGACCTCTTCCTCGAAAGCGGCGCACACGGCGAAGCCCGTGTGCACGACGTCGAGAATCATGGCGTCGAGAAGATCGTCACGCTTCGCACAGGCAACCACTTCCTGCAGGCGACGGTGCCGGCTCAGACCGACCTTGAGATCGAGGAGGCTGTTCGCTTCTCCTGGAATCCGGAAAAGGTCGTGCTCTTCGATGGTGGGAGCGGGATGAGCCTACGCCACGCTGACTGAGCCATCGACGACCAAAACCGCTTCCATCGTGGGTCGTGACTTCCAGTCCGTTTGCCTGTCATTCATATGGCCACGCAGGACGTGTCCATCCGGAATTGGCGAAATCCCGAGGCCTATGCCGGGAAGCGCCGCCGATAGTGTTCGACGACCTCAGGGTTGCAGAGGTTAACGGGCAACCCGCCTTTCAGGATGCGGATCGCTTCGGCAGCAGCGCCTGTTCCCATGCGCATCATGCTTTCCTCGGTGATGCCAGCGAGGTGAGGCGTCGCGATCACATTGTCCAGCCGGAAGTAAGGATGCTCGAGCGGCAGGGGCTGTGTAGAGAACACGTCGAGGGCAGCGCCGCCGATACGGCCCATCTCCAGCGCCTCGATCAACGCTGCGTCATCCACGACGGGGCCGCGCGACACATTGACGAGGATCGCGCCTGGCTTCATGCGCGCGATCCGCTCACGGCTCAAGAGCCCGGTCGTCTCGGGCGTGAGCGGGCAACAGAGAACGACGATATCCGCCGCCGAAACCAGATCGTCGACCGAGAGAAAGCGCACACCGCCGGGCAGGCTTTCCGGCGAGCGGCTGTTGGCAAAGATCTCCAGTCCAAACCCGCACTTCGCGATCCGGAAGACCGCCTTTCCCACATTGCCCATGCCGATGATGCCCATGGTGCGGCCGGCGAGGTCGAGTGCTCGGTCCGAGTGGGCTCGCCCGGCACTCCAACCCATGCTTCGGAGATCGCGGTCCATAGCACGGAACTGACGTAGCAACGCCAGTGTCACCATGACGACGTGCTCCGCTACAGTCGGCGCATTGACGGCCGGCACGTTGGCGACAAGCACACCGGCCGCCGTGGCCGCGTCATAGGGAATCATGTCGAGCCCCGCGCCGTGCCGGACTGCCGCGCGCAGGGCCGGTGCGTTTCCGAAGAAGGCGGGTGGGATCGGCGCGCGCACGATGACAATCTCCGTACCCTCGCCTTCGCGAAGCAGCGTCTCGGGATCGGGGGCGGACGCGACGCGGAGATCGCCTGCCGCTTTCAGCATGGCCTCGGCGTCGCGGTGCAGGGGATGGGTCGAGAAAATGAAACTCATCGGCCTCCTCATTGCTGACCGGGGACTACTCCGCAGCTGTCGCAGGCCCGCCGATGAGGCCCTTCCAGTAGCTTTCCGCGCCCTGCAGATGCGCATTCATCAAAGCTTGGGCGAGATTGCCGTCGCGTGCGAGCAGCGCCTCGTAGATACGGATATGTTCTTCATGCGAGCGGCGGCTGCGGGCGATATCAGCGAAGTAGATGGGCAGCCGCTGTTCGCCCATCGTGTAGTAAACGCTGCAGACGCGGTGGAATACGCTGTTCTTCGTCGCCCGAACGATCTCCAGGTGAAAATCCCTGTCCTCGCGCGCGAGGCCCTCGCCCGCAGCGATCTTCGCCTCGGAAGCGGCGAGAATCTCGCGCAGGCGTTCGTAGTTCTCCTCCGTCGCCCGCGCGCAGGCGAGTTCCGCCGCCTTGATCTCGTGGATCTTGCGGAGCTCCACCGTCTCGTAGATCACGATCGGGTCGAGGGGCACGCCGGCACGCGCGAAGAGTGCGATCGCCTCGACGCTCGCCTCCGTCGTCGTCAGATAGATACCCGACTTGGCCCGGCGCTCCACGATGCGCATGGCTTCCAGGATTGCCAGACCCTCCCGGAGTTGCCCCCGGCTGACGGCGAAGTGCTCGGCGAGCTCGCGCTCCGAGGGCGTTCGCCCATTGGCACTCGAAGTCGTAAATAGATGGGCCGCCAGATCGGAAAGCAGATTGTTTTCTTTCATGGTTACAGTCTTTGCGCGTGAGTCTCCAGGACGCGTTCGTTTATCGTAAATCCCAGGCCGGGTTTATCAGGAATCTCTATCATCCCGTCTCTCACAGCCACGGTCTCCTCGACGAGGTCGTGGATCATCGGGTTCGCGCCAACCGAATATTCCACGACAAAGCTTGCCGGAGAGGCCGCGCAGATGTGCAGGCCGGAGAAGAAGCATGGGGCACCGGCCCACAAATGCGGGGCAAAACGGAGATTGAAAGCACTGGCGATCACACCAATGCGCATGGCCTCCGTGATGCCGCCGCAGAACGCCGGGTCGGGCTGGAAAATATCGACCGAGCGCAGCACCGCAAGGTCGCGGAAGGCGAAACGAGTGGCCTCGCTCTCGCCGGCCGCTATCGGCACCTTTCCAGCGGCGCGCACTTCCGCCATGCCGGCCTTATCGTCTGCGATCACCGGCTCCTCGAACCAGGCGAGATCGCAATCCTCGACCAGATGGATGAAACGTTTCGCGTCGGCAACCGTATAGGTGCCATGCGCATCGACCATGATATCCACCGAGGGGCCTAGCGCCTTGCGGGCAGCACGCACGCGGGCGGCCGAGACATGCGGCGCGCGATCCATTGCGCCGACCCTCATCTTGACCGCCTTGAAACCGCCATTGGCAATGTAAGACTGCAGCTGGCCGCCGATCTTTTCGGCACTCTCCCACCCGCCGGAAGCATAAGCAGGCAACCGATCCGCCTTGCGCCCGCCGAGAAGCTTCCATACCGGCACGCCCAACGATTTGCCAAGAATGTCCCACAACGCGATGTCGACCGCACTGATCGCGGCAATGGAGAGGCCCCGGCGCGAGAGTTCCGGCATCCCATGACCCGACATCGCCGCCATTTCGTGGCGCACACCGTTGTAGAGCATCTCCCAGATCGCGGAGATGTCGGCAGGGTCGCGACCGACGAGCTTCGGCCCCACCTCATGGTTGAGCATGTGCACGAGCGTGCCGTAAGTACCCGCACTGCCCGCAGCATTCTTGCCCTCACCCCACCCCACGATCCCGTCATCTGTCTCTATCCGCAGGATCGCCGCGTCGAAGGTTGTCAGGCGACCGAAATCGCTGCGATGCTGCCGACTTGCTTCGATGGGTATTCGAACCCACCAGGCTTGGACGGTCTTGATACGCATTTCGCCTCCCCAACCTCGCGGCGCGCCGGCCGCAGGGTATGCTCGGGACCGGTCCTCACTTAATCAGCGGCAGGATGGTCTCGGCGGTAATCCGCATCTGGTCATCGTAGAACTTCTCCGTCAGCAGGCTCGATCCGTGGTCCTGGATGAACTTGAGCTGCTCGGGCGGGATATCGACCGGGTTGCGCTCGACCATGTCGGGATATTTCGCCGCCGGCGTGCGATCGACCGGAGCCACGAACTCATTGGTGAGCGCGCCGTCGTATCCGATCTCTTTCAGAGTGGCGACGATCTTCGGCCAGTCGAGATGGCCAAGACCTGCCGCAAAGCGGTTGTTATCAGCCACATGGAAATCGAAAAGCCGGTTGCCGGCGAGCCTGATCGCGTCGTATATGTCCTCCTCCTCGATGTTCAGGTGAAAGGCGTCAAGGCAAACGCCGCAATCGCGATCGACTGCATCGGCCAGCGCAAGTGCTTGGGCGGCACGGTTGAAGAGATAAGTCTCGAACCGGTTGAGCGGCTCAATTGCCAGCCGGACGCCCTTTTTCTGGGCATGGGCGAAGCACTCCTTCGTCGCATCCACGACCCACTTCCATTCCTCCTCCTCGGTGCCATCCGGAACGACCTTGCCGACGGTCGCCGGGACAAGGGTGACGATCTCGCCTTCGAGTTCACTCACCATCGTTATGACACTCTTCACGTAATCCACCGACTTTGCGCGCTGATCCTCGTCCTTGGCTGCTAGGTTGCGCTCGCCGAGCGTCAGCGTCACCGCACCCCAGCAGCGAATGCCGTGCTCCTTGAGCAGCGCGCGAGTGTCCTTGATGTCGTACTGGGCCGGCTCGCCGGAAATCTCGATGCTCTCGTAGCCGTACTTCTTGATGCGCCTCAGCGTGACGGCGAGAGGCTCCGCCCGCATCCAGTTGTGCGTCGAAAGGTGCATAAACGTCCTCCCAGACTAGCGTTACTCACGAGTCACTGAAGGCAGTGCGCGGCACCTCCTCCACTCCGACCGGACTCATTCTGGTTCGGCCAGTTCTCCCTTGTCAAAGCTCTATCCCAAATTATCGCTGGCGGCAAGGCACCTGCGCCACCTCAGTATTTCATGAGGTTATAGGCGTATCTCGCCCGCTTCGCTTTGAGATCATTGACGTCGCGACCTTGACCAAATCCCCACATTTGGTATTACCAGATCGCGGTGGGTACAGGGGAGGCGTTTACCGCGGCAGCCAACGCCGGGAAGGGGGAACCATGAAGATCGGTATGTGCATGTTTCTTTGGACGACGAGCGTCGGCCGGAAACATGAAACGCTCCTCCGGGACATTAAGGCGACCGGCTTCGACGGGGTAGAGATTCCGATCTTCGAGGGCACTCCGGACGATTACCATCGCCTCGGCGCATTGCTCGATGGCATAGGTCTCGAGCGCACTGCCGTGTCTGCCATGAGCAACCCTTCCATGAACCTAATTTCGCCTGACGCGATGACACGCAAGCGCGGCATCGCCTACATGCAATGGGCTATCGACTGCGCCGCCGCCCTCGGCGCGCTGACGCTGAGCGGGCCACTGCATTCTACGCTGGGCCAGTTCTCCGGCACCGGGCCCACCGCCGCGGAACTGAGGCGGTCCATCTCCTCGCAGCGCACGATCGGCGATCATGCCGCTGAGCGCGGCGTCACCGTTGCGCTCGAGGCGCTGAATCGCTTCGAATGTTATCTCGTTAATACGATGGACGACCTCGCCGCCCATATCGATGCAATTGGGCATCCGAATATTCGCGCCATGTACGACACCTTCCACAGCAATATCGAGGAGGCCGATCCCGTGGGAGCCTTCAACCGCAACGCGACCCGCATCGTTCATGTCCACATCTCGGAGAACGACCGCGGGGTCCCGGGCCGTGGCAACATTCCATGGCCGGAGACCTTCAAGGCGATCCGCGCGAGCGGCTATGACGGCTGGCTGACAATTGAGGCTTTCGGTCGCGCATTGAAAGACCTTGCGGCCGCGACGAAGGTCTGGCGCGATTTCTTCGAGGCGCCTGAAGTGGTCTATCGCGAAGGATACCGTCACATCCGCGAGGGATGGCAGGGAGTTGCGTAGTGCGAAAAGTTAAGCAGCGTTTGCGAGCGGGTCTGCGGCGCTCGATCACGGCCATGCCTCCGCCTCGCTCGTCCTCCACGACGCCAGTCTCCGCCAAACCATCGCCGGCCTCCTCGGCTGCGAGAAAACTGTCACCTGTCTATCTGGTTTCGGGCAACCTGCGCCCGGCAGCCTCTCATTCACCCGGGCGCATTGAAAAGAGGTAAGGCGGCATGACGGGGCCGGCCTCTGCTCGAAATCACAGAGGTTCTAACTGTGAAGCGCCTCCCCCACAGCTTCGTAGAGTCTCCCGCGGCCGCTCGGCAGCCCGACCAAGGAAGGGTCTCCATTCCACCCTCTCCCAACCTGTGAGGAACGGGAAAGATCGACCAAAAGCCGCCGCTCGCCGACAACCTCCGGATTGCCGGTGCTGGCCCCAAAGCGGTCGCCGCTGTTTGCCGTCAAGCGTCCACCTGGGTCGAAAACGGTAGTCACAGGAGAGCGGGTCTGCTGACCTTACGGACGCCCTGGCGGCTGCTCCTGCGGAAATTTACTTTCGTCAACGATTGCGACGGCTTGCTCGAGACTGTCTCTCACCTCAAAATAAATCCAGTGCCCGTCCATCAGGTGCGTTTGGCTTGCACAGGCGAGGAAGTAGTTCCCGACCTGCTTCGCAACGAAGTTGAGTTGTCTCCGCTCATTGAGTTTGATGCCCTCTGGTGGATTGGTGTACGCCCCCCAGATCGCATCCTCAGCCGTCAATTTCACTGGCATCTCCGACTGAGTGTACACCCTGGTCACCATCAGGCTGTGCCGGAATGACGAAGACCCATTAATGAATTCGATCTGCACCGTCCATGCTGCTGGCACGACGATGGTAAGATTGCCGCCCTAGTACCCGTTGAAGTCAATAATGTCGGTCCGGATATTTTCCCTGCGGAACCGCTCCACCTGGTTCCAATCGGCGACAATTTCAATCGCCACCGTATTGGCTGTAGGATCGTTCTTGATCCAGCTTGGAACGAAAGGTTCCCCAGCCAGTACGATTCCCGGCAGGCTGCCCAAGCCGAACGCCAGAAGGACAAGGCGGGTAAAGCGCACCATCGCCACGCTCCTCCCGAGGAGCAAGCAAGCGACCGCAATCACCGGTCAACCAAACTCTGTAGGGAATAAAAAGATACTCTCAAAATAAGATCCAGACCAGCAAGTGCACCATTCGGTGCAATGAATAAAATCGTTCCCGGGGAATGCCTCAGAAACGTCGAAGGTTTTGCTTCGGGCTTGACAGCGGAAACTGACCGTTTTCCGGGATAACTCTCGTTTTTGGCGCAACTTGCCCGTCCAGATGAGCAAGACGAAGGCGTTCTTCCACTCTTCCGCGACGGATCGAACGGGACAGATCGACCCGCTGCGGACCTTGGCACCTGATACGATAAACGGCTCGACTGGACCCCAGAGCTGCGGTGCCACCCATCAGGAAAATCGACGCAAATCCGATCGCGCTGAAGTGTCTCGGAGAGCCTGTAGGTACTGTCCGCCTCCGGGCGCCCGGATAAGCCGCTGCGGCACTTTCAAGGGGTATAGCCCAGCCTCTTCCGTTCAAGCTGCGTTCATGGAGAACGTGCTATAAACCGTTGAAAGACATGACGATGTAGCCGTCTAACAAGGCTGACACGCGCCCGGGAACCGGAGAAAGCCGGAGTAAAATCAAATACCGGATGTCGCATGACGGCTGGCTCCCCGGAGAGTTGAAAACGTGAAACGCACCCTTTTGAAAATTGCCGCGACCGGTATGCTCTTGCTTGCTCCCGCGATCGCTCAGGCGGCAGAAGGGTTTGCGACGGCGAACGTCAATATGCGCGCCGGCCCAAGCACAGCATATCCGGCGGTCACCGTAATTCCGGCCGGCGAATCCATCGAGATCTACGGTTGTCTTGCCGACGTGCCATGGTGCGACGTGGAGTTCTACGGCGGCCGTGGCTGGGTGCACGGCCGATATATCCAGGCCCTTTATCAACAGCGCCGCGTTTATGTCGGCCCTGGATATTATCGCCCGCTCGGTATTCCCGTCGTTGTCTTCAGCTTCAGCAGCTATTGGGATCGTCACTATCGTGACTATGACTTTTACCGCGATCGCGATCGCTGGCGCCGCGGACCGGACTTCTATCGCGGCCCGGACCGCCGTGCGGAACCTGACCGGCCGCGCAGCCGCAGACCTGAGTTCGAGCTGAGGCCAGTTCCGCCCCCGGAATTCGACCGGAGACCCGATTTTAGGCGTACCCCTGAAAGACGCCGGGACTTTGATGATCATCCGGATCGCCCTCCGGATTTCGATCGCGCCCCCAACCGCAGACCTAATGTCGACAGGCAGCCGGACTTTGACCGGGATTTCCGCGGCGGCAGCGATCGCAACCGCCGGAGCTTCGAACGTGGGGGCGATGACGGCGATCGAGTCATCCGCCGCGGCGACGACAATCGTGACCACCGCGGTGGTGACAGTGACCGCCGCAGACCGCAGCAACCTGTGTGCCAACCCGGCGAACCGGGATGCCCGGACTAGGTGTTTAGTTCCGGCATTTGCTGGAGCGGATCGAGGTTGAAGCGTTCAGGCCAGGCTTGAGCATCCACACTGACACGGAACAGGCCGCATCCGTCTCGTCTTCGGCGGCCTTGAACACGCCGGTGAGCAGCCGAGCGCGTAGTGCCGCCTTCCCCCGGCTGCAAAGGATGATGTCGCGACGGCGGTGCGACAGACCGTCCTCGCCTACCCTGTTCCTCTAAGGGAGCCGTGCCGGCTCTTTCAGTTCGATTTCCGTCTATCCAATTCACGCCCCGGTCTCCTCGTCCCAGCGGCGCTGCATCTCTTCCGGCGCCACATCCTCGATCTTCTGCGAGAGCATCCACCGATGGCCGAAAGGATCGACGATCATGGCGACGCGCTCGCCATAGGCTTGGTCTGCAGCGGCACGCAGAACGACGGCCCCCGCGGCGACGGCGCGGGCAAGATCGACATCGACCGACAGAGTTGCCAGGTGGAAGGTCACGGGAGAGCCACCGATCGTGTCTGGGCTCAGTGCACCGAAGTCGGGATACTCATCGGCAATCATGACGGTGCTTTCGCCGATCTTGAGTTCCGCGTGGCCGATCCGAC
>NZ_JADYVE010000029.1 GCF_020193655.1 Ensifer sp. IC3342
GCGGCTTTGACGTCACAACCCAGCCTCTGAATGACCAAGCATGGATGTCAACGTCCATACCGTATTGGGAAGGCCCGATCGCCTTCGAGGGCAGTGTCAGTGGGAGGGGCTACCTGGAGATGACCGGATACTAGGCCAAAGCTCTCGGTAGCGGGAAAGGGAAAGGGTAACGCGGGCAGTTTCTATCGCACCTGCCTTATGATGGACGCCGCCAGCGCAGCGTGCGCGGTGAATGTATTCGCGCATTAGTTGTGCGAGAGATTGCGACTTCTCGGTGCGAAAAACGGTATGACGACGCCAGTTCTGCGGCCCGTACGACGCCCTTGATGTTTGGAAAACGAAAGGACGAGGATGTCTATCTCTGCCCGGCCGGCGAACGGTTGATCTACCGGTTCACGCGAGAAGAGGCGGGCCTGATGATCCGCCGCTACTGGTCGAGCAATTGTCCAAGCTGCGCCATGAGGTCCAAATGCACGACCAGCAAGTACCGGCGCATTCAGCGTTGGGAGCAGGAGCATCACCTCCAGGCGATGCAGGCAAGGCTTGATGCTGATCCTGATAAGATGCGGCAACGCTGCGTGACCGCCGAGCATCCCTTCGGGACGATCAAATCCTGGATGGGAGCCACGCACTTCCTCACCAAGCGCCTGCCGAACGTGCGCGCGGAGATGGCGCTGCACGTACTCGCCTACAATATGACCCGGGTGATGAACATCATCGGCTCCACGGCACTGATGGTGGCAATACGGGGGTGAGCGCCTCGCCTATCACGATTTTCATGAAACTCTCTCGTCAAACGCCGGCATAGAGGGCCAATTCGGCATCTGGAGGGCGCTCGAAAGCAAAACCGCCTACGATGACGCTTGTGCTCAGCTGTCGCTTGGCAGGTAATCGTGAGAATGCGACCGTTCCCGTGAAGTTTGGCACTTAAATATGAGAATCGTAAAGGCAGATTCCCGTGCTTCAATGCCCTCTCGAAGGGGATAAGGTTCTGTTTTCTTTGAAGTTGTAGGCCAACTCCCAATCATACACGCCGCAGCCGAATCTCAGTTTAAATGGAAACGTCTCGGCGCTGTTCTCAATTCAAATGCCCGGTCTCAAATTTACTGCAATGCTAACTAATTGATATCGTTGGGATGAGATTCTCATGATTAAGTGCCAAGCGACAGTTGGTTTCCGTTTGCGAGTTTTCCGGCGTTAATTCATATGGTTAGTTATTCCTAAATGTTCGTCTTGCTGCGCTTGGTGCGGAAGGTTGAAAGGCGTTTGTCGTTTTACCTGCCGATTTCAATTGAAAGCCGCAAGCTGAAATCTCGGCCCGCGATTTTGACGTTACGCTTTCACGCGCGGAACCCGCGGATAAGAACTTGATCCACCGTCGTCTCAATGAAAGCGGGATGCTCTAGGCGGCCGCCTCAAGAAAGCGATCTACGAAGTCGGTAAGGGCGTTCCAGTCGGTGAACTCCTGATCGCGCTCGGAGAACGCAGCGCCGCTGCCCTTCATGACGATGAATTTGACGACCTGCTCTTGGAAGTAGTCATATTCGGTGAAGCGCAATGCGCCCCCGAGAAGAAGCGTTGTGCGTGGTCGCCATCCCGTTACCGAGACAAAGCGATCCACGTATCCTTGCGCTTCCGGCTCTTCCAGCACGGCCGACAGACTGACCGATATGAAGGCTGAAGGTCTGGCGTTCAGCAACTCATGATGCGCGAACACGAAATTTGTGATGGTGTCCTTGTGGTGCTTTTGGTGGACCGACGCAGCAATTATGAATGCGTGAAAGGCTTCAACTTTCAAATCGGAAGGAAGCGCCTCGCTATCAACCAGTTCGACTTGGTGCCCGCGCTCGCGAGTACGCGCTGCCGTCCACACAGCAATTTTCCGCGTCTGCCCTTCGGTCGTTCCATAGATGATCAGGATGTTCACGATATCCCTCCCGAAAAATAGAAGAGAAATGGGGGCACTCCGACCACCCCGGTCTGTCGGCCTTCGTTGCTTCGCAACGCCCATGGACAACATATTAAACCATATCGACACGTTCTTGGAGCAACCTCCGCGATGCGCGGTCCCCGCGTCGTCCTCGGGCGGCGTGCCGACTGGGACAGGGCAGAGACGTGTCGTCCGTGCCACCCAACTTGTCGGGCTTGGCGTGGTCCATGCGACCGACGCCGGAGCCGGCCACTTCCACCGTCCGGGTTCGGGCGATGCGCAGGCGCTAGCCGGAATGCATAAGGGGTCTCGGCACGCGTCGCATCAGCAGAAAGCGCGCCCTTTCGGCCGGCGATGTCCAGGTTCGGACGCCGCGCTCGGCTTCATCGTCGAGGGGCCGTTCTCCTATGAGCGCGGCCCCATGGTAGCGGTCGAGGCGCCGCCGCGTCGTACGGCTGCCGTCTTCTTGGTTGCTGCATCCACCAGTTCGCGCTGCGCGATTGCCGTGCCCACGATGGCGCGGGTATTGATTTCCTGTCGCCCTTTCGCCAGCAGTGTGCGTCCCGCCGCCACGGCCTCATGAGGTGTCACCGGAAGGCAGGGTCAAATCAGCATAGCGGGCGTCCACGAAGTCGCCCGAAGGTCGCCGTACGAAGATACGGGCCATGTCTCGCGGGTCGTATTTGACGAGCAGGCGACGGTTCGAGCGACGTCGGCGCTGAGCGCGGCTGACCAGTAGCGCAGGCCAGACAGTTGAATTCCGGTCGGCTGCAATGTGCGCTCCTGCTCGGGCAGAAACGTCAGCCAGAAACGCATCCGATCCTGCGGCAGTCGCAGCGGAAGCTCGCCCTCGTGCTCCCGCCAGACGGCAATTGGCGGGCGGCCCAAGCTGGATTTCGTCATTGCCTGCTCCCTCTCATTCTGGGGGCTCGGAATGTTGGACGGTGCCTTTTTCGTTCCGCGCGTTTGCCCAGTTACGCTGCTCAGGTGGTGGAGTAGTTGTCTCGGGTGTGCTGATCCAACATCGCGACCGGGGCGGCGAGCACCAAACCTGCGGCGTTGCCAGGGGCCGCCGCAACGCCCGTGGTCGGCGATAGTTGATACCGACGTCTCACCGTCCCCGGAAATCCGTTCCCACAGCCACCAGTGCAAATCCAAGCGCTTATCGGCCATGTTGAACCGCATCCTGTAGTTGCCTGACGAGTTCTGCGGTCTGTCCGTCGTTCGGCTGGAGACGGGCGAGCGCCTCCGCCAACCTAAGGGTCTCGGCATAGCGGCCGAGCTTCAGTCCAAGCTGAACTGCAGTGACGAGCAGATTGGGATCAGTCGCACCACCTGTGACGGCCCGATCGAACAGCGCGAAGGCGTCATCCGTTCTGCCGACCGAATCGAGCGCGACGGCGGCCGTCGTCCTGTATCGGGCGTTGCCAGGATCCAGGCGCACGGCCGCCTCCAGTTCCCGGATTGCGTCCGGCATCGCCTTTCGGCGGACGAGCGACAGACCATGCCCGTAACGGAGCTCGGCCCGATCCGAAATGGCCGCGACCGCCTCGGCGTAGGCCTGTTCGGATTTCTCGTTGTCACCTTCGGCGCGGTAGAACTCGGCGAGATTGATGCGCGCGCCTGAAAGCGTCGGATCAAGAGCAATCGCCTGCCGGAACGCCTTTTCCGCGTCGTCCGTGCGTCCCTGTTCAAAGAGGAACGATCCGTACGTGAAATCCCCGAACTACAAAGTTTGATTGTGCGGTACGGTGTAGCGTCGGCGCTTGAAACACGCCGCCGCTCGTCCCGCTGGGCTTAAAAGGCGAAGCCTTGCCCCTCCCGGGGAAATAGGCGTTCCTTCGGTGACGAGAAGACTAGCGGAGGCGCGCTGGCGATAATAAAGCGCGGTCTGCGCATCTGCTATGCCCTCTCAGGCGCGGACGCGGGTCATGGGGCCATGACAAGACCCTTGCGCAAGGTGCGACCCGCCGGATCGTATGGTTCGAACAGGCTTTTCAAGGACTGCCCTCGAATTGGGACTCGATGTTCCTTGCCGAAGGCTCAACCCTGCGACTGGATTTCCCGCCAGATGGCATCGAGGAACGCTTGGGTTCTGCTGGTCGCCTCAAGCCATGCCTCGCGCTCGGCAGCATTGCCGTCGAGGATCAAACGGGCGAAGTTTTCGATCATCAGGCCGTGCTGCGATTTCCTTGTTGGCGTCTCGATGAAGGTGAGGTCCGTGCGAGTGGCCATGCCGGAGCGGTGTATGAAACCCGTCGGAATGTCGGGATTGTCGAAGCCGAAGCCGCTTTGCCAGTCGAGAACGAAGTCGTCCTGCGTCAGAATGCCGGATGTTCCGGCGACAGTGAGGTCCATCACCGCCGCCCCGGCCGTATAACCGACGTCGAAGGTTGCGGTTTTATCGCCATCGAACTTCAGGACGCCCGTGGCACGAATAACCGCGCCTGGCTTCGTATCACGCTCTGCAAAGACTTTGATGTCTTCGAGCGTTTCCGGCGCAAGGTATTCCACGACTGCCCGCATCGCGTACCAGGCCATGTCGCCCACAGCGCCCATCGGCTCATCAGTCGGGTCGAAGCGGATGTTCTCTCGGTCGGAAAAAGGGAAGTAAAACATCGTCTGCAGCGAACGCGGGGTGCCGATCAGTTCGGCAAAACGCTGACGCATCGCGGCAGTGCGCGGGTGATGGACAAGGTGGGTCGCGTCCATCAGCACGAGGCCATTCTCGCGGGCGACAGCCGACAGGCGCTTAAAAGATTCCGCCGAATACAGCGGCTTCTCGATAAGTACGTGCTTGCCGTCGGCAAGTGCACGGCTTGCGACATCTTCCTTGGCTGCCGTGGGGGTGGCGATATAGATGGCATCGATATCGTCGCGTGCGATCAGCCGGTCCGCGCCTTCGACGGCAACTGCACCTGGATAGTTGGCGACGAAGTCCTCGGCCTTCGCGAGTGTCCGGCTCGAAACCGCAGCCAGCCGCGCATTTTTTGACGACTGGATTGCTGGTGCAAGAATCCCCGCGATGAATCCCGTGCCGACAATTCCGATGTTCAGCTTCTTCATAATATGTCCTGCTCTTTGTGAGGCTTTGCGAAAGGTCGCTTTACGTCAGGCGATCTGGTCGAGGGTGTGGATCTCGACGTTTGCGATTGTTCCGGCGGGCAACTGCGCGTTGAAGGAACGGATGGCCTCGCCGGCCATGTGCTTCTCCCAAACATGATGCGACGCCCAGTCCTCGATGAAGACGTAGACGCCCTTCTGGTTCGGGTTGCGGAAAAGGTAATAGGAGAGGCAGCCATCCTCCTCTCTTGTTGCGATGGGAGAGCGAACCGGCGTGTTTTTCGAACGCGGCTTCTTTTCCCGGCGTTATGACAACGCGCGCGACGACTTTGATGCTGGTGGTCATTTTCTGTCCCGTCAGGCGGTTGCGTCCGGCGGCTTGCTTCCGGACGGCGTTAGGCAGTTGTGTAGTGAAATAATCCAACGCGTGAGACGCCGCTCCTGAGCGGAGCGACGCCGGCGGTGGTAGAAAGAGGGTTTACTTCAGCCGCGTGAGCAGCTCCGCGGCGACGGCTGGGGCGGAAGCGGGGTTCTGGCCGGTAATCAGCTCGCGGTCGTTCACCACATTGGATGTCCACGGCGCCTGGTTGCTGACGACGTCGCCCCCCGCCGCTTGCAGCGCGGTTTGCGGATAAAACTTCATCTCGCCGCCGTTCAGCAGGTCCTTGGCGATTTCCTCTTCCTGGTTGCTGATGACGGTCATCTTGTAGCCTGCGTAGATCCAGCCCTCGGCCTTCGCCGAACCGCTTGTCTCAAGCTTTGTGGTGAAGGCGGCCGCATCCGGCAGGGCTGAGAGCAGGGCGATCGGGCCATGGCAGGCGAGCGCGGTCGTCTTGCCCTTCGCATGGAAGTCAGCAAGCAGCTTGCCCAATTCCGGGCTGACGAGAAGATCCTGCATCGGCGCATGGCCGCCGGGCACGTAGACCGCATCGAAATGGTCGTAACCAATCTGCTCGACGCGGGCGAGGCTGACGACCGGCGAGGCGCTGTCCGATGCCAGCCTGAGTTTCTCGAGCATGGCGATGCTTTCCTGCATCGCGGCCTCGTCGCCGCCGAAATACATCTTGTCCACGGAGGACTTGTCCAGCGTAGGCGCCGTACCCTTCGGAGTTGCGAAGGTGATGTTGTGACCGGCCTCCGTTAGGGCCTTTACCGGCTGCATCAATTCGTTGAGGTAAAAGCCGGTTTCGAAAATCTTGCCGTCCTTGAGGTCGAGACGGTCGGAATCCGAAAGAACGACCAGCACGTTGGCTGCCTGTGCGCTGAATGCGTTCGTTCCAAGAGCAAACGCGAAAGCGAGAGTGCGGATGGGTGTCATGTTCTTCTCCAGATGAAGACGCCCGGTCCCGCATGGGCGGGCAGGGCGGTTGTCACGTTGTCGGGTGTTATCGGTTATGCGGTCAGGAGGACGCGCAGGGCTTCGCCGACGCCGGTCGCCGATTGCGGGTTCTGGCCGGTGATCAGCCTTCCGTCGACGACTACCTTGGGTGTCCAGTCGGCGGCCGGATGGTGATGCGCGCCGCGAGCGACAAGCGTGCTGGCGAGTAGGAAGGGGATGGTCTTGTCCAGCTTGACGGCCCGCTCCTCGTCATCGGTAAAGGCGGCGACATCCTTGCCCGCGACCAGGTGTGCGCCGTTGTTCAACGTGACATTGACAAGCGCCGCGGGGCCGTGACAAACGGCGGCGACGACACCGCCCGCCTCATAAATCTCGCGGGTCACGTGATTGACGGCAGGACTTTCCGAGAAATCCCACATCGCGCCGTGGCCGCCGGCGAAGAATACCGCTGCGTAATGTTTCGGATCGACGTCGGCTAGGCGCAATGTATGGCGGATGGCGAGGCGGAAGCTTTCATCGTTCCAGTAGCGCGCATTGGTTGCATCCTCGAGGTCGAGACCGTCGACCGGCGGCTCGCCGCCCCCGATTGAAGCGAAATCGACCGGGATGCCAGCGGCATCGAGAACGGCCAGCGGATGGGTAACTTCGCCGAGGTAGAAGCCGGTCGGTTCACCGCTGTTGCCCTTGACGCCGTGGCTGGTAAGAACGAACAGAACGGGTTTCTGAACCTGAATTGCGCTTGTCATGAT
This sequence comes from Ensifer sp. IC3342, assembly GCF_020193655.1. Lineage (GTDB taxonomy): Bacteria > Pseudomonadota > Alphaproteobacteria > Rhizobiales > Rhizobiaceae > Sinorhizobium. The sequence continues at coordinate 7,082 of NZ_JADYVE010000029.1, forward strand.
CTGCTCCTGAAATCTGGGGATAGCGCTTGATCGCGTTCGATGAGGCAGATGTATTGAGGCTTCAGACGCGGATAAAGGTGCACGCAAGGAATTCATTTGTTCGCAAGGAGATAAAATTCTCAGCCTGAATGCTCAGCCTGAAAGGGCCGCACGCCTCGTCCCTGCCGGGTAACCCAGAGTACCGATGTCCAGTGCATGGCTTTGCCGATCGACGCATCGCCATCCACGAAAAGCGTTTGCCTGGTCATGAACCTGGCGTCCTCCGACAGCGGGAATTCGATTGCCGCGGCGATTTCGTCCGACTTTCCAAGCTGATACATGGGCACGCCGGACAGATAGCGCCTTTCGCCGTCGCTGCCCGCAGGATTATTCGCGCGAAACAGTTAGGTCTCGATCGGTGCCACGGTCTTGAGGGTAGTTCCAGTCCGCGCGAGTTCGAGCGCCTAGGCGCATGTGAAACTGACCCAACGCCGCCTTTGCGGCCGCATAAGCGGTCCGTTCGGCGATGCCGAGAACGGTCAGGCTGAAAATACTGACGACACGCCCCATCCATTGGCGCGCATAGGCGGTAGTGCTGCCCGTACGGCTTGAACGGCAGGATGCAAATTCACACGCAGAACGGCGTCGAGATCATTGAGCTCGATCGCGCCAAGGCGTTGCGGACGGACCGGCCCGACATTGTTGACGACGCCGTCAATGCGGTGTCGTTCGCGAATATCATCGAATGCGTTCTGCGCCTTCTGGCGATCCTCCAGATCGACGGACATCAGTGTTCCTGAAAAGCCGATGTCGTCAGTTTGCCTTGCAATGCCGATCACGTGACCTGTCGCGGCGAGACGTTCGCACACGGCGCGCCCAATACCTTTGCTGGCGCCGGCCCACTTTATTGGTGCCGAAATAGCGATTAAATCCGGTCAGAAGGAAATATTTATTCGCAAGGAGCAAAAATGGGTCGACGATTCGATCATCTCGGCGATGTAGAGGCGTTCGTCGCCGTTGCGGAAAAGGGCTCTATGACCGAAGCCGCCGTTGCACTCTCGACTACGCCCTCGGTCCTTAGCAGGGCGGTAACCCGCCTGGAGACACGTCTCGGCGCCCAGCTGATGCGTCGGACCACCCGGCGCCTGAGTTTGACGGATCAAGGCCGCGCTTACCTCGAGCAGGCACGCACCGCCTTTTCGCTGATCGGCGATGCCGAACGAGCCATTCAGGGACAAGATGGAGAATTTCTGACTGGTCATGTGCGTATCAGCGTGCCGACGACCTACGGCCATTACCGGCTGCCCGTGCTGTTGGACGGTTTCCTGCGCGCCTATCCGGAAGTCCAAATCGAATTGAGCATTACCAATCGGAACGTCGATCTGGTGGCGGAGGCCTACGATCTGGCGATTCGCTTGGGTCCCTTGCCGGATAGCGGACTGGTGGCACGCAAACTGGAGGACGCTTCACTGCGTCTGGTTGCCGCCCCGCAATATCTCGAACGGGCTGGCATACCTCGGACCGTAGAGGATTTGGCCGGACATCAATGCCTTCCTTTCGTGATGCCGAGCACAGGGCGCTGCGCACCATGGCTATTTCGCGTCGACGGCCGGGACGTCGACTGGACGCCATCGGGCCGCATCCGGGTATTCGACGACGTTCTGGGTGTCATGTCACTGGCAGAGAAGGGTCTCGGCATTTGCCAGACCTATGATTTCGTCGTCAGCGAACACATCGAGCAGGGACGTTTCGTCGAACTGCTTGATCACGCGCGGGGCCGTTCCCGGCCGTTCTCAATCATCTTCGCGCCGCACCGCCGCCTCTCCGCCGCAACGCGTGCGCTCATCGATTTCCTTGCGAAAGATGGCTGAGTCACTGCCACGGCAACGATGCGACGTTCTCGATTTGCTTGGCGCCCATCTGCAGGGCAACAACACGGTTGCCTGGATTGGGAGCACGCTCGAGCCTGGCGAGGGGCCGCAGCAAGGTGGCCGAAGTTTTCGACCTCTATGATCCGCGGATCATAGGGCAAGCACCGGTTCGCGTTGAACGACGCGCCGTTCATGGCGATCGCCGGGCTCTGCGGAAGGCAGGGAAACCAGCTTCGTTTACAATGCTTACCACGGAACCCGGACCTGATGTTGCGCCTATCCACAATCGCCAGATCGTGGTTCTGCGCCCGCCGGATCGGAAGGCCTGCCTCGACCTGTCGAAGCCGGAAAAGGACCTTCTCCGGCCGCTTCTCGAGGGGAGCCTCCACGCCGAGGAGGTCAGGTCAGGCAGCGATTGATGATCGACCGATAGACATTCCCGTCCGAAGAGGCGGCTTTTCTCATATTTCGATAGGCTGCATCCGGTGCCCGCGGGCGAGCTGGTGGCCTTCGTCACAGCCTGTGCTGCCCTAGCGCCGATGGCACCGCCGGGGCGTACAGGCGAACGCAGTCACGATATGCACTGGTTGAAGGCACCCGGTGCCGATGCTGCTGCTGGTCATCCCTTAAATCGTCACCACAGCCCAGAGCGAGCGATGCTTATATGTCTGCTGGAGCCGGCGTGTTGCGACCTGCCCGGATGGCCAGTTCGCGCCAAACCTAGCCGTGAGGCCAGTTGGACGGCGTGGTAAAAGAGACGAGATTCCTCAGATGGATTGAGGAGAAAGACCATGCCGAAAGCCAGCCTTGCCGACGTCTCTCGCGAGATCGCCGGCCTTGTCGCCGCCACCGCTAGGGGGATCGCCGCCGTCCATGCCAGTTGCCATAATTCTTCGAGCGCCGTCCATTGGCGTGACGGATTGTTCGTTGCCGCGAGCGAGGCGATCGAGACCGACGAAGGCATCACTTTGACTTTGCCGTCCGGCAACTCCGCGGCGGCCGAATTCGTCGGGCGCGACCCAACGACGGGGATCGCGGTGCTGAAATCGGATGTGCCTGATGGCGCGCCGGCTCTGAAACCTGCCGGGCGGGCGGAGGCAGGGAATTTTGTTGTCGCTGTCGGCCGGGGGGAAGCTTCTACGCTGGCCGGCTTCGGGATTGTCAGCGAGGCCGGACCCGCTTGGCGCAGCATGCGTGGCGGCCTGATCGACCGGCGCCTGCGCCTTTCCGCGAGCATCGACCCGCGCACCGAGGGCGGTGCGGCGATCGATGCCGAGGGTGGCTTCATCGGACTCGTCCTGTTCGGCCCCCGCCGGCGCGCTCTGGTCATTCCGGCCGAAACGGTCGACCGGGTTGCGGCAACGCTCGCCGAAAAGGGCCATATGCCGCGCGGATATCTCGGAGCAGGGTTGCACCCGGTGCGTCAGGAGAACGCGCGGGGCGCAATGGTGATGAGCCTCGAGGCGGGCGGTCCGGCGGAGAAGGCCGGGCTGGTGCTCGGCGATGTCATCACATCCTGGGATGGCGAGACGGTGGAAGGCGTGCGGGACCTGATCCGCCAGATTGGTCCCGATAGTGTCGGCAAAACGGTGGCACTCGGAATATTGCGCGGTGGTGAGGCGCGAAACCTCGACATCGTCGTCGGCGCACGCCCGCGCTCCTGAGCGACAGTGAGGATCGATGGCTGAGCGCCCGCTGACAGTGATGATAGCCCTGTCCGATCCGGAGCAAACGGAGGAATTGGAACATGCTCTGACGGAGCGCGGTGATGTGGCCGTAGCGACGTCTTTCGATCTCGAGCAGCCGGAGAATTTCGATGTGGTCGTGACCGATGGCGAACCTCTCGATGCAGCGACGCCGCATATCGTGCTTGGTGCAGCGGCCTCGGGTGGCAACATCCATGCTGTGCTGCCGCCTTCCGCGGATGCCGCGCTCATCGCTGCCGTAACGACGGTCGTCGCGGCAGGATATCGCCTGTCCGCCGTTGATGCTGGAGATGCAAACGAGTCCGCTGATACGGTAGAGACAGTGCTGCCAAGAGACGTGCCTCACAACCTGTCACTCAGCCCGCGCGAATTGGAAACGCTTGCGCTGCTTGCTGACGGGGCCTCGAATAAGGTGATCGCCCGCCAGCTCAAAATCTCGGTGCATACCGCGAAATTCCACGTCGCTGCCGTGCTCGCCAAGCTTCATGCGCAGAACCGCGCCGACGCTGTCGCGATAGCGCTGAGGCAAGGGCTGCTTTACGTCTAACGCTCAGCCAATAAGTGTGAAAACCGCGACGGCAGCACCAGGTGCCTTCGGGTCATGGGGCCGCGTCGCTCAACTGCCCGGCAGCACGCTCAACGCGCCCACCATCAACAGCTGGTGAGTCCCACACCGAAACTCAAACACACCCGCCTTATCAGCAGTGAAGGTTACGGTGGTGAGCTGGCCGCGCTTGACGGTGAAGCTTAGATCGTAGCCGACGATCGCGCTCGGATGCTCCGCGTCCGCTTGTAGGCGCACTGTCCCGTTGAGGGGACGGTCGGGAACTTCCGCTCCCCAACCCGAACCTGTCCTGACCTAGTAAAGCTGAGCGCATGCGCGTGTCGCCTCAAATGCGCCGGCACCAGACCCCGCGCCGAGCAGAGCTCAGCCTTGCTCCAAAAGTCTCTGCGCCAACTCTTCCCATTCCTCATCAAGCGTTAAGATTGACGGTGCGACGCCGCAGCGGCGATACCAATACTCTGCGTTCGATTGATCGCCTTCCTTGCGATGGAGGTAGGCATGCACACGCATGTTCGCCGTATCGTCGTGCTCCTGCACGCGCTCGTGCGCCTTTTTCCAATTGCCCTTCGCATCCCACCACAGCGCCTGCAGGGCGGAGCTTGACCCGACGGGCGGCTGTGGTTTCGCAATCGAATCTCTGAAAGTGTGCAAATCCATTCTCGGCACCGTGGTGAAATCGAGGACGGCGATGATAACCGCGCCAGCGTCCGAACGGTAGCGTGCATCGGGCGATTTCCGGACTGACGGCAACAGGTGGAAGAGCTGCAGTTCGGCCACTTCGTTGAGACACTAGCCGTATGTATACAGCGCCGAGCGTCCAGCTCGTTGCCTCGACTCAATCAAGGAATCGAAGCGCCGTGACCGGATGCCGCTCGATTACCACGATGGCTCCTGGTGGGGAGTATTCGAATGATTGCATCTATTCCAGCCGATCAGCATTCCTTCAGAAGCGACAGCGTACTCAAATGGGCGTCCACCGTGCCCAGACCTCTTTGCTCAGCGTAAGATTGTTCCTTTCCCGCGGCCAGATATCGCGGAACGACGCAACCGTCTCCTTCGCCGTATCCAGCACCAGCTTTTCCGGAAGTTTTGCTTTTGCAGCCAGGTACGAAAGCTCCTCGAGCGTCAGTTCGGCCATCACGTTGGTGCGGGCATATTTCAGGGCCGCCGTCGTGCACGGCAGATAGGGGATCGTAGAAAGCAGATCGTAAGCCGGAGCAATCGTGGACGTTTTCCGGTCATAATATGATCAGTTTTTCAGGTGCAGGTCGTTGTTGCCGATTGAGATTCGAACCATATGCTTCAGCATATTATGGGTCACGTTGTGTATGGTGAAACATATGAAGGGCCCTGTGGAATGATAATCGGAGAGGCGGGCTGGGAAAATAATATTTTAGATACCACTTAAATGGTTTCCAGCAACGCTTGCCGCGCGCCTCGCGGAGGTGTGGCCGTGGCTCGGCTGAGCCGATGCGGTCGACGGGTCGATATCAAGGGCGCACAAATCGATTTGCCCTTGCTGCCTCATCCATGTCCTTCCGCCTGAAGTAGATCGCTCGGCCGCAACGGACAGGGCTATGACCCTGCACGATGATGATCTGCTCGTCCTTGCGCATCGATTGCATGATTTCGTGCGGCATGATCAGCGGCCGACGGTGGAAGTTCACGCTCTCCGATTTGCGCGAAGCGTTATTCTCCATGTTCCAACCGATGTTTCTGGAAGTGCCTTTGACTTCGACCGTCATTTCTCCACATTGCGCCGACACGTTGCGGGCTGTGTCGAGCGCCTTGATCGCAGCGTAGCTCGCGAAAGCGCAGCCATCGAGCCACGACGTTGCGCCATCCTTCCCGAAATGCCGCTCCAGCTGCCCGACCGACTGATACATCATCATCATGGAGATGCCGTACTTGCGTCCCCTGTCGCGGGCCTCTTCGAGCATGCGCATGTAACCAAGCAGGTCCACTTCATCGAGCATGAACAGCGCGCGACGCTTGAACGCCCCGTCCGCCTGGACCATGGCGCTGATCAGCGAGCCGATGATGACACGAGCGATCCCCGGATAGGAGCGCAGGATCGACGCCGGGATATTCAGGAACACGTCCTTTTTGCCGGTGACGATATCACGAGATTTGAAGGCATTGCCGCAGACGAGCGCAGCATAGCTGTCGAGCGAGAGCCACTGCGTGTCCTTTGACGCGGTCGAATAGACACCGCTGAACGTCTGGTCTGTCATGTTGGTGAAGACGCCGAGCGTCTCGCGGATGAAAGCGGACTGCGAATTTTCCTGAATGTCGCGCAGCATGGCGAGCACGGAAGGCTCCGGCTCGGAAACGATCTGCCGAAGACTGCGCAGGTCGCGCCGGCCGACATACTCCGATGACAACATGACATGGGCGAGCAGACCGGTCAGAAGATTGTGTGCCTGATTCTGGAAATAGGAGCCGGTGGAGGATTCGAAACGGACGTTTTCAGACAGCAGCATATGCGCGATGCCGACGATCTCCTCTTCTTGTCGCGTCGACGTTTCGATCCCGTCGAGCACGTTGAAGCCCATAATCGGTTTCGTCGGATCGAGTACCATCACCTCGCGCCCGAGGACACGGGTTCGGTGCTCGACGACCATCGGCGCGACCTCGGTCGAGGGATCAAGGCAGATCAGTGGGCCGGTGTATCTGAGCGCCGTCGGCACGACATTGCTGGTCGTTTTGTATCCGCCCGACCCGGCGAAAAACAGCATGTGTGTGGAATCGAAGTTCTGCTTATAGGTGAGTAAAGGGGCTTTGCCGCCCTGTCCCCATGTGCTGCGGTCATTCGGATCGAAGGGCAGCTCACGGACGAGTTCCTTGTCAACGCGGTAACGCTCGCCGATGACGATCTCGCCATCGTCCGGAAACAGCCTTGCCGCCACAGACATTGATAGCCAGTCGGCGTCGCCGAAGGTTCCGTGCTTCGCGCGCTTCACCGGTTCGGGGACGACGGTCGAGATGCGCGCGGCCGCCGCCACCGCCATGAAGCCGGCTACCGCGCAGATGACGGCCACCTTGTCGAGATAGGAGAGCGCGCGGTCCCATGAGACCGCACCGCTCTCCACGGATGGGGCTAGCCGGCCGAATTCGCGCAGCGCGTAGAATCCGGCCACGGCCAAGAAGCACGCAAGGCTCGCCATCGCCACTGGCCTTCGCCGGTGTAATGGTAGCGCCCATACGGTCAATAGCCCGGCCAGCGGCCCGAACAGCAACGCTGGTACGGGCGACGCCCGCAGGAACCAGTATTCCGTTTTCCCGGACAGGCCGGCGGCGAGTATCGGCCAGCACCAGCCGACGACATAAACGGCAAAAGCGGTAACGACGAACGGCACGAACATGAGCAGCAGATTCGGACGTGGCTTGCCCCTCAATGCCATTCCGTCGACTCCCGGATTCGCGCCTGATCTGCATCCAGACCAGTTGCTTTGAACGCTTCCTCACCGGCATCGCGCAGGCGTCGATGCTCGGCAGAGCCCGGAGCGATCCGGGCCAGTTCTATGAGACCGCCGAGCAAGAACGCGCGATCGGCTTTCGCGAGCCCCGCTCTGACGACGATGCCGCCGAGCAGGAATTTCTGCCGCGCCTCGCGCTTTCGATCAGCTGTCATGTGACCCCTCCGCCGTCGTTCCAGTCCCACTATCTGCAGGTCGACGCGTTTGAGGAGATGCGGCGGTCCCTTTCTCGCCTTTGCGAAATCGCGCGGCGATCTCGTCGAAGATCCGCTCGACCTCTGTATCGGCGATGTCCATTTCTGCCAAACCGGACTTGGTGGCGGCGCGCGCAAAGCGCTCTGCGGACTTAACTATCAAAAGTCTTCTGCGTTCGCGAAGCTTCTCGATCTGGGCATCAAGATCTGAAAGCGACGTTCTTTTGGACATTCCCGCGTTCCTTTTCTGGTGTTGGCATCTGATTCACGGATTATAGTGACTAGAATAAGATAGTAAAATAGGCTAGTTTGCGTCAATTTCCGGAGGCGACATTGGCGATCATGTTCGTCAGAGCACAGGTCATCAGCAGGGGATCGGGACGCAATGTCGTCTCGGCTGCCGCCTATCGCCATCGCGCCCGGATGAGGGACGAGCAAGCCGGAAGGTCCTTCAGCCGTCGGGAGGGGGCCTCTGAACTGGTGCATGAGGAACTGGCGCTGCCGGACCAGGTCCCGGCCTGGCTGAAGACGCAGATCGACGGGCAACCCGTGGCCAGGGCAAGCGAGGCGCTGTGGAATGCCGTGGAGATGTTCGAGAAGCGGGCTGACGCGGAGCTCGCTCGCGAACTGATCATCGCGTTGCCAGAGGAATTGACGCGGGCGGAGAACATCGCCCTCATCCGCGAATTCGTCCGCGACAACTTCACGTCGAAAGGAATGGTGGCCGACTGGGTCTATCACGACAAGGACGGCAATCCGCACATCCACCTGATGACCGCGCTGCGTCCCCTGACGGAGGAGGGGTTCGGACGGAAAAGGATTCCTGTCTTGGGTGAGGGCGGCGAGCCGCTGCGCGTCGTCACGCCCGACTCGCCGAGCGGCAAGATCGTCTACAAGCGCTGGGCCGGCGACAGGGAAACCCTGAAGGCGTGGAAGATCGCCTGGGCGGAAACAGCCAACCGCCATCTGGCGCTTGCAAAGTCCGCTCGAGTGTTGTCGGAGCGCAAGGGCTTCGGCGTCACCGGTTCCCACGTTTCCGAAGCCGTCAGAAGCGTCGAAACGGCCGATCCGGAAAAACCCTCGAGGCTCGATCAGGAACAGGTCGATGCCGTCCGACATGTGACCAGTGACAGTGGCATCGCGGCCGTCGTCGGTCTCGCCGGCGCCGGCAAATCGACGCTGCTCGCCGCCGCGCGCGTCGCCTGGGAAAGCGACAGGCGCCGTGTCATCGGCGCGGCGCTTACCGGCAAGGCGGCCGAGGGGCTGGAGGACAGTTCCGGCATAAGATCGCGGACGCTGGCGTCCTGGGAGTTGGCTTGGGCTGGCGGGCGCGATTTGCTGGATCGCGGCGATGTGCTGGTGATCGACGAGGCCGGCATGGTGTCGTCGCAGCAGATGGCGCGCATCCTAAAGGGCGTGGAAGACGCCGGCGCGAAAGTCGTGCTGGTGGGCGACGCCATGCAGCTCCAGCCGATTCAGGCCGGCGCGGCCTTCCGGGCGATTTCGGAGCGCGTCGGCTTTGCGGAACTTGCTGGTGTGCGTCGTCAAAGCGAACAATGGGCGCGTGACGCCTCGCGGCTCTTCGCTCGCGGCGAGATCGAGAAGGGCCTCGACGCCTATGCCCAGCGTGGCCGCATTGTCGAGACGGACACGCGTGACGAGGTCATCGGCCGCATCGTTTCCGATTGGGCAGATGCGCGCAAACAGGCGATCGGAAAGTCTGTCTCCGATGGAAAAGAAGGCGGGCTTCGTGGCGATGAGCTTCTGGTTCTCGCTCATACCAATGATGCCGTCCGGAAGCTGAACGAGGCGCTGCGCAAAGTCATGACGGATGAGGGTTCGCTTGCAGATGCCCGCGAGTTCCAGACGGAGCGGGGCTTGCGCGAGTTCGCAGCAGGCGACCGGATAATTTTCCTCGAAAACGCCCGCTTCCTGGAACCGCGCGCGCGGCATTTCGGCCCGCAGTATGTCAAGAACGGCATGCTCGGCACGGTTATTTCCACCGGCGAAAAGCGTGGCGACACGTTGCTTCAGGTGCGTCTCGACAATGGCCGCGACGTCGTCTTCAGCGAAGACAGCTATCGCAATGTCGATCACGGCTATGCTGCGACCATCCACAAATCTCAAGGCGCGACCGTCGATCGCACCTTTGTGCTCGCCACCGGCATGATGGATCAGCATCTAACCTATGTGGCGATGACACGACATCGCGACCGCGCCGATCTCTATGCTGCAAGAGAGGATTTCGAGGCCAAGCCGGACTGGGGGAGAACGGCGCGGGTCGACTACATAGCCGGCATCACCGGCGAACTCATCAAGGAGGGATTGGCTAAATTCCGCGACGCCGATGATGTCGAGGAAAGCCCCTATGTCGATGTCAGTAGCGACGACGGTGCCACCCATCGCCTTTGGGGCGTCAGCCTACCGAAGGCGCTTGAAGAGGGCGGCGTCGCGATCGGTGACACCGTAACGCTGCGCAAGGATGGCGTCGACAAAGTCGCGGTAAAGGTTCCCGTTGTTGACGAGGAAACTGGTGATAAGCGCTACGAGGAACGGGAAGTCGATCGTAATGTCTGGACCGCCAAGCAGATTGAAGCCGCTGACGCTCGCCGGGAGCGCATCGAGCGGGAAAGCCATCGGCCGGAAGTGTTCAGGCAGCTCGTCGAGCGCTTGTCCCGTTTCGGCGCCAAGACCACGACGCTCGATTTCGAGAGCGAGTCCGGGTACCAGGCGCATGCCAGCGACTTCGCACGGCGGCGCGGGCTCGATCATCTCTCGCTGGCCGTGGCCGGGATGGAGGAGTGCGTCTCGCGGCGGCTGGCGTGGGTTGAGGCAAAGCGCGAGCAGGTGGCGAAGCTCTGGGAACGGGCGAGCGTGGCACTCGGCTTTGCGATCGAGCGGGAACGGCGCGTTTCCTATAGTGAGGAACGGACCGGGTCGCTCTCGGAAGGATTACCCATCGTTGGTCACTATCTGATCCCGCCCACCACCGAATTCGCCCGAAGCGCCGAAGAGGATGCACGCCTTGCGCAACTCTCCTCGCCAAGTTGGAAGGAGCGTGAGCAATTCCTGCGGCCGCTGTTGGAAAAGGTCTATCGCGATCCGGATGCCGCGCTTTCCGCACTGAACTCCCTGGCGTCGGATGCCGGCATCGAACCTCGCGAGCTCGCTGGCGAAATTGCCATTACGCCCTCTCGGCTTGGTCGCCTGCGCGGTTCAGACCTCATGGTCGAAGGCCGGGCGGCACGTGACGAGCGTGGGGCGGCGATGGCGGCTTTGAAGGAACTACTGCCGCTGGCTCGCGACCACGCGACTGAGTTCCGGAGAAATGTCGATCGCTTCCGTGAGCGCGAGAAGACGCGTCGCGCCTATATGTCTTTGTCCATTCCGGCGATTTCAAAGCACGCCCTAGCGCGTCTTATGGAGATCGAAGCGGTACGCAATCAGGGCGGTGACGACGCCTACAAGACAGCCTTTGCGTTCGCCGTCGAGGATCGCTCGATCGTGCAGGAGATCAAGGCCGTCAGCGACGCTTTGACCGGCCGTTTCGGCTGGAGCGCCTTCACCGCGAAGGCCGACGCGATTGCCGAGCGCAACGTTGCCGAGCGCATGCCGGAAGACCTCACGGACATTAGGCGAGGAAAGCTGGCGCGGCTATTCGAGGCCGTCCGGCGTTTCACCGAGGAGCAGCATCTTGCCGAGACGAAGGATCGGTCGAAGATCGTCGCCGGCGCGAGTGTCGATTTCGGGAAGGAAGCAAAAACCGTGCTACCGATGCTTGCCGCCGTGACAGAGTTCAAAACGCCACTGGACGAGGAGGCGCGAACACGGGCGCTCACCGCGGCGCACTATCGCCATCACCGCGCGGCGCTCGCCGAGACTGCGGTGCGTATCTGGCGCGATCCGGCCGCCGCCGTCGAAAAGATCGAAGACCTGATCGTCAAGGGCTTTGCGGCTGAACGGATCGCCGCCGCCGTAATCGATGAGCCCACCGCCTACGGGGGGCTCCGCGGCTCAGATCGGTTGATGGATCGGATGCTCGCCTCCGGCCGGGAAAGGAAGGACGCGTTGCAGGCCGTGCCGGAAACGGCCGGCCATCTGCGCTCGCTCGGCGCGGCTTACGTCAGCGCCTTCGATACCGAGCGTCAAGCGATCACTGAAGAGCGCCGCCGCATGGCGGTCGCCATTCCCGTACTGTCGCAAGCCGCCGAAGACGCGCTGCGCCAACTGGCATCGGAGATGAACAAGAAGGACAGCAAGCTCGACGTGGCTGCCGGTTCGCTCAATCCCGCAATTCGACACGAGCTCGCCGCGGTCAGCCGGGCGCTCGATGAACGGTTCGGGCGCAACGCCATCCTGCGTGGCGGCAAGGACCTGATCAATCGCGTGCCGCCGGCGCAGCGTCGTGCCTTCGAGGCGATGCAGGAGAAGTTGAAGGTACTGCAGCAGACCGTCCGAATGCAGAGCAGCGAGCAGATCCTGTCCGAGCGGCGCCAGCGCACCATCAACTATGCGCGTGGTGTCGATCGATAGATGACGAGAAAGAAAAAGGGCCCGGACACTTCATCTGACTAGGAAAAGGCTGTCCGTCGCCTCGGCGTTCCACAGCAACTCGTGTTTATCAGACAAAATGACGAAGCTCGCCGAGGCTCGCGTACATCAAGCAAGAGCGGATTTTCTCACGGTGGATAGGAAGATCACGGGCGACTGTTGTGCCCTCTCACGGGTGCGTCAGTCAGACAGGAATGTAGCCCCGTCGTCCTCCAATTTCGGTAAGGTCGTGCAGAGGATTAGTGAGATGTGGAGCAACGGATGCGGTCGCGCTACTCCGAGGCAGTAGAGGTTTGAAGCTTCGCAAGCAACCGCTCGACCACGACAAACGGCGTGTCTTCGCCGGGAAACCAACGGATTTCGGCCGGCGCCCCCGATTTGTTCTCGAACAGGCTGCTTTCGATCACAGTTTGAAGGGAGCGGCAAGCGACAACGTTGTTTGCACTGACCCGCAAAAGAAGACTGCCCTCAATCGCTCTAAGGATTGCATCCCCTGGGTTGAACACCAGCATGCATTCCCTATCGCTCCCGGCGATCGCTTCGCACAAGCCGGCAACGCATGTAGAAATCTGCTCGACGAGCTGACGAGGGTGCGAGGCGAACATATAGCTTTCCGCAACATGCTTGTTCATTCCTGTTCTCTTCGCTGACGCGCTTGTCAGCCTCACTGCTCTGGTTCGCTGCGCCGAAAAAGCAGGCACGTCAGCCCCTCACTTTCTGTTTGTGCAGGATGGACATCGATCGCCGATCGTCCACCGTGGCTAGCCGGATCAACACCGGCCTATCTGGCTTGTGCGTGGCGACCTTACGGAAGACGCCACTTCGTTTTTCGGCCGGGGAGGAGTGTGATTGTAGTACACGGTGCGACAGGTACTTCGACTGCTAATTCTATTAGTCGCTTAATCGCACGGAGTCGTATGCAGTAGCGGCGAACCGAATTTCATCGGAGATCGCTTATGCAGATATTGGCTGTCCGGGCAGCCGACTGTCCGGAATCTGCGGACCTGATCGATTCCATGCACCGGCTGCGCGCCCGTGTGTTTCGACACAGGCTCGAATGGGACGTAGTCATACGGGAGGGGCGTGAACACGACGACTACGATGAACTCAATCCAACATATATCTTGGCAGTTTGTGCAAACCGCGAAGTCGTCGGCTGCGCCAGGCTTCTGCCGGCGATGGGCCCGACAATGCTGGCTACGACCTTTCCGCAATTGCTTCCCTCGCAAGGGCTCCTAGCTCACCCGGAGATGGTTGAAAGTTCGCGCTTTTGCGTGGACACGTCGCTTGGCGGAAACCGCCCCGCAGGCTTTCTCCACAACACTACGCTTTTGATGTTTGCAGGCATTATCGAATGGTCGATCGCGAACGGTTATCGCGAGATTGTGACGGCCACGGACTTGCGTTTCGAGCGCATTTTGAAGCGTGCCGGGTGGCCAATGCAACGCCTCGGCGCGCCTTGCGATATTGGCAACACGATCGCTATCGCGGGAAGCCTTCCTGCCAACACTGCCGTCTTCCAACGTGTACGTCCGGTTGGCTACTGGTCGGCAATTGGCGGAGCGCCGTCATCGTGAAGAGGTATCCGGTTGTAACCTCTCATTGGTCGGTGCAGCTTCAAGTACAACCGAGACTGTGCCCTGCAGGGAGAGAGTCGTGGATATAAAGCGTCCCCAGATCCTGATCGGTTCAACCGACGCAGACTATTACCTTCTGCTGGTCCACATCCTGGAAGCCGAGGGCTATGACGTGATGCTTGGTTCCGGCGTCGAGGAAATCGTGCATCTCGCCGGCGAAGGTGACGTCCAGGCGATTCTTCTCGATTGCCGACCCGGTGACGATTTGGCGCCCCTGGCCTGTTACAGGCTGAAAAGCGAGCCGCGCACATTCGGGATTTCGACTCTTGCGCTGATTGGACCTGGCGCGGAGGGCCGGTTCATCGAGCTGCTGAAGGCCGGTATTGACGAAAACTTCGTCAGGCCGATCGCACCGGCTAAACTGCTCGCTGTTCTGCGTGACCGCATCCCGCCTCGACCTGACGAACAGCGACGTGAAAGCGGCGGCCCCATTCTTGCTCACGCGGGGATCGAACTGAACATCTTCAGACACAACGTGAAGCGGTTCGGAAAAACCATCCAGCTTGGCCCCATCGAGTTTCGATTGCTGCAGTTCCTTCTCGAGAATCAGGGACAAGCGTGCAGTCGCGCACAACTGATCGAGGCCGCATGGCCCGAACGGCGCTACGTGGATGCCAAAACGGTTAACGTCCACATCGGCCGACTGCGCAAGGCGCTACACGTCGTCGGCCGTCCGGACGTAATCCGAACCGTTCGGTCATCAGGTTACATGCTGGATGAAAGCGACGAGGAAATCCCCGGCGCCAGCAAGGATCGGCCAAACGAAGAGACAGGCAACTAGGGCGTACCTGGAGGTCTGAAAGGGAGGGAGGGCGACCATGGACATGGTAATCCGAAACGGGGCTCTCATCACGGGTGACGGCAAGGCGTTTCACAAGCGGGCTACCGTGTACATTGATGCAGGAAGGATCGTCGGCGTCGACAATCGCCCAACCGATTCCCGTGAAGAAATCGCCGCGAGAGAAACCATTGATGCGGCGGGTTCAATCGTCATGCCGGGCATAATCAATGCCCATGCGCATGGCTGCATCACGGGGCCTTCGATGCCGAGCGGCTCGAAGCCGTTCAACGGCGATGACGTCGCATATTTTCGCAACCGCCATTTCCTTCAGGGGACGACGACCCTCCTTAACGTTTGCGGCTTGGCAATGGTCGACGAAATCGATGCTGTTGGAGCAAGTCATCCGATGGAGATCCGTGTTTCAACGGCCCATACGCCGAAGAACATTCAGGCCGCACTTGCGGTCGACGGCAAGGGTCTGTCCCCGAGGCATTTGAACGCCAACATCGATGAACTGCTTGCTGCCGGCGCCGTCGCACTTGGCGAGGTCGGTGGCGGCCAGACACTCGGCGGTGGAGCTCAGGAATACCGATTCATCCCGCAAGCAATCCGTCGAGAGACCGGGATTGAGGTGACGCCGGTGATAGCCAGGTGCTTGAAGAATGCCGTTCTCGGCCGCTTCCTGGACCCCACGGATGGCGCTTCTGACGCCGACTTGACCGATGAACTCGAACGTTCTGGCCTCGCCGGTATTCCCGCAGAGCGTGTTCGCGACGTCATCACCCGATCGGTAATGCCATCGGTCGCGCTATCGTTGGCCGGGTTCGATGAAATTGCCGCGGTTGCCGAGCGTGTGGGTTATCCCGCCATCTTCCACAACGCCGCGCCTTCCGCGAAGCGGCTGACCGCAGTGGTCGAGAAGCATCCGAAGGCGCGGATCGTTGCTGGTCACAGCAACCACCCGAGCTTCCTGCCGGAAGAAGCAGTGTCGATTGCCCGGGACCTGAGGCGCAAGGGGGCAATCATCGACGTTTCGACGCTCGATTGCGTCGGCACGCGCTGGCGCAACGACGCGGTCAACCTCGATGCACTCATCGACGCAGGCTGCGTAGACACGATTTCGACCGATTTTGCAGGAGGGCACTGGGATGGAATACTCGAGGCGATCCATCGGATGGTCAGGAAGAAGCAGCTCTCGGCACCCGCGGCCGTAGCACTTGCGACGGGAAATGTCGCCCACGCCTTCCCGGAGCTGGCCGGGGATCGCGGACTGATTGCGAAGGGCAAACGCGCAGATCTGATTGTCGTCGATGAGGTCAATCTGAGCCGCCTCAGGCACGTCATCATCGCGGGCAGGATTGTCGTGAGGAATGGTCTGCCTGTCTGACCGTCAACGGTTCATTGAGATCAGACAGCTGTATGCGTGTTCCTGACGCCCGATCTCGGCGGGCCGCTAGGTACGGTTGGCACAAGAATGGATGTAGTCCGATTTGCGTGGCGCAAGACACCTCGGGAGTTCAGTCGATTAACCGCATCCGGAGGCTGTGGAGGAGGGGATCGGCGTCACCTGCCTTGAGCGCTTCGAGAGCATTCAGGATGAGGTTTTGTGCATTGGAGGAAAGCTTGGTTCGTGTGGCTGCACGGAACTTCTCGACCAGATCGTTCCATGCCATCGGTCGCGCTGCGTCTCCCCGGGGCGAAGTGACGTCGGAAGTGATCAGCGTTCCGTCTGCCTTTTGCAGACACAGCCGTGCAAGCGTCTCTCGGGGAAAGCGCGCGTCGATCTCGCCATCGGTCGAAATACGAACCTTACGGGCGAATTCGCAGAGGTCGGGTCTGTCGAGTAGGTGATCGCTGACGGGCGCTAGTGCTGCCGCTCCATCGATGATAGCAATGGCAATGCAATAGGGCAGGCTATATTGGATATCGGTCAGTGTCGCGGGAGAGACGGAGTTTGAAAGCCGAAGAGCCCATTGAAACGTCTGCACCTCCACGGAAGCTATCTCCTTGGGCCTTATGTGGACACCCGCAGAAACGTCGGCGAGTGCATCAAGGGCAGGATGGATGTATCGGCAGCAGGAATAGGGCTTGAAATAAACACTGGAAACCTCGACGGGCTCGCCCAAGTGATTAATGATACTTTGCCAGTCAAAATGTGATCTATGGTCGAGGAGGCCCAGCGGACCGGTGAATCCCCGTTCCGCGAGGCGCAGCGCGGTCAACCCCGTCACCACGCTCCAGGGGATCCCCTCCTTGACGTCATTTCCCGTGAGGTCGGCATAGCCCGAACTGCCGTTTGCCTCCTGGTTCGGCGCGAGAACACCGGCCACCGCAAACGCATGTGCCAGGCTCGATGGATCGGTCTGATGTAGGCGGCCGGCCGCAGCGACAGCAGCATAGCCGGTCCAACGCCCCGATTGCCGGCTTTTTGTTGCTCGCGGGTTCTGGGCAACAGCGATGCGAATACCGGTCTCGTACCCGAGAACAACAGCGGCGAGAATGTCGTCAGCGCATGTGCCGATCTCAGATGCGACCGAGAGTGTCACGGGTATGACCGCTGCACCAGGGTGACCACGGGCGCCGCGATGCCCGTCGTCGAAATCGAGCGCGGAGGCCGAAGCGGCATTGCAGAAGGCAGCAGCCGTGGTCCCAAGACATTCGCCCGTAAACCAGATCGGTGCCCGGCCAGGTCCAAACGTATGTCGAGCTGTTTCTTGCGCGGCTCGCACGCCGGGAAGCTCACAACCAACGACCGCGGCGGTCAGTGCATCTAGAATACAAGCGATAGCACGCCGTTTTAGACCGGCTGGCAAGGTCTCGGAGGAGTAGTTAGCCAGAAATTCCGCTAGTGCCTCGGTGGTGTACATATATGCCCCCTTTCGGCACGAGTTGAACGTCAGGCTATTGGCGCTCCAGCGGCGCCGGGAACCTGGGCGGATGGCGTCATCTCGGCGTCAGGCCTGAGCCAGGTTTCATAGACATGAGCGGCGACGTAGAGATCGAGCACCGGCAGGCCGACGCAGGTCACAAGAATCGGTCCTTCCGCTACGAGGCTGGTGTCAAAGCAGTCCTTCATGCTCTTCACACCGAGCGCCGGGCCAAGCTGCTCCAGCGTAGAGCCCATGCGCGAAAAATAGAGGGCCAGACTTTGCGAGTTTCGCCGCGAAACCATGGAAATATCGTCGCACAGTGCCACCCCTGTCCGGAGGACATGTTGGATATAGCCGGCCGGCGTCTCGTCTCCGCCAAGATGCAGCACGACGGCATTCGGACCTATATCTTCCATTTGATAGACGGGCGCGCTGGAATTGGAGGCGGTGATCATGAAGCGGCAATCCCGCAGCATTCGGTTGTCCTCAACCGCTTCAAGCGGAATTTCATGAGTTGTGGCCAAATCCTCGACGAGCCTGCGCGCCGAAACTCCGGATCGGCTGCGCACGTAGATCTTGGAGATGATGCCGGCTCCGAAATGGCCGAGCACTTTCACGATCTGTTCGGCAATGGGGCCTGCTCCGAAAAGGAAGACAGAAAGTTCAGTTGGCTGGGAGAAGAAGAGCTCAAGCGCCATTGAGGCATAGGTGGCCGTTCGCGCCGCGGATATCTCCGTTCCGTCCATTACGCAAGGGGGGCGCAAGGTGAAACTGTCGAGCAGCACGATTGTCGAGGTCGAACGTGGCTGTCCCAACTGTCGGTTTATTGCATTAGCGCCGACGATTTTGACGGCGGCATAACGCGTTCCGACACCCGATAGCGCTGAGAGTTTCCAGCCTAATCGCTCGCCGTTCAACGCATGGCGGTAATCTTCGAACTGGCGTTGTCTCCACAGCTCGGCTTCGTTGAAGGAAAGCACGGATTTCAAGCCATGGGCCTGTCCCTGACGGATGTCGGACCAGGCCTCCTTGGCGGCTCGATGGAGATCGCTCGCGTCGAGGCGAACGCCTCGATGCTTCATTTCGACAAGTGAAAAATACCGGGGCATTTCATCCATCGCCGTTCTCCGCAGGCATGTGCAACGTGAGGTCGTGTCGCACAATTTCACAGTCGGAGCGGGCGACGTAAAGGAAAGAACAGGATATATTTCTGTCTCTGCCAAGCAACGCTTTCGCGTCGGGAAGGAACTGTTTCAATCTGAAGAGTAAAAATCTCCGGTGTTCTGTGAACTACCGTTTATGCTCGGGTGACGCGGTGATGAAATCCTAACGTTTTTGACGGACGACTGGCGCATTGCGGCGGCCAGCGCGAGCGCATGCGCCGCTTGTGCTGCGTCGACGCGCATCAACGTCGCAGTCGCGACCGCCCCCCCAAAGATCTGCCTGGTCCCATGCCCGTGAAGCGTCTTTCGGGGGGTGCGTGTAAGTGAGCGAGCTACAGCGCGGCCGCCATGACGGTGGCCTTTCTCGTAGGTGTCGCCGAAGTCGAGCCCATCGATCTGGATCGCAGCCGAACGCGTCGCGCGAAAGGCGTGGAAGCCCTTCCTCGACGATGTACTCACCGGAGCTTGACGACGGAGATCGGCCGCCGCCCATCTTCAAGGCGGATCGTCTGCCTTGCGACTGGTAGAACTGGAATTTCGACGGTTCATTCGTGGAGTCCGCAAGCCGAACATTCGCAGTCATCGCTAGAGCCACAGCGTCGAGGCTTGCGTTGGAGACCCGCGAAGGAGATTTTGTGACGGGCGCAAGGAATGAGTTTCCGGACGGCCCCAACGCGGCCGTGGTCGATCCACGCGGAAACAGTACCCACCTGATCGACGGCGCGGGCGATGACCTGTCCCCAGGGGTCGCAGACAAGCGAATTGCCGTAGGTGAACCGCCGATCTCCGTCTGCCGCCGGGTAGCTGCCCCACTGTCCGCAGGCGACGAAATATACCTGGTGTTCGATGGCGCGGGCGCGGCACAGGACCTCCCAGTGATCCTTGCCGGTCTGCAGCGTGAAGGCCGCCGGCAAAATGACGACATCGACATCCGCGCTCGACAAGGCATCGAAAAGCCTCGGGAAGCGAAGATCGTAGCAGATGGCGCAACCGATCCTGAAACCGCGCGCTTTATAGACAAAGAGCCTCTCTCCACCTGCTACGGTCTCGGATTCGCGATAGATTTTGCCATCGGGCGCCTCGATGTCGAACAGGTGAACCTTGCGATAGCGGCCGACCTCATTGCCCTGCGGGTCAAAAACGACCGTCGTGTTGTATATTCTTGGGCTGTCGTCGATGCTTTCGAGCAAACTGCCGCCATGGATCCAGACGCCATAGCGGGCCGCGAAATCCTGCAGCATTCGATAGGCCTCGCCGCCCGGCATGCGATCGGCTGCCGCAAGTTTCTCCGCGGCCGTTCCCCCGGACCAGTCGAAATGCTCCGGAAGCACGATGAGGCTCGGCGCATCACGCTCGATCGCCTGAAGCATCAAGGTTTCGGCCGCACGCAGATTGAGCTCTCGATCGGGCTGGGAATTCATCTGTATGAGGGAAATCTTCATGAGGCAATCCTATCCAGATCGAAGATGGAATGACCTGCTTCCAGGTAGGGTCGGAGTTGCAGGGAGCGACGCTGCCGTTCGAGCGCAGCCTCGGCGACCCGGCGCATATGCGACGGTGAGGCGACGAACACACCTTCGGCGTCCGCCAGGACCGCATAGCCGGGCAGGACGGCCGCGCCGCCGCAGGCGACCGGAATATTGATGGCGCCACCGATCAGATGCCGGCGGCTGGTCGTCTTGGACGAGACGCCGCGACACCAGACCGGGAACCGGCTGGCCCGGATCTCCTCAATGTCGGTGCAAGGGCCGTCAACAATGACGGCAACGGCGCCCCGCGCACGGGCAGCGGCAACGACGCCGCCGCCGACGCACGCGACGTCATCGCGGTCGACCCGGGAGATGACGAGGACATCCCCCGGGCGCAGAAGATCGATTGCTTTGTAGACGACCGCTCCATCGCGGCCGGGTGCGGCCACCGTCGTGGCCGTTCCGATTGCCTTTGCCGGGAAGATCGGCGCGATCTCCGCTCCGACGAAGCCGAGATACTCGAAATGGCCGATCGTTGCGGTTTCGACCTCCTGGAGGAGGCCCGGCAGCGCTTCCGGAATGGCCTTGGGCTGCTTTCCAATGCGGTATGGTTCAATCATCCGACAAAGCTCCGATCTCTATCGCGCTCAAATCGGGCGTTCGCCGGAGGTCGTCGTCCGGTGCATGATGCGGATGGTGTTCGGATCGAACGAGTCGCGCCGATGCATCGTGCAGCGGTTGTCCCACATGACGATGTCGCCGACGTCCCATTTCTGAATGAAGATCTCGGGCGCGCCGGTGGTGTGCTCCCAAAGCTTCGCAATCAGGTCGTTGCTTTCATCAAGCGGCATGCCGACGATCCACGAGCCTTCGGGCGTTCCCCCGAGATAGAGGGCCTTGCGGCCCGTCTCTGCATGGGTCCTGACCAGCGGATGGACGATGCCGCTCCATTCGCGAAAGTCCGCACTTTTCGGTTCGGATTTCCCGAGGCGCAGCTTGCCGGTCTTGTCATAGACGTTCTGGAAGAAGATTTGCCGTCCGTCGATGGCCTTGCGCAGCTCCTCGGGAAGCGTGTCGTACGCGCGATAGGTCGACAGGAAATAGGTGTTGCCACCGGACGGCGGGACTTCGATCGCCCGAAGAATGGCGCCGGCCGGCGGGCGCTCGTAGAACCAGGTATCCGTGTGCCACGTTGCTTCGCTGTTTCCGAGCGCGCCGCTTGGCTTGCCGTCGGTCATCACATTGCTGATGACCAGGATCTCAGGGTATGTCGGATGCCCGCCTTCCTGCAACTGCTTCGGATGAATGACGAAGTCGCCGAAGTGGCGGGAAAAATCCACCTGCTGCTGGTCGGTAATGTGGGCGCCCCGAAAGCGGATGACGCCATACTGCAGCCAGTATGATCGGACCGCGGCGATGTCCGGATCGTCGTAGTTGGAAAAGTCGAAATCGACGATGTCCGCGCAGACATTGCTCTCGTTCTGGGTTGCCGAAACGCTCGTGTTCATAGGTATCTCTTGCCTCCGTGTGGAATCCCGGGCTCGGGACCACATTGAATTTAGCGGGGAGAGTTATGATGAAGCCAATATCGATTTCTATTCATTGATACTGCATCCATATTAATCGGCGTTACTCCTCCAGCAGTTGAACCGCGGCGTGGGCGATCGCCAGTTCGACACGGTGGCCGACAGCAAGCTTGTCGAGGCGAGAGGAGCGGATCATCGATTTCAGCGTGATCTCGCCATCCACCAGCAGCCACGCCTCGAGATAGGCGCCAAGGTTGACGACCTTCTGGATGGTTCCCGTTAGGAGGTTCGCAGGTTCGTCCAAAGCCCCTGCCGCGTCGGCGAGCCTGACGGCTTCCGGTCTGATGCAGCAGAAACGGGCCTTGTCGGGAACGAGGCCCGGCATCCGCGCCGCCATAATCGGCATGCCTGCCGTTCCCAGGAGTACTCTCCAGCTTCCATTACCGGTTTTGGCATCGGCGACGGCGGAAATCGGGAGGATGTTGGACTTGCCGATGAAATCCGCCACGAACGAAGTTCTTGGTCGGCCGTATATATCCGCGGGCGCCCCTTCTTGGGCGACGGCTCCACCCTGCATGACGATGATCCGATCGGACATCGCCATCGCCTCCTCCTGATCGTGGGTGACATACACGAAGGTCATGCCGAGATCCTGCTGGATCTCCTTCAACTCGACGCGCATGGCCTCCCGGAGCTTGAGGTCGAGGTTGGAGAGCGGCTCGTCGAGGAGCAGCACGGACGGGGAGGGCGCAATGGCTCGTGCGACCGCGACTCTCTGTTGTTGGCCGCCCGACAGTTCCTTCGGGTAACGGTTCTCGAAGCCTTCGAGGCGAACACTTTTCAAGGCACGCTTGGCCCCGGCAGCGACTTCTTCGCGGGACCGGCCCTGCATTTTGAGGCCAAATCCGACATTTTCCGCGACCGTCATATGCGGAAACAGTGCGTAGTTCTGAAAGACGAGCCCAATCTTGCGAGCCTCCGGCGGAATGCCGGTCTGGTCCGTCCCGCGGATCCGAATCTCTCCGCTTGTAGGGCTTTCGAAGCCGGCGATCATGTTCAATGTCGTGGTCTTTCCGCAACCCGACGGGCCGAGAATGCTGACGAACTTTCCCTTCGGAATGGCCAGATTGACGTTCTTGACGATGCGGTTCGCGCCGAACTTCTTGCTGACGGAATGGAGTTCGATATCGATGGTGCTCATTTGCTACCCCCGTGGAACTGGGCGGAGAAACCGCCGATCTTTTCGAAGAGAATGATGGCGCCGAGAATGAAGAGGAGCGACGCGACGTTTACGGCCGCGAGCACCGGGTCCAGGCTGTATTCGAGGTGATTGATGACGGTGATCGGAAGCGTCGTTTGACCGGGTTTCACCAGAAAGACCGAGATCGGGATGTTGTTGAACGAAAGGATGAAGGCAAAGGTCATCCCGGAGAACAGGCCGGAGCGGATGAGAGGCAGGAGCACGTATCGTATCCTCTGTGCCGGGCGGGCTCCGAGAATGCGGGCGGCGCGATCAAGCCTCTTGTCGAAATTAAACATCGCGGTTGCCGCCATGCGCACGACAAAGGGAAGCGTGAGGACGATATGGGCGACGACGAGGCCCGGAGTGCCCAGCAGGTTGAAGAACCCGGCCGAAGACAGGAAGAGAACGATCGCCACACCCTTTACGATCTGCGGAACTGCCATGGGCGACAGGAGGAACGACATGATCGCGGTGTGCCCCGGACATTTCGCGTAGGCAACGCTATAGGCTCCAAGGGCGCCGAGCACGCCGCTTGCGACGGAGACCGTAGCGGCAAGCTTGACGCTCAATAAAAAGGGGTCGAGCCAACGGCTGTCCCAAAGTGCCGCGTACCAGCCGAGCGTCCAGTCGCTTGGCCGGAAGGTGACGGCCGGGGTGGGGCTGACCGAGGCCGCGATGACGACGAGAAGGGGAAGGGTGATGAAAGCAAGGATGGCGGCGAGGGATATCTTGAACAGGATCGCAGGCAAGCGATTCATCGGAGCCTCCTGAGATTAAAGGTGGAGTTTTTGGTTGAGGCGCGACTCGAGCCGGGAACCGATGAACGCGACACCCACCATCAGGATGAGGAGAACGTTCGCCATCACCGCCGCGAACGGCCAGTCGAGATAGAAGAGGACCTGCTCGTAGACCATGGTGGCCATCACCTTGAACCCTGCGCCACCGAGAAGCGCCGGCGTCGCATAGGCGCTTGCGGCCATCGTGAAGCCGACCAGCAATGAGCTTATGATGCCGGGGACTGAGAGCGGCAGTACGATATGCCGGATGACGGCGAGCCGGGAGGCGCCGAGGATCTGCGCCGATCGCTCCAGATTCGGGCTGATGCCTTGAAGGCTCGTCAGCAGCGACAGGACGCCAAAGGGAAGGATGACGTGGGTCAACCCCACGACAACGCCGAAGAGATTCTTCGACAGAGGCAGCGGCTCGAAGATCACCCCGACCCACATCAACGCCGAATTGATGAAACCGCGGTCATCGAGAATAATCAACCAGCCATAGGTGCGAAGCACGACGCCGGCGAGCTCCGGCGCAATAGCGAGCGCAAGGACAACCGTCCGCCAGCGTGAGGTCGAGCGTGCCAGATAATAGGCAAGCGGATAGGCGAGAACGGTGACGCAGACCGCGACGAGGCCGGACATTACAACTGTGCGCCCGAGACCGGCAAGCACCAGGCCGTCTTTGACGAAGCGGCTATAGCTTGCAAGCGTGGGCGCGCCCCCGTCCAGGCTTTGAAAGCTGATGCCGATCATCATGCCCATCGGGACCGCGAAGAACAGCGTCAACACGATCGACGGTGCCAGCAACGGCAGGAATGTCTTGACGGACAGGACCCTGCGCGCGGGACTTTGCAAAGTGGAGAAAGCGATTACGGCCATGATCCACCTCAGTTCGCCGCAGCGACGACATCGCGTTCCCAGCGCTCGCCCCACGCGGACAGCCGCGCGGCAACACCCGCGAGGTCGGGTAGATGGAGGGCGTTGAGATCTGCTTCGGTGGTGATCTGTTTCGCGCGGATGTCGGGCGGTACGTCGATATCGGTCCTTGCGCTGCCGACCTTGTAACCGGTAACCCATGACTCTTGGCTGGCCTTCTCGAGGAAGAAGTTGACGAACTTCATCGCGGCCTGCCGGTTCTCGGCTTTCTTCGGCACGTTGAGGGTCGCCATCAGCGGAATTGAGCCTTCCTTCGGAAGGACATAGTCGACCGGCAGGCCGCTATCGACGAGCAATTGCGCGCGTCCGTTCCAGAACGGCATCGCCCAGACCTGCCCATCCTTGATGTAGGTCTCCATGATCGAGGACGACTGCTCGAAGCCGATTGATTGTTTGGCGAGTGCGGCCATTGCCTCGAAGCCGGGTTCGACATTGTCGAGGAGATCGCCGCCATTGGCAACGGAGAGGATCTCCATAAGATAGGCTGCCATGGTGTTCTGAAACGTCGGCAGAATGATCTTGCCCTTCAGGCGCTCGTCCGCGAGCGCCGCCCAGGAGTTCGGCGGGTCCGCGAGCTTGTCCTTCCGATAGAGCAGCGAGAGATATTGCACCTCGTGGACGGCGCCGCACGGTCCAGCAACACTGGCCATTGCTGGCGACAGGTGGGCGAGGTTGGGCACGTTCTTCGGTGAAAGCGCCATCAGCAGGCCTTCACGGCAGCCTTCGAGCGATTGGGACGCGGTCATGACGACAACGTCGAAGCCGGGCCGGCCGTTCGTCGC
The DNA here is from genome assembly GCF_020193655.1 of Ensifer sp. IC3342. Classification (GTDB taxonomy): domain Bacteria; phylum Pseudomonadota; class Alphaproteobacteria; order Rhizobiales; family Rhizobiaceae; genus Sinorhizobium. The sequence goes on from NZ_JADYVE010000029.1 coordinate 32,610, forward strand.
CTTGATCTTCGCGTAATCCTGGGCCGCCGAGCCGACCGCATCGTAGACGACGTCAATGCCGAACGCGGCCTCGAAGGGCGTGATAATCCGCTCCCGAATGATCCGTTCGTATGGCCCGCCGTAGCTGTTGACGACGAGGGTTTCGGCGCGGCTGTTCGCAGCCAAGGTCACAAAGATGAGCACGCCTGTGCAGAATGCAGAGAACTTCATGGCGATCCCCTTTTTGGTGTTTGTCGGTTCGGCGACATTGCGCCGCTCACCGTTCTGAACTCCAATATTGATTTTCCGTCATTGATCAGAAATTCGTATGAATGACTTTGCCTCTCTGGCTCCGTGTAAAAGCAAAAGAGGGAGACGGCGGATCGAGCGTCGCCCGAAGACGCCCGGCGGTGTGCGCCGCGGTTTCCGAGAGTGCGAGCCAGGCGCAACGGTAAAGCCGCCCTTCAGCCCGGCTGGCATATCTCTTCGATCAGGTGTGGTTTGGATTTGAGGGACTTGAAGACGTTCAGCCAGAACCGGTAGTGACTTTCACGCTTAAGGTCTCTGGCCTCGATCGCGCGTCGCGCGGCGGCGGTTACGGCGTCGCAGCCGTAAAACTCCATGGCGAGTTCCACGGCCGCCGCAACGGCGACGTCATGTTGAGCATCCGTCTCGATTGACGGCTGCGGGATCGTCTTCGGTAGCTTGGACATGGCGGCTCTCCTCTGAGAGTCCGGCGAGGGGTGAACGTGGCCGGACGGTCTCATAGCGAAGTCGAATTCGCATCGTCCGGAAGCACGGAGCCCCGTTCATGTCAGCTGAGTTGAATCATAGTTGATTTCCCGCATTAGATGAAGGGTAATTTCGGCGCGCGCTTGGCTATTTTTCTGTTTGAGGCGCCAGCTTGCCGCACTCCGAAGGCCGAAGCCACTGCGCGGTTCTTGCGAACTCGCCAGGCAACTATAAGGCGACCATCCGGTCCTCGGCCAGTCCACGCGGGAATTCAGACTATGTGATGGCGGGCTGTTGTTGGTTAGCGTGAGCGACAGTCGGGAAACCGTCTCAACCGCGGGGGAAGCAGGCGACGGCCGACCTGCGAGACGAGGACCTCGCCGCGGTCGAGAAGGCGGAAATGGACTCAGGCCCCGACCATCTCAATCCCGAGCTCCTGACGGACAATTCCAAGAACGAGTTCAAACCGGGCTTGCTCGGAGAAGCGCCAGACGCTTTTCGCCGGGGACAAGGCTCGGCCCCTTGGTGACGGCCCAGCTCTTCAAAACGCCGTCCATCTCCAGGCGGAAATCATAGTGGAGGCGTGTGGCGTCGTGCTTCTGGACAACGAAGCTGTTGCCGGAGCGGCGCGCCCTGCGGCCTTTCGGTTCAGGAGTCGACCCGAAATGCGCTTTTTCCGATAGACCTCGAGAGCCATGGCTCAGCTCGCCTTGCGCCGCGGCGTAGCTTCTTTCGTCTTCGCCGCGCGGGTCGCTTTCTTCTTGGTTGGGGTGGTCGCGTTGGTTTTCTTGGCCTTCACGCCGGCGCTCTGCCGCAACGCCTCCATCAAGTCTACGACCTTTTCGCGCTTCGGCTCCTTGCGCGGCTCGATCTTCTTGCCCTCGAGCTTCGCCCTGACCAGCTCGGCAAGTGCGTTCTCATAGCGATCATCGAATTTTGCCGGATCGAACTTTCCTCGCTTGGTGTTGATGATGTGCTCGGCGAGCTCCAGCATCTCGCCCTGGATCTTCAGGTCCGGCACTTCATCGAATGCGTCTTCGGCCGAGCGAACCTCGTAGTCGAAATTCAACGTCGTCGCGATCAGCCCGTCCTCATAGGCGCGGATCAAAAGCGTACGCACACGCCGGAACAACACCGCTCGAGCGATGGCGGCGACCTTCTTCTTGCGCATGCCCTCGCGGATCAGAGCGAAGGCGTCTTCGGCGTGGCTCTTGATCGTAGCCAGGTAGTAGGGCTTGTCGAAATAAACGTCGTCGATTTCGCCGCAGGCGATGAATGCGGAAATCAACAGGGTCTTCTCGCTCTCCGGAACGGCCGCGGCGATCTCTTCGGGCTCAAGCACGACGTAATCGCCGGATCCGACCTCGTATCCCTTGACCTGATCGTCCTTTTCGACCGGCTTTCCCGTTTCGCTGTCAACGAATTGCCGGAACGCGATTGCCTGTGGCACGGTTGATGGTGTGAAAGGCAATTCGTTCCGAGGTCGAGGCTGCGGTGTAAAGCGCCACCGGACAGCTCACCTCTGCGACTTTCAGATAGCCCTTCCAATTTGCTCTCGGCGCCACAACGCGGCCTCATTTTGGAAATCGCGCGACAAGAGTACGCGCCACATGCTCGAAGATCGGGAACGTGGAGATGAGAAGGTTTGTTCCGGTCTAACGGGTTATAAGGCGGCGAGCGCCGAGCTAACCAACTATCGAGCGCTCCCTTTAGGCCGGAAGGGGCCCCCGAGCGAAAGTCACCGGCGGCCGTTGGTGTGCGAACGGGGTTCACCGACCGCGATCTTCTCGTTTTTGGCGTCTATGATTGCATAATGGAATGATTGGGACAGCGCCGCTCTTTTGTGTCGCCGCTAAAGTGACGACAACCACTCTTCTGTGTTGATGACCTCCACTTGAACTGAGAAGCGATTGCCCAGAAGTTCAAGCGATGCATCGTGCGTCTGGTCTGTCGTGCTCCACAGCGCGTCCTTCAACAGGACTACCTTGTAGCCGAGGTCGATGGCCCCAAGCGTCGCGGCCAGCACGCAGATGTCCGTCTCGCCTCCGGTTACGACCAGCGATCCGATATCCTGATGAACCAAGGCGTTATGAAGTCGACCGCCGGTCCATGGCGAATATGTCGTCTTGTCGAAAATACGCGCCGGTGGAACTAGCCTCTTCAGGTCCGGAACGAGATCCACCAGAGCGGGGTCGAGTTCGCCAGTCGTCATCATCGGCCATTTTTCGTAATAGGGCCGCCACATCCCCGGCATTTCCTCTGGGGAGGACGGCGTCACGAAACGCGTGAATATGGTGCGATCGGGAAACCGGGTGGCAACCTCGGCAACCTGGTCGAACACCTTCGGTATCCAAGCGACTTGCCAAGGGGTACTCTCGGCGAACATGCGTTGCATATCTATGCACAGGTGAGTCCATCTCTCGGGGTTCATTTCGTCCTCAGCGCTCCATCCGACGGCGAGCGTTCAAGCGAGCATGACCGTAAGAACTCGAAGTAAGGAACGGAGTTCCAGGTTTCGCCGCGGAAGGTATGTCCGAGCAAAATCTGGATTGCGCGAAGATTGCCGGTCGGTTTGTAGATCCTCGCGGCTTTGGTGCGTCGAAGCGAGTGTGTGCCATAGTCTTCGCGTCGCAGCCCGATTGCAGTTACTCGCCGTACGCTTCAGGGGGAATGACGAGCGGTGCGGCAAGCTGGATCA